>NZ_JAUSXI010000001.1:2555167-5110334 GCF_030815865.1 Arthrobacter globiformis
ACCGCGATGACCGCAAGCACCTGGTCAGCGTCCTGCCGGTGGACGGCTCGCTGCGGTTGCCGGAAGGAACCCAGCTGATCGAGAAGGGCATCCCGGCGAACCCCGCCTACGGCCCGGTTCCCATGGAAGGCTTCGTCACCTCCAGCTACCACAGCGCAGCACTGGGCAGGTCGTTCGGCCTGGCCCTGATCAAGAACGGCCGCAACCGCATCGGCGAAACCCTCGTGGCTGCTGCAGGCGACCAGCTCGTGGACGTTGTTGTCGCAGAAACCGTACTGTTTGACCCCGAAGGGACCCGCAAAGATGGCTGAAACAGCAGCACCCGCAACCTCCCACGAGAAGAACCTCTCGCTCCGTGTCAGCCCCGCCGCCCAGCTCCGCGCAGCGTTTGACACCGGCTCCGTTCGCGGAGTGGTGGAACTGTCCGAAGTGGCTTTCCTGACCATGGTGGGCCTTCGGGTCAGCCGGAACAGCGAGGCCGGACAGCGGGTAGCCACCGTCACCGGCGGCCTGCCCGCAGCCTCCGGCGGCGTCAGCGGCACCGGCGACACCAGCGTGCTGTGGCTCGGGCCCGAAGAGTTCCTCGTGGTGGCACCGATTGAAGCCCATGAGTCCCTCGGCGGCGACCTGATCCAGGCGCTCCGTGAGGCACTGGCCGACGGCGAAGGCCAGGTGGTGGACCTCTCCGCCAACCGCACCACCTTCGAACTCACCGGCCCGCGGTCCCGGGCAGTCCTTGAGAAGGGCTGCTCCCTGGACCTGCACCCCCGCGTTCTCAAGGCCGGAACGGCGCTGTCCACCGAAATCGGCAACATCCCGGTGGTCCTGTGGAAGACGGGTGAGGAAAGCTTCCGGATCTTCCCCCGCGCGTCATTCGCTGACTTCCTTGGCCGCTGGCTCCTGGACGCCATGCGGGAGTACGCCTCCCCCGAGGTCCCCTAGATGGCCCTCAGCGTCCTGGACCTGTTCTCCGTTGGCATCGGGCCGTCGTCGTCACACACGGTCGGCCCGATGCGGGCAGCAAAGCTGTTCGCCGACGGGCTCAAGGGCGACGGACACCTGCGCTCCACCCGGCGGGTGCAGGCCGAACTGTTCGGCTCGCTGGGCGCCACCGGGAGGGGCCACGGCTCGGACAAGGCAGTGGTCCTCGGCTTCAAGGGACTGGACCCGGAAACCGTGGACACCTCCACCGCCGATGACCAGGTAGCCGCCGCAGCCCTCGACGCCGAACTATGGATCGGCGGCGACCACCGCGTGGACTTCAACTGGGACGAGGACGTTGTCCTGCACCGGCGCAAGTCCCTCCCTGCGCACCCGAACGGCATGACGTTCCGGGCAATGGATCATGCCGGGGATGTGCTGAGTGAACGGAGCTTCTATTCGATTGGGGGCGGCTTCGTAGTTGACGGGGATGCCGACGCGGGTGACCGAGTGGTGGCAGATTCCACTGTCCTCCCCTACCCTTTCAACACAGCCGATGAGCTCCTCGAGATCTGCAAGCGAGAAGGAATGTCTATCTCGGACGTGATGCTCGCCAACGAGCTCGTGTGGCGGACTGAAGCGGAACTGCGGGAAAAGCTGCTGGGGCTCTGGGCCGTCATGCGCGAATGCGTGGACAACGGCTGCGCCGCGGAAGGCATCCTTCCCGGCGGACTGAACGTGAGGCGCCGGGCGCCGTCGTTGTTCCAGACCCTGACGGCGGACACCGGTGTGACGGACCCGCTGCGGGCGATGGAGTGGGTGAACCTGTTCGCCCTGGCCGTTAACGAGGAAAACGCGGCCGGCGGGCGCATCGTCACGGCGCCCACCAACGGCGCGGCGGGCATCGTCCCGGCGGTACTGCACTATTACGTGAAGTTCGTCCCCGGCGCTAACGACGACGGCGTGGTCCGCTTCCTGCTGGCCGCGGCCGCCGTCGGGATCCTGTTCAAGATCAACGCCTCCATCTCAGGAGCGGAAGTCGGCTGCCAGGGTGAAGTAGGGTCCGCCTGCTCCATGGCGGCGGCCGGTCTCTGCGAGGTGCTGGGCGGAACGCCTGCCCAGGTGGAAAACGCCGCCGAGGTGGGGATCGAACACAACCTGGGGCTGACCTGCGACCCCGTGGGCGGCCTGGTGCAGATCCCCTGCATCGAGCGCAACGCCATCGCCAGCGTCAAGGCCATCAACGCCGCCCGCCTTGCCCTGCACGGCGACGGCAGCCACAAAGTGTCCCTCGACAAAGCCATCAAAACGATGCGCGAAACAGGAGCCGACATGAAATCCAAGTACAAGGAAACCTCCCGCGGAGGCCTCGCCGTGAACGTGATTGAGTGCTGAGCCCGTGTAGTACCGGTAGCCCCAAGTGTCAATAGCCACCTCGGGGTTCGTCCCACTAGTAAATGCCTGGCATCGCCATGCATCCCGCCCCTTTGGAGCAAAGAAGTGACCCTTAGACCACTCCCACACGAACACGTCGCCGTCGCCGGCAGCAACCGCGTTAAGCGGGGCATGGCTGAGATGCTTAAGGGCGGCGTCATCATGGACGTCGTCAACGTTGAACAGGCCCGCATCGCCGAAGATGCCGGTGCTGTTGCTGTGATGGCGCTGGAGCGCGTTCCGGCCGATATCCGGGCCCAGGGCGGCGTGTCCCGGATGTCCGATCCGGACATGATCGACCAGATCATCGAGGCCGTGTCCGTGCCTGTCATGGCCAAGGCCCGGATCGGCCACTTCGTTGAGGCCCAGGTCCTGCAGTCCCTTGGCGTGGATTACATTGACGAGTCCGAGGTTCTGACCCCGGCCGACTACGTCAACCACATCGATAAGTGGAACTTCACGGTTCCGTTCGTCTGCGGTGCCACCAACCTCGGTGAGGCGCTGCGCCGCATCAACGAGGGCGCGGCGATGATCCGGTCCAAGGGCGAGGCCGGCACCGGGGATGTCTCCAACGCGACCGGGCACATGCGCCAGATCCGCGCCGAGATCGCCAAGCTTGCCGCCCTGCCCGAGGACGAACTGTACGTCGCGGCCAAGGAACTGCAGGCCCCGTACGAACTGGTCAAGGAAGTTGCCGCGGCCGGCAAGCTCCCGGTGGTGCTGTTCACCGCAGGCGGTATCGCCACCCCGGCCGACGCCGCCATGATGATGCAGCTCGGTGCTGACGGCGTGTTCGTCGGTTCCGGCATCTTCAAGTCCGGCAACCCGGCCCAGCGCGCCGCAGCCGTCGTCAGGGCGACTGCCTATTTCGATGACCCTGACGTTATCGCCAAGGCCTCCCGCGGCCTCGGCGAAGCCATGGTGGGCATCAACGTCGACGAAATCCCCCAGCCGCACCGCCTCGCCGAACGCGGCTGGTAAGGCAATCATGTTGGGTATGAGCCCAAGCAAGACCTCGGCCGGACGTTGGCCCCGTAGCGACTGGGCCCGGCTGACGGGTCACACGGTAGAGGTGCGGCTCTCGTCGGAGCACATCATGACCGGCGTCGTGGAACAAGCCGCTGATGATGGTTCCGTCCTTTGGATTTCGGCCGCCGGAGCCAGCACGCGAAGGCTCTTCGATAAGCCGACGGGATACCGGGTCCTGGCCTAGCCGTGAGCCTCGGAAAGGCATGGTTCAACCTGCCAAACCGCCGCCACGACGCAAAGCAGAATTATTACCGCAGAAGATTGATCACAATCTCGATGAGGAGTGGAACAGCATGCAGCAACTCGCGAAACGGCTCGAACGGCTGGGCACCGAAACTGCCTTTAGCGTCGCCCAAGCCGCGGCCGCCTGGAAGGCGAAGGGGAACGCTGTGTACCCCTTCCATCTCGGTGACATCAACATCCCGACCGCCCCCCATATCGTCGAAGCGATGAACCGGGCCATCGCCGACGGCTACACGGGCTATTGCCCCGGCCCCGGCATCCCTCAGTTGCGCGAGGCCCTGGCCGAAGATATCGGGGGCCGCCGGGGCATCGAGTTCTCCCCTGACAACGTCGTGGTGATGACGGGCGGCAAACCCGTTATCACGAAGTTCCTGCAGGCGGTCATGAACCCCGGCCAGGAAGTGCTCTATCCCAACCCCGGCTTCCCGATCTACGAATCGCAGATCGAGTACCTCGGTGGCACAGCCGTGCCTTACCGCTACCTGCCCACGCCCCAGGGCTTCGCGATCGACCTCGACCAGGTGCGCGCATCGATCACCCCCAATACTGTCGCAATCATCTACAACGACCTGCAGAACCCCATCTCGGCCGAGTCGACGGCGGCTGAGCGGGAGGCAATCGCACAGCTCGCACAGGAGCACGATCTCTGGGTGCTCTCCGATGAGGCGTACTTCGAGACGCGCTATGAGGGTGTTTCCAACTCCATCGTGTCGCTTCCTGGCATGGCGGAGCGCAGCGTGATCCTTTACACCTTCAGCAAGAAGTTCGCCATGACCGGATCCCGCCTGGGCTGCGCCGTCGCCCCGCTCGAGATCGCCAAAATCCTCAGCACACTCAACACCAACGATGAGTCGTGCACGACGCACTACGTGCAATGGGCCGGCATCGAAGCGCTCCGTGGCACCCAGGAACCCGTACAGCAGATGCTCGACATCCTGCGCGGGCGCCGGGACGCCGCATGTGAACTCGTGAACGACATCTCCGGCGTGCACGTCGCCGTCCCACAGTCGACGTTCTACCTATTCCCCGACGTCACAGACGCCATGGCGCGCATGGGTTATACGGCAGTCGGCGATTTCGCTTCCGCAGCCCTGCACGAAACCGGCGTCTCCTTCTGCACCCGTGAACACTTCGGCCGCCGCCAGCCCGGCGAAGACCGCCAGTACATCCGGCTCGCCTACTCGGGTATCGACGTCGCCGATATCCGAGACGGCCTCGGCCGTCTGCGCAAGTGGATCGAGACGGCATGAGCCGGGTCGTCGTCACGGGACGTGTACCCGAAACCGCACTCGAAAAGCTGCGCGCGGAGCACGAAGTCGATGCCTGGGAAGGTCCGGAGTCGATCGGCCGCGAGGAGCTCCTGCGCCTGGTAGCCGGGGCCGATGCCGTGGTGAGCCTGCTCACCGAACGCATCGACGCCGAGCTCCTCGACGCCGCCGGACCGCAGCTCAAGGTCGTCGCGAACGTCGCCGTCGGCTATGACAACATCGACGTGCCCGCCTGCACCGAACGGGGCGTGGCCGCCACCAACACACCGGGCGTGCTCACGGAGGCCACGGCTGACATCGCGCTCGGCCTCATCCTCTCGGCAACACGCCGGCTCGGCGAGGGGGAACGGCTCATCCGCTCCGGCAAGGACTGGAAGTGGGGCATGTTCTTCCTGCTCGGCAACAGCCTCCAGGGCAAGACCCTCGGCATCGTCGGCATGGGCGGCATCGGCCAGGCGACCGCACGCCGGGCCAAGGCCTTCGGCATGGAAATCGTCTACCAGTCACGCCGCGAGATCGATCCCGGGGTTGCCGCCGAGCTGGGCGCCCGGCGGGTCGAGCTGGACGAGTTGCTGGCCAACTCCGACATCGTCTCCCTGCACTGCCCCTACGGGCCGGCCACCCACCACCTGATCGGCTCCGGGCAACTCGCGGCTATGAAGGAATCGGCATACCTCATCAATACCGCGCGGGGCCCAATCGTCGACGAAGCAGCCCTCGCGGCCGCGCTGCGCGAGGGGCAAATTGCGGGTGCCGGGCTCGACGTTTTTGAGAACGAGCCCAGCGTGCACCCCGGATTGCTCGAGCTCGAGAACGTGGTGCTAGTGCCGCACCTCGGTTCCGCCACCGTCGAGACCCGTACCGCGATGGCGATGCTCGCCGCCGACAACGCCCTGGCAGTGCTCAGCGACGAACGACCGCCCGCGCCGATCAATTAGAGGCGACCGCGCCCGCGCGCGAGACGACAACCGGGCCGAGAAGAGTCCCGCCCCAAAGGGATGGGGCTCGTACTCGGCCTCCGACTTCGTCCGTCTCCGCGGCCGTGTCTCCGAGGAACATGCCCTCCGCAACAGGCACTGCGAAATACGGGGGCCAGCCCGGCGACGGAACCACCGTGGCCGCTGCTCTTGGTAGGCCGGACAGACTCCTACTGCCTCCCGGCAACAGCATTTACCGGGTATCACATCTTAGAGAGAGAATATAAGTGGCACATATTGGCATCGTGGCCGAGCTAGGTAATGAGTCAAGGGTGGCAGCGACGCCTGTCACCGTGAAGCAGTTGTTGGAGTTAGGCTACGACGTTGTGGTCGAGAAGGGTGCGGGGGAGTCCTCGTCCTTCAGAGACGACATGTACGCCGAAGCCGGTGCGCTGATCGTCGGTGCCGACGAGGCGTGGGGCAGTGAGGTGGTGCTGCGGATCAACCCGCCCACCGAGGATGAGATCGGCCGTCTGGCCGACGGTGCGACGCTGATCGCGATGTTGAGCCCCGGATTGCGGCCGGAACTGGTGGAAGCGTTGGCCGCCCGTCCAATCACAGCGCTGGCGTTGGACGCGGTGCCGCGGATCTCGCGCGCTCAGTCCATGGATGTTCTCAGCTCGATGGCGAACATCGCAGGGTACCGTGCGGTGATCGAGGCGGCCCACGAGTTCGGCCGGTTCTTCACGGGCCAGGTCACCGCGGCGGGCAAGGTCCCGCCGGCGAAGATCCTGGTCGCCGGTGCTGGTGTTGCCGGCTTGGCCGCGATCGGTGCCGCCAGCAGCCTCGGGGCCATCGTGCGGGCAACTGACCCGCGGCCCGAGGTCGCCGACCAGGTGAAGTCCATCGGCGGGACCTACCTCAAGGTGGAGGTCGCGGAGGAGATGCAGTCCTCGGACGGGTACGCGAAGGCCACCTCTGAGGCGTATAACGCCCGCGCTGCGGAAATTTACTCGGAGCAGGCAGCCGATGTGGACATCATCATCACCACGGCCCTGATCCCGGGACGTCCGGCGCCGAAGCTGCTCACGGCCGAGGACGTGGCAAGCATGAAGGCCGGGAGCGTGATCGTGGACATGGCCGCCGGGCAGGGCGGGAACGTCGAAGGCTCCGTTGCCGGGGAACGGACAGTTACGGATAACGGTGTGGTGATTCTGGGGTACACAGATCTTCCGGCCCGTTTGCCGGCCCAGGCGTCCCAGCTGTACGGGACAAACATGGTGAACCTGCTCAAGCTCCTGACCAAGGACAAAGACGGGCAGCTGAAGATCGACTTTGATGACGTGGTCCAGCGCTCCGTGACGGTGGTCCGAGACGGTGAGAAGACCTGGCCCCCGCCCCCGGTCCAGGTTTCCGCCGCACCCGCAGCCACGACCCAGGTCCCGGCCGCCGAAAGCACGGCGCCGAAGAAAAAGGAAGGCCTCAGCCCTGCCGGTAAGGCCGGGCTCTTCGCCGCGGGCATCGCGGTGCTGTTCGGGATCAACGCGGTCGCCCCGGCGCCACTGCCGCAGCACTTCACGGTGCTGATGCTCTCCATCGTGGTCGGCTTCTACGTCATCGGGAAGGTCCACCATGCCCTGCACACCCCGCTGATGTCTGTTACGAACGCGATCTCGGGGATCATCGTCGTCGGGGCTCTGCTGCAGGTCACCTCCGACAACGTCGTGATGCAGGTGCTCGCCGCCGTCGCGGTCCTGCTGGCCAGCATTAACATTTTCGGCGGCTTCGCCGTCACCCGGCGCATGCTCGCCATGTTCTCGGCCGGGAAGGCACGTTCATGAGCGCCGCCACCGAAGCAGCAGGAATTCTATCGAGGAGCCTTACCGTGTCTGACACCGTCTCCGGTCCGTTGACCGCCGACTCCATCGCGGGGGCGGCCTACATCGTCGCGGCCCTGCTGTTCATCCTCAGCCTCGCCGGACTGAGCAAGCACGAAAAAGCCAAGGCAGGGGTCATCTACGGCATCACCGGGATGATCATCGCCCTGGCCGCGACGATCTGGCTGACCCTCCAGGACGCCTGGGGCACCGGCGCCGGCCTCACCGGCCTGGTGCTGCTCGTCGCCGCGGTGATCGTCGGCGGCGCCATCGGGCTCTGGCGCGCCCGCGTCGTCGAAATGACCGGCATGCCCGAACTGATCGCCCTGCTGCACAGCTTCGTGGGCCTCGCCGCGGTCCTTGTCGGCTGGAACGGGCACCTCGAAGCCCCGGACCTCTCCCCGGACCTGACAGCGATCCACCACGCTGAGGTGTTCATCGGCGTGTTCATCGGCGCAGTGACCTTCACCGGCTCGATCGTGGCGTTCCTGAAACTCTCCGCCCGGATGAAGTCCTCACCCCTGATGCTGCCGGGCAAGAACGCGATCAACCTCGGCGCCCTCGCCGCCTTCATCGCCCTGACTGTCTGGTACGTCAACGACTCCCAGCTCTGGCTCCTCATCGTCGTCACCCTCCTCGCCCTCGGGCTGGGCTGGCACCTCGTGGCCTCCATCGGCGGCGGCGACATGCCCGTGGTCGTGTCCATGCTCAACAGCTACTCGGGCTGGGCCGCCGCCGCGGCGGGTTTCCTGCTGAACAATGACCTGCTGATCATCACCGGCGCCCTGGTCGGCTCCTCGGGCGCCTACCTGTCATACATCATGTGCAAGGCCATGAACCGGTCCTTCATCTCCGTGATCGCCGGCGGCTTCGGCATCGCCGCACCGGCCGCAGCGGACGCAGAGTACGGCGAGCACCGCGAAATCACGGCCCAGGCCACCGCGGAAATGCTGACCAACGCCTCGTCCGTGGTCATCACCCCCGGTTACGGCATGGCCGTCGCCCAGGCCCAATACCCCGTCGCCGAACTCGCCCACCAGCTCCGCGAGAAGGGCGTGAATGTCAGGTTCGGCATCCACCCTGTCGCAGGGCGCCTGCCCGGGCACATGAACGTCCTCCTCGCCGAAGCCAAAGTCCCCTACGACATCGTCCTGGAAATGGACGAAATCAACGACGACCTCGGTGACACCTCCGTAGTCCTCGTCATCGGCGCTAACGACACCGTCAACCCCTCCGCCGCCGAAGACCCCGGCAGCCCCATCGCCGGGATGCCTGTCCTGCGGGTCTGGGAAGCCGAGAACGTCATTGTGTTCAAACGCTCCATGGCCGCCGGCTACGCAGGCGTTCAAAACCCGCTCTTCTTCCGCGACAACTCCCAAATGCTCTTCGGGGACGCCAAAGCCCGCGTCGAAGACATCCTCAAAGCGTTCTGACAGAAAGCACGTCTTGGGCTTCCTGCAGTTCATCCCCCCGCACTGGCGGCGTACGTACAATCACCCAACCCCCAACGGAGATAAGGACAAAACCATGCCCCAAGACCGAGCTCCGCACAACCGCATTCGCCAAGATGCGGTCCGATCCTTTCCGTCCGCCCCGCCACAGACACGCGAGGATTCTGCCGCGCGGGAAATTCCTAGTATTGACGCCTTCGGCGCCTCACCCTGGGTCGGCCTTCACTACCGGCACGAGTTCCTGCTCCACCACCGGCACGAACTGCTGGCGCACCAGGGGGATGCATAGCACGGCAAGCTACTTGGCGAACACCCGTGCTGCCGCAGGGTGTCAGCATGGTCGGTCGCTGATCACTCTCCCAGGTTGCCTACGAAGTCATCGGCAACGACGTCACCATCATGGCCGCCGAAGCCGGGCAGCTCCAGTTCAACGCTTTCGAACCCCTCATCGTCCACAGCCTCCACAAGAGCATCTCCCACCTGGAAGCCGCGTACCGCACCCTCAAGGCCCGCTGCACCGGGGCATCACTGCCAATAAGGAACACCTCCGCCTCACCGTGGAGCAGTCCATCGGCTTGGTCACAGCCCTGAATCCCCACCTGGGCTACGCCACGGCAACCGCCATCGCGCAGGAAAGCACTCGGCACCGGCAAGGGCGTGGCAGAACACGTCCTCGATGACTCCTCACCAGCCCAACTGCAGGAACTCCTCAGCCCCGAACGCCTCGCCAACCTCAACATCTAGCTTGGTCGGCGTCCAATCCTCGAAAAGGCACCTCGGCCTGCACGCATCCGCACAGCCTCATATGGACTGTAGGTCCACCCTTGGCGGCCACGCTTCCGCAGGCCTATCCACACAAGGAGCTCTCATGAAGAAACGAAATTTCAGTACCCTTCATTACGCCCAGTCGAAGTCTCTAACGGTCGCCACGGGCGAGCACTGTCCTGAGACCGGCTGGTGGCACCCGGTCCAGCCGGAGAAACCAGGCACTCCAGCACCTCCTCGCTTCGTTGGCGAGGGAAGCGTTATGCCCGCGGTAGGCGGGACCTCCACTATCTGGGTGCCGGCCGGGACTGTCTGAATAACGGTGGATCCGCTGTTGGCCTGCCACGCCGGGTGTTGCCTGGCGGGGAGGACTGCTCATGAGCGGAACCATGGATCCCACGGCGACTGATGTGGATCAGCAAGAGTTAGCGCAGCAGCTCCTGGCCCAGGCCTGGGAGCAGGGCACCGACCGCGTCGGTCCGGACGGGCTATTGAACCGGTTGACGAAGAAACGCAGTGTCGTCATCGAATTGGACGAAACCGATGCCCTCGATGAGGGTCTAACTCCAGGGGGAGAACTTGTCTCCGAAGAACTCATCGTTCAGGTCGTTCCTCAGGCCACGGACGAATTCACCTGCTATTCAGGCTTTCTGGTCCGGCACCGGTCCCAAATAGCCCGCGAGAGCCACAGCCATTCATACTGCCTGGAGTGCGAAGGACTAACGCTAGATTTTTCCTTCGACGAGATCTTCCAGCGATCATCGGGTAACCGACAATCGCAGAAGTAGAACTTCAATCCAAACAGCCCCTTTGACGGGCACTCCCACGACCATTTTCAAATCACCGATAACCGGCCCTATGTCGGGTTAAAAACGCGATTCTCGCGGTCACGGACAACGATTCTAGACCTCTGCAGCTAATCCAGCCTTGGCACTCAGCGCAGCAGTTTGTCCGAAGCCATCGGCAAGATCCTTCTTCCCGTTGGAAGAGGGGACGGTCGCCGAAATTGGCCACCACCCACGGTAGGTTGTCGTCCACCAAGACCGCGCCCACCTGACTGCTGTCGGCGGGGAGCGCATCGAAGGCGACCATGCGGAAGGTCCGGATATAGGAAAGTAATGCACATCTTGATCTGCGGGCACCGTGAACTAGGTCAATACTCCTGCCAATGACCCGCATAACGCGAATACCCAGTTGGGCGCTTTGCTTGTCGACGAGGCTCAGGACGGATGTGCCCGCCCGAGCACAAACAGCGCAGGGTCAGGACAAGGCACGGGCCTCGCTCGATACGGTCACGACCTGAACCGCAACCCCTGCCTCCCGGAACTTCTGCACCTCGGTAGGGTCGGCGCCGTCGTCCGTTACCAAAGTCCACGGCAACGCTAAATGTGCCCAGGCGTGGAAGGGCCGCAGACCGAGCTTTGACGAGTCTGCCAGGACGTAGACGCTGTTGCCCCGCCGAGCCATGAGTTCTTTGAGCCGTGTTTGGGCGTGGTCTGCTTCGCAGATGCCGTCTTCGGCGGTGACGGCGTCGGCGCCCAGGAATACGCGGTCAAAGGTCACCCGTTCCAGGGCCGCTTCGGCCAGGGGTCCCACAAAGCTTTGGCTCAGGCTCCGCAGCCGGCCACCCAGGCAGTCCACCTCGATGTCCCCGGAATCGGCCAGCTCCTGCATGGTGTTGATGCCCGGCGTCGTCACGGACAACTTCTCAAACCCGCGTAGCTCGTGGGCCAGGGCACCCACGGTGGAGCCGGCGTCGAGCAGGATGTTCTCACCGGGCACGATTACGGACGCGGCCCAGCGGGCGATGGCCTGCTTCTGCTCGAACGCCTCGCCGGTACGCTGCCGCAGCGACGCCTCAGGGTGCGCGCCCAGCGCCATGGCGCCGCCGTAGGTGCGGGCCAGCCTGCCCTGCCCGTTCAGCAGCGCCAGATCGCGGCGGATGGTGGAGGCCGTCACCTTGAACCGGGCGCTCAGTTCCTCCACGGACGCCAGGCCGGTGGTCACGGCAAGGTGGTAGATCTCCTCCCGCCGCGCATTTGCGCTCAGCATTCCCGGTCTCCTTCCCGTGGCGGTGGATACCATGCTAGTTCCGGCCCCCGGCAAGTCCCCGCAGCATCGCCCTGTACCTTCCCAACATGGCCGCCAACATCAAGGCTGCTAGACGGCCACGCTGGGCCGGGTAGCCATCTCCGCGGCCTGGTGCAGCGCTTCCACCATGGAACGCGAGTCCGCGATTGCTTTGCCGGCGATGTCGAAGGCGGTGCCGTGGTCCACTGAGGTGCGGATCACGGGCAGGCCCACGGTGATGTTCACGCCGGCCTCGATGCCCAGCACCTTCACCGGGCCGTGCCCCTGGTCGTGGTACATGGCCACCACCAGGTCATAATCGCCGCGGCCGGCCAGGAAGAACAGCGTGTCCGCGGGAAGTGGGCCCACGGCGTTGATCCCGTCAGCCTGGGCGGCCTTTACACCGGGTTCGATCTTCTCGGCTTCCTCGCCCTGACCGAACAGACCGTTCTCGCCCGCGTGCGGGTTGATGGCGCAGACGCCGATCTTCGGGTTCGGGATGCCCGCGCGGACCAGGGCGTCGTGTCCGCGGCGGATGGTGCGTTCCACCAGGTCCGGGTTGATCTTGCGGATGGCGTCGACCAGACCGATGTGAGTGGTCACGTGGATGACGCGGATCTTGGGGGTGGAGAGCATCATGGACACTTCCTTCGTGCCCGTCAGGTGTGCCAGCAGTTCGGTGTGCCCGGGGAAGATGTGTCCGGCGGAATGCAGCGCCTCCTTGTTCAGCGGCGCGGTGCAGATGGCTTGCACCTTTCCGGCCATGGCCAGTTCGCTGGCCACCCGGATGTACTCATATGCGGCGTGGCCGGCCACGGGGGAGAGCTGGCCCCACGGCAGGTCCTCGGGCAGCAGCGCCAGGTCGATCACATTCACTCGGCCCGGCGTGAACACCGCGTCTTCCACGTTTTCGATGCTTCGGATATCCGCCTCGACGCCCAGAATATCCGCCGCCTGGCGCAGGCGAAGCGCGTCACCGATCACCACGGGCCGGCACTCGGCGTTGCTCTGTGGATCCAGCACTGCCGCTACCACCACCTCCGGCCCCACCCCGGCGCCATCGCCCATGGTGACGGCCACGTAGGGGAGTGCGTTCTGCTCGGTCTTGTTCGTTGCGTCGATTGTCATTTCTGCTCCAGGTCGTTCGGAAGTCTTGCTGGGAAGGGTGTTGGCGGGAGCTTGCGCGGACCGGCCGCGGTGCTCCCGGATTTCGTCGTAAAGCTGCAGGAGGGCGAGGTCATCGCCGAAACTGCCGGGTTTGGTGCCCACCAGCGTTCCGTCCTCGGCGCGGCTGAGCACCGCCCCGTGCTGCACGGCCGCGAGCGGCACCAGGCTGTGGCGGCCGACGGCGTCCAGGACCTCCCGGGCCGTCTCACCGCCGGTGAGGATCAGGTCTGCGTCTGTTCCCTTTGCTGCCTCGGCTGCAAATTGGGAGAGGGCCTGGACGATGCTGGCGGCGCGTGCCGGGTCCACCTTGCCTGCGGCCAGGGTGACGGCCACATTGGTGCCCGCCTGCAGCGCCTGCTTCGTTGCTTCGAGCTGCGGTGCGTAAGCTCCCGTGGCGCCGGCATACTGCGGGTGCAGCCGTATGACTGTGAACCCACGTGCTCCGAGCTGTGCGAGCTGCGCCTGCGCTGTTCCGGATGCGGAACCGACGACGGCGAGAACTGGCTTTGCGGTTCGCTGCGGTTCCACACTGGCTGCTTGAGCCCGTGCTTCGATCTGCGCGTTTCGCGCAAATTGTGCAGAGATGCGCTGCGCGAGGACGTCAGCGGTTCCACCGGTACCTACGAGCACCACGCGGCGGTTAGCGGTAGTGAATCTCAACTCCAGAAGGGCCTCCACGATGTGTTCCAGGTCCTGGATGGTTTCGCCGTCGGCCACCACCAGCGCTGGCTGGTCGGATTCCAGCAGTACGAACAGTTTGGTCGTCAGAGAATCGGACCGGACCTCGTCCAGGTTTAGCGTCTGAACCGAGGACGGCTCCTCCGGGCGGAGCAGCGATGGAATATCTGCCGGCGGGGCCGACTGCTCGGCCTGCCACAGGTTTGTCTGCGCGAGGGGAGTCCCGGCAACCAGCGGCTTTCCGTTTTGCACTGAACGCTGCAACTGGGGGAGTGCCCCCGCAATAACAGCGCTAAATCCCAGCGCCGTCAGTGCGGACACCTCGGCGCGGACGTTCCCACGCCAGAGGGAGTCGATCTTCTTGAACGCCACCTGCGCTCCCGAAGCTGCCGGAGCGGAGAAAGTCTCCTTGACCAACGCCTCGGCCGCGGATTCAGAAAGGCCGCGCGAATGGGTGTCGACCACCGCTACGTCGGGGACGAGCCCCGGCTCGGAGGCGCCGCCGTCATTCGTGCCAAGGAAGACCCGCGCGGGCAGGCCGTGTTGGACAAAGCAGTAGCCAACCTCTGCGGCGCCGGAGAAATCGTCGGCTTGAACAACTACCGAAGCCACGTTGCTCCTCTCCACATCAAAGTCGGCTGGAACCCGCTGGGGTGCGGGATGCTTTCCAACATCATGACACGGTTGCGCTAATCACGCTAGAGGGCTTGCGCAATTTGCGCAGGAGTGGCAAAGTGATGAAAACAACATTCGGCGCAGCCAGTCAGTCCGGCCGGCAGCCGTCCCCGATCTACCGAGAGGTCAACGATGACCGTTCTTCCTCAAGGAAGTGAGATTTCCCGTCGCCGCCTGCTGCAGTTCGGCGCGGCTGCAGGGTTCCTGCTGGGCACCGGCAGCCTGGCCGGTTGCGCCGGCCCGACCGGGCTGCCGGGACCCAGCACCCTGACCCTGGCCCTCAACAGGTCACTGGTCAGCCTGGACAACAAGCTCAACCAGTTCGACGCCGCCGTCACTGTCCAGCGCTCGGTCCGCCAGGGCCTCACCGCCATCGGGCCCGAAACCAAGCCCGTCCTGGTCCTGGCCGAACGCTTCGAGATGACCGGCCCCACCGAATGGACCGTCACGCTCCGCGAAGGCATCCGCTACTCGGACGGCAGCCCCGTCAAGATCGAGGACGTGTCCACTGCCCTGAAGATGTATAAGCAGGTGCAGGGCTCCTTCGTGGCCGGCTTCTTCCCCGAATTCCCCGCCGTGGTGCCGGTGGATGACCGCACCTTCAAGATGGTGTCCAAGAAGCCCGTCCCCATCCTGGACTCGCTCATGAGCATGATCCTGATTACCCCCGCAGCGCAGAACAAGCCGGAGGAACTGCAGGAAGGCGTGGGCACCGGCCCGTACATGGTCACCAAGTTCAACCGCGGCGCCGGCACGTACAGCCTCAAACGCAACGAAAACTACTGGGGCCCCAAGCCCGAGATCGAGAACGTGGAAGTCCGGTTCCTCCCCGAGGAGTCCAGCCGCGTCATCGCCCTGCGCAGCGGCGAGGTGGACATCATCGACTCCATCACGCCGGATTCCCGCGAACAGCTCGCCGGACTTCCCGGCGTCAAACTCAAGGAAGCGTCCAGCCTCCGGCTTAACCAGATTTTCTTCAACTTCCGCAAGCCCGCCGGCCACCCGTTGGCCGATCCCCGTGTGCGCCAGGCGCTGAGCATGGCGATCGACGGCGAAGCACTGGTGAAGGACGTGCTGGTGGACTCCGTCACCCAGGCCGAAGGCGTCACCCCGTCCAGCCTCACCGGCTACCACAAGACCGGCGAGTACGTTTACGATCCCGAAAAGGCCAAGGCCACCCTCGCCGAGCTGGGCGTCAAGAACCTCACCCTGAAAATCATCTGGGAAACCGGCGAGTTCCCATCCGACACCTCCGTGATGGAGGCCCTCGTGGAAATGTTCGGCGCCATCGGCGTGAAGGCCGAGCTGCAGCAGTTCGAACCCGGCGGCAACATCCTGGCCTGGCGCCAGGGCAAACAGGGGGACTGGGACCTGCTGGGCAACGGCTACCCCAGCCCCACCGGCCTGGCCATCACCATGCTGCAGGGCATGTACTCCGGCACCCCGGAAAAGGAAAAGACCCGCGACACCTACCAGGGCTACGTGATCCCCGAGGTCGCCGCCAAGATCCAGGCCGCCTCCGCCGAAGCGGATCCGGCCCGCAGGACGGAACGCCTGAACGACGCACAGCAGGCCGTCTGGGACACCTGGCCCTGCGCCTGGGCGTTCGTGCCCAAGTCCGTCCTTGCCCACCGGGAGCGGGTGTCCGGCATCAACCTGGCACCAACCAACTCCTACCCCCTCGTTGATGTCCGGCTGGAGGCCTAAGCATGACGAACTACATCCTCAAACGCCTGGGACAGGGCCTGCTGACCGTCTTCCTCACGGTCTCCACCGTGTTCATCCTCATCCGGCTGGCCCCCGGCGATCCCGCCGTGTCCTACGCCGGCCCGCTGGCCACCAACGAACAGCTCGCTAGGGTGCGCGAACAGTTCGGCCTGGACCGCCCGGTGCTGGAGCAGTACTGGATCTTCCTGCAGCAGCTCTTCACCGGCAACCTCGGAACGTCCTACTCGTTCCAGGCCCCCGCCATGCAGGTGGTGGCGGAGCGGATGCCGTACACGCTGACCCTCGCCACCGCGTCCATCCTGCTCACCGCCGTCGTAGCCATCCCGCTGGGCGTGTGGATGTCCCGCCGCCCGGACACCGGCAAGGAACTCGGCGTGAACGTGCTGACCATCGCCGGGCAGTCCATGCCCGACTTCTGGACCGGCATCATGCTCCTGACCGGCTTCGCCGTCCTGATTCCCATCTTCCCGGCCTCCGGGTTCGCCACCTGGGGCGGGCTGGTCCTGCCCACCATCACCATCGCCATCCTGCAGATCGCCCTGATCTCCCGGATGGTCCGGCGGGAAATGACCGCCAACTTCGCCGCCCCGTACCTCACGGTGGCCCGGTCCCGCGGCGTAAAGAACTCGGTGCTGACCTGGCGCTACGCCATGGCCAACTCCGCCATCCCGGTGTTCACCGCACTCGGCACCCGGTTCGCCGCGATGCTCAACGGCGTGGTGGTAGTGGAAGTGGTGTTCGCCTGGCCCGGCGTCGGCTCCCTGATTGTGCGGGCACTCGAAACGCGCGACTACCCCCTCATCCAGGCAACGGTCCTCCTCACCGCGCTGCTGGCGGTAGCCGTCCAGCTGGTCATCGACCTCGCCTACCCGCTACTTGATCCCCGCGTTCGTCTTGGAAAGGCGGCAACAGCATGAGCCTCAGCGACACCGCAACGCCAACCGCTGGTTCTTCCGGAAACTCAGCGCAGCCCGCCCGAGAGCCCAGCCCCAGCGCCGTCACCGAAGCAGACATCGCTAAAGCCGGCGCCACCCGCCGTCGTAACGCCTCCAAGTGGAAGCTCATCGTGGGCACCGTCTGCACCCTGCTGGTGATCATCCCGATTATCCTGGCCCAGGTGCTGCCGCTGCCGGACGCCAACTTCCAGGACCTCGCCGCCCGGCGCCTGCCGCCGTTCACGGACGGGCACCTGTTCGGAACCGACCAGCTGGGCCGCGACCTGCTCTCCCGCGTGCTGCACGGCGGCCAGGTCTCGCTGACCATCGGCCTGCTGGCAGTCCTGGTCTCCGGCGCCATCGGCGTGATCCTCGGCTCCGCCGCCGGCTACTTCGGCGGCTGGGTGGACACCATCGTCTCCCGCGTCCTCGAAGCGCAGATGTCCCTGCCGCTGCTCATGATGCTGCTGCTGGTGGTGGCCCTTTTCGGCCCCTCGATCCCGGTGATCACCTTCGTGATCGCCATCGCCCAATGGCCCGAAGTAGCCCGCCTCACCCGCTCCATGGTGCTGGTGGAACGCGAAAAGCCGTACGTCTCCGCGGCCCGGATCCTGGGCCTGCACCGGGTCCAGATCCTGATCCAGCACATCATCCCCAACGTGATCAAGCAGGCCACCCTGGTGGTCCTGCTCCTGCTGGCCCAGGCCGTGCTGCTCGAGTCCGCACTCAGCTTCCTCGGCGCCGGCCCCCAGCGGCCCTTCGCCACCTGGGGCCGGATCATCTCCGACGGCCAGGACTACATCACCACCTCCTGGTGGATGGTCACCCTGCCCGGCCTGGTGATCGTGCTCATGGTGGTAGGCGTGAACCTGCTGGGCGACGGCCTCCGCGACCGTCCCCGCCGCAAGAAGAAGGGTGCCTGACATGACCGCACAACCGCAAACTTCTGCCCACCGTGAGCAGCCGCTCCTTGAGGTCCGCGACTTCCAGGTGGAACTGATCACCGACGCCGGCATCATCCGGGCCGTTGACTCCGTCAGCTTCAGCATCCACCGGGGCGAGACCGTCACAATCATCGGTGAGTCCGGCTCCGGCAAGTCCACGACGGCGATGGGCATCCTCCACCTGCTGCCCGAGGACCTGGCGGTACTGTCCGGCACCGTGCTGATTGACGGCGTCGACATCAGCGCCGATCCCAAGGCCATCAACAAGGTGCGCGGCAAAACCCTCGCCCTGATCCCGCAGGACCCCATGACGGCGCTGAGCCCGGTCCACTCGATCGGCAGCCAGCTCTTCGAGGCCATCCGGATTGCGGGTGCCGCCGAGGCCAAGGACAAGGCCGCCCTGCAGGCCCGGGCCATCCGGCTCCTGGAACAGGTGCACATTCCTACTCCTGAGAAGCAGCTGAAGAAGTACCCTCACCAGCTCTCCGGCGGCATGCTCCAGCGTGTGCTGATCGCCATCGCGCTGGCCAGCGAGCCGCAGCTGTTGGTGGCGGACGAGCCGACGTCAGCCCTGGACGTTACTGTCCAGGGCGGCATCCTGGACCTGCTGCTGGAACTGCAGGAGCAGCGCGGCATCGGCATCCTGATGATCACGCACGATCTTGGCGTGGCCCGGCTGATCTCGGACCGCATCCACGTGATGAAGGACGGCTCGTTTGTGGAGTCCGGCGAGGTCCAGCAGATCGTGGACCACCCGGCCACCGAGTACACCCGCACACTGCTGGCCGCAGTGCCCGTGCTGGGGCCGTGGGATGAAACCCCCGCCGCCCCTGCGTCCCATGGTGCGCACGCCGCCGGTTCTTCAGCCACCGGCGCCGCCACCGACCCAGCCCTGACCCAGACCGGAGCAAGCCATGAGTAAGCCGTTCCTCGCCGTCGAAAACCTGGTGGTGGATTACCACGTCCCAGGCGGCACCTTCCGGGCCGTTGACGACGTCTCCTTCTCGGTGGACAAAGGCAAGACGATCGCCGTCGTGGGTGAATCCGGCTGCGGTAAGTCCACCATCGCCAAGGCACTCATGCGGCTGGTGACCCCCACCAGCGGGCGGATTGACCTGGACGGAACAGACATCGCTTCCATGAGCGAAGCCAAGCTGCGTCCCATGCGCTCCAAGTTCCAGATGGTGTTTCAGGACCCATACGGCTCACTGGACCCGCACATGACCGCCCAGGAAATCGTGGCCGAGCCGCTGAAGCTGCAGGGCGTCCGGTCCAAGGCTGAACGGCACAAGGCAGCCGCGAAGCTGATCGACCAGGTGGGCCTGCCCGTCCGGTCACTGGACAAGCACCCGGCCGAATTCTCCGGCGGCCAGCGGCAGCGCATCGGGATTGCCCGAGCACTCGCGTCCAAACCTGAACTCCTGGTCTGCGACGAAGCCACCAGCGCCCTGGACGTATCCGTGCAGGCACAGGTGCTGCGGCTGCTGAAGTCCATCCAGGACGAAACCGGCATCACCTACGTGTTCATCTCGCACAACCTCGGCGTGGTGCAGGAAATCAGCGATAGCGTCATGGTGATGCAGAAGGGCAAGCTGGTTGAACACGGCACGACCGCGTCCGTCCTGACCGCCCCCAAGGAGGACTACACCCGCAAACTCCGCCGCGCCGCGCTGGACCCCTCCACTATGGAAGGCCTCAAGCCGCGGCACCTGGTCCGCTCCCTGGCACTCTCCAACCAAGCAAATTAGCCCAGTCGGCTGGACACCTTTTTTTACGAACACAACGAACGCAACCACGAGGAATTAACGCATGAGCAAGCAGCCCGACAGCGCCACGGTGGACGGCCTGAAACTTCCCATCTCCCGGCTGGTCCTGGGAACAATGACCTTCGGCGACACTGTCGATGAGGCCACCGCGGGCCGGATGGTGGAGGAGGCGCTCGACGCGGGCATTACCACCATCGACACCGCCAACGCCTACGTGGGCGGTGTGACCGAAGAGATGCTCGCGCGTCTCTTGAAAGGAAAGCGCGACGGCGTCATCCTGGCTTCCAAGGCCGGCATGCCCCATGCGGACCACGGGTCCAATTCGCCCCTTTCGCCTGCGGGGCTGCGCGCCAGCGTGGAGGGGAGCCTGCGCCGGCTGGGCGTGGAGAGCATCGACCTGTTCTACCTGCACCAGCCCGACCGCGCCACGCCTTTGCACGACACCCTGCGGACCGTTGCCGAGCTGGTTTCCGAGGGAAAGATCGGGGCGCTGGGTGTGTCCAACTTCGCCGCCTGGCAGATCGCCGACGTGATCCACACGGCGCGGGAAGTGGGGGCGCCGCAGCCCGTCGTCGCGCAGCAGCTCTACAACCTGGTGGCGCGCCGGCTGGAGGAGGAATACCTCGAATTCGCCGCCACCCACAACGTGCACACCATGGTCTACAACCCGCTGGGCGGCGGGCTGCTCACCGGCAAGCACAGCTTTGACGCCAAACCCACCGAGGGCCGCTACGGCGATTCCAAGCTCGCCGCCATGTACACGCAGCGGTACTGGGACAAGCAGCTGTTCGATGCCATCGGTGAGCTCTCCCGCATCGCCGACGGTGCCGGCGTCACGCTGGCCGAGCTGTCGTTGCGCTGGCTCGCCTACCGTGACGGTGTGGGCTCGATGCTGCTGGGCGGTTCCAAGGTGGAACAGCTTCGCGCCAACATTGCCGCCGTGGCCAACGGCCCGCTTCCGGCAGACGTTGTGGAGGCCTGCGACGCCGTTGGCAACTCGCTGCGCGGCCCGATGCCCGCCTACAACCGCTGACCTCTTTCCTTGCCGACTGAACCGACTTCTTTCCTGAACCGACACTGAAGGACTCTGATGACTTCCGAACTGGCCCTCGAATTCGCCCGCAAGATCCGCGCCCGTGAGCAGGCGGTGGGCTACTGGGCGGTGCTGGACGCACCCGTGGCCACCGAACGCATCGGCCGGATCGGCTACGACTACGTGGCCCTGGACGCGCAGCACGGGCTGCTCGGCTATTCGGGCGTGCTCAACGGCCTGATGGCCATCGACGCCGGGCACACCGCCGTCGGCATGGTCCGGGTGGAGGCCAACGACTTCACCGCGATCGGCAAGGCGCTCGACGCCGGAGCCGTGGGCGTCATCGTCCCGCTCATCAACAACGCCCAGGACGCCGCCGCCGCGGTGGCCGCAGCCAAGTACCCGCCGATGGGGGGCCGCTCGTACGGTCCCATGCGGTCGGCGCTGCGGATCGGGCCGAAGCCCGCCGACGCCAACGGCACCACCCTGGTGTTTGCCATGATCGAGACGCCGGAAGGCCTGGCCAACGTGAAGGAAATCTGCGCCACCCCGGGCCTGGACGGCATTTACGTGGGGCCGTCAGACCTCGCCATCGCCGTGGGCGGGGCATTCCCGGGGGATCCGCAGGTCGAAGCGGAGTTCAACGCCGCGCTCGAGACCATCGCCGAGGCTGCCGCCTCCGCCGGAATCGCCGCCGGTATCCACACTCCTGCCGGGACGGTGGCGGCGCAGCGGCTGCAGCAGGGGTACACGTTCACCACTATCGCCTCGGACCTGACGCACCTGGAACAGATCGCCAAGTCCCACCTCGACGCCGCGCGCTCCGACGCCACCATGAAGGACTAATTCCCATGCAGAACACCACCACCGACGCGTATAGCACCATCACCCCGGACGGGGCCGTGAAGCGGGCGGACGGCGCCGACTTTGCCTACCTCCCGGCACCCACCGTGCAGAGCCACGCCGCCAACCTGCTCACCCTGCCGGACGGCCGCCTCGGCTGCGTGTGGTTCGGCGGCACCCAGGAAGGCGTGCCGGACATCTCCATCTGGTTCTCCACCCTCGAGCCGGGCAGCAGCCAGTGGTCCGAACCTTCGAAGCTTTCGGATGACTCCACCCGCTCAGAGCAGAACCCCATCCTGTTCACCGCCCCTGACCAGACGCTCTGGCTGCTGTACACCGCGCAGAAGGCGGGCAACCAGGACACCGCCGAGGTCCGCCGTCGTATTTCCACGGACAGCGGCCGCACCTGGGGCGACGTGGAAACGCTGTTCCCCGCGAACGAAACCGGCGGCGTGTTCGTCCGCCAACTGCCCGTGGCGCTGCCCTCCGGCCGGTTGATCATCCCGATCTTCCGCTGCATCACCACACAGGGGGAAAAGTGGGTGGGCAACAGCGACGACAGCGCCGTGATGATCTCCGACGACGCCGGCGCCACCTGGAGCGAACAGGTCCTGCCCGGCAGCCTGGGCTGCGTCCACATGAACATCCAGCCCCTGGCCGACGGCTCGCTGCTGGCCCTGTTCCGCAGCCGCTGGGCCGACTCGATCTACGAATCCCGCTCCACCGACGACGGCACCACCTGGAGCGAGCCCGTCCCCACGGAACTGCCCAACAACAACTCCTCCATCCAGTTCACCGCCCTCGCCGACGGCCGCCTGGCCCTGTTGTACAACCACCGCCGAGCAGAGGAGAACACCGAACGCCGACTGTCCCTCTACGACGAAATCGACGACGACGGCCTGGCCGAGGAGCAGGGCCAGCTCGCCGAGCCAGTGCCCGGTGCTGCTGTTACTGATGACGGGGCACGCAAGGCGTTCTGGGGGACCCCGCGGTCTCCCATGACCCTGGCCATCTCCGAGGATTCCGGACGTTCCTGGCCGATCCGCCGGAACCTGGACGTGGGGGACGGCTACTGCCTGTCCAACAACTCCCGCGAGGGGCTCAACCGCGAATACTCCTACCCGTCCATCCACCAGGGCCCCGACGGTGCACTGAACATTGCGTACACGTACTTCCGGCAGGCCATTAAGTTCGTCCGCGTTGACCCGCAGTGGGCGTACGAGGGCAGTCAGACGCCCGGCGGCCTGGAAGACGACTCGCTCAATGCCTGACCAGCATGCCGTAGTGACCGGCTGCAGCTCGGGCATCGGACTGGCCATCACCCGCCGCCTGTTGGCCGACGGGTGGGCCGTGACCGGTGTGAGTAGGACCGCGAAGCCGCTTGACGGGAAGTTTGAGTGGCTCCAGGCTGACCTTGCCGAGCCCGAATCTTTGGCCGATTCCATCGCCGGGTTACGGCCCGTTGATGCGCTTGTTCATGCTGCCGGGTTCCAACGGACGGCTCCGCTGGGGGAGCTGGACCCTTCAGCTTTATCCGCTATGTTCGATGTCCATGTGTCCGCGGCCAGCATACTTGCCAACGCTTTGGTCCCGTCCATGCCCGACGGCGGCAGGATAGTGCTGCTCGGCAGCCGCACCGCCACCGGGTCACCGGGCAAAAGCCAATACGCCGCCACCAAAGCCGCCCTGATGGGGTTGGGACGGACGTGGGCGCAGGAACTTGCACCGCGGGGAATCACAGTCAACGTGCTCTCCCCAGGCCCCACGGACACTCCGATGCTGAATGACCCCGGCCGGGCTGCCACCCCGGTGCGGATGCCGGCCCTCGGCGCCTTGGTGGACCCTGACGACGTCGCCGCACTGGCGGCCTTCCTGCTGGGACCCCACGGAAAGTCCATCACCGGTCAGAACTACGTCATTTGCGGAGGGGCCTCGCTCTGACTTTGCAGCGGCGTCATTTGCACAGTAGGGCTGCCTGTCATTCAGATCTTCGTCTACCACTGCAGGTGCTGGACTTCGATGGCAAGGGAATTGCTGATGTGGACAGCATTACCGCCATGCTGCCCTGGACAGCGAGAACTTCACCAATCTTCGGAATTGCGGAACTAATGCTGGTAGAGCTGCCGCGTTGCGAGTTCGGACTCAAGAGTAATAAGGCAGCTGTTAGTCCATTGCTTCAGGGATTCCAGAAGGCGTCACGAAGTGCGGCTCCCGACCGCGCTTTACCTTCAACCGCATGGGTGCGGGCATCAAGGAGAGACTCATAAGGTGACTGTGACTGTCCTGGAATTTTGTGTCCTCGCATCCGTCCTGTTTGCCGCCGCATGCCTGCAGGGATCTATAGGCTTTGGTTTAGGCATGATGGCGGCCCCAGTAATCGCCTTAGTCGATCCCTCACTCCTGCCAGCCTCGTTGATCCTGCTTTCTGTTGTGCTGACTTTGATCATCACGGTAGGGGAACGCCAACACCTGGATCTCCGCGGAGTGGGTTGGGCGTTGGTTGGCCGCGTTCCGGGCAGTATTGTCGGGGCCTGGCTAGTCATCACGCTTACTCCAGACGGTTTGGTATGGCTGGTAGCGTTGGCAGTATCTGCCGGGATATTGGCGGCTTTCGTCGGGTGGGTGCCGCCACCACTACGGCGAAACCTCATCGTTGCTGGCGCCGCCTCAGGAATTCTGGGGACTGCCACGTCCATCGGGGGTACTCCCATGGCAATCATCTGGCAGCGCGCCGAAGGCCCAGAGCTGCGCGGAACGATGAGCGCCTTCTTCCTGGTCGGTTCGTGCATGTCGCTCTTCGCCCTGGCGTTGGCCGGTGCCATCAACGAAAAAGTACTCCAGGTAGCCTTCGCCATGGTTCCGTTCGTGCTCGCGGGATTCTTCCTCTCGCGCTTCCTCACCAGGTTCCTGGAGCCACAGCTGACACGTCTCGTAGCACTGGCTGCGTCCTCCGTGGGAGTTCTTTTGCTCATCGGCCAGCAACTACTATCGCAAAACTAAGGTTCGGAGATGGTGTAGACGGGCTCAATGCGGCCCGCTCGCCCTCAGGAGTCCGCGACGTGACGTAGCTGCTGCGGCTAGACCTGTATTTTCGGCAATTCTAGCCAAGTCATAACGCTGACGACGGAGATGCGGTCAAACTGGCTTGGCGGTTGTTTGCGCCGGCGGCTGGCTCGACAGGTGAGGGTGTCAGGGCAGTTTGGCCTGGCGCAGGTACTGATACACCGTTTCCCGGCTGATGCCGTAGTCGCTGGCGAGGACGGATTTGGGGATTCCATTCGCTGCCCGCTGGACCAGCTCGGCCGCCCGTTCCGGTGTGAGGGTCTTTTTCCGCCCTTTGTAGGCACCGCGCTGCTTAGCCAGGGCGATGCCTTCTCGCTGCCGCTCCCGGATCAGCGAGCGTTCGAATTCGGCAAAGGCCCCCATGACGGAGAGCATGAGGTTGGCCATGGGGGAGTCCTCCCCGGTGAAGACCAAACTCCCTTTGACGAACTCCACCCGGACCCCTTTGCGTGTGAGGCTCTGGACGAGAGCCCGCAGGTCATCGAGGTTGCGGGCGAGCCGGTCCATGCTGTGCACGACGACTGTGTCCCCGTTACGGGCGAACCGCAGTAGCTCAGTAAGCTCCGGTCTGGTCGTGTCCCTGCCCGAGGCTTTGTCCGTGAAGACCCGGTCCAGAACCTGACCTTCGAGCTGGCGTTTCTCGTTCTGGTCCAGCGTGCTTACGCGCACGTACCCGATCAGCTGTCCAGCCACCTAAGCCTCCAAACCCTCAACCTGTCAGTCTGAGTTCTATGACCTTTATTGGAGCAGGTCAAGATACTTGGAACATTTGATGTCAGAGTGGGGTGTACTTCAACCTGTCACTGTATGGAGGTGACGTCACGCAAGCCGCTGGGTGCATGAGAAGGAAATGAGATGGTGTGGGCTCACGGTCCCTCCCAGGCTCGGCACCGCCGGTCCGGTCAGGGTGCGGTGTTGTTCACGGCGTACGGCGGGCGGAGGAGCCCGGGGGTGAGGCCCTCGGCCGGGTCGTTGCCCAACTGGAGCACGTTGTTGTTTTGGTCGACATGGACTACCCGGGGCTCGTAGGCCTTGGCTTCCTCGGTGGTCATTGCCGCGTAGGTAATCAGAATGACAACGTCATTTTCGTGCACCAAGTGGGCTGCCGGGCCATTGATGCCGATCACGCCTGAGCCGCGTTCACCGGCGATGGTGTATGTCTCCAGCCTGGCGCCGTTGGTCACGTCCACGATGGCGACAAGCTCACCGGGAAGGATGTCAGCAGCATCAAGCAGGTCCAGGTCAACGGTGACTGAACCTACATAGTGAAGGTCAGCGTGCGTGACGGTGGCCCGGTGAATTTTCGACTTAAACATCGTTCGATTCATAGGAAGCTCCAGTAGTAGGACTTGTGCCGAGGCGCCGGCCAGACACTAGATCCGGCACGAACGCAAGTCTCTTGGAGGAACTGGACCCTAGTTTTCTAGTGGTCGTTCTCGGGCGACGGCGGCAGGAAATGCGTGAAAACCTGATATCCGTCTTGACGGGAAATCATTCTTCTTGGTGAGATTCCTTCCGCTGAAATCCAGAGAAGCGAATCGTCAGGCATGACGGCCTCCACCGTTCCTTTGCGGACCAGTTTCCCGCCTCTCCAAACTTCTACCCGTTGCCCGAGAGCACGTTGCCAATCTGGTTGCAGGTGAAGGTCCATCGTTTGCTCCTGTGTGCACGCTGATGAGATTTGGAAGAGCTGCACGGGGTTGTTCGGCCGGCCGGCGGTGAGGTGTCACATGCGTTGCGATAGTTGATGATCCGGGTGATCATCCGACACCTCACCGCAGAAATTGGGGCAGTTGAGATGCCGGTTACAGGGAGCGCTGGTCTGGGCCGTTGTATTCGCTTAGCGGGCGGATGAGGGAGTTGGACGCCGCCTGTTCCATGAGGTGGGCAGTCCAGCCGGTGATGCGGCTGGCGACGAAGATCGGTGTGAAGGTCGGAGTGTCGAAGCCCATGAGGTGGTAGGTGGGTCCGGCAGGGTAGTCGAGGTTGGGTTTGATGGCCTTGGCCTCCTCCATCGCCTGCTCGAGTCCGTTGTACAGACCGAGGAGTTCCGGCCGGCCGTAATGGGCGATCATCTTGTCCAACGCGGCCTTCATTGTCGGAACGCGGGAGTCCCCGTTCTTATAAACGCGGTGCCCAAAGCCCATGATTTTCTTCTTGTGTGCCAGGGCACCTTCCATCCACGCTTTAGCCCGGGTAGCGGCTTCCTCCAGGGATTCCTCGGGCTCGATGCCGATCTCGTCAAACGTGTGCATGACGGCTTCGTTGGCCCCGCCGTGCAGCGGGCCTTTGAGCGCCCCAATGGCAGCAGTCACGGCCGAATGCAGGTCCGAGAGAGTGGAAGTGACCACCCGGGCGGTAAACGTTGAGGCGTTGAAGGAGTGTTCGGCGTACAGGATCATCGAGACGTTGAACGCCTCGATGACCTCGTCCACAGGATCTTCACCGAAGGCCATCCAGAGGAAGTTGGCCGAGTAGCCCAGGTCGTCGCGGGGTTCCACCACGTCGAGCCCGTGCCGGCGGCGCTGGTCGTACGCCACGACAGCTGGCATGGCCGCCCACAGGTCGATGGCCTTCTTCATATTGGCCTCGGGCGAGGCGTCTTCGGCCAGTGGGTGCCGTGCTCCCAGCACGGATGCGGCCGTGCGGCAGAGGTCCATGGGGTGGGCGTCCGTGGGCAAGGCGTCGATGATGGCCTTGAGTGCCGGTTCGAGTGGCCGGCCGGCCCTTTCGCGGGCGGTGAGCCCGGCCAACTGCTCCTGCGTGGGCAGTTCGCCGTTCCAGAGCAGATAGGCGACCTCTTCGAAGCTGCATTTGGCGGCGAGGTCTTGGACCGGATACCCGCGGTAGAGCAGCGAGTTGGTCTCTGCATTGACCTTTGAGACCGCGGTGTAGTCCACCACGACGCCGGCGAGGCCCTTCTTGATCTCTGTGTCAGTCATGCTGAACTCCTTCGTTGCAGTTCTTGTATTAGTGGATGTTGGGGATCTGGAAGTTGAAAACGCCGGAATCGAACTTGTTGTAGGCCTCGTAGTCCACGAGGTCATAGAGGCGTGCCCGGGTGAGCATTTCGGGCACGCGTACCTGCTGGGTTCCCAGGCTCTTGAGTGTGTCCAAAACGCGTTCGGCGGCGCCCATGGCGCTGCGGAGCAGTGTGACGGGGTAGATGACCATGTTCACGCCCACATTCTGCAGTTGCTCCGTGGTGAAGAGGTCGCTTTTGCCGAACTCTGTCATGTTGGCGAGGATGGGCACGTCCACGGCGTCGCGGATGGCGCGGAACTCGTGCAGATCACGCATGGCCTCGGGGAAGATCGCGTCAGCGCCGGCATCGACGAGGGCCTTTGCACGGTCTTTGGCGGCCTGGAGTCCGTCGACTGCCCTGATGTCGGTGCGGGCCATGATGAGGAAGTTCGGGTCACGGCGGGCGTCGGCGGCGGCGCGGATGCGTTTGGTGGCGGTGGCCAGGTCAACGACGTTTTTGCCGTCGAGGTGGCCGCAGCGTTTGGGGTTGAACTGGTCCTCGATGTGGCAGCCGGCGAGTCCGGCGTTTTCGAGTTCCTGGACGCTGCGGGCCACGTTCATGGGTTCGCCGAAGCCAGTGTCCGCGTCCACGATGCACGGCAGGTCGGTCATGCGGGCGATCTGCCCTGCCCTGGTGGCTACCTCAGTCAGGGTGGTCAGGCCGATGTCGGGCAGGCCGAGGTCATTGGCGAGGACGGCGCCGGAGATGTAGACCCCTGCGAAGCCTTTCTCCTCGATCAGCCGGGCCGAGAGCGGGTTGAACGCCCCCGGGAACTGCTGAATAGTGCCCGAGGCGAGGATCTCGCGCAGCCTGAGGCGCTTCTGCTCGGGCGTGGCGGTGGAGTACAGCATTTTTAGAACAGTCCCTTCGGGGCAGCGTTAAGGTCGATGACGCCGGGCGCCGCGGTGATGTTGAGCTGGTCGAGTTCGCCGGCGCCGAGTTCGGGAAGGCGTTCGACGGCGGCGAGGAACCTTTCGATTTCGTCCTCCTCCACGAGGCCGGCGGCGAGGGTGCGGAACTTGTTCACATACTGTTCCCGTGTGAACGGGCGGGCGCCGAGCGGGTGGGCGTCGGCCACGGCGATTTGGTCCCGGATGACGGTGCCGTCGGTGAGGGTGATTTCCACGGAACCGCCGAAGGCCTTTTCGTTGATGTCCAGGGAGTGGTACCGGCGGGTCCACCCCGGGTCCTCCACCGTGGACACTTTCTGCCACAGCTCCACGGTGTCCGGGCGGGCGGCGCGTTCGGGGGCGTAGGAGTCCACGTGGTGCCAGGCCCCGTCCTGCAGTGCGACCGTGAAGATATAGGGGATGGAGTGGTCCAGGGTTTCCCGGGACGCGGTGGGGGAGTACTTCTGCGGGTCGTTGGCGCCGGAGCCGATCACGTAGTTGGTGTGGTGGCTCGTCTTGATCAGGACGGACTTCACGTTCGCCGGATCGGTGGCCTCGGGGTGTTCCCTGTTCAGCTTGCGGGCGAGGTCGATCCAGGCCTGGGCCTGGTACTCGGCCGAGTGTTCCTTGGTGTAGGTGTCCAGAATGGCCCGCTTGGCCTCACCGGGCATGGGCAGCGGAACCTCATAGGAGGCGTCCGGACCGTCCAGCAGCCAGGCGATCACGCCGTCCTCACCCTCGTAGATCGGCACCGGGGAGGTCTGCCCCCGCATGGACCTGTCCACCGCTTCGACCGCCATCTTGCCGGCGAAGGCGGGGGCGTGGGCCTTCCAGGTGGAGATCTCGCCCTTGCGCGACTGGCGGGTGGCCGTGGTGGTGTGCAGGGCCTGGCCGACGGACTGGAAGATGGTTTCGACGTCGAGTCCCAGTAGGGTGCCGATGCCGGCGGCCGCGGAGGGGCCGAGGTGGGCGACGTGGTCGATCTTGTGCTTGTGCAGGCAGATCGCCTTGACCAGGTTGACCTGGATCTCATAACCGGTGGCGATGCCACGGATCAGGTCCGCACCCGTGGAGCCGACGTGCTGTGCGACGGCCAGGATCGGCGGGATGTTGTCGCCGGGATGGGAGTAGTCCGCGGCGAGGAAGGTGTCGTGGTAGTCCAGTTCCCGGACTGCCACGCCGTTGGCCCAGGCCGCCCACTCCGGGGAGACCCGCTCGCCGATGCCGAAGACCTTGGCCCCCTTGCCGCCGCTGGACGGGCCGTGAGTGAGGGCCTGAGCCCGGGCAGCGACAATCGGAGCCCGGTTCAACGACGCAATGGCCACCGAGGCGTTGTCGATGATCCGGTTGATCACCATCTCGGTCACTTCGGCCGTCACGTCGACGGGGTCCGCGGCGACCAGAGCGATCTTGTGGGCCAACTGTTCCTCCCGGGGGAGGTTCTCTTCGCTCCTATAGACGCGGACGTGGTTGTTCTTGCCCATGGTGCTCCTTATTGAGGCGTGTGTGTGGCCTTGAGATGAGTAAGACTGCGGTGCAGATGAAGAGTGGTGGCTGCCGCGGCAACCCTGGGGTTCCCCGCGGCGATGGCCTCGGCAATGGCAGCGTGCTCCGCGGCCGCGGTTGTCAGCCGAGTCTGGTCGTCGGCGGCCAGCCGCCGAACCCGCACCAGATGCACCCGCAAGCTCCGCATGGCCTGGGCCAAGTAGGAGTTGGAGATGGCGGCATCGATGGCCTCATCCAGTCGGCCAACAAGTCCGTAATAGTCATGGCGGGCAGGATCGGCGCCGCTGATCAGCGCAGGCGCCGCCAGCAGTTCTTCCTGCAGCTCCCGGAAAACTGCGGAGTCGCCCCGGACAGCAGCCAGCCCGGCGGCCTTGCCTTCAAGCGTTTCCCTCAGTTCGAACAGCTCGTCGATGTCCTCAAGCGAGATGTCGGTGACGACAACGCCGCGACCCCGGGCAGTCTGGGTGAGACCTTCGGCGCTTAGCCTGCCAAGCGCCTCCCGTAGCGGAGTTCGGGAGACGCCAAGCCGTCCGGATTGTTCCACTTCGGCCAGAACCGTTCCCGGCAGAAGACGCCACTCCACGATCTCTTCACGGAGGGTTCTGTAAGCCCGTTCACTGGCACGCATGCAGCGAGTGTATACACAGCGCCGCCTGAGTGGCAAGAAAAGGACAAAAACTTGTTTCCATGTATACATTTGATCCGCCCTGGGGGCGCGGGGCCTCGTGGCAGGGAAGCCGGCGAAAGGTGCCGCGCTGCCCCCATGGTGGCCCTAGCGAGGAGAGCCTGCCAGGCCGCACGGACGGAAGGCCCTGCATCTGGCTGGTGGTTTCCTTCGCGGGGGTGCCCATCACGGCGCCGAGCGTTAGTTTAGGGCGCCATAAAGGCCGCCCCATGTGGCTCCCGGGTTGAGGCGAGACCTATCGAAATCACCGGGCGGCCCGATATATGATCCGCTTATTCAGCCCAGATTGTGTACTTGACGGGGCATGCTATGAAAATCGAGGTTTCCGTTGTCATCGATAGGCCGCCTGCGGTGGTGTTTGAGTTCTATGTGGTGAACCATGTGCGGAACCATCCTCGCTGGGATCCGAACATCCAGCTGACGCAGCTCACCGAAGGACCTGTGCGGGTCGGCACTCGGATCGAACGCAGGCACACACGGGCTGGCACTCCCATCGAGGGCATCATGGAGGTGGTGGAGTTGGACCCCGGAAAGTCCATGAAGGCCGTCATCGTGGACCAAACGCCCGACGGACCCCTGGAAGTCCATGGCCGTGTATCATTCGAGGCCGTTGACGGTGATCGGACCAAGCTGACCCTCGAGCTGGACATGCCCCACTTTCACAGCTCAATGGAGCCAAGCCTGATCGAGGGCGGCTACCGGCGAATCAAGGAACTCGTAGAAGCCGAGACCTAGATGAGTAAGTCCTATTGCCGTTGCGGGGCGCGGGAGCTTTTAAAGTAAGGCGGAGAGTGTTAAGCCGGGGTTGTGAACACGCAACTAAACACTCTCCTGACCACACTTTACGTCTATTTGGATGACCATGTGCTGCCGGACCTTGGTGTGTCCAGGGCTCGCCGGCCGGGCCGGAAACAGGTGCTGAGCGACGCCGAGCTGCTCTGCCTGGCCGTGGCACAGCACCTGCTCGTCTTCTCCTCGGAGACCAGGTGGATACAAGGTTCCCTGCCGGTTCGTCATCATTGCGTCCCTGCCCAAGAACTAGGTCGGCAAGATCGTCAAGGCCGGGCTGACCTCGTGCTGAATCCTCGGCCTATCGCAACAGAGAGGTCTACCGCCGGCCTCGGAATCTTCCCGGTTGGAACCGTTGAGCCCGCTTATGTGCTCCGGGACGGCGTCGATATGGACGGCTTTGCTCCCATGAGCAAGTTGGCCGCCGGGTTGGTCATGATGGAACTCGGCCGCGGTGAGAGCTACATCGGAACAGCCTTCGCTGTGCAGGGGCGGGTCTGGCCCGAGGTCCATTGCCTACTGGGGTTCGGACGAGCAGAAGAACCGGTGGCTTCCCGCGCTGGCAACGGCGCAGCAGTACGGAGCCTTCGCCCTGACGGAGCCCACACACGGTTCGGATTCCGTGGGTCTGGAAACTTCGGCCACAAACACGGAAGGCGGTTTCCTGCTCAACGGGAAGAAGTGGATCGGCGACGGCTCATCGGCGGAATCACCGTCGTGTGGGCCCGCGGGGACGACGGGCAGGTGCACGGGTTCGTAGACGGACGCGCATCAAGAGCCGAAGGAATCAAACCCAGAGGCTTGTGTAATAGTCATCACCCGTGTGATTATTACAACATCGAGTTAGTGCCCTGATCCAGAGAAGGTCACTAGTGAATCTTCACAGTTTTGGAAAAGCAGTAGCAGTAGTCAAGAAACCGTCAGCCGCTTCTATGGGCGCGGATGAAGCCATTTTGGAGCAAGGGAGCCCAAACAAATGACTGAGCAGACTTTGATTGAGAACGACATCGCAGCTGTTGAAGCTGAATGGGATAACGACACCACCAGGAGCGGGATATCCGCTGACCGGATGGTTGCCGAGGATGCGAAGCTGCAGGGTCGAGGCCAGGAGAACAGAGCACTCGTCGAGGGTGATAAGAAGTGGCAACAGATGCCCGCAGACGCAACTGCTCTGTTCACGCCTGTGACCATTCCGACCCGCTCCGGCTCCGGCCTGACACTGCGTAACCGTGTCGTCTTGGCCCCCATGTGCCAGTACGCCATCGACAAGACTGACGGTGTGCCGACTGACTGGCACCTGGTACACCTTGGCTCGATGGCCAATGGCGGGTTTTCCCTAATCGTTACCGAAGCCGCTGCAGTCACGGCTGAAGGTCGGATCTCCGATCGGGACGCCGGTATCTGGAACGACGAGCAGGCTGCCGGCTGGAAGCGCATCACCGACTACGTGCACTCGCACGGTGCGGCTATCGCTATCCAGTTGGCCCACGCTGGTGCGAAAGCTTCGACTTACGGCTGGCTAAAGGACCTCGAAACCGAGGGCAAAGTCGGAAGCATTCCGGAAAACATGGGCGGTTGGTCAACTGTCACGTCCACACCCAGTGACATCTACGGTTTGGAACCCGCCGTTGAAATGACCGAAGAGCAAATTGCTGTTTCCGTTCAGTCCTGGGCTGAGGCCGCCAAACGAGCCGATGAGGCCGGCTTTGACATGATTCAAATCCACGCCGCCCATGGATACCTGATCCACCAGTTCCTTTCCCCGTTGTCGAACAAACGCACCGATCGGTATGGTGGCAGCTGGGAAAACCGCACCCGCTACTTGCGCGAAATCGTGCACGCCGTCGCAGCAGTGTGGCCGGAAGACAAGGCGCTGGGCATCAGGTTCTCCGGTGAAGACTGGGTCGAGGATGGGTGGCGTACAGCGGACACCATCAAACTGGCGCAAGAGCTCTACTCCTATGGCGTGCGCGCCTTTGACCTGTCCAGTGCGGGTCTCGGCCCTTACTATGGCCCGAACGGTTTCGGCTATCAGGTTCCACTGGCCCAGGCCGTCAAGCACTCGCTGCCTGACGATGCCTTTGTAACCGCTGTGGGTAAGATCACCGAAGCGAGCCAGGCCGAACAAATACTCGTAACCGGTCAGGCTGATGGGGTCTCCATTGCACGGGCCGCCCTGGGCGATCCGCAGTGGCCAAACCGGGCAGCGCAAAAGCTTGGCGCCACCAAAGCGCACCCAGCACATTACTGGCAAGGTCGCTGGTAGAACATCACCAAAACAGGATTTGGGAGTATTTGGATGACCTCCGCAACTGAATTGGCATCGCCGGAAACCTTGGCTGATAGCGACGTGCTCAAGGATCTCTATACCGACTGGTCGGAGATCATGGCGACCACGCCCGGCATGACAACCCGACTGCTGCGCAGCATTTTCGACGAATTGCACCAGTCCACCAAGGAACCCGAAGACGTTAGCTACAAGGAGGAGGCAGTGGGAGCGGTGGCGGGCATCTGGGCCCTGCCCAAGGATGCGGACACGTCACAGGTCCTGCTCTATACCCATGGTGGCGGATTTGCGGTCGGCTCCGCCGCCAGCTACCGAAAAGTGGCAGGCCACGTGGCCAAGGCACTCGGTGTGACTGCCTTTGTCCCCGACTACCGTCTGGCTCCGGAGAACCCGCACCCGGCGGGCCTCGAAGATAGCGTCGCGGTCTACGAAGCCCTGCTGGAACGGGGCGTCCGGTCTGAGGACATCACGTCCATTGGTGATTCAGCCGGCGGGAACCTGGCAATCGCAACCTCGTTGGTCCTTAGGGACAAAGGACTCCCGCTTCCCGGCCGCGTCATCGTTTTCTCTCCGTGGCTGGATATGGAGAACAACGGTGAAACTATCGTCACCAACGATGCCACTGATGCCCTGTTCTCGCTCCCACTGCTGCAAGGCATGGTTGCCGGAGTCCTCGGCGACACGGTGGACCCGAAAAACCCGTTGGCGAATCCGCTGCACGCCGATTTCGAGGGCTTCCCCAAGCTGTACATCACCGCTGGATCAGACGAAATGCTTCTTGACAATGCCACCAGGCTGAATGACGTAGCTAGGTCAGCCGGTGTGGACGTCACGCTTTCCGTTGCCGACGGGCAGCAGCACATCTTTCCGATGTCGGCCGGACGTTCCGCAGTAGCAGACGAGACTATCCGCAAAATCGCCGATTGGCACCGCAGCTAGACAGGCAAATATCAACGCGGAGGAAATCGCGCGCAAAGATTTGTGTAATAGGCATAGCCTATGTGATTATTACACCATCAGTTAGTCCCCTGATATGGAACGGAATTACAACGCATGACAACTCTGTCCTATGAAGTTTTGGTGCTCGACGGCACTCCACGTGCCGGAGACCAGCGACTTCCCAGCGGCGAAGCGATAGTCTCTTCACCTCTATCGATCACACTGATTTCCGGAGAAAAAGACGCCGTACTCGTTGACGCCCCCTATACCTTCGGGCAGATCGAGCGCGTACGGAACTGGATCGAAGACTCGGGTAAGACACTTCGGCACGTCTACATCACCCACGCTCACGGAGATCACTGGTTGGGCGTTGGAGAGCTGCTTTCCAGCTTCCCCGGCGTGACAGTGTATGCGACACCGGGGACCCTCGGCCGCATGGAGCACGAAGCGACTGTCGGTCGCGAGAAGCTGTGGGATGCAGTCTTTCCGGGGCTCATCCCGCCGTCACCCCTGATCGCCGAGGCGGTTCCCGCCGATGGCTTCGAAATTGAGGGGAACCGGCTCGTTCCCATCGAGCTGGGGCACACCGACACCGACGACACAACGGCGCTGTGGGTTCCGTCGCTGGAGCTCGTTGTAGCGGGGGATTCGGTCTACAACGGCGTCCACCAAATGTTGCTCGAATCTTCCGAGGAAGGATTTGCCTCATGGCTCGCGGCGCTTGACACCATTGCAGCGCTGAAGCCCAAGTTCGTCGTCGCGGGCCACAAGGCCCCCGGCGCATCGGATGATCCCGCCAACATCGAAGAAACGCGTACCTACCTCAAGGACGCGCAGCACCTTCTCGCGACGGTGTCCAGTCCGGAGGAGTTCTACAACGCCATCATGCGCCGCTACCCCTTCCGGATGAATCCAGGGCCCGTCTGGTATGGCGCAGTGGGACTTTTGAGCCGCACCCCTTAGAACCAGGCTTCAAGCGTTTCCTGGACAGCTTTTCCCCCAACCCAATAACTGCACAGCTGATGACAAAGGAGTCACTACGCATGTCCAATGACCAGAACCAAGCGCCGCGGACCAAGATCATCTTCGTTCACGGATTCCTCGATGACCGGACCGCCTGGGAGAACGTTCTGTCCCTCCTCGGGGAAGACTTCGAAGCGGTTGCCCTTGACCTGCCCGGCGCCGGCGCCCACGTGAACGACGAAGGACCCTTCACGCTCCGGCGACTCGCGGAGTCGGTGATCGCCGAGATCGACCGCTCCAACGGACCAGTAGTCCTCGTGGGGCAAAGCATGGGAGCCCAACTGAGCGAACTCGCAGCCGCCGCCCGCCCGGGAAGGGTAGCAGGACTGGTGCTGCTCACGCCTGTCCCCCTCGCGGGCGTCCACCTCACAGGGGACGCCGCCAACTCCTTCCGCTCCCTGGGAGGCGACGCCGACGCCCAACGGCAGGGACGACTCGGCGTCTCCGTGTCCCTCACCCCGGATGCTCTTGAAACCTTGCTCGCCTCCGGAACAGCAATCCACCCCACCGTGGTCGCTCAGGTGTTCGATGCCTGGAACAACGGTGACGCAGCCGGGACCACTTCCTCAGCCTATGCCGGACCCACGCTCATCGTGCGCGGTATGGGTGATCCCTTCGTCACCGAAGAGGTGATCGGCGCCGCCGTGCTTCCGCGCTTCGCAAACGCCCGGCTGGTGGGCATCGCCGACGCCGGACACTTCCCACATCTCGAGAAACCGGAAGAGGTTTCGCGGATCGTGAGTGACTTCGCCCGCTCGTTGGACCGGGTGAAGGCCTAGGAACCGACCACGCACCGCACTCTAAAAAAAGGAATCAAGAACAATGACCCCAACAAACAACATCAAAACAGACGATGTCACTGAGGAAAGCTGGACCGGCGCGTTCGCAGCTAAGTCCGCGGAAGCGTTCGGAGAGGCGTTCGCGGATGACGTTGTGCTCGAGGCGGCGGCCCTCCTGGTCCCCGTCAAAGGCCGGTCCGACGTAAAGACCGTGATGTCCACAGCCAGCAACTACTACCAAGCGCTTCAGTTTACCCACGAGGCCACAAATGGCCCCCGGACCTACGTGGAATGGGAGGCCGCAGGCGCTTCCGGAGTCCAGTTCTCCGGCGTCACGGTTCTCACCCGGAACGAGGAAGGACTGATCCAGCACATTTCAATCAGCCACCGCCCCCTCGCAGCCCTCCTGGAGTTCTCGGGTGAGATGAACCGCCGTACTCAGGGCAAACTCGAATCAGGACACTTCCGCGCAAATGACTAAAGCTCAGGACAAATACACGATCGAACGGGTTGGCTTCCGTGCCGACGGCAACGTTGAGCTCCGGGGCAACCTCTACATTCCCACGACAGGTGATGGCCCGCATCCGGCACTGACACTGTCCATGGGGTACGGAGGGGTCAAGGAACAGGGCGCCCTTCCTTATGCCGAAGCCTTCGCCAACGCCGGTTTCGTCGTGCTCTTCCACGATCACCGGGGATTCGGAGAAAGCGACGGAATACCCCGTCAGGACATCAACCCCTGGCAGCAAATCGAAGATTGGCGCAGGGCCATCACTTACCTCCAATCCCGGCCGGAAGTAGATCCGGAACGGATCGGCCTTTGGGGCTCAAGCTACTCGGGAGGCCACGCACTCGTCCTCGGCGCCACCGAACCCCGGCTAAAGGCGATCGTCTCGCAGGTTCCTACCATCAGCGGCTATCAGCAAGGACTCCGGCGGGTGAACCCGGACAAATTGGCAGCATTGGAGGCCTCATTCGCGGCCGATGACCGGGCACAACTCGCAGGCAAGGAACCGCACCGTATTGCCTTGGTCTCTGACGGGTCCGTCCCTGCAAGCTACACGGATCCGGAAGCCGTATCGTTCTACCTGCAACCAATCCCGGACGGGCTCTGGGAGAACAACGTCACCGTACGCTCAACGAGGGCGGCGCGGGCTTACGAACCAGGGATCTACGTAGGACGCGTTTCACCGACGCCTCTTCTGATGATCGTCGGGGACAACGACCGGGTAACGCCCACTGACCTGGCACTGGAGGCCTACCAGCGCGCCCTCCCGCCCAAAGAGCTGCTGGTCTTCCCCGGAGGACACTTCGACGCCTACCTCGGAGAATTCGAAGCGACCTCCGGTGCAGCCCTGCAGTGGTTCACCAGGCACCTAATGCAGGACAAGTAGAGTAAGGAGAACTGATCATCATGCCCAAAGGATCCGGACGTTACATGGCTTGGCCCGCTACAACCCGATACGGGCTGCCTGTTGCGCCCGGAAACCTCGGTCTTGTTCAGGATTTCCTCAACACCATCACGGAGGGAACGGTAGCTCCTCCTGACCTGCTCGCTACCTTAGCCTCCGCGCAGGAATGGGCCGACCAGGTGATTGAGCAGTGGATATCCATCGACGACCTGGGCTGGGCGAAGACCCTGCCCCGGTTGACGGAGAACGACCGCAAAGCTTTGGTGGCTTTCAGGGACCAGCTGTTCGAAGGCCTCTTCGGACACTCCCCCTCGGAAACCCCGGCCGGACTTGGCCGGAACACCCTCACCTATCATCCCGTAATGACGGTTTCCGCCGGAGGTATCGAGCTCCGGCCCGGCGTGGAGGGCTGGAAGTACTTCGAGACGGCGCTGCTGCTCATCTGCCACCAAGGGCAAATCGAGGGCGTCCTGCGGCGCATGAAGTCATGCAAGAGCGAGACGTGTGATGTCGTCTTCTACGACCGCTCCAACAACAACAGCGGCGTCTGGCATGACGTCAAGCTCTGCGGCAACCGGGCCAACGTCCGCGCCCACCGAGCACGCTCAGCAGCCGTCTAAAGCCGCCACCAGAAGAGCGCTAATCTTCCCTGCAACAGAGTGGTCCAGTTCGCTCGCCCGCCGCTATTTGGCTAACGGCAGTTCTTATGTACCTGCATCCTGCTCTGTCGATACACCAGATAAACCTCTAACGCCATCAAGAAAGCCATTAATTATGATCATCTCCACCGAGTCCCTCTCCGAAGCAGCCGCCTACAAACTGCTGATCGGATCGATCCTGCCTCGACCCATCGCCTGGGTCAGCACCATTTCTCCCCAAGGGATCGCGAACATCGCCCCCATCTCTTTTTTCACGGCCGTCGGCCGCCGCCCACCTATGATCTCCATTTCCCTGCAGCCCCGGGCTGACGGCGTGTCCCTCAAAGACACCTTCATAAATATCCGCGATACCGGCGAGTTTGTGGTCAACATGGCCACCGTTCCCAACTCCGATGCCGTGCACCGTTCCGCTTACGAATTCGGGCCAGAAGAGGACGAATTCGATCTCCTTGGACTTGAAAAAGCCGAATGCGAGGTGATCTCCGTGCCGCGGGTAGCGACGGCGCCTATCGCTTATGAATGCAAAGTCAACAGGATCATCCCCGTCAGCGAGTCCGAAAACGTGGTGTGGGGAGAAATAGCACGCTTCCACGTACGCGACGACCTCTACCTCGAACGCGGACGCATCGACACCGCCGCACTCGCGCCGGTAGGCCGTCTCGCAGCCGAATACACCTACGTCGAAAACGCGTTCACCACACCCCTGCCCGAAGAGACCCTGGCAGCCGTCAACGGCACCAGAATGCGGCGCATTGACGGACTGGACACCAACTTTTCCCCGATTGACACCCCGCTCTGGTCCCCGTCAGGATCCACCAAGCCTTCTGAGTAGGGGCACTGGCGACATCCCTCGTAACCACGGATGCTGACGGACCTCGCCAGGACGCGACGGTCCGACGCAACATGCCGGCGGACAGCGAGTGGTGTTTTTGGTGACACCCGGACCACGCCGATTTCAGCGGGACCAGCAGCCAACCCGTTGTGTGGAGGCGAGGGGAAACCAGACGCCACCGACAGCGCGGGTAGCTGTACGCGTTCTCTTCCAACAAATTTCCGGAAGCGAGCACGCGCGGCTCCGTGCAGGTGCGCGTTCCGCTCCTGCCCCAAAGCGCATGCTCCCCGACAATGATGCGGAGGCTTCGTGAGCGAACTGGTCGTGAGCACCACTCCTGACCCTGTAACTGCACACGTGATCGAGGTCGGAGCCGTGCTAAATTCACGGCTCTCCGACATCGTCGCCCAGATGCAAAGCAGTTTGGTCGAGCGGATCACCGAGCTCGGTGGTGATACCGACCTCATCGGCCTGCTGGAGGCCACTGCCGCAGGCAATGTTGATAACATCGTGCACGCCCTGCAGCACGGCATACGCGGTGAACAACTCGAGCCCCCTTCCGCGGCCTACGAGTATGCGCGCCGGCTTGCTCAGAGGGGGGTTCCGTCAACGCGTTGATCCGGGCCTATCGGCTCGGGCAGCAGTACGTCCTGCGAGACGCATTCGACGTCTCATGCCGAACCGAGACAGCAGCTGAAGTCCGGGCCGGGGCGTACGACCGCATGGTGACTGAGGTGTCCGAATACATCGACTGGATTTCCCAAGGTGTGGTTGCGGTCTACGAAGAGGAACGTGAGTCATGGCCGGCCGGCCAGGCCAACAGCCGCAACGCCAAGGTGCGGGAGTTGCTCGCCTCACCGGGGAACGACCTTGACGCTGCCGAAGCCACGCTGGGCTACCGGTTGCGGGGCCGCCACATCGCGGTCGTAGTGTGGGTCGACCAGCACGGCACGAACCAGGACCAGCTCAGCCGGTTCACCAAGGCAACCCGCGCGCTGGCTGAGCGAGTCCACAGCACCGGTCCGCCGCTGCTCGTCGGCGTGGACGGAGCTACGGCATGGGGGGCCGTAAGGACCCGGTCAAGAGTCTGACTTTCGAGCAGGCGTTTCTCGTTCTGGTCCAGCGTTCTCACGCGCACAGTCCCAATCCGCTGCCGGCCCCGAATCGCAAGCCCCAGACCTGTCGGGTTGAGTTCTAGAGCCATCCCAAAAGAAAACCAGGAGTACAGGTCGCGTTCGTCAGGTTGGGGTGTACTCCAAGTGGGCGTTGACGTGGTCAGTTGGGCCATCCGTCGATGGCCTGGTAGCCGAGCATGAAGGTGCGGCACCCGGCTTCGACTGCTTCCTGGAAGGGGGAAGGCCCACGAACGCAGTCTCCGGCGGGGCTGATATCTGCTTCGCTGGCGTCGCGGCCGCCCTGGGTTTCGGAGTAGCCGACGAAGTGCTTGGTGGTCGCGAGGATGGCGGTGGGGTCGGTCAGTCCTTGCCCTTGGTATCCGCGGATCATGGCCTTTTCGAGTGCCCCGATCAGGTGGGGATCCATTCCGAACGTTTCGTTCACGCGCCCCCACCGCAGGTCACAGCTGATGCAAAGCACGGGGCGAGAAGGTCCAGTGAAGTCCCGTGGAACGACTTCGACGGCGGTAGCCCGGGGCCCTTTTCCACCAAGCCGGGTCCCAGGTGCTTGCCATGCCCAGCTGCGTGGAAAAATAGTGGCTCCGGGCCAGAACGAGTGACCGTGGATGCAGTCATCGGCCATAAGCAGGGGGATCTGCAGCTTCTGCAAGAGGGGTTGGTCAGCTGCCGTCCCCCAGCAGTTCGAATAGTTTGAGCGCCAGGGAGATCTCCAGGCCGTTGATGCGTTTCGTGCCCCGCCCCGCCTCAAACCGCCCCACTCGCTGCCGCACTGTGTTCCGGTGGAGGCCAAGCAGCTCGGCTGTCTTCGAGACGTTCTCGCCGCTCGCGTAGAAGGTTGCAAGGGTTTCACGGAGTGCCGCGTTTGGTTCCCCTGGCAGTGCGACGTCGCCCAGTACCTCCCTGGTCCAGATGAGCGCGCTCTTCGTATCGTGCATGATGAGCGATAGGAACCCCACGTCTGGGTCACCAAACGCCACCAGCCGCTCCTCGCGGTAGCGCTGCGCGCCGAGGGCCACGAGTCTGGCCTTCGCCGCTTGTTCGTGACTCCGTCGGAAGCCCGCGACCCCGCTGCCGGGCGCGCCCATCGCGACGCGAATATTCTGTGCATCCGAAGCAGCGAACGCTGAGATACGCCGCATCACCTCTGTGCTAACTTCCGTGGACGGCATCGCCGCCCACGCCCACGCGGTCGACCGGTCTGAGGCGGTGATCAGGGGCGGTTTCGACGAGTGCACGATCGACGCCATTCGCCGCAGCAGCTGATCGATCCGTTGCTGGTCCTCTGTGTCGGGGGTGCCGAACTCAAACCACGCGATGAACGCAACGTGATTCTGTTCGAGCGAGTACTTCGTCTTTGCTTCGAATCCCGCCGCCGAGATCGCCTCGTCGCGCAGCACCTTCATCACCGCGGCGGCATTCGTCACCGCGCGCGTTGTCCACCACCGCTGCTGCTCTGCGACGTGCACTTCGGTGACGTATTGCAGAATCCAATCGATGTAGTTGTGGGTCACGTCGGTGACGACCCGCACGAGGTTCATCTGGACGTCTTTGTCTTTGAGCTGCAGTTGGTCAACGGCGTCGATGACTCGGCGCACGAGCATGGACTGCCCAAGGTAGTAGGCACGGGTGAGCGAGCCGAGCGGCACATCGCGCTGGGCGAGCCGCATGGCATACTCCACCGCTCCCGTGCTGGGCTGGATCGAATCAGTACCGATGTCATTCGTGAGAATATGGCCCAGGGTCCAGACGTTTCCGTCGATGCTCGCATGCAGCATTTCGATGAGTTGGGGGTCTTGATCCAAGCCGGATACACGAGTTGAGAGCAGCTCTGTCATGTCGTCGACGATTCGTGGACCCATTTCTTGCAGTTTGCGCCCCGCTTGCGCCACGAGCTCGCGCATCTGCTGATCACCGTCCGTGAATCCTGGTGTGGTCAAGGTATGGAGACCTCCCTTCTTCCTGCGGCATGGTGAGTCAAGTACCGGAGCGCGCGCTGCGCCGAGTTGTATCCGCCCATGCCGTGGATGCCGGGCCCGGGCGGCGTTGCTGCGGAGCACAGGTAGACGCCGGGTACGCCGGTATCGTAGGGATGGGCGCTCAGCTTGGGGCCGAGGAGAAACTGCAGTGGTGATTTGGCGCCGGTGAGAATATCGCCGCCAACGAAGTTCGGATTCTCGGCCGAGGTCTGGGCCGGAGTGCGCACGCTCAGCCCGACGACCCGGTCCCGGAACCCGGGAGCAAAGCGATCGATCTGGGCGATGATGTGCCCAGTCGCGTCCCCCGCGTAGCCATTCGGCACATGGGCATAGGCGTAGATCGGAACGATCGAGCCGTTCGCTCGAGCAGGGTCAGCGACGGCCTGCTGCCCGACAAGTACAAAAGGCCGCTCAGGCATGTGCCCGGAGGCGACCAGTCGCTCGGTGGCGATGATCTCCGCAGAGTTGCCACCGAGGTGCACGGTGCCTGCAAGGCCTACTTCCGGGTCTCGCCACGGCACGCCCCCGTCCACCGCGAAGTCAATCTTGAACGTAGCGGGCCCGGACCGGAACTTCCGGTACGCGCGCCGGACACTCTGCGGCTGTTGCTCGGCCAGTATCTTTGCAGCGTCATGCGGGTGCACATCGAGAATAGTGATGTCCGTGGGCGGGAGCTCGTACAGCCGATTGATGCGCTGCCCGGTCTCGAACCGAACCCCCTGCGCCCGAAGCATGCTGATGTGCGCTTCAGTGAAGCGGCCAGTGCCGCCCTCGACCACGGGCCAGCCCATCGCGTGACCGGCGATGATGATCCCGGCACCGATGCCCGTGACCAGGGGCAGAGTGAGCGGCTGGAGGGCATGCGCTGCCACACCCATGAAGAGCGAGCGCGCCCGCTCGTCCCTGAACCACCGTGCAATGAGCGCGGGTGGTGGGCCGGCGACGGCTCCCATCCGCGCGAGCAATAGTGGGTGCTTCGGGATCCGGAGAAGCGGCGACATGATGATCGGAGAGAGTCGGTCGAAGGATCGCGACAGCGATCCAAACGCTGTCTCCCATTTCCCTCCGTCTCGTCCCAACCCCGCGGCCGTGTCCGTAATCGACCTGTGAAGAAGCCCCGGTTGGCCGGAGTCGAGCGGGTGCGCGGCATCGATGGGGGCGTAGGCCCAACGGACCCCCATCGCTTCCAGATCGAGCGTCTGAAAGAATGGGGATCCGGGAGCCATCGGGTGCACCGCTGCGCAGTGATCCTGCACCAGCCCGGCGAGGGGTGACTCGGTTGAGCGGGCGCCCCCGCCCAACTGATCCGCGGCCTCAACAACGGTGACTTCGACGCCGGCGCGAACCAGCACGGTTGCGGCTGCGAGCCCGTTGGGCCCGCTTCCGACGACGATTGCACTCGTCATCGAGCCATTTCCTCCGCGCGCGCTTCGGCTTCGACCAACTCTTCGAGTGGCTGGGGAGCCGCATCTGGCCCAACAATATCGGTCGCGGTGAACTGCAGCTTGTCGAAGTCTGGCGAGCGCCAGGTGACGGTGAGGGGAATGGGCCCGTTCGGCAGCCAGGGCTGCTCTTCGACAGCATCTTTCACCTGCCATTTTCCCCGCTCAACGACGCCGAGTGCGGCATCGATTAGTTTGTATTCCTGGTAGCCGTGCCAGAGCGCTTCAGACTCCACCCAGGCCACGATGAATTCCCCGGGCTCGAACTGCGCCTCTTCCTGGATCGCGGCGATGAGTTCTTCGTTGTGGAAATGTCCCTCGCCGAAGTTGAAGCCGATCATCGCATTACAGGCGAATTCTGCCTCGCGGATGCGTCGGTGGTCGATATCAGGCACGTCCTTCAACAGCAGCGAAAACAGTCCACGAGCTTGGCTGTGAAGTGAGCGCCAGCCGAGGGACATCTCGAGGAAGGCCTCTGCCAGTGGATAGGGCAGCCCCATCGCCTGAATTTGATCAATCTGGTCCTTTGTGGGGCGGTACACCCGGTGAAGCTTCTTTTCGGCATCCGGGTGGATGGCCCAGAGTGCTGTGGCCCAGTTGCCGCCGTACTGCCTGAGCGAGGCGAGGAACGATACCTTGTCGGGGCGAATGCTTCCGAAGATCACGAGGAACAGCGGAATAGCGATGACCGCGAAAGGCATCCACGGCTCCGACATATCGAACGCACTAAACCCGGCAGAGTTCGGGTAGCCGATGAAGAAGATCACCGCGCAAATCGCGAACAGTAAGTTCCACTCTAGCGGCACAGCGACCGGGAACGTCGAGATGATGAAGAAGCAGAAACCGACCATGAGCAGCGTTGCGAGGGTTACCGTTGTCTGGCCTCCAAACGCGGTGCCAACGACGAAGAGCATCGTGAGGGGTGCGCTAAGTTCGACGATCGTGCCGAGCACGTGCGAGAAGAAGTGAGCCAGGTGCCCTGGGCGTAGATCATCGTTGTCGAAATCCTTGAACGTCCTCTTCTTGAGCCACCGCGGCGGCCAGAACGGCGTGTTGGCGAGCATCGGGGGGATCACCAGGCTGAAGTGTCGGTTCATTTTCGAGAAGCCTGCGCCCACCCAAACCGTGACCAGGAAGATCTTCAGCGCGATGATCATGTCGGTGACCTCGAACAGGTTCGGGAATACGATGAAGAACACCACTGGCAAGAGGTACTGCTCCGACCGCGCGGCAAGGAAGATGATCTTGTCCCGCAGTCCGACGAGCACGAGGAAGATCACCGCAAAGATGAGCGGCGTCGTCTGAATCAGCAGGAAGCTCTCGGCATTTTGTGAAAGCCAGCTCGGCACACCGTTAGCCGGGTCGGCGAGGAACTGCTGGAATCGCGCAAGGGCGGGCAGCTCCGCCGCAGATTGTCCCGGCAGGAAAAGCGCCGCGCTCAAGGAGAACAGGAAGCCGTAGTAGAGAAACACATCGACCACGGTGCGACGGCTGCCACCGGTGAAGGGCACCCACTTGTAGGGGCTCAGTTTGATCGTGCCGGGGCGTGACCAAAACAGGATCCCGCCTGTTAGCGGGCCAAACTTCCCTGCGAGCGGACCCCAGGAACCCGCGATTCCGATGGCCTCGAGCAGCATCGTCATGACGACGAGCTTTTGGTAGACGATCGGATTCGTCCCCCATGACCCCACATCGAGTGGGTTCAGGCGCGAGGTGAGGGTGATGAGGAGCGCGCCGCCGATCAGCCACGCCCCGAATAGCTTGGCCAGGTACATCACGGAGATTTTGCGTGCTGCGCCGAACCCCCACTCACCCCACTCCTTCGACAGGAACTTCAGACGTTTCTGTAGCGGACGGCGAATCAATTCTTCGGGATCCGCATTCGGAAACCGTGGAACTTTATAACCCATGACAACTCCTTTGGTGGCAAATTTTGGGCATGACTCAGCGCGGGTACGGGTTTTCGGCACCGAGAATCCCGGTGTTATCCGGCGTCAGGCCAGGGAAAATAGAGGCTGGGGCGGCGAGGCTAGACGCCGACCATCCCTCGGGCGGGAGATGAGAACGGCGCTGTTCGCCGCCTCAGCTCGGGTTTATCGATCTTGCCGACGGGGTTTCTCGGCAAAGACTCGAGGACATCCAGGCGGGCGGGAACTTTGATCTTCATCAGCCCAACCGAGCAGTGTGCGAGCAGTTCCTCGACTGTCGGGTGCGCCCCCGGGTGGGCGACGACGTAGGCGACAGGCACCTCCCCGAGCGTCGGGTGCGCGGCTCCAACGACAGCAGATTCCAACACCGCGGGGTGCGTCGCGAGGTGGCTCTCGATCTCTTTGGGGTAGATGTTCTCGCCGCCGCGAATGATCATGTCTTTGATGCGATCAACGATGCGCAGGTAGCCGTCCTCGTCGAGCACCCCCACGTCACCGGTTCGCAACCAGCCGTCGACGATCGTCTCGGCGGTCGCCTCCGGGCGCCCGTGGTATCCCCGCATGACCGTCGGCCCGCTTATCCGGATTTCACCGCGTTCACCGGTCGGCACCGGATTACCCGATTCGTCCGTGAGCCGGATCTGCTGGCCCGCAAGCGCCGGGCCTACCGTGCCGAGCTTGTGCGGGCCATCCAGCGGGTTGCAGGCCGAAGCGCAGCTTGCCTCCGTCAAGCCGTAGCCCTCAATGATTCGAAGCCCAAATCGTTGTGCGCTCAGCCGCAACAGTTCCTCGGATACGGGCGCGGCGCCGCAGAGTACGAAGCGCACGGAGCTAAAACCTGGCGACACTTCCGCGGGCAGTTCGACAAGCCTCGCCAAGATCGCCGGCACAGCACAGAAGTAACTCGGTCGGTGCCGCTCGATGGCTTCAAGGAAGGGCAACGGCGAGAACCGCTTCATGAGCACTGTGGAGCCGCCGACCGAGATCGGCGCGAGCAAGCTCAGGCAAATGGCATTCACATGAAATAGCGGGAGCACGAGCAGCGCACAGTCGCGTGCGCTCATCGCGACGTGCTCGGCGAACGCATGTGCCATCGCGTTGAGGTTGGCGTGGTCGAGCATGACACCCTTGGGCTGACCGGTCGATCCGCTCGTGTAGATGAGCAGCGCGAGCGCGGTCGCCGGGGTCACACGAGCGCGGGGGCTGCCCGTTGCCACGGTTCGCAGCTCGGCAGCGTTGAGCGCGGGAACACGAAGGTTCTGGAGCCGCGACAGCACCGCCTCATCGGTGAGCAGCAGCTTTGCGTTCGAATCGTCAAGCTGGTACTGCAGCTCGCGTTCAGTGAATGTGGGGTTGATCGGCGTTGCGACTGCGCCGAGGAGCCAAGCGCCGAAGACTCCGACGACGAGCTCGATGCTGTTGCCGAGCATCACGCCCACGACGTCGCCCTCACCGATGCCCCGCTCAGCCAGATCCTCGGCTGCCGCACGGACGAGCGCCTCGACCTCGACGTAACTCAGCATGCGGCTCTCGTCGCCGATGCAATCGAGGCCGGTGCCGGCGGAGGGAGACTCCCAGAGCAGGTGATTCAGCGTCATTGCTGTCCTTTCGGATTTCGGAGGTAGGTCTGCGATGACCCTTTGAGAGGTAGGTCTGCGATGACCGTTTGCCATGTGACTGCGCTCACGCTATCAGTACTCCGCCGCCAATATTCGGGCCGTTGTTGGCCCAACTCATTCACGCCAGTGTGCACTTTGCATGCGGACGAGGGAACGAACGGGGCTTTCGGCGAGAACCAGCCCTACTGCCAGCGAGAAGTGTAGAGCGAAGCAGTTCAGGAACTGGTTCCGGCCGCCGACAGAGCCCCTGGGACCGGCGTTGTCGATCAGGAGAAGGCAACCGAAGTTGCTGAACACCTCATGTCAGATGTACACCGGGGGGCTCCGTACGCTCTCCAGCGAGATGAACGCATACAACCCGGCGAGCTTTCGCAACGGTTCAGTCTGGCCGCATGACAGCGCCATTGCTGCAGCAGGACTGATGGGATAGGGCTTCGTCGAAAAACGCAGGAGCTCTCGTACACGATGCTGGAGGCCGCAGACTTACTTCGCAGGTCGACTGCCCGAGTTGTTCTGCCGGCTGGACCGCGCGAACTATCCAGGGCCAGTCCCTTACCCCGCTTCATGCTCCCGGCAGGCTTGGGCCTCCGCTGCACCGCGTGCATCTGATCAGAGTGCTGCTCCGATTTAACCCCATACTTATCTGGAATGAGTTGTGGCCTGCTCCCGCTCTGCCACCGGGTACCCGCCGGTTGGAACTCCGTCCGTCACTGACGCTGGGAGGTGTGCATGCATACTGCAAGTGGAGGACGCGCCGGCCCCGATCCAGACCGAACGCCCGGTCACGACCATCACCGAAATGTACAGCAGGATAGCGCAGCCCGCGGGCCGGCGAGGCCGCCCAGATTAATCGAAATAAACCGCGCTGCCGGAATCTGCCGTCCTCACAATGATCTAAGCCTTTCCCCGTGACGATTCATGTCGAGATGCTCTCGAAAGTGTTGGGCGTGCCCCATTTATTTCTGCTCTAGACCACTGGTGAGAGTTGAACACGTTCCCGTGCTAGATTCACGCCCATGCTCAAGAACCCAGCAGCCCAAAATCCCGGCCCGGCACTTGCTGCCGCCCTCGAACTGCTGATCCGGCAGGGCTACAATTCGACCCCGGTGGAAGAACTGGCGGATGCGGCCGGCGTCAGCCGAAGCACGTTCTTCCGTAAATTCGGCTCTAAGGAGGACATGGTCTTCGCCGACCACGAGCGCCTCCTGGCCCGAGTCGAGGCCGACCTTGCCTCCGCGACGGGGGATCCGCTCACTGCGGTGGTAGACGCTGCGCTGATCGTCTTCGATCAGTATGTCCGCAACCGCGAGACATCCCTGCTCCGGAACCGCCTGCTGCACCAAGAGCAGACCCTGCGGGACCGCGAGCTGGTGACCACGCACCGCTACGAGCGGTCGTTCCGTCGGCACCTGCAGTCTGCCCTTCCCGAAGCGGGCCAGGAGTATGGCGCCGTGGCCTTCGCCGCGGCCGTGGTGGCTGTCCACAACAGGGCGCTGCGCCAGTGGCTGCAGGAGGCCGAAGCAGGTTTCAATGACCGCCTGGACCACGAATTTACTTCCAGGCTCGGCCGCGAGCTGCGGTCCTTGGTGAGCATTTTCCGGCCCTCCCTGCTCCCTTCGGCAGTCCTGGAACAGGTACGCCCTGCTGTCATCGTCACCGTCCTGGATCCGGGGACAGGCACCGACCAGATCCTCGACGCCGTCCGGGAGGCCTTGAGGTGACACATAAATGGGGATGGAACTTAGTCTCTTGACGTGAGACCCAGTGTCAGGCATTCTTGATTCCACGTGGGCCCGCCACGACTTCCCGCCTCTGTGGAAGACCTTTGGAAATCTCTAAGGACTGCCCGATGACAATCTTGGTCCCCGCTTCCGTGCCCGGCACCACCGACGTACCCGAAGGCTTTCCCGCCGGCACCATTGAACCCTCCTACCTCCTGACGGAGGCCCTGGACCCAGATCCAGCTGGCGTGTTCGACAGCCTCAGCACGGTGGACCGGGCATACCAGAACCGGGCACGGGGGTTTGTCCAGGATGACGTGCTGCAGGTGATTGCCGGGTATTGGGAACGAGGTGAATACCCGCTGCACCTGCTCAAGCGGCTGGGCGAGCTTGATCTCTTGCGCGACGGCGTGCAGGTGGAGGGCTTTGCCCCAATGTCTACGATGGCCGCGGGCCTGGTGAACATGGAGATCAGCCGCGGCGATGGCTCCATGGGCACCGTCGTCGCCGTGCAGGGCGGCCTGGCGCTGCGTTCGGTGGCGATGTGCGGCTCCGAGGAACAGAAGCGGCGGCTGCTTCCGGCCCTGGCCCGCGGCGAGGAGTACGGCGCCTTCGCGTTGACTGAACCTACGCATGGGTCCGACTCAGTGGCACTGGAAACCACCGCCAGGGCAACGGCTGGCGGTTTCCTGCTTAACGGCGAAAAGAAATGGATCGGTAACGGCTCCATCGGGGGCACCACAGTGGTCTGGGCCCGTGCAGAGGACGGCCAAGTGCATGGCTATCTCGTGCCCCAGGACTCCCCGGGCTACTGTGCGACAACCATCGAAGGAAAGTCGTCCCTCCGGGCCATCTGGCAGGCACATCTCCGGCTGGAGAACGTCTTTGTCCCGGCCGAAAATGTTCTGCCGGGCGCCAACTCCTTCAAAGACACCACCCGGGTGTTGCTGGCTACCCGGCTCGGTGTGGCCTGGTCCGCCGTCGGTCACGCTACGGCTTGCTACGAGACTGCCGTGCAGTACGCGGCGCAACGCACCCAGTTCGGCCGCCCCCTGGCCGCCTCACAGATCGTTCAGGAACGCTTGGCCAGAATGCTCTCCGAACTGGCCACCATGCAGCTGATGGTGGTCCAGATGACCCGCCTGGAAGAAGCCGGGAACCTGACCCCGGTGCAGGCCTCGCTGGCAAAATACACCTGCACCCGAACGGCACGTTCGGTCGCCGCCAACGCCCGCGATCTGCTCGGCGGCAACGGCATCCTGCTCGCCAACCGCGTCGCCCGGCACATGGCCGACATCGAGGCAATCCACACCTACGAGGGCACCGAAACCGTCCAGGCCCTCATCATCGGGCGCTCCATCACCGGCACCTCCGCGTTCAACTAATACCGCGCCCCTGCGCATCGGGATCCGCATCATTTCCCTTTGCCATCTCATTTTCCGAAGTTTCCCCGAAAGGCCCACCATGAACTCAGACAGCAGGACACCAGTCATTCTCGGCGGGGCACGCACCCCATTCGGCCGCTTCCGTGGCGCCCTATCCCCCTTGTCCGCCAGCGACCTCGGCTCCCACGCCATCCGCGCGGCCCTGGAACGTGCAGCGGTGGCCGCCGAACAGATCGAGGCCGTGGTCGTTGGGCAGGTCATCCAGGCGGGGGCAGGACAGGGCCCTGCCCGGCAGTCCAGCCTCGGCGCCGGGATCGGCTGGGACGTGCCAACTGTCACCGTCAACAAATTGTGCCTCTCCGGGCTGACTGCTGTCATTGATGCCGCCCGCATGATTCGGGCGGGCGAGGCTGACTTTGTGGTCGCAGCCGGCCAGGAATCCATGACCAATGCCCCGCACCTGGTCAAAGGGCTGCGCGCCGGCGTCGCCATCGGGGACTCTCCCATGGTCGACTCGCTCAACCACGACGGGCTGCAGGATCCGTTCAGCGGCGACCTGATGGGTGCCGCCACCGACGCCGGCAACGCCACCCGCGGCATCAGCCGTGAGGAGCAGGACCAGGTCGCCTCCCGCTCACACCAGCGTGCGGAAGCCGCCCGCGCCGCCGGGATCTTCGAGACGGAAATCGCGCCCCTCACCATCCCCCAGCGCAAAGGCCCCGCCCTGACGGTCAGCGCGGACGAGGGCGTCCGTCCCGACACGACGCCCGAAACCCTGGCGGGGCTCAGGCCCGCCTTCTCTACGGCGGAGAACGCGACCATCACCGCAGGTTCCTCCTCACCACTCTCCGACGGAGCCGCCGCCCTCGTCATCGCCAGCAAGGCCGTGGCCGAAGCTGCCGGACTGACGTGGATCGCCGAGATCGGCGCGCATGGCCAGACGGCCGGGCCCGACGGTTACCTTCATTCCCAGCCCTCCCGGGCCATCGAAGCCGCCCTCAAACGTGAAGGCTTGACCGTCGACGATCTGGACTTCATTGAAATCAACGAGGCCTTCGCCTCAGTGGTTATCCAATCGGCCAACGACCTGGGAATAGACACGGACCGCATCAACGCCGACGGCGGAGCCATCGCCCTCGGACATCCGGTCGGCGCCTCCGGCGCCCGGCTCGTACTCCACCAAGCACTCGCCCTTCACCGCGCGGGAGACGGAACAGGCGTCGTTGCCCTCTGCGGCGGCGGCGGACAAGGCGACGCATTGATCCTCAAGGCAGCCCAATGAGGGCCGCAACTACAGGCGCTCCGGCGGGCAGCGTCAGCACTACATATTCGTCCTTGGAAGAAATCCAACTCCCCGGGGTGGGCACCTTCGCCCTGATCACGCTGACTGGACGCGACCGCAAACCGGCCACCTTCAGCCCTGAGTCACTGAACGAACTCGGCACACTCCTGCAGCGCGTTGCCGATCGTGCGGCGGCTGGTGAATTTGTCGGCGTCGGCATCACCGGGCAGGGCAGGATTTTTGTTGCCGGCGCCGACCTGACCGCCATGCGGGACCTCACCGATGCGGGCGCAGCACGGGAGATCGCCGCTCTTGGCCACGAGGTCTTCGGTGTCCTCGCCGAGATGACGGTGCCAACCTTCGCGTTTATCAACGGTGCAGCCATTGGTGGAGGCCTGGAAATAGCCCTCGCCGCCGACCACCGCACCGTCTCGTCCGCCGCGAACGGAATCGCTTTGCCCGAGGCGTATCTGGGCCTCGTCCCCGGATGGGGCGGGGTGTACCGGCTGCCGCGGCTGATCGGCCCCCGCAACGCGGTCAAGGTCATGATTGAGAACGCGCTCAGCAACAACAGAACCCTTAGCGGCACGGCCGCCCATGACCTGGGGATCGCCGACACTGTATGTGGCTCAACCGATTTCCTGGCCGAGTCCCTGGCCTGGGCGGGCTCGATCATCGCCAACGACCGTCAGATCCTCACTGCAGTGGCAGCCCGGCGGACCGAAAAAGACCACGCCGCCGACGTCGATTGGGACACTGCCCTGGGTGCGGGCCATGCCTTCCTAGCGGCGCGTAACACGGGCACCCCGGCCCCCTTGCGTGTGCTGGAACTGCTGGAACGCGGCCGAACCCTGAGCCAGGCCGAATCCGCCGAACTGGAGATCCATGCGCTCACCGAACTGATCCTGACGCCGCAATTCAAGAATTCGGTGTACGCACTCCTGGATCTGCTCCAGCGCCGGTCCAAGCATCCCTCCGGGGCACCTGATCCGGATCTCGCACGCCCCGTACGGAAGGTCGGCGTCGTCGGGGCGGGCCTGATGGCCAGCCAGTTGGCGCTCCTTTTCGCCCAGCAGCGGAAAATGCCGGTGGTCATGAGCGATATCGATCAGGCCCGTGTGGACAAAGGAATCGCCTATGTCCACGCCGAAGTGGACAAGCTCGTCTCCAGGAAACAAATCTCTGCCGACGAGGCCACGCGCACCAAGGCACTGGTCACCGGCTCGGTCACCAAGGACGTCTTCGCAGACGCTGACTTTGTCATCGAAGCTGTCTTCGAGGAACTCGCTGTCAAGAAACAGGTCTTCGCCGAAGTCGAAGCCATCGTCTCGGACGACTGCATCCTCGCCACCAACACCTCCTCCCTGTCCGTGTCGGACATGGCGGCGGAGCTGCAGCACCCCGAACGGGTGATCGGTTTTCATTTCTTCAACCCCGTAGCCTCCATGCCTTTGGTGGAAATCGTCGCCGCATCCACCACCAGCAACACAGTCCTTGCCACAGCGTTAGCCCTTGGGCGGAGCCTGAAGAAGACTGCTGTGCTGACGCAGGATGCCACCGCCTTTGTAGCCAACCGCTTGCTCCTGCGGCTGATGGGTGAAGTCGTCCGTGCCTTCGACGAGGGCACCCCCGCCGAAACCGCCGACAATGCGCTGAAACCCATGGGACTGCCGATGACGCCATTCACCCTCCTGGCGATGATCGGCATTCCGGTGGCCCAGCATGTTACCGAATCCCTGAATGCAGCCTTCGGTGACAGGTTCCCGGTCTCGGCGAACCAGCAGAAGCTCATTGACCGGGGGATCAAGGGGATCTGGGCCACCGACGAGGACGGCCTCCCTTACGTGCCGCAGTCCACGCTGGACGTGTTGGAGTTCGGCACGTCACCGATCACCTCTGGAGAACTCTTGGAACGCGTGCAACTCGCGTTGGCGGAGGAGATTCGGCTCCTTCTGTCTGAAGGAGTTGTTGACGCACCCGAAGACGTTGACCTGTGCATGATCACCGGCGCCGGCTGGCCGCTGCATCTGGGCGGTATCACGCCGTACTTGGACCGGACGGGCGCCTCCGAAAGAGTGAACGGTCGTTTGTTTCACCCAAAGGAAGATGGAGAGAACCAGTGAGAGCAGCAGTCATACGTAGTTGGGGCGGTGCAGAAGAATTTTCCGTCGAAACAGTGCCCGATCCGGAGCCCGGACCCGGCGAGGTAATCGTCGAACTTCACGCCAGCGCCTTAAACTGGCACGACGTCCTCGTCCGGCAAACCGGCCGGGGGTTCACAACCCCCAGCATTCTCGGCATCGACGGCGCCGGAATCCGCCAGGATACGGGAGAGAAGACTGTCATCTTCCCAGGGCTGAATTGGGGAAAGAATGCGGCAGCGCCCGGAAAGGATTTCTCCATCCTCGGTGACAGCACAAACGGAACCTACGCCCAACTTGTTGCAGTTCCCGTCGAAAACCTATTCCCCATGCCCCAACACCTCTCGTGGACTGAGGCGGCGGCGCTTCCTTGTGCGGGGCTTACCGCGTACCGGGCACTCTTTATGCGGGCTGGGTTGCAGCCAGGTGAGACCGTGTTGGTCATTGGCGCCGGCAGCGGCGTCTCGACGTTCGCCATCATGTTCGCTGCCGCCGCCGAAGCCCGTGTGCTGGCGACGTCATCGAGTCAGGACAAGCTCGACTCTGTCCGTGCCATCGGTGTGGATCAGGGATTTCTCTACACAGACCCCGACTGGATCCAGCAGGTACTCGAAGCCACCGGCGGCGGCGTGGACGTCATCATCAACGGTGCCGGCGCCAACCTGCGCGATTCCATTGCATGTCTGAAGCCAGGGGGACGGATTGCCGTGTTCGGCGCATCTGCAGGAAGCACAGCGACGATCGATATTCCGGACCTCTATTGGGGCCAGGTATCGGTTCTCGGTACGACACTCGGAAGCCCGGATGATTTCGGACACATGCTCGAGATGATCGACAAGTACCAGATCCGCCCGCTAATCGACTCCGTCTATCCCCTGGCGGAAATTGTTGAGGCACACCGCCATCTCGAATCCAGAAAACATCTCGGAAAGCTCGTACTGAGCCTCAGATAAGACGCTCCAGGCCGTGGACGCAAGCACAGATGGCACGTGTACTCCGGGCCTGCTGGTGGCCGTAGCCGCAGATCTGGGGCCGGTCGTGGGTAACGCCGCCCCACTGATCACTTTGCGGGAGCGGGGTCCATTAGGAGGAGCTAGCGGTTCTTGGTGCACGTCGGCGGGGGAGAGGTTCCGCACGGCCAGTTCTTTAGCCCGGGATCTCACCCGGGGTCAGTTGACGCCGCGATCTCTAATGCGTACTTGGTGCAAGCCATGCGCGGCCTACGTGTGCATCTGGTCCGCGTTCGCAGACTTGCATCCGATGACACCGATCGTTTGACTGCCGCTGCGGCCGAGCATGCTGCCATCGCTGAGGCTATCGCCCAACGAAACCCGCGACTTGCTCATGCCGCTACCACGCTGCATCTGCACCGCAGTCTTTCACACACTAAAAGCCACTCATCGAGGGGAAATCATGGTTAAGGAACACCACGTCCGCGTGTATAGGAGCGAGGAAAACCTGGCTCGCGAGGGCCAACTCGCTTACAAGATCGCTGCGGTGGCGGCTGATCCATGCACCACTACAAGAAGGAGCAACCGGTGGAACCCCGCTGGAACAAGACCGTGAGGACGGCGACGATGGTTGATTGCGGCGACTCGCCGGTTCTATTCAGCGTCGAGAACGGACTTGGGCGCATCACACTAAACCGGCCCGCACGGCTCAACGCGTTCAACACCACAATGGCGGAGGAATGGTCACGGGTCGCCCAAGAGGCAACGGCCCGCTCCGACGTGACAGCGGTCCTCATCCAAGCCACAGGTAACGCATTCTGCGCTGGCGGGGACGTTCTTGCGATGGCAGAGACCATGCGATCAGGCGCGGAGCTTCGTAACCTCGCGAGTACGATCAATGTTGGTGTCTTGGCTCTGATAAACGCGCCGATTCCTGTCATAGCGGCTGCCCAAGGCACAACAGCCGGCGGGGGTCTGGGGATCCTCCTTGCCACTGACTACGCAGTCGTCGCGACCAACTCCAAGCTAGGTGCGCTCTACGGAAAGATTGGCCTGACACCCGACCTTTCCGTCTCCGCTCACCTCGCACGGGCCGTGGGAGAGCGCCGTGCCTTGCAACTCGTTCTGAAGGACAGGCTCCTTTCTGCTCAGGAAGCACTGGATTGGGGGCTCGTCGCTGAGGTCGTCGCACCAGAGGACGTCAATGATCGGGCGTCCTCAATAGCATCCGCATGGATAGCGGGCGCAACCGGCGCCTATGGACAGGCCAAGCGATTGGTACGACAGTCAGCCGGAAGCAGCATCTTCGATCAGCTCGACGAAGAAGCGCGCACGATCGGAGCTGCGTTCGATACCAGGGAAGCCGCTGCTCTGATCGGTGCCTTCGCCGCACGATCTCTCCGCGTACGCTCGCACCAGTCAGACGCGAGCAGACCCAACCGACCTTATTAACCGAAGGAAAAGACGACATGTCCACCAACTCGACCCTCGCGGGAAGAACCATCCTAATGTCCGGCGGCAGCCGGGGGATCGGCCTGGCCATCGCCCTGCGGGCCGCCCGTGACGGAGCGAACATCGCACTACTGGCCAAGACCGCGGATCCACATCCAAAGCTCCCAGGCACGGTCTACACTGCCGCCACTGAGATTGAGAAGGCCGGCGGGCATGCCCTTCCGATCGTCGGCGATGTGCGGCATGACGATGATATTGCTCAATCCATCGATGCGACCAAACAAGCATTCGGCGGTATCGACATCGTCGTCAACAACGCATCCGTTATCGACTTGGCAGGCTCCGTTGATCTCGCCGGCAAGAAGTACGACCTGATGCAAGACGTCAACGTCCGGGGTACCTTCATGCTGTCGAGAGCTGCGCTCCCTTATCTGCGCAAATCCAGTAATCCCCATGTCCTGTCCCTCTCACCGCCGCTGAATCTGTCGCCTAAATGGCTCGGCGCCCACGTAGGCTATACGCTCGCGAAATACGGGATGACGATGGTGACTCTCGGTCTCGCCGCAGAATTTGACGCTGATGGAATCGCTGCCAACGCATTGTGGCCGAAAACGACGATTGCGACCGCTGCGGTGAAATTCGCACTCGGGGGTGAAGAAATGATGCGCACCAGCCGCACGCCGGAGATCTATGCTGACGCCGCCTATGAAGTACTAACGCGGCCGGCGAGAGAACAGACAGGACAAGCCCTGTTGGTTGAAGACGTACTTGCCGAGGCTGGCGTAACCGACTTCTCCGGCTACGCTGCGACACCCGGCACCCCGGAATCAGGGTTCACCGCTGACTTCTTTCTCGACTAGGGCGTGTCTCCTAAAGCTGTAAGCCAGATGCTGATGGCCCGGAGGACGGCTCCTCCACGGTAGGTGAGGGCGATTTGTCGTAGCGCGTTGCCAGGGCCCGCCACCGCTTGAAGACGTTGAAGTTCCGATCGACGACGTTCCTGCCCTTGTAAGTCCTCCTTGTTGAAGGCGGGAGGTCTGCCGCCGATGGATCCACGTCGTTTCCGGTGACCGATCTGGTCCTGGCTGCGGGATGACAGCCACGATGCCGCGGTCGCGCAGGTGTGTGCGGATCGCCTTGGATGAGTAGGCCTTGTCACCGCGGACACGGTCCGGGCGGGTTCGTGGCCTGCCCGGACCGGCGCGGTTGATCTTCAACTGTTCCATCAGGTGAGGGAACATCGCATCTCCACCTTGGCCGGGCGCGACCCGCCGCACCCAGGGCAAACTCGAATCAGGACACTTCCGCGCAAATGACTAAAATCCAGGATAAGTACACGATCGAACGGGTCGGCTTTCGTGCCGACGGCAACGTTGAGCTTCGGGGCAACCTCTACATTCCCACGACAGGTGATGGCCCGCATCCGGCACTGACGTTGTCTATGGGGTACGGAGGAGTCAAGGAACAGGGCGCCCTGCCTTATGCCGAAGCCTTCGCCAGCGCCGGTTTCGTCGTGCTCTTCCACGATCACCGGGGATTCGGAGAAAGCGGCGGAACACCCCGCCAGGACATCAACCCCTGGCAGCAAATCGAAGATTGGCGCAGGGCCATCACCTACCTTCAATCGCGGCCGGAAGTAGATCCGGAACGGATCGGCCTGTGGGGGTCAAGCTACTCGGGGGGCCACGCACTCGTCCTCGGCGCCACCGAACCCCGATTGAAGGCGATCGTCTCGCAAGTCCCTACGATCAGCGGCTATCAGCAAGGACTCCGGCGGGTGAGCCCGGACAAATTGGCAGCATTGGAGGCCTCATTCGCGGCCGATGACCGGGCACAACTCGCAGGCGAGGAACCGCACCGTATTGCCTTGGTCTCTGACGGGTCCGTCCCTGCAAGCTACACGGATCCGGAAGCCGTATCGTTCTACCTGCAACCAATCCCGGACGGGCTCTGGGAGAACAACGTCACCGTACGCTCAACGAGGGCGGCGCGGGCTTACGAACCAGGGATCTTCATAGGACGCATCTCACCGACCCCTCTTCTCATGATCGTCGGAGACAACGACCGGGTGACACCCACTGACCTGGCACTGGAGGCCTACCAGCGCGCCCTCCCACCTAAAGAGCTGCTGGTCTTCCCCGGAGGACACTTCGACGCCTACCTCGGAGAATTCGAAGCCACCTCCGCTGCAGCCCTGCAGTGGTTCACCAAGCACCTAATGCAGGACAAGTAGACTAAGGAGAAACACCTCAACATGCCCAAAGGATCCGGACGATACATGGCTTGGCCCGCTACAACCCGATACGGGCTGCCTGTTGCGCCCGGAAACCTCGGTCTTGTTCAGGACTTCCTCAACACCATTACAGAGGGAACGATAGCGCCCCCTGACCTGCTCGCCACCTTAAATGACGCACAGGAATGGGCCGACCAGGTGATTGAGCAGTGGATATCCGTCGACGATCTGGGCTGGGCGAAGACCCTGCCCAGGTTGACGGAGAACGACCGCAAAGCTTTGGTGGCTTTCAGGGACCAGCTGTTTGAGGGCCTCTTCGGTCACTCCCACTCCGAAACCGCCGGCGGACCCGCCCGGAAAAACCCTACGTACCATCCCGTGATGACGGTTTCCGCCGGAGGTATCGAGCTTTGGCCCGGCGGGGAGGGCTGGAAGTACTTCGAGACGGCGCTGCTGCTCATCTGCCACCAAGGCCAGCTCGAGGGCGTCCTGCGGCGCATGAAGTCATGCAAGAGCGATACGTGTGATGTCGTCTTCTACGACCGCTCCAACAACAACAGCGGCGTCTGGCATGACGTCAAGCTCTGCGGCAACCGCGCCAACGTCCGCGCCCACAGAGCACGCTCGGCAGTCAACTGAAGCACCAACGAGCCTGATCTCCGCCGTATACACTGAGCCAGTTCGGCTCCCGCGTACAGCAATTATGGCCGACAGCCGTCCATATCCATCGCATCCTGCGTGGCCAACGCCACGACAGGTCAGCACACAGCGGGCAGAACCCTCGCATGTCATCGCTGTTCGCCGGGCGGTCCGGCCCGCAGTTCCATGGACCAACGGAAACCCCAACAGCCTACGACAGGAGAATTGTCCTGCCATCCAAACCCAACCATTGGAAATGAACCAGAAACATGACCCGAACCCAACCCTTGAGCAACTCGACAACAGCCGCGTCCAAGCGGCCCCTCAGCAGTCCAGTCCTGGACTGGAACGAACTTGCGCTCGGCGAGAACGTCATAATCGTCGACCGGACGGGACATCTCACATTTCCTGCGTCGGCATACCGCGCATAATCCAAACGTTCTGAGTAAGGGAAATTCCTGGCCTTCGGTTTCGTTTTCGTAGCAGGACGCGCTCCGCACGGGCCTCCGGGGTCCGCTCTGTGGAGGCCGCCGACACCCGCCAGGACTTCAAAATGCCGGGCCCGGTGGGCCATTGGGGCACGAAGCTGCTCGCCGCCGTCGAAGATGGCCGCGTCAGCCGGGAGGCGATCGCGGAAAAGGTCACCCGCATCCTGCGGCTCGCCGCCAGGGTGGGTTCGCTCGACGGCTTTGAGCCGGCCATCGCATTCCCCACGGAACTCGACGGGGCCCAGGTGGCCCGCGAGGTGGCGGTTCGCGGCGCGGTGCTGGTCCGCAACGAGGGCGGCCTGCTTCCGCTCGACGCCAGGGCGCTCGGCAGCGTGGCCGTCATCGGGCACAACGCCGAGGAAGCATGCACGCAGGGCGGCGGCAGCGCCACTGTCATGCCCAAGTACAACGTGTCCCCCTGGAGGGGCTGCGCAAGGCACTGCCCGACGGCGTCACGTCACCTACGCCCGCGGCGCCAAGGTGGCCGAGGGGCTGCAGCCGTTCGCCCGCCAGCCCTGCACAACCCGGTCAGCGGCGTGCCCGGAATGCGGGTCACCTTCCTGGCCGCCGACGGAACGGAGATCTCCGGTGAGGACCGGCTTGCTTCCCACCTGATCTGGTTCGGCGTCGGCATTCCGGAGGGCACGGCGGCCATCCGCATGCAGACCGAGTGGACGGCCGAAACCGCCGGCGTCCGGCACCTTGGCGTGGGAACGGTGGGCCACATCACCGTTTCCATCGATGGCACCGAGGTCTTTAACGGCGAACTGGAGGACGACACCGATGTCCTGGGCGCCGCGCTGTTCGACCCGCCCCAGACATCCACTCCTTCGAGGCCACGGCCGGCCAGCGGTTCGCCATCGACGCCCTGTACCGGTTGCCGCAGCAGCAGGAAATTCCGCTGACGGCCATCCTGCTCGGCGAGGAAGCCATCGTCGCCGACCCCCAGGCCGAGACCCGGGCCGCCGTCGAGGCGGCCCGGACGGCCGACGTTGCCGTCGTAGTGGTGGGCACCAACGCCGCCATCGAATCCGAGGGCTTTGACCGCAAGGACCTTGACCTCCCCGGCCACCAGAACGAGCTCGTCGAAGCCGTGGCGGCGGTCAATCCGCGCACCGTCGTGGTGGTCAACTCCGATCACCGGTGCTGATGCCGTGGCTGGACAGGGTCGGCTCGGTGCTGCTGGGTTGGTTCGGCGGGCAGGAGTTTGGCACCGCCGTGGCGGACATCCTGCTGGGCAAGGAAGAGCCAGGCGGCCGGCTGCCCACCACCTGGCCGGCCGCGCTCGGGGACGTTCCCGTCCTGAACACCACACCGGTTGACGGCAAGGTTGGTCTACAGCGAGGGCGTCCACGTCGGCTACCGCGCCTGGCTCAAGCAGCAGTCCGCGGGCGGCGCCGCGCCGCTGCTGCCGTTCGGTTTCGGTCTGGGCTACACGACGTTCGAGCTCGGCACAGCGCACGCGCCGCAGTCCGTTCCGGCTGGCCAGACAGACACCATTGAAGTGCGGATCCCGGCCCGCGCCTTTGAACATTACGACGGCGGATGGCAGGTCGAGCCCGGCTCCTTGCGACTGCTGGTGGGCCGGAACGTGGCCGACGACTTCCAGACGCTGGAAATCGAGGTCCGCTACCCCTCAACTACCTTGGAGTTTTCGTCCCGACATCGCGGGTTAGACTGCCGTTTGGGCCCAACATCTCTCCAAAAACTCCGCCTCAAGGTCAACGATGGCCGGGCTGGGTCCCCTTCGGGGCCCAGCCCGGCTTCTTTGTAGTAGCCGCGGATGTGGGCCTGCAAGCTCGGGCGATGGCTTAGGTGTGGATCTGTTATCCGGGGGAGATCCCAAGAAAATCGTTCTCCTGGCTTACGCCAGGGCGGCAGGTGCGACGTGGGTTGTCACGGTTTGGTGTCCGTAGACCATTTTCAGGAAGCATTCTCACGGCTGATTCTTGCTCCTTCCGCATGGCTTTCGCCAGCAAATCCGGTGATACGAGTGACAGCCACCCGTACGGGGGTTAGCCTTTGGCCCTCGGAAAACGTATACCTCTCCAAGGAACGGAAGCATCGCGTAACTCCTGCAAATCACCTCTACTTCAAATCGCCAATAGGCGTGGTTCCGTCAAGCCCTGCGGGTGGAGACGTCAGGTTGGGGGTGTAATTCAACGTGACGCCCCTCTGCTGGGTAGTGGGAATCCTCAGTTGTGTACTGAGCCGCCATGTGAATCGCAGTGCTTTGACCGTGCCTATTCGTCAGCGCATGTGTCGCCCGATGTCGGCTGCGCCTTGAGTTCGCTCTAGAGTGCGCGGGCGTCGAGCTGCAGCATCTGACCCACCTTCTCTTCGAGGGTCATCTTCTGCAGAAGGTTCTCCACCCGTTCCGAAACGGGGAGGGGGGGATTGGTGAAGCGGGCCGTGCTGAGCTCGACGTCAGCGTGTGCGGATGTCATCGGCCCGAAGCAGGTCCACGATGAAGTTGACCCTTTTGCGGTGGAGGGTGACGGTCGGCACGTTATCTGCAGCTTCTGCAAGAGGGGTTGGTCAGCTGCCGTCCCCCAGCAGTTCGAATAGTTTGAGCGCCAGGGAGATCTCCAGGCCGTTGATGCGTTTCGTGCCCCGCCCCGCCTCAAACCGCCCCACTCGCTGCCGCACTGTGTTCCGGTGGAGGCCAAGCAGCTCGGCTGTCTTCGAGACGTTCTCGCCGCTCGCGTAGAAGGTTGCAAGGGTTTCACGGAGTGCCGCGTTTGGTTCCCCTGGCAGTGCGACGTCGCCCAGTACCTCCCTGGTCCAGATGAGCGCGCTCTTCGTATCGTGCATGATGAGCGATAGGAACCCCACGTCTGGGTCACCAAACGCCACCAGCCGCTCCTCGCGGTAGCGCTGCGCGCCGAGGGCCACGAGTCTGGCCTTCGCCGCTTGTTCGTGACTCCGTCGGAAGCCCGCGACCCCGCTGCCGGGCGCGCCCATCGCGACGCGAATATTCTGTGCATCCGAAGCAGCGAACGCTGAGATACGGCGCATCACCTCTGTGCTAACTTCCGCGGACGGCATCGCCGCCCACGCCCACGCGGTCGACCGGTCTGAGGCGGTGATCAGGGGCGGTTTCGACGAGTGCACGATCGACGCCATTCGCCGCAGCAGCTGATCGATCCGTTGCTGGTCCTCTGTGTCGGGGGTGCCGAACTCAAACCACGCGATGAACGCAACGTGATTCTGTTCGAGCGAGTACTTCGTCTTTGCTTCGAATCCCGCCGCCGAGATCGCCTCGTCGCGCAGCACCTTCATCACCGCGGCGGCATTCGTCACCGCGCGCGTTGTCCACCACCGCTGCTGCTCTGCGACGTGCACTTCGGTGACGTATTGCAGAATCCAATCGATGTAGTTGTGGGTCACGTCGGTGACGACCCGCACGAGGTTCATCTGGACGTCTTTGTCTTTGAGCTGCAGTTGGTCAACGGCGTCGATGACTCGGCGCACGAGCATGGACTGCCCAAGGTAGTAGGCACGGGTGAGCGAGCCGAGCGGCACATCGCGCTGGGCGAGCCGCATGGCATACTCCACCGCTCCCGTGCTGGGCTGGATCGAATCAGTACCGATGTCATTCGTGAGAATATGGCCCAGGGTCCAGACGTTTCCGTCGATGCTCGCATGCAGCATTTCGATGAGTTGGGGGTCTTGATCCAAGCCGGATACACGAGTTGAGAGCAGCTCTGTCATGTCGTCGACGATTCGTGGACCCATTTCTTGCAGTTTGCGCCCCGCTTGCGCCACGAGCTCGCGCATCTGCTGATCACCGTCCGTGAATCCTGGTGTGGTCAAGGTATGGAGACCTCCCTTCTTCCTGCGGCATGGTGAGTCAAGTACCGGAGCGCGCGCTGCGCCGAGTTGTATCCGCCCATGCCGTGGATGCCGGGCCCGGGCGGCGTTGCTGCGGAGCACAGGTAGACGCCGGGTACGCCTCAGCTTGGGGCCGAGGAGAAACTGCAGTGGTGATTTGGCGCCGGTGAGAATATCGCCGCCAACGAAGTTCGGATTCTCGGCCGAGGTCTGGGCCGGAGTGCGCACGCTCAGCCCGACGACCCGGTCCCGGAACCCGGGAGCAAAGCGCTCGATCTGGGCGATGATGTGCTCAGTCGCGTCCCCCGCGTAGCCATTCGGCACATGGGCATAGGCGTAGATCGGAACGATCGAGCCGTTCGCTCCACCAGTTAGCACACGCGCGCCTAGCATATTCGGTGAAGCATGATTGGGTCTGTTCTGAGGTGGAGGGTTCTGTGCCCTAGGTGCTGGGGTTTCAGCCACACGATAGTTCCGTCGTCGTTGAGAGTGTCAACGGTCGCAGGTGTCAGGTTTCCCCTCCTGTCAACGATTATGACGTTATCGCCGATCGTGAGCTCATTCCAGTCTAAGACGGGGCTGCTGAGGGGACGTCTATACGCGCCCACTGTCGAGTTGCTCGAAGGTTGGGTCCAAGTCATGATTTCCGGTTCATTTCGTATGGTTGGGTCGGCGGGGGGGCGGGAGGATGAGTTTTTCCGGCTGTAGTCGGTTGCGGATTCCGCTTGGTCCATGACATAGCGATGCCCGACGGCCCAGCCAAAAAGCGATGAAATGCGATGGGTTCGCGCGCAAGGCTGCAATGGAAAAGAGTCCTGGTGCCGACTGTAAGGACGCTGCGGTGGTGGCGCCAGTCATTCACGGACCGATTCCCAGCTGTACAGGGTTATCGGCTGGGAAAATTCAGCCTGCGCCTCGTACTGATGAAGGGCGGTGGGAGGGTCGATTGTGAGCGGCTCCGTTGCGACGAACTCGACTGCGCCGTTACTCGGAGGGCTTGGTGGATTCTGACGGGGACCAAAGGGGGTGTGTCAATTGGGGAGAGTCGGTGTCGAGTCCGTCGATGCGCCGCATTCGGGAAGGTGTTGGTCTCCGGCACGCGGAGTGCCCTCGACTACCAAAACTTCATAGGACAGCGTTGCCATTCGTGTGTTGCTCCGTTCCAGATCAGTGGAATTGGTCTTGTAATAATCACACGGTGTATGCCTATTACACAAGACTCCTGCCAGCGCATTTTTGCTCTTAGCCCTGCTTGCAGCGAGCACCGTCAGTACTGATCAGCATCGGGGACCCTGACTGCGAGCGGAGGATGAAGTTATACCTACTGCCGCATTGGTGAGCGTTCAAGACATTCGTGGTTTACCGTTATCTTCCTGTTGGCATGGACAGGGTGAGGAACTACGACCGCTCTGGACCGCATGCGGCAACGCAGGCAGGCGCCCATAGCGGTGGGTAATTGAAGTTCCTGTTTGGGTGAGCACTGGGCTTCTCCTTCTCTCTTCGTGTTGGCTTTGCTGCTTCTTCATGGTGGGTCCGGGGGAGTGCGACATGACTTGTACCGAGTTGTTCGGGAATCGGTTCCGTTGGACTCCCTCGGATGCTCTGGGGCGCATTACCGTGGCCGACTGAGAGATTGCATTGCCGTGCATGTGGCTCATGAAGCTCACGCCGCCTTTCATCCCTGCGTCTTTGGTTTTCGCGTCGTTGCCTGCTCATGGGTACCTACGGCGTCTGCTGCATGATCCGGTGGACGTTTCTTGGCGCGACGTAAGGAAGTGAGGTGTCCGCTGGCTGGTCTTTCATACTCCTTCATGGCCAACCTGCTGGATGACTCCCGCCGTCGCCGGGTGCCGGGAACAAGCGCGAAAAGTCAGGTTGAAATCCAGGACGTTCGCAACATAGCGTCACCACTACGGAATAGAACCCCTAACTGCCAGACCGGCTCCGAGGAAAAGGGAGTTCTGGACTTGTGACATTTCACGTACAACAGCAGAGGCGCTTTAGGTACGGGCAGTTACAGTACGCAACGAGTCGTAGACAACTGCCGGGCAAGGCCGGCAGCCGGCGAGGTCACCCAACCCAGGGGCTCCCCTAGCTACCCAACCCTCCTCCAATACCATCCGGAGATGTTGCTATCCGCCATGGTCGACAGCATTCGGCCTCTCGTCAGCCTTTCTCACAGCCTGCGGCCGATGGAACACGGTGCAAACGGGATAACAAACTCCTCAGCGTCGAAGGCGCCACGCTCAACCCTGCATCGTGGTTAGACCCCCTCAGAGAATCCGCACATAGTCCGAAGCAGTTTCTTGTGCGATGATGCAGCAAAGTCCTGTCCTGGGAGGGGATTCAACCGGGGGCTGTGCTCCCTCTGGACTTGTTGGCGTTCTCGCTGGGGGATCGCTTGGGGGTGCTGTCTGGCGTGTCCATTGGGGACCGGGCGCGCGGAGGCAGCTGTGGAAGGGACGCGTGTGTTTCCGTTCTCCGGTCTCAGGAAACGTAGGGTGTCGGTCAGTGGCGGCAGTATGGGATTGCCGTGGCTGGTTCCGGGTGGCGCGGTGCTGGTTGCCGTGTTGGCCGTCTTTTTTGTTGGCAACAGCGGCTCGCCCCATGCGATGGCGGTGGGAGATTTTGCCATTCTCGCCTCGTCCATCGTTGCCGCGATAAGCTGCGGGCGTGCGGCGGCGGCCGGTGCGGCCAACGGCAGGGCGTGGGCCTTTATGGCGGCGGCGGCGGGTACGTACGCCGCCGGGATGGCGGTCTGGACGTTCTACGGGCTGACGTTGAACCATGCCTATCCTTTTCCGTCGCTGGCCGACGCGGGGTTCCTGGGGTTCTACGTTCCGGCGGCGATCGCGCTGTTCTCGTTCAGGCGGCCGGGAGCCACGCAGGTGGCTTTGTGGCGGACTGTGCTGGATGCCGCTGTGATCGCCGTGTCGGGTGTTGATCGTCAGCTGGTATGTCGTGCTGGGCCCTGTATTAACGGTCCGGGGTGTGGATCTTCTGGCCACGTTGACGGGTTATGCCTACCCGGTCGCTGACATCCTGGTGACGTCATCGGTGCTTGTTCTTGCGATGCGCCGGCAGCCGGGGGAGCGGATGCCGTGGCTGTGCTTTGGCAGCGGCCTGCTCATCCTGACGGTGACAGACAGTATCTATGTCAGGATGACTTTTAAGGGTGTATCGGGAGCAACGGCTCACCTCTGGCGCTGGGATGGATCACGGCATTTTTGTTGATCGCGCTGGCGCCGCTGACGCCTCAGGGGCAAACGGTCCGTCCCGAATCAAGGGTGTACGCACTGGCTCTGGAGCTGTTGCCCTACCTGCCGGTCATTGGCGCCGTTTTGGTGTTCGCCGGCCCACATGTGCATGAGCTGGACCCGTTCCTGGTGGTCGCGGGTACGGCCGGGCTGGTGCTTGTGCTGGCACGCCAGATGCTGATCATTTTCGAGAATAACCGCCTCACGACCGGCCTGGAGCGTGACGTCGTTGCCCGGACCAAGGAGCTGGAGGGCCTGGCCGCGATTGTGAATTCATCGGCGGACGCGATTATTGGACTGAACCCGGAAGGGGTCGTTACCAGCTGGAATCCTGGGGCGGAAAAACTGTACGGATACAGCGCAGCAGATGTGATTGGGACGGATGTCGGGTTCCTTCTTCCGGAGCATCGTCGGCCAGGAAAGCTGCGGGCTCTGGCCGCTATCGCTGAGGGTCTGGGTTCGAGGAGCTATGAGAGTGAATTCCTGCGTCAAGACGGCAGCCTGGTTCCCGTTTCCCTTACCATTTCCCCGATCCGTGGTGCCAAGGGCCTCAGCGGCATCGCGACGATCGCCCAGGACATCACGCAGCGCAAGGCGGCCGAGCAGGAGCTGCAGGCGGCGCGCGAAGCAGCGCTGGAATCCAGCCGGCTGAAGTCCGAATTCCTGGCCACGATGAGCCATGAAATCCGCACTCCCATGAACGGCGTCATTGGCCTCACTTCGCTGTTGATGGAAACACCTTTGGATGAGACGCAAAGGCAATACGCCGAGGGGATCAAGGGCGCCGGGGAAGCCCTCGTTGCCCTGATCAACGACATTCTTGACTTCTCGAAGCTGGAAGCGGGCAAGGTCGATCTGGATGTGAGGCCCTTTGACGTTCGGCTCCTGGTTGAGGAAGCCGCGGGTCTGCTCGCGGAGCCGGCCCAGGCTAAGGGTCTGGAGCTGACCGCCTTCTGCGCGCCGGAGGTTCCGGCGAGGCTGAGCGGCGATGCCGGCCGGATCCGGCAGATCCTGCTGAACCTGGCGACGAACGCCGTGAAGTTCACGGAGGCTGGGGAAGTTGCCATCCAGGTAACCTCAGCCGAGGACGGCGTGGGCAGGGCCATGGTCACTTTCGAGGTGCGTGATACGGGTATTGGCATCGACCCCTCCGATCAGTCCCGGCTTTTCCAGTCCTTCATCCAGGCGGACGCCTCTACCACGCGCCGCTACGGGGGGACAGGCCTGGGCCTGGCCATCTGCAGCCGCCTGACCGAAGCGATGGGTGGAACGATCGGACTGGACAGCATGCCGGGCGAAGGCAGCACGTTCTGGTTCAGCCTGCCCCTGCCCGTCGCCGAACGAACGCCGCCTTGCCCGGCTCCGGAGGCGCTCACCGGTCTGCGTGTGTTGGTCGTGGATGACAACGCCACCAACCGCCTTATTTTGGAATCCCAGCTGCGCAGCTGGCAGTTGCGGCCCGACACGGCGGCGGACGCCCGGGCGGCCCTCAGCCGTGCCAAGGAAGCGGCCGGGACTGCGGACCCGTACGAGATCGCCGTCCTTGACCTGTGCATGCCAGACATGGACGGACTCGAGATCGCCCGCGCCATGACGGCCGACCCCGCACTGGCATCCATCCGCATAATCCTGCTGACCTCAACCAGGCGGATCGATAAGGACCAGTTCACCGCCGCCGGAGTCCGGGAGTGGCTGATGAAACCGGTGCGCAGCTCTGAGTTCTACAACCGGCTCATCCGCCTCATAGCCTCACCGAACCCGGTGGCCAAAGCCCATACCCCCGCCGTTGCAGGTCCTCCCCAGGAGCAAGGCGTTGCTGCGCGGGGACGCATTCTGGTCGTGGAGGACAATGAAGTCAACCAGCTCGTCGCCCAGGGCATGGTCAGCAGGCTCGGGTTCGCCGTCGATCTGGCCTCCAACGGAGCAGAAGCAGTAGCCGCAACAGCGGCGACCGAGTACGCGGCCGTGTTGATGGACTGCCACATGCCCGTCATGGACGGCTACGAAGCCACCAGACTCATCCGGCGCAGGGACACCGGCGCCGCCCGCATCCCGATCGTGGCCATGACGGCCGGAGCGCTGGACGGGGACCGGGAGAGGTGCCTGGCAGCGGGCATGGACGACTACCTCGCCAAACCGGTCGATCTAGGGCAACTCGCGGCGTTGCTCGAACGTTGGGCCCCGGGGACACCTACCCCCCGGACCGGCAGCATGTCCCTGGACCCTGACCGCCTGGCCGTTCTGCGCGATCTGGGACCCGATGACGGGCACGGGCTGCTGCCGGCGATGCCCGAGGCCTTTCAACGGGACCTGCCGGGAGGGCCGCGAGAATGATGAAGATTTCGACGGTGGGAAAGGCCGCGACCGTTGTCAGGGCCGCTGATCCGAGTGCGCCCACTGCCATGCCGACCACCGGGGACACGCTGTTGACGAGCGGAGCCTTTGCAGGAGCCAGATCCGTCAGCCCTGGCCGCCAATGCTGCCGTGCCCGCACCCGTCGCCAGCCCTTGGATTGCTCGTGCCGTAATCAGTTCCGCTGCATTTCCGGCAAAAATGAACAAGATCATCGCTGCGAGTTGAATGGCCAGAGCATCAATAATGACGGTGCGTCGGCCCACGTGGTCGGACAGAGCCCCGACGATCAAGAGTGCCAGCAATCGCGTACGCCGCGAAGATGATCGTGACCAGCAGCGCTGACAGGTGCAGCGACGAATGATAGATCGCGTAGAGCGGTGTCGGCGCGCTCGAGGCCGCGGAGATGGCCGCCTACAGGACGAAGGCAGCCCTGGGGTCAAGACGGCGGACACGACGTTGGTGGGCTGTGCCGGGAGAACTTAACGCTCCTAAGGCCTGGCTTGAAACATCCGTGGACATCATCCCTCTTTCATAAAGCAAGCGTTTTGCTTTACTCAGCGTAAGACATTCAAGTGTTAAAGCAATATTTTTGCGTTAGACTTATTTAATGACACCTTTGATGGCTCTCGCCCGGGGGCAGTGAAGAAATGAGGCGCGCTGTGGTTGAAGCACAGTCCGACAACATGTGGAAGCGACAGGTAGGAGGCGAACTTGTCTCTTCGATAGTCGCGGAAAGCGCCAGCGCCAACGTAGAGATCATTCGTCGGAGGTCCAAAGGTCCGATCAGTTGGAGTTTCCAACAGCCACGCCCCGCACTGTTCTGGTTTCGCAGCGGTGTGGAAAGTCTGCACCTCGTCATCGACGGGGAAAAGGTCGACAACAAGGTCAATCCCAGGCACGATCTCGGCCTGATACCAGCGGTTCACCAAGTCGTCGGTGAATTCGAGGTCAGCGAATACGTCGACTATGTGGTCGCATTTCTTGACGTCAATAGGCTCGACCACGACCTTCCGGGGGTCTTCTCTCGGGCGGTTGTTGGTTTCGGTCATCCGAGCATTCGTCGAAGTCTTGCCGGACTAGCCTCCGAGGCCGTCCATCAGGATCCTTACTTCGACTTGTACGCCGAGGGTTGGGCGCTGCAAACCCTGGCGCAGCTCGCCCGGATGAGCAGAACATCGCCTCGCCGGGGAGACGAGTACTTCGGCGGATTGAGTGCTCTCAATCTTCGCGTCGTCCGGGAGTTCGTGAGTGCTCACCGTGCGGAGTCGCTGACCGTCGCCAAATTGGCCGCGTTGTGCGACCTGAGCCCGCGACATTTCCTGCGTGCGTTCAAGCAGAGCACGGGGCTGTCGCCGATGCGATATATCATCGAGACGAGAACCGAAGAGGCGAAGCGACGCCTCGCGGGCTCGAACGCGAGCGTCACGACGATTGCCTGGGAGAGCGGTTTCACCCATTCGCAGCATTTCACGACACGGTTCAAGAAAGAGACGGGAATGTCGCCGAGCGAATTTCGACTACTCGCCCGCGGTGAACGCGAAGACAGGGCCTTGTGAGGAGTAGCGATAGCAACCTCCTCACAAGGACCTGTCTCAGTTCATCTACACGATCGGCGGCTCAGGCAGCGGTACCCCTCCGCGGAGCGTGAACTTTGCCGGGTATTCGGCCACCAGCAGCTCGATGTTGTCTTCGGAGGTGTCCGTGATTTTCGCCCATGTCGCACTGACCGCAGCCAGGAGTCGGTTGATTGCCTCGTCGCTACGCCCCTTGCGGATGTGGCAGAAGATCAGGGTGTCATCGGTTGACTGCCCTGACCTGTAGGTGCTTTCGGCAGGGAGGTCGGCAAACGTCACACTGATCAGGTCCGTCGGTGACTTGATGACGTTGCGAACCTCTGTGGTGATCTCCTCGGCGAGTCGGGCTTTCGTCTCAAGAGATAGGCCTGCACGATTCTTGCAGTCGATTACGGGCATGTGGGTAATCCTTTCGGGTCTTGGAACCACTCCACGATAGGATTTTCGTCCGCCATTTTCTTCCGCGGAACCGCCGCGAAATACGCGACCGCGACATGACTGGTGGTTCGCGTCACGCTGCTACCTGGCGGGCAGACGGTCACGGGAAGATCGAGGAATGGATCGAAGCCTCCAAGGGCCGGATCCGGGCTGATAGGGCGCATGAGAAGCTCCTCGCCCTGGGTTACATGGGTTCGGAGCGCTCCACCCGCCGGACGATCGCGCAGGTTAAGGCCGCGTGGCGGCTGGGCCACACGCGCGTTCACCGGCCGTGGATCACCGAGCCGGGGATGTGGTTGCAGTACGACTTCGGTGACGGGCCCCGGATCGGCGGGGTGAAGACGATCCTGTTCGTGGCGTGGCTGGCGTTCTCCCGGTTCCGGATCGTGATCCCGTTGCGGGACAGGACCGCGCCGAGCGTGTTCGCCGCCCTGGACCGGTGCTTCCGGATCCTGGGCGGGGCACCGACGTATGTGCTGACGGAGAGCTTGTCAACTTATTTGTGTAAGTGGTCAAAGTCTTTTTTAGGTCAGGTAGGGTTCGAGTCGTTCGGGGTAGGTGATGCTCAGGACTCCCAGGGCCTGGATCCAGCAGGGGGTGGCTGAGCCTTCGACGAGATGGTTTTCTGCTGATTCCTTCTCAGTGGTCCTGCTCTTGCGGCGTTCCCTGGCGCGTTTATCTTCGATGTTGCAGATCGCCAGAGGAGCTTCACGGCGGCCTGGTCGTTGGGGAAATGGCCGCAGTTCTTGATGATCTTGCGCAGCTGGTAGTTCAGGGACTCGGTCGCGTTGGTTGTGTAGATGACCTTGCGCAGCGCCGGCGGGAAGGCCAGGAAGGGAATGAACCGTTCCCACGCGTTTTCCCAGGTTTTGACCGCGGCCGGGTACTTTCGCCCGAGTTCTCCGGCGGCGAAGTCCTCGCGGGCGGACACGGCCGCCTCGATGGTGGGGGGCGGTGTAGATGAAGCGCAGGCAGGCGGCGACTTTTTCCGGTCCCCGTAGGCGACAAAACGCATGGAGGAGCGGCTCAGGTGCACCACGCAGGTTTGCACGGTGGTGTTGGCCCAGGTCGCCTGGATCGCCTCGGGGAACCCCGTCAGCCCGTCACAGCAGGCGATCAGCACGTCTTTGATGCCGCGGTTGGCGAGCTCGGCGCAGACGCCGGCCCAGAACTTCGCCCCCCTCGGTGGCCTGGATTCAGACCCCGAGCACGTGTTTGACGCCCTCGAGATCCACGCCCACGGCGATGTGGGCAGCCTTGTTCTTCACCTGGTGTCCGTCCCGGATTTTCACGACGGTCACGTCCAGGTACAGGATCGGGTAAATGGGGTCCAGAGGCCGGGACTGCCAGGCCAGGACCTCTTCGAGGACGTCGTCGGTGATCTTGGAAATCGTCTCTCGCGAGAGTTCGGTGCCGACCGTGGACTCCAGATGGTGGGCGATGTCCCGGATCGTCATGCCGCCGGCGTAGAGGCTGATGATCATGTCATCAAGGCCGCCGGTACGCCGTGAGCCCCTGGGAACCAGCTGCGGGGAGAAGGTGCCCGCCCGGTCCCGGGGCACGGCCAGGCCGACGTCTCCAACCGTGGACGCCACCGTTTTGGGGTAGCTGCCGTTGCGGGAGTTCGGCAGCACCCGGGCGGCGGGATCACCCTTTTCATAGCCCAGGTGCTCGCTGAGCTCGGTCTGCAGGCCCCGTTCCAGCACGGCCTCGATCATCAGGTTCAGGAACCCGTCCTTGCCATCGATCTGCAGCCGGCCGGCAACTATCTGCTCCATCAGCTCGTCAGAGGCGCCCGAGGCCTGGAAGGCCTCCATGTCCCCGGCCGCAGCGACCCTGTCGGCGAGCTCCGCGCTGAGCTCCTCATGGGAATCAATCATGGACAAGTGTTCTCCAATCACACGAAGACCGGAACCCCTACACAAACCATCTGACACCCTCCTGACGGACAACGAGAAAACCGTGACAACAGCCATGTTGCGCGTCCCGGTCCGGAACCAGCAGACCCTGGACTTCGCCCGGCGCTACGGGATCACCGTGCTGACCTGCCAGCCCGCGGACCCGGCCAGCAAGGGCGGGGTTGAAGCTTCGGTGAAACTCGCAAAGGCCGACCTCGTGCCGAAGGACACCAACCTCCGCGGCGACTACGCCACCTTCGCCGAACTCCCAAGCAGCGTGCCAGGCGTTCATGGACGAGGTAAACAATCGTGAGCACCGGGTGACCCGGCGCAAACCCGTGGCGATGCTCGCCGAGGAAGCCTCACGGTTGCACCGGATCCCGGACACCGCCCCCTCGCCGCTGCGCTCGTCCGTGCTGGGCTACCTCTCCACAGCGTCGGGGCATAACCATAGCGCCCAAACCCAGTTGGAGATGGCCTGGCGAACAAGCAACCCGGAACGGGACCCGGCGGCCGCCGCGCAGGTGGCCCAACGCTTGGTTCTGCACGGGGTGGCGTCCTGGGACGGCCCCCTCATCACCCGCTGGGCGGAGCAGGCCATGTCCCTCACGAAGCCGGGCACTCCGGCCAACATCGAATCGGAGGCCATCTACGGGCTGGGTCTGTACGCACAGGGCCGGTTGGCGGAAGCCGAGGCCTCCTATAACCGGGCCTTCGAGCACGCATCCGAGAACGCCCAGAAGCAGCGCGTGCAGATGGGTGCTGGGTGGCTGGCCCTGCGCCTGGACGACGCCGAGACAGCACTTGTGAATTTCGAAGCGGCAGCCCCGACTGAGTACCGGGGCGGATCCCTGCGAATCTCCCTGTGGGCCGAGGCATGGTTGGCCCGCACCCACCTCGTGCTCGGTAACTGGGATGCGGCCGCCGCTACCGTTGCCCGCGCTTCGGTGCGGCTCGAGACTTCGCGGATGCCACTGATCCGCCCGTTGTTGTACTGGACCGCCGCTGAACTATGGTCCATGCGCGGCGACTGGGACCAGGCGCGATACCACGTCTCCCAGGGGGCCGTGCAGCCCGGCACCTATCGGGCGATGCAGGTCCCCGCCAGCCTGGCCCGCGCGCGTTTCCATGAGGCGCGCCCGGACTACGAAAGCGCTTTGGCCGTGCTGCAGCCTCTGACGGAGCTGGACCCTTGGACAGACGTCAGGGTGTCCTTCTGGCCCTGGCAGGACACCTACGTTAACGCCCTCGTCATGACTGACCAGCTTGACATGGCGGACTCGTTCCTCAGCGCCTTCGAGCAGGTACGGCGAGAACGGGCAATACCATCAGACTTGGCGCGGATGGCGTGGGCCAGGGGCCGGCTCGTGGCCGCCCAAGGGGATCCCGATACCGCCCGCGAGCACTTCGAAGCGGCGCTGGGGCATTTGCGCGGGCTTAACCGGCCATATCTGCGGGCTCGAGTGAGCTTTGCGTTCGGGCAGAGCATGCGACGGGCTGGCAAAAGGCGCCTGGCCTCCTCAGTGCTTCGGGTGGCAAGGGATCTCTACGATTCCCTGGGCGCGGCTACTTATGTGGACAGATGCGACCGGGAGCTGAAGGCGACAGGTCTTGACGTTGGCAACCTGCCCGACCCTTCTGGCGCCGTGCTCGCTGCCGTAACGCGTCCGCAGGTCCAGCTCACGGCCAAGGAGCAGGCCGTGGCCGAACTCGTAGCGGCCGGGGCCACCAACAAGGAGGCTGCGCGCGCCCTGTTTTTGGCCGAGAAGACTGTGCAGTACCATCTAATCCGCATCTACGGGAAGCTGGGGATCCGCTCCCGCAGTGAACTTGCGGCACGGTTCCGCCTCACGGACTGAGGACACGAGTCACCTGCCATAGGGCGGCGCCTCATCGTCATAGGGAACCGGGAGGGGTGGGAGCAGGATTAGGGAGTCCTGCAGTCGCAGCGCGAACGACGTCGAGAAAACTTTGGAGCAGCGCTGACCGGTCGTCACGCCGCCAAGCGACGGCCAGCTCCACCTCGGGGGCTTCTTCGATATCGCGATAGACCACGCCCTCAAGCTGAAGGGCGCGGATGCTGGCTGGAATGATGGCAATACCACCACCGGCAGCCACAAATGAGAGCATCGTGGGGGTCTCACTGATCACTTGGGCGATCCGTGGCTGGAAACCGGCCGGGCGGCAGATGCCTGCGGTGGTTCGGTAGAGCACCGACTCCGGCGGGTAGGCGACAAACTCCTGGTCTTGAAGTTCGCGCACGGCCAATGGTCGGTCTACGGCAAGAGCGCTGAAGGAGGGTAACGCTACGATCAGCGGCTCGCGCCTCACAACGTGGTAATCGATCTCCTGGGATGCGAGGGGCGGGCGCAGCAGCGCCGCGTCGAGGGTGCCATCCCGAAGTCCTGCCTCCATAGCCGGGGTAAGCATCTCGCCGTGCAGCTCGAGCGATAGCCCCGGAAGTACCTGCTTGGCGCGGCGGACGATCGGGGGCATAACCCCGTATGTAGCCGAGCCGGAGAAGCCCACACGCAGCACACCGGCCGCGCCCTGCCCAACCTGGTAGACATCGGCGCGGAGCGTTCCGACCGCGTTGACGATCTGCCGCCCCCGGTTCAGCAATTCCTGTCCGGCTGCGGTGAGTTCTACCCTGCGTGTAGTGCGATTCAGCAACCGCACACCCAGCTGTTCCTCCAGCTGACGGATTTGCTGGGACAGGGGCGGCTGGGCCATGTGCAGGCGTTTGGCGGCACGGCCAAAGTGGCGTTCCTCCGCAACGGCAATAAAGTAGTTGAGCTGCCTGATCTCCATTGGTAAAGCCGTTCCTCCGTGTGGCGCCTCCGGTCCGATGCCGAACACCATTGATTCACGGAGTTAGTCCACTAATAAATGCATCAGACATAATGGCGGGAGCGGCAGGCTAGCGGGGACCGGCAGCAGCCGGCCGGTTGCCTAGGCCTGTCCTGGACACTGTGTTCCTGGATCATGGCTCACCTGGGCAACGGCCGGCAGCTCCGGGTCAGAGGCGGACTGGAGGAGCGCTGCTGAGGTCCCCTTCCGTGGAGTGCTCCACGATTTCCTCGGCCCTGTGCCCGGCTTCTTCCAGCTTGCGCTGGTGGGGGACCAAAACCGTTACGATCGCACCCAGCAGGGCGACGCCGCCATAGATATAGAACGCGGTAGCCCCGCCGATTCCTGCAGCAGCCAACCAGCCGCCGATGATTGGGCCCAAAATACCGCCCAGGCGGCCCACACTCGCACACCAGGCCACCCCGGCCGCCCTGGCGTTGGTGGTGAAGTAGTTGGACTGGAACCCGTAAACCAGCACCTGGGTGCCGAGGGTGCCCACTCCGGCGATGGCGATGCACAGGAACAACATCGGCAGAGGGAAGCCGAAAGTCATAAGCACCAGGGTGATAGTGGCCAGCACGAAGGTGCCCGCAATGACCCGCTGAGGGCCCGCCTTGTCAGCGAAGCGCGAGAGCAGCAAACCTCCCGCCACAGCGCCGAGGTTCAACGCCAAGGGGAAGAACAGGGCGTACGTTCGCCCGTAGCCGTATCCCTCCATGATTTTCGGCAGCCACGTGTTCAAGCCGTAGGTCAGCAGCAGGCCCGAGAAAGACATCAAACCCAGAAGAACAGAAGCCACGGCGAACTGTTTGGAGAACACAGCCGCGAAGCCGGTCTTCTGCGGGGCGGCGCCTATCTGCCGAATGACCTGTTCTTCAATGAGCGAAACGCCGGTCCGCTGCGCAGCAGCCTGGGCCTCCTCCTCACGGCCGCGGGCCAGCAGCCAGCGCGGGGACTCTGGGAGCTTGAACCAAGCGATGGGCAGGAGCAGGACGAGGGGGAGGGCGCCGATCATGAAGAGTCCGCGCCATCCGATGTTATTGAGGAGCATAATGCCCATGACGGAGGCGAACACGCCGCCGGCGGGGACACCGGAGTAGACGATCGCGTTGTAGAACTGACGCCGGCCGGCCGGCGCAAATTCAGCCATGGTGGCGCCTGCGGTGGCAAGGATGATGCCGAGGCCCACGCCGGTGATGAAGCGCATGGCGCCGAAGGCCGTGACGGTAGTGGTCAGGGCCGTGATGAACATGCCTGCCGAGAACCAGGCGATGCCCAGGAGTATGAGTCGGCGGCGGCCGAAAAAGTCGCCGACCGCGCCGCAGATCAGCGACCCGACCAACACGCCAACAAGCGCCCACGAGCCCAAGAGGCCAGCTGCGGCGGCATCGAAGGCGCCAATCTGACTTGGGTCGGCAAGCAGTCCCGGCAGGACGGTGCCGTATACGACAAGGTCGTAGCCATCGAATAAAAGTGCGGCGCAGATGACGAAGGCCACCCAGTTTGCGGTGCGCGCCTCTTTGCGCGGGTCTTCGGCGATGACGGTTTGGGGCTGAGCCATATGCCTGTCCTCTCTGACGGAGCATGGAAGAAGTGCCGTGGGGTGAACCTGTGTCCCCTGCCTTGGCCCAGTGTCTGCAGTGCGTCGCTCGCGTTAAGGGAACGCATGTAAGTCCTTTCATACCGAATATCGGCGAGCATCACGGCTTCAGCGTTGAAACTACGCAATGCGGGTTGGAAGGCAAGATGTGTGCAGTGATGTGACTCACATAAGGTTAGCCATTCTTGGCTCCAAACTTGAGGTGTATTCTCTACACCGTTGAACGGCGGAGGTGTCAATAACCTACATCGACAGTGGGGTCGGAGCTAAAAGCCTTACGGCGCGGCTCCATCACTGGTGCCGCTGCTTTCCCTGTGGCCCTGCCGGATAAAAACATCAGGTACTTATGCTTTGCCTTCGCTTCGGGTCAGCATGCTCAACTGGGCGGCGAGCTGCAGGGGCAGAGCCCTGGGGGGCTCCTGCCAGTCCGGTCCGATCACGGAACTGATCCGGTTCAGGCGTTTGACCAACGTATTGAGGTGCACGTGCAGGGCTTCTGACGTCTTGGTTAGATTGGTTGAATTGTTGAAGTATGCGGCGAGGGTCTGCACGAGGTCGGAGTTCCGTTGTGCGTCGTAGTCGAGCAACGGCCCCAGCGTCTCGGTGAGGAATTGTTGCAGATCGTCCCCGCGGTCGGGGTCGAAGGCCAAGGCATAGACACCCAGCTGACTTGCAGAAACGGCCCGGTCTTCGATGCCGAGGCGGCGAAGGATTTTGATGCACCTTGATGCGATCTCGAAAGGGCGTTGCAGACTTTGGTGAGTGGCTTGCACGGCAGCTGCACTGACGATGACTGGCGCCCTCAGGCTTGCGCGAAGCGACCGATGCACTGCTGCCGTCGCCTTGTTGACGTCCTGGGTGTCCAGAACCATCGTGGCTTTTCCCTGATGAAGGCCCACCAGCGCGGGCCATTCTCCAGCCACGGTATGGAGTTGGCGAACGAGCGCGCCAGGCTGAATAACCTCGCAGGCAACGATTACCACGGCATTGACCCGACCTGCCGGCAGGCCCCGCGAGTTGGCCCGCGCGAGGAGCTCGGCACTGTAGGGCCGCAAGGAGGTGATCACATCGGCCAGCAACTCGCCCCGGACGCGCTCTTGCGCTTCCACCAGTGCATTCTGTTTCAGGGTCAAGAGTGCCAGGATCTGTCCGGCCCGCTCCAGAGCGCGCTGCTCTGCGTCGAATAAATGGGATGGGGCCGATTGCACCACAAGCCCAAGATAGGCATCACCGGCCAGGATGGGGGCGATAGTGTGGTGCGCGCCAGCGGAGTCGGTGGAGGTCACGCAGCGGCCACTCCGACGGCTGTCTTCCAGTGTCGAGGCGAGATCCTTCGAAGGAAAGGAGGGCTGCTCGTCTGCCGCGCTGGTGTTGACCACGAGCTGATTGTCACGGTCGTAGATCGCAACAGTGCCTCCTAACGAGGCTGCCAAAAGTTCGGCAACTTCCCCGGCCCCGCCGCCTGTCAACACGACTCTTGTCAGGGCGTCGTGCATATGTTCAGAGCGTTCGATCGTTGCGTATGCGTCACGAAGGTCAGCCAAGGCGCGTTTGCTTTCCTCATATAGCCGTGCGTTTTGAAGCGCCACAGCCGCGTGATCGGCAAAGGCGCTGAGCAGGGCTACCTCGTCGATACCGAAGGGTCGTTCGATACGGTCGGCTGCGTAGAGTATCCCAAAGACCTCCTGGCCCTTCCGGAGCGGCACCCCTAGCAGCGCCATTATGCCTTCGGCCCGCAGGACTCTGTCGAAGTCCGCGTCATGGACCAGGGAATCGTCGGCGAGATAGTTCTTTACCCACACCGCCGCTTGTGTCTGAACAACCCGGCCGCCGACACCGGTGTTCGCCGGGACGTGTGCCGAGCGAAAGGCCGGCGACAGCGAACCGTCCACCGCGCGCAAGGTCAGTGCCGTTCTGCCTTCATCGAAAACAGAAAGGTAGGTGACGTCTGTTCCGATAAGGTCGCGGGCGTGCCGCACGATCGAAGCCAGCACGGTATCGACATCGACCAACGCTGTGAGGGAGCGGGCGGTCGCATACAAACTGTGCAGTTCGCGTTCACGCCGATGCTGGTGGTCAGCGCTGCTGGTAGCGGCTGATGAGGCATCCACTGTGCGCACCGGCTGCTCGGCCCGTGGTGTTTCTGACTCTCTCATGTGGCTATGGTAGCAAGGTCACTGTTGTTATTTACCACCCTATTTATTCAATGGTGGCAAAAGAAACCATCGTAATTGCGATCAGGATTTAGTAGTGTGACTCAAACAACAGTGCACTGCTATTCGTTTTGGCCAGCTGTACGTGACCTGAAGGACTGCAAAGTCGCATGATCCAGTCGGAAAATTTTGAGTTGCCCGAGCCAATCTCAGATCTGAACGTGCTTGTCATGGGTGCGGGCCTGATGGGCCACTCGATTGCCGGAGTCTTCGCCGGGGCCGGTGCGTCGGTGACGGTACACGATGTCGATCCGAGGGCTTTGGAAGCAGTGCCGGAGAAGCTTGGCAAGCAGCTCGTAACCGTGGGCGCCGACCCTGCAGCCGCCAACCGGGTTCGCCTGGCGGCAACGCTTGAGGCAGTTGCTCCTGGCATTCATCTGGTCATCGAGGCCGTGGCCGAGGTCCTTGACGTAAAACAGGAACTCTTCGCACGGCTGGGGACGTTGCTTCCGCATGCGGTACTGGCAACGAATACTTCTGTGTTCAAAATTGGCGAAGTGGCGCGCCATACCTCTCACCCGGAACGGGTGCTTGGCACACATTGGTGGAACCCGCCGCACCTGATTCCTCTCGTGGAGGTCGTGCACGGGGACAGTACCAACCCCGCCGTCGCTGATTCAGTCGCCCGGCTATTGGGCAGTGTCGGCAAGGTCCCGGTCCACGTACGCAAGGACACGCCAGGGTTTATCGGCAACCGACTACAGCATGGCTTGAGGCGCTGTCGCTCGTCGAAGCCGGAGTATGCGACGCGGAGACGATCGACCTCGTGGTCCGCAACAGCTTTGGGCTGCGACTGCCGGTCATGGGACCGATGGAAAATGCCGACTATGTGGGGCTGGACCTGACGGCAGCCGTGCACAACTACCTCTTTCCTACCCTGAACAATGACTCTAAGGCTTCTCTCGTGGTGACGGCATTGATCGAAGCCGGTCACCTCGGCGCCAAGACTGGATCCGGGCTGCTGCAGTGGGACAGTAACGCCCGGGCTGCCGCCGCAGAACGCTTGGAGCAGCATCTGCTTAAGCCCGTCTCCGGACCGAGCTAGGGCACTGCCTCTTGTTTTCGCCGCCGCGCTCTGCCCGGCGGCGCTTTCTCCTAACCGATTTTCTTCGTTGAAAGGTGACCTCGACCTATGGTCCACGTACTTCCGCCGGTCACACAACCGGCTCCGCTCTGGACGCCGGACCCGGCCACCGCTGGGCAGTCCACGCTTGCCAGCTTTACCGATTTCGTGAACGACCGCTATCAGGTGGGTTTCGCAGACCCATTGGATTACGACGCGCTGTGGAGGTGGTCCACGAATAACATCGAACAGTTTTGGGAGGCGGTTTGGAAGTTTTTCAAGATCGACTCTGCCACTGAATACACGTCTGTGCTGACCGCGCAGAGAATGCCAGGGGCTGAATGGTTTCCCGGGTCAACCGTGAACTTCGCCCAGCATGCTCTGACCAATGGGCACGACAGTAAAGATGCACTGGTCTGTATCAAAGAGGATGGTCGCAAGGAAAGCGTGACCTGGGATGAGCTGCGCGTGCGTGTCGGAGCCTTGGCACATACGCTGCGAACTCTCGGAGTCAGCCGGGGCGACCGGGTCGTCGGTTATCTGCCTCCTGGCCAGCACGCCGTGATTGGGCTATTAGCCACGGCATCCATAGGAGCGATTTGGGCACAATGCGCGCAGGATTTCGCCGCCACCGCTGTAATAGACCGGTTTGAGCAGCTTGGGCCTGTCGTGCTGCTCGCCGCAGATGGGTACTCCTACAACGGAAGAACGTACGACCGGCGGGAAGAAGTCGAAAAAGTTCGTGCTGGTTTGACTTCGGTCCGCCACACGATTGTAGTGGATCACCTTCTTCCGGGGGCGTTCGATGGCTCCTTGACCGGTTCGTCGATGATCGGCTGGGAACAGGCGGTCGCGAATGCTGCCCGGCTGCGGTTCGAGAAGGTGCCCTTCGACCAGCCGCTGTGGGTATTGTTCTCCTCTGGGACGACCGGCCTTCCCAAAGGAATCGTCCACAGCCACGGGGGCGTCATGCTGGGCCTGCTGTCACTGACCGGCCTTCATATGGACCTGCGGGCCGACGACACGCTGTTCTGGTATACGTCCACGAACTGGATGATGTGGAACGTGGTGGTTTCGTCGTTACTCACGGGAGCTACGGCCGTGATCTACGACGGCAGCCCGACCTATCCGGACTGCAACCGGCTGTGGCAAATCGCCGACCAGTTCAACGTCACCTTCATGGGCACAAGCCCCGGACACCTCCAGGCCTCCGCCCGAGCCAACGTCGAGCCGGGCGCCGACTTCGATCTCAGCCAGCTGCGCACTATCGGATCGACGGGATCAACCCTTCCCGCGAGTTGCTACCACTGGGTGCACGAACATGTCGGAGCCCACATCCAACTCTCGTCGACGACTGGCGGAACCGATGCAGTCACCGCTTTTGCCTGCAGCGCCCCCACGACCCCGGTATGGCCCGGGGAACTGAGCGCCCGAAGCCTTGGCGTGGCCCTTGAGTCATGGAATAGCTCAGGGACTCCTGTCATCGGCGAAGTTGGGGAACTTATTATCACCAAACCCATTCCGTCCATGCCGGTGTTCTTCTGGAACGACCGAAGCGGGGAACGGTACCGGGACGCTTATTTCGCTACATTCCCGGGGGTATGGCGGCACGGTGACTGGGTCACTGTCACCGATTACGGCAGCGTGATCATGCACGGCCGATCCGACTCCACGCTTAATCGCCACGGCGTCCGCCTGGGAAGCTCAGAGATCTACCAAGCAGTCGAAAAGCTGCCCCAGATCCAGGATTCGCTGATCGTCGGAGTCGACGAAAACGAGGGCGGATACTGGATGCCCCTGTTCGTCGTGCTGTCACCTGATGCCGACCTCGACGACGACCTGCGGGAAACGATCATCACGAGCATCCGCACCAACGCCTCTCCGCGCCATACGCCAGACGAGATCATTGCCGTCCCGTCTCTGCCGCACACTCGAACCGGCAAGAAGATCGAAGTGCCCGTCAAGCGCATTCTTCAGGGTGCAGACCGGGACCACGTCCTGAGCCTTGATGCGATCGATGACCCGCTATCAGTAACGCAGTTCGTCGAAATTGCACGCACCCGCAGGGCTGCGCGACTCCAGATGCCGTGACCATCCTCGGCATGCCTAGACATTAAAATTCATTCAGTTGATAAGGACGATTGTGACTAGAGAAGCTGTCATTGTTTCTACTGCCCGGACGCCGATCGGTAAGGCCTACCGTGGCGCGTTTAACGACACGACCCCGCAGCGGCTTGCCGCCCATGCCATCAGTGCCGCGGTTGAGCGTGCCGGTGTGGGGCCGGAAGAGGTTGAAGACGTTGTCCTCGGCTGTGCCATGCAAGAAGGGGCATCGGGGTTGAATATCGCCCGTCAGGCTGCCCTGCGGGCCTCGTTGCCGGTGACGGTGCCCGGAATGACCTTGGACCGGCAGTGCGCTTCTGGATTGATGGCGATCGCGACGGCGGCCAAGCAGATCGTTGTGGACGGCATGAACATTGCTGTGGGCGGCGGTGTCGAATCGATTTCTCTGGTGCAAAACGAACACGCCAACGGGTACCGGGCCCGGGATCCCTGGCTGGTGGAGAATCTGCCGGAGATCTATTTGCCGATGCTCCAGACCGCCGAGATCGTTGCTGAACGCTACGGGGTGTCGCGGGAAGCCCAGGATGCTTACGCGCTGCAGTCACAGCAGCGAACCGCCGCAGCGCAGCGGGCCGGTCTTTTCGATGCTGAAATTGTCCCCTTGACGACTACCAGGGTGGTTACCGACAAGATCACCGGCCTAACCAGCCGGGAGGAGATCACCCTCAGCAAGGATGAAGGCAACAGGCCCGAGACCGATCTGGCGTCGCTGGCCAGGCTACGGACGGTACTGGCTGACGGCCAGGTCACGGACGCAGCGTCGGTCACTGCCGGGAACGCTTCCCAGCTCTCCGATGGGGCCTCCGCCTGTGTGCTGATGGAGAGCGGACTTGCCCGGCAGCGGGGACTTGAGGTGCTCGGGACGTACCGGGGAATCGCGGTCGCCGGATGTGGGCCTGACGAGATGGGCATCGGCCCGGTATTCGCCATCCCGAAGCTGTTGGAGCAGCACAACCTCAAGATTGACGACATTGATCTGTGGGAGCTCAACGAGGCCTTCGCGTCCCAGGCGCTGTACTGCCGCGACATTCTCGGCATCGATCCAGACCGGTTCAACGTCAACGGCGGGTCCATTTCGATCGGCCACCCGTATGGGATGAGCGGATCCCGGATGGTCGGCCACGCCCTGCTCGAGGGCCGGCGCCGCGGCGCCCGGTTTGTCGTGGTCAGCATGTGTGTCGGTGGCGGCATGGGTGCTGCCGGACTGTTCGAGATCTGAACCACCATGAGTACGGAACAAGATTTCAAGAGGGTCGGAGTCATCGGTGGCGGCACCATGGGAGCGGGCATCGCCGAGGTCATCGCCCGCGCCGGGGACTCGGTGTTGATCCTCGAACGTGACACTGACGCAGCATCAGCTGCCCGGGCCCGCATCAAAAATTCTTTGTCCCGGGCGGTGAAGTCCGGTCGTCTCGACGAGGCAGGCGCGGCGGCGGCTTTGGGCAGAATCGATACAACCTTGGATATTGGGGACTTTGCCGATCGGCAACTGGTCATCGAAGCCGCCCCCGAAATTGAGGCCGTGAAGATCGACCTGTTCAAACAGCTGGACAAGGTCGTAGCGCCGAACACCGTCCTGGCCACCAACACTTCCTCCATCCCGGTCATCAGGATCGCGAAAGCGACGTCCCATCCCGAACGTGTGGTCGGTGTGCACTTCTTCAATCCTGTCCCTGTTCTTCCTCTCGTTGAGATCGTCGTTAGCCTGGCTACCGCCCCCCAGGTGGCAGATGAGATGGCCGACTACGCACAGAACCGACTGGGTAAGAAGACGATCCGCACAGGTGACAAAGCGGGGTTCGTGGTCAATGCGCTGTTGGTGCCCTATCTCATCAACGCCATCCGCATGTTCGAGTCCGGCTTCGCCGACAAAGAGGACATCGATGCTGGCATGATCCACGGATGCGGGCACCCCATGGGACCGCTGCGGCTCAGCGACACCATTGGTCTCGACGTTGTGCTCGCCGTCACCGAGTCCCTATACTCCGAATTCCGCGAACAACAGCACACCCCGCCACCACTGCTGCGTCGCATGGTCGAAGCCGGCCACCTCGGCAAAAAAACTGGACAAGGCTTCTACACCTACCCATGAATCCGCGACGGGCCGAATAGCTCATCACTCAGAAGGGCCGCCGCCGTGCGCTGTTCTGAATTCCGTGATGACGCCGCCAGCCTGTGACCCCATGCGCTGGCCCAGGCGGGTTCCGGGTCCTTCGCAGACTGAGCGTTTCGGCCCTAGCCCATTCTCCTCATCAAGCATGCCCTGCCGAACTAGCTGCGACGTCCCTGCGAAAACCCGAGAGTGGCCGTTGTGGGCCGATTGCCTGCCGGAGCTGTCAAGGATCCCCCGCGGCCTGAAATCGTGGTGATTCCCAATTTAAGAAGCCTTGCGGCTAAGCCCACAACATGGACGCAGCGCGCATTCGTGGACTTCAGTGGTGACTATCTTGCGACGAATCGACTTCACCACCCCCGAAGGCAAGGAATACGAACTCCGCCCCGCCGGGAACCTGCCCACCATCGTGGTCCGCCCCCGCGGCTGGCACCTGCCCGAGAAACACATGCTCATCGACGGCACCCCGATCGCCGGCGGCATCGTGAACTTCGGCCTGTACTTCTTCCACAACGCCCGCCGCCTCCTGGCCCAGGGCAAGGGCCCGAGGGCAAAGTCGGAAGCATTCCGGAAAACATGGGTCGTTGGTCAACTGTCACGTCCACACCCAGTGACATCTACGGTTTGGAACCCGCCGTTGAAATGACCGAAGAGCAAATTGCTGTTTCCGTTCAGTCCTGGGCTGAGGCCGCCAAACGAGCCGATGGTGCGGGCTTTGACATGATTCCAATCCACGCCGCCCATGGATACCTGATTCACCAGTTCCTTTCCCCGTTGTCGAACAAACGCACCGATCGGTATGGTGGCAGCTGGGAGAACCGCACCCGCTACTTGCGCGAAATCGTGCAGGCCGTCGCAGCAGTGTGGCCGGAAGACAAGGCGCTGGGCATCAGGTTCTCCGGTGAAGACTGGGTGGAGGATGGGTGGCGTACAGCGGACACCATCAAACTGGCGCAAGAGCTCTACTCCTATGGCGTGCACGCCTTTGACCTGTCCAGTGCGGGTCTCGGCCCTTACTATGGCCCGAACGGTTTCGGCTATCAGGTTCCACTGGCCCAGGCCGTCAAGCACTCGCTGCCTGACGATGCCTTTGTAACCGCTGTGGGTAAGATCACCGAAGCGAGCCAGGCCGAACAAATACTCGTAACCGGTCAGGCTGATGGGGTCTCCATCGCGCGGGCCGCCCTGGGCGATCCGCAGTGGCCAAACCGGGCAGCGCAAAAGCTTGGCGCCACCAAAGCGCACCCGGCACATTACTGGCAAGGACGCTGGTAGAACAGCCGGCTTAGTCGACCGTCCAACTCATTCGGGGTGGAGATGCCCATTCCTGATGCTGGCACTGTCGGTCAGGAGGGTGCGAGTGCAGCTGGAGGTGAGAGCCGTTCGTTGCCGGCTCCGACACGCGGGGCATTGAAGGTTTCGAGGTCGTCGACGCGCCCATCCAGGCGCCGCCGCCGGATCGGGCATGACCCTCGCGTCCTCGTCGTCCATGCTGAGCAGGTGATCGACCTCGTGCGCCCAGCCCGTCCGGGCCCGTCGGCCCATTTGGTGTTCACCCTCCGGCACCCGGCCGGGGGCTCGACCGGACGAAGACCGCACGGTGCCGTGCCGGACGTGCTCGCAATTTTCCTTTCGGTTCGGCCCGGTGCTCCGGATGGGCCCGCGGGCGTGGGCGAGGAACTGGAGGCCTCTCGTCCACGCATGGGACCGGGGAAGGCGGGTCATAGGGCCGCTGGTAGACGACCCTTGGCATCTTCAAGTGCCCACGACTGGTGCCTCCTATGAAATTGGACCATGTTCAATTCCAAAATCCGCAGGGCCACCGTCACGTACGCTGACCTGCATTTCATAGATGGGGCGCCGTCGACTTGGACTGCTCGATGCTGCCGATATCGTTCCCGACGAGCGTGGGCAAACAAACCCAGTAGGGTCTCACTGGTCTTACAGGCGCCACATATTCGGATCAATTGCTCGCTAACAACATTCGATACGTCAACAGAAAAGCATTTAGGAGTATTTTGATGACGTCCCCAAGTGAATTGGCATCGCCGGAAACCTTGGCTGATAGTGCCCTTCTCAAGGATCTCTATACCGACTGGTCGGAGATCATGGCGACCACGCCCGGCATGACAACCCGACTGCTGCGCAGCTTCGACGAATTGCACCAGACCTCCAGGGAACCCGAAGACGTAAGCTACAAGGAAGAGGCAGTGGGAGCGGTGGCAGGCATCTGGGCCCTGCCCAAGGATGCGGACACGTCACAGGTCCTGCTCTATACACATGGAGGCGGATTTGCGGTCGGTTCCGCCGCCAGCTACCGAAAAGTGGCAGGCCACGTGGCCAAGGCACTCGGCACGTGTAGTCTGGGTCCTTGGTGCACGCCGGCGGGGGAGAGGTTCCTCACGGCCAGTTCTTTAGCCCGGGACCTCAGCCGGGGTCTGACGTAGTCCCTCAAATGCACCATGGCGCTCAAGTAATTCTTCCGGTAGAGCTCTTTGGATCGATGGCTTGCGCTTGTCGGAAATGGTGAGTTCAACAGCGCATCAAGTGAGGCCTTCTCAATGGAGCAGCCAGAGGCGGGGGTACGTTGGTCAGCGCCAGGTTTCGGGGCGTTGCTGACTGCTGTGATGTCTGTGGCGCTGGGGGCGTGTGGGTGTGCCGTTGGCAGGGGCATGTGGACTGTCAGGACCTAATGAGCCGCCACGTCCCCAGCAGGGATAACAGCCGTACCGGCCGTTGGTTCCTTGCGTGGTATCAACGTCCCCACGAGGGCGGCGAGGCTGAGCAGGATGACCACCGTGCTGTAGGCGGTTGCTGTCATGCGGATGCCGAGCAGAGGCACTGCGATGCCGGCAGCAACAGCAGGCACGCTTGTCGCGAGGTAGCTGATCACGTAGAAGGTGGCCAATAGGTCCGCCCGCTGATCGGGTTTGGCCTGAGGGAGAACGTTTCGCATGGCCCCCTGGAAGCCGGCACCGAAACCTATTCCCGCGATAGCTGTTCCAGCAAAAAAGAGCCAGCCACTACCGATGTTCGTCCCCACCAAACTGACGGCAACGCCCACGGCCAAGGCAACCGTGCCGGTCCTCAGCACCGCTGCCGCATTAAACGAACGAAGCAAGAGAACGGCAATGCTGCCGGTCACCGTCAGTGCAAAGACGGTCCAGCCGCCCGTAAGCGCGGACGAGGAGCCTGTGACATCGGCCGCCAGTGAAGGGCCCAGCGAGAAGAAAAAGCCGCCCAGCGCCCACACTGCAATGAGCGCAGGAGCAGCCGCGAGCATGGGCGCCCTGGCTGCAGCGGGTACGTTCAGCCGTGGACGGAGCGAAGCGAGTGCCCCGACAGTCTTGCGCCCCCGAGGTGCCGAAAGGGCGGTTGCGATGACCAGTAGGACGAGCACGGCGAGCAGCACCATATAGATGAGGCGAAGGGGTGATGGCCCAAACTGGACCAAGGCCGCGGAACCAAGTGCTCCCGCCCCGAGTCCGGCAACGGGTGACACGCTGTTGATCACCGGTGCAAGACGACCGTTTAGGTCTGCCAGGCCAGCGCCAAGCGCGCCTGTTGCAGAGCCGGTCGCGAAGCCCTGCACTATCCGGGCGAGGATGAGTACCGCCACATCGTCGGCGACAAGAAAGATGACGATGGCGGCGACCTCAAGCAGCAGTGACGCCAGAATGACACTCCTGCGGCCCAGATAGTCGGAGAGCGATCCCACTGTCAACAGGGCGACCAGGAGGCTTACTGCATAGACCGCAAACACAACGGTCATGAGCGCAGGCGTTACGCCCCAATTGCTTTGGTAGAGCCGATACAACGGCGTGGGTGCGCTTGAGGCAGCCATGAAGGTCATCAGGCCGGTTGCGTAGACTGCAAAGGCAGTTGAGCTTCTTCCGTCGACAGCCGAATCCGTCAGGGAATCTGATAGGGGTATCCTCGCGATTTAAGCTCCTAAAGTAGAAATATTAGCTTTTAGGAGCATACCGGGCTCTTTGTCGTTAATGCAACATATTTGCTTTAGTATGGAAGGCGTGGCAACAGAGAATCGGACCCGGCCGGGCGGAAGAAGCGCCCGCATCCAACAGAACGTGCACCTCGCCGTAAATGAACTGCTCAACGAGGGCAGGAGGGAGGAACTGACAGTTCCTCTGATTGCTGCCCGTGCCGGCGTGACCCCGTCCACCATTTATCGTCGCTGGGGTGATATATCTATCCTCTTGTCTGACGTCGCCGCCCAGTATTTTGAAGTTGACGAGGTCCCTCCCGAGACGGGTGCCTATCAGACAGACCTCCGCGCCTGGGCGCATCAGTTCTTTGAGGAAATGTCCTCGCCTACAGGCGTGCAGTACATCAACGACGTCCTGGTGGGTAACCAAGGAGGAGGTAAGTCGGGCGCCTGCGCGGCGTACGCGAACGCCCAGATTCAGCAGATCCACGTGCGATGGCCCGGCACACAGAAACCGGCCCCGGGGGAAATCGTGAACCATGTCGTGGCCCCGATTTTGTACGCGATCGTGTTCGGCGGGAACTCTATGACTGACAAAGACGTAGACGCGCTGGTTGACCGCCTTCTGCAAGCCACCGCCAACCATACGGAGGCCGACACATAGAGGGGCCGTGACGAGTCATGCTCTTGGCCAGCGGCGCGAGTCAGAATCTGGATTCGATCACCGGTGAGCTACTTCGCGAGAGGTGCCGTAGGCCGAATCCGCCAGGATCTGAACACCGCTGCTGCCGGTGATTGCAGGGTCTTTCGTGATCAGCCGGACGCCTACGGCTCCGTCGCTGTTCTCCGGCCCGGCCGCTTTCGTCAGTTTCGCTGTGGTGATGAGCCCGGTGTCCGGCTCGATCACGATGTGGGCCTTGAATCCGTCCTGCTGGCGGGCCTGGGTCTTATGGGCGTGCCAGGTGTCCGGGTCAACGGTGGAGATCATCCGGTCCGGGGCGACGTTGCGGGCGATCCGCCACCGGCCGTCGGTCCCGTCGGAGTCCTCGGCCGGTTCCACGTCCTGCCCGGCGACGAGGGCCAGCAGCGCGTACGCGTCCGCGGCCTTACCCTCCACGGTTTCGGGATCGGCCGCGGCCAGGAGCGCCCGGGCGTCAGGGACCAGTGCCGAGATCAGCCCGTCTTTGGCGTCCTGGTCATCCCAGGCGGTGTCGGGTTTGCCTGTGCGGGTGTAGTAATACCCGGTAGCGCGGACGGGGACCAGTTCTTGCCCCCGGGGATTTCGCGGCCGAAGCGCCGGATGCCGGCGATCAGCTGGGTGACGGTGTCCTGCCTGACGACCGCGTCATCCAGCACGCTTGAATCCACCGCCCGCCGGCGTTTGCCCTGCAGGACCCCGGTCTCTGCCACGACCTCGGCGATCGCTTCCATGATCCGGTGAGAATCCCCGGACGCACCATTGATCTTGGCGATCGGTTCCTCCATCCGGACTTCCCGAAACGAGCATTAGCGTTCTTGCTGAATTAGTCGTTGGTTGGGCGCGTCGGCTGAACTGGTGTGGTTGGTGGTTAAGACTGGTCGTATGCAGGGACGCGAGGACACGCAACGCGGGTATTTGGACGTGGAGGCACTGGCCGGGGAGTTCTTGGCCCCGGGTAGTGTTTTCGCCTTTCTGGCCAAGCACAGGGGGCGGTTGTTTCCGGATTCCATGATGGAAGACCTGTTTCCCTCGCAGGGGCCAGACGCCGACGCCAATACGTCAGCGTGCTCGGGTGGAATGCCGTATCCGTCAGACCGTACCCGCACGCAGCCTCCACCGCAGATCGTAGGTCAACGCCTCGGCCGTTTCCCGGTCCGAGACCCTGCAACGCCTGCAGCACCAACACCGAACCGATGACCGGCGCCGGAACCGAAGGCCGCACCCGGCGTTGCAACGCCGGCATCTCTGCGCGTCCTTTCTCCTGGACGGCCCCGAAGACGAGCACCGGCAGCAGATATCGAAGAACTAACGTGCTGGCCAGACACCCTCGTTACCTCAGCGATGATAGTCCCAACGGGACTGAGATGTTCGGCAACCGTGAAATCAACGGGACTAAATCGTCTAGAACGTGTTGCGGACGCCGAAGTGCCGGGATACGGCCGGGCCGGTGACGATCTCCCGGAGCCGGGTCTGCCCCTCGGGTGTCTGCCGCCAGGCCTTGTAGGCATCCATGTCGGACTGGGTGGACCACCGGGTCATAACGGTCAAACGGCTCGGGTCCTGGCTGTCCTGCAGAACCTCCGTGCTTTCGTTGCCCGGGAATGCTGCGGTGTGCGGCAGGTCGTGCTCGAAGATGGCGTCGAGGGTGGAAGCGGCGGGGTCGACGGCGATTTCAAGCATGGAGATGAAGCTCATGATGTTGTCCTTCCGGATAAGGATGGCTAGTTGCCGCTGACCGCTGCGACCAGCGCGCCGATAGGTCCGGACAGGCCGGCTCGGACGCGGCGGGTGGTCTCGTCGGCGAGGACTTCGTCCTCACCTGCTTCCACACCGTCGAGGATCTCGCGCACAACATCTGCGGGATCGTTTGCGTCCTCACGGACCTGCTGCGACATCGGCGTGTCGGTGTACGAGAGATACGCCCCGACCACGTGGACGCCGGTTTGCGCGAGGTCCAGGCGCAGCGCGTTCGTTGCCGACCATAGTGCCGCCTTGGAAGTGCTGTACGCGTTCGCTATGGGCAGCCAACTCACCACGGATGCGATGTTCACGAGGGCCCCCTGGGCGGCCCGCAAGGCTGGAGCGAATGCCCGAGTGATGGCGATCGGACCGAAGAAGTTGGTCTCCATCTGCTGCCGGAGCTCATCTTCGGGGCCGTCCACGAGAGAGGACGCGCCATAGATGCCGGCGTTGTTGATCACGATCGCGACATCACCTGCGGCCGCTGCGGCCCTGCCAATCGAATCCTGGTCGGTCACATCCAGGGTGAGGGGGACCACACGTGCATCCTCCCAGGTTCGAGGGGTGCGTGCGGCTGCATACACCTTTGCCGCTCCCCTTTCCAGGGCTTGATGGACGAACTCGGACCCGAGTCCGCCGTTCGCGCCGGTGACTAGTATGACGGTGTCTTTGATGTTGACCACGTGTGCTCCTGGGCCTCGAGTGTGCTGGGATCGATCCGTATGGAATTACGATCGTAAGCTAACGGTAGATGAGAGTATGATCGTAATGCAAATGGGAAGTTGGCCGGGTCGCGTAGCCGGGGAAGGGAATTGATCGTGCGTTACGGGAGCGAGCACAAGTCGGCCACTCGTCAGCGAATTATGGAGAGTGCTGCCGTGAGGCTTAAGCGTGACGGGGTCAACGGGGCCGGTGTGTCAGCGCTGATGGCTGATGCAGGCCTGACCAACGGGGCGTTCTACGCCCACTTTGCGTCAAAGGACGATCTCGTCGCTGCGGTCATAGTCGAGCAGATGCGCGGCGAGAAGGACCGCTTCTCGCTCGATCCCGAGGATGACGCCGGCTTAGAGCGCGTCATCCGCGCGTACCTGTCGTCCCGGCATCGTGATGATCGCGGTCACGGATGTCCGTCTGCCGCGCTCGTCGAGGACATAGTCCGGGCTCCCGAAGCGACGAAGAATGCATACACGGAAGGCCTGACGGAGAGTCTGGAAGGGCTGGCTGCGCGGTTCTCCTCCGATGGTCCCGACGCTGCGCGGGTCCGGGCAATCGGGGTGTTCTCCGTGCTCGTAGGTGCATTACAAACTTCCCGTGCCTTGAGTGACCCCGCCCTTTCCGACGCCGTGCTCGAGCAAGGAGTCCAGAATGCACTCCGTCTCGCACGGCGCGATCGGTAGCAGCCCGCGCATCCGTTCGGGACGGGGCTTTCGGGATCCGCCTTGGGACCGGTGCCGTGAAGGATCATGATAGTTGCCGGAGTATCGTGAGCGTCATGGCCAGGCTATTTGCGTACGTACTTGAGCTATGACGGCTCCGGCTGCGCTTGAATGGATGGCCGGATCGGGTTTGAAGTGACGCGTCGGGTGGATAACGACGGCGGGGGCATGATTCATTCCGAAGTGCGGATGGGCGAGGCGGTACTGATGATAGCCAGCAGCGATCCGGGCTATGAGACGCCGAGGTTGACGGGGTGGTCCACCGGACAGGGTCTGTACCTCCTGGTGGATGACGTCGAGAGTTGCTACTCCGGGGCTGTAGCGCTGGGGGATTGGCGGTGATCCCCGGCTGAGGATGCGGAGTGGGGCTCACGCCCGGCCAGGATCTTGGATCCTGAAGGTAGGGAATGGAGTTTTGGCACGTATGAGCCTGGTGCCTAGCTGCTAGCGCGGGGAGCCGCGCGGGCGGAGAACAGATGGCCCAAAGCTGTGCCCGGGACGGTGTGCCCATTCGAGCCAGCGATCGGCCATTGCGACTATGCGAGAGTCTGAGACCGGACATTGGATGACGACAGCTACTTCTGCTCTCCGGGGGCTAAACGCCGATAACCGGCCTTGCGTCATTCTGACGGAAGCGCGCAACCTTCGGTCCAAGTACAGGTTCTCTCGCAGGGGGATCAGGTTGTCGGGTTGGGCCTTGAATGGCAACTGCTGAAAACTGTGCCGGCCTGGCCCTCCGCGGCCGGTGCACCGTGGAGCCAGCGCCCTCGTCATGCATGTTTCCGTTCTTGCATTCATGAATGTCTGAGGGAGGTGAACGTCATGACTCTCGCTGATCCGGGTCCGAGACATGCCCTGCGCGCCGGTTTTGGGCTGTCGCTGCTTCCGGACTCACGGCCATCCTGCCGGAACGTGACGGCAGCGCGCGGAATGACGGCGGCAGCAGCAGGAGCTGCGGCGCCAGCCCATCAACGGTGCCCAAGAACGGCAAAAAGAGGGTGTACACAATGTGCACACCTTGGGCTTCGGATTCGGTTGTATCGGCGGTGGACTGGTTCGGATTGGGGATGTTGTCGGGGGAGTGGCGGTTTTTCAAGGGCTGGCGCCCGGTTCGAGTCCCATCTCGGGCACGTGTTTTCCCTGTTCAGGGGCCTTTTAGCCTCTGAGTGTGGACAATTTGTGTTGTGAAGGGGCCCCTTCGGGGGCCTTTTTCATGGGTGGCCGCTGCTGTGGCCTGGTGGCTCCTTCGTTGCCCGGTCGGCGGTCTTGGTGCTGGTTACTTGTTCATGGGCGTGACTGGCTGGGGCAACATGACCTGAGAAAAATTCTGGTGGGATTTCTTTTCTTGGTTGTTGGGTGTTCACCAGGTTTCTCCCTATCGGTTCGTGGTTGCTGTTCTGCCTGTTCATGGTGGGTCTGGGGGAGTGCGACATGACTTGTGCCCAGCTGTTCGAGAATCACTTCTGCCGGACTCCCGACTGCTCTGACACCGGTTACCGCGCCCGGCTTGGAGCCGGCATCGCCGTATATGTGGCCCATCAAGGTCGCACCACCTTTCATCCTGCACCCTGTGTTTTGGGGCGTTACCTGTTCATGGCTACGTTCGGCGTCTACTGCATGACGCTGTACGGTCGTTGCGCGCCGTCTTTGAGCCGCTGCTGGCCGGCTGGTCTTTCATATTCGTTCATGGCCAACCTCCTGGATGACTACATGACGGAAGGTGAGGCGCCGAAGCGCCCTTGGCCGTAAGAAGGCATGCTGCTGCCCCTGTCGCGCTGTCGTTAGGGAACGCGCCATAGGTGTCAGGCTGTCATCTGCAAATTTCTTGGGTCAGTGTCAGAAATGGATGAAGCGAGCCTTGTTCTGACGCTTCTAGGGCCTCTTCCTGACGTCAGGTTGGGGTGTGCCCTAGTGACAACGTGGGCACATGCCGTCATGACATAGCCAGTTGGCGGCGCGAAAACACTACAGGCTCCTATGGGGCAGGATGCCCCCGCAATCGGCGTGGGCTGGTACGCGGTGAGTGGTCCCGTCGATGGTGAGATCGGCTTTCATTTGCCCGATGACGAGTGCGGTGTCTCCGGTTAGCACGATGTTTTCCACAAGGTGGTTGATGCGGTGAACGGCCTGGAAGCGGCAGTTCGGGCTCTTTCACGATCTCTTGGGGCCTGGTCCCTGATGGCCAGCCGTGGCCGGGTCTTTCGCGTCATGAACTGTCCCTTGCTCGGTTTCCGATTGTCCTTTTTGTGGGTTCCGACCTCTGTGCGAACAATGCTCTTTGCGTCAGTCCTGGAATTAGCCTGCTTGCATTAGTCGGCGGTTAGGACGATTCCGATGCCCAGGGCACCAAGCGTGACCGCGGCGAAAGCTGTGGAGGCAACGGCAGTAATATCGGCGTCAATTCGTTCCCGTGAGATGCCGTTACAACTAGATCGGTAGCGCTGGCGCTGGGTGAAGTAGATAGCTGCGGCAGCCGCAACCGCAACGCCAAGGAGTAGCAGGATGGGAAATCCGTGACGGGGAAGCCAGCGCAGAAAAATGGCGCTCACAGTGGCTAGGGCAATCATCGTTCTGCCCCAGGCAAGAGAGGTCCGTTCCGGCTGAAGCCCCGGGTCGCCGTGGGTCTCTGCAGGCCGCCTGCTGGGCGTCATGTGCTCAGCGCCAAAGGATGGAGACCAGAACAACGGCGGCGGCCAGCGCGCCTGCTCCTGGGAGCAAGGGAACAACGAGTGGCAGCGGCAGCGGCTTTCTGTTACGCATGCTGCGCTCCACCCGGACCCATCGCCATGCTGAGCCGGCGCTCAACAGCATCCCGAGTAGCAGTAGAGCCACGGCAAGGCCCTTACGGACTGGTTCCAAAAACATATCTGCGGTGTACGCCTCGATGGCTATGCCCCCAGCCAACAGGGCAAGAGAGGTACGAACCCACGCCAAAAACGTCCTCTCATTGGCCAGTGTGAAGCGAGGGTCAGGTTCAACATTCCCAGGTAGCAGGCGTTCCGCCATTTTCCCACGCGACGGCGCAAGACTACCGGGCACTTGCTGGAGATTGCTCATTGTCCTAGTTCCGTCCTTGCTCCATTCGGGTGCACCCGGCCGTTCCCGGTCGCGGCCATTTCAGCCCACACGGCCATAAGGAAATCGTTTAGCTGTGTTCCGTCCGGGTCCAACGCGGTGGTGAAAGTCTCTATAAGGCCTCCCGCTCGTCGGAAGGCACGCGGCGCCTCAGCGGTCCAATCCCAAGTGATGTCATAGCCGGGTTCAATTTCGTACTTATAGAGGTCTCGGCGCCGGCTGAGGCGCCCTCCGGACCTTGGGCGCGTTGACCGGAGGGGCCTTTGCCTTGGTGCGATGACGATTAGGAAATCGACGCCAGGTCGCGGTTCCGGCCTTCCCTGGTAAGGAGCACTGCGACGGCGGCGACCAGGAAAGTGGCGACCCATACCCACCCCAGGAGTCCCAGGTTGCCGCCGCCAAGGAGCACCAGCCCGGCTGCCAGCGCGGGAGTGAACCCTGCACCGAAGGTCGAGGCGCTTTGATAGGCAAGTGACGCGCCGGTATAGCGCACTTCGGTGGGGAAGAGTTCGGCGGTGAAGGCCCCGAACGGCCCGAAGATCAGTCCCTGCAATGCCTGGCCCAGTACCACTGCGATGGTGAAGTTGAGCGTGCTTCCGCTCTCAACCAGCCAGAGAATGGGAAATGCACAAACCCCTGCGGCAAGAATGCCGGTCAGCATCACAGGCTTCCGGCCATATCTGTCGCTGAGCCGGGCGCCGATCATGGTGGTGAGGACCATCCCCAGGGCTGCGAGTGCCTTGGAGTTGAGCACAGCCGTTTTGTCTGCCCCGGCCTCAACCGCGTAGGAAACAGCCCAGACGGTTACCATGCCTGCGATGGTGTAGACGCTGGTGCCCGCAATGATGCCCAGAATGAGGTTTTTTGGGTGTTTGGTCAGGACCTGGGCGAGGGGAATCTTTTTCTTGGAATCGGCTTTGGCTTCGAGCTGCTTGAAGAGCGGGGTTTCGCTGACCTTGAGCCTGATGACCAGTCCGATGGTCACCAGGACAATGCTGATCAGGAACGGGATCCGCCAGCCCCAGGTGAGGAACTGATCCTCCGGGAGCAGTGTGAAGAGACTGACGGCCAGGGTGGCGAGCAAGGCGCCGGCGGGGGCCCCCATGTTCGCGAAGCTTGCCGCGAATCCGCGTTTCTTGGCAGGCGCGTGCTCCAGCCCCATGAGCATCGCCCCGCCCCACTCCCCGCCGACAGCCAGGCCCTGGACCACACGCAGGCTAATCAACAGGATCGGCGCTAGGACGCCGATCTGGGCGGTGGTGGGCAGCAGCCCGATGACGGTAGTTGCCACGCCCATGGTGATCATGGAAATGACCAGGACGGTCTTGCGCCCCACCCGGTCACCGAAGTGGCCGAAGATGGCGCCTCCCAGAGGGCGGGCGATGTAGCCGGCGGCGAGCGTCCCGAAGGAGGCGAACACCGCAAGCCCGGGCCCCAGATCGGCAAAGAAAACATGGCCGAAGACGATGGCCGCGGCGGTGGCGTAAAGCAGGAAGTCGTAGTATTCAATGGCGCTGCCGATGAAGCTGGAGGCCAGGATCCGCCGCATGTGTGTGGTGTTCAGGCTGTCATTCAGGCGGTCACCGTCCTGATCAGTGGTGATGGTTTGGCTGGGTGTTGTCGTCATTGTCACACCTTTTCTATGGTCAGTGATGGGATTTCGTGCTGTGCAAAGGAGATGATCTCCAGGTCGTCGGGAACGTACAGAGGGCCGTCGAAGGTTTCCTCTGCACGCCGCCACACTGCGGGGTCCGCTGTGCCGGGGACCAGGTGGTGCAGGGCCAAAGCTTTCGCGCCGGCGCGAGTGGCGATCTCCCCTGCCTGCCTGGCACTGGTGTGGGACTTGCGGTGATGGTCCACCGATGCCTGCGCGGTCTGCGGTTCCTCGTGGGCGTAGGCGCGGTCCACCCAGCCGAAGTCGATGGCCTCGTGCATCAGCAGGTCGGTTCCCTCAGCCAGCCGGACCAGGTTCTCGCACGGGGCCGTGTCGCCTGAAATGGTGACCGAGCCGTTGGCGGTCTGGAAACGGAACGCGAAAGCCGGGGCAACTGGCGGATGCTCGACCAGCGTAGCCGTCACCGTAACCAGCTCATCGCGGTAGATCACAAAGGGTTCCATCCCGGGAGTCGGGTTCTCGTTGGGGTGGAACCCGGACTGTTCGGGGACAACGATGTCCTCGGCCTGGAAGTGCTTCAGCGGCGATGGCCGGAGCGAATCTATCATCCGGTCGTTAACGTCAGTAGAGTACGCGTGCAACAGCGTCTGGACCATTTCCCGCGTACCGAGCGTGGGATTTTCGGGAAACAGCGGATCCACTGGCTTGGCAGCCCGCGGCGACTGCGGCGGAAGCATCCCCCGGTTTCCAGGGCCGATGATCCTGATGGGCGGCTGCTCCGGGTCAACAACGTGCAGGAAACCGAAGACCGTCATGCTGGCCAGATCAATGGTGTGGTCCGAATGCAGGTGCGTCAGGAACATCGCCCGGACGGAGGGGATGTCGATGCCGGCCATCATCAGTTGCCGCCCCACCCCGTGGCCCAAGTCCACCAGATAAACGGCGTCGCCGATGACGACGGCGGTGGCGATGCCCGCCCGTTCGCCCTGGCCCATACCCTTCCACCAGCGGGGACCGCCAGCGGTTCCCAGTGCGACAACATATCGGACCAGTTCCGGTTCAGGAACGAAATTGGCGCTCATCATTCTCCTTCGCAACGGCTTGTAGTGCAGGTCGCATCTCTTCCCTTTCACTATGCGGAGCTGTCATAATTTTGTAAATCACAAATAACTCAGCTTCTTGTTTAGGATTACTGATGAATGGCGTCACCCTGCGGCAGCTGGACTACTTCCTTGCGGTGGCCAAGCACGGGTCTGTGACCGCAGCGGCCACCGCCTGCCACGTTTCACCGGGAGGAATATCGCTGGCGCTCACAGAGCTGGAGGCCGCGCTCGGGGCGCAGCTGCTGCTTCGCCGCCGGGCCAAAGGCGCAACCCTGACTCCCGCCGGCCGGTGGGTGGCAGACCGAGCGCTGCCCATCGTCCAGGACCTCGGCGAACTCATGCACGCGGCGAAGCAGATGCAGGGGCAGCTGATCGGACCGTTGAGGATCGGCTGCTTCACCACGCTGTCCCCGTGGATGATGCCCCGCATTATCGAGCATTTCGCGGCCAACCACCCTGCTGTGGACATCGAGATGGTGGAAGGGTCCTCGGACCAACTTCAGGAGCGGCTGCTGGCCGGGGAGCTTGACTTATGTTTCATGTACTCCCTGCACGTAAGTACCCCCGTGGACGTCCAGACCATCGCGCCCGTCCGGCTCCAACTCCTGCTCAGCCCCGACCATCCGCTCGCGGCGCAGGAGGAAGTGGAACTGCGTGACCTGGCGGGCGAACCCGCCGCGGTCCTGGCCCTCCGGCCCGCGAGTGACCTCGTGGAGACCATACTTCGGAACGCAGGGTTCGAGCCGAACATCAAATGGCGCAGTACCAGCGTGGAGACCATCAGGTCCCTGGTAGCCCGAGGGCAGGCCTACTCAGTGCTGATGGGAAGACCCCTCGGTGACAGAACCTACGAAGGCCTGCCCCTGGCCTACCGCCGCATCAAGGATGACCTCCCGGAAAATGCAGTGGTAGCTGCCTACGCCGCCGGAACGAAACCATCGCTCAAAAACAGGACGCTGATCGAGTATTGCCGGAATGAATTCTCCGATCGATCACCGGTTCAGTAGACCTGAGGCAGACCCTCAAGTGGGCCATCCCTCCCGATTGGTCACCTCGGACTGACCTGACGACCTCCCGTGCATGCGCTCAAGAACAGTCCTCCCATCAGTAAAGCAGGGGCAGACCTACCGTGGATCCACCACCGTTGACGAGACCTTCCCAACCAAGATGCCCGCACCGAAAACTCGTCTGGGGCTTCCCATTGGCATCTGACCTGAGGAAAATTGAGATTATCCATGGAACGGGAGTTCTCGCATCCACTTCCACTCCCGCGCTTTGAACGCCGATAATGGAGGTTCCGTCAAGCTACGGCCGCGCGGACTATTGCACATCGACGGCGCAGGCAGGGGAGCGGCTCACTCCGGCTTGGCCTGGCGCAGGTACTGGTAGACAGTTTCCCTGCTGATCCCGTAATCACGGGCAAGAACTGTTTTCGGGACACCGCTGCCGGCACGCTGAACCAGCTCGGCCGCCCGCTCAGGTGCGAGGGTCCTTTTCCGCCCTTTGTAGGCGCCGCGCTGCTTTGTCCGCTGTCCAGCCATGGACGCCTCCCAACCCTCGTCTTGTCGGGTTGAGTTCTAGGCTCATTCCAGAAGGAAGTCAAGACCTGCAGCGCGGGTGCGTCAGGTTGGGGTGTGCTTCACCTTGGTAGGCGTAGAGCACCTGAAGCTCCCAGTAAGGAATGTCGATCGTTATGGTTGAGTTCATGATTCCCGGCAGATAGTACGAACCTGCCAGCCGTCCTCCCGGCGGTATGTTCGTCCACCTCTCCCATAGGAGAGCTTCAGCCGGACGATGCTTTGGTCCGCAGTCAGGTCTTCAATTACTCCTCGTGCAATGGCTAGGCGGTCATCCAGCACCTCAATCTCATCGCCGAGTCTGAGCCCGTTCCAGTCGAAGATTTTGATAGTGGTTCTGCTGTCCGAAGCTGATGGCGGTCGAGAGCTGGTGACCACCCGCGTTTTTTCTGACGAAAGCAAAGCCAGATCGCGGGCAACGGCTTTCTGGGCCATTATACGATTTACGTAACCATCACCCTCAGAAGTCCTTGGATACTTCGGGGCCTGGCGAACCTCGTCACCGGTCCTACTGGAAGACAGGGGGTCGTAAAAGACCACGTCCGCGCTTTGCCGGCCACTGTCCAAGCCTGGAGGTAGAGGTACCTGATCAGGGTGGGTGTCAGCTTCGACAGGCCGTGGGAGGACAGTTGGATACATGACGCCAAGGACAACCACAACACTGTCTGACTGGAAGTGCTGCGGAGGTCCAGGGCTGGCGAGGGGGGCGCGCTTGTCTTCATCACTGCACTGCCGTCTTCCATCAAGGGGCCTCACTGTCTTGCACCTCTCGCCACTCGTTGAGTGGAAGCTCGTCGCTGTCCTCATAACCTGCAAGGAAACTTCCTAGCCTCCAGCTGCTTCATGATGGATGAGATTGTGGATAACCCTCCAGTGGAGGGCCGGCAGCGCCCTCCTCTGAACTGCTCAGCGGTAGATCTGAACCTGCAGTTTTGGTTGCATCTCGACAAGTCGCCGCTGGCTGGCGCCTGCCTGCTGTAACCAGAGAAGGCTTCCATCCGGTGCGACAACTTCTACACGGCCCCGGTCGATGAAGTTCTCGGCATCGCGGATCTCGATGTCCATGCCTTGGAGTTGAGACCAGTCTTCGACAGCCCTCCATGGAACAAAACTGCCCGCTGGAGGCAAGCTCCTACTGCTGGCCCCGTGCATCTTCTCGGTTTCCTTCTTCACGTTCGCTTGCCCTGATTCTCTTCATGCGGTGCACATTACGCTTTGAAATGAGGGTAGAAGCTGGAATTGAATAAATCTAATAAATGCATGCGTACTAGCCATAGATGGTGTCTATATGATTAGCTCCGAAATTGGCCGCAGCACTGCCGCCGCTATGCGCACCCTGGCTGTCAGCGATCTGCCGGATTCTTCTCCTGTGTTCACCCCGTCCATGGTGTGGCCCGTTCAACGTGATGCGGATCCCGCGCACGTGTGGGCTTCGTGGCTTCATTCGGACACGCTTTCAACGCTTGCCTCTCGCAGGTTGACCAACAGGAAACGGAGTCCATGAGAGCACCGCAAGCCGGTGCCAATTGTTGCCGCCTGCCATCATGGGAAGAAGCGACTCACATTCCCTGTTGGGTTGAGTCGCTTCTTCCCGATGTGGGTCCGCTGTTGACCGGCAGGCTAGATCCATGCAGGAGCGGAGGGAATATCAGTTAGTGGTTCGTCCCCCCGGGAGGCCTCGAGATCCTGATACCGTTCATTCACAGCGCGGCCTGTGGACCATGCTGCAACCGCAGCGAGCGGACCGGAGACCACCAGCGGTGACTCCGCTGTCGTGTCACCAAACGTCAGCGTCGCCGGCTGGTCTGTCACTTCGACGACCAGGTCTTTGTCGGTGCCGCGGGCTGTCCAGGCGCCGGTGATGTCCTTGAGCAGGCGTTCCAGAACAGGGGCGGGGATGTCTTCGAAGGAAGCCCCGTTGTCCAGGTCGACGGCGTGTACCCAGACTTCCCGGGTGCGCATCCACACTGTTTCCTCGGCTGGTACCACCCTGCCTTGAACAGTCTTCACCTTGTTGTGCCAGTCGTCTCCGGGCAGGTCCCTCCACTCGACGTTCAGGTGCACCGCGGAATGGTCGAACAGGTTCCGCAGCGCAGTCGGGCTGAGCGTGGCTCCGAAGTCAATTTCGTGATTGCGGACTTCGGTGGAGGGATACATCGGCGTTTCCACCCCTGTTGCTGCCCATTCCACCAGTCGCGCGACGGCCCGTGCGTTGTAGCCGACGTGGGCCACGACGTGCCGGCGGGTCCAGCCCGGAAGGAGCGAGTCGCCGTCCAGCTCTGCGTCCGATAGTTCGTTGAGCTTGCGAGCAAAGAAGGCGGTGCCCCGCCGGGCCTGCAGGAGTGCTTCCTGCAGGCGCGGGTCGTCCGTCTGGTCGTGCCGGGCGGCCATCAGGCTTCCTTGATGACGCGGTTCTTCAGCTGTCCGAGCCCTCCAATGGTGGTGACGAGGACCTGGCCTTCCTGCAGGTAGCGTTTAGGGTCCTGCGCGTGGCCCACGCCGCCGGGTGTGCCGGTGGCGATCACGTCGCCGGGGTTCAGGGTGATGATCGTGGAAATGTAGGAGACCAGGAATTCGGGGGTGAACACCAGGTCCGAGGTGGGGGTGCTCTGCTGGATTTCGCCATCCACCGCGGAGGTCATAAGCGGGCCGGTGGTGAACTCGTCCTTGGTGACCAGGGCGGGGCCGAACGGGGTGGACTTCTCCCAGGTCTTGCCCTGCAGCCACTGGATGGTGCGGAACTGGTAGTCCCGCATGGACACGTCGTTCAGCACGGCGTATCCGGCGATGTGGCTGGCGGCATCGGCTTCGTTGATCCGGCGACCGGTTTTGCCGATGACGACGGCGAGTTCTGCTTCCCAGTCCACGGTGTCGGATTCCTGCGGCAGGGCCAGGTCGTCGTTGGGGCCGATGAGGGATTCGGTGTACTTGGCGAACAGGGTGGGGTACTCGGGGACTTCCCGGCCCATTTCCTTGATGTGGTTGCGGTAGTTGTGCCCCACGCAGATGATCTTGCCCGGGGAGGGCACGACGGCGGCAAGGTCGGCGCCGTCGAGCGCGTGCGTTGCGCCGTTGGCTACCTTGGCCTTGTCTTCCCACGCGGGGTCCTGCAGCAGGGCTCCGACGTCAGCGAAGCCGTCGATTTCGGTGAGGATGCCGCCGTCCTGGCGGACGGCCTTGGTTCCTTCAGGAGTGCGGAGGGTCAACAGTCTCATTTACTTGCGTCCTTCGGTGTAGGTGCGGTTGAAGTTCAGGCGTTCGAAGATGGGGGAGTCACTGAAGCGGAACAGGTCGAACTCGGTATCTGCCTGCAGGGACCATTCCTGCCATGACGGGACCACGAACAGATCGCCCTTGGCCAGCTGCTTGGTTTCGCCGTTCAGCAGCACCGTGCCTGTGCCTTCGAACACCTGCCACACACTGGAACCGACTTCGCGGACACCGTCGGTGGTGGCGCCGGCGCGGAGGCGGTGGAACTCGGCCCGGATGGTGGGCATGACATCGCCGCCCGTTGTTGGGTTGGAGTACCGGATGGCTGCGTGGCCCTGTGAAACGGTGGCCGGGTGTCCTTCGTCTTCCAGTAGCAACTGTTCGCGAAGGGCGGCGTCCGTGTGCTCCCAGCGGTAGGCGGCGATGGGGGAATTGGTGGTGTCCTGCAGTCCGGAGAGGGGGCGCAGCCCGGGGTGGGCCCAGAGCCGTTCCGAGCGGGAGATATCCGGCGTGGCCTCGTCGGTGACGCGTTCGGTGCCGAACTCGAAGAACCCGGCGTCGGCGTAGTGCACGAACGGGATGTCCAGCCCGTCGATCCACGCCATCGGCTGGTCCGTGTCGTTGTGGTGGCCGTGGAAGTTCCAGCCGGGAGTCAACAGGAAATCCCCTCGGGACATTCTGACGGGGTCACCGTTCACCACGGTCCACACGCCCTCGCCCTCCACCACAAAACGGAAGGCGTTCTGGGAGTGCCGGTGCTCGGGCGCTGTTTCCCGGCCGCCAAGGTACTGGATGGCCGCCCAGAGCGTCGGCGTCGCATAGGGTGTGCCGCCCAACCCCGGGTTCGCCAGTGCGATTGCGCGTCGCTCGCCGCCGCGGCCGACGGGGACCAGGTCCCCAGCGCGGGCGGCCAGGGGGTAGAGGTCGTTCCAGCGCCAGACGTGCGGCACTGCCTTGGGCGAGGGAACCATCGGCATCAGGTCACCGATCTCAGTCCACAACGGGATCAGGTTCTCGCGGTCGAAGTCGCGGTACAGCTGATCCAACTTCACGGCCTCTTCCGGTGTTGGCTCGGGGGCGACGTGCGCAGCGGCAATTGATTCGTGGGTCGTGTTCTCGGCGCTGATGGACACTGGGACCTCCTCGGTTAGTGGGCTTGGCGTGCCTTCGACTGTAAAGGCGCGTGCAAGGAGATCCCAATTACTTTCTGTCCAGCAGAATCTTATTATCCCTCCGTGGGAGTAGCAGCGATGTCCAACTCGATCTGCCTCCGCGTTTCCTCCATGATTCCGACCAGTCCGGCATCGAAAAGCGGACGGAAACGGCCAACGGGCGTGGCGACGCTCAGGGCCCCAACGACAAGGCCCGACGGGTTATGCAGCGCCATCCCCAGGGCGCTGATGCCCTCCTCGGTTCCTTCGAAATTGGCCGCGAACCCGTTGGTCCGGATTGTCTCCAGTTCACGCACAAGCAATGCCATGTCGCCGGGAGGCAGACTGTCGTCCCCGCGGTCGGAGCGGGACCCGGTATAGAGCTGGTCTACCAGCGCGGGATCAAGCTCCGCGAGAATGGCCTTGCCTCCGGATGCCTTGTTGGCCGGGAGTACCGCGCCCTGTCGGTCACCGACCCGTAGGGCATTCCTGCTCTCCACCGTTTCCAGGAACCTCACCTTCGTCCCCACCCGAATCATGAGGTTGACGGTCTCATTGACTCTTGAGCAGAGCAGCTCCATATGGGGGCGCGCGAGATCGCGAAGCAGCCTGCTCCAGCCCACTCCTGCCGGTCCGACGCTCATTCCTGGTCCGGGAACGTAATGTCGGGCCTCGTCTTGCACCGCGAAGCCCCGGTAGACCAGCATCGCCAGCAGCCTGTGCGCGGTTGAGGGCGCAACACCCAACTCCTGGGCGGCGTCCTTTAGCCGGAGGCGTCCGTGATCGCGCAGCAGTTGCACCAGCTGCAGAGCGTTATCGACTGCCTGAATGGAGTACGTGGGCTTCTCGTTGAGGCGAGTTTTCTGCATAACAGAATTGTATGGGCATTTTATGGTGTGTGCCCTCACAGTGGTGGCATGACTCACACCGCTTCCGATGCCCGGTCGAAGCGGCCGCGGGAAGCCATCCTAGGGGCAGCCGCAGCGCGGCGGCTCGTTGCAGGACCGGTTCCAACTGAAAGCCCCGGGCTGCTGCGATGCCATTCGTTCTGATGACGGCCGGCCTCGCAGACTAACTCTTTTCACGAATCACAACCCCACTAGGAGACTTGCAATGTCTGACCCCAAATCCACCACCGACGTTCTTGTTGTGGGCGGCGGGATGGCCGGCCTCGCAGGAGCCCTGGCTCTGCGCGAGAGCGGTGCCGCCGTCACCCTTGTGGAGCGCGCACCTGAATTCGGGGAGGTCGGCGCCGGGCTGCAGATGGCACCGAACGCCTCCCGTGTCCTGAAGCGCTGGGGCCTGCTCGAAAAGGCCTTGGAAGTGGGCGTTCAGCCCAAGCACCTCGTGTTCCGCGATGCCGTCACCGGCGAGGAACTGACACGGCAAAGCCTCAAGGGAGAATTTGAGGAGCGCTACGGCGCACCTTACGTGGTGATCCACCGCAGCGACCTGCACCGGATTCTCCTGGAGGCCTGCCAGGCCGCAGGCGTTGAGCTGATCAACGACGTGACGGTCTCCGGTGTCGAAACCGTCGACGGCCGCGGCATCGCAAAGACTGACGACGGGCGGGAGTACCACGCGGACGTCATCCTGGGCGCAGATGGTCTGAGGTCAACCCTCCGTGACGCCGTCTCAACCGATGGTCCCATCTCCTCCTCGTACGTCGCCTACCGGGGGACCGTGCCGATCACCTCCGAGACCCTGGCGACGGACCTGGAAGACGTCGTGGTTTATCTGGGCCCGGACTGCCACCTGGTGCAGTACCCGCTGCGCAGGGGCGAATTGCTCAACACTGTTGCAGTCTTCAAGTCGCCATCCTTCGAGCGCGGCGAGGAGCAGTACGGCGGCGTTGACGAGCTGCAGGCCGCCTACGCAGACTGTGTACCTGCCGTGCAGGAGGCCCTGAAGAACCTGGCCACCGGGATCCGCTGGCCCATGTACGACCGGGACCCAATCGAGAACTGGATTGCGGGACGCATGGTACTCATGGGCGATGCTGCACACCCGATGCTGCAGTACCTCGCCCAGGGGGCCTGCCAGGCCCTGGAAGATGCAGCCGTCCTGCAGGATGCGGCCACGGGCACCGTCTTCACCGACGAGGGCATCAATCCGGACGCCTGGGACGACGCCATCCGTGAATTCAACACTGTCCGTGCTGCCCGTACCTCCCGTATTCAGCGCACGGCCCGGATCTGGGGTGAATCATGGCATGTTTCCGGCGTCGCCGGCGTGCTGCGGAACCTCCTGTTCAAGAGCCGGAAGGAGAACGACTTCCAGTACAACGACTGGCTTTACGGCACAGACGGCGTGGGGACACCGTCCCCCGCCGGCGGACGGAACGCGGCTGTTTCCGCCTGACGTCAGGCCGGGAGCCGCTCGACTCTGCTGCGCCCTCAAGGCCTGATTGGTCCCTCAAGGACCACCCGACGTCGCCCTATCCTCCGGACAGGGCGACGGGTTCCCTTTATGAGTATTGAACACCGGTTCCAAGGCTTGGATTGCCGACGATGGCAAACCACAGGCACTGGGACATCTCTAACCCTTGGAAGGACTATCCAATGACATCTACTGTTTCCGAGACCGCGGCGACCTTCGCCGGGCAGGACACCACGCTCCAGTACATCGGCGGCACATGGCGCGCGGGCCGCTCCGAGCGTTCCCTGACCGTCACCAACCCTTACGACGACAGCGAACTGACCACCATCCGGCTCGCTAACTCGACGGACGTCGACGAGGCCTACAAGGCCGCCGAAGCGGCGCAGAAGGAATGGGCGTCGTTCACACCGGCGGCCCGCCGCGACGTGATCCTGCGCGCAGCCCAGATTCTTGAGGAACGCAGGGAAGAGATCGTTTCCTGGCTCATTAAGGAAGCCGGCTCCAGCGTGGCCAAGGCGAACGTCGAAGTATCTCTAGCCGCGGGAATCACCCTCGAGGCGGCATCCTTCCCCACCCGCGTGCATGGCCGAATCGTAGAATCCAACACGCCTGGCAAGGAGATCCGCGTGTACCGCCGACCAATCGGCGTCGTTGGCGTGATCAGCCCGTGGAACTTCCCGCTGCACCTGTCCCAGCGCTCAGTTGCGCCCGCCCTCGCCCTGGGCAACGCTGTGGTGGTCAAGCCGGCCAGCGACACGCCGGTCAGCGGTGGCCTGATCCTTGCCAAGGTCTTCGAGGAGGCCGGACTGCCGCCGGGAGTACTGAACGTCGTCATTGGAGCGGGATCCGAAATCGGTGACGACTTCGTCACGCATCCGGTTCCCGGGTTGATCTCCTTCACGGGTTCGACACCTGTTGGACAGAACGTCGGACGTCTTGCCATCGGCGGGAAGTACCTCAAGCATGCGGCACTGGAACTGGGTGGCAACAGCCCCCTGATCGTCCTTGCCGACGCCGACCTGGACGCGGCTGTGGAAGCTGCTGTGCTTGGCAAGTTCCTGCACCAGGGGCAAATCTGCATGGCGGTCAACCGCATCATCGTCGAAGCCCCTCTCTACGACGAATTCGTCGCACGATTCACTGCCGCCGCATCGTCGGTCCCGGCCGGCGATCCCTCCGACCCGAACACGCTCGTTGGCCCCGTGATCAACGACAGCCAGCTAAACGGGCTAAAGGCCAAGATTGACAGAGCTCTCGCCGAGGGGGCCCGTGCCGTCCTGGACGGGGAAATCAAGGGAAGAATCGTGCCTCCTCACGTCTTCGTTGACGTCACTCCCGACATGGAAATCGCCCGGGAAGAGATCTTCGGACCCCTGGTCGGCGTGCTCAAGGCCGATGACGAGGCGCACGCGCTGGAGTTGGCCAACGCCAGCGACTTTGGCCTCGCTGCGGCACTGTTCACCCAGGACGTGGACAAGGGCGTCCGGTTCAGCCTGGGAATCAAGTCCGGAATGACACACATCAATGAGATGCCCATTCAGGACGAGGCCCACGTCGCCTTCGGCGGGGAACGCAACTCAGGGCTCGGCCGCTTCAACGGCGACTGGGCAATTGCTGAATTCACGACCGACTACACCCTGGGCATCAAGCGCCTGTAGCAGCAAACCAAGATATGGCAGGAGCCGTCCTCATCCGCAAGCAGGGGGCGGCTCCTGCCAATTCTTCAACCGCGCCTCCAGGGGCTTCATTACACCTCGTCGGAGGGCTCCTGGAGGGCATCGCGGATGATCTCCCGCAACCAGTCGAGCGCCGGCATCGGTCCGGGACGGCGGTAGGTGTACAGGGCAACGTTGCCCGGGGGAACCGAAAATGGCAGCTTGAACATCTTGATAGGGCTTTCTGCGGCGAAAATTTGACCAACTACTTCGGGGACGATGCCGAGGTAGTTGGTGCTGCCGAGTACATGAGGCATGGCGGAGAAGTGCGGAAGCCTGACCGCTGGGGCCTGATCGTAGTTGAGCTCGCGCATTCGTTGCTGAATGTGCTCGTGGCCAAGTTGCTCACTGACCACCACCCGCCGCTCCCGCAAGAATTCCTCCACTGTTGGTTGAGCACCTATTCGCGGATGAGAGGCCGAGCAAATGCCCCAGTAGGACTGCACCAGGAGTTGATCCCTCACCAGATCAGGTGAGTCAATCCGCGGGGTACAGATGGCCGCATCTGCCTTGCCTTGGGTGAGGTGTTCCCGTGCAGTCCCGTAGACCAGGGGGAGGACCTCTACGGAAACAGCTGGTGCCAGGTCCTGGATCCGAGTCAGAACGGCGGGAAGCAGGGCGATCTCGCCGATGTCCGTTAGCAGCAGACGAAAATTGCGACGCGATGTTCGGGGGTCGAAGACGGTAACACCCTGAACTGCCTCATCAATGGCCTCCAGCGAATGGCGCAGCTGGGGGTAGACAGCTGTCGCCACATTTGTGGGGTTCAATCCGTCAGGTCCACGCAGGAAGAGTTCATCTTTGAGCATCCTTCGGAGCTTGCCCAGAGCGTAGCTGACGGACGGTTGGCTGATGAAAAGCAGCTCCGCCGCGCGGCTTACACTCCTCGTCTCATAGATGCGTACGAAGGTCCGCATCAGATTCAAATCGTAGTTCTCGAGAGGGACTCCAGTCTTCATAGAAACAGTCTATGCCCGGCATGGGTTTATCTATTGGATAAATGAGCGCCTGATTTCTAGTCTGTTAATAAGTGATCTATCCCACCAACCAGGAAATGAGGCTTTCGGTGACGCGCACCATCCGAGCAGAAACGATGGAAATTCTGCGGCAGAACAACCTGACCACGGTGTTCGGCAACCCCGGTTCCAATGAGCTCCCGTTCCTTCAGGACTTTCCTGAGGACTTTCAGTACATTCTCGGACTCCACGAAGGTGCAGTCATCTCTATGGCCGACGGGTTTGCGCAGGCGTCAGGCAATGCTGCTTTCGTGAACCTCCACGCCGCGTCCGGATCCGGCAACGCCATGGGCGGACTGACGAATGCCGTGTACTCCCATTCACCGCTGGTCATCACGGCCGGCCAGCAGGTCCGGTCGATGGTGGGCCTGGAGGCGATGCTGGCCAACATGGACGCACCCTCCCTACCGCGGCCGCTCGTGAAGTGGAGTGCTGAGCCGCTGTGCGCAGAAGATGTGCCGCGGACCATCAGCCAGGCCGTCCACATTTCACAGCTGCCGGCAAAGGGGCCGGTATACGTCTCCATTCCTTATGACGACTGGGACAAGACCTCCCCGGTGGAAGCACATCATCTTGCCGGCCGGACCACGGTCGCGGCGCAGGCGCTCAGCGCAGACCAGGCACAGGAACTGGTTGATCAGCTGAACGCCGCGACCAACCCGGTGATCGTCCTCGGTCCGGAAGTTGATGCGGATTATGCCAATGACTTCGCCGTTACGCTGGCGGACAAGCTCGCGGCACCAGTTTGGATCGCACCGTCGGCTTCCCGTTGCCCGTTCCCGACGCGCCACCGCAGCTTCAGGGGGGTCCTTCCCGCATCCATCAAGGACATCTCGGAGATGCTGCATGATCACGACGTCGTTCTCGTCGTTGGCGCACCGGTATTCCGGTACCACCAATATGTTCCAGGGGCCTACCTCAAGGACGGCACCCGCATCCTCCACGTGACCAGCGATGCAGGAGAGGCCGCCAGAGCTCCCATGGGCGACTCGTACGTGGCATCCGTCCGGGGAACGCTGCAGACCCTGGCTGAGGCCGTCGACCAGACCACCCGCAAACAGCTGCCGGAGCTGCCGGACTTCGCCGAACCGGCAGCGAGCACGTTCGACGCGATCCATCCCGAGTCCGTCTTCGAGGAACTGCGGACCACGGCTCCGGCCGACACCGTATATGTCAAGGAGTCCACGTCCACGTCGGCCGCCTTCTGGCAGCAGATGGACCTGCAGCAGCAGGGCAGCTATTTCTTTCCGGCTTCGGGCGGACTCGGCTTTGGCCTCCCGGCCACCGTAGGTGCACAGCTGGCGCATAAGGACAGGCGCGTCATCGGCATCATCGGCGATGGTTCGGCCAACTACGGCATCACGGCCCTTTGGACGGCGGCCCAATACAACATTCCGTGCATCATCCTCATCTTGAAAAACGGCACGTACGGGGCCCTCAGGGGCTTCTCCAGGCTGCTGGGAACGGGTGAAACCCCGGGGCTGGATGTTCCCGGCCTGGACTTCGTCCAGATCGCCAGTGGTTACGGCGTGGACGCGGAGTCCGTCAGCACCCGGGAAGCTCTTCGTGCCGCACTGCTAAAGGCCCTCGAAAGCCAGAAACCAGCACTCATCGAAATCCACACTCAGTTCGAGTCGTAGATTTACGACCATCCACTAAAGGATCGCTATGACCACCATCAGCGTCGACGACGTTGTCGGCACCGCAAAAGCTTCGTTCATGAACCCCGCCACTTGGCAGGGCAGGATCTTCACCGGCTCCTGGGATTGTGGAACTGCTGCCGATCAGCCTGTACTTGAACCTGCTACCGGTGAGTCCCTGGGGATGATTGGCTGTGGTTCCGCAACAGACATCGATCAGGCATGCAGGACAGCCAAAGCAGCACAGACGACTTGGGCTGAAACTCCGTATGAAGATCGGGCAGCTGTTCTGCGGCGTGCGGCAGCACTTTTCGAGGAGCACGCCGCAGAAATCGCCAACTGGATCATCCGTGAATCAGGTTCGGTTACAGCCAAAGCCCAGCTGGAAACCCGCCAGGCCGCGCTTGAATGCTATGAAGCGGCTGCTCTGCCCTCCAGGGCCCAGGGAGAGTTGTTCCCGGCTGGCGACCCCGGACGGATCAGCTTTAGCCGCCGTACCCCAGTGGGCGTTGTCGGTGTCATCGCACCTTTCAACTTTCCCCTCCTGCTGGCCATCCGTGCGGTGGCCCCGGCCCTGGCCCTTGGCAACGCAGTAGTCCTGAAGCCGGACACCCGGACCGCCGTCAGCGGCGGAGTTTCGATCGCCAGGGTCTTCGAAGAGGCAGGCCTGCCCGCAGGCGTCTTTCAGATGGTCCCGGGGGATGCCGAAGCAGGTGCAGCCCTGGTCGCAAACGACGCTGTCCGCGTCGTCGCCTTCACGGGCTCAACTACAGCGGGACGCCACGTGGCGGCCGCCGCAGCGAAACACCTCAAACGCGCCCACCTCGAGCTTGGCGGAAACAGTGCGATCATCGTGCTGGAAGACGCGGACATCGATCTGGCGGCATCGGCTGGGGCCTGGGGATCATTCCTTCACCAGGGACAGATCTGCATGGCCGCCGGTCGCCACATCGTGCACGAATCCGTTGCTGATGAGTACGTCGCCAAGCTCGCCGAGATAGCGCGAAACCTGCCGGTAGGCAACCCGGCGGCGGCGGCCGTGGCCCTCGGCCCCATCATTGATGCAAAGCAGCTGGAGAACGTGCACCGCCTGGTGCAGGACAGCGCCGCAAGCGGGGCAACGATCGTGGCCGGTGGCCACTTTGACGGGCTCTTCTATGCACCCACGGTGCTGGACAACGTGCGGCGGGACACCCCGGCGTACAGCGGGGAAGTTTTCGGCCCCGTTGCGCCGGTCATCCGGTTCAGCACCGTCCAGGAAGCTATCGACCTGGCGAAAGACTCGGAATATGGCCTGTCGTTGTCCGTGATCGGTGCGGACGCCATGAACGCCTGGGATGTGGCCCGGCAGATTCCTTCCGGACTGGTGCACATCAATGACCAGACGGTCGCCGACGAAGCCCATATTCCCTTCGGGGGTGTGGGAAACTCCGGAAACGGAAGCCGGATCGGCGGAGCCGAAGCAAACATCGAGTCTTTTACAGACATCCAGTGGGTCACGCTGCAGAAAGACACCGCCCGCTACCCCTTCTGAAATTCCACGACTGAGCAGGGAAACCAATTGCGAAGTCATCGAAGCACCCTCAACGTACAAGGCAGGAAAAGCACATGAAAATTGGCATTGTTGGCGCAGGAGCCATGGGACAGCTCTTCGGAGGACGCCTGCAGATGGCCGGCAACGAGGTCCGATTCATCGACGCAGCACCGGCAACCATCGAAACCCTCAACGCCGAAGGCATCACCATTACGGCCGCCGGAGAACCCCGCCACACGCCCGTGACCGCGGGAACGGCTGCGGACTTCAACGAGGCACTTGAGCTCATCATTGTCTTTACGAAGAGTTTCCACACAGAAGCAGCGGTGGCATCCATCAAACACCTGATTGGCGACGCCACCTTCGGGCTGACGCTCCAGAACGGGCTGGGAAACGCTGACCTGCTGGCGGCAACCTTCGGGGCAGAGCATACTCTGGTCGGCATCACCGACTTCCCTGCCGACCTGGAACGGCCCGGCCACATTTCCACCGGCGCGGGAGGCAAGGTCCGCGTGGGCAGTTTCACCGGCCAGCAGGAGCCTTTCCTGCAGGGCCTCGTCGATACCCTGAAAGAGGCAGGGCTCACCGCAACTCTTGAAGAAGAAATCCAGACACACATCTGGGAAAAACTTGCCTTCAACGCAGCTCTGAACACGCTTAGCGCCGTCACAGGCCAGACAGTCGGCCAGATAGCCGCAAGTGCAGCTGCCCTGGACATCGTGTCCCGGGTCGTCGACGAAACGGTTCTTGTCGCCGCAAGCCAGGGCGTGCAAGTCTCGCGGGAACGGATCCAGACCGCACTGGACGAAGCCTACGTCCATGCCAAGGACCACAAGACATCGATGCTCCAGGACCGTGAAGCGAAACGCCGTACCGAGGCCGACTACATCGGAGGCGCAATCGTCCGTCTCGGCGAAGAAACAGGCAACCCGGCACCCGTCCTTGGTGCACTGACACTCTTGGCCAGCGAAACCATCAGGTAGACCCACTCCGCCAGGCTGCAAGTACCACGGCCCGGTGCTTGTCCCCGGTTCGATGGAGGCCAGGGTTCCCGCGGCTCCATCGAACCCAGCGCTCTACCTCTGCGCCCTGGGACAATCCCACCAAACACAACTTTCGATAGGAAACTCATGTCCGTTCAAGTGCAACGAAGCACTAAAACCAAGTCAGGCAAAGCTGTCCTCGCACTCTGCTTTTTCTCCATCGTGGCCGAGGGCTACGACATGGTCGCCTACGGCACGTCTCTGCCCACGATGCTCGCCGATCCCACACTTGGCCTGACCGCGGTCACGGCAGGCTTGATCGGCAGCTATGTCCTGGTCGGCATGCTGGTCGGCTCTGTCGGCATGGGACTCATCGCCGACTTCGTCGGCCGCCGCAAGCTCGTCCTCGCTTCCACTGCCTGGTTCTCCGTGTGGATGGTAGTCTGCGCGCTGGCACCCAACATCACCGTATTCGGATTCGCCCGGTTCATGGTTGGCCTAGGCGTCGGGGCTCTCATCCCAACTGCGGCGGCATTGGCTGTGGAGTTTGCGCCCAAGGGACGCGGCAACACCTACAGCGCCATCATGTGGGCCGGATACCCCACCGGAGGCCTGCTCGCGGCACTGCTTGGCATCTTCGTGCTCGGACCTTTCGGGCCGAAGGGCATGTTCCTGATCGGCGCCCTGCCCCTGATCACCATTGTTCCGATCGCCCTGCGTTTCCTCCCCGAGTCCCCGGCATTCCTCAACGTCCGCGGTCGCCACGAGGAGGCCCTCGCGATTGCCGGGAAGTACGGGCTGGAGTCAACCCTGGACGAAGCGCCGGCAGAGTCAACCACTGAGTCCAAAAGCATCACTCGACGCGGCCCCCTGGCACTCTTCACCAGAGAACGCTGGCTCTCCACTGTCTTCATTGGCCTTCTCAGCGGCTGCGGGCTCTTCCTCACCTACGGGCTAAATACCTGGCTGCCGCAGCTCATGCGGGCCAGCGGCTACGAACTCGGCTCGGCACTGACATTCCTGCTGGTGCTCAACGCCGGCGCTATTATCGTTCCGCTGTTCGCATCCCGGATCGCTGACCGCATTGGCCCGCGTCTGGTCGTGGCAGCGGCATTCGGAGCGGCATCTGTGGCCATCTGCCTGCTCAGCATCAAGGGAGCCACCCCGTTCCTGCTGCTGCTTACATTCATTGCGGGCGCCGGGACCATCGGCGCACAGACGCTGGTGTACGGATTCGCGGCAACGCACTTCCCGACCTCGTGCCGCGCGGCCGGTACCGCTTGGACAGCCTCTGTCGGACGTATCGGCGGAATCATCGGTCCCTCGCTGACGGGCCTGCTGATGGCTGGCGGGGCACCGACGTCGACCGCGTTCTTTGCGCTTGGCGGCGTCGCCGTTGTGGGCGCCGCGATAGCGGCCACCGTTCCGCGCGTGCGCGCCTGACCTGCCCTGCCGCTTCACCGCCGACCCGCTGAAAGAGAGTAGTACATGGAAATCGCAGGCTTTCGGCTCTCACTCACTACGAGACCACGACCGCTCACTATCGAGGACTGGCGTCAGCGAGCTCGACGGCGGTTGCCGGACATGATGTGGAATTTCATCGAGAACGGTGCCGACGACGAACGGACGCTGCGCGACAATACAGCTGCCTTCGACGCTTGGGCGTTACGGCAGCGGGTGCTCCGTGGCGGCGGAAATGTTGACCTCTCCACGACCGTGGCCGGGGAGACGCTCGACCTCCCCATTTTATTTGCTCCAATTGGACTCTGCGGAGCCGCGCACTGGCATGGCGAGCTGGGCGCGGCCCGCGCGGCCGAGCAGATGGGCACCCGCTCTGTTCTGTCCAGCGCTTCCACCTACTCCATTGAAGAGGTGGCCGAGGGTACGTCCATCAGTCACTGGTTCCAGCTCTACCCCTGGGGAGATCGGGAATTGTCCCGCTCGATGATGGAGAGGGCAAAATCAGCCGGCTACAAAACGCTCGTGGTTACAGTCGACATGGCTGCCGTGGGCAACCGGCTCGGCGAAAAGCGCTATGGAATGGGCCTGCCGCCAACGCTCAGTCCCGCCCGTATCCTGTCGGCTGCCCTTCGGCCCAGCTGGTGCTGGGCATATCTGGTCCATGGCCGGACCACCATGAAAAACCTCAACCCCACAGGAGGTGGCGCGGTCAAATCCGCCGCCACCCAGCAGAGGGTCCTTGCAGCTCCCATGAACTGGGCCGACCTCAAATGGATGCGGGACGTCTGGGACGGCCCGCTCCTCGTCAAGGGGATCCTGGATCCGGACGATGCTGAACGCTGTGTAGATCTTGGAGCGCAAGGCGTCATCGTCTCCAATCACGGCGGTCGGCAGCTTGGGGGAGCACAAGCGACCCTCGAAGCCTTGCCTGCTATCGCCGACCGGATCGGGGACCGGGCGGACGTGCTGTTCGACGGTGGCATCCGCAGCGGCCGGGACGTCGTCGTCGCCCTTGCCCTGGGCGCCAAGGCCTGCCTTGTGGGTCGGCCGCTGACGTACGGCCTGGCCGGCGGCGGAACAGCCGGCGCCCGCGACGTCCTGCGCATACTTAGTGACGAGCTGACGCGAAACCTGAAGCTCATGGGTGTTGAATCCGTCCGGAACCTGGAACGCTCCGCGCTGCTTCCACGTGCATCCGGCACGCTCTTGGAAGTGGGGGATGGCCTCGCCCACGGAGAGTTGCAAGTCGCCCCGTAGGGCGCCTTTCGGCTGCGATCCGTAACCGGGGCCCTGCAAATACGACGAGGCTTAAATACAGACGGTCACTCATTGCGACGGTGAACTATTTACTGGCGCTTTCGCTTTGCGGCAGCAACCTGGCCGACGTCCCCAGGCCTAACTGCGCATTCTCTTGACGCGAATCCTTCGACAGGTCGCCTTCTTCCAGCGTCTCTCCGTATGGGGCTGTTTACGGGGATGGCGACGCTTAACGTCGTGTTCCAGTGCCGGGTAACCAGAATGCCGTGGACGCCTTCCTCCATAACGTACTGGACTGCCGTGTTCTATGTCGTGTTGTGCCCTAAGGTATTGCGTGAGCATCATGGGCCGCATTGAAAGAGGCACGCCCCGCGTTCATGTGTGCCGCTCACTTCTGCTGTTCTTGCAAGTAGTCGGTACTTTCCTTCGTCAATCAGGGCTTCCCTGCTGCCATTTTTCGGAGAAGCGCATTTATGGCTTTCGATTGCCTTCGCCCGCAGTGGCATAGATGAGTTGACGCTTTTCGTTTCTGTTGGCTTGGATCTCGGCATATCTTGAGGGCTTGATGCCGCTCAGTGTCCTTGCCGTGCCTTTGAGTGATCAGCGAGCGGATCCTGACGGCGCTTCGGGTCGTCCGTTTGGGTGGTAGGGGAAACCGACCGGCCTTTACAGTTCCGGGATGGCTGGTCTTTCAAGCATTGATGCTTGTCATCTGTTCTGCAGCCCAATCAGCTTGTTCTGCAGGACCAGGGACGGGGTTGAACCGTTTTGCTCCTGGGCTGCGGTGAATGTCCCCAGAGCGTACCGGGGGGCAATGCATTGAGTGGATACGCCACGCGTGCTCGTGGCGTATCCACTCTTGTGGATTAAAATCTGTCTGCGGTCCCGCTTGCCGGCGCCTTTGTCAGTGCGCGGCCGGTACGCCAGGCGTACTAGCCAGCAAGCGCTGGGTGTATGTTGCAACCGGCCGCTCGAAGATCTCTGTCGACACCCCCTCCTCAATGATGCGACCCTGGTCCAGTACCGCTACGCGGTCTGCAAGACTTCGCACGACGGCCAGGTCGTGTGTGACGAAGACCAGCGTGAGACCATCAGCCATCAGATCGCGCAGGAGTTCGATAACCGTTGCTTGAACCGAGACATCCAGCGCTGAGGTGACTTCATCGCAGAGTAAAACGTCGGGTTGTGCCACGATGGCCCGGGGGGAGCGGGACGCGGCCGTCGAGCAGCTGCAGCACATCAACTCCTACCGTCTCAGCGGGTACTGGTACTCATTTAGGCGCTAGGGAGCTTTCGATCGCGAAGACACTTTTTACCCGGCACTACTTTCAGCGACGTCGTAAGGCTTTACAACTTCGATGCGAGTCTCCGGACAGCAACCTTCGCCCTCCTACGCCACATGGATGCGGCGCTACCAAAAGGGTCTCGCGGAGTCGAAGGAAGACTTGTTAGGCACCACCATGCAAAGTACGCCGGAACTCTTCCCGTTTGGGCAGCGGTAGAAATTCTTGACTGGGGAGCTCTCGCGTACCTTTACGGGGTCTCGCTGGCGTGGTAGCGGATATTTCCGGTTACGCCGCAGCGAGCAGGGCTGCTGCGACCTCCTCGGGGTGCGTCAGCATGAGCGCGTGAGGACCATCGATGGACTGAACGGTGGCGTTCATGCGAGCGGCAAGCTCGCGCTGAGTTTCGGCAGGCAGCGCCTCGTCGCGCTCGGCGACGAGGAAGTGCGTGGGCAGGTCAGGCCAGGCAGCCTGCTCAAGAGGGGATGCATCCAGTCCCATGCGCACGTGCTTCTGGACGGCGGCAGCCACTGTGATGCGGTCGGGGTCCGCTCCTTCGGCCATGACGGCGCCGTACTGGTCGGGGTCGATGATCAGGTGCGTGTCGCCAACGACGCGGACGGCCTGTCCGAGCGCGCCGCCAGCACGTCGACCAGAGATATCCTGCACGGACTCACCAACGGCGGGTGCGAATGCGGCCACGTACACCAGGGACTGCACGTTGGGCAGGCCCGTGACAGCTTGCGACATGACCGCGCCACCGTAGGACCAGCCGGCCACAACGACCGGGCCGGGGATGCTCGTGATGGTCCGGCGCAGGGCGTCGACGTCTCCGGTGAAGTTCTCGAGCGGAAGCTGCGCGGCAATGGCGCTCCGGCCGCTGCGCGCCAGACTAGTGATTACGTCGGACCAGCAGGAGCCGTCAGACCAGAGCCCGTGAGTAAGGACGTAGGTGGGGTGCATCAGATTGCTCCATTCCTCGGCGCTCAAGCGCCAGCCAGGATACTCAAATTTAGTTACTGCCCTAATTATACGTGGACGAAGAGTACAACGAACTTGCTTCGCTGCGACGGGTGTGAGTAGCCCACGGCGCTGGGCTCGGCAGCCGCACGCCCGCAGGCCTGTGGGCTCGGCGCGCTGGCGGTCGAGAAGCATCGCTGCTCGGAAACCCCGGATTTAGGAGACACGCCCTAGGTGACTTGGTGAAGCCAGCCCATCGCGTCCTTGGCGTAACCGTGCCGGACCTCCGTTAAGGCGTTTTCCAGACGCTGGGTCAGGGGCCCTGCCCCGCTGGCCCATTTGCCGAGTTTAAGAAGGAACCGAGCAAGCCCCTCCTGTTTGGGGGTGCGTCTTCGATTTGTCCCTAATCGTTGGGGGAGGCACCTGGCACCGGGTAGGGAAAGCCAGCTCAGGCAAAGTTCGTGACGTTATAGAAGGCGGACGCAAAGGCAATGCTCCGGGCGGTACGGGGGCAGAATGGAACCATATACAAAACGGGCATTCCGGCGGCTCCACGCCCCCTTGAGAGGGGCACTAGTGGCTAGGAACAAGCGAGATAAACGACTCGCTTCGATCATCTTGCGAAGGCCAGTGCGTTTGTCCAATATCCACATAACAGTCTGCGTTGGGGCCATATCGATAACTACTCACTGGGGGACCCCATTACGTTCTCTTTGCGGGCACGAATACAGGAGCCGTGCAGAAATGCTGGCCACCTATGGGCAATTCTCAATGGCCGTTGACACAGGATGAGCAGTCCGTCTGACGTTCTGATTGAATGGCTAGGATCGTTCAGTGGCAGGCGGTGCTTTTCGCTGTTGCGGAAGCGAGGGGCCATGTCACCCATTTGGTGTCCTTCGGTCGTGGGGCGCGGCAGCCTAATTGCCCATTATGGTCCTCAAGCCAGCTTTCGGAATCGTCCGGTTGGGGTGTGCACTAGCTGGACGCGTACGACCATTGTGTGACTGGCGATGGTTATCATCCCGCTGCGGGAGGGGCCTTGCGGCCGAGGCGCGGCGGTGGTTTTCTCACGGAAGGGATCGCGCACTCGTGCCTTCCTGTGTACGGTGCTGCACTACGCCGGCCCTGTGAGGAGAGCGAAGCGGGAACCCCAATGAGGGACGGCGATCAGGGACTGCGTCAACGATATGGGTACCGATGGGGTACGTGGGCAGCCGCCGCGCGGGTGCATTCTGCATGACAGAATTTCATAGGCCATCCATCGAGAAGGCCAGCACAGTAGTGGGATGAACCACACACCTTCCGCTGCAGAGCCGCAGCGCCCAATGGCGGGTCCGGACTCCGGCCGGGGCGGAACCCCCGGCTCCACCCCCTCAATCTTCCCCAAGCGGTCCGTGCTGGCCGTCCTGGTCTGCTGGCTGCTGGTGGTTTTCGACGGGTATGACCTGATCGTCTACGGCACAGTCCAGTCATCGCTGATCAACGGAACCGACTGGGGCCTGACAAAAGCCACGGCCGGAACCGTAGGGTCCATGGCCTTCGTCGGCATGATGCTCGGCGCCATCTTCGCCGGCCGGATGTCCGACACCTGGGGACGCAGGCGCACCATCATCGGGTGCGCCGTGGTGTTCTCCGTGTTCACCATCCTTTGCGCCTTCGCGCCGAACGCCGTCGCGTTCGGTGGCCTCCGGCTGCTGGCCGGAATCGGGCTGGGAGGCCTGGTCCCCTCGGCCAACGCGCTCGTGGCGGAACTCGTGCCGGCAAAGTGGCGGTCCACCATCGCAACGCTCATGATGTCCGGCGTTCCCATCGGCGGCTCCATCGCCGCCCTCGTGGGCATTCCCCTCATCCCCGCCTTCGGCTGGCCCGTCATGTTCCTGATCGCAGTGCTGGCGCTGATGGTGGTCATTCCGCTGGGTATCCGCTACCTGCCGGAAACCCTACCGTCCGAGGAATCCGGAACGGCCAGGGATAAGGAGCCGGTGGGCTTCGGTTCCCTGCTCCGTCCGCCTTTCAGGGGCCTGAGCATGCTGTATGCCATTGCCACGCTGGTGACCCTGTTCGCCTGGTACGGGCTAGGCACCTGGCTTCCCAACCTCATGCAGCTGGCCGGGTACAACCTCGGGTCCGCCCTGACGTTTGCCCTGGCACTCAACCTGGGAGCCGTGGCGGGATCGGTCATCACAGCCTGGGCGGGCACCCGGTTCGGTCCCGTTCCCACGGCCATAGCGGCAGCGGCCGTCGCCGCCGCGGGACTCCTGGTCCTGGTCACAGGCCCGCCGGTCGCCGTCGTATACCTCATGCTGGTGCTCGCCGGCGTGGGTACGCACGGCACGCAATGCCTCATCATCGCCGCGGTGGCAACCCATTACCCGGCACACCTGCGGGGAACGGCCCTGGGCTGGGCGCTCGGCGTCGGCCGGATCGGCGCGGTCGCCGCGCCGCAGGTGGGCGGGCTGCTGCTCGCCGCCGGACTCGGCGTTAACTCGAACTTCCTGGCCTTCGCCGGAGCCGCCGCCGTGGCAGCCGTGCTGCTGGGATTCATCGGCATCAAAACCTCCTCATCGAAAGCAGTAGGAGCTACTCATGTCTAACGTAAAAAATCCACCGATGTCCTGGTAGTGGGTGGCGGCATGGCCGGCCTTGCCGGGGCCCTGGCCCCGAAGGAGAACGGCGCCGACGTCACCCTCGTGGAGGTGCCCCCGCCTTCGGCGAGGTGGGCGCCGGCCTGCAGATTGCACCCAATGCGTCCCGGGTCCTCAAGCGCTGGGGTCTGCTGCGCAACGTCAGGTTGGGGTGTGCCCTATATGGGCAACTTGTGAAACGGCGCCGCACACGTTTCGCAGGGTCGCGCCTACGAAAGGGCCGGCTTTCCAAGTCGGGCGACGTGGACGGTGACACCGAGGTCGCGGATGTTCTCCTGCATTTCCTGGGGTAGTTGTTCGTCGGTGATGACTGCGTCGAGTTTCTCGATTGGGGCCACCCGGAATTTTGAGACGGTTCCAAATTTTGTGCTGTCGGCCAGAAGGAAGCAGGAAGTCGAGGCTTGGAGGGCGGCGAATTTGACTTCCACTTTGTCCATTGATGAGGTCGTGACGCCTCGGGACATGTTCCAGGTTCCGGTGCTGAGGAAGAATAGGTCGATATTGATGCCCTTGATGGCGTCCGCTGCGATGCGGCCTGAGCTGGAGGCGCTGGAGGCGTCCACCCGCGCCGCCGGTGTGGATGACCTCGATGTGGGGGTGGATGAAAAGGCTGGTTACCACGTAGAAATCGTTGGTGACGACTGTGAGGTTCTGGCGCGCACTGAGGTAGGGCACCACGGACTGGCAGGTGGTGCCCGCGTCCAGGAATATCACCATGTCATCCTCCACGAACGTGGCAGCGAGCTCGGCAATGGCCTGTTTGCGGGGCAGCTCGAGCTGGGCCCTGAACTCCCGCTCCCGGGGAGGGGCCTGACCGGTCCATTCCGCCAGGCGTACCCCGCCCTGTACTGAGACGACCTGACCCGAATCCTCCAGGGCTGTTATGTCGCGCCTGACGGTCATGTGGGAGACGTTCATGTAATCGGTGAGACTGCGGATGCTCAGCACCCCTTCGCGTCGAAGCAGCCGGAGGATTTCCTGATGGCGCTGCTCGGGGATAAGCGGTCTGGCTGTCAGATTCACGTGCGGGCTCCTTCGATAGCAGGAACTACCACTTTAACAAATTTTCACTCAGCGTTCCCCGCGTGTGAAAATTTGGGATACAATATTATATTATGTTAACAAAGTTTGAAGTACTCGAGACCATCGTCAAGTCCGGCGCTCTGCTGATTGCCCGGCTTGATTCCGCTGACGAGGCCTACCGGGTCGCCGAGGCTGCGATCGAAGGCGGAATCCGTGCGGTGGAGGTTCCGCTGACCGTCCCGGGCGCGCTCGGAGTCATCGAGCGGTTGACGGACAAGTACGGCGAGCAGGGAATCGTCATTGGTGCCGGCACTGTCCTGGACGCCGAGGCGGCCTTCGCTGCCATCTCCGCTGGGGCGCGGCTGCTGGTCAGCCCGCAGCTGAACCCGAAGATGATCGCTGCGGCGAACCGGTATCAGGCGGTCACTGCCAGCGGCGCCTTCACCCCTACAGAGGTCGTGGACACCCTTGAGGCGGGGGCGGACATCGTCAAGTTGTTCCCCGCCGAACTCGGCGGACCCTCATACGTAAAGACCATCCTGGCCCCTCTTCCGCAGGCACCAATCATGCCCTCCGGGGGAGTGACCCCGGAGAACGTCAGCGCCTGGTTCGCAGCCGGCGTCACCGCAGTCAGCGTCGGCAGCTTCGTCACCAAAGCCACACAAGGCACCGGAGACTACGGGCTCGTGGCCCAGGCCGCCCGGACATTCCTCGACGCAATCAACGACGCCCGCCGCTAACGCCCGGTCATTTTCAGACCAGAACCGACAGCAACTGTCGGACCAAGCTCGGCGATAGCCGAGCCGGCACCTCTGTCCTGGTTTGGTTTTCACTGGCATGCGGCTATTCATGGCCGGGAGTCGCCGTTCACCTCTTGCGCATCAATCCTGCGTCAATGCGGACGGGCGCGTCGATTCCTTCGCTGCGGAGGCGCTCCATCCACTGGACAACGGCATCGGCGTCGAATCCGAACTGGGTCGTAATTTCGACCGAGCAACCCGCATCCTGGAGAAAGCCGAACTTCCATTTGATGCAGCGCCAGAGCGTGTCGGCGTCGACCTTAGGGTGTCCTTCTGGATACCCCACGATACCCACCTGGCGGATAAAATGGCGTTCCAGGAGGCCGCTTCTCAGGAGGGCCAGCGAGTCCTCAAAGGGGCCGGCAGGAACGGCCGGGTCACCGCCCACAAGGATTATCCGCGACGGGGCGGCTTCTGCAACCAGAGCGTCGAGAAGATAATCGCGGTCCCGCTCCGAGCGCAGGCGGCGCGAGGAAATAATTGGGACGGGCTCGAAACCGCATGCCCGTATTACCCGTGCAGCTTTGATGCGCTGGGCATGATCTTCATTTCCGAGGAACGCGATGTTGATCGGCGTTCCCGGTGGAATGGCAGCCTTGGCGGCCTCGACTTGCGCGATGTCTTTGGCTGCAACTTCCAGCGCGTAGGGCCCGTCGGACTCGGTGGCGGATCGGCAGTGGCTGTGGAGTTTAGACATCCCCATCACCTGACTTTTCTGAGTAGAAGCAGTTCAGCTTGACAGAGCAGAATCCGACGGCAGCCTGGGCCGTGAGGACGAGGATCAGGAGTCCGGTGCCGAACGCCTCCCAATGTCCGTACGGCGTGAAGTGCAGGAGGCTCTCGTGGCCTGTGGCGGATGCGGACCCGAAAGAAAACGCGAGGACCGCACAGGTGGACATGGAAGCAAGGAAACCCGCCCTACCAACAAGCTGCAATTTGGCTCCTCTCAGGGATGTCTTAGCCATGGAATGTCTTCTCCTGAAATGTTGGGTGGGCAAGGAGTGCCTGCCCGCTGCCGGTTAAGACGACAGGCTGAAAGTGAAAAGGAGGCCACGGCCCTCGTGCCTTCTTTTGGGCAATGCGCCAGGGCATGTCCTGACCGAAGATTCGGTGACGGGGGTTATCCTGCAGGCTGTCTGCGCGTTAGGCGCGGAAGTAGCTGCGGACTCCCGCGACGGCTTCGAGGAAGGTGTCGATGTCGTCCGTGGTGTTGTACAGATAGGTGCTGGCCCTGGTGGTTGCGGTCAGTCCAAGTCGGCGGTGGAGCGGTTGGGCGCAGTGGTGACCGACGCGCACAGCAATTCCCATCTCATCGAGGTACTGTCCGACGTCGTGTGGATGCACTCCTGCGACGTCAAAAGCTGCAAGGCCAAGGCGGGGTTCTCCGGCGCCGGGACCGACTATGCCTACTCCGTCAATGGTGATCAGTCCTTCGATGAGACGCCGGCCAAGTTTTGACTCCCACTGGTGGATCCGTTCCATGCCGATGGAGTCGAGGTACTTGACGGCTGCGGCAAGTGCGACGGCCTGGGAGATCCGCTGGGTACCGGCTTCAAACCGTTGGGGAGCGGGCAGGTAGTGGGCCTGTTCCATGGTCACGGTTGTGATCATGGAACCGCCGGTGAGGAAGGGCGGCAGTGCGTTGAGTAATTCGTTGCGTCCGTAGAGAACCCCGATGCCGGTGGGGGCGAGCATCTTGTGTCCGGAGAAGACGGCGAAGTCCACGTTGAGCTGGTGAAGGTTCAAGGCCATGTGCGGGGCTGACTGGCAGGCGTCAAGGACGGTCAGGGCGCCCACCTCGCGTGCCATTGATACCAGCTGGTCAACGGGGTTGATGGTGCCCAGGACGTTCGAAGCGTGGGTGAACGCAACCAGACGGGTGCGGGACCCTATCAGCGACCGGGCCTCGTCCATTTGCAGGGTCCCGCTGGCCGATACCGGTATGTGCCGCAGACGCGCCCCTGTACGGAAGGCCAGTTCTTGCCATGGGATGAGGTTGGCGTGGTGTTCCATTTCGGTGACGACGATCTCATCGCCAGGGCCGAGAAGGAAAGGGGCTAGTTCGGCCCCGCCTCTCTTCCGAGCCGCCCAGAGCGTTGCATTGGAGAAAGCGTAGCTTAGGGCGTTGATGGCCTCGGTAGCGTTTGAAACCCAGACGATTTCGTTCTCCGCAGCTCCCACGAACTGAGCCACGCTTTGCCGGGCCTCTTCGAACGCCTCTGTGGCTTCCACGGCGAGCGTGTGCGCCCCTCGGTGAACGGCGGCGTTGCGTTCCTGGTAGAACGCCCGCTCAGCTTCAATGACCGGGAAGGGGTTTTGGGAGGTGGCGCCGGAGTCCAGGTAGATCAGGGGTTTGCCGTTGACCTCTTGGTCCAGGGCGGGGAACTGGCTCCGGATGCGCAACACTTCGGCGTTATCGATGCCGGCACTTGATATGGCGGTCGTAGCGGCCGCTGCGTGACGCGCTCCTGCCCGCAGGGACGGAGTCGCTGCTGTCGTCACCTCAGCGACTGATCGTCAGGGTTTTTAGGGACCACGTAGGTGCTGCCGTCAGGACGGCGGAGGGTTTCCCACTGCTGGGTTTCCGCTTGGCGCTTCTTGAGCAGTTCCTGGTTTTCCTCGGTCATGTCGTGGTCCAGGGCGCTCTTGTTCGCCGGACCGAAGACTGCCCGCAATTTGCCCGTGGCGTTCATAAACTTGTGTACAAAACCCACTGTTCTTCCACCTTGCTCTAACTTTGTGCCTGTCAGATAGATCAAGAGTACACTAAGTATTAGCAGACTAATGATTGGAGCAATGATGACTGAGGTGGCGCGTCAGCAGGGGACTGAGAATGATCTTCTGCTGGAGAAGCAACTGTGTTTTGCTTTGAGCGTCGCGGCCAGGAGCGTGGTCGGGGCCTACAGACCCGTGCTGGAAAGGCTGAACCTCACTCATCCGCAATACCTGGTGATGCTCGCCCTGTGGGAGAGAAGCCCACAATCGCTTCGGGAGATCAGCAGTGCGCTGGACCTCGAGCCGGCGACGCTGTCGCCGCTCCTTCGCCGCCTGGAGACAGCCGGCCTGATAACACGACGGAGAGTACCGGGAAACGAACGCGCACTCGCCGTTGAGCTGACAGCAGCAGGTGTTGCCCTGCGGTCCGAAGCGCTGTCCGTGCCACAGACCATGATGCAGAGGCTCGGGCTCGACCGGGAAGATGTTATTCAACTCCATGCGGCAATGACGCGGCTTATCGACGCTACAAAGGCCAGCCGTCAGGGCACTGCCGACTAGTTGGCGATTGCCCTAGCTGGCAGGCTTGGGCGCCCTGCAACACCAGCTTGCCCTTCCAGGCCGCTCTCCGCATGGCTAGAACTCACGGGCTCCTCGCCGAATGATGTCACTGCCGTGCGCGGTTCCGGAGCAGGACCTTGGTTAGCGAGTCCAATCGACTCCAAGGACGTCTCCGCAGCCTGCCTCATGACAAGGAAGCATCCTTATAATTCCCAGGTCACGTGGCACTCCAAGTACCGACCACATGCCCGGGCGCGAGCAGCTCGGTAGCTGGCCAACAAGCACCGGCACACGGGCACGATTACGAGCAGCCACGATGCGAAGCATAGATTTGTCACTCGACAAGGAGAATTAAGGGCGTATGACAGACGGATGACAAGATTACTCACACCTTGACAGTTTGCAGCAAACGGTTGAGAAGCCACATTCCGCCCTACTTAGCCGGGGCCACAAGTAACCGTCCCTCTGGGGCCAAAAAAGCTTGACACAATCAACAACACCACCGCGTGGCGTTCGTTCGGGTTCTCGAATTCAATGCTGCCTGAATCTAGGGGTTCCAGGCCCGCGATGGCCCGTAGCAGTGTGGATTTTCCGCTGCCGCTGGGGCCAAGTACGGCCAAGACCTCGCCTTTGCCCAGGATCAGGTCGACCCCATCCAAGGTGGGGCCGGTCGCGAATGAGTAGGTCTTGGTGGCCCGGCTTACTGTGAGTGCTGTATTTCCCATCGCAGGTGTCCTTCCGTAGGGGATTGCACGGGCAGAAACGCTGCCTCGCGCAGGCGCCGGGCTGTGGCTGACGCCGACTGGTATCCCCGGCCACCCACCACTGCTGCTTCCAGTCGAGTGGCGGCGCCGGTCAGGTGGGCGCTGTCCAGCCGCAACTGCAGCAATGACAGCTTGGAGGGCGGGGACGGGTCTTCAGCCATGGCAATAAACTCGCGCTGCAGCCGCCTGAACTCCTCGGTCACCACGTCCGCATCTGGTTTGAAGCTTTCGTTAACTCCAGTGAGGCCATCTGCGGCGGAATTCAACGCAGCCGCCGAAAGGCCCAGGCAGAAGGCGGCCTGCAGCAGCAGGAACGGTTTCCGGATTGACGTCAGGAACGCGGGCACATCATCCGTCATGATGTCCGACGTCCGAATGAAGACGTTCTGAAACTCCAGCGACGCCGAACGTGTCGCGTTCAGGGCAAGGAGCTCAGTGAGATGACGTACGGTAAGGCCTGTTGCACCCGCCATCGTCCGCACGATCAGTGCCTTGCCGTCCTCTTCCACGACAGGCAGGACGACGATGGCATCGTCATAGATATTGGACGCCCACGGAATACTGCCGCTGATCCTGAGGCCGCCGTCGACTCTTCGGGCCAGAACCGGAATCTCACTGATACCGGCAGCGGCTTTGAAGGCGGGGGCCATGGCAGAGGCGGCCGGCCGCTCCGCCTCGAGAACGCCGGTGGGCAATTGGGCGCCTGTGGCGTCGTGGTATGCCACAGCCATGCGGTGCCCCCACAGCGAAAACGCGGAGGCAACACACTCTGAGGCCAGGTCGTATATAACGGCGGACATGGGCAACAGTGATCCGCTCCTGCCCAAGTCCAGCAGACCGATCTCTCCGATGCTTTGGAGCAGCGTGAAGGGTGAAATCTGGCCTGCATCAACATGCGCGGCGCTGCGCCGTGCCTGTTCCAGGAGTGCGCTGCGTTGCGGATACTGCAGCAGCGGTTCGGCGAGGGGTTCCATCTGGGCTGGGCTTACCCGAGTTTGTGGATGCGGTCGATCGGGGTGCTGACGACCTCACGGGCGTGCTTGACGGAAGCCTCGTCCGGAGCGTCATAGAAGCACAGGCACTTGACCGTGTCTTCACGGACGTAGGTGCGCAGGAAGCTGACCTCAGGTACCTCGGCGTATTTGGGCGAGTTGGCTTTTTTGCGGGCCAGGTAGGTTTCCATGTCAATGTCGGCAGGGATATCCCATTCCACCAGGTAGTCAGCGGTCTTGCGCAGGCTTTTGATGTCCTCAAGTTCGGCGCCGATAAGGCGGACCTCATCCGGACCTGTCAACTGATCGGCGCGGTCGCCGACCGCTCCACTGACAGCCGCTTCCAGACCGGGGTCTCCGGCAGCTTCGATGATGATGAAGATGCGCTCATTGCCGGCGGCGACCTGGCTCTCGATGACCTCTGCCTTGATCCTGGCGGCGGCGGCGGTGACTGCCTCGATGAGGCCAAAAGCTACTTCCTTGGTCCGAGTGGCAGGGACAACTTCAAAGAGGAACAGAGACATGGGTTTGCCTTTCAACCGAAAAGAGGGTGTAACCGGGGTAGGTGAGACGGCGGCAACGCGCTTCTTCCAAAGGGCGTAAGTCGCGTTGCGCACTACTCCTTTGCATCGATTGGTACGCTAATGATTAGCACCCTAACCATATTGGGCAATGAGATTACAAAGAATGAAGTGTGCGTCAACAGGCGGGCCAGCTGAAGTCGAACTGGTGCTCAAGAGGAGACCCACTGGCTGTAACAAGGGCAGTACGGACCGTAGTTGGGGAATGGAAGCCGATATTGGATGCCTTGAGACTTACGGACTCCCAGTATCTGCTGACGTTGGCGTCCGTGGAGCTCGGTGGCCCGTTCCAGTGAGTCTTCTCCGCCCTTTGTAGGCGCCGATGCCTAGCCGCGTTGCACCTTCTGACGGTTGCCGGCCCGCGTGCGCACGGACGAAGAAGTAGCGCGGATGGGCGATAAACCTGCATTAGCGCTGTCCCGGTCGAGGTGCGGCTCGTATGCCTGGTCGAGTCGCCCTTCCCAGAGTGGCCACCCGGCAGTCCGCCATCTCCGCTCCCGGGGCGCGTGGCTTCATGATCGAACGCAACTCCGGGGCCTATCGGATTCGTTCCTGGTATCGCAGGCCTGAGAGTTCGCACACCTCCATACCGAATACGACGAATTCCTGCACTTGGCCCTTTCCCCAGCACTGGCCGGCGAAGCAATAGCAAAGGGGTAGGCCATGGCACACCCGCTGACAGGCATCACGCGGGCCTAAGAACAAAGTCAGGAGGAAGGCGATGAGCACAGCCGCGCCGGTGCAGCTGTATTCATGTACCGGGATCGGGCGCGTACGATGCCACTAACCAATCGGTTTGGCCCTCGCGGCCCCTGCCGGTAAGGAGTCGCTCGTGTTCGTCGATGTTGTTGTCCAGGTCCAGCCCCTCGATCTGATGGCCGCTCGCTTGCAGATGGCCCTGTCGCTGGGCTGGCACATCATCGTTGCGTGCTTCGGCGTCGGCATGCCGGTGATCACGCTGCTGGCCGAGTGGCGTGGCCACAGGACCGGTGATTTGAACTACCGTCTATTGGCCAGGAGGTGGGCCCGGGTGATGGGCGTCCTCTTCGCCGTCGGTGCCGTCTCGGGAACCATCCTCTCGTTCGAGATGGGCCTGCTCTGGCCCGGACTGATGGGAGTCTATGGGGAGGTGATCGGCCTGCCGTTCACCCTGGAGGGCGTTGCCTTCTTTATCGAGGCGATTTTCTTGGGCATCTACCTTTACGCCTGGGACCGGTTGCCGCCGCGCACGCACATGCTGACAGGGATCCCCGTCATCCTTGCCGGCATTGCCAGTGCCTTCTTCGTGGTTACGGCGAACGCCTGGATGCAGCAGCCCACCGGGTTCGACGAAGAAAACGGGCGGATTATCGCAGTGGACCCGGTGGCAGCCATGTTCAACCCCGCCGCGCCGCCACAGACCGTCCACATGATCCTGGCCGCATTCATGGTGACAGGTTTTGGCATGGCCTCGGTCTACGCCTTCGCCATGTTGCGCGGGCGGCGCGACAACTACCACCGGCTGGGCTTCATGCTGCCCTTCGCCGTTGCTGCCGCTGTCACTCCCGTCCAGATCGGGGTAGGCGACTGGGCAGCGCACTTCGTCGCCAACTACCAGCCAGTGAAACTCGCGGCCATGGAGGGCATTTTCGAGACGCAGCGGGGAGCCCCGCTGCATCTCGGCGGTATTGCCGTAGATGGGGAAATGCAGTACGCCATTGAAATCCCCAGCGGCTTGTCCCTCCTGGCACACTTTGACCCGAACGCTGAAGTAATGGGCCTTAACGAGATCCCGGAGGACGCCCGGCCGCCAGTGAACATCGTTCATCTCGCCTTCCAGGCCATGGTGGGCGGAGGCTTTGCCCTGCTGGCGCTCTCCGTTTGGATGGCAATCGCCTGGAAGCGGCGCAAGGATCTGCCCCGGTCCGATTGGTTCCTCCGGGCCGTGAGCCTCTCGGGCCTCATCGCCGTGGTCTGTTTGGAGGCCGGCTGGGTGGTTACCGAGGTGGGCCGGCAGCCCTGGATCGTTTTCGGCGTCCTGCGGACCTCTGACGCCGTCAACCCTGCGCCCGGGCTGTTCTACGGGTTCATTCTCGTCTCCGTGGTGTACCTCTTCCTCACAGTTGCCACTCTCTATGTGCTGCGGCGGCTCGCCAAAGACAAGCCGATTCCCCTCGCGCCTCAGGAGTCGGATGTGACAGGCTACAAAATCATCTAGGAGGTCAGCCATGCCGCTTGCCGAGCTGCTGATGGCAGCAATGTGGATCTGCCTGACGGCGTATGCACTGTTCGGAGGAGCCGACTTCGGCGGGGGCTTCTGGGACCTCATCGCCGGCGGGGCGGAGAAGGGCAGACCGCAACGAAACCTGATTGAGCATTCAATCGGCCCCATTTGGGAGGCCAACCACGTCTGGTTGATTTTTGTGATCATCCTGACCTGGACCGTCGTCCCCTCGGTGTTCGCCGCCGTGTCCTCAACCCTCTACATTCCGCTGACCCTCGTCGCCCTGGGCATTATTGCAAGAGGATCAGCCTTCGCGTTCCGAAAGGTCAGCCAAAAACTGTGGCAGCAGCGCCTGTTCGGCGGAGCCTTTGCCCTGTCCTCCGTAGTTACTCCCTTCTTCCTCGGCACCGTCGGCGGCGCCCTTGCCTCCGAGCGGGTTCCTCCGGGAATAGCGGCAGGTGACCCGATCACCAGCTGGGTCAACCCGACCTCGCTTGCCAGCGGACTGCTCGCCGTGGCGACAACTGCCTACCTTGCCGCCGTGTACCTGACCCACGATGCCCGAAGGGAAGGTGATCCAGCGCTCGCCCAGGCCTTCCGCCGTAAGGCCCTCGCCTCCGGAGTGGTCACCGGCGTGCTCGCAGTCCTCGAGCTGCTCATCTTAGCGACAGACGCCCCAGGGCTGTTCCGCCAGCTGCTGTCCATGCCCGCGTTGCCCTTCGCCGCCGTATCGCTTGCTGCCGGCGTGGCGTCCCTGATCCTGATGTCCCGGCGCAGTTTCCTTACCGTCCGTCTCTCCGCGGCCCTCGCCGTTACGGCGCTACTGTGGAGCTGGGGAATCGGGCAATATCCCAACGTCCTTCCCGGACTCCCTCTCGCCGACGCTTCAGCGACCGAAAGCGTCCTTTTAGCCAACTCAATTGCCGTACTGATCGCCGGGATTCTAGTGATTCCCTCTCTGTGGTGGCTCTACGCAATCTTTCAGCGGGACCAGTCCGCCAACCGCCACTGACGGCAACGATCGTATCCGCGTTGGTGCTTGATGGTCCGCCAAGATGGTGACCTACTTGGACCAGAAGGGTCGGTCCACGGTCAACTTGCTCGGACTGTCCGAGGAACGGCGAAGGAAAGGGGATCACCTCTAAGGTCCCCGAAGGACGTCCTGCTGCTCACCGACGGCCGGTTCTCCAGCGGTACCACCGCCCTGCGCGTCCGTCACGTTGCTCCGGAAGCGGTCGACGGCGGTCCAATCGCCTTCGTCAAGGACGGGACCCGCCCCTTTGCACCAGCGCCTAGAATCCCTATTTTCATACTCCTACTTACCTGCACTTTCTGTTATCCCTCAGAAGGGGTACCGGGCTGCTTCTTGTTGAATGGTGACCCGCTGGATGTCAGTAAATGATTCGATGTTAGCTTCGGCTCCGCCGATCCGGCTTCCGTTTCCGGAGTTGCCGACGCCGCCGAACGGAACGTGGGCCTCATCTGCACGGTCTGATCGTTGATGTGCAGCAGGCCGGATGGGATCCTGCGGGCAACATTCCAAGCGTTCATCGCATTGCCGCCCATCACGCTCAGAGACAGGTCGTACTCGGATGGGATGGGTAAAACACAGCTGCACATCCGGTGGCACCAAGCGGTGGACCAGGGAAGGGATGTCGGGTGCGCGGTGGGGCTGGCTACTCAACGCTATGCTCCTTCCCTCGCACTTCTGTCGCTTCTCCGGCGTCGTGCCCAGGCCAGGAGGCGAATGCCCCTGCACTGCCTATCATCGCAACAATTGTCAGCGCTCCCGCAGCCCAGCCCAGACCAGCTGCCGCACCGACCCAACCGGCCAGCGGATACGTCAGGATGTAACAGGCGTGCGAGAGGGAAAACTGGGCAGTGAACACGTATGGCGGTGTCTCCTCCGGGGACGCAGCGCGCAGCAGCCTCGATGACTGTGTGAGGATCGTGGCGATCGCCGCGACGAGCAGGAACCAGAGCCCCAGCAGCAGCCACCAGTTAGTCCGTAATGTCCTGCCCGCGGCTCGCCTTTGTAGCATCGATGAGCCGCATCATCGCCGAGTGGAGTTGTTTGACATCCTCCCGGTTAAGGCCGAGGCTTTGCATCGTCGGCTTCGGGACTGACATTGCTTCGGCCCGTAACGCAGAACCTGCTGCTGTCAGCTCAACGGCAAGCGCGCGTTCGTTTTCCGGCACCCTTCGGCGGGTTATCAGACCCGCCGCCTCCAGCCGGCGCAAGAGCGGTGACAGCGTCGCCGGCTCATGAACGCCACAAGCAAATGCGGGCAGTTTTTGGTCCGGCGAACAAGAGCGCAATCGATCACGACATGACCGAAGAAAACAAGGAACTGCTGGAGAAGCGCCAAGCAGAAACCCAGCAGTGGGAAACTCTCCGCCGCCCCGGACGGCAGCACTTATGTCGTCCCCAAGAACCCGGATGACCAATCGCTGCGATGACGAAAGCAGCAACTGCGCCTCTCGGGCAGGAGTGCATGACATAGCCGTCGGCGCGAAGCCCGCAACGGGTGCCAAGGACATCGATAACGCCGACGTGTTGCGCATCCGGGCCGATTTTCCTGCCCTGGACCAGGAGGTCAACGGCAAACGCCTGATCTACCTGGATTCGGGCGCCACCTCCCAAAACCCTTTCGCAGTCATCGAAGCTGAGCAAGCGTTCTACCAGGAACGCAACGCTGCCGTGCACCGGGGGGCGCACAGCGTCGCTGTGGAAGCCGCAGAGGTGTTCGAAGAGGCCCGGCAAACTGTGGGCCAATTCGTCGGAGCGGCAGAGGACGAAATAATTTGGGTCTCAAACGCTACAGAGGCCGTCAACGCCCTGAGCTGCGCCTTCTCCAACGCAACGCTCTGGGGCGCCCGGCAAAGGGGCGGGGCTGAACTCGCCCCGTTCATTCTTGGTCCCGGGCGATGAAATCGCCGTCACCGAAATGGAACACCACGCCAACCTGATGCCCTGGCAGGAGCTGGCCTTCCGTACAGGGGCGCGTCTGCGGTACGTACCGGTATCGGACTGCGGGACCCTGCAAATGGACGAGGCCCGGCATTGATCGGCCCCCGGACCCGGCTGGTTGCGTATACCCACGCCTCCAACGTACTGGGCACCATCAACCCCGTAGGCCAGCTGGTATCAATGGCACGCGAGGTGGGCGCCCTGACCGTCCTTGACGCCTGCCAGTCAGCCCCGCACATGGCCTTGAACCTTCACCAGCTCAACGTGGACTTCGCCGTCTTCTCCGGACACAAATGCTCGGCCCCACCGGCATCGGCGTACTCTACGGACGCCGCGAATTACTCAACGCACTGCCTCCCTTCCTCACCGGCGGTTCCATGATCACAACCGTGACCATGGAATCCGCCGAACATCTGCCCGCTCCGCAACGATCTCCCAAGCAGTTGGGTCGGCCACTGCCGTGAAGTACCTCGACTCCATAGGAATGGAACGGATTCACCAGTGCGAGGCAAAGCTTGGTCAGCGTCTGATCGACGGACTGAACAGTATAGACCGAGTACGCATAGTGGGTCCCGCTGCGGGAGAGCAGCGGGTCGGCCTAGCTGCCTTTGACGTCGCAGGAGGTGCATCCGCACGACGTCGGACAGTACCTGGACGATACGGGGATTGCTGTTGCGCGTACGTCCTCACTGCGCCCAACCGCTCCACCGCCGACTTGGACTGACCGCAACCACCAGGGCCAGCACCTACCTCTACAACACCACGGACGGCATCGACACCTCCCTCGAAGCCGTCGCAGGAGTCCGCAGCTACTTCCGCGCCTAACGCTCAAGCATGCCGCTAGGGCAGGGGCGGCGGCGTTTCGTGAGCTTCGCCTCGGGATCGCCGGCGTTGCGTCGCGGCACCTTGCTGCGCGACGGTTCACCTTCCGGTTATATCGTCGCTGCCCGACGGCACTGTCTACTGAACTTACGCGAGGAAGAGCCCGCACTTAACGGGCTCTTCCTCACGGTGACTCAGCGGGATCTAGTGTGCGTGATCTCCGCGGCTGTATTCGTATACCCAGCCGATTAGTGCGATCAAAGTCAGGGCCAATCCGATGTACAGGATCCAAAACCCGACTGCCAGGCCGAGGAATCCGGTCGCTGCCGCGAGACCGAGAACAAGCGGCCACCAACTCCAGGGAGCGAAGTGTCCCTGCTCGCCGGATCCCTCGTGCATTTCGGCGTCCGGGCGGTCCTCAGGGCGTGAACCGACTCGCTTTCCCGTAAAGGCGAGGTAGGCACCGATCATTCCGCTCAAACCGCCCGTGAGGTAGAGCGCCAGGAAACCCACGGGTTCTCCCCAGTGGACAAGGAATCCATAAACGGTGCCGACACAGAAAAAGAACGGAGTCAAGTAGATGAAGAGTCCGCTTTCGATTCTCACGCGTCCGCGTCCTTCCAGTTTACTGAGCCCGTAATGCTGCGCCGTCATCGCGGGTACGCGGCTGCTGCAGATCTGGGTCGTGCCGGTGAAGCGCCGGGCGCTCGGACAGGACACTTGGCCGAAAGGTGAAGTCAAGGCCCATATGCGGACAAGACGTTCCCCATCCCGGTGAGGTACCCAGGCCCGTGGGAGCACCGGCCTTGTTGGGGGTTCCCGTGGTCCTTCTGTGCGCGCTACCGGTGCGATCCATCAGACTCATAGACTTGCTTTCCTTTTCTACATTTCACGTGCCGCCTGCCGGGGATGCGCCCGGGGTGTACACACAATTGGCTTGCTTTTATAACGGAGTCACCCTTTGTAGGGGTCCACCTTCTATAGGCGAGGGAAGGCCTGTTACCTGGGAAATTGCCAACTTATTGCGGCCTACGGCGTGGACGGACGATTCAGTCAACGAAGGACATCAGCAATTTCACTTGGCTCAATTCGTCGGCCGGTGAAAAAGGGAACTTCTTCACGAACGTGCTGACGGGCGCTTGTTGTTCGTAGATGGCGCATGAGATCGACGAGATCCGTCAGCTCCGGCGCTTCCAATGCAAGCAGCCACTCCCAGTCGCCCAGCGCGAAGGACGAAACGGTGTTGGAGATAACCTGGGGAAATTCCCGTCCAAGGAGTCCGTGATCACGCAGCATGAGTCCGCGTTCCTCTGCCGGGAGCAGGTACCAATCGTACGAGCGCACAAACGGGTACACACAGACCCATGCTCCAGGCTTTATCCCTTCGGCGTAGGCCGGTACATGGCTTTTGGCGAACTCCGCTTCCCGATGAACGCCCATCGCAGAGCATGCAACGGTTGTGCCTGCGAAGAGGCGAGTACGCCGAATTTTCCGGACGGCGGACTGAAGCGCCTCGGGCCGGCTGCCGTGGAGCCAAACCATGACATCGGCATCGGCGCGCATGGAGGAGACGTCGTAGGCTCCCCGAAGGGTCGTTCCGTCCTGACTGATTTCAGCTAGCAGGTCCTCCAAGGAGGCCGTACTGTCCGGTGTCGTACTATCCGCGCCGCGGCTGAAAACCGTCCAAAGCGTAAAAAATTGTTCAGGTTCCTTGACAGGAGTCCGGGCAGTAGACGCGGAAATGCCGTTCAAAAGGTGATGCCTGCTTTCAGGGAGCATTTTCATGGGCGGGGGAGGCGCTAACCGAACTAGCGGTTACCGTGCCACCAGGTAGGAAGTGCCATCAGCATTGCGCACGGTAGCCCACTGCCGCAGTTGCTCTTCGCGCTGAAGCTGTGCTGCATCCCGCCGCACAACCACCCGGCCCGCGACCGAACCCTGTTGCGCGGGGCCGAAAACCGCCCTTAGCTTCCCTGTGCCCCGCATGAACTTCCGAACGAACGACTCTTTGCCAGCCATGCCTGTCCCTCTTCCTTACGGTACTTCCGTAACACTTAGTGTACTAAGTATTAGACCGCTAATCTAATTGGGTCTGGCTACTGCCGACGCGCAGGACCGTACAGGAGAGATGACAAAACTATGGGTTCAAGCAACATTTTGATTCCTTCTAAGCTGCTGCCCAGGGACGGACGTTTTGGTGCCGGTCCGTCCAGGATTCGTCAGGAGCAGATGCAGGCGCTGGCAGCAGCAGGTGCAACCCTGCTGGGTACCTCACACCGTCAACCCCCTGTACGGAACCTGGTGGGCGAGATCCGTGACGGGTTGAACTCGCTGTTTGCTGCACCATCCGGGTATGAAGTGGTCTTGGGGGTCGGAGGCGCCACGGCGTTCTGGGACGCGGCCACCTTTGGACTCATCGACAGCAAGGCCCACCATCTGTCCTTCGGAGAGTTTGGATCGAAGTTTGCGGCCGCCACGCATAAGGCGCCTTTCCTGAAAGATTCCACTGTTCTCAGGAGCGAGCCGGGCACACGTCCTGCGTTCGCGAGCGAAAGTGGTGTGGATGTGTACGCGTGGCCTCAGAATGAGACGTCGACAGGCGTCGTAGCGCCCGTGCAGAGAGTAAGCGGGGCGGACGATGGAGCCCTGACTCTGGTTGACGCTACCTCCGCCGCCGGGGGACTGGCCGTGGATGTCAGCCACGCTGACGTCTACTATTTTTCGCCTCAAAAGAATTTTGCATCCGATGGTGGCATGTGGCTCGCGCTGTTCTCGCCGGCAGCGCTGGAGCGGGTCGCGCGGATCAAAGCGTCCGGTCGCTGGATCCCGGACTTTTTGGACCTGCAGACGGCCATCGCTAATTCCCGGCTGAACCAGACCTACAACACCCCAGCCCTCGCCACCTTGGTGACTCTCAACGAGCAAATTTGGTGGCTTAACACCAATGGGGGGCTCCCTTGGGCGGCAGCACGTACAGCGGATTCAGCCTCGAGGCTCTATGACTGGGCAGAGAAATCCCCACATGCTGATCCGTTCGTATCCAACCCCCAAGACCGGTCCAACGTCATCGCCTGCATCGATTTTGACCCTTCAATCGATGCAGCCCAAGTAGCCGCCACCCTTCGCGCCAACGGCGTCGTGGACGTCGAGCCGTACCGCAAGCTTGGCAGGAACCAGCTCCGGGTTGCGACCTTCGTGGCTACCCAGCCTGACGATGTGAGTGCCCTCGTACAGTGCATCGATTTCCTGCTGGAAAGACTGGTGAGTTGACCTCAACGCGAAGGCACGGCTCTTTGAGTCAGGCGCCACATATCCATCCCTGAGCCGCGAGCCTCCATCTGTGACGCCCTTGGCCCATCAGGCTTCTAACGGCGAACGACCGAGATGGTGGGCAGAAAGTAACGCGGCGAGTCCCTGAAAAACCTGGCCGAAATACCAAGCAAATACTGTCTTCGATGCTGACCAGCCCTGAACGTCCAAAAAGCCCTATCAACTGGAGCCTACCCCTATGTCCTATGTGAAGCCCGGTGATCTGATCACGACGATGATCGACGCTGGTGAGTCGAAGGTATTCATGTCCACCCGGGACACGATAGTGCGGGCCGCGATGGCCGGTGCGCTGCTCTCCCTGACGGCTGCGTTCGCCGTCACGGTGAGCGTGACCACCGGCATCCCGCTGGCGGGGGCGATCCTCTTCCCGGTCGGGTTTATCCTGCTGTACCTGCTCGGCTACGACCTGCTGACCGGGGTGTTCGTCCTGACACCGCTGGCGCTGCTGGACAAGCGACCCGGCGTGACCGTCCGCGGCGTCCTCCGCAACTGGGGGCTGGTGTTCGTCGGAAACTTCATCGGAGCGTTCATCGTGGCCCTGCTCATGGCGGTCGTCGTCACCTACGGCTTCGCGATCCCGCCGAACGAGGTCGGCGTCGCCATCGGCCACATCGGCGAAGGTCGCACACACGGCTACGCCGAACACGGCGCATCCGGCATGCTGACGCTGTTCGTCCGCGGAATGCTGTGCAACTGGATGGTGTCGATCGGCGTGGCCGGCGCCATGATCGCCAAAGACGTCCCCGGAAAGGTGATCGTGATGTGGATGCCGATCATGCTGTTCTTCTTCATGGGCTTCGAGCACTCGATCGTTAACATGTTCCTGTTCCCCTCGGGCCTGCTGCTCGGCGGCGAGTTCACCATCCTGGACTACCTGGTCTGGAACGAAATCCCGACCGTGCTCGGCAACCTCGTCGGCGGCCTGCTGTTCACCGCGCTTCCTCTCTACGTCACCCACGCGCGGACCAAGGCGCCTTCCAACACAGTCGGGAACCTCGAGCTCCCGGCAGGGGAAGATGTCGCACGCACCGAAACCGGTATCCGTCACTAGGGCGTGTCGCCTAGAGTGACCGGGACGAGCTGGTACACCCACACGGGGTACGCCTACATCGGAAGCAGCGGAGCTCTGCACGAGTTCGGGTACGGCCTGCCGACTGGATCCCGGCCTCCGGCCTTCTGTCCATCTTCAGGGGAGCTCGCGGCCAGGCCGAATCCGGCTCGTCATCGGTTGCCCGGCTTCGGACGGTTGAAAAGTCTCTCCCCGCTCATTTTCAAACGCCGACAATGAACCTTCCGTCAACCCGCGCACGCCTGGACCGCCCTTTGCTGCCCGCTCACTTAGGGGACTTTGAGCGGTCTACGGCTGGCGTCAATTGTGGTTATCCACGGCTGCAAATTGGGAGCCGTTGGGCTAGCTCCCTGGCAGCAGTAGCGGTGGATAACCTATGAGACTTGTCCCCGGCTGTGGGCGGCGGCAGCCTACTTCCTCACGGTAGGGCGGGGCATCAATTCCAACTGCTTCTGCAGTCTAGGTAAGGACGCTTGTCAGGTTGGGGTGTAGGTCAGCCGGATATGACGACCCGGCGCACCACGCCTGTTCCCGGGTGGCAAAAGATCTCGTCAGCCTGTTGTCAGTCAGTTTCCGAAGTCGCCTGAACCGATGTCTGAAGTCGCCTGCACAACCCAGCTCCTGCGCTGGTGGTGCAGTCCGTTTGAGGTGTTCCTCATCGAGGCATTGTTATTGTGCTCCTCGCACTTCGGCGATCGTCTCTGGGCCGGCCGGGTGCCCCTGATCTCAGGGGCACCCGTATCCGAGTCCGGAATCACCCGCTTCTAAGCGGTCAGAGAGACCCGAGAGCATCGAAGAATCACTGCCAGCCGAGACGTACCGCTAAGGCCATTAGCACCGGCCTTTATGAAGCTTCGTTTCTCCGCCGCAACGTAGGCATTGTTCAGAGGTGATCCGAAGGTGGGGCGTAAATTTACTGGGGGTTGAGGATGGAGCGAATGAAATTTCGAAGCCAGTTGTGGGCGGGGTCGGCTTCGCGTTGTAGCGGCCACACCATGGAGACGGTGAACAGCGGGGAGGGGATGGGCAGCTCACTGAGCGTCACGTTTGCGGCCTCCGCAATGGCAGCAGCGGCATGGCGCGGGAGTGAGACGACAACATCTGCTGCTTTCAGGGACGTTATGGTACCGGCAAAGTGGCTGGTGGAGCCTGCCACGGCGCGCCCTAACCCTCTTGCCTCCAACAGGTCATCGATCAGGCCCCGCCTGCCATCGAAAGAGACCAGGAGGTGGCGGAGGGACAGATAATTCTCCAAGGAGATGGGTGCCGGTATTCCTAGGCGTGCACTGTCAAAGACGCAGGCGTAGGTGGAGGAAAAGAGTTGTTCCTGGTGATAACTTCCCCCCATTTGGGGAACGGCGGCAATCGCCAGATCGGTGGAGCCGTCAGCCAGCTGGCCTTCAATGGTGTGGCGGTTGGCCTGGCGGATGATGACCGTCATCTTCAATTGCCGTCGCTCAAGTTCCTGCAGGATCAGGGGCAGTGTGTGCGCTTCGATGTCATCGGACATCGCGATGGTGAATGCCTTCGAGCTCAGGGTGGGATCGAAGCCTGGTTCGCTATCGAGGACCCTCGAAAGCTCGCCAAGAGCCAGCTTGATCCTGGGCGCGATCTCAAGGGCTTTCGGCGTCGGCACCATCCCGTCCCGCGAACGGACAAAGAGCTCGTCATCAAGCATCCTGCGCAGGCGCCGGAGTGAAGCGCTCACGGCCGCCTGGCTGACCTTCAATATCCCGCCGGTACGCGTGACATGACGTTCCTGCATAAGCACCGTGAAGGTAACAAGCAGGTTCAAGTCCACCCGGGATAAATCACTCTCATTCATAATCATCATCACCAATATTAGTTTCACTTCTCGCCGTCTTGTCCCTACCTTTAAAGGCATGACCCGACTCACAGTTGCCGCAATCCAGGCCGGCTCACCCCTCTTTGAGACCCCTCAAGCCCTCTCCAAGGCCGAAAAATATATCCGGGAGGCAGCCTCGGCGGGCGCATCCGTCATCGTCCTTCCGGAAGCGTTTCTTGGCGGCTACCCAAAGGGCCTCGACTTCGGGATCACGGTTGGATCACGCTCCGCCGAGGGCCGGAACACCTTCAGCCGCTATGCCGGCTCCGCCATCACGGTCCCGGGCACGGAAACCGACCGGCTTGCGGAACTGGCCGCTGAACTCGAGGCAACCCTTGTGGTCGGAGCCATCGAACGGGAGCACGGGACCCTCTACTGCGTATCGCTGTTCTTCACCCCTGACGGCGGGCTGGCCGCCAAGCACCGCAAACTCATGCCGACAGCCGCGGAGCGCTATCTTTGGGGCCAAGGCGACGGATCCACCATGCAGGCCGTCCCCACGGACGCAGGCATCCTCGGATCGGCCATCTGCTGGGAAAACTACATGCCGCTCTACCGGCAGTCCATGTACTCCCAGGGAGTCGAAATCTGGTGCGCACCCACAGTGGATGACCGTGAGCAGTGGCAAGCCACCATGAAGCACATTGCCCTTGAAGGACGGTGCTTCGTGATCAGCGCCAACCAATACCTCCTCCGATCTGACCTCCCGGACGACGTCCAACCGATCCAGGGCGACAACCCCGAGACGGTGCTCATCGGCGGAGGAAGTGTCATCATCTCCCCGTTGGGCGACGTCCTCGCCGGCCCCCTCCGTGATACGGAGGGCGTCCTCCTGGCCGAGATCGAAACCGATGACATCGCCGGTGCCAAGTTCGATTTCGATCCGGCAGGCCACTACACCCGGCCCGATATCTTCTCACTGCACATAGACACAGCCCCCAAGGAAAACGCGATCATCAGCGGCTAAGGCCCATCAGCGTGCTGCAGCACGTGATAGCCGGCAAAGCCTGACCGCCTATCCCAGCAACCGGTGACTGTCGATTACCGTAACCGATCGATGGCAGGACTGTTCAGCCCATGCACAATCACGTTGTGTGAATTACTCAACGCACTGCCGCCCTTCCTCACCGGCGGTTCCATGATCACAACCGTGACCATGGAACAGGCCCACTACCTGCCCGCTCCGCAACGATTTGAAGCCGGTACCCAGCGGATCTCCCAGGCCGTCGCACTTGCCGCAGCCGTCAAGCACCTCGACTCCATCGGCATGGAACGGATCCACCAGTGGGAGTCCAACCTTGGGCAGCGTCTCATCGAAGGACTGATCACCATTGACGGAGTACGCATAGTCGGTCCCGGCCCCGCCTTGGCCTCGCAGCTTTTGACGTCGAAGGAGTGCATCCACACGACGTCGGACGGTACCTCGATGAGACGGGTATTGCCGTGCGCGTCGGTCACCACTGCGCCCAACCGCTGCACCGCCGACTTGGACTGACCGCAACCACCAGGGCCAGCACCTATCTGTACAACACCACAGACGACATCGACACCTTCCTCGAAGCCGTCGCAGGAGTCCGCAGGTACTTCCGCGCCTAACGCGCAGACAGCCTGAATCACTGGGCGCGGCCGCCTTAATGTCGCGCAAGTGGCTTGACTGAAACGATGACGTGCACCGATAAAACGTCGAATTTAGCGCTTACGGCTGGTTCCTGCCCGGGGGCAGGGAAAAGTGCTGTTCTCAGCGGCCGGTGAGGAGTTCCTCGTCGCGGGAGTCGTCATACTCGTCCCGGGCTTTGAGGATTTCGGGCACGTGGCTTTCAGCCCAGACGCGTAACTGGGCCAACGGCACCAGCAGGGAGCGGCCCGTTTCGGTCAACTCATAATCGACCCTGGGCGGGACCGTGGCATGCACGGTCCGGGTGACGAGTCCATCGCGTTCCAGCGCCCGAAGGCTCTGGGTGAGCACCTTCGGTGTCACGGTGTTGACCATGTTTTTCAAGGCAGTGAACCGCACAGGACCATCAGCGAGAACTTGGATGATCAGTGACGCCCACTTGTCACCGATGCGCTGGAAAATCACCCGGGAGGGGCAATCCGGGTTAAGAATGTTGGTCATCCTGCCATTGGTATCCATCGGGGTACTCAGTTCCTTTGAAGCTATCAGTATCAAATAAATACCATAGAGAGGTATCAACAAGACATCAACCCCAAGGAGAACCTGTGAAGATCGCAGTCTACGGAGCCACCGGCATGGTCGGCAGCCAGATCGTCAACGAAGCGCTGACCCGCGGCCACGAAGTGACCGCCGTTTCCCGCCGCGGCGCAGAGGTTGCCGGCACCGTTGTCCGGGCAGCTGACCTGGCAGACGCCGCAACCTTTGCCGCTATCGCCGATCAGCACGACGCCGTCGTCCTGGCCACTGGCCCCAGCCGCACCGGCGGGGACCACGGTGAATGGCTCACCGCGATGAAGACCGCCTACTCCAACGCCAGCGGCACCCGCCTGCTGGTCGTGGGCGGCGCCGGCGCCCTGGAAATCAACGGGACCCGGCTCGTTGACACCCCTGAGTTCCCCGAGGCCTATAAGGCCGAGGCCCTTACCCTCGGTGCAGCCTTCGACGCCATCAAGGAAGCCCCGGCGGAGCTGGACTGGACCATGCTCGCACCGGCCCCCGTGATCCAGCCCGGCGTACGCACCGGTGCGTACAACACGGCCAAGGACTCCCCGGCCGGCGACAGCATTTCTACCCAGGACTACGCGGTCGCCATGCTCGACGAAATTGAGCGCCCAACCTACCGCAACGCCCGGTTCACCGCCGCCAACAACTAAAGCGACCTGCTGGAACACCTCCAGCTAAGCAGCGCCTTCAGCTAAGCAGTGCCGTGCGGGCAGATCATCGGCTGGCCGCACGGCACGGGCCGCGGTGAACCTCACCACCTGTGCAAAGGACCAACATGACTTCCACCAAATTGACCTATGTCTTCGATGCCTACTGTGGCTGGTGCTACGGTTTCGCCCCGGCATTGCACGAACTGGCCCAGGATGACGGCATGGACATTGAGGTCATCAGTGGCGGCCTCTTCAGGGGCCACCACGCCAGCCCCATCGGGGCGCTGCCGCACATCCCCGGGGCCAACGCGCGGATTGCAGTTCTTACCGGCGTCCAATTCGGTGAAGCCTACGAAGCAGTTCTCTCAGACGGGACGCTGTACATGGATTCTGACGATGCCGGGACAGGGCTCGTTGCGCTGAAAGAAGCATCGTGCGGCAGGGACCTAGACATGGCCGCGGCCATGCAGCAAGCGTTCTACGTCGGCGGACTCAGCCTCTCGGACACTGGAACCTACCGGACCATCGCAACCCGTGAAGGGCTGGACCCCGACCTTGTGGAAAAGCTCTACACCGATCCCGGCGTACGGGAAAAGGCATTGGCAGAACAGGAACGCGTCGCAGATCTCGGAGTCCACAGCTACCCAACCCTTCTCGTCCACACAGCTGCAGGGCCGGGTAAAAATCGGCAGCCCCGTCTACACGGCCCAGCAACTGCGCAAGGCACTAAAGGACCTGCAGGAAGCACAGCACAGCTGAAATCCCATCATCTCTTTGGAAGGACAAAGGCAGCTGTGCTCCGCTTTCAGGCATCACCAGATGCACCAGTCGCCAACCGTGCTTTTATTCCCCTAACAGGTGAACAGCCTCTCGTCCTGTACAAGTTCCGATGGACGGCAGTGCATGAACACCCAAAAGCAACGTCGGACGAGTTCTCTCATCTACTTCTACTCGTCCCACTCCAATGCCGATAATGCACCCCGTCAACCTGGGTGAGCTAGGGGTGCTGTGGGGAAAATCCCGCAGCGGACTTTCGCCTACTATCGGCTTATAGACGACCACCACGTCACCGATAGGCCCAGGAATGTAGCGTTTTGAGGCCGTCGTGATGCGGCGGGTGAGCGTCAGCTCGGCGGTCACAAGGTCCGGGGCTGGCCTCCGGCCTCGGGAAGGGTGCAGATGTGCCCGTCGGCGTCTATGGGATAACCGCAGAGCGAGCAGATCGGACGCCCGGCGCCCACGACCTCACGGGTGCGCTTGGCGAATGCGCGGGCGGTGCCGACCGGCATTCGCACCAGCAGCATTTCGGGCTCGTTAGGGCCGTTCTCATCAAGGGATTCGTCGTTGTCATCAGCATCGACATCGGTGATGGGGTAGGCCTCTATTACGACCTGCGCCGTCGTTGGGTCCCAACCTAAGCTCATGGCGCCGGCCCGAAACTGCTCCTGAACGGCCTCGAGCTGGTCATTGTCGACAAGTTCAATGGGAGTACCCGTGGGAACGCTGAAGGGGTTGCCCTCGACGGTGACGAGCTGATCGAGAATTTCGTCGATCTTCTCTGCGAGCAGAGCCGACTGCTGCTTCTCCAGGGCAACGCTCACAATCTGCGTCCCTGCGCGCACCTGCAGGTAGAACGTGCGCGCCCCCGGAAGGCCAACGGTGCCAACGACGACCCGATCAGGCCAGGCAAACTCGTGAACACGTGTAGGCATGTCAGTATTTTAGGCACGTGAGGTTCATGGTGCCTTTTGCCCTGCACCGCCTCCCACGAGTGCATCGCCAGGGGGGACGCCGTTCGACAGCCACGACAGGTCGCCCGCTTCGGTGTTGGCCACATAGACGCTCGACCGACTTTCGCCGTGGAAGTGCGGTCCTCGATCGGCGAGGTTCGGGTCATGCCTTCTTCGGTGGTGTCCGCCCATGAGATGTTCGAAGGAGGTCGCAACGCTATGACGCTCGTTGAAACGCCCGGCCCTCGGCTTGCTCTGCAACAATGCCCAGCTATTTCGTGCGTCGGATTCCGGCTCAGCCCGCGGAGCATCGTCACTGTGGGCGGAGCGGCGGCCCGTGTGGACAGGGATTCTCAACGCCGCAAAAGGGCTGTCAGGCTCGGACGGATTCGGGCTCAAAATGCGCACAAAAGAGGGTGTGGACAGTGTCCACACCCTGGGCTTCGGATTCGGTTGTACTGGCGGCGGACTGGGGCGGGCTGGGGATGTTTTCGGGGAAGTGGCGGATTCTCAGGGGGAGAGGCTGGTTCGAGTCCCACCTCGGGCACGCGTTATCCCTGTTCAGGGGCTTTTTAGCCTCTGAGTGTGCACATTTTGTGTGGTGAGGGGCCCCTTCGGGGGTCTTTTTCATTGGTGGCCGGTGGTGGTGTGGCCTGCTGGCTCCTTCCCTTCCTGGATCGAGCGGTTGTCGTTCGTTACCTGTTCATGGACGCCGTTGGCTTGGGCAACATGACCTGAGACAAATCGGGTGTGGGTTTCTTTTCTGCGTCGTTTGTCGTTCATTGGGCTCCTTCACTTCGGTTCGTGGTGTCTTCCTGCTTCTTCATGGTTACCTCTGTCGTGTACTGCATGACGCTGAGAAATTTTTGCTGAGATGTCCTGATGTGAGGTGCCGGCTGCACTGGTTGATTCTTCATGCCTGTTCATCGCCCCTGCGTTGGACAACTACATGACGCTAGGGTTTGCACCGAGCCGTCCCGAGCGGTGGTGCCTGCTGCCTGGCTGGTTGTTCATATCCCTTCATTTCCCACGCTTTGCACAGCAGCATGACCGAAGTCGACGAGAGCTCATGTGTCTGCACAGGGATCCGCTCACAGCAGATGGGGTGCGGGAGGATCTTGTTGGGCATGGCCAAGCTTTTCGTAGGCGGGTAATCCGGGGCGCCATGAGTGCCTTCCGCCCGGACGGTGAGCACCTGCATTGATGGACATGCCTGACGCGCGACCCGGTGGGCTCTTGTGGCCGCCAGTGTAGCCCTCAGGGCACCCCTTGCGGGCCTCAAATAGGGCAGTTCATGTGGCTATCGAGAGGGCATCATTCGCGTGGACTTCTTCCAGCGGGGGAGTAGCTGTGAGGTGCCGTGCTGGAGGACGATCAAGCGCGACGGCTCAGCACCGTCGGGCAAACGCTGCTTCACCGCGCGATGTCGTGGACGGCACCCGCAGCGCCCGCACCGCCCCGGCGTGGGCGTTTTAGCCGCAGAATTAGGTTGAGGGGTAATAAGCAATACAACGCCTGCTCCTGCAGCAAAAACGCAGCCAACGTCGATACCCCGACGGGAGGCAGATGCGGCAAGGGCCATCGACGCTGAGAGAACCGCGGCACTGACGAATTGGCGAACTGCAACAACACCCAGGGGGCAGTCCCCCGTGGTCGGGGTCGGTGCGCGTCGAACCGCTCCTGTTCGAACCCCTGGACCTCGTCGTCCGCAAGGACCACCGGCTGGCGGCCAAAGACTCCGTCGGGCCAGAAGACCTCCGCGGGGAAGCCTGGGTGGCCGTGCACCAGGGATTTCCCCTCGAGAACGCCATCGAACAGATCGCCGGCATCGGCGGTGCCGAAGCACGCATCGCTCACCGGATCAACGAGTTTTTCGTTGCCGCGGCCGGGTCGCCGCCAGCGACTGGGTCGCGTTAATGCCCCGCTACACCACGGACATGCATCATCATCCGGACCTGGTCCTCCGTCCGATTTCCCGTCTTGGGCCCGGCCGGCACATCGACTGCCTCGCCCGACCCGAAACCCTCGAACGAGCGAACGTGAAAACCGTTCTGGCCCAACTCCGTGCCGTCGTAGCCGGCCTCGCCTCGCCCCGGCCTTCTTTTTGAGACGGTGCCGACGTCCGCCGTAGCCCAACTCACCACCGTCAGGTAGTTCGCAAACGGTGGATCGTATTTGCTACAGGCGGTCCGGCTCGTCCACGAATCTGTGAGTCGCATACTTATCTGTCTCGTTTTCCGCAGCGCTATTGGGCATGCTTGCCCATCCCCTCGCGTCCCGTTAGCGGATGGGCTTACGGGACTAGTCGCTCGGCCACAAAGCGCTGCGGAAACCTGTGGACTTTGCCGATAAATGGCGGCGTTCTGTGATCGCTTCATGTCGCATCGCTTTGGGCCACTAGCTGTCTTGTATGGCTAGGGTTATGAGACTCGTGGAACAGCCGCGGCCGTTGCGCCGTAGGCGTTACTGGGTTTACTCCGCTAGGAGGGTGGCGCATCGGCGGTTGGCTGCGAAGGCGCGGCGCATGGCTTCCTGGCCGAACACGCTCCCGCGGTGGCTGTCTTCGCTGGCTCCGGCAAGGCCTGTCTGTGCGAGTACTCGCGTGACAAAATAAGCGTTACGCACCACCGTATCTGCATTTGCGCTTGCGCTGAGGATCGGAAATGAAGAGAGAGCTGAAGGACGCCGCGAACGCGGTCGAGGATGCATCCAACTCGAGGGCTCTCGTGATTGCCGCGAGGGCAGGTTTTGCCGTCAGCGGCCTGTTGCACCTGCTGATCGGGTTCGTTGCCATCCAGTTGGCATTAGGCACGGCGGGAAAGGCGGGAACCGGCGGATCAGGCCGGTGCAGTCGCCCAACTCGCCTCCCAGCCGCAGGGTCTGCTGCTGCTGTGGGCCGGATTCGCCGCATGCGTTGCTCTGGCTCTCTGGCAAGCCAGCAGCGCCGTGTTTGATTATGGGCAGCTGGAGGCGCGGAAGAAGGTGGGAAAGAAGCTTTCCGCAGCCGGCAAGGCGGTAGTGTTCGCAGTGATCGCACTGACGTTCGCTGCCTCCGCCAGCGGAAACAGCAGGAACAGCGGAAAGACCACCAGCGATTTCACCGTCTCCATCATCAAGGCGCCCGGGGGTGCGGTCCTGCTGATCGCCATCGGGGCCGTAATCGCCATCGCCGGCCTTGTCTTCGTGGTGCTTGGAGTCAAAGGATCGTTCAAGAAGGATCTGCAGTTGCCACCCTCGGGCACCGCCCGGTCCATCGTGACGGGACTGGGAGTGGTCGGCTATGTAGCCGAGGGCGTCGCACTGTTTCTGGTGGGATTGCTGTTCATCATTTCCACCGTTAACGCCAGCCCTCGGGAGTCCACCGGCTTGGATGGCGGGCTAAAGGCGCTGCGCGAGCAGCCGTACGGGGTTTACATGCTGACCGCCGTCGGCGCCGGTCTGATCTGTTACGGGCTGTACCTGATGGTGAAGGCCAAATTCGCGCGGATGTAACCTGCCCGCCGACCCGGCCAGCTCCCGCTCCACTGCCTCGCAGAGGGGACGAACATACCGCGACGCCAGCCGACGCTTCCGGGTCACCGCCGGGAGCGTTTGCCCGTAGGAGCGCTTTCCGCATGGAAACAGAGTGACCACCGCTATAACCAGGCTTATGACCGACGTCGCGAGCGTGATCTAGCTCGCCGAGGGCTATCAACTCCAAGTAACCGCTTAACCTGCCACTCGTACTCGCCCACCAACAAGCCCGACGATAAGAAAGAACGAGGGCGACTGCCTCCCAAGCGGAAAACATCAGACCGCTGTAACCTCCCCGCCACCGATCGGGCGGGCGTTTCAGTTACCAACGCGCCCAGCAGGGCCGGGACTGCATCCGTTGAGGGTTCAGCAGGCGTCCGCTGCCCTTGGTTCATCCGTGCAGCTTCAATTCCTTAGATTTTGCGGGACCGGAACGATCCCGGCGACGAGTGTGCCAAGACGGGCCGCCGCAGCCAGCTCCAGTCCAGTATCCGTGAAAACGAGGTTGTCACCGCTGATAACCAGAACGTGCCCTGCCTTGTATCCTTCCAACCATGCGGCGTCGCCAGCGTCTGCTTCGTCGAGCTGCTGGCTGTGCATCAGTTCACCGTCAATGTGGAGTTGTACGGTCCCTCCGCCTGCCAGGGTGCACGTGCACGTGTTCCCCACAGGGATGGCTTGCTGCACGATGTCGCGGTAACTTGCGGTTAGGGACAGCTGGAACCCGTGGTTGAGCAGCGCCGATACCAGCGCCGACGTCATCTCCCCGCCCGGTTCACCAAAGACCAAGCTCGGCACCAGAGTGTAAGCCAGCACGGGGATGTTCGTCTTCCCCAACCCGCCCCCGCTAAGGACCATGCGGGCACCTATCGACGCCAGGGCGTCCATAGCATCGTCAGTCTGGCGCACTCTTAGGCCGGGTTCTTGGCATCTGAGATGGCAGACGGCAGGATCGAAGGTGAGACAGACAGTGTCCTCCAGATCGTGGCTTTCGGTGATATCCACGGTAAGGGACAGCGCATCGCCGGTCCCAAGTCGCAGCCGGCAGGCGGCGCAGTGCTTGGCCGAGGCCATGACCGAATCGATGTACTGAGCGGTGTCCCTGCCCTTGAAAACCTCTAGGCGTCGGTCCCAAGCGACATTGCTGGTGATAGGCATTTCCGTAGTCCAATCCATTTGAGCCACCCAGCGACGCAGCGCCGGTGCGGGCACTCACGTCCTGCAGCGGGAGAAAGGCCCGGGTCAGGCATCCGACCGAGGAGTCCTTTGTCGTATCCGGAGCACTGACCGGACCCAACTCCCCAGCCAGATACCGGAAAGGCTGACGCCGCTACCTTGGGGAAACCTGTTAATACCCTGTGGGACTGAACCAGAGGGGGAGCCGAGGCGGACCCCCTTGCCGCACGATCGGATTCTCAAAGGCCGGCTAAGCCCCCCGTCCACGCAAGAAGTGTCCGGATAATTCCAGAGTTTTCAGGAGACCCTGCTGAGATGACACACGAGGAAGACCACCCGGCCATGGGATGCACTATCAGCGATGCTTGCCGGTGCAGGACGCCCGTCCAAACCATCCGTCTGAACCAGCCTGCGAAAGCCGGATTTAAGACCCGTTCTCGGTCCCTTCCTGTAACCCATAACAAGTTGCCGTCCCCGGCCCCGAGTGGTGCGATAACTACTTCCCGCACCACCATACTGCGCTGGCAGGTTCTGAAGATCCTGAATGAAGTATTCGACGACCCCGACACCACACCCGATGCCCGCAGAAGCCTGCTGCAACAAATGCAGGAGAACCCCGGCCACCCAGAATTGGCGTTACTGGCCCACCTAGGTGTCATTACGGCTCGCACCTTCGCCATGGAGTGATGCGCAGGGTCGGCCAGTAAGCACCTGACACTCTGGGCGCAGGTCAGGAATCCACGGCTGCTCGCCGTTCAACGGGCACTTCAAGACGCAACCTTCGCGTGTTCATCGGCGAAGAGCAGTTCGCGCCGGAGAACCGGTTGAAGGAGTCTGCCCCAGTTCCTGTCGAAAGAAGCCCAGCAGGCACTCCTATCACCGGACGTTGCCGCCCGCCGGTGCATGACGAAGAGCGGGTAATAGTTCAAGGAGGCGCTGCCCAGATGGGCGCTAACAAATGTGCGCTAACAGCAGGCAGAGGCTCGGCCAGCGGCACCGGGGTCAGTAAAGGTAGACATCGATGATCAGGGCCGCAAGTGCGGTTGCGGCGTCTGTCCCGACAATGCTGCGGGGCGCGTCGCGTCTGCAGGGTCCGAGCATCAGGGCTGCAGCAGCCCCTGCGAGGGTAAACACGGCTGTTCCGGTGTCCTGCCAGCTGACCGGAAACGGCGAACGGCAGGTCATGGGAAACAGGCCGATTGCTCCCGTCCAGTTCAGAATCGAATTCCAGGTCATTGGCATTACGGGTGCGGCTCCGGATGCGGTGGCCAGAACGCCGAGCCGGCGTTCCCACGCACCAGCACCAGCAGTGCGAGGGCAGCGAAGGCGGACAATAAGGCACCCAGGAACATCTTCGACAGACTCATCACAGGCCTGACCCTTGCACACACAATGCTGCAACCACGAGTCCAGTGTAGGAAGCCCGGGCAAGGACGGTACCCCCTCCCCGCCGACGGGAGGCAGCCAAGGAGCGCGGGTCAAGGGGGTAACCAAAGTGCAGGCCAAGCACAAACGCCGATGGCCCAAAGTGCGAAGAACCAAAAGGCCAAGACCTGCAGCCATGCGGTTGCTGGGACCCGGCGAATCCGCCTTGAGGTGATGCCGGCGAAAAGGACGTAGTATGAGTGCATAGACATGCACATATGCACTTAAGGGGTTGGGCCGATGCTGACCGTTATCCGGAACGTGACGTACCGGCGGCTGTTCGCCGCGCAGATCGTTGCACTCATCGGTACCGGTCTGCTCACCGTGGCGCTGGGGCTGCTGGCTTATGACCTGGCCGGCAGTAATGCCGGCGCGGTGCTGGGCACGGCCCTGACGATCAAGATGCTCGCCTATGTTGGCCTTGCGCCGGTGATCAATGCCTTGGTCGCGCGGTGGCCCAAAAAGCGGGTCCTGATCGGTGCGGACCTGGTTCGGGCGGCGATGGCGCTCTGCCTGCCGTTCATTACCGACGTCTGGCAGATCTACATCGTGATCTTCCTGCTGCAGTCCGCTTCGGCTACGTTCACACCGGCGTTCCAGTCGCTGATCCCGACCATCCTGACCGATGGGCGGGATTACACCCGGGCCCTGTCCCTGTCCCGGCTGGCTTATGACATGGAGGCTCTGGCCAGTCCGGCGATTGCCGCGCTGCTGTTGACCGTGCTCAGCTACAACAATCTTTTCCTGGGCACCGTCGCCGGGTTTCTCTTCTCGGCGTTCATGGTCGCCATCACGGTCCTGCCTAAAGTCCGGACCGCCGAGGGGCCGACGACGTCACTCTGGCACCGGACCACGCTGGGAGCCAGGATGTTCTGGCGGAACCGGCGGCTGCGGTCCCTGCTGGCGCTGAACCTGGTCGTCGCGGCACCCACGGCCTTGGTGCTGGTGAACACCGTGGTTTACGTCCGGGATGTCCTGCACCGGCCGGACACGGACCTGGCCCTGGCTCTGGCCTGCTTCGGCCTCGGTTCCATGCTCGTGGCGTTGACCGCGCCCCGGCTGCTGGAGCAGTTCGGGGACCGGGCAGTGATGCTCACCGGCGCCGCCGTGATCCCGTTCGTCCTGGCTGGCGCGGCCGCCCTGACGCTGCTGGGTGTCCCGGGCGCGGGGTGGTGGCTACTGCTGGGCCTGTGGTTCTTGCTCGGTACCGCGAACTCCACCATCCTGACGCCCTCGGCCCGTCTGCTGCGGGACGCCTCCACTGAGGAGACCCGGCCGTACCTCTTCACGGCACAGTTTTCGCTCTCGCACGCCTGCTACATCCTGACCTATCCGCTGGCCGGGTGTGTCGGCGCGGCCGCCGGGCTGGGCTGGGCTGCCGCCGCCTTGACGTTTATTGCGATGATAGGTGCTGCAGGTGCATTCCTGTCCTGGCCCCGGAACCGCGCCGCGGCGTCCCAGGAAGCTGATAGCGAGGAGCGGAGCGATGAGCAGCCAGCCGGAGCGCGCGCCCAAAGCCGCGCCTGAGAAGCCCTCCCTGATCCACCCGGTCACCCCGGGCCCGGAACTGCTCGAGACAGCCGCCGCTATTCTGCGGATGCTGGCCGAACCCACCCGCCTTCACCTGCTGTGGCAGCTCTCCGATGGCCCCAAAACCGTCACTGAACTCACCGCCGCGTCCCGAGCGCCGCGCACGGTGGTCAGCCAGCATCTGGCTAAACTCCGACTCAGCGGCCTCGTCGACACCCGCAAAGACGGCCGCCACGTCATCTACTCCCTCCACGACGGGCACCTTGTCCGGCTCATCCGCGAAACCGTCAACCACGCCGACCACAGGATGACCGGCGAACCCACCCACGACTGAATCCGGGTCATGCCAGCCACGACCGCCCGAACGGCGGGTCGTCAACGCCCGCCCGCCGGTGCTCGCCTCAAAGCGCCACGCCGAGACCAACCATGAGAATGGCCCGCAATGATCGTTGACTTCATCCTCGAGCTAAGCGTGGTTGCGCTTACGTTCATGGAGCAGCTGTTCGACCGCCGAAGGCCCGCAGCCAAGGGGCAAGCTTCGCAGAAGTCTGGAACGCCTGAAGGCCAGGCGCTCCGAGAACCCCTAATCATTCCTCGAAGTCGGTCGTCTGCACCCTTGACCTAATAGGGTGGCAGATCGTTCGGATCTTGGATGTCGCGCAGATGGGCCAGCAGAACCTGCTCGGGGCGGTCGGGGCTTATGGCCAAATGTCGCAGCAGTGACGCCCGCACGTCGGGATTGAGGTCGCCTTGAACCAGGAGCTCGCCTATCAAGCGCTTGAGCTGGAACTGTAGAAGCCCGCCCTGTACGGACCGTGCCGGCAGAGTATCTGCCGCGGGAAAGTGCCTTTCGGAAGGGGCGGCACGCTTACGATTGGGCTTGGTCATGGGAGGAAGTTCGAGAATAGTCATCGATCCTGCCCTTTCGCCTGCGGGGAACCGTGGAATGGGCTCTGCTTGCCATCTGGCGTCACGAGCACGGGGACTGCTCCGGTGACCAGTGTGCCCAGGCGTGCCGCTGCCCCCAGTTCCAGGCCAGTGTCGGTGAATGCGAGGTTGTCACCGCTGATGACAAGGACGTGCCCTGCTCTGGCTCCTTCGAGCCATATGGCGTCGCCGGGGTCTGTTCGGTCCAGCTGTTGGGAATGCATCAGTGCACCGTCAACGTGCAGTTCAATAGCTCCGTCGCCGCTAACGGTGCAGGTACATGCTTGCCGCACCGGGACAGCTTGCCGCACGATCTCGCCATAACTGTCGCTCAGGGCCATTTGAAACCCGTGGTTGAGCAGTGCTGAAACCAGTGCGGATGTCATCTCGCCTCCGGGCTCACCGAAGACCAGGCTGGGCACCATGGTGTAGGCCAGCACGGGAATTTTCGTCTGCCCGGTCCCGCCCCAGTTGAGAACCAGCCGGGCACCAACGGAGGCCAGATCATCCCCGATACAATCGGTCGCCTGGCTCACGTTCAGCCCGGGTTGCTGGCACTGCAGGTGATAGACGGCAGGATCGAAGGTAAGGGACACCGTGCCCTCCGTATCGCAGCCTTCGGTGATTTCAACGCCAGGGCCAAGGCAGCGCCGGGACCAAAAGGGAGCCCGCACGCGGCACAGCGGCGGGCCACAGCCATCACCGACTCAATGTATTGGGCGGTGTCCCTGCCCTTGAAAGTTTCCAGTCGTGCGTCCCACGCGACATTGCTGATGATGGGCATTTCCGCCGTCCAATCCGTGATGCCACTCCGGTGACGCGGTCATTGCGCGGCAATCACGTCCTGGAGCGGGAGTTGGCCGCCGGGCTGGTGTGACGCGAGGCGTGCGCTGCCAGACCCGGCGCACTGACCGGAACGAGTCTGAGGTCTAACTCCCCAGCCAGATGACACAGTCTGACACCGCGACCCTGCAGAATCCCCTGTCCACCCTATGTACCTAGGCGCTCAAGATGCCCCCTAACCGCTGAGGGCCGGCCACGCTGAGGATATTTTCAGGACCTTGGAACAACGACTATGGAGACCGAGCCAGGGCTTGACGGCTTTTCCCAAGGCGATGCAGCCACTATGGAACCCTGGCCGCCTGTATGCCGCGGACCTGGCGAAGTCGTGCGGAGCCTGCCGCGTGCCGTTGAAGCCCGACGAAGAGCTTTCCCTGCTCGTGAACATCACGCAAAGTACCGCGCCGGATGGAACCGAGTACCTCACCTTCGCCGACTGCGTCTGCCACCCGTCGTTGCAGCGGGCCGGTCCTGAAGGTTCAGGAGACTATCTGGAGGCCGGACGAACTTTCGCCGGTGGCCGCCCGGGTGGTCCTCTCACACAGAAATCCAGGGCCGGCCGGGAAAGGATAGATCCTGTGCTGGCCTACACCCTGGTGCCGGTGCTTAGCTTCGGGGAAAACGGCCGCGAACTGACCTCAGCCCTGGTCTTTCTCCTGCTCAACCATGGTTTCCAGATGGCCATGAGCCCGAACTACCCGGACATCCTAGAACAGGCCGGCCCAACGGCCGCCGGCTGCAGCACCACCCTGACGCCTCAAGGCCTCATCCGGCTCACCATTGACGCGGAAAACCTCTACCGCGAACAGCTTGACCCTGAAGACGCCGACGACGCGGAGTGGCTCCGGGCAGTCCGTCACGCCAGATCTAGGTCATCAGCGGAGACAACCTCGACATCACGGCAACGACCCTCGACCTTTACGCCGCCGCCCGGCACGGAACACTCGTGAGCGGGACCGTCCCCGTCCAGGCTGCGCCCGCATTGTCCCCATTTCCTCACGTGACCTCGCTGAAGGGCAGCGCGCATCCGGTCGCAGCTCCGGGCACAGAGTGAAGCGGTGGCAAGCCAGCGGGCCCGGATCGCTAATGCGGTACCGGGCCCGGGGTTCCAAGACTCAGCCGAGGTCATCACACGAACTGCCCAGCCCAGAACGTTCCCAGTATGAGCCATCGCCCGGGACGGACGCACCCCTTTTCTACTGGTGGCAGAAGTAATGTCCGCTTGAGCAGCCCGGCAGCACCGAAGTCTGTCGGGGACAGCGCCCTACTGGCTTTCTTGATCTGTGCAGTGAGACTCATGTCTTCCCTCCGGGTGTCAGGTTACTGCTCCATGCCCCTGGATGCGTCGGCTGTCGGCTCGGACGGGGTATAGGGGGTCAGGGCGAGGATGAGGGCTATGGCGCCCGCCGCGGATCCTGCGGACCGGCCTCAGGTCCCTCGATTGCGGGGCCCTGTCTTGAATCGCCGACAGTCAGCAGGCCCGGCCACGGGCTCCGGTTACGTGGGCGGAACGGCCAGCAATAGTGGGGCGACGGCTGCTGAGGCCACGAGGGTTTTCTTCACCGTGCAATAGAGGGTCCCCCCACATTGGGCGGCCATGGCGGGCTTTCCGCAGGGGAGGCGGATTCAGTCGTGATGCGTGGTGCCCAAGCTCCATCAAGGATGTTTGCAAGATCTCCCTGTTAGTCCTTGATCTCAGCGCGACACCACAGCTCGCGCTTCTGAGGCCCCGGTCTCTGGAGAAAATACTCAACAGGGGATGAGAGCATGTTGAAGAATTTCGATGTCAAACGCGCCACCCGCGCCAAGAGTTCTGGCGGGCGGGACCCGGCGCCCCGGCCCGAGGCCTCAGGGCTGCGCCGGTGGTTGGCGACTGCAGTGTCCACAACCATGCTGGCGGCTGCGCTGGCACCGCTGGGGATTGCCCCCGTGCAGGCGGCAGTGGCCGGAATGGGTGCGGTAGACCCGCAGAACGGCTTTCCCACCTGGTATTCGGACGGCAACGTCAAATTGCAGCTGTGCTACATGGCTGGTGCTGGGTGCCTCTCCGAGCCCCCGGACGCGGCGAAGCCGGCATCCTATCCGGACAATTTCCCGGAGGAGGCCTTCTGGTTCCAGGCCAGCGCCACGAGCGGGAACCTGCTCTACGAAGCGGCCCTGGAGGGAGCCCACCTCAACGGAGCCGTCGTCTCCGGGGAGCAGATGGGCTTTGGCCGGCTCCGCTTCATCGTGGATAACCTCAAAGCCGGGGCATCGTACAAAATCACCCACCCTTACGGTGTTAACACCTTCGTTGCCGCCCCGGACAAGAAAGTCCCCACCCTGGGCCGGATCAAGCAGACCATTGATGCCGGAGTCTGCGCTCCCAGCGCCACGACGCCTTGTGACTGGGCGGGGGTCGGTGAAGCTTTCCTCGGTGACTACAAAGTAGGTACCACAGCGAGCTTCCTCAAACAGGTCGGAGCCGACCCTGGCACCCTGGGTGACATCAACACGGCCCGCCCGGTAACTGGAGCCCCGTCCGGGAACAACTTCGTCACCGTGGAAGGACCCGACGCCGGAGGCCCCGGTGTTGACGTCCTGACCGTCAGTACGTTCACGGTGCAGGGCCTGATCTACGATGGCGCTGATGCCGCTCCGTCGGTTCCCGATCTGACCGCAGCCGGTGACAGCGGCCGGTCCGGCACCGACAACATCACCAACGCCACCACGCCAACGTTCACCGGCACCGTTCCGGGCACCGGTCCGGCCGGTACCACCGTAGAGCTGCTCGTGGACGGGGCCGCGGTAGCGTCAGCCGTCTCGGACGGCACCGCATACTCCCTCTCGCCCGCGTCCCCCATGGCACCGGGGTCCCACAAGATCCAGACACGCACACCCAATCCCGCCTACACGCTGGATCCGAACGGAATTCCCGTCGACCCCGCCGCACCCCAGTACCTGGTCTCACTGGCACTGACAATCACGGTGGATACGACCGCGCCTTCGACGACCGTCTCGGCACCTTTTCCATCGAACCCCACACTGGACAGCACACCGACGTTGAACTTCACCCGGGAAGCCGGAGCAACGTCCGAATGCCAGCTGATGCCGAGCAACACCTCGTGGGATCCTGCCTGCAGCTCCCCGCAAACCTACGATGCCCAGGTCGACGGTAACTACACCTTCAACGTCCGCTCCACCGATGCAGCAGGCAATGTCGGCGCGCCTGCGACATACTCATGGCGCATCGGCCCGGCAGATACCCTGGCGCCCACCGTCGCAGGGCGCACGCCTGCCGACGCCGCCCTAAATGTGAGCACCACGGCCAACGTCACAGCCACCTTCAGCGAAGACGTCCAGGGTGTCAGCGACACCACGATGACCCTCCAGGACGCTTCCGGAGCCCCGGTACCAGCTGGCGTCACCCGCAACGGAGCCACAAATCAGTGGATCCTGGACCCGACAGCGAACCTTGCCGCAGGCGCCACGTACACGGCCACGCTCACCGGCGGCCCGGCCGCCATCAGGGACGCCACGAACAACCAGCTCACGACCACCAGCTGGACGTTCACCACCGCGCCCCCGCCCGACACCACCGCGCCCACCCTAACCGCATGGACACCATCAACGGCGGCCACCAACGTCGACACCACAGGCAACATCACCGCCACCTTCAGCGAAGCCGTCCAGGGCGTCAGCGCCGCCACCTTCACCCTCAAGGACGCAGCAGGAACCGCCATACCCGCCACGGTCACCTACGACTCCGCAACCCGCGTGGCCACTCTTGACCCGACTGCCAGCCTCGCAGCCAACAACACCTACACAGCCGCACTTGCCGGCGGAGCCTCCGGAATCCGGGACGCCGCCAACAACGCGCTGGCAACATCAACCTGGACCTTCACCACCGCCCCACCGCCCGACACGGCCGCACCCACCCTGACAACACGGGCACCGGCCCCGGCGGAGACCACCGTCAGCACCACCGTCAACATCACCGCCACGTTCAACGAAACAGTCCAGGGTGTCAGCGGCACCACATTCACCTTGAAGAACACCGCCGGAACAGCCGTAGCAGCCACGGTCACCCGCAACGGAACCACCAACCAGTGGATTCTTGACCCAACCGCTGCCCTGGTCCCGGACACGAAATACACCGCCACCCTGACCGGCAGCCCCTCGGCCATCAGGGACGGAGCCAACAACCCGCTGGCAACAACCAGCTGGACCTTCATCACCGGTCCCGCACCCACCATCACAACCCGCACCCCCGGAACCGGAGCCTTCGCCGCCTCCACCACGGCCAACATCACCGCCACCTTCAACGAAAACGTGACCGGTGTCAGCGGCACCACATTCACCCTGAAGAACGCGGCAGGAACAGCAATAACGGCAGCAGTCTCCTACAACGCCACCACCCGGGTCGCGACCCTTAACCCATCAGCCAACCTCACAGCCGACGCCAAATACACCGCTACCCTGACCGGCGGTACCACCGCTATCCGCGACACGGCCGGCAACCCGGCTGCAACCTCAAGCTGGACCTTCACCACCGGTCCAGCCCCCACTATCACCAGCCGCACAGCCGCCTCCGGCGCGACCGGCGTTTCCCGCACGGCAAACATCACCGCCACCTTCAGTGAAAACGTCGCCGGTGTCAGCGGCACCACGTTCACCCTGAAGAACGGCACCACCTCCATCACCGCGGTCGTGACTTACAACGCCACCACCCGCGTAGCCACGCTCAACCCCTCAGCGACCCTGGCGGCAAGTACCCGGTACACCGCCGCGCTGACCGGCGGGGCTGCAGCAATCCGGGACGCCGGCGGTAACCCACTGGCCAGCACAACCTGGACCTTCACCACCGGGAGGTAACGGACGGCTCCACGACTGCAACACATGGTGCCGGGCCCCTGAACACTGACAAACCGGTTCAGGGGCCCGGTCCTGGCAAAGGACGTCTGGATGTTCAGCATCGCTGTCGCTCGTGCTGGACCGTAATCCGGAAACACCCGTTAGCGATCTCCGCACAGGCGGCCTTGCTGGATATCTGCAGGCGGCTGGCCATGGAACGTCGGAGTGAAAGCGGAAGCCCCCGCATCCAACCAAGTGGATGCGGGGGCTTCCCAGCGACAGGTACCGCCACGGCTGAGCCGCAGTGAGCCTAGAGACAGGCTAGACCCGCTATCCGGTTTGCCCCCCCTGGAACGCATACTGATTCGGATCAGGTTTCATCGCGTTTAGTGCGGGATCCTCTCTTCTGCTGACGGCCCCCATACGGCATACCGATAGGCGTCCTTGCCGAACCGACTGAAGAGCGGTCTCAGACGGTTGGCCTCGAGTCAGATGCCGGCGCAGTTGCCGAGTGCGTGGAATTGGGTGCGGTCGTATGCGCTCAGCGTGAACCAGGGAGTCCGACGAAGGCCCGCGTGGTGAGTTCATCAGCGCGCTCGTGGAATTTCCGTGCCAGTGCGTAGGCTTCACGCGCTTCCTCCGTGAACTCTGCACCCGCGAGGTCACCAGCCCAGTCCAGCAGATCAGCGATCTTCTTCAGATGCTGATAGCGCGGCTCTTCCTTCTCACGCACGTTCATCGAGATCCCCATTTCTCTCCATTCGCTTATTTCAACGTTCGCGGCCCCATAACCTGAGGACAGGTGTAGGGATGCCACTTCGTTATAGAAGCTTCAAGAAGACTGCTGAGCAATTGGTACACCGAGCCGCTCGATGAGCTGAACATCGATAAAGTCGCCCAGGCTGACCCTTCCGATTCAGCGCCCCGTGGAGGTACCCCCGACTGCAGCACAAGGCCGTCCGCCTGCTCGACCGCCGCAACGATGCGCTCTTATCCGTCTTCGGCGCCGGGCTGCACCAAGACTTCCAGGAGGCAGCCTGGGATGACAAGCCCCTGAGCGAACGTGGAATCAACGCTCGGCCCGTTAGCGAATACCTCCGCGAACTCGACTTCTATGGAGCCGTGCCGCCGCACGACCGCCGCGGGGGTGGCCGGTCTCGTACTGGAGCCGGTCACCGCCGGCGGCCCGCCGGCCGCTGTGCGAACCCTGGGACCGCGGGGTGCTGGTGAATGGTTCGCTGGGCTCACCAAGGAACATTTAGGACTGGTGTGACGCTTTGTACCAGGACCACCGGTCAACGGCTGTCCTCTTGCAGAATCGGAATCGACAGGGCGCACGAGCTTAAGACGAAACGAGGATCACGCGCCGTCGGGCTCGCCGGCGGGGGTGGGCTCCGGTAGAGGTACGACTGTCAAACTAGGGAGGCGGCGGCGCCGGGTCTGCAGAACGCTCGGCGCGCCATGGCCTGCGCCACTCCGCAGCTTCCCAACCATCCATGATGTAGATCCGCTCGTGAGCAACACGGTCGCCCCTGAATTCCATCAAACTGACGCTAAACATCCAAGGCGCGCCGTCGTAGCTGATCAGGTTCTCCACAATGACCAGGTCATCGCGATGGGTAATTCGCCGAGTGTGGAACTTGAGCTTCGCCGGGTACTGCCGTCGCCACTCGCGGAAGTTCTCCACGCCTTCGAACCGTTCGCCAGACTGAGGGAACTCGAGCACAGCGTCGTCGTGGTAGATCTCATGGGTGATGTCCTGGTCCAGGCTTGCATACTCCCAGTGACGCCGCAGGGCCTGCAGGAGGTCCGTCTCATTGAGCATCGCCACCACCTCCTCACACCAGGACAAATGTAACCTCGGGCTCCTTGCATGACAATGGAGGGCCGGTCGAACTTCAGGCAACAGCGTTCCTCTGGGGTGGTCCGCGATCACAGACCGAGTCCATGGATTGGGCCACTGCTGGTTTCACGGTCGGATCCATCCATAATGGGCAGATCAGGATCTTGACGGTTGAGGGGAAAATGTGGTGGAACCAGTGTGCTTTATTGATCCGTTTGCAGCTGAGGACCCAGCTTCGGTGCCACCGCCGTCCAAGCCCTCGCCCGTCCCGGCCCCGCCGACGAAAACAATTCCCTTGTCCCGTGTTATGCCTTCCAGCGGCCGCGAACGTGAAGTGCGTCAGCTAATCCACGACCTCGCCGTCCTGAGCACAAGGCAACGGCCGACAGAAGCTTAGGTCGCAGTTTCCTCCGTCATTTTCTCGGCGTGGCGTGGGGTCGAGTCAGTAGTGCTTTTTTGGCCATTTCTTTACCTGATCCAACAGCCGTCATCAATGTTGCAGCCCGGCGGGCTGACCGGTAGAAAACGCCGTTTTAGTCATGGAGCGGGAGTTCTTGCCGCTACCTCTACCCCCGCGCTTGAACGCCGATAACCAGGATTCCGTCAAGCTGGGGTAGGTGGGCGTGCAGTGGCCGGGGAGTGCCTTTCCCCTTGCTGGGAGAGCCGTAGTTTCAGGAGGTATCCCGAAACTACGGCTCTTTGTGGTGGAGTTGTTCAGCCTTGGTGCCGAAACTTTAGCCACCCTAATCCCTGGCCCGGGAGCTAGAGCATCCGGTATCTAGATTCGTGGGACTCTCGGGTGTCGGAGATAAAGGCCCTTGACGGGCTTCTTGCCTGGGTGACCCGCTAGCCTTGCTGGACCCGATTGAGAAAGTGTCCGGTGCGGTTTTGGAGGCCCTCAATCTGGCGGAGGACGACGGCCGCCGGGTCCGGGTTGATCTCATTGGCCGGAGGCTCCTTTCGCACGTTTCCGCAGCACACGAAGTCTGCGCAAATTAATGTGCCAACGGTGTTCCCGTCACGACCGGACTGGCCAGCGCGCTTGGCTACCCAAAGGAGCACATCTTCCTTGGAGAACACATCCCGGCACAACTCGCAGAGCACGGAGCGATTTTTCTTTGCGCCGCCTTCGGGTGCGCGGAGCATAATCCCGGTCACGCCTTTTGGCCCGGGCACCTCCAAATACCCTCGAAGCGGCATCTTCTCGTCGCGCCAGCCCAGGAAGTCCAGGCTGTCCCAGTCCTGGGAATCGAGGTTTCTGGGCAGGGTGAGCCTTGCGGCCTCGGAACGGGTTGCGTGATAAAGGATGAACGGATTTGTTGCGGCGTGATTGCCTGCATGACTGACTCTTTCGAAGATGTGGCTTCCCCTTTCCGGGGACGGTCATGGAATGTCAGCTTCCGGGCGCGCGAAAGGGACCGCAATCTACGTCTTTTGTCAGTTGGTGACCTGAAGAACTAGGGACGGTTCCGCATCGAGGGGAAGCTGGGCGGAGCAGCGGCCACACTGCAGGCCATGACGGCCACCTCGCTCACTATGGCCGCAGCGACCGCAAAGGTCCCCCGCGCACTCATTGCCCTCGTTCCCTCACCTTTCTTCACCGGTCATACCCGGTTCTCATATCCTGCCAAACCATATCCAAATCTGTCCAAAGGTCATTGCCACCATCCCTGGCAACGCAGCCGCCTGATGTGAGGAGCAGGACGCAGAAATCGAGAACAGACGCACGATTCTCACAACGAATGCAAGGGACAGTGAAGTGCCGATAAGGGATATTCCGTCAACCGGCTTCGGTGGGGCAAACGCGTGGTTGCTGATCACGCGGCCGGACCTGGTGGCGACTTCATTCCGTCCATGGCTGGGGTCAATGCAGGTTATCCACGGCTGGAAGTAGGGAGCCGTCGGGGTAGCTCCCTGGCAGCAGTAGCGGTGGATAACCTACGAGAATTGTCCCCGGCTGTGGGCGGGCGGACCGGACTTCTCGTTCGCACGCAGATCAGTTCCGGTTGTTCCGAGGACCAAGGCAAGGAGCCGTGTGTCAGCTTGGAGTTGCCGCTGTGAAAGGCTGCAGCTATGGACAACGCATCTCGGGAACATGACCTCGTTCTCTACGGAGCGACGGGTTTCGTTGGCCGACTGATCGCCGGCTACGTCGCGGAGCATGCACCGGCCGGTATCCGAGTCGGACTCGCGGGCCGGTCCAGGTCCAGACTCGAGGCGGTTCGGTCGCAGTTGCCAGTCGGGGCGCACGGATGGGCCCTCATCGAAGCCGACTCGGAGGACGCGGACTCAACCGCCGCCCTGGCCTCGGGCACACGCGTGCTCTTCACAACCGTCGGTCCATACGCGAAACACGGGCTACCTGTCGTCGATGCCTGCGCACGGGCCGGTACCCACTACGCCGACCTCGCGGGTGAGGTGTCCTTCGTCCGGGAGGCGATCGATCGCTACGACGCTCTGGCCAAGACGAGCGGGGCCAGGATCGTGCACTCCTGCGGCTACGACTCCGTGCCGTCCGACCTCGCTGTACTGCTGCTTCATCAGGCAGCAGAAGCCGATGGCGCTGGCGGTCTGCTCCAGGTCCAACTCATTGCTACGGCCAAGGCTGGTATCAGCGGAGGCACACTCGAATCAATGCGCGGGCAGCTCGACGCGATGCGATCGAGCACCGCCCTGAAGTCATTAGCCGTGGACCCCTACGCTCTGAGCCCCGACCGCACACGGGAGCCGATGACACAACAGCCTCCTGACGCCGGTCCCGTGCGCCGTTCCGATGACGGCACCTGGACCGCGCCTTTCATCATGGCCCCGTTCAACACTCGGATAGTGCGCCGCAGCAACGCATTGCAGGGCTGGGCCTACGGCCGCTCCCTTCAGTACGGCGAGGTGATGGGGGTGGCCCCCGGACCGGCAGGAGCGGTCATCGCCAGGGCAATGGCACTCGGGCTCCGGGCATTTACGGGCGCGATGGCGTTCCCGCCGACCCGGGGGGTGCTCGACCGCTGTCTTCCGGCACCAGGTGCGGGTCCGAGCACCAGCACGCAGCGCGCGGGCTGGTTCCACTCCCAGGTGACCGCCCGCACTGAAGACGGGCACCGATACCAGGCGATTGCTGCTGGCCCCGGTGATCCCGGTTATGCCGCCACCGCCGTGATGGCAGGCGAGACTGCACTCGCTCTTGCCCTCGACGGTGACCGGCTGCCGACCGCGAAAGGGTCGCTGACGCCGGCCACTGCACTCGGCAACGTGCTCATACGGCGACTCCGTGCGGCCGGCCACACTTACCAGATAACCAAACTCGTCTGAACCAGGTCCTGCAGGTCAGCTGATATCGGGGCAATCATTGACTGAACCAGTCCGACTAGCGGTCCATTGGGATTTCGCCGAGGGAGTATGCCAGGTCATCTAATGAACGGGACCAGCGATGCGTTCCAATCGGCTTTTAGAGGGCGTGTTCACGGTCTAAGGCATGTTCGCCGGAGTCGCGGATCCCGTCGATATTGGAGTCCGTGGCTAGTGGCGCGAACCAGCCGTTCCAATTCCAATCGGTGGTTTCCGGGGCGGCAGTGGGGAATAGCTCGAAGGCCTTCTCACCGCTTCGTCCGTTAACAGTGGGGCGAGCCTTCACGAGCCTTCACACCTGAGTCCAGACCAGCACTCTGCTCCAGGTCCGGGGAGCCCAACGCGGAGCCTCTTCCCTCCCCATTTTCGAGGGCCGATAACCGGCCTTCCGTCAAGCTACTTAGAGCCTGACGTCAGGTTTGGGCGTAGCTGAATTTGACGGAAGACTGAAAACGTCGAAGATTTCCATAAGCTGTGCCCTTTCACGGTTAGCGACGTGGGCAGAGTAGGTACGAGGGCCAGTGGTGAATCTGGGGAATCCCAAACCCTCACCCGGACCCCCGTGTGGCGTAACGGACAGTGCCCGGATCTTTGGGTGCTGGTACCCCATACAAGTACTCACAGCCGCGTGGGTCGCCTGGCAAGCCGCCTACTACGGTTAAAAAATGCAGTGACAGAAGCAGCATCCTGGCACGACGGAACATTCTGGCCCATGCTCGAACGCATCAGATCCAAACCGTGTGGCTTTAACGACTGCATCAACGAAGGAAGCCACGTCGATCACCGGTCCTTTTTCAGGGCATCAACCGACCCCAGATTCTGACTCCCTCGCCGAACTGGGAGCTACAGCAGCAATCGAATAGACCGCAGCAGAAAGGCATGAAACATAAGTTCCGTGCTCTTTCTGCGGCTGTTCCAAGGAAGACCCCTATGGAGCGGAGCACCGGTCAACCGCTGATTGACGGGCGCTTCGTCGGGGCCAGGAGGCGCCCGCTGGATCCGCGGATGGTGAGCGTGGTCCGCAGGGCCGAATGCCCCAGCGGCGTCACCGGGCTGGGGCTCTCTCCGGGCCGGCAAGGGCGGCCACGAGCAGGTCCAGGGCAGCTGCGCCGCATGCCTTGAACGGAGAAGAGATCGTTATCAGTGTTGGTGTGGTGAAGTCTGAGCCGAAGATGTTGTCGAAGCCGACCACGCTGAAGTCTTCCGGTACTTTACTCCTGCTGCCTGGAGTTCCTGCATAAGCCCTATAGCCAGCAGGTCGTTGTAGCAAAGGGCGGCGGTGGCTCCGGACGCGATAACGTCCGGTGCCGCGCGGTGACGGTGTCCGAAACAGATTGCTGAGACAGTTCCAGATTCGCGCCCAGCTCTTTGCGGGTGGCTGCGAGCTGGTGGTGATTGAGTGACATGGCGAACGCCCTAGTTACCCCGCATTAAGGGTGTTGTCATTGGCGAGTTCGAGTCCCTTCGCAGCAGCCAAAGTATCCGCAGTGAATCTTTCCTCGGACATTCACATCTCAGGGTGCTTATGCGTCTGGAGTGGAGGGCATAGGCGCCCTTGAAAGCTCGTTTCACCTACGACAGCGGGAGTTGCCGCCGCCGCTCTCACCGTCCGAGTCGTGCCTCAGTCCCGCGGGGCTTGACCGCAATGACAGGAATGTTTGCGTCGAGGAGGATCTGCTGAGCGGCGGAGCCCAGCAGCAGTTTGCCTACCGGGCTGCGATGCTTGACGCCTACGACGATGACCGAGGCATTCACTTGCTCCGAGGCGTCCAGGAGTTCGCTTACGGCATCGCGGTGGCGGACATCGGGAGTGCGGAACGTGACCGGCACCCCGTCGAGGTGGTCGCCTTCCGGGTCGAGTTGGGCGCCCTCGGATTGAAGACCAGCAGGTCCTCTGTCCGCCGCTGGGCCTCGGCGACGGCGGCGGTGAGGGCGGCCTCACCTTCGGGGGTGCCGGTGCGGTCGATGATGACGGTCATGGATTCCTCCAAATTGGGTTTTCGAGATGGTGTGGTGGTACAGACTGATTACTCTGCTGCCGGCTCGCGAGATGCTGCGGCAACTTCGACAGGAGTGGGGCAGGAAGACCTGTCAGGGGACGTACTCACGGGCGAACTCGTGGATGCCGTGGCCGACCTCCACCGGCTCCGCCCCGGGCAGTTCGACGATCCCGCGGGCTCCGACGGGTACGACCACAGTGGTGCGCAGCGCCCCGTCCTCTAGCGTCCAGTCGATGCGGGCCTCCCCGTAAGGCGTCCGGTGGGTGGCTCCGGCGCTGGTCAACGTCCCGCCTGGGCGGGGGGCGAAGCGGATGCGGCGATATGCGGTGTCCGCGGCCTCCAAGCCTGCGACCACCCGGTGCATCCAGTCAGCCACCGCGCCCAGAGCATAGTGGTTGAAGGAGGTCATGTCTCCGGGGTTAACCGTGCCATCAGCCAGCATTGAGTCCCAGCGTTCCCAGATAGTGGTTGCTCCCATGGTGATCGGGTAGAGCCATGACGGGTAGCCGGTAGCTTGGACCATGAGATAAGCCTCGGTCAGGTGGCCGTCGCGGGTGAGGGCATCGGTGACGACGGGGGTGCCGGCGAATCCGGTGGAGATCCGCCCGCCCGCCTCGCGCACGAGCTGAGCCAGGCGGTCAGCGCCGGCCTGCCTTGACCGCATGTTGGGATAGAGATCAAAGGCCGAGATCAGGGCATACGCGGTCTGGGTGTCACTGGTCGCCCGGCCCTCGTCGGTGAGGTAGCGGGTGACGAAAGCGGCCACCACCTTTTCGGCGAGGTCGGTGTATCGGGCGGCATCGTCATCCTCTCCCAGCAGGGAGGCGACCGCAGCGAGGCGGCGGGCGGAGTAGGCGAAGTATGCAGTGGCCACCAGGCCAGGCTCGGTGGTCGCCTCAAGCGGGCTCTCCGGCGGAGCGGCCGGATCCAGCCAGTCGCCCAGCTGGGTCCAACCCTCGCAGAGCCGAGTCGGTCCGGCTTTGGCTGCGACCTGGTCGACGTAGGCGCGAGCACTGGGGTATTGGCGGCGTAGTAGCTGGAGGTCCCCCGTGCGCTGGTACAGGACGTCGGGGGTGAGCACCGCGACGTCGTCCCACACTGCCACCGGATCAGGTGGCAGTTGAGCCCATTCCCCTAGGGGAATCCAGGGGACGTAGAAGGGCACAGTGCCGATCTTCTGCTGTTCCAGGGCGAGGTCTCGCAACCAGGAAGCGAGCATGCCGGTGACGTTGTAGAGAAAGGCCGCGGTAGCGGTGAACACTTGAATGTCCCCGGTCCAGCCCAACCTCTCGTCGCGCTGGGGGCAGTCGGTGGGAATATCCACGAAGTTCGAGCGCAGGGACCACAGGACGTTCTCGTGCAGGCGCTCCAGTTCCGGATCGGAGCAGCGGAACCAGCCGGTGCGTTCCATGTCGGTGTGGAGCACCCGGGAGACGACGTCACCGGGCTCCAACGGCCCCAGCCAGCCGGAGACCTCAGCGTAGCGGTATCCGTGGATGGTGAAGCGTGGCTCCCACTCCAGCTCCTTCCCGCCGAGGACTAGGACGTCGGTGGCGGCAGCATCGCGCAAGGTGCGGGTGTAGATCTCCCCGGCTTGGAGCACCTCGGCGTGGCGCACAGTGATGACATGTCCGGCCGGGCCGGTGGCACGCAATCGGAGGCGTCCGGAGTGGTTTTGCCCGAAGTCCAACAACCACCGTCCCTCTCCCTTGTCCTCCACGCTCACCGGGACCAGCTCCTCGATGCAGCGCACTGGGGGCCCCGTGGGCGCCACGATCACGGAGGCGTCCAGCGCGGTGGTCCGCGCCGGGGTCCAGCCGTCCAGATTCCAGCCGGGCCGGGACCACGCGGGGTCGTGGAGGCGGGCGTCAAACATCTCCCCGTCGTAGAGGCTGGCGGTGAGGATGGGGCCGAAACCGGCCTGCCAGTTCTTGTCACTGCAGATGGTGTGACGGATGCCGTCGGCGGTGATGGCCTCCAGCTGGACCAGAGCTGAGAGGTCTGTTCCGTAGTAGTCCCAAACCCCGCCCTCGAAACCGATCCGCCCGCGCCACCAGCCGTCGGCCAACCACACCCCGATGGCGTTCTCCCCGGCTTCAAGGAGGTCGGTAACGTCGAAGGCAGCGTAGCGCAGCCGGTGGGAGTAGCTGGTCCACCCTGGGGTGAACTCCTCGTCACCGACGCGGCGACCGTTGATCTCCGCCTCGACCAAGCCGTGGCCGGACAGATAAAGGCGGGCACTGACGAGGTCGGGAGGCAGGACAAACTCCGTGCGGACCCTGCCCGGCCGTCGCAGCGTGCCGGGTTCCTCGTCCCAAGCAGGACCGACAAGGCCGGCTACCCAGTCACCTGGCTCGAGCAGCCCAGCCTCCACCGACGCGGGCTCGCTCCACGGGCCCCACCCGTCCGGGCCTTGAACCTGGACCCGGACCGTGGCCCGCTCCCGGGAGACCAGTGGACGGGCCGGCCACGGCACCAGCACCTGGGCCTCCCCGCGCAGGACGTGCAGGCTCGTGTCCGTCTCCATTCCCGGCACCCCGAGGCTCACCTCGACGTGGGCGGCCGTCTGCACGAAGCCCTCCGGCGCCTCGCCGAGCTGCCAGGAAATCCGCGGCCGGGTTTCTTCGATACCCAAACGGGCGTTTTCATGGTGCTCGAAGCGGACGCGGGTGATGGTGGCGGACATCAGGGGCCTTTCGTGCGGAACGGTGGGAGCGGAAGAGACGTCAGGCGGCGGAGTCGGTCGACGGCGCGCCCGTTCGCTCCCCGACGGGCAGGCCTGTGAAAACCTTGGGCATGCGCGACACCCAGAAGATGCCGATCAGGGCGGCCACGACGGTGGTGGCGATCAGGAAGTAGAACAGCACCTCCGGGCCGTACTCAATGATCGCCGGGGTGAACAGCGCCGCCACTGCAGCCACCACTCGGGTAAAGGCGATGGTGATGCCCTGTGCACTGGAGCGGTACTGGGTGGGGAACAGCTCTTGGGACCACACCTTATACATCGGCTCCCCGCAGATTATGCCGGCGATGCCGTAGAGCACCCCGTAGGCGACCAAGGTGGAAACGGCCACCCCGAGTACCAACGGGATGGCGAAGGCCACCACGCACACCACGCTGCAGACGATGAAGACCGGCATCCGGTACCGAGTGTCCACCACCCGCATCAGCGCGAAGGTGGCCAAGAAGCTGGCGGTGAAGGCGATGAAGCCGATGGTGGCGGCCGTGGAAACCGAAGCGCCGGCGACGTTGACGTAAAGATAGGTGCCGAACTGGCCGCCGGTGTTTGCGGCAATGTTGGCCAAAGCGTAGAACAGTCCTGTTCCCACCAGCGGGCCTAAATAGCGTGCCGAGAACAGTCCCCTGAGCGCGACCCGGTCGACCGTTCCCGCTACTACGGCGGCCTGTTCCCTCGCCCAGGCCGGGGATTCCGGCAGGAACGCCCGTAGAATCAGCACCACCACGGCCAGCACAAATAGGTGCCCGTAGAGGATCCGGGCACCGGTCACCCCCATGCCACCCACGAAGATGGCCAGCAGCTGGACTACCAGCACCCCGGCCATCCACAGCACGTGAGAGAAGGCCACCATCTTGCCCTGCTTGCCCTGCGGGGCACTCTCGGCAATCATCGCAATCGACACCGGCAGGTCCGCCCCGCCCGCGAAACCTATCAGAATCACCCCTAGGTAGAGGATCCCCACACCGGGGGCCAGCGTCAGCAGCAGCGCACCCAAGGCGAAGAGGACCATCGTTACCGAGAACACCCGGCGCCGCCCGTACTTGTCGCCCAGCCGGCCTCCAACCAGGGCACCGACGGCGATCATCACCGTAAGCAGCGCCGAGAGCTGGCCGATCTGCCCGGGTGTAATCCCAAAGGGCTCTTGGAATAGGACCAGGGCGATGCCCGTAGTGACGATCGCTCCAGCGTCCAAATAGGACGCCATCCCAGCAACGCCGGCTATCCACCACGCCTTACGCAGGGAGGGTACTTCAGTTGAAACGTTCATTGTTTCTTTCCTTGGACAAGTGGAAGTCGTCTTGGCAGCTTTGCCGGTGACGCCAGTCGCCGTGCTGCATGTCACAGAAAAGACTACGGCATAATGAAACGTTTCATCAATAGGATTACAAAAAAATCTAGTCGGACTCGGCTTTTGTTGTAAGATTTTTTCCCGCCCCTCGCCGCGACACTAAGCCAGTGGCACTTTGTAGTGATCACCCCGGGAGGCCCCGGACCGACGGTCAAATGTGGCGCGGAACGTCCTGATGCCCCGCCTGTGCCGCCAGGTCACGCGCTCGATCAGGCAGGCGATCTGGTCATAAAAATGCCGGTCGTTATCGTCGTCGAAGATGGTCCGCGGCACCGTGTTCGGCTCTGTGGGCGGCCACAGGCCGGTGGCGACCAAGGCTTCGTAGAGCGGGTCGCCCATCCGGTCCAGGTTGAAGTCGCCCAGGACCATCAGGTTGTGGTTCCAGTCGTTGGGCCGGTCCGCCCAGGCGCGCATCCATTGCGCGAAGGCGGTGACTTCGGGGAGCCGTTCAGTAGCGTTTTTCCCCCAAAGGGCGTGGACCGATGCGAGGGTGAATTCAGTGCCGTTGCGGCTGAACCCGGCGAAGTACGGGGTGCGGGCGAATTGCCGGGCCGGGTCGTCCCCGATGGGCGGCAGGACTACTTCCCCGACGAGGCCGGAAGGCTGGACCCGGTCGGAGTTGTAGAGGAAGGCGAGCCGCTCCCCATTGCCCGTGGAGCCCTCGGTGACGTCGGAGGCGATCACTCGCCAGGCAGGTCCCAGCCAGCTCGAACAGGAACCGGAGCGCCTTGGTGCTGCGCCGGGCTTCCTGAAGGGCGACGACGTCGAAGCGGGAGATGACCTCGGCGATGCAGGCCACCGCATGCCAGTCCCGCTTCGGGGAGTCCCTCGGCCCAGCCGCCCACTTGGCGGTGACATCGCCAAACGCGCGAACGTTCCAGGTCGCCACCAGCAGGCTGGACTCTGTTCTGGCCGGAATGGCGCTGTCCAGGGCGGTGGAGAGCCTGTCCAGGGCCAGGGTGACATCAGCTGGAGGTGCAGTAGTCATGGTTCCATCGAATCACGCTGCCCCGCGCCGGCTCTGTCATACCGGCGGGAAGTCCACCGTGTCCGGGGGGCTCATATAAACGGATACACCGGGAAGATCTCTGGAATCAGCGATTCAGTTCTGCCGGAAGGGATACCCCCTGGGATTTTGCCGGCCGCGCCGGCGTCGGTCTTGGGCTCGTCGTCCGGCCCGTCGCTCGGGACGTCGAGTAGCTCGTCCTCGGAGCTTTCCACCTGAATGGTGTCGGTCGAATTCATCGCACTGCTTATCATTCAGCTGGCCCCCAAGTCTCCAGCCGGGAACCTCCCCCGAGCCTCCGTCACAGAATAGCCTCTACCGGGCGCTAAGTTGAGGTTTTTATGAATTCATAAAATCAGGAAATGCACTGATCCGGCCCAGCTTGGGGGCAGGCTAGGAATTCAGTTCACATAATCCTCCGGGCGCAGGCATCCGCATCGGGGGAGGGACCGTGTGCAGAATTTGGGGATCACGCTTCCGGGGACACATCCACCGGCCACTTTGAGGATGGTCCCCGGCCCCAGCCCGGGGCCAAGGAGGGTGCAGCTCATGCGCCGGGCTGTACCCCTTCTCTACTTGCGGTCCCCGGCCCGGGCAGGGGAGCCATTCCCGTTCAGTTCGATAGGTCTGAAAGTCGCGCGTTCCCTCTGCGAGCTCACCGTCATTGCCAGCCGGCCTGGTGCTTAGCCGGCCCATGTCTTGCGGTTGGTGGGTCGGGACGTGCTGGGGAATGTCGGTCCGCCGAACGGCGCGATGCGGGCTGATCCGGCGGCAACCCTCGTTATGACCAGAAGTCGGCCGCCTTGGCAGTATCCTCCAGGAACTCGTGCACCTCCGTGACTTTCCCATCGGAGAGCATGAAGACTAGCGCAGCCCTTTGGTCCAGGGGTGTGCCGTTGCGCTCGGCGTGGTTGCTCTGGACTCCAACGGTATGGTTCTCCCCTCCAATGACCTCGTCGAGGGTAACCTTGACGGTCCCATTGGATCGCGAGAATAGTTCACCGAAGTAGGCAAGGATGGCCTCCCGACCTTGCTTGACTCCGGACAGTCCGCCGCTGCCTCCCACATGCCAGACGGCATCCTCCGTGAATAGTGTGCCGAGGGTGTCCATGTCTCCTGCGCTGAACGCTTCATAGCCGCGCCGCACCAGCGCTGCATCTTCTTGTGCTCCCATTTTGGGACCTCTCCGTCGTCGTTGTCGGGTTACAGCGGGGAAAGACTAAGCCCTGGCGGCGGAGTTGTCGATGGGGTTTTGCTTGGCGAGTCTGTCCTGTTGTTCCCCCGCATTCATAAGTAGCGGTGGTGTTTCAGGAGCCGGAGTCTTTGTGGAACCGGATCGTGGCTGCCGGCCGCGCCGCCGGCCGATCAGCCAACCGGGCACGGCAGCGTCCAGGGCATGAACCTTCCCTGTATCAAGTTCATGCGGCGGGCCTTGAACCTCTGGGGTGCAGCCAGACACCGAGCTCATGTTCTTCGCCGGTGATGACCCCCTTGTGGCGCGGCCAGTCGTTACCTGCCGCCCTGTACCCGACCAGTGCCGCCAGCCGCTCCTGCCACCTGTCCTCGTCCGCCTCGGCGCGGGGCTTTCCCTCCCAGCCCGGAAGCACCTCAAGGCCTTCGCGGATCGCCGGGGCGAAGGTCCCGGCCTGGGTATCCCCGCGCCGGCGCTGCAGCCACACCGCCAAGGTCCGCTCCCAGGTGCTGTCGGCGGTCCTGGAGGGGTAGTGCCCGGTCTCCTGCACCAGGGCTACTAGTTGGTGCATCCGCTCAAGTTCCAGGGCTGTCATACGGGAATGTCCCGAGTTGGTGGCTGCCTAGTGGGCTTCACCAAGCAGTGGATCAGCAGCGCGTGCGAAGCGAAGGTGGTAACCGACCGTAGAAGCTGGAACTCCGGCCAGCTCCGCGATCCGTGCCCTGCGGAGGCCGCGTCGGTACATCAGCACCCACTCCTGGTTCGGAGCCGCGTCCCGCCTCGTCTTCGCCACGGGATCCATCCTGCCATCCGTGGCTTCCTCGACCGGTCCCTGACCACATGCATCGCCTGCGGCGTTCCGAACAGAGTCGTGGTCCCGCGCATTCGATGGGAGGCCCCAGCGGATGCCGCGAGGCGACATGCGTCGGAGCGCTCCGAAGCCTTCGGCCATGTCTGTAGAAAGCCTTCCTTCGGGCTCTGGCGCTCACGGGCCGGTTCTGATTTGATCGAGTTACATCCCCGTCCATCGTGGAGCGCCATGACATCCGACCTGAACCAGTTGAGAGATCTGTACCGCAAGTCGGTGGAGGCGTTCATCCAGGGCGATCCGAACGCGCAGAAGCCTCTGTGGTCGGAACGGGACGACGTCACGCTTGCCAATCCCCTCGGGCCCCCGGCGAAGGGCTTCGACCGGGTGTGTCAGGTCATGGATAGTGCGTCTGCGCTGATCAGTGAAGGCGAGGGCTACACTTTCGACAGCATCGCGGTGGTCGAGACTCCCGATCTCGCCTACGAGGTTGGGATAGAGCGCAGTGTGGCTAAGCTTGGGGGTGCCGAGGAGAAGGTCCCGATTAGCCTCCGGGTAACTACGGTCTTTCGCCGAGAAGACGACGGCTGGAAGATCGTCCACCGCCATGCCGACTCGATCTCCGAGGCAAGGTCGGTCCAGTCCGTCATACAGCGGAGTGGGGACACCTCATAGGCCCTCGTGCGGCAGGTGCTCCGGCAAGCCATCAACAGCCCCCGGATTCGGCTACCACACTCCGGCTTTATCGAGGGTGGCGTCACTGCGGAATAGCGGCCTGGTCCGCCCAGGGCTGCAGGAAGTCATGCCTTACGACGCGACCTGGCGCAGCCGCCCGTAGGATGGTCCGGTGTCCGATGAACCCACACAGCACCGCTTCCTGACTTCAACCCAGGCCATTGAAGAGCTGAACGTGAAACCGGACCAGATCCATGCCCTGATCAAGGCCGGGGAGCTGCGCGCCATACAGATCGGCGGCCACGGCCTGTGGCGTATCGGGCGCCAGGACATCGAGGATTACATCGCCGAGGCGTACCGGCGCACCGCCGAGCGCATTGCTGCCGGGGAAATCAGCGACGACGGGGAACCGGGCGCCGAGTAGGGGACGAGCATCAACCGGTCACACGTACTCCGCCCACCGCCCCCGTCCACGGCGTATCGCCCGGGCCGGGCAGCAATAGATGCGCGAAAACGGACCCGTGCTGAAGTGCCATGACCTGCGACGTGGCCCCGGCGCAATCCAGCGCGAGCTCCACCGGCTGAAAGGGGCGCCGGGATGCTCTTGCCCAACGGCGACCTTCCCACCGGAAGCACCAACGCAGGCAGCAGTGACGGTGTACAGTCCGGGCGCCGGGACCTTCGCCGTCGTGCCAAAGCCCCTGGCGGGGCCGTCCAGTGGCCCCTCCTCAAATAGCAGGACTGGCCCCGGCACTGACTTAAGGAGCCGGTCCAGCTCAGCGTAGTTCCTGACCCCGCGCTCCAGGACCTGAGGATCAGTGTATGGCTTCGGGGACCCAGTTACCGGCGCCGGGTCAGCCGGTAGCGTGCGCACGGATGCCGGGTCAGTTGTTTGTGTGCGCACGGGCTCGCGGTATTCATAGACGCACCCCGCCGTTCCGAACAGAGGGATCAGCAGGCACAGGGCAAACGCGAGCCGGTGGCGCCTGTCCTTCGTTCCCACGCTTCCATAGTGGGCAAAGCCCGCCGTTCAAAACAACCACGTGCCGCCCCGGCCCAGAATTGACCCTGGAGAGCAAATGCCAATCCGCGGCGGGGCAAGCTCGATGAACGAGCCAACAGTCATTATCGGCACGCCCCTCCAGGACTCCGGCAGTCTGCCCAGGGATCCGCGGGCTCTGCTGGACATCATCTACGAGCGGACGAAGGGCGCCGGGAAGTCCCCTGACGCAGAGGCATTCGTGACGATCGCGGACGGCCTGCGCACCCGGGGTCGTCCCTGCCGACCTGCGCGCCGCACTATACAAGGCCGCTGCCCTCATCCCCGGCGTCACCGTCGGGGACCGGCAGGCGACAGTGGACGGCAGGACGGGGACCGCCATTGGCATCCCCTCTGCCGACGGAGTAGTGAGGACGGACATCATCATCGATCCCACCTCGGGACTGGTGATCGGGGAACCGGTAGAAACCCGAGGGATGGCCGCCAAGGGGAGGCCATCCCTCGGCCAACAATCTCAGGGTCATCTTTCCCAGAGTTATCACTTCACCGACGGCTAGCCCAGGCATACGGTGGCGCTGGGGGCCATTGGCCGCCAAACCGTCCCGAGCGACGTTCCCCTTGGAGTCGCCCGCCGGTTCCTCGACGCCGAAACGGGTCGCTATAGATCGTCCTCGCCCATCATTGCCTTTCGGAAGAACCGCTGAGTGACTGCATCTGCATAGATGCCTACGGGAAGCCAACAGGCATCCCACTCCATCAGTAGGGTTTGCAGACGTGCATCAGCGATGCGTTGATAGGCGTCGCTGATACCTCGAGTGCTGCGCCTCCGCGAAATCTGAAGATCCCATCCATCATGTTCCGAGGGTTGAACAGCGATATAGCGGCCAGCTTTTTGTCCGCTGATTATGAGCCAACGCGGTGTTCAGACCACTCGTTGGATTCCGATGCCAGGGGTTCTGAGACCGAGTTTCATGGATTTTCGCCAGTTGACGGGGACTTTCGTCCGTGAAGGCGAATGTAGTCGCTCGGGCGAGTACGTAGGGCTGAATGAGGATGAGTCCCAATCGCCTGAAAGCAGCCGGAACGCCGCTTCTAGGAATGCCAACAGAATCTGGCCGATTCGGAGTTGAGGCGGGGCCGAACGCCGCCCGGATCAGTACTCACGTTTTCCTGCCATGCCGTTTCCTTGCTGCCGCGTTCGATCCTGTCACGGTCAGCAAATCATGTCGGAGCCAGTTTGGCGTGCAGCGGCAACCGGAGCCAGGATTACGAAATGGTCCCGGGAAAGGTTCCTCAAGCGGCACGGCCAAACCGCCGGTAACGCTGCGATTTAAGCGCCATTTTGGACTAACAGTCACACTCATTGGTGGCTTGACGGTTTTCCTCCCGTAAGAAGGCCAACTAGGTAAATCAGCAGTCCCTGGGAGTGACTCCGCCGCCTGCTCGGGGATGCTGTCCGCCGGCTCAATGGCCGGTGCGCATCCGATCACGTGCGCAGTTCATCAGGGCGGACAAGTCCAGCCCATAGGTCGGCCCTTCGCCGGAACCGTACTCCTCGAGTCGGGCCGCACCGCGCTCGAAGAGACGGAGCGCGCCAATGCTGTTTCCCCGGGCGGCGTGGGTGAGCCCGACGCAGATCTGGGCGAGACCCTGCCAGAGGTTGCGTTCTTCGGCCGGCCCGGCTTTCCAACGGGCCTCGAGTACCTCATGGGCGGCGAAGGGCCGGCCGGCCTCCACCAGACTCCGGGCCGAGACCAACGTCTGCGCCGGCGGCAGCGGCTCCTCCGAGACCGGCTCAACGCCGGCGCTTCCGTACGGCAGGGGCCGCCCAAGAGCGTCACGGGGGCGGGCCTGACGCGGGCGGCTTAGAGCATCCCTATCCCTGTCACCGGTCATTGCAGTCTCCATCCTGAGCGTGGCTGGACCTTGTTAGGTTCATTAAACGGGCATTGGTACGGAACGACCAGCTGAACAACAAGCGGAGATCGTCGGCGTATGGCTCGCCGCGTCCGAACTCGACGGGTCTGAGCACTTCCTGGGCCGCTCGAGTGAGTATGCCAGGAACGGCCACGGCGGCAACGTCGCACTCCGGGAACTGGGTGCCGCCGACGCCCGGCACCGGCAGCACTTCCAGTTCAGCATCCTGCAGGTCTTCTCGCCGAGCGCTCCGTCCGCGCAGGTGGATGCTGCCGAAGCACAATTGAAGCGGGCGCTCCTGACCCGGCAGTCCGGCATGAACCTGAACTGAGAGCGGCCGCGCCGTTCCGAGCCGGCGTAGGTGGCGCTTGGCACACTTTGGCGGTGACATCTCTGCTGACGACCTGTCACCCCCCATAGTGATGGGCCCCGCATCTGCTGACCAATGTCAAGCGGTGCGGAGATCATAGGGTTGGTTGGGAGTGTGGATGCCCTCGAATCGTAAACCCAGGGCGTCCGCGCGGCTGTGGAATTTGCGCGCCAGTGCGTAGGCTTCCCGCGCCTCGTCCAGAAACTCCGCACCGGCAAGGTCGCCGGCCCAGTCCAGCAGATCTGCGATCTTCTTCAGGTGCTCGTAACGTGGAGCGTCCTTCTCTGACAAGTGCATTCCATATCCCCCAATGGTTGTCGTCGGCGAGGCCTCAATCATGCCCGGCCAGATTGCTACATATACCAGTCGGCTTGTTTGAATAAGTTTTCTGATGGTCAGGTTTCGCGAGGCACGCAACGGAACCGCCATTGTTCGTCGTGCTCACACCCCGATAAGAATCGCTCAACGCGCTGCTATCCGGTATACGGATACGTGACTGCGGGCTGCCGCTGAGAATTCGCTCCGGTTCCAGTCTGCCCATCGGGATTCGAGCTTAAATCCGGCCAGCCGGGCCATGAGATCTAGCTCACTGGGCCAGATGTATCGGTGCGGTGTCCGTGCGATCCGGGCATCGCGGCCATCAGACAGCTCCGGGCCGAACCGCACATGGTGGGAGATGACGTGCTGGTGGAGCACATCGTAGGTATCGACCAGGAGGTACCCGGGCTCACTCACCTCGACGGTTCCGCCATGTCCGGGTGGTAGCGAACGCAATTGGGGCACCCAGAGTTCAACTACGAAGCACCCGCCAGGTGCAAGGTGGCGAGCAGCATTTTGGAAGCAGCGGATCTGTTCTTCCTGGGTAAGGAGGTTGGAGATGGTGTTGAACACAAGGAATGCAAGGGAGAAATCGTCACCCGCCCACGCCTCGGTCATGTCACCCTGGACCACGGGAATGCGGGCTTCTCCGACCTTTTGACGGAGACTGGCGATCATCGCGTGAGACAGTTCGATACCGCTGACAGCGACCCCCGCCTTCGAGAGTGGGATGGCTACACGGCCCGTGCCTATGGCAAACTCGACGGCCGGACCGTCGCCCGCGAGCTTTGCCAGGACCTCAACCGTCGGGCCCAGTACCTCGGCCGAGAACATTCCCTCGCCTGGCGTGTCGTACCGTTTCGCGGCCTCATCGTCCCAGAGCTGTTGCTGGTTGATCATTCCGTCACTATTGCACTCCGCTTCGTGGCATATCTACCGGCCAACGTCACAGCTCTGGATCAGGGTGTTCCTGAGGAACATTCGCGATGAAAGGGAAGTTGATTCTAGTAGACGCCGCGGGTACCGCCGTGGAGCGCTGCGATCCTGTCCGATCCGCGGGATGGCGCAGGCTGCCGGTGTACTTGGGCGATGAAGGGAGACTCTTCAGGAGGTTCCGATGGGCATTCTCGTCGTGATCGGGCAGCTGCTTTTTACGGCGCTGTTTCTGGTATCGGCCTACGGCCACCTCACCAGGCGGAAGATGATGGCCGGTTACGCCAAGAGCCGCGGGGTACCAGCAGCGGAGTCTCTCGTGGCTGCGACGGGCGTCCAGATGGCCGTAGGTTCGCTCATGGTCGCGCTTGGGGTTTGGCCAGATCTCGGTGCGTTGATACTGTTCCTGTTCCTCATAGTGACCGCCTTTGGATGCACTCCTTCTGGAAGGAAAGTGAACCCCAGAACCGCGCCATGGAACGGGTGCAGTTTTACAAGGATTTGGCACTGGCCGGCGCCGCACTCGTGATGTTTGCAGCGTTCGCCGCCTTGGGCCCTGGAATTAATCCCGGCATCACGGGCCCACTCTTCACCATCCGCTAATCATCCGATCGGGCCGTGAACAAGCCAGCGACGACGTCCGGTCGCTTCGTGGGTCCGGCGGCAACTAGCGATGGCGGGTGGCCAGCCAGCGTTGGCGACCACCCACCGCGGGTCCCACTGCGGAGCTGGTGTTACTCGAAGAACTCGATCCGCGGTTCGCCCTGGACGCCGGCGCGCTGCATGGCGTTCTTCAGATCCGGGCTGGCGAAGAACGCCCGAGCGGTCGCAACGTCATTGAAGTGATGGATCACCAGGAAATTGTTCGGATCATCTGCCATCCGGTGAACGGGCTGCTGGGTGACGCCACCGTTGTTCTGCATGGCGCCTAGCGTCCGCCCAGCCGGAATTCTGTCCAGAGCGGGTAGTGGTCCGAGATCCGCCAGGAGATTTCGTTCTTCGTCAGTCCGGTCAATACGTGGGGGATGAAGTCGAAGAACCCGGCCCGCTGGTGGTAGGCGATGCCGTCCAGCAGGGGCGCGCCGTCGGGTTCGGAGAACCAGGCGATCTGGTCGTAGAAGTGGTTGGCGTGCATTGACGTGCGTTTGGGCGGTCAATAGCGTGAGCGTGTCCAGCAGGAGGCATCATGTGGGAGTCGGTGACCGAGGGCGGTCCCGATGAACGTTCCCTCGGCGGACCGGCTGGGTTTGGCTCGGGCGATAGCCTCTCTCCCATCCTGTGCACCGCCGCTGGTACGCTCGGCGTGTCATCAGTTCGCAGGGAGCCGAGCATGCGGGAGCATAAGGACGTCGTTGTCATCGGGGGCGGCCACGCCGGGCTCGCGATGAGTAGTGCCCTGCAGCGGCGAGGGCGCGAGCACGTCGTCTTGGAGCGTCGGCGAATCGGTGAACGCTGGCGCACCGAAAGATGGGAGTCGTTGCGCTTTCAGTTCCCGAACTGGACGCTCCAACTGCCGGGCTACTCGTTCCGGGGAAACGATCCCGACCGGTTCGCACACTACAGCGAGATCCTCCGTGTGGTGGAGGACTACGCAGTGAGCATGGGGGTCCCGGTGCGCGAGCACACCGAAGCTCTCGCCATCACAGGACGCGGCGCGGGCGAGGGCTTCGAAGTGTCCCTGGCCGAAGGTTCCATCCACACGCAACGCGTAGTTATCGCAACGGGACCGTTCCAACGTCCGCGTATCCCCCAACTGGCCCGTGACCTCCCGCCGTCGGCGCTGCAGATCGACCCCACGCATTACCGGTCACCTAGGCGCTGCCGGCAGGCGCCGTGCTCATGGTGGGCAGCGGCGCCTCAGGCTGCCAGATCGCCGACGAACTGCTACATGCCGGGCGCCGCGTGTACCTGTCGGTAAGCCGGCACCGGCGCGCACCGAGACGCTTCAGGGGCAGGGACGTCTACTGGTGGCTAGAGGCACTGGGCCGTTTCGACCAGACAATTGACAGCTTTCCCGATCGGCAATACCCGCCTTCCACGGTCGTGACCGGTGTGAACGGCGGATACGACGTCAACGTTCGGCAACTGGCCGCGGACGGCGTAACCGTGATCGGCAGGGTCATCGGCACATCAGGCCGAAACCTCGCTGTCCGAGCCAACGCGAACCAAGTACTCGATGAGGCCGACCAGGCCTAAACCGCCTTCTTGTCGGCAGCGCGTCAGTTCATCAGCGGCAACGGGATCGATGAGTGGCTCGAGCAGGAAGAGGCGGAAGAACCGATCCATCTCCCCGCCGTGGAAGAGGTCGACTCGCTGAATCTCGCCAGGGAAGGCATCAACACGATCATCTGGGCGACCGGCTATGCCTACGGCTTCGACTGGGTCAAGATCCCGGTGTTCGACAACCGCGGTCGGCCCATCCAACAGCGTGGCGTCACTCCGGTTCCTGGGTTGTACTTCCTCGGGCTGCACTGGATGCACACCTTCAAGTCAGGCCTGCTCTCAGGTGTCGGCGCGGACGCAGAATTTCTCGCCGGTCACATGGCTCGAGGCTCGGACAGATGACTCGCCAGCACTGTCACAGTCATCTCTATCAGCAAAACCGCCAAACCAAGCCTGCTAAAACTGCCATGCTTGGGCTGACTTCTCGCCGAGCACTCCGGCGGCACATGTCGATGCAGCCGAGGCCCACTTCAACCGCGCACTTCTCACCCGACAGTTCGGCATGAATCTGAACTAGGGGCTGCTATCCGGTGACGTTTTCCCCGTGACGGGCGGCGAGTGGAAGGTCGCCCATGGACGTCCTACCGGTTCGAACTGCTCTCCTACGACGTCGTTGGCGACGTGGCCTACAGTCTTCGCGGCGGTAGACCTGGGTCGCCCGCAGGACGAAACTGCGCGGTTCTCCGTCCACCGAGGCCGAGATGTGTTGCAGTCCCGGGGTGGCGAGAACGTGAACATGCCCGACCTCAAATTCACCATCACGAGCGCTCCGTCCTACGTGGCCGAAGGTGACAAGTTTCGGTTCACCGCCGAGGTCAATCCCAGCTCGTGCCCGTTCTTCCTCACCCCCGTATCCACCACCGTTCGGAAGAGGCACGGTCCTCGCTGAGAGAGGGAAGCCAAAAAAGTTCGGTTCCGTTAGGGCCGGGAAATCCGAGTCCTTGCAATGCCCCGTCGAGGGGCGCCTCTTGCCATCCCGGTGCCCACGGCTGAAGCGAAACTCTGACTGGAGGGCTCATGCTGTCGTTCGAACAGGCCAGAGCGATCGCTTATGAGGCCTCGCCCCCACCTGGGAAGCAGGGGAGTCCGGCGAATACACGGTCGCCGACTACGGCTATGAGGACGAGACAGCGTGGCTTCTCATCGACGGCGGGAGCAAGTTGGTCATTGACGTCGACTACTCCTGCCAACTCATCGGTCGGGGGAGCACCTTCGTTGACAAGAGGACCGGGGAGATCATTTCCCTGACCTGCCTGGAGGACCCGGACCACTTCGACGCAATGACCCCTGTGGGACACCACCCCGACGAAGACCTCTGAGCTACAGCGGTGGTTCGATCGCGTGCAGGTGCAGGATCGTAACCTCAGCGTGGTCTGTGGAAGGAAACCCGGCTTGGGCGAGGATTCTTTGGAAGTGGTCACTGGCGAAGCGGGCCCTGAGAAGCTCCTCGAACTCCCATACCCCGATGAGATATAGCGAGTCGTCATCGACAGCGCAATGATGACGCAGCTCTCCAGGCGGCCCGCCGGCCTCCATGATTACCTTGTGAGCCCTGTCGTATGCCCGGGTCAATTCTTCGACATCACCGCGAAATCGGGCGATCAAAAGTGCGGACATCTGAGCCTCCGGCATCGGGAACTCTGGCTCCCTGAGTGCAAGAAGATCCCTCGCCTCAAACCAGAGTTCGCTTTGAACCCCAAGGGTAGTCCGGGAGAGCGCAGGGTGTGCGTTTCCAGTGAAAGCAGCAGACTATCCCCGTCTCAGGAACTATACCTATGGGTGACTAGCCCGAGACCCCCTGTTTCTAGGCTTTATATGGGTTTTTTGTCTCACAGAGTCTGTCTCACCACAATGTCTCATAGAACCGTCAAGGGTCTGCGTGACATGATGTGCGCATGAAGCTGGGCTACGCGAGGGTGAGCAAGACAGACCAGGACGCGCGGATGCAGATTGCCGCCCTCGAGGAAGCCGGTGTCGCCAGGGACAAGATCTTCATCGATCACATGTCGGGGGCGAAAACTGCGAAGGAGCGTCCCGGCCTGACCGAGCTGCTCAAATACGCCCGCGACGGGGACCAGGTCTTTTGCTGGCGAATCGACAGGCTCGGGAGGTCCGTGATCGACGTCCTGAACACCGTCGACGAAATGACCAAGCGGGGGATCGGGCTGCACTCCCTGGTAGACGGAGTGGACCCTTCTACGGCCTCCGGGCGCCTACAACTCGGCCTGTTCGCGACCCTGGCCGAATACGAGCGGGAGATCATCAACGAGCGAGTGCGTTTCGGAGTGATGGCCGCCCAGGCCAGGGGAGTGCAGTCCGGCAAACGGCCGGCGGACCCCGTCAAAGTGGAGAACAAGGTCGCCGCGGCGAAGAACCTGCTCGCCACCGGCAAGACCGCCCAGCAGGCCGCAGACGCCGTCGGATGTCACGTGCAACTCTCTACCGATACTTGAAGGAGTACGGCGCCGAGGAGCCGGTAGCCGCCGCCGTGACGAAGCCTCCGAAGGGCAGGTCCCGATACATCGACAAGGGCACGCTGCCTGCCCGGGACTAATCTGCGCATGTTTCGTTGTAGAGTCAGCCCGCGGGGCTTGTGCTGGGAATACGACGCGGGGGATACGGGATGACGAATACTGGCAACGATGTAGAAGGCCGAGCTCAGAACAAACCGACAAGACCAAGATTAAAGTGGTACTGGAAACTTGCTGGTTTCTTATTCTTTGGTTTCACCATCTTTACATGTCGATGCCCGCTCTGAACTCATTCGGTATTGAAGGCCTTCGATGTGAGGTCATTTCAGCAAGACCCGATACGAGCTCTGGTGGAACTAGAGGCTCGGCTTCGACAGCCGGTGTTCTGGTAGAAACGACGAACTGCGGGACAATGCACGTGTCCGAGGGCGTGTCGTTCGACAATCAAGACGAGGTTGCTGAGTCCTTCAAAGGTGGTAGCGAATACGAGTTCGACCTTGGCTGGTTCTCACGAGTGGTGACCAAGGACATCAGGCACGAAATCCCCTCAGTGCAGGACTACCGCTTAGCAAATTAACAGGGTCTTGAAGGAATACTGCTGAGGAGCCGGTGGCTGCCGCCGTGACGAAGCCACCGAAGGGCAGGTCCCGATACATCGACAAGGGCACGCTGCCAGCCCGAAACTAAATCTGCGCATGTTCCGTGGTGAGACGAACAAAGGGGACACCATGGAGCAGCTCGCATTGATGACGGAATCTGACCAGGACCAAGCGCCAGGTCAGGAGTCTGCTCTCGCCGAAGACCCGTCACCGGAGTTCGTCTACAACCCTTGGAAGATGAAGGACGTCCGCCGGTTGTACATCAACCTCGCTGACGGGACGAAGGTCGGATACTTGGTGTGTGGCGAGGTCCCCGTCACGGGTAAGCGCTTTGTCCAGGATGCGAAGTCTCGTGACGGGCTCGTCGCCGCTGATGGTCAGCGGCGGGGGCCGCCCGGAGAATAATGCTGCTGTGACGGATGCACGATGTTAGGGCGCGGACCGATTCGAACCAAACGCGCGGTGACTTCGCTGCAGAAATGGTTCGAGGGTTCTTCGTCTCGGGATCCGTGACGAACTCGACTCCCTGTAGAAGTCCTCTGCCGCGGACGTCGTGGATGTTGGGGTGGCCTGTGGAACCGTTTACGGAACGATGCGTTCGGCCCTGTAGCGGTCGAACAGGCGGGTGAAGCAGTCCTGAGTGCGGCGGTAGCCGCTAAAGCCAGCTAACCGACTCTTGCTCATATCGGCAACTACTTCGATGGGACGGCCCAGGTCCGCGTCCGTGTGCCACCAGGAGGCAACGCGCGCGAGGACCGGCTCGGCCAGCCGGTGCTGGGCCACAATCCGGACCCAGCTGTCCTCGGCGCCGCGCATTTGCTCCTCCAAGGGCCGCGGCGCCTCTTGGTAGCCCTCCCAGTCGAGCCCAAAGTAGTCAGCCAGGGCTGGCCACATTCGGCGCCACCGGAAGATGTCCCCGTTGACGACGTTGTAGGCCTCGTCGCCGGCAGTCTCTGTGGTGGCGGCCCAGATCATGTGCTCGGCCAGCAGCGTGGCGTCAGTCATGTCGGTCAAGCTGTTCCATTGAGTCTCGGAGCCGGGGAACACAAAGGGACGACCGGTCTCCCGGCAGATCGCGGCTTGGGCGGCGAGGGTGAGCGCCATGTTCATGGCGTTGCCCACCGCGTGGCCGATCACGGTGTGCGCCCGGTGCACCGACCAGCGGAACCTCTGACGTTCAGCGGCGGCCCACAGCTCATCCTCCTGGGCGTAGTAGAAGTTGTCCACAGGAAGGCGCGGCTCCTCCTCCAGGAAGGGGGTGTCCGGCATTTCGCCTTGCCCGTAGGCCTCGAAGGGACCGAGGTAGTGCTTGAGCCCGGTCATCAGCGCCACGTGCTCCACCGGGGCGTGGGCCAGGGCGCCCAGGAGGTTCCGGACCATCCCGGCGTTGACCTCGATGTTCTCCTTCTCGGTGGCTTGGCGGGACCACGCGGTGAAAAACACGTGCGTGGGCCGCTCTGGGGCAAGCACCATTTCAAGGCTTTCGGCCGAGCGCAAGTCTGCGCTTAGGTGCCGCGCCATGCTACCGGGCAGGGGGGTGCGCGACAGCGCCACTACGTCCCAGTCCTGGGAGGTCAGTTGCTCAACGATCGCGGAGCCGGTGATGCCACTGGCGCCTACGACCAGGGCGGTCCGGGCGGGGGTCTCATGTGTATCCATAGGTTCCACTGTGCCATCCCAAGGCCGGGTGCCGCCCCGGTGGCTACCGCGGTGTACGCGCAGGGAGAAATCCATGGCACCAGAGCTGGGGCACCGGCTGGATCCGACAAACCGCGACGCCCAAAAGGGACCTCATGAGGGCTCCGATGCGCCCGTGCGGGGCACAAGCAATCGACAGGCGTTCCATGGCCGCTTGGATCACCCGATGAACAACCGTCATGTACTCTGCACCCGGATCGTCCTGGTGCACGCGACTCAATAGAAACAGGGGAGATAACGAGGCGGCGTTCCCAGACCTGGTCAAGTCCATTTGCGTGGTGTAGCGCGGTTGCCGCGTGATTCTTGGGTTGGTTAGGCGCTGAGCGCCAGGTCTGGGGTGCTGTCCTCCTTCGTCTCCGGGTCGGTGCCGAGGGCCTGTGATTGTTGGATGAGGTCGAGGCTGAGGTAGCGGCGGGATTCGATCCATTCGTCGTGCTGTTCGGTTAGGACGGCGCCGACCAGGCGGATCAGCGCGGTGCGGTCGGGGAAGATCCCAACGACGTCGGTGCGGCGGCGGATTTCCTTGTTCAGGCGCTCCTGCGGATTGTTGGACCAGACCTGGCGCCACAGGCCTTTGGGGAAGGGCGTGAACGCGAGGATGTCTTCCCGGGCGGTTTCGAGGTGGTCCGCGACCTTGGGCAGTTTCTCGGCCAGGGCGTCCAGGACCCGGCCGAACTGGGCGTGCACGCCGGCGGCGTCGGGCTGGTCATAGACCGAGTGCAGCAGCGTCTTCACCCATGGCCAGGACGCTTTCGGCGTGGCGGACATGAGGTTCGCCGCGTAGTGGGTGCGGCAGCGCTGCCAGGCTGCGCCGGGCAGGGCCGCCCCGATCGCCGCGACGAGTCCGGCATGGGCGTCGGAGGTCACCAGTTTCACCCCGGACAGGCCCCGTGCCGTCAGATCGCGGAAGAAACCCAGCCAGCCGGCACCGTCTTCCGCGGAGGAGGCCTGAATGCCGAGGACCTCACGGTGTCCGTCGGCGTTGACGCCGGTGGCGACCATAGCGTGGACGTTGACGACCCGGCCGCCTTCGCGGACCTTCAGGACCAAGGCGTCAGCGGCCACGAACGTGTACGGGCCGGCGTCCAGCGGCCGGGTGCGGAACGCCTCGACCTGGGCGTCCAGGTCCTGCGCCATTACCGAAACCTGGGACTTGGACAAGCCAATCCGGGAAGTACGAGCCCTGCCGAAGCTTGGGTATGGCCACGTCCAGGGTGCCGGTGCGGGTGTCGAAGTCCCGGTGCCGGTACCCGTTCCGGGAGTTCGATCGTGCCTCGGAACGGGCACCGTATTCGGCGCCGCAGACCGCGTCCGCCTCAGCGCTCATAAGCGCGTTGATGAACGTAGTCAGCATGGAGCGCATCAGATCCGGGGAAGCCTGCTCGAGCTGCTCTGACAGGAAACGGGCAGGGTCGATAACATGGGGTGCGGTCATCGCGTGAAAACTCCTTGAGAGAAGACTTTGGTCGGTCTTTCCAAGAATCACGCGATGGCCGCCTCACGTTCGGGAGCAACACGCCCTGAACCGGGCCGTTACACCACGCTAATGGGCACTACTCCAGACCTACTGACGTGACGCAACAGGGACATTTCGGCGTCTTGCGTCAGCATGGGGTGTAGTTCAACCGGATATGAGGGTCCGCCGCAACACGCCTGTTCCCGGTTTCGTAAAGTTTGCATGTCTCGTAAGCCGAGGGATGAAAGACAGGCGGCCGAGATACCTCCGAACCACAGCCCCACCTTGGATGTCTCGTTGCCGCGTCTCTCGGCCTACCGGTCGTGGCAGAAAGCTTCCTGTAGGACGTGCTTGGTGTGTGTGTGGGTTTCTGATGGGACGCAGCTGGCCTTAGTGGTGCCCGGAGTAGTTGTGAGTCCCGACGTGGGGACTAACAGTGTCCTGTAATCATCCCGGTGTTGTTCTACACTCGACATACCGGGCGTGCCCCCAACCTGCCGGAGTGGTACACACCGGCCCCACGAAGGGAGGCACGGTCCCATGCGCCGCAATCGTGTTATCGCTGGAACGTCCGCTTTCCTCTTAGGCGTCACTGGCCTTTTGGCCGCGTCCCTCGATAGTGGCGGTGGGAACACTGCTGAGTGGGCGCTGCAATCAACTGCGACTCTCGCTGCGCCACGCCTACCGCCACCCAAGGCCGCTTCACCTGCGCGTGACGTGAGGATCGCTGCTGTCGGTGACATGAACGGCCCGAAGACGTACGCACCGACTAGCCCGTCCGGGCGGAACGGTGCGGCGATCACCAGGCTGGTGCGGAACAACGAGATTGACGCGTTCCTGGGACTCGGGGACTTCCAGTACGACACCGCGTACTGCACTGACTACGTGAAGTACTGGACACGGCTGTGGGGTGGCACGAAACCCAAGTTGTACTGGGTGTCCGCACCCAACCACGACTGGAAACCCGGACGGAACGAAGACCTCGACAACTTTATGAACGGCCAATGCCCTGGGTCTAAGGCGAAGGCTGCGATCAACCAGCAGCGTGGGTTCATCGGGAACGGGAAACCGTACTCGAAGGACTTCGGGAACTGGCACTTCGCGTTCCTGTCCTCCGCGCACTGGCGTTACAACCCCACGGAGGCTCGGGCGTTGACGAGATGGCTGGACAACGACCTCGCTGCTGCGAAGGCAGCGGGTAAGCACCTGGCAGTCGTGTACCACGAACCGTACTTCACGTCGAACACGAAGGAACATAAGCGGGCCGCCGACCACAAGCCGTGGATCGACGTCATGTGGAAGCACCGGGTCCGTCTGACCCTGTCAGGGTCACAACACAACTACGAACGCTCATGTCCGGTGAACAACAAGGACCAGTGCGTCAGTGACGGGATGACAGCGTTCCAGGTTTCCACGGGAGGTATCGGTCTCCGCTCCTTCACTAGCAGTCCGTCGTTCATTGCGAAGAGGTTCAGCAACACCCACGGGTTCCTTCGGATGACACTCCGAGGCAACGGGTCTTTCGACTGGAAATTCATTCCAACGACGGGGTCGGGCACGGACGCAGGTACGCGTTCCGCACCGAAATAAAAAGCCACCGCCAAGCCAATGAGACACGCAGGGTACTAGCCGAAGCGGGCAGCCGAGCTGGTACAGCCGGGCGGCCAGCGGAATTCCCAAATCCTTCCTCACCAGCGGCTACGGCATCAGCCGGGAAACGGTGTACCAGTATCTATGCCAGACCAGACCTTCCTGAATCCCTCGCCGGCAATCCTGTTATTCCGCAACAGCAGCACAGACCCAGGTTGACGGAATCTCCACTATCAGTGAAGTTGTTGGCACGGGGGGCAGAGCGCCAGATCTCCGGCTGCCATGATCACCTCCGTCGGTGGCGGCGAATCACGACCACAAAGGCGCGCGGCGCAGCGTCACTCGTGGTTCTATCAAAGCGATGTGGAGTGGAACATCGCGTCCTGCTTGACGGGTGTCAGCGATGGTCGAAAAGTGAGCCATTTCGTGGGTTGAAAGCTGAGCCACTTTGACGTTGGTTATTCTGCCGTATTTTCTGGCCTTGTCGAGGGCAGCGAGTCGACCTGTGTGTGTTTGAGCCGGTAGCTCGAGCCTTTCAGTGTTATGACTTCAGCGTGGTGGACGATGCGGTCGATCATGGCTGAGGCGACGACCTGGTCGCCGAACACGTCGCCCCAGCGGGCGAAGGGCAGGTTCGAGGTCAGGATCAGCGAGGCATGTTCGTAGCGGGATGAGACCAGTTGGAAGAACAGGTTAGCGGCGTCCTGTTCGAAGGGGATGTAGCCGACTTCGTCCACGATGATCAGTCCGTAGCGGCGGAGCCGGACCAGTTCCTGGGGCAGCCTGCCATTCTGATGGGCGCTCTGGAGCCGGGCGACCCAGTCGATCGCGGTGGCGAACAGGACCCGGTGTCCGAGCTGGGCGGCACGTAGTCCCAGACCAGTAGCGAGGTGTGTTTTGCCGGTGCCGGGCGGGCCGAGCAGGACGATGTTGGACGCCTCGGTGAGGAACGCTCCGGTGGCCAGGTGCGCGATAGTGTCGCGTTTGAGGCCGGGCTGGTGATCGAAATTGAAGTCATCAAGCGATTTCCGGGCAGGGAACCCGGCAGCCCGTGCCCGGGTCTCCGCCCCGGAGGCTTCCCTGGCTGCCACTTCCTGGCTGCTGCCTCCCGGATCCGGGGTGCCTTCATCGCCCGGGAGTAGTACTCGATCTGGCCGGTGGTTTCCTTGGCAGCGGGCATCAGGCGACCTGCCCGTCATCGAGGATGACGCCGAACGCCCGGTCGTAGTCCGCCAGGTCCCGCAGCCCGATTGGTTCGCCAACTGGCGAGGGTTTTGGAAGGCCTTCCGTAGCGCCAGCGCTGCTTGGACGTGGTCCGGGTCGGTGAGCGTTAGACCGTTGCCCCAGGACCGGGCATGGTTTCCGACGCTTCTGCCGTCCAGGCTGATCGTGACGGTTTCCAGGTCTGCGGTGACGTCGACGAACCGGCCGATGGCCTGCGGGTGGACGGAGTAGTCGTTGGATCCCATCCGGACGTAGTAGTCCCGCGGGAGCCGGACCCTCGCGGCGAATCCTGTCACCGGCGGCACCGGCGGCAGCCCCAGCATCGCCGCCTTGTCCGCTGCGAGCAGGTCGGTGGGCCGGGCGCCGGTCCGGCGGACCAGGCGCGCATTGGCCCTCGGCAGCCATGCCGCGAGCTGGGCGTTGAAGTCCTCCGGTGATGTGAAGACCCGGCCCGGCAGGAAGGAAGTCTCCAGGAACTGGTTGGCCCGCTCAACCACGCCCTTGGTTTCCGGGTCGTAGGGTTTGACCTGAACGATCCGCGTGGCCAGGACACCGGCGAACGCCGAAACGCCGGCAGCGTAGCTGTTCCGGCGGCCGATGCCGGTTTCGTTGTCCCAGATCAGCCGCCTCGGAACAGCCCCCAATCCACCGAGCAGTTCCCACATTCCGGCCAGCAGGTCCCCGGTCATCCGGGACGGGATCGTCCGGGCCATGATGAACCTCGAATGCGAGGAGACCATCACCAGCACCGGCAGCACCCTGGCTTTGCCGGCGCCAACGGGTATCCGGACCTCCGGGAACCACAGGTCGCACTGGGCCTGGTCCCCAGGTTCGTAGCTGATCCGGTCGGCAGGATCAGCTGGGGCATACTCCGGCCGGAGCCTGGCCACGTTCTCCCGAAACCAGGCCGCCGATCCGGACCAGCCCACCCGCTCAGCCAACACCGTCGCCGGCATCCGCGGATTGTCCGTCAACAGCGCTCGAATTGCCGGCTCGATCGCCTTGATCCCGGACTCCTGCGGCGCCCGGACGTACGTCGGCGGACCGTCAGCACTGACAGCCTTCGCGACCGTATTCCGGGAGATACCCAGCCGCGCGGCTATCGATCTCATCGACTCACCCTCGGCAAGATGCAACCGCCGAATAAGCGCCCAATCCTCCACTGTGATCACCCACCCAATCGTTTGGAACGGGTGGCTCAGTTTTCAACCGGGCGGAAGTCAGCGGTCGTTGCAACGGTTTATGAGTCTGTCAGTGGTGAACCCAGTGTAGTCAGGCGCTCGAGGGGGCTCTCCCAGCCTAGAACTTCACGCGGCCGTCGATTGAGTTGATTCGCGACTGAGGCAAGGTGTTCGGCGGTGTGGACGCCCAGATCGGTTCCCTTGGGAAAGTACTGGCGGAGCAGGCCATTAGTGTTCTCGTTCGAGCCGCGTTGCCAGGGGCTGGCGGGATCGCAGAAGTAGACCGGCATGAGAGTCCGCTGCGTGAAGTCCTGGTGGCAGGCCATTTCAGTGCCCTGATCCCAGGTCAGGGAACGACGTAGATGGGCCGGGAGGGCGCTCATCGTTTCTGCCAGCCGGTCGCGCAGATTCTCTGCTCCGCGGTTGCCTGCCAGATGCACGAGGATGATGAAGCGGGTGGTCCGTTCGACCAGTGTGGCAATGGCCGAGCGGCTGCCTTTTCCAATTATTAAATCGCCTTCCCAATGCCCGGGTACTAATCTGCTGGTCACTTCTGCGGGCCTGTCACGGATCATGACCATGTCGGGGAAGCGTTTGGTCCGGTGTTCCTTCCGGCGGCGTGGCCGGCGACCGGTCCGACCGGTCCGCAGTGAGACGGCTGGATTCACCGCCAGATCCAAGCGTCCGCGCCCGTACAGGGCCTGGTAGACGGTCTCAGGCACGACGTGCATTTCCGGTTGTTCCGGGAAGACAGCGCGCAGCCGGTTGCTGATCTGGCGGGGGCTCCAGCGTTGTTCGAGGTGCTCGCGGACGAAGTCCTGCAGCTCCGGGTTGCCGGCGATCTTCCCGCTTCGCTGGCGGCTCCTTCTGCGTTCCGCGCTGCGCTGGGCCGTCCTCGGACGGTAGTTGCCAGAGGGTTTGTGAATGTTGCGTCGAATTTCCCGGCTCACGGTTGATGGACTGCGCCCGAGCTCCATGGCAATGGCACGGATGCTCCGCCGGGCATGCAGCAGGTCCGCGATCGTGATCCGTTCCGACTCGGAGAGAAATCGGGCGGAGATCACGGCTGGCCTCTGATGAGAGATGGGAGCGTACTTCTTGATGTCTCCGGACTTCAGAACGACCGTGTGGCCGTGCCGCCATCGAGTGCCGGAACTACGGCTGATTCCTACGATCCGGCACGCTTCGGAATTGCCTATTCCCTGTTTCATCAGCTGATCATAGTGAGCCCGTGCAGCGTTCTTTGGAGGAGCGCCCCGGGACTTTCGTGGTCTTTTCATCTCTCCCAGCAACTCCTAATCGCTCAGGTGTTGCAACCACCGCTAGACGCCAAGCCGAACAAAAGAAGCTGACCGGCTTGTGCCGGCCAGCTTCCTGACAACCACTTAGAGCGGCTGGATGTTCTCCGCCTGCGGACCCTTAGGGCCCTGGGTGACGTCGAACTGAACCTTCTGGTTCTCGTCGAGGGAGCGGTAACCGCTGGATGCGATTGCCGAAAAGTGTGCGAACACGTCAGCGCTTCCGTCGTCGGGGGCGATGAAACCGAAGCCCTTTTCGGCGTTGAACCACTTGACCGTACCTGTTGCCATGCCTGTTTCCTTCACGGGTCGCGGGCCGGATACGCTTTTCGGATTGCCGTCCCCGCCACTCACACCATGAGCCTATGTGCCAGCAGTGAGGGCGGGCAAGAGATTGGTCAAAGGCTGGGCTCCCGGAGGACGGCCACACGAGGTTGCGGCAGCCTGGCTTCGAGTACCTATCAGGGGCGCAATGCGCCCTCCGGGAGACGACACGACTTGCCTGTTGCCTCATTGGCAATACCTCCGGGAACGCGGGCTCACGACCGGGCTTCTTAAGTGGTTATTGTCGCGGAGGTACCGGCTTTGTGTCGGGAAATGGTCTCGAGTTCTGCAGTGAGCGCGAGAATTTGCGATAGCGCCACCACGCGGATCTTCTTGAACTGGGCGTGCCTCGCGATGATCTGCGAATCGCGCAACACGCTGCTGCCCAAATCAGGGCGCGAACCGCGGTGCATCCAATCATATGAGGTGGGCAGTCAACATGTTGCCCCTTCTGTTGCCTCGGGCGACCAGCGTGCATGAGGCCGGCTATCAGCGCTTTCGGTTTCTACTTCTCCATTAAGTACGGACGCACCCCGCTAGGGCGGGGGAGGGCCCTATCCTTGCCGCAAAGACCGTTTTGCTAGCCCATGACCAAGGACAATGTGGGCCTGCACAACGGGGGAGGGTGCTTCATGGCTGACATTTGCTGCGTTGCAGGCCTTTCGTCAAGCTACCGGCGATGGCGGGGGAGAGGTCACGACGTGATCGGAGTAGGGCCAGCGGGGTCTGAAAGAATGTGCTGCATGGACAAACTCGCGGCCGGGATCAGGGTTGGACGGGAGTCGTTCCTGGAGGTTCGCGTGGCGCTGGTCGACAGCGAGCCTGCTATTTGGCGCCAGCTCGAGATCCGAAGCACCATAACCCTGAATCAGGTCCATCAGGTCCTGCAGGCACTCTTTGGCTGGGAGGACATGCACCTGCACAGGTTCACAGCGGAGGATCCCTTCGCGCCGCTGTGGCCGGTCGACGGCGAAGTTCCGGAAGCCCTGCAGTGGCTTCCCGGGCAGGAATGCGAAGAGCCGGATGACAGGCCCGAGGAGGATTGCTCCCTGGATCAGCTGCTCGCGCTGGGTGCAGGTGCCGCGTTCTACGAATACGATTTTGGTGACAGCTGGCTTCGCCGGCTCGAGCTGGTTTCCTGCCGGCCCGCGGACATGACAGTCCACCGGCCGGGCTGATCCACGGGGCCAGACGCGGCCCGCTGGAAGACTCCGGAGGATTTCCCGCCTACGAGGAGATCATGGATGCCTTGGCCGACCCTTCCCATCCTGATTACGCCGAACAGGCCGCATGGGTTGCCGACATTACCGGGTCGGACGCGCCTTTTGACCCTGCCTTCCTGGACATCTCCGCAGTGAACCGGGCGCTGGCCAAGCAGTTCCGAGGTTCTTGAGTTGGGAGAGAACGCCACGAACGATGGCACGAAACTGTCCCTTTTGCAGGCACTCCCGCGGCGTTTTTCAAACGCCTGTGAGGATTGGGGTGGGTGGTCTGGGATTGGCTGGCAGAGTAGTTGCAGGCCGTTCCGCCCCGCGGACGTGACTCATTAAACGCTTGGCCCCGTCCGGGTGTCCTGTTATCGACATGTCCGTCCGTTGGGTGGGCGGCCGGCACCTGCCCGGCCCACCTCGGTGACTTGATCAGAAGATTGTCCGCCCCCGTGCGAGGCGTGGCTCGTCACAGTGCTGTTCCGAAGTGACCTCTACCCGGACTGGTACCGGCCCGTAACGGCCTGACGGTGTCCGCGAAATGAGGAAGGTGCCAGAGCCGCTATGACTATCGTTGCGTATTCCCACCCGTTTGTCGTGGGCGTCGACACCCACGCCCGGAAGCACGTGTATGCCATCATTGCCACGGCCGGCGGTGAGCGCCTCGAAACCCGGGAGTTCCCCACAAAGGGTGCCGGAATCAACCGCGCCATCGCTTGGGTCGCTCGTCGCACCGATGCCGATCTGGCCACCTTGTGGGTGATCGAGGGCGCGGCTTCCTATGGTGCCGTGCTGGCCGGGGCTGTCGCAGCTGCCGGCTACCAGGTCGCCGAAGCCAAGCGCATGGACGCCCTGCCGCGTCGTGGGGTTGGCAAGTCCGATCCGCTGGACGCGCACCGAATCGCTTCTGCCGTCCTTGCCTTGGAAGAGAGGCAGTTGCGCCGGCCACGGTTGAACGAAGGGGTCCGCGCGCCGTTGCGGGTCCTGGTCAGTGCGCGTCATTCAATGACCACCGACAGGACCAGGACCGTGAACGCCTTGACGGCCCTGCTCCCGATCAATGATTTGGGTTTGGATGCGCGCAAGTCGTTGACCGGAAGTCAGATACTGGAAGTGTCCCGATGGCGGATCCGCGGAGAACCTCTTGCGGTGTCGGTGGCCCGCTCTGAAGCGGTCAGACTGGCCAAGCGCATCGGCGACCTTGACGCTGAGATCGAAACAAACGGCTCCCGGATCCCCGAACTGGTTGAGGTAAGCGAAGCCGCGCCGCTGCTGCAGGAATCCGGCTTCGGACCCGTCACGGCAGCCATCTGTCTACCGCTTGGTCTCATCGGGCCGGGTACGTTCCGAGGCCGCCTTCGCCTCCCTGGCCGGGGTCAACCCCATTCCCGCTTCATCTGGACATACCGTCCGTCATAGGCTCAACCGCGGCGGCGACAGGACTCTGAATAAAGCCCTTCACATGATTGCCCTAACCAGGATGGCCTTCGATCCAGAGACCATCGAATACGTAGCGAAACGGCAAGCAGAAGGGCGAACCAAGAAAGTAATCCGTCGATGCGTGAAACGCTACCTTGCCTGGCGGATCTACCGCACACTCAATGCAACAGTCTCCAGCCGTTACTACGTTGACAACCATAGAAGAGTCGATCTGGGACTGTAAGATAAACGGTGGGAACGGCGTGGCCTGACCGAAAGGCAAGGCTATGACCGAGACCGCAGAGATGATCGATCCCATGACGGGAGAGATCATCGATCAGAAGGAGCTCGCTGAGGCGCTGCTGGAGCAGGCACGCGAGCAGGGCGTGAGCCTGCTGGGCCCTGGCGGGCTGCTGGCAGGCCTGACGAAGAACGTGCTGGAGACCGCGCTGGAGGCGGAAATTACCCAGCACCTCGGCCACGAGAGGCACGGGCCGGCCGAGAACGGGAACGTGCGCAACGGGACCCGGTCCAAGACCGTGTTCACAGAGATCGGCCCCGTTCAGATCGATGTTCCCAGGGACCGCGAGGGCAGCTTCGAACCGCAGATCGTGAAGAAACGCCAGCGCCGCCTGGACGGGATCGACGAGATCGTCCTGTCCCTGACGGCCCGGGGCCTGACAACCGGAGAAATCGCGGCGCACTTCGATGAGGTCTATGGCGCCACCGTCTCCAAGGACACCATCAGCCGGATCACCGAGAAGGTCTCGGAGGAGATGGCCGAATGGGCCAACAGGCCCCTTGACCGCGTCTACCCGGTGATCTTCATCGATGCGATTCACGTCAAGGTCCGCGACGGGCAGGTGCGCAACAAGCCCTTCTACGTCGTCCTGGGCGTCACCGTGAACGGTGAACGCGACATCCCCGGAATCTGGGCTGGAGATGGGGGCGGCGAGGGCGCGAAGTACTGGCTCGGGGTGCTGACCGAGATTAAGAACCGCGGCGTGGAGGACGTGTGCATCGCCGTCTGTGATGGCCTCAAGGGCTTGCCCGAGGCGATCACTACGGTCTGGGAGCAGGCCACGGTTCAGACGTGTGTGATCCATTTGATCCGCAACACTTTCCGCTACGCGCCGCGCCAGCACTGGGACGAACTCTCCCGGGACCTTAAGTCCGTCTACACCGCCGCGACCGAGGCCGCCGCGAAGGAGCGTTTCGGAGAATTCGAGGCTAAATGGGCGGTCAAATACCCGGCGATTGGACGGCTCTGGCGCAACGCCTGGGCCGAGTTCGCGCCGTTCCTGGACTGGGACGCCGAGATCCGAAGGGTGATCTGTTCGACGAATGCGATCGAGTCCCTCAATGCCCGCTACCGGCGCGCGGTACGGGCACGTGGTCATTTCCCGAACGACGCTGCGGCGCTGAAATGCCTCTACCTCGTGACCCGTTCCCTTGACCCCACAGGGCTGGGCCGGGCACGATGGGCCACGAGGTGGAAGCCGGCCTTGAACGCGTTCGCGATCGCATTCGAGGGCAGAATCAACTAACCACAAGCCAGGCCAGACCCACCGATAATCTGACAGACCCTGGCAGGCACACGTTGTGGCCTAGAACAACCTCGCGTGCCGACAGGTTGCATCTGCTGGTTCCTCAGCCTCGCCGACTCGGCTGACCACTCGGTAGTTGTGCTTGCCATGGGAATACCTCCTTCCTTCCCAGGTAGTTGGGGTGTGGTTTCATGCCAGCTGTGCCTGCACCAGCGCGGACTCGTCAGGGCTTCGAGTGCCTGGCTGTTACTGCTTGGGGAGGGGGATGGGGCCGGTGAAGCGGAGGGTGAGTTCTTCTTCCACTTGTTCGAGCGTGCGGCCCTTGGTTTCGGGGATTGAGCGGATGTAGAAGATGAGTGTCCCGATGTTGATGGCGGCGAAGAGGAAGAACGTGGAGCCTTGGATAGCGTGGATGAGGATCGGGAAGACCAGCGACACGATTGTGTTGGCGATCCACACGAAGGACACGGCGAGTCCGGTCGCGAATCCACGGATGCGCAGCGGGAAGATTTCCGCCAGCAGAAGCCAGAAGATCGGACCGATGCAGGCCTGCATGAAGAAGAGGAATACCAGCATGCCCGCCAGAACGAGGTAGGAGCGCAGCGTCGACTCGGGCAGCAGGAAGAAAATACCGATCAGGGCGAGGGCCATCGTCAGGCCAGCCTGGCCAGTGATGATGATCGGCCGGCGCCCAACGCCACGGTGGAGCAGGTAGATGCCGAGCAGGGTGCCGAGAACTGACACGACGCCGTTGCAGATGGTGGCGATCAGGGATGCCTGCGTGTCCAGCCCGGTGGAGATGAGGACAGTGGGTGCGAAGTACATGATGCTGTTGACGCCCGTCGTTTGGGACAGGAATGCGATCGCGACGCCCAGGAAAACCAGCTTCCGGATCCACGGAGTGCGCAGGTCCAGCCAGCTGCCCTGTCCGATCTTTGCATCGCGCGCCGCCATGTCCTGCATCTCGTCAAGCTCGCTCTCGACCGCTTCGGCCGGTCGTGTCCGGAACAACGACTTGCGCGCCTCATCGATGCGCCCCTTGCTGACCAGCCATCGTGCGGATTCCGGAACAAGGAGCATGCCGAGCCAGAGGAGTACAGCCGGCAAGGATGCGAGGACGAGCATCCACCGCCAGATGTGCCCGTCGTTGGAGACTGATCCAAGGAGCGCATTCGAGCTATAGGCGATCAGCTGGCCGGTCACGATCATCAGCTCGTTCACTGTCACGATCTGTCCGCGCCGTGAGGCAGGGGCAAGCTCGGCCAGGAAAACCGGAACGGTTGCGGAGGCTCCGCCAACGGCGAGACCGAGCACGAAGCGGGCAATGATGATCATGGCGGTGTTCGGCGCCAGCGCACATCCGATGGCGCCGACGAAGAAGATCACCGCGAGCAGCATGATGTTGCGCTTTCGGCCCTGACGGTCGGACAGCCGTCCGCCGAAGAGCGCCCCAAACACGGCTCCGAAGACGAGGGAGGCGGCAACGAGACCTTCCTGGGCGGGGTTGAGCCCCAGCCCGCCTTCGCTTCCGGGCAGCGTCATGAAGGGTAGGGCGCCGCTGATGACGCCGGTGTCGTATCCGAAGAGGAGGCCGCCGAGGGTGGCGATCCCGGTGATGAGGCCGAGTTTCGGGCCGGCTGGTCCTGCGGTGTCTGGTTTTTGGTAGGCAGGAGACGTCTTCGTCTGCATGGGCGGTCCTTTTGTTGGAGTGGTGGGTCAGATGCGGGCGGGAGCCCAGTCCGGGGTGTCGCGGAGCACTACGGAGCGAAGAAGCTCGGCGGACTTGCGGACGCCCTCGCCGGAGTTCACAATTACGTCCTCGTGCTCGATGTTTAGGGGGCCGTCGTATCCGACGGAGCGCAGGGTGTAGATGAAGTCAGCCCAGAAAGCAGCGCCTCCGGGGTGGCCCAGGCCGAGCGTCACGTAGTTCCAGGAGCGTTCCCCGGTCCGGGCCGGCGGCAGGGTGTCAAGGATGCCGTTGATGTCCGCGTTGGCCCGTTCGATGCGGGCGTCCTTTGCGTGCACGTGGAAGATCGATGACCCCAGAGCCCGGATGACTGCGAGGATGTCCGCGCCCATCCACATGAGATGTGAAGGATCGAGGTTTGCGCCCACCACATCGTCGCCCACAATGCCCTGGAGCCGTTTCATGGTGGCCACATTGAAGACGAGTTGGCGCCCGTGCATCTCAACGGCAAGGCGCACATTGTGGCGCCGGGCGAAGCCGGCGAGTTCCTCCCAGTAGGGCGCTGCGATGTCGGTCCACTGGTATTCGAGGATCTCGAGTGTTTCCGGCGGCCATGACGTGGTGATCCAGTTGGGTGACTTCTCGCCGCGCGCGCCGGGGAGTCCGGACATCAGCACGACGGTGGGAACACCCATCTCAGAAGCGACCTTGATCGTGTCGCGCACTACGCGATCCTGGGCGGGGCCGGTCACGGGATGGAGCTGGTTGCCGTTCGCGTTGAGCGCGCTCAGGGTGAGGCCCCGTGAGCTGATGGCCTGGGCGAGGGCCTCGCGCGCCGTAGCGCTCGAGACGAGTTCGCCGAGGCGTGCGTGCGGGGACTCTGACCAGTTGCCCGTCGCGATCTCCACAGTGTCGAGGCCGAGCCCGGCGGCAGTATCGAGTACCTTCTCCAGAGGTTGCGAGCCGAGCGAGTCAGTGATCAGGCCGAGCTGCATGAGCAGTCCTTTCGTACGTCGTTGTGCGGAATCTAAAGCTTTAGATTGGAAGGGGTAAAGCCAATCTAAAGCTTTAGATAGTTACATTAGACTTAATGTCCTGACATGACAACGGTTCAGCTCTAAGTTGTTTGGCCGCGCACGAATTCGACGGGCAGGACGATCTCGTGATGCTCGTCCACCGGTTTCGAGATGAGGTCAATGACTGCACTGGCGATTAGGTCGATCGGCTGGCGCACGGTTGTTAGTCGTGGGGTGATCATTTGGCCCCAGGCGATCCCGTCAAAGCCGCAGATCGCGATGTCCTCGGGCACGCGCAGGCCGGCGCGTTGCAGTTCGAAGAGAACCTGGATGGCCAGGAAGTCGTTTCCGGCGAAGTAGGCGTCGATGCTTCTGTCGCGGAGCAGCAAATCGGCAGCGACAGCGCCGGCGTCGGAGGTGCGGACCTGGCCGAATGCCGCATGCGCCACTTCGAGACCCACTTTGGCGGCCTCGTCGATGAAGCCGGTGCTGCGGCTTTGCGACGTTGGCAGCCCCTGCGGCGGGCCGGTGACCAGCGCGCGTCGGCGTCCGAGCGAGCGGAAGTGCCGGGCCGCCATGCGGGCGCCCGCCTCGTTGTCAACGGACACGGCGCCGACGCCGGCATGGGAGGTAATCTCGTCCACGATCACAATCGGCGGGCCGGAGTCGAACCGGGATTCAACATCGAGGACAGCGTCGCTCGTCATGGGGACGTAGATGATCCCGTCCGGGACTTCGTCGAACACTGTGTTGAGGTAGGACACTTCCCGGGCGGGATCCAGCTGGCAGTTCATGAGCGAGAGCATCCAGCCCTGGCTGCTTGCCGCGTTTTCGATGGCCGCGATCAGCTCCGCATAGAACGGGTTAGTCACATCCGGCACCACGGCCGAGAGGGACCGCGGTGCTCCGCGGCGCAGTGCCCGCGCGTGACGGTTTCGCTGGTATCCCAGCCGGCGAACCACCTCCAGGACCCGTTCCCGCGTGGCGTCGGCAACCGGCTCTTTCCCTGCAAGCACAAAGCTCACCGTCGCCGTTGACACCCCCGCCTCGCGGGCGACATCAATAATTCCTACGCGTTTCGACTTCTCACGATGAATGACCACAGTGGAAAGATCCTACCGGGTTCATGTCTCCCTAATTTGGACGTGCTGGAACCCGCGCAGTCTTGCTTGGATAGGGGTCACACTCATTCAAGGCAGTTCCATCCCCTTCAGAGGGTTGCTCCTCGGTGACGATGTCGCCTCCCGTCGTGGGTCCTGGTATCCGAACGCTCGAAGGGCAGGCTCACTCTGGGTTCCCCTCGCCGAGGCGGCCTGAAGGGCCGCGCGAACGCCGCCAGCGGCGGGCGGGAGGGGCGTGATCCTGCCTAGGAAAAATCTCTCCAATTGTCGGTCCGTACGCTAAGAGAGAGTCTTTTATATGTGGCCACCAGCCGCGTCCGCCGGCGGAGAGACCCACCCCCACGGGTACCTTGTTTCACTGTTAACAGTGCGCGTAGTGCGGGAAACACAATTGAGTAAGGACGACAGCTTGAAGCGCAAAATCACTTTCGACCGTGACGGTTTGACCCTGGCGGGCAACCTCTTCACCCCCGAGAACTTCGATGAGAACGGCTGCTACAAGGCAGTGATCGTCGAGGGCTCGTTCACATCGGTCAAAGAGCAGATGGCGGGAACGTACGCCGAGAAGTTTGCTGAACAGGGCTTCGTTGCCCTGTCCTTCGACTACGCCCACTACGGCGAGAGCGAAGGGACTCCGCGTCAGCTCGAGGTGCCGGCCGAGAAGCTCAGCGACCTCCAGGCGGCGGTCAGTTACCTCACCGGGCTCCCCTACGTTGAGACTGTCGGAATGGTTGGGGTCTGCACCTCGGCCAACAATGCGACCTACCTCGCCGGCCAAGATTCGCGCGTGAAGGGGCTGGCGACCATCGCCGGGTTCCTCGTCAACGAGGACGTGTTCACTGCCACCTACGGCGAAGACGGAATGGCCACACGTCGCGAGCAGGCGGCCGCGGCCAAGAAGAAGTACGACGAGACCGGCGCAGCGACGACCAATACCGTCTACAGCGAGACCGATAAGGATGCGGCCAACGACATCCCGATAGAGGGGGGCTTTCGACTACTACGACAACGAGGCCCGGGGAAACGTTCCCGAGTACAGGAACGAACTCGACGTGCAGTCCTGGGCGAACTGGCTCTCGTTTGGTGCACTGAGTCAGGCACCGTCCATCACGACTCCGACGATCGTCGTCCACTCCGAAAGCGCCCTGCCGGAGAACGCCAAGGCGCTCCACGAGGCTGTTCAGGGTGAAAAGGAACTCGTGTGGTCTGATGGCAACCACTACGACTACTACGACTCGCCGAAGCAGATGGACAACGCCGTCGCCAACGTGACCCGGTTCTTCCGCACCCACCTCGCCGCCTGACACTTCCGGGTGCCGAACCTGATCCGCAACCCTTGTCGTGTCCGGGACATACCCGTCCCGGGCGCATCGCACTCAACCAGCAGCGAGAGACGATTCCGTGAAGAACCCACACCTGGAAGCCCGGCAGGAATTCGGCACCAAGACCATCCGCCACCCGACCTCGGCGACCTCACCATCGACTGGGACGCCTTCCAGTGGGCCGGCGACCCCGACCAGCAAGTGATCATGTGGTCCGCAGAACCGGGCTCACCCACCCACGACAAGCTCCGCATTCTCAGCTCCCAGATCCAGCCCCCTCCCCCTCCGCTCAGGACGCGCCGACCGCCGACCCATGATCTGGCTGCGTGGGCATCGGGCGCCTGTAGGGGTTCAAGTTTCTTGTCCTGCCCAGTAACGCTCCCTCACTGCAACACTCGTGCCCCTCTCGAAAACCCTTGGGATTAAGAACACGTCGGTAATGAGACACACCAAGTTGGACGCATGACCTGGTTTGCTCGGCTGTTGCGCTCCCGCGGGACGTTAGGTTTCAGAGTTCCACTGCGATGAGTGTCGCAGTAGAGGATGGCTGCTTTCTAGTGTGCGCCTCGCTCGAGATCGGCTAGTTCTGATTCGAGTTGCTGGGTCAGGTTCCGTAGGCGCCGGATGTTCTCTTGGGAGACGCGCCCGGGTTGCGTTGTGACTTGTGCATCGACGTCGAAGACGGTGTTGGGGCTATGCCAGACGTTGAACCATTCGAGACCGTGGCCGAGAGCGTCGCGGGTAACGCCTTGAAGCAGGAGCAGCGGTTCCCGGGTGTTGATGTTCAACTTCCGGGCCAGGTCATGATCTGAAGACACTGCCTGAACCTGGCGGGGTCCACCGGCGGGGTGGTATCCGTGGTCGCGCATCAGGCTTAGGAGTGACGCGTTTTCCAGCAGTTCTACGGTGAAGTGCGGGAAGAAGTCGCGGGGGACCCAGGTTCGCATGAAAGCCACGGGAAGGTCATCGAGGTAGCGAACCCGCTCGATTTTCCAGGTATTGGTCGTATTGAGGGCCTCGACGCCGGCCAGGGGCGGCTCCGATGGTTCCACGGCGAGGACGTGAGTGCGCAGGCGCTGGCCGTGTGCTGCGGCTTGTTCGTCCAAGCCGCCGGCGCGCTGCACGTGTCGGCGAAGGACTGGTGTTGCGGCTACGACGCTGCCTCGGCCGCGCTGCCGGCGAATCAGGCCGAGGTCGGCGAGGCCGGACAAAGCCTGGCGAACCACGCTGCGGGAGACGCCGAACTGCCTTTGCAGCTCCTCTTCGGTAGGCAACGAAGAGCCCGGAGACAGCCCCATATCTACGATCTGACGGTGCAGGATGTCCCGGATTTGGGCGTGGAGAGGACCTCCGTCCTCCCGGTTCAGAGGGCTGGTGCGTCCCGGCTGCTCTGCCGCTGTTACTGCTGGTTCCAAACTCACGTTGACTCCTCTGCCACTGTGCAAATCTTAGCCGTCCCGCTGCTCTCCCATGGTGGGCAGTAACGAGGCGGCCTTGACGTGACCTACACCACCCATTATTGTACGTATCAAAGGTACGTACAACTTCGGTTCGCGGATCACAGGAGATGCCGTGGATACGAAGTCCGAAGTCAGCTTGAACCCGCATCGGCGCGTGAGCGAAGTGAAAGTACCTGCAGATGACAGTCGGATACGTAAGTTTCAAGTCCCCCCGAATTGGAGAGTCCATGCGCGACCCGCGCTCGGTGCGTTGCACCTACTACCTAGAATCCGAAATTGACCCGGAGAAGGCCGCGGCCATCATGGCGGGCGAACAGTCCAGCGGCACCTTCCTGCCAGTGCCGGGCGAATCAGCCCGGATCCGGGAGCGACACGCCGCGCGCATCGTGGATGTTCAGGAGCTCGGCTTTTGCCGCCCCTCCTTGCCGTCACGGGCGAACCCCGAGAAGGTCCGTTCGGCTCTGGTGACCGTCGACTTTCCGATGGAGAACGTCGGCACCGATCTGGCGACCCTGCAGACAGCAATCGCAGGCAATCTCTTCGAGCTTGGCGATCTTTATGCCTGCCGGTTGCAGGACATTGTTCTGCCGGAGGACTTCGTAGCAGCCCACCCCGGCCCGGCCTTCGGGATCGAGGGCACCCGCAAGCTCATCAGCGATGTTCAGGGAGTGATGGTCGGCACCATCGTCAAGCCCAATGTGGGTCTTTCCGAAGAGGAATTCCGGCTGGTCGTCCGGGATCTGGCGATGGCATCCATTGACCTGATCAAGGACGATGAGCTGATGACTGATCCGGCCTATCTGCCTTTGGAACGCCGGGTCGCGGTCGCCACCGAGGAAATTCGCGCCGCTGAGCAGGTCACGGGCCACTCGACCATGTATGCCTTCAACATCACCGGTGATCTCGCCGGTTTGCATAAGCGCCATGACCTGGTTGTTGAAGCCGGTGGCCGGTGCGTGATGCTGAACATCCCCGTGATGGGGATGCCGGCCCTGGCATTGCTGCGCAGCTTCGCCGAGGTTCCCATCCACGGCCACCGTGCAGGCCTGGCCGCCTCCATGCGGTCCAAGGCCCTGGGCATGGATTACCGGGTCTGGCAGCAGATGGCCCGCCTCGCAGGCGCCGACCACCTGCACGCCAGCGGGCTGGGCAGCAAGTTCTACGAGCTGGACGAAGAGGTCGCGTCGAACATCCGTAGCCTGCTCGAGCCCCTCGGAGAGACGATTACACCGCTTCCGGTCCTGTCCTCCGGGCAGAACGTCACCACCCCCGGACCCACCTTTGACGCGGTGGGGTCCACCGATCTAATGATGCTCGCCGGTGGCGGTGTCGCAGCCCACCCGGACGGTCCCGGCGCCGGAGTGCAGAGCCTGCGCCAGGCGTGGGAAGCGGCTGTGGAGGGCGTACCCCTGCAGACGGCAGCGGACAAGCTGGCACAAACGGGGGACAATGCACTCCTGCACGCTGTCCAGACCTTCGGGAAAGACGCCTGACATGCCCGCTTTCGGTTTCGTCGCGGACGACCTCACCGGAGCCGCCGACGTCCTCGCCCAGTCCCACCGCTACGGACTGGAAGCAGCCCTGGTCATCGGAGACGCACCGCTGCCCACAGACACTGACGTCGTCGGATTCGCCGGGCCCGCACGCTCCCTGTCCGGAACAGCGTTCGACAATCTGGTTAGCAGGGATCTGGCCGGCATGGCCGCGCTTAATGTGGAGGTGCTGCTATATAAGGTCTGCTCCACGTTCGACAGTTCCATCACTGTCGGCAGCATCGGCCGCGGGATCCAGCTGCTCCATGAGCAGTTCGCCCTGCACGGGGCAATCCCCGTGGTGCCCGCCCAGCCAGGTTTCGGCCGATACACCGCGTTCAGCAACCACTACGCCACCCACGGGGGCCAGATCTACCGGTTGGACCGCCACCCAGTCATGTCACAGCACCCCTCCACCCCCATGCACGAAGCCGACCTGCGCCAGGTCCTGGCCGAACAGCTCGGGGGCGGAGAAATGCCGGGGGCCATCCATCTGCCCGCTTATGATGACGGCACCTTCAAGGACGCCTGGGCGGATCGACGGCGGGAAGCCGGGGCGCAGGCCTTCGTGGTGGACGCCGTGGACGAACACCAGATGGACGCCGTTGCCGAAGCGCTCAAGCGCGAGGAACACGGTCACGGTCCTTCGATCGTGGTGGGATCCGGCGGCATCATGGCTGCACTAGCACGGTCCATCTCCGACCAGGCTCCCCGGACACCAGGACGGCAGCAGCCCTCGGGACCCGTGCTGGCCGTGAGCGCCTCAGCGTCCAGCACCACAGCAGAACAGATTAACGACGCGCTCTCCCATGGCTGGGAGGACGTTCCGGTACCTGCCGAGCTGCTGCAGCGCGATGACTCCAGGCTTGTGGCCGCCCTCGATGAGCACGTCTCGGCCGCACTTCGGTCCGGCCGCAACGTCGTCGTGCACACCACGCGGGGCGCCGGTGACCCACGCTACGGGGTCACCGGACCGGTGGACGCGGGCTACGTCGGAGCACTGATCGGCGGCATCGCCGCCAGGATGGCCGATGCCGGACTAACCCGCGACATCGCCGTCTGCGGTGGCGACACCTCCAGCCATGCACTCATCGCCATGGGCGTACGCCAGCTGCGCGTTTCCGACCAGTTCGTCACAGCCGGGCCCATCCTGCAGGCCGACGGCGCCTCCGCAGTCGCCGGATGCCGGCTGCTGCTCAAGGGGGGACAGGTCGGCCCCAGCGATATCCTGCACCGCTTCGCCGGCTAGTTTTCCGGCTAGTACCCCACCAAGCATTCTCCAAGCATCTCCAGAATCAACGAAAGGCGGCCCCCATGCGGGCAGTAGTCAAGAACGCAGCAGAGCGAGGCGTCACGTACGTCACCGACGCCGGAGACCCCAAGGCAACAGAAGGCTCAGTCGTCATCGAGGTAGGCGCCGCATCCCTCTGCGGCACCGACCGGGAACTCTACGAATGGACCCCCTCCGCCCAGGCCTTCAACCTCAACCTCCCCGTGACCCTCGGCCACGAAGGCGCAGGCACCATCGTCGAGGTCGGCCCCGGCGTCACCGGACTGCAGGTCGGCGACCAGGTCGCCCTCGAAAGCCACCTGACCTGCGGACAATGCTTCCCCTGCCGCACCGGAGACTCCCACACCTGCGAACGCACAGGGATCCTCGGCATGCACATCGACGGCGTCTTCGCCGAATACGCCGCCGTCCCGCAGGACATCTGCGTCAAACTCCCCACCGGCCTGTCCCTCGAATCCGGTGCCCTGCTCGAGGCAGCCGGTGTGGCCGTGCATGCCATCCAGCGCGCCAACTACTCCGTCGCAGGCCGGGCGGTACTCGTCAGCGGCGCAGGCCCGGTCGGCCTCGTCGTCGTGAACCTGGCACTGCTCATGGGCGCCAGCCATGTCATCGCCGTCGACCCCAACCCCTACCGCCGGGCCCAAGCCGAAAAACTCGGCGCGACCGCGCTTCACCCCAACGACGGCATCATCGAACGCTGCCGCGAACTGACCGGCCGCCGCGGCGGCTTCGACGTCGCCTTCGAATGCTCCGGAGCCCCGGGCACCCTGACAACCCTCTTCGAAGCCGTCCGCCGCGAAGCCACCGTCATCACCGTCGGACACCCCAGCCGCCCCGCCGAAGTCGACATCGCCGCCTACATCAACAAAAAAGGCATCACCCTTCGCGGCATCTTCGGACGCCGGCTCTGGGAAACCTGGGAACAAAGCCTGCTGCTGCTGGACTCCGGAAAGCTGGAGCTCGACTGGCTCATCACGCACCGCAAGAAACTCAGCGAAATCGACGAAGCCGTCGAACTGCTCACCGGAGACGCCTGCAAAGTCCTGCTCATCCCAGGCCTCGGCTAACCCAACCCAACAACGGAACTGACGGTCCGACCCGTGCAGCTCCCAACCACCCAAAGCCATTCAGAGGAGAAATCAATGTCGATTCCCATCAAGAAAGCCCTGGAGAGAATCCCCGGCGGAATGATGCTGGTGCCCCTTGGCATCGGCGCCGTCATCCACACCCTGGCCCCAGACGCCGGTAAGTTTTTCGGTTCCTTCACCGGAGCCTTCTTCACCGGCCTGCCGCCCCTCCTGGCCGTGTTCTTCGTCTGCCTCGGCGCAACACTCGAAGTCAAATCAACCCCCTACATCCTCAAAAAGGGCGGGGTGCTCCTCGGCTCAAAGATCCTCTTCGCCATCCTCATCGGCATCATCGCCGGACGCTTCCTCGGCGAAGCGCCCATCGAAACCGGGATCCTTGCAGGCCTCTCAACCCTCGCGCTCGTCGCCGCCCTGAACGACACCAACGGCGGGCTCTACATCTCCCTGATGGGACAGTTCGGCCGCAAACGCGACGCCGGGGCCTACTCGATCCTGTCGCTCGAATCCGGGCCCTTCCTGACCATGGTCACCCTCGGCATAGCCGGTCTCGCTGCATTCCCCTGGCAGGCACTCGTCGGCGCGATCCTCCCGCTGGCGCTGGGCATGCTCCTGGGAAACCTGGACAAGAACATGCGGCTTCTCCTGGCACCGCTGGTGCCGGCAATGGTGCCGTTCCTGGGCCTGGCCCTCGGCCTGACCATCAACCTCAACGCCGTCGTCGAAGCAGGACTGCTCGGCATCGCCCTTGGACTGTTCGTGGTCTTCGTCGGCGGCGCGGTACTGCTGTTGGCCGACAAACTCACCGGCGGTGACGGTGTTGCCGGTCTCGCCGCAGCCACCACAGCCGGAAACGCGGCCCTCGTCCCCGCTATCGTCGCCACGGCCAACCCCGTCTACGCGCCGGCGGCAGAGCACGCCACCGTGCTGGTGGCAGCGTCGGTCGTCGTCTCCGCGGTGCTCTGCCCGATCGTGACTGCCTCCTGGGCGCGCCGGGTGCAGAAGAAACTGGTCGCAGACGAGATGAACAAGGGCCCGGCCGAGGTGGCAGCCGTACCCAAGCACGCGTAGAACTTCAAAACTGACCCGCGTAGTACCAAAGGCAACCGGGCGGGGCGTGCACGCATATGCATGCCCCGCCCGCTCTTACACAGAAGCTTGATTAAGCCGGGAAGGAGCAACATGAACGCTGACACTCAGATGCCGAACGTCCTGACGCTTGAGACCAAAGCCCGCCCCCTCAGCTATCACAACTGGGTCCACCTAAACCCAGGTGATCGAGTCACCGTCAAACGGAGCGGGTTCGCGCACGAGCAGGGCACCGTGGACGACGTAGGCGAGGACGCAACATACTTTTGGGTCTGGATCGACGGGCAAAACCGAAACCTAATCTTTCACGGTGACGGTTCCGTCATCCACAAAATCCTCCCCTAGCGATCACAGCAAGGAGACTAGGGCGGCCAGTAGAAAGCAACCTGCAGGACCAGGCCGCTTGAACCCGTATGGCCGCTACCGTAGTAGCAGCTTTTCGCCATCAGGGCGCAGCTCCCCAGTCGGCGAGACGTGCCTGTAGAGGGTCTGCGTCGTTCAGTTCCGGCTGGCACAGGACTGCTCCCGGGTAGTCCAAAACGGACCTCATAGGACAGCGAAACGGAAAAATGGTCAACATCGTGTCGGGTGACGCGCACACCGCGGAATCTGCCCCGACCTGGCGCCGGTGCTCGGAACCGCACTGCACGTAGTAACAGCGTTCGACGGCGACCGCACCGTCGTATTCGGTACCGGGAGTGACCAATAGGTCGTCTCGACCGAAGATAACGCCGAAGAGGTCGCCAGAAACGTGGGCGTAGACCTCAGCTCAGGCGAACTCAAGGTCGCCTACTCGCGGTGTGCGGCACACCAGCCCAAGCGCTGCTCAAACAAGCGGAAAAGTACAACGCCCGAATGATCGTCGTGGGCAACAAGCGCATGCAGGGGCTCGGGCGGGTGCTCGGCAGCGTCGCAAGCAGCGTCCCACACAACGCTCCCTGCGACGTGCATATCGCCAAAACCGACAGCTGATGATCCTGTGCCCCGGGACGAATCTCCGGTAGGAGCATCACGTTCCCAGGGTCGTTAGCCCCGTGGCCCACGCGCCAACGGCCAAGTGTCTCTGCCGCCGGCACGCGGAATCGCAGCACGCAACCCCGAGGACGGGAGCCGGCGCCGGCATCCCCTGACATCGATCGGTTCCTATCCGCCCCTGTCGAGTGACCCGGCGCCTGGACTGCTCGGAACTGGCTGTCAGCCGCCGATGAACAGCGGCCATGCTCCCGCCGGCCGGCAAGGGCGAATCTGCAGATCACCGGAACCGGGTTCTTCCCGCCATAGTAAGACGGATTGGCCCCGTACGCGGGCAATAGGCCCGCCATTCGACTTCAGATCCTGCGTTCCGTTTCGGCGCGTCAATCAGCGGTAGTCACGGAGTGGACCCCCAAATGGGCCCTTCTGACCTATGACGAGGCCACTGCATTGGAGCCTGGGATCGCCCTCCACCGACGCCGCTCTGCGGACTCTTCCCAGCGGTTGGAGCGCCCACAGCCGACTGCCGCCATCCCTTAGCGTTCCACAGCGGGCCCATGATGGCTGGCGGACGCGACTATAACTTCTGTGGACAGTACAAATATCCAATCGAAGAAGGGCAACACATGATGGGCAATGCCGTGCGGGATCTTGAACTCACCGACGACGAGACTGTCCGGATGCACAAGTTGTACCGCCATCTGCACGCCAACCCCGAACTGTCCATGCAGGAACATCGGGCCGCAAGGCTCATTACCGACCATCTCACTGCCATCGCAGCCGAGACCTTTAGCTGTGGCGGGACGGGCGTCGTCGGCGTACTGCGCAACGGCGAGGGGCCAGTCGTGGGTTTCCGGGCCGACATCGACGGTCTGCCGATCAAGGAGGAAACAGGACTTGATTACGCCAGTCAGGCCACCTCTGCCCTGACTGACGGGACTCAGGTTCCGGTAATGCACGGCTGCGGCCATGACATGCACATCACCGCAGCGCTGACTGCGGCGGTCTTGCTCGCGGATGCCACCGATGCCTGGGCCGGGACAGTCGTCTTCCTCTTCCAGCCGAGGGAGGAAACGGCGGCCGGAGCCCAGGCGATGGTCGACGATGGTCTGTGGAACCGGGCTCCCACACCGGAGATAATCTACGGCCAGCACGTCGTGCCGAGTCTGGCTGGCACGGTAAGCATCAGCCGCGGTACCGCTATGGCCATGGCCGATTCCTGGAAGGTCACCGTGCACGGGCGTCAGGCGCATGGTTCCCAGCCCCAAGAAGCGATCGACCCGATCATGCTCGGGGCCCACATGTTGGTCCGGCTGCAGACCATCGTTTCGCGTGAGCTGGACCCCATGCAGTCCGCGGTCGTGACAATCGGAACCTCTATGGGGGCCTGAAGGAAAACATCATTCCCGCCATTGCCGACTTCACCATAAACGTACGGACCTTCGACCAGAAAGTGCACGAAGCCGTGCTGGCATCAATCCGCCGAATCATCCGCGCAGAGGCAGAAGCATCCTCCGCGCCGCCCCCTGAGATTGAGGAGCTGTGTTCTTTTCCGCTGTGCTACAACGATCCGACGGCGACAGATCAACTTCTCCAGGAATTTCGGGTCATGATCGGAGAGGAAGAGGTCCGCGAGATTCCGCCGATGATGGCCAGTGAAAACTTCGGGACCCTCGCAACAGCTATCTCTGCCCCCTCGGTTTACTGGACCTTCGGAGGCTATACCGCCGAGATGCTCAAGGCTGACGGGCACATCGCCGGCAATCACTCGCCACATTTCGCCCCCGCCCTGGAACCCACCCTGAGCACTGGCGTCCGGGCTGCTATGACGGCGATCCTGTCCAAAGTTGGATGCTGACAGCCCCCGTGCGCCTTTGTTGAAAAGCAGGACCCGGGCCTGCGGTGCACGATTCGCGGTCGCGACCGCTGCTTGGTCGGTGAAGGCCATAGCCGCTGCACCAAAGCAAAGTCGCGCCAGATGCGATTTGCCGGCTTCCGGGTTACGTATGCGCTGCTATCGGCGGCTGAATTCTACAGAGTGACAGAGTCTGGAAGTCGCAGAGTTGCGCGACCAAACTGCGCACGGGGCCCGTCATTAGCTGCCGAAGTCCGCCCTGACCGCGTAACCGAGGACCTTGTGATTACGTGGCTGCTGTGGCTTGAACGCGCGTTTCGCTATGCGCCTTCAAGGACCCTAGTCGTGTATTCCAGAACGCCGATATTGGACCTTTCGTCAACCTGAGAGCCCAGGCGAGCGGTACCCAGCTACGATCCATACTGCTGCCGGCCGGCACGGTGAACCACGCTTAAAGTCCAATAAGGGTGATTTTGTCAAGATATGCGGACGGGAGTGCGGGAGGCAGGGCAGTGCCTGTTCCCTCTGCCACTGAGGCGTCGGCGAGGCGACCTTCACTCCAGGCACAGCGTTCGTGGTTTAGTTCATGAACGGGAACGTGGATTCTGAAACCCGCGCAATCTTCACGTCGAAGTCCAGTCCGGCATCGTCTCCGGCGAGCCGGCGGAGCAGGTAGGCGCGGAGCGCGGTGTTGCTGGTCGTGTGTGGGGCGGGCAGTGCTTGGCCGCTGAACAGGGCGTACGAGTCGCTGACATGAAACACGGACAGGATGCAGTCCTGAATGTCATCTGTCCGCAGGCCCAGAACGGTGTCGCGGAAGCTGTCCTGTGCGCCGTTCCTGGGCAGAGCCGTCACGGAAAACGTCACTGCCTTTGCCATAATTCCAATCCTCCGCAAGCTTCTGACCCAAATCGTTGCCCCGGGCCACAATCGAAAAGGTTAGTCGATGCATGCAGCGAAAATAACCCTTACCAGGCAGTAACGTTGGGCTGCATGCCTGTCGATCTGACGACGCACGCGAGCAGTTTGGCGTGCGATGAACCTGGAACATCCGATTGGAGCATGGCGCTTCAACACGGTCAGAAGTTCTGGACAGCAAGAGCGATGTGAAGGCTCCAGCGTCTTGTTCTGAGGGCATTGGAGATGAAGTTAGCGAGGAAGTGCTGCTGGGATGTCCAGTAGCGATTCTTGTCTCGCGTCTAGGAGTCGATATTGGCTGCAGCGTTAACGTCGATGATGGTGTCGACTCCTCCGCCCGGGCGGCTTGGAGGATGGCAGCCACCACGTTCTTGTTGCGTTAGTTGATTGCCAGATGGGCTCCGGCGAGGCGCGCGAGTTCAGCTTTCCGTGCTCGGTTGAGAGTCGTGATGACCGTTGCTCCGGCCCACGCTGCGAGCTCAATGGCCGCGTGGCCCACTGCGCCTGCGCCACCGGTAACCAGTACCGTTCGTTCCCCCAAGGCTCCGGGGAGAGAGCCCGGCAGGGCCGTCCTCGGTGAGGTCAGCGCCCGGTGTGCTGTCAGGGCGGGGATACCGATGAATGCGCCCGTGTACTACCGGGGCCTGTGTACTACCGGGGATACGAGGTGGCCGTGGCCTTGCGCTGGATCGAGCGCGAGCTGGAGCCGGTAACCACGCCCCATATAGCTGTACTTCTCGGCTTCGCATACCCATTGCTTTGCGGAGGGCACTAAGGAGCAGTACGAAGCCTCTATTGCCGCTGTTCATACAGGGGAAGGGCGTTTGCCCGCCGGGCAGATCTTTCATGCGGCTGGTCCTTCCACGGGTGGCTGGACGATTCTGGCCGTCCACGAATCGAAGGCGAGCTGGGAGCAGTTTCGGGATAATACGCTTCTTCCCCGTTTTCAGCAGGGTATCGAGGGTGGTTTCACGTCCATGCCTGAGGAAGCCGTGATCGACGTGTACAAATTGATGCCCCTAGGCGCGAGCTCGCTGTCGGTGCGGCATTCCGCCCTTGCGCTGGACGCCCTGCACTGCGGAGCGCCCGCTCCGGCATCCCCGACGAAGACATCGGTCGTGACGGGGGTAACCCGTTCTGTCCTGGCGGTATCACCGAGTTTGCTGTGATCGATTGGGGACTGTGGGTTGAGGTCATGAACGGCATCGGGCCGATTCTGAAACCCGGGCGAACTTACGTCCAGCTCCAAGCCGGTCCCTTGGACGTCATCAGTACACAGACTCAAACCGGCTCTTCGTGGTTGGTGGGGAATTGATTCCGTGTCGTAGCTAAAAAAGGGGCCCGTGGCCCTGCTGGGATGAGTGTGTCTAGCATTCAACCAGGAACAGGACCACGAGCCTTGAACGAGCCTACCGGGGTGGCGTCCGACGCTGCCACCAGCATCTTCAACCTGCCCGACTACCGCGTCACCTCCGTCACCGTCCTGGACGATGGCAGGCGCCGGGTCGTCGTCGAAACCGACCAACCACCGGGCTGCCCGACCTGCGGTGTCGTTGCAACGAGGCGGAAGGAACGGCGCTTCCAGCGAATCCGGGACATCCCCGTCGCCGGCGCCGTGGAAGTCCTCTGGTCCAAGTACCGCTGGCACTGCGAGGAACAGGCCTGCCCGCGGCTCTCGTTCTTTGAATCCACCGCCCAGGTCCCGCGCCGTGCCCGCTCCACCAGCCGGCTCCGCGACCAGGTCGTTGATGCGGTCATCAGTTCCGGCCGTGCCGTGTCCGAGACTGCCACCGCGTTCGCGGTGTCCTGGTGAATGGTCCGAGCCGCGCTGAACGAAGCCTGTTTTCTCACGCTGCCCGAGGTGGATGAGCTCAGTCCGCGGATGCTGGGTATCGATGAACACCGGTTCCGGTCCATGCGGTTCTTCCGCGACCCTGAGTCGAGCTCGTGGACTCGGCATGAGCCGTGGATGACCACGATCGTGGATCTAGACACCGGCCAGGTCCTGGGCGTGGTCGATGGCCGGGACCACAAGGGCGTCGGGGACTGGCTCTTCGCCCGTCCCCTGGACTGGCGGCTCGGAGTGCAGGTGGTCGCGATCGACCCGTCGGCCGCGTTCCGCAAGGCGTTGAGAATGTGGCTTCCCCGCACCGCCGTGGCCGTTGACACTTCCACTTGGTCTCCCTGGGCAACCAGGCCATGACTGAGGCCCGACAGAACCTGTCCCAGCAGGTCAAGGGCCGCCGCGGCCGCGGGATCGACAAGGCGTGGGCCCACCGGATGCTGCTCCTGCGCGCCGGAGACACGCTCTCCGAGCAGGCCGCCCACCGCCTGGAAGAAGTCTTCGCCGCCGACGATCCGACCGGCAAGTTGCAGGCCGTGTGGAAAGTCAAAGAACAGCTGCGGATACTGCTCCGCATGAGCTCCCTCGCCGACGCCGCCGCGGCGAAAGAGGATCTCAAGGCGCTCGTGGAAGCGGCCGGGCGCCCGGAGGCAAACAAGCTCTATCGCACGGTCTGCAGGTGGTGGAAGGAGATTGAAGTCCTCATCGTCACCGGCGCCACCACAGGCAAGGTCGAGGCCAACAACACCGGAATCAAGCACATCAAACGCACTGCCCGCGGCTACCGGAACCCGGCCAATTACAAATCGGTTATTCTCATGAGAAGTGCCGTCCGTACGGCGGCATGACACTCATCCGGGAATCCCTTTCCCCATGAACCTTGAAGAGCCCTCAAAACGGTGTCGCGGAAGCTGCCCCGCGCACCGGCCTGCTTTCGGGCCGATGATCCCGCCGCCTCCTCAGCGACGGCCGTCGCGGAATCCGACCGGGTTTTATGCCCCCTAAAGAAGGTCAAGGCACATGGGTCACTTTGTCAGGTTGGGGTGTACGCGAATCTGACAAGGCATCGCTCCCATCTACGCGCCGGGTCTTCTAACGCGTGGACACCCCCGGAGTTCACAGGCGCGCTGGGCGGCCGCCGCGGCGTTTGTGGAGCGTGCGGCAGTCGGCCGAATCGGGCGAGACCCCCGCACCGTCGGCCTTCCCCGGCGGTGCGGCAGCAGGCACCGGAACCGTCGAGCCGAGCACGACGGCAGGACGGCCGAGCGGGACGGCCCCAAGCGCAACGGCGCCCTGACCCGCCATAGTGAGTCAGGGCAAATGCCTGGGGCTGGCTCGCCGGTGGCGGTCGGCGCTGCGGTGGCGGACTGCCGCTGTTCGCTGGCGACGGCTAGGGCAGTTGCCGAGGTACCGCTACAGGTCGGGCATCACGATTTGGAGCTGGGCCGACCAGGGATATGGCTAAGAATGGACTTAGAGAAGCCACCATCGACACAGATGTCTTGCCCAGTAACATAACCCGATAGAGGGCCTACAAGGAATTCGATCACGTTCGCAATGTCCTTGGGATCCCCAATCCTTGACAACGGAATAATGTCTTCCCTTGCCTTCTTGATTTGGGGATCTTCATACATTTTTTCCGTCATGCGTGTATGAGTCATACCTGGGGATACCACATTTACGCGTATTCCGTCCGGTGCCCATTCCAGCGCGAGTGTTTGGGCCAGCATTGTCAGTGCAGCCTTGCTGGGGCTGTAAGCGCCTGATCCGGCATGTGGTAGCTGGCCAGACATTGAAGAGGTAAAACAAGCGGAACCGCGGCTGTCCCTCAAATGCGGGTGGCTTGCTTTGGCAAGAAGCCACGCGCCACGGAGGTTAACGGAGAACATGTCGTCCCAGTCCTCAATGGACACGTCACAGATGGCACCAGGGCTTGCGATCCCCGCATTCGCTACCAGTGCGTCCAGCCCGCCAAACTCTGCTACCGCAGCTGCTACCAGTTTACTTGGCACCTCTGGATCACCGAGGTCGCCCGCCAATGCGATGGCGGTACCTCCCAATGACTGGATTGAACGAACGACCTGCTCTTGGCTGCTGTTCGATTCATTTCCACACACTGCAATCATCGGCTGCTCGCCCCTAGCAAGGGCCGCCTCTGCAATTCTCAGGCATGTCGCCGCGCCTATGCCGCTAGTTCCGCCACTAACCAAAGCTCTCATCGCACACTCCATTCAACGTGGATTCACAGGAGAATCATTTTTGACACAAAAATGAAAGAGAATTATGGAATGCAAAGCTCAGGTCCCTTTGCATTTTCGAAGTTAGTCACCTAGTTCCCAGCCTTGATTTTTGAGGTCCTGCGTGGCCTTCTTAAATTCCTGCACCGGGTTCTGTTCGCGAATGATCTCTAGAACAACGTTATTGACTCCGCACGTTTCTCGGGCGGCATTGCCCAGTTCATTCCAGTCGATCACTCCAGTGCCGATCGGATCATGACCCCAGGTTTCCGTGCCCGTATCAGAAATATGCACAAGTCCAATTGATTCGTGATAGGAGAGCAAGCTATCTACGGGATCCTCTCCTATGTAGGCGGCATTGGCTACGTCGTACACGATCTTGACTGAATCGTCGTTGACGGTGCTTACGACGCCGGCCAGGTCCTGGATGGTAGGCGTGAAGCAATAGGGGGTGTTTTCGAAGAGCAGCCGCGTGCCGGCCTGCTTGGCCAGCGGAATGAGATTCTCCAGACTCTCGTACATCCACCCGTAAACGTTTTCAAGTGACGGTGAAATCATTGGACGCCTTGTGCCCGGGGATATGACAACCTCGGGGACCTCCCAAGCTTCCGCCAGGTCAATCACCGACTTGATGTGCTCGACACTCTTGCGACGCATATTAGCGCCGGGGCTCGCCAGGTTGATGTCATATCCGCCGGCATTCAGCGACCTGATTTTCGCACCGTACTCATTGAGTCGTGCATAAATCGCCGCACGATCCGGACCGGATAGTTCATCAGGCCAACAGTGTGGGGAGCTAATCGGAACCTCAAAAGTCTCGTATCCGTTGTCAACCAATTCCGCAATTGCATCAATTGCCGTGGATGACCATAGATAGGAAAATGTGTTGATAATCATGTGGAGCATCTCTCAGTTCTGTGCCTAAGGAGAAAACTTGTTCCATCCATAACGCAAGGTCAATGTCTACCCTGCGCAGGGGATCGCACCCGCGAGCCAGGCGGCTCGAACGGGCCCGGGGCAAACACGCCCCTTCTTGCCCGGTCGAGCCGCCACGGCTTCCTAGGAACGAGCGTGCCTACCGGGAACGCTTCACCTCGTCGGCGGCGGACCAAGTGCTCAAGAGCAGGTGCTCGCCTTCGAGCACCTCGCGGTCGGCAGGAGCTACGGTGACACGCCCGGCCCGGCTGCCGGTCTCCGGCAGGGTGAAGTAGACGACGAGGCAGAGGGCGACAATGACGATCATGTAGACCGCGACGAGCATTGGCTGTCCGGCGCCGACGAACGCAGCAGCGACCAGTGGCGCGGTGCCACCGAAGACAGCGATCACGATCTGGTGTGCGAAACCGATGCCGGACACCCGTACCGCAGCCGGGAACAGTTCGGCCTGGATGGTCGGGTAAACGGACTGCCAGATACCGAGAACCACCCAGCCGGACGCCGATACCAGGACGTATACCCAGAAGCCCGGCTGGTTCAGCAGCAGGAGCATGGGGTAGAAGAGGACGATCATGCCGATGGCACCGATGATGGGGAAGATTTTGCGTCGACCGAGTCGATCAGAGAGCGCGCCGCAGATCGGCACGATGATAACGAGCAGGGCAAGCCCGATAACGTTTCCGGCCAGGGTGGAGGACAGGTCCCGGCCGGTGGTCAGCTTGGCGTAGGTGGGAAGGAAGGTGGCCCAGGTGTAGTAGGCCACGGCCGGGGCAGAGAGCGCTGCTGCCTGCAGCAGCGCCTTCGGGTGTTCGCGAAGCAGGTCCATCAGGCGGGCCGCGGCGGACTTCTGATCGACGAGGGCACTTGCCTCAAACTCGGGGGTCTCATCCGAGCGGGCCCGCAAGACGAGGCCGACGACGCCGAGGACACCGCCTATGAGGAAGGGAATGCGCCAGCCAAAGGAGGCGAGGTCGGCAGGAGCGAAGGATGATGTCACCATTGCCGCGCCGCCGGTCGCTGCCAGGGTCGCGAGGCCGCTCGCCATATTGGAGAAGGAGCCGAACAGCCCCCGCCGGTTCGGGGGAGCGTGTTCAACCATGAATGCGATCGCGCTCTGCTGTTCGGTGCCTGCCGAGATGCCCTGGATGATGCGTGCGACCAGGAACAGAATTGGTGCTGCGTAGCCGATGGTCGCAAATGAAGGGGTGAGGCCAATGATCAGGGCACCGAGCGCCATACCGGAGATGGACAGTGTCAGGATGAGCCGCCGGCCGAAACGGTCAGCCAGCGGCGAGATGATGATTCCGCTGAATGGGCGTACAACAAATCCGATTGCATAGGTGAGCAGGGCGGCCACAAGGGATGCGAATGCGGAATCACTTGGGAAGATCTGGCCCGAGAACACGGCGGCCAGCAGCCCGTAAATGTACCAGTCGTACCACTCCACGAAGTGGCCGATCGTGCCTGCCACCATATTGACGGTGCGGCGAGGGGGCTCAGTCACTTCGGGAAGCTCCGAAGGGTCTGGACTGCCGAAGGCTTCTTTTGAGATCTTCATTGAACTCTCCATATTTTCACGTTTGTTGCAGAGGTAATTGAGTATTCCCCGACACCCCGGTGTGCGGGTCTCGCCCGGCTGTAAATCGGGGCGAGGGGAAGCGTCGACTGCCAAGACCAACAGCCGGAGCAACGCTTGGGCACTGCCTGACTTGAAGTGGGAAGAAGGTTATCCAGCCTCCCCCTATTCCTAATAAGATCGGCGCTGAGATCGGTTGCTGAGATCGGTTGCAGACCACGATACGGATGAGTTGTGATCTTTGTCAACGTCAGTGTGTTCTCGCCTCGGATGCGAAGATAGGCCTCGGCTTCGGCCAGGCATGCCCAGCTCGAGCGTCTCCGCTTGGTTAATCCTCGCAGGCAGGCCGGCGCCACCAATCACCCGACGCCAGTTCACTTCAATCCACCTGAAGGGGCGCCTCATTGTTGAAGTCCTCGAAATCCACTCCAGACCAGGCGCATTCCAGACGGCCGTATACCGACCAGTAGTCGTCCCAGTTGGCCAGTTTCCACTGGTCTCGTTCCAGTCCGCGGCGGGTGAGCCGCATACGTAGAACGTCTTGAGGTACCCGGACCCGTATCACGGTGATCTCGGATGACGGCCATTGGAAGTCTTCTGCTACACGGGTCAAATAGTCCGGTTCTCCGAAATAGGCTCCGAAGGGAGCATCAAGGACCACTGAGCGGCCGAGGCGCAGGTTTATCCCCGCGACATCCATGAGAGTTTCGTACTCGAGGGGCAGTAAATTGGCGCGATAGTAGTCGTTGGATTCACGGTCGGTGGGATCGTGCCCGGTGGCGGTCAGCGCGAATTCGACGAAGCGGCCACTGACCCGGTCCTTGTCCAGGTAGGCAGCCTTATGCTGTTGTGCTGTTTGCTGGGCAATGGTCGTCTTTCCCGATCCGGCGGGGCCGATGACAATGAAGACGCGGGGGGGCATTATTTGCGGGCCTCTGCTACTGCTGAAAGGAACGCCCGGGCTGCTTCGGTGACGCGGGTGAAGTCGCCGTCGGGTTGCCATGCTTTGGTCACGTAGCTGCCCACACCGACGCCTGCCACGCCCGCCGCGAACCATTCGCCGACGTTGTCCAGAGTTACGCCACCAGCTGGCATGATCGGCAGGTGCGCCAGCGGAGCCAGCACGGCCTTCGCGTAGGGGATGCCGCCGGCTTCGGTGGGGAAGAGTTTGAGGATGTCGGCGCCGGCTTCCGCGGACTCAACAAGCTCGGTAGGTGTGTACGCACCGCTGACGGTAGGTATCTGGTACCGGTTCGCGGTACGGATCATTGCGGAATTGAGCTGGGGACTGACCAGGAACTGGGCCCCGGCACGGATGCACTCATACGCTGAGTGCTCGTCCAGCACTGTTCCAGCGCCGATCGCCACGCCCGCGGACCCGTGGTTGGCGGCGAGCCGACGGATCACGTCTATGGCGCCGGGAATTGAAAGCGTAATTTCGATGGCGCGGAAACCTCCTGTGATGGCAGCTTCCGCAACGCGCTCGGCAATCTCAGCGTTCTCCAGTCGCACGATGAGGACGGCCCCGGACTCGTCAATGGTTTGCAGGGTGCGGAGTTTTTTATACATTCTGGCCTCTCTCTTGGCCGGGTATCTCTAACTTCCTGAGCGGCCCGGACCTTGTTGGTGTTTGGTTCCGTTGACAAACTCTCCCACCATCCATACTGTTATTGCAACCGATCTCAGCAACCGATCTCATACAAGGGGGTATTGCGGTTGAGTAACGTACGCACAATCATTCTGGGGGCTTCCCATTGGCATGTTCCGCTCTGCGCGCAGGCAATTGCTGAAGAGCACGAAGTCATCGGAGTCAATGACGACGATGTATCCCGCATACAGGTGCAGGAGCTGGCCAAAGTCTGGGGCGCACCGGTTGAAGCCGACTGGCAGAAGCTGGTTGATCTCCCCGACGTTGGACTCGCCTATGTCTTTGGTCCCCATGACGGTATGGCCGAAAAGTGTCTTGCCCTTATCGAGCGCGGCATTCCGTTCGTCGTCGAAAAGCCATTGGGCACTTCCCTCAATGAGCTTTCTGCCGTGCGTCAGGCCGCTGAGGCAGCTGGAGTGCCTGTAACTGTCCCCTTGGTCCAGCGCGGCGGACCCACCGAAAAATGGCTTTCTAAGGCAGGCCGGTCCACCTACCAGCGAACGTCATTCATTGCAGGTCCACCATCCCGGTATCTCGCCAATGCCAATCCCTGGATGCTCGACCCGGTCAAGGGGGGCGGGGGTTGCCTGGCCAACCTTGCACCGCATTTTGTCGATCTGTTCCTCCGGGGCAGCGATGAGTCGGCAGCACATGTGGACTCCCGGCTTTCATCGGTTCTTCACCACCAGGCTGTTGAGGATCATGCCAGCCTCATCATCACGACACCGGAGGGACGCGAGGCCATTGTGGAGGTTGGCTACGCATTCCCTGGCTCGCCGCTTAAGCGCTATTGCAGCTTTACCTCGGTCGGTGAGGCCGGATTCGCCGCCGTTGATTCGGACGGCACAGCTACTTTCACGGCACTGGACGGCACCACGGAGGTCGACAAGATCAATGTGGACAGCGACCCTCTTTACGATCCGTTTGTGCGGAGCGTCGCCCGGACGCTGGAAGATGGATTCCGGGGCCTGACTACGCTGGCCCAGCTCGAAAATGTCATGCGCCCCATTTGGCAGGCCTATGACGACCAGCACGAAGGAAGAGAACATGCCTGACTTGAGTATCGACGTCGTTGCCAAAGCTGCCGGCGTCCACCGCTCTACGGTTTCCCGGGCGTTCTCACGCCCTGAGGCTGTGAAGAGTGAAACACGCGAGCACATCCTTCGGGTGGCCGAGGGACTCGGCTACACGATGAGTCCGCTCGCCCAGGCGCTTCGGACCAAGACCAGCACGTTCATCCCGCTGATCGTTCCTGACATCACCAACCCGTTCTTTGCAGAACTTGCCAAGACGATGACGCAGGCGGCCGATGAGCGTGGCTACCAGCTGCTGCTCTGCGTCACCAATGGTGACCCTGCCAAGACCGACGGATACTTCACCGCCATGCAGGCCATGTACGCGCCCTTCGGGATCGTCGCGCCTTCAACAAAGGTCGATACCGAGGCTCTGAAACGCTTTGACTTTGGCCACAAGGTTGTGGTGATCGACCGGGTGGAAGGGGACGATTCGGTCCCGACCGTCACCGTCGACAGCCGCCGGGGAATCATGCTCGCATTGGACCATCTGCATTCCCTGGGGCACACCTCGATCGGCTACGTTTCCGGCATCGCCGGAACGCACACTGCCCAGGACCGGATGGACGCGTATCTGGAGCTGTCCGCCGAGAGCGGCAGCACGCCTGTTGTGCTGGACAGCGGGTCAGATTTGGATGCGGGCACGCGCGGCGCCGAGCATTACCTCGAGATGGAGAATCCGCCAACGGCCATCATCGCGGCCAATGACATGGTGGCCTTTGCGGTAATCTCGGCCCTCGGCCGAGGCGGAGTGCGTGTGCCGGAGGACGTGTCGGTCATCGGGTTCGACGGTCTCGCTCTCGGCGCCCGGTTCAACCCGGCCCTGACGACCATCCTGCAGCCGATCGCCGACATGGGACATATCGCCATCGAACTGGCTGAGAAGCAGAACGCGGATGGCTCCGTGGACCATATCGTCCTCGAACCTCAGCTCTTGGTCCGCGGCTCCACCTCTGGACCGCGCAAATGAGCGGGGGACAGGAGTCGACGCTCCGGCGCCTGCCCGGGCTCCAGCACACGGACCACGTCGGCCTGACCGTCCCCAACCTCGAGGACGCCATCAGCTTCTTCGTAGAAGTCCTTGGAGCTGAAGAGCTGTATCGCTCAGAGCGGGGTCCCGATGAAGAATTCATGCCCACAAACTTCGAAGTCCCGGCAGATGCGAAACTTACGCTCGCCATGCTGCGCCTGCCTCCGAACCTGAACATCGAGCTTTTCGAGTGGAGCGGCGCTGAGCGGCGGGAAACCCCGCCACGGCATTGCGACGCCGGAGGGCACCACCTGTGCTTCGTTGTGGACGACGTAGATGAAGCGATCGCGGTGCTGCAGGAAACACCTGGGGTGCGCGTGCTCGGGGAGCGCAAGGAAGTCGCCGGCGACAGCCCGCGCGTGGCCGGCAACCGTTGGACCTATTTCATAACCCCCTGGGGGCTGCTGATGGAGATCGTCGACCGGTCCCGCGTCGCATCCCCGCCCCGGCTCGTCGGTCCAGCGGACTGGACAGCCATACAAGACACTTTCAGGAAGGACAATCAACAATGAGGCTTGCAGGTCACACACTGGGCACTCCACACCACACGGTCCCCCAGGCACTGAAGCTTTTTCGGGCCGCAGGGCTCGATGCCGCCGAAGTCATCTACCAGGACGGCTACACCTCAGGTCTGCCTCTGGGGGACCGGGGCGCCGCCCTGGAGGCGCTGAAGGCGGCAGAAGGCGAGGGTCTGCCGATCATTGGCCTCACGCCCTACACCACGGCCATTAACTCCCTTGACGAGAGTGAGTGGCGCGGGGGAGTTGACGAATTCCGTGGCGCAATTGAGACCGCCCATCTGCTCGGCGCCGACCGGGTGCGTGTGTACGCGGGGTCCTGGCATCGGGGGGACGCCGATCATGCCAGGCGATGGGCGAAACTGCGGGAGGCCCTGCAGACCTTGGCACCCGAGGCGGAACAGGCCGGCGTGCGGCTGTGCGTGGAGAACCACTTCGGCACCATGACCCAGACCGCGGCAGAAACCGCCGCCCTCGTCCGTGAAGTCGCCCACCCGGCCGTTCGCGTACTCTACGATCAGGCAAACCTGACATTCACCCACGACGAGACGTTCGAGGAGGCCTTTGCCGTCCAGGGCGACCTGATCGGTCACGTGCACGTCAAAGATCTCGTGTTCACCGATCCCAACGCGGCCTTCCGCGCTACGGAAACGGCCCGCGTCGACGCTTCCGAGCGCGCCGTCCGATCACGGGTCCTCGGCACCGGCGTCCTTCCCTGGCCCCAGATCCTCGCGGCGCTGCTGCGCCACGGCTACGATGACCTGCTGAGTATCGAGTACGAGTACCGCTGGCACCCGCAAGACCTCCCCACCCCTGAGGATGGATTCCGGGAATCTGCGACCGCACTGCGCGGAATGCTCACTGATCTCGCTAAAATGGAGAACGCCGGATGAACGGGCAGCGCCTCCGTGTCGGCGTCATCGGCGCCGGCAATATCGCCACCATCGCCCAACTGCCCACACTCGTCCAGCGCGATGATGTCGAGTTGGCAGCCTTGGTATCCCGACGCGAGGACCCGGGCAACCTGGTCCGGCGCTGGGGGTTCGGCGCCGCCTACCGGTCGGTGGAGGACATGCTGGACGCGCAGGACCTGGACGCCGTCTTCGTCCTCACCCCCCGGTCCGAACACGCCCACGCGGTCCAGCTGTGCCTTAACAATGACGTCGATGTGTTCTGCGAAAAACCCCTGGCCCCGGCCACCGAGGAGGCAGAACGTTTGGCGGACCTGGCCGACGAGCGCGGCCGCATCCTGATGGTTGACTTCAACCGCCGCTATGCACCCGTCTACACCGCCGGCCGTGAGCTGTTCGGCGAGAAAGGCGCTACCTTCTGCGTCGCGCAAAAGAACCGCCCCGGATCTGAATACCGCGCGACGTTCGAGAACGCCATTCACATGGTCGACCTGCTCCGCTGGTACTGCGGCGGCGAACCCGTGGACGTGGCCGCACACGCAGCCGGTGATGACCCCTGGGAAGAAGACGGCGTCGCAGCCATGATTCGCTTTGACACCGGGAACACCGGGGTGCTGATGGCAGCCCGAACAGCAGGTGCCTGGAACGAGAAACTCGACGCCTACGGCGCCGGCAAGACCGTGGAGGTGCGCGCCCCCGAAGCAGTGTCGACCACCGTCAGGGGAGTCACCACCTCGCGGGAGCTCAGCGCCGAGGCGTACGGCTGGGCAACGGCGACCGACACTCTCGGCTTCTCAGCAGCGGTCCACCATTTCCTGGACCGGGTCGCCGACCGGGCCCAGCCACTGACCTCCGGCCGCGAAGCCGTCCATACCCAGCGGCTGCTCGACCGGGTCCTCGCCGCCTCCGGACTGCCCACAGAAGAACAAGAAGGCCGGCAATGGGCAAGCCACGCCACCAGCGCGAACAACAGCTAGTCAGCACGGGCACGTACGCCACCCTGGACCGGGGATGGCACACAGCCCGGGCTTCAACAGCCGCAGCAAAAGGTCAGGGCACGGAGCGACGCCCACTGAAGCGGCCGCGCCCGGAGCGATGACACACCCTTTGAAAACACCTCAAGTAAGGACCTAGAAAGATGAAACGAGCAGCCCACCAGCCAGCCGCAGGGCAGCAACGGACAAACGGAGGTATCAGATGAGCCTTAAAGACCAGGTCGTTCTGGTGACCGGATCAAGCGGCGGAATCGGCGATGCAGTCGTCGACGCACTCACAGCCGAAGGGGCCCTCGTCATAGGTGCCGACCGCGGCCCGAAGGAGGGCCAGGAACTGGCCGGCTTCTTCCCGCTCGACATCACCTCCGAAGAACAATGCGCCACAGTCGTCCGTGACGTCACAACCAGGTACGGGCGCATCGACGCTCTCGTCCATGCAGCTGGAGTCCTGGGTGCCACGCCGGACATCATGACAACAACGACCGAAGAATTCGACTCCATTATGCGGATCAACGGTTCCGGCACGTTCTCCATGGTCCGGGAAACCGCACAATCAATGATTGGGACCGGAACTCCAGGTGCCATCGTGATCCTCTCCTCCGTTGCAGCCAAAGAAGCCCGCCTCAACTACTTGCCCTACAACGCAAGCAAACTCGCAGTACTCCACATCATGTGGTCCTTCGCCGAGCTGCTCGGCCCCAACGGCATATCGGTCAACGCCATCGCGCCCGGCCCAGTAAACACTCCCATGTGGGCACAATTCGCAAAGGACTCGGGCCCGGATGCAGCCGCCAACCGAGCCAAGCGCGCCGCGCAACTTCCCATGCGCCGGTTCGCCGAACCGGACGAAGTCGCCCGCGCCATCCTTTTCCTTGCCGACCCGGACAACCGCTACATCACCGGCGTATCCCTCGACGTTGCAGGCGGAGCACACCTGGGAATGGGAACCTGATCCAGGAACCCACCAAAGGATGACGATGCAGGCGCGGTCTAAATTCGAAGCGGGGTTGGCCATATGAGGACATTGCGGGGTCTAGGCTGGCTTTGGCTGGCGCAAGTACTGATATCGTCTCCCTGCTAATTCCGTAGAGCTGGGTCAAGCGACCTTTTGATACTCCGTTGCCTGCCATCTGAACCGGCTCGGCTGCCCGTTCCAGTGTGAGGGTCTGTTTCCGCCCCTTGTAGCGACGCGCTGCTTTGCAGATGCAATGCCGTCCCTTGGCCTGCACGAGCGCACGCAAGTCATCCAGGTTTCGTGCCAGCCGATGCGTGCTGTGCACAACGACCGTGCCACCGCGGCGCGCCAACCGCAGCAGCTCCTGGGCCATGACCTGGCAGTGTCCTGCAGGAGGCCTTGTCCATGAAGGCCCGGTCAAGTACCCAGTCCTCGAGCTGGCGTTGCTCGTTCCGGTCCAGCGTCCTTACGGGCACGTACCTATTCGTTGTCCGGCCACCGGTGCCCCACTCCCAATGGTGTAAGGGCGAATTTGGGCCTGGCTCGGGCGAACGTCAAGACAGCAATTCTCAGTCACTCCGGCTGGGCTTGGCGAAGGTACTGGTAGGCCGTTTCTCGCCTGATCCCGTAATCGCGGGCGAGGACAACTTTCGGGACGCCGCTGCCGGCGCGCTCGACCAGCTCGGCGGCCCGTTCGGGCGTGAGCGTCTTCTTCCGCCCCTTGTACGCGCCCCGCTGCTGAGCCAAGGCAATTCCTTCGCGCTGCCGCTCCCAGATCAGGGAGCAGTTCGATTCAGCGAATGCACCCATAACGGAGAGCATCAGGTTGGCGATGGGGGAGTCCTCGCCGGTGAACAAACACCAGGCTCTCTTTGACGAACTCCACCCGGACTCCTTTGCGCGTGAGGCCTTGCACCAAGGCACGCAGGTCGTCCAGGTTGCGGGCGAGACGGTCCATGCTGTGCACCACCACTGTGTCCCGTCGCGGGCGAACCGCAGCAATTCGACGAGTTGAGGTCTGGCCGTATCCCTGCCTGAAGCTTTATCCGTAAACACCCGGTCAAGAATCTGGCCTTCGAGCTGGCGCTTCTCGTTCTGGTCCAAAGTGCTGACCCGCACGTACCCGATCCGCTGTCCGCTCACCCTAGCCTCCAACCCTCTGCCTGTGAGGTTGAGTTCTAGGCTTGTCCTACAAGGAAGTCAAGATCTCCCCGCGGCCGCGGCCGCTGTCAGGTTTGGGTGTACTCCAACTGGGTGAGACGCTCTCCTGGACGTATCGGCAAGGTTGGCTACCTCGGGGGACGTTAGCCTCCGCCCCCTTCTGGGCATGCCGGGCACGCAGGAGGTCAACTTCACCACCGCCGCCGAGCTGGGCCAAGCGCTGGAAGCGCAATCGTGGGGGGTGACGGAAGCTCCAGATCATCACAGCATGGAGGTCTTGGTTACCTGCACCGGTGATGGCAGCTATCGGGGCACGGACCCTTCGTCTGGTTGGGTATGACTGAACCTGCGTTCCAACGCCAGGCGCCACGTTATTCACAGCTGTCTCTACTGGTCTGCTGGTGAGCGCATGTCCGACAGGGACCGCCTTTGACGGCCTTCCGTGTCGAAATTGCCTGGTCCGAGCCATGCCCGGAATGCCTTGCCGACGTCAGGCCATTCGGAGTCGATGATGGAATACCAGGCAGTATCCCTGCTGCGGCCTTTGTAGACCACAGCTTGTCGAAAGATACCCTCGAAGGTGAAGCCGAGTCGTTGGGCTGCCCTTCGTGAAGGGGCGTTGAGACTGTCACATTTCCACTCGTAGCGCCGATAGCCGAGCCCCTCGAAAACGTAGGACATCAACAGAAACTGCGCCTCGGTGGCCAGCGGAGTTTGCTTGAGCCGCGGCGAGAACGCTACGTAACCGACTTCGACGACACCATTGGTCGGATCTTGCCGCATCAGCGCAAGCGTACCCACCGCCTTGCCGGTGTTGAGGTCGACAACTGCGAAGTGCATCGGATCGTCCGCCTGCGTCATAATCGCTACATAGGTTCGGTAGTCCTCTCGGCCAGCGAACGGGCCGGCGGGCATGTATGTCCAGTCCCTGCCATCAGCAGCAAGAGAGTAGGCGGCGTACAGGTCGTCCGCGTGGCGGTCAGCACTGAGTGGCTCCACGCGGCAAAATCTTCCTTCGAGAGTGACCCGTGCGGGTACCGGACGAGTGGTCCATCCGGGCACCGGCTGGCCGATGGGCTGGGCATCTTCGTTCATTCGAGTAAACATCTCTTTCTCTTGATCAGAGGACCGTGATCACTGACACCGCCCCTTTTGTGTCCCAGTTTTAGATGTTCAACCAGTTTTAGATGTTCAACAGGTGCAGCCCTCATTGCGGCTGCAGGCTAGGCACTCGCCCCGAGCGGATGCTTATGGTGCGATAGGGCGCCTTGTGCTCGGCGACAATCAGCACGATCGAGGACGGAAGGCCACGGAGGCCTGAAGCTCGTCTACACTTCGGACTGAATAACTCCTGCATGGGAAGCTGCTGCACACCTAAACGCACAAACTCACCTGATGACACGGTTCCTCCCGGACAGTACGGCCATGACACACAAAACGACCATTAGCACGGCGGTGGCGGTCAGCGGGAAAGTCCAGCTGCCGGTGAGATCGTGGAGAGCGCCGAATGCCACCGGCCCCGCGGCGGCGATCGCGTAGCCCAGCGACTGCGCCATTCCCGAAAGCGAGGCGGCCTGCTCGTGGTTCCGGGTGCGGAGGCTGAACAGTGACAGCGCGATCACGATGAGGCTCCCGCAGCCCAAAGCTCCGACAACCACCCACAGTAGTGTGAGTTGCGGCGCAAGGGAGAGGCCCGCATACGCGCAGAACGCGAGGATGCTGCTGCCAAAGGCGATCGGCCGCTGATCCGACGTATGGTGCAGCAAGGTTCCTGCGGCTAAGCTGGCCAGCACGCCAACCAGCAGGAATACCGAGGTATGCAGCCCGGAGGTGGCCGCGGGTATCCCCAGTTCATGTTCGATGCTGGGCAGCCAGGCGACCATGACGTAGTAAGCCAGCGACTGCAGCCCCATGAAGAGCGTAACCTGCCAGCCCAGCGCTGACCTCCACGGGGAGCGAAGCTCAATGGTCTGGCCTTCGACCTTCGCCGCGATCGGATTCGGGGACAGCAGCTTCGGGAGCAGGATGGTCAGGGCGATCAGCGCCAACCCCGCCCAGATGCCCAGAGCCAACCGCCACCCACACGTGCTGGCTTGGGCAATAGGAACGACGACGGCGGCACCGGACGCGGCGACGGCACCCTGGACGGCTGTGTAGATTCCGGTCACCTGACTGACCCGGGCAGGGACGTCCCTCTTAACCAGCGAGGGCAGCAATACATTCAGGAAGGCGATGCCAGTACCGATCAGCACGGTACCGGTCCAAACCGCGGCTTCCAACCCAATAGATCGGCCGATGATTCCTACCGAAAGCAGCAACAGCGATACCCCCAGCGCCCGGTCCAGGCCCATCCGGCGCGCCAGGGCCGGGGCGACAGGGGAGAAGACGGCAAAAGAAATTAACGGCAGCCCGGTCAGCAGGCCTGCGGTGCTGCCGGACCAAGCGAATTCTGCGCCGATATCGGAGAGCACCGGACCCACGATCACAAAGGCTACCCGCAGGTTCACGGCGATGAGCAGGATGCCGAGGAATGCGGCGCCAACCCGTGCCCTGCGTATTGTTACTACCCGTTCAGCCACCGGCACGCGCCCTACTCCTGCTCCCAAATTGTGTATCCACGCCTTCGCCTGTAATTGGGGTCGACCTTATTGTGGCACGACCCTTGCATCGGAACCCCGCCCGTGCCCTCCTAGCTTGGCCGAGAGAGAGGAACTCGACAGCGACACAGGTCATCAGGACGAGGGCGAGGGCTCCGGTACCGAAGCTAACCCAGTATCCGTGGGAAGCGAAGTATTGGAGGACTTCCTGCCCGGTTGCGAAGCCGGAGCCGATGAGGAAGGCAACGATTGTCCCGGCGTACGTGAGAATGCGCCGGAGGCTCTATCCGGCCTCGGCCAGCGGCTCTAGCCGCCCTTTCTCTTAGCGCGGCTCACTCTAATCCTGCCGCCCGAGGCTCCTTCCATCTCCCGAAAGCAGTTATGCCATGCAAAAAATCACACCCCAACAGATTCGGTCATCATTCATCAACGCCAGCCGCTCCGAAGCCACCAAACTCAACTTGCCCCGGGACTTCGACACCCTGGACTGGGAGAGCCTCGACTTCCTGGGCTGGCGTGATGCAAAGATGCCGCTTCGCGGCTACCTGGTGTTCCCCGACAACGGCGGCCTCACCGGCGTCATGCTCCGCGCACCCGAGGGCGGCGCCAAGAAGAACCGCTCCGTACTTTGCGAACTCTGCCGTGACGTCTTCTCCAAGGAAGATGTCTTCCTCTGGGTGGCCCGGCGGGCAGGACAGTCCGGACGTGATGGCAACACCGTGGGGGACGCTGATCTGCGCTGACTTCCTATGTTCGACAAATGTTCGCGTCGAACCACCGGCCAACGAAATCAACCCGGACCCGACCGATGTAGTCAAACGCCGCATCGTCGGCCTGGAGTCCCGAACCCGGTTGTTCCTCGACAGGGTCCGCCGACACTGACACTGCAGCGCGGGGTCTCTCACTGCCCATCCAAGACCGCCCGGAATGGGCAGTAAGAGACGCTCACGGCTGCAACTTTCCCAATCGCTGCGGAACTTGCAAGTGCCGTAGGGCCAGAAACCCTCGTCGCCGCCTTTCAGCGCCGGACATATCTACGACGCCTCCCTCGGCCTGGACGGGTGGCACATGAAGGCGGGTAAGTAGGTACTGCTCCTCCAGCACGATGGTGTTCCCGGTGAGCGCATACCTCGGAGTTGTAGAACCGGCCCTGCCAGTCCGGGAGGGCGTTCATAAGACGGTCGCTCCGCTCCTGCCATTCCTAAGATTGCCCGGACGCTGGCTGCGATAAGAATATAAACTTCCGATAAGTGAGCCTACATAAAGTTGCCGCTTTGTTCGGCACAGTTTTCAACCTCACGAAGCTGAGCAGAACCGTCATTGTGGCTATGCCAAAAGAAGTGGAACAGGCCTTGGGGTCGGCACCGCTACACTGAACCAACAAAGACACAGCATGAAAGCATGGCGGACTCAATGATCGATAAGCTGCACCTCACTCCCGATGACGCGTTTCCGGAGGACCTGGAAAAGGTCCCGGACCACGAGCTACAGGTACTGGACAGCCAGGTCCAACGCCAGCTAGACCACGAAGTCGTGACTAACGGCGAACCGAACCCGGAAACCGAATTCCGCCATTACGAATTGGACGAAGAGTTCAACGACCGCGACAAGCGCTGACGGCATCCCCGGCATTGCCTCACCTGGCGGCAACAGGCCTGACCGGGCGCAGGCAGTCAAGTGGACCAGAGGCAGCAATCTGCGGAACTACGTGAAGCGGCAAGGCCAATTTGGGGCCGACTGGAATACCCCTCTTCAGCTGATTTTGAAACGCCGATAATCGGTGTTTCGTCAACTTAGGTTGATGAAAGCACTGTTATCGGCGTTTGGGCAGCGAATTCCCGGTGACAGTTGATGTATCTCCCATCGCCGAAACCTTCGGAACAGAGGGTTGCCCGCCGGGGCTGGCTCCTTGGGGAATCGCTAGCCGAGCTCGCGCTCAGGAATGATGAGCTGCGTCACTACCTTAAGATTCATGCCGTGACAGAGCCTGCGAAGCCCGTAGCCGTAATTCCCCTGGAACAGCGGCGAGGGCACGGCCGACATCTCCCCGCTCGGAGCCGGAAACCGCCCTGCCAAGCGCAACCGGGCGCAGCGCGCGGCGAGCGAAGCGATTTCGTCGGCGCTGAGCAAGTCCGCTAGGTTTCGGCCCAGCTCACGGTGCAGTCCTTCGCTGACACGATCGATGCTGTCGCGTTCATCGGTGGTCAGAGCGTCTCCCAGCCACCCCCACAGCACCGTGCGCAGCTTGTGGCCACGGTGAAAGGTGAGCCCATGGTCCACGCCGTGCCGGTGTCCGTCCGGCATGGCAAGAATGTGGTCGCCTTTGCGGTCGGCGTTGTTGACGACCGTGTCGAACACCGCCATGCGTCTGAGCGCTGGCGAGTCTTCGTGAACGAGGGCGACCATCCGTCCGTTCTCATCTCGTCCCTCGAGAACGTGTTTCCAGCCCGTCTCCGGCACGTGGTCCGTCGCGACCAGGTTCACGGCGCTTTGGGCGGGGTCTTGCTCCTGCCAGAGCTGCACCTATTCCTTCGCCCATCGGACCATCGCGCAGCCAGGTGTGCGGCACGACGTCCCAGCCGAGGACCTGCGAGACCAGGTAGGCGGCCACCTCCCGGTGAGCCAGGGTGCCGTGGGGAAAATCCCACAGCGGACTTTCGCCTGCTATCGGCTTATAGAGGACCACCACGTCGCCGATGTTGCCCAGGAATGTAGCGTTTGAAGCCGTCGTGATGCGGCCGGTGAGCGTCAGCTCGGCGGTCCCTAGGTCCGGCGCTGGCATCAGACCTCGGGAAGGGTGCAGATGTGCCCGCCGGCGTCTATGGGGTAACCGCAGAGCGAGCACATCGGACGCCCGGCGGCCACGACCTCACGGGTGCGCATGGCGAAAGCGCGGGCGGTGCCGACCGGCATTCGCACCAGCAGCATTTCGGGCTCGTTAGCGCCGTCCTCATCAAGGGATTCGTCGTTGTCATCAGCATCGACGTCGGTGATGGGGTAGGCCTCTATAACGACCTGCGCCGTCGTTGGGTCCCAACCTAAGCTCATGGCGCCGGTCCGAAACTGCTCCTGAACGGCCTCGAGCTGGTCATTGTCGACAAGTTCAATGGGAGTACTCGTGGGAACGCTGAAGGGGTTGCCCTCGACGGTGATGAGCTGGTCGAGAATTTCGTCGATCTTCTCGGCGAGCAGGGCCGACTGCTGCTTCTCCAGGGCAATACTCACGATTCGCGTCCCTGCGCGCACCTGCAGGTAGAACGTGCGCGCCCCCGGAAGGCCAACGGTGCCAACGACGACCCGATCAGGCCAGGCAAACTCGTGAACACGTGTAGGCATGTCAGTATTTTAGGCACATGAGCTTCATGGCGCCTTTTGCCCTGCACCGCCGCCCACCGGCGCATCGCCAGAGTGGATGCCGTTCGACAGCCACGACAGATTCCCCGCGTCGGTGTTGGTCGCATAGACGCTCGGCCGACTAGCGCCGTAGCGCACGATCGATACGGAGGCGGGGAGACAACGGTTCCTGCTACCGCTCCTACGCATTCAAGGACGCCCTGGGCCCGAAAACATCAAACACAAACGGACCCGCCCCTACCGGCCCCAGACCAACGGCAAAGTCTGTGAAGACTTATCGTGGTGCTGCGTCTGGTCCAGTCTGGCCCCGGCCAAGGTATGACCATGGTGTCCTTCGTTCGATTTGTCGACTGGGCTTGGCGCAGCACCACAGAGTGCGCCGGCCAGACGGATCTGACCTGATAGGAGCTTGGACCAGAAGCCCCGTCACAGACCTGTCGCCCGCCCGGCCGGCTCGCCTCTCATCCGTTCATTCATCCCAGTACGGAAGGAGCGTTTCCAGCATGACAACCCTGATCGAAGATGTCACGGTCGTTGGTGGAGTCGACACTCACCTGCGACCTCTCCTGGATACGAAGCATTACGCTTATGGATGCGCGGCTATGGCAGCCTCGCATCCATCGGAGTGGAGAGCACAGGATCATTCGGCGCTGCACTCGCACGCGAACTGACTCGCCAGGGTGAACAGGTGATCGAGGTGAACCGGCCCAATCGGATAGCTCGCCGAATGGATGGGAAGTCTGATCGCCTCGACGCTGAGCAAATCGCCCGCGCCGTTCTGGGGGAAACCTCCACCGCCACCCCGAAAAGCAAGTCAGGGACAATCGAAGTTATCCGGACCCTCCGCGTCACGCGATCCAGTGCCGTAAAGGCACGAACGCAAGCCTTCAACACCCTGTTCGGCATCATGATCGGCGGGGCGCTCCCTCAACGCTACGCGACGAGCTGGTAGACCTTACTAAACGCACCCTCGTGAACAGGTGCCTACGACTTCGCCCCGAGACAGAGACAGACCATCTTCTGTCGCTCGAATCAGCCCCCAAACGGATGCACATGGCAGGGACCAAGCTTGCACTGCGCGATCTCGCGCGCCGATGGAAGGCGTTGGACGATGAGATCAAGCAGCTCAGCGCTCAGATTGAAGCGCTGGTGGCCAATGCCGCACCCGACCTCATCCAGCTCCACGGCGTCGGCACCGAAATTGCTGGACAGTTCCTGGCCACCGTCGGCGATAACACTGGCCGGATCCGGAATGAGGCCGCGTTCGCGAAACTCTGCGGAGTCGCGCCCGCAACCGGCAAGCAGCGGACGCACCACCGGGCGGCACCGCCTCTCCCGTAGTGGCGATCGCGCCGCGAACAGTGCGCTCTACATCATCGCTATCGTCCGAATGCGCCGGCATGAACCTACTCGCGCCTACGTCGAACGACGCACCGCCGAAGGTCTCAGCAAACGCGAGATCATCCGCTGCCTCAAGCGGTACATCGCCAGAGAAATCTACGCCAACCTACCCCAGACCAGCACTTGACAATATAGGAGCATCAAACGGTTCAACCCCGCGATGCTCGACGAATGGGCCTACGCCCGCCCCTACACCTCAGAGGCCGAGCGCGTCGCCGCCTTCCCGGCCTGGCTGCACCACTACAATCACAACCGAGGCCACACCTCACTCAAGGGCTGCCACCCGCCAGCCGCGTCATCAACCTCCTTGGGTAAATACGTCTAGGCATCGATCACCAAATCGGTCCGCGCTGTGGAGCAGCAGGGCAGGAACTTGCCTGCATCGATTTCCCGTGCCCGGATCCCGCCCTGGTGGTTCATCTCGATCTCCCCGGAAAGTTTGACGATCTTGCAGGAGCCGCACATGCCTTCCTTGCAGTTTGCGCCGATCCTGACGCCCGCACGCTGGGCCGGACCCAGGATGTGCTCGTTGGGGTCGATGCGCACATTGATGCCGGTGCGCATGAAGGACAGGGTGAGGCTTCCCGTTCCGACCGTGTCGAAGCTCGAGGCGTCAGGGGTGGCAGCTTCTGGCCCCACGTCCGGACTGCCGTCGGGGGCTTCGGACGTGGGCGCGTCCGGGTCTACGGTTTCCAGAGGCAGCCCCGAGGCCTTCAGGGGTCCCTCGGCGTCGTAGCCGGGCTCGTAGAGCACGAACGCTGTGGGCTGGCTTTCGTAGTAGTCCTCGGCCGAATCAGCGATTTCCTCGGCGATTTCCTCCGCAATGTCCACTGCAAACGCGAGCTCCGCCTGGTATTCAAGGAGCGTCTGGCGGTCTCCCGTGAAGAATTCCATGTTGATGGAGGTGTCGTCGACCCCGATCTTCCCCAGGAGCTCGGTGGCGGTGTTCAGGTAACCTTCGGGGCCGCAGGCATAGACCTGGCGGCCGTTGGCATCGGGGGCAACGTCGTCGAGCATGGCCGCCGTCAGCCTTCCGCTGAGCCATTCCCATCCTTCGGGTTTACTGCGGTCGCCCAGGGCGTAGAAGACCTTGACTCGCGAGTCCACGGAGGCGATGTAGGCAAGCTCCTGGTGGAAGGCAAATCCTCCGGCCTCCGCTCCGTGGTAGAGCACAACGACATCGGCCGTTCCGGGCAGGGAGTGGATGGTCCGCAGCATCGACATGATGGGGGTGATGCCTGCGCCGGCGGCCAGCAAGAGGTACCGTGCCCGCCGGTCGGCATCGGGCAGGTGAAATGCCCCGACCGGTCCGAGCATCTCGAGGACGGTGCCGGGTGCGACGTTCTCGTGCACCCACGGTGAAACCAGTCCCGTGGGGTCACATTTGACTGTGATGCTGAAAGTCCACGGCTCGGTGGGCGAACTGGACAGCGAGTAGCTGCGGTCCACCGGATCCTGGTCCTCGCCGTTCACGGGAAAGGCAACGTTCACGTACTGGCCCGCACGGAACGCCAGGGGCGCACCGTCGCAGCGGCGGAACACGAAGGTCATCATGCCGCCCGCCTCGGGAACGGTCTCGACACATTCGGCCATGAACTCCTGCGGATGCCAGGGGCCCAATGCGCGGGCGGCACCGGCGGGTCCCTCGGTGGTGCCCATCACCCTGTTCCACGGCATCTCCAGACCGCGAATGCGCTGTGGTTCCAGGATTGCCGCGACGGTGCCGAGTTCAATCATGCCAAGTGCTCCTGCACGCGCTGCACGTACCAGTTGATGAATGCCTCCACCTGGTACTCGCTCTTCATGTAAGGGCCGGGCTCGTAGGCGGGGCTGCCGGCGCCCGTCTGGCACAGCTCCACGAACGCCTTGTCCTGCAGATTGGTCTGCTTCCAGGTGTAGGTGAGTTTCTCCAGGTCATAGTCGACGCCTTCCTCGGCGTCGTCAGCTACCAGCCAGGTGGTGCGCACCAGGGACTGGTGTTCGTTGATGGGGAAAACGCCGAACGTGATGACGTGGTCGCTCTGGAAGTGGAACCAGCTGTTGGGCTGCAGGTGCATCGAGCAGCGGCCAAGGCGGAAGTCGGGCAAGTCGCCGAGCAGCTTCTTGGAGAGCCTGTGCCCATCGGGCGAGAACGATTCGCCGTCGCCGTCGAGCGATTCCCTGGAGATGCGGATTCCTGCGATGCGCGTGTCGAGTTCCTCCACCACCTCATAGGGAAGACCATAGCGGCGGCAACGCTCCTCGAGCGATGACTGTGCTTCCTTGTTGCGGTCCCACACTTCCTCCAGGTGGGCCGGGATGAGGCCCTCCGTCAGGCCCCAGGTGGGAAAGAGGGAACAGGCGAGTTCCGGGTGGCCGTCGCAGTGGTAGCACTCACGGTTGTTCTCCATGACGAGCTTCCAGTTGCCCTCCTCGACGATGTTCTGCTGGTAGGCGATTTTCGTCTTCGACAGATCGTGGGGCGCGAGGTAAGGCTCGAAGATCTTAGCGGTTTCGTCGAAATCCGCCGGCGGTTCGTCCGCAATGCAGACGAAGATGAGTCCGGCGACAACGCGGCTGTGCGCGCGCTTGAGGCCGAAGCAGCCCTTGTCGAACTTCGTTTCCCCCGGCGCCGAGGCATGGATCAGATTGCCCTCCGGCGAGTAGGTCCAGGAGTGATAGCCGCAGACCAGGTTTCCTGTTGACCCGGCGGGTTCGGTCAGGACGCGGGCGCCGCGGTGGCGGCACACGTTGTGCAGGACGTTCACGCCGCCGTCGTCATTGCGCAGCACGATCAGGGAGTAGGGCCCGTAGTCAACGGTGACGTAGTCGCCAGCCTCCGGGAGCTCGGCGATGCTGGCGGCAAAAATCCAGTGCTGGCCAAAAATGGCTTCCATGTCGATCTTGAAAATCGTGGCATCGGTGTAGAAGGGCGCGTCGAGGGAATATCCCTTGCGCCGGAACTCGAACAGCTCGCTGATCTCCGCCAGCTGCTCTGCAGGCAAAGATGAAGCGAGTTTTCCGCGTGAACTGAGGGGCAAGACTGGAGCAGACATGTGGTTCTTCCCGGGAGGCGTGGGTAGTGAGCGATTTGTGGCAACCACGGGTGCGTGGGTGCGAGCGGCGTTGTCGAAAACCTTGTAGTCATGAGATTAGGGACGATTGAGCTGCAACAAAAGCGCAACATTTAGAAGATAACCGTGCACAATGGGTGCATGATCGATTCAAGGCTCATCACACTTCGGGTCTTTGCCCGGTGTGGCACCGTGGGCGCAACTGCGGAGCTCATGGGTTATTCTCCGTCCGCCGTCTCCGCGCAGTTGCGGGAGCTCCAACGTGTGCTTGGGATGCAGCTGCTGACGAAGGACGGCCGGGGTGTGCGGCTGACCGCCACGGGCCGCTTTCTTGTGGCGGGATCGGACACCCTCATTGCCGACTGGGAGAGCCTGCGCGCCGCTGCCATGGAGGCCGGCGACCAGGTCCAGTCTCGTTTTGGCCTCGGCGGATTCTCCACTGCGGCCGCCCAGTTGCTCGCGCCTTTGGCCGCCACGCTGCGCTCAACACGCCCCCTGCTGGAGGTGCAGGTACTCGAGGCCAACCCGGCCCGCTGCTTCGACTTGTTGGTTGCCGAGCGAATCGACCTCGCGGTCATCGTCGCCATGCAGTCCGACACCTATCTTGAGGACGATCCGCGCTTCGAGCAGACCGTCCTGCTCGACGATCCCCTGGACGTGATCATCCCCTCCGACCATCCGTTGGCATCACGGGAATCGGTGACGCTCGAAGAGCTGGCATCGGAACCCTGGATCACCGAGGCCGCCGGTTCCACCTACCATTCCCTGTTCACCGCGGCGTTCACGGCAGTCGGGGTGACGCCGCAGATTGCCCATGAGGCCGTTGAATGGGAAACCCAGATCGCCTTCGTTGGTGCCGGGCTGGGCGTGGGCCTGCTGCCGCGACTGGCCCCCCTGCGTAGTGCCGAAAACGTGGTCCGACTGCGCATTACGGGCAAGGGGAAGCCCACACGCCGTATCGTCGCTGCAGTGCGCAGGGGCAGCATCACGTCGCCCCTGATCCAGGAGTCGCTCGGCATCCTGCAGGTCAGTGCCAATCGGATCCTCGCCGCCCGACCCGAAGACGATCTCTGAAATCGCATGGCCGCGAGTCGTTGTCGACGGGCCAGCAGGTCTAGAAGGTGGCGACACGGACGCGCCGCCACCGGCTTCCGGGCGCGGAAGTCGCCTCCAGCAAAGGTTTCCGCCGGGCCGGCTGTAGCGGGGGGGGGGGGGGGCATTCGCCGGCCCGGCAGACTGGCCCGGAGGGCGCTTAGTTGGCCAGATGCCAGGATCCTGTCACCGGAATCTTGAGGAAACCCAACGAACCCTATGAACCGATACCCCTCACTCAGAAATCGCGGCCGAACATGGCGGGTGCTCCGCACTGGCCGGCGGCATGAGGACGGGGTCCCGCAACGTTCCAAGGTCTGCCGGGAATGCATCACGGCGCCGCGGCAGACTAGAAGTAAGGCAAGTGAAGGGTGTGTCCCGGACAGACCGGGTTGGCCTGCGCCGCCTCCGACGGGGGTGACCGAAGTGCCGACGCGGCGGGCGAAAGAACGAACCGCTGCTCGGGTTCGCCGGCTTGTACGAGTTCTGGGCTGATCCATCCTGTTCCTGAGGATGATCCGGGCCGCTGGTTGCTCAGCTGTACCGTGCTGACCACCACGACGCAGGACGCCTTGGGGCATGTCCACGACCGGTCTCCGGTGATCATCCCGCGGGATCGGTTCGCCGAATGGCTGGACCCTGACCTGACCGACAAGAACGACATCCAGCACCTGCTCGATTCCTTCCCGGAACCGACACTGACGCCCGGCGTGCCCCAGATCATCAACGGCTAGACCTGGCTTGAGGGTGTGCCCCATCCGATGATGCGGTGAGTCACGTGCCCGTCCGCCCAGAAAAGAGTGGGCGGGCACGTCCCGACCCTTAGGCTCCGGCGTTCCAATGGCAGCTTCCCGGTCATGCGCGTTTTCATTGCTTTGGGCCATGAGATGCGAGAAGGAGGGGTTACGTTATGACGCTTGTTGGTTTGCAGGCTGCGGCTTACCCGGCGCGCCGGTGCTGGCGTTGGGTTGACGCTGTGCGCGGAGTTCCAGCCATCATGCTGGAGCTCGGTGCGGGTATGCCGTAAGCGGGTGTGGAGCAGACCGGATTTCCACCTTCAATGAGCCGCGGCGGTCCTATGCCGGTGCATCAAACTGGCAGAAAAGAGGGTGTGGACAGTGTGCACATCCGGGGCTTTGGATTCGGTTGTACCGGCCCCGGACTGGGCCGGACTGGGGAGGTTTTCGGGGGAGTGGCGGTTTTTCAGGGGAGGAGCCCGGTTCGAGTCCCACCTTGGGCATGTGTTTTCCTGTTCAAGGGGGTGTGGATGTTGTGGCGTTTCCAAAACGGGCCTGGTTCGTTGTATGCAGAAACCTCCTCGAGACTGAAATCAATGAGGTTCGCGAACGGCGCCGGCAGCTCGAGAGTGGGTGTGGCAGTGGAGAGCCTGGCGGTCCGCTTGATCGATGTCCCGGCGGCCGCTTAGACGTCACTGTTGACTAGCAGACCTGCCGGGAACAGAAAATGTTGCGGCCGCCGGGGATGCAGCAACAGTGGTCGGGATCAACCCCACTAAGCAACGCAACTATTCGCTGCGCCTGGATTCACAGCCCGATGCAAAATGGTCCATCACCGCCTCCAGGCGTTACTTGGCACCTGAAGGCAGCGGAGTGCGTGGTGAACAAACAACGAGAACTGTCCTGATCCGGAACACCGGAGAGCTTCGGCGGTTCTGATGGGACAGGCAGCCGGCTACTCAAACATCTTCAGGTACCGGACTATATGCCGGCCCGGGCGGGTCAGCCCGGTGAGCCCGGGTGGAGAAGTGCTCAACCCGGCGTTCAGGATACCTTTCCGCCCGGTGGGGTACGGAGCAGGGCGCGCAAAGTCTGGATGGTGTCGGCCTCCGCGGCCGTGTTGTCGTCACGGTAGCGCTTGACGCGTGCGAACCGAAGGGCGATTCCACCCGGATAGCGGGGAGACTGCTGGACGCCGTCGATGGCGATCTCGACCACGGTGACCGGCTCGGTCCAGACCGTACCCGCCGTACGCCGCACCTCCAACTCCTGGAACCTTTCGGTCTGCCATCGCAGCAGTGCGTCCGTGAGGCCCTTGAAAGTCTTGCCCACCATCACATAACTGCCGGGTTCGCCGAACTCGCCAATAGGGTCCAGGGCTCCGAGGTGCAGGTTCGACAGCAGCCCGGTGCGCCGTCCTGATCCCCATTCGCAGGCGAGCACCACCAGGTCGTAGGTGAGCACCGGCTTCACCTTGATCCAGTTCGAACCCCGCCGCCCGGCGGCGTAGGCCGAGCCCACCGCCTTCACCACCACACCCTCATGGCCGGCGGCAAGCGCATCGCGCAACACTCTCTCGGCAACAGCCGCCTCCGCAGTGATTTTCCCCGGGATGCGGTGCCCGGGGGCGATGCGCTCGAGCACGCCGATGCGTGTGGACAGCGGCTCGTGGAGCAGGTCGCGCCCGTCGATGTGCAGCACGTCGAAAAACCACGGGTGCAGCAGCGTGGTGCGCGCCGCGTTCGCCCCGAACCGGGACATGGTCTCCTGGAACGGCCGGGGGCCGCCGTCCTCGTCGAGGGCTAGGGTCTCGCCGTCGAGGATCACATCGCGCACGGGCAGTCCGCGCACCATCTCCACCACCTCAGGCAGCCGGTGGGTCACTTCGGCCAGGGTGCGGGTGTAGATGCGCACGTCGTCGCCGGCACGGTGCACCTGGATGCGTGCGCCGTCGAGCTTGTATTCCACCGACGCTTCTCCCGTGGCCTCCAGCGCTTCGCCGGCACTGGCCGCGGTTGCGGCGAGCATGGGCTGCACGGGACGCCCGACGACGAGGCCGACCGCGTCAAGCTGGGCCGCGGTGCCTGTGATCGCCAGCAGAGCGGTCCCGCCGAGATCGCCGGAGAGCATCGCTGCGCGGCGTACGGCCTCGACCGGCCGGCCGGCGGCGCGGGCTACCGCATCCGTCAGTACGCCTTCGAGTGCACCGGTACGAAGTTCTCCGAGCAGCACGCCGGCGATGAATGCCTGCTCTCGCTCGGTGGCTTCCGCCATCAGAGTCCGAAGGGTGGCGGCGCGTTCCACGGTCGAGCCAGCGCCTGCGGCTGCCAGCAGCCGGTCCAACGCAGCGTCGAGGTGGGCGATAGTGAGATTCGGCTCGGGAGCGGGCTCGCCCCTGGCCGCCCTCATGCCGCTCCAGCCGATCCCGACTCGGCCCTGGCGTGGCCTGGCGGTGAGCAAGCCGACCGCCGTTGGGATGTCCGCGGGGTCGAGCCGGAGCAGCAGCCCTGCCAGTTCGTTGACCTTGGCGAGCCGGGAGCGGGTGGCCGCGACGGCTTCTGAGGTACTCACGAGCTCGTAGAGCAGCATGGCACCAGTCTGTCACGGCCGCTGGCTATGGACAGCGATTAGACCCTGCTCCAGAATGGGCGCGTGGGAATCATCGTCGCCAACCTGTTTGTCACCCTCGACGGCGTCTATCAGGCGCCGGGCGGCAGCGAAGAAGATACCGCGGGCGGATTCGCCTTCGGTGGCTGGCAGGCGCCGGTGTCCGATGACGAGGCCGGCGCTGCCATCGGCGAGGAGATCGGCCGCATCGACGCCCTGCTCCTCGGTCGGAAGACCTACGACATTTTCGCTGCCTACTGGCCGCACCAGTCCGACGAGATCGGCGGCACGCTCAACCGGGTGCCCAAGTTCGTCGTCTCCAATTCACTGGTTGCTCCGGCCTGGGCGGGCACCAATGTGCTACAAAATGTAAGGGCAGCGGGCCGGCTCCGTGAAGAGTTCGACGAGGTGCACATGTTCGGCAGCGGCGTCCTCATCCGGTCGCTACTGGCGGCGGACGTGCTCGACCGCCTCCACCTCTGGCTCTATCCGATCACCCTCGGGCAGGGCAAGCGCATCTTCGACGCCGGGACTGTCCCCGCCTCCTTCCGCCTCGTCGAGCCGGCGCGCACCTTCCCGAAGGGGGCAGTGTCGCTGGTTTACGAGCGCGCGGGCAGCGTGGCGACGCAGGACATGCGGGGCGCCTGATGGCAAGGTTATCGCGTCCATCACCACGACGGTTGACGGGTTCATTACGGGCTCTGACGAGGGGCCCGGGTGCGGCCTGGGCAAGGGCGGGAAGCGCCTGCACTACTGGGTGCTGGGCGGCCGGTGGACCTACGACGGCGGCACAACTTCGCGATGCACGGCTCCGACAATCTTCTGGGGAGTGGAGATCGGGCCATGTTTTCCGCTGGTCCGTCTGAAGCTCCTCAGCGACAATGGGCCGGCGAAGTACGGCCTTGCCTCTGGCACAACAACAACTGACCCCACTGTTAGCTCACGCGAGAGCGATTATTTTCTGCTGGAAGGCGGATGCCCGTGCTGTAACCCTAAGTCGGTAGGCGGACTGGACTTGAAAGTATTCCTGGTGGGGGGACATACTGTCCACACACTTTGGCGGGCCAGCAGGTGTCCGTCCTAGCTCTTCTGATCGGTTCGAGTGCGGGTGGCGTTCATGAGGGCCAATGCGGCGAGGGTGATGATGGCGCAGGCGGCGAAGATCCCTTGATAGCCGAGGGGTGTCGCCGAGCCGAGGGCAATGAGTGCTCCTGAGACAATGGCGCCGATGCGGCGCGTGTTCGTGTAGAGGCCTGATGCGAGTCCAGGCCTTGGGATGATGTCCTGGAAAATGGTGAGGCCGACGCCCGCGACGATACCGAAGAACCACGCGTTGAGCATTTGGGCGACGAGGAGAGTGATCGGATCCGCTAGGAACGTCATGACCGTGTAGTACATGGCTCCGGCGAGGCAACCGGAGACGATGAGGGTATGGGCGGAGTATCGCTTGCTGAGCTTGCCGATCGCCACCAGAGCGGGGATCTCCAGGAGCGCGGAAAGCCCGAGGGCGATTCCTGACCAGATCAGTGGGAGATTGAGTCGCTCAGTGACGAAGAGACTCATGATCGAAATCGACGCGCTGTTCGTCGCCTGGAGGGCTACGAATCCGGCCACGAGCGTGACAATTACGCTTCGGGTGCCCAGGCGGGAACGAGGATCGCGGCGAGGAATCCACTCGCGTTGTATAGCGCGAGGACCCATCCGACATCGGCGGCGGTGGCGTTGTACAGCGCGACCAGCAACAACGCCAGAGCCGGGTTTAGGAACGCGAACTGCAGTCCCCAGAACAGCGCCGCCGAAGAGCTGAGCACAGAATTCCGAACACGTCCTGCGGTGACTGGCGGCGAGAGGGACATGATCATTCCTTCGGAGTAGACGTGGATTTCCTGCGTCCGGTCCTCGTGGCCGGCCAGCAGGCATGAGTGAACAGGTCGCGCAGGCTCAGTCCGGCGAGTCGCCTTCTGATGGCATATCGTCGTGGATTGGCCGTGAATGGCAGAGCTGTCTGTCTCGTTTTTTCAGTGCTATTTGGTGTTACCCAGTCCGTGTTCATAGCGGTCCGGGTTTGTAGGAGCCGGGATTTTAGCCCCCGTTTTGAGGCTTCCTGTTGTGATTGTGGCGAGGTCGCGACGGAAGGTTTCGGGTTCACTGTCTACAGGTAGGTCGACAATGTCTTGGGCCGCGTCGAGAGACTCATCTGAGTCAGGGGTGAGTGAGGCGAAGGCGGCGGTAAGGTCGTCTTGTTCGGGTCCACGGTCTGCGACGAGTTCGAAGGTTTTGTGGTCGGCGGCTTCGATGTGAAGGCTGTCGATGAGGACCCGGGCGATTTCGTCGCGGGCGATGACGCCGTCGGCGGGTGAGCCGGCCTGTCGTTTGTCGCCCTGGAGCATGACGATCGTGCGCTGGTCTCGTTGGTTGTAGTCGAACCAGCCTGGTCGCACGACCGTGTAGGGGTTTCTGCTCGCCCTGACGAGCCGCTCGCTGCGCAGTTTCCATTGCGCGTAGACGACGCCAGGACGCGTGGTGCCGATAGCGGTCATGAGCGCGATGTGTACCCGCCTGCCACCCACGGCTTTGAGGACGTTGGCGACACCGGCATAGTCGTTGTCCCGGACGTCGCGTTCACTGGTGGTGGACCCGTGGGTGAAGACGATCGCCTCGACGCCGGCGACCGCGGGACCAAGGCTTTTGGGATGGGTCAGGTCACCCACGACGACGTCCACGCCGTCAGGGAGGACGCGGGCAGCCCGGGCCTGATCACGGACCAGCGCCCGGACGGTGTGACCCTGGCGCAGCGCTTCGGCAATGGCATGGCGGCCGATGCTGCCGGTGGCACCAATGATCAGCACGGTGGAGGGACGGGGGTTCACTTATTCTCCACTGCGGCTTCTGTTGTTTCGCGCTGGGTGGCAACCCAGCTGGCCAGGACTTTCAGGGCGTCCTCTGAGGGTGTGGCCGGTTCTGCTGTGTACACGTTGATGCGCAGCCCCGGGTCCGCGGGAAGTTCCAGTGCTTCGTAGCTCAGGTCCATGTCCCCCACGATCGGGTGGTGGAGCCGCTTGCGCCCTGCGCGGTGGTACTTCACGTCGTGCCGGGCCCACCGGGTGCGGAACTCCTCGCTGCGGGTCGAGAGTTCACCGATGAGGTCCGTGAGGTCTTTGTCGTAGGGGTTTTTCCCGGCTGTCGACCTCAGGACAGCCACGACGTCATCCGCAGCCCGCTCCCAATCGACGAAGAACTTCCGCGATTTCGGGTTCAGGAAGGTGAACCGTGCACTGTTCGGGGGAGCGGCCCCCTCTGCCATCATGTCCAGATAAAGGGCCCGGCCCAGTTCGTTGGCGGCCAGGACGTCCCCTCGGTCATTGCGGACCCAGGCCGGCGCCGTCGTGATGGCATCAATGACGCGTTGCACGCTGGGCCGCACAGTTTGCGGGCTGCGCTTGCGCCGGACCCGGGGGGAGGCGGTGGCGGCGCGGGCCAGGTCGAAGAGGTGGGCCGTTTCGGCGTCGTCTAGCTTCAAGGCGCGGGCGAGGGCTTCGAGGACACTGTCGGAGGCGCCGGAGAGGTTTCCGCGCTCCAGACGGATGTAGTAATCGATGCTCATCCCGGCGAGCATGGCAACTTCCTCGCGGCGCAGGCCGGTGACGCGGCGGTTGCCGCCATAGGCCGGAAGCCCGGCTTCCTCGGGCGTGATCCTTGCACGGCGGGAGCTGAGGAACTTCCGCACGTCGTCGCTGTGTGTCATGGCAGCCACGCTACGCCGCCGTCCCGAGGGGAGGGAGGCACTGTCATTACCCGGAACATCAGTGACTCCCGGACCCTAAAAAATCACGGTTGCATGGAAAGCATGAAACCCGCACCAACCACCACTGCCCACCCGGCGGCGATCCTGGCGATCATCCTCGCCAGCTACGTCATGATCCTGCTGGACAACTCGGTCATCTTCACCGCGCTGCCCAGCCTGCAGGCCGACCTGCAGCTGAGCACCATTGAGCTCTCATGGGTCCAGGACGCGTACACGCTGGTCTTCGGCGGGCTGCTGCTCCTCGGCGCGAGGGCCGGTGACCTGCTGGGCCGGCGGCGCGTGTTCGTGTTCGGTTTGGTGGTGTTCTCGCTCGCATCGCTGCTGATCGGACTGGCTCCGGCGGGCTGGTGGGCGATCGCCGGCCGCGCCGTTCAGGGTATCGGGGCTGCGATCGTGGCCCCCGCGTCGCTGTCCTTGCTGACGGCGAGCTTCCCGGAAGGCCGTGAGCGAACCCGGGCGGTGTCCCTCTACGGTGCGACCGCCGGGATCGGTGCCAGCCTCGGCCTGGTCATCGGCGGCGCACTGGCGCACTGGATCTCCTGGCGGGCCGGGTTCTTCGTCAACGTGCCCATCGGCGCGGCGATGATCGCCCTCGCCCCGCGGTTCCTCCCCGAAACCGGCCGCGCCAGCGGACGCTTCGACCTGTTCGGGGCGCTGACCGCGACCCTCGGCGTCGGAGCCCTGGTATTTGGCATCATCAATACCGCTGAGGTGGGCTGGACCTCGCCGGTGACCGTTACGGCCGTGGGCGCCGGCGTCGTTCTTCTGGTCTTGTTCGTGCTGATCGAACGCAAGGTGGCCCAGCCGATCATGCCGTTGCGGCTGTTCGCGAGCCGCCGGCGTGCTGGCGCCTATGTGGCACGTTTCCTCTATCTCGGTGCGATGATCGGGTTCTTTTTCTTTACCACCCAGTTCATGCAGGAAGTCCTTGGCTTCGACCCGCTGCAGGCCGGCATCGGATTCCTGCCCATGACCGCCGTGAACTTCGCCGTCGCCATGAGCATCCCGCCGCTCCTCCGGAGGATGCCGGGCTCGGTTGCCCTGCTGGCCGGGATCCTGATCACCCTCGCAGGGATGTTCTGGCTCAGCTGTGTCGGAACCGACTTCAGCTACTGGACGGGAGTCGCCCTGCCCATGGTCCTCATTGGCGCCGGCCAGGGGTTTGCCTTCGCGCCGCTGACGTCATTCGGCATCATTGGTGCCCCCGCGGCCGACGCCGGCGCCGCCTCGGGCCTTGTGAACACCTTCCACCAGGTTGGTACCTGCCTGGGTCTCGGTATCGCGGTCGCGGCCGCAGCCACCGTCCCCACCGGAGGCCCTGCTGCGGAGCACCTGGCCGCGCAGGTCAGTGCCGCACTCACCACGGGCAGCGTCCTCCTTCTCCTGGCCCTGGTCACCACAGCGGCCTTCATCCTGCCTTCGGATCTCGCGGCCCGGCGAGCCAGGAAAACAAGGTCGACCGTGCCCGCACCAGAGACTGAGCCCGCCCGCTGAACTGTCCCAGACCCGACCCGCTGGGGCGCCACCGACAACAGCACACCCATCTACTTTCTCTGCCTCCTTCATTCCCCCCAATCCACGCGCGTTCAACACCACAAAGGAAAAATGCAATGAAAACACGCAAGCTCGGCGACGCCCTTGAAACATCGGCCATCGGCCTTGGCTGCATGGGCCTGAGCTTCGGCCTTGGCCCCGCTATCGACCGGGCCGAAGCCCTTGCCGTCATCCGGTCCGCCTCCGAACGCGGCGTCACCTTGTTCGACACCGCCGAGGGCTACGGCCCCTACGTCAACGAAGAGCTGGTCGGCGAAGCGCTGCAGCCCATCCGGGACGAGGTTCAAGTGGCCACCAAGTTCGGTTTCGACATTAACGCCAACGGAGAAACGGTCGGACTCAACAGCCGCCCCGGGCACATTCGGGACGTGGTTGAGGCGTCGCTGCGCCGGCTGCGCACCGATCACATCGACGTGCTGTACCAGCACCGGGTCGACCCCAACGTCCCGATGGAGGACGTCGCAGGCAGCGTCAAGGAACTCATCGCCGAAGGCAAAGTGCGTCACTTCGGACTGTCGGAAGCGAGCGAAACAAGCATCCGCCGTGCCCATGCCGTCCAACCGGTCGCCGTCATCCAGGACCATTACTCACTGTGGATGCGGGAACCGGAAGCCACGAAGTTCGGGGTCTGCGAAGAACTCGGGATCGGGCTGGTCGCCTGGGGCCCGCTCGGACAGGGATTTCTCACCGGTGGCATCACCCGGGACATGAAGTTCGACAACCCTAACGACCTGCGGGCGGACTTCCCCCGCTTCACGCCCGAGGCACTTGAGGCGAACTTCGCCCTCGTCGACTTCCTCAAGAATTTCGGAGCCGAAAAGGGCGCCTCCCCGGCGCAACTGGCACTGGCCTGGCTCGTGGCCCAGAAACCGTGGGTCGTTCCGATCCCCGGCGGCACCCGCCTGACCCACCTCGACGACAACCTGCCCGCAGCCGACCTCGAACTCAGCGCGAACGACCTGCAGCGAATCGACGAAGCCCTCGCCGCTCTCGACCTCGTCGGCGCACCGCTTTCGGCAGGGCTGGACGCCGCCATCGACCGCGACCGCTAACCACACGCTCAACCTGCTTGGCCAATCACCGGTGCCACCCAAGGGCGCGCCGGCGATTGGCCAGCCCCACCCCCTTACCGAAACCGAACCGCCGGACGTCCGCCAACGTGTTGGATCGGATCTCGTCAGACGTTGGCCGAGGTTGAGTCATCGCGGTCCTGTCTCGTCTGGTCGAGCAATGCCAGGCAGTTGCTTGAGTGTGGCAAAGGTATCGGAGCGGGCAGGACCACTGTTCCTTATTCGTAGAACTCGATCCGGGGCTCGCCCTGCATGCCGGCCTGCTGCATGGCGTCTTTGAGTTCCGGATTGCCCAGATAGGCGCGGGCTTTCTCGACAGAATCGAAGTAGTGGAGCACCAGGATGTTGTTGGGGTCGTCGGCCATACGGTGGACCGAATGATCGCTCACGCCGCCGGATTGCCGCAGCCCGTCTGCAGCGTCGTAGACCCTGCGGAACGTGTCGTAGTCGGCGAAGCGGTGGAGGAGAGTGACGAGTGCCATGGAGAGGGCTCCTTCAAGTCGTTCCGGGATCTGCTTGGTCAGCAACGTAAAGCTAGACCCGGGACCAAGACTGGTCAAGGCCTGAACAGTTTGGGCCGTTTCGCCCAACGCTTGCAGTGCCGACGGGCCCGGCGCCAGACAGAAAAGCTGCCGCCGGACAGCATTGAAGCCGCAGACCGGCCTGGTCTGCGGCTTCAATGTGGGACGAGTTAGTTACCCGGCGCCGATGATTTCTTCCCGGATCGCGACTTCGTGCATGCCCAGTACCCCGCTGTCGACGCCGTCGCTCTGACGGGCAATGGCCAGCAGGAAGTGTTCCCGTGAGCCCCAGTTGTGCGACAAGAGCGGGGAAGAAGAGTCCGAGCAGGGCATTTGCAATCCAGAGGCAAAATACAGAGACGCCGATCCCGAGTCCGCGCATGTGTATCGGGAAAATCTCGGAGAGGATACCCCGACCCCCTCCTGCTTGCCGATTCGGTGACGGTCCTCTGATACCTTCCGGTTGAATATTGTCAGGCTGAAAGCCAAGACCGTCCCAGAGGGTGTCGGACGGAGCCGAATCGATCCTATTCTGACAACAGGTTCGCACAACTGCCTGACGTCGGGGTGGGTGTACCTTTACCGGGCGCCACTCGCCCGCCGAGAGCTTGTTCCCTTCAACCCACGCATTGGTTTTTGTTCGACGCCCCGGCTGAGTCCCGTTGATGCCTAGACCACGCCCCGACGTTGCCCTATGGTTGGGGCAACGTCGGCCGCTGGGCCGGGTGGAGCTCCACTGCGGAGGTGCATCATGGGTATCATTTCTTCCGGTTTCCGTGGACGGCGGTCGGAGAATCCTGCACTGCCTCCTGGGCAGCATGAAACGCAGGACTTTCCCGTCCTGACGGCCGGACCTGCTCCGCTAATACCCATCGACGAATGGGAATTTTTCATCACCACTGAGAATGGCCTGCGGCTCTCTTGGTCCTGGAATGAATTCTTGGCCTTGCCGCAGGAGGAAATCACTAAGGACATTCACTGTGTGACCAGCTGGTCAAAACTGGGGACAGTGTGGCGTGGAGTTTCGTTGGACGCACTCTTCGAAAACGTGGAAACCACTAGCGACTTCGCCACGGCGCATTCCTTCGGCGGCTACACAACCAATGTTCCGCTTTGGGACCTCCTGGGCGGCAAGGCGTGGGTGGCCTGGGAATTCGATGGCGAACCTCTTGAACGGGCCCACGGCGGTCCGGCTCGGCTTTTGGTCCCGCATTTGTATTTCTGGAAAAGCGCCAAGTGGATTCATGGTTTGGAACTGACAGGGGAAGACGTTCCCGGTTTCTGGGAATCGAATGGCTATCATCTTCACGGCAATCCGTGGCGCGAGGAGCGGTACTCGTGAGGCTCTTGCCGTGAGCTCCGTATGGCATGTCGCTGAAGTAGTGGGCGGGGTAGCGGAACACGCCACAGCCAGGACCATTCGGCTGCGTGTGGATGGCCTAATGGGACATCTGGCCGGCCAGCACATTGACCTCCGCCTCACCGCCGACGACGGGTACACGGCCATCCGCTCTTACTCGGTGGCGTCCACAGGTATGGATGAGCATCTGGAAATCACCGTTGACGAGCTGTCTGACGGCGAAGTGTCGCCTTACCTTGTCCGGGACTTGGCCGTCGGGGACCGGTTGGAAATCCGGGGGCCGGTGGGCGGGTGGTTTGTCTGGCGGCCGAGCAATGTGAATCGGGTGCAGCTGATCGGGGGAGGATCCGGTGTGGTGCCGCTGATGTCGATGATCCGCGCCCATCAGGCCTCCAACAACGAGGCCCCTTTCAAGTTGCTCTATTCCCTCAAGTCCCCCGAGGCTTCGCTTTACCGCGACGAGCTGCGTCGATTGGACCAGGAATCAGCCAAGCTAATGGTCGACTACGTCTATACGCGCTCGACGCCGGAGGGCTGGCCGGTCACGCCGGCGCGCCTTGCTTCGGACACCCTTTTGGCCAAGATCTTCCCAGCTGAGGAGAATCCGGATGTATTTGTTTGCGGGCAAACCGTCTTCGTGGAGACCGTCGCGGACTGGCTTGTGATGGCCGGCTATTCGCGGGAGTCGATAAAGACTGAACGGTTTGGCGGGACGGGAGGTATCCGGTGAACGGCCCAGACAACTTTGCTGTCCCGGACTCCGAAGACCAGGACATTGCAGCAGCACCCCATGACCCGATTCCGTATGTGGACGGGAACGCCACGGCCGGCGCCCTGTCCGAAGTGTTCCGCATCGACATCATCGCGGCGCTCGGACGCTGTAGGCATTGCGGCTCAGTTAGAGCTTTTGGCGAGGCCATGGCCTTCACCGACGCACCCGGCATTGTGGTCCGCTGCCGCGACTGCCACGGAGTGCTGCTGCGGTTGGTGGAAACACCAAGCCAATATTGGTTAGACCTGAGCGGCCTCAGCTACTTGGAGATCGACCGCGAGGAGTAGGCCCAGGGAGCACCGGCATCGATCCGCCTCAGGCGGACTTCTCATCCGCAGCTTCGGAACGCCGATAGTCCACATTTCATCATGCTGCGACGCACTGGGCCTTTTGGCCAGCCGCGGCTCCATGCGGGCGCGGTTGGGACGAGTGATGAAGTGCTGGAACAAATGACTGTGTCCGTTTCATACTCGCGGCAAATGAGGAAAGCCCCTCGGGAGGGGCTTTCAGCGGGTTGGGCAGTTGATCTCTGGTATTGGTCAGCGGTGATGCGCTCCTCCTCCCCGGGCGCTGTTCGCGCCCCTGCCGGTTTCCGTAGTTAGAGACACTAATAAATATCTGGTTGATCGTCCAGCGATATGACGAGGAATTTCTGGTGGCCACACCTCTCGCGATTGGCTTAGTCGTCGTTCCCTGCGAAGGGGGTGAGGCGGCGGAAGTCTCGGGACAGGTAGAGGGCGATGGCGGCGGCGTTAGCGCTGTTTACGGTCACAGCCAGGGTCTTGTGGCCCGTATCGTGCAGGGCCTGGAGGGCGTGGCTGAGGAGTTTTTCGGCGAGGCCCTGCCTGCGGTGATCGGGGTGGGTGAAAAGTTCTGCGATGAAAGCAGTTCTGGTTCCGTCGGTTCCAAGGCCTCGCTCTGTGGTGATGATAGCGGCGGTGATGCGGCCTTCTGCGTCAGCGGTTAATAGGGAAGCTTGAGGGATAGGGGTGCCGTGGACGCCTTCGAAGGCGGCGCTGATCCTATCGGCGGCTTTTTCTGCGTCCGAAGGGGATGTTCCGTCGCCGTAGGCATGCAGATAGAGGTCTGCGAGTTTCGGCAGGTCCGTGGACTTAATGCTCCGGGGAGAAGGGACGGTGGGCTTGAGCTCCTGCGGTCCAGTAAGTGCTGCCATCGAGATCAAAGAAACCACAACCTGACCTGCCTTTCGCCGAACGTACGTCGATGTGAAGAGAGAAAACTCTGTGCACAAGTGTGGGTCACTTCGACGCCAGGAGGAAGGTCAGTTGATCCGGCTCGTATGGCATCCATGCCCGGATCCTCTGCACAGAACAGATCCCGGTGGTCCATTCATTGTTGCTGTTCCTTTGCTGATGGCGTTGCAGGAAGCCCGGACGTGCCCGCGTAGCCAAACCAACCCAGCGCCTCCTGGGCTGAGTCAAACAACCGGGTGGGAATGGGCGGGGATGTCTGCAGAGATAAAAGTTCACGATGACGCGTCCAACCGGGGATGCCCCGATGATGGGCACGCGGGTCAGCGGCCAGGAGCCGGTAAATGCCGTCCTTGTGTGCTTGCCGGTCCAGCGGAGGGTCGGATCTCGACGAGCAGGGGATACCGGCGCCTGCCGCACAATTCCGTGACCCGGGACATCGCTTCCCAGGCACCGTTTTCCTCAGCACCGTGACCCCGTAGTGGCGGGCGAGGTCCAGGGTCTGCTGGTTCCGCACCGGGGACCCCGGCGACGTGGATGGTGGTAACGGTTTTCTCGTTATCGGTCAGCACATATATCGTTGCCCCGCCCAGAATCCGGAAACACCGGTCCAGTGCCGGGAACACGCTCGACGCGGTCCGGTCCCGCAACGGGATCACGATCCGGAACCCGGAGAACGCCAGTCACGCGACGAACGGGATGGTCTTCACGCCGTCGACGCGTGGTCCGTCACCGAAGTCATACTGCAGCCACATCCCCGGCTCGGTGATCCATGGCCGGTGGACCCATACATGCCCCAGCCGCCACGCGGCCTTGACCTGGGCGATGGCCCGGCGGGGTGGGCCGCTCCGACCCCTCGTAGCCCAGGCCCAAGAGCTTTTCGTGGGCTTTGTCGGCGCAGATCCGTCCCTTGGACGCCTCGATCCATACCTCGATCTTGGGCAGGAACACGTCCGTGACCCGGGGCCGGGGACGGCTACCAATTGGAGGGCCGCAGCAACTTGGCCCGCATCAGCCGCCCCTTCGAAGAGCCGATCGAGAAGCGGCGCACAGCAGCCACCACCAACATCCCGACGGGGTTCGCCCTGCACCTCGCCATCAAACACCACGAGCCCGAAAGTCGGATCGCAGCAAATAGCAGTTTGCCCGTCCAGGTAGCAGCTGGCGGACGATCTGGCAGTGGCTGACTTCCAATTGACTCCCAGAGGTGACACCCTGAGCGAAGGCTGGCGATCGCGCGACCGGGTATATCCGCTGGGAGCCGATTGCGGGGAGCAGGAGAGCAGCAGAAAGATCGCCGGCGGCAGCTAGACGATACGCCCCGCCTTGTGCCAGCGGGGCGTATCTGCGCAGTCCTACGAACTGACGGGCTGGACTTCTTCCTGCCGAATCCCTTCGGATGGCAGTGTCTGTTCCACCGTGGCTGCCTGGTTGAGGTTGATCAAGGGAACAGGATCGGGCCTCGCTGCGGTGCTCTGGATGGGCACGGCGGCTCCGGTGCGCGCCGATACGAGGATGGATTCCATGACCTCGAGCGCGTGGAAAGCCAGCACCCCTCCGGCGCGTGGTTCGCTTCCCGCCGCAGTGGCGGCGAGGTCGGCGATGCCAAAGCCGCGGCCTGAGTCGACGTAACCGGCGGAAACCGGCAACGTCTCCCAGGACTCGGCGCCGAGGAGGAACAGCTGAACGTCGCCGTCGAAATGGTTTGGATCCGGAACCACAAGTGAGCCTAGCTCCCCGTGGATTTCGATGTTGGGGGACTTGGACTGGACAGCGTCAAAGCTCATCACCAGTGTGGACAGTGCGCCCGAGGCGTGCATCAGGATGCCGGTGACGTGGGAGTCCGTGGTCACAGGGATGGATTCACCTGCCCGGGGGCCCGAGCCGATGGTTCGTTCGTTGCGCGTGTGGCTGGCCGCGCCAATCACGGACACGACCGGGCCGAGCAGAGTGACCAGAGCGCTCACGTAGTAGGGCCCCATGTCGAGCAGGGGTCCGCCGCCTGGCTGGTAGTAGAAGTCGGGGTTGGGGTGCCAGCGCTCGTGTCCGGGGGTGACCATGGTGGCGGTGGCGCTGATCGGGGCGCCGATGAGGCCGTCGTCGATGGCCTTCCGGGCGGTCTGGATTCCGGTGCCCAGGACGGTGTCGGGGGCACACCCGACCTTCACACCTGCCTTGGCAGCCGCCTCGAGCACTTGCCGGGCTTCCATGACGTTGGCTGCGAGGGGCTTCTCCCCGTAGACGCTCTTTCCGGCGGCGATGGCCTTTAGCGCGATGTCTGCATGGGCTGCGGGAATGGTCAGGTTGAGAACGAGGTCGACGTCGTCCGCGGCGATGAGTTCGTCAACTGAGACAGCGCGAACGCCCTCATAGTCGTCCGCGACGGCCTGGGCGCGGGCGGGATCCAGGTCGGCCACCGCTACCAGTTCTACGGCGTGGAGGCGGCGGAAATTGGTGAGGTACTGGGCGATGATGGCCCCGCAGCCAATGATTCCTACGTTTACCGGCTTGCCCATAGCAGGCCCCTTTCGATGATGGTGCGGACGTTGGTGTCCTGAAGGATGTCTGTGCGGTGTCCGGGGGTGGCGACGAAGATGCGGCCCTTGCCCCATTGGCGGGTCCAGATGGCCGGTGAGGTCACTTCGCGGTTCCAGGGGTCCCACGCGCGAACTTTCTGGGTGGTGGTGGCCAGGACGTCGATGTAGTCGTCCGAGAGGACCCAGTACTGTTCGGTGACGAGGTCGAAGTCGGAGATGCCTTTGGTGATGGGGTGCTCGGCGGCGGCGGGGAGCATGTTCACCGTGTAGGGCACGTAGTTGTCGGACTGCTCTCCGATGCACTCGTCGGAGTGCTTGCCGGGGTGGCAGGCGAACTGGCCGCCGATCAGGTGCAGGTAGTCGGAGTTGTTGCGGTAGGAGTCGGCGATCCCGCCGTGCCAGCCGGCCAGGCCCGTGCCGTTTTCGACGGCGGCGCGGAGTCCGGCGAATTCGTCTTTTTCGATGGTGGTCATGGTCATGCACTGCATGATGAGGTCCACTCCGGCCATATAGGCGGCGTCGGCGTAGACCTTTGGGGATTCCTCGACCCTGACGTCGTACCCGTTGTCTTTGAGGAACGGGATGAAGAGTTCCGTGGCCTCGTAAGGCTGATGGCCGTCCCAGCCGCCCCGGACCACCAGGGCTGTCTTGTTTTCTGTCATGAAATGATTCCTTAGTTTTTGAACGTTGCGTCAGCGACTTGCGAAGGCGGCGTCGAACGCGGCGGTGGGCGGGGCAATCCGGGCGAGTTCCTGCACCATGGCCAGCGCCTGGGGGGCGCCGGTGAGCCGGTGCATGCCGGCGTCTTCCCATTCGATGCTTGTTGGACCGGTGTAGCCGATGGCGTTCAGGGTGCGGAAGATTCTGTTCCACTGCACGTCCCCGTGCCCGGCGGTGACGAAGTCCCAGCCCCGGCGGGGATCGGCCCAGGGCAGGTGTGAGCCGAGCCGGCCGTTGCGCCCGTCGAGTTGGCGGACGGATTCCTTCACGTGCACGTGCAGGATGTGTTCGGCGAAGTCCTGCAGGAACATCACGGGGTCCAGGTCCTGCCAGATGAAGTGGGACGGGTCGAAGTTCAGGCCGAAGCTCTTGCGGTGGCCGATGGCTTCCAGGGTGCGTTTGGTGGTCCAGTAGTCGTAGGCGATTTCCGAGGGGTGGACTTCGAGGGCGAAGCGGACCCCCACCTCGTCAAAGACGTCGAGGATGGGGTTCCAGCGGTCTGCGAAGTCCCGGTACCCGGCGTCGATCATGTCCTCCGAAGCGGGCGGGAACATCGCCACGGCCTTCCAGATGGAGGAACCGGTGAATCCGGTTACGGTCTTCACGCCGAGCCGGGCTGCGGCCCGGGCCGTGTCCATCATTGCCTCGGCGGCCCGTCGCCGGATTCCTTCGGGCTCGCCGTCGCCCCAGGTTTCTGCAGAGAGGATGCCTTGGTGGCGTTCGTCGATCGGGTCGTCGCAGACGGCCTGGCCGGTGAGGTGGTTGGCGATGGCGAAGACCTGAAGGTTGTTCTTTTCCAGGATGTCCAGCCGGTCCTGGAGATAGGTGTCGTCCTCGGCGGCGCGGCGCGGGTCCAGATGGTCGCCCCAGCAGGCGATCTCCAGGCCATCGAAGCCCCACTCGCCGGCGAGTCGGGCCACCTCCTCGAACGGCAGGTCGGCCCACTGGCCGGTGAAAAGCGTAATAGGCCGGGTCATCGGGATTCCTTCTTCTGTGCTCACGTTCTCAGACCTTTTGCCATTGGCTGGAGTTGGCTGCGCTGGATTCCACGGCAGCGAGGACACGCTGGACCTGCAGGGCGTCCGCGAAGGACGGCTCCGGCTGGCGGCTGTCGCCGATCGCTGTGACGAGGTCCACCACCTGGTGGGTGAAGCCGTGTTCGTACCCCAGGCCGTGGCCGGTGGGCCACCAGTTGCCGACGTAGGGGTGCTCGGGTTCGGTGACGAAGATCCGGCGGAAGCCGGCGTCGGGCGATTCGGCAGCATCGTAGAAGGAGAGGGCGTTCATGTCTTCGAAGTCGAAGGCAAGGGACGCCTTGGTGCCGTTCAGTTCCAGCCGCATCGCGTTCTTCCGTCCCAGCGCGTAGCGCGTCGCCTCGAAGACGCCGATGGCGCCCGTTGAAGCAGCGCCGCCATCGAACCGGGCGCTGAAGATGGCGGCGTCATCCACGGTGACTGTCCCGAGCGGCGCGTCCTGCCCGATGTCGCCGTGCCCGCCCAGGCCCACCAGGTCCCCGGCCAGGGGACGCTCCGGAACGAACGTTTCCAGCAGTGCGGATACCCCGGTGATCTTCTGCCCGGTGATCCACTGTGCTGCGTCGATGCTGTGCGCTCCGATGTCCCCCAGGGATCCGGACCCGGACTTGGACTTGTCCAACCGCCAGGTCATGGGGGCGTTCTCATCGGACAGCCAGTCCTGCAGGTACTGGGCGCGGACATGCCGGATGGTTCCCAGCCAGCCTTCGTCCACCATGCGCTTGGCCAGGGCAAGCGCCGGTGTGCGGCGGTAACTGAACCCGCACATCGCAAAGACACCCCGCTTCGCAGCTGCCTCAGCCAGAACCGTCATCCGCTCCGCCTCCTCGACGGAGTTGGCGAGCGGCTTTTCGCACAGCACGTGTTTGCCGGCCTCGAGGGCGGCGGTCGCGATCTCGGCATGGGTGTCACCGGGCGTGCAGATGTCGATTAGATCGATGTCGTCGCGTTCGATCAGGCGCCGCCAGTCTGTCTCTACGGATTCCCAGCCGAGCTTTTCTGCTGCGGCCCTGACGCCGTCGGCGTTCCGGCCGGCGACGGCGGTTAGCTGCGGCTGCAGGGGCAGGTCGAAGAATCGGGGCGCTGTCCGCCAGGCGTGGGAGTGCGCCGCGCCCATGAAGGCGTAGCCGACCATGCCGACCCGCAATGGCTTTGCGGTAGTCATTTTCTGTGTCCTTTCGTGGAGTTCCTGGAATTACTTGCTGAAGCCGGCCGTCAGGCCGCTGAGCAGCTGCCGGCGGGCGACGACGTAAATCACCAGGAGGGGGAGGGTGGCCAGGACCACGGAGGCGAGGATGGCGGGGATGTTGACGCTGAACTCGCCTTGGAAGGTCCACAGTGAGAGCGGCAGCACCCTCGTGGCTGGGCTTTGGGTGAGGATCAGGGGGAAGAGGAAGCCGTTCCATACGTGGAGGGCGTTGTAGATGCCCACAGTGATCACCGCCGGCTTGGTCATCGGCAGGGCCAGGCGCCACATCATGGCCCAGTCGGAGCAGCCGTCCAAGCGCATGGACTCGAATAGCTCGTTGGGTACATCGCGCATGAAGTTGGACAGGATGAGGACGCTGACCGGGATGGCAAAAGCCACGGATGGCAGGATCAGCGCCAGCAGTGTGTCGTACAGGTGCGCCCTGGTGATCATCCAATAGATGGGAATGATGGTGGCGTGCAGGGGGATGGCCAGGCCCAGGAGGAACAGGTTGTTCGTCCAGTTCAGGAACCGGCTTTTACCCCGGACGATTGCGTATGCGGCCATGAAAGACACGGCGAGGGCGGGGAGCACTGTACCAAGGGTGACGATGACGCTGTTCGTGAAGTACTTGACGAAGTTGTTGTCCAGCACCAGCTTGTAATTGTCCAGCGTAGGTTCTGGCGCCGGAAGCATCGGATTGGAGGTGAAGAATCCGGCTTGGTTCTTGAAGCTGGTAATCACTACGTAGTAGATCGGGATGATAATGATCGCGAGCCAGAGCCAGCCTCCCACCCCGCCCAGGAGGTTTGGACGCTGCCGGCCCGGGCCTTTGGTACGGGCAACGGGTGCTGCTGCCGGGTCTGCAGTAACCCGCGACGGAGGAACGGGGAGCTGTGTCGTGGAGGCCATCAGGCACCTTCCAGTTGGCTTGCGTTGCGGTTCTTCCCGCCCAGGCGCTGCAGGAGCAGCGCGAGTCCGAGGCCGATGACGATGAGGATGACACCCAGGGCGCTGGCCGCCCCCATGTCGTTGGCCTTGAAGCCGGTCAGGTACATGTGCAGCGGCAGCAGCCGTGTGCTGTAGCCGGGGCCTCCGCCGGTGAGCACGAAGATGAGGTCGAAGTAGGCCAGACTGCCTACCACCATCAGCGTGGAGGACGTGATGATGGTGTATTTCAGCTGGGGCAGGGTGATGTTCCAGAACTGGCGGAACCGTCCCGCCCCATCGATTTCCGCGGCCTCGTAGAGTGAGGTCGGGATCTGGCGCACCCCGCCCTGATAGATCAGGGTGTGGAACGGGACGAACTGCCAGGCGATGACAAAGACCACCACGAAGAGCACCAGATCCGAATTTCCGAGCCAGTCCTGGGTCAGGATGGGGAGCTTAAAGCCGGGTCCTAGGCCAAAGTTAGGGTCCAGCAGGGCCTTGAAGGCAATCGCGACTGCGGCAGACGAGAGCAGCAGCGGCAGGAAGTAGAGGACGGCCAGAGCTGCGCGGTATTTTTGCCCGCCGGCCGTAAACACGCCAAGCAGCAAACTGACGGGCGCTTGGACGATGAACGAGAAGAACATGATCTTGGCTGTTACTACCAAGGCGTTGCCCGTCACCGGATCCGTCAGGACAGTGGTCCAGCTGGACAGGCCTTCCAGCTTGATCTCGCCGAGCCCGTTCCAGCTCGTGAAGCTAAGGAAGACGACGCCGATGAGCGGGACGACCGCGAAGGCGAGGAAGAAGATAAGGGCCGGTGCTGCCAGCCACCCCGAGGGGCCCGCGTCGCGGACCCTTCGGGGTGCAGAAGTGAGGGATGTCACGGTCTCTTACTTCCCGGTCGTCGCGTTCATCGTGGAGACGAACTGCTCGGGGGTGATCTTCTTCAGGAAGATCTGGTCAAGGTTGGACAGCATCGCGTCGCCTTGGGCCGGGCTCAGCGCCTGGTCCCAGGAGAGCGTGAAGTTGGGCGCCTTTTTGGCCATTCCGTAGACAAAGGTCAGGAAGTCCTTGTCCGGAGACGCAGCGAGTTTGTCTTCGATTCCGTTGATCACCGGCACGGCCCCCGAGTCGATCAAAGCCTTCGTGTCCGCGTCGGTGAACATGCCATCCTTGACATAGTCCAGTGCGGCCTTCTTCTGCGCATCCGTGGCCTTGGCGGAGATGGACCAGAAGTTGGAGGGGTTGCCTACGACGTTCGCGGGGTCGCCCTTGCCGCCTTCGACGGCGGGAAAGGTGGTGAAGCCGAGCTTGCCGCTCTTGACGAAGTCGGGCGCGTCTTTCTTCATGCCCTGGTAGATCCAGCCGCCTTGCAGGATCATGGCCGCCTTGCCGGTGTACATCAGAGCCTGGTCGGCGTTGCTGTCGGCGGCAATGGACGAGAATCCGTTGATAAATCCGCCTGCATCAACCAGTTCCTGAATTTTTGTCAGTGCTTCTGTCACCGCAGGGTCAGACCAGGCTCCGGGCTTGTTGGCGGCGATGTTCGCGAAAACCTCTGGCCCGCCGATGCGCTCGACGAGGTACTCCAGCCACATCAGGTCCGGCCACTTGGACTGGCCGCCAAGCGAGAACGGGGCAATGCCGGCATCCTTGAACTTGGGCACGAGTGCCATCAGTTCATCCCAGGTCTTGGGCGGCTGCGCGCCAACCTTCTCGAAGACTTCCTTGTTGTAGTAGAGGACGACAGGCTGGACGTTATTGTTGGGCAGGGCGTAGGTCTTGCCGTCCACCTCGCCGTTCTTCAGCACCGAGGGAAGGTACCGGTCCTTGACTTTCGGGTTTTCCTTGACGAAGTCGGACAGGTCAGCGACCTGGCCGGAATCGACATAGGACTTCAGCACTCCACCGCCCCAGCCATAGATGAACGTTGGGCCTTCACCGGCGCCCACGGCGGTACGGACCTTGGTTTTGTAGGCGTCATTGGCGAAGAAATCCAGTTTGATCGATTTCTCCGGGTTCGTCTGGTTCCACGAGTCCACCGACTTCTGCATGACAGGCTGGTTACCGCCGGTCAGACCCCACATGGTGGCCGAGTCACCGCTCACGTTTGAACCGGCAGGACCGGCAGAACCGCAGGCGGCCAGACTAAGCGCCACTCCCGCGGCGGAAATTGCCAAGGCAGCAGAGCGCATCTTTCGAATCTTCATTTTGTATCCGTTCATCCTCCGGGCTCAACGCTGGGCACCCGGTAACGTGTGAAGTGGACTGTCTCGCCGGCTTCGAGGCCGACCGTCCATGTCGTCTGAGCAGTAGGGTCGCACCTGTGCGCTTTCGAAAGTTTCGAAAAGTTGCGACCAGTGGAAGTAAATCTAACGGTGAGCCCTGTCACAGTCAAGATATTTTTTGCCGCAGTTTCTCTAAACCTCTCCATTTGCGGTTGACCACCTTTCGAAAGAGATGCATGATGGCATTCATCGAAATGTTTCGAAGGAACTCGAGGATGCCTTGTCTATGACCGTTCGGCCGGAAAAAATAACCCTGGCAGCTGTTGCTTTGCGGGCCGGCGTCTCGGCGCCCACGGTCTCCAAGGTCGTGAATGGGCGGGAGGATGTCTCCCCGGATACTCGTGCCAGGGTGATTGCTGCCCTGGAGGCGTCGGGTTATCAGTCCCCGCTGCAGCGCAGGGCCTCTGCGCCAGGGCAAACTGTGGTCGAGGTGGTTTTCGATGCGCTGACGTCCGCGTACTCCGTGGAGATCCTCAACGGAGTGCTTGAGTATGCTGGCGCCACGGATGTCGAAGTGATGCTGAGCGTAACCAGCCACGCGGGCGGCACCCCGATAAGCCCGGAACGACGGGCGCAGAGAATGGTTGATGCCGGCCGCGGCGGCATGATCGTTGTGACATCCGCCTTCAGCGCCGCCCAGCTGCACGCGTTCCGGCGCCGGAAGATACCGGTGGCGGTGATCGACCCGATGAATCCGCCCCCGACCGACGTCGTCAGCGTCGGTGCCACCAATTGGGCAGGCGGTAAGGCTGCAACAGAACACCTGCTGCAACTGGGGCATTCGCGTATCGGGTTCCTGGGCGGACCGGAAACGGCCGAGTGCAACCAGGCCAGATTGCACGGCTACATGGCGGCCCTCATGGCCAAAGGCCTAACAGTGAACCCCGCGTACACCATCTCCGGGAGCTTCCGATCAGATCACGGTGCCCAAGGGCTGAAGGAACTGCTGAGTCTCCCGGAGCCACCTACCGCCATTTTCGCTGCCAGCGACATCATTGCACTCGGAGTCCTCGGAGAAGCGCGCAAAAACGGCCTGCGGGTCCCCGAGGACCTGAGCCTCGTAGGATTCGACGGAACATACCAAGCAGAGGAATCCATTCCGCCCCTCACCTCCGTCGCTCAGCCACTTCAGGAGATGGGCCGCGCTGCGCTCCGTGCTGTGCTCCGGCAGATCCACGGTGAAGCACTCGATTCCCAGCGGGTGGAGCTGGCAACCCACCTGGTAATCCGAGGATCATCCTCGGAACCACGGCCGGTAACCACCCACAGCTGAGCAGACAGACTCGTTCCTGGCGAAGCCGGGCTGTGCTCTGCCGTAGCATCCGGGCTGACTTGATCATCCCGGAGGAACGTGCGCTGGCCGGAGGGTTTGGCGTCGTGCACTGTCCAGCAGAACCAACAGAACACTTGAAACGCCCTGAATCCCCAACGCACACGTTGTCCCCAAAGCACGGCAGTGCCGAACGCGGCTCGTCCTAACCGGCAACGTCCTCCTGAAAGGAACCGCATGTCCACAATCGCCAGTCCCAACGGGGAGCTGATCGTTCTCGAGGCGGGGGAATACCAGGCAAGTGCGGCCACTGTAGGGGCGGGGCTGCATAGCCTCACTTTCCAAGGTCAGGACCTCGTCCTGCCCTTCCCTCCGGACGGGCTGCCGCCGGCATACGCGGGAAAGGTCCTCATGCCCTGGCCGAACCGGGTGCACAGCGGCGCATATGGATTTGCCGGGCAGCGATACGAGCTGCCCGTAAATGAGGCGGCCACTGGCAGTGCCCTGCACGGACTCGTGCTGTGGAGTGAATGGCTGGTGGGCCAGCAGTCACCTGAGGAGGTAACCCTCACACACCGGCTTAACGGTGAGCCCGGGTACCCGTTCCAGCTCGAGCTCTCGACCAACTACAGACTGGAGGCGGATTCCGGACTCATGGTAGAGCTTAGAGCCGAGAACCGTGGCCAGTCGCGCGCACCCTATGGCTGCGGCTCCCACCCCTATATGACCGCCGGGGGAGAGGACATCTCCAACTGTGAGCTCAGCTTCACAGCCGGCAAGGTGCTCATGACCGACGAAAGGCTCCAGCCCACTGATCTGCTTGACTCCAAAGGAACCGAGTTCGACTTCTCTGTGGCCAGAACACTGGATTCGCAGCGGCTGGACCACGCCTTCACCGCGCTTCCCAAGGGAAAGTGGGACGTCACGCTCCGCAACCCCGCGCTGAGGCTTTCCGCAGTCCTCCAATCCACCGGCACCGATGCTCCCTGGGTGCAGCTGTATTCCGGAGAACTGCGCGACCGCAAAGGATTGGCTGTCGAACCTATGAGCTGCCCGCCTGATGCTTTCAATTCAGGCCAGGACCTCATTGTTCTGGAGCCCGGCCAGGCGCACGTCCTGCGCTACCGCATCCAGGCGCTGGAAGGCTAACCGATACGCGGCGTGGACGGGACTCCCAGTCCCACAACCGTGCGCTGTCCATGCTGAGCCGTCGTCCAGACCCTCAAGGACGTCAGCGCGTTCCCGCGGTGTCCTCGAGGTCAGTGAGCGAATCGTGGGATCCCAGCGCCCTTACACGGTCGGCGCACCTGATTGGGTCCTGCCGCTCCTGTGTGCTGGCCGAACGGCTGGGTCGGGGAGCCGCAGTAGGTGTAGTTTGCTGGGCCGTTTACGTTCTGTCACGAGCTGATTCCCCGAGTTGGCGTGCTCTTGTTCGATGTTCGCCCAAACGCAGTTTGGTGCACCGCCTAACATAACGGCCCGACGCGGCGGTATGTCCCAGAAGAGTCGCAGCCGTGCGCCGAGGCGCGACCTCCCGGTGGCCGCCAGGTGCTTGACTTCACAAAAAAGACCGAATATGTTTGCTCTCGAAACATATTCGTTTTGGGAACATTTTTGACTTCCCTAACGCTCAAATAACCTCTAGCCTCGGAGCATTTCAATGGCGATTCAGCCCACGCGTGATGACAAGTTTTCCTTCGGTCTCTGGACGGTTGGCTGGGAGGCGCAGGACCAGTTCGGTTCGGCGACCCGCCCGCCGCTGGACACGGTGGAGGCCGTCAACCGGCTCAGTGACCTGGGTGCGTACGGCATCACTTTCCACGACAACGACCTGTTCCCGTTCGGCTGCTCTGCGGCTGAACGGCAGCGGGAGATCGATCGGCTGACCGGTGCGCTGAAGGCCACCGGTATGGTGGTGCCGATGGTGACCACCAACCTGTTCAGCCACCCGGTCTTCAAGGACGGCGGCTTCACCAGCAACGACCGCGGTGTGCGCCGCTTTGCCCTGCGCAAGGTCCTGGAGAACATCGACCTCGCCGCGGAGCTGGGTGCCGAGACGTTTGTGATGTGGGGCGGCCGCGAAGGCAGCGAGTACGACGCCGCCAAGGACATCCGCGGTGCCCTCGAGCGCTACCGCGAGGCGGTGAACCTGCTGGGCGACTACGTGACGGACAAGGGCTACAACATCCGCTTCGCGATCGAGCCCAAGCCCAACGAACCGCGCGGGGACATCCTGCTGCCCACGCTGGGCCACGCCATGGCGTTCATCGAGACCCTTGAGCGGCCGGAGCTTGTCGGCATCAACCCGGAGACCGGCCACGAGCAGATGGCCGGGCTGAACTTCACCCACGGCATCGCCCAGGCGCTGTACCAGGGCAAGCTCTTCCACATCGACCTCAACGGCCAGCGCAGCATCAAGTTCGACCAGGACCTGGTGTTCGGCCACGGTGACCTGCAGAACGCCTTCTCCCTGGTTGACCTGCTGGAGAACGGCGGTCCGCAGGGCGGGCCGGCCTACGACGGCCCGCGCCACTTCGACTACAAGCCCAGCCGGACCGAGGACATCAAGGGTGTCTGGGATTCCGCGGCGGCCAACATGCAGACCTACCTGCTGCTCAAGGAGCGTGCCCAGGCCTTCCGTGCAGATCCCGAGGTGCAGGCTGCCCTGGAAGCATCGCGGGTTTCCGAGATCAACGTCCCCACGCTGAACCCGGGCGAAGGCTACGAGCAGCTGCTCGCGGACAGGTCCGCGTACGAGGAGTTCGACGCCGACGCCTACTTCGGCGGCAAGGGCTTCGGTTTCGTGAAGCTCCAGCAGCTGTTCATCGAGCACCTGCTCGGCGCGCGCTGATACTGAGGGCTGCTGCTATGTCACTCGTTGCCGGGGTCGATTCCTCGACCCAAAGCTGCAAGGTGGTGGTGCTGGACGCGGACACCGGTGCCCTGGTCCGGGAGGGCCGTGCCGGCCATCCGGACGGCACCGAGGTCCATCCGGACCACTGGTGGCGGGCGCTTTCCGAAGCGTTCGACGACGCCGGCGGGCTCTCCGGGGTCGGCGCGCTTTCCGTGGGGGGCCAGCAGCACGGCATGGTGCTGCTGGACCGGGACGGCAACGTGCTGCGGCCTGCCCTGCTCTGGAACGACACCCGCTCGGCAGAGTCGGCCGCAGCCCTGACCGAAGAAGTGGGCGCGGAGGACTATGCCAAGCGGACCGGCCTGGTACCGGTGGCCTCCTTCACGGTCACCAAGGTCCGCTGGGTCCGCGACCATGAGCCCGAGATCGCGGCCCGGGTGGCCGCCGTCGCCCTGCCGCACGACTGGCTGACCTGGCGGCTGCGGGGCTTCGGCCCGGCAGGATCCAGTCCCTTGGGCCCGGACCTGGGGCAGCTGACCACCGACAGGTCCGACGCCAGCGGCACCGGCTACTGGAACCCTCAATCGGGCGCCTATGACCTGGAATTGTTCAAGCTGGCCTTTGGACGCCCGGCCCGTGAAGCCGCGGACTCCGCGGGGTCGGACGGCGCCGTCGTCGTTCTGCCCCGGGTCCTTGACCCCGGTGCTACGGCAGGGCGGGTTCATCCCGCATGCTTCCTCGCCGACGGCAAGGACGCGTCGGAGCCCGGCCTGGGCGCCGGTCCCGTAAACGGTGGAATCGCCATCGGCGTAGGCGCCGGCGACAACGCCGGAGCTGCGCTGGGCCTGGGCATCAGCCCCGGCGACATTGTGGTGTCCGTGGGGACCAGCGGCACGGTGTTTGCTGTCTCAGCCGACCCCTGCATGGATGTCACCGGTACCGTTGCGGGCTTCGCCGACGCGGGCGGCGGCTACCTTCCCATTGCCGTGACTTTGAACGCGGCCCGCGTCCTCAGTTCCATCGCCGAAGTACTGGACGTCGATTTCGATGGCCTGGCACGTCTGGCGCTGGACGCGGAACCCGGCGCCGGGGGAGTGGTGCTTGTGCCCTATTTTGAGGGTGAACGTACGCCCAACCTGCCGGACGCGAAGGCAAGCGTGCACGGGCTCAGCATCGCGTCGGCGACGCGGAGCAACATCGCCCGGGCAGCTGTCGAAGGCATGCTGTGCGGGCTGTCCGGCGGAATGGATGCGCTGCGTGAACTGGGAGTGCCGGCCCGGCGCCTGCTGCTGATCGGCGGTGCAGTGCAGAATCGGGCCGTGCAGAAGATCGCCGCGCAGGTCTTCGATCTTCCCGTGGTGATCCCCAGCCCGGGCGAGTACGTCGCCCGCGGCGCGGCCGTCCAGGCGGCCTGGGCCCTCACCGGCAAGCGCCCGGAATGGCTCGTGGCCGTGGACAGCCCACCGGAGGCGGACTTCCAGGCGCTCATCAGCCGGAACTACAAGAGCGTGAGTGGCCGCATTGACTCCGGCAACTGAGCCTCTGATTGCCAGAATAGCGCTCCTTACTGGAACGCCGTTGCTGGCCACCAGCCACGCGGACCCGCTCCGGGCTTCCGGCGAACCGGTCCGGTGGGGCGTTGTTTCCACGGGCAGGATCGCGTCCATGGTGGTCAGCGATCTGGCACTGCTGCCCGACGCCGTCCTGCAAGCGGTCAGCTCCCGGACTCAGGGCGGTGCGGACAACTTTGCCACCAGGCACGGCTTCTGCCGGGCGTACGGTGACGCCGGCGGGGTCCCTGGCTACATGCGCCTGCTTCAGGATCAGAAGGTAGACGTGGTCTACGTCGCCACGCCGCACGCCAGCCACTACACAGTGGCCAAGGCCGCGCTCGAGGCGGGCAAGCACGTGCTGTGCGAGAAACCGATGACTATCAACGCGCGGGAAGCGTCGTCGCTGGTCAGTCTGGCACAGGAGAAAGGCCTGTTCCTGATGGAGGCTGTATGGTCCAGGTTCCTCCCCAGCGTCCAGCGGGCGGCGCAGATCACCGCTTCGGGCGAACTTGGCGAGATCAGGTGGATGCAGGCGGACCTCGGTTTCCCGGCGCCTTACCATCCCGACGCCCGGCTATGGAAGCGCGAGGACGGCGGTGGCGCACTCATGGACGTCGGCGTGTACCTGTTGACGTGGGCGCTTGCTGTGCTGGGCCGGCCCCATTCCCTCACGGCCACCTCTCACCGAAACAGGGACGGCGTCGACGCCGAGACCGCCATGACGCTCCTGTACCCCTCGGGGGCCCAGGCGCAACTGATGACGTCCCTGACGACGGTCTCCACACAAACAGCCACAGTGTCAGGCACCAAAGGAATGTTGCGGTGCAACGCGCCCTTGTTCAATCCGACGGAACTGACCATCACCACGGGTTCGGGAGAGTCCCGCGTGGAGAAGTTCACCCCCGCCGGCCGCGGCTACACCTATCAGCTGCGCGAGGTGCTCCGCTGCGTCCAGCAAGGCCTGACGGAGAGCGCCACCATGCCGCTGGCTGAATCGCTGATCACCATGACTCTGCTGGACGAGGCTCGCCGCCAAACAGGAATCCGGTACCCCGCCGATTAGCCGAGGATACCGGCCAGCACCGTGGGCAACTGGCCGGCTCTCCTTCGCACAGTGTTGGCTTCTTCGGCTGATTTCCTGGGCCGAACAGGGCCGAGGTCATGGCGCTGGGGAATCGCGAAGGGCAGGCCGGACATGGGCGGGAAGGGCGGTCCACGGCCTGGACTTGAAGCTTCAGCAGGAGAACGCCGACGCCACCCACACCGGCGAATCGACGAACACGAACAGCAAGAGCAGAACACCACCCGAAGGAAACATAGCCGATGACCTACACTCCCGACCAGGACCGCTACGATTCCATGCCGTACCGCAGGGTCGGGCGGAGCGGGCTGAAACTTCCAGCCGTTTCGCTGGGCCTCTGGCATAACTTCGGCGACGACAAACCGTTCGAAACGCAACGGGCCATCCTTCGCCGGGCATTCGACCTTGGCGTCACCCACTTCGACCTCGCCAACAACTACGGTCCGCCCAGTGGCAGCGCCGAAACGAATTTCGGCCGGCACCTCGCCGAGGACTTCAAGCCTTACCGCGATGAACTCATCATCTCCAGCAAGGCCGGATACCGCATGTGGCCCGGGCCCTATGGGGAATGGGGATCCAGGAAATACCTGCTCGCCAGCCTGGACCAGTCACTGGAACGCATGGGACTGGACTACGTGGACATCTTCTACAGCCACCGCCCCGACCCGGACACGCCCCTGGAGGAAACCATGGGCGCACTCGACACAGCGGTCCGCTCCGGCCGGGCCCTTTACGCGGGTATCTCCTCATACTCTCCGGAAAAGACCCTCGAAGCCGCCAAAATCCTGGCGGACCTCGGCACGCCACTGCTGATTCACCAGCCCTCGTACTCGATGCTCAACCGGTGGACTGAGAACGGTGACCCCAACCTGTTCCAGGCCCTCGAACGCGTGGGCGCAGGCGCGATAGCCTTCTCGCCCCTTGCACAAGGACTGCTGACCACACGCTACCTGGGCGGCGTCCCCGACGACTCCCGAGCGGCCGCGGGCAAGTCGCTGGCAAACAGCCACCTCTCTCCGGAAAACCTGGCCCGAATCCGGGGCCTGAACGATATCGCGGCGCAGCGTGGACAGACGCTCGCCCAAATGGCCATCACCTGGGTGCTCCGCCGCCAGAACAAGGGGATACCGGTCACATCGGCCCTCATTGGCGCCAGCAGCGTCCGGCAACTGGAAGACAATCTGGCGGCAGCTTCAGGCGCGGAGTTCACCGATGCTGAGCTACAGCGGATTGACGAATTCGCGGTCGAGTCCGACATCAACCTCTGGGCTGAAGCTCTTCAAGCCTAAGCCTGCGGTCCTCACGGAGTTTGTGAACACGGTGGAGTGATTCCAAGGCAGATCCTCGGGTCGGCGAACTGGTGGCCAATGAGGACGTCAGCTGTGCTCACAGCAACTTAAGCACAAGGCGATTGTTGTCTTTGCGACCGCTCATGGCATGGCCATCCGAGCGGGTTCCACCTGATTGAAGATTTCCCGAACCGGCGTTCTCTTGCATCGGGTGCGGGGACAAACAGAGGCTGCGGAGGGCGCTCGGAGCACTGCCCGCAACGTAAAACAATCTAGAAAGTAAGGAACAAAATGGAATTCAGATACCTCGGAAACAGCGGCTTCAAGATTTCGGAAATCACGTTCGGCAACTGGCTCACGCATGGCTCCCAGGTGGAGAACGACGTCGCCATCCAGTGCGTGCGGGCGGCGCTTGACGCCGGCATCAGCACGTTCGACACGGCGGACGTCTACGCCAACACCGCCGCGGAAACCGTTCTGGGCGAAGCGCTCAAGGGTGAACGCCGGCAGTCCATTGAGATCTTCACGAAGGTGTTCGGTCCCACCGGCCCCAAGGGAAAGAACGACCTCGGCCTGTCCCGCAAGCACATCATGGAATCCATCGACGGGTCCCTCAGCCGGCTGCAGACGGACTATGTGGACCTCTACCAGGCGCACCGCTATGACTACGAAACTCCTCTGGAAGAAACCATGCACGCGTTCGCGGACATCGTCCGGCAGGGAAAGGCCCTGTACATCGGGGTCAGCGAGTGGACCGCCGAGCAGCTCTGCAACGGCCACGCCCTTGCCAAGGAACTGGGCTTCCAGCTGATCTCCAACCAGCCGCAGTACTCCATGCTGTGGCGGGTCATCGAGGAGGAAGTGGTTCCGGCGTCGGAGGAACTGGGCGTCTCCCAGATCGTCTGGTCACCCATGGCGCAGGGCGTGTTGAGCGGCAAGTACCTGCCCGGCCAGCCGCTGCCGGAGGGCAGCCGCGCCACCGATGACAAGGGCGGTGCCAGGATGATCCAGCGCTGGATGCGGGACAACGTGTTGGCCGCGGTGCAGGAGCTCCGGCCGCTCGCGGAGGATGCCGGGCTGACCATGCCCCAGCTGGCGGTGGCCTGGGTGTTGCAGAACCCGAACGTTGCCTCGGCCATCGTCGGGGCCTCCCGGCCCGAACAGGTCGCCGACAGCGCCGCCGCCGCCGGTGTGCGCCTTGAACCGGACGTCCTGAAGAAGATTGACGCCGCCGTCGGCTCCCTCGCCGAACGGGACCCCGAGCAGACGAAAAATTCATCGCCCGCCACTCGGGAAGCGTAAAACAACGACAGGCCGGGCGGTCCTGAGCGGATGTCTGCCTTCCGCCACGAGTCTATGACACGGTGGCAGGAGAAGGACCGGCGGCTGTTCCGCTCTCGGGGGTCCACGCGGGAAGCCAGGGAACCTCCGAGAGCAGCGCAGCCGGTTTGAACTGGACGGGCTGAAGACTAAGCGGCGGGCCTGAGCAGCTCAATGAAGCGGGCATGTTTCAGATCCTCAGGTTGGATCGGGCCGGAGCCGGGGCGGGGCGACCTTTGCCACGGGGCACGAAAGATATCAGTGATGCTTTTGACGGTGCCGCTTTCCGAGAAAGCGCGTCACTGACGGCGCCCCCAACCGCCCACCCCGTCCATATGCCGGACGGGCAGCAAGCCTGCCCCGCCAGCGGCTCACACACCAAGAGAATTGGATTGGTTCCCCGTGTCCACGCACACCCCTGACACTCCCGTAGCCACGATGTTTCCGTGGATAGGCCTGCTGTCGCTCGCATCTGCGATCTTCGTCTCGGTCACCAGCGAGTTCCTGCCGACCGGGCTCCTCCCCGCCATGGCACACGACATGGGCGTAGGACTCTCCACTGCAGGATCACTTGTAACCATCTTCGCCGGCACGGTAGTTATCGCCACCACCCCACTCGCGGTGCTTACGAAGCGTTACCCGCGCAAGGCCCTAATCGTCGTGGTATTAATCGTCATTGCGCTGGCAAACGTCCTCGCTGCCTTCGCCCCGAGCTACGGGATACTCGTCTGCGCCCGCGTTCTCGGCGGCCTGGCGCACGGCCTGTTCTGGGCGGTTGTCGCCGCCTACTCCGCCCATCTCGTGCCAAAACACCAACTAGGCCGCGCCGTTGCAATTACCGCGGCCGGAGGATCAGCGGCCTTCGTGCTCGGCGTACCCGCGGGCACAACTCTCGGGCACGCGCTCGGGTGGCGGGCTGCGTTCGCAGTTCTCGGGGGCATCGTGCTTATCATCGCGGTCGTTGTTGTCAGATTCCTCCCGCCGGTGAACCACCAGGTAACGCTCCAGACGGGGGAGTCGCCCCTGCCGCTCCACAAAGACCCTAGCCTTCGCGGGGTTATCGTTGTGTGCGGCGTCATCGTCATCATCATCGCAGGGCAGAACACCTTCTACACGTATATCGCTCCGTGGCTCATCCAAGTAGCTCATTTCCCCCCGCCGTCGGTCGCCTTCCTACTCTTCCTGTTCGGCGGCTCCGGAGCTATCGGCCTCGTGCTCGCAGGTTTTGCCGCCGACCGATTCCCGAAGCGTGGTTTCGCTCTGGCTGTGCTCGCGGTGATGGCGTCCGTTCTCGTGCTCGCACTGGTTTCGGCAAACCCCGTCCTCGTCGTCGGGGTATTTGTCCTTTGGGGGGTCGCGTTCGGCGGCCTCCCGGCGATGCTGCAGACGCGCATGCTCCACACCGCGTCATTCCGAATGCGAAACCTTGCAGCAGCGATACAGACGACGGCCTTCAACGTGGGGATTGGCGGTGGGGCGCTCCTGGGTGGGGTCCTGCTGGACGGCGTCGGCATCCGGTCACTTCCAATCGTCGAGGTCATGCTCCTCACCACCGGACTCGCCGTGCGCCTGGGAGCGGATGCCGGACGTTCCGGTCGCTTGAAATTCCTTTCGCCAGCCAACCAGGGAAACAAGTCCGTTCCGGCTGCAGCGTCGCGACGAGCAAAGGAATGAATGGCCCGGCTACGTGAGCGTGACAGGCACCTGTTCCGGGCACCGAGCGGTCAGCAACACTTCGCAGCGGTGGTCAGGGCCGCTCTCACGGCACTGGGTCAGGTTCTGAGTCGAGCCAGCGGTGACGCCGTGTAAGGCAGAGCCGGTCCCTGGATTTCCGCCTGAGGACGTAAAGGTCACGTGAACGCATTCCCGGTTGATTCAAGGGATCGACCAGATCTCATAGCCCTCGGTATTGCTGATCAGCTTCCTGCCGTCGTTCCCGTCAAAGCGCAGCCAAATGATCGAGTCGTCGGCTGTAGCGTCTTCCACCTCGGCCGTGCGAACGTAGCGGCCGTCGAGTCGCAGCTCGACGGTACGCCCCACCAGCATGCGCCAGTCGTTTACCTCGGGCATCAGTTCTTCCTTTTGTCCGGCTCGCGGTCTACCTGCTCAACTTTCCAGCAGCACTGGCCGTGACCTCGGCCAACGACGAATTGCCGTCTGGGTCGGGTGGGATCGCACTCTTGTCAGTGAAGCATTTATCATCCATGTGATTTGGAAATGGCCCTGGCCGGTGTGGTCGGCGGTTGAGCGTGCAGGGCCGGGCTTGGGCCGCGCGATCAGGACTCCGGGACGGTTAAAGTCTCCTCGTGACTCTCCTGCCGCAACGCGGGAGCCGACGGCGGTCCAGCACAGAGCGGCTGAGCGGAGGTGCGGAGTGGGAGGGCACGGTTGACGATCGCCTGCCCAGGCTCGGTACGACGCCATTGCAATGGTGCGGCCGGTGGTTCTGGTTCTTGGGCCGCACCTACGCTTACACCGCCGGAGCTCTTGCTGTCGTGTGCGAGGCAGTTGGACCGGCAGTCGGTTGCGCGGGATCACGCATGGAAGCCCTATGCTGTCCCGGCCGGGTCAGAGAGAAGCCGGGCAAATGCCAGTTCCGCCGCGCCAACCAACAGCAACTCGGATCCGAGGACCGCCCTTTCGATCTTGACGGCCGCTCCCAGTCCCCCAATAGTGTCCTTTGCCACCGCCGAAATAAGGCGCTCGGGGTTTAGGGCGAAGATTGATCCCAGAAAACCGCCGAGCACGATTATCTCGGGGTTGAAAATGTTCACGAAATTCGTCAGAGCCACGGCAAGGAGGTCGATCTGCCTTTCAGCTTCCTCTGCCAGTTCCGGGGACGGATGCTCGGCAATTGCCCTCTCCAGCTCGTCCTGGTCTGCCCGGACAAGGCCGAGCGGAACGAGCAACCGTTCGAGGCGAACTTCGGCGTCCAAGCACCCGTTCCGTCCGCAATGGCATGTCTCCCCGTTGGTTCGCACCAGAGTATGGCCGAGTTCGCCGGCAAAACCTGCGGAACCGCGCAAAGGCTTGGCTCCGGAGATGACTCCGCCGCCGATGCCGCTGGCACTGCCGTTTAGGTACACCACATCCGAGAACCCGACGGCGGCCCCGTAAATGCTTTCTGCGAGGGATGCCAGAGTGGCGTCATTCCCGGCACGCACGGGGCGGCCCAAGGCTTGCTCCAGGGAAGCCGACAGTGGCTCGTCGGTCCATTGGAGGTGGGGGGCCAGGAGTATCTGCCCGTCGGAGGACCTGACCAGTCCTGGAACGGCCACCCCGACTCCGGTAATCCGGTCCATGGACTCCAGGTCGGCTTGCATTCCTTCGATAATTGCCCGGCTGATGTTCACTGTCTCCGCGACGGAAGGCTGGGTGGCGGCCTCATAGCGGATCCTTCGATGAACCCGGCCGCCGAGGCCGATAAGGCCGACGGTCACGGCATCCACGTCCGGGTTGATGGCCAGGGCGGCAATGTTCTCGTTTGGATGAACAAGGGGGCTGGGCCGTCCGACACGCCCTATGGCAGGCGGTTCTGTTTCATAGGCCAGTCCCAGGTCGCCGAGCTCGGCGACAAGAGCGCTGATGGTTGACCGGTTCAACCCTGTCCGCTTTGTCAGGTGGGCACGCGATAGGGGTCCCCCTCTGTGGAGCAGGCTCAAAATCAACGCCAGATTGTTGCCCCGGATGGCGGCGTCCGCGTTCTGGAGCGGTTTCGCGCTGGTTCTTTGCGCACCGTCCAGCTTGGTCAGGTGTGAAGCCGTCACCCTATGCCTCTGCCTCTCGAAATTAGTTGTAGTCGCTGCTCATCTTCCCCCTGATCGGCGCTTGTTGAAAATATCGAACGCGACGGCCAGGAGAAGCACGAGACCCTTGATAGCCATTTGCCAGGCTGCGTCGACGGAGAGAATCGATAGACCCATATTAAGCACACCCATAACGAGGCCTCCGATGACCGCGCCGACGACCGTTCCTATTCCACCCTGGACTGCGGCACCGCCAATAAAGACGGCTGCGATGGCATCCAGCTCATAGTTTTGCCCGGCAGAGGCTACAGCGCCGCCTGCTCTGGCAGTACTGACAACGCCTGCCAATCCCGAGAGGACTCCGATGTTGACGAAGATCAGGAAGTTGACCCATTTTGTCTTGACTCCTGACATCTCTGCCGCGAAGAGGTTGCCGCCCATTGCATAGATGTGGCGACCGAAAACAGTGCGGTTCAAGACAAATGTGTACGCCAGAATGAGGGCGGCCAGGATAACCAGGATGATCGGGGTGCCGTTGTAGCCGGCGAGCAGCCAGGTCAATGCCATGATCCCGACGACGGCTCCAGCCGCCTTAATGCTGAATGATGGGAGAGGCTCTCTCGGCAGGTCAAGGCGTTGGAGGGTCTTCCGGGTACGCAGAAGTTGGAGCACGAGGGCTGCAGACGCGACTATCCCGATCAGAAGGGTGAGAGTGTCCCGCTTTGCGAGCTCCCCAAAGACTGGTGGCAGCCAGCCGGCGCCAATGGCGGTAAACGGTGCGGGCAGTCCGCTGATGGTTCCGCCGGTCAGCAGGACTAGGGTCAGTCCGCGGAACAGCAGCATACCGGCAAGGGTAACAATGAAGGCGGGTATCTCCACGAAGGCGATCCAGAACCCCTGCCAGGCACCGATCACTGCTCCCAGAAGCAGGCCGAGGATTACCGCGGCCCACCAGGGCAGGCCCCAGTTGTTCATGGCAATGGCGGTCACGGCGCCAACCATTGCCACCACTGAGCCTACGGACAGGTCGATGTGCCCGGCGATGATAACGATGACCATTCCGATGGCCAGGATCAGGACGTAGGCATTTTGTTGGATGAGGTTGTTCACGTTGCCCGGCAGGAGGAGCCGACCGTTGGTCAGGAACTGGAACAAGGCGACGATGATGACCAATGCGGCCAGGAGTCCGTACTGGCGAAGATTGACTGCGGCTTTTCGCGGGGGGGCCTTGGGCGTGGGCCTGAGGGTGGTGTCGGTACTCATGGTTAGTCCTTTCCAGCAGTCATGTAGTGCATCAGCACTTCCTGGTCCGCCTCTTCGCGTGGAACTTCGCCGGTGATGCGGCCTTCGGAGATGGCGTAGATCCGGTCCGAAAGGCCCAGTAGTTCCGGAAGTTCCGAGGAGATGACGATGACAGCTTTTCCTTGTGCTGCTAGTTCGTTGATGATGCCGTAGATTTCGTATTTGGCGCCGACGTCGATGCCCCGGGTGGGTTCGTCGAGGATGAGGATGTCCGGCCCGGAAAAGATCCATTTGCTCAGGACAACTTTTTGCTGGTTCCCGCCGGACAGTTTTCCGGTTATGGCGTCGACCCCGGGTGCCTTGATGTTCATTCGTTCCCGGTATGACTCTGCGACCTTGTACTCCCTGTGGCGGTCGATAACCCCCCACCGTGCCAGCTTGGACAAGGCGGCAGCTGAGACATTCACGGTGATGTTTCCGATCAGATTCAGTCCATACCGTTTCCGGTCCTCCGTGGCGTACGCGAGGCCGTTCGATATTGCCGCTTCCACGGTGCGGACGTCGATCGGCTTTCCGTGCTTGAAAACCGTCCCGGAGATGTTTGTTCCGTACAGCCGCCCAAAGATACTCATCGCCAGCTCCGTTCGGCCGGCCCCCATCAGCCCCGCGAAGCCGACGATTTCTCCTGCCCGAACGTGGAAGGTTGCGTCGTCCACGACGCGCCGGGTGTGATCGACGGGATGATGAACCGTCCAGTTTTCGACGCGGAATATCTCTTCGCCGATTTCGGCCTTCCTCGGCGGGAACATGCTGGTCAATTCCCTGCCCACCATTGACCGGATGATGCGGCCTTCGGTGGCATCTGGACCGTGCATGTCAATTGTCTCAATCGACTTTCCGTCCCGGATGATGGTGACCCGGTCAGCAATGCTGCGTATTTCTTTCAATTTGTGGGAAATGATGATGCTGGTCACTCCCTGTTCACGCAGGTGTTCCAGGAGATTGAGCAAGTGCTTGGAATCTTCGTCGTTCAGGGCTGCGGTCGGTTCATCGAGGATGAGCAGCTTCACTCTCTTGGACAGTGCTTTGGCGATCTCCACCAGCTGCTGTTTCCCGACCCCGAGTTCAAGCACCCGCGTGGCAGGGCTTTCCCTAAGGCCTACCCGCGCAAGGAGAGCCGATGCCTCCAGGTTCGTCTTGTTCCAGTCCACGACTCCGTTTCGCGCGCGTTCATTGCCGAGGAAAATGTTCTCTGCGATTGACAGGTAGGGGCTGAGCGCAAGTTCCTGATGAATGATCACGATTCCCTTGGCCTCGCTGTCGTTGATCGATCTGAAGCTGGCCTCTTCCGCTTCAAACTCGATGACGCCGCCGTAGGTTCCGTGTCCGTAGACGCCGGATAGAACCTTCATCAACGTCGATTTGCCTGCGCCGTTTTCTCCACAGATCGCATGGACTTCGCCCCGGGCAACCTCGAGCGAAACCCCGTCCAGCGCCCTTACCCCACTGAAGTCTTTGGTGATGTCCAGCATCCTCAGGATGGGCACATTCACGGTTACTTCCCTTCGTTGTGGTCTCAATTTTCCGGATGTCAGGGTGCCCTGACCGAGAGACGGCCGGGGCACCCTGGAATGGGTTCTAGGTCAGAGACCGACATCGGATGACTTGAGGAAGCCTGAATCAATGAGCTTCGACTTGACTGCGTCCTTGGTGACGACTTCGGGGACCAGCAGATAGGAAGGAACCACCTTCTTACCATTGTCATAGGTCTTCGTGTCATTCACCTCGGGCTTCTGCCCGTCTGCAATTGACTTCACCATCTTGAAGACCTGCTCGCCCAGCGCGCGGGTGTCTTTCCAAACGGTCATCGACTGCTCGCCTGCGAGGATGGCCTTGACATTGGCTTTGTCAGCGTCCTGGCCAGTGATGATCGGGTACGCCGTGCCCGGTTTGTAACCTGCCGATTTAAGGGATGCCTCGATTCCAATGGCAAGGCTGTCGTTCGGAGAGAGGACGACGTCCACTTTCTTTCCTCCGCCATAGAAAGAGGACAGGCGGTTGTCCATTTCCGCCTGAGCCTTGTCGCTGGCCCAGCCCTGAATGCCGATGGACGCCCATTCAGCGGCGGATTTCGGAGCCTTTCCGGACGGAACCGTCAACTGGCCCTTCTGGATATAGGGGGAAAGTACATCCCAGGCGCCCGAAAAGAAGAACTTCGCGTTGTTGTCATCGGGGCTCCCCGCGAACGCTTCAAGATTGAAGGGCCCCTTGCCGTCCTTCAGCTTCAAGGTCTCCTCAACGTACTGGCCCTGGAGCTGTCCCACTTTGTAGTTGTCAAACGTCGCGTAGTAGTCAACATCCTCGGTGCCGTTGATCAGACGGTCATAGGCGATGACAGTCGCATCCTGTTGTTTGGCCTCAGCGAGGACGGGTGCCAGGGCAGCGCCGTCGATGGCGGCGACGACCAGAATCTTTGACCCGCCAGCCACCTGGTTCTGGATCTGGCTGATCTGCTGGTCCGTCTTGTTGTCCGCGTACTGCAGATCAACGGTGCAACCGGCAGACGCCAACTTTGACTTAAGACCCTCACCGTCATTGATCCAGCGCTCCAGACTCCTCGTCGGCATTGAAATGCCGACATTGCAGTCCTTTCCGCCGCCGCTTGCTTGTGGCGCATCGTTGCCGCCGCAGGCAGCGAGCGAGAGACTCAAGGCCGCAACCGTACCGACGGTCGCAAGGGATTTGCGTAGTGACATGTTGTTTCTTTCTTCTCTGAACAGGACAACAGCTGGATGTATCGTCGCCGTACTTCTTGGTCTTCTGCCAAGGAACGGGACGGGCCTGGAAAGGCTTCGCAACGAGACCGGCGTAATTGTTGTAGTACCAAACTTATCCCGCATCGCGCCGTGATGCAAGTCTCAGCCTCGCCATCGCGCGCCTTGCTAGGGCCGGAATGGGAAGCGGTGCGTCGCTCGTCCTGCAAGCACGGGCGCCTCGCCGCGGATAAGTTGAGGCGGACACCTAAAGCACATATAGTCGGGGGATGGAACAGCGCATCTTAGGCAAGACCGGACGGAACGTTTCAGTCGTTGGACTGGGAACCTGGCAGCTCGGCGCGGACTGGGGCAACGTTGACCCGGCACAGGCGCAGGCCATCCTCGCGGCGTCTGCTGAGGCTGGCGTGACCTTCTTCGACACGGCGGACGTCTACGGGGACGGCCGCAGCGAACAGGCCATCGGGGCGTTCCTCGCCGACAACCCGGGCACGGGCATCACGGTGGCCACGAAGATGGGCCGCCGGCTGGAGCAGCGCCCGGAGAACTACAACCTGGCCAACTTCCGCGAGTGGGTGGACCGTTCGCGCCGCAACCTGCGGACCGATGCCCTGGATCTGGTCCAGCTGCACTGCCCGCCCACCGCGGTGTACAGCCGGGCCGAGGTGTACGACGCCCTGGACACCCTCGTGGCCGAGGGTGCCATTCGTAACTACGGCGTCAGCGTGGAGCGGACCGATGAAGCACTCGAAGCCCTGCGCCACGACGGCACCGCCTCCGTGCAGATCATCCTGAACGCCTTCCGGCTCAAGCCGTTGGAGGAGGTGCTCCCCGCTGCGAAGGCCGCCGGCGTGGGCATCATCGCCCGGGTTCCGCTCGCCTCCGGCCTGCTGTCCGGCAAGTACACCAAGGACACCGTCTTCGCCGCGGACGACCACCGCAACTACAACCGCGCAGGCGACGCCTTCGACGTCGGCGAAACCTTCTCCGGAGTGGACTACGAGCTGGGGATCAAGGCGGTGGCCGAGTTCGAACAGCTGGTGCCGGAGGGCTCGGGAACCGCGCAGGCGGCCATCGCATGGGTCGCCGCCCAAGACGGCGTCACGTCGGTCATTCCCGGGGCCCGTTCCGTGGAGCAGGCCCGGGCCAACGCCGCCGCCGCGGCCACGGTGCTCAGCCCGGAGTTCGACGAAGGCGTGCACTCGATCTACGACCACTACTTCCGCGAGGCTGTCCACCCCCGCTGGTGAACGCAAGCCAGGGCTCTGACAGCCCCATGGCTGTGTCGCGGGAGGGGCTCACCGCCCGGGCCGGGGACAACATTGCCACACGGGGAAACGCCGTCGGCTGGTTATGAACCGCGGCAAAGACTTCGTGAAAACAGCGACGTGTGGGATGTCCGCGACGTCCACCCCGACGGCGCTGTCACCGGCCCGGCACCGGTCACACGGCTGCACCATCAGCCCCCGCCCTCCTACGTTCGGGACCATAGGGTGGTCAATTAGGCCGCCACCACCATCCAGCGCACCCAGGGCATCACCTGCTACGTCACCCATACCCTGAGCACTTCCACCTTTCGCAGTCCCTGGCCTACGCGGCTGCCTCCCATGGCCGGGAAGCAAACCACCCCTACGCGTCGTAGGGGAGGGGGAACCCTCGCCGACGTTCCCGCCGCTGTGGCGGCGAACCACGACGGGAACCTCACCGTCCGCGAACAGATCCACGCCGCTGGCGCCGCTGCCCGGCCCCTGCCGGACAATGTCCGCGGAGTACCGGGACATCGACGCCCAGGCTAACGGGCTGCGCATGGACAACATCGCTCGGCGCGAACTTGGCGACGCTACCGCCGAACCATTTGTCAGCTTCCATGCCTGGGGCGCCGTCGCGACCCACGTGGGCAAAGCGAAGAACGACGGGGAGGTTGCGCGTGACCTTCCCAGATCGAGGCAGCCTGTGCAGCGGGCTCGCCGCCGTCGACCAGGTGAACGGCGCTTCGGATCTGGTTGTCGGTGACCCGGCGTGGTCGGCCGTCACCCAGGTTCTTTTCCGGCTTTTCTGCGTTTGCTGATGGAATCGGTGACGCGTTCACTTGATCTCGTGCCCGAGAGCGGTCATCGTGAACAGCGTCGACCCTGGGCGGCATGGTGGGGCTCTCCGTCAGGCCGTGCTGGACGGGGAGAGTGCCTGACGCAGTTGATAGGTGGAGCCGCGGCCGCAGGGGTGAACTTCTCCACCCGGGACTCTCCCGAACCGGTGGTAAATGTGTGGAGACCGTAATCAGTGACGTCATCAGTTGCGCCTGGGCCCCGAAGGCGTACAGGAGCGTCATGGCGGTCTCGGCGTCGACGCCGTCCCTCTTCCGGTGGGAGGTGGCGGTGCGGTCTGGGGCTGGACGGCACGGCAGGCGCCCAGGTCAGCAAGTACACGGCGATGTCCATGAGTGCGCCAGCGCCCTCCTGACGGTTCCACTGTCGAGTCTGTGTGCCGGCATGCAGATATCACTCATGACAGTTGTCTCTTCCTGGTGCTGTTGCTACTCCCGCTGGTTGCCTCTTGCTCTTTGATCGGTGGAATTTTCTGGGTCTTATCAGCGTCTTCCGCGGTTGGGGGACTGCTTTTACTTGTGGGGAAGGGCTTTGCCGTCGACATCGAGGTAGTCCCGCCAAGACCGTTTCGGCGTCCATCCGAGCATGCGCTGGGCTTTGGCGCTGGAGATTCCCGAGGCGTCCGGGCGTGCTGTGGAGCGGAGTTCGATCTTGTCACCGTAGTAGGTGTTGAGGATTTCGCCGAAGTTCCGTCCTCCGACGTTATCCGGGGAGGCAATGTAGAAGACCTCGTGTCCGGGTAGCTCAGATTCTGTTGCCAGCACGATTGAGTCGGCAAGGTCGTAGGCGTCGACGTAGCTCCACAGGTTGGGGCTGAGGACTGAGGCGTCGCGAACCTGGGGGCCGAGATTCTGCTCGTAGTTGCTTTCGTTCTGAACCCAGCTTGGGCGTAGCGAGATGCAGCGGATGTCCGAGCGCCGGACTGCGGCGTCCATTAGCTGCTCGCCAAAGTGCTTCGAGAGTGCGTAGGGATCTTGTGGGCGGATGGGGTGTTCTTCATCGACGGGAGCGTAGTCCGGCAGGAAGTCGCGTTCGGGGAAGAAGAAGCCGGGAACGGTCTCGCTCGAGATGTTAACGAAACGCTTAATGCCGAACCTGATCGAGGCCTCAAGGATGTTGAAGGTCGCCATGAGGTTTGTTTGGAAGACGACCTGGGCGGGGTTCCCGGTGGGCTCCGGAATCGCGGCGGCGTGCACTACGGCGTCTGCGTGACGCACGACGGCGTATGCCTGGCCGGCATCTGTGAGGTCGGCCTGTTGGTAGCTGGCCGTTCCTTCTTCGGGACGGTCGAACCCGGGTCGCGTAAGATCCACCGCGAGAACATTGTGGCCTGCATCCAGAAGCGCCTGGGTTGCAGCGCGGCCGACTTTACCGTGGGCGCCGGTGATTACTACTTTCACGATTGTTGCTCCTTGTTTGATGTGCGCGCCGCAACGGCGCGCTGTTTGTTGTTTGCCGGTCAGTTCGGTTTTCTGTGCCACATGTTCGGAGCGACAGCTCCAAGATGATTACTCTGCTGGCTGCTTGCTGCAGTAGGCAGAAATGCCCAGGAGGATAAGCGCGTTCTGGATCGGGAGGAGCAGGGGGTCCCACTGCCGTTCTTAGTGGCCCGCGCCCGCTCCACCAAAGTGACTTGTTCCACCGATGACGGTTGCCCGGTGGGCAAGAGTTGAGCGTCCAGCGGATCCCGCTGCCTTGGAGAAAAGCGCTGCGGCCAAGAGCTCCCAGTTGCCAGCCCGTTCTGCCAGCGCAGCCTCTGCTCCGGCCGCCTGCACGAAGGATGGGTTTTCCGGTTATCGGGGGGTGCCGGCATCAGAATCGCGCTGAGGGGCTGGACGCTACCGGATGGCTGGTGGTCCCAGGTCAGGTGGCGCTGGCGGCCCCGGAGGCGTCTTCGTTTTCCGGTGATCGCGACGTGTCCGTGACCGCCATTTCTTCTGCTCCCAAGCTGCCGAGCATTGTGAGCGAGTCGGCAGATGGCGAACCTGGTTTCGCTGAATACACGCGAAGCACCTGATCAGGGTCGTCACGCGGTGTGAGGTCTTCAGAGTTCAGTTCCAGGTCTCCGACGACCGGGTGGCGGAGCCGGATACTTCCCGCGGAGCCCGTAGCCACCCGGTGCCCGGCCCACCACTGCCGGAATTGCTCGCTGCATACCGCGAGTTCGCCGACGAGTTGGTTGGCTTGGGCGTCGTTCGGATGCCGACCAATATCCACGCGCAGTGAGCCAGCAGCCTCCGACGCTATGGACGGCCAGTCCCGGAAGAGGTCGCGTGCGAGCGGATCGAGGAAGATCCACCGCGTCAGGTTCCTCTCCGCCGCCGGCATGGCAGGGAAGTCGGCGAGCAAGAGAAAAGCCAGGCGGTTCCCGGCCAGCACATCGCTGCGGCGGCCCAGTACCAGAGCGGGCACGTTACCAACGGCATCCAGGAGCTGGTGCAGCTCGGGCCGCACTGTCTGCCGCGGAATCGGAGGACGCCGGGTGTTCGCGCAATTCTCTATGAGGTCGATCATGTGCGCCTGTTCGCCGGGGTCCAGGCGCAGGGCCCGGGCCACCGACTCCAGCACGGCACGGGAGGGATGGATGTTGCGGCCTTGTTCCAGCCGCGTGTAGTAGTCCGTACTGACGTCAGCCAGCCGTGCAACCTCCTCGCGCCGAAGCCCGGGGACCCGACGGCCGGCGGAACTCGAGGCGAGCCCTGCGTTCTCCGGCCTCAGACGTGACCTCATGGCCTTGAGGAATTTTCCAAACTCGGCGCTCTGACCCATGTGATCCATTCTGCCGTGCCTGGCCCCTGGCTTTCCACGCCGAAGGTAGGACTCCCAGTCCTAGGAATCGCAGGGTGAGGAAAACCTGCTGATATCAGTTCCTCACGTGCGTAGGATCGTGTTCAAACCTCTCGATGGGAACTTTCGCTACCCGTACGCTTGCGGGCTCGAAGGAAACCAAGCCAACCACGCAAACTCCTCGATTCGATCTGGAAATCGTCCCCTATGACCGGTGCTTGGGACGTGTTGACAGTTATTGCCGACTGGTTCGAAGGACCTTGAACGACAAGAAGATGATTATGGATAATTCGCTAGGGATGGCTTTCATGGTCATCCATTCCATGAAACACGACAGCGGCATTGCGTTGCCGAATACACGTTTTGCGTGGGTGCGCCGTACCCGTCTTGTACCGAGACGGCGGGATCGTCTGCGGGGCTGGCTGGCAAGCGTTTTACACCGCGCTGCCTGGGCCATTGAGCCAGCCCCGCCGCCAGAGGCTGCCACACGGCCGTGAGGTCCCCGCCGCCGTCGCCGGCGGCGTCGGATTTCATCGACGGTTCGGCCGTCGGACTGTCTTTGGCTTAGCCGGAGCCAAGCCGTTTCGTGCCGAATTTTCGGCTGCGCTCCGACTGCACCAAACCAACCAACCCAACCCAACCCAACGGAAGAATCGATGATGGCCCAGACACAAGAAACCGCTGTTCCCACCGTCACCCTCAACAATGGCGTCCAGATCCCGCAACTCGGATTCGGCGTGTTCCAGGTCCCGCCGGAAGAAACCCAACGCATTGTCGAGGATGCCCTCGAAGCCGGCTACCGCCACATTGACACGGCCGCCGCGTACCGGAACGAGGCCGGCGTCGGAGCCGCAATTGCCGCGTCGGGGATCCCCCGGGAGGAACTCTTCATCACCACGAAGCTGCGCAACGGCGAGCAGGGCAAAGCAAACGAAGCGTTCCATAACAGCCGCCACGCCCTAGGGGTCGACTACGTGGACCTCTACCTGATCCACTGGCCCGTGCCGTCCCAGGGACTCTTCACCGAGGCATGGAAGCAAATGGAAAAGCTCTACGCCAACAGCCAGATCCGAGCCATCGGCGTCTCCAACTTCCTAACGGACCACCTGGACACGCTCCTCGCGTTGTCGGACGTTGTGCCGGCCGTCAACCAGATCGAAATCCACCCCACATTCCAGCAGCAGGAACTGTCCGCGAAGAGCCGCTCCCTGGGCATCGCCGTGGAAGCGTACAGTCCCCTGGGCCAGGGCGCGGACCTCAAGGCAGCCACACTGAAGTCGCTGGCGGCTAAGTACGGGGCCAGCCCGGCCCAGATAGTGCTGGGATGGCACCTCGCACAAGGCACAATCGTCATCCCGAAGTCTGCAGATTCGACCCGCATGCGGGAAAACCTGGCAGCCGTGAGTCTCACGCTCACCCCGGCCGAGGTGGCCGAAATAACGGCTCTGGAGTCAGACGCCCGTGCCGGTGCGGACCCAGCCGTGGCAGCACACAGCCAAATGTAGGCGGTTGGCAGCTAAACGAGGGCCGAAAACATCACCGCGCCGCCTTCAACACACTCACCCTCGAGGCTAACGGTGTACCGGGCCTGCTGCCTGATTCTGGGAGTGGTCAGGCGCCCAGCGCCAACTCGGCGGATCGTACCGGGACTCGTAGAGACTTGAGCAGCGCAATAAAGTATCCGGCGAGCCTAGGCGCGGGCGGCCTCGTCGAATGTTGAGCACCAGGAACAATTCAAGCCCAATCCATGACATGTCAGCGCCTAAATGTAAATATTGGGCTGATTTGCTACACACATGGGCGCGGGCCGAGCAAGTCGATGCCGGGCAACTGCACTGCCGCTGCGCCCTCGGAGATCGGTGAACCGTGGGCTGCCGCTTTGTCATGCACGTTTCCGTTCTTTCGTTCATGAGATGCCAGAAGGAGGTGAAGCGCCATGTTGATTCTTGCTGGATCCGAGCCCGAGACGTGGCCCCGTGCGTCCGTGGTGGATTCAGGCTGCTGGGCACTCCCGGCCATCCCGCCGGAGCTCGGTGACAGCGGGCGGAAAGAAGGGCGGCGGCAGTCAGGACGTGCACCCGCGTGGACTGGGGCTCTCCACTCGAGAGTGTCACAAACTGGCAAAAAACCGGGTGTGGACATTGTCCACACCCGGGGCTCGGGCAACATGACCTGAGAAAAATCTGACGTGGATTTCTCTTCTGCGTCGTTGGTTGTTCACCGGGCTCCTCCTCGGTTCGTGGTGTCTTCCTGCTACTTCATGGTCGGTCCGGGCGAGTGCGACATGACTCGTGGCCTACCGGTTGGGAGTCGGTTCCGCCGGATATCCAAAAGCGGTCTGACACGGGTTACCGTGCCCAACGGTGAGCCAATATCGCCCTACATGTAGCTCATGAAGCTCACCGCTTTTCCTTCCTGGTTCGAGGATTTTCCGTCGATACCTGTTTATGGGTACCTCCGGCGTCTACTACATAACGCCATGAATTTTTCCCACGATGTCCCGAAGCGAGGTACCTGCTGCCTGGCTGGTCTTTCATGTCTGTTCATCGCTAGCCTGATGGATGACGACGGAATGGTTGGACGCCGGAGCACCCGCTGGCCGAAACGAGCCCTTCGTCAACCGACGGTCGGACGTGGCTAGAAAGAGGCCTGTCCCCGGCGTGGTGGTCCTGGAAAATTGTGCCGTAGCCTTCGCGCTCGTAGATAGCGACTTACGTCCATGCGTTGGCGGTGCCTGGCGCGTCGCGAGAAGCGGTGCAGTGCTGACGGTGTTAGTTGGCCGAGGTCATTTGTGGCGTGGGGCGCAGCCGGGCTGCTCCGGCAGCGCCGCAGCCGCCGCGTCAGGAGTACCCAACGCATTGATGGTCGCAGGCGGTCCCGCCTACTGCCGGACTCGCCCAGCCTCAGCCGGAGTCCATCCGAGCGCGGGACCTAATGTGCCGGCGATGTCGCTAAGGATCTGGACGTAATCCTCCTGGTCGAAGCTGAAGGGCAGTGCGAAGGCCACCTCATCGACTTCCTGGAATCCAGCGTGTGCGTACAGTTGCTCGGCGATTTCATCGCTGGTGCCGATGAGATCCGGGGCGAACAGCATGCCCTTTGGCCCCTGCGGCGCCCGTGTGCGGGGAGTGCGTTCATCGACGTACCGCTGGTACTTCTCCCGGTGGCCCCGCGACGCTGAATCGGTCGGGATCACCACCAGGCCCTGCGAGACCCGGGCCGGTCCACGCGCCCGGGTTGACGTTGCGGCGGCTTCACGGAAGGCACGGATCTGCGATTGCTGAATGCGGGCAAAGTCCGGTTCCTGATTCGTTTCGGGGAAGACCACACTGCTGGAGAGCAGATTGAAGCCGTTTGCCCCGGCCCGGACGGCCGACTTCCTGCTGGCCGCCCCATACCAAAGGCGGTCCCGCAGCCCGGGAGAGTGCGGCTCGACACGGTTGGAGAATTCCTCGACCACACCTTGCCTGCCGGAAAAGTCCCGCACCGGTTCCCCTGCGATCAGACGGGCAAGCCGATCCACGCGGGCGTAGCCGAAGTCCTCCAACTCCGAGGAATCCGGGTACAGCTCGTGCTTCACGGTGTCGTAGTGCATCGGTTCCCCCACGCTCAGCCCCGGATTGATTCGTCCCCCGGCGAGCAGATCCACGGTGGCCAGGTCCTCGGCCAGGCGCAATGGGTTTTCCCAGCCCAGCGGGGTCACGGCCGTTCCAAGCTCAATCCGGGAGGTGCGCTGGCTGGCAGCCGCCATCATCGCAATGGGGGAGGAGATTCCGAACTGCAGATGACGGTGGCGTAGCCAGGCGCTGTCGTATCCAAGCCGCTCGCCAAGTTCAATGATCTGCAACGTGGATTCATGGCCCGCGGCGGGACCCGCCGGATCGAACAGGCCAATAGTGAGGAATCCAAGCCTGCGTAAGGGACGTGAGGGATCGGGCATGAGCTTCCTTCCGGATCGGGTACAGCTGATCCACAGAATATGCGCCCGGACCTGCGCCAGTGTAGCCCTTGAGACACCACCACCGGGCAGTTTCTCGGGCAAGGCATACGCTCACGGGGAGGGCAGTATTCACCCGCGAAACTTGCGCCAGAGGAGTGGCCCAAGGGTGTCGCCTGGAGGACCGGCTAACGGGTTGGCACGAAGAACAACCTCATCGTGCCTCGCGATGCCAAAGTGCTGGCCGGGATGCGGCGAGCCGCGCAAGTACATGTTGGTGTGTGGGCCGATCTGCTCGGCGCGGATCGTGACGCCGTCTTGTTCAGTGTCGCTGGCGTGACCTTGACACCGCGCGCGGTCGAAACCCTTGAGGCGCCGTCGATCACGCCCGGAGGAGCACCCCGCCGCATCGAGTAGCATTGCTCCCAATTGACCAGCAACGGAAGGAAGCCGTGTCATGCAGTATGTCGTCGTGCAGGTGATCCTCAAAGAGAAACTGTGGGGAACCGGTTCGGGCAACCTGACCTCCCTGGAGAAGGCCATCAATGATCAGGCCGCCAAGGGCTACCGACTCCACACCATAACCACCTCCAGCAGCGGGAGCAAGGGAATCGGCGGCGGTGACCGCATCCAGGCAACGATGGTGTTCGAGAGCCTCGGATAATCGCACATCGCGAAACGAGCTCTGGCGTCTGGACAGCCCGGCGCACTCCGACGTGACTGGTTCACTGTCCTAGGCGGCCGGTAGACGATGGTCCAACGGTTACCGGCCGAATCGGCGCCATCGTCTTCCCGTTGCTACGTTTGGTTAGAAAGCCCTGCCATCACCGGGCCAGCCTTCCACCGCCGGATTAGGTATGCCAGCCAGATGGTGGCCGCCATCGGCAGCAGTGGGACCACTGGCTGGCCGATAGCCACGGTAACGGCGAAGAGGACCCAGAGAAAGCCGGCCAGGACCGCATTGGGATTCAGCGCGAAGCTGTCTGGTCTCCATCTCCAGGACAGCTCCGCGGATCAGGGGACCGAAGATGGCGGCCAGCACGCCGGCCACGAGCAGTGAACGCCACGGCTGCCCAATGCCCGCCGCCTCAGCGCCGGATCCCAACATTCCGCTCAGCAGGATGAACCAGAAGAACACCGTCCAGCGAACCAGGCGCCTCCGTTTCGACGGCATGCCCTCGAGCGAGTCCGGCGGCCAGGATTGCCACTCGTACTTGTTGCCGTCCTTGCCCGCCCCTGTGGCCATAGCCATAGAGTAGTGGTGCTTCAACTGATACAGTCTCGGCATCGTCAGGTGGAGCGGCGGGCAGGAGGCGGCCACATGGAATTCGTCGTGATGTATAGCCTCAGCGAAGGCATCGATCTGCCGCGCGTTCTTGAAAGGTACCCGCGCCACAAGGCCTACTATGAAGCGTTCCACGCAGGTGGCGGCGGGCTCCTCGCGCTGGGCCGGTTCCAAACAATGGATCCGGCCGGTGCGTCGATGGCGATCCTCACCTCGCGCGAGGATGCTGAGCGCTTTATCGCCGGTGATCCGTTCATTCTCGAGGGGCTCGCCGCTCCACGAATCCTTGAGTGGAACGCCGTGCGCTTCGACTAGGCGCACCCCGTGCTAACCCGCCGATGCAGCTAGGAAGCTGGCCTGAGCTCTATGACACCGAACCATCAGCAGCTGATCGGACTCCTGGCCCGCGCCGACCCGGGGTTTGCCGCCGGGGACTTCGCCACGAGGTTCAGGAGCGCTTCCGGGCCGGAGGGCGAGACGGGCTCTTTCCGGTACTTCCCGGGCGGTTTCTGGGAGGTCAGCAACGACGGTGCCGGCCGCTTCCTCATGGCTCCGTGGGGCACGCGTGTTGAGCTGGAATCAGGTCTTGTCGAGGAAGGCCCTGGCAGGGGCACGCCACCCCGTACACCTCCGTGGTCCCTCGTGCTGCCGCGGTATTCGACATTCCTGGGCCGGGAGGATGATGACTGGCAGCTGGACGTCAGCCGGTCTCTGGTGGAGGAACCCGGCGTGCTGACTGCTGCGCTGACGAATCTGGAGGACCCCCAGTACAAGGGCAGTCTGACAGTCAGCACGGAAACTTTCACGATCACTTCGGTCGACCTGGGCCACATGGTGCAGACGCTCGCCATCGTCCGTACCGAGCCCAACGATGAGGACCGGGCAGTCTTGGAGAACATCAAGACCAGCATTACGGGCGGCGGTGGCTGATCAGGATTTCGCGGCGCGACCATGATTAGCAACCCGCGGCCGCCTTGGGACTCTCTTTTGCCGCGGGTAGTCCTCAGTGAAGGGTGCTGAAGATCAAGACGGCTCCCATGAGGCCGAACACGGCCCCGGCCAGCATCGCGAACCGAAAACGGGGGGTAGCGGCCTGTGCTTCCCGTGGCGCCAGCTTCTGTTGCCGAAGGGATGTGACAACGCCGGCTGCGGAGAACGAGACCGCGAGCAGTAAACAGGCGATAGCGGTGATCTGGACAGCTGCTCTCATGCGAGCCCCTCCCGTTTCGCCTGCGCCAGCGAACACTACTCGTATGCTGGAGCAAGTCTTACGGCTCGGCATTGAAAGCACCAGAAGGGCGGCTAAAACTCTTCCGGTCTCGGTTGTGTCGACACGGTGCAGCAGTGGTCTGTCGCCCTCCAAGCATTCTCCAGAGCGCCCGATGAGAGCGCACCCGCGCATAGGATGGTCAGGTGTCCGATAAACCCAAGAAAACCCGATTCCTGACTATCGACCAGGCAGCTGAAGAGCTGAACGTGAAGCAAAGCCTCATCCGGTCACTGATCAGGAGCGGTGAGCTTCGCGCCATCCAGGTCGGCGGCCGGGCCATCTGGCGCATCGGGGCCAACGACCTCGAGGACTATATCGCCGAAGCCTACCGGCGCACCGCTGAGTGCGTCGCTGCCGGCGAACTCAAGGACGACGGGGAGGCTGACGCGGAGCAGGCGTGATGCACCTCGACAATCACCGTGCCGATCAGGATGCATCATTTGGAAGACACTCCGCGCTGTACCCGCAATCCTGTGGGTGCCCGGGAGGACGATGGAGCTATGACGGCTCCAACTGTGGATGTTTCACGTGCTGTCGTTCATGGCGCTCTCCGTGTGCGTGTTGCTCGGGCCCTATGGACCGCGCCGGTCGTGCCGATCGGGTTGGCACGAGAGGCGCATCACGGTCACGGCTTAAAGGTAAGAATGCTGAGCGTTGGTGTCCAGCCCGAATAGTGACCTATCCGGGCAATGCGGCACACCACTCTCGGCAGGGCCCGTTCCGGTGGTGGTCACCTGGTGCTGGCAAGGTCCGCCCCATGAAGGAACTGCTGGCAGACCTGACCGCGACTCCCGGCACTAGGGCGACGAACTATGCCGGCCGGGAAGGCCTAGACGAGAACTTCCCGGGCCAGCATCTGCCCTTACCGGCCCTCGCCGCCGGTACGAAGACCGCGCTGCTGCCGTATACGCACTTCTCGATGCTGATGCGCCTGGACAAACGTCTGGCCGCGGTCACCGGTGTGGGGATCGATGGCGAGAAGCTCATGGACCTGGACCGGTCCGGGGATTAGCTGGCGGCTGGATCCCCGGCTTCCCGCGGACCAGCAGACGTGGGAGCGCGTATACGCCGCGAACGACCTCGACCGTGGCCACCTGGTCCGTCGCTCATCGGCCGTCTGGGGCGACACCATCGCAGAGGCCGAGCGGGCCAACGAGGACACCTTCCATTACACCAACGCGGCCCCTCAGGCGGCCCAGTACCGCAGCCGGGTCGTGGTTTTTACCGGTCCGATCTTCAGCGATCTCGATCCGGTGTACCGGGGCGTGGACATCCCGCTGCGCTTCTTCAAGGTCGCCGCCTTCATCCACCAGGGCGGACTGGCGGCCACCGGCTACGAGGTGGACCAGACCCCACAACTAGCCAACATGCCGGACGTGCCGCGGCCGGGAGCTGTTGAGGACGTCCCGCCGCTGAGCCCGTTCCGGACGTTCCAGGCCCCGATCAGGGACATCGCGAAGCTAACCGGCCTGGACCTGGACCAGCTGATCACCGTGGACCGGACGCCCATCGCCGTGACCCTGGGTGCTGCCCGGGGCGGGTCCACCTGGCGGGAACTGGGTGCCTCGAAGACCTCGATCCCGATTTCGACCTGGAGGACTAGACTCTCGGGCCGTCGCCGACACGCAGCCAGGATGACAGCGTGCCACGACCACCCAGGCGCCGACGCGCCCACATCCTTCGTCGGGTTCCAGAAAGGCCTCGCGCGAACAGTCACCGCGGCCCTCCGGTTTGCTCCAGGGGTGCGTCACCGTCGGAGTGGTGGTGGGTCGGGGAGAGTTGTGTTGCGAGGCCTGAAAGAAGGATGGTGAGTCCTTGGTCGAGTTCGGCGGCGCCGTCGTAGTCGGCCAGGACCGAGCCCAGGGCGCGAAGGTGGGGAAAGTCTTTGGCCGGAAGGCGGTGCAGGCCCAGGCGCAGGATGGCTTCGTTTTCCTCCGGGTCCACAATGTATTCCTGGAGTTCGTTCAGGAGGTGTCCGTAGAGAAACCCGTAATACGCGCGGTAAACATGCAGGGCGTCTGCCGGCGTGAAGCCTGCCTCAATTAACAAAGCCAGGATCTGTTCCAATGGACGCAGAGTCCCCAGCGGACGCATACCCAAGGGAGTAGACAGCGGCCGGGTAACCAGCAGCGGGACGACATTGGGGTGCCGCAGCGCCAAGAGCCGGAGGTCGTGGGCAATGCGGCGCAACTGCGCCTGCCAATCCGGGTCATCAGGAAAAATGGCCAGTTCGTTCAGCACCATTTCAGTGACACCGTCCAGCAGGGCTGCACGGTTGGCTGCATAACGGTAAAGGCTCATCGGATCCCGATCGAGCTCCTGCCCCAAACGACGCATAGACAGGGCGTCCAGTCCTTCCGCGTCCACGAGCGCCAGCGCGGTGGAAAGCACGAGATCCCGGCTCAGGCGCACCTTCCGGGCACCTCTTAGGTTGTCGGATTTCTCGGGAGAGGCCATCGGCGGATCCGTTCCTGGTCGACATGTCAGGCCCACCCATGCAAAAGATACGTAAGCTTGCTTATTATTTCGTCTACATCTAAAGTCTACAGTGTAGAGAAGTTGTCGACATGGTTTCAGAAGAGGGATCAAAGTTTGCAAGGCCGCCACGGCTGCTCACACCACCTCAAGGAGAACCACATGACTACACACTCCCAGAACGAACACTCCACCACTGTGCGCAATGCCAACGACATCAAGGTTTCGACCCGGACCCTCGAGTTCGCCGTTTACGTAGCCGCGGTCATCGCCACGATCATCACCGCCGCAGTGGTGGGGGACAATGCAAGCGAAAACGGTGTAGACGTCTTCAACGCCAATGACGCCATGCAGTACATCACTTGGCTCACCGTCGGCCTGATGGTCTCCCGCGGCCTGGCGAAGGCCGGCAACCGCGTTCACCGCAACAACGCCTAATCCGCGCTTTCCGGCCCCGGCCGGAAACTGAGAGATCCTGGCGCGGCACCTAGTGGTGCTGCGCCAGGCTCATCCTGGTCTCACCATTGTTTAGCCTGCCGGTGGAAGAACCCCCGATACTCCCGCAGTTCCGCTCAACGTCCCGTGCACGGCATTGAGCTTGAGGCCGCTGTAGCCGAACGGCGGACACGCGCACCGTAGTGAAAAGAGCCACCATGGCACATTCACAGTTCGACCAGTTCCTCCGGGAAGCAACCTACCGTGACCCGGAGTCGGACTCGACTCTTGACAGGGATGCCTTCTACGGGCTGTACACCAGCTGGTGCTACGTATCCCAAACCCCGCGAGAGTCGGAGCACATCTTCTGGGGAGCGATGAGACACCGCATCCATCCCAGATACAAACTGCGCATGAAGGGCCCTGCGGCTGCGGACTACATCCTGACCAGCTACCACGCCGTAGTCTGACTAAATTGACTGCAACATCGAACAGCTACATCCCCCGGGATGCCCATCAGCCGCGGGGCAAAAACCCCTGGTGCGCGAATTGCGACACCGACCGGCATCTCGTGGCGGAATCCCCGGCCGTCACCGGCCGGCAGGCAGGCACTCTGGTAGTTGCCGTCCACTGCTCCAATTGCCGCCGGTCCCGCGTGCTGGACACGACCGAAGAGCACCTCACGGCCCTTCCTAGATACTCAGCGAGGGAAGAAGGACTGGTGCAGCGGAGTGACAGCTACTTCCACTGCGGAGAACCGATGTTCCTGACCAGACCCCGGGCTGAAACCACGCTGCGGGCTTTTTTCGGCCGGCCCGGCCTCGCCGTAAACTCACTGGCCACCTACTTCTCCACCGAGGTACTGCGATGCCGCGGCGGTTTCCAGATCGAATTGCCCCGCTAACCCACCACCACCCTCTGCCCAAGGGCAGGACCAGAGAGAGCGGCGAACATGACGAACATCCCCGCCAGCGCACCCCCAGCCACCACCGTTGACAGGCAGGTAAACCTCACCAGCATTGAGGACCTTGACCTCACGCCCGACGGCCTCGCCGACGCACCGGCCCACCAACAGGACACCGAAAGCATCGTCCATACCGGAAACAGCTAGGACCGCGCCCCAACTGCGGCCGGCCCCAAACCTCACTGCCACCTGCCCCTACAGGAGTCCGGGTTGCCGGTTTTGGACCGGCCGTGGCTGCTGAGGAAGACAAAAGCCGAACCATGGCGCTGGCGGGACAAGACCCCCATCACGCGGCCCCAGACGCCGGGGAAAACATGTTCGAAGCTGGGACAGCCCGCGCGCGCGAAGACCCGATCAACTTGAGTTCGCAAAACTACGGAGCATGAATGCAGGACGGAAACGAACAGGGGCTTGAATTGGCAGGGAATGCAACCTTCCGGCACAGCAACACCGCGCTGCTTTCGGTGAGCAGTGTCGAGGCTCCGAGGATCGTGAGTTCCATGGATTTCGACCGGAGGCTGGCTTCGACCCTGCAGCGGCTGAAGTTCCCCCCGCGGCTGCTGGAGCGCGTTGCCGGCATCACGCACCGCCGCTGGTGGGCCGCCGGGACATCGTTCGATGATGCGGCGGTCGAAGCGGGAGCGAAGGCCCTGGCCGAGGCCGGCGTCGGGGCATCCGAAATCGGCCTGCTGATCAACACCTCGGTCACCCGGCGCAACCTCGAACCATCTGTCGCGGTGAAGATCCACCACGGACTAAGCCTGCCGTCGTCGGCCATGAACTTCGACCTGGCCAACGCCTGCCTCGGATTCGTCAACGGCATGGCCCTGGCAGCCAACATGATTGACTCCGGCCAGATTAAGTACGCGATGATCGTCAACGGTGAAGATGCCCAGGCCACGCAGGAGGCCACTTTGGCCCGGCTGCAGCGGCCCGAGACGACCCGCGAGGACTTCAACCGCGAGTTCGCCACCCTCACGCTGGGCTCCGGAGCCGCTGCAGCGGTGCTCGGCCCGGCGGACCAGCACCCCGGCGCGCACCGGATCGTCGGCGGCGTGATGCGGGCCGGGACCGAGCACCATGAACTGTGCGTGGGCGGCATCGACGGCATGGCCACCGACACCAAGGGCCTGCTCGACGGCGGCCTCCAGCTCGTGGTCGATGCCTGGCATGAGGCCCAGCCGGAGTGGGACTGGGGCTCGATGGACCGTTACGTCACGCACCAGGTGAGCAATGCCTATACGAAGGCCATCATCGACGCCATCGACCTGGACCCGGACAGGGTGCCCATCACGTTCCCGCACTGGGGAAACGTGGGACCGGCCTCCCTCCCCATGACCCTCGCCGCCGAGGCGCAAACCCTCGAAACCGGGAACCGCGTGCTGTGCATGGGCGTCGGTTCCGGTCTGAACACCGCCATGATGGAAATCGTTTGGTAACCGCCGACTGGCCCGGCGTCCAGCCGGAATGATCCCGGACAATCGGCGTAAGACTACATCGCTATTCCATGTGCCAGGGACGGTGCCCCGCTGGCACCAGTTGGACAACGGTGCCCAGGTCTCCCGCTATGACCTGGCTCCCGCCGGACCCGGTCGTCGTGCCCACCAGAATGTTCGGCTTCTCTGGTTCAATTTTTTTCGGCGGTGGGCCCGCAGCGCGAATCCAGCATGGTCAAAGTGTCCGTGGGTGAGCGCCAGCGCCTTGACGTCTTCGGGGCGCCTGCCGCGGTCATCGAGGAGCCGGAGCAGCATCGTCCACATGGTCGGTAGACCCGCGTTCACAAGGGTCACACCGTCGTCGTCTTCAATGACATAGCAGTAGACGTGAGCATGGCTGATCAGGTGTACGCCGTCGCGTACATCCGCACGGATCATATACCCCCTCGATCATCAGCGCGCTTGCGTCTTGTGCCGTGGTTTCTTGCACACGGCGGGTTCGCTTGCTCTCTGGAGCATGAATGGGACACATTCGCCCCAGACTGAATGGACCGTAGGACCCGTGTCAAGAGCATGCACAAAGCCCAGACACCCAGAGTGAACTAAGAGACCTTCCGTGCTGGTTCACGTGCTCCCTTGCCGAATATTCGGTCGTCTTTTCCTCCAGCTTTAACCGCGCGTTCATTCGCACCGAGCCGGGCAAAGTCCCCCGTGGGCTACCGCCCCCTTAGGATGCTGGCGCCTATTATCGGCGCCATGGTCTCGCAGTGTGCAACGCTAACGACGGCGTTGCCCTCATAGGTGACGGCCTCACCGGTTGTTGCCGTTCAGCCGGGTCACTGAAGTTGGCGCCGGACTGTAAGTCCGGCGCCAACTTTGTTACTCAAGGCACAAATCCCGACACGATATATGAGTCAGAGGATGCGAAGGCTGGCCCATCGTCTCGCCTTCAAGGACCGGCGCTTCACCCAGGCCCAGTGGTACTACTTGTCCGCTCTTCGCCACTAACCGATCGGCGTAGGTGGCTGCTCGCCGCGGAGCACGGCGAGCGTGTTGTCGGCGGCGAGCACTGCCATGGCGGTGCGCGTCTCGACGGTGGCCGAGCCGAGGTGCGGCACGAGTGTCACATTCTCCAGGTCCAGCAACTCAGGATGGACCTGTGGCTCGTGCTCGAAGACGTCCAGCCCGGCGCCGGCGATCACGCCTTCGCGCAGCGCGGCCGCGAGGGCCGCTTCGTCGACGATCGGTCCGCGTGCGGTGTTGACGAGGTATGTCGAGCTCTTCATCGCTGCGAGCTGCTCTGCGCCGATCAGATGGTGCGTGGCGGCTCCATAAGGGCAGTGCAGCGAAATGACATCGGAAACAGTCAGCAACTCGTCGAGGTCGACCCGCCGGGCGCCCAGTTCCGCGGCAATTGCGGGGTCGATCTCGCTGCGTGACTGGTAAACGATGTCCATACCGAATGCCTTGGCCCGGCGTGCCGTCGCCTGGCCGATGCCGCCCATGCCGACGACGCCGAGGGTCTTGCCCTGGAGGCTGCTGCCGAGAAGGAAGAACATGCCCCACTTCCACGGCTGGCCGGCGCGGATGAGCCGTTCGCCCTCACCGAGCCGGCGGGTTGCCATGAGGATGAGCCCGAACGCGATGTCGGCGGTCGCCTCGGTGAGCACGCCGGGCGTGTTGGTGGCGACGATGCCCCGTCCGGTGCAGGCCGGCACGTCGATGTTGTCGTAGCCGACGGCGACGTTAGAAACAACCTTGAGCTGCGGGCCCGCGGCGTCCAGCAGTTCGGCGTCGATGCGTTCCGTGAGCAGGCTCACGATGGCGTCTGCTCCCGCAACGCGGCGCAGGAGCTCCTCGCGGCCAATCGACTCCGGACCGGTCCAGTCATCGACCTCGTACTCGGCACGAAGCTTTTCGAGCGCTGCGTCGGGCACCCGCCCTGTGACGACTACCCGGCTCATGCCGTCTCGATCCATTCGCGCAGGCGTCCGAGGCCGTCGCGGATATCTGGCGCCTCGATGCCCGAGTAGGCCAGCCGGATGTACTGCCGCTCCTCACCGGGCAGCCGCCGGCCGAAGTGCTCGCGGGTGCAGAAGGAGACGCCGGTCTTGTACAGGGCGTCGGAGGCGAAGTCGCCGACTGCGGTGTAGCCCATGCGTTCCATGACCTCGGTGACGTCTGGGAACAGGTAGAAGGTCGACTGGGGCACGGCCACGTGCATGCCGGGGATGGAATTCACGAGCTCGCATGCGGTGTCGCGGCGCGTCTGCAGGGTGTCAAGCATCTGCTGCACAGAATCCTGGGGGCCACGGAGCGCTTCGACGCCGGCCCACTGCACATAGTGCGTCGTGCAGGACTCATCATTGGTGTTGAGCGTGCTGAGTACCTGGGCGATCTCACGCGGGGCGACGGCGCAGCCGAGGCGCGAGCCGGTCATGGCGAACTTCTTGCTGAATGTGTAGAGGATGACGGTCCGCTCGGCCATGCCGGGAAGCGCTGCGATGGAGCTCGAGACCCCTTCATAGCGAGTCTCGAAGTAAGCCTCGTCGGAGAGTACCCACAGGTCGTGTTCTATCGCGAGCTGTGCGATGGCCTCGCGCTCGGCCGCAGTCGACTCGGCGGAGATGGGGTTCTGCAGGTCGTTGTAGATGATTGCGACAGTATTGGGGGTGATCGATGCGCGCACCTGGTCGAGGTCGATCGCGAAGCCCTGGGGCGTGGGCAGGTAGCGGTAAGGAACGGCCATTCCGCCGAGGTACTCGATCTGTGATTCATAGATCGGGAAGCCGGGGTTGGGGTAGAGCACTTCCTGGCCGGGGTTCATGACAGCCTGCAGGAACTTCGTGATGACGGGCTTGCCGCCGGTCATCACGACCACGTTCTCGGGGGAGAACTGGATACCGCGGCGCGAGCCGATGTCGTCGGCGAGGGCTTCACGCAGCTGCGGGATGCCGGGGCCGGGGCAGTAACCCGTGTAGCCGTCGGCGATCGCCCGGTTCATCGCTTCCACGATATTCGGGGCGGTTGGGATGTTGATATCGCCGAGATGGAAGGGGTACACCAGGTTCCCTTTAGCCTTCCAGGCGGCGGCGGCTTGCGCGACGCTGAAGGCGGTTTCGGTGCCTAGGCGTTCAAGCCGGTGCGCGAGTTGCTGCATGTTCCACTCCTCATCGAGTTGACGATCGATCTTTTGCTGATCGCACCTAGTATAGGACTAATATATTAGACTGCGGAAGTTGATCGCGAGATGAAATTTCAGAAATCCAACATCCGCCCTTCGTGTGGTGGAGTAACCGATCCCCAAGAGCCATAGCGAGAGCGGCCAAGATTGTTGTACTGCAGGGGAAGGATGATCGCACGCCGCGCGAGGAGAGGGAGCTGTGCTCCCTAAGGCGTAAACACGCTATTGCTGAGCAATATGGTGCAGCGTGGGGGATATGCCCACTGGATCCGCAGGTTTGGTCTTAGGATTTTCCTCGTCACGGCTGCCTTGTCCCTGCTTGCTGGTTTGCCCGCGCTAGCGTCGCACGAGCTGTCAGAAGTTGGTCAATGTGGCAAGCCGACACTCGAGGTTCAAGGGATCAAAATCCCTGGACTGGCCTTCACGGGAGATCCAGTTGACGTCGTTCCCACTAGCGCCGCAGTTTCCACCATGCCAAGCGGCAAACAGCTCTTCCTGTGGGATCCAGTGACGGCTTACATGCCCTGTACGACCGCAAAGGTGCACACCCGTCAGGTTGCCTGTCCAGTCATACCTAATCACCACGAAGGGATGAGCTCCAGGTACTAACCTTGGCGGTCAGGGGTTCCCGTAGCCGCAGATTGAAGACAAGTAGGCCTGTAGTCGACTAGTTTAGGATTCAACTAATCTAATTGACGGAACGCCGGCTATCGGTGTTTTGAGTACAGGCTGCAGTGTCGATGCGGGAGTTCCGTGTGGCCACGAACTGCATTGGGCCGCGTGTCGGAGCGCGCGTAATTGATGACGGCCACGTCTTGGCTAGTGAGCCGTGGTTGCGGTGGAATAGCGTGTCGCCGCACGTCTCCTGCCTCTAATGCACGGTTCCATCGTTTCCTATCCAGAGATATCTTTGGCAACACCGGTTCAAGGGAGCCATACGGGTCTAGTGTTGGGCGGGTCGGCACTCGCCGGCAATTACCCTCAAGGAGGGTGCATGAGCTCCAGACAGTCCAGCTCCCAGCAATTTATGAAGTACTTGAAAAGCGTCGGGGGCTCAGAATCTGACATCAGCGGAACTGCTTACGTGGTCACCGATGAAGACACAGTGGAGAGCGTAGTCTCGCACCTGCGGATCGAACAGCAGCACCATGGCAGGCTCATCCGTGAGCCGGCCATTCTTCATGCCTCCGCCCAGGTGATGATCAGCAGGCGTGACGAACACGACCCCGTCCGTCACGCCGGAGCTTCCCAGGCGGGGGAATACCAGCTGGACATTCATTTCGGCCCGGGCCGCACCACACGGGAAAGCATCCCCGAAAAGGAACTTGCGGACGCCCAGATTTGGGCAAGGGCACGAATCGAAGCCGGAGGAGCCGAGTTCGGAGCCATCTACTTTCCCGCGGGTGGCAGCGGCGCACCAGGCTCGGGAGCCTTAGTGTTCAATTTCGACCGTTCAGTGGGCTGGTACCGCTGAGACGGTATGCCTTCCACGGTACGTGGCGTGCCCGGCCTCAAAAGATGTAACCTCCATTGGAGGCGCTGGCCATCTCAGCAGCTGCGAACATAGACACGGGGGCAACCTGGCCTGAGGGCCGCGGCTGTGACCTCAGCAATGAATGGTCCGCGCCTGAGCCGCAAGGTCCTGCCAGGTGGCGCCGACTATCAGGTCTAGCACAGCCCTGAGCTCACTAAACTGGGCCCCCGGTACATTGTGGAGTCCAACGGCGGTGCGCTCATCAGTGTGCAAAACAGCGCCGTCCGCCACGGTTCAGCCGCCGCCATCGCAAGGCTGAACCGTGGCGAAAACGTGACCCTACAGCCATTTATTTCCGCTGCGCGCTGAGGCACTCAACGTCATCCAAGGAGTGGGCGCGGCTAAACCACGTCATTGCCGTGGGCACAGGGGAGCGGCGACCGGACTCCGTGCGCATCGCGGTATTCGTTATGCGCTAGCCGATTCTGAATTTCGTCCTTCCGCACACCCTTGGGCAACGGAGGGGAGCAGCCCCTCCGCTCAGGCCTCAGCGCCACGTCCCTTCCGCCCTGTACTGAAGAGCTGATAACGGACCTTATCTAGTGCCAGAAGTAGCGTAGCCCGAGACTGTTATAGATGGTACGACGGCAAATAACTCCCACACCCCAAGGAGCCTTGCACCCCGTCGCGGATGGGCGCCAAAGCCTCACCGACCAGCTCCTCGTTGGCGTACGGTCCACAGACCTCGGCCGTGTCGAAGAAGGTCACCCCCAGGTCGTAGGCCGAGCGGATCACGTTGATCATGTCCTCCCGGCTGCCGGGGTTGGGTCCGTAGCTTTGCGACATGCCCATACAGCCCAACCCCACCGCCGAGACGGTCAGGCCCTGTCCGAGAGTACGTGTGTGCATGGTTCGGTCTCCGTTATCTGGTCGGCGGTCCGGTCGTGACACTTCCCAGACCGAAAGCCCTTGAAGGCGGGGTCAGGACTGGGCGCCGTTGTATTCGTCGTCGGTAATGTGCTCGAGCCAGTTTGTGGTGGTGGCGGGGTCGTCCCCGTTCTCAAGCATGGCGATGTGCTCCATGAAACAGCCGGGCGCGGCAGCGTGCCAGTGTTCCTCACCCGGCGGGGTGTACAGGGTCTGACCCGGGTGGAGCTCGATGATCGTGCCGTCACGGCCACCGAACCGGGCAACACCCTGGGTGACGCGGAGGTACTGTCCGCGGGCGTGGGAGTGCCAGGCTGTGCGGGCACCGGGAGCGAAGCGCACGGTGGCGACGACCATGCGCTGATCGCCTTCGCGAGGAAGCGCGATGGGGTCCAGCCAGACATCACCGACGAACTGCTCGGGCGGGTTCTTGCTGGTGGGGTTGGTGGGTTCGATGTTCATGCGTTCTCCTTGCTTGTGGTGGGGATAGATTCTGTCGCCGCCCAGCTGGCGAGCAGCCGCAGGCCGTCTTCTGACGGGGTGCCGGGGTCGGCGCTGTAGGCCGTGAGCGTGAGCCCAAGGGCGTTCGGGAGCTCGAGGGCGTCGAACGCCAGGTGGAGGTCTCCGACCGCCGGGTGGCGGAAGTCCTTATAGCCTCCGCTGTGAAGGCGCACGTCATGCTGTGCCCATCGGGTGCGGAAGTCCTCGGAGCGGGTGGACAACTCCCCGACCAGCTCGGTGAGGGACTTGTTGAACGGGTCACGGCCGGCCTCGGTGTGCAGGATGGCGACCGCAGTATCGGCCGCCTTCTCCCAGTCGGGGTACAGGACGTGCGAGCGGTGGTCCAGGAATGCGAACCGTGCGAGGTTTGCGGTTGCCGTCTTCGGGCCGTACGCCTCAGAGTACAAGGCACGCCCGAGGTCGTTGATCGCCAGGATGTCCAGCCGGCCGTTGCGGACGAACGCGGGCACGCCGACCATTGAGTCCAGCATCCTCTGCACGCTGGGGGCCACAACCTGGCTGGGCTTGCGCCGCGGCCGCGCCGACGGTGACGCCGCGCGGGCCAGGTCGTACAGGTGGTCGCGTTCGGCATCGTTCAGCTGGAGCGCTCTGGCGAGGGACTCGAGCACGCTTTCGGAAACCCCGGCGAGGGAGCCGCGTTCGAGTTTGGTGTAGTACTCCACCGAGACGCCGGCCAGCTGCGCGATCTCCTGGCGCCGCAGCCCGGGGACACGTCGGGTACCCCCGAACGTCGGCAGGCCCGTCTGCTCCGGGGTGAGCTTCGCCCGCCGGGTGCCGAGGAATTCCCGGATTTCTTTGCGGTTGTCCATGCAGACCACGCTACGGCCGCATCCGGTGCCGAAGGAGTCCCTGTTAGTACCACCTATCGGCAGGGTCTCTCACACGTGGGGAGGTAGGCGTTTAGCTTGTGTCATGGCTTATTGGACTCCTGAGGAGCTGCAGAGGATCGGCTCGACCGACGACTTCCATATCGCTCCGTTCCGCGCGGACGGAGCGACGTACGGCACGCCGACCTGGATCTGGTCCGTTGTGGTCGATGGCGCCGTGTACGTGCGCGCCTACAACGGCACCTCATCGCGCTGGTACGGTTCCGCCGCGTCGCAGCGTGCCGGTCGCATCACCGCCGGTGGCATCGAGAAGGACGTCGCGTTCGTCCCCACCCATGACGTGGCGCTGAAGGACCGGATCGACGACGCCTACCGGGCGAAGTACACGCACAGCCCCTACCTGCCCCCAATGCTCACTGATCGGGTCCGCGCCGCCACCGTGCGCGTCGACCCCCGCTGAAAGGAAGAACCACCATGCCAGAGAACCCCCTCGCCGACTTCGCACCCGCTCTCGTGGGATACACGAACGAGGTCCTGTTCGGCCAAGTGTGGGAGCGCCCCGAGCTCTGTCCGCGCGACCGCAGCCTCATCACCGTCGCGTCGCTCGTCGCCGGCGGCAACACGGAGCAGCTGACCTTCCACCTCGACTACGCCAAGAAGAACGGCCTCACCGAGCAGGAGCTGATCGAGGCCATCACCCACCTCGCTTTCTACGCCGGCTGGCCCAAAGCCATGTCCGCCATGACCGTCGCGAAGAACCTCTTCGCCACATCCAACCAGAACCCCAAGGAGAACTGACCCATGCGCGGAGCAGTCCTTTTCGCCCCGGGCGACGTCCGGAACCACAGCATCAACCCCGGCAAGGACTTTGACCTTGAGCTCCCGCTTGACCAGGTCGTTGAAGGATTTAAGGCCATGGACGAACGCCGTGCCATCAAGGCCCTGCTGCGCCAGTAATCCCGGCTGGGCGGGACGGCTTGCCCTGACTCCGTCCCGCCCAGACACGCCGACGACACGGTGCGGCATCACGCATATGTTCGCCGCAGCCCTCCCGGATCAGGGGCGGGCGTCGTCGACGGTTCCAGATCAACGTCCCGTGGTCGTCACCTGCGGACCTCGCTCGCCCTCACCAACACGGAGCTACAACCATGCTGACCCTGACCGACTACGCCGGCACGGAGAAGGTTAGCGACCTGCCCGCCTCACTCTCGACAACAGGATCTCCGGCCGGAATCAAACCCGTAATTGGAGACATCACTTACTACGCCCCGTGGGGCAATCTCGCAATTTTCTACCGCGACTTCGGCTACGCCAATGGACTCGTCAAGCCCGGCCACATCGACGCCGGCATTAGCCTGCTCACCAGAGGCAAAAGCGACCCTACCGTAACCATCGCATCCGACGAGTAGCCGTACGGAAAGGACGAGTCCCATCGCTACCAATACAGCCCACGCCGCACCGACCCGAGACCAAGTCACTGCAATAATCAACGCTCCCGGCGTCAAGCACTGGCACGGGGCCACCTCCTCGGAGTCCATGACGCACATCGCAGTCCAGGACACCATCGAGAGCTCCAACGCAGGTTGGCTTGAGCAGGTGACGGACGACCAGTACGAAGGCCGCTAACGCATCACCACCAGAAACTGGAGAACCTTCATGAAGTACCGTGATTTCATCGCATTATCTGCCGCGGCCGTCCTGGCCACCCTCGCATCTGGATGCACCCCGCCGGAGCCGCCACAGTCACCCACCGGACCGATAGCTCCCGTTCAGGGAACCGAGAATGTGGCACCCGCACTTGCGCACTACCGCGACGACGTAGTCGTCGGCGACCTATGGGAACGGGAAGGGCTGTCAGCACGTGACCGGAGCTTGGTCACTGTCGCGGAGATGATCGCCGGCAATCAGAGCGTCGAGCTTTCCTTCTACGTTAACAAAGCCCTCGACGACGGCGTGCTGCCGCGAGAAATATCCGAGACAATCACGCACCTTGCTTTCTACAGCGGATGGCAGAACGCGATGGCCGCGGTCCCGAAAATCGGGGCCGCGTTCAAGGAGCGCAGCATCGAGGCCAGCGCACTGCCGGCCGCGGACCCCGAACTCCTGCCCCTTGATGAAGCCGCCGAGCAGGCACGGGCCCAGCAGGTGGAGTCCAACTTCGGCAGCGTTTCGCCCGGTGTCGTCGAGAACACAGGCAAGGTCCTCTTCCAGGACCTCTGGTTGCGTCCCGACCTCGCGCCCCGGGACCGCAGCCTCATCACCGTAGTGGCCTTGGTCACCTCAGGACAGGTACAGCAAATACCCTTTCACCTGAACCGAGCCATGGACAACGGACTCACCCGGGCAGAAGTCGCCGAAACGCTCAACCAGCTCGCGTTCTACGCAGGCTGGCCCAAGGTGTTCACCGCGATGCCCGTAGTCAAGGAAGTCCTCGGCGCGCGCCAGTAAACAATGTTCATATGAAATCATCCGCCAGGGGCCGCCAGCTGAGGACGGCCCCTGACGCGCGGGTAGCGGATCAGGTGCACGATGCCACTGGCGGCCTCGGCTCGATGGGGACGGTGTGGCGCGGGAGGAGAGGTTCCTCTTCAGCAGTCGGCTATCGTCCAGCTGAACTGTTGCCGCGATAAAACCAGGTGACCTGCGGGTTGCAGACGACGCTGTTCGTAGAACGGCAATGCCACTTCCATCCATCTGACCCGCGTGACATCGACGAGGGCGCCTGCAAGGGCGCCCGCATCGTTGAGGAATCGGCCCGCCGGTGAGACGATTCGACTATGAGCGAGAGAAAAGACGACAAGCGGCCGGATGGTGACCCCGCCGAGCACTCCCATGCGGCGCCGGCGACCCAGCCGATCCGAACCGTGGGTCAACGCCGCCGTGATGCAGAAGAGAAACTGGAGCACCAGCTTCAGGACGCCCGCCACAAAGACGAACCGGACCGTGATGAGGCCGACCAACAACAGGACGTCGGGGCGGTTGATAGCAGCGACGTCGCTGCCATCCAGGACGATGGCGCACTAACCGCCGCTGACCGGGTGGATCTGATCGCGAACCAGGTAGTCGCCAAGGGCGAGAACAGCGAGGAAAAGCCAGTCTGACTGCGTTGCCAGATCAGCGCCTTCCCATGGGCACAAAAGCCCCATTGGGGACGGCTGGGCCTCAGAATCGACGGTACCCGCGGAGTGTTTGGACATCGCGTGGAGGACTTCCCGATTCAGTGGTGGACCCCGTCAATGACAGCGGTGTGGCAGGTCCTTATAGCGGCCCGTCCGCGGCCACGACCTCGTTGGCATCCTCACGGGCAGCTCGTCCCGCCAACGAGCAGACAGGTAAAACGACGCCCAGCCGGTCATGCAGGAAGCAGAGGAAAAGTGACTATTTCGCCGCTGCCGGAACCGGAACCGTTTCCGGCCGACCCGAAGCCCAATGGCCCCGCCGTACCGGAGCCGACGCAACCTGATCCGGACCCTGTCCCGGGGCCTTTGCCCGAGCCAGGGCCGAGACCGGAAGACCCGGATCCCAGGCGCAGGTCCTAAGAGGTGCCTGCCGGGGCGCCACCTGCATTCAAGGTGTCGGCCCGCAGCCTGCGGGGGCCGACAGCAGTGTTCCGGACATTGTTGTTTCCTATCTGGCGGATCTCAGACGTGCTTTGTGGGCGGGTGGCAGGTGTCGCCGGGGCCGGAATCTCAGTTCCAACTAACCTGAAGCTGTTCCGGGCCGCGGAAGGATGTGTTGGGCAGATAGTGGAACTGCTGGTCGTCCAGGCGCGTGCCGGGTAGGCGCCTGGACAGTTCCTCGAGGAAGATCCGCATCTCCAGACGGGCCAGGTGGTTGCCCAGACACATGTGGGGACCAAAACCGAAGGCGACATGGTCGTCGTTGTTGGCACGCTCAGGGTCGAACTTCTCGGGGTGTCAAAGACCTGTTCGTCTTGGTTCGCGGAGGCGATGACCATCAGCACATTGGCGCAGGCAGGAATCGTGGCCCCGCCGACTTCAACGTCCGCTTTGATGTGCGACGCCAGGCGACTACCGAGCCACTGTGGCGCAGACATTCTTCGACGACGGCCGGGATCAGTGAAGGATCCTTGCAGATGGCCTCCCACTGGTCACGGTTCCGCAGCAGAGTTACCAGAGCGTTCGCGGCGGCATTGGTCGTCGTTTCGTGGGCGGCCATGGTTCCACCTATTACATTGGTCTGCAGAATACGAGTCCGGGAACATGTCCGGTTGTTCAGGCTGCAACTTGATGGTGTGGCCGATCCAGCCAGGAGGGTTGTCCAGCTGTTTCAGCTTTTCGACGATCCGTCCGCCCATTTCCCAGAACTTGCCCAGTCCCTCGGCGGCACGCACCTGGTCTTCCGGTGAGGGCCGGCCCCAGATGAACTCCGTCATGGAGGTGGCCAGCTCGCGGACCGTGTCGACGTCTTCCCCCGGGACCCCGAGGAATTCCAGCGCGATGATGCAGGGGACTGGCCGACCCCGACAACCGCTACATCACCGGCGTAACCCTCGACGTGGCAGGCGGAGCACACTTGGGTATCGGAACCTGATCCAAAAAACCCACCTAAGGGTGGTGGCGGAATCTGAATTCACCACGGCATAATTCTGTGGGCGGGGGAGGGCTCCAGAATAGCTTGGCTTGACGTAGGTATTGGTACACGTCATCGCGGCTTATTCCGTAGTCGCGGGCCAGTAGAAGGTGGTGCAAGGAACCGTGGGAGGCTGCCGAAAAAACTGTTCCGTGGACCAGCTCATAACTACCGGAACAGGTACGGCGTTCTAGGAATATGATTTCGACGACAGCTGGCTCCACCGGCTCGAGCACGATGCGGACCGCTGGATGACTCAGGAGGTGTCCCCGGCTACGAGTAGATCCTGGATACGCTGGCAAACCCGTCCAGCCCAAACCATGCCGGACAGCAGCAATGAGTGGCCGAGATGACGGGCCCTTACGCCCCATATGATCCGGACTTCCTACAAGGTCACTGCCTTGGGCCGGCCCGCGACCTATGCGAAGGACTGGGCGACCTGGCGCGTCCCGCCAGGGGCGGCGCAGAGCCGGGCAACGCCACCCCGCCTCAAGGGAGATTGAGCGAGGCGCTAGCAGTTTCTTCGGTCAGAGTCTGCGGTGGCGGTGGCGCTCGATGAGGGACCTGGCCATTGACTGGGCTAGTTCGGCGGCTTGCGGGTCGCCTTCCATGGCCGTGATGACGGAGCCTTTCAGTAAGAGGTGCCACGCCCGGGCGAAATCAACGGAGCGCTCAAGCCCGGCTTCCTCGGCCAGGGTCTGCGCGTGTCCCCGGATCCTTGCCATGTATCCCACGCAGGCCCTGCCCAAGGGATGGTCCGGGCCCATTTCCATCAGGATCTTGATGAACACGTTGGACTCGTATCCGCCGTCCCCGAGCCAGTCCGCGAACACGTCAAAGATGACCAGCAGCTCTTCCTCCGGGGTGGCACTGCGGCTCTGAGCTTCGGCCACGACCTCCGCGAACCAGATTTGGTCCCGGCGAGCGAGAACTGCCAGGACCAGATCATCCTTGGACGGGAAGTGCCGGTAGAACGTCGACTTGGCAACCCCGGACGACTCGATCAATTCGTTGACGCCGACATCCCGGAGGCCCCGCCTGGAAAACAATTCGTAGGCGGTAGTGAGAATACGTTCCACAGTACCGGCCGTCGCCACCGACGGAACGTCGCCTGCTCTCATATGCGAAGAGTCTACGCTCCCGAGAGTCCGGAGGGATGATCCGCGGTATTAGAGGCTTCGTACTGCTCCTTAGTGCCCTATGCAAAGAAATGCACAATTCCATAGGCCCTGGCGTCCATAGCTGCTCCCCTGGATGATGTGAATGGCGGGTGTACACGTGCTGGCCCCTGCTGACTCCGTCGCAATAAGTACCACGATCCCGAGAAAAACAGGTTGCAGGGGGACCGAGGTTGCCGGGCAGTATCTGGACTTCACGGGACCGGCGACCATGGTCATTGGGCCGTCGTGATGGTGCCGCTCGGTTTCGTCAACCTTGGCACTCGATGCCGAGAGGACCCTATTCCTTTTGCCATTGTCTAATGGAAGTCAGGGGGCCTTTCGCGCCGCCTCATGGAGTGATGGCTGGCGCGGTGGAGAAAGTTGAAGCAACAGCTGCTAGCCGGCCGGTGCCGGTGCCAACGCATCGAGGATCAACTCCAGCCCGTAGGCGAATTCGTTGCCGTAGTCGTAGTCGGGCTGCATGACGACTTGCGTGGCGATCTCGACCATGTGTGGGTATTCCCCGGTCGCAAACCGTTCCATGATGGGACCGGCTACCTCCGCCATCGGTACATTACCTGCTATGGGCAGTGCGGCTTCCTGCAGGGCGAACCCGTAGATGTAGCTGTCCAGTAGCGAGTAGGCCCGGGCGGTCTGTTGCACGGTAAAGCCCGCGGCACGCAGTGCCCCCAGGGTTGCCTCGTGGTGCTTTAGGGTCGCCGGGCCGGGAGCTTTGCGGGATTCCAGCAGTCCGACCGCCCATGGGTGCCGGCGCAGCACTTCGCGCGCCGAGTGGGCCCGGCGGCGCATCTGTTCCTTCCAGTCACCTCCAGGCTCCGGTGTGGCGATCTCGGTGAAGACAAGGTCCACGAGGCTGTCAAGGATCTGGTCCTTGTTGGCCACGTAGTAGTAGAGCGTCATCGGTTTGGTGCCTATGCTCTGGGCGAGAGAACGTATCGACAGGGCAGCGATACCCTCCTTGTCCGCCAACTCCAGAGCCTTCTGCAGTACCTTCTCGCGGCTGAGTGCCGGCCGGTCCCTGCCGCCCGCGCCTGCGTCCTTCATCATGTGCTCCTCCCAGCCCTTCCGCTTCCCGTACATCGTACGATACCCTTCTCGTACAGTGTACGAAATTACCGTGAGATACAGAGAGGAACGTTATGAAAACACAGGAGCGCTCTCAACGACGGGGCACCAGAAACGTGGACGATATGCGCGCTATCGTTCGGGAAACCTACGGAGGACCGGAGGTGCTGCGCCTGGAGCGGGTACCCCGCCCTGTTGTCAAAGGCGACGACGTGCTCGTCCGTGTCAGGGCGGCCGGCGTCGACCGCGGAGTCTGGCACATGATGACCGGCCTGCCCTATCTGGGCCGTCTCGCATTCGGAATTCGGAAACCGAAGGACCCGGTTCTGGGCCTGGATCTCGCAGGAACCGTAGAAGCCGTAGGTCCCGACGTCACGCGGTTCACCGTCGGCGACGCGGTGTACGGCAGCGGACGTGGTTCCTACGCCGAATACGCCGTTGCACCCGAGACCAAACTGGCCGCGAAGCCCCAGCCGCTCTCCTTCGAGCAGGCCGCGGCGGTGCCGGTTTCCGCGGTCACGGCTCTCCAGGGCCTGCGCGCCGGGAAGATCAGGGAGGGGCAGAAGGTGCTGGTCACCGGCGCGTCCGGCGGCGTCGGCAGCTACGCGGTCCAGCTGGCCAAAGCGTACGGTGCGCACGTCACCGGAGTCTGCAGTACCGGCAAGGTCGGGTTTGTCCGTACCCTCGGCGCGGACCACGTCATCGACTACAGCCGTGAGGACTTCGCAGACGCCGGCCCGTACGACCTCATCCTGGACATCGCGGGAAACCCGCCGATCTCGCGCCTGCGCCGCGCCCTGACACCCACAGGAACGGCCGTCATCACCGGCGGTGAGGGCGGCGGGAAACTGACCGGAGGCCTGCACCGCCAGCTCAGCGCCCTGGCGCTGTCGCCCTTCATCAGCCAACGGCTGACCACGTTCCTCGGCTTGGTCCGTGCCTCCGAACTACGGGACCTCACCCCGCTCATCGAGACCGGCAAAATAGCGCCAGCCCTCGACCGGACCTTCACGCTGACTGAGGCTAAGGACGCGCTCCACTTCCTGGAAGACGGTAAGGTATCCGGCAAAGTGGCGCTCACCATCTGACGGCCGTGATTCGCAGTCGAAAGAAGCTTCGCCAGGGAAGCGTCAGTGCAAACTTTTCGTGAGTACGTGTGAGTTCTGTGAGTTAAGCGCTTTGGCCAGGTCTTGGGAATTCCTAGGCCAAACCCGGACGCCCGCTGGCTGGGACACGGAAAGCAGCGACGCACCGTTGACTGACCTGCTCGTCCCGTACCGACAGTAGCTCGCCTGCCTCGCCGCTCTCGCGGAGCCAGCCTAGGCGAATCTCTTTAGCGGCCAGAACGCTCCACACCCAAAACGGTTCACATCGCCGCCGGCCACGGATGTTATCGGCGGGACCTGGCCCGCGGCAATGCGGGTGTCGTCAAAGGAAGCAACGGCGACATCCCGGCCGGGCTCGAGTCCGCGGCGGCGCATCTCGTGGTACAGGCCCTGGGCGATGATGTCGCTGTAGGCGACGACGGCGTCGGGCAGCTTTCCCTGGTCAAAGAGTCGGCCGAGCGCTTCGGCGCCGCCCTCAGGGCTGACGGGGCTGCGCAGCTCTTCGCTGCTCCATACCTCAACGCCTTTGGGTTCAAGGGCAGCTCGGAGGCCTTCCTCACGTTCGGCCAGGGACGGTGCGGGGCGGCCGCCGAGGAGCGCCACGGTCCTGCTTCCCACGGCGGCGAGGTGGTCTTCGAGCATCCGGGCTCCCTTGACGTTCTCGCTGCCGACGTAGTCGAAACCGCCGAGCCAGCGTGCGAGTAGGACGACGGGTAGGTTGGCTGCGTTGACCTGTTTGGCGAGGCGTTCCGGGTCGGTGCCCAGTGCGGGAAGGATGAGGAGCCCGTCTACCTGGCGTTCGATCATGGAGGCGACGATTTCGTGCTGCCGGTCGGCGTCGTCGCGGCTGTAACCGATGAAGATCGTGCAGCCGGCGTCGTGGGTTATCTGGTCCACTGCCATGGCGAGCTCGGCGAAGTATGGGTTGATGATCTCGGTGACGATCAGCCCTATGGGCATGGACCGGCTCTGTCGCAGGTTGGCGGCCTGCCGGTTGTACACGTAGCCGAGCTGGTCCATGGCTTCGCGTACCTTCACGGCAGAGGATTCCGGGCTCCTTTCATGACGATCTGCTGCCGTGCGGTTGCATCCCGGCGGGCTCTAAATCGGGCGATACAGGAGGCGCTCATTCTGGCAGTTCCATCTGGAAGCCGCAGGTGCACCTGAGCACACGGGTGGAGAAGTAGACATCCAGGGCGTCCTCGCTCACCCCTTCTGTGGACAGCGGCGCAGACAGCCGGCGGAGCTCGGATCCTGCCTTTTTCATTGGCCGCCCGCAATGCAGGTACTGCCAGCCGAAGATCAGCACGTCACCTGTTTGCTCCGCTCTGGCCAGGACCGCGGAGAGGTCAGCGACCTGGGCGGGATGCTCGCTGAAGAGCCCGCACCGGCCGCATGTGTAGGACACCAGGACGACGGCGGCCGGCTGATCCGGAGGATCTGTCACGGATCTGATGATGAGGTGGCGGTCGGTTCCGCAGTAGTCACACATCACCGGCAGAGTCCGTGCACGGCCTTCGCTGCCGGGCCCGAAGCTCGGAAATCCGAGTGACATGATCAGCCGGCGTACGGGTAGCTCGAGAGGATATAGTCGGCTGCGGCCCGTCCCTTCATCCTTGGCCTGCTTCTGTGGATGTTGACGCGGCACCGGCGCATGCCTGCCCGGAAGGACGCGTCGGGTTCGGGTGTCAGCCCTTGCAGCAGGCACCAGCTCGTGTAAAGCCCGTACAGGCAGTCCGGCCCCAGCGGGCAATCAGTGTCGGGGGCGGGGGAGGTGGCATCGTGAAGGAACTGCTGGAAATGCGAGGTGGCCATGTCAGGCTCTTTCCTCAAGGTGCAGAATAAGCCGCCATTGGGCTACAGCGGCATTGCCTCCGGACGCTGCACACCCCCGGAAGGGGATCCTGCGCGAAGTCCTGCACGCCGGATCCGTATTCACGCTACCCCTCGCCGGCCGGAGCTGTACATAGCGGGCAACGCCATACAGGAGGCAACGCCGCCGACGGCCGTAAGATGGACCGATGTCGAGTTCATCGGAAAACGAACCTCTAGACCAGCTCCAGAACGTTCTGGTGGGCGCAGAAAATGCATCGGAGTTCCTTTCCGGGCTCTCGAAGCTCGCCGCCTCCGCGGTTTCTGAAGCTGCCGACGACAACGTCGAATGCGCGGTCACCGTCAAAGTGAGGCGTAGGCCCACTACTGCCGCAGGCAGCAGCCGACGCGCTGTGGAGCTGGATCAGATAGAACAGGCCATCGGTGACGGCCCCTGCATTGCAGCGCTTCGGCAGATGACGCCGGTGGTGATCGACGACGTCTCTTCGGATTTGCGGTGGCCGGAGTTGAACCGGAAATTCGCAGCAGCGGGCGTACACAGCTCGTTAGGGGTGCCCCTGGAAATCAGCGGCGGAGCCAGCGCCGCATTGAACTTCTTTGCCTCCAAGCCCGGTGCCTTCACCCCAGGCGTCTACGACAGGGCCGTCGGCTTTGCCGCCGCGGCCCATAACACGTTGCACCTCTCCGTCCGCATGGACACGGCACAGAACCGGGCGGAGGATCTCGAGGCGGCGATGCAGAGCCGGACAGCCATTAACCTGGCGTGCGGGGTAATCATGGGGCAGAACAGGTGCTCGCAGGCCGAAGCGATGGACATCCTCACCAAGGTCGCCAGTAACCGCAACCGCAAACTGCGTGACGTAGCCACCGAACTGATCGAACAATTGTCCGGGGGCAGTATCCAGACGCACTTCGACGCGTAAGCAGCCGGCCAGCGATCGTGTCCAGCGGACTCGCGCGGGCCGCCAGGGCCTGTCGGGCATCAGTCGTGGCCTGAGCACCTTTCCGGCCGCGAAGACAATGGAACCTTGGGGAAGCCCGGGTCCATTGTGGGCGATGGATTCTGCGTTGTAGCAACCTTGATCCAGCTCGCACCGCTGGCCGTAAGACCTCCACCAACCGGCCACGGCTTGGCAGGGCGCCGCTTGGCCCGGCTCGAGCACCCGAGGCGCCAGTACGTCTTGCAGCAGTCCTTCCCCGCTGTCATTCGGGTGTGCCGTGGGTTTTATTCGGCTGCAGTTCCGGATGACCTCGACCGGGTAGGGACACGTTCAAGATGGAACCGTGCAAACAGTCAAGGGCTCAGCGGTAGGAAGAGGACGGTATAGATCCCCAGTGCTGCGAGGATGACGGCACTGGTGGCCACTGCTGCTATTGATGCGATGTCCGGCGTCATTCTTTCCTGCTGGATGCCGCGGATGGCGCGGTGGAAGCGGCGCCTGCGGGTGAGGCTAATTGCCAAGGCGGTGCCGACGGCAGTGGCCACGAGGGGGCCGACGAGCCAGCCACGGTGGGGCATCCAGCGGAGAAAGACGGTGGCGGCAACCACCATGGACATGGTGGTGCGGCCCCAGGCAAGGTTCGTGCGTTCCGGCTGGAGGCCGGCGTCACCGTGCTTCGGGCTGCTGCTTGGTGTCGGCACGGTCAGGCGGCCCGGACGAGGACGAATACGACCATGACGGCCGCGACGAGGGCGCCGCCGGTGGCAAGCAGGGGAGCGATCAGGGGGACCGGAAGCGGGGCTCTGTGGCGCATCAAGCGCTCGACGTTGAGCCAGCGGAAGAAGGAGCCGCCGCCGATCACCAAGGCCAGGGCCAGCAGGAGCACGGCGATGGTTTTGCGCAGTTGGGCATTGAAGAGGTCGGCCATGAAGGCTTCGACCGCGACGCCTCCGGCGAGTAGGGCCAGGGATGTGCGGATCCAGGCCAGGAATGTGCGCTCATTCGCCAGGGTGAACCGCGGATCCGGTTCCTCTCCGCCGTGCAGTATTCGGATGGATAAGCTGCCGCGTCCTCCGCCGGGCCGGTTTGTTTGTGTCAAGGTTGTGGTTTCTCCTATGTTTAGGTGCCGTTTCAGTTAAGGGCCAGTGATCGAGTTCTGCGTGGGTCAGCTGAGCGCTGCCGTGCGGAAGCCTAGGTTGCCGGAGGAGGATTCGGGTGTGTTTGAGGTGCGGGCTGCCACGCGGTACCGGTTGCAGTAGGAGTCGTGGCAGAGGTAGGAGCCGCCGCGCATGACCCGTCCGGCGCCGATGGTGGGTCCTTGGGGGTTGTCGGTGGGGGAGTTGCGGTAGTACTTGGGCAGGAACCAGTCGGCACACCACTCCCAGGCGTTGCCGGCCATTTCGTACAGACCGTACCCGTTGGGCGGGAAGGTGCGGACCGGGGCGGTGCCGAGATGGCCGTCGTCGAGCGTGTTGGTGGTGGGAAAGGTCCCTTGCCAGATGTTGCACAGGTGCTCGCCGCCGGGCGTGAGTTCGTTGCCCCAGGCGTAGCGCAAGCCGTGCAGGCCGCCGCGGGCGGCGTACTCCCACTCTGCTTCAGTCGGCAGCCGCCGTCCGGCCCAGGCGCAGTAAGCCAGCGCGTCATTATGGGAGACGTGCACCACTGGGTGGTCCGGGATGTCCTGCCAGACGGAGTCCGGCCCGGCGGGGTGTGCCCAGTCCGCCCCGCGGACGTTCAGCCACCACGGCGCCCCGGCGGCGGTGCCGAGGATCTCGCTTTTCGGGGACCTGACCAGCAGATGGAAGACCGCGGACGTGCCGTACTGCTCCGCCTCGGTCCGGTACCCGGTGGCTTCAACAAATGCGCCGAACATGGTGTTGGTCACGGCCGTCGCATCAATCCGAAAATCATCCAGCCGCACCTCATGCGCCGGCGTCTCGCCATCGGCAGGGTAGCCCTCGGCAAACGCGTCCCCCATCGTCAAAGCGCCGCCTGGGATTTCGACGTCGTGATGTAACCTTTGCCCGGTCAGGCAGATGTTGCCCACATGCCTGCCGTTGGCCACGTCCGACAGAAGCGGCTTACGGGAGGGCGCACAACATCTCTTCGGCTGGCCGTTGGCAAGAGGGCCGCTACCAGATGAGTCTTTTGTGGAGTCGGTGATTGGCAGGTTCATATTTCCTCTTCTTCAGCTTTTCGGGCACGTCGCTGGGCAGGCACCCCCGGCAGGTGGCCTCGCCCTGTTGGCGCGGCAAGGCCACCTGCCCGCCCTCCGTTACTGGTGGGCCAGCGCCATGCGCTGACGGTCGGCAGCCGTGAGGTGCTGGTTGTGATCGTCGTCGTGCAGGTCGATGCGCACAGTGTGGAGCGTGCCCGTGAACGCATTCTCCACAGGGAGGTAGTCATCGGTGACCGGCGTGCCGCGGTCGACGCCGACGTTGAGCGTCTCGTCGAAGGAGAAGTAGTAGGCCGTGGTCTGGCCTACCCTGCCCTTGCCGACGATCTTGCCGTCGGCCGCGAGACGGATTTCCGCGCCCTGGCCGATGCCGCCGCCGTCGTAATGGAATTCCATGGTGAGTTCCTGGGTGCCAGGGACGAGGGCCTCGTCGGAGCGGACGATGTAGAGGTCCCGCCCGTAGCAGTTGTGGGCGTAGCGGAGGCGTCCATCAGCCACGTACAGGGACCAGCCGCCGAACCGTCCGCCTTGGGCTATCAGAACTCCATCGGCACCTCCCTCAGGAACGTCAACCCGGGCGGTGACACTGTGCGACCTGTTCTTCACGTTGAGGGTGGTCTCTTCGGTGAAGCGCCCCATGCCGGCACGGTAGGTGACAGTTGTCCGGTCGCCAAGCAGGTCGATCCGTCCGGCAACTTCGGGGTTTTCCCGCTCCGTGACCCGGTCATCGAGGGGGAACACGTTGTACTTGCTGGCCTCGATCAGGAACAACTGCTGCAGCTCCCGCAGCTTCTCAGGGTACGCGTCGGCGAGGTTGTGGGCCTGACTCCAGTCGTCTCTCGTGTCGTAAAGCTCCCAGACATCCTCGTCGAAGGAGGGCAGCCCTTCAGGGACCATTTCCCACGGTGTCCCGTGGCGGGTCACTGCCGTCCAGCCCTCGTGATAGATGCTGCGGTTGCCGCACATTTCGAAGTACTGGGTGCGCCTGCGGTCCTCGGCATCGGGAGCGTTGAAGGTGTAGACCATGCTGGTGCCTTCGATGGGCTGCTGGGTCACGCCGTTGAAGGTAACGGGGTGCGGGATGCCTGCCGCTTCGAAGATGGTCGGGGCAATGTCGATGACGTGGTGGTACTGGTGCCGCACGCCGCCACCTTGCTGGATGCCGTTGCCCCAGCGCATGATCATGCCGTCGCGGGTGCCGCCCAGGTGGGAAGCTACCTGCTTGGTCCACTGGTAGGGGGTGTTCATGGCCAGCGCCCACCCGACAGGGTAAATGGCGTACGTGGTCGCGTCGCCGAGGGCGTCGAGCTCCTGGGACATGGCTTCCGTGTTGTCTTTGAAGCCGTGCCCAACCAGGTGCTCGCGCATGGTGCCTTCGATGCCGCCCTCACCGGAAGCACCGTTGTCACCGAGTACGTAGATGAAGAGTGTGTTGTCGAGCTCCCCGATCTCGCTTAGTGCGTCAACGAAGCGCCCGACCTGGATGTCCGTGTGTTCGGCGAACCCGGCGTAGGTTTCCATGAAGGAGGCTGCCACCCGGTGCTCGGTGTCGTTGAGCTCGTCCCAGTGCGGCACGACGTCGGCCCACGGGCTCAGCTCCGCTGATTCGGGGACGACGCCCAGTTCCTTCTGCCGGGCAAGCGTCGCCTCGCGCTGGGCGTCCCAGCCGTGGTCGAAGCGGCCGCGGTACTTGTCCCTCCATTCGGGAGCGACGTGGAACGGCCCGTGGGTGGCGCCGAAGGCAATGTAGCTGAAGAAGGGTTTTTCGGGGGTGAGGGTCTTCTGGGTCTGGACCCAATTGATTGCGTGGTCGACGAGGTCTTCCGATAGGTGGTAACCGTCTTCCGGGCGGCGTGCGGGCTCCACGGGGGTTGTGCCGTCGAAAAGCTGGGGGTACCAGTGGTTCATCTCGGCACCCATGAAGCCATAGAACTTATCGAATCCCTCCCCGATGGGCCACCGGTCAAAGGGCCCGGACGGGCTGACCTCGCGGGGCGGGGTCTGGTGCCACTTGCCGAACGCCGCGGTGCTGTACCCGTTCTGGCTCAGGGTCTGGGCGATTGTGGCGGCACTGGCCGGACGGAATCCGGTGTATCCCGGGGCGGAGGTGCTCATCTCGGTGGTCACTCCCATGCCCACTGAGTGGTGGTTCCGTCCCGTCATCAGAGCCTGCCGGGTCGGTGAGCATAGTGCTGTGACATGGAAGCGGCTGTAGCGGAGCCCTTCATCGGACAGTTTTTCCGCTGTCGGCATTTCGCAGGGACCACCGAAGGCACTCGAAGCGCCGAAGCCCATGTCGTCGATGAGGACGACCACCACGTTTGGAGCGCCGTCCGGCGCCCGAAGCGGGGCAACGGGAGTGAATGGTGCCACTTGTTGATGGATGCTCATCGCCGCCGTGACCGACTGGCTTCTCCCCGCCGGGATGGGGAGTATTTCGCGGATTTCACTCATAGTAGTTTGCTCCTGTCGTGGGTCTGCAGAGTTCTTTGATCAGTTTTTGCCGGCGGCTCAGAGATCCGAGCCGACCTTGCAGGCTGTGGCCGGTGTTGGCGGCACAACCTGGATGGCGCCCGTCTCTTCCAGGGAGCGGCTGCGGGTTTCTTCTGCCCAGGCGATGCAGGCAAGGAAACCGATGAAGGTGATGCCGGCCCCGATGAACATGGTTGCTGAAGTTCCGAGGGTTACCAGTGAGACCGGCACGAGGAACGTACCGACGGCGGCCCCAAACCTTGTCAGAGCTACCGCGACGCCGACAGCTGCGGCACGGATTCTTGTCGGGAACAGCTCGTTGGGGTAGGCCCATTCGAGGATGCTGGGACCGCCGGAGAAGAGGGCGTAGAGGCAGAAGAAGGCGACAATGAGGGGGCTGGGTGCGTTGGTCCATAATCCGAGCGCGATCAGTGGGAGCACCATGAGTCCGAATGACCAGATGATGGTCCTGCGCCGGCCGATGGTTTCCAGGAGCTTCATGGCGGGCAGGCACCCGAGTGCGAATACCAGGTTGATGATCGCCGTTCCGAGGTTGGCGACGTTACCTGCCCCCATTCCCAGGGAACCCAGCAGCTGCGGACCGAAGGTAAGCAGCGCGAACAGGGGAATGATGGCACAGGTGAAGAAAATGATGATGAACAGCATGCGGCGCAGGTAGATTCCGCGGAAAAGGTCGACGATATTGCCGCGGGATTCCCCGCTCCGGGGCAGGCTGCCGGTCAGTTCAGCGGCGGTAACGCGGACGTGCAGGGAGTTTTCGATCACTTTGCGGGCCTCGTCCACCCGTCCGGCGCCTACCAGCCACCGGGGCGATTCCGGAGTGCCAATGCGGAGCAGGAAAACAACTAGTGCCAGAATCGCGCCGCTGCCCAGCATCCAGCGCCAGCCGTCGCTGCCCATAAGTTCGTTGATCAGGTAACCCACGAGGTACGCCAGTGATGCACCGATGTACCAAATGATGATGACGGCGCTGAACATTCCGGCCCGCCGCTTCCGTGGAAGCCATTCAGAAAGCAGTGCGGTCGCGATCGGATAGTCGGCGGCAATGGCGGCGCCGATGATGAACCGTAGTGCGATCAGCTGCCAGGCTTCGGTGGCGACTACCGAGAGGGCAGAGGCGACGACGAGCACGAGCAGGTCGAGGGTGTACATGGGCTTACGGCCAATGCGGTCCGTAAGCGGGCCACAAATCAGGCCACCGAAAAACATCCCGATAAGGGAGGCAACACCGACCGTTGCCTCCACGCCCGTATCCAGGTGCATGTGGCCGGTGATTCCGGGCAACGCGATCCCAACAATGGCGAGCAGGTAGCCGTCAAGTAATGGGCCGCCTGAACATGCGGCCGTTAATTTGCGGTGGAAACCTCGGACAGGTGCATCATCAACAGCAGTGAAACTCATGGAAATGATCCTCAAAATTAGTTGTTGGGTGCGCCACTTGCATCGCGGGGTTCGGCGGGCAAGGGCATGCAGGCCAGGGACTTACTTTTCGATCAGGCCTTTCATCACTGGCCCCGTTCAGCAGGCCAGGCTGCCTCATGGGGGAGGGACGGGGTAGGAATTGATCCGGTTGTCATCATTCGCTCCATCGCGAAGTGAGCGACCAGTTTGGCATTGCCGCCCAAACAGCCGGCAGCAATTGCGTGCAAGGGGTGGGCATCCCGGATGGCAGTGCGCCGGGGAGTGCCAGGTAAAACCGCGACGATGCCCCGCATCTTCCGTCTCCTTGTCGTCGCCACGGAAACAACCGATTCACCGGCTGCTCGCACTGCGAAGTTGGCAGTCAAAGTTGTTCGACATGTGCACAACGTTGCGTTGTCCGCAACTTCTTGGTTTTAGTGTTACCCGGATCACGGCGGAGGTCAAGACTTTTGACAGAAGATAAGAGGCTCTTTCATGTGAGGCCCGCCCTTCAAAAGCGAAGTGGCGGACAGTCACCATCGCAGCCCACACTGCCCGCGGAACGTGCTCCCAGATGGCCCTTCCTCGCCGCCGTAAACCATGGGCATGAGTGAGAGTATGAAGTCATGGCTATTTCAGTGCGTGACGTTGATGCGAATCCCAATGGGGACCTTCAGGGTGGAAGTCTTCAGTCAGTTGATCGCGCCATCACAGTCCTAAAGATTCTGGCCCGTACGGGCAGTGCCGGAGTCACGGAAGTCGCCGAGCAAATGGGAGTCCATAAGTCAACAATTTCCCGGCTTCTTCGAGCGCTCGAAGCACAAGGAATGGCCCAGAGCAGCGGGAGGGGGAAGTACCAGCTCGGACTTGGCATCCTGCATCTGGCCAATTCGATACCGATGCGGCTTGATCTGGCCAAGGAAGCGCGTCCAGCTCTCGAAGCCCTCGCCTCCAAATTCGGGGAAACCGTCAACCTAGCCGTTTTGAGCTCGAACCACGTCGTTAACATCGACGAGGCGTTCGGGCCATCAACGTTGGGAACCAAGAACTGGATGGGTCTTCCTACACCGATTCACGCGACGTCTAGCGGAAAAGTATTTTTGGCCTCACTGTCCGCCGCAGAGCGGGACCGCGTGCTCAACGAACTGGGTATGCCCGCGGTAACAGACCAGACCATCACCTCGCGGCAGGAACTGGAAGCGCAACTGGCGGCAGTGGCGAAGTCAGGCTACGCGACGGTGCGCGGAGAACTCGAGGACGGCCTCAATGGCATTGCCGTTCCTCTCCGTGGCCATCAGGAAACCGTAATTGGGGCCGTAAGCATCTCGGGTCCGTCCTTCAGGTTCGAACCTGAAAAACAGCCTGGGTTAATCGGAGAGCTCAAGCAGGCAGGCCTGAAAATCAGCGAAAACATGGGATTCCGTCCGAGTCCCTAACCTAACAGGGAAGAGGTCGGAAAGCGCTTGGATAGGACACGCATGATTACCGAAGACGCAGGCCCGCGCAACGCGGACAGGACGGCTGCGGCATTCTTTCGCGCGAAATTGAAGTTCGAGATCGACGTCATGGATGTTGCCGAAGCCCCTGAGGGCACGCTCGTGCTGGTGGACACTCGGCGGCAGTCGTCCTGGGAGCATGGGCATATCCCGGGTGCCATACATATTCCTACTGCCGACATCCCCTCCTGTGCCCCGGAGTTGATCCCTTCCGGGATGAGCGTGGTGGTCTACTCGTGGGGGCCGGGCTGCAACGGCAGCACGTTCGCGGCCCTCGCGTTCGCCGAGCTGGGATATCCGGTGAAGGAAATGATCGGCGGCATCGAGTACTGGGCCCGGAACGGGCTCCCGGTGGAAAGGGCTTCCGGTGTGAGCGCGGAGAAGCCCGACGGACTGGTGACGGCGCACACAGGGTAGCAACGCGCAAATTCCCGGCAACCACCCCCAGAAACGTTCGACGGCGGCACTCGCCGAGTGCCGCCGTCGAACCTTAACGCTTGGGACTACGCCGTGACCGCCAGTGCGTCGATCTCCACGAGCATCACCTCGTGCGGCAGGTCGACGAACACCGTGGTGCGACTGGGAAGTGCGCCGCTGGGGACGTTTTCGCGGATGAACTCTCCGTAGACCTCGTTCATGGCGGGGAAATCGTCCCGGGTGGTGAGGTATACGCGGAACATCAGCACGTCTTCAACGGACGAACCGCCGGCTTCGAGGATGGCCTTGACGTTGTCCAGGGTGCGGCGGGTCTGGACGCGGACATCCCCCTCGCCGATGTACTGGTTGGTGGCGGGATCCATGGGACCCTGGCCGGAGACCTGAAAGAATCCGCCCTTCTGGATGCCCTGGGAGAATACGTGTGCCGGGGCGGGGGCGTTATCGGTCAGTACTACGGTCTTTTCACTCATGCTGAGTTCCTTTCGTGGCTGGTCCAGCCGAGGTCATGGGAGACGGCCTCGGTGCTGGCTTTGAGGTCGGGCAGCAGCTCCAGCAGTCCTTCATAGCTGAGCATCACCACCGGTACCGAGCAAGAGGCTGCGGCAACAACAGCGCCGCTGGCGTCGCGGATGGGGGCCGCGATGCAGTGCACGAACGCTTCGTGCTCGGCGTTGTCGTGGGCCCAGCCCTGGATCCTGACCTGTTCCAGTTCGGCCAGCAGGGCCTCCGGTGAAGTCAGGGTGTTCTCGGTAACTTTGATGTAGTCCAGCCCCGCCGCGATCTTTTCCTGCCGGCTGCGCGGCATGTCGGCGAGGAGGACTTTCGACACGGCAGCCGAGTGCAGCGATGCAGTCAGGCCGATGCGCGAATACATGCGGACCGGGTGGTGGGATTCGAACTTGTCGATGTACACCACCTCGTTGCCCTCGAAGGCCGCCAGGTGCACGGTGTGTCCGGTGCGGCCGTTCAGGTCGGCCAGGTGCGGGTGGGCCACCTTGCGGATGTCACGCTGCTCCAGGGCCAGGGAGGAGAGCTCGAAGAGTTTGGAACCGAGCCGGAAACGCTGGTCCTCATCCCGGACCACGAACCGCTTCTCCTCCATGGCGTGCAGCAGGCGCATCACCGTGGTTTTATGCACGGCTGCCTTGGAGGCCAGCTCGTCCAGCGTGGCGGGCTTGGTGGCGAGTTCGGCGAGCAGGTCGATGGCCCGCATGAGGCTCTGGCTCACAGTGTCACGCTCCGGTCCTGGTATGGAAGTGTCCGTCTTCAACATGGATGGCGGCCCAGCCGGCGTCCGTGGATTCGAGGATGGTTGAGAGCTGCGCGGCGTCGGGGAGGGGCCCGCGGTCGCCGTGGACGGTGAGGGTGCAGGCCGCTGCCACGTGGCCCCTGCGGAGACTTGCCTTCGGGCCCAGGCCGAAGAGGATGCCGCTGAGGTACCCGGCGGCGAAGGAATCGCCCGCACCAACGGGCTCGACGACGTCGACGGACAGTGCGGGGACCTCGTCCCGGGTGCCGCTGCGGTCGAGCGCAATAGCGCTGATCGCCTCGTTCTTGATGACCAGCACCTCAGGATCGGGCATGAGCCGCCGCAGTTCCGTTTCGTCGGTGGTGCCGAAGGCGTGATCGGCTTCGTCCTTGCCTACGAGCACGACGTCGGCCAGGTTCGCCAGCCGCTGCAGTACAGAACGGTCCCGGCCTGCCCAGAGGGCAGCCCGCCAGTTGACGTCGAAACTGATGGTCCGGCCGTTCCGCGGTGCAGCCAGGATGGTTTCGAGCAGCTCCAGGCAATCGGGGGAGAGGGCGGCCGTGATACCGCTCAGGTGGATGAGTGCCGCATTCTCCAGCAGGCCGGCGACGGCGGGGCTGGCCAGCGTGGCCCGTCCCATGGCTGAGGCCGCGCTTCCCTGCCGGTAGTACAAAACTGAAGCGCCGCCGTCGGGCCCTGGTTCCTGCGCAGGCACTTTCACGTAGAGCCCGGTGGGCAGCGCGTCGTCGACCTCGACGCCGGAGACGCCAACGCCGTGGCTGCTGAGCTCGTTGAGGATCCGCGTGCCGAAGCCGTCGCGGCCGACGCGTCCCACCCAGTGCGTATCCAGGCCCATGGCGGCCAGGCCCATGGCGACGTTCGACTCGGCACCGCCGATTCCGCAGTGGAGCTCGGTGGCCTCGTGGAGCGGAACGGCTTGGACAGGGGTAAGCATGGCCATCGTCTCGCCAACACATACAGCTGAAAGCATAAATCTCCCGCACTCACTCTCGCGCTTTTCAGCGGCACTCTGACGCCGCGGTACGGAGCGTTCCGCGGCGGATTGAGTGGCTCTGCGGGCACGCCGCGGCCTTGACTCCCAATCCTGCACCATGTTAGACATATCACCAGCAGGTTTGCAACCAGCGTTGCAAAATACGCAACGCAGCAAAAACCTCAGTCAACACAACCCCACAACGCAGCTTCAAGAACGCAGCACCGCGAAAGGGAATGAACCCGTGAACACCTCCGAAGCCATTTCGGCAACCGCCGTCGCCGCACTGGCAGACCGCCAGCTCGACTGGCGGCACAAGGCCGTACCGGCGACCGCCAACGGGACCACCCATGCCGGGTTCGTCGCAGCCAGGCACCCGCTGGCGGACCTCCAGACCCCGCTGCTCACCCTGGACGCCGGTGCGCTGCAGGGCAACGCGGACCGCCTCGCGTCGTGGTGCAAGGACCACGGCGTCCTACTGGCCCCGCACGGCAAGACCACCATGGCGCCGCAGCTCTGGGCCGAACAGCTCAGCCGAGGCGCCTGGGGCATTACGCTGGCCAACTTCGCGCAGCTTCGCGTCGCCCGTGAGTTCGGTGTCCGGCGCCTGCAGCTCGCCAACAGCCTCACCGATCCGCACGCCATCGAGTGGGTTGCGGCCAACGCCTCGGCCGGGGCGCCCATCCTGTCCTGGGTGGACTCCGCCGGCACCGTGGAGGTCATCAACAACACCCTGGCTGACAGCGACTCCGCCCTCGATGTCCTTGTGGAGCTTGGCGCCCACGGCGGCCGCACCGGCGCCCGGGGCGTGGACGCAGCGTTGGGCGTGGCCCGCGCGGTTGCCGCCTCACCGCACTTGCGGCTGGTGGGCGTCAGTGGCTACGAGGGGTCGCTGGCCCACACCGCGGACGACGCCGGCCTGGCCGCCGTCCGCGGCTACCTCGCGCAGATGCGTCTGCTTCACGAGCGACTGCTCGCCGACGGCCTCTACGGCACCGACTCGGTCATCCTGACCGCCGGCGGCAGCGCGTACTTCGACGACGTCGTGTCCGTACTTGCACCGTGCATCGGCAGCGGTTCCGAAGGCGCCCCACAGGACGGCCCCCGCGTGGAACTGATGATCCGCAGCGGCGCGTACATCATCCACGACGACGGTTTCTACCGCGGGATCTCGCCGTTTTCCCGCGACGGCGGTAACCCCTTCAAAGCCGGAATGCACGGCTGGGCCCGCGTGGTGTCGCAGCCCGAGCCGGGCCTTGCCATCCTCGACGCCGGTAAACGGGACCTGCCCGTCGACGAAGGGCTGCCGCGTCCCCAGCTGATCGGGCCTGCCCTCGGCGGCCGCATGGAACCCCTCGCCGGCGCAGAAATAACCGCCGTCAACGACCAGCACTGCTTTATGACCTTCGACGCTGGCACCACCAATGTGCGTCCGGGCGACGTGGTGCGGCTGGGCCTGTCCCACCCGTGCACCGCCTTCGACAAGTGGACGCTGATCCCGGTGCTCGCGGACACGGACATCGACCAGACCGTCGTGGACCTCATCCACACGTTTTTTTAGGAGGAACGCGGTGAAGACACTCATCAGCAACGCCGTCCTGGTGGACGGAACCGGCGCGGGCCGTCGCCCCGCGGACGTCCTGCTCGACGGTGCGGTGATTGCCGTCGTCGCCGACGCCGGAACTCTTACTGCAGCGGAAACCGGCGCCCACCGCACCATCGATGCCACCGGCCTGGTCCTGAGCCCCGGCTTCATCGACATGCACGCGCATTCGGACCTTCAATTGCTGGTCAACCAGGACCACTACGCCAAGCTCAGCCAGGGCGTCACCACGGAACTGCTGGGCCAGGACGGGCTTTCCTACGCACCTGTGGACGACGCCACCCTGGCCGGTGTGCGCGAGAAGATCGCCGGCTGGAACGACAACCCCGCGGACTTCGACTGGGACTGGCGGACCGTGGGGGAATACCTGGACCGCCTGGACCGCCACGACGACGGCGGCCGGATCGCCACCAACGCCGCCTACCTCGTGCCGCAGGGGACCGTCCGGGCCATGGTGATGGGTTTCGCCGAAGGAGACCCCACGACCGAACAGCAGCAGCGCATGCAGGACGCCGTCCGGACGGCCATGGAAGAAGGCGCCGTCGGGATGTCCTCCGGGCTCACCTACACGCCCGGAATGTATGCGCGCACCGAGGAACTCGCCGGACTCTGCCGTACCGTGGGCGAACTGGGCGGCTTCTACGCGCCGCACCACCGCTCCTACGGCAAAGGCGCCCTTGCTGCCTACGCCGAGATGATCGGACTAAGCCGGGACACGGGCTGCGCCCTGCACCTCTCCCATGCCACCATGAACTTCGCCGAAAACAAGGGCCGCGCCGGTGAGCTGCTGGACCTGATCGATGAAGCACTCGACGGCGGCGTGGACATCACCCTGGACACCTACCCCTACCTGCCCGGAGCCACCACGCTCTCCGCCATCCTGCCCAGCTGGGCTTCCTCCGGCGGCACCGAGGCAACCCTGGAGCGCCTGGCCACCCCGGACACCCGGGCCAGGATCCGTGAGAGCGTGGAGATCTACGGCTCGGACGGCTGCCACGGCGTGGTGGCCGAATGGGACACCCTGGAAATCAGCGGCGTCCAAAACCCTGCGCTCGCGGACTGCGTCGGCAAGACCATCAAGGGCGTCGCTGCGGAAACGGGCGAGGAACCGTTCGATGTCTTCGCCCGGATCCTCCGCGAGGACCGCCTCGGCACCGGGATCCTGCAGCACGTCGGCCACGAGGAAAACGTCCAGGCCATCATGAAGCACCGCACGCACACCGGCGGCAGCGACGGACTCCTGGTCGGCGCGAAGCCGCACCCGCGCGCCTGGGGGACCTTCCCCCGCTACCTTGGGCACTACTGCCGCGACCTGGGTTTGCTGACCCTCGAGGAAACCGTCCACCACCTCAGCGGACGCCCCGCCGCGCGGCTGAAACTGGATCGCCGCGGCCTGGTCCGCGAAGGCTACGCAGCAGACCTTGTCCTCTTCGACCCGGATGCCGTCCGCGACGAAGCCACCTTCGAAAACCCCCGCCAGGCGGCCGCCGGCATCCACTACGTGTTCGTCAACGGCACCCCGGCCATCGACAGCGGGCAGCCCACCGGCGCCCGCGCCGGCCGGGCCCTTCGCCGCAGCCCCGACGGACGCACCCGAGCAGGAAGTACCGAAACCGCATGACACCCGAAGAATTTGTCCGCCAGCTGGAAGCGGACCGCACCCTCGCCGTCGTCCGCGCGCCGTCCATCCCCGACGCCGCGGAACTCTGCCGGGCACTGGCTCACGGCGGCATCCGCAGCGTCGAGCTGACGTTCACCACGCCGGATGTGCTCACCCACGTCAAGCGCGCGGCGGAGGCGGCAGCGGACCATGGCGCCGCCGTCGGGGTTGGCACCGTCATGACCGCAGATCAGGCGCGGGCCGCCATCGACGCGGGAGCCCGGTTCCTGGTGACGCCCGGCCTCCGCCGCGAAGTGGCCGCCGTCGCGGTGGCTGCCGGCGTCCCGTTCAGCCTGGGCGCCATGACGCCCACCGAGGTGGCCGAGGCGCTAGATCTGGGCTCCGCCGCGGTCAAGATCTTCCCCGCCCGGCAGCTCGGACCGGTGTACCTGAAGGACCTGCAGGGCCCCTACCCGGGCATCCGGTTGCTTCCCTCCGGAGGCATCGACGCCTCCAACGCCAAGAGCTATCTCGATGCCGGTGCCGCCGCGGTCTGCTGCGGCACCAGCGTAGTCCCGCCCGCAGCCGTCGCTGCCGGCGACTGGGCAGAGATCGCGGCACGCGCCGCCGCCTTCACCGGCACCCTCAAGTAGGACTTACGGAGAAAGAGAACGTTCATGAATGAATTCCTCGACTGGCTTCGGCACGACACCGCAGGCTTGCTCGTTCTGGCAGGCAGCGGTATCGCGCTCCTGCTGTTCCTCATCATCAAGGTCAAGCTCGAACCGTTCATTGCCCTGGTGGGAACCGGCGTGCTGGTTGCCCTGGTGGGTGGCATCTCGGTGGAGGCGCTGGTTGGCTCGGCCACCAAGAGCAGCGACGCCCTGATTGAAAAAGGCTTTGCGGGCATCCTGGGGCACATCACCGTGATCATCGGCCTGGGCACGGTGCTCGGCGCCATCCTCGAGCGATCCGGTGGGGCGGAAGTGCTGCTGGGCAAGCTCGTGAAGGTCTTCGGCGAAAAGGGCACGCCTCTCGCCATGGGCATCACTGGGTTCGTGCTGGGTATTCCGGTGTTCTTTGATATTGGCATCTTCGTGCTGGCGCCGCTGGTGTATATTGCGGCCATTCGCGGCGGCAAGTCCCTGGCTCTATATGCACTGCCCCTACTGGCCGGCCTCTCCGTGACGCACGCGTTCCTGCCTCCGCATCCGGGTCCCGTCGCCGCGGCCGGATTGTTCCAGGTGGACCTGGGCTGGATCATCCTCATGGGCCTGGTTTGCGGTATTCCGGCCTGGTTCGCCTCCGGCATCCTGTGGGGCACTTGGATCGGCAAGCGCGTCATGGTCAACGTTCCCGAAGACCGCATCGTGCCAGAGGCCGAGGAAGCCAAGGGCCACGAGCCGTCCATCGGCCTGGTGCTGCTGGCGATCGGCCTGCCGATGCTCCTTATCCTAGGCGGTACGTTCGGCAATATCTTTGCTCCGGACGGTCCACTGCGTGACGTACTCCAGTTCTTCGGCAACCCGGCGATTGCCTTGACCGTCGCCGTGCTGATGGCCATGTGGCTCCTGGGCATCCGCCGCGGCATGACCTCCGCTGAGCTCAGCGAAATCACCGGCTCCTCGCTGCGTCCTGTGGGCATGATCCTCCTGGTTGTCGGCGCAGGTGCCTTCTTCGGCGCTGTTCTGTCTGCCACCGGTGTCGGAAAGGCCGTGGCAGACACCCTGGCGCAGGCAGGACTGCCCATCATCCTGTCCGCCTTCGTCATCAGCGCAGGCATGCGCATCGCCCAGGGTTCGGCCACCGTGGCGATCGTAACCACCGGCGGTATCCTGGCGCCGAGCCTTGCGTCCGGGTACTCCCAGCCGCAGCTCGCCCTGATTGTGGTGGCCATTTCCTCCGGCTCCATCATTGCCAGCCACGTCAACGACGGCGGTTTCTGGATCATCTCCAAGTACTTCAATATGTCCGTCAAGGACACCCTGAAGACCTGGACGGTACTCGAAACCGTGCTGTCCGTAGTGGGCTTTGCGATGGCGGCGCTGCTGTACCTGTTCGTGTAGGTCCCAGAACCGCGGAGCGGACGACGGGTCTCCAGAGGCCAGCGCGGGCTGCGGGCGTGGTGGCGGGGCCAATCGTTGCCGGCGTCCCCACAGCTTGCCGTTGCGGGTTCCCTCGGCGGACCGGCTGGGTTTACCTTGGGTGGTAGCCTCTCCCGCCCTGTGAACTGCCACTGGTACGCTCGGCGTGTCACCAGTTTGCGGGGAGCCGAGCATGCGGGAGCATAAGGACGTTGTTGTCATTGGGGGCGGCCAGGCCGGGCTCGCGATGAGTAGTGTCCTGCAGCGGCGAGGGCGCGAGCATGTCGTCTTGGAGCGTCGGCGAATCGGTGAACGCTGGCGCACCGAAAGATGGGAGTCGTTGCGCTTTCAGTTCCCGAACTGGACGCTCCAACTGCCGGGCTACTCGTTCCGGGGAAACGATCCCGACCGGTTCGCGCACTATAGCGAGATCCTTCGGGTGGTGGAGGACTACGCGGTGAGCATGGGGGTCCCGGTGCGTGAGCACACCGAAGCTCTCGCCCTCGCAGGACGCGGCGCGGGCGAGGGCTTCGAAGTGTCCCTGGCCGAAGGTTCCATCCACGCGCAACGCGTAGTGATCGCAACGGGACCGTTTCAGCGTGTGCGTATCCCCGACTTCGCACGTGACGTTCCACCGTCAGTGCTGCAGATCGATCCCACGCGTTACCGGTCTCCAGAGGCGCTGCCGGCAGGGGCGGTGCTTGTGGTGGGCAGCGGCGCCTCAGGCTGCCAGATCGCCGACGAACTGCTACGTGCCGGGCGCAGGGTGTACCTGTCGGTAAGCCGGCACCGGCGCGCACCGAGACGCTTCAGGGGCAGGGACGTCTACTGGTGGCTGGAGGCACTGGGCCGTTTCGAGCAGACAATTGACAGCTTTCCCGATCGGCAATACCCGCCTTCCACGGTCGTGACCGGTGTGAACGGCGGGTACGACGTCAACGTTCGGCAACTGGCCGCGGACGGCGTAACCGTGATCGGCAGGGTCATCGGCGCATCAGGCCGAAGCCTCGCTGTCCGAGCCAACGCGAACCAGGTACTCGATGAGGCCGACCAGGCCTACGCCGGCTTCTTGTCGGCAGCGCGTCAGTTCGTCAGCGGCAACGGGATCGATGAGTGGCTCGAGCAGGAAGAGGCGGAAGAACCGATCCATCTCCCTGCCGTGGCAGAGGTAGACTCGCTGAATCTTGCCAGGGAAGGCATCAACACGATCATCTGGGCGACGGGCTATGCCTACGGCTTCGACTGGGTCAAGATCCCGGTGTTCGACGACCGCGGTCGGCCCATCCAACAGCGTGGCGTCACTCCGGTTCCTGGGTTGTACTTCCTCGGGCTGCACTGGATGCACACCTTCAAGTCAGGCCTGCTCTCAGGTGTCGGCGCGGACGCAGAATTTCTCGCCGGTCACATGGCTCGAGGCTCGGACAGATGACTCGCCAGCGCAATCCAGCCTGCTGCTTGTCGCGAAGCCTCGAAGGCTGGGTGCTGCCGCTACGGCCGGGCCGTGCCCCCATCAGAGACATCGCCGAGCTGACCGGCTGATCGCGATGGACCGGATGCCCATCGCAGCGACGCTAGGCGCTAATCGTTAACCCGGAACGGCCCGCCGCCTGAATGGTCAACCGCACAGCTTATCCCTGCCCATGATGCCCCTTGTGTTCCTCCCTCAGGTGATTCATGCGGCGGTGTCACCAGGTGGTTGATGGCCGTCGGCTTCGGTGGCTACACCGCGGCCGCGGTTATCCAGGTGCATGAGTTTCATCAGGCGGGCACATTCCGGGATCAGACATGCTGACTTCAGCCGGCCTTGTATTGGTCGGGGTGCTGTGGTTGACGCTCAGGAAGTCGATAGCACGCCGGCAGCATCAAATGCTGATGCATATGACGAGACGCAACCCATCAACCCAACACGGCTGAGATCAGTGCGCTCCTGAAGATCGAGGTAGGTTTTGCGGTTTTGCTTCTGCTGGCCGGGCCCGTGATGCACGCCCTTCAGCCTCGCCATACAGATGGTCAGCCTTCGATCCGGACGGCCTCCACGACATCGTCCGCACGCAGTGAATGTACTGTTGCCTGCCAGGACTCGTAGCGGCCGTAGTTCGCCGGATCCAGCATGAACTCCCAGCTGTCCTCGAGTTCTCTCCGGACATCCGCCGGCCAATGCCGGTATCCGGCATCCAGCGCCACCCCGGCTGCCCGGACGCGGCCGTCGACGTCCTCGGTTCCACCGCGCTACGGACATCCCGGCATCGCTCCGCGAGGCGGACTTCGTCCTGGTCAGCTGCTTCGCCACCTAGCCCGGCGCCCGGGCCGTGGTTCCCGACGAGGAACAGGGCGGCCGCAGGCTTCTAAGTGATGCTTGACACTTCTGGACCCCCCCCCGACGACGTGATGACAGGCGCCCATGCAGTCGGCTACGGCTGAGGACAAATCGTTTTGGCAATTTTCGCAAGACGCAACGCCTTGTCCGCCTGGCAGACCGCCCTTGGCGCCCGGGCCCTTGAGGGCGAGAACTGCGGCGTAGGCGGCTGCCAGCGGCTCGGCCGTACGCCCGGGGGATGCCATCACGTGCTATAATCCCCAGAATCCCCACACGACGGCATGCAACTCGCAATCACTGAGGAGGTTCGCGGTGCCAGACACCACCTGCCACATGTCGATCTCGCTGGACGGCTTCGTCGCCGGGCCGGACCAGAGCCGCGAGGACCCCCTGGGCAAGCGGGGGCGGGAGCTGCACGGCTGGCACATCGGCGACCCCCGAGCCAACGATGCCGACAAGCTCGCGAACGAGTGGCTCATGCGCCCGCGGGGCGCCTATGTGATGGGTCGGAACATGTTCGGCCCGATCCGCGGGGACTGGGATGAGGAATGGTCCGGGTGGTGGGGCCCCGAACCGCCGTACCACGCGCCGGTGTTCGTGCTGACCCATCACGGACATGACCCGATCCAGATGGACGGCGGGACGACCTTCCATTTCGTCACCGAGGGCTTCGGCGCAGCCTACTCGGCAGCGTGCCAGGCCGCCGGGGACAATGGCGTGGACATCGCCGGTGGGGCCTCGACCGTCCGCCAGGCACTGATCGCCGGTGTGATCGATGAACTCACCCTCGACATCGCACCTGTCCTGCTCGGTTCGGGCGAACGCATCTTCGACGGGGTTGAATCCTTCGGCTTTAAACCCGCCGAGGTGCTTCACTCACCGCTGACCACCCACATCCGCTATCGCCGAGTTGGCTAGCTCCGCAGGACGTCGGCCCCTGCGCAGCAGGACGGTCATTCGACCCGCTCGGCAGGGTAGATGGCGAAGGCGAGGCTGCCGGTGAACCAGGCCCGGCGCTGGGGCAGGGCGGACGCCTCCGGCGCCTGCTGACCGCCCATTACCCGCTGGTCCAGTGGCTCGAGGGGCTCGTCCAGCACCAACTCAACCGGGCCCACCGCATCGACCCCGGCATGATCCTCGCCCACTGGTCCGGGTGCCCATGGTCGTTTGCGCCCAGTTCATCCTGCTGCCAACCGCCAAGGAAATCTACACCGGATTCCTTTACCGCCGCCTCGGGATGCTGCCTGGTTCCCGCCGCCCGGCCGGGGCTGGGCGACACGGCCCGGCGGGGACTCCTAGCAGTCGCGGCTGACCACCGGGTGCAGGCAGCGGCCGCCCGGCTGCGCGTGACCCTCGACCAGCGTCTGGGCCGTGAGACGCCGGCTAAAACCCAAGCCCTGGCCAAAGAACAGCTCTAGTCCTATTCCTCGGGGCACCCGGTCAAGTCCACAGTGGTGGGCGTGGATTCCACATTCTGTTGGTAAGAACCGGACTTTGGCGACCGGCACGGTGGGCTGCGTGGCAAAAAAGAGGGTCCTTTTTCGTAGGTGGCCGCTGTGTGGCCCCTTGGCTCCTTTCTAGGGTTTGACGGCGGGTCCGGGCCCGTTTCTGCCTCATGGTCGTTCGGGCCGTGGGCGACATGACTGGTCGGGATGGGGGAGAAGGACTTCCCGCCATTGCCAGTCGTGCATGCGTCAAGCGGGCCGTCTGGCTGGAACACAGGGGCGACCACGGGGGGGGGGGGGTCGGGTGATGGACCGAGGGGCGCTGCGCGGGGCAGGGCGGCGTCAAGTCCTAGCGTGGTCCTGGCGCTCGAGGAGGCGCGATATGCCGTAGCCGATGACCACGCCCCAGAACGCGGCATGGATGTTGAAGAGGTCCAGACCAGAGGTCGTGACGACGAACGTCACCAAGGCTCCGAGGGTGAAGTTCGTGGAGAATGCGGTAACGAAGGCCTGTTGGAGGGCTCGCAGCATTGCGAGGCCCCCTAGGGCCAGAATGAAGGCTTCGGGAGTGGCTAGCATGAAGCGGGTGAGCGTGGGGGCCAGCAGGGCGCAGACCAGAGACAGTAGGCCGTAGACCACAGCGGCGGTGTACTGGCGCTGTTTCTGGCCAGAGGAGGTCAGCAATGCGTTGGTGGGGCCGGTGACACAGGCCGAGACGGCGCCGAATGCGGCATTGAGCAGGGAGAACACTCCCGAGCTCATCGCGAAGACGTTGATCGGAGGGCGGTGGCCTGCGGTCCGGAGCACGGCCGCTCCCTGCCCGTTCTGCACCACCAGCACCGTGAGCGCCAAGGGTATCACCAGTTCCAATTGGGCGGCCCAAGTGAACTCGGGGGCGGTGAACAGGGGGGCGGCGAGGATCGGTCCGCCGTCCTCGACGAGGAAACGGCCGCTGAGTGCTACGGCGACGACTCCCACCGCAAGTGTGCCGAGCACCGGAGGGAGATACCTGCCCAAGGCGGGTACGGCGGCGAGCAGGAGGAACGCCACCACCATCGGTGCCGCCACTGCGGGGTCAGTCCGGGTGGAGGAGACGATGTCCGTACCAAACCGGAGGAACACGCCTGCAACCATTGCCATGACAATCGGCACGGGAATCGCGGCCATTATTGGACGCACTACTCCGGTGGCACCAAGGGCTAAAATCAGCACCCCGGCAGAGAAAAACGCCCCGACCACCTCCGGGAAAGACAGGTGCTGCAGGGACGGCCCCAGCAGTACGGTCCCCGGGATCGACCAGGCGAAGCCCAACGGCTGTCGGTACATCAGTGACATGACCAGGGTCGCTGATCCGGCCGAGAGGAAAATGGCGAAGACCCACGACGCGAGCTGGGCCTGCGTCAGTCCGCCGAGCGACCCGACCGCAAGGGTGACTGCGATCGGCCCGGAGGCGGAGAAGGCCAATCCGACGATCCCGTTCGACGCGTAGTGCGGGCCGATGTCCCGCAGGACGTCACGCACTCCAGCCGGGCGGACCCTGGGCCGCTCGAAGAGGGGTTGCCCTCCAGGTTTCGGGCCTGGTCCTCTTTTGGTAGTCGTGGACGGGGCCCTAGAGGGGTGGGGCATGATGGCTCCTGAGCGATGACGGACGGGGAAGGCATGACCACTCATGAGGGAGTGGGGTCTCCTTCGCGGACCGATGTAGGCAACGAGCAATCCTTCAAGTCGCGGACGGCACGGCATCTGGAAGCCGGAGGGAGTTCTGGTGCGTTTTCACCGGGCCGCGGACTGCAGGGTCTAGTATCACTAGACCCTGCAGCTTCCGCCTCGACCCATCAGCGGATGGAGTTGGGATGCTTGGCTAGCGGTGTGACCTTGATCTTCATGTGGGGGTACATGGGGAAGCCACTGAGGACATGGTGCAGCTCGTCGTTGGATCCGACGTCGAACACCGAATAGTTCGCGTACTCGCCGACCACTCGCCAGATGGACGTAAGGCGGCCATCCTGTTGCAGGGCCTGGGAATACTCCTTCTCCAGACCCTGCATGCGGGTGATGTCCTCCGTGGAGAGGTGCGCTGGGAATTGCACGTCCATGCGGGCCAAAAACAACATCTTTTCTTCTCCTGGGTGGTCGGGGGCTAGGACAGACGGTAGGTCGCGAGTTTGTCCTCGTCGATTTCTGCTCCGACCCCGGGTAGATCGCGCACGGCAATCGTGCCGTCGATTATCCGGAGCGGATCAGCCAGCAGGTCGTCGGCCATGTCGAGGTAGTTTGACAGTTCCCCTGCCCGGCGGCTGGTGGCCTCGTGGGCGGCGCCGAAGGTGACGGTCGCCAGCGAGCCGACCTGGGTGTCGATCTGGTTGCCCATGGTCACATCCACGCCGAGCCCGGTGCACAGCCCCAGTATCTCGGTGGCTTCGGTGAAGCCGGAGCGCGCGGTCTTGATACAGATGGCATTGCAGCCGCCGGAAAGCAGTTCCCGGGACGCGTCCCCGACCGTGGGGACGGATTCATCGCCCACCACCGGGATTGGCGACTTGTCGACCAGACGGCGGCGGCTCATTGCTTCCTTGGCGTCGCACGGCTCCTCGAGCAGGGTGAGTCCCAACCCCTCGGTGCGCCGAAGTACCTCAAGGGCCTCATTCGCCGTCCACCCGCGGTTTGCGTCAAGGTAAAGCTCCACGTCTTCGCCCAGTCCCTCGCGCAGCACGTGGCAGGCCTCCACATCCAAGGACAGCGGCCGACGGCCCACCTTCAGCTTGAAGGTGGTGATGCCGTATTCCTCGCCGAAGCGCAGGGCCTCGTCGAGGAGTTCCTGCGCGGGCTGGAAGCCGAGCATGTGGCTGACCCGCATCCGGTCGGTATACCCACCCAGTAGCTTGTGCACCGGAGTGCCGAGCGTCTTGCCGATCGCGTCCCACACCGCAATGTCGACGGCGCCCTTCGCTACCTGATTGTGAATGGTGCGGCGCAGTACCGCATGGATCTGCTCGCGGTCTAATATCTCGAGGCCGATCAGCTGCGGGGCAAAAGTCTTCTCGATGATCGTTCCGATGGACTCCTGGGTCTCGCCGTACGTGTAAGGCCGGGGAGGGGCGTCTGCAACTCCCACTACGCCGTCGTCGGTGTAGAGGCGCACAAGAACGTGGTCAGCATTTGCCACCTCGCCGCTGGCAAATCTCAGCGGATGCGTGTACGGGATGGAGTAGGGAATCACTTCAATCCGTTCGATTTTCAACGGCGCGGTTCCTTTCGGGTCAGACGAGGCGAGCGTGTTGGCGGAAGAGGTGTGAAGCGCCCAGAGCTTTTGCTCTGGGACGCTTCATTGGCCGTGGCCGCCCTGGCCAAGGCATGCGGGGGAGTCCGCTACTTGGACTGACCCTCTTTGGCCAGAACGTAGTCGTATACGGCTTCTTCGCCGGCCCCACCATCCGTGCGTGGCTTGGGATCGAGCATCAGTTCGGGCTTGACCGCAGAAGCGATGTCATCGGCGTTGTGCGGGTCACCGGGGAAGTAGAGCTGCTGGGTCACGGGCTGATATCCCGGGGCGGAGACCTTGATGTGGATGTGGGCCGGGCGCCACGCGTGCCACCCTGCCGCACTGATCAGCTGTCCGCAGGCACCGTCCGTAGGGATCTGGTACGGGGCCGGGCGCATTGTGTGGAGCACGAATTGGCCATCGTCGTCGGCTTTAACGGTTGCGCGGAAGAGCCACTCCGGTAGGCCCGGGGCGTACTGGGAGTAGAACCCAGTCGCGTCTGCATGCCAGATCTCCAGCTGTGCACCCTGGATCGGGTTGCCGTCAGTGTCGGTGAAGTGACCGCTGAAGCGCAGAGGAGTGCCCTCCTCGTCCTCACGCATTTCCACGGTAGCGGGGGATTCAAGCACTGGGGAGTTCGGGACGTAGTAAGGTCCCTCGATGGTGCCCCTGGTGCCGGGGCGGTCCTGGGAGTTGACATCTTCCACCGTGTGTTCGAGCCACACGTCGAGGAACAGGGGCCACTCGCCATCAGTGCCGACCTTGATCAGCCACGCCTTCAGAGCGTTGTACTCCTCATAGGTGACTTGGTGCTCGACGACGATGTCGTTGGCAGCCTTGATCAGGGCGCCGGCGAGCAGGCTCACGCGCTCCTTGGGTACGCCCAGCCCAGCGATCTTGCCGGAGGCGGTGAAGCGCTCGGTGGCCTTTGAGCCGGCCTCTACGGCAGTACCCTCATTTTCTTTGCGGGTGTCCGCCTGAATCTCAGTCATGGTGATCTCCACTCATCTTGTATCCGGGACAGGAAAGGCTCCTATCCGGCCGTGACGCGCCGGGCGCAGGGTAGGCCCACTGGGCCAGCGACTTCACGTGACGTCCATCTCAGGTTAGGCGCAGGATAAGGACGAAACAAGTATCGATTAGGCGGGCTCTAGGTAGCCAAACGTACATAAAAACACCCTTGGTGGACCCTAGGGGTTTGCCTGATGTGAGAGCTGTCACGCTGCACCAGAATGGCTCACATACCTTTTCCCACGATGGGCTGAAACATGGTCGCCACGGCCGCCGTTCGCCCGCCTCAATCTCCGAAGAAGGAGCACGTCATGACCGAGAACCTGACCCGTGTCCGTGAGGTCCTTGCCGACGCCGTGATCGACGATCGTGAGAACGGCGTCATCCGGGCAAAGCGCGCGATCTTCACGGACGAAGAGATCTTCGAACTGGAGATGAAGCACATCTTCGAGGGCAACTGGGTCTACCTCGCCCACGAGTCCCAGATCCCCAACGTGGGCGACTACTTCACCACCTACATCGGGCGGACTCCCGTCGTCATCACCCGGGATAAGGACGAGAAGATCAACTGCATCGTCAATGCCTGCTCGCACCGAGGCGCGATGCTCTGCCGACGCAAGACCGATAACAGGACCACGTTCACCTGCCCTTTCCACGGCTGGACCTTCAAGAACTCTGGGGAACTGCTGAAGGTCAAGGACTCCCGCAACGCTGGATACCCGGAAACCTTCAACAAAGAGGGCTCGCACGACCTCACCAAGGTGGCCCGCTTCGACTCCTACCGCGGCTTCCTGTTCGGCTCCTTGAACGCTGACGTTCTCCCACTCGAGGAACACCTGGGAGACGCTACCAAGGTCATCGATTCGATTGTGGACCAGTCCCCGGAGGGACTCGAGGTCCTGCGCGGGTCGTCAACGTACACCTACGACGGCAACTGGAAGGTCCAGGCAGAAAACGGCGCCGACGGCTACCACGTCACCGCCGTCCATTGGAACTACGCCGCAACCACCGCCCGCCGAAGTGCCGGTGACTCCGCCAACACGACCAAGGCCATGGACGCCGGCAAATGGGGGAAGGTCAAGGGCGGCTTCTATTCCTACGACCACGGGCACCTGCTGCTGTGGCAGGAGTGGACCAACGCCCAGGACCGTCCCCTGTGGGACCGCCGCGACGAGCTCGTCCAGAAGTACGGCGAGGAGATGGCAAACTTCATGATCAACATCTCGCGCAACCTCTGCCTGTACCCGAACGTCTACATCATGGACCAGTTCTCCTCGCAGATCCGCCACTTCCGCCCTATCTCTGCGGACCAGACCGAAGTCACGATCTACTGCATAGCACCAAAGGGCGAGTCGCAAGAGAACCGGTCCAAGCGCATCCGCCAGTACGAGGATTTCTTCAACGCCACCGGCATGGCCACGCCGGACGACCTCGAAGAGTTCCGCTCCTGCAACAAGACCTACTGGGCCACAGCGGCGCCGTGGAACGATATGACGCGCGGCTCTACTCACGAGATCGCGGGTCCTGACGAGCAGGCCAAGGCACTGGGCATGTCCCGGGTGATCGCCTCTGGCATGCGCACCGAGGACGAGGGGCTTTACCCGATCCAGCACGGGTACTGGAAGGAAGTAATGGACAAGGCCCTCGCCGACGCGGAACCCTCCGCCCAGGAAACCGTGCCGGTCACTGCCTGACCGATACCTCGAACCCACGAAGAGAGTGCTGAACACCAATGGCCAACCTGCTTAACCCCCTGACTGCGCTCAAGAGCGCCGAGGAGATCGCGACCCTCGAAACCGTGCGTGCCTTTCTTTATAGGGAGGCCCGCCTGCTGGATGACCGCCAGTTCGACGAGTGGCTCCAGTGCTACCACCCGGACTCCGAGTACTGGATGCCGGCGTGGGACGTCGACGACCGGCTCACTGAGGACCCCCAGAACGAGATCTCGCTGATCTATTACGACAACCGTGGCGGCATCGAGGACCGGGTGTTCCGAATCAAGACGGACCGGTCCTCCGCCACTTCCCTGCCGGAGCCCCGCACCGGGCACAACATCACGGACGTGGAGATCCTGGAGCACGACGGCGACCAGGTGAAGGTCCGCTTCAACTGGTTCACCTTGTACTTCCGCTACAACACCACGGACACATATTTCGGCACGAGCTTCTACACCATCGATCTCTCCGGCGAGCAGCCGGTGATCCTGAAGAAGAAGGTTGTATTGAAGAACGATTACATCCACCACGTGGTGGATGTCTACATGATCTGACGGTACCCGGCGCCGTCCGGGCCCGACCGGGACGGTTGCGGCCAGGAGCATCCTGCCGAACATCACCTCATACGAGACAACAGCACCAACTTTCGGGGATCGTGAGGACGCGACCCCCAGCCAGGAGGAAATCATGGGCCATAAGGTAGCCCTCAGCTTCGAGGATGGCGTCACCAAGGTCATCAAGGTCGGCGACTACGAGACCGTCATGGACGCTGCATACAAGGCGCGGATCAACATCCCGTCAGACTGCCGTGACGGCGCCTGCGGCACGTGCAAGGCGTTCTGCGACTCCGGCTCCTTCGACCCCGGAGACTACATCGACGACGCCATGACCGAGGAGGAACTCGAGAAGGGCTACCTGCTCACCTGCCAGGCCGTCCCGGAATCGGACCTCGCCATCCAAATCCCGGCTACTTCGGAATCCGCGAAGACCTCCGCCGCTACGTTCACCTCCACCCTGAAAGAGCTCGAAAAACACTCGGAGTCCACCATCTCCTTCGCCTTGGAGGTGCAGAACCGGGAGGCCCTGGCGTTCCTGCCCGGCCAGTACGTCAACATCAAGGTCCCGGGCACCGATGCCGAGCGCTCGTACTCCTTCAGCAACGGCCCCGAAGTTGAGGACGCCTCCTTCATGGTGCGGATCACCCCTCAGGGCGCAATGTCGGAGTACCTGCGTGACCGGGCAGCGGTCGGGGACGCCATCGAGTTCACCGGCCCCTACGGCTCCTTCTTCCTTCGCGAGCCAAAGCGCCCCCTGCTCCTGCTCGCAGGCGGCACCGGACTAGCCCCGCTCCTGTCAATCCTGGAGAAGCTATCGGAGAACCCGCCAGCCACACCGGTGCACCTGATCTACGGCGTCTCCCGCGAAGCCGACATCGTCGGCCTCGACTGGCTCCGCGCCTACGAAACCAAGTTGCCGGGCTTCACTTGGGACTACATCGCCTCCGAGTCGGATACCTCCGCCCCCCACACGGGCTACGTCACCCAGATCATCCAGCCGTCTCACCTCAACGACGGCGACGTCGATATCTACCTGTGCGGCCCGCCACCCATGGTCAACGCCGTCTCCAAGTGGCTGGACACCGAGGACATCCAGCCAGCTAACTTCTACTTCGAGCGTTTCGCCCCCAAGGAGGCCACAGGCGGAGACGCCGAGACCGGCGCGCCCGCTCCTGCGGAGAAGCTGGAGACCGAAGGGGACACGATCAGCCGCGTCCAAGCAATTTCTTCCCTGGAAACCGGCCGTCTCGAGTTCCGTAAGGAGGACAGTTACGCCCACCTGGATGCCCGGATGGGACTTGAACTTGCGGTCACCGAACTGATGCTGGGCCGCCTCAGCAATGAGCAACTGAACCAGTTCCGCCGTCTCGCGGAAGCGACCACACGCGCCGTGGGCAAGGGCAGGGTCCTCGACCCCGAAGAATACGTGAGGACCAACGAAGAGTTCCACGAGTACCTCTTCACGATCTGCGATAACCCCATGCTGCTTGAGTTGTATCGACGGCTCGACGTCCACGCCCAGATGGCAGCGACATTCGCCGAGGGCACCGAGATCTTCGATCGGGTCGCCCAGGACCACCGTGACGTCGTCGACGCGTTCGAGCGCAAAGATAAGGAACGTGCCCGGGAAGTCATCACTGCTCACAGCCGCGACGCCAAGGGCACCATGGCCGGGGCGATCGACGCCAATGATAAAGGTCTCTGATGGCGCCGGCGTACGTCGGACAGTTCGTCACGCCCGGGCGCTTTGCAGGCAAGGTAGCGGTGGTGACGGGTGCGGCCCAGGGTATCGGGCAGAAGGTAGCGGAGCGGATCGGTGCTGAAGGGGGCGCGGTCTTCCTCGTGGACCGTGCCGACATCGTGCAGGAGGTGGCCCAGGGGATCCAGGAGGCCGCGCTGACGTCCGGCTCCGGAGGATCCGCAAACTCCGTGACTGCGGACCTGGAAAGCTTTGCCGGAGCAGAACAAGCGGTGACCGCGGCCCTGGCCCTTCACGGAAGGGTTGATGTACTCGTCAACAACGTGGGGGGAACCATCTGGGCCCGCCCCTACGAAGAGTATGACGAGGAGAAAATCGAGAGGGAGATCCGCCGTTCACTCTTCCCAACACTGTGGGCCTGTCGAGCCGTACTCCCTGCAATGCTCGAGCAGGGGTCAGGCACCATCGTCAACGTCTCCTCGGTTGCTACCCGCGGAATGCACCGCGTTCCCTACGCCGCGGCGAAGGGTGGTGTCAATGCCCTGACCCAGTCCTTGGCCATGGAGGTTGCCGAGCGAGGTATCCGCGTTGTCGCTACGGCACCCGGTGGCACGGAAGCTCCGCCTAGGAAGGTCAAGCGCGGACCGGAAGCGCAGTCATCAACCGAAAAGGCGTGGTACCAGACCATCGTGGACCAGACCGTAGATTCCTCGTTCATGAAGCGCTACGGCACGCTGGACGAACAGGCTGCGCCGATCGTGTTCATGGCCTCCGACGAAGCGTCCTATGTCACCGGCAGCATTCTCCCTGTGGCAGGCGGGGACCTGGGCTGAGCGCGCTGTGACGGAAACTCGCTGGCGTGGCCGCAGGGTGCGCTCCAGTATGCTTGCCAGCATGACCCCGGGCCCCCACCACGGCGACACCGAGGAGGACCTGGCGCTGCTCGGCCGGGCTGATGTCTTCGAGGAGTTGCTGGAAACGCTGCGCACGGTGCGTAAGGGCAGCGTGCGAACGGTAGTGCTCAGCGGCCCGCAGGGATCCGGTAAGACAGCCTTGCTGGATCTTTTCCTGGAGCACTGCACCGCCGTGGCGCGTGGGGTGCGGGTGCTGTCCGCTACCGGAGACGAGTGGGAGGCGCAGTTCCCACTCGCGGGCTACTCCCAGCTCATGGTCACTCCGCCGCTGCGCTCCGCAAAGGACCATGGGCGTGACAATGTCCGGTCCGCGGACCCTGTCGGTGCTCTCAACGCTGCTCAAGTCGCCAACTACGCCTCGACTCTCAACGCACACCTTGAGGGGCTTCAATTGCACGGGAGCGTGGTGGTTGCTGTTGATGACGTCCAGCACCTCGACGCAGAAACCCTGCACGTCCTCGTATTCGTCATGCGCCGGCTGCGCGGCAAGCGAATCCTGTTCTTGGTCACTCTGGATCCCACTCAAGCTCAGCTCGTCCCGGCGGGCGTCCTCGCCTTTCTCACCGGACATCAGGTTTCCCGTATTCCGCTGGAACCACTGTCACCGCAGCGGGTCCAGGATCTCGCACTGCGCTGGTTCGGTATCGACTTGAACGCGACGGCCGCCCACGAGATCGTACGGCACACAGGTGGTTGGCCCGAGCCGATTGTGGAACTCCTGGGCGAGCTTCCTCCGGAGACTTGGCAGACATGGTTTTCATCCCTGCCCCCGAGCTCGCGGGTTCGGGCCAGGGTGCGCAGTCTCCTCATGGCCGCTTCTCCCGATCTGGTGGCTGTGGCGGAGGCCGCGTCCGTGCTTGGACGTAGCGCCGGGATAGAGGAGGTTGCCCACGTCAGTGGAGTCGCGTCTGTGATGGATGCCCTCGACGAGGGCCACAGGGCCGGACTGCTGGGCCTGTCGGTAGAACAGGCCCGCTCGGTGGTGACTTTCTTTGAAGCGGGAACGGCTGAGTCCGTCTACGAGCAGACTGCACCCGGCCGGCGCATATGGCTACACCGTAGGGCCGCGGAAGCCGTGCAGATCGAGGGCGATCGCCTGGGTCACCGGGTGTCCGCGACCCCCGGCGCCGACGAGGCATTGGCTGCGGAGCTAGAGGAGTACGCCCGTCAACAGGCTCTAGTGGGTGCCTGGCAGGATGTCTCGACCGCACTGTTTTCCGCCTCCAGGCTCTCAAGGGATATCCGCGCCGGCAACGATCGCCTCCTCAGGGCAGTGGACGCCCTTGTAGGCTCCGGCAACATCGCCCACGCACAGATGTGGGCCGCGGCCGTCGACGCCATGGCACCCTCGCCGCTGCGTTCCTCCGTGCTTGGCTACCTCTCCACGGCGTCGGGACAAAACCACAGCGCCCAAACCCAGTTGGAGATGGCCTGGCGAACAAGCAACCCGCAGCACGACCCGGTGGCCGCTGCGCAGGTGGCCCAACGCTTGGTTCTGCATGGGGTGGCCTCCTGGGATGGCCCCCTCATCACCCGTTGGGCGGAGCAGGCCATGTCCCTGACAAAGCCGGGTACCCCGGCCCACATCGAATCTGAAGCCATCTATGGGCTTGGTCTTTATGCCCAGGGCAGGTTGTCTGAAGCCGAAGCCTCCTATCGCCGGGCCTTCGAACACGCGTCCGAGAATGCCCAGAAGCAGCGCTTGCAGATAGGTGCGGGGTGGCTGGCCCTGCGGCTGGACGACGCCGAGACGGCGCTTGTAAATTTCGAAGCCGCGGCCCCCACTGAGTTCCGGGGCGGATCATTGCGGATCTCCCTATGGGCCGAGGCGTGGTTGGCCCGTACCCACCTCGTGCTCGGGAACTGGGACGCAGCCGCGGCCACAGTTGCCCGTGCGTCCGTCCGGCTCGAGACCTCGCGCATGCCACTGATCCGGCCGTTGTTGTACTGGACCGCTGCTGAGCTCTGGTCCATGCGCGGGGATTGGGACCGGGCGCGGTACTATGTCTCCCAGGCAGCCGTGCAGCCGGGCACTTATCGGGCCATGCAGGTCCCGGCCAGCCTGGCCCGGGCGCGTTTCCATGAGGCACGGGCGGACTACGAAAGCGCTTTGGCCGTGTTGCAGCCCCTGACGGAGCTGGACCCCTGGACAGAGAACAGAGTGTCGTTCTGGCCATGGCAGGACACCTATGTTAATGCCCTTGTCATGACCGATCAGCTTGATGTGGCCGACTCCTTCCTCACCGCCTTCGAGCACGTCCGGCGGGAGCGGGCAGTACCATCCGATCTAGCGAGGATGGCGTGGGCACGGGGCCGGCTCGTAGCCGCCCAAGGGGATCCCGATAGCGCCAAGGAGCACTTCGAAACGGCGCTGGGGCATCTGCGCGGGCTTAACCGGCCATACCTGCGCGCCCGGGTGAGCTTTGCCTTCGGGCAGAGCATGCGGCGGGCCGGCAAAAGGCGTTTGGCATCCTCAGTGCTGCGGGTGGCCAGGGATCTCTATGATTCTCTGGGCGCGGCCACGTATGTGGAAAGATGCGATCGGGAGCTGAAGGCGACAGGCCTGGACGTGGGCAATCTGCCCGACCCATCTGACGTGCTGGCTGCCGTGACTCAACCACAGGTCCAGCTCACCGCCCAGGAGCAGTCAGTGGCCGAGCTCGTAGCAGCCGGGTCCACCAACAAGGAGGCGGCCCGTGCACTGTTTCTGGCCGAGAAAACCGTGCAGTATCACCTGACCCGTATCTACGGGAAGCTGGGGATCCGCTCACGCAGCGAACTGGCGGCGCGGTTTCGCCTCTCGGACTGACGCGCGGTCCACCTGCCATAGGGGCGCCCCAACGTCACAGGGATCCAGGAGCCGTGGGGGCGCGATTAGGAAGCCCTTTAGTTGCAGTGCCCACAACGTCGAGAAAACTTTGGAGTAGCGCTGACCGGTCCTCACGCCGCCAAGCAACGGCCAGCTCCACCTCAGGGGCCTGTTCTATATCGCGATAGACCACGCCCTCAAGCTGGAGGGCGCGGATGCTTGCTGGAATGATGGCGATACCACCACCAGCGGCGACAAACGAGAGCATCGTGGAGGTCTCACTGATCACTTGGGTGATGCGTGGCTGAAAACCGGCCTTGCGGCAGATGGCTGCAGTGGTCCGGTAAAGCACCGACTCCGGTGGATACGAGATAAATTCCTGGTCTTGAAGTTCGTGCACGGCGACCGGTCGGTCCACGGCCAGAGCGCTGAACGAAGGTAATGCCACGATCAGCGGCTCGCGCGTCACGATTCGGTAATCGATCTCCTGGGAAGCGATGGGCGGGCGCAGCAGCGCCGCGTCGAGGGTGCCATCCCGCAGCCCTGCCTCCATGGCCGGGGTAAGCATCTCACCGTGCAGATTCAGCGACAGCCCCGGGAGTACCTGCTTGGCGCGTCGGACGATCGGGGGCATAACCCCGTATGTAGCCGAGCCGGAGAAGCCCACACGCAGCACACCGGCCGCGCCCTGCCCAACCTGGTAGACATCGGCGCGGAGCGTGCCGACCGCGTTGACGATCTGCCGCCCCCGGTCCAGCAATTCCTGTCCGGCGGCCGTGAGTTCCACCCTTCGGGTAGTGCGATTCAGCAGCCGCACCCCCAGCTGCTCTTCCAGCTGGCGGATCTGCTGGGACAAGGGGGGTTGGGCCATGTGCAGGCGCTTGGCGGCACGGCCGAAGTGGCGTTCCTCCGCAACGGCAATGAAGTAGTTGAGCTGCCTAATCTCCATAGTGTAGCCGTCCCTCCGTTTGGCGCCTCCGGTCCGACGCCGAACACCATTGATTCACAGAGTAACTATAAAGCGATCTACTAATAAAAGCATAAGACCTAATAATGAGGCCGAGCGGTTCACATCTGACCGGCAGCAGCCGGCCGACTGCCCAGCCACGTCCTCGGCACCTTGGCCATGGATCTGGCTTATGTGGGCGACGGCCGGCCGGCCCGGGTCAGAGGCGGACCGGAGGAGTGGTGGTCAGCGCCTCTTCCACGAAGTGCTCCGTGATCTCCTCGGCCCTGTGCTCCGCTTCTTCCAGCTTGGGCTGGTGGGGGACCAAAACCGTCACGATCGCACCCAGGAGCGCGACGCCGCCATAGATATAGAACGCGGTAGCCCCGCCGATCCCTGCAGCAGCCAACCAGCCGCCGATGATTGGGCCCAAAATACCGCCCAGGCGGCCCACACTCGCACACCAGGCCACCCCGGCCGCCCTGGCGTTGGTGGTGAAGTAGTTGGACTGGAACCCGTAAACCAGCACCTGGGTGCCGAGGGTGCCCACTCCGGCGATGGCGATGCACAGGAACAACACCGGCAGAGGGAAGCCGAAAGTCATAAGCACCAGGGTGATAGTGGCCAGCACGAAGGTGCCCGCAATGACCCGCTGAGGGCCCGCCTTGTCAGCGAAGCGCGAGAGCAGCAAACCTCCCGCCACAGCGCCGAGGTTCAACGCCAAGGGGAAGAACAGGGCGTACGTTCGCCCGTAGCCGTATCCCTCCATGATTTTCGGCAGCCACGTGTTCAAGCCGTAGGTCAGCAGCAGGCCCGAGAAAGACATCAAACCCAGAAGAACAGAAGCCACGGCGAACTGTTTGGAGAACACAGCCGCGAAGCCCGTCTTCTGCGGGGCGGCGCCTATCTGCCGAATGACCTGTTCTTCAATGAGCGAAACGCCGGTCCGCTGCGCAGCAGCCTGGGCCTCCTCCTCACGGCCGCGGGCCAGCAGCCAGCGCGGGGACTCTGGGAGCTTGAACCAAGCGATGGGCAGGAGCAGGACGAGGGGGAGGGCGCCGATCATGAAGAGTCCGCGCCATCCAATGTTATTGAGGAGCATAATGCCCATGACGGAGGCGAACACGCCGCCGGCGGGGACACCGGAGTAGACGATCGCGTTGTAGAACTGACGCCGGCCGGCCGGCGCAAATTCAGCCATGGTGGCGCCTGCGGTAGCAATGACGATGCCGAGGCCCACGCCGGTGATGAGCCGCATGGCGCCGAAGGCTGTGACGGTAGTGGTCAGGGCCGTGATGAACATGCCTGCCGAGAACCAAGCGATGCCCAGGAGCATGAGTCGGCGGCGGCCGAAAAAGTCGCCGACCACGCCGCAGATCAGCGACCCGACCAACACACCCACAAGCGCCCACGAGCCCAAGAGGCCAGCTGCGGCGGCATCGAAGGCGCCAAGCTGACTTGGGTCGGCAAGCAGTCCTGGCAGAACGGTGCCGTATACGACGAGGTCGTAGCCATCGAACAAAAGTGCGGCGCAGATGACGAAGGCCACCCAGTTTGCCGTGCGCGCCTCTTTGCGCGGGTCTTCGGCGATGACGGTTTGGGGCTGAGCCATATGCCTGTCCTCTCTGACGGAGCATGGAAGTAGTGCCGTGGGGTGAACCTGTATCCCCGGGCCTGGTCCAGTGTCTCAGGGGTGTGACGTCCGCCATATGCGGTAAATACCCGGGTTTTCGCTGGGGGACAACCCATACTTTGCAGATATCAATCAGATGCGGCTAGGCATATCTAGGAAAAAGTAGGACCTGCTGGCCACACGGTTGGAGTCAAGCGCATCTAAGGGCTGGTTGCCCCGCCGCCGGCACGGTTTTCCGTGCCGCGGCGGGGCTGTTCCGTCTCCATCGTCCGGCCACCGGCCACTACCAGCGGTATGAATCGGTACGACTTAAATATGAATCAGGGGCACGGACCGCCAGCTGGCGGCCGGGCCAGTGGATAAGGTGAATTCATGATCAATCCCGCACGCCTGCACTCGGACCTGTCCCGCCTCGGCCGGGAGACCGATATGTTCCTGGCCACCGTTGAATCGCTGTCCGACGACGAAATGACCGCACCATCCCGGTGTGAGGGATGGACCCGGGCAGATGTCATCGCCCATATCGCCTCGAACGGCCAGGCCTTGGTCAAGCTCATTGACTGGGCAACCTCGGGTGAGGAGCGGCAACTCTACGCCTCGAAGGAAGCGCGCGCCCAGGAGATATCCGAGCTCGCCACGTTGCCTCGAGCCGAACTGCTTGGCCGGCTGCGCGAATCAGCTGCATTCTTCGCGAAGCAGGCCCAGCGGCTGGCAGGGCAGCTCGCGGTTGAGGAGGTGCACCTGCACGGTAAGCAGATTCCTGCGACGTCCATCGTGGCGTTGCGTATTGCCGAAATTGTGGTGCACCACCACGACCTCGACACCGCATGGACCATAGAGGAGGCCGACCCGGACTCGGTACTTAACGCCTTGGAGGCCGCCGTGCGCACGATGCGCGCCCAAGGGGCACCTGGGATGACCCTGGTCACGGAGGAACGCGACGAATGGGTGATCGGGGACGGTGCCCTGCGCGTCACGTCCGACCGCGAGGGATTGCTCGAATGGCTGGCCCGCGGCGTGGCCGAAAACGTCGAGGCTGACGGCCCCCTGCCGACGCTGCCGTCCTGGTAGGTCCTGCATTCCAAGGCCTCTGTTCAGTACGCCGGCATACTGAACACGGGCCTGGCCGTTTGTTAGCCCAGAAGCTCAACTCCTTGGGTGTTCGCGGGATTGGGAAGATGCTGAGTGCAACGAGCAAGGTTGTCAGCCCTGTACGCGTTGCCGGTAGAGCCGGGGAGTTTCGCCGGCGTCGTTGAGAAAGTGTCGGTTGAAATTGGACAGGTTCGAGAAACCGACTTCGTAGCAGATTTCGGAGATGGCTTTGTCGGTGCGCTCCAGCAGACGCCGCGCGTGGGCCAGACGGAGTTTGCGGATCAGGTCACTGAAGTTCTGGCCGGTGGAGCGTTTGAAGTATTTCGAGAACGTCGGTTCAGTCATTCCCACCAGGGCCGCAGCGTCGGACATCTTGACGCTGCCGGCATGGTTGCTGAACACGTACTCAAGCACTATGTCGACCACGGCGGCTGCCTGTCCATCCAGTTGCGGTCTAAACCATTCCTCGGCAAGGTAGCGCCGTTCTTCCTGCGGTGCCCGGGCAAGAATGGCAAAGAGTTCCAGAAGATGGTGAAGCCGTTCCAATCCGTTGGAGGCGCCCATCGCCTCGATGGATGCAGCTGCCAACTGGGCTGACTGCCCCACAAATTCGATCCCGCGGGCGGACTGTTCCAGCAGGGGTTTGACCTCGGCCATTTCCGGAACAATGGAAGTTGCTTGCTCGACCCATTTTCCGTCGAACTGGATCACGGCATCGCGCCGCTTGAGGACTTCTCCGGGCTCCAGGTCGCTCACCCAGTCGTGCGGCAGCCCTGATCCGACGAGGGACACGTGGCCTGCCTCGAACGTGCCGATATGGTCGCCGACGATGAACTTTCCGGTGCCCTTCCGGATCAGGTGGATCTCATACTCGGGATGATAATTCCACCGCGCCACTGGGCTGGGGTAGTCGTGCTCGTGCCACCGCACCGAATGGTTCGGGTCGGGCGGGATGACCTCCCGGTTGGCACGCATCCCCAGCAGGCGTTCGGCCAGCCTCGCCGTTGCTCCGTCATTCGGGTCCGCGGCAGTCATAGTGGTGCTCCGTGTGTTGGATGGTTATGAAATAGGGACAGCTCCTAGGGAGTCTTCCCCTAGATTAGCGCCCTTGTGCTGTCAATGCCGCGGAAAATTAGTATCAGAAATTGGCAAGCATGGCGCTAGTTGTGCCCTGTCCCACAGGCCTAATGTTGAGGAACAACAGCGCGGCACACCGGATCCCCGGTCGTATTAGCCTCGCCACGGTCCGGCATTGACACAGCAGTCGAAATGCGGTGACTGAGCACCCTTGAAGAACAAAGGAGTCCTTTATGCGCCCGAAAACGCGCGCTGCCGTCCTGTCCGCCGGAGCCCTGTGTATTGCGCTTAGTGCCTCGGCCTGTGCAGGTGCCGGTGGCGGCAATTCCGCTGGAGACCCGAACAGCATCAACGTGTTGATGGTGAACAACCCCCAGATGGAAGACCTGCAGCGGCTTACCGCTGATAACTTCACCAAGGAAACCGGCATCAAGGTCAACTACACGATCCTTCCGGAGAACGACGTCCGGGCCAAGATCAGCCAGGAGTTCTCGAGCCAGGCCGGTCAGTATGACGTCGCGTCCCTCTCCAACTACGAGATCCCGTTCTTCGCCGCCAACGGCTGGCTCGCCCCGCTGGACGACGTCGCGAAGGATGCCGAGTTCAATCAGGCGGACATCCTGCCTGCCTACACCGCGTCCCTCACCGGCGGAGACGGCAAGCTTTACGGCGAACCTTTCTACGGCGAGTCCTCCTTCCTGATGTACCGCAAAGACATCCTGGCGGCCAAGGGCCTGACCATGCCGGAGAAGCCCACCTGGGACGAGGTGGCTGACATAGCGGCGAAGGCGGACGGCGCAGCCCCGGGCATGAAGGGCATCTGCCTGCGCGGTCAGCCCGGCTGGGGCCAGGTCTTTGCACCACTGACCACCGTGGTGAACACCTTCGGCGGCACCTGGTTCGACAAGGAGTGGAACGCGAGGGTCAACGCCCCCGAATTCACTGCAGCCACCGAGTTCTACACCAAGCTGGTGCGTGAGCACGGCGAGGCCGGTGCCGCGCAGGCCGGGTTCACCGAGTGCCTGAACAACATGGGCCAGGGCAAGGTGGCCATGTGGTACGACGCCACCTCCGCCGCCGGTGCACTTGAAGCCGAGGCGTCACCGGTGAAGGGCAAGATCGGCTACGCCCAGGCTCCGGTGAAGAGCACGAAGTCCTCGGGCTGGCTGTGGACGTGGTCCTGGGCCATGCAGGCCGCCTCGAAGAAGCAGGATGCCGCCGGGAAGTTCATCGCCTGGGCCAGCTCGAAAAAGTACGAAGAACTCGTGGCCTCCAAGCTTGGCTGGGCCAAGGTCCCCTCCGGCAAGCGCACCTCCACCTACGAGAACGCCGAGTTCCAGAAGGCCGCGCCGTTCTTCAAAGCTGAACGCTTCGCGATTGAGAACGCTGACCCCAAGAACCCCGGCGCCCAGGAACGCCCCGCCGTCGGAATCCAGTTCGTTGGCATTCCCGAGTTCGCCGCCCTGGGCACCAACGTCTCCCAAGGCGTCAGCTCCGCCATCGCAGGCCAAGGCTCTGTAGCTGACGCGCTGGCCAAGGGCCAGCAGGCCGCCCAAAAAGTCGCCGACAAGTACAAGTGACCTTAACCGAACTGCAGGAGAACATCATGACTACCGCAACGGCGCGCATCTCCCGCCCGGGACACAACGCCACCAAACCATCACGGGACGCCCGGACGCGCGAACGCGCCCTGGCCTGGGCACGGCGCGCACCGCTGCTGCCGGCCCTGATCTTCCTCATCATCGTCACCCAGCTCCCGTTTGTGGTGACGCTGATCATCTCGTTCCTGAACTGGAACAGCCTGAGCCCTGACAAGACCGCATTTGCCGGCCTGGAGAATTACGTTACGGTCCTCACGGACCCGGACCTGCGCCAAGCCATCTTCACCACCATCCTCCTCACGGTCGCCGTGGTCCTGGCCAGCCTGCTCATTGGCCTGGGCCTGGCACTGCTGCTGGACAAGAAGTTCATCGGCCGAGGACTGGCACGCACCCTGCTGATCGCGCCATTCCTCGTTGTCCCGGTGGCCGCCGCTCTCATCTGGAAGCACGCCCTGCTCAACCCCACCTACGGCCTCATCAACGGCATCCTGACGTGGATCTGGTCCCTCTTCGGCAGTGTCACCCCGCCCCAGCTGGACCTGCTATCCCAGGCACCGATGATGGCCGTCATCGTGTCGCTGGTGTGGCAGTGGACGCCGTTCATGATGCTCATCCTGCTGGCGGGTCTGCAGTCCCGTCCCATGGACACCGTGGAAGCCGCCCAGATGGACGGCGCCAGCCCGTGGGCGATCTTCCGGGCACCTCACGTTGCCGCACCTGCGCCAGTACCTCGAACTCGGCGGCCTGCTCGGAGCGATCTACATCGTGCAGAACTTCGACGCCGTCTTCACCCTCACCGCAGGCGGACTGGGCACCGCCAACCTGCCCTACGCCATTTACCAGACGTTCTACTTCGCCAACGAATACGGCCTGGCGTCCGCCGCCGGCGTCGTGGTGGTCATCGGCACCATCATCGTGGCCACCTTTGCCCTCCGCACCGTCTTTTCACTCTTCAAGAAGGAGGCAGCACGATGAGCACCCTCACCCCCGCCGCACCGCAGAGCACGCCCCCCGGCCCCACCGCGCTGAATACCGGCCGCAGTGCACGGCGCGGCAAGACCCGGATGGACCCCACCCGCAACAACACCGCCGCGGGCATCGCCGCCTGGCTGCTGGCGCTCCTCTTCGTAGCCCCGGTCCTGTGGATGATCCTGACTTCCTTCCACTCCGAAACGGACGCAGCGACCAACCCGCCCTCCATCGCGGCCAACCTCACCCTGGACGCCTACAAGGAGTTCTTCGGCGAAACCTCCGGGGTGAGCCCGTGGCCTTCACTGATCAACTCCGCCACCGCGTCGATCCTGTCCACCGTCCTCGTCCTGGCCCTGGCCATCCCCGCCGCCTACGCCCTCTCCATCCGGCCGGTGAAGAAGTGGACCGACGTGATGTTTTTCTTCCTCTCCACCAAGATGATGCCCGTGGTCGCTGCGATCCTGCCGCTCTACCTCTTCGCCCGGACCGTCGGGGCACTGGACAACATCTGGTTCCTGATCCTGATGTACACGTCCATGAACCTGCCCATCGCCGTCTGGATGATGCGCTCCTTCCTCGCCGAAGTCCCCGAAGAAATGCTCGAAGCAGCACAAATCGACGGCGCCAACCTCCTCCTCACCCTCCGCAAGATCATCGCCCCCGTGGCAATGCCCGGCATCGCCGCCACCGCCCTGATCTGCTTCATCTTCAGCTGGAACGAACTCCTCCTCGCCCGGGTCCTCACCGGCGTCGTCGCCGGCACAGCCCCCGTGTTCCTCACCGGCTTCGTCTCAGGCCAGGGACTCTTCCTCGCCAAAGTCTGCGCGGCCGCCGTCGTGATCTCACTGCCCGTGCTGTTCGCCGGCTTCGCCGCCCAGGACAAACTCGTCCAGGGCCTCTCGCTCGGCGCGGTCAAGTAACCAGCCCTTACCCTTCAAATTCCCAAAGGAATACTTCGATGACAACATCAACCGCACAGTCCCCGGCCCTCGGACAGCCGGAACTTCCGGCTACCATGCGCGCCAACATCCTGAAAAGCCAGGGCGACATGGCCATGGAAACCCTGCCCCTACCGCAACTCGACGCCGACCAGGTCCTGGTTCGGGTGGCCGCTGTCGGCGTCTGCGGCAGCGACGTCCACTACTACGAACACGGCCGGATCGGCGACTACGTGGTGGACCACCCGCTGATCCTCGGCCATGAACTCTCCGGCCGGATCGCCGCCGTCGGGAGCGCTGTTGACCCCTCCCGCGTCGGCAACCGGGTGGCTGTTGAACCCCAGCGGCCGTGCCGCACGTGCAAGCAGTGCAAAGCCGGACGCTACAACCTTTGCCCCGACATCGAGTTCTACGCCACCCCGCCGATCGATGGCGCCTTCGCCGAATACGTGACTATCCAGTCCGACTTCGCTTATGACATCCCGGACAGCGTCAGCGACGAGGCAGCCGCCCTCATCGAGCCACTGTCGGTGGGGCTGTGGGCCTGTGAGCGAGCGGAAATCAAGCCCGGCAGCCGGGTCCTGATCGCCGGCGCCGGGCCGATCGGGATCATCGCCGCCCAGGCCGCCCGCGCCTTCGGCGCCACCGAAATCTATATCACCGACATCGCCGAGGACCGCCTTACCTTCGCACTGGAGCACGGCGCGACCCACGCGCTCAACGCCAAAACGGACAGCGTCGAAGGGCTGGACGTTGACGCCTTCATCGACGCCTCCGGTGCCCCGCAGGCCGTCCGCTCCGGCATCAAAGCCGTGGGACCGGCCGGCCGTGTCATCCTGGTGGGGCTCGGGTCCGACGACGTCGAACTCCCGGTGTCGTTTATCCAGAACCGGGAGATCTGGCTCTCCGGTGTTTTCCGCTACACCAACACCTGGCCGCTGGCGATCCAGCTGATCGCCGACGGGAAGGTAGACATGGACATCCTGGTCACCGGCAGGTTCACCCTCGCCGAATCCGAAAAAGCGCTCAAAGCCGGCAAGCAGCCCGGCCAGCTCAAAGCAGTCGTCTACCCGGGCCGCTAAGCCCGCAGCCATCAGCAGCCACGTACAGCCCCGACCTGCAAGGAAGCAGCCATGCCATCACACGAGAACGGTCCCGAATCAGAGCTCTCTGACGACGCTTTGGTCAGCGTCATCGGCGAGTCACTCGTTGACATCATCGATGACCCGAGCCGGGGAACCCCCGCGCCCGAGACGCACCCCGGCGGCAGCCCCCTGAACGTAGCCGTCGGCTGTGCCCGCCTGGACCTGCGGACCAAACTCGTCACCGACTTTGCAGAGGACCCCTACGGCCAGTTGATCGCCGAGCATCTGGAGAACAACGGTGTCAGTGCCATTGTCGGCGGCTCCCTGCCGACCTCAACAGCCGTGGCTACCCTGGACGACACTGGAGCCGCGCAATACACCTTTTCCATTGGCTGGGACATTAACGGAGCTTCCATCCCGGCCCTGGCAGCGGTGGAGAGCTCGCTCCATGTCCACACCGGATCCATCGCGACTGTCCTGCCTCCGGGGAACAAGACCGTCCTGGGACTGCTCGAGGCGGCACGGCATCATGCCACAATCAGCTTTGACCCCAACTGCCGGCCGGCCATCAGCCCGGACACGGCCGCAGCCCGGGAGCAGGCCGAAGAGTTTGTTGCCGCGAGCGACATCGTCAAAGCCAGCGACGAGGACCTCCGCTGGCTCTACCCCGAGAGGACGCCGGAGGAGTCGATGGCGGCCTGGCTGGAGCTCGGACCATCGGTGGTGGCCCTGACCCGCGGCGCCCAAGGCCCAGTAATCCTGACCCGGCACGGACGCGTGGAAATGCCGGGGGAGTCCATCACAGTGGCAGACACCGTCGGGGCGGGGGACTCCTTCATGGCCGGCCTGATTTCCGGGCTCGCCCAGATGGACGCACTGGGGGCCGCCGCGAGGCCACGCCTGCAGGACCTCACCCCGGATCAACTGCACGCCCTGGCCGCATACGCGAACCGGGCAGCCGCAGTGACCTGTTCAAGGCCGGGCGCCAACCCGCCCACCTCGACAGAGCTGGGTTCCTTGACCGGATCCTTCGCTGCGTCGGAAGGCTAGCCAATGCATGAAGTCAAGCGAAACTGACGGCGGGCATTGTCCACTTCGGAGTCGGCGGATTCCACCGGCCCATCAGGCCCTGTACTTCGATCGGCTTATGAATGGCGGGCTGGCCCATGACTGGGCCAGCTCTGGGGTCGGTGTCCTGAAACGGACGTGCTTTCCCTGTTCAGGGGCTTGTTGGCCTCTGAGTGTTCACATATTGAGTTGTGAGGGGCTCCTTCGGGGGCCTTTTTTATTGGTGGCCGGTGCTGTTGCCGGCTGCCTCCTTCCTTGCCTGGATCCACGGCATGTCCTTTGGTGCCTGGTCATGGACGCCGTTGGCTTGGGCGACATGATCTGAGACGAACGAATCGGGTAGGAGTTTCTTCTCTGCGTGTCGTTGGTCTGACACCCGGACCCTGGGCTCTTGCCTAATGCGTTAGTGAAGACTAACGTATTTGTTGTGCCTGATCTTCTGGAAGTCGCAACGGAGCCGAACAGGCGGGCGCTGCTCCGGCTCCTGGCGGAAGGCGAGAAGACGGTCACCGAGCTGTCCGGGCACTTCCCCGTCAGCCGGTCGGCTGTATCCCAGCATCTGCTGCTTCTTTCGGAAGTGGGGCTCGTGACGGCCAGGAAAGACGGCCGGAACAGGTACTACCGCCTGGACGGTGCCGGCATGGTCCGGCTGCGTGAACAATTCGAAGCGTTTTGGACAACTGAACTGGACCTGTTGGTGGCCGACGCCGGCCGGCTGGGCCCACAACCATCGCAAGGGAATTTCTGATGACTTTCAACAAGACCGTGTTCCTACCGGTAGATCCGGACGCCGCCTTCGCCCTCATCACCGAGCCGGAACGGCTCCGGCGCTGGAAGACCGTGGCGGCGCGGGTGGATCTCCGGGTGGGCGGCGACTACCGGTGGACCATCACCCCGGGCCACTCGGCGATGGGAAGTTTCACCGAAATCGAGCCCGGCAAGCGGATCGTTTACACCTGGGGCTGGGAGGGCGACGCCGGCCTGCCGCCTGGGGCGTCCACCGTGACGGTGAACCTGGAAGCAGTCGACGGCGGAACTACCGTCCAACTGATCCACGAGGGGCTGAACGAGCAGCAGGAGGCGAGCCACGCCGAAGGCTGGAACCACTTCCTTGAGCGCCTCGTCCTGCTGGCCGCCAACGGAGATGCGGGCCCTGATGAGTGGGCTGCAGTTCCGGACCCGATGAACGAGCTCACCAGCGCCGAAGCGGCCCTGGCTGTTGCCCAGCGCGTCCTCCGAGGGCTCAACGAGTCCCACCTGGCCTTGCCGACGCCCTGCGCAGACTTCACGGTGGCCGCCCTCCTGGACCACCTCTTCGGATCCATCGCGTCCATCGGCAAGTCTCTCGGCGTGACGGTTGCCGATCAGCCGGGGGGCAGCGCGGAGGTCCGGATCGCGGACGCAGCGCAGGCCACGCTGGAGGCATTCCGGGCCAACGGAACTGAAGGAACCCTGGACATGGGCTTCGCCGAACTGCCCGCCACCTTGGTTGCCAACATCCTGAATCTCGAACTGGTCGTCCACGCCTGGGACTTTGCCACGGCCACGGGGCAGGAACTCACCGTTGCCCCGGCGCTCTCGGACTATGTGCTGGGCCTTGCCCGGAACACCATCAGCCCGCAGATGCGCGGCAAGAGCTTTGCGGCGGAAACGCTGGTGGATGAATCGTCGGCCAGCATGGAACGCCTGGTCGCCTTCACCGGCCGGCAGGTTGCCGGGATCTGAAAACGCAGACGGATATAAGAAGCCGCCGACGGATATGAAGGGAGGGGACGCGCATGGTTGATGTAGCGACGGAGATCGAGATCCGCCGCCCGCGCGACGTCGTGTCCGCCTATGCGGGAAATCCGGACAACGCGCCGGACTGGTACTCGAACATTAAGGGCGTCAACTGGGAAACGGCTCCGCCGTTGGTCCAGGGGTCCAAGGTGGCGTTCAGGGCGCAGTTCATGGGCAAAGCGCTGGACTACGTCTATGAATTTACCGAACTTGATCCGGGCAGGAAGCTGGTCATGCGCACCGCGCAAGGGCCCTTCCCGATGCAGACAACGTACACCTGGGCCGACGCCGGCAACGGATCCACGCATATGACGCTGCGCAACACCGGAACGCCGGCGGGTTTCTCCGCCGTCGCCAGCCTGGTCATTGCTCCCATGATGCGCCGTGCCATGCGCAAGGACCTCACGAAACTCAAGGCGCTCCTCGAAGCCTGAGCCAACCCACCGAAAAAACGCACAGAAAGGAATCGCCATGAGCAAGTTCATGTACCTCTACAAGGGGCCCGCCCGGCCGATGGACCAGTTCACGCCGGAGCAGTCCGCCGAACAGATGGCCGTGTGGCGTGCCTGGATGGAGAAGCTGGGCCCGGCGATGGTCGACTTCGGCACCCCGTTCGCCGCGCGGACCGCAGTGGCCGACGACGGATTGGCAGCTGATGCTTCGGACCTGAACGGCTACTCGATCGTCGAAGCCGAAAACCTCGATGGCGCGAAGGCGCTCACGGACGGGCACCCGTACCTGTCCGAAGCCAGTGGCAAGTTCACGCTTGAGATCTTCGAGCTCGCCGACATGTAGATGTGGGCGTTCCCCGCTGGCCGGCGGCGCCACCGGCCAGCTCCGGAAACCTAAAGCTGCACGGTGAGAACGTCACCCTTGCTACTCGGCGGACGGTCGTTGTCGTTGCCGTTTCGTGGCCGCCCGTTGTTCCTTTGCGGCGAGGCGCCGACGGTTGGAGCCGCGGGTGGGTTTGGTCGCCCGGCGGGGAACCGTTTCGGGAGCGAGACCCTCTGCCAGGAGGTCGGCCAGCTTGGCGAGGGCGATCTCGCGATTGCGTAGCTGGGAGCGCCTCTCGGAGGCAGTTACGGTGATCACCCCGGCGATGATTCGTCGGCCGAGACGCGTGAGCAGCATCAGCCGTTGGCCATCGGAAAGGGCCGTAGAGTCGCTGATATTCCAGGAGAGCTCGACGCGGCTGTCCGTGGTGTTGACGTGTTGACCGCCTGGGCCGGATGAACGCGAGAACCGCCAGCCGAGTTCCGACGTGGGAATCGTGAGCGCGGGCGACACCTCCAGATCCATGTAACCAGCCTTGCACAATATGGCGCGATCGAAGCCCTCATGCCCTCGCGCGGACCAAAACCATTTACTGATAGGCACTTAGCGTTACAACGAATGTCCGCTGAACGGGAGGTGTCATGTGCACTGATCCACGGTGCTTGCGACAATCTCCCCGGGGCCGATATCGCTCCATAATGACGATGCCGCCGGTCACAGCAAGGGTGGTCTCTGCCCTGCCTTGGAAAACCCTGCCTTTCCATAGAGTTCTGTGCCCAAACGGCAACGCTCGTCTTCGCGCGGATTCTCAGGCAGTCGACGACGAGCTTCGGACTAGGTCTCGTCAGGCGCTCCAACATAGGCGCCGAATCCGGGAACGTGTATTCCGCCGGCGAGAATCCACCAGTAGGAGTCGCTGGCATCCAAGCGTTCGCTCACGATCCGCTGCCCGGGATCTCTTTGGGGAACATGCCGGCCAGCCTGGCCTGATGGCCGTCCTCCGCGCCGGGTAACAGCCTGCAACCACTGAACTACAACCATGGCTACGCCTCCCGCCGGCCGTCCACCAGCCGGGGAACTCCGAGGGGATTGTCCCCGCGCAGTGCCTCCGGCAGGAGGTGCTGGGGGAAGCCCTGGTACGCGACCGGCCGCAGGAAGCGCTCGATCGCGGCGGTTCCAACGGAGGTGCTTCCGGCCGCTGTGGTTGCCGGGTACGGTCCGCCATGCTGCTGCGCGTGGGTCACCGAGACACCTGTCGGCCACTGGTTCCAGACCACCCGTCCCGCCTTGCGGGCCAGGACCTCCACAAGTTCGGCCACCTGGCAGGAATCAGTTCCATGAACGGTCGCGGTCAGTTGACCCTCGAAGGTCTCGGCGAGCTCGGCGAGTTGGGACTCGTCGTCGTAGGTAACCACTACGGCGGCGGGTCCGAAGCATTCGGTCTGGAGGGCGTGCGGCTCCGAGAGCATGTCCGCCGCCGTCGTGAGGAGCAGCGTCGGAGCCGGCGGATCGGCCAGCGGGCCTGCGCCCTGCGCCAGCACCGTGAGGCGCGGATTTGACTGCAGGTTCGTCAGGACATCGGCGTAGCCGGACTGGATCCGTTCATTGAGCAGGGGCGCGGCCGGCGGCAGGGCGGCCTCTCGCAGGGCCTCCACCATGCCGGATGCAGCCGGAACGAAGAGCGTCCCGGGCTTGGTGCAGAATTGTCCGGCCCCCATGGTGAAGGAGCTCACGAACCCCTGGGCGATCTCCGCACCACGCTCGCTGGCTGCACCCTCGGTGACGAAGGCAGGGTTGTTGCTGCCCAGTTCCCCGAAGAAGGGGATGGGGTCCGGCCGGGAATTCGCTATGTCGAACAGTGCGCGGCCGCCCGGGATGGACCCGGTGAAAGCGCCGGCCTTGACCCGCGGGTCGCGCAGTGCTGCGGCTCCCGCGGAGGTCCCGGCGATGAGTGCGAACGTGCCGTCGGGAGCCCCGGCCTGGTGGAGCGCGGAGGTCACCACCTCGGCCGTGAGCCGGGACAACCCGGGGTGGCCGGAGTGGGCCTTGAGCAGTACCGGGCTGCCTGCGGCCAGCGCCGAGGCGGTGTCGCCGCCGGCAACGGAGAACGCGAAGGGAAAGTTGCTGGCCGCGAACACCACCACGGGTCCCACCGGCACGCGAACTCGCCGCAGGTCCGGTCGCGGCGCGCCCATGGACCAGTCGGCGTCGGCATGGTCGATGCGAGCGGCAAGGTAGCCGCCGTCGCGCAATTCCTCCCCGAAGAGCCGGAGCTGGAAGGTGGTGCGCTTGAGCTCTCCCCGCAGCCGCGCCTCGGGCAGGTGGGTCTCCCGTTCGGCTACGGGAATGAGCTGGCCGGCGGCAGCATCCAAGGCGTCGGCAACGGCGTCGAGCAGTACGGCGCGCTCGGCGGGACGGAATGCGGCGAGCGGCGCCGCCGCCGTTTGAGCTGCTGCCAGCAGGTTTTCCAGCTCGGCGTCGGTGGTGGGCTGGAGTACGACGGCGGAGGCCGGGGCGATCGTGGTCATGGCAGTCTCCTTTCGGGAGGCAGGGTCAGGCGGGGAAGGTCAGTTGTCCGTGGTTTGGAGGGCGGCGAGTTCGCCGATCCCCACAGGTGCAGCCAGAGGCCGTTTTGCGGCGCCGGACAGGCTCTCAATGGTGGGAGCAGCGCCCGGGCCAGCGCCCAGGCAGGCGGCCGCGAAACCACAGACGCGGCCCTGGCACCAGCCCATTCCTGCACGAGTGAAGGATTTGAGGGTGCGGGCGTCGCGGGCTCCCAGGCTGTCCCGGGCCCCGGTGATCTCGCCGGCCGTGACCTCTTCGCAGCGGCACACGGTGGTCCCGGGAGCGAGCCAGTCCTGCCAGGCGGCGGGCACGGGGTGGGCGCGGTGCATAGCCTCGGCGAAGCGCCGGTGCCGCGCCGTGGTACGCAAGCCCTGCAACTTCGCGGCGGGTTCCGGAGCGGCTGCTGCGGATGCACCGGCAGTGTGGCCCTCAAGGACCGCCAGCGTAGCGCCTCCGACGCCGGTGACCTCCCCGGCAAGGAACAGGCCGGGGACGCTGGACTCTTGGCGCTCGGTGACGACGCCGACCAGGGAGCCGTCCGCGTCCACGCGGGTTTCGACTCCGAGGGCCAAGGGCAACTCCATCTGGGGTGTGAAGCCCCAGCCGAAGCCGACGACATCCACGTCCCGGTAAACGCGCTCCGTGCCGGGCCGGACCCGGCTGTCTGCGTCCACCTTGGCTGTGCGCGCGCCGGAGGTGCGGCCGGTTCCCAGCACTTCCGTGACGATGGTCCTGATGCGGTACGGGATCCGGTGCCGGGCGAACACGGCCGCGTACTCCACACCCTCAACGGCCTTGCCGGGCACACCCGCGGCTGGCTTGAGGTACGGCAGCCAGGCCTTGGGGGAGGACGATTCCAGCACCGCGAGGACCTCGCCGCCGGCTTCGGCAATGCCCGCCGCCACCGGCAAAAGGAACGGACCCGTGCCGGCGATGACGAAGCGCTTCCCCGGCAGGGCACCGTTGCCCTTGATGAACGCCTGGATTCCGCCGGCGGCCATCACGCCGGGCAGGTCCCAGCCGGGAACCGGCAGCTGGCGGTCGTAGCCGCCGGGGCACAAAACGAGGCGTCGGGCGACGACGGTGCTGCCGCCGTCGGCCTTCCCGGATGTGAGGCCGGCGGTCACGGTGGGCGTGGTGCGGACAACGAATCCGGCGTCGGCCTTTTCCGCCATCCAGACCTGCTGGCCGGGCATGTACGTGATCCGGCCCGTGTGGCGGGCGGCGTCGAATCGGGCACGGAGGTCCCGGTAGGTCCGCCAGCCATGGTGGCCCATGCCCTCGGGGTTGGGCTCCACGGTTTCGGGGCGGTGCCGCCAGAACTGGCCGCCGGGCTGGGGGCCGGCATCCACAACCACGACGCCGGCTCCGGCCTCGGCTGCCGAAACGGCCGCTGCCAGCCCTGCCGGCCCCGCACCCACCACGGCAACGTCCGCTTCAACGATGCCCGGAACGGTGGCACTCATTCCCGGCCCCCTTCGGATCCGGCCAATGGATGCACATTGGGCTCGCAGGAACCCTTGATTTCCATGCCCTCGCGGACTTCCACCAGGCAAGCGCGCTGATTAGGTACGCCGTCCACCGCGACAAGACAGTCGAAGCAAACCCCGATGCCGCAGAACAGCCCGCGGGGACGTGCATGCTTGCGCGTATCGCGCCAGGCGGTGATGCCGTTGGTGACCAGCGCCGAGCCAACGCTTTGGCCCGCAGATGTCCTGAGCGGACGGCCGTCAAAGGTGACGGTTACTTCGCCCGGCTCGCCGGGCAGGTTATCTCCTGATGTGTAGGCGTTCATGCTGTGGCCTCCTCTCGGTGTGTTGTGCTGTTAGGGGCTTGTTCGCCGTACCGGGCCGGGGCAAACGGGGCCAGGTCAAGATCCGGCGACTGGCCGGCCAGGGCCTGTGCCAGGAGCTTGCCCGTTCCTGCGGAAAGGCCAATGCCGGCACCCTCGTGGCCGGCCGCATGCCACAGGCCGGGGGCCCGGTCGTCATGTCCTATCACCGGGAGGTGATCCGGGGCAGTAGGGCCGGAAGCCGTGGTAGTGGCGGATGGCCTTGACGTGTTCCAGGAAGGGAAAGAGCGCCACGGAGTTACCCGCCAGAAGCCGGAGCGCTTCGGTACTTACGGTGCGGTCGAAGCCGACGCGTTCGCGGGTAGAACCGATGAGGATGGTGCCGCTGGGGGTTCCTTCGACCACCGGGGAGGCCTGGAGTCCGGCGTCCGAACTGCCCACATTGTCGATGTATTCGGCCGCATAGACCTTGTGGTGAACCATGGGCGGCAGCGGCTCGGTGACCATTACGAAGCCGCGTCGGGGGAGGACCGGTACGCTCACCCTGGCCAGGGCGGCGAGTTGGCCTGCCCACGTCCCGGTGCAGTTGACCACGGCGCCGGCGGAGAAGTCGCCGCGCGGTGTCCGGACGCCTGTGACGCGGTCTCCGCTCCTGAGGAAGCCGCTGACGGGCGTATCCGCAAGGAAATGTGCGCCGGCGTCGGTCGCCAGCCGGACCAGATGCGCGGCGACCAGCATGGGCTGCACCTGGCAGTCCTCGGGGTAGAACGCTCCGCCCAGGGCGTCCGGCGTGATGTGCGGTTCGGCTTTCCGCAGCTCAGCCGGGTCCAGCCTGTCCACAAGAACGCCGTAGTTGGACTGGGAAGCCATCACCCGGTTGAGCGAGGCCAGGCTGCTTTCGCGGGAGGCCACGATGATGCCGCCCTTGGACTCGAATTCCCAGAGCCGCTTGTGTTCGGCCAGGTCGCCATGCCACACGTCTAGGGAGTAGCGGGTCAGCTCAAGCTCGGGGCCGAGTTCTTTATCCGAGACGAGGATGTTTCCTTCGCAGGCCGATGACGTGCCGCTGGCGGGAAACCCCTTGTCCAGGACGGTCACGGTGAGGCCCTGTTGGGTTGCGAAATAGGCAGTGGCGGCCCCGATTACGCCTGCGCCGATGACAAGCACATCGCTCGCTGCGTTCATGTCTGCTTCTCCTGGGCTGTCTCGGTCTCCCCGGTGGCCCAAAGGCCACGGGCGTGGCTGATGTGTTGGCGCATCAGTTCAGTCGCGGCGGCTCCGTCTCCGGCCTCGATGAGGTCCAGCAGGCCGTGGTGTTCCTGCGCGGAATCAGCCAGGCGGTTGCTCTCGCTCAGGATTTTGAGGCCGTACAGGCGGGTTCGGGACCGAAGGCTGGTGGCCAATTCAACAAGCTGGCCGTTGCCGGCATACCGCAGAAGCTCCGCGTGGAAGACGCGGTCCGCGGAAAGGTAGGCAGTGAGGTCGCCCTGCCGCGCAGCATCCACAATGTCGTCGGCCATGGACCGCAGGACCTTGACTCCGGATGGTGGAACACTGCCGGCAACGTCACCAACAACGGGAGGCTCCAGAAGCAGACGGATCTCAGTGAGCTCGTCCAGTTCCCGGTCGCTCATGGTGGTGATGCGGAAACCTTTGTTCTTGACGGTCTCCACCAGGCCTTCACGCGTCAGGTCCATCATTGCCTCGCGCACCGGTGTGGCTGAGACGCCAAAGGCAGCGGCAAGGGCCGGTGCGGAATAGAGGGTGCCCTCCTCCAACGTGCCGGCGATGATCGCTGTTCGCAAGGACTCCGTCACTGACTCGCGCAGGCTGTGCTGGCGGCCGAGCGGGGCGATCGGGAGCTGGCTATTGGTTGGCACGGTGAGCACTCCTTGTACGGGATTCATGATCGAGTGCCTCCTTCATACACCAGGCCGGCGATCACGAGGTCTTCCCATGCCATCCCCACCCCCGAGTACAGGCAGGGCTTTTCCGCCGAGCGCACGAATTCGCCTTTCACCAGATCGCGGAGGTTGGCGGGACGGATCGCTTCCCACTCCTCTGCAGACCGTGCAGGTATGAGGTCCCCGGCTTCGCGCAGCGCCGATGCCCGTCCTTCGACCACGACGTCGCTGTGCCGCACAAGGTTGGCGTCGACTTCCCGGGCATCCAGGCCGTGCTGGCCCACCGCTGCCACTACCGCACAGGGGGCAACCAGGCCGCCGTCGAACAGCGGCGTACGGGAGGAGGTTGCGCAGATCACCACATCAGCCTCGGCGACCTCGGCAGGGGTGCCATGACGGACGTCCAGACCCTCGGCAGCCAACTGCCCGATCAGCGCCGTCACCCGCTCCGGGCGCCGGCCGACGACGGCGAGGCTCGCCTCCGGGAGCACGGCGTGCGTGGCGCGAAGGTGGTTGAGCGCCTGCACTCCGGCGCCGAACACGAGTACCCGGGTCGGGCCGGGGTGACGGGGAGCGGCGGTGCGGGGCGTCGAGGCAAGGATGTGCTTGATGGCCAGCAGCGTAGTGGCCGGTGTCCGGATGGCCGTGAGTTCGTTACCGTCCATCGTGGCCAAGGGGGTTGAGGTGTCCGAATCGAAGAGAACATAGACCCCCTGGATCTTTTCCAGCCCCCGTGCCGGGTTGGCCGGGGCCACGGTGAGCGCCTTGATCCCGCTGTACTGCCGGTTCGTTGCAGGCATGAGCAGGAATTCGCCGTTTGGCGCGGGGCTGAATAACCTCGGGCTGTCGTCCTCTGGGTCAACCACTGTCAGGAGCGCCTGCTCCAGGGCCTGGATGGCCGATGTCCAAGGAGCAGCTGTGCGGACAGCCGTCGAATCAAAGTAGGGAATGTTCACAGCAGGAACCCCGCAGGAAAGGGATCGGTGGGATCGAGGAAATACTGTGCGGTGCCGGTCAGCCAGGCCCGTCCTGTGACGGTGGGGATCACCGCTGGACGGCCGGCCACTTCCGTCTCCTCGACCAGGCGGCCGATGAAACGCGAACCTATGTAGGACTCGTTGACGAAGTCCGTGCCCAGGGCCAGCTCGCCTCGGCCGTGCAACTGGGCCATCCGCGCGCTCGTGCCTGTGCCGCAAGGGGAGCGGTCGAACCATCCCGGGTGAATGGCCATCGCGTGGCGGGAATGCTGGGCTGTGGAGCCCGGCGCCTTGAGGTACACGTGATGGCAGCCGCGAATGTCGTCCCGCTCCGGGTGGACCGGTTCGTCCATGGCGTTGATCGCGTCCATGATCGCCAATCCGGCCTTGAGCAGGTCCTCCTTGCGCCCGCGCTCGAACGGCAAATCCAGGCTGTCCAGGTCCACGATCGCGTAGAAGTTTCCGCCGAACGCCAGGTCGTAGGACACAGGACCGAACCCGGGCACTTCGACCTTGGCGTCGAGCCGGTCCACGAACGAGGGAACGTTGCGGATGGTCACGGACTCGGCGTGCCCGTCCTTAACTGCCACCTCGGCGATCACCAAGCCGGCAGGAGTGTCGAGCCGTACGGTAGTCACCGGCTCGACAACCTCCACCATGCCGGTCTCCACGAGGACCGTTGCGACGCCGATGGTGCCGTGGCCGCACATCGGCAGCAGGCCGGAAACCTCGATGTACAGCACGCCGAAGTCCGCGTCCGGACGCGTGGATGGCTGGAGGATGGCCCCGCTCATCGACGCGTGGCCGCGCGGCTCGGTCATAAGGAGGGTACGGATCCAGTCGCTGTTCTCCATGAACCAGAGGCGGCGCTCAGCCATGGTGGCACCGGGGATCGTCCCGATGCCGCCGGTGATGACGCGCGTGGGCATGCCTTCAGTGTGCGAGTCCACGGCGTGGAAAATGCGGCTGGTTCTCATGGAGTACTCCCTCTTTGTTCCATCTCTTGCTCCGTAACTGCCCCTTTGGAGACCCAAGGGGCAGTTACGGAACCGGTGACCTGGTTGGTTATTTGTAGCCCTTGGCCAGGGCTGCTTCGGTGTCACGGATGACGGCGTCGCGCACGGCCGGGGTGAGCGGACCGCGCGGCGGGCGGCAGGCGCCGCCGCGGAGGCCCACGACGTCCATGGACAGCTTGATGGCCTGGACGAACTCCGTCTTGCTGTCCCAGCGGAGCAGCGAGTGCAGGTCACGGTAGATTTCGCGGGCCCGCTCGAGGTCTGCGACATCGCCGGAGGTGGAGAGCCGGTAGAGCTCGAGGGTGGCTTCCGGAATGGCGTTCGGGTAGCCCGCCACCCAGCCCACGGCACCTGCCAGGCCCATTTCGACGACGGTATCGTCGGTGCCGATCAGGAGGTCCACTTCGGGAGCGAGTTCCTTGATCTCGTAGGCGCGGCGGACATCGCCGGTGAACTCCTTGACGCCGACAATCAGGCCTTCGCCGTGCAGCCGGGCGATCAGCTGCGGGGTCAGGTCCACCTTGGTGTCGATCGGGTTGTTGTACGCCACGATGGGCAGCCCGACGTCGGCAGCGAGGCCGTAGTGCTCCACCACCTCTTCATCTGTGGCCCGGTAGGAGTTCGGGGGGAGCAGCATCAGGGCGCCGGCGCCGGCTTCGGCGGCCTGTTCCGACCATTTGCGGGTCTGCAGGCCGCCGTATGCGCCCACGCCGGCCATGACGGTGAAGCCTTCAGGGGCGGCTTCGACAGCCGTGGTGATGACCCGGGCGCGTTCTTCTTCGCTCAGGGTCTGGTACTCACCCAGGGAACCGTTCGGGGCTACGCCGTGGCAGCCTGCGTTTGCCAGGAAGCGGACGTGCTCGGCATAGGCGTCGTAGTCCACGCTCAAGTCGTCATTGAACGGCAGGGAGGTAGCGACGAGCACTCCGTGCCACGGCTTACGGGTTTCGGTCATGATGGATGATCCTCTCGGTTGGCACGCTTGGCGCGTGTGCTGCGGCCGTGACGTACCTCACGGCCAAACTTACCATGTGACATTGCACAGGTTGGTAAAAAATTGGTGATGGATTCTGCTCAGATGAGGTTCCGATGGGATCGGGGGCACGGGGGCTAGCTGGCCGGAACCACGTACTGTTCGGCGGCGACCTTGCCAAGCCCCTCGGACAGGCCGGCGTCGGTCAGTAGCTTCGCGATCGTTCCGTCTTCGCGCTGGGCGGCAATTCCGGCGTCGAGCGCTTCCTTAAGGCTTGTGTTGCCCTTGGTGATCGGGAAGGCAGCCTCGGGGGCATTCTTGATGGCGCCGACGCGCGGATCCGGCTTTTCGTTGGAAAGGGCCACGGTCACACCCTGGGCGTCCTTGAACTGGAGCACCTGCACGCCATAGGCGTCGACGTCCGCATCGAGGCGGCCGGCGTCGAAATCGGCCTTCAGCTCCACGCTGCTGGGGTAAGTTACCAGGCGGTCGCCCAGGATCTTCTTGAGGTCCTCCACCCACAGGTAGCCGTCAATGGTGCCCACCTTGTTCATCTTCTCCAGGTCGGTCACCGTCGTGGCTCCGGATTTGGAAACGATGCCCATGCCGTCCAAGTATGTGGAGGCGGAGAAATCAACAGCCTTGAGCCGCTTCTCGGTGGCGTCGATCGTGCCGAGGGCGAGGTCGATGTTTCCGCCCGAGATGGACTGGACGGCGTCGGCATAGGTGGCCTGCTGGTACGCCGGGGTCAGGCACTCATCCTTGGCGATCTTGTTGACGATCTGGATGTCGATGCCTGTCGGGGTGCCAGAGCCGTAGCTGCTGAACGGCGGGATGTCGATGACTCCGATGGTGAGCTTGCCCGGGGCGACGGTCTGGATGTCGGCGTGCTTGGGGGTGCACCCTGAATTGCCTGCCTCCGAGGCGCCTCCGCAGGCAGAGAGGCTGAGGCCCAGTGTGAGTGCGCTCGCGGTCAGGAGTCCGGCTGTCTTGATGCGATTGTTGATCATGATTGCTCCCGTGGTGGTTGGGTGGGGGACTGATGGGACGTTGAAGATGGTGCGGGAAAACGTTCAGGCGTGGCGGGCCAGGCGTTTTTCGAAGAAGACGGTGATCCAGGTGGCAGGCATTGAGATGGCGGCGTAGCAAAGACCAGCGAGGGCGAAGATCTGCAGGTAATTGAAGTCCTGGCTGCCGATGTTGTAGGCGGACTTCATCAGCTCGGGGACCGCGATGGCGTAGGCCAGGGACGTTCCTTGGAACATCTGAATGGCAACACCCATGAGCCCGGGAATTGCCGAACGCATGCCTTGGGGCATGATGATTCGCCAGAAGGTGTGCCGCTGGGCGAGCCCCAAGGCGCTGGAAGCCTCGAGCTGTCCGCGGCCCACGGACTGGATGCCGGCCCGCATGATCTCGGACGAGTAGGCGGCCGAGTTCCAGATCAGCGCCAGGCACGCGGCGGTGATGCTTTCGAAGGCGATGCCGAACTTCGGCAGGCCGTAGTAGAAGAGGTAGAGGATCACCAGGGCCGGTGCCCCCCGGCCGATTTCGACGACGGCAAGCGCCAGGGTGCGGACGGCCAGGTTCCTTGCGCTCACCATGACGCTGAGGACCAGGCCCAGCGGGTAGCCGGCGACGATTGATACTCCTGCGATCAGAAGGCTGACGCCAAGGCCGGACATCATCTGCGGCAGGTATGCCGCCCATTCGGTAAGCCAGGTCATGCGTACACAGCCTTCCTCATGCGGGAATCGAGTCTGCGGGATAGGTACGCAACCGGCAGGCTGAGCACGATATAGAGAATGCCCACCAGGATGTAGGGCAGGATCCCCTCGACGGTGGGGTGCTGCCGGGCGAAGGACTGGGACTGGAAGACCATCTCGGCAACGATGATCGTGGAGGCGATCGAGGAGTCTTTGAGCAGGCCGGTCAGGTAGGTGGCGATGGACGGCGATACTATCCGGAAGGCCTGGGGAACCATCACGCCGTAGAATGTGGTTCCGCGGGTCAGGCCCAGTGCGTGGGCAGCTTCGCCCTGTCCACGCGGAACTGCCTGGAGTCCGCCCCGATAGATTTCGGCGAGATAGGCCGTGGAAACCACACCCAGTCCGACTATCGCTGCGGCAACGGGGTTGAACTTAAAGGTTCCGATCTGGATGCCGAACTTGAGCAGGAACAGCCAAACGATGATCGGCACACCCCGGACCAGGTCGACGAAGAGCCGTGACGCCAGCCGGATAAGCATGTTCGACGACGACAGGCCTACGGCCAGTGGGACGGCGCCTACTACGCCGATGGCGAATGCCGACAGGGTCAGCACGATGGTCATGGGCAAGCCTTGGAGTACTGCTGAAAGGGCGTCCATGTCAGCGCTCCAGCACAGCTCGCAAGAAGCGGCGGGTCCGGGCCTCCTGTGGGTCGCTCATGATGGCGCCCGGGTCACCCTGTTCGATGATCTTGCAATCGGCCATGACCACGAGCGTGTCGGAAACGTCCCGGGCGAACTGCATCTCATGCGTGACCACAATCATCGTCATTCCATCGGCCGCCAGTTCGCGCATGACGGCGAGGACCTCGAGCCCCACTTCAGGGTCCAACGCGGAGGTCGGCTCATCGAACAGCATGATGCTCGGATCAAGTGCCAGGGCGCGGGCGATGGCGATGCGTTGTTGCTGGCCGCCGGAGCACCTTCCCGGGTGTTGGTTCGCCTTCTCCTTGAGGCCGACCCGTTCCAGCAGCTCCATGGAGCGCGCGTCGGCCTCGTCCTTGGTGCGCCCCAGTACTTTCTGTTGCGGGAAGCTGATGTTTTTCATGGCAGACATGTGGGGGAAAAGATTGAAGGACTGGAACACCATGCCCACGGTGCTGCGCAGGGCGGCAAGGTCCTTGTTGTTGACCAACTTGCCCGGTTCGATCGTGTGGCCGGCAACCTGGATGGTGCCGGAATCGGGACGCTCCAAGAGGTTGATGCACCTCAGGAACGTGCTCTTGCCGGCACCCGAGGGGCCGATAAGTGCTGTGACTGTACCCGGCTCGACGTGCAGGGACACGTCGTCGAGGACGGTGTGGTCGCCGTAGCGCTTGGAGATGTTGTCTAACTTGATGCCCGTACGGGGCGCGAGCTTGCCGTCTGCAATTTCTGAAAGGGTCATAGCGATCTTCCATGTGGGGACCATAAGGCCATCAGTCGATGTGGGCCGTGTCACGTGATATGTGCAATGGTACATGTCACATCACGACAGGGGAAGGGTTGATTTCAACAGGGCTTTCGAACGGGACAGGAGTTAATTGCTGGAGGATACGTCCCCCGCTGGATCCACGCCGACGTCTTCTGGCAGTGCCGCAGTTGACACTTCAATAAAAGTAGATCAAGATAGATGCATATGCATGTATCGGCAGGGACCTTCCCGCCGCCGTATCTCTAGGAGGAAAAAATGTCTGTTGAACTCACCCCCGGTACTTGGAACCTTGACCTGGCCCACACCGAAATCGGCTTCGTCGTCCGCCACGCCGGCATCAGCAAGGTCCGCGGCCAGTTCACCGAGGCCGACGCCACCCTGGTGATCGGTGATGGCGTGGACTCGTCCTCGGTCAACGCCACCATCAACACCGCGTCCTTCGACTCCAACGACGACAACCGGGATGCACACGTGAAGAGCCCGGACTTCTTCGACGTCGAGCAGTTCCCCCGGATGACCTTCCGGTCCGCCGGAGCCAGGGGTTCGGCGGAGCAGTTCAAGCTCGCCGGGGAACTCACCATCAAGGACACCACCCTCCCGGTGGAGTTCGACGTCGAATTCGGCGGCGCTGCCGTGGACCCGTTCGGCGCCACCCGTGCAGGCTTCTCGGCCACGACAGTCATCTCCCGCAAGCAGTTCGGCATCACCTGGAACGCCGCCCTGGAAGCCGGCGGCGTCCTCGTCGGCGACAAGGTCACCATCGCCGTAGACGCCGCCTTCGTGCTCTCCGACAACTAAAAGCCGGAACCCCACCAACCGACCCGGAGGAAACATCGTGACCGCACACACGTCCGGTCTGCACCACGTCACGGCGATCGCCGGGGACCCGCAGGCCAACATTGACTTCTACATCAAGGGCCTCGGGCTCCGGCTGGTAAAGAAGACCGTCAACTTCGATGCCCCTTCCGCGTACCACCTGTATTACGGTGACGAGGCGGGGCGGCCCGGTTCGCTGATGACGTTCTTCCCGTGGGGGAAGGTGGCACCGGGCCGGACCGGCTCCGGACAGTCCACCACCACCGCGTTCTCAGTCCCCGCAGGGACCCTGGGCTGGTGGCAGAACCACTTCAACGCCCTCGGCGTGAACTCCACCATCGCCCGCGTCTCCCCGGACGAGGAGCGGCTCTCTCTCCGGGACCCCGACGGCCTGCGGCTGGACCTGGTGGCCTCCTCCACCACCGACCCGCGTAATCCGTGGGACTCCGCCTCGGTTCCGGCCGAATACGCGGTCCGCGGCCAGCACTCCTCTGTGCTCACCGTCGCCGACCCGGAACGCACCCTGCGCGTACTGACCGAGGACCTGGGCCTGCGCATCACCGGCGAGACCGCCGGCCGGACCCGCCTCGAGGCCGGAGCTGGCGGCGCCGGTAACATCGTCGACGTCGTCGCCGACCCGAAGGGGCCGTCCGGACTAGTCGCCGGCGGCACGGTGCACCACATCGCCTTCCGGGTACCGGACACCGCCACCCAGGATCTCTGGCGCCAGGACCTGGCCGAACGCGGCTACGGCGTGACCGAGATCCTGGACCGGCAGTACTTCACCTCCATCTACTTCCGCGAGCCCGGCGGAGTCCTGTTCGAAATCGCCACGGACACCCCCGGCTTCGACATCGACGAACCACTGCTGGAACTCGGCCGCTCCCTGAAGCTTCCGCCATGGATGGAACCCTCTCGCGAAGCGATCGAGGGCTCAGTGGCCCGCATCCAGCTCCCGGGCGAGAACAACCCCGCCCTGGCCGCAAGCTAGGAAACCCGGAGATGACCACAGGCAACGCCGAGGTGACGGCCTGGCCGCACCTTTACACACCCGGCCGTAAGGGTGCCCCCGTGCTGCTCATGCTGCACGGGACCGGCAGCAACGAACACGATATCGCCTCCCTTGCCGGCGCTCTGGACCCGCAGGCAGGGGTCCTCGCTCCCAGGGGCCGGGTGCAGGAGCACGGCATGCTGCGCTGGTTCCGCCGGCACGCTGAAGGAGTCTTTGACGTCGATGACGTCATTGACCGCTCCTGGGAACTGGCCGGCTTCATCGACGCCGCCCGGAACCACTACAGCCTCGGCGACCGGAAAGTGGTCGCGGTGGGATTCTCCAACGGCGCCAACATCGCCCTCGCCACGGCCATGCTGCACCCCGAAGTCCTGGACCGGGTCATCGCTTTCTCTGGCATGTATCCGCTGGGGGAGCGCCCCGGTGCAGCCGCCCTGCCGGGCAGCCGCATCCTTGCCCTCAATGGCGATACGGACCCGATGGCCCCGCTGGCCAGTGTTACGAAGCTCATGGCCGAACTCAACCGCCAAGGAGCAACAGTGGAGCAGGTACAGCGCCCGGGCGGGCACGGCATCGAACCCAACGACCTGGACGCCGCCCGGAACTGGCTGGCCCGCCACGGATAGGGCCGTTGCACCGCAAGGTGCATTGTTGAAAGGATCATCCTGGTCCCGCCCGGTCATGAACCAGCGACCGGCGGAACCAGGCCGTGGCGCCGGTTACCGGCGCGAAGCCAATGAAGCGGCGCCATTGAAGCGGCGCCATTGAAGCGGTGCCCTAATTGAGGAGTGTCATGGCCGGTGCGTTTTTCCTGGACAAATCGGATCCGGGCAGCTGGCGGGCCCTGAACGGGCTGGCCCTGAAAGTCGCCGCGGCGGCCGAAGCCGCGGGCCTGGGCCGGGCCGTCGTGGAACTGCTCAACGTCCGGGTTTCCCAGCTGAACGGGTGCGCGTACTGCCTGGACCTCCACGACCGGCTCGCCCGGGAAGCCGGGGTCAGCGCGCAGCAGCTGGCCGTGCTGCCCGCCTGGTGCGAGACGGACGTCTTCGACAAGACCGAACGCGCCGCCCTCGCTGTCGGGGAGGCCGCCACCGCCCTGCACGACGATGGGAAATCCTTCGCCGAACTCGCCGCAGCCCGAGCAGTGCTGACCGAGGCGCAGTACTCGGCGCTGCAGTGGTGTGCGATTGCGATGAACGCCTTCAACCGTGTCTCCATCCTCAGCGGCCACCCAGTCCGCCCCCGGACCGCAGCCGGCACCACCGGTGACCGGACAGAGGCCGCGTCCCAGACACCGGCCGGGGTCATGCCATGAGCAACCTCGAGACGGTCCCCGAAGAGATCATCTGCACCGAGGGCGCCGGTACGGACGAGGTTGAGTTCCTGGCCCCGCGGGAAGTTCCGCTCGGAGGCCCGCGCGCCATGCCCGTGCGGCGCACCCTTCCCCAGAAGCAGCGCAGCCTCATCGGCGCCTGGTGCTTCCTGGACCACTACGGCCCGGACCTCGTCCCGGAATCGGGGGGCATGCGGGTCCCGCGCCACCCCCACACCGGCCTGGCCACAGTGAGCTGGCTGTTCACCGGCAAGATCGCCCACCGCGACTCCGCCGGTTACGAGGCAATCGTCCGCCCCGGAGAGGTCAACCTCATGATCGCCGGGCGGGGGATCTCGCACCAGGAGTTCTCCACGCCTGACACCGGCATCCTGCACGGGGCCCAGCTCTGGTACGCCCTGCCCGACGCCGCCAGGAACATGGCCCCAACCTTCGAGCACTACGCCCCCAAACCCGTCCGCGGCGACGGCACCGAACTGCGGGTATTTCTGGGCTGCCTGGCCGGATCGTCCTCGCCGGTCGCCACCTATACACCGCCGCTGCTGGGTGCCGAGGCGGTGCTCAGGGCCGGTGCCCGGCTCGAACTGGACCTGGACCCGGCCTTCGAACACGGAATCCTGCTCGACACCGGCGACATTTCCCTCGACGGCACCTCCATGGCCGTGGACCACCTCCATTACCTGCGCACCGGCCGGTCCAGGGTCGTCCTGGAGGCCGGGCAGACCCCGGCCCGCGTGCTGATCCTCGGTGGAGAGCCGCTGGGTGAACAGATCGTGATGTGGTGGAACTTCGTCGGCCGCACCCACGAGGAGGTGGTCGCTTACCGTGCCGCCTGGCAGGCGGAGATTGGCGCCGAACCGGCAGATCCTCCTGCCGGCAACACCTACCAGGACCGCGCCCCGTATCCCCGCTTCGGGCCCTACCCGGAAGGGTATCCGGCGCCGCTGCCGGCCCCGGCCCTGCCCAACGCCCAGTTGCGCCCCCGCGGCTGACCAACAACCCACCCAGGAGACCTACCATGGAAATGCAAGCGACCATCACCGTCCGGCACACGCCGGAGCGCCGCCGCTACGAGCTCCTCGACGGCGACGCCGTCATCGGCAAGGCCCACTACCTGCCCCACGAAAGCAGTAAAGGACCTGAACGGATTTTCTACCACACCACCGTCAGCGAGGACTACGCCGGGCAGGGCCTCGCCGCCCGCCTCGTCCAGGGGGCGCTGGACGATACCCTCGCGACCGGAATCGCGGTCGTCCCCGTCTGCCCCTACGTGAAGGTTTGGCTGCGCAAGCACCCGGACTACCAGCCGCGCATGACCGGTGTTCACCGCGAACACCTGACCGCCGTCGAACACGCCGGCCAACAGTAACAACACCCCCCGCCCGTGGACCGCGGGCCGGGCGGGTAGAGAAAGCATCCGTGGCTATCGCAACCAACGAGTCCTTTTCAGGTTGGACAAAACCCTTCCCTGACCCGCGCTTGTTCGCCGCGAGCGTGGACCGGCTGACCTTTGAAGGAACCAGCATCCGAACCGGCACCGGCTCTTACCGGCGCGCCCAAACGGTGGCCTAGCCAACCGCGGGGAGGGCCCGGACGGGAAGAGCACGAACTCGCGACTAGCACGAAGGTTGGATCAGGCCTTGGCGAGCGGTAGCACCAGCATGTAGCCGGCCGGCAGATCGCTGCTCCAGCGTCGCGGCTCGCGGACGACGAACTGCGTCGCCAACTGCTTGGGGGTGAGCAGGGTGTTGGGCGCGGGGGACGGTCCCCACCGCTCGTCGCCGTACGGGTAGAGCGGATCTTGGACGCGGATGCCGGTGACCGAGAACTCCGGGAACTGGTCGGGATCGCCGAGTGACGCGAAGCCGCTCATCACCCACACGTGGCGACCGCGCCACATGACCAGCCCGACCGGCCGGTCCGTATCTGCGATGGCGCGCGCCGCAGTCTGCAGCGCTTCCTCATAGTCGGCGATGCTGACGACGGCGTACGACCCCATCCCGACCTCGTTCAGCACCTTCGCCCAACCCAAGGGGTTGGCGCCGTTGAACGAGTTGGACGACCGCGCCCGGGCCATCTCCCACAGCTCGCGCTGCTGAACGCGATCCGCCCACATGCCGGCCCCCTTGTCGTCGATGAGGTTGTGCATGATCTGGATGCTCGCAGCCACACACCATTCAAAGGTGTACTGGGGAACGAAGTCCCCCTCCTGGTAGAGGTTGAGGGCGAACGCCTTGGGCCTCGGGGTCGGCGTGGGGGACTGGGTCCGGTGAGGAGCGGGGATGTCATCGCGTGCGGCTGGCGGGGCCGAGGAGGTCTGGACCGGTCGTTCGGTGGCGGCCTCATCGAGTCTGACAGCGGGCGCGCAGGCCGAAACGAGGGTGGCTAGGCTGACGAACCAGGCCAGAAGACGGAGCTTGGCACCCATCATGATCAACCCAGTTTATCGCCACACGGCAGGAAAGCGTCGAGCAGGGGATGGCACAAATGCGCATCAAGGACGCCAGAGACCTGTGCTGGAAGAACTCCCGTTTGGCAGCGGCGATCATCTTCGTCCTCGGACACGAGAACTGCGGCGCCGTCACGGCCGCGGAAGAGGCTAGTCGGGCCTTCCGACAACAACGTGTGACGGGCTGTGAGTGACGTACCCCGTAAGCCAGGAGGAGAGTGCGCGGACCTTCTGCTGCGTGCCGGGCAGTAAGGCGAGGTGAACCCCGAGCCAGGATAGGAACGCCAGTGGTCCTTGGAGTTGGATGCGTTTGCGGCCCAGTTCGGCGACTGCTGCGCCGCGGCCGACCATGGCCATGTAACCCTTGTCCCAATAGGCGAAAGGCTGCCGGGTGCCGCCGGTAAGGTCAGCATGGATGTTCTTGGCGGCCCATTTCCCGGACTGTTCAGCAACAGAGCCGAGCTGGGGCAGTTTGGCGCCGGTGGCGTCGGTGATGTTGGCGGAGTCACCCAGGACATAGACGCCTTCGGTGCCGGGCACGGTCAGGTCCGGCAGCACGTCGATGCGTCCGCCTTTCCCCTGCGGCAGCCCGGATTCGGCGATGATTTTTCCGGCTTTCAGGCCCCCGGCCCACACGACGATCTGCGCGGGAATGATAGTCCCGTCCCCAGCGTCACGCCGTCGGGCCGGACTTCGGTAACGCCCTGGCCCATGTGCAGCTGAACCCCAAGCTTTGTCAGCCGGTCCCGCGCGTACGCCTGCGACTTGGCAGAGAAGGGCATGAGCACGTTCGGAACCATATCCACAAGATGGATGCGGCACCGGGCTGCCAGCCCGGGCGAAAAATACTTGGGCACCAGGTACTTGACGTTCTCGGCGAGGGCGCCGGCTGTCTCCACGCCGGTGGGGCCGCCGCCGACTACGACCACCTCTGCGCGGCCGGCCTTCGCACGGTCCGCCTGGTCCAGGGCCGCAGTGAGGGCAGTGCTCAGGCGCGTGGCGTCGGCCACTGAGTACAGGGGATAGGCGAGTTCTTCGGCGCCGGGAGTGTCGAAGAAGTTCGGTACTGCGCCCGCGGCAATTACCAGGATCTTCGCCTGGTAGCGGGATCCGTCGACTGTGGTGACGGTACGGGTGGCGGAATCAATCGCCGTCACCTCCGCAGTGAGGACCCGGACACTTTCGCTGCTGCGGAACACGGACCGCAGCGGCCGGGCCACTGCGGACACGCCGATCTGCGAAGCAGCAACCTGGTAGAGGAGGGGCTGGAACTGGTGGTAATTGTTCGCGTCAATAAGGAGGACCCGGATGCCTTTGCGCCCAAGCTGCTCAGCTGCTGTCATGCCGGCAAATCCGCCGCCGACCACGATCACCTGGTATGTATCGTCCATTCGTGCAACATACCCTGCCAGGCAACGCTGCAACAGGGCACGGTTAGTGCAAAATAGCGCTAATCTCGGCCCGGACCAGCCGCTCGGCCAGTTCGCCAAGGTCCAGGTTCAGGACGGCTTTGAGGGCGCGTGCCATGTTAGGGGCAGCGGCAAGGAATTCGGCCAGGGCCGGATCGGATTCCAGCTCCCGTCCAAGCTTTTCCCTGACGTCATCGGCGCTCCAGTGGCTGTCGGTGTGCTGACTGGTGAGTACAGTCTTGGCGTTCATGGCCGCCCTGCCCTTCGTTCGCCCCGTGCATTGGCTCTGCCATGAACGACAATGCCCGGCTGGGCTCAAGAATCGGTCAGGCCGCGGGCCAGATTTGAACAGGTTTTGCCGAAGTTTTCCTAAAGGCCCTTACCGGGACTAATTCGGCGCTTGGCACAGTTATGCGTCTGGGGCCGGAACCGGGATGCGCGCACGCACCTCGCTTTGATGACAACGGGAAAGAGATTACATGACGACGACGACTGCCGAGGGAGTGGGCTTCCGTTCCCGGCGGGGACCGATCCTTATTGCCCTGATGCTCTCGACGGGCCTGGTGGCGATCGATTCGACGATCGTTGCAACGGCTGTGACGTCGATCGTGGCTGACGTCGGCGGCTTCACGTCCTTTCCGTGGCTCTTTTCGGCCTATCTGTTGGCGCAGGCGGTCTCGGTGCCCGTCTACGCGAAACTCTCGGACGTCGTCGGCCGTAAGCCGATCATCCTCAGCGGTATCGGACTTTTCCTGCTCGGTTCGATCCTCTGCGGAGTGGCCTGGAGCATGCCGGCCCTCATCGCGTTCCGTGTGCTGCAGGGCCTGGGCGCTGGAGCAGTCCAGCCGGTGGCTATCACCATCGCCGGCGATATCTACACGCTGACCGAGCGGGCAAAGGTGCAGGGCTACCTTGCCAGCGTGTGGGCGGTGTCCTCCGTCGTTGGCCCTACGCTCGGGGGCGTCTTCGCCTCACTCGGCATCTGGCGTGGGATCTTCCTCGTGAACATTCCCCTTTGCCTCTTGGCAGGGTGGATGTTGATCCGAACGTTTCACGAGAATGTCGAGCGTGCGAAGCACCGCGTGGACTATTTGGGGGCGGCGCTGCTGACAATTTCCCTTAGCCTGCTCATCCTTGGCGCCCTCGAGGGCGGCCAGGCGTGGGCCTGGAACTCTTCCATCAGCATCGCCGTCTTCGCCGTCGGAGCTCTCTTGTTCGCCGCGTTCCTGCTCGTCGAGAGGAAGGCAGCGGAGCCGGTCCTGCCTCCGTGGGTCGTGTCCCGGCGGCTGCTGGCGACGACGGCGATGATCTCGTTCGGCGTCGGCGCAGTCATGCTTGGCCTCACCTCCTACGTTCCCACGTTCCTCGAAGGAGCTCTCTCGACCTCCCCGATTTTCGCGGGACTCGCCTTGGCGGCATTGACCATCGGCTGGCCGATCAGCGCGTCCCAAGCGGGCCGCTTCTATCTGCGGATCGGGTTCCGGCGGACCGCCCTGATCGGCGTCACGGTCACGGTCATTGGGACAGCCGTTCTGGCTCTTACTGCCGCCGCACCCAACATTTTGGTGACAGCGGCAGGTTGTTTCGTCGTCGGACTTGGACTGGGGCTGGTAGCGACCCCGAGCCTCATTGCCGCCCAGTCAAGCGTTGAGTGGAACGAGCGCGGTGTAGTCACCGGTACGAATCTTTTTGCACGATCGATCGGCAGCTCCATCGGCGTCGCCGTCTTCGGGGCAGTTGCCAACGCGATCTACGCCGGTGCCCCCGGCGGCGCTAGCGATCCGCAGACAATCGTGTCGGCGTCGAGCGCCGTATTCCTCGCTGTACTGGTCTGTGCAGTACTCAGCGTTGTTGCCGTTGTCGCGATGCCCGCCGTAGACGTTAAGAGCACGACCCCCGACGCGGCCGCCAAGGCCAACGCGGCATCTTCACCTGACTAGGACCGTACTCGACTCCGGTGTACTGCTTGCTGCGACTTCTTGGGTCGAGCGGGTTGAACAGGCTGAGGGCGGGTGACTGCCAGGATCATGCCGATGCCGGCCAGGGAAGAAACCATCGCTGAGCCGCCATAGGAGATGAACGGCAAGGGCACGCCGATGACCGGGAGCAAGCCGGTGACCATGGCGATGTTCACGACGGCCTGGCCGATGATCCAGGTGATGACGCTGGAGGAGACAATGCGGGCGAACGTGTCTTGGGTGCGGGCAATGACCTTGAATACAGCGATGCCGAGGACCGTAAACAGCACGAGCACCAGGAGAGTTCCGGCCAGGCCGAGTTCTTCGCCGAGGATTGTGAAGATGAAGTCGTTGTGGGCTTCGGGGATCCAGTTCCATTTCTGCCGGCTCTGCCCTAGGCCCACCCCGAACCAGCCACCCGAGGCCAGGGCGTACTGGCCGTGCAGCGCCTGGTAGCCGACCCCCTGGGAATCGTCCGCGGAACCAGCACCGAGCCAGGACGAGATTCGCCCGACGCGGTTGCCGCTGGTGGCAGCCAGGACGAGGGCTACCATCGTGCCGAAAATTCCGGCGACACCGAAGACTTTCATCCGCACCCCGCCGTAAAACATCGTCGCGGCGAGGATCATCATGATGATCATGGCCGTGCCCAGGTCATGGCCGAGAACGACAAACCCGATGATGATGACGCCGGCCGGCACGAGCAACGGGACGACTGCGTGCCTCCACTCGTGAAGGAGAGCCTGCTTGCGGGACAGGACGGCCGCCGCCCAAATGATGAGCGCGAGTTTGGCGAACTCGGAAGGCTGGACGGTGAATCCGCCGAAGCCCAGCCAGTTCCGGTTGCCGTTCACCGTCATGCCCAAGGGTGTGAACACCAGGCCGAGGGATACGACGGCGGCCCCCAAGAGCGGCCAGGCAAGCCAGCGGATGTGCCGGGTCCGGAGACGGGCCAGGCCGAACATGATAGCTATCCCGGCTGCCGTCCACATGGCCTGCTTGAGCGGAAGATCGTACGGGTTCTTTCCGGCCGCCACCGATTCCACGGACGACGCGGAGGCAACCTCGATCAGGCCAAGGGCTGCCAGAACCAGTACGACCGCCAGGATAACCGGCCGGGTGCGGTCCCCGGACTCGTCACCGAGCCAGCGTCCGATGCGGAGCAGGACATCGCCGCGGCCCGCCATTTTGCTCGGTGGATGCGTGGCGGTCATTTGCTCATCACTTTTTCCTTCCCTCGGGCCGGCCCTGCTCCGGGCCGTTCCGGGAAGGAGAAACCCACCGGGGAAAAATCATACGTCCTCGTCTGCGCAATCAGGTGCTTTGCCGGACGTAAGGTCATCCCATGTAGAGGTGCCAGCGCCGTGGCTGCCGAAGCGGGGGAGCGGAACAGAACTGCTGGAGGTCTGCGACCAGCCGGAAGTACCGGTCGGATTCGAGGGCTGCGAGCGCCGTGTCGTAAGCCGCTTCATAAGCGGATCCCTGTGCCGTGCCGCGGTCGTGGAGGTTCCGTGGGGTCTGTTCGCGGACAAGTGCCGACTTGCTGAGTGGCCCCAGGGCTTCGGCAAGCCATGTTAGTTCTGCACGAAGCCTGTCCGATTCGGTCCTGTTGAAGAGCTTCCGGTCCCCGAGTGTTGACCAGACCCGCCCGGCGGCGGCACTCATGGCATTTGAGGCGTCCTGTTGACCGGATCGCACGCTGGGGTCGTAACAGAGCAGCGCCGCAACCTGATCGAAAAGGAAGGATGATGCGACCGGCTCGGCCTGTGGGCTGGTTTTCTCAAGAGCTTTTAGCATTTTTATTTCCCGACTGTCCCGACTATTCCGATGTCCGGGCCGGAAGAAGGTCCCGCTGGATTCATCGCCTTCGACACCTTCCATGGTGACTTGAGGACCTGAGACTGCCATGAGAAGCCTGTGAGGGTCTTCTCATGTCGAGGCGACAGCCCGTGTGGAACGGCGCCGGTGGCAGCACAGTGGTCTATGCGTCCCAGTGGCAGCGCAACGCTCCGGCGGCCTTTCGGGTCGAGCCCCTTGATGGTCTCGGTGACGACTGGCCGACGACCTACGAGAACCTCGTACCGTTCTACCCGCAGCTCGAAGCTGGCTTCGGAGTCTCAGGAAAGCCCTCGACGTGTACGAGTACGAAATTCAGGGAGAGCCTAGCCACGGATGGCACAGTAAGAAGGAATGAGGCGACGTTCAGCCAATCTTTTGCCTGAGGAGATAAAGGCCATTACCTTGATGACGTCCGATTCCAGGGTAGGAGGCCAGGTGGCACAAGTTTCGCGTTCTCGAAGTCCAACGTGCCAGATACAGCCCACGCCTCGTTGTCGTGCAGGGAAAGCGCACCAGGGTTGTCCCAGCGGAAAACTCCGTAATGCTTGTCGCCCCCGACTTCAGTTATGTAGTGGAGCCTCCCCTTTGTGCCGGTCACTTGGCCGGCATCCCTGGTCAGGCAGGCCGCCAATTGCCAAGCGTCTATCTGCTCAGGCGGTAGAACGTTGGGCCCGCGGGCTGCGCCGTCCGGGCGCAGGGCAGAAGCTCTGGCCAACACTTGCGTGGGTGCGTATTGGCAATAGTGGACCGACGTGGATGGTCGGTCAAGGCGCTCGTCGTCCCGTCAAGCTGGGCCGGCAAGATGATCGGTGCATCTTGCCGTTGGACGCTGTGCCGAGGCTGTCTATGCTGATGCTTGCAAGCAAGCTCACCGCGACATGATGGAGGTCGCCATGTGGAGGGCAGAGCAATGACTGAACACAGGGGGCGAGTGGTCTGCGACATCACGGTCACGGCAGACGGATACTCGGCCGGGCTCAACCAGACCGAGCAGCGCCCGTTCGGCGACGACGGCGGCGACGGCTTCGGCGACGGGCTGCACGCCTGGATGTTCAAAACTCCCGACGAGAACCGGGCGGAGATCGACCAGATCATTGCCGCCAAGGCCTTCATCATGGGGCGCAATATGTTCGGCCCGGTGCGTGGTGAGTGGGACCGGCAGTGGAACGGGTGGTGGGGCGACAGTCCGCCCTACCACGGCCCGGTCTTCGTGCTCACGCACCACGCCCGCGAACCGCAGCCGATGGACGGCGGCACCACGTTCCACTTCGTCACCGACGGCATCGAGTCGGCGCTGGCCCAGGCACGCACGGCGGCCGGCGACGGCGACGTGGCAATCGGGGGCGGCGCGACAACCATCAACCAGTACCTAGCCGCCGGCCTGATCGACGAGCTGCGCGTGCACATTGCGCCGCTCACTTTCGGCGCCGGCACACGGCTATTCGAGGGCGTCCCGCCGCTGAAGCTCGAGCAGGTGAAGTCACGGGCAGCGACCCTGGTCACTCACGTGACTTACCGCGTGCTGGTTTAGTTCAGGTACTCGTCGGCTGCAGACAGTGCCTCGTCCAGGATGGCCAGGCCGGCGGAAGCATCGGAGTCGTTCACGTTGAGGGGTGGAGCGACGTGGACGCGGTTGCCCTGGACCAGGGGCAAAAGCCCCCGTTCCAGGCACGCCTTGGCGACGGAGACCATCGGCGCGCTCTCGGAAGCCGTGGCTCCCGGGGGCACGAGCGGCTGCTTTGTCTCTCGGTCGCGGACCAGCTCAAGGCTCCAGAGGCCGCCAATGCCGCGCACGTCCCCGACCGATGGGTGCCTCTCGGCGAGCCCCCTGAGTCGCGGCCCGAGGACGTCGGTGCCGAGGCGGGCAGCTGCCGCGGCGATGTGCTCCTCATGCATTGCGTTGATGGCGCCGACGGCTGCCGCGCAGGCGAGGGGATGGCCGCTGTACGTCATGCCCGCCGGGTATGGGCGTTTGGTGAACGTCTCGTAGATTGCGTCGCTGATCAGTACGCCGCCCAGCGGAACGTATCCGGAGTTAACGCCCTTCGCGAATGCCATCAGGTCCGGTGCCACACCAGCATGGTCCACGCCGAACCAGGCCCCCGTGCGGCAGAATCCGACCATGACCTCGTCGGCGATGTAGACGATGCCGTGGCGGTCGCATAGCTCGCGCACCCCTCGCAGGTAGCCGGGTGGCGGCACGATGACACCCGAACTGCCGGTGACTGATTCGAGGACCAGGCCGGCGATCGTCGACGGGCCTTCCAGGAGGATCACCTGCTCGAGATGGGCCAGCGCCCGCTCGCACTCTTCCTCCGGCGTCCTTGAGCCGAAGGCCGATCGGTACAGGAAAGGACCAAAGAAGTGGACGGCGCCCGCCGCGCCCGTGTCCGAGGCCCAGCGGCGCGGGTCACCCGTGAGATGGATCGATGTCGTGGTGGAGCCATGATAGGAGCGGTAGGCGGCGAGCACCTTGGGCCGTCCCGTGTGGAGACGTGCCATCCGCACCGCGTGCTCAATCGCTTCCGTTCCGCCGGTGGTAAACAGCACCTGCCCGAGGTGCTCCGGCGCGACTTCTATGATCAGCCGGGCCGCTTCGCCCCGTACATCTGAGGCGTGGCCGGGTGCGAGCGTGCACAAGCGGTCAGCTTGCTCCTTGATGGCGGCAACAATGCGCGGATGTTGGTGGCCGAGGTTGGTGAACACCAGCTGCGAGCTGAAGTCCAGGTAGCGCCGTCCGTTCACGTCGACGACGTGGCTCCCGGAGCCGCCGACCAACGTAGGCACCTCGCGCGGCCCCTGGACAGCCCAGGGGTGGAAGACTAGTTCGTCGAGATTCATGACATCCTCCGTTGCTTGACTGCCGGACGGTTCACCCCACTGCTTCACACTGGCACCTTCCAGCAGCAGTTTCCAGAGCTCCGCGCCCGTCGCCCGGCGAAGGACCCGCGGGACCCGGAACGTTAGCCACGACGACCGGTGATGGGGAGGCCTTGAACGGCTGATCGCTCCGTGGATAGCATTGCCGGCACGGGCATCGACGGCGCAGCGTCCCAGCGGCTCCTGACGTCGATCAGACGGAGGAGACGGCCATGGGCGAAACAAGTGCAGAAACGTCATCGGCGAGCCTGATGGTCGACCTCATCATCTCCCTCGATGGGTATGCCTCCGCCGAGGGATGGCCCGGCTGGTGGGGTCTGGAGGGGCCGGAATACCTGGCGTGGCTCGAGCAGGAGGGGGAGAAGGGCTACACCTTCCTCCTGGGGGCGAACACCTACCGGGTGATGTCCAGCATGTCTGAGGAAGCATCGGCTGATCGCTCCGGATTCTCCAAGGATGAGGGAGCCGCCCTGACCGGCCTTGACGCCGTTCCCAAGATGGTCTTCTCCTCCACCCTGCAGGCACCCCTGACCTGGCCGAACTCGGAGCTGGTCACGGGCGACGCCGTCGAGGCCGTGAAGGAGATGAAACGGACCGGGACCGGGCCCTTGAGTACCCTCGGGAGCCTTAGCCTCTGCCGGTCACTGCTGACCGCCGGCCTCGTGGACCGGTTCAGACTGGTCGTTTTCCCGGTCATCACGGGCCGCACCGGCCGGGAGCGAATCTACGACGGCTATCCGGACGTCTCGCTCGAAATGGTGGACAGCAGGACCTTCGACGGCCGGCTCCAGCTGCTCGAGTACGTCCCCACGGTGCTCGCCGGGCCGCCGGGCAGCGGGCCGAAGTGAGTCATTCCCTTGAACTTTTCGCCTTCGGGGGGGTCGGTGATCTGGCGGGAAGCGAGGGCGGCCCCGGCGTCGCTTATTGCGGGACGAGCCGCTTCTCAAGGCGCTGCCGCGCGCTTGCCAGGGACTGCTTGGTCAGCTTGGTGGCTTCCTTGACGTCCCGTGCCCGTGCTGCGTCGAGGATGGCGGGCTGCGGGGTCCACAGGCTGGCGTCGTTGTGCTCCACGGCCTCCGTTGCGCCGATGACCTTGTACGGCCGGCACTGCAGCCAGAGCGTTTCGATGACACTCACCAGAACCGGATTGCCGCCCGCAGAGTAGAACGTCCGGAGCAGGTCTTCGTCATCGTCCAGCGCATCCGAGACGCGGCGTTCCGCGACCGCCTTCTGCATCCGGGCCAGGGCGGCCTCCATGCGGGCGACGTCGGCGTCCGTAACGTTGGCGGCTCCGCGGCGGGCGGCCTCCACCTCCAGCGTGGCCCTGACCTCGTAGATATGGATCAGTTCACCGACCGTGAACTCCCGGACAACTGCGCCTCGGTGGGCGGCCACCCGCGTGGCAAGTCCGGTCTCCTCGAGCCGGCGGATGGCTTCCCTGACCGGCATGACGCTGGTGCCGACCATCTCGGCCACATCGCGGACGCGCAGCGGGGAGCCCCCGGCCAGTTCTCCCGTGAGGATGGCGGTGCGCAAAGCCTCATAGACCTGGTCCGCCACGAGGGTGGGGGTGACGGCAAAAGCCGGCGAGGATCCCATGGCGGCCGCGAACCCAGCCTTCTTGTTCTCCGGCTGTTGAGAGGCATCGACTTTTTTTCCTGGCATGGGACGATCCTATGGCGCATGGACCGGTTTCGCGCTTATTTGCAAGGCCGGCGGCGGTACGACGGCGTCCCCGGGGGATCGCCGTCGCCGTCGCCGTCGTTATCCAAAAACCGCCAAAGATGCGAAAGTGGCGGGTCAAACAGGTGCGGCGACCTGGCTGAGGTCCGCAGCCGCCTGGCGGGTGCTGCTGATGAAGTCGGCACGCGCCTCATCGGTGGCTGCCCGCTCGAGTGGCACCATGGTGGTGACGACGCCGGCAAGCCGGCCGCCGTCGTCGAACACCGGGGCGCTGGCGCCCCAGACGCCCGGAGCCAGGGCGCCCGAACTGGTGGCAAAGCCGCGTTCCCGGATGGCTTCCAGATCGGCGCGGATGGTGAGTCCCTCCTCCGGGCGGAGGAAGTGGCCGGCAAGGTGATCGTCCCTTTCCTCGTCCGGAAGGAACGCGAGGATGGCCCGCGCACTGGCCCCGTTCAGGAGGGGCCGGGAGCGTCCGGCAGCGTAGCTGCAGCTGAGGATGTGGGCGCTTTCCACGGACTCCACGCACAGCACTTCGTCGCTGCTCTGCACCAGGTAGGCGGCCAATTCGCCGGTGTCCTGTGACAGTTGCTCGAGCCTGTGCCGCACCTCGCCCTGGGCCAGGGCTTCCTCGCGGTAGTTGTCGGCAAGCCGCACCACTTCAGGTCCGGCCGAATAGCGGCCGATGAGTTGGTTTTCCACCACGAAGCCAGCCTGCAGCAGAGTCTGGAGGTGCCGGTAGACAGTGGAGGCCGGGATCCGTAGGAGGCCGGAAATCTGCTCGCTGCCAGGGTTCTGTGGCGGGCGAACAGGAGCAGGATGGACATCGCAGTGCCGCGTTCGTCACGGCGTTTCAAGGGTGGCAGTGCGGTCGGGGTGCTTTTGGGTCGGGAGCTGGTGCGTTTCTTCATGGGTGAACTTCCGTGGCTGGGTGGAAGGCCGGAGAGGGCAGCAGCCGCTGCCTGGACAGGTCAGGCAGCGGCTGCTGGGAAGCCGATCGGTTCGTTGCGAGGGAGCCCGACGGCGGTTGGAGGCTAAGTGCGCGGGTGCGCACCCAGCCGTTCAGGAAAGGCCAGGGTTACTGGTCGCTTGCTTAGTCAGCGAGGTAGGGCTGGCGCCATTCGCTGGACGGCGAGAAGTTCTCATGGATGAAGCGGCCGCTGAGCCAGCGCTGCAGTGCCAGGCGGGAACCGGTCTTGTCATTGGTGCCGGAGGCGCGGCCGCCGCCGAAGGAGACCTGGCCCATGAGCGCGCCCGTGGGCTTGTCGTTGATGTACGTCATGCCAGAGGCGTTGCGGAGCTTGTCCAGGGCGAGCGAGATGGCGCGGCGGTCATTGGCAAAGATGGACAGTGTCAGGGCGTAGTTGCTGGTCTGGTCCACCAGGTCCAGCACGGACTCCCACTCAGCATCCTCGTAGACGTAGACGGTCAGGAGGGGTCCGAAGAATTCCTCGCTCATGGTGAAAGCGTGGGGATCGGTGGTCTCGAAGATCGTGGGCTCAACGAACCAGCCCTCTTCGGCGTGGACGCTGCCGCCGGCGAGGAGGGTGTGGCTCGGGAGGGCCTTGGCCTTCTCGATGGCGGTCTCCAGCTTGCGCAGGGACGTCTCGTCGATGACGGCACCGAGGAACGTCTGGTGCTCGGCCGGATCGCCCACGCGGAGCGACTTGACGGTCTCGACGAGCTCGTCCTTGATCTGGTTCCAGATGCTGCGCGGGATGTAGGTGCGTGATGCCGCGGAGCACTTCTGGCCGCCGTACTCAAAGCTACTGCGGATCAGGGCCGCGCGCAGGGCATCGGCGTCCGCGCTGGGGTGCGCCACAACGGCGTTCTTGCCGCCCGTTTCGCCCACCAGGCGGGGGAAGGAGCGGTAGTTTTCAATATTGTCGCCGGCCTTCTTCCACAGGCTGCGGAACACGTCCGTGGAACCCGTGAAGTTCAGGCCCGCAAACTCCGGGTGGCTCATGGCCTGGTCGGAGATGGCACGGCCCGAGCCGTGGACGAGGTTGATGACACCCGGCGGAAGGCCTGCTTCCTCGAACATCCGCATGAGCACGTCATTGCTGAGGGCCGCCTTCTCGGAGCACTTCCAGACAACTGTGTTACCCATGAGCGCGGGGGTGGTGGGCAGGTTGCTTCCGATGGCGGTGAAGTTGAAGGGCGTGATGGCCAGGACGAAGCCTTCCAGGCCGCGCTGGTCCAGCCTGTTGCCTTCGCCCTGGAGGGACGCTGGCTGGTCAGCGAAGATCTGCTGGGCAAGGTGGGCGTTGTAGCGGAAGAAGTCCGCTACTTCGCTGGCGGCGTCGATTTCCGCCTGGTGGAACGTCTTGGACTGTCCAAGGATTGTGGTGGCCACCAGTTCGTCACGGTATTTGCCGGCGGCAAGGTTTCCGGCGCGCAGGAAGATGGCAGCGCGTTCCCACCAGGGGGTGCGGGACCAGTCGTGCTGGGCTGCCAGGGCTGCGTCGATCGCAGACTGGACTACTGCCTCATCTGCGGTGGGGATGCGGCCCAGCACCTGGGCGTGGCGGTGGGGAGCTGTGACGTCGCGCAGCTCGCCGGTCATGGAGCGTACTCCGTTGATAACGTGCGGCAACTCGAGGACGCTGGACGTAACCTCAGCGATGACCTTCTTGACGGAGGCTGCTTCGGGGGAGCCGGGGCGGAATTCGCGTGACGGCTCGTTGTAGGGCGCAGGTACCTTGAAGTTCCCAGTAACGCTGACTGATTGGGTGGTCATTATCTGGTGTTCTCCTTTGGGTGATCCCGGGACAGGACGCCACGGGTTTGGTTAGTGGGATTCGAGGCGGAGCTCCAGCCGGCGCAGTGCGCTGGCTAGGGAATCCGCGGTGATAGTGGTGGCTGCGGCGGTATCGCCGGACATGAGTGCCTGGACCAGTGCGGGTTGCGGAGTCCACAGCGTGTTGTCGTTCTTGGCAAGGGCTTCCGTGGCGCCGATGACCTTGTAGGGCCGGCACTGGAGCCAGAGCTGTTCGATGGTGCTGACCAGGACTGGATTGCCCGAGGCCCGGTAGAGGACCCTGAGGACTTCCTCGTCGAGGTCCAGGGCATCCACAATCCGGCCTTCCTCGACGGCCTTCTGCATTTGCCGGCAGGAGGAGTTCATCTGCCGCAGGTCACCGCGGCCTATGAGCGCCGCCCCCTTCTTGGTTGCCTGGACTTCAAGGATGGTCCGGACATCGTAGATGTGGATCAGTTCAGCAACGGTGAACGTTCGGACCGCCGCACCTCTGTGGGGGATGCGGCTGGCCAGTCCAGCCTCCTCAAGGCGGCGGATCGCTTCCCGGACGGGCATGACGCTGGTGCCCACCATGGCTGCCAGATCCCGGACCCGAAGGGGGGACCCCGATTCCAAAGACCCGGTCAGGATTGCATTCTCCAGCACCTCGTACACCTGGTCAGCCACCAATGTAGGCGTGACTGGGCTGGACATTTGAATGCTCATGGCGTTCTCCGTTCCGCACCGTAGCTCTCAGACATTGATATGTGATCACATCAAGCCTACGGCAAAGCCCGCTCAGCCTCCAATGAGGGAGCGAAGGAAGAGCAGGAGGTTGGCCGGCTTCTCGGCCATGCGACGCATGAGGTACGGATACCACTGCGTGCCGTAGGGCAGGTAGACGCGGACCCGGTATCCATCCCGGACCAGTGCATCCTGCAGCTTCCGCCGGACCCCGTACAGCATCTGGAACTCGAAGGAGCGCTTGTCCAGTCCCAGCTCGCGTGCGGTGTCCTTGATGACATCGATGCAGGTGTCGTCGTGGGTACCGAAGGCCGGATCGGGCAAGTGCTGAAGTGCCCAGCGGGAAAGGTACTTGTACTGCTCGGTGACCTCTTCTGCATCGCAAAGGGCCTCTGACGAGGTCTCATCGAACGCTCCCTTGACCAGCCGGATCCGCGGCTTGATGTCGACGAACGACAGCAGATCCTCAGGAGTCTGCCGCATGTTCGCCTGGATCGCCACCCGCGTGTTCGGGTGGTCAGCAAGGATGCTCTTGTAAATAGCGAGCGTGTCCCTGCCCACAGAGCTGTGTTCCATGTCCACCTCCACGGTGGCCCCATGCGTTGCGGCAGCGTTGAGGAGCGTCTTCAGGTTGTTGGCGCACTCCTGACGGTCAATCATGATCCCCAGCTGCGAAAGCTTCACGGAGACCGTGGAGCCGGGAGCCTGGCTCTGAATGTTCTCGATGGCCCCCTGGTATTCCCTGGTGGCTGCCTTTGACTGCCCCAGTTCGTGGACCGACTCGCCCAGCAGGTCAAGGCTGACGTCGATGCCGGCCCGGTTGAGAGCCTTCGTGGCAGCCCAGGCCTCGTCGAGTCCGCGGCCGGCAACGTACCTGTCCACGATGGGACGGGTCAGCCGGTTGCGCGTGGCGATGGCTTCAAGTTTCTTGTTTTCTGCGACATGCAGAAGAAGTCTGTTCGGCATGGGTGCACTTCCTGATACTTACCGCAGCGGCCTGCGGTTCCCGGCCGTTCCCTGGATGTGGGTCCGGCGATCTTTTGCCAACCCCCTTGCGAGTGTTGTGTGAACCACACTATTTTGTGATCACAAATCACACAAGAGGAGCCGGCAATTTTATTTTTTGGTAAGGAATGATCATGAATGCAATACCCGCACCAATCGCACTGCCCGACGAGGATGACGGCTGCGCTGACGGCTGCTTTTACTGCACCGGCCCCGAGACGGACTAAGGTCAGCATCGGCCGATGCCCCCGGGGGCGCGTGCGGGACGACCCGTTGCGCGGTTGGAATGAATTTACAGCCGCGTTACAGCAAATCATTGACTGATATGTGATCACAGATTACAGTTCCGAATGTGACTCGAACCACATCCGGGCTAACTCCCAAGTGGCCGGTCATCCTGGCACCCATGACCAGGGCTAAAACCGTCAGCCGGCGGCGGCAACCGCCGGCACTCACTTGATGTCCTGAGACATCATCTGACAGCTTATGCAGGCGCTGAGCAACCGCCCGGCCCTTGCAGATCATCTAACATGCGCGGACCGATGTCGGGGTACACGCGTCCGCTACCCGAAGGAAACGATATGGGCCTAAGTTTTGGCACGAAAGCTCCACCGACTGCGCTCTCTGGTGAGGTTGTGGTCTCTGGGCTCGGAAAGAGTTATGGCACGAGCCGTGTCTTGTCCGATGTGGATCTGGTGATGAACGAGGGCGAAGTGGTCTCGGTCATCGGGCCATCCGGGGCGGGCAAGAGCACGTTCCTGCGGTGCCTGAACTACCTGGAAACACCGACGGAGGGCACGATCGCGATCGGCGGAGCCCACGTTGTGGCCGGTCGGAAGCGGCCGGACAAGTCGAGCATCGACCACCTCCGCCGCGTCACCGGGATGGTTTTCCAGAGCTTCAACCTGTTCCCCCACCTGACCGTCATGGAGAACATCACCCTGCCGCAGCGCAATGTGCTGGGTGCGAGCAGGGAGCAGGCCCAGGAGGTCGCGAACAGGCTGCTGAAGCGGGTTGGCCTTCCCGACAAGGCCAACGCGTAACCCGCCCGCCTCTCCGGGGGCCAGCAGCAGCGCATTGCGATCGCGCGTGCTCTCGCGCTGTCGCCGAAGGTCATGCTTTTTGATGAGCCGACGTCCGCCCTCGATCCCGAGATCGGCCTCGAGGTTCTCGCCGTCATGCGCGACCTCGCGGACGAGGGCATGACCATGCTCGTCGTCACCCACGAGATGCACTTCGCCCGTGACGTCTCGGACCGGATCATGGTGATGGGCAACGGCGGCGTGCTGGAAATCGGCCCGAGTCAGCAGGTCATGTCGGAACCGCAGAACGAACGCACCCGGCAGTTCCTCAAAGCCGTGCTGGACCGGTGACACCGCAATGATCACCCAACTCTTGCCCGCGATTGCCCAGGGCGTCGGACTGACACTTTACGTCACGGGCGCGTCGCTCCTGTTCGGCGGTGTCATCGGCCTGGTGCTTGTCGGCGCCACCCGCTCACCGATCGGAATCGTCCGGGGCATCGCCACCCTGTACATCAACGTGGTCCGGGTCATCCCGCCGATCACCTGGCTGTTCCTGATCTACTTCGGCCTGCCCCAGTACGCGCTGCGGCTCTCCACGATCCAGGCCGCGATCATAGGCTTCTCCATCATCGTCTCGGCCTTCATGGCCGAAATCTACCGCTCCGGACTGCTCAGCATCCCCGAGGGCCAACGCGAAGCCGCCCACGCGCTCGGGCTGAGCACAATCACCACCGTCAGACACATCATCACCCCGCAAGCGTTCCGTGTCGCGCTGCCCGCGATCGCCACGTACGGCATCGGGCTGCTGAAGGACTCCGCCCTGGCCTCCACGATCGGGGTACGCGAGATCACCTACTACGCCCAGCAGAGCGCGAAGCAGACCCACGAGGGCCTGCTCTCATTCATCGTCGCCGGCGCGCTCTACATCGTGATCAGCCTCGTCATCGCCCTCGTCTCCCGGCGGGTCGACCTCACGCTGCGCAAGAAGATCGGAGTGGCGTGATGGACATCCTCACCCAATGGCTCGGCTGGTTGCCGAACCTCGCACCAGGACTGCTCATCAGCCTCCAGCTGACCGGGCTCGCGCTGCTCTTCGGATTCCCGCTCGGCCTGCTGCTCGCCGTGATGGCAGCGGCGAAATTCGCGCCCCTGCAATGGATCTCATTCCTCGTCGTTGAAATCGGACGGGGACTGCCGGCCCTGGTGCTGCTGTACCTGCTGTACTTCAGCCTCCCCGACGCCGGCATCACCCTGACCTCACTGACCACAGCGATCATCGCGCTGAGTTGGAACACCGGCGCCTACGCCTCGGAATACTTCCGCGCCGGGCTCGCCGCCGTACCACTGGGGCAGAAAGAAGCAGCCCTCACCTCCGGGCTGCGCGGCTGGACCGGGTTCCGGATCGTCATCCTGCCCCAGGCACTGCGGATCTTCCACCCCGCCCCTGGCCGGCCTCGCCGTCCTCGTATTCCAGGGCAGCGCACTCGCCTTCGTGATCGCCGTGCCAGAACTGATGTCCAAGGGCTTCGAGATCGCCTCCATCACCTTCGAATACCTCAGCGTCTACCTGCTCACTGCAGTGATCTACGGATCCATCACCCTCGTCTTCCTCGGCCTCGTCCGGGTGTTCGAACAGCGCCTCGGCCGCCACCTCCAACGCAACTGAACCCACCACGTCTCTACTCGTCCCGGGCGACCCGCCCGGGACACCCAGCACAGAAAGAAAAACCATGACACGAAATCCCCGTACACTCGTGCGCGCGCTTTCCGCCGGCACCGCCGCCGGCAGCGCATCCGGCTGCACCCCGGCACACAAAGACCTCAAAACAGTGACGCCTGGCGAGCTCACGGCCGCCAGCTACGACTATGCACCCGCCACGATCCTGGACGGCGACAACGTCACCGGCATGGAGGGTGACCTGATCGGCGAGATCGCCAAACTCGAATGCCTCAAGGTCACGGTAACCACCTCGGGCGGCGCGGGCGCGGTCATCCCGTCCGTGCAGACAGGACGCGCCGACATCGGCTCGGGAGGCTGGCTGCGCACGAAGGAACGGACGAAGATCGTCCACCTGAGCACGCCGCTGTGGACCGATCCCCAGGCGATCGTCTCAACAAAGGGTCTCGCCAGCGACGGCCTTAAGGGCAAGAAGGTCGGCTCGGTTGCCGGCAACCTCTATAACAACAGTTTGCAGAAGTGGCTCGGAGATAACTTCAAGATCTACCAGGACGACGAGTCCATCTACGGAGACCTCAAAGCCTGCCGCATCGATGCCCTTGTGGCATCCTCCGCGTCCGCCAAGGGCCGATTCAAGGACGCCCCCATCGAGGGTGCCCAGGTGATCGACGTCAAACCGAACCCGAATGTCCCCGAGTTCGCTGCGGTCGGCCAGGTCATGTTCCCGTCCAGCCTCGACAACGACACGCTCGGCAAAGCCGTGGACGAGGACATCGAGAAGCTCCGTGAAGACGGCACCATCAAGAAGATCCTCGAAAAGTACGGAATCGACCCCGCCGTCGGCGAGCCGGGCAAACCCAGCGAGCTCTGACGAGAGCGTTATGCTGCACCTTGGCGACGTCGGATATTTTATCCGGCGTCGCCAGGGTGACTAGTGCCAAAAGGCGCACCCACTCCCTAACAGAGGGTTAGCTAATGCCAGCGCCATCGCTAAAGCACGTGGCCACATGAGGGGGAAGCGCCAGCGGTACCCCTGGTCTGCGTCGTAGGTGTTCGCGGTGCTCGGCCCGCGGAGCGCATGGAAGAAGCGCGATGGCAGAATTGAGAAACCAGACGATATTGTTGGCAACTGATGGCCAAGCATGGCAGGTCCCATGCCCTATGAGGGCACACTCGGCCGGTTTCGAAAATGGGAAATTACTCGCTGGGAGCCGAGCCGTGAAGGCTTGCCGCCTGGTGGTCAGAAACGGTCGTTGCTGATCAGCCTCTGTCCGCTCGAACGAAGGACAGGGGCGGCCTCCGAAACCACCGGTGCAAACCGCCTCACAGCCCTCCTCCTCAACTAGGCCTCCGCAAAGCTAGCAACGACGGCTGCTCGTACCGGCAGTGCGTCGCGCCTGCTAGCACCATCCAAACTGTCTCATCCGCCTGAGAAAACATCCTTGGTCCAGAACAGGACAATCAGGAAAGTGTCTTTATAAGGCCGCCGTCTTCTCCGTCAGCTGCTTCGCCCGCCAAGCAATCACCACAAGCCAGAGCATCCACGCCAAGACAAGAACGTACCCGGCCAAAATCGCCCAGGTATTAGTTTCAGTGAAGCCCGCGTTCCCGAGCACCCAGGCCTGCACAAGATAGGTAACACCAGAGAGCGCCATCAGGTATCCGAGCGCCTTTGGCAGCTTTCCGGAAAGCGCGACGGCGATACCGAGCAGGATTAGAGCGGAGCCAAGCATGAGGGTCTCATAACTCCTGGCACCCCATTCAACCCATCGGATTACTTCGGCACTAGCGAACCGCGCCTCCGCTTCGGCTGCTGGTGCACTCACCCACGTATCAACCGCCTGCTTAAGCGCAACTCCGTCCACCGCTTGCAGGACCGCGTAAAGACCAAGAGCGGTTGCGGCACATACGGCTCCCAGCCGTGCCGTCCAAGCTGCCGCTCCGGCCCTGAGATCGAGGGCGCGATACAGAACAAGAAGCCCCGCCACAAGGAGCCCTACCCCAACGAACTGGCCGAGATGTATCACGCTCCAGTTAGTGCTTGCTGCATACTCCTTAAAAATGACCCTGTGGTCATTGGCGGGCCCACCAGGGTGAAATAGAGTCATCACCACGAAAATGACGAATCCAGTCAGAAGCAATGGAGCAGCAAGGCGAACCGGGTCGCCTAGGTCATAAGCTTGATGCTGCTCAAGGCGGCTGTGATACACCTTTTTCATGGGGGTCACCAACCTTCGTGTGAAATATCTGTAGGCGGCTCAGGACGTGGCCGCGCGATTATTATCACGCCGCCGCCAATATCGCGAAAGCCATTTGGTCAGGATGCCCGGAACCTGATTGCCAGTAATTTTCACCCCAATGCACTTCCTCCAGGAACGCAGACGTCCAGGAGAATGATCGACCCCAAGGACAGGCCATCGTGAGCGACGCTCCAACCGCCAGCCGCGGATAACAGCCACACGCGCTCCCCTCAGGGACCTGCCGTTCGTCCGGACTAAAGGATCCCCTTCCGGGCAGCTCCTTGCGCCAGATAGCGCTGTGAATATGCCGCCATTTCTCGCTGACAGTCACAGCCGAGCCGCGTCGTGCCTCGGAAAATTCTCTCCTATTATCAATTCGAGCGGCTGGTGGAAGTCTTGTTGTGTGGCTTCAGCCGCGCCACGAGCCAAGCATCCACGAGCGCATCGACTTCCCAGTAATTGCTGTGTCAACGCCCGCGACGGCACCTTGAGGATTGCGTATTAGTGGAGGAATGAAGAGCAAGATCACCTTGGACGGCCTGGCATTGGTCGGAAATCTATTCACCCCCATCCGTAAAGGAGCAGATGCCGACGGGTACGCCCAAAGGTTCGCAGACCAGGGCTTCGTCGCTTTCGCGTTCGACTACGCCCACTACGGCGAGCGAAGGGAAACCGCGTCAGCTCGTGGGACACCTGGCTGAAGCTCGACCCACAAAGCCAGGCCTCCAAGATCACCAGGCCGACTAGGTGGTCCACTCCGACGGCTCCGCTCTACCGGACAAGGTCACGGAGCTGCACGCCGGTGTTCAGGGAGAAAAGACTCTCCTGCACAGATGGAGATCGTCACGGAGAACGTCACCCGGTTCTTCCACACCCCTGGCCTGAACCGCCACAAGCCCCGGCCCACCGATGGACGCCACCACGCCCAGGACGCCTATGTCCCCGGGTGCGGTGGTGCCTTCCGTCCGAGAATGAAAGACATGACCGAGAAGAACCCGCATCTGGAGGAGTTGGGCAAGTTTCTGAAGACGCGGCGAAGCGAACTCATCCATCTGCCCAGCTGGACGCATGCAGTGCGGATTTTCAACCCACGTCCATGAAGTCTCCGTGACGGTGGGTTCGAGCCCCCATCACGCTATTGGCATAAACGATTGCGTTGGACTCGGCCCACAGAATGTTTTGTCCGAACTGGGGTGACTTCGGGAACACATAGGGCGTGCAGGAAAAGATAGGGTTGGCACCCATTGCTTCGAGCGCCGTTGCCAACCGACCTGCGTTCGTGTCGACTCGTTGCCGCTGTTCGAGGCCCCTGTCTGGCTTCGGTCGATGGAAATGGCGTTGAGCGTGGTGGGGACGCGTACCTTGGCCCCGTTGGAAACCAGCTCCTCGATGACGTTCAGGCCTCCCTTGCCCGTGTAGATGCTTCCCCCGATGTGCACGTGGGAAACGTCAACCAGCTCCGTGGCCTGCTGGACGTGAGCCATGCGAACGATGATTCGCATCGCTTGCTGCGCGGCCCTGCCTTGGATTCCGTCGAGCACTTCCAGATCTTCTTTGGAGAGGGAAAGCCTGGACGCCGGAAGGTCGCGTTGCTGAAGCCTACCCATGAAGGACCACCTGCCCCTTAGCGAGGATCGCCGCATACGTGGCCGTCAAAGCACACGAAAAGTCGTCGTCATTGAGCACCAGGACGGGAATCGTTCGGGAATAGAACTCGTCATACACAACCGCTCCCAATGAGATGATGCCATCGACTTTGTTCATCGACTCCGCCCCAGAAGCTAAGCATTTGCTCGCTGGCTGCAATCTCCCCCCGCACTTCCCCCGGGACAAGGACCCGTTGTGCGCTTACTGTCGTACTGGGACTGTTGCCCATTGGTATATTCCTTTCCGCGGGTGCTGGGTTTTGGGTTAGGCCATGAGCCCCTGCAGGGCGTCGGCCAGGGTCTCAGCGCCGGTCTCGGCGTCGTCGTCCACGACGTGTTCCTCCGGCGAGTGCGATACGCCGCTCGGGTTCCGGACGAACACCATGGCAGTTGGCACAAAAGGTGCCAGCACGCCGGCATCGTGCCCGGCCCCGGTGTCCAGCACAGGGGCCTGCGGCAGGGCCCGCTGCAGCTCTTTCTGCAGGCCGGGATCGAAATGCACGGTGGGGCTCAGCGACTCTTCGCGGAGTTCGACCCGGCAGCCTTCCTCGGCTGCAATGACCTGGGCCTGTGCATGGATGCTTTCCACCACGGCCGCCGTCACGGCGTCGTCGGGATGCCGGACGTCCAGCCAGAAATCAACGCGCGAGGCGATGACGTTGGTCCCGCCGGGCACCGGCTGGAGGCGTCCGACGGTCGCCCGGGCGTGGGCCTGGTTCCGGGCGGTGTCGCGGATGGCCACCACCATTCTGGAGGCCGAGACCATGGGGTCGTGCCGGTCGGCCATCAGCGTGGTTCCGGCGTGGTTGCCTTGCCCCTGGACGCTCAGCCGCCAGCGTCCGTGTCCGAGGATGGAGGAGGCAATCGCGATGGGCTGGTTCAGGTCGATGAGGCCGCGGCCCTGTTCGACGTGCAGTTCGACGAAGGCGCCTATCTGGCCGAGGAGCTTGTCGTCCCTGCCGATGAAGCGGGGGTCCAGGCCGTTGGCCCGTGCGACGTCGGCGAAGGTTGAGCCGTCCGGGTCCCGCAGGTTGCGGGCCTTGTCCGGGTCGATGGCGCCGGTCATCAGCCGCGAGCCCAGGCACGCGACGCCGAACCGGGAGCCCTCCTCCTCCGGGAAAACCACGACGGCGAGTGGCCGGGTGGGGGTGGCCAGGCGCGCCTTGAGGATGTCAACGGCCACCAGGGCGGAGGCCACGCCGAGCGGGCCGTCGAAGGCGCCGCCCCCGGGCACCGAGTCGAGGTGGCTGCCGGTGACCAGGCTGTTGCTGCGGTCCCCGCCGGGCACATCCCACCAGGCCCAGATGGCGCCGTTGCGGTCCGTTTCCACGGTAAGGCCGCGCTTGGTGACCTGTTCGATGAACCAGTGTCGCAGGTCCAGTTCGGCGGTGGAGTACACCGGCCGCGTGTAGCCGCCGCGGAGCGCATCGGTGCCGGTGCCGGCAATCTCGGAGAGCAGCCCGGTCACCGTTGCTGCCGACACCGAGGGCGGGGGAGTGGTCCCCATTCCGCGGGTCATGCGTGGACTCCGGTGGCCGCTGTTGCCTGCGCCTGGGCTGCGAGCCGGAACTGGTCCGGGACGGCGCCTGCGCCCGTTGCCAGGTTCGCCGCGAGCTGCCCAATCAGCGGGGCAAACTTCGCACCGTGGCCCGAGCAGGGGGAGAGGACGGTGATGCCGTCGGCACGGTCCAGGATGAAATCCTCCGTAGGCGTGTTGGTAAAAAGGCAGGTGGTTTCAGCGTAGGGTTCCGGTACCAGCCCCGGCAGGTACTGTTCCACGTACTCGATGACCCGACGGCGGTTGTCCGGGTTGATTTGTCCGTCCTGCTCGGCGGCGGACGGCAGGATCTTTCCGCCGTTGTATTCGGCGACCTTCTGCCCGCGGAATCCGGCATCGCGTCCGCCTGGCAGGCCGTAGGCCTGCCAGCCTGCGCGCTTGTGGATGAACGTCGGCCACGGCGAAGCCTCATGATCCGTGCCGTCGGCGTAGGGGAAGTGGTAGGCCTGTTCCTGCCGCACCTCGAAGGAAGGCATTCCGGCGAGGAAAGACGAGGGCAGCGACAGCGATCCCAGCAGCTGGGGCAGCCAGCCGCCGGCGGCGACAATCACGTTGGCGGCCCGCAATGTGCGCCCGTCTTCGGATGTCAGGGTGTAATTCCCGTTGGACCCGGAGATCGAGGCAACCGCCCAGTTGTTGTGGAGTTCCGCGCCGTGCGCCACGGCCTGGTCAACCATTGAGGCGACGGATTCGTGGGCGTCGATGACGCCGGCGTCCGGGTGCCACAGGACCTGGGTGTCAAAGGCGATTTGGGGCCACCGGCGGTTGGCTTCTTCCGGGCTCAGAAGTTCGTGGTCAATACCGCGTGCTTCCAGCACGGCGGCCAGGCGCTCCGGTTCGCGGATCGCGCCGTAGTCGACGGCACCGGTGGGGGTGATGAGCTGTTTGCCGCTGAGGCGGGCCAGTTCATCCCAGCCGGCCTTGGCCTCCTGGACAAGGCCCGTGTAGAAGTCCTCCGGATAGGCGTACCGGAAGATGCGGGCGGAGCCATGCGAGCTGCCCGCATCATTCGCGGGCGTTGAACGCTCCAGCAGGGCAACGTCGTGCCCGCGGGCGGCGAGATGCCAGGCGGTGGCAGCTCCGGACAGCCCAGCACCGACGACGGCGTATTCGGTTGATTCCATGGATGGCTCCTCTGACGGGGGAATGGGCGACGGGGCGGCGCCTGTGCTGATACCAGTAACTCACCCGTTAGTGCAGCCGGTCCAATATCATTTAGCTTGTAATTATTAGCGTCAATCGAAAGAATCTCCATGGAACTCCGGCAGCTCCGGTACTTCCTCGTCGTCGCAGACGAGCTGCACTTCGGCCGCGCCGCCGAACGCCTGCACATCACCCAGCCGCCGCTGACCGTCGCCGTCAAGGGACTCGAGCGTGAGCTAGGTGTCCAGCTCTTCGACCGCACCACCCGCCGCGTGACCCTGACGGCGGCCGGTCAGGCGTTCAAGGACCGGATCCAGGCTGCCGTTGCCGACCTTGACGATGCCGCCGGAGACGTTGCCGACGTCGCTGCCGGCAAGAGCGGCAAGATCAGGGTTGGGTTCGTCAGTTCCGCGAGCTACACCACCGTTCCCGAGGCCATCCGGGCTTTCCGCGAGCAGCGCCCACGCATTGACCTTGTACTGCATCCGCTGACCAGCGGGGAGCAGATTGAGCAGCTGCTGGACGGAAACCTCGACCTGGGGCTCATCCGGGATCCGGGCGACGTCCCCGGGCTGAACCTCGAACTTCTGGGCACGGAGGACTTGGTGGTGGTCCTTCCGGAAACACATCGCCTGGCCGCAGCGGCGGAAATCCGTCCCGAGGATCTGGAAGGGGAACCGATGATCCTGTTTCCCTACCGGCTGATGCCCGGCTTCGTGGCGCGGGTCCTCAGACTCTTTGAGTCCCTCCCGACCCCGCCGATCGTGGTCCAGCAGGCCATCCACCAGGAAACGGTCCTCGGCCTTGTCGCCGCGGGCCTGGGGGTATCCGTACTGCCGGAATCGGTGCAGCGGTTCCAGATGCCCGGAGTCACCACCCGCCGCTTTGCAGGGAGGCCGCAGACGGAACTCTACGTTGCGCGCGCCTTTGGCCGTTCCCCCGCCGTCGAGGACTTCATTATGTGCCTCAAGGGGCAGATTCCGGAATAAACCCTTGTGTGATCACATATCCCGACCTTAGTCTGGGCGGAACTCCGAACAAGAAGGTGGTCAAGCATGAAGACAATGCACGACGTCGTGGTGGTCGGGGCCGGGCCAGCGGGCCTGGCCCTCGCGTACGACCTCCGTGACCTGGACACTGACGTCCAGGTGCTGGAGGCCGACGACGACATCGGCGGACGGACGCGCAGCGTCCAACTCGCCGGCGCCGCCGTCAATACGGGCGCAATGTTCATCTACCGCGGCACGCGGGCCGAAGTGCTCGCCAAGGAACTCGGCCAGGAGACCGCACCGTTCCACCCGGCCACCTACGGCGTGCATATCGACGGCGTTACGTCTGTTGCGCGGTCTACGGCGGAAGTCGTCGAGAAACTCCCGTTGGATCCCGAATCCAAGGCGGCTTTGGTCGATTTCATGGAGGGACTGGAGCGCGAGTACAGGGACAACGTGCAGGATGGAACCATTACCGACAAGGCTGCGGGGCTGGCCAACGAAACAGTCGCGGCCAGGCTCGAAGGACCTCCCTGCGCCCGCCCGGAGCATTATTGAGACTGCAGTCCGGGGCGGTGCAGTGGGCGATGCAGCCCAACTGTCGGCGAAGTACGCCCTGCGCTACCTCGCCAGCTACATCGCCCACGAACAGGACAACCGCCTGTACCCTGTGAACGGAATGCAGGCGCTTCCCCGCGCCCTCGCCGCCAACGTCAGTGCCCGGACGGCCATCCGGACCGGCGTCCAAGTCCAGAGCGTGCGTGAGCTGGATGGCCTGCTTGAGGTGAGTGCAGCCAGCGACAGCGGGCAGGAAGTGCTTCTGGCCAGGCACGTCGTGATGGCAGTGCCGGCTCCGCTGGTGGCGGGCATCTGTCATAACGTGCCGCAGTGGAAGCGCCAGGCGCTGCGGGCTGCTGAAACGCCGGGCAGCACGACGTTCACCATCGCCGTCAACATCGAGGGCTTGCCGGACTTTGCGGACTGGTCCTTCGTTTCCACTGTCGGCAAGAAGTTTGACGCCCTCATCAATCCCCGGCCCGGTGTTCTGCCGGCCGACGGAATCGTCAGGTTCACCTGCTACGGCAACTCAGCAGGGTTCATTCCGGGGATCGAAAGCGACGAGAGGCTCATCCGGGAGTGGATCGAGGACTTCATGGAGATGGCTCCCCAGCTTCGAGGCCGGATCGTCGGTGCGGCAGCCGCCACCTGGGAGCACTGCTTCTCCGTACTCTCCCCGAAGCGTAATGCTGCCCTGCCGGATCTTCAGCGCAGTGTGGGGAACATCCACTTCGCAGGGGACTACACCTCGGAAACGGCAGGCTCGCACGGCGCCTACCAGGAAGCCCGCCGGGTGGCAGAGACGCTGCGGGAAGACTTCGCCCGGCGGACGGCCATGCACGCCGCAGCGGGATCATTGGCGGCCCGCTGACAATCGTTGCGTTGAAGCGTCGGATCACGAAGCGCCTGTAGTCAGGCGACTACCCGACTACCGACTACCCGGGAAGCGCGGCCCTCAGGGGCGGCGCTTCCCGCATCTAATGGCCCGGTTCGGGATGTCCCAAGCGGGCTGCGCAACGGCTTCAAAAAAAGTTCATGAACGAGCTAGTTGTGATCACATATCTCACGTACACTCTGATTCAGCCGATATCCACGAGGCGTCTCGAACCTGGTGGCGGTCACCCAATTCTTGCTTCCCAAAAGGGCGCCCCGCGCAACCCGGGAAGCCAACTGACATTTTGACCTGAGACGTGGACGTCTCTGACTGCAAGGGAGATAACGTGGCCTCCGCCCGAATTGACGCAGACACCCGGATCCTCATCATCGGCGCCGGTGTGGTTGGTGCCGCCCTGGCCGACGACCTGACCCGCCATGGCATGAAGTCCGTAACCGTGGTGGACCAGGGGCCCCTCTACCGCACGGGCGGGTCCTCATCCCACGCTCCTGGCTTCGCGTTCCAGACGACCGGTTCTGCCCTGATGTCTGAACTCGCCAGGCGGACACTCGACAAGCTGGACGGGCTGACGCTGGATGGCCAGTGGATCCTCAAATGGGTTGGTGGTTTGGAACTGGCCTGCGAGCCGGAGCGGCTGGAATACCTGCACCGGCGGCACAACCTCGCCCGGTCCTGGGATGTGCCGGCCCGGATGGTTTCCGCCGACGGGTGCGGGAAGCTGTTCCCGGGCCTCGACACCTCCACCGTGCTCGGCGGTCTGCACACGCCAACGGACGGCGTGGTCAAAGCCGTACGGGCTGTCGAGTGGCAGGCCCGGCGTGCCATCGAGAACGGAGCGCGGTTCTATGGCCACACAGCGGTCACCGGGTTCCGGACAGAACGCGGCCGGGTGACCGGCGTCGAGGTCCGGCCGACGCCGCCGGTGCCGGGTAATCCGTCCAAGGGCGACCAGCTCCCGGAGGGGACGTCGTTCATCGAGGCGGATATCGTCGTAGTCTGCGCAGGGCTGTGGGGGCCCGGGCTGGGAAAGCTGCTGGGGCTGGAACTGCCCATGGTTCCGATGGAACACTGCTCGTCCCCACACCAGCCCGCTGCCGTCGCTCGCCGGATTCAGTGATGAGGTGGAGATCGACCGGCCGATGGTGCGGCACCAGGCCACCGGTTCCTACCTTCGCCAGATGGGCGACCGGCTGACGTGGGGGACCTATGAGCACCGGGTCATCCCGGTGGAACAGTCGGAGATAGCGTCCCCGGAGGACTACGCGGAAACGCAGGTTGAGCCTGCAATCCACCCCCTGACGTGCAACGATCTGAAGGACGGATGGGCAGAAGTCCAGCGGCTCTTCCCGAGACCCAGAGCTGTAAAGCGACCGAAGGCTACAACGGGATCTTCTCCTTCACCCCGGACGGGAACCCGCTCCTCGGCGAGGTGCCGGGCATCAGGGGGCTGTGGCTGGGGGAGTCTGTTTGGCTCACCCAGTCCGCAGGTGTTGCCGGCGTCCTGGCCGACTGGATTGTGACCGGGGATCCCGGCATCGACACCACCAGCCTCGACTTCCGCCGGTTCGACCAGACGCACCTGACGCGCACCGTCAGCATTGAGCGCGCCAGCGAGAACTATGACGAGGTCTACGACATCAGCCACCCCCGCAAGCAGACGAGGAAGCTGAGGAAGTTCGCTACGACCCCCTTCTACGTCCGGCAGGAAGCCCTGGGTGCGGTGTTCGGCACCGCGCAGGGCGGTTGGGAGCGCCCCCTCTGGTACGGCTCCACCGAGTGCCCGAATATAGCAGGCCGACGGCGGGATGCCTGGGGAACGTACGGATGGTCACCCGCTATTTCTGCCGAGGCGCGCCAGGCTGTGAACGGTGTGGGGCTCGTCGACAGGGGAGCCGCCAGCGTCTTCGAAGTCCGGGGCAGCGGCGCTGAAAAGCATCTCCAGGAAATCCTTGCGCCCGGCCTGTCCCTGGAGTTGAACACTTCCACAGGCGCCTTTGTGAAGAGCCCCTCCGGAGGCATCGCCGCCGACCTGACCGTTGTGCGGACCGCGGAAGATGCCTACCTGGTCATCGGCAGCAGCCCCGAGGACGTCTGGCACCTGCGCCGGGAAACCCACCACCTGGACGGAGTAACGGTTTCGGACGTGTCCTCCGCGACGACGGCCCTGGCGCTCATCGGTCCTGATGCTGCTGCCCTTCTCGCATCGGTTACCCGGGGCGGGATACCAGCGGTTTCCTCGCCTGTTGCGCCGGTGCTCGACGTCGGCGGCGTCCCGGTCCGCGCAGTCGCCGAAACCACCACCGGAGTTGGCGGCTGGATGCTCTATGCGGCCACCGAACACGGGTTGTATCTTTGGGACTTGTTAGTTGCAGCCGCTGGAAAGCAGGGAATGGCCCTTGTTGGCGACGAAGCGGTTACGGCACTGCGGATCGCCAACGGAGTCCCTGCCTTCGGCATTGACTTCGGTCCGCAGGACACTGCGTACGAAGCTGGCCTCGCCGAACCTTCCGCCGGTGCCGAAGCCCGCCCCGGCCACCGACTCCTGGTCCGACTCCGCCTGTCCAGTGGCCGCCACGCAGTTGTCACTGGGGAACCCGTATCCCGAGGCGGCAGCGTTGTTGGTTACATCACCAGCGCAGCGGAGGATCCGGCCTCCGGCCGCTTCCTGGCATTCGCGTGGGTCGACCCGGAGGCGGCCCGCGCGGGCACAGACCTGGAGATATCGCACCTTGACGCCGCGTGGGCTGCCAAGGTGGACCGCTCACCGCTAACCACCCCCTGTCACCCCTGAGATTCCTTAAGCCTGTGGCCGTCGCCCTATTGACTGATATGTGATCACAAAATAGGCTGAATGTGAGGCGAACCACAAGCCCCCTCAAGGCTGCCCCGTTTCGCCGCCACCTTCCAAAAGTGTCCTGATGAGAGGACTGAACTGCCAGTGAGCACCATCTCCAAAGACGAACTTGCAGCATTGTGCGAGCGTGCCCTTCTGGCCTTCGGCGCCCGTCCAGGGGATGCCAAAGTCCTCTCGAGCGCGACGGTAGAAGCCGAGCTTGTTGGCAACCGCGCCGTTGGCGTGGGACATCTCTTCGATTACCTCGACGGCTACAGGCAGGGCCGGATTGCCGCCGGCGCCGAACCGAAGGTCCGCCGCGCGGCGCCGGCGGTCATCGATGTCGATGCAGGAAACGGACTTGCCCAGGCAGCCTTCCAGGCTGCTTTCAGGGATCTGCTTGAGGCTACGCACGAGGCCGGGATCGCCGCGCTGTGGATCCGGAATTCCTATACCTGCGGCGAGCTGGGCTATTACGCACGCAAGGTGGCGCAGCAGGGTTATATCGCCGTGGCCTCGGCCAATAGCCCGGCCCTGATGTCTATCGGAGGAGCTCCCAAGCGCATCCTCGGCACCAACCCGCTGGCCTACGGCATACCCGGCCGGGCGGCATGCCCATGGTCATCGACCAAGCATCCTCCTCCACCGCGTTCGTAAACGTTCGGCGCGCGGCCGACGCCGGGAACCCCATTCCCGCGGGCTGGGCGCTGGCCGCCGACGGGGAACAAACGGTGGATGCCAATGAAGCCCTGGCGGGAACCCTGTTGCCCTTCGGCGGGCATCGCGGCGGAAACATTGCCCTGCTGGTGGAGATCCTTGCCACGCTCTCGGGAGCCTCGTTCTCCCTGGACGCGGCACCTTTCGACAGCGGCAGCACCTCGCCCGGCATCGGCGTCTTTGTCCTGTGCATCGACCCCGCCAATTTCACCGGTTCGGCCGACCGCCTCTCCAGGCAATTGGAAAACCTCCGCGACGAGCACGGGGTACGCCTGCCGGCCATGGAGCTCACCGAGCTGCCCGAACAGGTGGAGGTCGACGCCGACGCACTCCACCGCCTGGAACAGGCCGCGAATACGGAATCAAGCGCCGGCCAGGCATTGCACAGCCAGCGCGCATGACTGAACACTTGTTCAAACGCTTGCAGGAAGGTACAGAGCATGAGCTTTAAGCGGATGGTTCAGGCCGTGGAGACCCATTCCGGGGAACCGATGCGCGTTATTACCGGCAGCGTGCCCCATATCCTGGGCAACACCGTGTACGAGCAGATGAAGTGGCTCGAAGAGAATGATGATCAGATCCGGATGCTGATGCTGATGCTGCGCGAGCCCCGCGGGTACCCGCCGCTGTGCTGCAACCTGATCGTTCCGTCGAAGCACCCGGAGGCGGCGGCGGGATTCATCATCATGGAACAGGTGGAATACCCCGTCATGAGCGGCGGAAACACCATTGCGGTGGCGACGGTCCTGCTTGAGACGGGCATGATCCCCATGCAGGAACCGTTCACGGAATTCAAGCTCGAAGCGCCTGCGGGCCTCATCGCCATCAAGGCTGAATGCCGCAACGGCAAGGTCAAGCAGGTGACCTTTGAGAATGTGCCCGCATTCTCTGTTTACACCGACGTGGTCATTGACGTTCCCGAGCTTGGGGAGGTAACGGTCGACGTGGCCTGGGGTGGCATGTTCTACGTCATTGCCGACGTGGCGCAGTTCGGATCCCTCGAGCTTGTCCCGGAACGTGGCAGGGACATCACCCGCATTTCCTCCCTCATCCTCAAGGCGGCGCAGGACCAGTTGCCGGTGGAGCACCCGGACTACCCGGGCATCGGCATCACCATCTCCCAGCTCTCCGGCGTCACCGATAACCCGAACGCCGACCGGAGGAATGCCGTCACGGCAGCCAGCGGGCCGGTTGATTTCGACAACCCCGCCACCTGGACCGGCGGCGTCGACAGGTGCCCCTGCGGCACCGGCACCTGCGCCAAGATGGCCACCCTGCACGCAAAGGGCGAACTCGGACTCAACCAACCCTTCCGCCACGAGGGCGTCCTGGGCACCGTCTACACCGGTGAGCTTGTGGAAGAAGTACAGATCGCCGGCCGCACCGGCGTCGTTCCCCGGATCAGTGGCCAGGCATGGATCACCGGGTTCAGCACCTATGTGCTCGATCCTGAGGACCCTTTCCCCAACGGCTTCACGCTCGGAGACATCTGGGCCCCTTCAGCGAACGAAGAGGGTGCTCCGGAGACCCGGCCTGCCGGTAGCCACTGACCGTGACCGTACGGTCCGGCAGGTGGAAGCCTCCGTTTGAGTTCCAGCTGCAGGCACCCCGTCTTCGGACCGGGGGTGCCTGCAGCTTAAGGTGATTCATTCCCGGGCGGCCGGAATGGTGTCATTTTCTGACTCGTGCTCGCACATTTCATTGTGGCAATCCAATGGCCTGAAGGGGTTCTGACTATCAATGGGCGCCATCGGATACCTCGCCGCTTCTGTGCCACCCAGAATGGCGAGTGCCGGTTCCGCCGCTGCCCTCCCCATTCTTGCCGTGCAGCAATTACATGATGTCGCCTTGGGAGGGGCCCTGGTTGCGGCGTCGCTGGGCCCAAGCGTCATCGCGGCCCCGCTGGCAGGCGCAGCCCTCGACAGAGCCGTCGTCCGGGCCTGCTGGTGGCGGCTTCCGCAATGCTTACCGCCGTCGCCTTCGGGTTGACCGCCTTCCTCGGCCAGGTACCACTGCCGGTTGCGTTCGCATGTCTGGCTGTGGCTGGAGCGGTCTCGCCCTTTTACATGGGCGGGCTGTCAAGTTTCGTTCTCGGTGCGATTCCCGATGTACGCAGGGCATTCGCCTACGATGCCCTCTCTTATAACGTCTCGGCCGTGGCTGGCCCGGCATTTGTCGCCCTGATCGCGGCGTTCCTGCCCGCCCAGGCCGGTCTCTTGGCGCTGGCAGCCGGTGCCGCCCTGGGCTCTGTAGCCATACGCGCCGTCGGGCTTGGCCCCCATGCGCGCGCCGGGGGTTCACCCTGGCAGGCGGTCAAGGCCGGTTTGCACAGAATCTTCAGCCACCGTCCTTTAGCCGTGATGACCGCCGCGTCCACACTCACCCAGTTTGGCCAGGGCGGTTTAGCAATCGCAGCGGTTGCGCTCTCGATTGAACGGATCGGTTCACCGAAGGACGGGGCAACCGTCGTGACAACCTTCGCCATCGGCAGCCTTCTCGGTGCCCTCATCGAGGCGGCCCGGCCCACACGCAGCCGCCCCCACGCAGTCATGATGGCGGGTTTCTTCGCCACGGGGTTGCTGACCATCGGTGCTGCATTGGATTTCGGGGCAAGCTGGACTCTCATAACCATAGGATTATCAGGAGCCTTCACCGCATCCTCGACTGCGGCGATGCTCTCCATGCGCAACCGGCTTAGCCCACCGCACCTCAGATCCCAGATTTTTACGGTCAGCGCGGCCTGCGCGTGAGCGCCACGGCAGCCGGTGCAGCGCTGGCAGGCGCGGCCACCGGATCCGGTGGCGCCGTTATCCTCGGCGCAGTGGGCCTCATGTGGATTGTCTCGGCCGCCCTTATGATGTCTTACCCGAAACCACCCCGGATCGCGCAGAGCTGCCCTCCACCCGGTAGGCGGAGGGCAGCGGAGTCATAACTTCAAACAGGGGGCCGTCCGGCTTAGTGCGAGAACCCAGCAGCCGTCTCGGTAAGGGACTTTCCTTTGGTTTCGGGAGCCAGCCACTGCGACAGGATGGCACCGACGAGAGTGAGCCCTGCGGCCATCAGCATAGTGACCTGCGGCCCGTAAGTCACCATGGACCACGGCAGCAGGAAGGTTCCGGCGCGGGCTCCCAAACGACTGACGGCAGTGGCGAACCCGGTTCCGATCCCGCGGATATCGGTCGGGAAGACCTCTCCGGGGTAGATCCCTGTCAGCGTGTTGTACCCCGCATTGAAGAATGAGAAGGCAAGGAAGCAAACCAGCACAACCCAGGCGGGTGCGCCCGCCCACAGTCCGATGATCAGCAGGAGCACGAAGCACAGCCACTGCGGCGGGACGGTCAAGAAGCGCCGGCCGGCCCGGTCGATGAGGATCACGGTGAGGATTACACCCGCGGTGGCGACCGCCGAGAGCCCTACCCCGCCAGCGAGTCCTTGGCTGAGTCCGTATCCCTTCAGCACGCTCTCGGCGAAGGTGGCGATCGCGAAGTAGGGAGTGACGGCACACAGCCAGAACATGGAGCAGAACAGAGTGGCGCGCCACTAACGGCGGGAGAACAGCATCTTGACGCGGCCCTCCGGCCGGTCATGCTCGTGCTCGACGTCGTTCATGTCGCAGGCGTTTTCCATGTACTTGTACGCGACGGCGCGGGCCTCGTCGTGGCGGCCCTTGCTCCACAGCCAACGCGGCGACTCCGGCAGTCCAAAGCGAGCGAAGAACAGAATCACGGCAGGAAGGGTGCTGGAGCCGAGGATGATCCTCCAGTCCACAGAGGTGGTGGTGGTCAGCGCGTAGCCGACAATGAACGCCACCATGAAGCCAACGTAGAAGGCGACCAGCGTCAGGCCCATCAAGCGTCCCCGCATCCTGGCGGGAGCGAACTCCGACATCAGCGGCCAGCCGACCGCGTATTCGACGCCGACCGCAATGCCCATCAGCAGCCGGACCAGGAACAGCTGCCAGGGTTCATGGACGAAGAACTGGAGAGCAGAGCCGACGAGGAAGATGCCCATGTCGATCATGAACAGCGGCTTGCGGCCGAATTTGTCCCCGAGCCAGCCGCCGACGGGCGAGCCAACCAGGATTCCCAGGAGCGAGGACGCAACGATCAGGCCCTCCCACAACGGGGTGAACTTCAGCTCGGTGGAGATGGTGCCGATCACCGTGCCGATGATCCCGAGGATGTAGCCGTCCAGGAACATTCCTCCGACCAGGACAGCTGTCAGCCTGGTTAGGAAGCGGCGCTTATACGCCGTGGTTGCGGCATCGTCTGTGGGTGATCTGTGGTTCTTGATGGAAGACACCTGTGGCTCCTTGCATTCAGGGGTGGCAACGTGGATTTCACCCTCGTCCTTGGAGAAGGGAGTGCTTGTGTAAGGTCTGATTTAGCCGGACAAGTTTGGGCGGATCAGGACGCTTCGCACGTGATGTGGTCGCCATCACGTCTAATGTAAATCTGTGATCACATATCAATCAATGTGGACTGTTACGCTCATGTAAATTCTGCTGGTGCAGTCGACAAGTGCAGTCGACAAAAGGAAATACTTGAAGCTTGAACCAAGCGCCGTTACAATTAGTTCAAGCTTCAAGTAATCTCCCGAAATGTCGAGGACCTTTGATGACCGCTTGTGTTGAAACCACCCTGCAGGCCGCGGCCCTGCCCGTGGCCACTGTGCGCAGCCAGGTGACTGTGCCCCTGCGCTTTCCGGACGGATTCAGCACCACAGCCGAGGTGCTGACGTTCCGCGGCCTCGCGGACGGCAAGGAGCACCTGCTGCTCGCCTTGGGCCAATGGGAGCAGACGCTCCTCGCCCATGACGTGCCGCTGGTCCGGCTGCACAGCGAATGCATGACCGGCGACGTGTTCGGCAGCCAGCGCTGTGACTGCGGACCGCAGTTGCGCGAGGCTGTCGAAGAGATTGCCGCAGCAGGTGGATTCCTGCTTTACCTCCGCCAGGAGGGCCGCGGCATCGGCCTCTACTCCAAGCTCGACGCCTACGCCCTGCAGGACACGGGCCTCGATACCTACGACGCCAATTTGGCCCTGGGCCACGGCGAGGACGAGCGCGACTACACTGCGGCCGCACAGATGCTGGGCGCCCTCGGCGCCACGAGCATCCGCCTTCTGAGTAACAATCCGGACAAGGCCGCACAGCTGACGGCTCTGGGCATCGACGTCGCGGAGCAGGTTCCCACCGGCGTGTACCTCTCGCCGGCCAACCATGGTTACCTGGCGGCGAAGCGGGACCGCACCGCACATACGCTGGAACTGTCGGGGGCCGACGTCGGGCAGGCACTGCCCGCAATTGCCGGCACCGTCCCCAGCCACGACGAGATGCTCAGCCGTGTTGAGGAGCTGGTTCCCCGGCTGCGCGAGCGGGCGGAGGAAACTGAGCGGCTGCGCCGCCTCCCGGAATCCACCATCAACGAACTGAAAGAGGCCGGCGTGTTCCGGATTCTGGCCCCGAGGGAGCTGGGCGGATACGGCATGGGCGTTGAAACTTACGCTGAGGTCGTCCGGCGGCTGGCCCGGGGATGCGCGTCGAGTGCCTGGACTGCCGGGCACCTGATCGAGCACGTCTGGATGCTGGCCCGCTGGCCCCGGCAGGTCCAGGACGAAGTCTTCGCCAACGGGCCTGCCCCGCTGGCTGCTGCGACGAGCGCCCCCGTGGGCACGGCCAGGAAGGTCCCGGGAGGATTCGCAATTTCGGGCCACTGGAGCTTCGCGTCGGGGGTCATGCATTCGGAGTGGGCCCTGCTGGCGGTGCAGTCCGACGGCGTCCGCCTGCAGTGCCTCGTCCCGGTCGGCGAGGTGGAGCTGGAGGATGTTTGGCACACTGCGGGGCTGCGGGGGACCGGCAGCAACGACCTTCGGGCGAAAGACCTGTTTGTTCCGGAGCATCGGGCCATGGACTGGGCGCTGCTGAGCGCCGCGGACAATCCCGGCAGCCTAATCCACCTGGACCCGATGATCCACACACCCATGGCAACGCTGCTGAACCTGGTGGCACCCGCCGCCGCGCTGGGAGCCCGCCGAGTACGCCGTCGACGTGTTCCGGGAAAAGATGCTGGTGCGCAAGGTCAAGAACACCATTGACAACCGCCAGGCGGACTCACCATTGGCGCAGGCCCGCTTCTCGCAGGCATACGGACTGGTTGCCACGGCGCGCCTGCACTGGCAGGAGGCGCTCCGCATCGTTTCGTCGTCACTTGAGCACCAGCCGTCAGGCCTGACTGAAGACGAGCGGGCCAAGTACCGGCTCTCCCTTGCCCTCAGCGGCGAGGCAGCGGAGGAAGCAGTGCGGCTCACCGTCTCGGGCTCGGGAGGCAGTGCCCACCGGCTTTCGCATCCGCTGCAGCGGATCCAGCGTGACGTGAATGTCCTCCTCAACCACCCGACCCTGAGCCTGGATCCGATCCTCGAACAGGCGGGCCGCGGCCTGCTGGGCCTGGGATTCACAGTGCCGTCCTTCTAGCCAGTGTCCCTTTAGCCCCGACCCGTTTTTCGCCTGTAGGCCGGTCAGTCCGGACCGTTCATCACGCTCACGGTCCGGGGTGCCTGGAAGGACAGGTGCCGGATCCATTCCGGCTCGTGATCCCACGACTGGATCCCCGGCAGCGCCGCCGCGGTTTCCTGGATGATGACGCTGGCTTCCAGTTCGGCGAGCTTGGCCCCGAGACAGCGATGGATGCCCGAGCCGAATATGAGGCCGGTTGCGGGTCCGCGCCAGGCCTCGGCATGCGGCGACGGGTCCGCAGGCGTACCGCCCCCGGTGATCTGGTTGCCGGACAGTTCAAGGAGTATTTCGGCGCCGGCCGGAACCTGCTCACCACCGAGGCTGGTGTCGTGTGCGGCAACGCGGCGCCAGGTGGGGACGGATGACTCGGTGGCGAGCACATGCCTGACCGCGGACCTGGCGCCGACTTCCGAGGCCGCTTCCTTCCAGCCCATGGGCGTGGCACCCTCCAGCAGCCGGAACAGCGTGGTGCTGATCAGCTGGGTGGTGGTTTCCTGGCCGGCGATCAGCAGGAAGTAGCCGAGTGAGCACATCTCGGTCCTGGACAGGCCGTGCTCGGCCAGCGACTTGAACAGGTTGCGTCCCGGAGCGGCCACGGATTCGGCCACGAGCCGGCGCAGCCAGACATAGAATTCAGCGGCGCTGAGGGCCAGCTCGAGCTGCCGCTCCCCGTCGGGCCAGCCCCAAAACAGTTCCATGGAATCCAGCCCCCAGCGCTTGAGGTCCGCAAGATCCCGCACGGGCAACCCGAGGAGTTCGAGCATCACGATGGCGGGCGGGAAGGCCGCGACCGTCTGCACAAGGTCCGCGTGGCCGGACCGGTGCAGCTGGTGCGCGGAGTTCCCCGCCGCATGCCTTGCCAGTTCCCGGATGCGCGGTTCCATGGCCACGACGGTGGCTGGTGTGAAAAAACCAGCCACCACTTTGCGGATTCCACCGTGCGTGGTGGTGTCATTGCTGGCCAGCACCGGAGGCAATGCAAAGCCCACGCGCTGCAGCACGCGCAGGGCGGGTCCCTCCAGCGGTGTCACCGCCACCAGGGCATTCGCCGGGCTGAAATCGGCAGGCCGGTGCAGGACGTCCCGGACCGATTCCGGGTCCCGCACCACGAGGTAGGGGCACTTGGCTCCGTCGGGATTGCCCGCCGGGGCGGGCCGGTCTACCTCGGCTGAAGACGGAGCGGCCGTCGCCTGCAGCGCCCTACTGGGTGCCGGCATCATGCGGGCAAGCCGTTCAGCCATGCAGCTGCGCCGGCACGGAAATCAGCCGGGGATAATTCCGCGGCCTGCTCGGGCAGGGCACCCAGGAGCGGCACGGGCAAGGACCCGAGCACCTGCCGGTTGCTGTGGTGTACGGCGTCGGGGCTCACGGGCCAGCTGCCGAGCACGACCCCGAGGACGTCGAGCCCGCGGCTGGACAGCGCCTCGAGGGTCAGGGCTGTGTGGTTCAGCGTCCCGAGGCCGGGCCGGGCGATGAGCACAAATGCCGCCGCCAGCAGCGATCCGAGGTCCGCCAGGGTACCGCCGTCCGAATCCAGTTCCACGAGGAGGCCACCGGCGCCCTCCACCAGGACGTGGTCGTGGGATGCGGTGAATTCGCGGATCCGCCGTGCGTGCGCAGCCAGCGCAGGCAGCGGCGTCCCATCCACGGCGGCAGCCGCGACCGGCGCCATGGGTTCCTGCAGGACGACGCCGGTTTCAGCGGTCACGGCGCCTGCGAGCCGGACAATCTCGGCCGCGTCGGAATCGCCGTCGGCCGCACCCGACTGGCACGGTTTGTAAACCGCGACGCTGCGTCCCATTCCCTGCAGGACGGCGGCGAGGGCCGCCGTCGTGATGGTTTTGCCGACGCCGGTGTCCGTTCCGGTGACCAGAATGACGGGGGAAAGGCTCATGGAAGTTCCTCCAAAATGCCGCGCAGCACTGCGCAGCTGTCTTCGATTTCTTCGGGCGTGAGGGTGGCTCGGGCGGTGAGCCGCAGCCGCGAGATCCCGTCCGGAACGGACGGCGGCCTGAAGCAACCGATCCGGACGCCGGCGCGGCGCGCGGACTCGGCGGCAGCCAGGGCAGATTCCGCGGACGGCATGGGGATGGACTGGACGGCCCCGGCTGTCCGCCCGGGAATTTCTCCGCGCTGGGCAAGGGCCGGGGCAAGCCCGGCGGCAAGCGCCGCCGCGTTACTGTGGACGGCCCCGGCCCGCCACGGTTCGTCCCGGATGATCCACGCCGCGGCCAGGGCCGCTGCGGCGGACGCCGGCGCCAGTCCGGTGTCGAAAATGAAGCCGCGGGCCCGGTTGAGGAGGTGTTCGCGCAGCAGCGCGGATCCCAGGACCGCACCGCCCTGGCTTCCCAAGGCTTTTGACAGCGTGGCCGTTACGATCACGTTGGGATGCCCGGCGAGGTTGGTGCCGGCCCCGGAGCCACGGCCCTGGAAGCTGCCGGAGCCGGTGACGCCGAGGCTGTGGGCCTCGTCAATGAGCAGGACGGCGTCATGCTGTTCGGCCAGGGTCAGCAGATCAGCGAGCGGTGCCTCGTCGCCGAGGACGCTGTAGACGGATTCGACGGCGAGAATCGCCCGCGGTTCTGTGCGGCCGGCGAGCAGGCGGCCGGCTTCCTCAACGCTGTTGTGGGCGAACGATTCGGTGCGCGAGCGGCTAAGGCGGAAGCCGTCGATCATTGAGGCGTGGCAGTGCTCGTCCGCGACGATCAACGTCCCGGGACCGCCCAGCGCCGTGATCACCCCGATGTTGGCCAGATAGCCGGAGGAGAAGACCAGCGCCGCTTCCATCCCGGCCAGCATGGCCAGTTCCTGCTCGAGGTCCAGATGCAGCTGGGTTGTTCCGGCCACGAGGCGCGAGGACGTGGCGCCGGCGCCCCACCGCGACGCGGCCTCCGCGGCTGCCCCGGCGACCCGCGGGTCCGTTGAAAGGCCGAGGTAGTCGTTGCTGGCCAGGTCGATGAACTGCTCGTGCGCAACTCGGGGGAGCGGGCGGCGGACCTGGCCCCGGCGTTCCCTGACGGCGGCCTGCCGCTCGAGCCACTGGGTCATCGAGCCGCTCATGATGCACCGCCCGAGTGGGCGGGGACGCGTTCGCGGACCTGGACTTCATGAACCTGAACTTCGTGGATCTCGGCGACGGCCGCCGTCATCCCCGCCGTAATCTGCGCGATGTCCGCCGCGGTGCTGATGTACGGCGGCATGGTGTACACGAGGTTCCGGAAGGGGCGAACCCAGATGCCGTGGCTGATGGCTGCCGCGGTGACCGCCGTGACGTCGACGGCGTCGTGCAGCTCGATGACCCCGACGGCGCCGATGGTGCGGACGTCCCGGACGGCCGCCAGTTCCCGGGCGGGGGCCAGCCCGGACGCCAGGCCCGTGCCAATCCGGGCTACGTCCGCCTGCCAGCTGCCGGCGTCGATGATGCCGAGGCTGGCGTTGGCCACGGCACACGCCAGCGGGTTGCCCATGAACGTGGGGCCGTGCAGCAGGGCACCGGCCTGGCTGCCGGAAACAACCGCGGCCACCTCAGCGGTGCAGAGCATGGCGGCGAGGGTCAGATACCCGCCGGTCAGGGCCTTGCCCACACACATGATGTCCGGCACGACGCCGGCATGATCGGCCGCGAACAGCTCGCCGGTACGGCCAAAGCCGGTGGCGATCTCGTCGAAGATGAGCAGCAGCCCGTGCCGGTCCGCGACCTCCCGGAGCGCTGCCAGGCATTCGGCCGGGTACGCGTGCATGCCGCCGGCACCCTGGAGCACCGGTTCGACGACGATTGCCGCCAGTTCGGCGGAGTGCGCGGCCGCGAGGTCCGCCACATCGGATGCCCACGCCTTGACGGTTTCCGGGGTCGCTGACGCCGCCGCCGGAGGACGGGGCGCAAAGAGGTTGCCGGCGAGCAGCCCGGGGAAGGCCGAGTGCATGCCGTCCACCGGATCGCAGACCCCCATGGCCGCGAACGTGTCGCCGTGGTAGCCGCCGCGGAGGCTAAGGAACCGCTGCCGCCGCGGATGGCCGACGCCGGTTTGGAACTGCACCGCCAGCTTCAGCGCAGCCTCCACGGCGACCGAACCCGAGTCCGCCAGGAACACCCGCTCCAGCCCGGACCGGCCGGGGGCACCCGGGGCCAGGGCCACCAGGCGCTCGGCCAGTTCCACGGCCGGGGGATGGGTCAGGCCGCCGAACATCACATGGCTGAACTTCGCCAGCTGCGCTTTGGCGGCGGCATCCAGGACCGGGTGGCGGTAACCGTGGATCACCGACCACCACGAGGACATCGCATCGATCACCTCGTGGCGGGTGCCGTCTTCACCGCGGAGCCGCAGCCGCACGCCGCCGGCCGCCTCCACCTCCCACAGCGGAAGGTCGGGGGAGGCCGGCGCGTAAGGGTGCCACAGGCGTGCGCGGTCCCGCTGGATGAGGTCAGTCTGCTCCGAATCCTGCGTCACGGGATCAGCACCCCGTGTCGGGAACATTCCGCTGACCAGCCCAACGGCGTGACCTGGACCTTCATCCGCCGCCGGCAGGCGGTGCAGTAACGCGGCGGTTCCATTGCCAGTCGTTCGCCGCACGTCCGGTGGGCGTACGACGGCGGGTTGTCGCCGCCGTCGTACGGCTCACCGCAGTGCCCGCAAAAGGCGGCCCCGCTGGTAGAGCTTGTCGAAACCCCGGAAACCGAAACCCCGCTGGTTGAGCTTGTCGAAACCCCGGAAACCGAAACCCCGCTGGTTGAGCTTGTCGAAACCCCGGAAACCGAAACCCCGCTGGTTGAGCTTGTCGAAACCCCGGTCATAGCGTCTTCTGGAGTTCCTTGATCGGCATGTTCAGCTCCACCAGGAGGTTCAGGTCCGCCGTCGCCGGTCGGCCGAGCGTGGTGAGGTAGTTGCCGACGATGACGGCGTTGATGCCGCCGAGGAGACCGTTGCGGGTGCCGAGGTCGCCGAGGGTGAGCTCGCGGCCGCCGGCGTAGCGCAGCACGGTGCCTGGCATGGCGAGCCGGAACGCGGCGATGGCGCGGAGGGCGTCCTTGCCGTCCATGATGCCCTGGTTTTCGAGCGGGGTTCCGGGGCGGGGGTTGAGGAAGTTCAGCGGGACCTCGTGGGGTTCGAGGGCTGCGAGCTGGGTGGCGAGTTCGGCGCGCTGTTCGAGGGTTTCGCCCATGCCGATCAGGGCACCGCAGCACAGTTCCATGCCGGCGGCCTTGACCATGTTGCAGGTCTCGAGGCGCTCCTCGTAGCTGTGCGTGGTGACAACCTCCGGGAAGTAGCTGCGGGCCGTTTCCAGGTTGTGGTTGTAGCGGTGCACGCCCCACTCGGCCAACTGGTCCACCTGGCGCTGGGTGAGCATCCCGAGCGAGCAGGCGATGTTGATGTCGACTTCCTCGTTGATGCGGTCGATCGCGAACTTGATCTGGTTCATGAGCTTGATGTCGGGGCCGCGGACGGCGGCGACGATGCAGAACTCGGTGGCCCCGGTCGCAGCGGTTTCCTTCGCTGCCTTGACCAGCTCGGGGATGTCGAGCCACACGCCGCGGACGGGGGAGTCGAACAGGCCGGACTGGCTGCAGAAATGGCAGTCCTCGGGGCAGCCGCCGGTCTTGATGGAGATGATGCCCTCCACCTCGACGTCCTCGCCGCAGTGCCTTAGCCGTACCTCGTGGGCAAGCTGCAGGGCTGCGGGAAGGGCCTCATCCGGAAGGCGGAGTACTTCCTCGAGTTGCGCCTGGGTGAGCCCGATGCCGTCCTCGAGAACCTGCTGCCGGGCGGTTTCCAGGATGGGGAAGGTGCCGGGGATGGTCGCGTGGCTTGCGTCTTCGCTCGCGTTTGCCTGAATCGTCATTGATGGGTCCTTTGCGTGTGATGGCTGCGGATATTCCTCCGAACTGACGCTAATTCCCCATCGAGGGCAAGATTTTGTGGGGTCCCGACAAGCAGATCAGTCGGACATTAGTCGGGTCCTACTCTGGTGGCCCGAACAGAACGCCATGGGCACCCCCACCGCGACTGGAGTGCTGATGGTTACGTACCAGCCGGCCTAGCGTCATTTCGTGGGACGGGACGTGCCCGGGGGCGACCGGCCGCCGTCGTACTTCCAGCGCTGATTGGCTGCCGGTGCCGCATCGCCCTCCCGTGACATCGGACCCATACTCAATCTAAGGTGAGCGAACACGAACAGTTGGCGGGGATCATGACTGACGCAAACAGCCGCAGTGTTGACCTTCCCCTGATTGATCACCATAGTCACGGAGTCGTCGAGACCGAACTGAGCGACGACGAGTTCAGGAGTCTGGCCACCGAGTCCGACTGGCCGGGACCTGCAGGCACGGACAGCCTCGATTCGCCCTTCGGACTGACGGTGCGGCGTTTCTGCGCCCCGATCCTCGGACTCGAGCCTCTTGCGCCACTTGATGAATACCTCGCGCGGCGCAGGAGCATCGGCGCCGCAGAAGCTAACAGGCTGCTGCTTCGCAGCACGGGGACGTCCGACTATCTTCTTGACACGGGCATACCGGATACGCGCCTGCTGGGACCCGCCGCCATGGCGGCGCGTGCTGAAGCCCGTACCCGCGAGATCGTCCGGATCGAGAGAGTGGCCGAGGACCTTGCTTCCGAATCCACGGCAGCCGGCTTTGTTGCGAAACTCCCGGCGACGCTTGCCGCCAGAAGCCGCGACGCCGTGGGGCTGAAATCCATCATCGCCTACCGTCATGGTTTCGACATTCCCGCAGAACGGCCATCCGGGCGTGAAGTGCTCAAAGCCGCCGACGAATGGTTCCGTACTGCGGAGAGAACCGGGACCTTCAGAGTGACTGATCCGGTCCTGCTGAGGTTCGGGCTTTGGTCGGGGATCGACGCAGCCCTTCCCATTCAGCTCCACACGGGATACGGCGACGGAGACATCGAGCTGTTCCGGGCTGATCCCTCCCGGCTCAATCCGCTCTTTCACGCCACCAGATCACGGGGCGTCGATTTCATGCTCCTGCACTGCTATCCCTTTATCAGGGAAGCCGGAATCCTCGCCCAGGTCTTCCCGCACGTCTACCTGGACGTGGGTCTGGTTTCGCATTACCTGGGCCCGAGTGCCGGTACAGCGATCCGCCAGTCGATGGAGGTTGCGCCGTTCAGCAAGGTGCTCTACTCATCGGACTCGTATGGCCTTGGCGAGCACTACGCCGTCAGTGCGGCCATCTGGCGAAGTGAGTTCGTGGCCCTGATGGATGACTGGGTTGCCTCGGGCTGGGCAACCCCGAACCACGCCGAAAGAATTGCCGCGATGGTTGCCTCGAAAAACGCCAGGCGCGTCTATAACTTGAAGGCCTAAAGCTCAGTGCCGATCGCCTGAACAACGAAAGGAAAGCCGTGACTTCAAATCCAAAAGCAGACATGGATCTCCAGCAAGTCAGGGCTCTTGTCATTTCCAGCCTGGACAACGCAGGCGTTTCGAGGGTCAAAGTGCTGCCGGGGCCCAAGGTCGAGGGTGCCTTCCACAGGGGCTGCGGCGTCTCAGTAAGCGTCGGAGTGCTCCTGGCCGCCGACGACCATGTCACCCGGTCATCCGAGATCGACCCCATAGTCGGTGACCTGCGCGGAATGCCGGACCGGGCAGCAGTTGCCGTCATTGACAAGGCGAGCGGCCTCGCCTGGGCGCCGGCCGACCTGGTGGACATGCACGGCGCTCCGTTTCCAACCTGCCAACGCACGGCACTCAAACGTGAGGCTGCCGAATGGTCAGCGGCCGGGCTGGAGGTTTCGGTGGGCTTCGAGCTGGAATTCACCGTGTTCAGCGGTACCCAGGACGCGCCCGTTCTCGCACACGATGGTCCGGGCTATGGTGCGGCCGCATTCCTTCAGTTGGAGGCATGGCATCTGGACGTGCTCACGACACTTGTGGAGGCCGGTGTCCCGGTTGAACAGATCCACCCCGCGTATGGCCAAGGCCAGGTGGAAATCGCCCTGGCCCCGAGGAGCCCGGTTCAGGCCGTGGATGATTACCTTCTCGCCCGGTTCATCGTCGCCCGGGTTTCCCGCCGGCATGGATTGCACGTTTCTTACTCGCCAATAGCGGATTCGAAAACCGCGACCAACGGATGCCACATCCATTTCTCCGCGAGGAACGGGGATGGCAACGTCTTCTACGACGCTGCAGCCGCTACGCAAATGAGCCCGGAAGGCGAGAGCATGATCGCGGGCGTGCTCGGCAGGCTGGTGGAAAGCGCAGCATTGCTGGGAGGAAGTGCTTTGAGCCTGGCCCGGCTTCAACCAGAACAATGGGCGGGCAGTTTTATTTGCTGGGGCACGGGCAACCGCGAGGCTGCCGTCCGCTTTGTGCCGGGCCTGAAGGGCTACGAGGACGAGCAATCGAACGTCGAAGTGAAATGCTGCGATGGATCCGCCAACCAGTACCTTGCCGTAGCAGCCATTCTTGCCGCCGCAATGGAGGGCTTCAGGAGACGGCTGAAACTGCCTGCCGAGGTCACCGTCGATCCAGGCACCTTAAGCGAGGCGGAGAGGGAGCGCCTGGACATCCGGGCGTTTGCGCCTGACATGTTCACGGCTTTGGACGATCTGGACGGCAGCGGTTTCCTCCGCTCAGCATTGGGCCATGAATTGGTGGACGCCTATGTGGCTGTGCGGCGGGGTGAAGCAGAGCGATTTGCCAAGCTTGACCGGGAGGCCGTGATTGCTGCCCTCCGCTGGCGCTACTGACTCCAATCGATCAGGAATCGAGAAGCGGGCTGCAGCACCGGACATTAGGGTAGGGAAAGCGATGAATCATGATCAGGAGGGCGCATGCCATACATCGTAGACTTCCAGAACGTATCCACCGTTGGCCTGGAACCGTCACCAGTCGCGGAGGCGCTGGCAGGACTGCGTGCCAACGAGGCCCGTTATTACAAGAACAAGTACGATCACGTTTTCAGTGTCAGGCCCGCAAGTGAGGCGCCGGAAACGCTGGACCGGGTGAACCGCATCCTCTCCGACGAGCGCAGCATTGTCATCTCGTCCCGTCCGCTTGAGGTGACTTCCTTTGAAGTGAACGGTTTTCGGATGGCGTACGTGTTCTACGAATCCGGCTTGTCGATCAACGTGATGTACGGCGTCGAGGACGGATCGAAGCGAGCAGTGGGGTTCAAGCTGTCACAAGGCATGGAAGTTCCCGAGGAACTTGCATCAAGCTTCAAGTTCGCGCGCCAAAAGTCGAAGCTGGCCGGCGAGATTCGCGGCTCCTACTTCGTGATCAAGGGCGAGTACTGAGCCTGTAACGCCAAGGCGACCGGCCGCCGTCGTACTCCGGCCCTATTCGGCGGCCGGCGCCTTCGCGGCTTTGGCGGCGGCCTTCGCTGCCTGCTTGCTGGCACGCACCTTCGTCAGCGACTCGGGGTCCACGATGTCCGCGACCGAGAGGTATGAACCCTCCTCGCCATAGTGGCCAGCGGCCTCGCGCCAGCCGGGCGCCTCGAGTCCGCACTGCTTGCCGAGCAGCGCCAGGAAGATCTTGGCCTTCTGCTCGCCGAATCCCGGCAGGGCCTTCAGCCTGCGAAGAACTTCCTTTCCGTCGGGTTCGTCCCTGGTCCAGATGGCGGTCGCGTCGCCGTCCCACTCGCTCTGCACGGCGTCGGCGAGCGCCTGGACGCGGCCGGCCATGGAGCCGGGAAAGCGGTGGACTGCCGGACGCTGCTTGAAGACCTCGACGAAGCCTGCCGGGTCATGTTCGGCGACCGCGGCAGGACTGATGGACCCGATGCGCGTGCGGATCTTTTCGGGTCCGGCGAACGCCGACTCCATGGTCACCTGCTGGTCAAGCAGCATGCCCGTGAGCAGCGCGAAGGCGTCGTCGCTGAGCAGTTTGTCGGCGGCGTCGTCGCCGGTGATGTGCAGTTCCATGCGCCCATCCTCCCACTTCCGGTCCGTGTTCACGGGCACCTCGCGGTGAATCCGTGTCAGGATCAGTCATGGTCAACCGCCTGATGCTGCTGGACACCGCCTCCCTGTACTTCCGCGCCTTCTACGGCCTGCCCGACACCATCCGCAGGGCCGACGGCACCCCGGTGAACGCCGTCCGCGGCCTGCTCGACATGATCGCGCGGCTCAGCACGGACTACGGCGCCACGCATCTGGTGGCCTGCTGGGATGACGACTGGCGTCCGCAGTGGCGGGTGGACCTCATCCCGACCTACAAGTCCCACCGGGTCGCCGAGGTGAGGCAGGCTGCCCCGGACGTGGAGGTGGTGCCGGACGCGCTTGAGGCGCAGATCCCGATGATCCGCCACGTGCTGGATCTCGCCGGCATCGCCGTCGTGGGCGCTCCGGAGCACGAGGCCGACGACGTTGTGGGCACCTATGCCAGCCACGCCGACCTTCCGGTCGACGTGGTAACGGGGGACCGGGACCTCTTCCAGGTGGTCGACGATGCCCGGCAGGTGCGTGTGATCTACACCGCCCGGGGCATGAAAAACCTCGAAGTCATGACCGACGCCGTCGTGGTCGGGAAGTACCGTGTGCTCCCCGAGCAGTACGCCGACTACGCGACCCTGCGCGGCGACGCCTCGGACGGATTGCCGGGCGTCGCGGGCATCGGCGAGAAGACCGCCGCGGCGCTCCTCCTGGAGCACGGCACACTCGACGGGCTGGTAGCGGCGGCGGCGGATCCCGGAGGCGCGGTATCCGCCTCGGTCCGCTCGAAGCTCGCCGCGGCCGCGGACTATCTCAAGGTGGCCCCCGCCGTCGTCAACGTGGTGCGCAATCTGGAGCTGCCGTCCCTTGAGGAGGCGGGGGCGGAACTGCATGCCGTCGGGGGCGAGGCGCGGGAAGAGCTCGGGCGGCTCGCCACCGAGTGGAACCTGGGCGGCTCGGTCCGGCGGCTGCTGCAGGCGCTGGACCGCCAACCCTGAACGGTCCCTTACTTTCCCAGCCCGGCTTCGGCTAGCAGCTCCGTCAGCCATGGGCGGTGTTCGCGGTGGAAGGTCAGTCCTTCCGGCAGCCCCTGCACGGAGGGCTCGGAACCGGTGATGTCGATGGTGATCCGGCCGCCGCCCATGGGGGCGTTGGTGATGTGCAGGTCGCCGTAGGATTCGGGCAGCACGGGGTCCATCCACATGCCGCCCCGGGACACATGCGCGTCGTACCGCATCAGGCTGGTCACCAGCATGATCGGCGTGGTGGCCGCCCATGCCTGCGGGGAGCACGCCGTCGGATACGGCACCGGCTCGGTGACCTGGTCACGGCTAAAGCCACAGAACAGTTCCGGCAGGCGTCCGTCGGTGTAGTCGGCCGCTTCCAGCAGAGCCGTAGCGATCCGCTGTGCCTCCTCCACGAAGCCGTAACGCAGCAGGCCCGCCGCGATGATCGCATTGTCGTGCGGCCAGACCGACCCGTTGTGGTAGCTGGCAGGATTGTAGGCACCCATGTCGGTGGCCAGGGTCCGGACGCCCCAGCCGCTGAACATCTCAGGGGACATCAGCCGCTCGGCTACCAGCGGCAGTTTGTCCTCATCCACAATGCCGTGCCACAGGCACTGCCCCATGTTGGAAGCGCAGGCGTCCACGGGCCGTTTGTCCCGGTCGAGTGCCACAGCGTAGTAGCCGCGGTCCGGCAGCCAGAACTGTTCGTTGAACTTCTTCTTCAGCTGCGCCGCCTCTTCGGTGAGCCGGGCGGCCAACGGTGCGTCGCCGGCGTCGTAGGCCATCCATGCCCTGGACAGAAGCGCCGAGTAGACCAGGGCCTGGACTTCGCAGAGCGCGATGGGAGGCTCGGCCAGCGTCCCGTCAGCGAAGTTGATGCCGTCCCATGAGTCCTTCCAGCCCTGGTTGATGAGGCCCTGGTCGTTGAGGCGCTCGTACTCGACGAACCCGTCGCCGTCCTTGTCGCCGTAACTCCGTACCCAGTCCAGAGCGCGGTCGGCATGGGGCAGCAGCGCTGCAATCGTGTCCTTCGCGAAGCCCCAGCGGCTCACCGAACCGAGCGCCATCACGAACTGCGGCGTGGCATCGACGCTGCCGTAATAGGCGGATTTGCCGCCCAGCGCCAGCCCGCTGGAGATACCGAGCCTGACCTCATGCAGTATCTTCCCCGGTTCCTCCTCGCTCATCGGATCCACCACTTTGCCCTGCCGGTCGGCCAACGTCTGCAGGGTGCCCAGCGCCAGGGACGGATCCACCGGCAGTGCCATTTCCGAGGCCCACAGCGAGTCCCGGCCGAACAGGGTCATGAACCACGGGGCACCGGCGGCCACCACAATGCGTTCCGGATGTGCGGGATCCTCGATGCGGAGGGCCCCCAGGTCGTCGTAGCTGCGCCGCAGGGTCCGCTCTATGGAACGGTTCCGCATGTGCAGCTTGGGAATCTTGGCCACCCATTCCTGCCGGCGGCGGTCGCTCGGGGATACCTCACCGGCGACCGGACGGATCAATGACGACGGCGGGACCCCGCCACCGTTGGCGGCAGGCGCGACGCTCACCCGAGAGCTCCATGCACCGCGCGGCGGGACCACCGTCCGGAACGTGAGGGAATCAGCCGTGACCTCGGCTCCACGCGCGTTGACGACGACGCTCTTCACAAGATCCTGCCAGCCGGCCCTGATCACCAGCGAGTCGCCCTCGGGCCGGCGGGATTCCTCCCAGCGCCGCTGGACGCGTGCCTCCTTCACCTCAAAGAGATCAGCGAAATCCGATTCAACACTGAGCGAAACGATGCACTCGGTCTCCTTCGAGGAGTAGTTCCGGATGGTGATCTCCTCGCGGATGCCGGCACCCACCTCCCGTACGCGCTCCACGATCAGGGGACTGTCAGCGTACCCGTCAGAGCGGGGTACCCGGCCAATGAACAGCGCCCGGTAAGGCTCCTTGGTCTCCGCCGTCAGCGCCTCCAGGGGCAGGCCGTTCACAGACAGGTTCCAGCGGGACAGGATGCGGGTGTCCTCATGGAAGACCCCATGCGGATGCTCCGGGTGGATATCCCCGTTCGCCGAGGAAATGCAGAAGGAAGAACCTTCCACCAGCGTGACCGTGCCCGACCCCATCGGACCGGCAGCTGTATCAGCATTCCAGCCAGCAGCCATTCCCGCCTCCTTCGACGGCTCAGGAGGGAGGCGGCACTGTGCGGACCGGAGCCGCACTATTGGTCGCCGCCTTCCTCCGTTGGGCACGACGCTACGCTCGAACGCCTGCCGATAAAAGGGTCTCTGGCGGGCGCCGGTCAAGACGACGAGAATGGGCTCGTGCCCCAACTTCGCGCCGGGACGGACAGCGAGGCGATGAATCCGGCGGCCCGCAAAGTGCAGCGCATCTACCTAACGCTGACACTGGGCAATACCCTTGCGGCCTCGTTCATCTGGGGCATCAATACGCTGTTCCTGCTCGATGCCGGGCTCAGCAACCTCGAAGCCTTTGCCGCGAACGCCTTCTTCACCGCCGGTATGGTGCTGTTCGAGGTGCCCACCGGCGTGGTGGCCGACGGCTGGGGGCGCCGGGTTTCCTTCCTGCTCGGCACCGCCACCCTGTCCGTTTCGACGCTCCTCTACTACCTGCTGTGGCAGCTTTCCGCGCCGTTCTGGTCGTGGGCAGTGGTGTCCGTGCTGCTCGGTTTGGGCTTCACCTTCTTCTCCGGCGCGGTAGAGGCCTGGCTCGTGGACGCGCTGCACTTCTCCGGCTACGACGGTGCGCTGGAGACGGTACTCGGGCGCGGCCAGATGGTGTCCGGCACCGCCATGCTCATCGGGTCGGTGGCAGGCGGCGTCATTGCCCAAGCCACCGACCTCGGTGTGCCGTTCCTGCTGCGAGTGGGCGTGCTGCTGGCCATGTTCGTCGTGGCCCTATGGCTCATGCACGACGTCGGCTTCACCCCCGAACGCTCCGCGCATCCCCTGCAGGCAACCCGCGCCGTCCTTTCAGCGTCCATCGAGAACGGCCTGAAAAATCCGCCCGTGCGCTATGTGATGCTGTCCGCGCCGTTCACGGCCGGCGTCGGGATCTATGTCTTCTACGCCCTGCAGCCGTACCTGCTTGAGCTGTTCGGCGACCGCAGCGCGTACGCCGTCGCAGGTTTGGCCGCAGCCATCGTCGCAGGGACCGAGGTCCTCGGTGGCTGGCTGGCGCCGCGCTTCCGCCGCCTGGTCCGCAAACGCACCACGGTGCTGATCCTCAGCGGGGCCGGGAGCGCACTTATCCTGGTGGCGCTCGGCTTCACCCGTGAGTTCTGGGTGGCCCTGGTGCTGCTGGCCGCCTGGGCGCTGGTGGCCGAGGTCGGGACCCCCGTGGGGCAGGCCTACCTCAACGACATGATTGACTCCAGGCAGCGGGCAACAGTGCTCAGCTTCGCCTCCCTCACTGGCTCGAGCGGCGGCGTGGTGGTGCAGCCGCTGCTGGGGCGGGCCGCCGACGTATACGGCTACCCGGCGTCGCTGGCGTTCAGCGGCGTGATCCAGGTGGCCGCGGTGCCGTTCCTGTACGCCAGCCGCCGGCAGCGCGCCGCGGCTGATGAAGCACACAGCCGTTGAGACGCGCCCGGAGAGGTTTTCGCCGTTGAGTGTCCTTGCCCGGCGGAGTAGCGTGACAGTACCGTCAACCCGCAGTACACCGTCCCGGGAGCGACCATGTCACACCTAAGAAGCCGAGTAGCAGCCGTCACAGCGGCCCTGGCTGTGAGCGTGACGGCGGGGGCCGTCGCCAACCCCGCGTTTGCTGATGAGCGGGTGACCGAAAAGACTGCGACCGCCACCGGATATGGCGGCGCGGTGAGCACCGTGGACCCGGAGGCTTCCGCCGCGGCCATCGACATCCTCCGCAGGGGAGGCAACGCTGCGGACGCCGCGGTCGCCGCTGCGGCCACCCTCGGCGTGACCGAGCCGTACAGCGCCGGGATCGGCGGCGGCGGGTACTTCCTCTTCTACAGCGCACGCACCGGCCGGGTCAGCACCCTCGACGGCCGCGAGACGGCCCCCGCGGCCATGCCGCAGAATGCCTTCATCGATCCCAAGACCGGCAAACCCTACAACTTCACCCCCGAGCTCGTCACCAGCGGCGTTTCGGTGGGCGTGCCGGGCACGCCGGCCACGTGGGAGCGCGCACTGGACCGGTGGGGAACCAAGGACCTGGACGACCTCCTCGAGCCGGCCATCAACGTCGCGGAGCGCGGGTTCGTGGTGGACGGCACCTTCCGCCAGCAGACACTCGACAACAAGCTCCGCTTTCAGGCGTTTACCTCCACCAGCAAGCTCTTCCTCCCCGGCGGTGACGCGCCCGCCGTCGGCAGTATCTTCAGGAACCGGGACCTCGCGGCAACCTACCGGCTGCTCGCGGACAAGGGAACACGCGGCTTCTACCACGGCGCGCTCGCGAAGGAGATAGCGTCGACTGTGCAGGCGCCGCCCAAGACCAAGACAACCAAGCTGCCCGTCCCGGCCGGCCACCTGACGACTGCGGACCTCGCCAAGTACCGCGCACTGAGCCAGTCGCCCACCCACGTGGAATACCGTGGCCTCGACGTCTACGGCATGGCCCCGTCGAGCAGCGGCGGCACCACGGTGGGCGAGGCGCTGAACATCCTTGAGCCGTTCGACCTTTCCGGCATGTCCAGGCCCAGCGCGCTGCACCACTACCTCGAGGCCAGCGCGCTCGCCTTCGCGGACCGCGGCAAGTACGTGGGCGACCCCGCGTTCGTCGATGTCCCCACCCGCGCCCTGACGGACCCGCTGTTCGGCAAGGAACGCTCTTGCGAGATTGATCCGAAGCTTGCGGCCGTGAAGCCGGTGGCCCCTGGTATCGTGGCGAATTACGACGGCGCGTGCCCGGCCGCCGCGGCGGCCCCCGCCAGCGAGAAGGACACCGAGAACATCTCCACCACCAACCTGACCGTGGCGGACAAGTGGGGCAACGTCGTCGAGTACACCCTTACCATCGAGCAGACCGGCGGCTCCGGCATCGTGGTTCCCGGCCGCGGCTTCCTGTTGAACAACGAATTGACCGACTTCTCCACCGTGTACGACCCGAAGGACCCGAACCGGATTGAGCCCGGCAAGCGGCCCCGATCCTCGATGTCCCCGACGATCATCCTCAAGGACGGCGACCCGTTCCTTGCCCTCGGCTCGCCCGGCGGCTCGACGATCATCACCACCGTCCTCCAGACGATCCTGAACAGGGTGGACCTGGGGATGAGCATCTCCGGTGCCATCGCGGCTCCGCGGGCGGCGCAGCGGAACTCGGCCAAGGTGACGGCCGAGCCCGCATTCATCACCGCGTATGGAACCGAGCTGAAGCCGTTCGGCCACGAGTTCACCCCGTCCGGTGACGCGTTCACTTCGGCAGCGGAGATCGGCGCAGCCACGGCCATCGAGTTCAAGTCCGGCGGCCGCCTAGTCGCCGCGGCCGAGCCGGCCAGGCGCGGGGGAGGCTCTGCCATGGTGGTCAAACCCGCGAGGTGAGACCCGCCGTCGTTCCTGGGAAAGCCAGCCGCTCTGCCTAAGGCGAGCCATTATGGAAGGCGAGCCGCTAAGCAAGGCTGTCGCCAGAGCCCGGCAGTAACTGCCCGTTCCTGATCTGCGACGGTCCGAACTCCACCGTGAGCGGACGGATTTCCCAGGAGCCGCCTCCTTCCCGTGAACGGCCTTCCCCTGAATGCCCCTGTGGCTTTGGCTTGCCCACGGCAACGTGGGGGCGCCACCGCGGATACCTGTAGCCCAGGGCGCGGGAGCTGAGGATAAAGTCATCGGGGTTGTCCACCAACATGTCATCCAGCAGCTCATGGAGGGCCTGGACGAGGGAAACCTGAAAGTCCCGCACGCCCTGGGGCACGTCCACCTCGAGTCCGGACACCCTGCCGCCGCCCAGCAGAACCAGTCGCTCGGCCGTACCGGAGAAGCCCTCCAGCACTGGCAATGCGCGCAGCCAGTCGGCGGTTGTGAGGGCGGCCGCGTCCGGAACCGTGGCGCCTCTGGTCCATTCAGCAACGTCGGCGGCGAAGTCCTCCAGGACGCCGATGTGGAGCAGGGTCATGTGCAGGCCCTGCGGCCTGCGCAGCCCGTCCGTGTACGCGGCGAGCTGTTCGTAGTCCGCGGGTTTGGCTCCGACGGCGAGCACCGGAACCTCAACCGTGATGCGGGGAAGCCTCAGCATCCGGACCTCCTCCTCCTTGGCCGCCGTCGTGATTCTTGCCTGTGGATGATGCCATTATGCGCTTCATAAGGTGCCCCAGGGTTTAGCTGGGTCTGTGACCACCAGGCCGTGCAGGTCATTCTGTGGTGTGGCGTTTTTGTCATACCCCGCTGTCATGCTGTGGGTATGGAAAACAGCGCGGCAGCTGTGGAGGCGTTGGAGGCTATTAGTGCCTCTGCCGCGGCGCTGGCTGCCGAGCTCCGCAGGACTGATGATGCGGGCCTGGCGGGCGTGGATCCGCTGCCGGATCAGCCGGATCCTCTGCAGGAGCGGGCGGATGCCTTCCTTGCCGGCGTGGCCGAGGCGGCCAGGCTGGTAGCCCGGCTTGCGGCTGCGAAGGTGCACCTCGCGGCCGGATTCGCTGCTGCAGAAGCGGCGATGGTGCCGCCTGACGCGTCCGTGCGGGTTGAGGGCGGGGCTGAAGGCCCGGCCGCAGTTCCCTTCCCGCAGTTTCCCTTCCGGCAGGCTCCGTCCCGGCCGATGAGCTGCCAGCCGGTGGTGTCCGGGCCGGTGAGGTGCCAGCCGGCGGTGTCGGGCCGGTGAGGTGCCAGCCGATGGTGTGCCGTCCCCGGCGGCGCAGGTCCTGGTCACGGTTCCGGTGTTTTAGCTGCTTGGCCTGACCGAGGAGCCGGCGACGCTGGATGGTTATGGGCCGATTCCGCCGTCCATGGCCCGCCGGCTCGTCGCCGGCGGCGGGACGTCGTTTCTGCGGGTGTTGACCGACCCGCGGGACGGGGCACCGTTGGAGATCGGCCGCACCAGCTACCGGCTGACGAAGCCGATGCGCCAATGGCTGCGGCTCCGTGACGCGAAATGCACGTTCCCCAGCTGCAACAACCACTCCCTGGACAACGACGCGGACCACATCCTTGCCTGGTCCGACGGCGGCGGCACCGGCGTCGCCAACCTTGGCCAGCCCTGCCCGAAACACCACCGCCTGAAACACACCACGCCATGGAGACCGGTCGGTGCCACCCGGGACGCCCCACCGGGCTGGATTTCTCCATCGGGCCGGTCCTACCCAGCCGAGTATCAGGACTGGGAACCACCCACCTGGCCAGAACCACCACCCGTCCAAGATTGGCAGGAACTTCCGCCCGGCCAGAACTGGCCCGAACCAGCACCCGGCCAGGATTGGCCAGAGCCCTCGGACTGGGCCATGCCACCGACCTGGTCCGAACCAGCGGAGCGGCCAGACGAACCCGATACCTTCGAGGCCTTCGACGACTACTCAGGCCTGGGCGGTTACCCGTGCCCTGAACCTTTAGGACCTCTCGACCATCTTGGCGGTGTTGCGAGCCCGATGGCACCCGACGGGCCTGAACCACCACTGCCAGTTGATCCATGGCCCTACTGGTCATCATCCACAGCAGCCTAGGAAGACACGTGCCCGTGTCAGGTCGCGCCGCTGCCACCGGCACAATGGAGGGGTGACTTCCGCACCCCTCCCGCAAGATGCCCCACAGGACGCCCTGGCACCTTCCGCCCCGTTCGACCTGCAGGCCATCGGTTCCGGCCTGGTCTTCGCGGAGTCGCTGGCGGAGCTGGCCGGGGTGCTGGGAAGGCAGGGCGCCGGCGGAGCCGCGGTAGTCCAGGCCCCGCCCGGCACCGGCAAAACGACACTCGTGCCTCCGCTGGTTGCCAACCTGGCCCAGGCTGCCGCCAGGGGTGGGAAGCCGCGCATCGTGGTGACCCAGCCGCGCCGGGTCGCCGCCCGCTCTGCCGCGCGGCGGCTGGCAGCCCTTGACGGGACGCAGCTGGTGGACAGGGTGGGGTACACCGTCCGAGGCGAACGGCAGGCTGGTCCCGGTACCCTGATCGAGTTCGTGACCCCCGGTATCCTGCTGCGGCGCCTGCTGGCCGACCCGGGCCTGGACGGCACTGCCGCCGTGATCCTCGATGAGGTGCATGAACGCGGCCTCGAAACCGATCTGCTGATGGGCCTGCTCGCCGAGGTGCGCCAGCTGCGCGGCGACCTCATGCTCGTCGCCATGTCCGCCACCCTGGACGCACCGCGGTTCGCGGCGCTGCTCGGCGCAGACCTCGGCGGGGAACAATGCCAGGAGGCCGTCGGCGGCGGCCCGGCTCCCGTCGTCGACTGCCCCTCCGCGCTGCACCCGTTGGAAACTGCATGGGCGCCTGCCCCGGTGGCGCGGCTGGATAGTCGCGGCGTGACGCGCGCTTTCCTTGACCATGTGGCGGGCACCGCCGCGGCGAGCTACGCGGAAGCCCTTGCCTCGGACGCCGGCACCGACGCCCTGGTGTTCCTGCCGGGCGCCTGGGAGGTGTCCTATGTGGCCGGCCGGCTGCGCAGCCGGGTGGGTCCCGGCGTCGAAATCCTGGAACTGCACGGCCAAGTCAGCCTCGCCGCCCAGGACCGTGCTGTGTCCGGGCGCCAGCCGGGGGATCCCGCCCGGATCATCGTGTCCACGGGACTTGCCGAGTCGTCCCTGACGGTGCCCGGCGTCCGGCTGGTGGTCGACGCCGGCCTGTCGCGGGAACCGCGCCGTGACGCCGGCCGCGGCATGACCGGCCTGGTCACCGTCTCCTGCTCCCGGGCCTCGGCCGAGCAGCGCGCCGGACGTGCAGCGCGGCAGGGGCCGGGGAAGGTGGTCCGCTGCTATGACCAGAAGACCCTCGGCGCTGCGCCCGCGCACCAGACGCCTGAGATCACCGTGTCGGACCTGACGGGTGCCGCCCTGATCCTCGCGTGCTGGGGTTCACCGGGCGGCCGTGGGCTGGCACTTCCGGACGCCCCGCCGCAGGGGGCGATGGGCGATGCCGTCGAGGTGCTGCGCGAGCTTGGCGCCGTGGCGGACGACGGGCTGGCCACTGAGCTGGGCAAAGCCCTTGCCCGCATCCCCGCCGACCCCCGCTTGGGACGCGCCCTCCTGGTTGGGTCGGCGCTGCTGGGTGACCAAACCACTGGCCACGGGACTGCCCGTTACGGAACCGCCGCGGAGGTGGTGGCCGCCGTCGCAGGGGACCAGCGCGCAAACGGAGCGGACCTGCCCCGGCTGGTGTCAGCGCTTCGCTCCGGCAAGGACCCCGCCTCCAAACGCTGGGCCGAGGAGGCGCGGCGGCTGGACATCCTGGCACGCCAGGCACCGACCGGCGTCGGGCTTCCCTCCGTAGCCGTGCCGGCGGGAACAGCCGAACAGATCGGTCTGGTCGTGGCCCTGGCGTTCCCGGACCGGGTAGCCCGCCGGGTCCCCGGGGACGGGCCGGAGCGTTACCTGCTGACCTCCGGCACTCGGGCCGGCCTTCCCGTCGGCAGCCCGCTTGCGGGGCACGAATGGCTGGCGGTGGCCGAGGTTGCGCGGGCGGACGGGCGGGACGCCGCCGGGACCGGGGCAGTGATCCGCTCCGCCGCACCGCTGACGGCGGACACAGCCGAGGCCGCCGCAGCGCACCTGCTGCTCGATTCGGTGGAGGCAACGTTCAGCCAGGGCCGGGTGACGGCCCGCCGGGAGCGGCGGCTAGGCGCCATTTCGCTCTCCTCCACGCCCGTGCGGGCTTCCGCGGGGGAGGCGCGCGCCGCCGTAGCCCGGGCGCTGGAGGAACAGGGGCTGGGAGCCATCGGATGGTCGACGGCGGCCGACGCACTGCGCCGCCGTCTCGCCCTGCTGCACCGGGAACTGGGCGAACCCTGGCCGGACATGTCCGAGCAGGCCTTGCTGTCCCGGCTCGACGACTGGCTCCGCCCGGAGCTGGAAGCGCTGGCCGGTGGTGCCGCCACCTCCGGCATTGACCTGACGGATCCTCTGCGGCGGCTGCTGCCGTGGCCCGACGCCGCCCGGCTCGGCGAGCTCGCTCCGGAGTTCCTGGAGGTGCCCAGCGGCTCCCGCGTCCGCATTGACTATCCCGCGGCCGGGGAGGACGGCGGCAGGCCGGTAGTCGCCGTTAAGCTTCAGGAATGCTTCGGCTGGGACCGGACGCCGCGGCTCGCCGGCGGACGGGTGGCTGTGCAGTTCCATCTGCTGTCACCGGCCCGGCGGCCGCTGGCCGTGACGGACGACCTCGCCTCCTTCTGGTCGGGGCCCTACGCGCAGGTCCGCGCGGAGATGCGGGGCCGCTATCCGAAGCACCCCTGGCCCGAGGACCCCTGGACCGCGACGGCGACGGCACGGACCAACTCCCGGAAGTGATTACCCCGCGGAAGTGATTACCGGGCGGAGGTCACACCGGTCAGTCGGGCGTAGAGGGCGAGATGATCGTCGACCATGCGCTCGGTGCTGAAACGCTCTTCGGCCTGGGTCCGGACCGTCCTGCGGTCCAGGTCCGCCGCGCGCACCAAGAGGCGGGCCAGTTCCTCCGGAGCCTCAGCCAGGTAGCCGCTGACCCCGGCGTCAACAATCTCGGGCGCCGACCCCATCCGTGTGGCAACGACCGGTGTGCCGGTGGCCATCGCCTCGATCATCACCAGCCCGAACGGTTCCATCCACTGGATGGGATTGAGCAGGGCGATGGCTTCCCCGAGCAGTTCGTATTTCTCCGCCCCGCCCACCTCGCCCAGGAACTCCACGTCCGGGCCCTCCAGCGGCTCCACCACCTCGTGGTAGTACTGCACTTCGGCCGGTTCCCGCATCTTGGCGGCGATCCGGAGCGGAATTCCGGCCAGTTGGGCCACCCTGATGGCCTCGACGACGCCTTTGTCTGGGCACATCCGGCCAAGGAAACACGCGTAGCCGCCCTGCCCGTGCCCCACCGGAACGGCGGCCACCTCCATGCCGTGGGGGATGATGGCCGCCACCCGGTCTGCCAGCGTGCTGCTGACCTGGCTCCTGGAGATGGCGATCAGGGTTGTGTCCCGGGCTGCTGCGCCGTAGACAGCGGCGTACGACGGGGTGAGGTCACTGTGCATCGTGGTCACCACCGGCAGCCCCTCGGGACGGCCGCGGTAGAGCGGCCCGGCGAGGGTGTGGTCATGGACCAGATCCACCATGCCGTCCATCCCGGCATACGCGCCGATGACGTGGCTGAGTTCCGAGGAGGTGAATCCAACGAGGTCGGGTTCGGAGGAACGCATCCCGGGGAGCCGATCCACCGGGCAGGTGCTGTCCGCGGCGGCGGCAAGCAGCACCTCATGACCCGCCCTGGAAAATCCCCTGGCCAGGGCGTCGACCACCAGTTCGATGCCTCCGTACCCAGCCGGGGGAATCGGATACCAAGGCCCCGCAATCAAACCGATACGCATCCGCAGCTCCCTTGTCCGGATGTACTGTGACCGTCTAACTACTGAGACCATTCAGTTGTGGGCGCACCGGAGTTACGGCGCCATGTTCCTCAAGGTGCCATCAGCCGCTCCAGCGGCGGCCGCGGTTCGTGCAGAACTGTCAGGCCCTCGCGCAGGCCGTCAATGGACCCTTCGCTGCCGGCGGCGCTCAGGGTGATCCGGGAAGAGTCCATCTGCACGTTGTCCGCGCGGAAGCTGCCGAACCCGGCCGGCAGCACGGGGGCCAGGCAGACCTCGTCACGGGGAAGCAGTGGATCAAAGCGCAGGAGGGTCCGCATCAGGTGCACCGGCGCGGCCGAAGCCCAGGCCTGAGGTGAGCACGACGTGGGGAAGGGGACAGGGTCAGGGAAATCGTCCCGGGAGAATCCGCAGAAGAGTTCCGGCAGCCGCCCGTCGAACTGTTCCGCCGCATCGAACAGGCCCGTGGCAATTTGTGTGGCCTCCTCGACGAACCCGTACCGCATCAGCCCGGCGGCGACCAGCGCGGTGTCGTGCGGCCACACAGAACCGTTGTGGTAGCTGACGGGGTTGTAGGCGCCCATGTCTGAGGCGAGCGTACGGATCCCCCACCCCGTGAACATCTCCGGGGACATGAGCCGCTTGGCCACCAGGGGCGCCTTGTCGGCGTCGACGATGCCCACCCAGAGGCAATGGCCCATGTTGGAGGTGCAGGCATCCACCGGACGCTTGTCCTTGTCCAGTGCCACTGCGAAGTATTCCTGCTCGGGGAGCCAGAACTTCTCGTTGAACTCGGCCTTGATATCGGCGGCCCGGCGGTTCCATTTGGCCGCGGTCTCCTCGTCACCCAGCTGCTGGGCCAGCAGCGCGCGCCCGAGGTAGGCGCTGTAGACGTAGCCCTGCACCTCACACAGCGCGATGGGGGCCTCCGCCATCTTGCCGTCGGCGAAGTTGATGCCGTCCCAGGAGTCCTTCCAGCCCTGGTTCAGCAGGCCGTGCTCGTTGGCGCGCTGGTACTCCACGAAGCCGTCGCCGTCGCGGTCCCCGTAGTGCTCCACCCATTCCAGGGCCCGGTCCGCATGCGGCAGGAGCGAGTCCAGGAGGTCGCCCGCCAGCCCCCAGCGCCCCAGCTCCGCCAGCAGCGTCACGAACAGGGGCGTAGCATCCGCGGTGCCGTAGTACGCCTGGCTACCGCCGAGCGCCAGTCCGGCGGTGACGCCCAGCCGCACCTCGTGCAGGATCCTCCCGGGTTCCTCCTCGGTGTCCGGGTCAACCTTCTCGCCCTGCAGCGAGGCTAGGGTCTGGAGGGTCCCCACGGCCAGCTTCGGATCCACGGGCAGCGCCATATAGGAGGACAGGATGGAGTCCCTGCCGAAGAGGGCCATGAACCACGGGGCGCCTGCGGCCACTGCTGCTCGCTCCGGGTGGTCCGGGTCGAAGATGCGCAGTGCGCCCAGGTCCTCCTGGCTCCGGGTTAGGACCTTCTCCACGTTCTTGTCGGTCACGGTCAGCCGGGGAACGTGTTCCTCCCATGCTGCATAGCGCTGCGCGCCCACGTGCGGAGCCGACTCATGCGTGAAGGGCTGCTCGGGCCCGGCGCCGTCAACCAGGGGCGTGGTGAATACGCTGGCTGTCCACAGACCGCGGGGGGCCAGTTCGGCGTCGAACGTCAGGGCATCCTCGGTGACCGTGGCGCCGTGGGCGCTGATGACCACGCCGCGGTGGATGCCGTTGCGTTGGGCGTCAATCTGCAGGGCGTCGGCCCGGACCTGCCGGCTGTGCTCGGAGGACGGCACCACCTTTCCGCCTTTGACGTCGAACAGGTCGCTCAGGTCCGCGTCCACCTTGATCTGGATCCGGCAGGTCAGCGGTTGTTCCGAGTAGTTGTGGACTTTGATGTCGTCACGCAGACCGGGCCCGACCTGGCGGCTGTGCTCCACCACCAGCGGGCTCTCCACCGCCCCGTTGGCCCCGCGGGGCCTGCCGACGAACACCGCCCGGTAGGGTTCCCGGGTCTGGCCGGACAGCGGTTCCAGCGGAACGCCGTCGACCGTCAGCTGCCAGCGCGACAGAATCCGGGTGTCCTGGTAGAAAGCGCCCTGCGGCTGGCCGGGAAACACGTCCCCGCTCTCGGCGGAGATGCAGAAGGAGGAACCTTCCACAACGGTCACCGCCGTCAGCCCGGACGATCCTGCACCGATATCTTCATTCCACGCACTCATCGACCGCTCCCTGGCGACTAGTCGGATGGCATGGGCCGGCCGTGCGGCCACGTTATCCATCGTCCCCCTACCGGCATGAGGCCGCAACGGTTATTACGTACCGCTGGTGCCGGCTCCGGAGGGCCGCGCCGCCGCACCGCCGGACTGGCGTTGAGGGCCGCGACCCCTTGCTGATCAGCAGCTTTAGGTGTCGAATCTTCTTACTAAGGCCGCTTGGCGGCTCACGACTAGCACGCCGGGAGATGGTCATGTCGGTAAAGGGCACTAATGGCCGGGGCAAGGGCCCGGGCCGCGGCAGTTCCGACCTCCGGCGGGCGGACGCGTCGGCCGGAGCGCCGGTGGACAAGCCGGAGGGCATCCGCAACGTCGCGCTTGTTGGGCACTCCGGGGCCGGCAAAACCATGCTGCTCGAGGCCCTGCTCGCCGCCGCCGGGACCATCCCGCGGATGGGTTCCATCGTTGACGGCAACACGGTCAGCGATGCGGAACCGTCCGAGATCCACCAGCAGCGCTCCGTCGTGCTTTCGGTGGCACCGCTGGTTTACGACGGCGTCAAGGTGAACCTGCTGGACACACCCGGCTACGGCGACTTCACCGGCGAGCTGCGGGCGGGGCTGCGCGCTGCGGACGCGGCGCTGTTCGTGGTGTCGGCCGTGGACGGCGTCGACTCCGCCACCACCGCACTGTGGGCGGAGTGTGCCCAGCTGGACACGCCCCGGGCGGTGGTGATCAGCCGGCTGGACCACCCGCGTGCGAACTTCGACGCCGTCCTGGCCGCCTGCCAGCGCGCCTTTGGCCAGTCGGTGGTGCCCGCATACCTGCCGGTCCGCGGGGACGGCGGCGCCGCGGGACTGCTGGGGCTGCTGTCCGGACAGGTCTCGGAGTACGACGGCGAGTCCCCGGCGCCCGCGGTCCGGGAGGCCACTGCGGATGAGCTTGCAGCGGTGGAATCCGAGCGCGGCACGCTTATCGAGGGCATCATCTCCGAGAGCGAGGACGAGTCACTCATGGACCGCTACCTCGGCGGTGAGGATATCGACGTCGACGTCCTGGTGGGCGACCTCGAGACCGCAGTCTCGCGCGGATCGTTCTTTCCCGTCCTGGCTGCTTCGGCAGAAACGGGCCTGGGGGTCGCCGAGCTGCTGGACATGCTGACCCGGGCGTTCCCGACACCGCTGGAGGGCGCCGTGCCGGATGTGACGGACCTTGCCGGGGAACCGGCGGGGCCGCTGTCCTGCGATCCCGCCGGGCCGCTGGCCGGTGAGGTGGTGCGCACCACCATGGACCCGTTCCTGGGGCGGGTCTGCCTGGTGCGCGTCTTTTCCGGCACGCTGCGCGAGGATTCGGCCGTGCACGTCAGTGGCCGCGGCCTGGCCGAACGCGGCCATGAGGACCACGACAGCGACGAGCGCCTCACACACCTTTACTCCCCAATGGGGGCAAGCCTGCGGCCCGTCCCGTACAGCGTGGCCGGGGACATCTGCGCCATCACCAAACTGGGCAGCGCCGAGACCGGCGATACCGTGTCCGCGAAGGACGCCCCGCTGCTGATCACCGCCTGGGACATGCCGGAACCGCTCATGCCGGTGGCCGTCGAGGCCGCCACCCGCAGCGACGAGGACGCCCTCGCCAAGAGCCTGGGCAAGGTGGCCGCCGGCGACCCGACGCTCCGGGTGGAACGCAACTCGGAAACCCACCAGCTGATCCTGTGGTGCATGGGTGAGGCCCACGGCGAGGTGGTCCTGGACCGGCTGCGGGACCAGGGCGTGAAGCTGCAGACCGTGCCCGTGGTGACACCGCTGCGGGAGACCTTCGCCGCGCCCGCCGCCGGGCACGGGCGCTACGTCAAGCAGTCCGGCGGCCACGGCCAGTACGCCATCTGCGACATCGAGGTGGAGGCACTCGAACGCGGGGCGGGCTTCGAGTTCGTGGACAAGACCGTGGGCGGGGTGGTGCCGAACCAGTTCATCGGCTCGGTGGAGAAGGGTGTGCGGGCGCAGATGCAGAAGGGTGTCTCGGCCGGCTTCCCGGTGGTGGACATCCGGGTGACCCTCGTGGGCGGCAAGGCCCACAGCGTTGACTCCTCGGACGCCGCATTCCAGTCCGCCGGCGCGCTGGCCCTCCGTGAGGCCGCAGCCGTCGGCCGCATCCAGCTGCTGGAGCCCGTCTCCGCCGTCACCATCAGCATCCCGGATGAGTACGTGGGCGCCGTCATGAGCGACCTCTCGTCGCGCCGTGGCCGGCTCACGGGCACGACGTCGTCCGGCGGGGATGTCACGGAGGTCACCGCCGAGGTACCGGACGGGGAGCTCCTCCGCTACGCGGTCCAGCTGCGGGCGCTGACCGCCGGCACCGGCCGGTTCCGCCGCAGCTACCTGCGGCACGAACCCGTCCCGGGCAACGCGGCGCCGGCGGCTGCGCACGCCTGAGAATTCCTGGCTGCCTGTAGGGCTGCCCTAGCTTGAGTTCACCAATTCCTGGAATCGAGGTGATCCGCGGCCGGCTCGCTTTTTCCATGGTGACGGATTGCTGTAAGCCTCGAGCTCCTGGCCTGAGGCAGGTGGCTTAGGACACCAGGGCGGCAACTGCTCCGGCGGTACTTGGCACTCGAGCGGCAGCGGACACGCGGTCGGCAATTGTGCCTGTACCCCGCAGCCTGTGGGGAGTGGGCAGCCGGCGGTGACGGCGACCCCGGGTTGGTAGGCGCAGCCAGCGGGGAGGGGGCATCCGTCGGGGACTGGCGTGTTGGCCTGAGTGACGCAGCCTGCCGGGATGGGGCAGCCCGCGGTAACGGGTTGGTTGGGCTGGATTACGCAACCTGCCGGGATGGGACAGTTGGGGGGCATCGTGCCGTCTGCCTGGACGATGCAGCCTGTGGGGAGTGGGCAGCCGGCGGTGACGGCGACCCCGGGTTGGTAGGCGCAGCCAGCGGGAAGGGGGCATCCGTCGGGGTACCGGCGTGTTGGCCTGAGTGACGCAGCCTGCCGGGATGGGGCAGCCCGCGGTAACGGGTTGGTTGGGCTGGATTACGCAACCTGCCGGGATGGGACAGTTGGGGGGCATCGTGCCGTCTGCCTGGACGATGCAGCCTGTGGGGAGTGGGCAGCCGGCGGTGACGGCGACCCCGGGTTGGTAGGCGCAGCCAGCGGGAAGGGGGCATCCGTCGGGGACCGGCGTGTTGGCCTGAGTGACGCAGCCTGCCGGGATGGGGCAGCCCGCGGTAACGGGTTGGTTGGGCTGGATTACGCAACCTGCCGGGATGGGACAGTTGGGGGGCATCGTGCCGTCTGCCTGGACGATGCAGCCTGTGGGGAGTGGGCAGCCGGCGGTGACGGCGACCCCGGGTTGGTAGGCGCAGCCAGCGGGGAGGGGGCATCCGTCGGGGACTGGCGTGTTGGCCTGAGTGACGCAGCCTGCCGGGATGGGGCAGCCCGCGGTAACGGGTTGGTTGGGCTGGATTACGCAACCTGCCGGGATGGGACAGTTGGGGGGCATCGTGCCGTCTGCCTGGACGATGCAGCCTGTGGGGAGTGGGCAGCCGGCGGTGACGGCGACCCCGGGTTGGTAGGCGCAGCCAGCGGGGAGGGGGCATCCGTCGGGGACTGGCGTGTTGGCCTGAGTGACGCAGCCTGCCGGGATGGGGCAGCCCGCGGTAACGGGTTGGTTGGGCTGGATTACGCAACCTGCCGGGATGGGACAGTTGGGGGGCATCGTGCCGTCTGCCTGGACGATGCAGCCTGTGGGGAGTGGGCAGCCGGCGGTGACTGGGTTGTTGGGCTGGTAGGCGCAGCCCGCGGGGAGGGGGCAGCCAGCGGGGACCGGCGTGTTGGCCTGAGTGGCACAGTTTGCCGGGAAGGAACAGCCGTCCGCCATGGGGACGTCGGGTTGGACGCGGCACTTGTCTGTGGGTGGTGGGCAGCCGGGTGTTTGTGGGTTGGTTTTGCACTTGTCTGTGGGTGGTGGGCAGCCGGGTGTTTGTGGGTTGGTTTTGCACTTGTCTATGGGTGGTGGGCAGCCGGGTGATTGTGGATCGAACTTGCACTTGTCTCGCGCAGGGCAATCCGACGGCAGCGGTTTGGTGCTGCAATGCGGCAGTTGAGGTGGTGGAGCAGGCGCCTCCGTGCTGAAGGTTTTTCCAGCCATCGTGGGAATTGTCCAGCCCAACATCTTCGTCGAGCTGGGATCAAAGCTGATCATCTGTTCGTCCCCGCGCAGGCGGTCAATCTGACGGATGTCCAGCAATTTCCATAGATTCGGGTCCTTATGCTGTCCGTTCTCGATCACCTCAAAATGCAGGTGGCATCCAGTAGATGATCCTGTGGTTCCCGCTTTGGCAACAACCTCCCCGACCCTGATCTTGCTGCCTTTTTCGGCTCCTAACTTCAGGAGGTGGTTATAGGTCGTGATCAGGCCATTGCCGTGGTCAATCTCCAATCTGTTGCCTCCTCCCCAGGGGTGCCAGCCTGCAGCGCGAACAACGCCGGCGTCGGCAGCGTAGACCCGCGTTCCGCAGGGTGCAGCGAAATCTTGCCCATAGTGGAACTCGCCCAATAGACCCGTGAGTGGACTCCTACGCGAACCAAAGGGAGAAGTCCTGACCAAGCCTTCAAGAGGAGCCATGAGGGATCCTTTAGGAGGCCTTCTTAGCAGTGCCGACGCAACACCCAGCGTCGTTGCTCCCTTGATGGCAGAATCCGAAACCACTGGCCTAAAGGGCACCTTCACCCGTGGGGTGTTGTTCGGGTCAAGGAGCGGTGCGTCTTCGCTACCGGTAGGAGCCGCTGGCAACATGACGTCACCGGCAGGCTGATGATCTGAATTGACCGGGCCCTGGGCGAAGGCGAAGACAACAAAACCGAGGACCAGCGCCGCCGCGAGACTTCGCAGAGCCAAACCGCCAGCGAAATTCCTACGAGCGGAATCCGATCCTTTCGTTGAATGTCGCCTGCTTCGAGCTGCCACAGAATGCTCCTGAACTCGCCCCGCCAAAATCGGGCCCCCGGCAGGCCTGGACTTCATTGTGGAGTCGTGTAACCCATAGGGAAACCCGTCGCTTCTGCTCCTGCTGCGGGGCCTTGCCCCTTAAAACCTGGCGGCGGAGACAGATATGGGCAATTGCCCTAGTGAACACGGGGAGAATTCAATTGGACGCTCCCGGGCAGCTCGGATTAGTTGCCCGATGGGGTACAAAATTGTGCCCCAACCATGCGCGCTAGCGGCCGGCAGGCCTGTGAGCGCGCAGGAACTTGGTGACAGGCGCCGCCAGCGAGGCGCCGATGTCCTCGGCGGTGCGTTTGTTTCCGGCAACCGCGAACGAGTGGTCGCCGCCCTCGCACCACTGCAGCGTGGCTGTCGGTCCGATGCGCTGCACCACACCTTCCAGCAGCGCCTGGGTGGCGAAGGTGTCGCGGGTTCCCTGGAGGAAGAGCATGGGGGCTTCGAGCCCATAGAGGTGCTCGTCGCGAAGCTTCTCCGGCTTGCCCGGCGGGTGCAGCGGGTAGCCGAGGTAGATAAGGCCGGCGGCCGGCATCCCCTCGGCCACCGCCATGGACGCCATCCGGCCGCCGAACGACTTCCCGGCCGCCCACACCGGCCCGGTGTCCCCGGCGGACTCTGCACGGGCCGCCGCTTCGGCCATGGCCGCCCGCCAGGTGGCAATCGCTGCCGGCGGCCGGTCGGGGAACTTCCGGCCCGCCTCGCGGTAGGGGAAGTTGAAGCGCAAGGTGGCCACGCCGTCGTCGTTCAATGCGCCCGTGAACCCGCGCATGAACGGATGCTCCATGCCCGCGCCGGCACCGTGGGCGAGCACAAGCGTTGCGAACGGATTGGCCGGCCGCGCGTAGGCGCCGGAGACGTGGCCGTCGCCGACGGCAATGGTGATGGGCGAGTCAGCGGTGGGCATGACTCAATCATGCCCGATCGGGACGACGGATCCGGACGCTGCCCGGATGACGGCTTTACGATGCACAGTCTGGGCACAGACCGGCGAAAGTTCCCAGCCAGCTCCGGGCCGGACAGTTGATGCAGAAGCCGGAAGAGACCGGGCACGGCACATGAACCGCCCAGGAGGAACCCCCATGATCGTCTACCGACCCATCCCACCCCTGACCGTCGGCAGCGGCAGGCTCGGCGGGGCCCTTGTTGCCATGGTCGTCGCGTTTCTACGGCACCGCCGCCTTCAGCCTGGATGAAGCGGGCAAGAGTCACAGACCCAGCAGGCGGCGCGATGACGGTCCTGGCGGCAACCCTTGGGGCCGGAGGCCTTGACGGAATCGCTGGCTGGGTGAGGAGCCCGATGGAAGCTCTGGGCGCTCCCGGCGCCGGGCTGGCGACGGCCCTGGAGAACCTCTTTCCGCCCATTCCCAGCGAGGTCATCCTCCCGTTCGCCCGCTTCAAGGCCAGCCGCGGGGGCTTCACGCTGCTGGAAGCTATTTTCTGGACGACCGCCGGCTCACTCCTCGGAGCGTACCTGCTTCACCTGCTGGGCGCGTGGCTGGGCAGGCAGCGGACGCGGGCACTGGTCGGCAAGATCCCGTTCGTGGCACTGGACGACGTGGACAAGGTGGAGGCGTGGTTTCTCCGCCATGGCTACAGGGCCGTGTTCCTGGGCCGGCTGCTGCCCCTATTCCGCAGTCTGGTCTTCATTCCGGGCGGCATCGAACGCATGCCGACGCGCAGCAAGGTGGGTGCCTAGCCGGCGGTTGTCTGGCCGGCCGGGACCACCCGGAGCCAGACGTAATCCTGCGGCCGCAGCACCAGCCCCTCGTCGATCCGGACCGGCCCCTCGGAAAACAGGTCCAAAGCTTCAGCCGCGAACCCGGACAGCGTGTCCCCTGACACCACCTGCGGGCCGTCACTGAAGTTGGCCAGGGCAAGCACCGCGGTCCCCTCGCCCGGGCGCTGGTATCCCAACACGGCCGGGTTGTTCGTGGTGAACGGCACCAGGCGGGTGCCGGCCAGCTCGGGAGTCGCCGCGCGGACCTCCGCCAGCCGCCGCAGCCCCGCAAACACTGCCCCCTCTGGCGTCGCCGGGTCCAGGCGCCTCGCGTACCGTTCTGCGGGGAACTGCGGCCGGTGCACCCACCGGCTGTCCGCCTCGTGGCCATCCTCCTGCGCATAGCCGTAGTCATTGAGCTGCCCCACCTCGTCGCCCAGGTAGAGCAGCGGGATGCCGCCGGTGCTGAAGGCTACCGAGTGCGCCAGCAGGACGCGGCGGATGGCCTCAGCCGAACCGTCCTCCAGACCGCACAGCGACGCCGTGGTGCCGGAGATGCGGCAGTCGCCTGTCCGCGGATTGTCCTGGAACGGCACGCCGTGGGCGAAGCTGCCCGGGAACCGGTTGACGTAGAACGAGTTCAGGAACCGGCGGTGGTCGAACCCGTTGATGCCGAACTCGGCGGCGTCCTCGTCGGCAAACGTCCAGCCGATGTCGTCGTGGCTCCGCACGTAGTTCACCCAGGAGGTTCCCGGCGCGATGTTGTGCCGCCGCTCCAGGGCCTGGGCCAGCAGCGACACGTTGCGCGTGGCCAGGGCTTCCCAGGTCAGCGCCATCTGCAGCGGGTTGTAGGAGAGCTGGCATTCGGCCGGATCGATGTACAGGGCTACCTCATCCGGGTGCACGATGGCCTCGGACTTGAACAGCAGCGACGGCGCCGCCAGCCGGCAGACCGCATTGAAGGCCTGCAGCAGGGTGTGCGCCTCGGGCAGGCTCTCGCACGGCGTCCCCAGCTGCTTCCAGATGAACGCCACCGCATCCATCCGCAGGATGTCCACGCCCAGGTTGGCCAGGAACAGCATTTCTCCCGCCATGGCCCGGAACACTTCGGGGTTGGAGTAGTTCAGGTCCCACTGGAACGTGTGGAAGGTGGCCCACACCCAGCGGCCGTCCGGCAGCTGCACGAAGGAGCCGGAGTGGTCTTCCGGGAAGATTTCGCGCACGTTCTGTTCGAACGCGTCCGGCATGCCGCGGTCCGGGAAGATCCAGTAGTAGTCGCTGTAGCGCGGATCGCCCGCGGCGGCCCGCTGGGCCCACTCGTGCTCGTTGGAGGTGTGGTTGAAGATGAAGTCGACCACCAGGCTGATGCCGTTGGCCCGCAGCTCGGCGGCGAGCGCGCGCAGCTGGTCCATGGTGCCGAGCTTCGGGTTGACCTCACGGTAGCTTGACACGGCATAGCCGCCGTCGGACAGGGGCTCCGGGGCTAGGAACAGCGGCATCAGGTGCAGGTAGGTGAGGCCGAGTTCCTTGAAATAGGGGATGCGGGCGCGGACACCCTCCAGGTCTGCCGCATACCGGTCCACGTAGCAGACGCCGCCGAGCATGCGGTTGGACTGGAACCAGTCGCTGTTCCCCTCACGGCCGGCGTCGAGCTTTTTCAGGTCTGCGGGCCGCTCCTGCCAGGAACGCGCGATCTCCAGCGCCAGGGCAGTCAGCTGTTCCTCAATGTCAGGCCGTGATCCGTACAGCGAACGGAACAGCCTCGACAGATGGGGGAAGTGGCGCTCGAAGCGCTGCTCCAGCGCGGTCCAGTCCCGGCTGCCCGGCTCCAGGCCAGCCTGCGCGGCCACCCTGCTGAGCAGGCGGCGGTTGCCTGACTGGGATGCCCCGGAAGGCTGGGACTCACCGGACTCCTCGGCAGCCTGGTCCAGACTCGGGGATTCAACCATGGAACGGGTCTCCTTCGAGGATGCTCTGCGCCTGGCGGCGCCCGGTGTGTTTCATCCTTACAGATGGCCCCGCCGCTGCCCAGAGAGCGGGGAGATGTTTCTCAGTGCACGACGGCGGGACTCGCCGGAGGGGTCCGCCCGCCTTCGATCGTGGCAGGAATCGCGGCGGGCGTACTGCTGACGCCGCGGGCCGCGCGGGGTAGGTTGTCCCCATGGCCAGTGAACAGACCACCATCAGTGTCGACGGGCCCGACGGCCCCCGGGAAATGCGCGTCTCTAGTCCAAGCCGGGTGCTGTGGCCCGAACTGGGACTGACCAAGCTGGACCTGGCGCGCTACTTCGTGGACGTGGGGGAGGCCTTCATCCGGGCCAACGGGGACCGGCCGGTGGCACTGCAGCGGTTTACAGACGCCGTGGACGGCGAGCAGTTCTTCTCCAAGAATCCCCCGAAGGGCACGCCGGACTTCATCCGCACGGTCAAGGTCACCTTTCCCAGCGCGCGCTCGCATCCCATGCTGGTCTTGGACGAGCCGGCCGCCGCTGTCTGGGCCGCACAGATGAACACCGTGGTTTTTCACCCCTGGCCGTCGCGTGCCGACAACTCGGACAACCCCGACCAGCTCCGCATCGACCTGGACCCCCAGCCGGGTACCGACTACGACGACGCCATCCCCGCCGCCCTGGAACTGCGGAAGGTACTCGCCGAGGCGGGGCTGGACGCCTTCCTGAAGACCTCTGGCAACCGTGGGCTGCACGTCTATGCCCCCATTGAGCCGACCCGCGAGTTCCTGGACGTCCGCCACGCTGTAATCGCTGCCGCCAGGCAGCTCGAGCGGCGCATGCCGGATAAGGTCACCACGAACTGGTGGAAGGAGGAACGCGGCGAGCGCATCTTCGTTGACTTCAACCAGGCCAACCGCGACCGCACCATCGCCGGCGCGTACAGCCCCCGGGCCCTCCCGCACGCTTCCGTGTCCTGCCCCATCACCTGGGACGAGCTGGCGGACGTCAGGCCCAAGGACTTCACCATCCTCACCGTCCCGGACAGGCTGAAAACGGTGGGGGACCCGTGGGCTGACATGCATGCGAAGCCGGGGACCATCGACACGTTGCTGGAGTGGTGGGAGCGCGACGTCAAGGACGGGCTGGGTGAGCTGCCGTTCCCGCCGGACTACCCCAAGATGCCGGGCGAACCGCCCCGCGTTCAGCCCAGCCGGGCGAAGAAGCCGGAGTAGCCGGCGCCGCCCCGCCCGGGGCCACGCTGCTACGCCAACCCGCCCCTACTCAAACCGGGACGGGTCGCCCGTGCCGCGGCGCACCACCTCAGCGGTGCCGCCGGAGAAGTCGACGACGGTGGTCGGCTCGGAGCCGCAGTCGCCGGCCTCGACCACGGCGTCCACCACATGGTCAAGCCGTTCCTTGATTTCCCAGCCCTGGGTCAGCGGGTCCTCCTCGTCCGGCAGCAGCAGCGTGCTGGACAGCAGCGGCTCGCCGAGTTCGGCCAGCAGCGCCTGCACGAAGTTGTGCCGCGGGATGCGCACACCCACGGTCTTCTTCTTGGGGTGCAACAGCCGGCGCGGGACCTCCTTGGTGGCCGGCAGGATGAAGGTGTAGCTGCCCGGAGTGACGGACTTGATGCTGCGGAACACGTCGTTGCCGATGTTCACGAACTGCCCCAGCTGCGCGAAGTCCTGGCACACCAGCGTGAAATGGTGCTTGCTGTCCAGTTGGCGGATGGAACGGATGCGGTCCAACGCCTCCTTGTTCCCCAGCTGGGCGCCGAGGGCGTAGCAGGAGTCCGTGGGGTAGGCGATCAGCCCGCCCGATCGCAGGAGCTGCACGATCTGCGAGATCGCGCGGGGCTGGGGATCCTCGGGGTGGACATCAAAGAATTTCGCCATGCGCTGAGCCTACGGCCCGGCGTCCGTCCGCGCACGCAACACGCAACGCGCCGCGCATGTTCACCGGGGTCCGGGGAAGTGCTCACCCCACATGCACCCACGGACGCTTGGTGACATCCGGCTCGGCTTCCCGCAGCACCTCCCGGGTGACCGGGGCGATCTCGCCCTCGCCGAGGAACAGGAAGCGCAACAGGTTCACCACCGGATTGCCCTCGGTCCAGCGGAAATAGATTTGCGGCATGAGCCCGGCGACGTCGCGGATGTGCAGGAGCACGGAGGCGATGGTGTTCGGCACCACGGGCCCGTGCACCTCCAGCACCCGGTACCCGTGCCGCACCACGCCGTGTACCTGCAGTTCGGTCTCGAAGTCGGACGAGTCGTCCACGATCACCTCCAGGAACAGCGCCTCGTAATGGACCGGCAGGTGGCTGACCTCGATGGCGGATGTCAGTTTTTGCCGGTACGCCTCCGCGGTCAGCCTGCGCGGTTCGTGCGCAATGATGCCGATGGGGCCGCTCTCGTCCTCGGCGACGAATTCGAGGGCCGTCCGGTCGAGGCGGACGTGGGTGGCGTGCAGCTCGAAGGACCGCCCGATCCTGGACAGCAGCGAAATGACGATGATGCCGGTGATGAAGAACGCGGCAATGCGGATGCCCTCGGGCCGCTCAACAATGTTTGCGACCATCGTGTAGATGAACACGAAGGCGATCAGCCCAAAGCCCGCGGTGCGTTTCCGCTGCCGGTGACGCCGGGCGGACAGTGCGACGGCGACCGCGGCGGAGGTCATCAGCACCAGCACGCCGGTGGCGTACGCACCGCCCTGGGCGTCGACGTCGGCCCTAAAAAGAATGGTGACCAGGAAGGCAATGCAGGCAAAGACCAGCACCAACGGCCGGACGGCCTTGGCCCACTCCGGTGCCATCCCGTACCGGGGAAGGTACCTCGGCACCAGGTTCAGCAGCCCGGCCATCGCCGACGCCCCGGCGAACCACAGGATGGCGATGGTGCTGAGGTCGTAGACGGTGCCGAACCCGTTTCCCAGGTATTCATGGGCCAGGAAGGCAAGGGCGCGGCCGTTGGCCTGGCCGCCGGGCTCGAATTCGGCTGCCGGGATGAGGATCACCGTGGTGAGGCTGCTGGCAATGAGGAACGCGCTCATGATCAGCGCGGCGGTGGTCAGCATGCGGCGGGTCCCTTCGACGCGGCCCGCCGGGTTCTCCTCCGTGTCCGTGTCCCGGCCGCGGACCTGCGGCATGACGGCCACGCCTGTTTCGAAGCCGGACAGGCCCAGCGCCAATTCGGGGAACACCAGCAGGGCTATGGCGACGGCGAGCGCAGGGTTTCCGTGAGATGTCCCCAGCGCCTGCCACCAGTCGCCGACGGCGGTTGGGTGCCCCAGCGTTTCGGCGGCGGCCCTCGCCACCACCACGACGTTCAGCGCCAGATAGACCGCCACCAGGACGACGGCGATCCCGATCGCCTCCTTGAATCCGCGCAGGAAGACGGCAGAAAGCAAGGCCAGGAGAACGAGGGTCACCGTCACCTCCTGCCCCTGCAGCCACGCCGGGGCAAACGGGTTCTGGATGAGGTGTGCCGTGGCGTCCGCGGCGGAGAGGGTCATGGTAATCATAAAGTCCGTTGCCGCGAAGCCGAGCAGCACCAGGACGAACAGCTTGCCGCCCCAGCGGGGGAGGAGCCGCTCCAGCATGGCGATGGAGCCCTCCCCGTGGGAGCTTTCGCCTGCCACCCGGCGGTACACCGGCAGCGCCCCGAACAGCGTGACGGCCACCAGGACCAGCGTGGCCAGCGGGGAAATGACGCCGGCCGCGAGCGCGGCGATGGCGGGCTGGTAGCCCAGGGTGGAGAAGTAGTCCACGCCGGTCAAACACATGACCTGCCACCACGCATGCTTCCGCTCGTGCGCCAGGGTCCGCCCGCCCGGCCCTTGATGGGAACCCTTGCTGTCCTGAAGGCCGAGCAGCAGCCAGCTGTGCAGCCGCTGCCTGCGGGTGTGGCGCAGCTCCGAGGGGTCCGCCGGCGGGCGGCTCATGGTTGTCATGGTGCCTTCCATCTGTGCTGGTGCCCCGCGACCGCGCTATGTGACTGCCGCCGCGGCCAGTTACTGCCGCCGCGGCATTTTCGTGCGGGCACAGCCGAACGTAGCACCGCGCCGGAGCGCCGGAACCGCCCGCAGCGGAATCTTGACGGATCCTTAACGGCGGTGTGAGCACCCAACCGCGTGTGCCGCCCGGGCCGGCGGACTGGTGGAAGAATGGCGTCATGGCAGGGGAACGGATCGTCATTGGCCTGTCGGGAGGCCTCGAGGGGGAGATCCTGATCCGTCGTGCAGTCAAGGTCCTGGACGGTGCCGGCGGCGGTGACCTGCTCGCCGTGCACATCCGCTCCGCGGAGGGCTCGTCGGGCGAATCCACCAGCGCCCTCGAGTCCCAGCGCCGTCTGGTGGTGGAGCTGGGCGGAAGCTACCACACCGTCGCCGCCCATGACCCGGTCGAAGCACTCCTGGGGTTCGCGTCCCATGTGGGTGCAACCCGGCTTGTCATCGGCCAGTCGCGCGCGCACCCTCTGACCAGGCTCCTGTCGGGCGGCACAGAGACGCGGATCATCCGCCGTGCCGGCGACCTCGACGTGCAGGTGGTGCCGCGTCCCCTGGCCGGACGCGGCACGGGCCGGCGGCGGCAGCGGGACCTTGGCCGCGTGCGCGTCGCCGTCGGGTTCGTACTGGCGGCCGCCGTCCCCATCCTGATGCAGCTGGCGCTCGCCGTCATCGAGCACAGCGTGGCCACCGCCGTCCTGGTCCAGCTCGCGGGGGCCGTGGCCGTGGCGCTCGTGGGCGGGCTCTGGCCTGCCGTCGCCGGAGCCCTCTGGAGCAGCCTGCTGGTCAACTACTTCTCGACGCCGCCGGTCGGTGAGCTGGCCATCGGCGACCCGCAAGACCTGCTGTCCCTGGGCGTGTTCGTGGGCGTCTCAGTGGCCGTGGCGGGGGTGGTGGACAGGTCTGCACGCCGTTCCAAGGAGGCCGCCCGGGCGCGCGCCGAGGCCGCAACGCTCGGCGAGCTGGCCCGCGGAGCCACCCGCGCCGAGGATACGGTGGGCAGTCTCCTGGAACAGGCGCTGGACGTCTTCGGGGTCCGCGGCGCGGCTCTCTTCAGCGGGTCCGCTTTCGAACCCGCATCCGGCGCCGGTCCCGGCGCGCGGCTGCTCGCTAGTGCGGGCGAGCTGACGCAGCATGAACGGGAAGGCACGGATTTCGCCGGGCACACCGTGGAACCGGTCGACGACGGCACCTGGCTGGTGCTGTTCGGCAGGACCGTGCCGGCTGCCGACAGCAGCCTGCTGGGCGCCTTCGCCGCGCACGTGCTGGCCCAGCTGGAGCGCCAGCAGCTGGCCGCCAGCCGCCTCGAGGTGCTGCGGCTTGCCGAGGGAAACACCATGCGCACCGCCATCCTGCGTGCCGTCTCGCACGACCTCCGCACGCCGCTCGCCGGAATCAAGCTCGCCGTCGGCGGTCTCCTGCAGACCGCCGTCACGTATCCCCCCGAGGAGAAAATGGAGCTGTTGGAAACCATCGACGAATGCTCGGACAGGCTGGACGTCCTGGTGGGCAACCTCCTTGACATGTCCAGGATCACTGCCGACTCAGTCCGCCCCCTGCTGAAGCCCGTTCGGTGGCTCGATGTTGTGCCTCCCGCGCTGCGTGGCCTTCCGGCGGGGAGTGTGCGGGTGGAACTGCCACCGAACCTTCCCGCCGTCGACGCCGACGCAGTCCTGCTGGAGCGCGTCATCGCCAATATCGCGGAGAACGCGGTCAAGTACGCCCCGGCCTCTGACGTAAAGGTGACGGCGGCGGCGGGCGGGCTCAGCGGCACCGTCCTCAACGGGCACCCGGCAGGTGAACTGAGGATCATCGACCACGGACGCGGTGTCCCGGGCCGGAACGTGCCCGCGATGTTCCGGCCGTTCCAGCGCCTGGACGATGTGTCGCAGTCGACCGGAGTGGGCCTGGGACTGGCGGTCGCAAGGGGATTCGTCTCGGCCATGGGCGGCAGCCTGGCGGCAGAGGAGACGCCAGGCGGGGGACTCACCATGGTCATCCGGCTTCCCCTGTCAACGGGGCATGACTCAACCGGGGCCGACGGCGGGGCATCGGCCGTCGGCCCTGGCGTTTCACCTGCCGTATCTCCGCAGGAGACTGCCCAGTGACGGGCGTCCTCGTTGTGGATGATGACCAGCATCTGCTGAAGGCGCTGCGGATCACCTTGCAGGCGCACGGCTACACCGTGGAGACGGCCGCGGACGGAGAGGCCGCCCTCATTGCTGCCTCGCGCAATCCGCCCGGGCTTGTTGTCCTGGACCTTGGACTGCCGGACATGGACGGTGCGGCGGTTCTCAGGGAACTCCGCCGCTGGAGCTCCGCCCCGGTCCTGGTGCTCTCCGCCCGGCACGGTTCATCGGACAAAGTGGACGCCCTCGACGCCGGCGCGGACGATTACATCACCAAGCCCTTCGGGCTGGAGGAACTCCTGGCCCGGCTTCGCGCGCTCCTGCGCCGGGCACCGGAAGCCGCCGAGCCGTCCACCGTGGACACCGCGGAGTTCAGTGTTGACCTGGGGCGGCGGATGGTCACCCGGAATGGTGAGCCTGTCCGGCTCACTCCAACGGAGTGGAGCATCCTCGAACTGCTGGTGCGGAACCCAGAGAAGCTCATCACCCAGCAGCAGATCCTGGCCACCGTCTGGGGGCCAGCCTATGAGAAGGAAGCCAACTACCTGCGGGTATACATGGCCCAGCTCCGGCGCAAGCTGGAGGCAGACACAGGCAACCCGCGCCATCTGCTGACCGAGGCCGGCATCGGTTACCGCTTCCGGCCCTGACCGCCGCCGCTGAACCCCTATGAAGGCGAGCCGGATTCGGGCAACATGTGTAGTGCCGGGCGCCGCGCACATAAGGCGCCACACGCATAGCCGAAGGAGAACCGATCGTGTCCACCCTGCTCAACCCGTACCTCAGCTTCCGTGACACCGCCCGCGACGCCATGACGTTCTACCAGTCGGTTTTCGGCGGGGACCTGGCGCTCAGCACCTTCGGGGAGTTCCACGCCAGTGAAGATCCCGCGGAGGCGGACAAGGTCATGCACGGGATGCTGACCTCGGAGAAGGGGCTCGTGCTCATGGGGGCCGATACCCCCAACTCCATGGACTACTCGCCGGGGAACAACATCTCGGTGTCGCTCAGCGGCGACGACGAGGCGGAACTCCGCGGCTACTACGACAAACTGTCCGGCAACGGCGGCACCATTACCGTCCCGATGGAGAAGGCTCCGTGGGGCGACATCTTCGGCATGTGCACCGACAAGTTCGGCATCGCGTGGCTGGTGAACGTCAGCGGAGCCTCGGCAGCTCCTGCTTCCTAGCGACGAAGTAGGCATTGAAGGGATCCTCGTCCAGTTCCTTGACGTCAACCTGTTCGAAGCCGGCCTCCCGCACCATGGACTCGGCCAGCTGGACACCCCACACCGTGCCCAGTGCATCGCCGTCCTGGGCGAGCGAGACCGACATGCAGTGCGTGGTGGAGATGGCGTAGAGGAACGTCGCCCATGGCAGGTTGAGGTTTTCCTCGAGTTTGCTGGACGCCTTCATGTCCACCATCAGGAACGTTCCGCCTGGCCGCAGGGCCTGGTGAATGTTCCGCAGGACGGTGGCCGGGTGTGCTTGGTCGTGGATGGCATCGAAGACGGTGATCAGGTCCAACTCTTCGTCGATTTCCAGGCTGGCGGCGTCGCGCTGGACGAAACGCACGTTGGTGAGGCCAAGGCGTTCAGCCTCGGCCCGGCCGGCGGCCAGGGCTTCCTCGAGGAAGTCATAACCGGTGAACCTGCTGGCCGGGAACGCCGCTGCCATCAGGTTCACCGCGTGCCCGGCGCCGCAGCCGATATCTGCGACGTCGATGCCCGTCCGCAGCGCGTCCACGCGTCCGCAGAGCGGAAGGATGGTGTCGATGAGGGACGCGTCGTGCACGGAGCCGCTGTCCGCCGCCTGGATCCCCACGAAGCCCGGGTACTCGGCGTAGTCCAGACCGCCACCGGTCCGGAACTTGCCGGCGATCTTGCCCGCCACTTCTCCCATCAGCGTGATGTACATCAGCGTTCGGGCCAGGTTGTCCACCCCGGGGCCCGTGACGGACGGGGCGATGTCGGGGCGCAGCAGGTAGGTCCGTGCCGCGGGGTTGTAGTCGACGACCCTGGCGGTGGCCATCCCGCCCAGCCATTCGCGGACGTAGCGTTCATTGAGCCCCGCGGCGTCGGCGATCTGCTCGCTGGTGGCGGCCGGCAGGTCCGCCATCGCCTCGAAGAGGCCGGTCTGGTAACCGATGCTGGCCAGGATGGCCGCTGAACTGTCGTTGAGGATCCCCACCAGCCTCCCGGCAGCAGCCTCGACGGCTGCCTCGGGGGCGGCGACTGCCTCGCTTTGGAAGGTGCTCACTGTTCGTGCCTTTCGGTAACTGCGGACCTTTTTGGGAACTGCGGGCCGCTACTTCCGAAGGTAGGCCCGCGGAGGACCGCCCCGCGTCGGGCGGACTATGCATCTTTTCCGAGCGGGGATGGGGCAGATGATGTAGGTGCCGCTTAGGATCCGGGGCGGCCGTGCTCACGCGCCCACGCCGAGGCACCGGTGCGGGAGGAGACGCCGATCTTGCCGAAGATGTTGGCCAGGTGGCGGCCCACGGTTTTTTCGCTGATGACCAGGGCATCTGCCACCTGGCGGTTGCTTGAGCCGCCGCTGACCAGCGCCAGGACCTCGGCCTCGCGGGCGGTGAGCCCGCCCGGCGCAGACTCATGATTCCGTTGCAGGTAAGCCTGGATCCGCTGGAGGTCGGGCGCAGCGCCAAGCTGCTGGTAGATGGCCGCCGCCGTGGCCAGGTCTGCGTCGGCTGCTTCCGGATTGCCCAGTGACCTCCGGCAGGACGATTCCAGTTCATGGATGACAGCCGTGCTGTAGCGGGCCCGCTGGTCGCGGTAGATCCGGCCTGCCGCTTCGAAGGCGGCCAGGGCTTCCGCTGTCTGGCCCCCTCCCAGCAGGACAACACCCCGGGCCTGAGCTGCCCACGCCCGTAATCCAGGGGAGGAATAGCGGGCCGCCGTCTGCTCCAACTCGGCGCAGCATGTTGCGGCGAGGTCCTCCTGGCCGGACGCCGCTGCCACCTCGGTGGCGGCTAGCAGCAGCCGGGCTTTATCCAGCGGTCCGCTTACGGCCAGGGCCACCCGCAGCTGCTCCAGCGCCAGGCCGCGCTCACCGGCGGCGAGATGCAGCCGGGCCTCACCCGGTTGAGGTTCGACGCCGACGTCCCGCGCCCGGGCGTAGGCATCGAGGGCGCCGGCCGGGTCGCCCCGGAGCCGGCGGATCTCGCCGAGCTCGTAGTAGCCGGCGCCAGCCATCCAGCCGTGGGCCTGGGCCAGCCTGTCGCTGAGGGGCCAAAGTTCCTGCTCCGCGGCATCCCAGTTGCCCTCGGCACTAAGGAGTTGGAGCTCGTGGACCCGGGTCACATCGGCATAGACGAACGTGCGGGACTGTCCGGCGGTCCACCGCTCCATGGCCGTGGTCCAGGACCGCATCCGGGAAAAGTCGCCCAGCACGTGGCAGAGATGGGTCACCGTGCAGTAGATGTCGCCGGCCCACTCCTGCGGAACCTCACCGGCGAGGACAGGAAGCATGGCCTCGTCGAGGTCTCCGAATCCTGCCTCGGTCTGTCCCTCCCGGACCAGCGCCAGGCCGGACAGGACTCTGGCAAAGCACGCCAGTGCCGGATCCCCGAAGCGGCCGGCGAGGGCTTCCACCGCTGCCGCGGCCGTCCGGGCGGGTGCCGGATCGCCCTCGACGTCCATGGTCATGCCCGCCTCGAGGTAGAGCAGATAGCCGCTGGGCGGGCCTTCCGGGAGCCCCTCCAGCATGCGCCGTGCACGGTTCAGCCATCCGGAAGCCACGGCGAGGTCGCCCCGGGTGCCCCAGCGGAGGGACAGGTTGAGCGCGGCCATCGCGGCACCGGTCCGGTCCCCGTCGCCGGCCAGCCGGCGGTACAGTTCTTCGGCCGTGGCCAGCGCCCCGGATGTGTCGCCCAGCCACCAGGCCGAACTCGCCAGCGCATCGAGGTCCGGCGCGTCAAGCGGCGCCCGCAGTCGCGCCGCGCCGAAGCCGCGCCGCGCGGCGGCCCAGTCCCGGCGGTCATAAGCTTCGCGGGCATTCAGGATCAATTGGTCGAGTTCAGGCATGCGATCTTCCCCGTGATGCATCCAGACTACTGCCGTGCCCTGATGCTGGAAACCGCGGGGATGGCTGCGTGGACGGGGCTCAAAACCTGGCCGTTCAGGAACCAGGCCGTTCAGGAGCTTGGCGGTGACCATACCCACTCTCGGATGCCGGGCAGGTCCTCGAAATGCTCCCGGATGTATGCGGCGTGGGCGTCCAGCTGCCGGTGGCAGTGCTCGGCCAGGGACTCCGCGCCGTCGAACTGCCGCGGCATCCGACGGAGTGCCTCCAGCGCAAGGTGGTAGCGGCTCATCCGGTTGACCACCACCATGTCGAACGGCGTGGTGGTGGTGCCCTGCTGGCTGTAGCCGCGGACGTGGAACCGGTCCGGGTTCGGCCGGCCGTGCAGGAGCTGGTGGAAGGAGCGGGCGTAGCCGTGCCATGCCACCACCACCTCGCAGGTGTCCGTGAACAGCGAAGTGAACGTCCCGTCGTCGAGCCCGTGCGGGTGCACGTCGCGGGGCGGAAGAACCATGGCGTCCATGACGTTCACCACGCGCACGGTGGCATCGGGAACGTGGCGCTGCAATAGCCAGGCCGCCGCAAGTGCCTCCTCGGTGGGAATGTCGCCGGCGCAGGCGAGGACGACGTCCGGTTCTGTGCTGCTGCTGTCCTCATTGCCGGCCCACTCCCAGCGGGAAGCTCCGGCTTCTGCATGAGCGCGGGCTTCCGCCAGGGTCAGGTATTGGGGGTGGGACTGCTTGTCGACGACGACAAGGTTCACGTAGTCCTTGCTGAGCAGGGCGTGTTCTGCAGCCGCCAGCAGCGTGTTGGTGTCCGGCGGCAGGTAGATTCTGGTCACCTCGCCGGACAGGGACAGCACGGTGTCGATCAGGCCCGGACCCTGGTGGCTGAAACCGTTGTGGTCGTTGCGCCAGCAGGTGGAGGTCAGCAGGATGTTCAGGCTCGGCACCGGCGAGCGCCACTCCAGCTCCCGGGCGTGCTGCAGCCACTTGGCGTGCTGGACGGTCATGGAGGCGCTGACCATGGCGAAGGCCTCGTAGCTGGCGAAGAACCCATGCCGCCCGGTCAGCAGGTAGCCTTCCAGCCAGCCCTGGCACAGGTGCTCGGAGAGCACCTCCATGACGCGGCCGTCCGCCGACACATGGTCGTCCCCGCCGTTATCCCCGTCGCTCCCGTCGGTCCCCGGCAGCATGAGGCAGCGGTCGGTGGCCTCGAACACGGCGCCCAGCCTGTTGCTGTTGGTTTCGTCCGGGCAGAACAGCCGGAACCGCGGGTTGTCCTCCGTTCCGGTGTAGAGGTCGCGGAACAGCTCGCCCAGCGGCTTGGTGGTTTCGATGCTGGTCGAACCGGGCTGGCCGGGGTCGACGGCGTACTGCTCGAGGTCCGGAATTTCCAGCGGGACGGACGGCTGGCCGTTGGCCCACGGCGCAGCCCCCATCCGGAGCCTGCCTTCGGGCGCCAAAGCGGCCAGTTCGGGCAGGAGCCGGCCGTCGTCGTCGAACAGGGATTCGGGCTGGTAGGAGCGCATCCATTGCTCCAGCAGGGCCAGGTGCTCCGGGTTGTCTCTGACACCGGACAGGGGAACCTGGTGCGCACGGAACGTGCCTTCCACCGGACTGCCGTCCACGGACTCCGGTCCGGTCCAGCCCTTGGGGGTCCGCAGGATGATCGCCGGCCAGCGCGCCGCCGCCGTGCGAGTACTGCCGGAGCCGGAAGCGCCGGAACCGGCGCCCCGGGCGGCCTGCTGGATGTCCCGGATGGTGCCATACGCCTGGTCCAGGGCGGCCGCCAGGGCCCGGTGGACCTTCTCGGGCTGGTCGCCGGACACTGTCACGGGTTCCCACCCGTTGGCGCTCAGCAGTGCCTCGACGTCCGCGTCGGGGCGGCGTCCCAGGACTGTAGGCCCGGAAATTTTGGCCCCGTTCAGGTGCAGGATGGGCAGGACTGCGCCGTCCCGCGCCGCGTTGAGGAAGAACGGCGCCGTCCAGGAGGCGGCGAGCGGACCGGTCTCGGCCTCGCCGTCGCCCACCACGCAGGCCGCGATGAGATCCGGGTTGTCCATCACGGCGCCGGTGGCGTGCATCAGCGAGTAGCCCAGCTCGCCGCCTTCGTGGATGGACCCGGGAGTGGCGGGACCGACGTGGCTGCCCACACCGCCCGGCGTCGAAAACTGCCGTGCCAGCCGGCGCAGCCCGGCGGCGTCGCGGCTGATCTCAGGGTAAATCTCGGAGTAGCTGCCCTCGAGATAGACGTTCGCCACCACCGACGGTCCGCCATGGCCCGGGCCGGCAATGAACAGGACCTCGGCAGCTGTATTCCTGATCAGCCGGTTCAGGTGGGCGTAGATCAGCGATAGCCCGGGGCCGGTGCCCCAGTGCCCCAGCAGCCTCGGCTTGACGTGCTCCGGCCGCAGCGGCTCCCGCAGCAGTGCATTGTCCTGGAGGTAGATCTGGGCCACCGTCAGGTAGTTCGCCGCGCTCCAGTAGCGGTGAAGGAGGTCCAGTTCGTCGTCCGAAATTGCCCCGTTTGCCCCGGCCATGCCCATGGATTGCCTTCCGTCGGATCCCGCTCCAGCGCTGACGGGCACAGTCTACCCCGGCGTTTTGGCCACCCTCAGATCCACTTCGGGGCGGCGGGAATGTTGGGCAGAACGTTAACCCCGCGGGCGGCGGTGACGCCGGGGAGGCCTGCTTCGGCCGTCCGTCCGGCGGCCCAGGCAGCCACGCCGGCAAGCGGTCCGCTGACCGTGACGGGATCCTGCGCAGCAGTATCGCCAAACACCAGGTCCGTGCCCGTCACCCTGACCAACAGACCGGCATCAGTGCCGCGGGCGTGCCAGGCCGAGGTGATGTCCCGCAGCAGCCGTGCCAGGACGGGCGCGGGGATGTCGGCGAAGCTGGCACCGTTGCCGAGGTCGACGGCGTGGATCCAGAGTTCGCGGGTGCGCATCCAGACGGTTTCGGATGCCGGGACGGTGCGGCCCTGGATGGTCTTGACCTCGTTGGCCCAGTCCTGGTCCGGCAGGTCGCGCCATTCGACACTGAGGTGCACGGCGGAGTGGTCGAACAGGTTCCGCAATGCAATCGGCGACAGCGTCGCGCCGAAGCTGATTTCGTGGTCGCGCACCGCCACCGAGGGGTACATGGGCGTTTCCACCCCCGTCGCCGCCCACTCGACCAGCCGGGCGATGGCCCGTGCGTTGTAGCCGACGTGGGCCACGACATGGCGGCGCGTCCATCCGGGAAGGAGGGAGCCGCCGTCGAGCTCGCCGTCGCTGAGTTCGTTGAGCTTGCGGGCGAAGAAAGCGGTGCCCCGCCGGGCCTGCAGGAGTGCTTCCTGCAGGCCCGGATCGGTGGCGAGGTCGTGCCGGGCGGCCATCAGGCTTCCTTGAGCACGCGGTTTGTCAGCTGGCCCAGTCCCTCGATGGTGGTGACCAGGACGTTGCCTTCCTGCAGGTAGCGCTTGGGGTTCTGGGCGTGGCCCACGCCACCGGGGGTCCCGGTGGCAATCACGTCACCGGGGTGCAGCGTGATGATCGTGGAGATGTAGGAGACCAGGAATTCGGGCGTGAACACGAGGTCGCCGGTGGGGGTCTGCTGCTGGATGTCGCCGTCGACCGCGGAGGTCATCAGCGGCCCGGCGCTGAACTCATCTTTGGTGACCAGGGCGGGGCCGAACGGGGTGGAGTTTTCCCAGGTTTTGCCCTGCAGCCACTGGATGGTGCGGAACTGGTAGTCACGCATGCTGATGTCGTTCAGGACGGAGTAGCCGGCGATGTGGTCCGCGGCGTCTGCTTCGCTGATCCGCCGGCCCTTCTTGCCGATGACGACGGCGAGCTCGGCTTCCCAGTCCACCGTGTCCGATTCCTGCGGCAGCGCAAGGTCATCATTCGGGCCGATCAGGGATTCGGTGTACTTGGCGAACAGGGTGGGGTACTCCGGGATTTCCCGGCCCATCTCCTTGATGTGGTTGCGGTAGTTGTGGCCCACGCAGATGATCTTGCCCGGGGAAGGCACGACGGCGGCGAGGTCGGCGCCGTCGAGCGCGTGGGTTGCGCCGTTGGCCGCCTTCGCCTTTTCTTCCCACGCGGAGTCGCGGAGGAGTTTCGCCGACGTCGGTGAAGCCGTCGATCTCGATCAGGGTCTCGCCGTCCTGGCGGACAGCCACGGTTTCTGTTTTTTCCCCATTGGAGAGGCGGAGGGTGAGGAGTCTCATGCGTTCTTTCGTCCTTCGGTGTACGTGCGGTTGAAATTCAGGCGTTCGAAAATGGGGGCGTCGCTGAAGCGGAACAGGTCGAATTCGGTGTCGGATTGAAGGGACCACTCTGCCCAGGATGGGACCACGAAGAGGTCGCCCTTGGCCAGCTTCTTGGTCTCGCCGTTCAGGGTGGCGGTGCCGGACCCTTCGAAGACCTGCCACACGCTGGATCCGACCTCGCGGACGGCTTCGGTGGCGGCACCGGCGCGGAGCCGGTGGAACTCGGCGCGGATGGTGGGCATCACGTCCCCGCCGGTGGTGGGGTTGGTGTACCGGACGGCGGCGTGGCCCTGGGACACGGTGGCCGGGTGGCCTTCGTCCTCGAGCAGCAGCTGCTCGCGAAGGGCCCGGTCGGTGTGCTCCCAGCGGTACGCAGCGATGGGGGAACTCGTGGTGTCACCCAGGCCGGAGAGCGGCCGCAGGCCCGGGTGGGCCCAGAGCCGCTCGGAGCGGGAGATGTCCGGGGTGGCCTCGTCGGTGACGCGCTCGGTGCCGAACTCGAAGAACCCGGCGTCGGCGTAGTGCACGAAAGGGATGTCCAGGCCGTCGATCCAGGCCATCGGCTGGTCGGTGTCGTTGTGGTGGCCGTGGAAGTTCCAGCCCGGCGTCAGCAGGAAGTCGCCGCGGGACATCCGTACCGGGTCGCCGTTCACCACGGTCCAGACGCCTTCGCCCTCGACGACGAAGCGGAAGGCGTTCTGTGAGTGGCGGTGTTCCGGGGCCGTCTCGCGGGCACCGAGGTACTGGATCGCCGCCCACAACGTCGGCGTGGCGTACGGAGTGCCACCCAGCCCTGGGTTGGCGAGGGCGATGGCCCGGCGTTCACCGCCGCGGCCCACGGGAACCAGGTCACCGGCCCGGGCGGCCAGCGGGTAGAGGTCGTTCCAGCGCCAGACATGGGGCAGGGCCTTAGGTGTGGGGACCATCGGCATCAGGTCACCGATCTCGGTCCACAACGGGATCAGGTTCCCGCGGTCAAAATCCCGGTACAGCTCCTCCAGCTGGGCAGCTTCCTCTGGCGTCGGCTCCGCAGCCGTATGCCCCGCGGCCACTGATTCATAAGTCGTGTTCTCGGCGCTGATGGTCACGTGGGCCTCCTCGATAGGTCAGAACAGTTCGTTGGCGTAGTTCGACCGTACGGATGGAGCTATGTGATCCCCAGCATATTCTGCTGGTCAGAATTGTCTGCGCAGTCTGATTGTCCTTACTGCCGGAGCCTCACTCCGGCTCTGCCGGATTGGCCGCGATATCGATCTCTAGCTGCCGGCAGGTTTCCCGCAGGGCGGGGACCAGTCCGGCGTCGAACAACCTGCGGAACCGCGTCGCAGGAGTGGCGACGCTGAGCGCACCGACCACCTGCCCGTGCCGGTTGTGCAGGGCGATGCCGAGGGCACTCACACCCTCCTCCGTGCCTTCAAAGTTGGCCGCGAAGCCGTTGCTGCGGATGGACTCAAGCTCCCGCAGGAACGTTGGGTAGTCCGCCGCGGGAATTGTGTCCCCGCCAATTTCGGCACTGTTGCTGCGGAAGAGCTGTTCGATCATCGGGGTTTCAAGTTCGGCGAGCATGGCCTTGCCCCCGGAGGTCTTGTTGGCCGGCATCACCGTCCCCTGCCGGTCCCCAACCCGCAACACATTGTTTCCCTCCACTGTGGCCAAAAACCGCACCTTCGTGCCCACCCGAACCATGAGGTTGACGGTCTCGTTAAGTTGGGCGGACAGCAGCTCCATGTGCGGCTGGGCGAGCGAGCGGAGCAGCCTGGTCCAGCTCAGCCCGGCCGGCCCGACCCCCATTGCCGGCCCGGGCACGTAGCGGCGGTTTTCATCCTGGACGGCGAAACCCCGGTACACCAGCATCGCCAGAAGCCGGTGGGCGGTGGACGGAGCCACGCCCAGCTCCCCGGCTGCGTCCTTGAGCCTCAGTGCACCACCGTCCCGGAGCAGCTGCAGGAGCTGCAGCGCGTTGTCCACTGCCTCGATGGAATAGGTGGGCCGCTTTTGCACGGTCTTCCGGGACGACTTGGAAGATGGGATGTTCTGCACATCAGAATTCTATGGCGCCTGCCCTGCCACGGCGCTGACAGTAGTGGGATGAATCACACACTTCCCGCCGCAGCGCCGCACGGGTCCTCGCAGGGGGCTCCCGCCCGCACTGCCGCTAATGGGCCCGCATCGAGGTTCTCCAAAAGCTCGGCAGCGGCTGTCCTCGTCTGCTGGCTGCTGGTGGTCTTTGACGGTTACGACCTCATCGTCTACGGCACCGTCCAGTCCTCCCTGATCTCCGAGACCGGCTGGGGACTGAGCAAGGCCACCGCCGGAACCATCGGATCCATGGCCTTCGTCGGCATGATGATCGGGGCGATCTTTGCCGGCCGGATGGCCGACACCTGGGGTCGCCGCCGCACCATCCTGGGCTGCGCCATCATTTTCTCGATCTTCACCATCCTTTGCGCCTTCGCCCCCAACGCAGCCGTCTTCGGCACCCTGCGGCTCCTCGCGGGCATCGGGCTCGGCGGCCTGGTGCCGTCAGCGAACGCCCTCGTTGCCGAGCTGGTGCCCGCCAAATGGCGGTCCACCATTGCCACCCTGATGATGTCCGGCGTCCCGATCGGCGGATCCATCGCCGCGCTCGTCGGCATCCAGATGATCCCCGCCTTCGGCTGGGAGTCAATGTTCCTGGTGGCCGTGCTTGCCCTGGCGATCGTGGTGCCGCTCGGCCTGAAATACCTTCCGGAGACGCTGGCCCCGCTAAGCGCCATGGATGTTGCCGCGGCCAAGGCGGCCCGCAACGCGACCGGAAAGGCAGCCGGCAGCGGTCGCACGCTCAAGGAACCGTCCGGCTTCAGTTCCCTGCTCCGCGCCCCCTATCTGGGGGTCAGCGTACTGTTCGCTGTGGCCACGATTGCCACCCTCTTTGCCTGGTACGGGTTGGGCACCTGGCTGCCGAACCTCATGCAGATGGCCGGCTACAACCTGGGCTCCGCCCTGACGTTCGCCCTGGCCCTCAATCTCGGGGCGGTGGCCGGCTCGGTCATCACGGCCTGGGCAGGCACCCGTTTCGGTCCGATTCCGACGGCGATCGCCGCGGCCGCCGTCGCTGCCGGAGCGCTCGTGGTCCTCGTGACCGGGCCGCCCGTCGGCGTCGTCTACTTCATGCTGGTCCTTGCCGGCGTCGGCACGCATGGCACGCAGTGCCTCATCATCGCCGCCGTCGCGAGCCACTATCCCGGGCATCTGCGGGGGACCGCGCTGGGCTGGGCTCTGGGGACGGGCCGCATCGGCGCCGTCGCCGCACCGCAGGTGGGCGGCCTACTGCTCGCCGCCGGTTTGGGCGTCAATTCCAATTTCCTGGCCTTCGCCGGTGCAGCCACCATCGCCGCCGTCCTGCTGGCCGCCGTCGGTCTCAAACTCAAGTCAAAACTTTCAATTTCCCCCTCACCAACAGGAGCAAACAATGTCTGAGCACGCCACGTCCACCGATGTCCTCGTCATCGGAGGGGGAATGGCCGGACTGGCCGGAGCCCTCGCACTGCGTGAAAACGGCGCCAACGTCACCCTCGTGGAGCGGGCCCCCGAGTTCGGCGAGGTCGGCGCGGGGCTGCAGATGGCCCCCAACGCCGCCCGCGTCCTCCGGCGCTGGGGCCTGCTGGAAAAGGCGCTTGAGATCGGTGTCCAGCCCAAGCACCTGGTTTTCCGCGATGCCGTCACCGGCGAGGAGCTCACCCGCCAGACGCTCGGCGGGGAATTCGCCGAACGCTACGGTGCGCCGTACGTGGTGATCCACCGCAGCGACCTGCACCGGGTCCTGCTCGAAGCCTGTGAAGCGGCGGGGGTCAAGCTTGTGAACGACGTCATGGTCGAGAGCGTTGAAACCGTGAACGGCCGCGGCGTGGCCCACACCGCCGCCGGCGTGGACTACGAGGCCGACGTCGTAATCGGTGCCGACGGACTCAAGTCCACCCTGCGTCCGCTCGTGGCCAGCGACGAGCCGGTCTCATCGGCCTACGTTGCCTACCGCGGCACCGTGCCGATCACCCAAAATACTCCCAAGGCCGACTTGGAGGACGTTATCGTCTACCTCGGACCGGACTGCCACCTCGTGCAGTATCCGCTGCGCAAGGGCGAGCTGCTGAACACTGTGGCCGTCTTCAAGTCCCCCTCCTTCGAACGCGGCGAAGAGCAGTACGGGGGAGTGGACGAACTGGAGGCCGCGTACAAGGATGGCGTTCCCGCCGTCCAGGAAGCGCTGAAGAACCTGGGCACCAGCATGCGCTGGCCCATGTACGACCGCGACCCGATCGAAAACTGGGTCGCCGGCCGGATGGTGCTGATGGGCGACGCCGCGCATCCGATGCTCCAGTACCTCGCCCAGGGTGCCTGCCAGGCCCTCGAGGACGCAGCCGTGCTGCAGGACGTCAGCAACGGCACCGTGTTCACCCCCGACGGCGTCAACCCGGAAGGGTGGGACGACGCCATCCGGGAATTCAACGTCCTCCGCGCCGGCCGCACCGCCCGGGTGCAGCGCACGGCGCGGGTCTGGGGAGAGTCCTGGCACGTCTCGGGCCTGGCACGGACGCTGCGCAACCTGCTCTTCAAGAGCAGGAAAGACAACGACTTCCGGTACAACGACTGGCTGTTCGGCCGGGATGGCGACGGCGTGCCCTCGGCTGCCGTGCCGGCGTCGTCAGTGGGGGCGAAGGTTCCGGCGTAACCGGGCGGCGCTGTAGCGCAGCGGCGTCCTAGCAGAGCCTGGAGTCTGGGGGCATTGCCCCGCCCTGCGGGCGTTCCGTAGCGTTGGGTTCAGCGCCGGTTGCAGGCGTTGGAGGAATGCCGTGGGAAATGCCGCGCGGAAAGAAGACACCGCGCTGAATGGAGGCACCGAGGACAGGGTCGCCCTGTACCTCGATGTCGACGGCGTGGTGTGCCCGTTCGGCCCGAGGGGCACTACGCCGTGGGGCTCGGCCTGGCGTTACGCCTACGCCGGGATGCTCGAGGTGGCCTACTCGGCCGAGCTGGTTGCCGCCTTGAACCGGCTGACGCTGTGGCCCGGTCTCCGCTGCGTCTGGCTCACCAGCTGGGAGGAACTGGCGCCGGCCGTGCTCTGCCCGGTAACCGGACTGGAGGGAAGCTCGTGGCCGGTTCTCACCGCGGACGGGGCGGGAAGCGGCGCGGAGTGGTGGAAGCTGGAAGCCATCCAGGCGGATGTGGGCAGGAACACGCCGGAGCGGATCATCTGGGTGGATGACCAGCTCGCATTTGAAGGCCGGGCGCAGGCATGGGCACGGATCCTTGGCCGCCGTGCCTTGCTAGTCTCGCCGGACCCCCGGACCGGACTGTCGCCACGTCAGCTGGAGGCCATCCGCGCCTTCTCCCGGCCCCCGGACCGGCAGGTGTGACAGAGTATGGGCCTTGCAGGTTTGACCTCGTCTGCAGGACGCGTACCATCGATAAGGTTTCAAGCCCGCTCTGCAGCTCCGCTACCCCCAGACGTTTTCTTAAACAGCGGGTGAACTATGCTGTGCAGTGCAGGCAGGGGAAGTGGAACTGCTGTACGTAGACTCTGCAGATTGGGCAACAGGTGGACATCACCTTAATGGTGGCGCTGGTCATTTCGCTGGCACTATTTTTCGATTTCACGAACGGGTTCCATGACACCGCAAACGCGATGGCCACGCCCATTGCCACCGGTGCCATCAAGCCCAAGACTGCGGTTGCACTAGCCGCGGTCCTGAACCTGGTTGGCGCCTTCCTGTCCACGGAAGTTGCCAAGACGGTCTCGGGTGGCATCATCCGCGAGGGGTCCGGCGGAATCCAGATCACCCCGGACATCATTTTCGCCGGCCTCATGGGCGCCGTCCTGTGGAACATGATCACGTGGCTGAAGGGCCTGCCGTCCAGCTCATCCCATGCGCTCTTCGGAGGTCTAATCGGCGCGGCGATCGCCGGCATCGGCTTCCACTCCGTCAATTTGGAAACACTGCTCCAAAAAGTCATTCTTCCCGCTGTCTTCGCCCCCGTCATTGCCGGGCTGGTGGCCTACGCCTGCACCCGCATCGCCTACGCACTCACGTCGCGGCATGATCCCGAAACGGGCAGCAAGCTCACCCAGAAGCGCGGCGGCTTCCGGACCGGCCAAATCTTCACTTCCAGCCTGGTGGCGCTGGCCCACGGTACGAACGACGCCCAGAAGACCATGGGCATCATCACCCTGGTGCTGATCTCGGCCGGAACGCAGGAGCCCGGTTCGGGTCCGCAGCTCTGGGTGATCGCGGCCTGCGCGTTGGCCATTGCCATCGGAACCTACGCCGGTGGCTGGCGAATCATCAGGACCATGGGTGCCGGACTCACCGAGGTGAAGCCCGCCCAGGGCTTTGCGGCCGAATCGAGCACCGCGTCCGCCATTCTGGCCTCCTCGCACCTGGGCTTTGCCCTGTCCACCACGCAGGTGGCCTCCGGATCCGTGATCGGCTCCGGAATGGGTCGCCGGGGTACGACCGTTCGCTGGGGCATGGTGGGACGGATCGCCCTCGGCTGGCTCTTCACGCTGCCGGCCGCCGGCATCGTTGGTGCCTTGACGGCGCTGCTCGTCAAGACCGGAATCGCCGGTGTGGTGATCGCAGCTGTGGCAGGCACCGGGGCCGTGCTGTACATGTTCCTGGTATCCCGTAAATCCGAGGTTGGCCATCACAACGCCGTGGAGGTCGAAGAGGCCGGGCAGGCAGTCCGCTGGGCCAAGAAGAAGGCCCTCGCCAGGGCACGCGCCGCCGAGCGCGCCAAGAACAATCCGAAGGACCCGCAGCGATGAAGTGGTTGGAACTCCTCACCGTAGCCGGCGCCACGTTGGTAGCCGCCGTGACCCTTGTGGTCCTCTATTCCCTCGGCGTTCGGCTTACGGCCATCGCCGGTGACCGCCAGGTGGCTGCGCCCGGATGGGTCCGGTACCTCGCCTATGCGTGCTTCGGGCTCAGTGGCATCGCCGTGCTGTTCGGGCTCTACCTGATCATTCCGTACTTCAGCGGCTAGCCCCCCCGCCTCTGGGAAGACGGAACCGCAGTGGCTATTCTGGGCCCATGCCCACTGCCCAGTATTACGTTGCCTCCTCCCTCGACGGCTTCATCGCCACCGCTGACGACGATCTTGCGTGGTTGCTGCAGTTCGACGGCTTCGAAGGCGGCAAGGAAAGCTATGACGCCTTCATGTCCGGCGTCGGGTGCATCGTCATGGGCGGGACCACCTACGAGTGGCTGATGGAGCACGAACCCGGCAACTGGCCATACCCGGTCACGCCCTGCTGGATCTTCACACACCACGAGTTCAGCGCCCCGCCGGGGGCCGACGTCACGTTCGTGCGCGGTGCGGTGGCCGAGTTCATTGACGACCTTAGGCGTGACGCCGCCGGCAAAAACATCTGGGTGGTGGGCGGTGGCGACCTCGCCGCCCAGTTCGCCGGTGCCGGCCTTCTGGACGAGCTGATCGTCTCGGTCATTCCGGTGGTGCTCGGCGCGGGAAAGCGGCTGCTTCCCCTCGTCCAGGGCCCGACGGCGCCACTTGAGTTGCAGGAGGCTCGCACCCAGGGGCGGGGGATCGTGGAGCTCCGGTACCGCTGGCCTGGGCGCTAATTTTTCGTTTGTGGGCCGCTACCGGATGAGGTTGGTGATGCGCGCCGTGGACAGCCGGCGCCCTCGCTCGTCGGTCATCACGATTTCGTGAGTGGTCAGCGTGCGGCCCAGGTGGATGGCCGTGCACGTTCCGGTCACCGTGCCCGCGGAAATGGCGCGGTGGTGCGTGGCTCCAACCTCGATGCCCAGCGCCTGGCGGCCGGGACCGGCGTGCATCCCGGCGGCAAACGATCCCAGGGTCTCGGCGAGCACCACGTGCGCGCCGCCGTGCAGGATCCCGGCCACCTGCGTATTCCCCTCCACCGGCATCGTGGCAACGCACCGCTCAGGGCTCATCTCCAGGAACCGGATCCCCATCTTCACCACGAGGGCGCCGATGCCGTACTCGGCGAGCCAGTCGTGCAGGTGCTCAGGGACGCCGGCCTCAGACAGCTCTTCCCTGAAGTCGGCTTCGGCCGCGGCTTCCACCTCGGCGGGCGCCTCAACCGCGGCAGGCGTTTCGGCGGCGGCAGGCGTTTCGACGGCGGAGCGCGCTGCCTCCGCCCCGCTGGCCTCTGTGGGACTGGCCTCACCGGCAGGGCCGGGCGTGAAATTGTCCATCATGGCAACTAGGCTGGCACCTGTGAGTGAAACAACCAAACCGGCCCCAATTCCGTCCACAACCCAGACCCTTCAGGACATCGCGGTGTCCTCGCCTGACGCCCCTTCGGTGTCGGCCACCGAGGCCCCCGTCGTTCCCCTGACGGAGCAGCCCCGGCTTCTGGTGCTGGACGGGCACTCCATGGCCTTCCGGGCCTTCTTTGCCCTCCCGGCCGACAAGTTCTCCACCGCCCGGGGCCAGCACACCAACGCGATCCACGGCTTCACGTCCATGCTCATCAACCTGATCAAGGAACAAAAGCCCACCCACGTTGCAGTCGCCTTCGACGTCTCGGACGACACCACCCACCGCAAGGCCGAGTACAGCGACTACAAGGGCGGGCGCAACGAGACGCCCCGCGAAATGAGCGGCCAGATCGATCTCATCGACCAGGTCATGGGTGCGTGGGGCATCAAGACCATCAAGATGCCCGGTTACGAGGCGGACGACATCCTGGCCACGCTCGCAGCCATGGGTGAAAAGGCCGGCTTTGAAGTCCTGCTCGTGTCCGGCGACCGTGACGCCTTCCAGCTCATCACCGACAACGTGTTCGTGCTGTACCCGAAGAAGGGCGTCAGCGACATCCCGCGCATGGACGCCGCCGCCGTCGAGGAAAAATACTTCGTCAGCCCCTCCCGGTATTCGGACCTCGCCGCCTTGGTGGGCGAGACCGCGGACAACCTGCCGGGCGTCCCCGGAGTCGGACCCAAAACGGCCGCCAAGTGGATCAACCTCTACGGCGGCCTCGAAGGCGTGCTGGAACACCTGGATGCCATCGGCGGGAAGGTGGGGGACTCGCTGCGCGCCAACGTGGACGCCGTCAAGCGCAACCGCAAGCTGAACCAGCTCCACACCGACCTTGACCTGCCCGTGACCCTGGAAGAGCTGGCAGACCCCCGGCCGGACCAGCAGGCGCTCGAGGAGCTCTTCGACGACCTCGAATTCAAGACCATCCGCACCCGGCTCTTTGATCTATACGCCAGCGAAGCTCCGGTGCCGGAACGGGAGCCCCTGGAAGCCAGGGACTTCGCCGCGCTGACCGACGCGGACTCGCTCCGTGCCTTCCTCGAGGCAGGGGCCGGACACCGGTCCGCACTCGCAGTGGACGTGCTGCCGGGCCGGATCGGCGAGGACGCGGACGCGGTCGCCATCGTGCGGGATGATGCCGCCGCCTACGTGGACCTCACCGTGCTGGACGCTGACGCGGAAAACGTGCTGGCCCAGTGGCTCCGGGATGCGGGATCCCCGAAGGTGATGCACGGCTACAAGGCGGCCCTGAAGGCATTGACCAACCGCGGGTTCGAACTGGAGGGCGTGGTGGATGACACCTCCATCTCCGGGTACCTCATCCAGCCCGACCGCCGCACGTACGAACTGGCCGAACTGGCCCAGTTCCACCTGAACATCCACATCACGCCCGAGGCCGCCAAGGCGGGCCAGCTGGAGCTGGCGTTCGACGACGACTCCGCGGCGTCCGGCGCGCTGGTCCAGGTGGCCGCCGTCGTCCATAAACTGAGCCGGTTCTTCGAATCGGAACTGAAGGACCGCAAGGCCGAGGACCTGCTGGCCACGCTGGAGCTGCCGGTGGCCCGCGTTCTCGCGGACATGGAGAAGACCGGCATCGCCGTCTCCATGGAGCTGATGGACGAACAGCTGGCGGATCTGGCCAGGGTGATCGACGACGCCCAGGAGCGGGCGTTCGCCGCGATCGGCCACGAGGTGAACCTTGGTTCGCCGAAGCAGCTGCAGACGGTCCTCTTCGAGGAGCTGCAACTGCCCAAGACCAAGAAGATCAAGTCCGGGTACACCACGGACGCCGCATCGCTGAAGAACCTGCTGGAGAAGACCGGGCATGAATTCCTGGTCCAGCTCATGGCCCACCGCGAATCGGCGAAGCTGCGGCAGATGGTGGAAACACTGAAGAAGTCTGTGGCGGAGGATGGGCGGATCCACACCACCTACGCCCAGAACGTGGCCGCCACCGGGCGCATCTCCTCCAACAACCCCAACCTGCAGAACATCCCGATCCGCAGCGAGGAAGGCCGCCGGGTGCGCGGCATCTTCGTGGTCAGCGACGGCTACGAGTGCCTGCTGTCCGCGGACTACTCGCAGATCGAGATGCGCATTATGGCGCACCTGTCCGGGGACGCCGGCCTGATCGAGGCCTACCGCGAGGGGGAGGACCTGCACCGCTTCGTCGGCTCGTCCATCTTCCACGTGCCGCCGGCCGAGGTCACCAGCGCGATGCGCTCCAAGGTCAAGGCCATGTCCTACGGCCTGGCCTACGGGCTGACGTCCTTCGGGCTGTCCAAGCAGCTCGAGATCTCGGTTGACGAGGCCAGGAACCTCATGAAGGACTACTTCGACCGGTTCGGTGCCGTGCGGGACTACCTCCGCGGCGTGGTGGACCAGGCAAGGGTGGACGGCTTCACCGCCACGATCGAAGGCCGGCGCCGCTACCTGCCGGACCTGACCAGCACGGACCGGCAGCTGCGGGAGAACGCCGAACGCATCGCCCTGAACTCGCCCATCCAGGGCTCCGCGGCGGACATCATCAAGCGCGCCATGCTGGGCGTGCACTCGGAACTGGCCGCACAGGGGCTCAAGTCACGCATGCTGCTGCAGGTCCACGACGAACTGGTACTGGAAGTTGCCAACGGCGAACGGGAGGCAGTCGAAAAGCTCGTCACGGAGCAAATGGCCGCCGCCGCGGAACTCAGCGTTCCGCTGGAAGTCCAGATCGGCGTCGGCACCAGCTGGTACGACGCCGGCCACTAGCCACCGGCTTCAGTCGCCCGCGTTTCCCGTCCCGCCGCCGGCCCTTCAGCGTGCCGGTGGCGGGCGGGGCGGCGTTTCCTATGGCGGGCCGGCGGAACCATTGGCTAGGCTCGGCGTTGTGTCTAATCTGAGCGTGGACTATGAAATCCGCCGGTTCCAAGCGGCGGCAAAGGACGATCCTGCGTATTCGGACTCGGTTGCGTGGATGCAGGCGGTAGCCTTCGGGTTCCACGATGCCCGCCGGAGCGACGAGCGCGTGGACAAGAGCATTGAGCTGCAGCGGACGGACCGGCGGGTCATGACCGGCGTGTACCAGGCAGGAACGGTTGTTGGTCACTCGCTCGGAGCCGACGTGCCCGTTGCCACCTTCGGGACCATGAACAAGACCCTGAACATCGGTTTTGGCCGGCTGCTGGACACTCGGCTGGTGACTGCCGTGACGGTCCGCACCTCGCACCGGCGCCGCGGCCTGCTGCGCCGCATGATGGGGGAGGACCTCGCCCTGGCCCGGGCGGAAGGCCTCGCGATGGCGGCCGTCACGGCGTCCGAGGCCTCGATCTATGGCCGGTTCGGGTTTGGCGTGGCAACATCCGAGCAGTCCGTGAAGGTGGACACCACGGCGCGCTTCAGGCTCAACCACACTCCCGTGGGCAGCGTCGAGGTGGCCGACCCGAAGGTTCTGCTGGAGTTGGCCCCCGAAGTCTTCGGCCGCCTGCACCGCATCACGCCCGGATCCATCGGCCGGCATGAGTTCTACCGACAGTTCGCCTCGGGAACCGTCAGCCGCGACGGGGGCGAGGACCCGAAGGTCAAGGTGGCGCTGCACTACGGGCCCGGCGGCGACGTGGACGGCTACGTCTCCTACAGGTTCGCCGGCTGGTCCAGCACTCCGTACACCATGGAAGTCTTGGATCTGGTCGCGGCAACCAGAGCGGCGTACCTCGAGCTATGGCAGTACCTTGCCGCCATCGACCTGGTGGAACGCGTCACCTGGGAGGAAACGCCGGTGGACGACCCGCTGCGGTGGGCCCTCGAGGACGCCCGCTGCGTTGAGGCCTCGGCGGCGCGGGACATGCTCTGGCTGCGGATCCTCGACGCGGAGCAGGCCCTGGAAGCCCGTCACTACCCGGCCGACGGGCGGCTGGTGCTGAGCGTCGCCGACTCCCTCGGCCTGACCGGCGGCACCTTCACCTTGGACGTTGACAGGGGCGGCGCAGTTGTCACGGCCGGAGGCAGCGGCGCGCCGGACCTCGAGCTGGATGTCGCGGCGCTGTCCGCCATCTACCTCGGCGGGGTCAACCCGGTGACCCTGGCGGCGTCGGGACGCATTCTGGAGCACACGCCGGGCGCTGCGTTCCGCGCCGCCCGCATGTTCGCCGTCGAACGTCCGCCGCACTGCCTGACACACTTCTAGCGCTTTGACCCCAGTTGGCGCTTGCCACTAGAATAAACGGGCGTGTACTACGTGCACGCTTTTCAATCCACAAAACCAGGATGACCAGGCACTTCCCTGCGAAGTGCCCGCACCTGCGCCTGCGTTCCATAACGCAGGCGCGGCGGTTTGCCTGACCGACTAACTATCCACAACGGAGCCCCTACTACATGACCATCACCTCCACCGAGAAGCCCGGTACCCCCGTAGTCGCGATCAACGACATCGGTACCGCTGAGGACTTCCTCGCAGCTGTCGACGCCACTATCAAGTACTTCAACGACGGAGACCTCGTCGAAGGTACCGTCGTCAAGGTCGACCGCGACGAAGTTCTGCTCGACATCGGTTACAAGACCGAAGGTGTCATTCCCTCCCGCGAGCTTTCCATCAAGCACGACGTTGACCCCGGAGACGTCGTCTCCGTTGGCGATCAGGTCGAAGCCCTGGTGCTCACCAAGGAAGACAAAGAAGGCCGCCTGATCCTCTCCAAGAAGCGTGCTCAGTACGAGCGTGCCTGGGGCGACATCGAGAAGGTCAAGGAAGAAGACGGTGTTGTCACCGGTACCGTCATCGAGGTTGTCAAGGGTGGTCTTATCCTCGACATCGGTCTGCGCGGCTTCCTGCCCGCATCCCTCGTCGAGATGCGCCGTGTGCGCGACCTGGCTCCGTACATCGGTCAGCAGATCGAAGCCAAGATCATCGAGCTGGACAAGAACCGCAACAACGTTGTGCTGTCCCGCCGTGCATGGCTCGAGCAGACCCAGTCCGAGGTCCGCTCCACGTTCCTCAACAAGCTGGAAAAGGGCCAGGTCCGTCCCGGCGTCGTTTCCTCCATCGTCAACTTCGGTGCCTTCGTGGACCTGGGCGGCGTAGACGGCCTGGTTCACGTTTCCGAGCTGTCCTGGAAGCACATCGACCACCCGTCCGAGGTTGTCGAGGTTGGCCAGGAAGTCACCGTCGAGGTCCTCGAAGTGGATCTGGACCGCGAGCGTGTCTCCCTGTCGCTCAAGGCTACGCAGGAAGATCCGTGGCAGACCTTCGCCCGCACCCACGCCCTCGGCCAGGTTGTTCCGGGTAAGGTCACCAAGCTCGTTCCGTTCGGTGCGTTCGTCCGCGTCGAAGACGGCATCGAAGGCCTCGTTCACATCTCCGAACTGGCTGTCCGCCACGTTGAGCTGGCTGAGCAGGTTGTCTCCGTTGGCGACGAACTGTTCGTCAAGGTCATCGACATCGACCTCGAGCGCCGCCGCATCTCCCTCTCCCTCAAGCAGGCTAACGAGGGCGTTGACGCCGACAGCACCGAGTTCGATCCCGCTCTGTACGGCATGGCCGCAGAGTACGACGAAGAGGGCAACTACAAGTACCCGGAGGGCTTCGACCCGGAGTCCAACGAGTGGCTTGAAGGCTACGAGAACCAGCGCGCCGCCTGGGAGCAGCAGTACGCTGACGCCCAGACCCGCTGGGAAGCACACAAGAAGCAGGTCACCCAGCACGCCGCCGACGACGCTGCAGCTGCAACGTCCGGTGAGAGCGACTCCGGCACCACCAGCTACTCCTCCGAGCCGGCTGCCACCGATACCGGTGCAGGCACGCTTGCTTCGGATGAGGCACTTGCCGCTCTGCGCGAGAAGCTGACCGGCAACTAATTGCCCGGCATTAGCTAATTGCCATTGAAAAGGTGGCCGTCCCCGAAAGGGGGCGGCCACCTTTTTGTCTTTCCGGCGATTGTGGCGCCGGATGCCTGCATTGGCAGCGTCAGGCGGTCTGCCCGGCGTGCTCGCCCTCGGCGATCTCCTCCAGCACCTTGTTGTTGAATGCGGGAAGGTCGCCCGGCTTCCTGCTGGTCACGAAGCCCTGGTCCACCACGACTTCCTGGTCGCTCCAGTTGGCGCCCGCGTTCCGCAGGTCTGTGGCCAGCGTGTGGTAGGAGGTGAGGTTCCTGCCCTTGACGACGCCCGCATCGATGAGCAGCCACGGGCCATGGCAGATGGCCGCCACCGGCTTGTGCTGTTCAAAGAAGCTGCGGGCAAACGCCTGCGCGTCCTTGTCCACCCTGAGGTGGTCGGCGTTCACCACGCCGCCCGGAATCACCAGGGCGTGGAAGTCCGCCGCGTTGGCCTCCTTCAGGGTCAGGTCGACGTCGAAGGTATCGCCCTTCTCGACGCCCTCAAAGCCCTGGAGCTTTCCGCTCTTCGGAGCCACCAGGACAGGCTCGCCGCCGGCGTTCTTGACCGCGTCCCACGGGCTGGTCAGTTCAACCTGCTCCACGCCGTCCGTCAGCAGGAAGGCGACCCTCTTGCCGGTGATGTCGTGCTCTGACATGCGTCCTCCTTTTCCGTATGGTGCCTTACAGGTCCACCCTAGAAAAGCGGAAAGTCATAAGCAAGCTGATGATTCTTTCGGCCAGCTGTCAGCGCGGAACGTCAATCCACTCCGTGTCCTCGCGCTGGAGGGCCGTACTTCCGGCGGTCATGGCGGCCAGCCGGTCGGCCGCCGCCGCCAGGTCATCCGGCGCGTCCGGCAGCGCGAGGCGCAACACCGTGGACTGGGCTTCGTAGCCGGTCTCCGCCATCGCATAGCCCGCGCTGCGCAGGTCATTCTCGAGACGACCTGCCGCAGCGTGCGGTACCCGCACGGCACAGATGCGCAGCCGCCGGCGCTGCACCAGCGGAGCGAGTTCCAGGGCCGTCGAGACCGAATCGGAGTACGCGCGCACCAGCCCGCCGGCACCCAGCAGGATCCCGCCGAAGTAACGCACGACGACGGCACTGACGTCGCTGAGGTCCGTCACCCCTGGGGTGGTTTCCCGCCGGAGAAGGGCCTCCAGCATGGGGATCCCGGCGGTTCCCGAGGGTTCGCCGTCGTCGCTGGAACGCTGGATATCCCGGTCCGGCCCCAGCACGAAGGCGGAGCAGTGGTGCCGGGCGTCATGGAACTCGCGGCGAAGTTCAGACACCAGCGCGCGGGCATCCTCTTCAGTCCCCGCGCGGCGCAGGACGGTGATGAACCGGGAGCGCTTGATCTCGATCTCATTGCGGAAGCCGTCCCCGGCAGCCAGCGTGGTGTACGCGGACCGCCGGCTTTGTGTCGTCTTGGTCCGCGTTGGAACTGCCTCTTCTGCCACCGGTTCAGTCTAGTCTTGGGGAGTGCTGAAGATTGGGTTGACGGGCGGCATCGCCTCGGGGAAGTCCCTGGTGGCAACGCGCCTGGAAGAACTGGGGGCAGTGCTCGTCGATGCCGACGCGATCGCCCGTGAGGTGGTGGAACCGGGCACTCCGGGGCTGGCCGCCGTCGTGGCCGCGTTCGGCCCGGAGATCCTCGACGGCGAGGGGCGGCTCGACCGGCCACGCCTCGGGGCCATCGTGTTCCAGGAGCCGGGACGGCGCGCGGAGCTCAATGGCATCGTCCATCCGCTGGTGCGCGAACGCGCCGCGGTGGTGATTGCGGCCGCGCCGGGTGACGCGGTGGTGGTCCAGGACATTCCGCTCCTGGTGGAAACCGGACAGCAGAAGAACTTTCACCTCGTGGTGGTGGTGGATGCGCCCGAGGATGTCCGGCTGCAGCGCATGACCGGGCACCGCGGAATGACGGAAACGGACGCCCGTTCACGGATGGCCGCCCAGGCGTCCCGCCAGGACCGGCTCGCCGCAGCGGACGTGGTCCTACCCAACTCCGGCACGCGCGAGGAGCTGCTGGCCTCCGTGGACCGGCTGTGGGAGGAGCGGCTCGTGCCCTTCGCGCGGAACATCAGCCAGGCCGCGGTGGCTGGCCGCAGCGGCGCGCCCGTTCTGGCGGCCCCGGACTCCGACTGGCCGCGGCAGGCTGCCTGTCTGGCCGAGCGGCTGAAGGCCGCCGCTCCGGAGGACGTGCTGGCCGTCGACCACATCGGGTCGACGTCGGTCCCCGGCCTCGAGGCGAAGGACGTCATCGACCTGCAGCTCGCGGTCTCTGATCTCATGACGGCAGACCGGATTGCGCCCCTGCTTGGTGCCGCGGGGTTCCCGCTCTGGCCGGGCATCCTGATGGACAGCCCCCACGGGCGTCCCGACCCCGCTGCCTGGTCCAAGCGCCTGCACGGCAACGCCGATCCCGGGCGTCCGGTCAATCTCCATATCCGGGTGGCCGGTTCTGCGGGCTGGCGCTTCGCCCTTTGCTTCCGGGACTGGCTTCGCGCCGTTCCGGCCGCACGGGAGCAGTATGCAGCGGAGAAGCGCCGGGTGGCCGCCCTGCATGCCTCCGACGCCAACACGTCCGGCTACGCCGACGACAAAGAGGCGTGGTTCCGCGACGTCGGGGCTCCCGGAATGGAACGGTGGGCCGAAAGCACCGGCTGGCAGCCGCCGTCGTACGTTTCCAGCTCCGCCAACGCGAGCCACGGCTGAACCCAGTACAGCCCAAAGCTGAATCAGGAGTTCCTGTCAGTGGCCGGCTGTAGATTAGGTACATGAGTCTTGCGCAGGAGGTCAACCGCGTCGTTGCGCCCTTCGAGGTCATCAGCGAGTTCCAGCCCGCCGGTGACCAGCCGGCGGCCATCGCCGAGCTGACGGAGCGCATCAGGAACGGCGAAAAGGACGTGGTGCTGCTCGGTGCCACCGGTACCGGCAAGAGCGCCACCACCGCCTGGCTGATCGAGCAGGTCCAGCGGCCCACACTGGTGATGGTGCAGAACAAGACCCTCGCGGCGCAGCTGGCCAACGAGTTCCGCGAACTCCTGCCGAACAATGCGGTGGAGTACTTCGTCTCCTACTACGACTACTACCAGCCCGAAGCGTACGTGGCGCAGACGGACACGTTCATCGAGAAGGACTCCTCCATCAACGAGGAAGTGGAGCGGCTCCGGCACTCCGCCACCAACGCGCTCCTCACCCGCCGCGACGTGATTGTGGTGGCAACCGTGTCCTGCATCTACGGCCTGGGCACGCCGGAGGAGTACATCGCCGGCATGGTGACGCTGCGCAAGGGCGCCGAAATGAACCGTGATGACCTGCTGCGCAAATTCGTCTCCATGCAGTACGCCCGCAATGACATGGACTTCCACCGTGGCACGTTCCGGGTCCGCGGCGACACCGTGGAAATCATTCCCATGTATGAAGAACTGGCCATCCGGATCGAGTTTTTCGGGGATGAGATTGAGAACATCCATACCCTGCATCCGCTGACCGGAGAGGTGATCCGGGACGAAGAGGAGATGTACGTGTTCCCGGCCTCGCACTATGTGGCCGGACCCGAACGGATGGCGCGTGCCATCAAACGGATCGAGGACGAACTCGCCGACCGGCTCCAGGTCCTGGAAAGCCAGAACAAGCTCGTGGAAGCCCAGCGGCTGCGGATGCGCACCACTTACGACCTCGAAATGATGCAGCAGATGGGTTTCTGCAACGGCATCGAGAACTACTCATCGCACATTGACGGCCGCGCCCGCGGAACCGCCCCGCATTGCCTCCTGGACTACTTCCCGGACGACTTCCTGCTGGTGGTGGACGAATCCCACGTGACCATCCCGCAGATCGGGGCCATGTACGAGGGTGATATGTCCCGCAAGCGGAACCTTGTGGACTTCGGCTTCCGGCTGCCTTCCGCTATGGATAACCGTCCGTTGAAATGGGACGAGTTCCTTGAGCGCACAGGCCAGACCGTCTACTTGTCCGCCACGCCCGGCAAGTACGAATTGGGCAAGGCGGACGGCTTCGTCCAGCAGATCATCCGGCCCACCGGACTGATCGACCCCGAGGTGGTGGTCAAGCCGACTAAAGACCAGATCGACGACCTGCTGGGTGAGATCAAGACCCGCACAGAGAAGAATGAACGCGTCCTGGTAACCACGCTGACCAAGCGGATGGCGGAGGACCTCACCGACTACCTCCTGGGCCATGGCATCAAGGTGGAGTACCTGCACTCCGACGTCGACACGCTGCGGCGTGTCGAGCTGCTCCGCGAACTCCGGATGGGTGTTTTCGACGTCTTGGTTGGCATCAACCTGCTCCGGGAAGGCCTTGACCTGCCGGAGGTCTCCCTGGTGAGCATCCTGGACGCGGACAAGGAAGGCTTCCTTCGTTCGTCCACGTCCCTGATCCAGACCATCGGCCGTGCCGCGCGCAACGTCTCGGGGCAGGTCCACATGTACGCGGACCGCATCACGGACTCCATGGCCCACGCCATCGATGAAACCAACAGGCGCCGCGCCATCCAGGTGGCCTACAACACGGAAAACGGAATCGATCCGCAACCGCTGCGCAAGAAGATTGCCGACATCACGGACCAGCTGGCCAAAGAAGACGCGGACACCCAGGAGCTGCTCAACAACAACCGTTTGGCCAAGGGGGCCAAACGCGGCAAGTCCGCCGCCAAGGGGGCGGCCACGGTCCGCGCCGACGGGCTGGCAGCGGCGCCCGCCGAGGACCTGGTGGGCCTGATCGAGCAGCTGACCGAGCAGATGCACGGAGCGGCCGCCGAGCTGCAGTTCGAAGTGGCCGCCCGGATCCGCGACGAAGTTTCCGAGCTCAAGAAGGAACTGCGGCAGATGCAGTCAGCCGGGCACGCCTAGCCCCCGTCACGCGGCGCGGGGGGTCAGGTGGCGTGGCCGTGGGGTCACGTGGCGCGGGGGACCGCGCCTCTAGGGTAAAGTTGAGGTCACGTAGGGGAGTATCCCAAGCGCTACGAACGTCAACACGCAGGGCACAGATGCCCTGCCGGGCGTAGCGGGCAGCCACATCAGCACCAAGTGCACAGGTTCGCCGGAGAGACTTACACCGGTTTTCTGTACCCTGCGAAAGGCATTTTTGTGGAACTTCCCGTCTGGTTCGAGGTCGGCTCGTTCGTCGTCCTCGGCATCATCCTCCTTATGGACCTGCTTCTGGTAGTACGCCGTCCGCATGAGCCCTCCATGAAGGAAGCCGGCCTCTGGGTGGCCTTCTATGTGGCACTGGCCCTCGTGTTCGCCGGTGCCATGTTCATGTTCACGGGACCCGAGTACGGCAGCCAGTTCGTGGCCGGCTGGGTGACTGAGTACAGCCTCAGCATCGACAACCTGTTTGTCTTCATCATCATCATGGCCCGTTTCTCCGTGCCCCGTAAGTACCAGCAGGAAGTGCTGATGGTGGGCATCATCATCGCCCTGATCCTGCGCGGCATCTTCATCATGCTCGGCGCCATTGTGATCGAGCAGTTCAGCTGGGTCTTCTACATCTTCGGCGCTTTCCTCCTCTGGACCGCCTGGAAGCAGGCGCAGGACGAGGGCGAAGACGAAGAGGACCAGGAGAACGCCCTCATCGGCAAGCTCCGCAAGGTCATCCCCATGTCCGAGAAGTTCGACGGCGGCAAGCTGCGCACCACTGTGGACGGCAAGAAGGTCTTCACCCCCATGGTGATCGTCTTCATCACCATCGGCATGACCGACCTGCTCTTCGCGGTCGACTCCATCCCCGCGATCTTCGGCCTGACGCAGAGCGCCTTCATCGTCTTTACGGCGAACATCTTCGCGCTGATGGGCCTGCGGCAGCTGTACTTCCTGCTCGGCGGCCTGATGAACCGCCTCATCTACCTGAAGCACGCACTGTCCATCATCCTGGCGTTCATCGGCGTGAAGCTGATCCTGCACGCCATGCACGTCAACGAACTGCCGTTCATCAACGGCGGGCACCACATCGAATGGGCCCCGGAGATCCCGACGTACGTGTCCCTCGCGGTCATCATCGGCACCATCATCATCGCCGTGATCGCCAGCCTGGTGAGCTCCGGCGCACAGAAGGCCAAGCTGGATGCCCGCCTCGAGGAGGACTCCCGGAAGAGCCTGAGCGACGTCGACTAGGCTTCCGCAGCCAGTCTCAGCAGAAAGCAACCCCGGCCACCTGGTGGCCGGGGTTGCTTTGTCTTGCACAGGGTCTGCCTGGCTTGTCCGCGCGCAGGGGCCCAAGTGTCCGTTCGCGCTGGGAGAAGGGGCCTAAGTGTCCGTTCGCGCTGGCTTCAGCGGGCGGAGCGCACCATGCCGAGCAGGCGGCCGAAGATGGCCTCACCGTCGTCCGCGATTCCGTCGTGGTGGAACTCGCCGGTTTCCCACGTCTTCAACTTGCGGACGGCGGCGGCGGTCTCCATGGAGAGCCCGTGGTCCACATAGATGTCATCGCGGTAGACGGCGGCCGCCGCGGGCACGATGTTGGCAGCCAGCTGCGCGGTGTCATACAGGGGCTTCCAGTCAGCCTTGGCCGCCAGCAGTTCCGCCACTTCCTGCAGCGGGCGAAGGGCAGGGTCCTGTTCGAAGTACCACGGGTAGACCATCTCGCCGGTCAGGAGTAGCTCGGCAGCGTCCGGCCTGAACTCCGGGAACTCCTCGAGAACCCGCCAGGCCGCCCAGCCCGTGGCCGCGTTCTGGCCGTAGATGGACTCATGCATCAGGGCGTACAGCGGATTAGCTGCCCGCGAGACCAAGGGGCGGACCTGCTCCAGGAACGGATCCGAGAGCCGCGGACCGCCGGGCGTCTCCACGAAGGCGTCCTCCAGCAGGTTGTGCAGGGTGTCCACCCGGGTGTTCCCGCCGAGGAAGGACCCCACCATCTGGAACCTCTCCACGGTGAGGGGAGAGCCGTCCGGGAGGTACTCCGCCGTGCCGCGGAGGTGATTGGCGATGCGGCTTACAGTTTCCCGGTCCTCGGGGTACCAGCCGAAGTACTCCGCGTTGCGGGCTGCCACCCGTCTGAAGGTCTCGCGGTAGACCCGCTCCGGGGAACCGTTCAGCGGGGCGAGCCCTCCGGTGATCAGCACCTCACACAGGCCCTTGGGTGCGAACGACAGGTACGTGAGCGCACAGAAGCCGCCGTAGCTCTGCCCGTAGACAGTCCACGGCTCCGAGCCGACAGCCTGGCGGATGAGCTCGGCGTCGGCAATGATCGAATCGGCCCGGAAGTGCTCAAGGTACCTCGCCTGCGCTGCCGCATCCCCGCGCAGGGGCAGGGTGTTGCGGTCAATGGGGGAGGAGAGGCCGGTGCCCCGCTGGTCCAGCATCAGGATGCGGAAGTCCTTGGCGGCTGCCTTGCTCCAGCCGCCCAGCGACGCGAAGCGGTTGCCGCGCCCGCCGGGACCGCCTTGAAGATACAGGAGCCATGGCAGTTCGGCGGCTTCTGCCTCCGTGTGCTCGGCGGACACATATTCGCGGGCGAAGACTGTGATGGTCTCGGCTGCGTCTTCTCCGCCGGGGCCGGCAAAATGGTCCAGCGGCAGTGTGAAGTAGTGTTCTGCCGTGCGCATGCCGCGGAAGTTGTGCCGGGCGCGGACTGTATGAACCGGGCCCGCATTAACAGTGGCGTCCAGTGCTGCTTCAGCCATGGACACCGGCCTCGCTGCGGCTGCCGAACTCTGCTAGCGCCGTTCCGGTCAGCCGGAACGTGGACCACTCCTCCATCGGGAACGCCCCGAGCTTCCGGTAGAAGTTGATGGACGGTTCGTTCCAGTCCAAAACGCTCCATTCCACACGCGCGTAGCCGCGTTCGACGGCGGTCGCCGCCAGATGCTGCAAAAGGGCCTTCCCGTGGCCCTCGCCGCGCGCCTCCGGGGTGACGTAAAGGTCCTCCAGGTAGATCCCGTGCACGCCCTCCCACGTTGAGTAGTTCAGGAACCAGAGCGCGAAGCCACGCACGTCGCCGGCCTGGTTCTCGGCCATGTTGGCATACACGCGCGGGTCGCTGCCGAAGAGCACCTCGGTGAGCATCTCGGTGGTGTTCCGGACGGCGTCCGGCTCCTTTTCATAGACAGCCAGCTCGCGGATCAACTGCAGGATAATGGGAACGTCTGCGGGTGTGGCGGGACGGATTACACTCATGAGTCCGAGCTTACTGGGTCCGGGCTTGCTGGATCAGGCCGGCAGCACGCGGGGCAGGATGCCGGCGGAGTATAGGCTGTTGATTCCCATGACCTATCAACAGTGCAGCAACCCTTCCGGAGGCGGTGTGGAAAGGGCGGCAATGCCGGGAACTGGCCTGGTCCTTCTGGCTGCCGTGAAGCTGTCCAGCGTCGACCTCCGGCAGGCCGATGCATTGAACGACGGCGAGCGGCAGCGGGCAGCGTCGTTCGGTTCCGGAATTCAGCGGGACAGGTTCCTGGCCGGACGCATCGCGTTGCGGCGGCACGCCGCCGAAACTGCAGGGATGGGCGCCGAAGAGCTCCGGGCTGACTACGTCTGCCGGGAGTGCGCGAGGGACGACCGCGTGCACGGCATGCCCCGGTACCAGGCCGGTCCATCCGGGCCGGCCGTCATGGCGAGCCTGAGCCGGGCGGGGGACTGGTGCCTGCTGGCCGCTACAACTGACGCGCGGGTCTTGGGAGTCGGCGTCGACCTGGAGGGCAGCACAGCCGCAGGCTTCGACGGGTTCGGGCTGGTTGCCCTTTCGGAGCGCGAGCGGGATCACCTGCAGAGGGTGGAGCCTGCACTCCGGCCAAGCGTCCAGACACTCCTGTGGACGCGCAAGGAGGCAGTCCTCAAGGCGCTGGGCAGGGGGCTGGATGTCGTCGACCCGGGTCTGGTGGACGTTGCCGGACCCGTTCCATTGCTGCCGGGCTTTCTGCAGGCACCGGCCGTGCCTTTGGTGGCGGGCGTGCCTCTGGCGGGGGGCCCGCAAGGCAGCGGACATCGGTGGCTGATCGACGCCGTGAATCCGGGGTCAGCGGGGCTACCGGATTCCTTCACTGCGGCAATCGCACTTCAAAGGATGCCTGGTCCGTAGCTCGCGGACCGATGGTCTGACCCGGTCCGTAGCTCCTGTCCGCCTGTCAGAGCCGGTTCGCTCCGGTAACCCGCACCACCGCGGTGCCGGTCTCATCGGAGGCGGCCAGATCCACCTCCGCGGAGATACCCCAGTCATGGTTGCCCGCCGGGTCGTCGAAGATCTGGCGGACCTTCCAGACGCCTGGCTCCTCGGTGATGATGAGCAGCCCGGGTCCGCGCGCGTCGGGGCCAGTACCAATGTCGTCGTGCTCGTCGAAGTAGTCGTCGAGGACGTTTTCCCAGCGGTCGGAATCCCAGCCGGCGTCGCCGTCGAGCTCGCCAAGCGCGGCGGCGTCCTCGTCTGCAAAGAGTTCGACGCGCCGGAACATCTCGTTCCGGACCATCACCCGGAAGGCCCGGATGTTGGACGTAAGCGACGGCGGCGGGGGCGGCGGTGCGTCGTGCGGCGTAGGCGCGGCGCCGGAGGCCAGTTCCTCCCACTCGTCCAGCAGGCTGGAATCCACCTGCCGCACCAGCTCGCCCAGCCAGGCGATCAGGTCCTCGAGGTCCTCCCGCAGCGCATCCTGCGGCACGGTCTGCCGGAGTGCTTTGAAGCCGTCCGCCAGGTAGCGCAGCACGATGCCCTCGGAGCGGGCAAGGCCGTAGAACTGCACGAACTCGCCGAAGTTCATCGCGCGCTGGTACATGTCCCTGATAATCGACTTGGGGGCGAGTTCAAAGTCGCCCACCCACGGGGCAGCCTTGCGGTACACCTCGAAGGCCTCGCCCAGGATTTCCGCGAGCGGCTGGGGATAGGTGACCTCGTCAAGCATGGCCATCCGCTGCTCATATTCGATGCCGTCCGCCTTCATGGCCGCCACGGCCTCGCCCCGTGCCTTCTTCTGCTGCGCGGACAGGATCTGCCGCGGCTTCTCCAGCGTGGCTTCAATCACGGAAACCACGTCGACGGCGTAGGACGGCGACTCGGGATCCATCAGATCCAGCGCGGCAAGCGCAAACGGGGACAGCGGCTGGTTCAGGGCAAAGTTCGGCTGCAGGTGGACTGTCAGGCGCACCGTGCGGCCGTCCGTTCCCTGCTCCGCAGCCGGGATGCGCTCCACAACCTCGGCCGCGAGCAGCTCCCGGTAGATCCCCAGGGCCTTCTTCATGAGCCGCAGCTGCGAGGGCCGGGTTTCGTGGTTCTCCGAGAGGAGCCGGCGTGCCGCGGCGTACGGGTCGCCCGGCCGCTCCATGAGGTTCATGAGCATCGCATGGGTCACAGTGAAACTGGAGGTCAGCGGCTCCGGAACGGAGTCCACCAAGCGGTTGTAAGTGGGCTGGCCCCAGGACACGAACCCCTCCGGCGGCTTCTTTTTCACCACCTGGCGCAGCTTCCGCTGGTCATCGCCGAACTTCGCGGTGGCCTTGGCCATTGCCTTGACGTTCTCCACCACGTGCTCGGGGGCCTGCACTACCACGGTGCCGGCCGTATCGTAGCCGGCCCGGCCGGCCCTTCCGGCAATCTGATGGAACTCACGTGAGTTGAGCAGGCGGGTGCGTACGCCGTCGTACTTGCTCAGTGCGGTGAGCACGACGGTACGGATTGGTACGTTGATTCCCACGCCCAGCGTGTCCGTACCGCAGATGACCTTGAGCAGGCCGGCCTGGGCCAGCTGCTCCACGAGCCGGCGGTACTTGGGCAGCATGCCAGCGTGGTGCACGCCGATGCCGTGCCGGACCAGGCGGTTCAGCGTCTTGCCGAATCCTGCCGCGAAACGGAAGTTCGCGATGAGCTCGGCGATTTTGTCCTTTTCCTCGCGCGTGCACACGTTGATGCTCATGAGCGTCTGGGCGCGCTCGATGGCCTCCGCCTGGCTGAAATGCACCACGTAGACCGGCACTTCCTTGGTGCCCAGCAGTTCTTCGAGGGTCTCGTGGACCGGCGTCTCGCGGTAGTAGTAATGCAGCGGAATCGGGCGCTCGGCGGAGCTGACGGTGGTGGTGGGCCGTCCCGTGAGTTCGGTCATGCCGGCTTCGAAGCGGCTGACGTCGCCCAGCGTGGCGGACATGAGGAGGAACTGCGCCTGGGGAAGTTCCAGCAGCGGAACCTGCCACGCCCAGCCGCGCTGCGGATCGGAGTAGAAATGGAACTCATCCATGATGACGGCGCCCAGATCGGCCGCGGCGCCTTCGCGCAGGGCAGTGTTGGCCAGGATCTCGGCGGTGCAGCAGATGATTGGGGCGTCCTGGTTCACGCCGGAGTCACCGGTGATCATGCCAACGTTCTCCGCCCCGAAGATCTCGCAGAGGGCGAAGAACTTTTCGGACACCAGGGCCTTGATGGGCGCCGTGTAATAACTGCGCTCGCCACGGGCCATCGCCTGGAAATGGGCCGCAATGGCAACGAGGGACTTGCCTGATCCGGTGGGCGTCGCGAGGATCACGTTGGCGCCGGAGGCCAGCTCCATGATGGCCTCATCCTGGGCCGGGTAGAGCTGCAGGCCGCGGCTTTCGGTCCACTCCACGAAGCGCTCGTACAGCGTGTCCGGGTCCGCGCCGGTTCCGGTGGTGATCCGTGCGGACGGGGCGGGGAGCTGCTCAACGAGTTTCATTGCCTTCCAGCTTAGTGCCAGCGCGTCCCTGAAGAATTTCGTGCCGGCCCGGCGCTAGGCTCGCTCTGCCAGGACAAAACTTGAACGACCTACCTTCAACGAACAACCGGAGGCCATGTGTGGGATCCCGCCAAATACGTCCAGTTCGGGGACTACCGGCAGCGCCCGTTCTTTGACCTGACCGGCCGCATCCTCGCCGACACCCCGCGGCAGGTGGTGGACCTGGGCTGCGGCCCCGGAAACCTGACCGCCACGCTCGCGGCACGCTGGCCTGACGCGCGCGTGGTGGGCCTGGACTCCTCAGCCGAGATGCTGGCAACGGCCGAACAGCACCGGCAGTCCGCCCCGGGGCTGGAGTTCAGCCTCGGGGACATCGCTTCGTGGCTGCCTTCCGAGGACACCGACGTGGTGGTGAGCAACGCAGCGCTGCAATGGGTCCCCGGGCACCCCCAGCTGCTGGCTGGCTGGCTGGAGGCGCTGAAACCGGGCGCGTGGTTCGCCCTCCAGGTGCCGGGCAACTTCACATTCGCATCCCACACCCTGATGCGGGATGTCGCCGAGTCGCCGAAGTGGGCCGCCAAGCTTGCCGGCGTGCTACGCCACAATGAGGCGGTGGCGCCGCCCGCACGTTATCTGGAGATCATGCTCGACGCCGGGTGCACCGCTGACGCGTGGGAAACCACCTACCAGCAGGTGCTCACCGGCGAAAACCCCGTGCTGGACTGGGTGCGGGGCGCAGGCCTGCGGCCCGTGCTGGCCGCGCTGTCGCCGGACGACGCCGCGGGGTTCGAGGCCGAATACGGCGCCCGGCTTGCCGAGGCTTACCCGGCAACGCCCCACGGAACGGTCTACCCGTTCCGCAGGATCTTCGCGGTGGCCCGCAAGCTTTAGGGCAGCATGCAATTCGCCCGCCTGCAACAAGCCGCGCGACCTCCCGCGCGGTCCGATGTGATGTGGCTTACAATGGCCAAGCGGCTGTTGGGGACCCGCCATGGAAGGCCCCCGTTCAGCCCTGGCTATAGAGGAGGCGCACGGTGCTGTTGGGCCTAATGCTCCGCCTCCTCGGCGAACACCGGAGGGCCGTCTGGGCGATCATTGTGCTGCAGGTGGTGCAGACGGCCGGTAACCTGCTGCTGCCCACCCTGAACGCGAGCATCATCGACGACGGAATCCTCGCCAACCAGCCGGGGGTGATCCTGGGGCTGGGCGGCTGGATGATGGTTCTCACCGCTGTGCAGGCCGCAGCCGCCCTGGGCGCCGGCTACCTCGGGGCTGACGTCGCCATGAAGATTGGCCACCGCCTGCGACGGGAGCTGTTCTCCCATGTCCAGGCGATGTCGTCCCAGGAGATCGGGACGTTCGGCACGCCCAGCCTCGTCACCAGGGCCACCAATGACGTCCAGCAGATCCAGACCTTCGCGGTCCTGGTCTTCACCATGCTCGCAGCGGCGCCCGTCATGGGCGTAGGGGGAATTATCCTCGCCGTCCAGCAGAATGCGGTCCTGTCCGCCGTCGTCATCGTCATCGTCCCGCTCCTGGTGCTCATCATGTACCTGATCGTGCGCCGCCTCATCCCGCTCTACCGGCAGGGGCAGGCGCTCATCGACGGCATCACCCGGATCCTCCGCGAACAGATCATCGGCGCCAACGTCATCCGGGGGTTCGTCCGGCAGAAGCATGAGGCTGCCCGTTTCGCGGAAGCGAACCGGCGGCTGACCCGGAACAACCTTCAGTCCGCGCTCCTGGTCGCCGGCATGCTTCCGATGATCATGATCGTGGTGAACCTCTCCTCGGTGGCCGTGGTCTGGTTCGGCGGGCACCTGATCAGCAGCGGCAACATGGAGGTGGGCGCCCTCACAGCCTTCATCGCCTACATCCTGCAGATCCTGCTGGCCATCATGATGGCCATGTACGTGTTCAGCACGGCACCGCGCGCCGCCGTCTGCGCCGAACGGATCCAGGACGTGCTGGACGTGACCCCGGCACTGGCTGACCCAGCCGCGGCGAAGCCCGCAATCCCGGATGGCGGGGGAGCGGAGTTCAGCCACGTCTGGTTCGCCTATCCCGGGGCGGAGTCCCCGGTCCTGGCCGACATCACATTCACTGCCGCCCCCGGCACCATTACGGCCATCATCGGTGCCACCGGCAGCGGCAAAACCACGCTCCTGAATCTCCTGCCGCGGTTCCTGAACGCCACGTCCGGTGAAGTCCGGATCGGCGGAGCCGACGTCCGGACCCTGCCCGCCGACCGGCTCCGGGAAAGTATTTCGGTGGTGCCGCAGCACTCCTATCTGTTCTCAGGCACGGTGGCGAGCAACCTGCGGATGGCCGCGCCGGAAGCCACCGAGGACGAGCTGTGGCAGGCCCTGCGGCTGGCGCAGGCCGGCGACTTCGTCCGCCAGCTCCCGGACGGCCTTCATGCCGCCGTCGCCCAGGGCGGGGCCGGGCTTTCGGGCGGGCAGCGGCAGCGTCTCTGCATCGCCCGCGCCATGCTCCGCACCGCGGACCTTTACCTCTTTGATGACAGTTTTTCCGCCCTGGACTATGCCACCGAGGCTGCGGTCCGGCAGGCCCTGGCGCCCGTGCTGAAAGCCGCAACGGTGCTGATGGTGGCGGAACGCATTCCCACCATCATGGATGCGGACCGGATCCTGGTGCTCGAGGACGGCCGGCTGGTGGCCCAGGGAACCCACGCCGAACTGCTGGGATCATCGCCCACCTACCGGGAGATTGCCGAGTCCCAGCTGGCCATGGATGAGCAGCCGTGAGCAGCGGGCAGCCATGAAGGGCACATACACAGCCGAACGCAAGGCCGGCAGCTTCCTGCCGGCGGCCGCACGTCTCCTGGGCTTGCTGCGCCCGTCGAGGCGGCGGATGGCCTTGGCCGTCGCGGCAACCTGCGGCTTCGCCGCCCTCAATGTGGCTGCTCCCAAGCTCCTCGGTGACGCCACCGACGTCGTCGTCGACGGTTTCATGCATGGCACGTTCGACGCCGGCAGGCTCGCCGCGCTGCTGGGCGCGGTGTCGCTGATGTACGTCGGCACCTCAATCTTCAACTGGGTTCAGGGGGCCCTGACCGCCCAGGCAGTGCAGCGGCTTGTCTTCGGCCTCCGCTCCTCCGTCGAGGACAAACTGCACCGCCTGCCGTCGTCGCACTTCCAGGAGCAGGCCAGGGGCGATGTGCTCAGCAGGGCCACCAACGACGTCGACAACATCTCACAGGCGCTCAACCAGCTGCTCACGCAGCTGATCATGTCCGTTCTGATGCTGTGCGGTTCGCTGGCCATGATGCTGTGGATCTCGCCGCTGCTGGCGGCCATCGCCCTCGTGTCCGTTCCCGTCTCAACGCTGATAACGGTGTTCATGGCGCGCCAGTCCCAGGCCTATTTCGCGGCTCAGTGGGCATCCACCGGCGAGCTGAACGCCCACATCGAGGAATTCATCACCGGACACGAGGTCATTAGGGCGTTCGGGCAGCAGGACACGGCGTCGGCCATCTTCGGGCGCGGCAACGACCGGCTGGCCCGTGCCAGTGCGCGCGCCCAGTTCGTCTCCGGGGCCGTGCAGCCGCTCATGGTCCTCGTCGCCAACCTCAACTATGTGGCCGTTGCCGTCGTGGGCGCCCTGCAGGCAGCGGCCGGGGCCATGACGATCGGCGGCATCCAGGCGTTCATCCAGTTCAGCCGTCTGTTCACCCAGCCGATGGGACAGATTGGCGGCATGCTCACCCTCATGCAGTCCTGCACGGCCTCCGCGGAACGGGTCTTCGCCCTCCTGGACGAGCCGGAGATTCCCAGCGAGGACGGCGTTCCTACCCGCCAGGAAAACCTGCGCGGCCGGATCGAATTCGAGGACGTCACCTTCGCATACACCCCGGGGGCGCCGGCCGTCAGCGGGCTTTCCTTCTCCGTCCTCCCGGGCCAGACCGTGGCCATCGTGGGCCATACCGGGGCTGGCAAGACCACGGTGGTGAATCTCCTCATGCGCTTCTACGAACTGGATTCAGGCCGCATCACGATCGATGGCACGGACATCGCCACGGTGCCCGTGGACTCGCTGCGGTCCAATTTCGCCGTGGTCATGCAGGACGTCTGGCTGTTCAGTGGCACCGTGCGCGAGAACATCGAATACGGTTCCCCGGGGGCGGATGATGACCGGATCCTGGCGGCCGCCGAGGCTAGCCATGTGGACCACTTTGTGCGGTCGCTGCCCGCCGGCTACGCGACGCTCCTGGGAGACGACGGCGATTCGCTGAGCCAGGGCCAGCGGCAACTGATCACCATCGCCCGGGCCCGGCTCGCCGACCGCAGCGTCCTGATCCTGGACGAGGCAACGAGTTCCGTGGACACCCGGACCGAGATGCAGATTAAGCTCGCAATGAGCCGGCTGCGGCAGGGCAAGACAAGCTTCATCATTGCGCACAGGTTGTCCACCGTGCGGGACGCTGATCTAATTCTGGTCATGGATCACGGACGCATTGTTGAACAGGGGACGCACGGCAGCCTGCTGTCCGTGGACGGCCATTACAGGCACCTGTATGAGGCCCAGTTCCGCGGGGTGGACCACGAGCTCGGCGCCATCCGCCGGCACCGCGGCAGGCACGCCGCCGGCCAGCAGCACTACCGGGAGTCAGACCTGTGACCGCCCATACCTTCCCGGGGCAGTGGAAACCGAACACCGGCAGCTCCGTGGCCCTCTTCGAGCAGCTGAGGCTGCATGTGATCGAGCAGGCGGATCAGGGAAAGCTTGCTCCCGGCACGCGGCTGCCGGCGGTGCGGAGCCTCGCCGGAACCCTCGGTGTCGCACCCCACACAGTGGCACGGGCGTACAAGGAACTCGAAGCTGCGGGCGTCGTCGCCACCAAGGGGCGCAACGGGACTGTGGTCTGCGCCCGGGACGAACGTTGGGGGGCGTTGTCCGAGGCCGCCTCGGATTACGCCGCGGCAGCCAAATCCCAGGGCGCAACATTCGCCCAGGCCGTCCACCTGCTGGCTGCCGCTTACGACGCCGAGTAGCGAAGGTGGCGTAGCACACCCGCGTGGATATTCGAAGAAGTTTTCGACTAGCATTAGTGGGTGCCTAAAGCCGTAGCTGAAGAAACCGCTGTTGCCCCCTCCGCCGTCGTACCCCTGAGCCCCGCCAAACCGGCGCGCCCGGACCTTTCCCGGCTGGTGGTCAAGGGCGCCCGTGAGCACAACCTCCGCAACGTCGACCTCGACCTGCCGCGCGACGCCATGATCGTCTTCACTGGCCTGTCCGGCTCCGGAAAGTCCTCCCTCGCCTTCGACACCATCTTCGCCGAAGGCCAGCGCCGCTACGTCGAATCGCTCTCCGCCTACGCCCGGCAGTTCTTGGGCCAGGTGGACAAGCCCGACGTCGACTTCATCGAGGGCCTCTCACCCGCGGTCTCGATCGACCAGAAGTCCACCAGCAAGAACCCGCGCTCGACCGTGGGAACCATCACCGAAATATACGACTACATGCGTCTGCTGTGGGCGCGCGTGGGTCGTCCGCACTGTCCCGTCTGCGGTGAACCGGTCATCAAGCAGACCCCGCAGCAAATCGTGGACCAGCTTCTCGAACTGGAGGACGGAACCCGTTTCCAGATCCTCGCTCCGGTGGTCCGCGGCCGCAAGGGTGAGTTCGTCGACCTCTTCAAGGAGCTGACGGCGAAGGGCTATTCCCGCGCCCGGGTGGACGGGGACCTCATCCAGCTGAGCGATCCGCCCAAGCTCGGCAAGCAGTTCAAGCACACCATCGAGGTGGTGGTGGACCGGCTCGTTGTCAAGGAGGGCATCCGGCAGCGGCTGACGGACTCCATCGAAACGGCGCTGGGCCTCGCCGAGGGGCGCGTCCTGGCCGACTTCGTCGACCTCGACGCCGATGACCCCCACCGCACCCGTGCCTTCTCGGAAAACCTGGCCTGCCCCAACGAGCACCCGCTGGCCATCGATGAGATCGAGCCCAGGTCCTTCTCGTTCAACAACCCTTTCGGTGCGTGCTCGGCCTGCAGCGGCATCGGCACCCGGCTGGAGGTCGACGAGGAACTGATCATTCCCAACCCGGAGCTTGCGCTGGAGGACGGCGCCATCGCTCCGTGGTCCCTGGGCACCGCAACCACCGAGTACTGGAACAGGCTGCTCGGCGGGCTCGCCAAGGAGCTCGGGTTCTCCATGACCACGCCGTGGCAGGACCTTTCCGCCGACGTCCGGCAGACCGTCCTGCACGGCAAGGACCACAAGGTGGTGGTGCAGTACCGCAACCGGTTCGGCAGGGAGCGCAAGTACAGCACGGGCTTCGAAGGCGTGGTGCAGTACGTGCACCGCAAGCACACGGAAACCGAGTCTGACTCCGCCAGGGACCGCTACGAGGAATACATGCGGCAGATCCCCTGCCCCGCCTGCAACGGCGCGCGGCTGAACCCCGCGTCGCTCTCTGTTCTCATCAACGGCAAGTCCATCGCCGACGTCGCTCGGCTGCCTATGCGCGAATGCGCGGCATTCCTGGACAACCTCGTGTTGACCGGCCGTGAGGCGCAGATCGCCCACCAGGTCCTCAAGGAGATCCAGGCCCGCCTCACCTTCCTGCTGGACGTGGGGCTGGAGTACCTGAACCTGGAACGTCCCTCCGGCACGCTCTCCGGCGGCGAGGCCCAGCGCATCAGGCTGGCCACCCAGATCGGCTCGGGCCTCGTGGGTGTCCTCTACGTCCTGGACGAGCCCTCCATCGGGCTGCACCAGCGGGACAACCGGCGCCTGATCGAAACCCTGACCCGGCTCCGGGACCTGGGCAACACCCTCATCGTGGTCGAACACGACGAAGACACCATCCAAGAGGCGGACTGGATCGTGGACATCGGCCCGGGGGCCGGCGAGCACGGGGGACAGGTGGTCCACTCCGGGTCCTACAAAGCACTCCTGGAGAACACGAAGTCCCTCACCGGGGACTACCTCTCCGGCCGGAAGAGCATCGGCATCCCCAAGAAGCGGCGCAAGTACGACAAGAAGCGCGAGCTGAAGGTGGTCGGCGCCCGCGAGAACAACCTGGTCAACGTCGATGCAGCCTTCCCGCTGGGCCTGTTCACCGCGGTGACCGGCGTCAGCGGCTCGGGCAAATCCACCCTCGTCAACGAGATCCTGTACAAGGTGCTGGCCAATAAGCTCAACGGCGCCAAGCAGGTGGCCGGGCGCCACCGCACCGTGCAGGGCCTCGAGCACCTGGACAAGGTGGTGCACGTGGACCAGAGCCCGATCGGCCGCACTCCGCGCTCCAACCCGGCCACGTACACGGGCGTCTTCGATCACATCCGGAAGCTCTTCGCCGAGACCACCGAGGCCAAGGTCCGCGGCTACCTCCCCGGACGGTTCTCCTTCAACGTCAAGGGCGGGCGCTGCGAAGCCTGCTCCGGCGACGGCACGCTGAAGATCGAGATGAACTTCCTGCCGGACGTCTACGTTCCGTGCGAGGTCTGCCACGGTGCGCGGTACAACCGCGAGACCCTCGAGGTGCACTACAAGGGCAAGACCATCGCCGACGTGCTGAACATGCCCATCGAGGAGGGCGCGGAGTTCTTCGCCGCTTTCTCCCCGATTGCACGCCACCTCAAGACACTCGTGGACGTGGGCCTCGGATATGTCCGGCTGGGCCAGCCCGCCACCACGCTCTCCGGTGGCGAGGCGCAGCGCGTCAAGCTGGCGGCCGAGCTCCAGAAGCGGTCCAACGGGCGCAGCGTCTACGTTTTGGACGAGCCCACCACCGGGCTGCACTTCGAAGACATCCGGAAGCTCCTCATGGTGCTGCAGGGCCTCGTGGAGAAGGGCAACACGGTCATCACCATCGAGCACAACCTCGACGTCATCAAGAGCGCCGACTGGATCGTGGACCTGGGCCCAGACGGAGGCTCCGGCGGAGGCCGGATCATTGCCTCCGGTACCCCCGAGCAGGTCTCCAAGTCCTCGGAAAGCTACACCGCGAAGTTCCTGGCCGAAATCCTCAGCTAGGGCGTCAAGGCACGACGCCAACCAGCACACCGCGCGGCCCGCCAGATTGACTGGCGGGCCGCCGTCGTATGCTTTTCCTTTGGAGTTTTTGTATAGGTATTGGGCGCTAAGCCTCTCGGAAGTCGCGATACGCGGACAAAAACTCCAATTGCGGGCGGAAGTATTCCACGGAGGGCATACGAGTTTGAGCAGGCGTGCCATCGTGAGAAACTAAGCCGGTGACTTCAACAACAGTGCCCGTGATCTTCGACCTGGACGGCACTCTTGTCGATCCGGCCGGCGGGATAACAGACGGAATTGCCGCGGCCCTCAGGGAACATGGCCTTCCTGTCCCAAGCCAGGACCTTCTAGACGCGATGGTGGGTCCCAAGCTGAGCGACTCCCTGCTGAACGTCGCGGCCGTTCCGCCAGCCATGCTCAAGGCCGTCATCCGGACGTACCGGATGCATTACCTGGACTTCGGCATCTCCCAGAGCCGCCTGTACCCGGGCATCGTCGACCTGCTGGATGGCTACGTGGAAGCAGGGCGACCCGTAGCTGTGGCGACGCAAAAGCCTGAAGGCCTTGCCCAGCTGGTGCTTCAACACCACAAGATTGCTGGCCGGTTCCGCGCCATCCGGGGATCAGCCGCAGACGAGACCGCGGCTGCAGCCGGTCCGGTCGGCAAGACCGGCATCATCGCCGCTGCCATGACGGACCTCGGCACGCAGCACGCCGTGATGGTGGGCGACCGTGCGCAGGATGTGGCCGGAGCGTTGGCCAACGGACTCGACTGCATCGGCGTCAGCTGGGGTTTCGCGCCCGACGGCGAACTGGAGGCAGCGGGAGCTGTGGCGGTTGTGCACGATACCGCGGGCCTGCGTGCCAAGGTCGAGGAGTTGGAGAACGTCCGGGCCGCAGCCCTGAGCGAGGTGCGCAACGATGGAGCTGTTTGACGGCGTCCGCTGGACGACGCGGACCCTCATCTCCGGCAGCTGCCGGCCCACTGTGATCGGGCTGGAGAATGTTCCCAAGGACGGGTCGTTCATTGTGGCACCCAACCACCTCTCTTTTCTGGACAGCGTAATTGTCCAGGCGCTCATGCCCCGGCCCGTAGCGTTCTTTGCCAAGGCGGAGTATTTCACCACCAAGGGCATCAAGGGCCGCGTGATGAAGTCCTTCTTCGAGGCAGTCGGCTCCATTCCGGTCGAACGCGGGGAACAGGCCGCGAGCGTGCAGGCCCTCAGGACACTGCTGGACATCCTCGAGGACGGCAGGGGCATCGGCATCTACCCCGAGGGCACCCGGTCCCGCGACGGAATCCTGTACCGCGGCCGGACCGGCGTCGGCTGGCTGGCCCTCACCACCGGCGCCCCGGTGATCCCGGTGGGACTGATCGGCACCGAGAAGCTGCAGCCCGCTGGCCGCAACGCAGTTAAACCCCAGCACTTCATCATGAAGGTGGGCGAGCCGATCTACTTCGACAAGACCGGCCCGGACCATTCCCTCCCCGCCCGGCGCCAGGTGACCGACCGGATCATGGACGCCATCGCCGAACTCAGCGGCCAGGAACGCTCCACCAGCTACAACCAGAGCAAGGTCATCGAGTAGGCCGGTCGCCCTCGCGCCGGTCCGGCGCGTCGGCCGCTCCCTTGGACCGGCTGGCGGCAATCCGCAGCCCCTCAGCTCAGTAGACTGGAATCGTGGCAGATCCATCAAGTTATAGACCCCAGACGGGCGAGATTCCGACCAATCCGGGTGTTTACAGGTTCAGGGATCCCCATGGGCGGGTTATCTACGTCGGCAAGGCCAAGAACCTCCGGTCACGCCTGAATTCGTACTTCGCGAACCCGGCAGGGCTGCTGCCCAAGACCCACGCCATGGTGCACGCGGCCAACAGCGTCGAATGGACGGTGGTGGGCAGCGAGCTGGAATCCCTCCAGTTGGAATTCACCTGGATCAAGGAATTCAAGCCGCGGTTCAACGTGGTTTTCCGGGACGACAAGACGTATCCGTACCTCGCCGTCACCATGGGCGAGAAGCTGCCGCGCGTGCAGGTCATGCGTGGCGAGCGGCGGAAGGGCACCCGGTACTTTGGCCCCTACACGGCCGGAGCCATCCGGGAGACCATGGACACCCTGCTGCGCGTATTTCCCGTGCGGAGTTGCAGCGCAGGCGTGCTGAAGCGTGCCCAGGCCAGCGGCCGGCCCTGCCTGCTGGGATACATCGACAAATGCGCGGCCCCCTGCGTGGGCCGCGTCACCCCCGAGGAACACCGCGCCTTGGCCGAGGACTTCTGCGCCTTCATGGGAGGCGAGGCCAAGCGGTTCATCGCCCGGCTTGAAAAGGAGATGGGGGCCGCCGTCGCCATCCTTGACTACGAACGCGCCGCCAGGCTGCGTGACGACATCACCGCCCTCCGGAAGGTCTTCGAGCGGAACGCCGTGGTGCTGGCCGAGGACACGGACGCCGACGTTTTCGCCCTGCACGAGGACGAGCTCGAAGCGGCCGTCCAGGTGTTCCACGTCCGGGGCGGACGGGTCCGCGGCCAGCGCGGCTGGGTGGTCGAGAAGGTGGAGGACTTCACCACCCCTGACCTCGTAGAACACCTCCTGCAGCAGGTCTACGGTGAGGACGCCGAGATCCAAGGCCGGCTTCCCCGCGAGGTTCTGGTGCCTGTTGAGCCGAGCAATGCGCAGGATCTGGCAGTGTGGCTCGGCGGCATCCGCGGCGCCAAGGTGGACATCCGCGTTCCGCAGCGCGGGGACAAGGCCGCCCTCATGTCCACAGTCCGCGAGAATGCCGAACACGCACTTCGGCTCCACAAAACCCGCCGGGCCGGCGACCTGACCGTCCGGTCGCAGGCGCTGCAGGAACTTCAGGAGGCGCTGGAGCTCCCCGTTCCGCTGCTGCGCATCGAATGCTACGACGTCTCCCACGTCCAGGGCACCAACGTGGTGGCATCCATGGTGGTGGTGGAGGACGGGCTGCCCAAGAAATCCGATTACCGTAAGTTCTCCATCACCGGCGCCGCGGCCACGGACGACACCGCTGCGATGCACGATGTCCTGACTCGGCGCTTCCGGCACTACCTCGTGGACAAGACGGCCCAGATTGAAGCCGCCGAACTGGTTGCGACGCCGGCGGCCCCGGCCGGGACCGGCGCCAACGGGGCGGCCCCGGCCGGGACCGGCGCCAACGGGGCGGGCCCAGGCGCCGCAATGGCGGACGCCGCACTGTCCGACACCACCACGCCGGCGCCGCGCGCGAAATTCGCCTACCCGCCCAACCTCGTGGTGGTCGACGGCGGCAAGCCCCAGGTGAACGCGGCTGCCCGGGCACTCGAGGCGCTGGGCGTCGACGACGTCTACGTCGTCGGGCTCGCCAAGCGCCTCGAGGAGGTCTGGCTGCCGGACAGCGACTTTCCCGTCATCCTGCCCCGCTCCTCGCAGGGCCTCTACATGCTGCAGCGCATCCGAGACGAGGCGCACCGCTTCGCCATCTCCTTCCACCGGCAAAAGCGCGGCAAGGCGATGACCGTCTCGGCCCTCGACGGCGTGCCCGGGCTGGGCGATTCCAAGCGGAAGGCCCTGCTCGCCCCACTTTGGCTCCGTCAAGAAGATCAGGGCGGCATCGGCGGAGGAACTGACCGCGGCCAAGGGTGTCGGGCCGGCGCTGGCCGCGGCCATCGTCACCCACTTCAGTCCGGGCGGCGCTGGCGGTGACTCGGACGAGTCCGTTCCGGCGGTCAACATGACCACCGGGGAAGTGCTGGAAACTTAGCCCGCGCCCCGAAACTTGGTTAGGGTAAGTACGGGAAATCGGCGTGTGCCGCAAACAGCAACCCGCGCAGAAAATGCACGCGGGAAGCAACAGCAGGAATGAGGCTGGAATCAATGGCAGAGTCGACGGCGGAGTCCAGCACGGAAGAGGACGGCCTGACACCGGTCAAGCCCGCCGAAGCGGAACTGCTTATCGTGACCGGGATGTCCGGCGCAGGCCGCAGCACCGCCTCCGATGCGCTGGAGGACCACGGCTGGTACGTCGTCGAGAACCTGCCGCCGCAGATGCTGGGGACCCTGGCTGAACTCGTGTCCCACGCACCGCAGTCCATCCCCAAACTTGCCGTGGTGATGGACGTGCGCAGCAAGGCGCTGTTCGCCGACATCCGCGCCGCGCTCCGTGCCCTCGAAGTCAGCGGCGTCACCTTCCGGGTGCTGTTCCTAGACGCCAGCGACGACGTGCTGGTCCGCCGCTTCGAACAGGGCCGGCGCCCGCACCCGCTGCAGGGCGGCGGCAGGATCCTGGACGGGATCGCGGCCGAACGTGAGCTCCTCAAGGAGCTGCGCGACTCCTCGGACCTCGTCCTGGACACCTCGTCCCTGAACGTGCACGGGCTCGCCACCGCGATCACCGAACTGTTCACTGAAACCGGTCCCATCGCGATCCGCCTGAACATCATGAGCTTCGGCTTTAAATACGGCCTTCCCGTTGACGCCAACTATGTGGCTGACGTCAGGTTCATCCCGAATCCGCACTGGGTGCCGGCGCTCCGGCCGCACACCGGCCTTGACCAGGACGTCAGCGAGTACGTCCTTGGGGCCGAGGGCGTGCCCAACTTTGTGGAACGGTATGTCCTTGCCCTGGAACCTGTCATGGAGGGCTACCGCCGGGAGAACAAGCACTACGCCACCATCGCCGTCGGATGCACCGGCGGAAAGCACCGCTCGGTGGCGGTCGCCATGGAGCTCTCCAAGCGGCTCGCGCAATATCCGCGGGTTACCGTGACCACGACGCACCGGGACCTGGGCCGCGAGTAATGGGCGTTCTTACCGGCCCGCTGCCCCTGATTCCGCCGGCCGGCCTGACCGGTTCCCAACAGGCCAAGGGACCCACCGTCGTCGCGCTCGGCGGCGGCCACGGCCTTTCGGCCTCCCTCTCGGCACTGCGGCTCCTTACTTCCGAACTGACAGCGGTAGTTACCGTAGCGGACGACGGCGGGTCCTCCGGCCGTCTCCGCGAGGAGTACGGCGTCCTTCCGCCCGGTGATCTCCGGATGGCCCTTTCCGCCCTCTGCGATGACACGGACTGGGGCCGCACCTGGCGCGACGTCATGCAGCACCGGTTCCAGTCCGCCCGTGGCGGCGCCTCTTTGGACGAACACGCCATGGGAAACCTGCTGATCGTCACGCTCTGGGAACTGTTGGGGGATGCGGTGGCCGGCCTGAAATGGGCCGGTGCGCTGCTCGGCGCCCGCGGACAGGTCCTGCCCATGTCCACCGTTCCGCTTACCATCGAGGGCGATGTCCGAGTGACCGCCCCCGACGGCAGCAGTACGGTCACCACCATCACGGGCCAGGCGCGCTGTGCCGTGGCGGGTTCGCTGGAGAGCGTCCGGCTGCTTCCCGAGCAGGCGCCCGCCTGCGTTGAGGCCCTGACCGCCGTCGAGCTTGCCGACTGGGTGGTGCTGGGCCCCGGCTCCTGGTACACCTCCGTGCTCCCGCACCTGCTGCTGCCGGAAATGCGGCAGGCGCTCTGCGATACGCCGGCCAAGCGTTGCCTCACCATGAACCTGGCCATGGACACCAAGGAAACCTCCGGCATGTCCGCCGCCGACCACCTTCACACGCTGCGCGACTACGCGCCCGAGTTCAGCGCGGACGTGGTGCTCGCGGACCCGGCCTCCGTTTCGGACCTGGCCGAGTTTGAACGGGCAGCAGGGATGATCGGCGCCGAGGTTGTCTTGGGTAGAGTAGGGGCTTCGGGCCGGCGACCGGTCCACGACCCCTTGCGGCTGGCTACGGCCTACCAGGATATTTTCGGGAATAGTTAGGAAAGGTGCCATGGCACTGACAGCATCAGTCAAGGAAGAACTCTCCCGCCTGGACATCAAGAAATCATCAGTCCGCAAGGCTGAGGTCTCGGCCATGCTCCGCTTCGCCGGGGGACTGCACATCATCTCGGGCCGGATCGTCATCGAGGCCGAGGTGGATCTGGCCTCCACCGCCCGGCGCCTGCGCGCTGCAATCGCCGAGGTCTACGGGCACCAGAGCGAGATCATCGTCGTCTCCGGCAGCGGCTTGCGCCGCGGCAGCCGCTACGTGGTCCGCGTCGTCCGCGACGGCGAGGCACTGGCGCGGCAGACCGGCCTCCTTGACGGCCGGGGACGGCCGGTGCGAGGGCTGCCGTCCGTCGTCGTCAACGGCTCAGCCGCTGACGCCGAGGCGGTGTGGCGGGGCGCCTTCCTGGCGCACGGCTCTCTCACGGAACCCGGCCGGTCCTCGTCCATGGAGGTCACCTGCCCCGGTCCGGAATCCGCCCTCGCGCTGGTCGGTGCGGCCCGGCGGCTCGGGATACAGGCCAAGGCCCGGGAAGTCAGGGGAGTGGACCGAGTGGTGATCCGCGACGGGGACACCATCGCCGCGCTGCTCACCCGGATGGGGGCCCACGACGCACTCATGGTCTGGGAAGAGCGGCGCATGCGCAAGGAAGTGCGGGCCACCGCGAACCGCCTCGCCAACTTCGATGACGCCAACCTCCGCCGGTCCGCGCAAGCCGCCGTGGCCGCCGGCGCCCGGGTGGACCGGGCCCTGGAGATCCTCGGCGACGACGTTCCGGACCACCTCAAATATGCCGGTGAACTCCGGGTGGCGCACAAGCAGGCCAGCCTCGACGAACTTGGCCGGCTCGCCGAGCCGCCCATGACTAAGGACGCCATCGCCGGACGCATCCGCCGGCTGCTGGCCATGGCGGACAAACGCGCCTCGGATCTTGGCATCCCGGGCACGGATGCCAATGTGACGCCGGAAATGCTGGACGAGTAAACGGCACCCATAGAATCAAGACCAGGTGGCGGCTGTTGCCGCCATCGGAGTTTTCCGGATGACCCGTCATCCGGGATGCACAATCCCAGAGTTAGCAAAACCGGACAAACTGTCCACGACATTGGAGGATTTTGTGACCGAGTACGTTCTGCCCGAACTCAGCTACGACTACGCAGCGCTCGAGCCCCACATCTCTGCACGGATCATGGAGCTGCACCACAGCAAGCACCACGCCGCGTACGTGACGGGCGCCAACAACGCGCTGGCCCAGCTGGCCGAGGCACGCGAAAAGGGCGACTTCGCCAACATCAACCGCCTTTCCAAGGACCTGGCTTTCCACACCGGCGGCCACGTCAACCACTCCGTGTTCTGGAACAACCTCTCTCCGGACGGAGGCGACAAGCCTGAAGGTGAGCTCGCCGCCGCCATCGACGACGCCTTCGGTTCGTTCGATGCCTTCCGCGCCCAGTTCTCCGCAGCTGCCCTCGGCCTGCAGGGTTCCGGCTGGGGCTTCCTGGCCTACGAGCCCATCGGTGGCAACCTCGTCATTGAGCAGCTCTACGACCAGCAGGGCAACGTCGCGCTGGGCACCACCCCGCTGCTGATGCTGGACATGTGGGAGCACGCCTTTTACCTGGACTACGTCAACGTCAAGGCCGACTACGTCAAGGCGTTCTGGAACATCGTCAACTGGACCGACGTGTCCGCCCGCTTCGCCGCGGCACGAGCCAACGCAACGGGTCTCATCACCCTCTAGGTGTGATCCGGCGTACATAAAGCAGTAACAAACTTCACATTCGGCCACTTTAGGGCCGAATTCTGGACGGTCTGCCCCCGCACTTGCGGGGGCAGACCTACTTAAACGTAAGATGGATCACGGAAGGCGGTTAGCCTTCAGCAATGAGGCTGGTCGCCCTCCGATCTGAAAAATATCTCTGCCCAATGGCGTGCGGGATCTGTTAGTTGGCTTGAACGCCCGCTTAACTAGTTGTGCTTCCAAGGCACAAAGGAGACAAAAAGTGACCACCCGTATTGGTATCAACGGCTTCGGCCGCATCGGCCGCAACTACTTCCGCGCTGCACTTGCTCAGGGTGCGGACCTGGAGATCGTTGCCGTCAACGACCTCACCAGCCCCGAGGCTTTGGCCCACCTGCTCAAGTACGATTCCGTCGGCGGACGTCTGGCCGAAACCATCGAGGTCAAGGAAGGCAACCTGGTCGTCAACGGAAACGCGATCAAGGTCCTGGCCGAGCGCGACCCCGCCAACCTCCCCTGGAAGGACCTGGACGTTGACATCGTCATCGAGTCCACCGGTTTCTTCACCAAGGCAGCTGCCGCCAAGAAGCACATCGAAGCCGGCGCCAAGAAGGTCCTGATCTCCGCCCCCGCCTCGGACGAGGACATCACCATCGTGATGGGCGTCAACGACGGCCTGTACGACCCCGAGAACCACCACATCATCTCCAACGCTTCCTGCACCACCAACTGCCTCGGCCCGCTGGCCAAGGTCGTCAACGACACCTTCGGCATCGAGCGTGGCCTGATGACCACCATCCACGCGTACACCGCCGACCAGAACCTGCAGGACGGCCCGCACAACGACCTCCGCCGTGCACGTGCCGCCGCCATCAACATGGTTCCCACCTCCACCGGTGCCGCCAAGGCCATCGGCCTGGTCCTGCCGGAGCTCAAGGGCAAGCTGGACGGCTACGCCATCCGCGTTCCTGTCCCCACGGGTTCCGCCACCGACCTCACCGTCACGGTCTCCCGCGAGACCACCGTTGAAGAGGTCAACGCCGCGCTCAAGAAGGCTGCAGAGTCCGATGAATGGCAGGGCATCCTGACCTACACCGACGCCCCGATCGTCTCCTCGGACATCGTCGGCGACCCCGCCTCGTCCATCTTTGACTCAGGTTTGACCAAGGTTATTGGCAACCAGGTCAAGGTTGTTTCGTGGTATGACAACGAATGGGGCTACTCGAACCGCCTCGTGGACCTCACGGAGCTTGTCGCAGCAAAGCTGGGCTAGGGTTAGCTACATGACATCTCACACCCTCAACGAACTGATCGCTGAAGGTGTCCGCGGGCGGTACATTCTGGTTCGAAGTGACCTGAATGTGCCGCTCGACGGCTCTACAGTCACTGACGACGGCCGCATCCGGGCCTCACTGCCAGTGCTGGGAAAGCTCACGGACGCCGGTGCCCGCGTGCTGGTAACAGCCCACCTCGGCCGCCCCAAGGGCGCCCCTGAAGACAAGTACTCGCTCAAGCCGGCGGTTGCCCGCTTGGCCGAGCTGGCTTCCTTCCCTGTCTCCCTCGCGGAGGACACGGTAGGGTCCTCTGCCAAAGAGCACGCAGCTGCGCTGCAGGACGGCCAGGTGCTGGTGCTCGAGAACGTGCGGTTCGACGCACGCGAGACCAGCAAGGACGAAGCCGAGCGTGGCGCGTTCGCCGACGAACTGGTGGGACTCACCGGTGAAAACGGTGCTTTTGTGAACGACGCCTTTGGCGCCGTCCACCGCAAGCACGCCAGCGTTTACGACGTCGCCACCCGGCTCCCGTCGTACCTCGGCGACCTTGTGGGCACCGAGGTGGAAGTCCTCCGCAAGCTGACCGCAGACACGCAGCGTCCCTACGTTGTGGTCCTCGGCGGTTCGAAGGTTTCGGACAAGCTCGCGGTCATCGACAACCTGCTCGGCAAGGCTGACACCATTCTGGTGGGCGGCGGCATGCTGTTCACGTTCCTGGCAGCCGAGGGCCACAAGGTGGCCGGCAGCCTGCTGGAAGACGACCAGATCCCGGTCGTCCAGGACTACCTCAAGCGAGCAGCCGACGCCGGCACCGAATTCGTGATCCCCACGGACGTCGTGGTGGCAGCCAAGTTCACCGCCGACGCCGACCACGAAACGGTCAGCGCCGACGCCATCGAAGGCAGCAGCTTCGGGGCACAGGGCATCGGCCTGGACATCGGGCCCGAGTCTGCCCGGGCGTTCGCCGAGCAGATCAGGGGCGCCAAGACGGTGTTCTGGAACGGTCCCATGGGCGTCTTCGAGTTCGAGGCCTTCTCTGCAGGCACCCGGGCCATCGCCCAGGCGCTGACGGAGACGGACGCGTTCACCGTCGTCGGCGGCGGCGACTCCGCGGCTGCGGTCCGCACCCTCGGCTTCGCTGATGACCAGTTCGGACACATTTCCACCGGCGGCGGCGCCAGCTTGGAATACCTTGAAGGCAAGGAACTTCCCGGCCTGAGCGTTCTGGACCGCTAAAGACACACCAGCCGGCAGGGCACCTTTCGCACCGCGAAGGGCACCCTGCCGGCTGTTCACATGATCAGCACATTTGACCGGCACTTTTGGAGAACACGTGACTACGTCAACCAACGGCAACTTTGACCGCACGCCTTTGATCGCAGGCAACTGGAAGATGAACATGGACCACGTCCAGGGCATCACCCTCCTGCAGAAGCTGGCCTGGACACTGTCCGACGCCAAGCACGACTACAGCCGCGTGGAAGCCGCTGTCTTCCCGCCTTTCACGGACCTGCGCGGTGTGCAGACCCTCGTCCAGGGCGACGAACTCAACATCGCCTACGGCGGCCAGGACCTGTCCCAGTTCGACTCAGGTGCGTACACCGGCGACATCTCCGGCCAGTTCCTGAACAAGCTCGGCTGCAAGTATGTCCTCGTTGGCCACAGCGAACGCCGGACCATCCACGCTGAGTCGGACGAAGTCCTGAATGCCAAGGTCAAGGCGGCCTACCGCCACAACGTCATCCCCGTCCTCTGCGTCGGTGAAGGCCTGGAGATCCGCCAGGCCGGCACCCACGTCCAGCACACCCTGGACCAGCTACGCGCCGACGTCGAAGGCCTCACCGCCGAGCAGGCGGCCGAGCTCGTCGTCGCCTATGAGCCTGTCTGGGCTATCGGCACCGGTGAGGTTGCAGGCCCGGAGGACGCCCAGGAAATGTGCGCCGCGATCCGTGCCGAACTCACCGAACTGTTCGACGCCGACGTGGCCGGCAAGGTCCGCCTGCTGTACGGCGGTTCGGTCAAGGCCAGCAACGCCGCCGCCATCCTCAAGGAACGCGACGTCGACGGCGTGCTGGTGGGCGGTGCCAGCCTTGATCCCGCTGAGTTTGCTAATATTGTGAAGTTCGAGAGCCACCTCGTAACGGACTAGTCCGTTCATCTGGCACGCTCCCGCATCCACCAACTTTGGAAAGGCCGTCGTGGACGTTCTTCATGTGATTCTGCAGATCCTGCTGGGCATTACCAGCCTTCTGCTGACCCTGCTCATCCTGCTCCACAAGGGACGCGGCGGCGGCCTGTCGGACATGTTCGGCGGCGGAATGAGCTCGGGGCTGTCCTCGTCCGGTGTCGCAGAGCGCAACCTCAACAGGTTCACCATCATCCTCGGCGTCACCTGGGGCGTCGTCATCATCGCCCTTGGCCTCCTGATGCGCTTCACAGGTGTGGCTGACTCCTAACGCTGTCGCAGCCAAGTGCCAGAAAAAGCCCGGCCCAATCAGGACGCGTTCCTGATTGGGCCGGGCTTTTCCTGCCGCCAGGGGGAACTCCGGACTAAACTGTGGCTATCGGATCTAACGGCAGCGCCGCCATTAGCAGCGAGGGAGTTCCCATGGTGCATTCCTCTTCAGGATTCCGCGGCACCCGCGTGGGTGTCATTCAAGGGGCCGGATTGAAGAACCAGGGGGATGATCCTCTCGGAGAGCCCCTGCCGCGTATCTGTGTCTCCTATTGGTGCGCCATGGGACACGAGACGCGGCCTGTTTTTCTTAAGATGCCGGACGACCAGATTCCGGGCGTGTGGGACTGCCGCCAGTGCGGCCGGCCGTCGTCGCGCAACCCCGGTGCCGGGCTGCCCGGCGAAGCCCAGGAAGAAGGCTTCAAAAGTCATCTGGATTACGTTAAAGAAAGACGCTCCAGCCAGGACGCCGAAGACGTCCTGGCTGGAGCGTTGCGGCGGCTAAGAGCCAGCCGGCGCCTTCCTGACTAGCTGCTCGGGCACGCGCGAGGCTGCGTTTTCGTCGATCAGCCACAGCGTCCGGGACCGGCCTGCCGGCCCGGCTGCGGGCACCTGCACGGGGTTGGCCCCGGCCAGAGCCAGCCCCACCGCACCGGCCTTGTCCTCGCCTGCGACCACCATCCACACCTCCGCGGAGGTGTTGATGGCCGGCAGGGTCAGGGAAATGCGCTCGGGCGGCGGCTTGGGGGAGTTGCGGACCCCCACCACAGTCAGTTGCTTCTCGCGGATGCCGCCCTGTTCCGGGAACAGGGACGCCACGTGCGCGTCCGGGCCCACACCGAGCAGGACGACGTCGAACCGGGGAAGCCGGCCGGGCTCCTCGGAACGGTCGTCCGAAGCATCCGCGGCATGCTCGGCCGCTGCCGCATCACTGAGGCGTTGTGCGTAGTCCTCAGCAGCCTGTTCCGGCGTTTCAAAGTCATCCGTCGAGCCGGGCACGTGGACGCGCTCGGGATCAACGTTGATGTGCTTCAGGAGTGCTTCCTGGGCCTGGAGCGCGTTGCGGTCCGGGTCCTGGGTGCCGACGAAGCGTTCGTCGCCCCACCAGAAGTTCACTTTGGCCCAGTCCACCGCGGGGGCGGCAGGGGAGTCGGCTACTGCCTTCAGCGTTCCGATGCCCACCGTGCCGCCGGTAAGCACCACTGTTGCTTCACCGAATCGGTCCTGTACATCCACGAGCTTGGTGATCAGTCGGGCCGCAATAGCGGCCATGAGGACGGAAGAGTCAGGATGGATGCTTACTCTGGGCTCAGCGCTCACTGGGACGGACACTCCTTAGATTGGTACGTGGCAGTCCAATAGTAATCACTTCGCCGAATACCTCGTCGGGGTCGAGGCGGCGGAGTTCTTCTGCGAGGCAATCGCGGAGGCTGCGCCGCGGGAGGGAGATGCGTTGTGCGGGTTGGCCGGGCTGGGTGAGTTCGGCGATGGAGAGGCCGGGGCGGAAGAGCTGGACGTCGCCGCTGGTCCGGGTGAGCCGGACCCGGCGGATGCCGGTGCCGGCGGGGTCCGCGACGATCGTGACGGGGGCGTCCAGGGACAGGGTCAGCCACGCCGCGAGCAGGATGGTGCTGGGCGAGTCCGAGGCGCCTTCGACCGCGACGGCGGTCACGGGCGAGGTGTCGGCCTGGTCCAGGACGGCGGCGAGCTGGATGCGCCAGTTCGTCAGCCGGGTCCAGGCGAGGTCGGTGTCGCCGGCCTTGTAGGTGTTCCGGATATTTTCCAGCGCGACCTGGGGTTCGGCTTCGTTCGCCGAATCGGTGATCCGGCGGTGCGCGATCCGCCCGATCGAGGTTTCGGACGCGTTCTTTGGTGCCCCGTGCGGCCACCAGGCCACGATCGGGGCGTCGGGCAGCAGCAGCGCCGCGACAAGGGACTCGGATTCCTCGGCGAGTTCCCCGAAGCCGCGCAGCACGATGACCTCCGAGGCGCCGGCGTCCCCGCCGACCCGGATCTGCGCGTCGAGCCGGTTCGGCGCGGACGAGCCGGCGTCGGCGAGCACGATGATCCGGCAGGGGTGCTCGCGGCTGGCCTCGTTCGCGGCCTCGATCGCTTCTTCCTCGAGCCCGGATTTGGTGACCACCACGAGGGTCAGGACCCGGCCGAGCGCGATCACCCCGCCCTGCTCGCGCAGGGACTGGATCTTCTTGGAAACGTTCGAGGTGGTGGTGTTGGGCAGGTCTACGATCATGGCCTTCTCCAGGTGCGTCCGTCGCGGGCTAGCAGCTCATCGGCCGAGGCCGGGCCCCAGGACCCGGGCGCGTACGGCTCGGGCTGTTCACCCAGCCCGGCCCAGTACTCTTCGAAGGGGTCCAGGATCTTCCAGGACAGCTCCACTTCCTCATGCCGCGGGAACAGCGGCGGCTCACCCAGGAGCACGTCCAGGATCAGCCGTTCGTAGGCTTCGGGGCTGGACTCGGTGAACGAGTGCCCGTAACCGAAGTCCATGGTCACGTCCCGGACTTCCATCTGCGTGCCGGGGACCTTGGACCCGAACCGGATCGTCGCGCCCTCGTCGGGCTGGACGCGGATCACCACCGCGTTCTGCCCAAAATCATCATCGCCGTGGTCACGGAACAGCAGGTTCGGTGCCCGCTTGAACACCACCGCGATCTCCGTGACCCGCCGGCCCAGCCGTTTCCCGGCGCGCAGGTAGAACGGCACCCCGTTCCAGCGCCGGGTGTTGATGTCCACCCGGATCGCGGCATAGGTTTCGGTGGTGGAGTCAGCCGGGATGCCCTCCTCCTCCAGGTACCCCTGCACCTGCTCCCCGCCCTGCCACCCGCCGGCGAACTGGCCGCGGGCCGAATGCGTGGACAGGTCCTCCGGGAGCCTCACCGCGGCGAGGACCTTTTCCTTCTCCGCCCGCAGGTCATCGGCGTTGAACGAGATCGGCTCCTCCATCGCCGTCAAAGCCAGCAGCTGCAGCAGATGGTTCTGGATCACGTCCCGGGCCGCGCCCACCCCGTCGTAATACCCGGCACGGCCGCCGGTGCCGATGTCCTCGGCCATGGTGATCTGCACATGGTCCACATAGTTCGCGTTCCACAGCGGCTCGAACAGCTGGTTCGCGAACCGCAGCGCCAGGATGTTCTGCACCGTCTCCTTACCCAGGTAATGATCGATCCGGAACACCGCGTCCTGCGGGAACACCGACTCCACAATGTCGTTCAGCTGCCGCGCGGACTCGAGGTCATGCCCGAACGGCTTCTCGATCACCACCCGCCGCCACTTCTCACCCTCGGCCTGCGCCAAACCATGCTTGGACAGCTGCCGGCAGACCTGCTCGAACGCCTTCGGCGGGATCGAGAGGTAGAACGCGTGGTTCCCGCGGGTGCCGCGGTTCCCGTCGAGTTCCCTGATCGTCTCGCCGAGCCGCTCAAACGCCGCATCGTCATCGAACGCGCCCTGCACGAAACGGATGCCCTCGGAGAGCTGGTTCCAGACCGCCTCATCAAACGGCGTCCTGGCGTACGCCTTCACCGCGTCCTTCACCTCCGCGGCGAAATCCTCGTTATCCCAGTCCCGCCGGCCGAAACCCACCAACGCGAAACTCGGCGGCAACAGGCCACGGTTGGCAAGGTCATACACGGCAGGCATGAGCTTCTTACGGGCCAGATCCCCCGTGACTCCGAAGAGCACAAGAGAGGACGGCCCGGCAATCCGGTTCAGCCGCCGGTCCCGCGGATCCCGCAAAGGATTCCCGGACCGGCCCGCTGACCTTCTGCCGTTCAAAGTATCTGGCATGGTTAATTCAGTGCCTTAGCTCTCAGTGGCGGACGCGGCCTTGCCGGCAAGCGACGAAACTATCTCCTGCAGCTGGGCGACACCCGCTGCGCGGTCGGTCAGGTGCAGGCGCAGGACGGGCCGGCCGTGCTCACTGAGCACCTGGGCGTCGCCGGCGGCCTGGGCCGTGATCAGCTCGCCGAAAGTGAACGGACGCTCCGGAATAGCGAGGTCCTGGGCCGAAGCTGCAGTGACCTGCAGGAATACGCCGATGGCGGGGCCGCCCTTGTGGAACTGGCCGGTGGAGTGGAGGAAGCGGGGCCCCCAGCCGAAGGTGACCGGTCGGCCGCTCACGGCGGCGAGTTCGTCCCGGACGCCCTCGAGCTGTGCGTAGGCCAGGCGGTCGAAGTAGGCCTGGACGCTCAGGTACCCGTCACTGCCCAGCTGCGCCAGCAGTGCAGAGACCGCGGCCGCTGCGGTGGTCGCGTCGCCGAGCCACTCGCCGCCGCGCACCTCGATGGCACCATCGGTGAAGTTGGCGGGCGTCGGCTCCGGCTGGGCGTCCAGCAGTCCGCGGGCGGCCACCTTGGCGGCTTCGACGTCGGGCTGGTCAAACGGGTTGATGCCCAGGAGGCGCCCGGCCACAGCGGTGGCGAATTCCCACACCATCATCTGCGAGGCGAGGCCGCCGGCAATGGCAACTTCGTTCTCGCCGAGTTCGACGTCGGTATCCGTGCTGACGAGACGGACCACCAGGATGTCTTCAGCGCCGGAAGTGACTTCCGGGGCATCCGGGCCGGCGACAACCGGCAGGACGCCGGTGCCGAGCTTGCCCGTGGATTCAGCGATGAGCTGTTCGGCCCAGTCAGCGAATCCCACGATGCCGGAGCCGTCCTCCGCGATGACAATCTTGTCGCGCAGCGGGTTGGTGCCGCCCAGGGCGGCGCCCAGGACCAGCCCGATGTTCTCGGGAGCGTCCTCGTTAAGGATCTCTGCGGCTTCTTCAGCCTCGTCCAGCAGGGCCGCGATGTCCACGCCGGCCAGGCCGGACGGGACGAGCCCGAAGGCCGTCAGCGCCGAGTAGCGGCCGCCCACGTTCGGGTCCGCGTTGAAGACCGCGCGGTAGCCGGCCTCGCGTGAGGCCTTGTCCAGCGGGGACCCGGGATCCGTGACCACGATGATCCGGCTCTTCGCATCGAGACCCGCCTCGGTGAAGGCGTGTTCGAAAATCCGCCGCTGCGAATCAGTTTCCAGGGTTGAACCGGATTTCGAGGAAACCACGATCGCGGTTTCAGCGAGGCGGTCCGCGAGGGCAGCACCGATCTGTTCGGGATCAGTGCTGTCCAGCACAGTCAGCTCGACGCCAGCGGTGCCGGCGATGACTTCCGGAGCAAGCGAGGAGCCGCCCATGCCGCAGAGGGCAATGCGGGTAACACCCTCCGCTTTCAGGGCATCGCGGAGTTCCAGGATGCCCTCCACCAGGGGCCGGGAGACGGTGGCCGCCTCGACCCAACCAAGGCGGATCGCTGACTCGGCTTCCGCATCAGGACCCCACAGGGTGTGGTCCTTGGCGAAGATCCGGGTGGCAACGCGTTCTTCCACGAGGGCGGGCAAGTGCTGCTCAAGCGCCTTCCGAGCGGAACCGGTGGCGTCGTAGCTGAGTGTGCTCATGTTGGGTTAGGAAGCCTTCCGTGCGGTGGCGAGGGCGCCTTCGACGTCTGCCAGGAGTTCCTTCCAGCTGGCAACAAACTTGTCCAGGCCTTCGGATTCCAGCAGGGCAACGACCTCGTTGTAGGACACACCGAGGGCATCGAGGGCGTTGAGGGTGGCGTTCGCTTCATCGTAGCCGTTGGTGACGGTGTCGCCCGTGACCACGCCGTGGTCGAACGTGGCGTCCAGGGTCTTCTCCGGCATGGTGTTCACGACGTTCGGGGCGACGAGCTCGGTGACGTAGAGGGTGTCCGGGTAGGCCGGGTCCTTCACACCGGTGGAAGCCCAGAGCGGACGCTGCGGCAGCGCGCCTGCCGCGGCGAGCACGGCCCAGCGCTCGGTGGAGAACTGCTCTTCGTAGACCTGGTAGGCGAGGCGGGCGTTCGCGACGCCGGCCTTGCCCTTGAGGGCCTTGGCTTCCTCGGTGCCGATCGCGTCCAAGCGCTTGTCGATTTCGGTGTCCACGCGGGAGACGAAGAACGAGGCGACGGAGTGGATCTTGGACAGGTCGTGGCCGTTGTCCTTGGCCTGCTCCAGTCCGGACTGGAAGGCGTTGATGACGGCGCGGTACCGCTCCAGCGAGAAGATCAGGGTCACGTTCACGCTGATGCCCTCCGCCAGGGTCGCCGTGATGGCCTCCAGGCCCTCAAGGGTGGCAGGGATCTTGATGTGCACGTTGTCGCGGTTGACCTTCTTGTAAAGGTGCTTCGCTTCGGCGATGGTGCCTGCGGTGTCCCACGCGAGGCGGGGGTCCACCTCGATGGAGACGCGGCCGTCCACGCCCTTGGTCGCCGCGGCGACCGGGGCGAAAAGGTCACAGGCGTCGGCGACGTCCGTCGTCGTGATCTCGAAGATGGTCTCTTCGATGGAGGCGCCGGCAGCGGCCTGCGCCGCGATGGTGGCGTCGTAGTCCGTGCCGGAGGTGATGGCGGCGTGGAAGATGCTGGGGTTCGTGGTGACACCCACAACGTTCTTCTCTTCGATCAGCTTCTGCAGCGTGCCGGTCTTCAGACGGCCCCGGGAGAGGTCATCGAGCCAGATGGAAACGCCGGCGTCGGAAAGCTGCTGGGTGGGAGTGCTAGTCATGTCTAATCTCCTTGAACTGTGGGGTGCTGTCAGGACTGGAGTCCGGCCAGGGAATCCCTGGCGGCGGCGGCAACAGCTTCCGCCGTGATGCCGAATTCCTGGAACAGGCGCTTGTAGTCGGCGGATGCGCCGTAGTGCTCGAGGCTGACGGAGCGGCCGGCGTCGCCGACGAACTCGCGCCAGCCCTGCGACAGGCCGGCTTCAACCGAAACGCGGGCCTTGACCGCTGCGGGCAGGACTGCCTCGCGGTAGGCGGCGTCCTGCTTGGTGAACCACTCCACACACGGCATGGACACCACGCGGGCGGCGATGCCTTCGGCCTGGAGTGCTTCGCGGGCCTGGACGGCGAGCTGGACTTCCGAGCCGGTGCCGATCAGGATGACCTGCGCGTCCACGGTCTTGCCGTCCCTGGACGCCTCGGCCAGGACGTAACCGCCCTTGGCGACGCCGGCGGTCGAGCCGAAGGTGTCACCCTCGGCCGTACCCTCGCCACGGTCGTAGGTGGGGATGTTCTGGCGGGTCAGGACGATGCCGGCCGGGTTCTCGTGGTTCTCCAGCATGGTCTTCCACGCTGCCGCAACCTCGTTGGCATCGCCCGGACGGACGACGTCGAGACCCGGGATGGCGCGCAGCGACGCGAGCTGCTCCACCGGCTGGTGCGTCGGGCCGTCCTCGCCGAGGCCGATCGAGTCGTGCGTCCAGACGTACAGGGACGGCACGCCCATGAGGGCGCCAAGGCGGATGGCCGGACGCTGGTAGTCGCTGAAGATCAGGAACGTGCCGGAGAACGCCCGGGTCTTGCCGTGCAGGGAGATGCCGTTCACGATCGAGGCGGCCGCGTGCTCACGGATACCGAAGTGCAGGACCCGGCCGTACGGGTTGCCGGACCAGGCGTTGGTCTGCTTGCCCGCGGGAACGAACGACGGCGAACCCTCGATCGTGGTGTTGTTGGACTCCGCGAGGTCAGCCGAGCCGCCCCACAGTTCCGGCATGACCGGGCCGATCGCGTTCAGGACCTTGCCGGAGGCGGCACGGGTGGAAACGTCCTTGCCGGCCGGGAAGACCGGCAGGACGCCGTCGAGCTCGGCGGGCAGCTGGCGGGCTTCGACGCGCTCCAGCAGGGCAGCGGCTTCCGGGTTGGCGGACTGCCAAGCGGCGAAGGACTCTTCCCATTCCTTGCGGGCGTGGGCACCGCGGTCGACGACGGCACGGGCGTGGGCCAGCACGTCCTCGTCCACCTCGAAGGACCTCTCCGGGTCGAAACCGAGGACGTTCTTCAGTGCTGCCACTTCTTCCGAACCCAGGGCGGAACCGTGGATCTTGCCGGTGTTCTGCTTCTTCGGCGCCGGGTACCCGATGATGGTGCGCAGCGAGATGATGGACGGCCTGGAGGTCTCCGCCTTCGCGGCCACCAGCGCCGAGTGCAGCTCCTGGATGTCTTCCTTGTAGTCGCCGGTCTTGGTCCAGTCCACGCGCTGGGTGTGCCAGCCGTAGGCCTCGTAGCGCTTCAGGACGTCTTCGGTGAAGGCGATGTCGGTGTCGTCCTCGATGGAAATGTGGTTCTCATCGTAGATGACCACAAGGTTGCCGAGCTCCTGGTGGCCGGCGAGGGAGGAAGCCTCGGAGGTCACACCTTCCTGGAGGTCCCCGTCGGAAGCGATGACCCAGATGGTGTGGTCGAACGGGCTGGTGCCGGGGGCGGCGTCGGCGTCGAACAGGCCACGCTGGCGGCGCTGGGAGTACGCAAAGCCCACCGAGGAGGCCAGGCCCTGGCCCAGCGGGCCGGTGGTGATCTCCACGCCGGCGGTGTGCTTGTATTCCGGGTGGCCCGGGGTCAGCGAGCCCCACGTGCGGAGCGCTTCGAGGTCCTTCAGTTCCAGGCCGTAGCCGGAGAGGAACAGCTGGATGTACAGCGTCAGGGACGTGTGGCCGGGGGAGAGGACAAAACGGTCGCGGCCGATCCAGTCCGGGTTCTTCGGGTCGTGCCGCATCATCTTCTGGAAGAGAAGGTAAGCGGCCGGAGCCAGGCTCATCGCCGTGCCGGGGTGGCCGTTGCCCACCTTCTCCACGGCGTCGGCGGCCAGGACACGCACAGTGTCAACGGCACGCTGGTCGAGGTCGGTCCAAGTCAGTTCTTGCTCTTTCAAATGTGCCACGAAACCGGGCCCCTCTCTGTGTTAACGGCAAGCGGTAATGACACACAGCGGCAGGGCATAATTGGTGCCCGCTGCATTCGTATCTACCAGCCGTTCACCATTGAAACGTTGATCTTCATTCAGTCGCCGGACGGAACGGAATGCGGTTTCTTGCCCGTCTCCCAGTGTGCGCTGATCTGCAGACAGCTTAGCTCTATTCCACACTTCGGGCGGGCAAAATCTCACCAATTGGACGCAATTTCTCCTTTGTGAATCCTTCGTGCGGTGAGGCTGCGTTAATGTGATTGAAGCAAGCACGAACGAATCATTTTCAGTGATTTGCCGTCACACACCGATGCCAGCGATCCATGCGGGACCGCGGTATGATATCGGGAGGCCACCGGTGGACAGGGCGGGCTCAAGTGCACATGACAGCCCCGCCAACCGCCGTTGAGGGATCGATCCGGACCGCGTGTCCAGACGGACTGATCAGATAAACAGCCAGACAGAAACAGAGTGACTGCCACGTGAGCACAACAGATACGCCGCTTACCTCTTCCCGGGTCCACGGAAGAGCCGGACTAGCCCGCAAGGCGAAGGCGTACCTTGCACTCACCAAGCCCAGGGTCATTGAACTCCTGCTGGTCAGCACCCTGCCCACCATGATCTACGCACAGCGCGGCTTCCCGTCCCTCGCCCTCATCCTGGCCACTCTGGTGGGCGGCGCCTTCGCTGCCGGCAGCGCCGGTGCCTTCAACTGCTACATCGACCGCGACATCGACAAGCTGATGCACCGCACGGAGAAGCGCCCCCTGGTCACCGGTGAGGTCACACCGCGGGAAGCCCTCATCTTTGCGTGGCTCCTGGGCGCCGCGGCCATCGCCATTCTCTGGTTCGGCGCGAACCCGCTCTCGGCCTGGCTCGGACTGGGCGCCATCGTCTTCTACGTCGTCATTTACACGATGATCCTCAAGCGCCGCACCGCCCAGAACATCGTCTGGGGCGGCGCCGCGGGCTGTTTCCCCGTGCTGATCGCCTGGGCCGCCGTGACCAACACGGTCGAGTGGCCGGCCATCGTGCTGTTCATGGTGATCTTCCTTTGGACCCCGCCGCACTACTGGCCGCTGTCCATGCGCTACGGCGAGGACTACCGCAACGCCAACGTGCCGATGCTCGGTGCCATCGCCGGTGCCAAGGTGGTCTCCGTGCAGGTGGTCCTGTACGCCTGGGCCATGGTCGCGTGCTCGCTGCTCATGATCCCGGCCGGCAACGCTGGCTGGGTTTACACCGCCGTTGCCGTGCTGGCCGGCGCCTGGTTCCTGTACGAGTCCCACGCCCTCTACAACCGGGCCCAGGGCGGGGACCTCTCCGACAAGGGCGCCATGAAGGTCTTCCACGGCTCCATCAGCTACCTGACGCTCCTCTTCATCGCGCTGGCCGTCGACCCGTTCGTCGGCTCGCCGATCATGGGGTAACCCCCCAGCCCTCGAGCCCCACAGCGAGCCCAGGACGCTTCCTCACGTCCTGCAGGTTCTGACCGGACGCTCCCTCACGTCCTGCAGGTTTTCCCCAGACGCTTCCTCACGTCCTGCGGGTTCTCCCCGAACGCTTCCTCAGATAGATGCTGCGCTGAAGTAGAAATGCTCCCTCACTCATGTGAGGGAGCATTTCTTGTCTAACCCGAAGCGGCGAGACGCAAGCGCCGAGTCAATGGGGCGGCAGGATCTGCGGAGTCGCTGGGAATGAAGCGACGGGATCTGCGGGAGCGTCGGGGATCAGGCGACGGGATCTGAGGAAGCGTTGGGGAGGAGGCGGCAGGATCTGAGGAAGCGTCGAGGGAAAAGCTACCTGACGGGGCTGGAGCGGGCGATGTCGGCGGCGTTGGTTGCGGCGCTCATGAGCAGGGCCGCACCCAGCATGTGAGCGCCGACGAGGAGCGCGGGAATGCCGTTGTAGTACTGCGTGAAGCCAATGACGGCCTGCAGGACGGTGACGCCGAGGAGCATCAGCACTGCCGACCGGAACGTCCCCGAAATGCCGCGGCGCCACACGAAGTACACGGCGAGCAGCGTGCCGGCGGTCACCAGGTAGGCGGGCACGGCATGGATGTGCGAAAAAAGGTCCCAGTCCAGATTGTTGCGGGGCGCGTCGGCGTCACCTGCGTGCGGTCCGGCGCCGGTCACCACCACGCCCAGCATGACGGCGATGGCGGAGAAGAGTGCGACGGCGGTCAGCACCGGCCGCAGGACGCCCGGCAGGGTTGGGACCGTGTGCGTCCGGAACCGGCCCGTCCTGCCGTAGGCACGGTTGACCAGCAGCGTCGCGAAAACCACCAGGGCCATGGACACCAGGAAATGCAGGCCAACCACCCAGGGGTTCAGCTGGGTCAACACGGTGATGCCGCCGATGATGGCCTGCGCCGGAATGCTCGCCAGCAGGCCCAGGGCCAGCAGGAACAGGTCCTTGCGCTCCTTGCGCAGATTCCACAAGTAGACGAGCATGAGCGCCGCAACGGCGGCCAGGGCAAACGTCAGGAGCCGGTTCCCGAACTCGATGAAGCCGTGGATGCCCATCTCGGGGGTATTCACCAAGGAATTGTTCGTGCACCTGGGCCAGGTGGGGCAGCCAAGGCCCGAGGCGGTCAGCCGGACAGCGCCGCCGGTGACCACCAGGACCGTCTGTCCGATCAGGGACAGCACGGCGAGGCGGCGGACCGTCGAATCGACGGTGACAGGAAGCTTGGATGCCAGGCGGCCGACGAACTGGGGGAGGCGCGAAGCCGTGCTCACTTTTTTCTCAATTCCATTTGAACCAGCGGATGGCTGCTGCGCCGGCGAGAACCGTCCACGTCAGCAGGACAAGGACGGCGTTGCCGTTGACGGCCCCGTGCAGGAATGCGTCCCGCAACCCTTCGCCGAGGGATCCGGACGGCAGCAGGTGAACGGTGTTCTGGGCGAGTTCCGGCAGCCACTGCATGGGGATCACGATGCCGCCCAGGGCGCCCAGCAGGATCCACAGCAGGTTCGTGATGGCCAGCGTGGCTTCGGGCCGGACAGTGCCCGCCACCAGAAGCCCCAGTGCGGTGAACGCGGCCGCGCCCAGCACCAGCAGGCAAAGCCCGGGTAGCGCGCCCAGCGGATCGGGGCGCCATCCGAGCGGGAAGGCGACGGCGGCGACGATGACCACCTGGATCACCAGGACGGCCAGGACCGCGAGGATCTTCCCGGCGATGAGACCGGCCCGTCCCAGCGGCGTGGTGGACAGGAACCGCAGCACGCCGTACCGGCGGTCGAAGCCGGTGGCGATGCCCTGCCCGGTGAAGGCGGTGGACATGGCGCAGAGCGCGAGAATGCCGGGGACGGCAACGTTGATACGGCTGCCCCCGATGCCGTCGAGCAGCGGGGTGACCGTCAGTCCGATCAGGGCAAGGAGGGGCAGGACCACTGCGAGGATCAGCTGCTCGCCGTTCCTGAGCATGGTCGCGGCCTCGTATTTACCCTGCAGCAGGATCCGGCGGAGCAGGGGAGCGGGAGCGCTGCCCGTGGCTGTCGTCATCGGATTTCCCTTCCGGAAATGTCGAGGAATACATCTTCGAGGCTCCGGGCCTCCATGCTCAGCGAGCCCGGCATGATGCCGTGGTGGGCCCACCAGGCGGTCAGCGCTGCGAGGTCCTCGGGGGTCAGCGCCCCGGTGGCCGCGTAGCTGCCGGAACGCGTTTCGCGGATCTCCACCTCGGCAGGCAGGACGCCGGTGAAGTCGAGCCCTGGCAGTGCCTCGAAATGCAGCGTCCGGACGTGGTCCCTGTGGGGCGCCTCTGGCATGTTGTGCTGCAGCAGCTGGGCTACGGTGCCCTCCGCAACATTCCTGCCGGCGTCGATGATGTACACGTAGTCGGCCAGCCGCTGTGCGTCATCCATGAGATGGGTTGTGAGGATGATCCCCATCCCACTGTCCCGGAGTTCAGAGATCAATTCGAAGACCAGCTGGCGGGACTGCGGGTCAAGGCCGGCGCTCGGTTCGTCCAGGAACAGGACCTCCGGGTTGCCGATCAGGGCGGCGGCGAGGGCCAGACGCTGCTTCTGTCCGCCGGACAGCCGGCGGACGTTGGTCCTGCTGAAGTTGTCGATGCCCAGCCGCTGCACCAGCTCATCCAGGGGCCTGGGATTGCGGTACATGCCGGCAATGTGCCGGAGAAGGGGAATGGGACGGGCCGACGGCGGGAGGCCGCCGTCCTGGAGCATGACGCCGACGCGGGCGCGCAGTTCCGCTCCAGCAGTGCCGGGATCGGTGCCGAGCAGCGTAATGGTTCCGCCCGTGCGCTTTTGGAGCCCCTGGGCGCATTCGATGGTGGTAGTCTTGCCGGCACCGTTCGCTCCGAGCAGTGCCGTGACCTCGCCGCGGCCGGCGACGAGTGAGACGTCGCTCACCACCCTGAGCATCTTGCCATCGAGGGTGGGGAGCGGACCGACGTCCTTGATGAGCCCGTCGATGGTCAGGACGGGGGATTTGGGGGATCGCACCCCAGCATTCTACGTGAAGTAGTACTGTCACTGGTGAACCTGCGTGGTGCCCGCCGATATGGCTCACCCCAGCCCGGGCACAGGTCAGCCTTGCCTTACTGGAAGGTCGCAACAAATTACGACATGATTGTGTTGTGTATTCCATGACCAGCACCACCTCCGCGCCATTGGCCGGGCAGGGCGCGCCCTCAGTTGCGCTGCACGGTGGAAAACGTGCTGCCCTGGCCTCCGTGCCTGCCGCAGCCGACGCCGATGAGCGCACGCGTGACCGCGTCCTCAGCGCCGTGTTGGAGCACGGACCTGTCAGCGCCGCGGAACTGGGCGACCTGCTTGGGTTCACCCCGGCCGCCGTCCGCCGGCACCTGGACCACCTGTCCCGCGCCGGCGTGATTGAGGTCAAGCGCGTGGCCCGTGCAGGCGCCGGCGCCGGCCGCCCCGCGCGCCGCTACGTCCTCAGCTCCCAGGGCCAGTCCTCCCTGGGTGACGACTATCTGAACATTGCCACCCTGGCGCTCAAGCAGCTCGGCGCGGTGGCGGGGGATGAAGCCGTCCGCCAGTTCGCCGTCGAGCGCTTCGCGGAGATGGAGCGCCGCTACGCCCCCGAGGTGGAAGCGGCCGGAACGGACATCACCGCCCGTGCGCAGGCCCTGTCCGCTGCCCTGTCCCGGGACGGCTTCGTCGCCTCCACGGCCTCCATTGAAGCCAAGGCGCCGCTGCCGGCTGCGCTGTCCAGCGTCCAGCTGTGCCAGGGCCACTGCCCCATCCAGCAGCTGGCCACGCAGTTTCCCGTGTTCTGCGACGCCGAGACGGAAATGTTTTCGCGCCTCGTCGGTGTCGATGTCCGCAGGCTTTCCACGCTCGCCCGCGGGGGACACGTCTGCACCACCCACATACCCACAGGCCGTCCGGCCGCGACGGTGGCGGAAACCACCCGAGCCGTTACGGACAACCTGGACGAAGTATCCAACCATCTGCAAGAAAGGCCGTGATGACGGACCAACTATCAGAGAAGACGGTTGCTGAGACTGCTGTGATTTCGGAGATTCTCGAAAAGAATCCCGAGCTCCACGGAATCGGTACCTATGAGTACGGCTGGGCCGACAAGAACGACGTCGGCGCCAATGCCCGCCGCGGCCTCAACGAGGACGTGGTCCGTGACATCTCGGCCAAGAAGAGCGAGCCGGAATGGATGCTGGACCTGCGCCTCAAGGGTCTGAAGTACTTCGACCGCAAGCCCATGCCCACCTGGGGTGCAGACCTCTCAGGCATCGACTTCGACAACATCAAGTACTTCGTGCGCTCCACTGAAAAGCAGGCCGCAACTTGGGAAGACCTTCCCGAGGACATCCGCAACACGTACGAGAAGCTCGGCATCCCGGAAGCTGAGCGCAGCCGCCTGGTCTCCGGTGTGGCAGCCCAGTACGAGTCCGAGGTTGTCTACCACCAGATCCGCGAGGACCTTGAGGCCCAGGGCGTCATCTTCCTGGACACGGACACCGCGCTGCGCGAGCACCCGGAGATCTTCCAGGAGTACTTCGGCACCATCATCCCGGTGGGCGACAACAAGTTCGCCTCGCTGAACACGGCCGTATGGTCCGGCGGCTCCTTCGTGTACGTGCCCAAGGGCGTGCACGTCGACATCCCGCTGCAGGCTTACTTCCGCATTAACACGGAAAATATGGGCCAGTTCGAGCGCACGCTGATCATCGCCGACGAGGACTCGTACGTCCACTACATCGAAGGCTGCACCGCGCCGATCTACACCTCGGATTCGCTGCACTCCGCCGTCGTGGAAATCGTGGTCAAGAAGGGCGCCCGCGTCCGCTACACCACCATCCAGAACTGGTCCAACAACGTGTACAACCTCGTGACCAAGCGCGCCATCTGCGAAGAGGGCGGCACCATGGAGTGGATCGATGGCAACATCGGCTCCAAGGTCACCATGAAGTACCCGGCTGTTTACCTCACGGGCCAGTACGCCAAGGGCGAGACCCTCTCCATCGCGTTCGCGGGCGAGGGCCAGCACCAGGACACCGGCTCCAAAATGGTGCACATCGCGCCGAACACCAAGAGCTCCATCATCTCCAAGTCCGTTGCCCGCGGCGGCGGACGCGCGGCCTACCGTGGCCTGGTCCAGATCCGCGAAGGCGCCAAGCACTCGGCCAACACCGTGCGCTGTGACGCCTTGCTGGTGGACACCATCAGCCGTTCGGACACCTACCCGTACATCGACATCCGCGAGGATGACGTCCAGCTCGGGCACGAGGCAACTGTCTCGCGCGTTTCCGAAGAGCAGCTCTTCTACCTCATGTCCCGCGGCATGCGCGAAGACGAAGCCATGGCCATGATCGTGCGCGGCTTCATCGAGCCGATCGCCCGTGAGCTGCCGATGGAATACGCCCTCGAGCTGAACCGCCTCATTGAACTCCAGATGGAAGGATCCGTCGGTTAATGACTGCCGAAATTACTACTGAAAAGGCCCGCATCGGAGCGCCTTCCATCGCAGGTTTCACCGAGGAAGGCGAGGGTCTGGTCTCCGCCAAGGTAGACCACAGCCACAACCACGGTGTCACCGTCATGTCCTCGCGCGCCGAGCGGCTCACGAGCTTCGACGTCGCCGACTTCGCGCTGCCCACCGGCCGTGAAGAGGAATGGCGCTTCACCCCGGTCCGTGGACTGGCCAACCTGTTTTCCGACGCAGCGACGGACGGAGACGCAGCCGCGTTCACCGTGGAAGCCCCCGAAGGCTACCTCCGCAGCGCCCTGGCACAGGGCGCCGCTCCGCGCGGAACCGTGCTGACCCCGGCCGACCGTGCCGCCGTCGTCGCCTCCGCCAACACGGACGAGGCCCTGCACGTGGTGATCCCGGCAGAAGCAGAACCGGCTGAGCCGCTGCGGATCCTGGTCCACGGCGCGGGCGCCGGCCGCCGCTCCAACGCACACTACGTGCTGGAGGCCGGGGCCAACTCGCGCAGCGTCGTGATCCTGGAGCACACCGGTGCGGCGGACCACAACGGCAACCTGGAAGTCATCGTCGGCGAGGGCGCAAAGCTCACCGTCATCTCGGTGCAGTTTTGGGAAGACGACGCCAAGCACCTGGCACAACATGACGCCCAGGTGGGCAAGGACGCCGTCTACAAGCACATCGCCGTCTCCCTCGGCGGTTCGGTGGTGCGCCTCAACTCCAACGTCCGCTTCTCCGGTGAGGGCGCCGAGGCCGAGCTGCTGGGCCTCTACTTTGCCGACGCCGGCCAGCACCTGGAGCACCGGTCCTTCGTTGACCACAACGTGGCCAACTGCAAGTCCAACGTGCTCTACAAGGGTGCCCTGCAGGGCAAGAACGCGCACACCGTCTGGGTGGGCGACGTGCTGATCCAGAAGCAGGCCCTGGGCACCGACTCGTACGAGAAGAACCAGAACCTCGTGCTGACGGACGGCTGCCGGGCCGACTCGGTTCCCAACCTCGAGATCGAAACCGGCCTCATTGAAGGTGCCGGACACGCGAGCTCCACCGGGCGTTTTGATGACGAGCACCTGTTCTACCTCATGGCACGCGGCATCCCGGAAGAGGTGGCCCGCAGGCTCGTCGTACGCGGATTCCTCAACGAGATCATCCAGCAGATCAAGGTCCCGGCACTCGAAGAGCGCCTGACCGAGGCTGTTGAGCGCGAACTCGCCGCGACCGAGAACTAAGCAGCCCGGAAGGTACAGGACAACGGATGACTGAACAGCCAAAGGGCGAGCTCGTCTGCAACGTGAACGAGATCCAGCCCAAGCAGGCCCTGCGGATCCTGATCGATGACTATCCCGTCGCGATCGTCAAGGACTCCATGGGAGAGATCCACGCCATCGGCGACACTTGCTCGCACGCGGACATTTCCCTCTCCGAGGGCGAGGTCGAGGGCTGCGCAATCGAATGCTGGGGCCACGGTTCGCAGTTCGATCTGCGCACCGGGGAACCTCTCCAGCTGCCGGCCTACGACCCCGTGCCCGTGTTCGCGGTGGAGATCGTCGGAGACGAGGTCTACGTGGACTTCACCACCGTCCTGAACGGCGCCGAAGCACCCAACCTCAGCTAGCCCGGCCTGCTTCCGAGCCCAGCCTGCACCACAACTTACTAACTTCCAGACCAAAGACCGCACCGCCGACAGAACGGCACGGTGCAGAGGAGAACAAGACACATGTCTACTCTTGAGATCAAGGACCTGCACGTCAGCATCGACACCGAGCAGGGGACCAAGGAGATCCTGAAGGGCGTCAGCCTGACCATCCGCACCGGTGAGACCCACGCCATCATGGGCCCCAACGGCTCCGGCAAGTCCACTCTCGCGTCCACCATTGCCGGCCACCCGCGCTACAAGGTCACCGGGGGCACCATCACACTGGACGGCGAAGACGTCCTGGCGATGAGCGTTGACGAGCGTGCACGCGCAGGCCTCTTCCTCGCCATGCAGTACCCGGTGGAGGTTCCCGGCGTCACCATGACCAACTTCCTGCGGACCGCCAAGACCGCCATCGACGGCGAAGCCCCGGCACTGCGCACCTGGACCAAGGACGTCAAGGCCGCCATGCAGCAGCTGCGCATTGACGCCGACTTCGCCCAGCGCAACGTGAATGAAGGCTTCTCCGGCGGCGAAAAGAAGCGCGTGGAGATCCTGCAGCTGGAACTCTTCAAGCCGAAGTTTGCCGTGCTTGACGAGACCGACTCCGGCCTGGACGTCGACGCCCTCAAGATCGTTTCCGAAGGCGTCAACCGCGCGCACGCCGAAGGCAACATGGGCACCATGCTCATCACGCACTACACGCGTATTCTGCGTTACATCAAGCCTGAGTTCGTCCACGTCTTCGTTGACGGCCAGATTGTTGAAGAGGGCGGCCCAGAACTCGCTGACCGCCTTGAAGAAGAAGGCTACGACCGCTACGCCAAGGGTGCGGGCGCAGCCACTATCGCTGCCGCCGCGGCACAGGCCTAGTAAGGACACGCCATGACCGAAATCGACGCAGCCCGCACCGGGCTGGAGGATGTCGAAGAGGCACTCAAGGACGTCATCGACCCCGAGCTCGGGGTTAACATTGTGGACTTGGGCCTGCTGTACGGCCTCAAGTACTCGGAGGACGACGGCGCCCTGCTGATCGACATGACGCTCACCACGGCCGCCTGTCCGCTGACCGACGTGCTCGAGGAGCAGGTTGGAAAGGCGCTGGACGGCGTAGTGGACGACTGGCGCCTGAACTGGGTATGGATGCCGCCATGGGGTCCTGAGCGGATCACCGACGACGGCAAGGACCAGATGCGGGCCCTCGGCTTCAACATCTGATAAATCACGACGGCGGCCGGTCACCTTCTTCACGAAGGTGACCGGCCGCCGTCGTTCCTAAGCAGGGCGCTCGGGATTCAGAGCGTCGTGGCGCTGAATGTGTCGCACTGGTTGATGTCGCCGGTCTTGTAGCCCTGGTAGAACCACTTCTGCCGCTGCGCGCTGGACCCGTGCGTCCAGCCCTCAGGTGAGACGCGTCCTGTGGCGGCTTTCTGGATCCGGTCGTCGCCGACGGCGGAGGCGGCCGAGAGTGCGTCGTTGAGGTCCTGCTGCTTCAGCGGCTCCAGGAACGGCTTGCCGGTCTTCGGGTCCTTCTGCGTGGTGGCGTACCGGGTCCAGAGCCCTGCGTAGCAGTCGGCCTGCAGCTCCACCCGCACGGCGCCGGACTCGGCGCCCTGCGGATCCTGCTGCGCCTTGTCCAGGTCGCCGAGGATGTTCTGGATGTGGTGGCCGACCTCATGGGCCACCACGTATTCCTGGGCCAGCGGGCCACCCGAGGACCCGAAGCGGGTCACGAGGTCCTGGAAGAACCCCGGATCGAAGTAGGCCGTGGTATCTGCCGGGCAGTAGAACGGGCCCACTTCTGACGTGGCCGTGCCGCAGCCGGTGCGGGTGGCGCCCTCGAACAGCACAGCCTTCGGCCGCGGGTACTTCACGTTGTAGTCGGCGAGGTAAGCCGGCCAGAACACGTTGAGGCTGTTCACCGTCCCGGCAATCCGGCAGTCGAGGTCCTTGTCTGCGTCGGAACCCAGCTTGCACTGGTTAAGGGGTGTTCCCGTGCTTTGGGCGGGCTGTTCCTGGCCGGTGCCCAGGAGCCCCCCGAGCAGCTGCGGATTGATGCCGAAGAGGGCCGCAAGGAGCAGGACGACGCCGCCCCCGATGCCTCCGCCGATCTTTGTGCCGCGGCCAACTCCACCGCCGCGCCGGTCTTCCACCTGGGATGGGTCCAGCTCGACCCCGTCATTGAAGCTCATGTTGTCACAATAGTCTTCACCGCAGGGCAGCGGCGGGTACGGGCCGGTAAAGTTGGCCCGATGCCTTTTCTCAACAACCTTCAGCGTTGGGCCGATGAACGCCCCGATGACACCGCCGTCGTCGTGGCCGGAAAACGGCTCAGCTGGGCCGACCTGCGCGACGGTGCGCAGGCCGCCGCAGCGAGCAGCACGGCGCCTGTCACGGTCCTCGCCCAGCCAAACTCCACCAAGTTCGCCATTGAATTCGCCGCTGCCGTCGCCGGAGACCGCGAGTGCGCGGTCCTGGACCCCACCTGGCCCGAAGCGCTGCAGGACGAGATCGTCCAGCGGCTGGGCTGCGGCGTTGACCAAGTGCCAGGGAGCTCCCGCACTGAGCTGGCGGACGGGGATCCGGCGTCCTCGTTCCTCATTGGCCTGACCTCCGGCACCACGTCCGTGCCCAAGGCGTTCACCCGTTCGCGGCGCTCCTGGCAGCGGTCCTTCGAGGCCTCCATGGAGTTCTTCGGGCTCAGCCAGCAGGACAGAACGCTTGCACCAGGCCCGCTGGCCGCGAGCCTCAACCTGTACGCTCTGGCCGAGTGCCTCTACGCCGGCTCTGAGTTCCACACGCTGGAATCGTTCGACGTCGGCGACGTCCACGCCGCCATCACCCATGACGGCATCACCCGGCTGGTGCTGGTACCCACCATGCTGCGGCTGCTCAGCGAACGCGGACTCCTCGGCTGCGTGGACGCGTCGGGCGTCCGGACCATCATCTGTGCGGGCTCGAAGCTGGACGCGCGCACGCTGGAAGCGGCCCGCCGGTGGGCCCCGCATGCCACCATCTTCGAGTACTACGGTGCCTCGGAGCTGAGCTTCGTCTCCGGCGCCGGCCTGGCCGCGGGGGCGCCGTTCGCCGCCGGGAGCACCGCGATCGGCCGGCCGTTCCCCGGCGTCGAGGTGCGGATCCTGGACGACTCAGGCAACGAGCTCCCCGACGGGACCGCCGGCAATATCAGCGTCCAAAGCGGCATGGTCAGCAACGGCTACCTCTGGGGCGACGACGGCGAGGCGCTGCGCTGCTTCGACGGCTGGTTCACCGTGGGGGACCAGGGCTACCTGTCGGACGGGGTTCTGCACATCCTCGGCCGGCGGGCCGACATGATCATCACGGCAGGCAAGAACGTCTATCCGCACGAGGTGGAGCTGGCGCTGTCCTCCGTCCCCGGGGTGGCCTCGGCCATCGCCGCCGGCATGGACGATGACCTCCGCGGCCAGCGCGTGGTGGCCGGCATCGTTCCCTCACACGGCGGAGTCACCGCCACCCAGCTCAAGACCGGCCTCGAGGACGTCCTGGCCAAGGACAAGCGGCCGCTGCAGTACTACGCCCTGGATGAGCTTCCGGTGACGGACCGCGGAAAGGTGAGCCGGCGGCTGCTGCTCGACTGGATTGCGGCCCGTGACAGCCGGGTCCGGCACCTTGTCTAACGGGGCATCTGGCGTGGGGCTCGTGCTTCCCGACGACCGGCAGCCGGTGATCATCGCCGCGCTGCGCACACCCATATGCCGGGCCAACGGTGCGCTGAAGCACCTGCGCTCCCACGAGCTCCTGGCCCCGGTCCTCACGGCGCTGCTCGCTGAAACGGGGATGGACGCGGGCGACGTGACGGACGTCGTCATCGGCAACGCGGTGGGTGCGGGCGGCAACGTCGCGCGGCTCGCCGCCCTCGAAGCCGGCCTGCCCGTCACCGTCCCCGGCCTCACGGTAGACCGGCAGTGCGGCTCCGGCCTCGACGCCATCGTCCTCGCATCGCGGCTCGTCGCGGCAGGCGGCGGCACCTACCTTGCGGGCGGCGTCGAAAGCATCAGCACCGCGCCGCTGCGCGCACACCGGAACGATGACGGCGAACCTGCCTTCTTCAGCCGCGCCCAGTTTGCGCCGCACCCCCACGGCGACCCGGACATGGGCGTCGCGGCCGAGAACGTGGCCCGGGAGTACGGCATCAGCCGAGCCCGGCAGGACGAGTTTGCGCTGCGCAGCCACCGCCGCGCGGTGGCCGCGGAGGCCGGCGGCACGTTTGTCCGGGAGACTGTTCCGCTGCCAGGCGCGTCAGGGACCGCGCCGGGGACGGTAACGGCCGACGACGGACCCCGCCCCAGACTCAGCGAGGCCCTGATGGCGCGGTTCCCCGCCGCGTTCGTGGAGTCCGGGACCGTCACCGCCGGAAACTCCTGCTTCGACGCAGACGGGGCCGCCGCCGTCGTCATCACCTCGCTGGCGAGGGCACGGGAACTGGGCGCTGCCGACGCGCTGGCCGTGCTGGGCACGGAGACCGCGGGGGTGGAGCCCCGGCTCCTCGGCATCGGGGCGGCGGCCGCCGCCTCGCGCCTGCTGGCCGCGCAGTCGGTGGACGCAGCGGACGTGGATCTCGTGGAGTTCAACGAGGCGTTCGCCTCGCAGACCCTCGCATGCCTGGACCACCTGGGAATCGACTCCCTTCGGGCCAACGCCGACGGCGGGGCGCTGGCTTTGGGCCATGCCTACGGCGCATCCGGGGCGGTACTGGTTACCCGGCTGATGGCGCAGGCCAGGCAGGCACCGGCTGAGGCTGCGGCTGCGGAAGGAAAGCTCGCCCTGGCGATGATCAGCATCGCCGGCGGCATGGGCACCGCGGCGCTCTTCCGCCACATCCGGCTGTAGACCCCACGGTCAGGCAACCGGGCACCACCGCTAGAGGGTTGCCGGGTCCGGGAACAGCTGCTGCCGGAGGTCCCTCTTACGGATCTTTCCGCTGGCCGTGCGGGGCATCTCGTCGACGAAGACCACCGCCTTGGGGATTTTGTACCGTGCGAGCCGGCCGTCGAGGTAGGCCCGGACCTGCTCTTCGGTGAGGCTCGCGCCTTCGCGGACCACCACGACGGCCCTCGGCACTTCACCCCACTTTTCGTCGGGAACACCGATCACCGCCACGCTCCCGACGGCGTCAATTTCGGCGATGGCCTGCTCCACCTCGGCCGGGTAGATGTTCTCCCCGCCGGAAATGATCATGTCCTTGAGCCGGTCGGAAACGAAGACGAATCCGTCCTGGTCCTGGTAGCCCATGTCGCCGGACTTGAACCAGCCGCCGTCGTCGTATGAACCGGCGGTGGCGTCCGGCCGGTTCCAGTACTCGCGGATGACGTTGGGGCCCTTGATCTGGATTTCGCCCACGGTGCCCTGCTGTACCGGCCCGCCCAGGGGATCGGCGATCCGCACCTCGGTGAAGAAGTGCGGCAGACCCGAGGAGCCTGCTTTGTCCCGGGACCGGGAGGCGGGCAGGGTGGTTGCGCCCGGGGCTGTTTCCGTCATGCCGTAGCCGTTGGAGAAACGCAGCCCGCGGGCCTCGTAGGCTTCCAGGACCCGCAGGGGGACGGCCGACCCGCCGCAGGTGAGCTTGTTCAGCGAGGAGATGTCCGACGTCGGCCATTCCGGATGCTCGCAGAGCATCTGGTAGGTGGTGGGCACCCCGCTGATGGTGGTCACGCGGTGGCGTTCGATGAGCTGCAGGGTCCGCTGCGGATCGAACCTGGGCTCGAGAATAACTGTTCCGCCCTTCAGCAAGGTGGGCAGGACCCCCATGTCCAGCGACGCCACATGGAACATTGGGGAGATCATCAGGGCCACGTCGGTGGAGCAGAAGTCGAAGTCGGTGATGACGTTGATGCAGTTCCAGGTGATGTTTCCGTGCGTGAGCAGGGCGCCCTTGGGGCTGCCGGTGGTTCCGGAGGTGTAGAGGATCATGGCGCCGTCGTCCAGGGTGACCGGTTCATCGAACGGCTCCGTGCTGCCCGATGCCACGACGTCCTCGTAGCCCTCGGTGGGCGCATTTTCGTTGTCATCCGTACCGCCGCCAACCACAGTGCCATCGTCAAACCCAGCGCCGTCGCCGACGGCGATGAGTCGCGTCAGCGAAGTCCCCGCGGCGGCAGCCTGCGCCACGTTGCCGAGGTCCGCCGCGTAGATCAGGGCCGCGGCGGAGCAGTCGTCCAGCTGGAATCGAATTTCCGGCGGAGCGAGCCGTGTGTTGATCGGAACGAAGATCGCGCCCAGCTGGCCGCAGGCGAAGAGTGTCTCCACGAATGCGGGGTGGTTCTCCCCGAGGTAGGCCACCCTGTCGCCTCTGGCCACGCCGCGGTCCCGCAGGCCGTTGGCGAGCCGGCAGCTGCGGTCGGCGAACTGTTCATAGCTGAGTTCCCGGTCCCCGGCGATGAGCGCCGTCTTGTTCCCGGATTTCGGGCGGCGCCGTTGCAGCCACGACCCGATGCCAAAATTTTCCATCGAGCATCCTTTCTTGTCTCAAACTAGTCCTTGCGCGGCTTCTCAGGGCCGGGTGGACTCCAAATCGTTGTTCTTGGGTTCCCTGGTGAGCAGGATAAAGACGATGGACACCACGGACATGCCGGCGAGGTACAGGGCCACGGAGCCGGTGTTCTGGCCCGAGTCCTTGAAGATCTGCGCCACGATTCCGGGGGTGAAGCCGGCGCCCAGGAGCGTTGCAAGCTGGTAGCCCAGGGACGCGCCGGTGTACCGGGAGGTGGTGGCGAACTGTTCGGAGACGAACGCCGCCATGGGGCCGAAGAGGGTGGAATGGATCATCAGTCCGATGGTGAAGGCCACGAAGATCAAGAAGATGTTGTTCGAGGACAGAAGCTGGAACATCGGCATGAGGTACAGGATGAAGAGGACCAGCCCGCCGATCATCACTGGCCTCCGGCCCAGCCGGTCCGAGAGCCTGCCGCCCAGGACCACGAACGCAATGGAGATGAGGGAGGCCGCGGCAAAGGCGTACAGCACGCCCTGCCTGTCGGCGCCCTTGGAGACGGTGAAGGTGACCGAGAAGGTTGCCATCACCACCTGCAACGCGAACCCGGCGGCTCCAGCGAGCATGGTGAAGATCAGCGTCCGGGGTCGGCGCAGGACCTGCAGCAGGGGAATGTCGCGGCGGGCAGGTACGGGCCTGCCCGCAGCGGGCGCCGCTTCCTTGGGGTCCTCAACTGTCCGGGCTCGCTTTTCCTGCTCGATGGCGGCCTTGAAGATAGGGCTCTCGGAGACCTTGAGCCGGACGAACATCCCGACGATCAACAGCACGAAGGAGAGCAGGAACGGCACGCGCCAGCCCCAGGAGAGGAACTGCTCGTTGGGCAGGGCTGCGAAGGCGCCCATGATGAGGGTGCCCAGCACGGCGCCCGAGGGTGCGCCCGCGTTGACGAAGGAGGCCGCGAAGCCGCGCCGTCCGGACTCGGAATGCTCCAGCGCCATCAGCGCCGCCCCGCCCCATTCGCCGCCCACGGCAATGCCTTGGAAGACGCGCAGCAGGACGAGCAGGACAGCGCCCCACGGGCCGGCCACTGAGGCGTCGGGGATAACGCCGATCAGGGTGGAGGCCACGCCCATGACCGCCATGGAAACGATCAGCATCGCCTTGCGGCCCACCCTGTCGCCGAAGTGGCCGAAGATGATGCCGCCGAGTGGCCTGGCCACGTAGCCCGCGGCAAAAGTGCCGTACGCGGCCACAACGCCCACCCAGTCGTCGAGTCCGGAGAAGAAGACTTTCGGGAAGACCACTGCGGCGGCGGTGGCGTAGAGAAGGAAGTCGTAGTACTCGATGGTGCTGCCCAGGTAGCTGGATGCTATGACGGTGCGGGCTTCCCTGCGCCGGGCGGTCACATCCATCGTCTGAAGCTGCGAAGTTTGGGACATCGTTGTTCCTTACTGCACGTGCGGGCGGGGGAGGGTTAGGGCAGCGGGCTCATTTGTAGAAGCGGGCGAGGAACTCGGCCACGACGGCGGGCCGTTCCTGGCCTTCGATCTCGATGGTGTTGGAGACCTTGATCTGGGCGCCGCCCTTGACCTCGGCGACCTCTGCGATGCTGGCCTGCATGCGGATCCGCGAGCCCACCTTGACCGGTGACGTGAACCGCACCTTGTCGAGGCCGTAGTTGACCTTGGTGGTGACGCCGTCGACGTCGAACAGCTCGCCCCAGAACGGGATGATGAGCGAGAGCGTGAGGAAGCCGTGGGCAATCGGGGCGCCGAACGGACCGTCCTTGGCGCGCTCGGGGTCCACGTGGATCCACTGGTCATCGCCGGTGGCATCGGCGAATTTGTTGATCCGTTCCTGGGTGATTTCGCGGTACTCGGTGACGCCGAGATCGGTACCGGCGAGGGTGAGCAGTTTGTCGAAGCCGACGACGAGATTGGGCATGCGGTGCCTCCTGCGGTGGTGTTTTGGTTCGGAAATTTGGGTTTGCCGAAGTACGACGGCGGTGCGGTGTTGCCGCCGTCGGGCTTGGGTTGGTGGTGCTTCAGTCAGCGGGTGAAGGCGCTTTCGCCGGTGAGGGCGCGGCCGATGATGAGGGCATTGATGTCGTGGGTGCCTTCGTAGGAGTACACGGCTTCGGCGTCGGCGTGGAAGCGGGCGACGTCGGCGGCGAGCGTGATGCCGTTGCCGCCCACCACTTCCCGGGCCAGCGCGACGGTGTCGCGCATGAACAGGCTGGTCTGCATCTTGGCCAGGGCCGAGTCCTGGTCCCGGTAGATGCCCCTGGCCTGCTGTTCGGTCAGCCGGACCACGAGGGACAGGCTGGCCGTGATGTTGCCGAGCATCCGGGCGAGTTTTTCCTGGACCAGCTGGAAGGAGCCGAGCGGACGGCCGAACTGGGTGCGTTCGCTGACGTACCGGAGGGCCGACTCGAATGCCCCGGCCTGGATGCCGGTGGCGATCCACGCCACGTCCGAGCGCATGGCCCGGAGCATGGCGGCGACGTCGCGGAACGAGTTCACGTTGTGCAGCCGCATCGACTCCAGCACCCGCACGCCGTCGAGCGTGATGTGGGCGTTCTGCATCATGCGCAGCGAGGTCTTGCCGTGGATTTTCTCCAGCGTCACGCCGTCGGCCTTCCGGTCGACGAGGAACGCCTTGACCTGCCCGTTGGCCACATCCCGGGCGAACACGGCGAGCACGTCCGCCGTGGCGGCGCCGCCGATCCAGCGCTTCGCGCCGTCCAGGACCCAAGCGTCGCCATCGCGGCGGGCAGTGGTTGAGAGGCCTCCGGCGATATCGGAACCGGAGTCCGGTTCGGTCAGCGAGAACACGCCCTTGAGCGAGAAATCGATAACGTTCGGCGTCCACTCGCGCTGCTGCTCCGGCGATGCGCCGATGCGGATGGCAGTGCGGAAGAGCCCGGCCTGGGCGGTGTACCAGGTGGCCAGCGAGGCATCGGTCCTGGCGAGTTCAAAGATCCGGAAGCCCTGGTAGATCCCGCGGGCGGGCCCCTCAGCCGTGAGCTGCGCGGGCTCCATCAGGTCCAGGTCGATCAGCGGGCGCGCCAGCTGCTCCGGGAACTCGCCGCGCTCCCAGTAGTCGGCGAGCAGCGGCTTCGCTTCCCGGTCCAGGAAACCCCGGAGCCGGCCGAGGACCCGCCGCTCGTCCTCGGTGAGGACGGCTTCGGCGTCGTACCAGTCCGCCGCAGAGTAGAGCCGGTCCTGGAGTGTTGTCCCGCCGTCCTGCGCCGCGCCGTCCTGTTTTGGGGCACCCACAGCGGGTTCCACCGTCGTCGTTGTCATTCTGGCCCCAGACCGAGAAGCCGGACGGCGTTGTGCTTGAGGATTTTCGGCCGCACCTCGTCCTTCAGCGGCAGGTCGGCGAAGGCACCCAACCATTTCTGGGGTGTGATCAGCGGGAAGTCGGTGCCGAAGAGGACTTTGTCCTGCAGGTAGGAGCCTGACGCCTTCACCAGCGACTCCGGGAAGTACTTGGGCGACCAGCCGGAGAGGTCGATGAACACGTTGACCTTGTGCGTGGCGATGGAGTTGGCCTCGTCCTGCCACGGCACCGAGGGGTGGGCCATGATGATCTGCAGCCCGGGGAAGTCCGCGGCAACGGCGTCCAGCAGCAGCGGGTTGGAGTAGGCGAGCTTGATCCCGTACCCACCGGGCAGGCCAGCGCCCATGCCGTTCTGTCCGGTGTGGAAAATGGCGGGCAGGCCGAGTTCCTGGAGCGTCTCCCAGAGGGGATAGAAGCGTTCGTTGGAGGGGTCGAAGCCCTGCAGGCTGGGGTGGAACTTGAATCCTCGGGCACCGAGTTCCACGGCCTGGTACTTGGCGCCGGCGATGGCGTCCTCGCCGGTGCGGGGGTCCACGCTGCCGAAGGGAATCAGGACGTCGTTGTTCCGGGCGGCGCCGGCGATGAGTTCCGGGATGCTGTTGGGCTCGTGCTTGAGCTGGGTCCGCGCGTCCACGGTGAAGACGACGGCGGCCATGTTCAGTTCGCGGTACACCTCGGCGATGCGGTCCAGGGACGGGGTGCGGTCCTCAGCCTTGAAGTACTTCGCCGAGGCCTCGGTCAGCGCATCTGGGAGGGAACCGTGGCCGCAGCTGTCCACTTCGAGGTGGACGTGCATGTCAATGGCGTCGATCCTGGCAGCGTCGATGCCCAGTTCGTAGCGGGTGGTGGCCATATCAGCGCACCTGCGCCGGTTCGGGCTGGGCCGGTTCGGGTGTTGCGGGCCGGGATTCAGGCTGCAGCTCTGCCGGCAGCGGGCGGAACTCCTCGCCGTAACCCTGCAGCGTGTCGGAGTTGAAGAGGGTTGCGGCGTTCTCGCGCAGTGCCTCGTAGCTCCAGCCGCCGTCGCGGTATTCGGTGGCGGATGCCGTCGGGTGCGTCCAGACCTGCAGGCGGTCCCCGCCGACGCCGATAGCCTGGCCGGTGATGCTGGCTGCCTCCTCGGAGGCGAGGAAGGCAATCAGGCCGGCGACGTCGTCGGCCGTTCCGAAGCCGAGGTCGTGGCGGAAGAAGGACGGCATAGCCTCACCGCGCTCGTCCGCCTCCACGGCCTTCTGGAAGTAGGGGACGGTCTTGGTCATGGCGGTGGCGGCCACCGGGATGACGGCGTTGGCGGTGACGCTGGCTTTCCTCATCTCCAGGGCCCAGGTGCGGACCATGCCGACGATGCCGGCCTTGGCTGCCGCATAGTTGGTCTGGCCGAAGTTGCCGCGCTGGCCGGTGGGGGAACCGATGGTGATGATGCGGCCGGCAACGCCGTTTGCCTTGAAGTAGGCGAATGCCTCGCGGACGCAGGTGAAGGTGCCCCGGAGGTGGACGTTGATCACGGCGTCGAAATCCTCGTCGGTCATCTTCAGCAGGCTCTTGTCCCGCAGGATGCCGGCATTGGTGACCAGGATATCGAGGCGGCCGAAGGCGCTAACCGCTGCCTGGACCAGTTGCTGCGCAACTTCCGTGCTGCCGACGGGCGCGACGACGGCGGCCGCCTTCCCTCCGTCGGCCTCGATGGTCCTGACTGCTTCCGCTGCGACGTCGGCGTCAACGTCGTTGATGACGACGACGGCACCCTGGCGGGCGAGTTCGCGGGCGTAGGCCAGGCCCAGACCGCGGCCGCTTCCCGTGACGATTGCTACTTTGCCTGAGAGGCTCATTGCTGCTCCTTTGATAGCGGACCGTGCATCCTGCGCTCCGGCATGGGATGCTGTTCTGTATCCATGAAAATCTGGATAGTTGAAAAAGTCAATGATTGTTTTTGATCACTATTGGAGGGTCATGACTGAGACCGGGACGGGGCAGCTCGCCCCAGCGGCGGACAAGCTGGTTCCTGCCTCCATCAGCAGCGATGCAGGCTTCCTCCTGGCCAAGCTCCACACCGTCGGATCGGTGGTTAACAATCGGGCGCTGGAGGCGTTCGACCTCAAGGAGCGCTCGTACTCCGTGCTGGCGCTGGCCGCGAGTGGTCTTGAACCGAGCCAGCGCGAGATGGCTGATTTCCTCAGCCTGGACCCGAGCCAGATCGTCTCCCTGGTGGATGACCTGGAGAAGCGGGGCCTGGTACTGAGGGCGCCCGGCAAGCAGGACCGGCGGGCCAAGATTGTCACGGCAACGGCCGACGGGCAGCGGCTGTTTAGCGCGGCCACCAAAGCGACCCGCCGGGCCGAGTCGGAGGCGCTGGACCGGCTGAACCGGGAGGAAGTGGCCGAGCTGAAACGCCTGCTCCGCAAGGCCCTGTGGGCAGGCTTGGACGGTTAGGGGAGCAGGCGTTCACAGGCGCTTAGTGGGCTGGCGTCCAGGTCCGGTCGTTGATGAATTCGTCGGGGCGGAACTCGACGAAGTTGGCGCCGTCCAGCTTCAGGGACGTTGCGGCGCGCTGCAGGTTGGCGGCTGTGGCCACGGAGCCCCAGTTGCCGGTTTGGAGCCGCTGGTCCATCGCGTCGATGGCGGCGATATTCTCCGCCACTGTGAAGTTGCAGTGCCCTGCGCGGTTGACAAAGGCCTGGCGGAACAGGGAGTTCTTGCCCGCCTGGTGAACAGTTTCTGCGTACTCTTCCTGGTATTCGACCGGGGCCAGGAGATCCACTGTGGTGTGGGTGGCCAGCAGCGGCACCTGAAGCTCGCCGATGGGCGTGGAGGTCTTGAGCATCCACTGGAGGCCCTGGTTGCTGGGCTCGATGTGGGCATTGGCAGTGAGCGTGGAGAGGTCCCCGTTCAGGCTCAGGCCGCCCTTGGCGTACATGTACTCCACCAGTTGGCGCTGGGCCGAGGACTGCAGGACCTTAGAGTAGTCGACGCCGGCGGTCCAGCCGCTGTCCCCGCCCGCGGCGTTGACAATCGTGTGGCGCCGCTCGATCACCGTCGGGAGCGTGTCCAGGACCAGCTTCGCCTGGGCGGCCGCCAGCGCCTCCGGGTTGTCCGCGTCAACCCCGTCGAGTTCGGTCGGGGTGTTCAGCAGCGCGGCCACGAGGGCCAGCCTCCCGCGGCCTTCCGCTGATGTGGTGGCCTGCTGCAGGGCTGCCTTCAGTGCGGCAATGGTTTCGGTGGCCTCCGCCTGCGTGGTGAAGCCGGTGAGGCGGACGTTCTGCCCGGGAAGGAGCAGTTCCGCCGCCGCATAGGCCGCATCGAGCTGGTAGTTGTTGAGGGAGACACCGCCGCCCACCAGGCCGCAGGTGCTGACCGCGCCGTCGATGCCGGAGTCCGGGATTTCAGCCATCATGCTCGTCACGAGACCTCCCATGGACCGTCCGACGGCGATGACCCGGCTTGCCGTGCCGAAGCGGTCGTGGAAGGCTGCCAAGGTGCCGAGTTGGTCCTGCGCTGCGGTTCCGAGGGCCCAGCCGGTGGTGGCGTAGGACGAGGAAGCGACGGCGTACCCGCGGGCCACAAGCGCGCTGGCCGTGGGGGCGAATCCGCTGTCCCAGGCGGGATTGGCCGGTCCGGCACGGAAGCCGTGGGCGAAGAGGACCAGCTTTCCGTTCCAAGCAGCAGGCACCTCGGTGCGCCATGCAGCCCCATCGGCGAGGGTGCCGGTGGCAACCGTCGGCGCGGTTGATGCCGCCGGAGCGGCTGCCGCCGGAGCCGCTGCGGCCGGGGCTGGAGCGTCTGAGGCAGGCTGGGCGGCGAGGGCCGCAGGTGATGCGGCGGCCGTGGCTAATATGGCTGCAAGGGCTGACGTTGAAGCAATCATGCGGCAGCTTTGGCGCAGTGTACGGGTCATTCGGGTAACCTCAGTCAGTCGAAGAAACTTGAAGGGGACAACTAATGTTTATTTGAACGATTGAAGTTGTCAACGGTTTATCTTCCACTGGCTGCTCGCGTGACCCGCGGCCTGGCGACCGGCTGCACGTGGGTCCGGCCCGGTGGCTAGCCGGCGTCGATGACTTGTAGCCGCCCTGCAGCGGCCGTCGCTTCGGCCCCAGACTAGCCAATCGAGTGGCGCTGAGTTCCCGTCAAAGTCGGTTCGTCATATTTCACAGGCATGCCAGCCCTGCGGGGTGGTCCGGACGGCGATTATTGCTGCGTGCGGCCGATTTTCCGGTTCAGCGCGGACGTGGACTTCTTGAACTTCAAAGCCTGCGGTGACCAGGTGCTGACTCATGGCGTCCACCGACCAGTAGTACGCGGTCGCGACCGCGTGCGGGAACGGTTCGCCGGCGGACCCCTCGAAGAATCCGAGAAGTATGCTGCCTCCTGGGCTGATGCAGCGGGCAAACTCGCTAAGCACCACTGGCAATTCGGCCGGCTCGAAATGGATCAACGAATACCAAGCGAGGATGCCGGCCAGATGTCCGTCCGGAACTCCCAACGCTCGGAGCGTCGCCACTCGAAACTGTGGCGCCGCAAATCGCCGTCGCGCCTCTTCAATAAAGAGGGGAACCAGATCGATCCCCTCAACCTCAATGCCGTGGTTCGCGAGAAATGCCGTCCAGTGCCCTGGACCGCAGCCTGCATCGATGGCCGGACCGCTCAGTGATTGTGCCCAGTGCGACATAAGCCGCTGATCCGACCCATGGGCCTTCTCGGCAGATCCAAACAGCGCCGTGTACTTCGCCGCCCGAGCGGCATAGGCGTCCTGAACCTGCATGTCCGTCATCGTGCGAGCCTACCGACCCCGGTGAAGGCGTTCACGACGGCGTCGCTGACGTACTTCTTGCCCGCAGCCCAGCCAGGGCGCTGCGTCGGCTGCCGCTTTGGAGTCACCGGTGGCCAGCAGCCACGCGAGCGGGCGAGCCGCTGCAGTCCGGTGCGTTACAGTCGCGCGTTCCTCCGGCCTAGCAGCGCTATGGCCGTCAAGCCTCATCGGTTCCCCCAAAATCCCAAACTGACGCTTTCACCGACCCTACCCCTGCCACGGTCCATCTCGTAGCCTTTGTTGAATGACTGGGGAGAATGCCGGCCGGGTTAAAGTCAGCGGAGCGGAAGTCTATTGGGAGACCTCGGGGAACCCCGCGGGGATTCCCGTGCTGTTCCTCCACGGCGGCCCCGGCGCTTCTCCCGGCCAGGGCTACCGGACTCGCCATGATGCTTCAAGATTTTGGACCGTCGGGTTGCATCAGCGCGGCTGTGGGAGGAGCACGCCGGCCGTTCAGGACGACCTGAGCTCCTTGTCCGCAAACACCACCCAAACCTTGATCGAGGACATCGAAGCCGTGCGAAAGTATCTCGGTATAGGGAAGTGGATTGTCACAGGCGTGTCGTGGGGTAGCACGCTCGCTCTGGCATATGCCCTTGAGCACCGGGACCGCGTGCACGGGCTCGCCCTGATGGCGGTAACCACCACGAGCCGCGGCGAGGTCCAGTGGATCACCGAGGGCGTGGGGGGCATCTTCCCGGAAGCGTGGGAGGAGTTCTCGAGCGCAGCCGAATGCAGGCCTGGGGAACGGGTGGTGGATGCGTACGTGCGTCGCCTCGCCGGCGTTAATCGGGGCGACGCCGAGGCGGCAGCCCGTGCATGGGACTGTTGGGAATCGACGCACATCTCGCTGGATCCGCTGTGGCGGCCCGGCGCAATGTTCGACGACGACCGCGAGCGCATGACGTTCGCCATTCTCGTCACCCACTACTGGTCCCACGACGGCTTCCTTACTGGCGGGCAGGCCATCATGGAAAGGGTCCACCAACTCAACGGAATTCCCGGCTACCTCATCCACGGCCGCAGAGACGTGAGTGGCCCTGTCATCACGCCCTGGAAGCTTCATCAGCGCTGGGAGGACAGCCGTCTCATCGTCATCGAGAACGAAGGGCATGGCGGCCCTGAATCAATGGCCGCGCTTGTCGCGGCGGTTGAAAAAATTGCAGCTGGTCTGCCCGAACGGACTGAAAGCACGCAACAGGAACGGACATTGTGATTTAGGCTTACTCCACATCTCGCGTCTGCCCGTCGCGAGTTGAATAAAGAGAGGCAGAGCCAATGCAGCCCGACCTTGGCCAGCGCGCCGCGAACGAGCACGCCGACGTAGCCCGGTCCCTTCTTTCCGCCGCCGAGCAAGCACTATCAGGTGCCGATGTCGACGCCGAACTGCAGATCAGGCTGGCCCAGGCCCACGCCACCCTTGCCCTCGCACTGGAAACGCGCGCGGCGGCCTATGACACCCGGACTGCCGCGTACGTCGCATATCTGGCCACGCTGAAATCGGACGGCCGTTCGGACAACAAGCAGCACGCCGCCGTCGTCGCGAAGCTTGTCCGCGACCGCCTCGGCTTCGAATCCGAATAGGAGGCGGGTTGTCCGCGACGGGCCGTCAGCTCCAACGCTCCCAGTAGTCGTCGGCGGCCTGCAGGAAGCGGCGCCGTCGGATCTGTTCGCCGAGCAGCGGATAGCCGTCGGCCCTTCCCAGCGGGCCTGAAGCATCGGATGCGGGAACAAAGCTGATCGCAACCAGTGCAGCCATCGCAGGAACGGAACCGAGGTTGAAAGCGGCAAGGGCCAAGCCATACTTCCGCCCCGGTGCCTGCCGGAGCCGGGTCCGCAGTCGGAAGCCGCCCAGGTACGTCCCGAGGGTCGTGCCGCGGGAATAAAGCGCCCAGTTCACTGCCCAAGACACGAGCACGAAGGTAACCGCAATCAGTACCTGGTGTCCGGGCGCAAGAAAGTAAATGGCGGCTGCCGGCCCCCAGACAAGAACCGAATCGGTAAGGAGTGCGAAAAGCAGCGAAGGCCAATTCACTGGTGAGGCCTCCGGATCGTCCATCCGGCGATTCTTCCATACGGGGCCGGCAGCAGGGCTGGCCGGCGCCGCCGGGGCCGTGTCGGTCGGTTAGTCGTCGATGCCCGTGCTGAGGCTCAGCTCGCGCCATTGGTCCAGTTCCGCGCGCTGCGCGTCGGCGACGGCGGCGAAGGCACTAAATGCGTCCTGGCCGAGGACCAGCAGTGACGGCGGGTTGGGGCTTTCGACGACGGCGATGATCGCCTCCGCGGCCTTGACGGGGTCCCCGGGCTGCGTACCGTGAACGGTGTCGTGCTCCTTGCGGCGCTTGCCGGCCGTCTCCGCATAGTCCGGAATTGCCGTCGCCGACTGCGTGAGCGAGCGGCCGGCGAAGTCGGTACGGAACGCGCCGGGTTCGATAGCCGTGACACTGATGCCGAGCGGCTGGAGTTCCTTGTGCAGCGAACCCGACAGGCCCTCCAGCGCCGCCTTGGTTGCGGAGTAGTAGCCGGAACCGGCGGGCGAAATGCGCGCGCCGATGGAGGAGATGTTCAGGATCGCCCCGTCCTTATTGGCACGCATATCCGGCAGAACTGCTTTGATCATGTCGACGGCGCCGAAAAGGTTCGTGTCGAACAGCCGGCGGATGTCGGCGTCGTCCGCTTCTTCCACGGCGGCGCGGTAGCCGTAACCGGCGTTGTTAACGAGGACGTCAATGCCGCCGAACCGGGCCTGCGCCTGCTGCACCGCCGAGCTGATCTGCTCCCTGTCGGTCACGTCGAGGGGGAGGGCAAGCGCGGTGTCGGGGAAATCGGCCGCAATGTCCTTCACCGCGTTGACGTTCCGTGCGGTGGCCACGACGTTGTGGCCGTGGGCGAGCACGGTTTGGGCGAGGGCCCGGCCGAGTCCGGTGGAGCAGCCGGTGATGAGCCATGTAGTCATTGGATTTGCCTTCCGTTGGGCAGGTCGAAGTGTCACCCCTTCAGAAAACCGCACTTCAGGCAGCAGCGGGAGTGGCTGTCAATACAGGTAAAGGCAGTGCCTCCCATGGCCAAGCACCGACTTCCAGTGTCGAGGAAGTTGCGCTCGTGGCCGGCGTGCTAGCGGAGACGGACATTCAGGACTGGCCCAGCACGGTCAGGACGATAAGCACGCAGTTCAGGCCGACGATGAGCGTGGCGCTGGTCCAGCCCGCGATTTTCAGTGGCGTCGAATCCGTGTGGATGCCCATGATCTCGCGTTTCCCGGTGAGGCGGATCAGCGGAATCAGAGCGAACGGGATGCCGAAACTGAGGAGCACCTGACTCAGGACCAGGGCGAGCGTCGGTTCGATGCCCGCACTGAGGATCACCAGGGCCGGAATCAGCGTGATCACCCGCCGGGTGAGCAGAGGTATACGGACCTTCAGCAGGCCGCCCATTATGGTGGCGCCGGCGTAGCAGCCCACGGAGGTGGACGCCAGACCCGAGGCAAGCAGGCCGATGGCGAACACAACGCCGATCGCCGGGCCCAGTGCCGACGTCACCGCGGCGTGCGCGCCGGCGATGGTGTCGGTCCCTTCCACGCCGCGCAGGCTGGAGGCTGCCAGCAGCAGCATGGCGATATTCACGACGCCGGCCAGCAACAGCGCACCGGCCACGTCGAACCGGGTGGCCCGGATCAGGCGGGTCCTCACGGCAGGGTTCTCGGAGAATCCGTGGCGGTCGCGGGCGAGGGCGGAATGGAGGTAGATGGCGTGCGGCATCACTGTGGCGCCGAGCATACTCGCGGCGAGCAGGATGGTATCCGTTCCTTCGAAGCGCGGCACCAGTCCGGTCAGTGCGCTGCCGGCGTCCGGCGGATTGACGAACAGGCCGGACACGAACCCGACGGCGATCACGCCGAGCAGGATCAGAATGGCCACTTCAAACGACTTCTGGCTCCGGTTCGACTGCAGCGACAGCAGCAGCATCGACGCGAGCCCGATGATGATCCCGCCGGCCAGCAGCGGAAGCCCGAACAGCAGGTTCAGTGCGACGGCCCCGCCGATCACCTCAGCCATGTCGGTGGCTCCGGCCACGATCTCCGCCTGCGCCCAGTACGCCCGCCGGCGGCGGGTCCCCAGGCGCTTGCCCAGAATCTCGGGAAGGCTCATGCCGGTGGCCAGGCCCAGCTTGGCGGACTGGTACTGCACCAGCACGGCCATGGCATTGGCCGCCACCAGCACCCAGACCAGCAGGTAGCCATAGCTCGCCCCGGCGGTCAGGTTCGCCGCGACGTTGCCCGGATCGACATAGGCGATGGCCGCCACGAACGCCGGACCCAGCAGCAGCAGGCGCGACCAGACCCGGCCCGGTGCGGTGCGCTCTGAAAGGGTCGAAACAGCCATCATCCATCCTCGTCATTGGGGGTACCGATAAGACGAGGATACCGAAGTTTAGGTATACCGAAAAGTAGCTATTAGGCCTACCGAGCCGGTCCTGTTGTGAGCAGCTGATTCGGGGCCATAATGACCGTGTGGCTTCCTACCTGGGGTGTCGGGGATTCGCGGCCGTTGCTTGGGCCGCGGCGCAGTGGTGGTGATCGCCGCTGCCGGCTGCGCTCCCTCCTCGGCTGGGGAACCGCCCTGCTTTCCGCCGCCATATTCGGTGAGGCCTTCAGAAGCCAGCCCGGGGGAGCGGGTGACAGTCGCAGCACAGGACGCCGACTGCAACCCCCGCTACGGTGCGACCGCCCGGATCCAGATCAGCGTTACCGATTCCTCGGGGGCGAAAGTCGTTAACACTACTTCCGCAATGGACGACGGCGGTGGCTTTTCTTACACTTTCGTCGTCCCCACTGGGACGGTTGCCGGCGAGGCCGCGGTGACGGCGCTGCCGTACAACATTGACTGGTGCGACGACACCGGACGAAACAACCGGGTGGCGGGCGCCGCCGTCGTTCAGCTGCAGCAGGCATCGTGTGTATTGCCGGTAAAGCCCCTGACCATCCTCCGGTAGCGTTCCGTCACCGGAGTTCGTAGGAAGCCCACATCACACGGTGAGTAAATTAGGCTTTACGCGCGTTTGCCGGTCGATGCCCCTGCCGCTTTGCACTTCGCCCTGATGAAGGACTGCTCCGCCGCCGACAGCTGGTGTTCGCCGTGCTCGTCCTGGGCGACGTGGCCGCCTGAGACCTGGTGAACCACGTTTGCCACGGTCCGCGGAAGAACCACGCAACCGGGATTCTCAACGAGCCACTTCCTTGTGGGCTCATCAAGCTCATTCCACCACTGAACAATCGGCCTTTGGGCCATGACGTGCTCCTCGGATTTGAGACCTATTGATTGACAGCGGCCGCCGGATCTAGGCCTCACGGCGCCGCAGAACGTGCAAAAATCGCCAAAACACACATCGCTAGGTACTCATGCCCACCTGCCCCCGCCGTGGCGCTGGTCCGTCAACACCCCGCTGCTCCGTTCCGGCCACTGCGCCGCCTCGGAGGTGTCGACATAATTCACGAATCTCTAAATTAGTAATCAGTAACGAGTGTGGTCCCGATGCCGGGAGCGGTCAAGAGGCACCGGTGACGTCGCGCAACCCGCCGGCGAGGGCCTTTTTTGGTCGCCAACCTATATACGGGGGAAGTGGCAGTGGAGTACCTTTTACACGCCCGCGCCGTGCGGCGCGTGGGGGCAACGCACGCAGCCGTCCTGCCACGAGGAGCCTCGGATGACACGAAGGACAACCAGACCCCTCGCTGGTTTCGGCAGCGGAGACCTTGCGGCCGCCGGCGGGAAGGGCTCGGCACTGGGTGAACTGCTGCGGCACGGGTTTCCAGTGCCCCCGGGCTTCATTGTCACTACTGACGCCTACCGTTTGCTCCTTGCCGAGACGGGCCTGGGGGCGGCCCTGGACAGCCTCGCTGATGAAAACGCTGACGACGGCGGCGCTCGTCGCGCGCTGTTCGCCCACTTCGGCATGCCCTCCGCGTTGAGGGCCGAGATCGGCGAGGCGTACACGGCTCTGGGCGGCGGCGCCGTGGCAGTCCGTTCCAGCGCCACCGCGGAAGACCTGCCCGGGGCGGCGTTCGCCGGCCAGCAGGACACGTTCCTGAACGTCGTCGGCGAGGAGGCGGTGGCCAAAGCTGTCACTGACTGCTGGGCGTCCCTCTGGACCGACCGGGCCATTGCCTACCGGCGGCGGCAGGGGGTCGACCCCCGGGAGGTGGCGATCGCCGTCGTCGTACAGAAGATGGTGCCGGCCGACGCCGCAGGCGTCATGTTCACGGCGAACCCGGTCACGGGTGAGCGCGGCGAGATCGTTGTGGACGCCAGCCCGGGCCTGGGGGAGGCGGTGGTCTCGGGGAGGGTGACACCCGAACGCTATCTGCTGGACCGCACCGGGAAGATCCGCAGCTTCGTTCCCGGTGGCGGCGAGGTGGTGATCAGCCCCGATGCAGGCGGCGGGACGCGGGAGCAGCCCGGCAGCCGCAGCTCGGTTCCCTCCCTGGCCAACGTCCAGCTCAGGGAACTGGCTGACCTGGCCCGCAGGGCGCAGGAGCATTTCGGCCGGCCGCAGGATATGGAGTGGGCGCTGGCCGGCAGCCGGATTTATGTCCTGCAGTCGCGGCCCATGACGGCGCTGCCGCCCCAGCCGCTCCGGATCAACGCGATCCAGCGGCGGGTGGGGCCGTTCTTCTTCGAAATGTTCCAGGAGCGGCCCTACCCGCTGGATGTGTCTGGCTGGATGGAGCAGGGGATCCTGGCCATGTTGCATCGGATGGCCGGAAGTGTGGGCGTGCGCTTCCCAAGGGTCGAAGAACTGCTGCCCGAGGAGGACGGGGTGGTGGTCCAGCTGGTGCCGCCGGTCCCGCGCCTCACCGTCCGCACCCTGGCTGCACCACTGACCCTGGCCCGCCGTGCGCGGCAGTTCAAAATGGCCGACTGGAAGAGCGATTCCCGGTTCATCACCTTCCTGGAGCAGGTGGAGCGTCTGAACCGACGGGACCCGAAACCTTTGCGCTGGGCAGAGGTTGTGGGCGTTGCGCGGGAGTCCTTCGCAACGATGCGGGGTGTTACCGACCTGCGCAGCTCCTACCTGCCCGGCATCTTCCTGCCCATGCTTCGGCTGCGCCTGATGCTCCTGGCGCTGGGTCGCCTGAGGCTCGCGTCCGCCCTGATCGCGGGCGCGGAAACCATGACGAGCCAGGCGAACCGCGCCCTGGAGCAGCTGGCCGCGATGGTCGGTGCGGATCCTCGGCTGGCCACCGCTTTTGCATCATCCGAAACGTCGGCTCTGCTTCGGCTTGTGGAGGAGGACCCGGCTCATGCCGCCTTCCGTGGGGCGTTCGCCGAGTTCCTGCGCGAATACGGAAACCGTGAAACCGTCAGCGTTGTGCTGAGCAGTTCACCCACCTGGTCTGACGCCCCCGAGGTAGTACTGGGGCTGGTCAAGGTGCTCCTGGGCCAGCGGCCGCGTACGGCCGACCAGACCGGCGCGGCGCTGACAGAGCTGAAGCGGCATCCGCTCCTTCATGTCCGGCCCGTCCGGCGGAAGGTGCTGGCTGCTGTCGACGCGGCCCGGGCGGGCATGGCATTCCGCGAGGACAGCCACTTCTACGCCACCAAGGTCATCCCGCCAATGCGCCGCGCGTACCTTGAGCTGGGCCGGCGCCTCGTTGCCGCCGGCGTGATTGATGACGCCAAGGACGTCTACCACCTGCGGTTCGAGGAACTGGAGGCAATAACGGACGACGGCGGCGCGCTGCCGCCTTCCGTCCGGCAACGTTACCGGCCGCTGGTGCAGGGCAGGGCGGCCAAGCGCCGCGAACTCGAGGGCATCCCACTGCTGGACACGGCGCTGCTGTTCAGGAACCGCCGTCGTGCTGTCGGCGTTCTTGTCTCCGGCACGCCGGCCAGCCGCGGCCGCGCCGAGGGGCCGGTGAGGATCATCAGGGGACCGGAGGAGTTTGGCAGGCTGCGCAGCGGCGACATCCTCGTCTGCCCGTACACCAATCCTTCCTGGACGCCGCTGTTCCAGCGAGCAGCCGCCGTCGTGGTCGACATGGGAGGGCTTGGCTCCCACGCGGCGATTGTGGCGAGGGAGTACGGAATCCCGGCTGTCATGGGAACCGGCACAGGCACGGGCATCCTGGCCGAGGGGCAGCGTGTCGTTGTGGACGGTAGTGCGGGCACTGTCTTGCCGGCCGGCGCGGACGAATAAGGGCCCGGTAGTGAGTGCCGGCGCTGTCATACTTTCGCTATGAGGGTGACGGGGTGGCTTTCGCCGGATGAATTCTGGGATGAGTATGAGCGCATGGAGGAACTCGTTCGGGAGTCCTTCGGCGAATTGCCCTGTTACGGACTCGACAAGTGGTCCGGGCCAATCGCACTAGGCGAGTGGGATCTTGGCAGCCGCCCACCCGCGGCGGTGGCGTTGTTTTTGGCTCTGGAGACACGGGACCCACGATCCAGGTCACCACCACCAGCCCCCGGCTGACCATTGCCCACCGTCGGCCGATTCTCGACGGGGCTCCGCTCAGCGGAGAGGACCTGTCACGCCGTTTGCGGGTGCTCACCTCGGAGCGGAGCGAGGCAGTGTCGGTACCGGTCGACGGGGCGGAGGAACCCTTCGACGTATGGCGGGGCAGTGACCGTTGGTGGGCCGCCGGTCACCATGATGGCAACGGCCTGATGCTGGAAGGGACGACGGGACTGGACGTAGAGGCGCTGTCACTGCGTCGAGTTGCTGACATTGAGCCGTATTTGCGAGGCCGCCGGGCCCAGATCCGCGCGGCCCGCGGTGAGCTGTAGCTGGCTGCACTGTTCCTTAGGTGGCTGTGGAGCCGGCTCGGGACTAGGGCTAGCGTCTGACTCTTCCTGAAGCTTGTCCACATGGGTTGCCTTCAATGACAAGGCGCAGAACGGATCGCAATGCTTGCCAGGGATCTTTAGGGCAGACTGGTGGCGTGAGCGGAATCCGGTGGGTGCTGCACGTCGATCTCGACCAGTTCATCGCGGCCGTCGAAGTGCTCCGGCGGCCGGAGCTGGCGGGCAAGCCGATCATTGTCGGCGGTCGGGGCGACCCCACCGAACGAGCTGTGGTGTCGACCGCGTCCTACGAAGCAAGGGCGTTCGGCGTGGGTTCCGGAATGCCCTTGCGCATTGCGGCCCGGAAAGTGCCAGACGCTGTGATCCTGCCTGTCGACCAGGAGGCTTACCTCGCGGCGTCTGAAACGGTCATGGCTACCCTGCGCGCGCAGCCCCAAGCCAGCGTGCAGGTGCTGGGTTGGGATGAAGCATTTGTGGGCACCGAGACAGAGAATCCGGAAGCCTACGCCCGGCAGGTGCAGGCCGCTGTCCTGGAGCGAACCCAACTGCATTGCAGCGTGGGCATCGGCGACACCCTGGTCCGTGCCAAGGTCGCCACCGGATTCGGCAAGCCGGCTGGCGTCTTCCGCCTCACTTCCGGGAACTGGCTCGACGTCATGGGCAGTCGGCCCACCAAGGACCTGTGGGGCGTCGGAACCAAAGTGGCAGGCCGGCTGGCCAAACTCGGCATCAACACAGTCGCCGAGCTAGCCGCATCCGACCCTCAAGACCTAGTCCCGGAGTTCGGCCCGAAGATGGGTCCATGGTACGCGGAGCTCGGACGCGGGGACGGTGCCAGCGTCGTGGACGACACCCCGTGGGTTGCCCGCGGGCATAGCCGGGAGACCACCTTCCAGCGCGACCTGACCGAGCCTGCCCAGGTGGGCGACGCATTGAGGGAGTTGACTGCGCGTGTCCTCGAGGATGTTGTGGCCGAAGGGCGGCCGGTGGTTGGGTTGACCCTGAAGGTTCGGTACGCGCCGTTCTTCACCAAGACCCACGCGAGGAAGATTCCCGAGACATTCGACCGGAACGAAATCCTCGCGCGGGTCTTGGACCTCGCAGCGGGAATCGAAGCGGCCCGTCCAATCCGGCTCCTGGGCCTGCGGGCCGAAATGGCAATGCCTGGCGATGCCCGAAAAGGACATACGCCGACGCGCGGCGGTTGGTGACGGGGTCGCCGCCAGCACAAGACGCCGTGGGCTTAACGGCCCGCGGCATCTTCGGCGTCTTGGGAGAATGAAGTCATGGAATTCAACCGGCTGCTGCAGATCCGGCGCATCTATGCGCAAAGTGCCGCATTGGAGCTGCCCAGGGGCCAGGAGATCGTCGAACGCTGGCCGGATGCCGATGTCGTGCTCGTCGACAACCACTGGAACATCCCGGAGGTGCACGGTGATGAAACGAACGTGCCTCGCTGGTCCCGGATCAAGACGGAGGCGCTGGTCCTAGGCGTAAAGAAAGCGCTGACCGCCAAGCCGAACGGCCGGTCCGCGGACTTCATTGCCCCCTCGACCGCGAACGGCTGCGCCATGGCATGCGCCTACTGCTACGTGCCCCGGCACAAGGGGTACAGCAACCCGGTCACTGTGTTCGCGAACATCGACCAGATTGCCGGGGCGCTTGAACGTCACGCCACACGCCAGGGCCTGAAGCTGGAACCCAACCAGTGCGACCCTGAACTCTGGGTCTACGACATCGGTGAAAATAGCGACTGCTCCGTCGACGCGCTGATCAGCGACAACGTGGAGGACCTCGTCACCCTCTTCCGCGACCTGCCGACAGCCAAGCTGTCCTTCGCCACCAAGTACGTGAACCCGGCGATGCTCGGCTGGGACCACGGCGGTCACACCAGGATCCGCTTTTCCCTCATGCCAGCGGACTTGGCAAAGTCGGTTGACGTTCGGACCTCGCCGGTTGCGGAACGCATGGCTGCAATCAACGACTTCGTGGATGCCGGCTACGAGGTGCACGTGAACTTCTCGCCTGTCATCATTACGGACACCTGGCTCAGCGATTGGGAGCAGCTGCTGCGCCAACTCGATGGCACCCTGTCAGCCGCCGCGAAGGCCCAGCTCGCAGCAGAAGTCATCTTCTTGACCCACAACGAGCGGCTCCACGAGGTCAACCTAGGGTGGCATCCGCAGGCCGAGAACGTGCTGTGGCGTCCGGACCTCCAGGAATCGAAGGTCTCGTCCAATGGCTTCACTAACGTCCGCTACCGTTCAGGAACCAAGGCGGGCTATGTGCGGCAACTGACCGCGCTTATAGAGAAGATCGCGCCTTACTGCCGCATCCGCTACGCGTTCTGAGTTTCGAGGTTGCTGACGGCGTCACTACATCGTCGGGACCGCCGAGATCTTTGCGCGGCGCGGTGGCATCGGCGAGGATGAATTCGATCCCCCTTGCTGCGATGAAGGAGTCGACGCGATGACCAAGTATCTGATCTCGTTTCCGAGTGCCGCCATGGTCTTCCCTGACGAAGGACCTGCAGGCCGTTTCGGATGCGTCGCATGCGGTCGTTCAGGAGGCGAAGGACGCCGGCGTCTGGGTGTTCGGTGGCGGCATCGATGAGAGCATCCCGCCCGTCATGGTTGACGGCGCTGGGACCGTAAGCGAGGGCACCTACCCGCAGACGACGCAGCTCGAGGGCGGCTACTCGGTGCTGGAGCTGCCCTCGTACGATGCGGCCTTGGAGTGGGCCGCGAAGATCGCGGTCGCCTGCCGTTGCGCGCAGGAGGTGCGGGCTTTCCAATACGACCCCGCCAGCTAGGTCTCGCCTGGGTGATCGTCGCCGCTGTATTCGCGGTCGACATATTGATCGCACAGATTTGTCGCGCTCGACATCGGCCTCTGTCACCGATCGGGGCAAGAGCTTCCGGGCAAGGCCTTCAGGAAGGGCCAGCCGCGTCGCCCGACCAAGGCTCTGTTCCTACGATATCGACAGCATCGCCCAGGTCAATGCGCAATTGGCGCAGCGGGCCCACTCCCTCGGCGAGCCACTCAGCATTGCCGGGACCGTCGAGGGGAAGCCTGTCCTCTTCATATTGCGAGTTCCACAACCGGACCCGCGGCCGCTCCTCCTGTTCGCTACTCCGCGAAACGAGCATGCATCAGAACACCGATGCCGCCCTCAAATGTCGTCGTGTGGATCCGTGGGCCCCGTGCGACCTCACTGAAATCCCATCTGCGGTGCAACTCGATGGAGGCCGTATTTCCGGCATTAACGACATACCAAGCGTCGCTTGCGCGTTCTGCGATCCAGGCAAGGCGAGCCTCTGTGAGGACGGCCGCGATGCCTCGTCGCCGCCAACGCGGAAGGACCGTCACTCCGCCAAGGTAGTGGCCCGCTATTGCCTGGTCGTCGGAGTAATCCCAAAGATGAGTCTTGGCCCAGCCGACGATGGTTCCTTCAGCAACGGCCACCACGATTTGTCGATCCGGATCGATGACCGTGTCTGTGATTGTCGAGGGTTTCGCGGCGGTTCGACCGGCTTTTTCTTCGATCGCAATTATGCCGCTGAGCCGGCGCAGGCGGGTCACCAAGCCTGATGGAGTGACGTATTGACCACCCGCCGGGGAACCCACTACGGACGGTTACGGCCTCTAGGCCAAGAAGAGAAATGAGTGGGGGCGGTGGCGCGTCCTGTCTAGCCTTCTTCGCCGCTTCACCAGAAGTGCTCCGAAGGCTAAGGTGACGAAATGTCAGCTCCCCGAAAAGGACAAGTCTCCAAGGCCAGTCCAATGGCGGGAAGACAGACCTTTTCTCGGACGTCTAATGTCAGCACCAGATGTTCGCTGTCACCGTGGCCCACTAGCCGCCAGCGCCCGAAGACCAAAGCCGCGCGAAGGGCCGCCTCGATGCTTGTTGCCGTGGTGGCCCTTTTTGGCCCTATGTCCTGCAGCGCCGGAAATCCTCCGCCGGGAGGAAGCCAACCCCCGTCGGTTACTCCATCGGCAGCGCCGCCGGACAAAACAAGCCCATCCATCCATGCCATCACGCCACATTCGAACCGGCTCATAACAGACAGCTCGCCCGCTACGGGCGAGACAGTTCCATGGACTCTGGTGAGAATCGAAAACGAGACAAACCGCATCTACCTGTCAGCCGAACAGGTTGGCTGTGCTGTGCCGTCTGTGGTGCATCTCCGGGAAACGCCGACGGAGATCGTCATCACCGTCACTGGCGCGCCTCCTCGGCACCGTTCGGTAGCCCGTGCACCGCGCAGAAAGTGAGCCTCGTCGGTTACGTTCAGCTCGTTGAGCCAGTCGACGACCGCCGAATTGTGGGAAACACCGCCTAGGACTCTGTGGCCGTGATGCGTCACCCTAAGTCTCTTTGGCGAACCCCCACCGCGAAGTTTTTCGAGAGGGCCCAGCCCATGAGCCGCCGCATTTAGCCAGTTGGCGTGCATTGCCTGACCTATTGGGAGCCGCAAGTGACGACGGCACGGCCTTGATGAACTTCGTCAGCGGGGACGGCTGGAAATCTTTCGCGGAGACAACGGCTGCAGCGATCTCATCCCGGCCAAACGGGATGGGCCCACCCTTTGGGTAGTTTGTCACGGTCATAGCGCCGACATGGTCCCTCAGCCCTGCATCCTGGGGTTACGTGCCAGCGCTGCCTGGTTTGAAGGCGCTGAGCGTACCCGGCAACCATGACCTTTACCGGACGGTCTCGCGACGCTTGGGCCTGACAATACTGGCCGATTGGGCGATGCGGTTCGGGCGTCAGTCTTTCTTCAGTTCCTCGGCGAGCATAACGAGGATCCCGCTGGGACCGCGGAGGTACGTGAGCTTATAGAGGTCGGCGTAGGTCGCCACGCCTCGTAGCGGATAGCATCCGTGCTTTGCAGCTACCTCAAGGGCCTTATCGATGTCGTCTACCGAGAAGGCCACGCGGTGCATGCCAATGTCGTTGGGACGCGTCGGGTTCGACTCGATCGCTTCGGGATGGATGTATTCGAAGAGCTCAAGTCGACCATGACCGTCTGGGGTCTGGAGCATTGCAATGTTGGCATGGTTTCCATCAAGTCCAACGGCAGTATCGGTCCACTCCCCGCTGACCGTGTCACGGCCGATGACCGTAAGACCGAGATCGGTGAAAAAGGCGATTGCTGCTTCGATGTCGCGAACAGCGATACCCACATTCTCAAGTTTGATGGCCATGCGTTGAAAGTACCAAGGCGGAGCGATTAGCTCCAGTGGCGAGGCGCCATTGTCTGTTCGTTGGCCGATCCCTCACCGGACGCTTGCAAGCCGGCTCTGTAGTGGTTGCGGCCCGCCTGCCGGTTGGGTGTCCTACAAGGTAGGTCCCGAGCCAACCGCAAAAGGCGACCTAACTCAGAGCGCCCAAAGGCGACTTGACGAGATTTCAGAGAGTAGTTATATTTTTTCCCGTAAGAAAAAGAGAACGGAAGTTCCCCCCGACTTAAAGTAGCTGTAGTTGCCTGTTTAGGGGGAAGCACCGTTGCAGTAACACCTGGTCGTCGGACAGCTTGAGACGGCCAGAGCAACACCAGTAACACCTGGTCGTCGGACAGCTTGAGACGGCCAAAGCAACACCAGTAACACCGGGTCGTCGGACAGCTTGAGACGGCCAAAGCAACACCAGCAACACCGGGTCGTCGGACAGCTTGAGACGGCCAAAGCAACACCAGCAACACCGGGTCGTCGGACAGCTTGAGACGGCCAAAGCAACACCAGCAACACCGGGTCGTCGGACAGCTTGAGACGGCCAAAGCAACACCAGCAACACCGGGTCGTCGGACAGCTTGAGACGGCCAAAGCAACACCAGCAACACCGGGTCGTCGGACAGCTTGAGACGGCCAAAGCAACACCAGCAACACCTGGTCGTCGGACAGCTTGAGACGGCCAAGCAACACCAGCAACACCTGGTCGTCGGACAGCTTGAGACGGCCAAGCAACACCAGTAACACCTGGTCGTCGGACAGCTTGAGACGGCCAAAGCAACACCAGTAACACCTGGTCGTCGGACAGCTTGAGACGGCCAGAGCAACACCAGTAACACGGGGCGGGCAAGTTGAGAGCATCCTTATGCATTCCTTGCCCGCCCCGTGCCGTTCGGGTCTGCTGCCCGGTACAAGGGTCCCATTTGTTAGTTGGGAGGGCCCGAATAGACATCCGCTTGCGTGCGTCCGTCGGCCATAAAGCGCTGCGGAAACCACGCCACTTACCGCTGCGATCCAGGGTCCTTTTCCGGCTTCCGCAACACGATCGGGCGAGGGTTTAGACACGATGCAACGTCGGGCTGCCGCATCGTCCCGTTAGTGGGATCGCCTGAGTGTCCGGAGGGTTAGGCGCCTCTTCCTCACAATGTGGTCAGTGCTGGTGTAAACGTTGTTTATTGCCGGCGGACCTTAATATCGGGGTGGTTCTTCTCGACCCAGTCGGCCATCCGGTTGCCCCGCAGCGTTATGAACTTCAGCGAGGCTTCCCGAACCCTGATGTACTCGTCCTTCGTCGTCGGGACGCCGGGGCGCTTGAAGTTCTCGTCGTCCTCTAGGAAGAAGTCGATCTTTCCCTCCGGCGTCACGAGGTCCTGGAGGTGGAAGAACTCCACGAACTGCTTGAACGCGCAGAAGAGTTTGAAGAAGTCCGCGTAGTTAGTGGTGACATCGGCGAGGGGACTGCCTGGCTCCTCAGCGTAGTGGCGCCGGATGCATTCCAGAGTTAGGTCCATCCGGTCCGCGATCCGTAGTCTCATTCCCCTGGCGGTGTTTAGGGTGGGCCGGTGTATTTTCCTGACGGGCCAGATCATGGCACTGCCGATCGTGTACGGCGGGTTGAAATAGCGGCGCTTCTGCTCCTCGCTCAACTCGGCCTTAGCCTCGACCAAGTTCCTCGGCTTCCCCCAACTGGTGTAGGAGTTCGTGATGGCGTCACTGCCGAACGTGAACCTTTTGTCGGGGGTCTGCTCGAACATTAGGTAGTTTTTACGACGCTCCTTTGGCTCTGCCGGGACCTGCACTTTGAACAGTTCCCCGTCGCATAGCTCCTTGGTCCAGAGCAGCTGATGGTCTGCCTTGAGCAGCGGACTTTGGGAGTCCGGGTCCTTTCCTGGAGGGCTGTCGACCCTGTAGTTGAAGGTGATGTCGAAGACGCGCAGGGAAGGGAGTCTATGTGCCCGCCTATTGCGAACCGCGGAACCTACAGCTGAAACAACCGCAGTCGTCGCAGGCACTTGCTGCTGCGTCGACCAAGGTGGCTCCGCTATCCAGTTCTGCACCCACCCAACCTGACCGGCAACCTGTCCCACAAAGGAATCCCTATCCGGACGGATCGTTTGCGGGAAGAACAGGATCGGCAGGAACGTCACGATCGCATCGGAACACAGCGCCACGAGATCCTTTGTGGCCCGAAGCCCGCGCTGATTCGACGTCGGGCACTCAGCGCCTGGTCTCGTACCTGGTAAGGACCACTCCGTCGGGAAACGTCCGGGTCTCCACCAGGCTCAGGTTCACCCAGTTGTCCAGGGCTGTGAAGAACGGCGTGCCGCCGCCCAGCAGGACCGGATGGGTGACGATCGCGTACTCGTCGATCAGCCCGGCCCGCATGGCCGCCGCGGCGAGTGTGGCACCGCCGATGTCCATGGGGCCGCCGTCGTCGGCCTTGAGCCGGGTGATCTCGGTGACCGCGTCGCTGGTGACCAGGCGGGTATTCCAGTCGACCGTGCTGGTCGTCGAGGAGAACACCACCTTCGGCATGTCCCGCCAGCGGCGGGCGAACTGGATCTGCGCCGGTGTGGCGCCAGGCTGCTGGTCGGCGGTCGGCCAGTGGGAGCTCATCGTCTCCCACAGTTTGCGCCCGTACAGCGCCAGGCCCGTAGCCCCCACCCGGTCGGACCACCATTGGAACAGCTCGTCGCTCGGTACGCTCCAGCCGACGTCGTCGCCGGGCGCGGCGATGTAGCCGTCCAGGCTCAGGTTCATTCCGAAGGTCAGTTTGCGCATGGCGTCAGTCTCCCGTGAGTCGGTATTCGTTGTACAGACCAGCACGGCGCGGAAAAGTCATCGGTCAGGCCACACCGAGGGCCAGTTGACCATCACGCCAAGCAGAGGCTCCGTACGGAAAGGATGGAGTCCCGACCTTTCGCCAGTGTAGCTATCGACCGTTTGGGGGAACACACTGCGGGACAGGAACCCAGGAGTGCGCATGCGGCGTTTCTCAAGAGGACGTTCCGTGCTCTCAGCGACCAAGCACCGAATCCGCAATCTGCTGCGCGGCTTGGTCCGCTGTGATGTGTGTGGTGTCGATGACCTCGGCTTCATTGTGCAGCCAAGTACGAGCCGCCTCGGCGTATGGCTCCAAGTACGCGAAGCGGAACGTCGAGGGGCCGAGGACTTTGTCGTTCTGTATGCGGTCGCGGAGCATGGCCTGGTCGGCGTGGAGCACGAAGTGCTGGATCGATATGCCGTGCTCGGTAAGACCATCACTGATCTCCCGCCAGTAGCTTTCGACCAAGACAGTCATCGGCATCACGAGTGTGCCTCCGGTGAACTCGAGCACGCGCCGTGCGGTCTCGACAACGAGCCTTCGCCACGGCTCCCAGTGCTGGAAGTTGTCCGTTGCAGGAAGTCCCGGCTTGATGTCCATGAGAACCTCCCCGACCTTCTCAGCGTCGAGGAGGCGCGCGTGGGGCAGCAATTGCTGCACGAGCGCGCTCGTCGTCGTCTTTCCCACCCCGTGGGTGCCGTTGAGCCAAACGATCATGGACCGAACTCTAGTGCCAAGAAGTGTCCTTCACGGCCGGTCCGCCTGGGGAACCCTCAGCGGGAAAAATCCCACCCGGAGGCGATTCGCTCCCTGCGACCGCTCATGCCTCGCAGGGATGGGTAGTGGCCACCTGCCTTTCGACCTCTCGTTGCCCCCTAACTCAGCACTCACTGCACGCCGCACGCCGTCGACGAAACGGCCTCGCCAGGCTCTCTTGGGCAGAGGGCGTCCCGCTTGGCCTCAGGCCATAGGCTCCGTTCACGGATCCTGTTGAGGTTCTGGGCTGTCGGCGGGTTCATGCTGTTCGAGCCAGTGCGCACCTTAGGCTGAAGGAATGAACCTGGATCCTTTAAGCGTCGTTGTGCTGATGTTCCCCAATGTCACACAGCTCGATTTCACCGGGCCGGCGCAGGTTTTCTCGAGGTTTCCGAAGGCCCGTGTTCATCTTGCCTGGCACAGCCTCGATCCGGTGCCCACAGACGCCGGTTGGTGCATCGTTCCCACGACTACCTTGGAAAACTGTCCAGCGGCCGACGTGCTTTTCGTCCCGGGAGGCGCCGGGACTTTCGACCTGTTCACCGATCAGACGGCATTGGACTTCCTGCGTCGGCAGGCGGCGACGGCACGATGGATCACTTCTGTTTGCACCGGTTCGTTCGCTCTCGCGGCGGCAGGGCTTCTGACGGGATACCGGGCCACCAGCCACTGGGCTTCGCTGCAGATGCTCGAAGAGTTCGGTGCGGTCCCGGTCAGCAACCGGGTGGTTCGGGACAGGAACAGGATCACCGGTGCCGGTGTCACGTCGGGGATCGACTTTGCTTTAGTCCTCGCCGCGGAGGTTTACGGGGATGAGATAGCACGCAACATACAGTTGGCCATCGAGTACGATCCTGAACCTCCGTTTGATCACGGATCGCCGGCAAAGGCAGACCCCCAGATCGTGCAGGAAATTATCACTGCCACCTACAACCTGCGGGCGGCAGCAGTCCGGAACGCAGCGGACACGCTCTTGGCAGCTGAGCGCTGACCGGCTGTCGCTCCTGGCAGCGCGGCCGTTCCGTCTGGGTGGCGTCCCGAATTGCTACTGTCAGAGTGGTTCAAACGCATCGCGCTGTTGCCAGTTCCTGGCAGCCAGATCGTAGGAGGTTGCTCTGGTCATGATGATTGGAGTTCCAGAAGCATTCGCCCAGACCACGATTATTCGAGAGGGCGCGCGAGCTGCAGCGTGGATTGATGAGCTGCCATCGATTGTGGATGGGTTGCTTGAGCTATGGCTGTTGCGTCGGGACGGAGAAACCCGGCACGGGCAGGTTGGTCTGGGCGCTCCGGGTCTTCTCCGGTCTCGCGTGTGTTCGTGTCTACGCTGAAGAACCCAACCGGTACGCGCTGTTGTTGGAACGCGCGAGAGATGTAAGCCCTGACACCGTCCTCAATATCGACGAATGGTTGGAGGTGGCCGCGAGTATCGCAGGGGAACTCGCAGTCGCTGCTCCTGCTGACGCTCCGGTCCTGGCCGATACCGCGGCCGCGGGATGGGAGCTCCAGCTCGATCAGCAGCTTGCCAATGCGCCCGAGCTCGTGCCGCAGCGGACCATCAGGCGGGCGCGGGACAGGATCCGAGCAGTCGGGCAGGACGTTACCAGGCCGTTGATCCACGGAGATCTGCACGAGAAGAACGTCCGGCAGCCTCTCGCCGTCCCTGGATTGTAGTTGACCCTAAAGGTTTTCGCGGTCCCATCGCGTGGGACGCGTTCACCGTCTGTTGCACTCCCGAGCTGACGGGGACTGCGGATCCGGCCATCGAATTGCGGGCACGCCTGCAACAATTCGCGGAACTCACCGTAACTGACGCTGAATTCACAATCGAAGTTGCACATGCCCGGGCGGTCAGCTCGTTGCTCCACGAATCAACTGGCGGCGGAGCTGTGGGATCACGCAAGCTCAGCGTGTTGAAGAGACTGTGCATGAGTGGGCCGAGAGCCACCCGCCAAGACGGTTTCCGAGGTGGAAATATGCCAACCAGGAACGAACAGAATGGGGCATCAACGCCAAAGGCGAGACGTACAGCGGTCGAGGGCCCTGAAAGGGGAACCCCTACCTGCTCATGCCGCCACAGACTTACGTGGCAGCGCGAAGACCATGATCAGGGCTGCGGCGAGGCAGAGGGCGGCGTTGGTTCCGATGGCGGGCAGCACCCCGTCAAGGACCCGGTCGGGGGAGTGCGGGGTGGATTGGTGGTGCAGGATGGCGGCGACGATGGTGCTCATGATGGGGATGCCCATGGTGATGCCGATTTGCTGGCTCATGGTGGTCAGGCCGGTGGCGAGGCCCTGTTCGTTGTCGGGCAGCCCTGTGGTGGCGGTGACCATGAACCCGACGATGGCGGCGAGGTTGGCTACACCTCCGATGAAGGTCGCGATGAGCACGATGGCAAGTGATGCTGGGCTGATGTTAATGAACAGCAGGGAGGCGGTGGCGGCGGCCTGGACGGTGAGACCGCCGATGATGGTGTTTTTGGGCCCGAAGCGGCCGATCAGTTTCGGGGCGACGATCCCGCCAACAACGGTGCCGATGCCGAGGACGGCGAACGCCAGGCCCGCCCCCAGGGGTGTGTAGCCGAGGACCTGCTGGAGGTAGAAGGTCAGGACGAACACGAGCGAGGTTTCGGTGGCGAATGCCACGATCCCGGCGATGTTGCCCCAGACGATGTTGTTCCGCCGCAGGATGGTCACAGGCACCAGAGCATGGGCGGTGTTCTTTTCGATGAAGAAAAACGCGACGAACAGCACGGCCCCTGCTGCGAGGGGTCCCCAGGCCAGCGGATCAACCCAGCCCTTTTCGCCGGCGGTGGTCAGGCCGAAGACGAGCAGCAGCAACGCCAAAGTCACAGTGACAGCGCCGGGCACGTCGAGTTTCGTCCGGCTTCCGCGGGCAGATTCGGTGAGGAGTTTCGGGGCGAGGATCAAGACAAACACGGCGACCGGGATGTTGATGAAGAACGCCCACCGCCACGACAGGAGGTCAGTCAGGAGCCCGCCGAGGATCGCGCCGGCGGTGAACCCGGCAGCCATCAAGGAACCGTTCAGGCCCAGTGCCTCGTCCCGCAAGGGCCCTTCCGGGAACGACGTGGTGAGCAGTGACAGCGCGGCCGGGGTGACGGCTGCCGTGGCGATGCCCTGGGCGACGCGGGCGGCAAGCAGCAGCCCGGGACCGGTCGCGAGCCCGCCGACGAGGGAGCCGATACCCAGCAGGGCCATGCCGGTGATGAAGAGGCGTTTGCGGCCGAACAGGTCAGCGACCCGGCCGAAGAACAGGGTGAACCCTGCCGCACACAGCGCGAAGGACGTGGCGATCCATTGCAGGTGCTCCAGGGAGAACCCGACATCGGCCCCGATCCGGGGCAGTGCGACGTTCAGGATGGAGAAGTCCACCGCGAGGGTGAAACTCGCGGTCAGCAGCAAGGCCATGACCAGCCGCTGCCGGGCGGTCATTCTGGCAGGAACTGGCTGGATCGGCGATTCCGGTGGTGCTGTCAGTTGGGGGAGGGGTGTGGTGTCGTGTGCTGTCATCGCGGAGGGCATCCAATCACTGTGTGTGGGCGGGTTTTCCTCTCCACCATGCCGAGCCGTGACAGGAACTGCCACGCCGTGTTGTGGGTAGCACTGGCAGTGCTACCCACCTTTGGGAATCTTCGTGGATACTCACGGGTATGAACCAACCAGCAGCCATGGGCGACTTCCTCGGCAAACGACGGGCCACGCTGACCCCGGCCGACGTCGGGCTGATGGACTACGGCACCCGACGGGTACCCGGGCTGCGCCGGGAAGAAGTCGCCATGCTGGCCGGAATGAGCGTGACCTACTACGCCCGGCTCGAACAGGGACAGCACGTCAACGCCTCCGACGCCGTCATCGACTCACTGGCCCGTGCCCTGGCCCTGACCGACGTCGAAAGAAAACACCTCGTGGATCTGTCTGGTTCAAAACGCCGCACAACCAAGACCATGCGGAGCAGACCTGATCAGGTCCGGCCCGGAACAAAGCGCCTAGTCGACTCCATGGGCTGCGTCCCGTCGGTGGTGCTGGGCAAACGCACCGAAGTCCTCGCCTGGAACCAGACCGGGCACCGGCTCGTCGCTTCCCACCTGGCCTTCGACGCCCCAGACACACCGTCGCACCGCCCGAACATGACCCGGATGCTCTTCCTGGACGAGGCGACACGCGCCCTGTACCCGCACTGGCGCACCGAAGCCGGCCGTGCAGTGGCGTCCCTGCGCCTACTCTCCGGACGGTTCGCCGACGACACCGAGCTGGCAGCGCTCGTCGGGGAACTAACCCTCAAAAGCCCCGAGTTCGCCACGATGTGGGCAGAACACCCGGTCGAGAACTGCATGTCCGGGCACAAAACACTCGACCACCCGCAGCTTGGCACTGTGGAGCTGGGGTTCGAGGTCCTGACCATGCCTGACGATTCCGGTCACCGCGTCCTCACGTATACAGCGGAACCAGGAAGCGAAACTGCCACCGCCCTGGCCCGCCTGCAGCGTGCACCCCTGGCCATTGCACGGGAAGGAGCGAGCCTTGACCAAGCAGTCTGAGAAAGTGATCAGTCACCACTTCAGCAGCCAGCTTTATCAGTCCACCGCCCCGTTCTCGCACTCCGTGCAGCAGGGCAACACCGGCTATTCGGCGGGCATCATCGGCCAGAACCCTTCAAGCGGTGCTCTGGTCTCCAGTGATGTCACCGCCCAATGCGAGGCGATGCTGACTAATCTGCAGACGCTCCTTGATGAGATGGGGTTGGCTATGGGCGACATCATTCGCACCACCCTCTACCTCATTGACTATCAGGACTTCGACGCCATCAACACCGTTTACGCCCGGAGACTGGCCCCGCCCTTTCCGGCCAGGACCACTATCCAAGCGGCTGCCCTGCCCTTGGGCGCGAAGGTGCAGATCGAGGCAACGGTGCAGATCCCACCTGCGTGAAAGACTCGCACAGTGAACAACGACTCAGAAGGTGCCTTGCACCATATCGAGCTGTGGGTGCCGGATCTCAAGAGAGCCACGACTGAGTGGGGCTGGATCTTGTCGACCTTGGGGTACGCGACCTATCAGAGCTGGCCGCATGGAATCAGTTGGCTGAAAAGCTCAACTTACATAGTTCTGGAAGAATCGCCGGATTTGAGCGGCCGGCAGCATCAACGGACGGCGCCCGGTTTGAATCACCCGGCGTTTGTCGTGCGGAGCCGGCTGCGTGTGGACGCACTGGCCGGCCAGAGTGCTGAGTACGGCTGGACACAGTTGTCCCCAGAGAAGTATCCACATGCAGGCGGACCCGAGCATTACGCCGCCTACCTGGAGAATTCAGACGGCTTCGAACTGGAGCTCGTGGCCGCGTAACAGCACGGGTCGCGAGACGCGTTGAACGTCCGGCCTCCTCGCGACGATAGGCTGAACCAATGACCTTGGGGGACGCAGAGCAGCCACTGCCCTGGATTAGTGACAGTTCGGATCCCTAAACGGCTAGAAAGTCAGCCTACGACGGCTTGCATTTCAACTAACATGTTATTGCCGTCGGCGCTTCTTCGAAACGTCTCTCTCAGGGTTCCCCATGTGCGGTTATTTTCGCTCGATCGCGCCAACACTCCAGCCGCCACTGACTTGCAGTATCGGAGCGCCGTAGAAACTATTAGCCATGCGTGGAACCATCTACCTGGGCGGCGGAGGCTCGCCTGATGACGAACACCTGCTTTGGGCGGAGATGTTTCGACTCAACGCGAATATTCTCTACTGGCCATTCGCACTGGACGGGGAAATGCTGAACGGCGCGGACGCCTGGCTCAGAGGAAATCTGGCACAGCACTGGCCCGATCATCAGCTAACCACTTGGACCGACCTGGACGGTCACGCCCCTGACGAACTCCTCGATTTCGACCTACTGTTCATCGGTGGAGGCAACACATTCCACCTTCTGGCCCACGTTGCCTCGCATGCCTTCATTGATCCGATACGGAGGTTTGTAGCAGAGGGGGGCTCCTTGTACGGCGGAAGTGCAGGGGCCATCCTCGCCTCCGACAGTATCGAAATCGCCGCCACTCACGACGACAACAACACGCAACTCGAGCAGTTCACGGGCCTACGTCTCGTCTCAGGGGTCACTGTGCTCCCTCACTACACAGCACACGAGGAAGCAACAGCGAAGATGTGGCATAGGCGGCAGAACAAACCGGCCTTGGGTATCCCGGAAAGGTCGGGACTCTTTGTTGGAAGCAGCGGCGCTCGAGTTGTTGGCAAGGAACCCGTTTACGTCATCGATGAACGCGCAGTCCAACCTGTGAACCCTGAAAACTATCTGCCGGCCGGTCTCACTGCAGCCAACGATAACTCCAAGGATGGCCTTGCAGCACAGGGGCCCGTGCCAGTTAGCAGCGGCGATTCAGAACAGGGTTAGACGGCGAGCGAAGTGCATGGCTCGAGGGCAGGATGGAGAACATGGAAGTCCTTGGGAGCCGCATCCTGCTTCATCCGTCCGAACCCGAGCGGAGCCACCGGTTTTATCGGGACACGTTGGGCTTGGCCATCTACCGAGAGTTCGGGAGTCGTAAGGCGCCGGGTCTGGTCTTCTTCCTGGGAAACGGTTTTCTCGAGGTCAGTGGACGATCGACTGATCCGCACGGGAGTGCCGTGGCGATCTGGATTCAGGTCCGCGACGTGCAGCTCGAGCACGATCGGCTGCTGGGGGCCGGGGTACCGGTGATCCGCAAGCCGCAGCAGGAGCCGTGGGGGCTGGTGGAGATGTGGATCGCGGACCCCGACGGAGTGCGCATCGTGCTCGTCGAGGTTCCGAAGGATCACCCCCTTCGACGCGACCAGAGGTGATCGTTTCTTCTCTCGCGGCCGCCGCCCCGACGGCATCCTTTGCGGCGGAACGGATGTTCGAGGGCCGGGCCTTAGCATTGAGCGTATGAAGGCTTGTAAGGTCCACGGATGCTCAGGGCGGAAACCGCAATGACCCGTGACAGGGATCGGGATGCTTCAAGGCGCCCGCGGCAGGCCCGGCCACGTGACGCTCTTGGGCGGCCGCTGCCGTACGGAAGCGCTGGCGTCGAGCCGGTCTCGGAGGAGCCGCTGCCGCCGGCGCAGACGTTGGTCTCGGCCCGGAGTCTGGTGGAAGCTGGCCGCCCCTTCGCCGCCCATGAGGTACTCGAGGCCCGCTGGAAAGCTGGGCCGACCGAAGAACGCAACCTTTGGCAAGGACTCGCCCAGATCTGCGTCGGGCTCACCCACGCCGCCCGGGGCAACAGCGTTGGCGCGCTCCGGCTCTTCGAGCGCGGTGCGGCCCGACTCGAGGAGTACGGTTCCGGCGAAGGGCCGACCTACGGGCTCGACTTGTCCGCCGTTGTGAGTTGCGCACGTGATCGGATGCGCGCCGGCCGCTGAGCTGGCGACCAGCATCCTCGCGGCAGGCGGCGGAGGCACTATTTCCGGGGGACTACTGAGAGTTTGCTTGACCAATAACTTGTCCCGTTAGCGGGAACCTTTACCGAGACGGCTTCGTGGAAACCGGTCGTAAGTTCTGCTGTAACCACCGGCCGGAAGCGGATCGCAACGAACTTGTTCGCCGACTCCGATGACAGCAGGGCACGATGCCGCGGAGCAGGATATGGCCGTTGCAGGACCGGACCGTTATTTCTTCTTCCTACCCTTGCGTTGCGGCTGGATTCGTTGGCCCTTGGCCTGGATGACGGCGGCAGCGGCGTCTGCTTCTTCGCGTTTTCCTCCGAGGATCGGCAGTGCGGGTAGTCCTTTGGCGGCGCGGCGTTCGGCGAGGGCCTTCGCAGCGGGAGATCCCGGGGTCGGCATGCGGCGGATGACGAAGAACTGCTGGCCCATGGTCCAGAGGTTGGTGGTGGTCCAGTAGATCAGCACACCGATGGGGAAGTTGATGCCGCCGACACCGAAGACCAGCGGCAGGATGTAGAGCATCATCTTCTGCTGGCGCATGAACGGGCTGGCCATGGCCTCTTCGGACATATTCTTCGCCATGATCTGCTTCTGCGTGATGAACTGCGAGGCCGTCATGGCCAGGATCATCACGACGGTGAGGACGATGACAGCAATGTTGCCGCCGGGGTTGTTTAACAGGGCTTCAGACAACGGAGCGCTGAAGATGCTTGACTGGTCGAACTGAAGGACCTGGTCGTGGCTCATCGCACCGATGCCTTCGCCCTGGTTCTTCGCGTGGGTGATGCCGGACAGCACCTGGAACAGTGCGAAGAAGAACGGCATCTGGATCAGCATGGGCAGGCAGGCCGAGAACGGGTTGGTGCCGTGCTTCTTGTACATGGCCATCTGCTCCTGCGCCATGGCCTGGCGGGAGAGCTGGTCGGTTTTGCCTTTGTACTTGTCCTGCATGTTCTTCAGGTCAGGCTGCAGCAGCTGCATTCCGCGCTGCGCCTTGATCTGCTTGACGAAGACCGGGATCAGTGCAGCACGGATCACCAGTACCAGGCCGATGATGGAAAGAGTCCACGTCCAGCCGCTAGCTGGCGGCATTCCAATCGAACTCATGCCCTCGTGGAAGCCCACCATGATGATGGAGACAAACCATTTGAACGGAAACATGATCGTTTCAAACAAGTCCATAACGGATCCCCTATCTGTCAGGCCGGACGCGGACATCTCCGCTAGTTCGAGCAACCAGACTTGTAGAAGCAGCCCCGCGCAGACAAATTCCAGGGATCGGTTCTTCGGCGAACGGCGGGGGCTCCATGTCGTGAGCCTAACTCAATTGCCTTTCTCGGTGATTGACCGGCAGGGGCCGGTGGGGAGACTATTGCCAGTTAGACCAGAAGGCTCTGACCAGAATTTAGGGGTGAGAGCCTCATCCCCACTGTTGCCCGGTGGGGAACCATGACCGGTACAACGGTGACGGCTACTGAAATGCGTCGATTTCTATTTCAGGTTCGCTCGTCTTCTCCGCAGGGCGAAAACCATGTCGGCGATAACTGCTCCGATCAGTGCGAGGGTAAACGGTGATACTGCGCCATACATGAAGCTGGCCAGTGCGATGGGGTGCGGCTCGCCATCTGCAGGGACAGGGCGCAATGTGTAGGCACCAACGAACGCGGCCGTGACGAGGACCAGCAGAGTTATGACCCTGCCCGCCCAAGTGCGAGACAGGGAGCGATATCCGAGAACTGCGGCGAAGGCGAGCAGGACGAGCCCGGCTCGCATCACGTACGGCACCCATTCTCCGGTCACGGGGACTGGCCGCATATTGAGATCCAGAAGGGGAGCCCCGACCTGTGACAACTCCAGCTGGATCGTCAAAAACCCCGCCAGGAAAATAACGAGTGGAGGCCCGAGCAAAGCGGCGATTATGGAAAGGCCCGCGCCCTTACGAATGTCCGACGGCGCCTCTACCTGGTTTGGGCTAGTCATTTTTTCGCACATCCCCATGTTGACTGCTCCGACCATAATGCCCGGACCGTCGTTTGGGTATAGGCCGGAGCGCTGCAGAAAGCCCAAAGGCCGAACCCTGTGCGGACGGGTATTTCGTCACGTCTCGAGCCCGAGCCTTTCTAGGACATGAGCGTAGTTTTGTTCCAGTGTTGGGTCTGCGACCTCAAGACGTCGCATGGCGACCCCTATTACATCAACGGCGGCGGTCCTGGTGATGCAGACCCGCGGGTACGCCTCCTCGATCACCTCCCAGTGGGCGCCAGGAATGGTGTGTGTTAAGACATCGCCGTAGAACATGCCGATTGGTCGGGCGAATCCTGCCAGTGCATGCTTGTCGACATCGTCGTCAAGGAGAGTGTCAATGGCTGCGAGGCCCCGCCCTGTGCGCGGCAATGCTTGGCCTCTTTCGTGGAAAAGGGAGAGGAGTTCGTCGTATCCCCCGACGTTGGTTATCGGGAGTGTTGAGGCATCGGAAGTCGCTGGCCTGTACTCGGCGTATCTTCTTGGCATCCCGGCTGGCAGCTTTTGCAGCGGTTCGCCAGGTTCCTCAGGGGCGCTCATGCACACAGACTAGATCGCCGGCTCGAGCTGGCAAATAGCTTCGAGCTCCGACCCCAGGATGAACCCTGAACGGACCATCTGTCCTCGTCGAGGGCTGGTTCCTTGTGACCATTGCGCTGCCCTATTTGGTTGTGGATCGTGGGCCGAGCACACGGCGTAGAAGCCTGAGCGGTGGCGGTATGAGAGCCTGCTTTTTGTAGTGCTCGCGCAAACGGCGGAGAAGTTCCTCGTATTCGTCCCGGTCAAAGGTGAAGGCCCGGTCCGTAAGTAGCTGGGGCTCTACGTCGTCGGGGTCGCTCTGCCAGCCGATCTTCTGCCAGGTCACGGTCTGCGGCGAAAGGGCCAGTTCTATGCTGAGCGCCCCGCACCACAAGTCGCCGCAGACAGCACAGACCAAAATCGAAACACGGCCATCGTCATAGTCTCCCGGTAAAACCCCCAACAAGCGGTCCAGATAGTCCACCACTGCCTTTGGCCGCCAATCGTCACGCAAGGCTGTGGTTTCGTCCAGTGGCTGCTCCCAGTCTTCTGGAACATCCAGCAGATCCCGCATCGGCCGATCGTTTACGAGGAAGTCAAGAAATGCGTCGGGGCGGTCAAATTGCTGATCGCCCTTGGGCTCAACCCGGCTCGAGGCTGAAGGCGCAACCGTGAGTCGGTACAGTCCGATATCCATGGGTCCAGTATCCCGCCCTGTCGTTCGCGCCGGCTGAAAAGCTTCCCTGACTCGCCAGATGCCGAACGCTAGATGGGACACTTCGAGTTCGAGGGGATCCACTTCTTGGGAAAAGTCGGATCGCTGAGCCGCAGCACCTCTATCGGGACCAGCCCGGGCGCGTTCGATTGAGGAACCAGTAATCGACGGAGAATACGAAGTCCTCAGCGGTCATCAGGCAACTTTGATCTAAGTTCTTCTGCACGCGAAGCGATGGCCTGACGCTGGTCGCGGGTGAATCTTCTAGCCTGCAGGTCGAGGACTGCCCGGCTGCCCAACTTTCCCACACCCAACAGGTGACCCACCCTACGGATGGCTTCGTCCATGTCTTCTGAATCCTCAATCATCTGGAAGACCTCGTCACGCCGATCCATCGCCTGTACCAAGGCATCGAGGACTATCAATTCTTGCCTTGTCTGCCGCTCATCCTCAACCATGCGGCGATTCTTGCACGACGGAAGTCATTGGGGCATTGCATCCAGGATCCCCTTCAGGAAGGGGAACCCTCAGGGACTCGCTCCAAAATCGTGGCTGCCTTCGGTGGTCGCCGCCGGCGCCCGACTGGTCTTGGCGGCTACGGGCTCTGAGACGTGAAGAGCTGTGAGGAAATCAGGGCGCGAAACGCGGCGAGAATTGCCACGATTCGGCGAGAACGCCATTTCCGTTACGCCACACCTCAGCTACTAACTTTGGCCCCAATGGCGCCGTCCTAACTGTTGTTGATCGTCGCGGCCGGGGGCGTGTGCTTTACGCCGTCCAGTATCGCGGGGCGGATCAACCGTTGGCGGGAGCGATGTCCCCAAACTCCACCTTGACCGGGCAGCCAACTGCCTCGGAGTACTTGCGCTCCAGGTCTGCAACGTCCGAGGTTGCCCTCACTGATTCATCCAGCGTGAGCGTCAGGTGGCACCCATCAGGCGATACCGAAGTGATGTTCACGGCAGGATCTGAGGCCAACAGTTCACCGGAAAGATCCCTAAGTTTCCCGGGGGAACAGGCGGCTGGCTCAACGGAAATGTTGACGGTTGGAAACCGGGCTACTAGCCCCCGTAGCTTCGGATCCACCGGGCCATGCCAATGAACGATAACCCGCGTTCCCTGAAGCACGTCGACCGAGGCGAACCGAGCATCCCCTGACAGCTCCCGACTGAGCGTGCTGGCCGCATGTGCTACGGATCCATCTGCAGGCGAAGCTTCAAGGCTGGCCGCCGAGTTACTAGGCGGTTCGGGCATAGGTTCATGCAGAGGCGGGCTTGCAGTCGGTTCACGCGTAGGCGGGTTGGCAGCCGGGCCGCCCGGGACCCCAGGCCCCGGTGCGGCGCAAGACGTAGCGAAGAGAGAACAGCCGAGCAGGACAACCAGCAAGTGCCTGATCAGCTTTGAACCTAAACACGGCGCGACCATGCCTCATGCTAATGATCCGTCCGGGCTGGGGCTACCCCGCCGCACGATCGGCTCCGTTGTGGAAACCCCTGCCGGTCCTCCGCTGTAGGGGTTATATACGCTGGCGCTTTCTGGCTCGAACGAAGCCTATGACTCCGACTAGAGCGAGAGCAGGCCTCCTAAGATCTGACCACTCCGTCGGCGGCGAAAATAGCGAGGGCGACCCCGCACAATGCCATCAAGGCCCAAACAATCTCTTCAGCTTTCATGGGCTCCTCCAGTCGATGGGTGCATAAACCAACTACTTTGTTCGGAGCCTATAATCGTTAGCTCAAGTTTTGTCGGCTCCAAAAACAGAGAAAAAGGATCCCCCGTCGAATTGACTTTAGACCGCCCAATTCAGGATGGACCACCGTCCCGAAAGAGGGCGGTCCGCATAACGTCCCGTTGGAGGGTCCAGCACCGGACATCATGGCCCTCACCAGCGTCGTTGTTACCTAAGCCTTTGAGGCACCCCGTAAGGCCGGTCCGGTGAATTGTCCGGTGACGGGCGCTTCTACGACACACAGCTCTATGACACACTGCTGCACATGCACTCGTGGTCGGTTACGCGAGAGTGTCCACCGACGAACAAGACCTCACAGCTCAACAGGACGCCCTGTCAGCCATGGGTATTGAACCGGACCAAATCTATGTGGATCATGGCCTCACCGGTAGCAATCTGAACCGCCCCGGCCTCCGGAAAGCGCTGGCCGCCTGCCGCGCTGGCGACACCTTCGCGGTGGTCAAACTGGACCGTCTTGCACGATCCGTCAGGGACGCACATCAGATTGCTGATGACCTCGCCGCCCGTGGAGTAAAACTTAGTATCGGCGGTTCCGTGCACAATCCGGAGGACCCGGTGGGAAAGTTGCTGTTCAACGTCCTGGCGATGGTGCCTGAGTTTGAAGGCGATCTCATCCGGGCCCGCACCCGCGAAGGCATGAAGGTTGCCAAGGCCAAGGGCCGGTTGCGCGGGAAAAAGCCCAAACTCTCACCCACCCAGGAAGCACACCTGGTTAAACTGCATGCGGCCGGAGAACACACTATGTATGAGCTCGCCGAGCTGTTCTCTGTTGGCCGTTCCACCGTCTATCGTGCCCTCGAACCGGCAGGCCGGAAGACGGAAACATAGCGCGGGCACAGAGCCCGCACCCAGCGCCAGAAGAGGCAGCTCACCCCGCCGTCGTGTGCTCGCTAAGCCGTGCGCGCCCTAATCAGCCCAAGGCATGCCGCTGCCGCCGCGACGGACACCACCGTGACGATCCCGAACGGGAGGGCGTTGTCCGCCCCGCCGATACCCACCAGCGGCGCCGCCACGCCGCCGAAGGCGAACCTGGCCAGGCCGAGCAGTGACGACGCGGTACCGGCGATGTCCGGGTAGCCCTTCAGCGCGAGGGACGTCGCTGGCGGGCTGGCCGCCGCCACGCCGCCCACCATGGTGAAGAGGGACACGATGACCGCAATCAGGGGCAGGTGCAGGAGCGCGGTGACGAGCAGCCCAAGGGAACCGGCAGCGGCCATCGCCAGTCCGATCACCAATATGGCCTTCTCGGACCACCGCTCGGCCAGCCGGCTGCCGAGGAAGCCAAAGATCATGAACCCCAGCGAATTCAGGCCGAAGGCGAACGAGTAGCCCTGCGGCGAAAGCCCGTAGATGCCCTGCAGGACGAACGTGGCGCCGCTGAGGTAAGCGAAGATCGCCGAGTACGTAAAGCCCGTGATCAGCACGGCGCCGACGAATACGCGGTCCGCAAGCAGACGACGGAAGTCCTGCAGGGTATGGGAAAACCCCCCTGCTGCCCGCCGCTGGGCCGGAAGTGTCTCCTTGAAGATCACGAGGCAGGCGATCAGGATCGCCACGCCAACGGCCGCGAGGAACAGGAAGACGCCGCGCCAGTCTGTGACGGTGGCGAGCTGGCCGCCGATGACCGGACCAATGATGGCCGCCAGGCCGCCGAGCACCGCCAGGCGGCCGTAGTAGCGCAGGAGTTTGGCACCCTCGTATACGTCCCGTCCGGCTGCCTGCGCAATCACGATACCCACGGCGCCGGCCAGGCCCTGGACGAACCTGGCCGCGATCAGCGTTTCAACGGTCGGGCTGACGGCACAGAGAACGGACGTGACTGTGTAGGCGGCGACGCCGATCAGCAGGGGGAGCCGGCGGCCAAAACGGTCCGACAGGGGACCCGCAATGACCTGGCCGATAGCTAGGCCGAGCAGGCAGGCCGTGATGGTCAGCTGCGCCGTGGACGTGGAACTCCGCAGTTCCGCCGTCAGGGCCGGTAGGACGGGCAAGTACAGGTCCATGGAAATCGGACCGAAGATGGTCAGCAGGCCAAGGACAATTGCCAGTGGCCGTCCGACTGCCTGTTCGCGCGTGGTCACCGGAGCGTCGGTCACAGTCACGCTGCCTCCGTTCAAGGGGTAAGGGGCTGCCGCCGGTTCGACGGCGGCAGTTGGGGGTGCGGTTCCACCTAACCAGCGTTTACAACGCTGTGGGAGTCCCTGCCGGTACCCCTTCTAGGAGGACCTCCCAAGCGCCTTGCCGTCCCGGAGCAGGTTCCGGACGCTAGAGCGCTCAGTCTTCCGGCTCGCCCAGCCCGCGGGCGGCCAGCGCCTCGCCCGTGTGGCGGGCATATGCAACGGTGGTGATGAACACCGGCAGGACCAGCGCCCGGGGATTGCGTTCCAGGCCGCGGGCTCGTGCCGAGTCCCGGACATCCGAAAAGGCCCCGGCGATGAACGGGATGCTCCGCAGCATGATGGCAATGGTCAGGGCAAAACGCTCGGGGTCAGCGCCGAACCGCCGGAACGGGCGGGCCAGCGAAACCACGCCATCGAGCAGCCGGTGTAGCGGCGTGGTGGCCGTCAGCAGGGACGCCGCCACGACGCACAGCAGGATGTTCAGCACAATCCGCGCGGCAACAGGGCCGCCCAGCTGCCACCACTGGAACGCGCCGATGACCAGCAGGATGGGAAGCAGCGGCCGCACAGCGCGGAAGAGACGCACGGTCCCGGCGCCGCTGAGCAGGAACAGTACGCACAGAACGGCCAGGGCTGCGGCGGCCAGCCGCCAGTCGACGATCAGGAACGAGGCCATTCCGCAGGCCAGGACGAGCAGGAACTTCAGCCACAGCGGCATGCGGTGGATCAGGGACGTGCCGGGCACGTAGTTGGCGAGCAGGAAGCCGTGGCCCCTCACCGGAAGTCCCCGCCTGACAGGCTCCGGGCAGACAGCGAGCGGTAATGCTCGACGGCGGCGGCAGCACCGCCGTCGTACGCTATCTGCCCGGACTCGACCATCAGGACCCGGTCCATATCCAGCGCCAGCTCCAGGTCATGGGTGGACATGATGATCTGCTGGCTGAGGCCGGCCAGGGTGCGGCGCAGCAGCTCGCGGTTCCGGAGGTCCAGGAGCGTGGAGGGCTCGTCCAGCACGAGGACTCCGGGCTCCACCGCCAGCACGGACGCCAGGGCAAGGAGCTGCCGTTCCCCGCCGGAGAGTTCGTAGATGCTCTGGTCAGCCAGCGGCAGGAGCCCGAAGCGGTCCAGCGCGGCGGCGGCCTGCTCCCGGCGTTCCTTTCCGTGCCGCACCGAACGCCGAAGGGAGAGTTCCACGTCCTCACGCCCTGTGGGCATGACCAGCTGGGAGAGGGGATCGGTGAAGACAAAGCCCACCTGCTGGCGCACGGCCCGCACGTTCCGGACCGTGTCGGCGCCGTTGACAGTCACGGTCCCTTCGGTGGGGACCACGAGGCCGTTGAGCAGGCGGAGCAGCGTTGACTTGCCGGAACCGTTGGCCCCAATGACACCGATGCGTTCCTCGGTGAGCTCCAGCGAGATGTCCTGCAGCAGAACCTTGGGGTCAGGGCGGCCGTCGACGGCCACGCTGACTCCTGCGTTCCTGAGGGAGATAATGCTCACTGCTGTGCGGAGGCTTCCGGCGCGGTGGCTTCCGGCGTCGCGGTCTTCGGTGCTGCGGCCTTCTGCGGGAGCTGCCGGACGCGGCGGACCAGCAGGTCGGGGAAGGCCTTGTGCAGGGCGATGGCCACCGTCACGGCGAGGACGTTCTTGATGATGTCGCCCGGGTAGAAGGGGAGGTCGGCGAGGAACGCCTTGGAAAAGTCCAGCTTGGCATTGACCATCATGCCGGCGATGCCGAGGCCGTGGACCAGCACAATGCTGGTGGCCATCGCGGACACAAACAGCAGCACGGCACGGAACTTGACCGTGCGGCGGATAACGACGGCGGCCAGCCAGCCCACCGCCGCGGCGGCGAGGGGGAACGCAATGATGTAGCCGGCCGAGGGGCCGGCCAGGATGCCCAGGCCGCTGCGGCCACCGCTGAAGATGGGGAGCCCGGCGAGCCCTAGCAGGGTGTACAATCCGACGGCGCCGAACGCGCGGCCGGGGCCGAGGGCGAGCCCGGTCAGCATGACGGCAAGCGTCTGGAGGGTGATGGGCACGCCGAGGCCGCCCACCGGGATGGCAGCAACCAGGGCTGACGCCGCCACGAGCGCGGCGAAGACGGCGATGAGTCCGAGGTCGGTGGCGTTCCAGCGGCGGCGCTTTGCCGGCTGCAGGGTGCCGGCGGAATGGGTCTGGGTCATGGGAGGTCCTGTCGAGGGGGTACAAACAAGTATCAGCTGGTCTCGACGTTACTTGCCCGGTAATAGCCGCATTTTGTTGGTCTTCTACAAGAGCGACTGCCCGGGGTCTGGTGCTGGGCACAAATACACCCCTCCTCTGGACAGGGAAGGCGCTCTTCCGGGGTGGGGAAGGCATGTTCTGGCAGGGTTGCACCGGCCGGTAGACTTGAACGGGCCGTTCTACGGCCGGCATCCCCGGCGTTCCTGACTTTGCGCCGTGCGTGCAACCTGCCGTGCTGCGGCATTCCCTGTTGTGAAAGGCCTTACCTGCTGTGATTACCGTTCAGGATCTTGAACTGCGCGCTGGCGCGCGCCTGCTCATGGACCAGGTGAGCTTCCGGATCGACAAGGGCGACAAGATCGGCCTCGTGGGCCGCAACGGCGCCGGCAAGACCACATTGACCCGCGTCCTGGCAGGCGAGGGCCTGCCTGCCGCCGGCAAGGTGACCCGCAGCGGCGAGATCGGGTACCTGCCCCAGGACCCCCGGACACCGGATATGGAGCAGCTGGCGCGGGACAGGATCCTGTCCGCCCGCGGCCTGGACATCGTCGTCGGCAAGCTGAAGCTGGCCCACGACGAGATGGCCAGCGAGGACGCCGCGGTCCAGCGCAAGGCGATGAACCGCTACGACCGGCTCGAATCCGAGTTCCTGGCCGCCGGCGGCTATGCTGCCGAAGCCGAGGCCGCAGCCATCTGCTCGAACCTCGCCCTGCCGGACCGCCTGCTGAACCAGCCCCTCAAGACCTTGTCCGGCGGTCAGCGGCGCCGCGTGGAGCTCGCGCGCATCCTGTACTCGGACGCCGAGACCATGCTCCTCGATGAGCCCACCAACCACCTCGACGCCGATTCCATTGCGTGGCTGCGTGACTTCCTCAAGAACCACCAGGGCGGACTGATCGTGATCAGCCACGACACCGAGCTGCTCGAAGCCACCGTCAACAAGGTGTTCCTCCTGGACGCCAACCGTGCCCAGATCGACTTCTACAACATGGACTGGAAGCGCTACCTGACCCAGCGCGAAACAGACGAACGCGCCCGCAAGCGGGAACGCGCCAACGCCGAAAAGAAGGCCCAGGTCCTTTTCGACCAGGCAAACAAGATGCGCGCCAAGGCCACCAAGGCCGTAGCCGCGCAGAACATGGCCAAGCGCGCAGAGCGGCTGCTCAGCGGGCTCGAAGCAGTGCGCGAAAACGACCGCGTGGCCGCCCTCCGCTTCCCGGATCCGTCCCCTTGCGGCAAGACACCGCTCACGGCAGAGGGCCTCAGCAAGTCCTACGGCTCGCTGGAAATCTTCACGGACGTGGACCTTGCCATCGACCGCGGCTCCAAGGTGGTCATCCTTGGCCTCAACGGTGCCGGCAAGACGACGCTCCTGCGGATGCTCGCCGGGGTGGACCGCCCAGACACCGGCGACATCGTCCCCGGGCACGGCCTCAAGGTGGGCTACTACGCCCAGGAACATGAAACCCTCGACGTCGACCGCACCGTCCTCGAGAACATGCGTTCCTCCGCCCCCGACATGAAGGATGCGGAGGTGCGCGGCATCCTGGGCTCGTTCCTGTTCTCCGGTGACGACGTCGACAAGCCGGCCGGTGTGCTCTCCGGCGGTGAGAAGACGCGCCTCGCACTGGCAACCATCGTGGCCTCCAGCGCGAACGTTCTCCTTCTGGACGAGCCCACCAACAACCTCGACCCCGCCAGCCGCGCCGAAATCCTGGGCGCACTGCGCAACTACACCGGCGCCGTCGTCCTGGTCAGCCACGACGAAGGGGCCGTCGAGGCCCTCAACCCAGAGCGCGTGGTACTGCTGCCCGACGGGGTTGAGGACCTCTGGAACGAGGACTACCTGGACCTCATCACGCTGGCCTAGAGCCCGAGGCGCCGGGCGCCGGTTATTGCTGCCAGGCCTCGCCAGAAGTCCTTTAATGTCAGACCCCCACGTCAGACTCGTTCTATGGAAGCCATTGGGGGATTCACCGTAGACCGGGCCGGACGGCCCGGTGCCGGCGGGTGGGCTGGCTTTCGTAGGTGCCAACGCCCTTCAGAGTCTTCCTGCTGAGGCGGACGTGGTTGGTCAAGCCCTGGCGCTGCTGTCAGCGGACGCGATCACCGCCGAGGACGCTGCGTTGTGGGGTTTCGGGCAGGCCGCGGATTTCGCGGACCGGCTCGAGGAGCTCTCCCGGAGGGTCGAGCACCTGCAGGTGATGGCCGCGGGCGCGGTGGACCGGTCCCGCACCGCCGCCCTCACAGCCGCCGCGTCACCCCTCGTCCCCGTCCCCGTTGCTGACCCCTCGCCGGGGGATGACGGGTCCCGGAACAGTGTCGATTTCCTTCAGGGAAGGCTGCGGATCAGCTCCGCCGAGGCCCGGCGCCGGATCGGACTGGCCGACGCCGTCCTGCCCAGGGCAGGGTTCGGCGGCCAACAGCTCCCGCCCCGCTATGAAGAACTCGCCGCCGCGGTCAGCACCGCCCAGATCAGCTCCCGCGCCGCAACCACCATCACCCTGGCCCTGGACCGGGCCCGGCATTTCACCACCCCGGCCCACACCGCCGAGATGGAACACGCACTGACCCGCACCGCCATCGAAAACGACGCCGACTTCCTCACCCGGGTCGCCAAACACTGGATTGAGGCGATCGACCAGGACGGGACCGAACCATCCGAAGCGGCCCTCCGGCAAATCCAGGGGGCCTTCGTCCGCCGGCCCAAACACGGACTGCAGCATCTGGAAATTTTTGCCACCGCCGAACAGTTCGAAACCCTCACCACCGCCATGAACACCGCCACCAACCCCCGCACCCCAACACCCAGAAACGGCGCTGGGGCTGACGGGACCGGGGCTGACCGCGCCGGTGGTGACCGCGCCGGTGGCGACGGGCCCGGTGGTGACGGGAGCGGTAAACAGGACGGCCTGGCCGGCTGGGACACCGAGGGCCTCCCGGAGGTCTCGCTAGACCACCGGTCGCAGGGTCAGAAACGGCTCGACGGGCTCGTCGGCGCCTGCCAAACAGCGCTCACCACCGACACCCTGCCCGTCACCGGCGGACACCGGCCCCAAATCCTGGCCACCATCAACTACCGCGACCTCCTCGCCGAACTCCAACAAAGACAAGACCTCCAAGGCGCCCAGGATCCGCAACCGGTTTACACCGGCCGGACCAGCGGCGGAACGGCCCTGTTCGCGTTCAGCGGGCCCGTGAGCCCTGCCACGATCCGTAAAATCGCCTGCGACGCGGACATCATCCCCATAGTGCTCGGCACCGAAGGACGCGTCCTGGACATCGGCCGCGCCTCACGGATCTTCCCACCCCACATCCGCAAAGCCATCACCGCCCGCGACCAGGGCTGCGCCTTCCCCGGCTGCACCATCCCCGCACCCTGGTGCGAAGCCCACCACATCACCTACTGGTCCCGGGGCGGAACCACCGGCAGCGGCAACGGCGTCCTGCTCTGCAGCCATCACCACCACCTCATCCACAAAGAACACTGGACCTCGAAGTCACCGCCGGGGTCCCCTGGTTCAAACCCCCGCCGAAACTCGACCCCCAACGAAAACCCCGCCGCAACAACTACTTCCGCTCCCGACCCCAACGGGAGTGAACCGGCTTGTGGGTGGCGCCGCATCCTTACCGACCGTTGGACAAGTCCGACGAAATTCCCTGCCGTGGCTTATAGAGCACTTCGCGCCACGGCAACCTCGCGCCGGCGTAGTAGCACTGATCAGCATGGTGGTCAGCCTCCGCTTCGGTAGCTAAGCTCTTCCCGCTGCGACATACGAATTCCCAAACCCGATCAGCCGCACTCGAGGAGAGCATAATGGCCGCTACCTACACCTTCGATGTCTTTTCCAGCCTCGACGGCTTCGGCGCCGCGAGCGGCAACTGGACCGGCTACTGGGGCAAACAGGGTCCCGAACTGCTTGAGCACCGCCTCGCCTTGTACAGCGAGGAGCAGCGGATGGTCTTCGGGGCCAACACGTATCGGGCGTTCGCGGAGATGCTGGCCTCAAGCAGCGAGGAGTCCGAAGTCCGCGATCCGTGGGTCACTCGGATGATTAACCTGCCGGCAACGGTGGTGTCGACCACGCTCCAAGGACCGCTCGACTGGCCGGATGCTACCGTCGTTAGTGGCGATGCAGTCGACGTCGTCGCCCGGCTCAAGGAGGAGTCCAAAGTGCCGCTGCGCTCCCACGGCAGCCTTTCGATGAACCGGGCACTGATGGCCGCGGGTCTGGTCGACCGCGTCCAGGTGACTCTCTTCCCGGTGATCACCGGTCAGACCGGAATGGGCCCGATCTTCCAGGGCGCCGCCGACTTCGACCTCGAGCTGATCGAGAGCCGGACGCTCGACGGCCACACCCAGGAGCTCATCTACCGGCCCACCCTGCACGTCTGAATCCAAGGCGGTCGTACGCAACTACTACTTCCGCCCACGATCCCCAAACGACTGAACGGCTGAGGCAGCCCCTACCGCACCCGAAGCGCGTGGGCGTCCGTAATCCGCTGCAGTTCGCCGTAGCTGATCGAGAACATGGAGTGGTGGTCGCCGGCCCCGGCCCAGAGCGTCGCGTGATCTTCGAGCGAGGCGTCCAAAAGGGTGCGAATCTTTGCGGGATGGCCCACCGGCGCAACGCCGCCCACTTCCTGGCCCGTGTGGTGCAGCACGAAGTCCGGTGCGGCACGGCGGATCCGTCCAGTGCCCAGCTGGGAGGCGACCAGCCGGACGTCCACTTTCGCGGCGCCGCTGGCGAGGATCAGCAGGGGAGTGCCGTCCACTTCGAACACCAGGCTGTTGGTGATCGCCGCAACGTCACAGCCAAGCGCATCAGCCGCGGCGGCCGCCGTCGGAACGGCGCCGGGAAGAACCGTTACTGTGTCGCGGGCTCCGGCTGCGGTCAGGGCGCGGCGCACGTTGGCCACCGGGTCGGCAAGCATGTCCGTGCTCCTGCCCTCAGTAGCCCTGGGCATCCAGGATCGCGTCTTCCTCTTCCTCCGCCGTCGGGCGCTTGCGCTTCCGGGGCGCCGGCGGACGACGGAGGGCTCCCGCGGCCGTGGCGGCAGGCTCGCCCTCCGACAACTCGGCATCCTCGGCATCCATGGCGGCGTTGCGCGCCTGCTGCCGGGCCGCATAGCCAAAGCCCACAAACATGAGGACGCCAAAGGCGAACCACTGGAGCGAGTAGGACAGGTGCGTCCCCTCGTCCACCGATGGCATGGGGAACGGTTGTGGCATGTCCGCCACCGGCGGCGTCTCCGACGCGAGCTGCCCGTAGGCGCCGGTGAGGAGCGGGGAGCCCAGTTCCGCGGAGTAGGCCGGCAGGTCAATGGAGGCAAGCTGGCCTTCCGGGGCACCGCGCTGCAGCGTGGGTTCGCTGTGCTTGAGCCGCACCACTGCCATGACCCGCCCGGACGGCGGCGCCGGAATGGAGTCCGGCCGGCCGGGGGTCTTGTTGCCGATCGGCAGCCAGCCGCGATCAATCACCACGGTTTCGCCCGACACGAGCTTGAAAGGCACCACCACCTCGTACCCGGGCTGGCCGTTGAGCGGCCGGTTGCGCACGATCCGCTGCCCGTCGACGTCGTAAGTGCCCTGGAGCTTAACCTGGGTCCATTCCCGCGACGGGTCCAGCTGATTGAACTCGTCGCGGGCCTGATCAAAGGTGATAGGAGTGGCCGAGTAGTTGGACGTGACCCGCTGGATTTCCGCCAGGGTCTCGGCCCGGCGGTCCATCTGCCAGCGGCCGAGGAAGACGCAGCCGGTGGCGAAGATCGCGGCCAGCAGGAGGTAGCCCAGCCACTTGCTGGAGAACAGGAACCTGTACATTCAGCCGTTCCCGCCGGTCTCTGCGGCCTCGAGCGGCACGGTTTCCTTCCAGAGCCCGCGCGTTTGCAGGTAGTCCTCCAGCCATGCCTTGTGCTCGCCGCATGCCAGCCACACCTTGCGGCGGTCAGGCGTGTGGATTTTGGGGTTGTTCCAGAACAACTGCCAGGACGCGTCGGCCCGGCAGGCTTTGCGGGAGCACGTGGCCGCGGACGCCGGCCCGGCAAGATCGCCGCTGCCGCCACCAAGGTTGAAAATGTTCATGAAGCTTTCTGTCCCCGGCCGTCGTCGTCTTCTTCGTCATTGATGATGAGTTCGCCCTGGAGCACCGTCGGTTCATCGTCTGTGTCGGAGCTTTCCGCAGGTCCGGATTCCTCGGCCGCCCCCAGCTCCGCGTATGGCGTGTAATCGAGCAGCGCATCGCTGTGGATCTCCGCCTTGTCCGAACCGTTGGCGATCACCACCGCGACCCAGGGCAGGAAGACCGCACCCGCCACCGCAACCAGCTTGAACCAGCCGTCCACCACGAAAATCAGGATCAGGCACACCATGCGGATGGCCATGGCGAGGGCGTACTTGATCATGCGCTCCCGCATGTCTTCGGAATGCGCTGCGGCGGCGTCCGTGATGCTGATTACTTCCGGGTGACCGGAGGTGGCGTCACGCTTTCCGGGCAACTGCTGGCCGGGCTGGGGTTCAGATGTCACGACTGTTTAATCACGCTCCAATGGCTACCCCAATTCTCTCACCATCCACAGGAGGCTCCCAATCGGGCGATAAGATCGGAGGCAGTCAAAAATCCAGCCACCACGGCGGAGCCATGCTCCGCAGAAAACCGGAGCACACATGTCTGAAGCAGCAACCACGGCCCGCAGCGTCCTCATCACCGGCGGCAACCGCGGCATCGGCCTGGCCATCGCGGAGGCATTCGTGGCCAACGGGGACAAAGTGGCCGTAACCTACCGCAGCGAATCGAAGCTGCCGGAGGGTGTCCTCGGGGTCAAGGCCGATGTGACCGACGAAGCTTCCGTAGACGCTGCGTTCGCCGAGGTTGAGGCCGCCCACGGCCCCGTCGAGGTGCTGGTGGCCAACGCAGGCATCACCAAGGACAAGCTGCTGCTGCGCATGAGCGAGGACGACTTCACATCGGTCATCGACACCAACCTGACCGGAGCCTTCCGCGTCATCAAGCGCGCTTCGAAGGGCATGATCCGGCTGCGCAGGGGCCGCGTGGTGCTCATCTCCTCCGTGTCGGGCCTGTACGGCGCACCGGGGCAGATCAACTATTCCGCCTCGAAGGCCGGCCTCGTGGGCATCGCCCGCTCCCTGACCCGTGAACTCGGTTCGCGCGGGATCACGGCGAACGTAGTGGCTCCCGGGTTCATCAACACGGACATGACCGCCGAGCTCCCGGAAGCAACCCAGAAGGATTACCTGTCCAGCATCCCCGCCGGGCGATTCGCCGATGCCTCCGAGGTGGCCAACGTGGTTCGCTGGATCTCCAGCGACGAAGCCGCCTACATTTCCGGCGCCGTGATTCCGGTCGACGGCGGCCTCGGCATGGGTCACTAGGCACTAGGCACTAGGCCGACCGGGGACATCAGGGGAGTTTTCACCACCGGCGGGGCACGGGCTTCTTTGTCGCGTTCCGACAAAGGAAACCGGCGCGCCCGCTGGCATGATGGACTTCAGGTCATCAGTGATTAGACGTTTTGAACAAAGTTAGAGCTTTAGACAAGGGAGCCCACATGGGACAGCTGGACAACAAGACAGCCATCGTCACCGGTTCTTCGCGCGGCATCGGCGCCGAAGTTGCCAAGATCCTCGCCAGCGAGGGCGCAGCCGTCGTCGTTAACTACCGCCAGAAGGCGCCGCGGGCCAACAAGGTGGTGGCCGGGATTGAGGCCGACGGCGGCCGTGCCGTCGCCGTGGGCGCCGACCTGACCAGCACCGAAGGCGTGCAGGCGCTGGCCAGCGCTGCCATGGAAAACTTCGGTTCGCTGGACGTCCTGGTCCTGAACGCCTCGGGCGGCATGGAATCGGGCATGGAAGAGGACTACGCCCTCAAGCTGAACCGCGACGCGCAGGTCAACATGCTCAACGCCGCCGCGCCCCTCATGAAGGAGGGTTCCCGCGTGGTTTTCGTGACCAGCCACCAGGCGCACTTCATCAACTCGGTCCCCACCATGCCCGAGTACGAGCCAGTGGCCCGCAGCAAGCGCGCCGGCGAGGACGCCCTGCGCGAGCTGCTGCCGAACCTGGCGGACAAGGGCATCTCCCTGGTGGTCGTGTCCGGCGACATGATCGAGGGCACCGTGACCGCCACGCTGCTGGACCGCTCCAACCCGGGCGCCATTGAGGCCCGCCGCGCCGAGGCCGGCAAGCTGTACTCTGTGGAGGAATTTGCCGCAGTGGTTGCCAGCATGGCCACCGCCGACGTCGAGTCCGGCCACACGGAATACGCCGGCGGCGCTGACTACTTCGGCAAGAACGCCGGCTAGTCACTCCCTCCGCGGGCTCCTGACGCGAGTACCCGGCACGGATCGCTTACGCGAAGGCCCGGCGCATCAGCGCCGGGCCTTCGCTGTCCCGCGCCTTCGCTGTCCCGGCGCCTTTGCTGTCCCGGCGCCTTGGCTGTCCCCGTACTGACGCCCAAATCAGGCCGCACAGGCGTTGTCCGTGCGGCCCGCGACGCCTAGGGTCATAGCCATGGCAGAGGATGCAGCAATAGCGAAGCGGAGCTATCCGGCGGGTGTGCCGTGCTGGGTGGACAGCCAGCAGCCCGACGTGGAAGCAGCCAAGAATTTCTACGGGGGACTGTTCGGTTGGGAATTCGACGCCGGTACGGCGCCGCCCGGGGAGACCGGCAGCTACGTGGTGGCCCGGCTCGGCGGCCAGGAGACCGGCGCCATCACCGGTTTAGGCGCCGGGCCCCACGGTGTCCCGGTTTGGAACACGTACATTGCGGTCGACGATGCGGACGCCGCGGTGCGGCACCTGCTGTCAGCCGGCGCAACCCTGAAATCGGCTCCTGCCGATATGGGCGCCGGAGGGGTGCGGGCCTCGCTGGCCGATCCCGAGGGTGCGGAGTTCCGCATCTGGCAGGCAGGGGAGTGGCAGGGCGCCCAGGCGGTCAACCTCCCGGGCGGCTGGAACTTCAGCGACCTCCACACAGCGGACACGGACGCTGCCGCAGATTTCTACGCCAGGGCCTTCGGCTGGGAGTTCGACCGCCTCGACTTCGGCATCATGATCCGCCGCCCCGGCTACGGCGACCATCTGGAGGCAACCGTCGACCCCGATATCCGTGCCCGGCAATCGGGAGACGCCGTACCGGCTGGCTTCGAAGACGCCGTGGGGTGGGTGGCACCGACTGCCCCGGACGAGCGGCCGCACTGGCATGTCACCTTCACCGTTGCGGACCGGGACCGGGCTGTGCGGGAGGCGGAGCGCCTTGGCGGGCATATCCTGGGGCAGGACGACACCGAGTGGACACGGACCGCCCTGGTCCGGGACCCCGGCGGTGCTGTCTTCACGGCAAGCCAGTTCACGCCGCCGTCGGGCTAATCAGGGCCCGAGGCGTCGTCGTCCGACCGGTCGGGGGAGTTCAGACCCAGAGTTTAGACTCCGGAGTGCAGACCCCAGAGTTTAAACGCCGGCGATGTGCCGCACCGCGTCGAGGTAGGGCATGTTGATGGCGGCGTCGGCCACGGCGCGGACGGCGGGCTTGGCATTGAAGGCCACCCCGATGCCCGCGGCGCCGAGCATGTCCAGGTCGTTGGCGCCGTCGCCCACGGCAATGGTGTGCTCCAGTGCGATGCCCTCGGCGGCCGACCATTCGCGGAGGTATTTTTCCTTGGCAGCACGGTCAATCACTGCCCCGAGGACCTTTCCGGTCAGGGCGCCATCCACGATCTCCAGCTCGTTGGCGATCCAGTAATCCATGCCCAGGTCCTCGGCGATGGGGCGCAGGATCTGGTTGAAGCCGCCGGACACCACCGCCACGGCATGGCCTGCAGCCTTGAACGCGCCCACCAGCTCTGCGGCTCCCTCGCTCAGCTTCACTTCCGCGCGCACGGAGTCGACGACGGCGGCCGGCAGCCCTGCGAGGACGGCCACCCGGGCGTGCAGGCTTTGCGCGAAGTCGAGTTCGCCACGCATGGCGGCTTCGGTGACCGCGGCGACTTCGTCGCGCTTTCCGGCGTACGCGGCGAGGAGTTCGATGACCTCCTGCTGGATGAGGGTAGAGTCGACGTCCATGATGAGGAGCTTGCGCTCCGCCTTCCGCAGTTCAGCGGGGACGATGGCGGTGTCCACGCCGGTCCGCTCCGTCTTCTCCTTCGCGGCGGCAATCACGTGCCGCAGTCCGGCGATGTCCGCGGCGGAACCCGACGGCACGGAAAAGTCCAGGGTGCAGACCTCGAAGCGTCCGTCGGCTGAGCTGGAGACAGCCTCGAAGGTGGCACCGGAGTCCGCCAGCAGGGACCGCAGGTTTTCCGGTTCCGAGGGGGACAATTTCAGGCCGTAGCTGACCGCAGTCACGTTCGAAGTCATGGCTGCAATCTTATCCAGCACGGCGCCGCCTCCCGAATCCGTCGCGCGGCATCGATTTCACAGCATCTAACGCAACGCACCGCAGCGGTCCCCAGCCGGCTCCCAGCAAACATCCGGCAAACCCGGAGGCCGGCCCGGCAGAATGAACGGATGATCTTTGCCCTGGTTGCCCGCCTGCGCCCGGCGCCCCCGCTGAGGGCGTCGCAGCACGTACTTTTCGGCTGGGCCGGCGCTCTCCTGGTGGCTGGTGACGCTGTTTTCTGGCTCATGTTCGCTGCCATCCAGTCGGATTCGGGGCTGGCAGCCATGGACGGTCCGGCGCATAGCCTGATGTTGGAGTCCCGGAATCCCGCCGCCACCGCGTTCTTGGCGGGCCTGACGATCGTGACCGCGCCGGAAATCCTGACCGTGATCGGCGCCGTGTTTGCACTGGCGTGGGCCGTTTGGAAGCGTGAACTGTGGCGCCCGGCCGTGCTTATGGGCGCTATGGTGCTGGCAGTCGTGGTGACCACCCTCATCAAGCAACTTGTCAGCCGGTCCCGCCCACCGTCGGCGGATTTCCTGCTCGGCCCGGATGATGCGCTCTCGTTCCCCTCGGGTCATACCGTGGGCATTGGCGTGTTCACGGTCGTGCTCGCCTACCTCGTCTTGTCACGGTCCGGAACGCGTACGACGGCGGTGCTTGGGTTCTCCGCTGCCCTGGCACTCACCGCGCTGGTTGGCTTAAGCCGGCTGTATCTGGGCTATCACTGGCTCACCGACGTCGTGGCTTCCCTCGGGGTGGCGCTGGCTGTTGCAGCGGTAGCGATGTTCACAGACGCAGCCCGGCACGGTTCTGCGAAAAGTCGCTCCGGAACGCTCAGCGGCCGGGCCCCGAACAGTTCGCAGGATGCTGATCCGTCAGCTCCGGACGCGCTGCCGTAGCAGTGCCACGGCTGCGGCCGCGACGATTGCCGCCGCCAAAGCGCTGACGCCGGAGTAGCCGGTCAAGCCCATGATGGGTCCCGCCGCCGCGCTTCCCACCGCGCCGGCCAGGGACATGGTGGCGTCCGAGAACCCCTGGACGGGAATGCGCTCCGCGGGCGTCAGGGAGGCGACAAGCAGGGTGGAACCGGCGACGGTGGTAGCCGACCAGCCTAACCCGAGAAGAATCAGGCCGACGGTGACCGAGCCCATGCTCTGGGACGCCAGTCCGGTCAGTGCCACAGCCGCGAGCAAAGTAAGGAGGCCGGCCAGTGCAGTGGTGCGCGGTCCGAGCCGGTCGGTGAGGGCGCCCATCAGCGGTGACAGAGCGTACATGCCCGCGATGTGCAGTGAGATGGTGAGACCGATCAGCGCGATGGTATCCGGATTCCCGGCGGAGTGTCCTGCGTGATGCTGCATGTGCAGCGGCGTCATGGACATCACGGCGACCATCACCGCGTGGGCCGCGATGACGGCGATGACCGCTCCGCGTGCGACGGGGTGTTCCCTGACGATCCGCCAGCCTTCCCGCCAGGCGCCCGAACGTTGTGCGACAGGAAGGAGGTCTTCCCCGTCGAGGCCGCGCCGGGTCAGGAGCGGGTCCGGGTGCAGGGTCAGCGCCACGATAGCAGCGCCCACCACCATCCCCAGCGCGGAAATCAGGAAAGGCCCCGCAGCAGGCGGGATGTCCAGCCAGCCCGCCAGGACGGCCCCGGGAGCCACCATGTTGGGCCCCGCGACGGCGCCGATGGTGATCGCCCACAACACCAGGGACAAGTCGCGTCCGCGGTGGGCGGGCTCGGCCAGGTCGGTGGCGGCGAAGCGGGCCTGCAGGTTCACCGCCGACGCCAGGCCCACGAGGAAGGCCCCGGCAAGCAGGAGTACAAAGAGTTCCGTGGCGACGGCGGCGACCATCAGGAAGGTGCCGCCGACCGCAGCGGCCAGGCCGGTGGTGAGGGCAACCCGGCGTCCCCGCTGCAGGGCCAGCCGGGAGAGCGGAATTGCCGTGGCTGCAGTGCCCAGCGTGAGGGCCGTGTTGACGGATCCGGCCCACGCTTCGGAGCCTGACAGGTCGACGGCCAGGATGGAGCCCAGGGCCAGGGTTGAGCCGTTGCCCAGGCCGGAGAAGATCTGTGCAACCGACAAGGTCCGCACGATGCGGCGCTGGGTGGAACGGGTTGCTTCGGCGATGCTGGTCAAGTCGTACGGTCCCCTCGGGCAGGTGCTCATCGTGGAAAACTCCACATGACAACTGTTATGTCATGGGTTTATGCAGTTCAACCATGAATCGCGGCCAATTGCGGGCCGGTTATCAGTCGCAAGGTGTTTTGTCCTAGTGTCTACTTCTATGAGTGATGTTCTTGAAATGGCCGCCGTCAGCGTTGTGCGCGGAGCCAAAACGCTCCTGAGCAAGGTGGACTGGCAGGTCAGTGAAGGCGAGCGGTGGGTCATCCTCGGCCCCAACGGCGCCGGCAAGACCACTCTGCTGCAGATCGCTGCCGCGAGGCTTCACCCCACCAGCGGCATCGCCGGCATCCTGGACGAAAGCCTGGGAAAGGTGGACGTCTTCGAACTGCGGCCGCGGATCGGACTCTCCTCGGCCGCCCTGGCCAACCAAATCCCCGAATACGAGACGGTGCTCAACGTCGTCGTCACTGCCGCCTACGGCGTGACCGGCCGCTGGCGCGAGGGCTACGAGAAGGACGACGAACGCCGTGCGTTCGCCCTCCTGAACGATTGGGGCATGGGTCCGCTCCTGAACCGCAAGTTTTCCACGCTCTCCGAGGGTGAACGCAAGCGCGTGCAGATTGCCAGGGCCCTCATGACCGATCCCGAACTGCTGCTGCTCGACGAGCCCGCCGCCGGCCTGGACCTTGGCGGCCGCGAGGACCTCGTGCACCGTCTGAGCCAGTTGGCCATGGACGAGGACGCCCCCGCGATCGTGCTGGTCACCCACCACCTTGAAGAAGTCCCGCCGGGCTTCACCCACGCCATGCTCATGCGCGACGGCGAAGTGGTGGCTGCCGGCCCGCTCGAAGGGGTCCTCACCTCGGGCAACCTGAGCGAGACCTTCGGCCTGCCCCTCGACGTCTCGGTGAACGCCGGCCGTTACACGGCAACCGCCCGCCGCTAGCGGCGCGGCCGGCACAGCGTGGAGTTTCTCAGCGGCGTCCTTGTGTTCTTCGCCGGCCTCTGGGCCGGCACCATCAACAGCGTTGTCGGGTCCGGAACCCTCGTCACCTTCCCGGTGCTGATCGCCCTGGGCATCGCGCCGGTGACGGCCTCCATGAGCAATGCCATGGGCCTCGTCGCCGGTGGGGCGGCCGGTGCATGGGGTTACCGCCGCGAGCTGAAGGGCCGCGGCCGGCAACTCCTGCGGCTGCTCCCGGCGTCCCTGCTGGGCGGCATCAGCGGAGCCTGGCTCCTGCTCCATCTGCCGGAGAAGGTCTTCCATTACGCAGCGCCGCTGCTAATTGTCCTGGCCCTGCTCATGGTTGTGTTCCAGCCCAGGCTCCAGCGCTGGGTGCGGAACCGTGAAGAGAACCCGGAGCACGCCCTCCGCGACAAGCACCACGGTATTTTGCTGGTGGTGCTTGTTTTCCTCGCCGGGGTATACGGCGGTTACTTTGTTGCGGCACAGGGAATCCTGCTGGTGGGCATCCTCGGCGTGTTCATGACGGGCACCATCCAGAACGCCAACGCCATGAAGAACGTCCTGGTGCTCGGCGTGAACCTGATCGCGGCCGCCTCTTATCTGCTGTTTGCCTTCGACCGGATCAACTGGGCCGTGGTGGCCCTCATCGCCGTCAGCTCCCTCATCGGCGGCCTCGTCGGCGCCAAGGTGGGCCGCCGGCTGTCCCCGCCTGTCCTGCGCGGCGTGATTTTTGCCCTCGGCCTCGTGGCGCTCGGCTTCCTGGTCGCTAACCTGCTCAAGTGATTACTGAAATGCAAGTGATTATCGAAATGACTGCCCGGTGACTTTCCACTATCTCGAGTCCGCCGCGGATCCGCGCGTCGCCGACTACACCCAGCTGACGGACGTCCACCTGCGGAAACTCCGCGAACCCGCCGAGGGCATGTACATCGCCGAATCCTCCCGCGTCCTCCGGCGCGCCCTCGCCGCCGGGCACCGGCCGCGGTCGTTCTTCCTCGCTGAAAAGTGGGTTCCGGACCTCGCCGACATCTTCGAGCAGTACCCCGACGTTCCGGCTTACATCGGCAGCGCCGGCCTCCTGGAGGACATCACCGGATTCCACCTCCACCGCGGAGCCATGGCGGCCATGCACCGCCCGGCGCCGGTCCCGCTGCCGGAACTGCTGGCCGGAGCCCGGCGCGTGGCAGTGCTGGAGGACATCGTGGACCACACCAACGTGGGGGCCATCTTCCGGTCGGCGGCGGCGCTGGACGTCGACGCCGTCCTGGTCTCGCCCCGCTGCGGCGATCCGCTGTACCGCCGCAGTGTCCGCGTCAGCATGGGCACGGTCTTCCAGGTACCGTGGGCCAGGCTGGATAGCTGGCCGCAGGACCTGACCCTTCTCAAGGAGCAGGGGTTCACGGTGGCGGCGATGGAGCTCACCGACGACGCCGTCGGCCTGGACGAGCTGGCAGCAAGAAACCCGGCGCGGCTCGCCCTGGTGCTGGGTACGGAAGGTGCCGGCATGAGCGCTGAGACCCTCGCCGCCGTCGACCTCGCCGTCAAGATCCCGATGCGCGCGGGCGTGGACTCACTCAACGTTGCGGCGGCGTCCGCCGTCGCATTCTGGGAGCTGCGGCCGCGGGCCTGACCAAGGGCAGCGGCGGGTTCGTTAGATCCTCCACCATCGGCTATGATTGACAGCTGGTTCCACTGTGTTTTTCGCCGTCCTTCCGGGTGGCCAATGCACGGATGGAAGCCATCCCATTCATACCTGGCAGCTGGCAAAATCCAGCTGCGTGAACAAAGGCCCCATTATGAAGTCGAACACCCACCCGAAGTACGAAGCTGTTGTTTTCAACGACCTGGCCTCCGGCACGAAGTTCCTGACCCGCTCCACCGTGTCTTCCTCGAAGACCATCGAGTGGGAAGACGGCAACACCTACCCGGTCATCGACGTCGAAATCTCCTCCGAGTCCCACCCGTTCTACACGGGCAAGCAGCGCATCATGGACTCCGCTGGCCGCGTCGAGCGCTTCAACGCTCGCTTCAAGGGCTTCGGCGGCAAGAAGTAATTCACTTCTCCCCAAGGTTCTTTGGAAAGCCCGCACCGGCAACGGTGCGGGCTTTTCGCGTTTGTGCGGCAGGATGGAAGGCATGACTGCCACGCCAATATCTGCAGGGGGAGAGGCGGCCCCGGGGCTGCACGGTGAGTACAAGGTCCCGGGCGGCAAGCTTGTGGTGGTGGACCTCGACGTCGAGGACGGCGTCTTCACGGACGTTTCCCTCAGCGGCGACTTCTTCCTCGAACCGGATGAGGCCCTCGTGGCCATTAACGGCGCCTTGGGAGGACTGCCGGAAAGTTCGACGGCGGCAGACATCGCCTCCGCCGTGGAGGCCTCCCTCCCGGAGGACGCCGTGCTGTTCGGTTTCTCGGCCGACGCCGTCGCCATCGCCGTCCGCAGGGCGCTGGCCAAGGCCACCGCGTGGACGGACCACCACTGGAACATCATCGCGCCCGGCGTGCTGCCCACGCACCTGAACGTGGCGCTGGACGAGGTGCTCACCGAGGAGGTCGGTGCCGGGCGCCGCAACCCCACCATCCGCTTCTGGGACTGGGAGGAACCGTCGGTGGTGATCGGCAGCTTCCAGTCCTACCGCAATGAGGTGCATCCCGACGGCGTGTCCCGGCACGGCATCACCGTGGTCCGGCGCATCAGCGGCGGGGGAGCGATGTTCATGGAGGCGGGCAACTGCATCACCTATTCGCTCTACCTGCCACAGACGCTCGTGGACGGGATCAGCTTCGCCGACTCCTACGCGTTCCTCGACGCCTGGGTCATGGCGTCCCTGAAGAAGCTCGGCATCGACGCCTTCTACGTCCCGCTCAACGACATCGCCACCGGCCAGGGCAAGATCGGCGGCGCAGCGCAGAAGCGGCTCGCCAACGGTGGCATGCTCCACCACGTGACCATGAGTTACGACATCGACGCCGACAAGATGGTGGACGTGCTCCGGATCGGCAAGGAAAAGCTATCGGACAAGGGAACCACCAGCGCCAAGAAACGCGTGGACCCGCTGCGCCGCCAGACCGGCCTGGCCCGGACGGAAATCGTGGCAACCATGATGGAGGTGTTCGCCGAGCGCTACGGAGCCACGCCGTCGGAGATCACGGCCCAGGAGCTGGAGACCGCCCGTGAACGTGTCGCATCAAAGTTCGGCACGGACGGGTGGCTGCACCGGGTGCCCTAAACCCGATAGTGCCTGCGCGGACAGCGCACGGTGCAGGTGGCTCCGCTGTTCGATGATGATCCGGCGCAGGGCACGCGGGGCGTCGGTGTGCCCTGAAAGCCAGCGGTCCGTGAGGGCCACCACCGGATGATCCTCGGGGTTCCCGGCCGGCTCCAGATCCTGGACCCCTGGGTAGAGCCCGCGGACGGTGCGGCTGGCGATCTCGATGCTCCGCTCCGCCCACACCGTTTCCAGGCACTCGAAGTATGGCTCCACAAACGGTTGCAGAAGTTCTTCGGCGGCGGTGTTGAACCCGGCGATGGTCGCGCTGAGCAGCTGGTTGGAGAGCTCCGTCCCGCGGACCGCTGCCTCCCAGGCCGCGGCCTTGACCGCCGCGTCCGGCCGGGCTGCCAGCGCCGTGGCGTGCCCGGCGCGTCCGGAGGCCGTGGTGTCCCTGGCCAGCTCGGCGTCGAGCTCCTGCTCCGTGGCCAGACCACGGGCCGCCAGGGCATGCCACAGGCTCCAGCGGAGCTCCGCGTCCACGGACAGTCCGGGCATACGCTCGCTGCCGTCCAGCAGCCCGCGAAGCAGCGACGCCTGGCTGCCCTCTGTGCGGCTGACCGTGGCAAGCGTTCTGGCCCAGGCAAGCTGCTGGTCCGAGCCGGGCTCCGCCGCATACAGCTCCCGTGCCGCGCCCTCGGCAAAGGACTTCCTTAGGGCTCCGCGTTCCCGGGCCGGAACGTACTGTTCAAGGGCCATGGTGGCGTTGCCCAGAATGTTGAGCAGGACGCCGATTCCGGACTCGGCAGCAGCGAAGCGGAGGACAGCGTCCACATACTGGGAAGCCGGTGCAATGCCGTCGCGGGCCGAATTCCACAACGCGGACCAGCACAGGGCACGGGCCATGGGGTCGCTGATCCGGTCCAGCGAGGAACGGACTGTGGCCTCGGAGCCCGGATCCAGCCGCACCTTGGCATAGCTCAGGTCCTCGTCATTGACCAGGAGCAGAGCCGGCCGGGCTTTCCCGGACAGAGCCGTGATTTCCTGGGCCCCGCCGGCCAGGTCAGTCTCCACGGAGTCAGTCCGGACCAGCATGCCGGCGGCGTCGAAGTTGTACAGCCCGATGCGCAGCCGGTGCGGGCGCGGCTCCCACCGGCCGGTGACGGGATCAGGCGCGTCCTGCAGCAGCGTGACCCGCCCGAGGATGGCCGGACCGTCAACCGTTTCAGCCGTCTCCAGCTCGGCGCTCAGCGTGGAAATGCCCGAGGTCTGGAGCCACTGCCGGGCCCACGCGGTGAGGTCGCGGCCCGAGGAAACGGTCAGTGCTCCGAGCAGGTCAGCCAGCGTGGTGTTGCCGTACTCGTGGTCCCTGAAGTACCGGCGGGAGCCGGCAATGAAGGCGTCGAAGCCGACGTAGGCGACGAGCTGCTTCAGGACGGAGGCGCCCTTCGCGTACGTGATGCCGTCGAAGTTCTGCTTGGCCGCCTCGAGGTCGGGGATGTCGGCGACGATGGGGTGGGTGGTGGGCAGCTGGTCCTGGACGTAGGCCCAGGCCTTGCGGTTGTTTGCGAAGTTAACCCAGGCGGTGTCCCAGTCCGTGGCGCGGTCCACGCCGAGGGTGCCCATGTAGTCCGCGAAGGATTCCTTCAGCCACAGGTCGTCCCACCATTGCATGGTCACGAGGTCGCCGAACCACATGTGCGCCATCTCGTGCAGCAGGGTGTTGGCGCGGCCCTGATACTGGGAATCCGCGGCCCGTGAGGTGAACACGTAGTTTTCCGTGAAGGTAACCAGCCCGGGATTTTCCATAGCCCCGAGGTTGTATTCGGGCACGAAGGCCTGGTCGTACTTGCCCCAGGGGTAGGGGTAGTCGAACAGCCCGTCAAAGAATTCCAGGCCCTGCTTGGTGAGCCTGAACAGCTCGGCGGCGTCGAACGAGGGCGCCATGGAAGCCCGGCAGTAAAGTGCCAGCGGCACGTCAAGGCGGGTCCCGCCGTCGTCCGTCCTGCTCCAGTGGTCCTCAGCCTTGAAGTAGGGACCGGCCAGCACCGAGGTGATGTAGGTGGACATGGGCAGGGTGGGAACGAAGTCCCAGCGGGACGCCGCGGCATCCTCCGCCAGCGGCAGGCGCGCAGCCTCGGCGCCGTTGGAGGCCACCTCCCAGCCGGCCGGGGCGGTGACGGAGAAGGTGAACCGGGCCTTGAGGTCGGGCTGTTCGAAGTTCGCGAAGACCCGGCGGGCATCGGCCGGTTCGTACTGGGTGTAGAGGTAGCACTGGCCGTCGGCGGGGTCGAAGAACCGGTGCATGCCCTCGCCGGAGCTGCTGTAGAGGGCAGTTCCGGTGACCGTCACCTTGTTCTCAGCCTGCAGGTTGTCCAGCCGGATCCGTGCCCCGTCCACCACGTCGGGAAGCGGCAGTTCCACGCCATTCAGGACCACGCTGTGCACGTCCGTGGCGATGAAGTCCAGGAAGGTGGATGCTCCAGGCCGCGCCGCCGAGAAGGCGATGGTGCTGCGGCTGGCGTAGCCTGCCGTGTCAGGATCCGGTGCGCTGCGGACGTCGAGTGAGACGTCGTAGCTGTGGGTGGTGATCAGGGCGGACCGCTCTGCCGCTTCGTTGCGCTGGAGGTTCTGATTCGACACCAAGCTATTGAATCATGGGGGCTATTGCACCATGAGCAGCGCGGCGGCCAGCCCGAGGGCCGCGATCAGCAGCCACGCCGCGAGGGCGGCCAGCACGGCGCGCGCCCCGGTGTGCAGCAGGGTGCGGACACGCACTGCCGATCCCAGGCCAAACAGGGCAGCGCCCAGCAGCACGTCCTGCAGACCGGCCGCTGCCTCCAGCCAGCCGCTGGAGAGCCAGCCGCTGGAGCGCAGCGCCACCATCACGATGAAGCCGACGACGAACAGTGGGACCAGCGGAGGCTTGCCCGCGGCGGGGCCGCCGGCCCGGCCGACTGCGTCCCGGCGGTGCCGGATCCGCTGCTCCGCCCCGGCCATGGCCACCATCGGCGCCAGGAGGATCACCCGGGTGAGTTTGACGACGACGGCGAGGGCCAGCGCCGCCGGACCTGCGGTTTGCGCGGTGGCCACCACCTGCCCGACGTCGTGGACCGAGGCGCCGGTCCACGCCCCGAAGGCCTCGGCGCTCAGTTTCAGCGGGTGGACCAGCAGCGGGAGCACGCCGATGGCCAGCGTCCCGCACAGTGTTACGAGCGCGACGGGCAGGACCGTATCCCGGTGGCTGATCCGCCGTACCGCGGCCATCGCGCCGATCGCCGATGCACCGCAGATAGAAAACCCGGTGGCAATCAGCAACGCCGTATCGGGCGAAAGCCGCAACAGCCGGGAGATACCGTAGGTGCCGGCGAAGCTGGCCACTACCACCGCCGTGATGAGCAGGAGGGCCAGCCAGCCCAGGCCCAGCACGTCAGAGATGCTCACTTTCAGTCCCAGGAGCACGATGCCACCGCGCATCAGGTGCTTGCCGGCGAAGTCCAGCCCCGGCCGGGCACGGCCCGCCGTCCACACCGCCGTGCCGGGAAGGTTGGCTGCCAGCAGGCCAAGCACCACGGCCAGGGTCATGGCCGGAAGCGCGGGCACGGCGGCGTGTATTGCGAATGCGAAGGCCAGGGCGACGACGGCGGTCAGCAGGCCGGGCAGAATCCGGGTAAAGTTCTGATGCGTCATCCCGCGCGTTCGCGGCAGCAGCTTTTGCGGGAGTCGGAAGTCTGGCACCTCCCAACATTGCCCGACGCCGAGGCCAAAGACCAACCGGAAGTCCCGCCAACACGCCAGGGCGGGACGGGAAATGAATTCGCAACAAAAAGGTGGTTGGCTAATGACCATGTCTGACCTATTCCAGGATTACTCCGAGGCTGCCGGCCGCACCGGTGCCTACGACGAGATGTTTGCCCCCGGGCAAAAGGCACGCCAGTCGTATGGCCAGGTTGCGGGTGCCCTGCGGGAGCTGTCCCTGGCAGACGTCAGCGCCAGGGCGGACTCGATGGCCCGGACCTTCCTGGACCGCGGTGTGACCTTTGACTTCGCGGGGGAGGAGCGCCCGTTTCCGCTGGACATCGTGCCGCGCGTCATCCCCGCCAACGAATGGGACGTGCTGGAACGCGGTGTCGCCCAGCGCGTGCGCGCCCTGGAGGCTTTCCTGAACGACGTCTACGACAAAATGACAGTGGTGTCCGACGGCGTGATCCCGCGCCAGCTGGTCACCACGAGCGCCCACTTCCACCGTGCAGTGCACGGCTTCGAACCCGCCGGCGGGGTGCGGGTGCACATCTCCGGCATCGACGTGGTGCGGGACGCCGCCGGAACGTTCCGGGTCCTGGAGGACAACGTCCGCGTGCCGTCCGGCGTGAGTTACGTGCTGGAGAACCGCCGGGCCATGGCCAAGGGCCTCCCGGAGGCCTTCGGCCAGCAGCTGATCCGCCCGGTGGAGGAGTACCCCCGCCGGCTGCTTTCGGCGCTCCGCAAGACGGCGCCGTCGGGCGTGGACGACCCCACGGTGGTGGTGCTGACGCCCGGCGTGTTCAACAGCGCGTACTTCGAGCACACCCTCCTGGCAGGCCTGATGGGCGTGGAACTCGTGGAAGGCCGCGACCTCGTCTGCCGCGGCAACCGGGTGTACATGCGGACCACCGCCGGCGAACAGCGCGTGGACGTCATCTACAAGCGCATCGACGACGACTTCCTCGACCCCCTGCAGTTCCGCTCCGACTCCATGCTCGGCTGCCCCGGGCTGGTCAACGCCGCCCGCGCCGGCGGGGTCACCATCGCAAACGCGGTGGGCAACGGCGTGGCGGACGACAAACTCGTCTACAGCTACGTCCCGGACCTGATCCGCTACTACCTCGGTGAGGAACCGGTGATCGCCAACGTCGACACCTTCCGGCTGGAGGAGAAGGAAGCCCGCGAGCACGTCCTGGACCGCCTCGACGAACTCGTGGTCAAGCCGGTGGACGGCTCCGGCGGCAAGGGCCTGGTAATCGGCCCGGACGCGTCCAAAGAAGAGCTTGAGGCGCTGCGCAAGCGCGTCATCGCCGACCCACGCGGCTGGATCGCGCAGCCGGTGCTGCAGCTGTCCACCGTGCCCACACTCAGCGGCGACAAGTTCGGCCCCCGGCACGTGGACCTCCGGCCGTTCGCGGTCAACGACGGCGATGACGTCTGGGTGCTGCCCGGCGGGCTCACCCGTGTGGCCCTGAAGGAAGGATCGCTGATCGTGAATTCCAGCCAGGGCGGCGGATCGAAGGACACCTGGGTGCTGGCCGGTTCCCCGCAGGTTCCGGTGGAGCGGCTGCCGCAGGAGTCCGTCACCGTCCGTGAGCGGGTTTCCGTGTGGCCGGTCGAGAGCAACTGGCGCGATCGGCAGTCGGAGCAGCAGCAACAGCAGATTTCTGACACGCAGGAGGTAACCTCGAATGCTTAGCCGAATTGCCGAATCCCTGTTCTGGATCGGCCGCTACGTTGAACGGGCCGACGGCACGGCACGCATCCTCGACGTCCACCTGGAGCGCCTGAACCACCTGCCCACGGAGGAGCGGCGCAGCGTTGCCCGCGAACTGCTCGGGGTCATGGGGGCGCGGCCGCAGAGCGACGACTTCGGCCTGGAAGAGCTGCTCCACGCCCTCGCCTACGACAAGCACAGCGCCACCTCGATTGCGGGGTCCCTCGGCGCTGCCCGCGAGAACGCCAGGCGCGCCCGCGAGACGGTCTCGTCCGGCCTTTGGGAAAGCCTGAACACCACCTACTACGGGCTGAACCAGCACCGCAAGGACGTGGTGGGCACCTACCGCTTTTGCCACTGGGTGCTCGAGCGCACCGCCATGGTCAGCGGCCTGGCCGACACCACGGTCAGCCACGACGACAGCTGGCTCTTCCTTGCGCTGGGCCGTTCGCTGGAGCGGGCGGACATGACCGCCCGGATGCTCTCCACCCGCGACGTCCTCTCCGCAGGCATGTCCTGGGTGAACATGCTCCGCTGTGCCGGCGCCTACGAATCCTTCCTGCGGACCCGCCGCGCGGCCTTCGGCGACCAGCACGCGGCCGAGTTCCTCCTGCTGGACCGGCTGTTTCCGCGGTCCATCGTTTACGCCCTAAGTGACGCCGACGAGTGCCTGGCCAAGCTGGACCCCTCGGCCCAGCGCGTCGGCTTCATCAACGACGGCCGCCGGATTGTGGGCCAGGCCCGCACGTTTTTGGAGTTCCACCGCACGGATGACCTTATGTCCGAGCTTCCGGAGCACATGGAGCGCGTCCAGAAGGCAGTCGCGCAGACGTCGGACGCCATTTCCCGTAAGTACTTCAATCAGGCGGATGAACTGGCCTGGGTGGGAGAAGTTTCATGACCCGGCTGAGCATCGTCCACAGGACCGGCTACAAGTACAAGCAGCGGGTCACGCTGTCCTACAACGAGGCCCGCATGACCCCGCTGACGGACCCGCATCAGGTGGTGCTGGAGTCCTCCATGAAGGTCACGCCGTCGCAGGCTGCAGTCAGCAGCTACCGCGACTACTGGGGCACCCGGGTCACGGCGTTCGACATGCAGATGCCGCACGAGCACCTGGAAGTCCTGGCCACCACCACCGTTGAGGTCCACCGGGCGGTGCGTGTACCGTCGGAGGCCGACATCGTGGGCTGGGACGATCTCGCCTCCCCGGAGACGCTCAACCAGTTCAGCGACTGGGCGCCGCAGTCCCAGCTGACTGGACCGGGGGAGGAAGTCCTGGCCATCATTCCGGGTGTAGTCGAGGGCAAGAACCCGCATGAGGCAGCCCTTGCCATCTTCGCCTGGATGCGCGGCGAGATGACCTATATGAAAGGCACCACCGGCGTCACCACCAACGCCGAGGAGGCCTGGACCCAGCGCCAGGGGGTTTGCCAGGACCTGGCACACCTCGCGATCGGTGCCCTGCGCAGCTGCGGCATCCCGGCCCGGTATGTCTCCGGTTACCTGCACCCGCGGTCGACGGCGGACATCGGCGAGACGGTGGCCGGCCAGTCCCACGCGTGGCTGGAATGGTGGGACGGCGAATGGCGCAGCTGGGACCCCACCAACCACAAGCCGGCCGGTGACTTTCACGTGACGGTGGCCCGCGGCCGCGACTACCGGGACGTGCCTCCGCTGAAGGGCATCCTGTCCGGCGGCGGCGGCTCAAACCTGAGCGTGAGCGTGGAGATCACCCGCCTGGCCTAGGAGAGTCTGGGCTGGCGTTGCGCTCTGCCGGAGCTTCACTCTGGTGAGGACTTCACCGAAACGGCGTCCACGCCGTCGGCCTCCAGCGCCACCGGGGCTTCGACCTGCCCACCACCGAAGCGATTTACCAGGGGCTGGACTTGTAGTCCTTCAGGAACACCCCGTACTGGTCTTCGCCCTTTTCGCCCATGACGATGGGGTCGTAGACGCGGGCCGCGCCATCCACCAGGTCGAGGGGCGCGTGGAAGCCTTCCTCCATCAGCCGGACCTTGGTGAAGTGCGGGCGTTCGTCGGTGATCCAGCCGGTATCGACGGCGGTCATGAGGATGCCGTCGGAGTCCAGCATTTCCTGGGCGCTGGTGCGGGTCATCATGTTCAGGGCCGCCTTGGCCATGTTGGTGTGCGGGTGGCCGGGTCCCTTGTACGCCCGGGAGAACTGGCCCTCCATGGCGGACACGTTGACGATGTACTTGCGGTGCGCAGTGGACCGCTTCATGGCATCCCGCAGCCGGCTGACCAGAAGGAAGGGCGCGGTGACGTTGCACAGCTGCACCTCGAGCATCTCCAGCGGGTCCACCTCGTCCACAACCTGCGTCCAGCTGTTGATGGTGGCGAGGTCCGGGACCAGGCCGCCGGCGTCGATGGCTGTTCCGGCCGCGATCCGTTCCAGGGACGCCGAACCGGTGGACAGGGCAAGGGACGTGACGGCATCGCCGGCCAGGACCGGGTGCTCGGTGACGCTGCTGGCAATCGCGAGCGGATGCTTGTCGTGCGCATGGCCGAAGGTGACCAGTTCCGGGCCCCCGTTGGCAGCCTCCAGGGCTGCGGGAAGAGGCTCGTCCTCGGCGTCCACCAGCGGCTTGTACGCATTGCCGGAGCGCCGCACCGTCTGGGCCGCGTTGTTGATAATGATGTCCAGCGGTCCCGCGGCATTGAGGTTATCGGTGAGGGCCATGACCTGCGAGGGGTCGCGGAGGTCGATGCCCACGATCTTCAGCCGGTGCAGCCATTCCCCGCTGTCCTCCATGGCCGCGAAACGGCGGGCGGCGTCCTTGGGGAAGCGCGTGGTGATGGTGGTGTGCGCGCCGTCGCGCAGCAGGCGCAGGGCAATGTACATGCCGATCTTGGCGCGGCCGCCGGTCAACAGGGCACGCCGGCCGGTGAGGTCGGTGCGGGCATCGCGCTTGGAGTGGCTGAACGCCGCGCACTCAGGGCACAGCTGGTGGTAGAAGGCATCCACCTGGGTGTAGTGCTGCTTGCAGATGTAGCAGGGCCGGGACCTGATGAGGTGGCCGGCGACCTTCCCCGTGGCGGACGTCGCGAGTTTGTTGCCGCGCGTTTCATCGTCGATCCGGTCGGGTGCGGCGGTGGCGGTCTGCGCCAGCACAGCGCGGTCCGCTTCCGCGATCAGATCGCGCTTGGTGACGCGGCGGTGCCGCTTGACCGCCTTGAACATTTTGCCGGTGGCGCGGCGCACCGAGAGGTAGTCAGGGTGCTCCTCGTCGTAGACGTGGATGGTGTTCAAAACCTTGAGGCAGGCCTGAATCTCTTCAGGCGTCAGATCGGCGGAGCTCATTGACCTGATTTTACAGCCTGTGGAGGGTCAGACCTGCCTCAAGGAAATTGCTTGAACAGGAGATCAGGAACGGACGGCCTGCTGCGTCGGGGAGTCCACGCCGATGGCGGCGGCCTGGACCTTGCCAACGTGCTCGGCTGAGCTGCGGATCTCGGGCCAGTTCTCGGTGGCGGCCTTCACAGCGTCCGGAACCAGGTGCAGGTTCGCGGCGGACAGCGCACGCTCGGCGTCGTCCGGTTCCGGCACGGCCTGGTGCTTGGAGAGCACCGTGATGCCCGAGTCGGTCACCTTGAAGCCGCGGGCGCGGTCCAGGTCGGCGTCCAGGCCGATGGCCGCTCCTGCGGGAACCTTGACGTTCTTATCGATGATGGCCCGGCGCACCACGGCGCCCTTGCCGATCTGCACCTTGTCCATGAGCACCGAGTCAATGACGCGGCTGGCCGAGCCGACGTAGACGTCGTTGGACAGCACAGAACCTTCCACGATGCCGCCGGAGATGACCACACCGCTGGCCACGATTGAATCGAGGGCGGTGCCCACGGTGTTGTTCTCGCCACGGACGAACTTGGCCGGCGGGGCAATGCTCTGGCGCGTGTAGATGGGCCATTCGGAGTTGTACAGGTTGAACACCGGCAGCGGCGAGATCAGGTCCATGTGGGCGTCGTAGAAAGAGTCGATGGTCCCCACGTCACGCCAGTACGTCCGGTCCCGTTCGGTGGAGCCGGGAATGTCGTTGAGGGTGAAGTCGTAGACGCCCGCCTGCCCCTGGTTGACGAAATAGGGGATGATGTCCCCGCCCATGTCGTGCTTGGTGTCGAGTCGTTCGGCGTCGACGTGGAGCGCATCCACCAGCGCGTCGGCGTCAAAGACGTAGTTGCCCATGGAGGCCAGGAACTGGGTGGGGTCCGCAGCCAGCCCGGGGGTGGACGATGGCTTCTCCACGAATGCGGCGATCCTCTGGGGGTCTTCCGGGTCCACTTCGATGACACCGAACTGGTCGGCCATGTGCAGGGGCTGGCGTACGGCGGCCACCGTGGCCTTGGCGCCGCTCTTGACATGCTGCTCAACCATCTGGAAGAAGTCCATGCGGTACACATGGTCCGCGCCCACCACGACGACGATGTCAGGGTTGGCATCGTGGATCAGGTTCAGGGACTGGTAAATGGCGTTGGCGCTGCCCAGGAACCAGCTCTTGCCCACGCGCTGCTGGGCCGGAACGGAGGCGACGTAGTTGCCAAGCTGGGTGGACATCCGCCACGTCTCCGAGATGTGGCGGTCAAGGCTGTGGGACTTGTACTGCGTCAAGACCACGATCTGCAGGTACCGGGAGTTGACGAGGTTGGACAGCGCGAAATCGATAAGCCGATAACTGCCGGCAAAGGGCACAGCAGGTTTGGCCCTATCTGCCGTCAGCGGCATGAGTCGGTTTCCCTCGCCTCCGGCTAGGACAATGGCCAGGACTTTCTTCGTTGACGGCATGGTCGCTCCTGTACACCTTCGTATCTCCCCAAAAAATCCGGTTTGTCCGGACTTTCTTCACACTAGAACAGTTCAACCGTAACGACTACCTTGGGTAACGTGCGAATAGACATTGTGACTAAAGAGTTTCCGCCCGAAATCTATGGCGGCGCGGGCGTCCACGTTGCCGAGCTGAGCCGGGTCCTGGCCAAGCATGTGGACCTTCAGGTGCGTGCGTTTGGCGCGCCCCGGGACGCCGACTATCATGGCGCCGCCGTAACCTCCTACTCGGTGCCCGAGGATCTGGGGGCCGCGAATGCTGCCGTGCAGACCCTGGGCGTGGACCTGCGCATTGTCCCGGACGTCGCCGGCGCGGACCTGGTGCATTCGCACACGTGGTACGCCAACATGGCGGGCCACTTAGCATCGCTGCTGCACGGCATCCCGCATGTGCTCAGTGCCCACAGCCTGGAGCCGCTGCGGCCCTGGAAGGCCGAGCAGCTTGGCGGTGGCTACGCCCTGTCCTCGTGGGTGGAGAAGACCGCGTACGAGGCTGCGGCCGCGATCATCGCCGTGTCCGAGGGCATGCGGCAGGACATCCTGCGCAGCTACCCGGACGTTGACCCTGCCAAGGTCAAGGTGGTGCACAACGGCATCGACGTCAGCCTCTGGAACCGCGATGAGAACGACGACATCATCCGCACACTGGGCATCGACCCCGCCCGCCCCAGTGTGGTGTTTGTGGGCCGCAACACCCGGCAGAAGGGTGTCCCGTACCTGCTGCGGGCCGCCGCCAAGCTCCCTGCGGACGTGCAGCTGGTCCTCTGCCTCGGCGCCGCGGACACGCCGGAACTCGCAGCGGAAACCGCCCGGCTGATCGAGGAGCTGCAGAGCCAGCGCAGCGGCGTTGTGCTGATCGAGCGCATGCTGCCCCGCAATGAGCTGATCCAGGTCCTGAGCCACGCCACCGCTTTCGCCTGCCCCTCCATCTACGAGCCGCTCGGCATCGTGAACCTGGAAGCGATGGCCTGCGGTGCTGCCGTCGTGGCCAGTGCAACCGGCGGCATCCCCGAGGTGGTGAACCACGGCGAGACCGGTCTGCTGGTGGAGCTCGAGCAGGTGACCGATGGTACCGGCACGCCGTTGGATCCGGAGAAGTTCGTCAGCGAATTCGCCGCGGCCCTGACCGAGGTTGTGTCCGACCCGTCCCGCGCACGCGAAATGGGCCAGGCCGGCCGCAAGCGTGCCGAGGAGCACTTCTCCTGGGAGTCGATCACTCAGACCACGCTCGACGTCTACAGTTCGGTCCTCAAATAGCGCCACCTAAATAAGTCGCTGGTTGAGCTTGTCGAAACCTGCTGTGCTTTCGACAAGCTCAACCAGCGAATCAGCGGAGTGACTTCTCCGGCACGGGGGCCGTTCCGCTGGCACGCTGTACCCGGTAGTAGTCCCGTGCCTCGTCCTGGCGGACCTTTTCGGCGCCGGTGGCGATGGCGGCACGGAGGTGCGCCGGGCCGTAGCCGAAGGCGTCCACGAGGTCCAGCGCATGCGGGCGCAGCTTGACCAGGAGCCGGTTGATATACCCGCCCACCGTCCGTGAGCGCTGCATCGAGAGCCTGCCGTTCATCAGGTACCACGAGAGGTTGTTCTCGATGAGGGACAGCCCGAAAAGGTCCCGGAGCCACGTCAGCACGGTCCTGGTTCCCGGGTCGGTGACCTTGCCCAGCGCCTCGGTGAAGGCCTCCCACTGCAGGAGTTCGGCGTGCGCCCGGGCGGCGTCGATGAGCTCGTCCTGGTGCTGGTTGAACAGTGCGGACGCTTCGCGCTGCGGAAGCCGGTTGGCGCCCCTGAGGGCTGCGGCTGCTTCGCCAACCATCGTCTGGACTCGGTCCGTGAGCAGTGCGCGCTGGCTTTCCTCGTCGCGGAGGGCAATGGCGGCCCTCTGGACGGAGCCGTTGTCCGCCACGAATTGTGCAACCTGGCGCAGGCCCGTGCGGTGGACGGCGGTACCGGCGGCCTGGTTGACCACATACCGTGCCAGCACACCGAACGTGGCGCTGCGGAATTCCTTGGCGTAGTCGGCCAGCAGCCGCTTGGCCACGAGCTGCAGCAGGACGGTGTTGTCGCCCTCGAATGTGACGTAGACGTCCAGGTCGGCGCGGAGCGAGGCGAAGCGGTTCTCAATCAGGAACCCGGCGCCGCCGCAGGCTTCGCGGCACTCCTGCAGGGTGTCCAGTGCATGCCAGGTGCTCAGCGGCTTCAGCGCCGCGGCCAAAGTTTCCAGGTCCTGGCGGTCCTCGTCGGAATCGTTGGCGCCGGAAAAGACGTCGTCCAGCTTTTCCAGCAGCTGCTCGTGCGCGAAGCCCGCGGCGTACGTGGTGGCCAGCCGGGTGAAGAGCCGGCGCTGGTGCCGCTGGTAGTCCAGCAGCACCTCTTCCTCGACGGGGGATGAGGCGTTGAACTGCCGCCGTTCGGCTGCGTAGGTGATGGCCGTCTTCAGAGCCAGCTTGGATGCGGCGACGGCGGCACCGTCCAGGCTCACCCGGCCCTGCACCAGCGTGCCGAGCATGGTGAAGAACCGGCGTCCGGGGCTCGCGATGGGCGAGGTGTAGTTGCCGTCGGCGTCCACGTCGCCGTAGCGGTTGAGCAGGTTGGTGCGGGGGATGCGGACATGGTCGAAGTGCAGGCGGCCGTTATCGATGCCGTTGAGCCCGCCCTTCACGCCGTCGTCCTCGCCGCCGATCCCCGGCAGGAACGCCTTGCTGACGGGGTCGCGCAGGTCCACGTAGAACGCGTGCACGCCGTGGTTGACCCCGCGCGTCACCAGCTGGGCGAACACCACGGCGCCTAGCCCGTCGATGGCCGCGTTGCCGATGTAGTCCTTCCAGCCGGCACGGAACGGTGTGTGGATCACGAACTCCTGCGCGTCCGGATCATAGGTTGCCGTGGTGGCGATGCTGGCGACGTCTGATCCGTGTCCGGTTTCGGTCATGGCGAAGCAGCCAGGGATGTCCAGGTTCATGATGCCCGGCAGCCACTTCTGGTGATGCTCGGCCGTGCCCAGGTGCATCACGGCCGAGCCGAACAGGCCCCACTGCACACCGGCCTTGATCTGCAGGGACGGGTCGGCGGTGACCAGTTCCTCAAAGCCGGCGATGTTGCCGCCGTGGTCGTCCGACCCGCCGAATCTGGCCGGGAAGGCGCGGTGCACGGCGCCGCTGTCCACAAGGTGCTTCAGCTGGCCGAAGGTGCGCAGGCGGTGCTCCGTGTGCGTGAGCCCTTCCGCCTTGTGCAGTTCCTCGTGTGCCGCCAGGTCACGCGCCTGCCGGCGGACGTCGGCCCACCTGCCCAGCAGCAGCTCACCCAGGGCGGCGACGTCGACGGCGGGCAACGGCTCTGCCATCCCGGCTGCTGCATGGGTGGTTGTGCCCGCCGGGCGGTCCGCTACTTCAGTCATGTCGATCCCTTCGTTGGTACTGACAGGTTCCGGTGCTATTGAATGTCCGTGAGTTCCGGCGCGATGCCGACGCACAGCCAGTCGGTGATCTGCCGTGCCATGGCTTCCTGGTCCGGCTTGGCGGGGGAGCCCGGACTGGCCAGCCACTGCTCGCCGGCGTTGCGGACCAGGCCAATGGCGGCATTGGGCCAGTAGCCGATCACGGACTCCTTGCCTTCGCCGAGGTGGGTGCGCATGGGCGTGGCGATCATGTCCGCGATGGCGGCAAAGAAGTGGCCCAGGGCGCCGGCCGTCGTGATCGAGGTGGGACCGCCGTCGGACTCCGCAGCGGAGTAGCGGGTCACGAACGTGTAGACGTTGGGGCTGGTTTCAGCCATCTGGAGGTAGGCCGAGACCATGGCGAACAAACCCTGCCGCGGCGTCTGCGCGCTTTGCGCCGCCTCCTTGATCCGCTGCTGCATCTGTCCCAGCACCACTTCCCCCACCGCCTGCTGCAGGCCGGCCTTGTCGCCGAAGTACCGGTAGAACACCGACTTCGACGTGCCAGCCGCCGCGGCAATGTCCTCCATGGAGGCGTCACTGCCGAGCGTGTGTACCGCCCGCCGGGCGGCCTTGATGAGTTCCCGCCTGCGTTCTTCGCGGTGCCCCTGCCAGCGCGAGGCGCGGCCGTCCACGGGTTCTGAGGGGGAGTCCGGAGAGGTGGGCGGAGGAATCAAGTTCACGATACCCAGCGTATCAGGTACGCTGGGTATCGATAACCAGTCGGATCAAAGGAGATAGCACATGCCCGTGGATGGACAGCCTCAAACCGTGCGGAAGGCCGTGGTGGTCGGCGGCAACAGGATCCCGTTCGCCCGGACGGGCGGTGCCTACACCAAGTCGTCCAACCAGGACATGCTCACCGCAGCCCTGGACGGCCTGATCGCCCGCTTCGGCCTCCAGGAGGAACGCATCGGCGAGGTGGCCGCGGGCGCCGTCCTCAAGCACTCCCGGGACTTCAACCTGACGCGCGAAGCAGTCCTGGGCTCTGCGCTGTCGCCGGAAACTCCCGCCTATGACCTCCAGCAGGCCTGCGCCACCGGCCTGGAAACAGTGCTGGGCCTGGCCAACAAGATCAGGCTCGGCCAACTGGACTCGGCCATCGCGGGCGGCGTGGACTCCGCCTCCGACGCCCCCATTGCCGTCAGCGAAGGCCTCCGCGAGGTGCTGCTGGACCTCAGCCGCGCCAAGACACTCCCGCAGCGGCTTCAGATCCTCGCCCGCCTGCGCCCCAAGGACCTCGCCCCGGACGCACCAAACACCGGAGAGCCCCGCACCGGACTGTCGATGGGTGAGCACCAGGCCCTGACCACCGCCCAGTGGAACATCTCCCGCGAGGCCCAGGACGAGCTTGCCCTCAACAGCCACCGGAACCTCGCGGCCGCCTACGATGCCGGGTTTTTCGACGATCTGCTCACGCCCTACCGCGGGCTCACCCGAGACTCCAACCTCAGGCCGGACACGAGCCCCGAGAAGATGGCGTCGCTGAAGCCCGTGTTCGGCCGGAACCTGGGCTCGGAAGCCACCATGACGGCCGGCAACTCCACGCCGCTGACGGACGGCGCCTCCACGGTACTGCTCGCCTCGGAGGACTGGGCGGACGGGCACGACCTGCCCAAGCTCGCCACCGTCCTGGACGGCGAGGCAGCCGCCGTGGATTTCGTCCACGGCAAGGACGGGCTGCTGATGGCGCCGGTGTTCGCCGTCCCGCGCCTGCTGGCCCGCAACGGCCTCACCCTGGACGACATCGACTACTTCGAGATCCACGAAGCCTTTGCCGGGACGGTGCTGAGCACGCTGGCCGCGTGGGAGGACGAGAAGTTCGGCCGCGAGCGGCTCGGGCTGGACGGCGCCTTCGGCAAGGTCGACCGCTCCAAGCTGAACGTCAACGGATCATCCCTGGCTGCCGGGCACCCGTTCGCTGCCACGGGCGGCCGGATCGTTGCCACGCTTGCGAAAATGCTGCATGAAAAGGGCAATACCGGCGTGCGTCCCGCCCTGGGACTCGTCTCCGTCTGCGCCGCCGGCGGCCAGGGCGTCGTCGCGCTGCTCGAAGCCTACTCGGAAGGAACCACCCCGGGGGAAATCCATGACTGACACCTACGCAAGGCTGGTTAGCCACGGCCTCGGACGGGATCTCGCACGGAAGCTCGGCCTGCCGCAGCCGGCCGAGCTTCGGCGCTACCGGCCCGGCCAGCCACTGATCGAGGGGCCGGTCCTGGTTGGCGGCTCCGGACCCGGTGCAGACGGGATCGCGGCGGCGCTGCTTTCCTGGGGACTCGACGTCCGCCGCCACGCTGTTCCCAAGGAAAAGCTCGGCGGAATCGTACTGGTCCTTGATGCCGTCAAAGCCCCCGGCGACCTGGAGCAGCCGGTCCTGGCGGCAGCGCCGTCGCTTCGCGATCTTGCCCCCGGCGGACGCGTGGTGACTGTCTCGCGCGTGCCCGGCGGAACGCCGGCCACGGCCGCCGCCAGGCAAGGCGTGGACGGGCTACTGCGTTCCCTGGCGAAGGAACTGCGCGGCGGCGCCACCGGCAACGGCATCCTCCTGGCTGAGGACATTAGTCCCACCGCCCCGTCAGCCCTGGGCGCGCTGCGCTTCTTCCTCTCCGGCCGGTCCGCGTTCGTGGACGGCCAGTCCGTCCGCGTCAGTTCCGCGGACGGCAGGATGCCCGACGACGCCGACGCACCGCTCGCGGGGAAGGTCGCCCTGGTGACGGGCGCGGCCCGCGGGATTGGCGCGGCCATCGCCCGGACACTGCACCGCGACGGCGCCACTGTTGTGGCGGTGGACGTTCCCGCGGCCGGGGACCATCTGGCGGAGGTCGCCAACGGGATCCGGGGAACCGCGCTGCAGCTGGACATCACGCGCGACGATGCCGGGCAACGAATCATTGACCATGCCGTGCAGCGCCACGGCCGGCTCGACATCGTTGTCCACAATGCCGGCATCACCCGGGACAAACTGCTGGTCAACATGGACCAGTCCCGTTGGGGTTCGGTAATTGATGTGAACATCGCCGCCCAACTGCGCATCAACGAGGCGCTCCTTGCCTCCGGGCACTTCCGTTCCGCGCCGCGCATCGTTTCGGTCGCCTCGACGAGCGGCATTGCCGGCAACCGCGGACAAACCAACTATGCAGCGTCCAAGGGCGGGGTGATGGGCATGGTCCGGGCCACCGCACCGCTGCTGGCGGAATACGGCGGTTCGATCAATGCCGTGGCGCCCGGATTCATCGAGACAGAGATGACCGCGCGGATTCCCTTCGCCACCCGGGAGATTGCCCGGCGGCTGAACTCCCTGCAGCAGGGCGGGCAGCCGGAGGACGTCGCCGAGGCTATTTCCTTCCTCTCGGGCGATTCCGCCGGGGGCATTTCCGGAGAGGTGCTGAGGGTGTGCGGACAAAACCTGGTGGGGGCATGACCGGCGGCCAGCCTCTCATCCTGGGGGAGATGCCGTCGCTCTCCAAGCTGTACGTGAACGCGGCGGCCACAGCGGCCCGCCGCAGGATCCTGGGCTCGCATGCCGCCGCCGTGCTGCCCGCCGTGAGTCACCAAGTCCGGGACGTCCGGCCCGACGTCGAAAACCTAACGGCGTACCAGCACCTGCTGGGTGAGACTGCCAGTGACGTGCTGCCAGCAGGGTTCATCCATGCCCTGGCGTTTCCTCTGGCCATGAGCGTATTGAACCGCGACGACTTCCCGCTGCCCCTTCTGGGGATGATCCATCTGCGGAATGTGATTGAGTACCGCAGGCCGGTCAGGTTCACTGAACCGCTGGACATCGTGGCCAGGGCGGAGACGCTCCGGGCACACCGCGCCGGAACGCAGCTGGACATCGTGGCGGAGGTGCGCACTTCCGGTGGCGGCGACATCTGCTGGAGCGGCGTGTCCACCTACCTCGCCAAGGGCGTGTTCCTGCCCGGCATCGACAAGGCCTCGGCAGCAGCCGCGCCGCAGGGTTTTACGGCTCCGGACCCCACGGGACTCTGGCAGCTGGGCGTGGACACCGGCCGCGCCTACGCTGCCGTGTCGGGGGACTTCAACCCGATCCACCTGAGTGTTCTCTCCGCCAAGGCCCTGGGCCTGCGCCGGTCTATCGCCCACGGCATGTACCTGGCGTCGAGGGCGCTGGCGGACGTGGGCGCGGCCAAAGGCGACGCGTTCCGCTGGGAGGTGGGGTTCGAGGCTCCCGTTTTCCTACCGGCGCGGGTGGCGCTGGACATTTCGACGGCGGAGGCCGGGGACGGCGGCTGGCTGCGGTCCGACTACGTGGCCTGGAGCCCGAAGTCCGGCCGCAAGCACTTCAGCGGATCGGTGGTGGCGCTGTAGCACGAGGCGTGCTGCAGCACGGCGGACGTGCTGCGGCCGGGGCTACCTCCTGTTCGGGTTGGCCACGCGCAGGATGCGGTGCAGGCTCAGCAGGATTGATCCTGCGGCGCTCGGAGTGCCGGCCTCAGTGTCCTCGGAGGCGGTGCGTGCCTCGAGCGAGGCGACCGCCGAGCGGGCTGCCTGGTAGAGCTCGGCCCGCCGGTCGGCGTCGTCCTCCTCCGCAGAACGGAGCACCTCGCCCACAGCCGTCAGCGCCTCCGCAAGGGGTTCGCTGTAGGGGAGCGGGATGATGAAGGGCATGTCTTCGTTCCAGATGACGTCCGCGAGCACTTCGGTCATGTCCTGGATGTGGAAGGTGATCTGCTCCAGTTCGCGGACGGTGCGGTAGTCCTTGTCCACGTCACGGGGATGGAACCGCCGGCGCGGATTGGCCTCCCGGCTGGCGTCAGCCTTCTGCACCGCTGCCCGGACGGAGCGGGCTGACTGCGCCAGGTCCTCGGACCTCCGCGACCAGTCCTCATGTTCGGGAGGCCATTTTTCGTGCATGGCCGCCCCCATGTCCTGCAGCTGGCGGGCCAGAGACAGCCTCAGCTCCGCAAGGCTCAGGGCGGCAGCGTTGAAGTGCAGCGGCGGAAACACCAGCAGGTTGACGGCGATGCCGACGGCGACGCCCACACCCATCTGGAGCAGGTAGCCGAATGAGAAATCATCCGGGTTCTGGCCTCCCACCAGCAGCACCAGCAGGGCCGCCGTCGGAATCCAGTCGCGGCCCGCGCCCAGGCGCGGAAGCCCGGCCAGCAGGACGCCCAGTGCCATGACAGCGGCCACACTGAGCGGCGTGGCGCCGAAACTGATCAGTACAAACGCCAGGGCGATGCCCGCGCCCAGGCCCACAAGTGTCTGTAAACCCTGGCGCATCGAACCCGACACGTTTTCATACATGGCCACCAGTGCGCCGAGCGGGGCGTAGTACGCGTAGTGGGCGGCCGCACCCGGCATGAGGGGCGCCACCCAAAACGCGATGCCCGCCGCCAGCCCGGCCTTGGCTGCCAGCTGAAGGCGCGGCGCTGCCAGGGCGCGGGCAAAGCTAGTGGCCACCGAGCGCCAGACCCTCCGCGGCAACTTATCGCGTGCCATCTCTTCTCCAGCCCTGGCCGCGGGGGCTAGGCGGCACCGTGCCCGGCAGCCACTTCCTCGCCGGCCTTCACCGGTCCCGGCGGAGTTCCCTCGCCGAAGGGGCTTCCTCCCAAGGACTCCCTCCCATGGGCGGCCAGCCACCCGGTCAGGTCCGGGCCCCCGGGGACGATCTGCGTGGGATTGATGTCCTCGTGCACTATGTAGTAGTGCTGTTTGATCTGCAGGAAGTCGACGGTGTCCCCGAAGCCGGGTGTCTGGAACAGGTCCCGGGCATAGGCCCATAGCGCCGGCATTTCGCTGAGCTTGTTCCGGTTGCACTTGAAGTGGCCGTGGTAGACGGCATCGAAGCGCGCCAGCGTGGTGAAGAGCCGGACGTCCGCCTCGGTGATGGAGTCGCCCACCAGGTATCTCTGGCCGGTGAGTCGTTCCTCGAGCCAGTCCATCGCGTTCCACAGCCGGGTGTGGGCAGCATCGTAGGCTTCCTGCGACCCGGCGAAGCCGCACCTGTACACACCGTTGTTGACCTCGGTGAAGACGCGCTTGCTGATGCTGTCGATTTCCCCGCGCAGGTGCTCCGGGTACAGCTGCGGCGCACCCGTGCGGTGGAACTCGGTCCATTCCGTGGAGAAGTCCAGCGTGATCTGGGGGTAGTTGTTGGTCACGACGGCGCCGCTGGCGGTGTCCACCAAAGCAGGAACCGTGATGCCGCGGGGGTAGTCCGGGAAACGGCGGAAGTAGGCTTCCTGCAGCCGCTCGATGCCCAGCACGGGGTCCTTGCCGTCGGCGTCCAGGTCAAAGCTCCAGGACCGGGCATCGTGGGTGGGGCCGGGCTGGCCGAGGCTGATGACGTCCTCGAGCCCCAGGAGCCTGCGGACGATGACGGTGCGGTTGGCCCACGGGCACGCCCGCGCGGCAATTAGCCGGTAGCGCCCCGGTTCCACGGGCCAGCCCGGTTCACCGTTCGGCCCTGGCGTGCCGTCCCGGGTGATGCGGTCCTCGATGTAGTTGGTGTCCCGGTTGAATTCGCCGCCGGTGACGTACGCACCCTTGGTGCTGTGTTGATCGCCACTGTGTTGATCCGCGCCGTGTTGATCCGCGCCCTGTTGTTCTGTGCTGCGGGGCTCCGCCGCGTGCAGTTCCCGACTGCGCGGTTCCCCTGCGTGGCGTCCCCTGCCGTGTGCTTCGACTGTGTTGGTCTTCTCACTCATGGCTCCAGACTATGTTGCCGCCCCAAAGACCCGCGACATGGGCTGCCAGGCGACCAGCCAGCAGGCTGCCACCACCAGGGAGAACAGGGCGATCCAGACGCCGGAGGGCACTGCAGTGGCGCGGTAGAGGATGTAGGCGTCGGAGGACCGCAACTGGTCGCGGCGGCGGAGGTGGACATTGGTCAGCTTGAGCAGGTCCCGGACGGCGGCAACGAGAAGGGCGACGCCCAGGATGATGGCCGCGTGGCCGGTGAACGCGGCGGGCACATTGATGATCATGGCCGCCACCGCCACCACCGCCCCAAGGAGGATGAGCACGCCGGCGGCATTGCGGATGAAGATCAGCGACGCCAGCAGGATCATCAGTCCGGCAGACATGGCGGCCGGGCCCCAGCCGCTGAAGCCCGCCCATACCAGCGCGGCGCCGGTCAGGCCGGGAACGGGATAGCCCCAGAACCCTGACCACACAGCGGCGGCGCGCCCCCGGGTATAGGACGTGGTGGTGCCGCCGTGATTCAGCTGCAGCCGGATGCCTCCCAGCCGCTGGCCACTGGTCAGGGCAGCAAAGGCGTGCCCCAGTTCATGGGTCACCGTGGCGAGCAGGCCGAAATATCGCCATGTCGCGCGGGGAACGGACAGCACCGCCGCGATGAGCACGACCGCCAGGAGCTCGGTGACGGAGACCGCGGGAACGGCGGTCTGGGTGAATCCGGCTGCCACCCGGTCCCACCATTGTTCGGGCAGGGACGGGCCGGGGACTTGGACATAAACCATAGGAATCAAGGCTACAGGGGCAATGCCTTTCGGGCCCTGCTCATAGCCCGGGCAGCGTGGGCGGGTCCTCCATCAGCGATGAGGCGTCGTCAGGGACCACCAGATGCAGCATGCTTTCCACGGGGGCTTCGCCCATCGCGACAAGGAGCTCACTGATTGACATCTGCCCGGCAAGTTCACCGGGATGTTCCTCTTCCATATATAGAACATATGTGCGACTGCCGCAGGCAGCGGCGAAGGACACGCGGCAACACCTGATCCTGGGCGCCACCGGCCCTCTGTAGTGCGGGTCTGTGCGCGGTGGGGGTCCTTGGGCATTGCTGCGTCCTAGGCGCTACAGGCCAGCGGGTCCACGATTGAGGTACACACCGATCCCGAGAGAAGGAAATCATGGCCACGCTGAAGGAACGGCTGCACGGGGACGTCGTTGCACATCTGAAGGAGCACAACAAGGTGGCCCTGGGCACCGTGCGCAGCGTCCTGGGCGAGATCGAAACTCGGGAGAAGTCCGGCAAAACGCCCGTGGAGCTGGACGACGCGCAGGTGACGGCACTGCTGCAAAAGGAAGCGGCGAAACGGCGCGACACGGCACGCATCTACACCGAAGCGGGTGAATCGGAGCGGGCAGCGGCGGAAGTCGCCGAAGCGGAGGTCATTGAGGCATACCTGCCGAAGGCCCTCGCTGCCGCCGAGGTGGAGGGCATCGTCGATGAAGTCATCGAGGGTTTGCGGGCGGAGGGCACGGAACTGTCCGTGCGGCACATGGGCGCAGTGATGAAGCCGGTGACGGCCCGGGTTGCAGGCCGCTTCGACGGCAAGGCCGTCAGCGACATCGTCCGCCAGCGGCTGACCTGAGCAGGTTGGGCGGGGCGACCTCCAAGGCGGTCGAAAGTGAACGGCAGTCGACACTGAACGGCAATCGACACTGAACGGCAATCGACACTGCCCGGTTATGGGAGGACGATGAAAGTACACCAACTGTTAGGAGGTCGGTGATGTGCTATTCATCGTGTGAGGGATGGCGGAATTACAGGAAGGAAGCGGCCAAGGAGGCCGAGGGACGTCCGGAAGCAAGGCCGGCCGAGACCCCCGAACCCCAGGTGCAGGCAGAGGAAAGCAGGATGTGGGCCTACCTCGCCCGGCTTGAGGAAACCGCTGACCGTGAGCCTGACCGCATCCGCGAGAACGCATAAGCACAGCAAAGAAAGGCCCCGCCGCTGCGGGGCCTTTCTTTTTGCTCGCGGCCATTCTTCAGGAGGGCGGATGGCAAGGGCTTTGCTACCGGAGTCCCGCTGCTATGTCCTGTCCGATCCGGTGCAGCAGTGCGGCGGACAGCCCGGGGTCGCTGGCGGAGTCCCGGTCCGTGTACTCCGCCAGCGTGTACACCCGGTTCAACGACATCTCGGCCCAGCGCTCCCTCGGGAGCAGTGATCTGCCAGCCACCGCGATGATCGGGCGGCCGCCCGAGCGGCGGGCGACGGCGGCAGGAAGCTTGCCTGCCAGGGTCTGTTCGTCGATGCTCCCCTCGCCAGTGATGACGACGTCGCAGTTGTCCTTGCGGGCGTCGAAGTCCAGCAGGTCCAGGAAGTAATCGGCACCTGACACCTGCCTTGCCCCCAGCAGCAGGCAGGCGTAGCCGAGTCCTCCGGCGCTTCCTGCCCCTGCGTGCCCTGCCAGGGCCGCGGCCTGGGGGATGCCTGCCTCTGACAGCTTGCCCACGAGGTGCGCCAGGCCGTCATCGAGGGCCGCAATCTCTGTGGACCCGGCGCCTTTCTGCGGTCCGAAGACTGCAGGAGCGCCCTGGGGTCCGAGCAGCGGGTTGTGGACATCGCTGGCCATGATCAGTTCCGTGCCGGCGAGTTCCGGGAAGTGGGTTCGCTGGATGGCGTGGATCTGGCCCAGGGTCCTGCCGTTGCCGTCCAGCTGCCGTCCGTGGGCGTCGAGGAAGCGGTAGCCCAGGGCCGTGAGCATTCCCATGCCGCCGTCGGTGCTGGCGCTTCCGCCGAGTGCCAGCACGATCCTGGCGGGCTTGAGGCTGAGGGCAAGCAGGACGGCTTCCCCGAAACCTCGGCTGGAGGCGTTCAGCGGTTTCAGCTGTCCCTCCGGCAGGAGTGCCAGTCCGCAGGTGTTGGCAACCTCGACCACGGCCGTGGATCCGTCGAACGCGACGGCCGCCTGGACAGGCTGGCCGGTGGGCCCGGCAACAGTGCAGCTTCGGCGCGCGAAGCCGGAGGTGACGGCGGCATCGACGCTACCGTCGCCGCCGTCGGCCAGTGGAAGCAGTTCACACTGGACCGCTCCGGCGATGCCGGACACATCAGCTGCGGAGCGGAGCCCCGCGGCCACGGCATCAGCCACCTCAGCCGCGGTGAGGCTGCCTTTGAACTTGTCAGGTGCGATCAGGGCCCGGACGGGCCTTGGGGCAGTCGCGGTAGGCATCTATGCGGATTCCGAGTAGGCCGGGCTGCGGTCAGGTGCGGTACCGGCGGTGGGGTGCCGGGCATCCCCGTGCTTGGGGTCGTGGTGGCCGTATTCGGTCAGGTCGTCGTCGGTGTCAGTCACGTCGTCGAGATGCACGGGATCCTCTGCGGGCATCGGCTCGACAGTTTCACCAGCGAAGACGCGGCGTGCGCGGTCTGCGTCGAGGGTCCGGTCCCACCAGGCGATGAAGAGCGTGGCCACGGCGTTGCCGGTGAAGTTCACGATGGCCCGGCATTCGGACATGAACTTGTCGATGCCGAAGATGAGCATGATGCCGGCGGCCGGGATGGTGCCGATGGTGGTCAGGGTTGCGGTGAGGGCGATGAAGCCGCCGCCTGCGACACCGGCCGCGCCCTTGGAGGTGAGCAGCATGACGGCGAGCAGGCCCAGCTGCTGGCCGATGGTCAGGTCGGTGTTGGTGGCCTGGGCGATGTAGAGGGCTGCCAGGGAGAGGTAGATGGCGGCACCGTCGAGGTTGAAGCTGTAGCCGGTGGGCACAACGAGTCCAACGGTTTCCTTCTTCACACCGGCGTGCTCCAGCTTGCGCATCAGGCCAGGGAGGGCCGGTTCCGCCGTGGAGGTGCCCAGGATGAGCATGTATTCCTCTTTGAGGTGCCGCATCATCGTGAAGATGTTCAGCTTCAGGAATGCCATGACGGAGCCGAGGACCACCACGATGAACAGGATCGAAGTGACGTAGAAGAGCGCAATCAGCCCGCCCATGCTGGTGAGCGAGGAGACGCCGTACTTGCCGACAGCGAACGCCATGGCGCCGAATGCGCCGAGCGGGGCGGCCTTCATGATGAAGCTCAGGATCTTGAACATCACCCCGGTCAGGCGCTGCACACCGTCCAGGACAGGGGCGCCTACCTTGCCCATGGCGTTCAGGGCGATGCCGAAGACGACGGCGATGAAGATGATCTGCAGGATGTCGCCCTCGACGAAGGGCCCGACGATGCTGTTGGGGATGATGTGGGTGAGGAACTGCCACCATTCCTGGTGGGCGCCGGCGTCGATCAGTTTCGCCGCGGAATCGGACGTCTTGATGGTGCTGGCGTCGGCGTTGACGCCGTCGCCCAAGCGGAAGACGTTGATGGCGACCAGGCCGAAGACCATGGCGCAGATGGTGCCGATCTGGAAGTAGGTCAGGGCCTTCAAGCCTGTCATGCCGACCTTTTTCAGGTCGGCGACGCTGGCGATGCCGCCGACAATCGTGAGGAACACAATCGGCCCGATGAGCATCTTCATGGAATTCACGAAGGTGGTGCCGATGGGTTCCATGGCGATGCCCGTCGACGGCGCGAGCCAGCCAACGAGGATGCCGATGAGAATGGCGGTCAATACCCAGAAGTACAGTTGCTTGTACCAGCGGGTCTTTGGTGCCGGCGTCACGGTGGCGTTGCCGGCGTTGGTGATGTGGTCCATGATTCCTACCTCATTGTGGAATATCGCTGGAGACGGTCTTGGGTTGGGCTAAGCGGCGTCCCGAGGGCCCCGACGCGCGCTTGCGCGCGTTGGGACGGGACCTCCGCGCGTCCGACGGCGGCGGGCAGGCCGCCGTCGGACGCTTAATAAGTGCGGCACAAGCGGCGTCCCGAGGGTCCAGACCCGAGCTTGCGAGCGTTGGGGCGGGACCTCCGCGCTAGACGGCGGCCAGGGTGTGGGTGAGGGCCTTGATGATGGCCTCGGTGACGTCGTCGGTGCTGGCGTCGCCCCCGACGTCGCGGGTCAGGTGGCCGGAACCCGTGGCCTGCTCGATGGCAGCCTCCACGCGGCGGGCCTCCTCGTGCAGGCCGAAGTGGTCCAGCATGAGCGCGGCGCTGGCGATCGCACCGATCGGGTTGCTGATGCCCTTGCCGGCGATGTCCGGGGCGGAACCGTGGACCGGTTCGAACATGGACGGGAAGCGGCGTTCCGGGTTCAGGTTGGCGCTGGCGGCCAGGCCCAGGCTACCGGCCAGTGCCGACCCCAGGTCGGACAGGATGTCGGCATTGAGGTTGGATGCGACAACCACAGAGAGGTCCTCGGGCTTGAGGATGAACTTGGCGCTCATAGCGTCCACCAGGACGCTCTCAGTCTGTACGTCCGGGTAGTCCAGAGCGACGCGGTTGAAGACTTCGTCCCAAAGGACCATGCCGTACTGCTGGGCGTTGGACTTGGTGACGGAGGAAACCTTCTTCACCGTGCGGGTGCGGGCCAGGTCGAAGGCGAAGCGCATGATGCGTTCGCAGCCCTTCTCGGTGAACAGTGCGGTCTGCAGGGCGACTTCGTTGCCGGGGCCGCGGCCGCTTAGGTTCCGGCCGCCGAGGCCCGCGTACTCGCCTTCGCTGTTCTCGCGGACAACAATCCAGTCGAGTTCGGTGGTGTCGGCCTTGCGGAGCGGGGACTGGACGCCGGGGAGGAACTTCACGGGGCGGATGTTGGCCCACTGGTCAAAGTTTTGGGTGATGTTCAGGCGCAGGCCCCACAGGCTGATGTGGTCCGGGACGTTTTCCCAGCCGACCGCGCCGAAGTAGATGGCGTCGAAGTCCTTAAGGGCCTCCAGGCCGTTGGGGTCCATCATCTGGCCGGTCTTTTCGTAGTAACCGCAGCCCCAGGGGAACTCGGTCCAGTTGAAGGCGAACTTGCCGCCGGAGTTCTCTGCCAGGGCGTCCAGGACACGGCGGCCGGCGGAGACAACCTCTTTGCCGACGCCGTCTGCGGGGATTGAAGCGATGCTGAATTTCTGGGTGGCGCTCATGTGCCTACCTCCTCGTTGAGTTTGTTGGCAGCGTGGTCCTGCTAGCGGGGTCACACTGTTTTCTTCCTCTTCAAGTAGACGGCCCGGCGGCTATGCGCGTCCAAGACTTAGTTTCGATACGGCAGATAGGTTCTGCCTATCGCTCCAGCGACTGGTCGGCGTCTGGCTCCTTCACCACGTGCAGCTCAGCAACCTTCAGGAACGCGCGGGCAGCGGGTGTCAGGCCGTCCTTCCGGCTGAGGATGGCCACGTCCAGGTGGGAAACGGGTTCGATCTGCAGGGTGCGCAGTCCGGCCTTGTGCGCCGTCGGCGCCCAGGACGATGGCATGACGGCGTGTCCGACGCCCGCCAGCACCAGCGGCAGGATGGAGGTCCGGTGCGCGACTTCGACGACGATTTCGGCTTTAACGCCATGGGCAAGGGCGTCGTCCACGAGCCAGCGCATCAGTGATCCCCGCTGGCTGGCGATCAGCCGGTGCCCGTCCAGGTCCTCCCGCTGGATGGTGCTCCCGGCGGTGAACGTGTCCGCTTGGGGGTTGACGATGAGGATGAGCGGCTGGCGTTCCAGGTCCAGGACGTTAACTCCCGGGACTCGGATGGGACTGGAGGAGCCGGCCAAGCCGATTTCGGTGCTGCCGCTGCGGACAGACTCGACGACCTCCTCCGGAGTGAAGGCGGCGCTGACGTTGAGGCGGACCTCCGGGTGCAGCCTGGTGAACTCGGCGGTCATGGATGTCAGCGGCTCGATGCCGGGGGAGGGCATGGTGATGATGTCCAGGCGGCCGCTCCGCAGGCCGCGGAGCGCCTGCACGGCGGACTGGGCTGCGTCCAGATCCCGCATCACCAGCCGGGCGGGGCCCACTAGTTCCTTTCCGGCCTCGCTGAGCACGGCCCGGCGCCCGATGCGGTGGAACAGCGGCACGCCCAGGTCCTTCTCCAGGCTGGCGATGGTCTGGGACAGGGACGGCTGTGCGATGAGCAGGTGTTCTGCCGCGCGGTTGAATCCGTCATGGTCAACCACCGCCAGGAAGTACTTCAGCTTCCGGGTGTCCACGCCAGCTCCATTTCCGGTCTGGTCTGCTGTTTGGCCCCGACCTGGCCCTGCCCCTTTCGTGGCGGAGGCCTGCCGAGGCTCTGATAGCTTACGCCTATCAGCGGCCGCGGGATGTGATCCGAACGCCCGCCACGGCGCCGGAGGGTTGCCCGGATGCGCCCGCTTCGTCTGGCTGATCGTCAGCTGCGCGTCCGGGGCGCCGGTGAAACTGCTGGCATACTCTGAGCATGGCCGTCACTTTCGAATGCACCTCACGGACAACCCTCGGGATGACCGAGCTGTTTGACCTCTCCCGGAGCATCGACGCCCACAAGGACTCGATGGCCCGTTCCCGGGAGGAAGCCGTTGGTGGTGTCACGTCGGGGCTTATCGCCTTGGGGCAGGAGGTGACATGGCGCGCCTGGCACTTCGGGCTGCCGATACGGATGACGAGCCGGATTACCGAGATGCAGGCACCTCATTACTTCGTTGATGAACAGGTCCGGGGGCCGTTCCTTCGCTTTCGCCATGTCCACGAATTCAGTGCGGGCCCGGCCGGAACCGTCATGGTGGACCGGATCGACTTCGCGGCGCCGTTCGGGCTCCTGGGCCGCCTCGCGGAGAAATTCCTCCTGGCGCGCTATCTCCGCAAGCTCATTGAGACGCGCAACCTGCACCTGACCGCCGGAGCACGGGCTGAGTGATGCTCCGGCGGTCAAGGGCAAGCAGTCCGCCTACTGAACGGCCAGCTCCTGTCCTGCAAGCTCCTGTTCTGCCGCCTTCCGGGATGTCCTCGACTGGGCGAACCGCAGGTAAAGCGACGGCACAATAAACAGGTTGAGCAGCGTGGAGGTCAGGAGTCCGCCGAGGATGACCACGGCCATCGGGTATTCGATCTCATGGCCGGGTACATCCCCCATGATGACCAGTGGCACCAGGGCAAGTCCGGTGGCAAGGGTGGTCATGAGGATCGGGGAAAGCCGTTCACCGGCGCCGCGCAGCACGAGCGAGCCGCTGAACGCAACCCCCTCGGTCCTTTCCAGATGCTGGCAATGGCTGATGAGCAGGATGCCGTTCCGGGCCGCGATCCCCATGACCGTGAGGAACCCCACGAGCGAACCCAGCGACAGTACGCCTCCGGTGAAGTACGCGGCCAGGACCCCGCCCACGAGCGCGATGGGCAGCGTCAGGAGGGCCAGGACGGCCAGCCGCCAGCTGCGGAAGGACGCCTGGAGGAGGACGAGGATCAAAATCAGCGCCGCAACAGCGAAAATCATGAGTCGATCAGTGGCTGCCTGCCGCTCCGTGTATTCGCCCAATAGCTGGACGCTGTAGCCGGCGGGCAGGTTGAGGGACTCCAGGCGTTCCTGCAGCTGTGTGACAACGTGGCCGAGGTCCGCCCCGGGGTCGATAAAGGATCCCACTTCGACCCGGCGGGAACCGTTCGTGCGGTCGATGAGGTTCGGGGTGGCCTGCACGTTGACGGCGGCGACGTCGGAGAGGCGCACACGCTTCCCACTTGGCGTATCGATGGGCAGGTCCTGGATGGAGGTGACGTTTGCCCGGGTTTCCGGTGTACTCCAGACCTGGACGTCGTAGGCCCTTCCGTCCCGGAAGACGTCGCCCACCTCTTCCCCGGCCACGAGCGTCGCCGCAGCGCGCCGCACGTCCCCGGGCTTGAGGCCGTACTTCTCCGCGGCGGCCAGGTTCACCTTAACCGTGATCTGCGGGACGTCGACTTCCAGGGAAATGTGGGGATCGTCGGTCCCGTTTATCTCGCTGAGGATTTCCTTGATCCTCTGGGCCTGCTCGCGCAGCACGTCAAGGTCGTCGCCGTAAACCCGGACGAGGATGGGTTCGCTGGCACCCGTCAGGACCTCTTCGATCCGTTCCTTCAGATACGTCTGCACATCGCGGTGAAGGCCAGGGTATCCGTCCACGACTTCCTGGACGGCTGCGACTGTCTCCTCATAGTTGGCGTGGCGGTCGATGCTGATCCAGTGTTCACCGGCATTGACGCCAACTATCTCGTCTGCCTGGAAGGCCTGGCCGATATGCGTTCCGCAGTTAAGGACGCCGGGCACCTTGAGGAACGCCGCGCAGCCCCGCTGGGCGATGCGGTATTCCTCCGCCGCCGACGTGCCGGGTTCCGACACCCAGTGCATCAGGAAGTCGCGTTCCTTGAACGTGGGAAACAAGGACTGCCCAAGCAGCGGGGCGATCGCCAGACCAACCAGCGCCAGAGCCCCGAACCCGGCATAGCCATATCGCGGCCGGTTCATGATGCGGGACAGGACCGCGTGGTACCAGCGCTTGAGCACCCGGACCAGCGGCGGGTCGAGTTGCTCCAGCTTTGCCCTGGCCAACAGGATCAGGGCAAGTGCCGGCGTCACGGTCAGGGCCACGAGCATCGATGCCAGGACGGCCAGCGTGTAGGACACGGCAAGCGGCCTGAAGAACACTCCCGTCAGCCCGTCCAGGAAGAAAATGGGAAGGGCAGCCACCACAATGATCAAGGTGGCGTAGACGATGGGGCTCCGCATTTCCAGGGAGGCCTTCAGCACCACTGAGGCCGTCGATTCGCCGCCGCCGCCGCCATGGCTGCGGTGCTGCCGCAAGCGGCGCATGATGTTTTCGACGTCGATGATCGCGTCGTCGACGACGACCCCCACCGCAATGACCAGCCCGGCCAGGATCATGGTGTTGACCGATCCACCGGTTAAGTACAGCACCATGATGGCGGTGAGGAGGGAGAGCGGAATGGCGACCAGGCTGATGAGTGCTGTCCGCCACTGGAACAGGAACGCACTGAGGATCATGACCACCAGCAGGCACCCCAGGAGAAGGGCAAGGCTGAGGTTGGAAACGGCCTCCTCGATGAAGCTCGCCGGACGGAAGATGGTGGTGTCGAAGGTGATGCCGCTCATGCCCGGCTGAAGTTCGTGAAGGGCTTCCTCAACGCCCTTGGTCACCTCAAGCGTGTTGCCCCAGGGGAGCTTCTCAACAATAAGCATCAGTCCATGACCGTTGTTGATGACTGCATCACCGATCAGCGGCTGATGGTCCTCGACCACACGCGCCACGTCGCCCAGGTGCAGTGCGGTGCCGTGGTCTTCGCGGATGGTCACACGGGCCAGATCCGCAGGGCTGGTGATGGGCTGGACGTGGCGGATGCTCATCTGCTGGTTCGGGCTGCCGACGAAGCCGCCCGTGCCGATGAATTTTCCGGGCGAGTACTGGAGCAGGCCTGCGTCCACAGCCCCGGCCGTTACTTCCATGACCTGGTTGAGCGAGACATTCTTGGCTTTGAGCTGCTCCGGTTTAACCTGGACCTGCAGCATCTGGAGCCTCTCGCCCCAGATGGCGACGTTGGCCACGCCGGGGACCCGCAAAAGTCGGGCCCGGATGGTCCAGTACGAAAGCATGGACATCTCGATCATGGACCGGCTGGACGACGTCATGCCGATTTTCATGACGCGGCTGGTCGAGGACAGCGGCTGCAGCATCACCGGGGGAGCGGCCCACGTGGGCAGGGCCGCCGTCACGGCGGCCATCCGCTCGGATACCTGCTGCCGGGCATTGAGCAGGTCCGTGCCCTGCTTGAAGATCAGGACGATCGAGGACAGCTGGGGCACTGACTTTGACCTCAGCTCATCCAGCCCCGGCATTCCGGAGAGGGACGCCTCGATCGGCACAGAAACGAGTTCCTCCACCTCCTGGGCCGTGAGCCCCAGGCATGCAGTCTGGACCTCGACCCGCGGGGGCGCGAACTCCGGGAAAACATCCAAAGATGCCCTACTGAGCTGGACGGATCCCAGCAGCATCACCACGCAGGCGAGGGCAACAACGATCGTCCTGAACCTGAGGCTGATTCCTACTATCCACCGCATGTCAGCTCGCCACATCCAGCTCAGCGCCGAACAGCTCTGCGGCCCCCACGGTCACCACAGTCGTGCCCGTGGCCGGACCGTCGCTCAGCGTGGCCTGTTCGCCGTCGATCCGCTCCACCGTGATGGACTGGCGGACGTAGACCCGCGGTCCGGCAATCGTGTAGACCCAGGTTTTTCCTTCGCTGTCGTAGAGGACCGCCAGGTAGGGGACGGTGAGTTTCCCGCTCTTGGCATCCAGTTTCGTCGCCGACGTCTGGAGGCCGAGGTTCCCGGCGGCGTGTTCGTTCAGTGTGATGCGCTTCAGGTCGGTCCCTGGTACCTCTTCAAGGCTCGCGGCAGAGTCGCCGGCGGCCGGAGCCTCCGCCGCGTGCTGGCTGCAGGCCGGCAATGCCGGTGCGAGGAGACCCAGGACGATAAGAACCATCGGGCCGCGCATCCGCGGCGGGGTCGTTGTCATGATGCTTCCCGGCTTTCAGGCGCCCGTCGGGCTTCGGTGACTTCGGCGTGTGTCGTTGCTGTTCGTGTCCCTGCCTGGCTGCGTTCGAAGCGGAGCAGGATTGCGGGAAGCACGAACAGCACGAAAAGGGTGGTTGTCAGCAGGCCGCCCCAGATGATGATCGCGATCGGCTGGAGGACCTCAGTGCCTGTGACTCCGCCCAGAAGCACGAGCGGAATCAGGGCGACGGCGGTGGTCACCACGGAGGCGAGGGTCGGCTTGAGCCTGTCGCGTGCGGCGCGGATAACCAGGGCGGGCCCTGTGGCTTCGCTTTGCCTGGCGCGGAGGTTCCTGACCTCGCCGGCGAGCAGCAGGCAGCTGCGGACTGCGATGCCCAGGACGGCCGAGAACGCGACAAACGCCGTCAGGTAGTTGGCCCCGCCGTCGGCCAGGGCTGCGATAACTCCACCCGACAGGGATGCGATCAGTCCGAGGAATACGGCGGCTGCAAGCCGCCATCCGCCCAGCGCTGTCTGCAGCAGAACCAGGATGCCGAAGGCAGCTACGGCTGCCAGCAGCCACAGCCACTGGAAGGCGGACTGCTGCTGGCCAAACCGGGTGAGGATCTCCGCATGGTAGGCCACCGGGAACTGGATCTGCTGCAGGCCTCTTTCGATGTCCTGCTGCACATCAGTCAGCCCCCGCCCCTGGATGTCCGCCTTTACATCCACGCGCCGGGAAGTGTCGTCATGCAGGATGACCGCATCGTTTGGAACGATGCTGACCTCGGCGACGTCGCCAAGACGCACATGCCCGCCTTTGGGAGTGTCGATCAGCAGCTCGCTGACGCTGGTGAGGCTGTTCCGGGTTGCAGGCGTTCCCTTGACCACCACGGAGAAGACCTTTTGCTGCTCGTAGACGTTACCCACTTCGATGCCCTGCAGCAGCGCAGCCGCCGCACGCCGGACATCGCCGGGTATGACGCCCGCCTTCTGTGCTTTCGCCAGGTCCACCTTGACCTGGACGGTCGGCTGTTCGATGGCGGCATCAACGCGGGGATTCACCACACCGGCCGTGTGTGCCAGAACCTGCCGCACTTCCTCGGCCTTTGCCCGGAGGGTGGCCATGTCTACGCCGTAGACCCTGACGCCGAATCCGGAATCGGCAGCTTCCCGGATCTGGTCGATTTTCTGTTGCGGGTAGGTGGAGACCGTTGCGCTCAGCCCCGGGTACCCGGCCACGACCCTTTGTACGTCCTCAAGGGTGCTGGAGTACGAGGCATCCTTTGCCACTCCCACCCACAGCTCCCCGGAACTGATGTCTCCCACGTGGTCGGACGTAATGGCGCGCCCGACCTCGGCGGCCACATTGGAGACGCCCTGCACCGCCCGCAGTTCGCGGGCCGCGGTATCGGTGATCCGGACCATCTCCTGGTCGGAGGTGCCAGGCGCGGCACTCCACTGGACCACCAGCGTGTTGTCTGCCAGCACCGGCACCACAGGGTGGTTGGGGACCAGCTGCGGCGCCAACGCCAGGGCGGCGAGCGCCATGACTGCCGCGGCGGCAAAGACCAAGGCGGGCCTGCCGGGCTGGCGGGACAGTGTCCGCCCGTACCGGATGCGGAGGCGCTGCATAGCCTGGCGCTCGCGGCCCGGGGCCGCTGATGCCGGCGGCAGGAAGAACGTCAGGGCCGCTGTCACTGTAAGGGCCACGACCATGGCGACCGCCAGGGCGAGCAGATAGGCAATTACCAGGGGCCCGAACATGGCGCCGTTTTCGCCAGGGACAAAGAGCATGGGGAGCACGCTCAGCGCCATGATCAGCAGCGCGTAGAACAGGGAGGTGCGGACAGGCCGTAACGCACCCGCAAGCAGGGCGATCCTCGAATCCCCGTGGTCGGTTGCCTTGGATGCCCGGTAGGCCCTGGCGGCGGAGTTCAGGTCTTCCGCTACATCCCCGATGATGACGCTCAGGGCGAGGATCATGCCGGCGAAAACCATGGTGTTGAGCCCGGCCCCGCGCAGGGTCAGCAGCAGGGCCGCAGCAATGAGGGAGAGCGGTACGGTGATCAGGGTGATCAGCGCGCTGCGCCAGGACCGGAAGACCAGTCCGAACGCCGCCGCGACCAGCAGCAGCGTGACAAGCAGCGCGACACCAAGGGTGCCCATTTCCTGCTCGACAAACGACTCCTGCCGGTACACGGTGGTGTCGGCGGTTACGCCGGGTAGCCCGGCCTGGAGCTCGCGCATAGTCTCGTCGAGCCCCTTTGTGACGTCCGCGGTGTTTGTCTCCGGGAACTTCTCAATCACCAGCAACAGCTCAGCGTCCTGGCCGGGCTGCGCATCACCAATCAACGGCTGATGATCCGTCTGGACTAGGGCTACATCCCCGAGCAGCAGTTTGCTGGACGTACCCTGGATGCTGACTTTGCCCAGGTCCTCGGGAGTGGTGATGGGAAGGACATGCTGGACGCCCAGCCGCTGATGTCCCGTTTCCAGGAAGCCGCCCGTGCCCGGCGTTGAGGCCTCAAGGTAGCTCAACGGGGACACCCACACGGAGTTGCCCGTGGTCCTGATGACCTGGTCCAGTGTCACGCCCTTGGCTTCCAGCTGCTTGGGGTCCACGAGTACCTGCAACTGCTGGTCGCGCTGGCCCCAGATGGAAATGTTCGCTACTCCGGGAACGGCCAAAAGCGCGGGCTTCATGGTCCACCGCGCCAGCACGGACATGTCGATGGGGGACATGTCCTTGGACGTGAGCCTGACCATCATCACCCGGCTGGTGGAAGACAAAGGTTGCATGAGCACGGGTGCTGCCGACACGTTGGGCAGCGCCCTGGCCTGGGTCAGGCGCTCAGCGACGAGCTGGCGTGCCCGGAACATGTCCGTACCCGGCTGGAAGACCAACTGGATCGAGGACAGGCCGGGAAGTGACTTGGAACGGATCGCCTCCACCCATGCCACACCGTTGAGCAGGTCGGCCTCCATGGGTGACGTGATGAGCTGTTCGACTTCAGCGGCAGAGAGCCCCAAGGCCTCGGTCTGTATTTCGACCTGCGGCGGTGCGAACTCGGGGAAGGCGTCCACAGGCATGGTGGGCAGAGCGGTGAAGCCGTACCCGAGGACGCCGGCCGCCACGACCAGGACAAGGATCCGGAACTGCAGAACCCAGCCGAGAATGGCGCTCATCATGGCCGATTCACCGCCAACTTCATCCCCGCTGACTTCACGGGCAATGCAAGATGGCGGGTGCGGCGGCCAGGCCGCTGGCGATGTCGATGTTTACCGGGCAGTTCACCGATCGTTTGCGTTTCAGTGAGCCCTGCATGCGGGTCCACGTTCAGATCTTCTCTGAGGTGACCGGGAAAAAAAGTCTCAACTGCCAAATAGATGTTCACGGCGCGGCTCCATTGCTACTGCCTTCGCGCCCCCCAAACGTCTAGGAGTAGAGTGGTCCTCGCGAGGGTGCCAAGTCAATGCCCTGGGCAACTTTTTTCCAGCAGGTCGCTCTTATCAGTCCAGGGACCGACCGATATACGAAAACGCCGGGGTTCCTCGGATCCGGGCCGTGATGGCTCACCGGCCCGCAATTAGCCCTGCAACCCGGACCAGCTCTTCCTCGAGATTATAGAAATGGGTCGCCAGCCGGATCCTGCCTGCCCGGAGGGACACAACCACGTTCGCACGGCGCAGCCGGGCCATGACCGCGTCCGGGTCGCTTACCGGAACGGAGATGATGGTGGAACGGTGTTCTGCGGGAAAGGACCGGAAGCTGACGCCCGCCGCTTCCAGCGCGTTCTGCAGGTGCAGCGCAAGCCGTGCGTTACGCTCCAGGACCGCGCCCATACCGAACCGGCGAAGGACAGCAAGTCCCGCCTGGTCGGCGAGCGCCGGAAACCATGCCAACGAAGCGTCCAGCTTCGACGCCGTCGGCGACAGGTCCATGTCCGGGCCAATGAAGCTTTCGAACGGTAGGCGGGCTGCCTTCCAGCCCGGCACGATGGGTTGAAGGCGGTCGAGCAGCCCGGGGCGGACGTAGAGGTAGCCCATGCCCCGCGACCCGAGGAGAAATTTGTGGCTTGCGGTGGCCAGCAAATCCACGCCGTCGCGCACCACGTCAAGGGGAACGGCGCCGGCCGCCTGGCAGGCGTCAACGAAAAACCAGGCTCCTGAGCCGGCCGCGACGCGGCTGATCGAGCCCAGATTTGCCCGGTATCCGGTGACGGGATGAACGGCGCTGACAGCGATCAGGCGGGTTCCGCCGTCGGCCGCCCGGCCGAGGGCGTCGGCCGGCACCACGTCCCCGTCCGCAGCGACGGCCCGCACGTCGTAGCCACGCTCCCGGAGCAAGAGCCAGGGGTAGTAGTTCGAGGCGAATTCGTTCTCGGCCACCACGATGTTCTCCCCGCGCCTGGCGGGTGGCAGATTGGCGGCCACAATCCCCGCCGCGGTGCTGACCGCGGGGACGATGGCAATGTCCGCCGCCGTGGCTCCGATGATCTCCGCGAACATGCCGCGGGCGTGCTCACCCGCCTGCTCGGCCTCCATCCAGTCAAACCGCCCCGCGGACCAGCGCTCGGCAGCCAGTTCGTATGCTTCTCTGGCAGGGGTGCAGCCGACGCACATGGTGGCAGTGTTCAGGTAGATGGTGTTTTCGAGCCCGGGGAAAAGCCCTCGGATGTCGCTGACGTTCATGGCGTGGACCATTCTTTATCCCGAACCTGAAAAGCACTACGCCACAGGTGGCGGCCCTCCCGGTTCCACGAAACGCTGGGTCCGTTCGATCTCGGCAACCTTCGGGTCCGTTTCATCAGCACCGTAATCAGACCGGCGCGTCTTGTCCTCTCCCTGGGGCACCTTCAGTGCCCTCAGCACCAGGGTCAGCACGACGGCGACAAGCAGGTTGAGCACGAACGCCGACACAGCGATGTACACGGTGAAGTCGGTCCCCGGGAGGGAAGCGATGGAGCCGCCGAAGTGTGCGTGCGTGACAGGATTGATGACGTTGTAGGCCGAGGCGGTGCCAAAGCCTATTCCCACCGCCCATCCAACCAGCAGAGCCCAGCGGTCGAACCACCGCGTATAAAGGCCTGCGACGACGGCGGGGAACGTCTGCAGAATCCAGATGCCGCCCAGCAGCTGCATGTTGATGGCCGCGGATTGGTCCATGGCGATGACGAAAACCAGCGCTCCGAACTTCACCACGAGCGAGACAATCTTGGACACCTTCGCCTCAGTCTTCGGATCCACGTCGGGCCGGAGGAAGTCCCGGTAGATGTTGCGCGTAAACATGTTGGCCGCGGCAATGGACATGATGGCTGCCGGTACCAGCGCCCCGATGGCGATGGCAGCCAGGGCCACCCCGGCAAACCAGGCAGGGAAGTGGTCCAGGAACAGCTGCGGCACCACGAGCTGGGGGTTGACCGCCCCGTTCAGGTCGATCGGCTTGGTGCCGGCCTTGATGGCCACGAAACCCAGCAGCGCGAGGAAGCCGAGCATGAGGGAGTACAGCGGCAGAATCGCGGCGTTGCGCCGGATAGTGTTGCGTCCCTTGGACGCGAGCACGCCGGTGATGGAGTGCGGGTACATGAACAACGCCATGGCCGATCCGAGCGCCAGCGTCCAGTAGGCCGAGAAATTGGCGCCCGATGGGATGAACACCCCGGTGGGCTTCCCGGTCGCCTCGTTGACGGTTTCCAGCTTCGTTTTCGCCGCCCCGAAGATCGCGTCCCACCCTCCGAACTTGGTCGGCAGGTAGATGACCGCGACGATCACTGCGAGATAAATGAGCAGGTCCTTGACGACGGCGATCATCGCCGGTGCCCGCAACCCCGAGGTGTAGGTGTACGCGGCCAGCACGACGAACGCCAGAATCAGCGGCAGGTCGGTCAGCAGCACATTCTCGGAGCTGCCCAGGCCGAGCACGGTGAGGACAGCCTTGATGCCCACGAGCTGGAGGGCGATGTACGGCATGGTTGCCACAATGCCGGTGACGGCGATGGCAAGGGACAGCCAACGGCTCCCGTAGCGGCCGCCCACGAAGTCCGCCGAGGTGACGTAGCCGTGCCGGTGGGACACGGACCAGAGCCGGCTCATGATGATGAAGATGATCGGGTAGAGGACGATCGTGTACGGCACCGCGAAGAAGCCGCTGACGGCCCCCGTGGCCCACATCGCGGCGGGAACGGCAACGAACGTATAGGCGGTGTAGAGGTCGCCGCCCAACAGGAACCACGTTATCCATGTCCCGAAGCCTCTTCCGCCCAATCCCCACTCGTCGAGGCTGTGCAGTCCCTCGGTCTCTGCCGTCCTGCGCCACCGCGCGGCCAGGAAGCCCATGACGGCGACGACGACGAAGAGCAGCACCACGATAATGAGGGCGACCCAGTTGATTTCGCGCCCGTTCATGGCCGTTCATCTCCACCCACTGCTTCACCGTCGAGCCCGGTAGTGCCCGCGCGGGCCGCCGCCCGCCGTCGTCGGTCCTCCGTTGTCACGAGCCAGTACGCCACACCGCTCAGGGCGGCGGAAATGGGAACCCAGAGCAGCTGGTACCAGTAAAAGAACGGCATGCCGCCCAGCGCCGGCGCGCTGAAGGAGTAGGTCTGCGGCATAAGCGGGAGCAGAATTGCCACGGAAAGCAGCACCCCGGCAATGACGTATGGTGCACGCCGCGCCGGGCCGCGGGTTGCAGTGCTGCGGGTTGGCCGTCCACTGCCCGGGGGAACCCCTGGGATGGGGCGCTGCTTCGGGTAAGGACGATCTTGATCGGACACCCCACGACCTCCTTGTCAGCCCGTCTCCCGGACTCCGGGTCCCCCGGAGGGCGGTGAGGCGGAGGTTACAAACGTTGCCCTCCAGTTCCTTTGTACGCCCGTCCGACCCGCTCGGGAAGAGAGTGGTTCCAGCCGAGGCAGGGATCCAGGGACCGGCGCCGTTAGCGCTCCCGACGCCGGCGCTGGCTCAGGAACTGCCGGTATGTCCGCGTATATTAGCTGGGGGCTAACGACAAGACTGGGGGACGGATGCCGCTTCGTTTACTGACGCACGCAAAACAACGCACATTGGCGTCGGCAACAACATTTTCGGCAATTGGGCTGCTGGTGGCGGTGGCAATCATCCACCCGGGATTCCGAACCACGCAGATCGACCTGAATGACGGCGGCGTGTGGGTAACCAATTCGGACATGAACCTCGTAGGCCACCTGAACTTCCAGTCGAAAACCCTGGACGGCGGCCTCATGGCAGCCAGCGCCGACTTCGACGTCCTCCAACACAGCAGCAGTGTGCTCGTGTCCGACCGCGGCAACGCCTCCCTGGGCAGGGTCAAGGTCTCCGACGTCACCCTTGAACCGCCCCAGCAGCTTCCGGGATCGGCGGTCCCGGCGTTCGGGGAAAAAGCGGTGGCCCTGGCTGATCCGAACTCAGGCCGTCTCTGGGTGACGCAGAGCAGCATGCTCGGCTCTGTCGACTTCGATTCACAGGAACCCGTCCTGAGCGATGCCCAAGGCATCGTCGCGACGGTAGGAACTGACGACGTCGTCCACGCCGCTGATCCTGCACGCGGCGAGGTGACCACAATTCGCGTGAATGCCACCGGCGGAGTGGATTCCCGAGACACCGTTCAACTTGAGCAGATCCGCAACAAAGAAAAGCTCCAGGTCGCCGCCGTCGGGGACCAACCGGTGCTGTTCGACGCCGACGCGGGAACCCTTCACCTTCCCGGCGGCCGGCTGGCGCAGCTGCCGGACGCGGCGGACGCCAAGCTGCAGCAAAGCGGGCCCGCCGCTGACTTTGTCGCCATCTCCACCAAAAAGGGCCTGATCAAACAGCCCCTGGACGGTTCGAACGCGACGGTTGTGGACCTCGGAACGTCAGGAACCCCCGCAACGCCGGTTCATGTCAACGGCTGCGTCTACGCTGCGTGGTCCGGGGCAGGCAAATACCTGCGCGAATGCACGAACGCCGCAGACAGCAGCAGTGCTGACATCCCCGGCGCGAACGCCCGGTCCAACCTGGTCTTTCGCGTGAACCGGGACATCGTGGTCCTCAATGACGTCACGTCCGGCAACGTCTGGCTGGTCACCGAGAACATGAGGCTTGTAGCCAACTGGGACGAGATCATTCCCCCGCCGGACAAGACCGAAGACCAGGACGACCCCGCTGCGGATGAAAACCCGGTGGACACCCTCCCGGACCGGACCAAGGAGAACCGGCCGCCCTCCGCCGCCGATGACCAATTCGGAGTGCGGCCCGGCAGGACCACGCTCCTGCCTGTCCTTGATAACGATTCCGACCCGGACGGAGACGTCCTCACCGTCCAGCTCCAGGGCGACAATCCCGCCGCCGGCAGCGTCCAGACCGTGTACGACGGAACCGGCCTGCAGGTGAAGGTGCCGGCCGATGCGACCGGAACGTCGCAGTTCCAGTACCTGGCCAGTGACGGCCGGGGCGGCACCGCCGGAGCCAGGGTCACCCTGACCGTCAAGGACCCCGCCAGCAACGAGCCGCCGAAACAGAAACGCGTGCCCACCATCATCCTGGAGCAGGGCAAGAGCATCTCCCAGAACGTCCTCACCGACTGGACCGACCCCGACGGCGACGACCTGCTGCTTCTGGGAGCCCGCCCTGCCCGCGAAGGCGACCAGGTGCGTACCCGGGCGGACGGCCTTTTGACGTTCCACGATGTGGGATCAACCCTGGGCAAAAAGGCCGTTGTGATCACTGTCTCCGATGGCCGGGACCAGGTCGAGGGGACGGTGGTGGTGGATGTCCGCGCCAAAGGCGACCTTCCGCCGAAGGCCAACGCGGACCACGTTTCGGGTACCGCCGGGCAGGACATTCTGGTTTCTCCGCTGAAGAACGACGGCGACCCCACCGGTGAAGGACTGCGGCTGACACGCGTGACGGGCGCGAAGGAGCAGGCAATCACCCCCGACTACCAGGCGGGGACCTTCACCTTCCGCGCACTCAACGCCGGAACGTATTACGTGACGTACCTGGTGACCAATGGACCGGACAGCTCTGAGGGACTGGTGCGGATCGACGTCAAAGCCGCCGGGGCCGGGCAGGGTGAGCCGGTCGCGGTCGCTGATACTGCACTGCTGCCGGTGGGCGGCGAAGTGCTGCTGGACGCGCTAGCCAACGACTCGGACCCGGCCGGTGGCGTCCTCGTCATCCAGTCCGTGGGGCTGCCCCGGAATTCGGCAGTGGCCGTCGCGGTTGTCAATCACCAGATCCTGCGCATTACCGACGTCCGTGGCCTGACCGCACCCACCAGCCTGACGTACACGGTGTCCAACGGCGTGGCCAGTGCAACCGGGCAGGTAACCATCCTGCCCATTCCGGCACCCGCCAGACTGCTCCCGCCTGTTGCTGCCCCGGATGAAATCACCGTGCGGGCTAACGACGTCGCCACCGTCGCCGTCCTCGCCAATGACACCCACCCCAATGGCGCCAAGCTGAAGCTCAAGCCGGTCCTCGTGCAGGGAATCAGCCCCGCCCAAGGCCTCCTCGCCGTGTCGGGGGACGTGCTTCGCTTCAAGGCAGGTGGAGCAGGTGGAACGGTGCACGCGATCTACGCTGTTGCCGGCCCGGACGGGCAGGAAGACTCGGCGCAGCTGACCATTCACATTCGCGGCGAGGGCACGAACTCCAGGCCGCTTCCCCACCATGTCACCGGTCGGGTCGTAGCCGGCAACACGACCAGGATCGCCATTCCCCTGGACGGCATTGATCCCGACGGCGACTCTGTGACCTTGGTGGGGCTGGAGCAGGCACCACGCAAGGGAACCGCGGTGGTGGGTGCCCACTATGTCGAATACACGGCGCCAGCGAACGCCGCCGGACAAGACACCTTCTCCTACGTGGTGGAGGACCGGCTCGGGGCACGGTCCACCGCCCGTGTGTCCGTGGGCATCGCACCCGCACCTGGATCCAACCAGCGTCCCAGGGCCGTTGAGGACAGCATCACCGTTCTCCCGGGGCGGCACGTGGCAGTGGACGTGCTGGCCAATGATTCCGACCCCGACGGCGACAATGTCACCCTCGCAGCCCACCGGCTGGAAGCTGCCCCGGAATTGAAGGCTGAGGTCATCGACGGACGGGTGCAGCTCACCGCCCCGTCGCCTTCCGAAGCCTCCGCCACGTCGATCGTCCGGTATGAGATCACCGATGGCCGCGGCGGCACCGCCGTCGGAACCCTCAAAATCCAGGTGCGCAGGGACGCCGCCACATTGGCGCCCGTCGCTCGGGACGACCGGGTGGCGTTCGCAGAGACGCTGGGCAAGGCTGTCGTCGAAGTTCCCGTCCTGAAGAACGATGAAGACCCGGACGGTGTGGCCGCGGAACTGAAGATAACCTTCCCGGAAGCGGCACCCACTGCCAGCATCTCGGCTCCCGGTAAGGTTGCGGTGCGGCTGGAGAGCCAGCCGCAGATCATCGCGTACACCGTCACCGACATGGACAAGCTCAGCTCAACGGCGTTCATCGTGGTACCCGGCCTGCAAGGGCAGGCGCCCGCTCTGCGGAGCACCGCGCCGTTGGAAGTGGTCAGCGGCCAGCAACTGACCATGAACCTGCGGGACCTGGTGGTGGTCCGTCCCGGCAAGAGCCCCCGCATCACCCAGGACTCCAAGGTCCAGGCGGTCGCTTCCAATGGCGCGCCGCTGGTGAAGGACGCGACCACCCTCGTGTTCACTTCCGCCGACGACTACTCAGGCCCGGCAGCGGTTTCCCTCGAGGTCACCGACGGCACGAGCGTTGACGACCCCGACGGGCGGACGGCGGTGCTGACCATCGGCATCACGGTTCTGCCTAACCAGGCCCGCAACCATCCTCCAACGTTCCCCTCCAGCACCCTTGACGCTGGGCCGGGCGAAGAAGCCACCCTGGACCTGAGCCAGGTGGCTACCGACGTCGACGAAGGAGACAAGGACAAGCTCACTTTTGTGCTGCAAGGGACGCCGCCCGCCGGAATCAGGGCCTCCCTGGACGGCAGCCTCTTCAAAGCCACGGTGGGCAGTGCCACCAAGGGCAGCACGCTCACCGTGCGCGTCACCGTCTCGGACGGGCGCAGCGCACCTGTTGCAGGCGCCGTGGACGTCCGCGTGGTCGCGTCGAAGCGTCCGCTTGCCGCAGCAAACGACGACGTCATCGCCAGCGCCCGGGCCGGGCAATCACAGCCGGTACCGGTGCTGGACAACGACATCAACCCGTTCCCTGAATCACCGCTGAAAATCCTAAGCGCCGCCGTCGAAACCGGAACGGGCACGGCCGGCGTGGAGGGCGGCGTCGTCGTCGTGACGCCCGCCGAGGAGTTCGTGGGCACAATGGTGGTCCGCTACCGGGTCCAGGACAAAACCCAGGACGCGGAACGCGAAGTTGACGGCCGCGTCCGGCTCACCGTCAAAGACAAGCCGGATGCTCCGTCCACGCCGACTGTCGGGGAGGTGCGTGACCGTACCGTTGTCCTCAACTGGTCACCCCCCGCCAACAACGGGGCAGCGATCACCGGCTACAAGGTCAGCGGCAGCGGAGCGTTCTCGCAAGAGTGCCCTGCCACCACGTGCACGCTCACGGGCCTGACCAACAACGTGGAGTACACCTTCACTGTGGTGGCCACGAACGAGTTGGGGGACTCGGCGCCGTCTCCCGGTTCCGCACCTGCCCGTCCCGATGCGAAGCCGGATACCCCGGCAGCGCCGGCACTGGTTTTTGGCGACAGATCCCTCACTGTGAACTGGGTACCTCCAAGGAGCAACGGCTCACCGGTGGAGAGCTACAACCTGGAGATCTCGCCCGCGCCTGCGGCAGGAAACATCCGGGCAAGCAAGGTCACGGGAACGTCCTACCGGTGGACGGGCCTCCAGAACGGGACGCCGTACCAGGTCAGGATCCAGGCTTCCAACAAGGCGCCGGATCCGTCGGAGTGGAGCGCCTATTCAGCCACTGCCATCCCGGCCGGCGTACCGGGCGCCCCCGGCAAACCCAGCACCACCCGCACCACCTCCGGCGGGACCCAATCGATCATGGTGGTGTCGTGGACCCCCGCAGCGGACAACGGCGCCTCCATCGACACGTACACCGTCAACGCAGTGCAGGGTGGGTCCACGGTAGCGAGCAACACCGTGTCCGGCAGTCAGCTGAGCGTGCCTGTGACCGTCGGCAACTCCGCCACCGACTACACCTTCACGGTTGTGGCCAAAAACAAGGCAGGTACTTCGGCCGCCAGTGCGCCGTCGGACCCCCGCCGCGCTTTCGGCGCGCCTGGTGCCGTCCCCGGCGTCCGGGCCGATCCACTGGACAATGCTGTGCAGCTTTCCTTTGGTGCGGCCGCGGGCAACGGTGCGACACCGAGCTACCAGTACCAGGTCAACGGAAGCAACTTCATGGCAGTGCCGGCTGACAAGGTCATCCGGTCCGGTGTGCCCAACAACGGCAACTACACCATCGGGGTGCGCGCCGTGAACAGCGCGGACGATGCCACCTACGAAGGGCCGGTCACCAACTCCAACCCGGTGGCGCCGTACGGCAAACCGCACGCGGCGAGTATCAACCCCGTTACTGTGACCACGACGGTGAGGTTCGACGTCGGAGCCGTGGTCAACAACGGACGCCAGGTGGCGGCACTGGAGTACCAGTCATCGGACGGGAAGTCAGGCACGTTGGGTGCCGGGGGAGGATCCGTCACTACCGGCAACGGGTACGACCAATCCATCTCCATCACCGTTACAGTCGTGGATGACCTCGGCCAGCGCACAGCGGTATCGGCGACCGGAAGGACAGCTCCGGCGAAGTACCTTGTGGTGGATAACGGCACGGCGAGTCCCGGTACCTGCGAATGGCCCTCCAACGGCACCTCTTCTCCGGATACAGCGGCCAATTGTGCCGCTGGTGGCGGAACCTTCGTGGCGCAGGGCACGCGGGTACAGGTCCAGTGCGTGACCACCGGTGCCGCGTACACCATCTACGACGGAGCCACCGGCCGCCCCACCGGGTCCACGAGCAACGTCTGGTACAAGGTGATTAACAACCTCTGGATCCGTCCGACCGACGGGCCCGTGGATTCGGGGGTGCCGGCCTGCTGACGCGGCCCCTCAGGCCCCAGACAGCCGAGCTGAACGCCCCGGCCGCTTCCGCGGCCGGGGCGTTTCCTGATCAGGGCAGCACGGGAACCGGGGAGCGGTGCAGGTCAATGTGCCATGGCGATTTTGATGACGTTGGCCGTCGAGGAAGTTACGGCCGTTTACGGGATTACCGCGAGTTACAACTTCGGCGGCCGTATGGCTGACCCGCGGGGCGCCACATATGACGCCGGCCGCGCGTGGTCCTGGAGAAACGAAAAAACCCCGGAAATCCATTGGATTCCCGGGGTTTTCCCTTTGTGCGCGGAGGGGGACTTGAACCCCCACCCCCTTTCGAGGACTAGCACCTCAAGCTAGCGCGTCTGCCATTCCGCCACCCGCGCAGGTGGTATTTCGAAGGACTCTCTCCGCCTTCCAGCGGTTCGCATCTCTCCGAAGCAGCGAGAAAAACTCTAACACGAACTTTCCGGAAAGATGGAATCGAGTCGACTGGGTAGGCTGAACCTGTGTGTTCCGGCAGCCAGAAGCCGCCCCAACCCGCATGAATCCGCGCTTTCCCCGCTAAAGGAGTGATCAATGTCTCACGTTCGGCCAGAGGATGAAGTTGTCACCATCTGCCAGGAGCTCATCCGCATCGATTCATCCAATTACGGGGATGGCTCGGGGCCCGGCGAACGTGCGGCGGCCGAGTACACCGCCAGCCTGATTAGCGATGTAGGGCTGGACGCGGAAATCTTCGAGTCGGAGCCTGGCCGGGCCAGCGTGGTGACCCGCATGGCGGGGTTGGACCCCTCCGCAAGCGCCCTCGTGGTCCACGGCCACCTGGACGTGGTGCCCGCCCTCCGTGAGCAGTGGTCGGTGGACCCGTTTGGCGCCGAACTCAAGGACGGGCTGATCTGGGGCCGCGGCGCGGTGGACATGAAGGACATGGACGCCATGATCCTGTCCGTCCTGCGGGACTTTGCCCGCACCGGCCGCAAGCCGAAGCGGGACATCATCTTCGCGTTCTTCGCCGACGAGGAAGCCGGCGGCGTTCACGGTTCCCAATTCGCGGTAAAGCATCGGCCTGAACTGTTCGAGGGGGCCACCGAGGCGATCTCGGAGGTGGGCGGTTTCTCCGCCACCATCGGTGGCCAGCGCACCTACCTCCTCCAGACGGCGGAGAAGGGCATCTCATGGCTGCGCCTCGTGGCCCACGGCCGCGCCGGCCACGGGTCCCAGATCAGCACGGACAACGCCATCACGCGGCTCGCCGCCGCCGTGACCCGCATCGGCGAGTACGAGTGGCCCATCGAGCTGACGGCCACCACGCGCCAGTTCCTCGACGGCGTGACCGAACTGACCGGCGTCGAGTTTGACCCCGACAACCCCGACAGGCTGCTGAAGGAACTGGGCACTGTGGCACGCTTCGTGGGCGCCACCCTGCAGAACACCTCCAACCCGACGCTCCTGAGGGGCGGCTACAAGCACAACGTCATTCCAGAGTCCGCCGAGGCGCTGGTGGACTGCCGGACGCTGCCGGGCCAGCAGGAACACGTCCTGGAGATCGTCCGCGAGCTGGCGGGAAGCGGCGTGGACGTCAGCTACGTCCACCAGGATGTCTCCCTGGAAGTGCCGTTCTCCGGCAACCTCGTGGACTCGATGATCGACGCCCTGCACTCCGAGGACCCCGGCGCGAAGGTCCTGCCCTACACGCTGTCCGGCGGAACCGACAACAAGGCGCTCAGCAAGCTCGGCATCACAGGCTATGGCTTCGCGCCCCTGCAGTTGCCGGACGACCTCGACTTCACCGGCATGTTCCACGGAGTTGACGAACGCGTCCCGGCCGATTCGTTGAAGTTCGGAGCACGCGTTCTGAACACGCTGCTCACCAACTACTGAGGACGCGCGTGGACCCCCAAACACCTATGGCAGCCGTACGGCTGCTGCCTGACGACCTGCTCGCACGGATCCGGGGGAGAGCGGCGGGATACGACGAGCGGAGCAGCTTCTTCACAGAGGATCTTGAGGAACTGGCCGATTCCGGCTACCTGAAGCTATTCGTGCCGGAGGCCGGCGGCGGGGCTGGCCTTGGTCTGGAGGCTGCGGTCCGCTGCCAGCGTCGGCTGGCGACGGCGGCCCCTGCCACCGCGCTGGCCGTCAACATGCACCTGGTCTGGACAGGGGTGGCGCGCGTCCTGGCCGAACGCGGCGACCCTTCCCTGGACTTCGTGCTGCGGGAGGCAGCAGCGGGGGAAATCTTTGCCTTCGGCAACTCCGAGGCCGGCAACGACTCCGTTCTTTTCGATTCGCTGACGGAGGCCAAGCCCCTGCCGGACGGCAGCTACTCTTTCACGGGCACTAAAATCTTCACGAGCCTTTCGCCGGCCTGGACGCGCCTGGGCATCTTCGGCAAGGACTCGGCCGCGCGGGACGGTGAAGGTGAACTGGTACACGGCTTCATCCGGCGGGACACGACAGGCTACCGGATCCTGGAGGACTGGAACACGCTCGGCATGCGCGCCAGTCAGTCCAACACCACCATTCTGGACGGCGCAGTTGTCCCGCCCGGCCGCATCTTCCGTAAGCTGCCGGTGGGGCCCAACGCGGATCCGCTGATTTTCGCTATCTTCGCGTGCTTTGAAACCCTGCTTGCCGGCGTCTACGCGGGCATCGGGGAGCGGGCTCTGGTGCTGGCCGTGGAAGCCGCCAAGCGCAGGACATCATTCAAAAATGGGGGCAGGAGCCTTGCCCAGGATCCTGACATCCGCTGGAAGGTGGCCGAGGCCGCCCTCGCCATGGATGCCCTGTACCCCCAGCTTTCGGTGGTGGCCGGCGATGTGGACCGGTTGGTGGACCACGGCAGCCAGTGGTTTCCGAAGCTTGTGGGCGTCAAGCTCCGGGCGACGGAAACGGCGCGGACCGTGGTGGACCTTGCCATCCGGGCCTCCGGGGGATCCAGCTACTTCAGGGGCTCGGAACTGGAACGCCTGTACCGCGACGTCCTGGCCGGCATGTTCCACCCCTCGGACGACGAGTCGGCGCACAACACCGTTGCCAACGCGTGGCTGGGCCCGCTCGAAGAGTAACTGCAGCGCTCACCCGCGCCGACAACTGGAGCAGCCGACAACTGGAGCAGGAGTGGGCGCAGCCATCTGAGGTGCGCGCCCACCCGGCCGGAGCGGCCTAGACGGTGCGCTGCACCTGAGTGACCCGGCGGCGAAGCCAGAAGCGCCTGCCGCCGCCCACGTAGAGCCTGCTGCGCTCGAGTTCCCACTTGCCGTATTCGGAGTGTTCAACGAGCCGGCGCCGGGCTTCGGGCAGGGAATCCTCAGGACCGACGGTCAATACGAGGTACTCGTATTGCCGGGCATAGTCCCGTTCCCGCAGGACCGAGCTGGTCAGAAAATGTTCCTTCATTGCTCTCCATTTTCGTCCTTTTCCCGCTAACGTGAAGGCATGAGCATCGATCCGCGTGTCGCGCTTCAGTCCCTGACTGCCGCCTTGGAAGAACACCTCGCAGCCGCCTCAGCCCGCCGCGGGGATGGTGACCCATCAGTGGAGGCGGCATTCTTTGCAGTTGCCGATGCCTTCGAAGTCTACGAGGACGCACTCTATGAGGCCTATAACGAAGTGACGCCGCTTCAGGTGTTCGATGACGAGGAAGACGAAGAAGAAGAAGACAGCGAAGTCGACGAGGATCTGGAAATCGTCGAGGAGTGACGCGGGTCGGGGCGCGACCCGCCCGGTGTGATCGGGGCCCGGCTAAGCCAGGCTGCTGGAGACATCCTCCAGGGCACGCGCTATTTCCGCCGGCAGCGGCGTTAGCTGGGCATCCAGGATTTCCTTGAGCTGGACGGGCGTACGCGCGCCCACGATGGCCGTCGCCACTCCGTGCCGGGACAGCAGCCAGCTCAGCGCAACATCCAGGGACGACCGCCCCAAGCCGCGGGCGGCCATGGCAACAGCTTCGACCACCTGCGACGCTGGCTGCTCGAGGTAAGGCTCCACGTAGGTGGCCAGCCGTGTACCCGCTGCCCTGGAATCGGAGGGCACATGCCCGCGATACTTGCCGGTGAGCACGCCACGGCCCAGCGGCGCCCACGCCATCAGTCCCAGGCCCGCATCCTCAATGGCGGGAACCAGCTCCGCCTCGGGCTTGCGGCACAGCAGTGAATACTCGGACTGGTTGGCAACGAGCGGGAACCCGGCCACCGCGGCCGCCTTGGCGGTCTGCCAGCCGTTGTAGTTGGCGGTTCCCACATAGCGTGCCCTTCCGCTGCGGACGGCGAAGTCAAGGGCGGACAACGTCTCCTCGAGCGGGACGTTGGGGTCCCACGCCTGGGCGAGCCAGAGGTCGACGTAGTCGGTGCCAAGGCGCGCGAGGCTGGCTTCCAGCCCGGACAGCATTGCGTTCCGTGATGCGTCCACCCGCTGCCGCCCGTCCGACGGCGACACCCCTGCTTTGGTGGAGATGACCACTTCCGTGCGGGAGACGACGTCGCCGAGCATCGACCCGAGCATGGCTTCGGCCTGGCCGTCGGCGTAGGAGGCAGCGGTGTCCACGAGGGTTCCGCCGGCGTCCACGAAGGTGCGCAGCAGCTCCGAGGCATCCTGCTCGTCCGTTTCACGGGACCACGACATTGTGCCCAGGGAGAGGGAGGAGGCGCGGAGCCCGCTGTTGCCAATGTAACGCTGCTGCATAGCAGCTAGCTTACGGGGAAACCACCCGCGTCATGACGTAGGGTCTTAGCGTGAACTGGATTGAAGCGGCCCTGCTGGGTCTTGTGCAGGGACTGACCGAATTCCTACCTATTTCATCGAGCGCCCACCTCCGGATCGTGGGCTCGTTCCTGCCGAACGCGGCTGACCCCGGCGCGGCCTTCACCGCCATCACGCAGCTCGGCACGGAGACCGCCGTGATCGTCTACTTCTGGCGGGACATCGTCCGGATCGTGAAGGCCTGGTTCGGTTCGCTGTCAGGGCGGGTGCCGCGCCAGGACCCTGACGCCCGGATGGGCTGGCTGGTGATCCTGGGCAGCCTGCCCATCATCGTCCTGGGCCTGCTGTTCCAGGACCAGATCGAATCCGTCCTGCGCAGCCTGTGGATCGTGGCCACCATGCTCATCGTCTTCGGCCTCATCCTGGCGGTGGCCGACGCCATCGGCAAACAGGACCGGGACCTTTCCGGGCTCACCTACAAGCACGGCATCCTCTACGGCTTCGCCCAGGCCATGGCCCTGATCCCCGGCGTTTCACGGTCCGGCGGCACCATCACGGCCGGGCTCTTCATGGGCTACACGCGTGAAGCCGCCGCCCGCTACTCCTTTCTGCTGGCCATCCCTGCAGTCTTTGGCAGCGGCCTCTACCAGCTGTTTAAGGTGGTCGCCAAGGACGGTGCAAGCGGCCCCTACGGGCTCGGGGAGACGGCCCTGGCTACAGTGATCGCCTTCGTCGTCGGCTACGTCATCATCGGGTGGTTCCTGAAGTTCATCTCAACGCGCAGCTACCGGCTGTTTGTCTGGTACCGCATTTTCCTTGGCCTCGCCCTGTACCTCCTGCTCGGTTTCAATGTCATCAGCGCCTAGCACTAGGCTTGGTCTGTGAAGTCCTGGATCTCCCGCCCCGTGCCTGTCCTGCCGGGGGAAATGCCCGCGCTCCGACTGTTCGACACAACCGCACAGCGCGCAGTAACCCTGAATGCCGATGGCGAAAAGTCGATGTATGTCTGCGGGATCACCCCGTATGACGCCACCCACATGGGACACGCCGCCAGCTACGTCGCGTTCGACTTGCTGAACCGTGCCTGGCGCGACGGCGGCCAGCAGGTTGCGTACGTCCAGAACGTCACCGACGTCGATGACCCGCTGCTGGAGCGTGCCGACGCCACCGGCGTTGACTGGCGCGAGCTGGCGGAAAGCCAAATCGAGCTTTTCCGCACTGACATGGAAGCCCTTAACGTCATCGCCCCCGATCATTACGTGGGCGCCGTCGAAGCCATGCCGCTGATCGTCCCCGCGATTGAGCGGCTCCTGCGCCAAGGCCTGGCCTACCGCGTTAACGGCACCCCGGGTGAGCCCGACGGCGATGTCTACTACGACGTCGAGGCCGCCAGCAAGCACGCCGTCGGAGTGGACGCCTGGACCCTCGGAGCCGTTTCCGGACTGCCGGAAGCCGAAATGCTGGAACTGTTCGCCGAACGGGGCGGCGACCCCGGCAGGGCCGGCAAGCGCCAGGCCCTCGACCCGCTGCTGTGGCGCGTGGCCCGCGACGGCGAGCCCAGCTGGCCCGGCGGCGAGCTGGGGGAGGGCCGGCCCGGCTGGCACATCGAATGCACCGTCATCGCCCAGAAGTACCTGCCCGCGCCCTTCACCGTGCAGGGCGGAGGCTCGGACCTGGTTTTCCCGCACCACGAGATGGGCGCCGGGCATGCCTACTCGCTCTCCGGTGTTCCCCTCGCCGAGCACTTCGCCCACGCAGGCATGGTGGGACTGGACGGCGAAAAGATGTCCAAGTCCAAGGGCAACCTGGTCCTGGTCTCCAAGCTGCGCGCGGCAGGCGAAGAATCGGCAGCCATCCGCCTTGCCATCCTGGCGCACCACTACCGGTCCGACTGGTCCTGGACGGCGGAAGGCTTCGAGCAGGCCAAGGCGCGCCTGGAGCGGTGGCGTTCTGCGCTGGCAGCGGCTATTGCGGGAACCGCCACGGAACTGATCGGGCAGATGCGCGGGGCCCTGGCCGACGACCTGGACGCACCCGCGGCCCTTGCCGCCGTGGACCGGTGGGCTGATGCCACGCTTGACAACACGGACAGCGCGTCAGAAGCAGACCGGGCCCTGGTGCGCGACGCCGTCAACGCTCTTCTCGGCGTCGAACTCTAAAACCCGTTTCGACGGTTCCCTGCTCAATCGACGTTCCACCGGTATATATCAAGCTGTTTGTGACAGCCGGGTGGTTTCTTTGTGGTTGATTCCTGCGACGGGAGGGATTCCCGGTGCAGTGGGCTTGCGGCGGTATCTGTGCGGGTTGCGGGCGTAGCAGGCATCGAGGGTTTTTTGTCGCTGCCTGCGCGCCTGCTCGATCAGTCCGTGATGGACGGTGTCGGGCGTGTAGTAGTTCAGTCCGCTGTGCCGGTGATTGGCGTTGTAGTTCGTGAAGAATGCCGCCATGTAGCCGCGGGCGTGGTGCAGGTCCTGGAAGCGTCCGGGGAAGCCCAGATCGTACTCGACGGTCTTGAACAGGGATTCCGAATATGGGTTGTCATCAGAGACCCGGGGCCGGGAGTAGGACAGGCTGATGCCCAAGGCACGTGCGAGGTCCAAGGTGGTGCCTGCCCGCATGGGCGCACCGTTATCGGCGTGGAGCACGGCGGGACTCTGGCTGTTTCCGGCCACGGCGTCCTGGATCAGAGCTGAGGCAAGGGCGGCGGTTTCGGTGTATTCGACGCGGTGCCCGACGACCTTGCGCGAGAACACGTCCATGATTGTGTACAGCCGATAGATGTGTTTGCCCGGGCCATGCAGCATCGTGATGTCCCAGCTCCAGAGCTGGTTCGGGGCCGTGGCTTCCAGGACGGGTTTGGCCCGTTTGGAACCGGTGCCACCGCGTTGTGCCCGGCGGTCCCCGTTCTGGCCGTGCGCGGTCACGATCCTGTGGGCTGCCGCGATCGAAAACGAGCAATGACCCGCGTCGAGCATCCGGTAGTAGGCCTGGGTGACCGAGAGGTTCCCGTAGTCCCCGGAGTTGAGCAACTCCATGAACTCCTCGGCTTCGGCCGTGGTGATGCGGTTCGGGTAGGCCCGGTCGGCCTGCGGCACAGCGATTCCGGCCGGCGCGGCAGGTTTCAGGTGCCGGTACCAGGTGGTGCGGTGCAGGCCCACCAGGGCACAGGCTGTGACCGCTGACCAGCCGGCAGTCACCAGTTTCCCCGCGAAGGTCAGGGCGATGTCTTTCCAGACTTTGGCACCAACCAGTCCGGGCGCTGCGGCTCCGGTTCCTTCAGTTCGGGATCCGTTGCCGCCGCGCTCTTGGCCATGGCGTCCAAGAGCGCGGAAGCTTTTCCCAGAATGTCCACCGCGGCCTCGGACCGGGCCAGCTTGGCCTTGAGGACCTCGTTCTCCTTCAGGACCTGCTCGAGCAGCCTCTTATCGCTTTCCCGCAATCGCTGGTCCTCGTTCCCTTGCTTGATACTGGATCTCAACTCCCCGGCTTCGCGCTGCTGAACCCAAAGCCGCAAGGTGCCTTCGGCGATGCCCACCGCTCTACAGAAGGCGATCCGGGACCCACGCTCGAGGCACTTGTCGTACTCATCAAGAATCTCGTGCTTCTGCGCGAGAGTGAAGTGGCTCCGCTTCGAGCGTCGGGAAGGGACAAGAAAATCCATGACGGACCTTTCCCCGGCCTAAGTGCCAGGCCGAAGCGACAGTGAACCTGTCACACAACAGCCTGACACACAGGGGCGGGTCGTCGAGTGGGCAGGGAACCGTCGAAACGGTGCCGCCCTAAGGCTTGTCCTTGCCCCGTCGCTTCAGGTAGCGCTCAAACTCGCGCGCAATGGATTCGCCGCTGGCCTCGGGCAGGTCTGCGGTGTCCTTCGCTTCCTCCAGCTGCCGCACATAGGCGGCAATTTCGGGATCCTCGGTAGCCAGCTCGTTGACCCCGCGCTCCCACGCCTCGGCCTCCTCAGCCAGCTCGTGCGTGTCCAGCGGAACCTGGAGCAGTTCCTCGATGCGGTGCAGGAGCGCCAGCTGCGCCTTGGGTGACGGGGCCTGCGCAACGTAATGCGGCACCGCCGCCCAGAGGGAGACGGTGGGAATGCCGGCGAGCAGGGATACCTCGGACAGCACGCCCACGATCCCCACGGGTCCCTCATACTGCGAGGCTTCGAGGTTCAGCCGTTCCCGCAGCACGCCGTCGTCAGTGGATGTGCTGACCGGGATGGGACGGCTGTGCGGCACGTCCGCCAGCAGTGCTCCCACCAGGACCACATAATCCACATGAAGCGCCTCGGCGTGAACAAGCAGTTCCGCTGTATATGCACGCCACTTATAGGACGGTTCGGTGCCCTGGATGAAAATCACATCCACGTTGGTGCCGGGGGCGCTGGCCTTGTAGATCCGCGTGGACGGCCACTTGATCTTGCGTTCGCCGGAGGCCGTGCGGCGGACCGTAGGCCGGGTGAACTGGAAGTCGTAGTACTCGTCGGCGTCTATGGACGCGACCTTCTTCCCGCCCCACAGTTTGTTGAGGTAACGGAGCGCATCACTGGCGGCTTCCCCCGCGTCATTCCAGCCCTCGAACGCAGCCAGCATCACAGTAATACGCTGGCCCTCGGGAACAGGCTGCAGCAGCTGCTCCGTCTCAGGCGCGGTGCCCGGTTCGTTGGTGTCTCCGTCGAAGCTGTTCATCCCTTCACCCTACGTCCACAAGCGTTGCTGTTGCATAGAACGAACCGCCGCAGATCCGCGGACATGCGCGGATATTCGCCGACGGCGTACGGCCGGGGCCCGCGGCGGGGCACCGCCGGGCGGCCCGGTACAGTGGAAAGCATGGAATCTGCCGCCGCTCAGCCCTTGCTCAAAGCCGTTTTATGGGACATGGACGGCACCATCGTTGACACAGAACCGTACTGGATCGAAGCCGAATACAACCTTGTCGAGGCGTACGGGGGGACATGGTCGCACGAACAGGCCATGCAGCTCGTAGGGCAATCACTGGTCCATTCGGCCGGCATCCTCCAGCAGGCCGGCGTGCGCCTGGAGATCCGCGAGATCATCGACACCCTTACCGGCCAGGTCATCAGCCGCGTCCGGGAGAGCGTTCCGTGGCGCCCGGGGGCCCGGGAGCTGCTGGATGAACTTTTTAACGCCGGCGTGCGTTGTGCCCTTGTGACCATGTCAGAGGCACCGCTGGCCCGCGAGATTGTGGCGAGCCTTCCCCGGCCCTACTTCGAGTTCCTCGTTACCGGTGACACGGTAACCCAGGGCAAACCGCACCCCGAGGCGTATCTCAAGGCTGTGGACCTGCTGAAGCAGCAGGACCCTGAGCTCACCGCCGACCATTGCGTGGCTCTGGAGGACTCGGCGCCGGGCGCTGCGGCGGCCGTGGCTTCGGGTGCCGTGACCGTGGCCATTCCGCACCTCGTGCCGCTGCCGGACGACGCCCGCAGGACCACGTGGGATTCCCTCGCGGACCGCACTGTGGCCGAACTCGAGGAGCTGGTGAGGCTCCGCCTCGGCTCGCGCGAACCGGCGGCAACCTTCGAGAACGTCAACTAAGGAGCCCGGAACGTGTCTGATCCCGCGGGATCCGGTCAGCAGCCCCCGAACGTGCAGACCCAGAAAAGCAGCCGCGAGGGTATCCCGCTCGGCAGGATCGCCGGCATTCCCATAGTGCTGGCGTACTCCTGGTTCATCATTGCCGCCTTCACGGTGATTGTGTACGGGCCCTTGCTGCAGCATGGCACCCCTTCTTTGGGCGTCGGGGCGTACTACGTTGCATTCGCCTACGCGCTGCTGCTCCTGCTGTCAGTGCTCATCCATGAGCTCGCGCATGCGCTGACGGCCAAGATCTACGGCTGGCCCAGCGAGAAAATCGTGCTCAACCTCTGGGGTGGCCACACCCAGTTTGAAAGCTTCACCGCCACACCCGGACGATCCGTGCTGGTGGCCATGGCCGGGCCGGCCGCCAACTTCGTGCTGGCCGGGGCGGCCTGGCTGGTGATTTCCTCGGGCGGCTTGTCCGGCGTAGCGGACACCCTCCTGAACATCTTCTTCTGGGCGAACCTCGTGATCGGCATCTTCAACGTGCTGCCCGGGCTGCCGCTGGACGGCGGCCGCCTGGTGGAATCCGCGGTCTGGAAGGCCACCGGCAGCCAAGCCAAAGGCACCGTCGCGGCCGGCTGGGGCGGACGCGTCATCGTCATCGCCCTGGGCCTGTGGTTCATCGTCCGGCCGCTGCTCAGCGGAGACGTACCGGACACCAGCATGCTGCTCATCACCATCCTGGTCGGCGGTTTCCTCTGGATGGGCGCGTCAGCGTCAATCCAGCAGGGCCGCCTGCGCAGCCGCCTCCATCTGGTGAGCGCCGCCGCACTGGCCGAACCCGCCGTCGGCCTTTCCGAGGGGGGGAGCGTCAGCGACGTCCTCCGGGTATCGGCAGGCGGGCGGACCGCCGTCGTGCTCTGCGGTCCTGACGGCAGGCCCAACAGCGTGGTTGACCCCGCGGCCCTGGCCGCGGTACCCGCCGCCGTGGCCGGCACCACCCCCGCCGGAGCGGTGACCTACCCGCTCGGCGCCGGCGCCTATGTGCCGGAATGGTCCAAAGGCCAGGAGTTGATCCAGTACCTGGCACAGCTCGAAGGACACGACTACGCGGTGGTTGACCACAATGGCCGGGTCACCGGCCTGCTGCGCCAGTCCAGCGTGGTGACGGCCATAACAGGCAGGGCCCCCCGCTAAAACACGCGCCGGCAGGGCCAGAGCCGGTAGAGTTACGTGCCGGTCGTGAAATCGGCAGCGGGTGCACGGCGCCCTGCCGGACAGCCACGGTGCACGCCAAGACAGCTTTCACAGGAGCGAGGACACAGTCATGAGCAGCGAATCTGCCGCCAACGCAACCAGCACGGGCCTTGCCTCCGGCACTGCAGCCGGGATGGCGGACCAGCCGGTGGGCGCTGCCCGGCGGCGCGGCCCCTTCCGCGAAGGCGAACGGGTCCAGCTGACGGACGAGCGCGGGCGCATGAACACCATCAGCCTCGAGGCCGGCGGAGCCTTCCACACCCACCGCGGCTTCCTGAACCACGACGACATCATCGGCAAGGTGGACGGTTCGGTGGTGGTCAACAACGTCGGCCAGCAGTACCAGACGCTCCGCCCGCTGCTGTCCGACTTCGTCCTGTCCATGCCCCGCGGCGCCGCCGTGGTCTACCCCAAGGACGCCGGCCAGATCGTCACCATGGCTGACATCTTCCCCGGCGCCCGCGTGGTGGAAGCAGGCGTGGGCTCAGGCGCCCTCTCCATATCGCTGCTCCGTGCGGTGGGGGACCAGGGCTACCTTCACTCCTTCGAACGCCGCGAGGAATTCGCCGCCATCGCGCGCGGCAACGTGGAAACCATCTTCGGAGGCCCGCACCCGGCCTGGCAGATCTCCCTCGGGGACTTCCAGGAGGAAGTGGTCCGCGCCGAAGAGCCCGGCTCCATCGACCGCGTTGTCCTCGACATGCTGGCGCCCTGGGAATGCCTTGACGCCGTAGCCACCGTCCTGGCCCCCGGCGGCGTGTGGATCAACTACGTCGCCACCGTCACCCAGCTCTCCCGCACGGCCGAAGCCATCCGCGCCGACGGCCGCTTCACTGAACCGGACGCCTGGGAATCCATGGTCCGCGGCTGGCACCTCGAAGGACTCGCCGTGCGCCCCGACCACCGCATGGTCGCCCACACAGGGTTCCTGCTGGTCACCCGCCGGCTCGCCGACGGCGTCACCGGCATCTCCGTTAAGCGGCGTCCGTCCAAGACCGAGTTCAACGAAGAAGACGTCAACGCCTGGACACCGGGCGCCGTGGGGGAACGCCTGGTCTCGGACAAAAAGCTGCGCCGGGCGGCGCGGGATGCGATCGCCGGCACAAACGTGAAGGACGATCCGGACATCACAAACTAGTCCGTATTTCGGATGTCGTCGGCTCTACCAGCCAACTTGGGGCTATCGTCTTAAGAAGAGCGCAGGAAGGGGCTGATGCATCATGGACACGCCAAACAAGGACTCCGTGCCTACGCCGGCTGAACAGGCTGGTGCCAACGAACTGTCTGTCGCGGACCGGCAGGTCAATATCCTCAGAGACAAACTGAGGCATATCGACCGCCAGCTGGCAGCTGCCACGCAGAACAACACCAAGCTCGTGGCAATGCTGGAAACTGCCAAGGCCGAAATACTCCGGCTGAAGAACGCCCTGGACCAGGAGGGGCAGCCGCCGTACAGCTTCGGCACCGTCCTTCAGCTGAACCCGCGGCGGCAGGCTGCCGGCAGCGGCCAGGCCGCCACCGAGGAATCGGTGGACATCTTCAACGCCGGGCGGAAAATGCGGGTTGGCATCAGCCCGCTGGTCAACATCAACCAGCTGGCCGTCGGCCAGGAGGTCCTCCTCAACGAGGCGCTCCTGGTGGTGGCCGGCCTCGGTTACGAGCGCGCAGGCGAGCTCGTCACGCTTAAGGAGCTGCTCGGCCCGGACCGCGCACTGGTGCTGGGCCGTGCCGATGAGGAGCGCGTCATCAGGCTCGCAGGCCCGCTTCTGGGCGAAAAGCTGCGGGTGGGCGATGCCCTCTCCATCGATTCGCGCACCGGGTACGCCCTCGAGAAGGTCCCGCGGTCCGAAGTTGAGAACCTCGTCCTGGAGAGAAGTCCCGGACATCACCTACGAGGACATCGGCGGCCTCGGCCCGCAGATCGAACAGATCCGGGACGCCATCGAGTTGCCGTTCCTGCATCCGGACCTGTACCGCGAGCACGGGCTCAAGGCTCCCAAGGGCATCCTGCTCTACGGCCCTCCGGGCTGCGGCAAGACCCTCATCGCCAAGGCGGTGGCTAACTCCCTGGCCGCGCGCGCCGCGGAACGCTCGGGCAATATCGACCTGAAGAGTTATTTCCTCAATATCAAGGGACCCGAACTCCTCGACAAGTACGTCGGCGAGACCGAACGCCACATCCGGCTGATCTTCTCGCGGGCCCGCGAAAAGGCGTCGGACGGCAGCCCCGTTGTGGTCTTCTTCGACGAGATGGATTCGCTCTTCCGCACCCGCGGCACGGGCATCTCCTCGGACGTCGAAACCACGATTGTGCCGCAGCTGCTGAGCGAGATCGACGGCGTGGAGCGGTTGGACAACGTGATTGTCATCGGCGCCTCCAACCGCGAGGACATGATCGACCCCGCCATCCTGCGCCCCGGCCGCCTGGACGTGAAGGTGAAGATCCAGCGTCCCGATGCCGAGGCCGCAGCGGACATCTTCAGGAAATACATCACGCCGGACCTGCCGTTCCACGAGGATGACCTGGTGGAGCACGACGGCGATGTCCAGGAGACTGTCGACGCCATGGTCCAGCGCACCGTGGAGTCGATGTACTCGACGGAGAAATCCAACGAGTTCCTGGAAGTTACCTACGCCAACGGGGACACCGAGATGCTGTACTTCAAGGACTTCAACTCCGGGGCCGTGGTCCAGAACGTCGTGGACCGTGCCAAGAAGTACGCCATCAAGGACCTCCTGACCACGCAGCAGAAGGGCCTGCGCATCGACCACCTGCTGCGCGCCGTCGTCGATGAGTTCCGCGAGCACGAGGACATGCCCAACACCACCAACCCGGATGACTGGGCACGCATCTCCGGCAAGAAGGGTGAGCGCATCACTTACATCCGCACCATCGTCCAGGGCAAGGCCGGCCAGGAGCCCGGCAAATCCATCGAGACCATGCCCAACACGGGCCAGTACCTGTGACGGCCGCCCCCGAAGCGGCGCTGGGAGGCGGCCTGCCGGCCGGCGGCGCCATGCGGGTCATGGGTTCGGAGACCGAATACGGGATTCACGCGCCGGCCGCTCCGGGCGCCAATGCCACCATGATGTCCGCCCGGGTGGTCCAGGCTTACGCCCAGGTCACCCGGCTCCGGGCCGCCGGCGGCGCCGAGACCCGCTGGGACTACACGGACGAGGAGCCGCTGCACGACGCCCGCGGCTGGACACTGGAGCGCGGACAGGCCCACCCGAGCCAGCTGACGGACCAGCCGCCTGTGCTGAACGCCGAAGCGGTGGCGCTTGCCTACGGCCGTGAGGAGCTTGAGCTGGACGGCGAGGACGAATCGGGCTCGCTGCTGATGAACATGGTGCTCGGCAACGGGGCACGCCTCTACGTGGACCACGCGCACCCCGAGTACTCCAGCCCGGAGGTCACCAACCCCGCGGCTGCAGTGGCCTGGGACGCGGCCGGGGACCTTGTGGGCCTGGCCGCGGTCCGCAGGCTGGCCAGCGACACGGAACTGCCCGCCGTCAACCTCTACAAGAACAACACCGACAACAAGTCCGTGTCCTACGGGTCCCACGAAAACTACCTGATGCCGCGATCCGTCCCGTTCGGCGACATTGTCCGCGGGCTGACCCCGTTTTTCGTGTCGCGACAGATCATCTGCGGTTCGGGGCGGGTGGGCCTGGGCCAGGACAACTCCCGGTCCGGTTACCAGATCAGCCAGCGGGCGGACTTCTTCGAGGCGGAGGTGGGACTCGAAACCACTATCCGGCGCCCCATCATTAACACCCGCGACGAGCCGCACGCAACGGCGGACAAGTACCGGCGACTGCACGTAATCATCGGCGACGCCAACCTGAGCCAGGTGTCCAACTACCTGAAGTTTGGCACCACCGCCATGGTGCTGAGCCTGATCGAGGCGGGCCTCGCGCCGCGGATCGAGGTGCACGAGCCGGTGGCCGCGCTGCAGGCCATCAGCCATGACACCACCCTCACCGCCCAGGTCAGACTGCTCGACGGCCGCCGGGTGACGGCCCTTGACCTGCAGTGGATGTACCACGAAGCCGCCGCCAAGCTCGCCCAGGACACGGGAGTCTCGGACGCCGTCGACGGCGACGGCCACACGCACGCCGTGCTGGAGCGGTGGGCTACCACCCTGACGCAGCTGGACAGTGACCGGTCGGCCGCCGCCACGTCGGTGGAGTGGCTGGCCAAGCTGTCCATCCTGGAGGGCTACCGCCAGCGCGACGGACTCCAGTGGGATGACGCCCGGCTGGGGCTGGTCGATCTGCAGTGGTCTGACCTCCGGCCCGAAAAAGGGCTCTACTACCGCCTGCTCTCCCGGGACCGGATGCAGCGGATCGTGGACGACGCCGACATCGCCGCCGCGGTGACGGAACCGCCGTCGGACACCCGGGCGTACTTCCGCGGACGCTGCGTCAGCAGCTTCAGTAAGGACGTGGTGGGCGCCAGCTGGGACTCGGTGATCTTCGACGTGCCGGGCTACGGAAGGCTGCAGCGCGTGCCCACACGGGAGCCGCTGCGCGGCACGAAAGCGCTAACGGGAGGGCTGTTTGCCAAGCACCGCGAGGCGGGGTCGTTCCTAGCGGAACTGCTCGGATCGGCACCGGCTCCGCCACCGGCATAATGCACCCCGCAACGGCCCTTTGCGTGGCAATATGGGCATACAGGATGTGCCTCCGGAGTGGGGGACTGGATGAAGGAGAAGGACATGGCAGGCCAGGAGCAGCAGCAGCCACAGCCACGCGACACCGAGGTCGAGGAAGAGGTCCCCGTACCGCCGGCGCCCGCAGAAGGACAGGCATCCGCCTCGACGCAGGGTGTTGACGATCTCCTCGACGAGATTGACGGCGTCCTGGAGTCCAACGCGGAGGAATTCGTCCGGGCATTCGTGCAAAAGGGCGGCCAGTAGACCGGCAGCCACGCCACCCGCACCGGGCACGGAAGCCAGAGCTACCGGACAGCCGCTGAATTATGACGTTGAAGGAGTGCACCAGTGCAGGAGACAACAGCCAACAAGGTAGCCGCCCACGCGACGTCGTCGTTCACTGAGCATCTCCAACGCGACCGTCCGGAACTGCTCCCCCAATACGCACCATTCGCGGCGGGCACGTCCGCCGGCCAGCCGCTAGCCGTGCCGCACGCCACCACCATCGTGGCCATGACCTATGCCGGCGGCATCGTCATGGCCGGCGACCGCCGCGCCACCATGGGCAACATCATCGCCAGCCGGCACATCGAAAAGGTCTTTCCCGCCGACCAGTATTCCGTCCTCGGCATCGCCGGCACGGCAGGCATCGCGATCGACCTGACACGCCTGTTCCAGGTGGAACTCGAGCACTACGAGAAGATCGAAGGCACCCTGCTGAGCCTGGACGGCAAGGCGAACCGACTCGGCGCCATGATCCGCGGCAACCTGCCAATGGCGCTGCAGGGCCTCGCAGTGGTCCCGCTGTTCGCGGGCTTCGACACCGCCGCCGGGGTAGGCCGGCTGTTCTCCTATGACGTGACCGGCGGCCGCTACGAGGAACAGGAACACCACGCCGTGGGCTCCGGATCAATGTTCGCCCGTGGCGCACTTAAAAAGCTTTGGCGGCCCAACCTGCCCGAGGACGAAGCCATATCCGTCGCCGTGGAGTCCCTCTACGACGCCGCCGACGACGACTCGGCCACCGGCGGTCCCGACCCCGTGCGGCAACTGTGGCCCGTGGTGTATGCCGTCAACCGGGCCGGAGCCCGCCGGGTCTCGGAGCGCGACCTCGCCGCCACGGCCGGAAACATCATCGAGTCCAGGGCAGCTGCCCGGCGGGAGGCCTGATATGACACAGCAGTTCTATGTCTCTCCCGAACAGCTGATGAAGGACCGTGCGGATTTCGCACGGAAAGGCATCGCCCGCGGACGGTCCGTGATCGTGGTCAGCTGCGAGGACGGAATTGCCCTGGTGGCCGAGAACCCGTCTCCCTCGCTGCACAAGATCGGCGAGATCTACGACAAGATCGCCTTCGCCGCCGTCGGGAAGTACAACGAGTTTGAAAGCCTCCGCCAGGCCGGGGTGCGCTACGCCGACGTCCGCGGCTATTCCTATGACCGCGAGGACGTCACGGCCAGGGGACTGGCCAGCGTCTACGCCCAGAGCCTGGGTGCCGTCTTCACCGCGGAGCAGAAGCCGTTCGAGGTGGAACTGGCCGTGGCAGAGGTAGGAGCCAGCCAGGACCTCGACCATCTCTACCGCCTCACGTTCGACGGCTCCATCGCGGACGAGCACAACTTCATTGTGATGGGCGGCCAGGCGGACAAGGTGTCCGGGGCGATCGAGGGCGGCTGGCAGCGCGACCTCTCGTTCGCGGCGGCGATCCGGCTCGCCGTTAAGGGACTCATGACGGACAATGAGGCACCCGACCTGCTGGCCAAGGCCTTGGAAGTGGCGGTGCTGGACCGCAGTTCGGAAAGCAGCAGGGGGACGCGTAGGGCTTTCCGCAGATTGTCCGACCAGGACGTTGTGGAACTGCTGGCTGAGGAGAGCTGACATGGACAAGAGGATTTTCGGCATTGAAACCGAATTCGGGATTTCCTACTCGAGCCCGGACTCCCGGCCCCTCGCCCCGGAGGAAGTGGCCCGCTACCTGTTCCGAAAAGTGGTCAGCTGGGGCCGGTCCTCCAACGTGTTCCTCACCAACGGGTCCCGCCTGTACCTCGACGTGGGCTCGCACCCGGAATACGCCACCGCAGAATGCGACGACCTCGCCCAGCTGATCGCCCATGACCGCGCCGGGGAGCTCATCCTCGATGACCTCGTGGATGAAGCCCAGTCCAGGCTCGCCGCCGAGGGCTTCAACGGCACGGTGTACCTGTTCAAGAACAACACCGATTCTGCAGGCAACTCCTACGGCAGCCACGAGAACTACCTCATTCCGCGCCGCGGCGAGTTCACCCGGCTGGCCGAGATCCTGATTCCATTCCTCGTCACCCGCCAGCTCATCGCCGGTGCGGGCAAGATCCTGAAGACGCCGCACGGGGCCACCTACGCGTTTTCGCAGCGGGCGGACCACATCTGGGAGGGCGTGTCCTCGGCCACCACCCGTTCCCGGCCGATCATCAACACCCGGGACGAGCCGCATGCGGATGCAGAGTTCTACCGGCGGCTGCACGTGATCGTCGGGGACTCGAACATGTCCGAGACCACGGCGCTGCTCAAGGTGGGCACCGTGGACCTCATCCTGCGGATGATCGAGGCCGGCGTGATCATGCGGGACATGCGGATGGAAAACCCCATCCGCAGCATCCGGGAAATCTCCCATGACCTGAGCGGCCGCGCATTGGTCAGGCTCGCCAACGGCCGCCAGCTCACCGCCCTGGAGATCCAGCAGGAGTACCTGAACAAGGTCACGGCGTTCGTCGAGGAAAACGGCGCCCACAACCCGCACGTGCCGCTGATCCTGGACCTGTGGGGGCGGACGCTGCGGGCCATCGAAAGCGGCGACTCCAGCACCATCGACACCGAAATCGACTGGGCCATCAAGAAAAAGCTCATGGACAGTTACCGCAGGCGCCACGGCCTGGGGCTGGACGCCCCCAGGATCGCGCAGCTGGACCTCACCTACCACGACATCTCCCGTTCCCGCGGCCTGTACTACCTGCTACAGTCCCGCGGCGCCGTCCGCCGGGTGACCGAGGAGACCGCCATCAAGGACGCCGTGGACGCCCCGCCGCAGACCACCAGGGCCAAGCTTCGAGGCGACTTCGTCCGAAAGGCGCAGGAACTGGGCCGGGACTACACCGTGGACTGGGTCCATCTGAAGCTCAACGACCGCGCCCACCAGACCATTTTGTGCAAAGACCCGTTCCGCAACGTTGACGAGCGGGTTGATGCCCTTCTGGACTCTATGGGCTGATACCCAGCTTTCCGCGTTACTCTGGAAGAGGCCGCTCTGCGGTCCTGACTGCCTTGCCGTCTGTAGCACCTCCGCCGGCAGGGCATCCATCTTGCCCCGACGAAAGTTCTCACGTGCGCCGACTACTAGCAATCCTTCTTCCCGCGCTGCTCCTGCTGACCGCCTGCGGTGGCCAGGAGCCAGCAGCCCCGGAACCGACCAGCCAGTCCGCGGGTGACACCGCCAAGTTCGACTCGCTCAAGCTGACGGACAACGGTGACAAGAAAGCCCCCAAGGTCGAGTTCACCAAGCCGCTGGAGGTTACCGAACCGACCGTGAAGGTTGTCACCGATGGCAGCGGGGATCGCGTCAAGGCCAACCAGATTGCCGAGATTTCCGTCCTTGCCCTGAACGCCAAGGACGGTTCCACGCTGGACGACAGCTTCCCCCGCGACCCCGAGCCCCTTGAACTGAACGACAAACTCAAGAGCGGCAGCGCGATCGTCTACAACGCGTTCGTTGGCGCCAAGGTAGGCTCACAGCTCGCCCTCGCCATCCCGGGCAAGGCAGCGGCGGAAGGCCAGGCTGCCCAGCCGACCCAGCTCCTGATCATCAAGGTGCTCTCGGCCAAGGAGGCCCCGAAGGTGCTGGATAAGCCGGAAGGCGATCCGGTCACACCGCCCGCAGGCCTTCCGACCGTCACCGAGAAGGACGGTGTCCCGGAGATCTCGGTCAAGGGCGTCGCCGCCCCCAAGAAGCTCATCGCCCAGGACCTGATCAAGGGCAAGGGCGCCGTCGTCAAGGCCACGGACACCCTGACCGTCAACTACGTCGGCGTGGCCCTGGCCAGCGGCAAGAAGTTTGACTCCAGCTTTGACCGCAAGGAGCCGGCCTCGTTCGCGCTGAACCAGGTCATCAAGGGCTGGACCCAGGGCCTGGCCGGCAAGACCGTTGGCTCGCGCGTCCTGCTCGTCATCCCCAAGGATCTCGCCTACGGCGACTCCGGCCAGGGTGACGCCAAGGGCGACCTCGTGTTCGTCGTCGACATCCTGGGCGTTAAATAAGCCAGGCGTCAAGTAAGCAACTCAAACACCCACCAGCAGAAGGAGCAACTATGTCATTTGGCCAGCGCAAAATCGACCGTGACAAGCCGGAAATCGACTTCCCCCAAGGCCCGGTGCCCACGGAACTCGTCATCACGGACATCATTGAGGGCGACGGTCCCGAGGCCAAGGCCGGCGACACCGTGTCCACCCACTACGTCGGCGTGGCCTGGTCCACCGGCGAAGAGTTCGACGCATCCTGGGGCCGCGGCGCCCCACTGGACTTCCGCGTCGGCGTCGGCCAGGTCATCCAGGGCTGGGACCAGGGGCTGCTCGGCATGAAGGTCGGCGGACGCCGCCGCCTTGAGATCCCCTCCGAGCTGGCTTACGGCTCACGCGGTGCCGGCGGAGCCATCGGCCCGAACGAGGCGCTGATCTTCGTCGTGGACCTGGTGGGCGTCCGCTAGTCCCCACCCGCCCCCTATCCTCGCAAGCTAGGTGTGGCCCCCCACCGTACTGCGTAAGCGCGGTAGCAATCGGAAGAATTTTCCGGATTGTTGCCGCGCTTTCGCGTTATTGCCCGAACGGCTTTAGTAACGTAGCGAGGGTGTCCGCCCAACGTACTGAACGCCTGCTGAACCTCCTGATCGCCCTGCTGAACTCGCGGTACGGCCTCAGGCGCAGTGAGCTGCGGGAGAAAATCTATGCCGGCGGCGCGGCCAGTGACGCCGCCTTTGGCCGCATGTTCGAACGCGACAAAAACGACCTTCGGGACTTTGGCTTCGACGTCGAGACGGTCACCGACCTGGGCTGGAGTTCCGACGATCCCGGCACCACCCGGTACCGGATTGGCAAGGAGTCCAACCGCCTGCCGGATGTGGAGCTCACCCCGGACGAGTGGACGGTCCTGCTGCTGGCTTCGCAGCTCTGGGAACAGGCGGCTCTGGGCACGGCGGCGAGCAACGCCCTCCGCAAGCTTCAGGCCGCGGGCGGGCTGGCCGACGTCGAACTTCCGGCCGGCGTGCAGCCGCGCATCAAGCCGGCCGGCCAGGCGTTCGAGGATCTCGTGGCCGCCATGCACGCCCAGCATGCCGTCCGCTTCCTCTATCTGGCCGGCAGCACGGGGCGGGAGGAGGAGCGCGTCGTTGAGCCCTGGGGCCTGGGCAGCCGCTTCGGCCAGTGGTACCTCGTCGGCTTTGACCGGCGCCGAAAGGCGAAGCGCTTTTTCCGGCTGTCGCGCCTCACGTCTGCCGTGACAATCCTGGACAGGGAGGCCTTCACGCCGCCCGCCGGCTTCAACGTGCGTGCCGAGCTGAACGGCCTTCCGGAGCTTCCGGTCAGCTCCGCCGTCGTGGAGGTCCGCAGTGGCAAGCTCCTGGGGCTGCGAAAGCGGGCCGCCGGGCCTGCGTCTCAGGAGGCGGACACGGACGTGTCCCAGAATATGGAGGCCGACGCCGGGTGGGACCGTCTGAGCGTCCCCTACCGTGACGCTGAGGTGCTCGGGGAGGAGCTGGCCTCCTACGGGCCGAACGTCAGGGTGGTGAGCCCCGGGGAGCTGTCCGCTGCCGTGCAGCGCCGTCTGGCGAATGCCGCCGCCTTCATCGACGCTCCGGTGCCGCCGTATTCGTTCGCGCATGCCGGGACGGGGAAACGGACCCGCAAGCGCACGTCGGAAGACCAGCTCAAGCGGATGCTGCAGCTGGTCCCGTTCCTGGTCCGCAACCAGGGCCTGCCCATCGAGGAGGTGGCCGACAGGTTTGGGGTGACCCGCCAGGAGCTGGAGGGCGATCTGCTGATCCTGATCTGTTCCGGCCTGCCGCAGGGATACCCGGACGAGCTGCTGGACATCCAGTGGGAGGAGGGGCACGTTTTCATCAGCCAGTCCATGGAGCTGAACCGGCCGGTTCGCTTCACCGTGGACGAGGCCTGCGCGCTGCTCACGGGTCTCGAGACCTTGAACGGCCTGCCGGAGCTGGCCGAAGGAAGCGCCCTGGAATCGGTGACGCTCAAGCTGATGGCGGCCGCGGGGGAGGAGGGGCTCCGTGCCGCTGCCCTCTCCGGGCCGGAGGTGGCACCCGGCAACTCGGCCAACCTCGAGGTTATCCGCGACGCGATTGAATCAGGGTCCCAGCTGCACCTCGTCTACCTTTCCGCGCAGAAGGACACCCTGTCGGAGCGGGACGTGGATCCGCTCCGGCTCTACTCCATGGACAACACCTGGTACTTCGAGGCCTACTGCCATTCGGCGGCCGGCCTGCGGAATTTCCGGCTGGACCGGATCGAGGATCTCGCGCCCACCGGGAAGCCGGCCTCGTCAGGGATGAAGCCCGACGGCGGGTTCCCGGCAAAGCTGTTCACCCCCAACGACGACGACACCCTGGTCACCGTCCAGCTCACCGCCCGCGGTGCCGGGCTCGCGGACGACTATTATGCCGAGCGGACAGCGCCGCTGCCGGACGGCGGCCTGATGGCCGAGATCCGGTTCGGCAACACGGCATGGCTGCCCATGTTTGTGGCCCAGCACGGCGGAACGGCACGGATCCTGGAACCTGAGGCGCTTGCCCGCGCCTCGCGGGACTGGATCGGGGCGGCCCTGGCCCAGTACAACGGCTAGTCAGTACAACGGCTAGCCTGTACGGCAGCTAGACTACTCAGCATGCCTTGGTGGTCCTGGATCCTTATTTGGGTGGCGCTTGTGTCACTGTCGCTGCTGTTCTTCGTGCTCATGGGCGTTCGCCTGTTCCGCCAGTTCATGGCAACAGTCAAGGAGCTCGGCGAAGCCGGCGACAAACTCACCAGCCTTCCGGTTGCGGCGGCAGCGTACGCCTGGGCCGCCGGCCCAGTGCCTGATGCCGCCGTCGTCGGGCTTGCACCGGGAACCGCCCCCTTTGCCCCGCCGCACCAGGTGCGCCATGATTACCACGCGTCCAAAGAGGCCCGCAGGGAGGCCCGGCGCCAGCGCCGGGTCCGCCGGAAGACCGAACGGGGCCAGCCCCAGTCGCTGCGCGACATCGAATTCAGATAAACGTAGGATGTAGCTAAACGAAAGGAACACCAACATGAGGCTTGAAGGCTGGCATCTCATAATCATCATCGTCCTGGCTTTGGTGCTCTTCGCTGCACCGAAACTTCCCGGCATGGCCCGGAGCCTCGGCCAGTCGATGCGAATTTTCAAGTCGGAAGTCCGCGAAATGAAGAAGGACGGTGCCCCTGAAGCCAAGGACGGCTCGGATCCCGTCGAAGGCACGGTCGTCAACCACCCGCGTTCCACCGCGACGGACAACCGTCCCGCAGACGGGAACGACGTTCCGCCGCCCAACCGCGCCTAAGATTTCGTGGCACTGACCATGAGTCGTCAATCCAATCCTGAGGGACGGATGGCTCTGCTGGACCATCTGCGCGAACTCAGGAACCGGCTGTTCAAGTCCGCCATTGCGGTTGTGCTCGCCACAATTGCGGGTTTCCTGGTGTACCAGCCCATGCTCGCGGCCCTGATCAAACCGATTAAGGACCTCAACGAGAGCGAGGGCCGGCAGGCATCGCTCAACTTCGACGGCGTGGCGAGCTCCTTCGACCTCATGATCCAGGTGTCGGTGTTCCTGGGGGTAATCCTGGCCAGCCCGGTCTGGCTGTACCAGCTCTGGGCGTTTATCGTCCCCGGACTGCACAAGAAGGAACGCCGGCTGGCGCTGTCCTTTGTGTCGGCCGCGGTGCCGCTGTTCATCGGCGGCGTGACGCTGGCGTGGCTTGTCCTCCCCAATGCCGTCCGGGTCCTCACCGACTTCACGCCAGCCGGAGGCTCCAACTTCATCAGCGCCCAGGTCTACCTGTCCTTCGTGCTGCGGCTGCTGCTGGCCTTCGGCATCGCCTTCCTGCTCCCTGTTGTCCTGGTCGGTCTGAACCTCGCCGGGCTGCTTCGTGGGGAGCAGCTCCTGAAGAGCTGGCGCATTACGGTGTTCCTTGTTTGCCTGTTCGCGGCCATGGCGGCCCCCGGCGGCGATGCGATGAGCATGTTCTACCTTGCTGGTCCCATGCTCCTGCTCTTCTTCGCAGCCATCGGCCTGTGCGTCCTGAACGACCGCCGGCGAGCACGCCGGGCAGAGAAGCGGGCCGCTGAGACCGAGGCCACAGCCGATGTTGCGACTCCGAGCAGCGAGCTGAAGAATCTCTAGGCACGCCACCGCTAGGCTTGAGGAATGTCCACCACCACTCCGTCGCCCTCCGAACGGTACCGCGCCAGCGCCGAACGGGCCGCGGAAGCAAAGACCCACCTGGGCGCGTTCTCCCGCACACTGAGCTTTGAACTGGATGACTTCCAGCGGCAGGCGTGCAAGTCCCTCCAGGAAGGGCGCGGGGTACTTGTCGCCGCGCCCACCGGTGCCGGCAAGACCATCGTGGGCGAGTTCGCCGTCTATCTGGCACTCCAGCGCGGACTGAAGGCCTTCTACACCACGCCCATCAAGGCGCTCAGCAACCAGAAATTCACCGAGCTGACGGAGAAATACGGCGAGACGAACGTCGGACTCCTGACCGGCGACACCAGCATCAACGGCGACGCCCCCGTGGTGGTCATGACCACCGAGGTCCTCCGCAACATGCTGTACGCCGACTCCGACACCCTGTTCGACCTGGGCTTTGTGGTCATGGACGAGGTCCACTACCTGGCCGACCGCTTCCGCGGGGCAGTCTGGGAGGAAGTCATCATCCACCTGCCCAGTGAGGTGCAGGTCGCCTCCCTTAGCGCCACGGTGTCCAACGCGGAGGAGTTCGGCGCCTGGCTGGACACCGTCCGCGGCGACACCGACGTGATCGTCTCCGAACACCGTCCCGTGCCTCTCTGGCAGCATGTCATGGTGGGCCGGGACATCGTGGATCTTTTCGCGGGCGAGACCACCTTCGACGAAATCGCGCCCGCCGGCAGCCCTGCGGCGGCGGCTGCCCTGCCGCTGGCGCCAACACCTGCCGACGCCGGACAGCGTGGTTTCGAGGTCAATCCGGAGCTGCTGACCCTCTCGAGGGCGGAAAGCCAGCTCAACTTCCAGGGCCGCTTCGGCCACGGCGGCCGGAGCCAGAGGCGGCAGCAGCGCCAGCGCTATGGTGACAAGCCCCAGCAGGAGACCCGGACCGCCGTGCGCCGGGCCAGCCGGCCGCAGGTCATCGCCAGCCTTGACCGGCAGGACCTGCTGCCCGCCATCACCTTCATCTTTTCCCGGGCCGGCTGTGACGCCGCCGTCGCCCAGTGTGTAGCGTCCGGGCTGTGGCTCACCACGGAGCGGGAGCAGGGCATCATCGCCCAGCGGGTGGACGAGGCCGGCCAGGACATTCCGACCGACGACCTCGAAGTGCTGGGCTTCTGGAGCTGGCGCGAGGGGCTCCTGCGGGGCATCGCGGCACACCACGCCGGCATGCTTCCCACGTTCAAGGAAGTGGTCGAGAAGCTTTTTGCGGACGGCCTCGTGAAGGCGGTTTTTGCCACCGAGACGCTGGCCCTCGGGATCAATATGCCGGCCCGATCCGTGGTGCTGGAGAAGCTGGACAAGTTCAACGGCGAAGCCCACGTGGACATCACGGCGGGGGAGTACACGCAGCTCACCGGCAGGGCGGGCCGGCGCGGCATCGACGTCGAAGGCCATGCCGTGGTCCTGTGGCAGCCGGGCACGGACCCAGCCGCCGTGGCCGGCCTTGCCTCCCGCCGGACGTATCCGCTGAATTCCAGCTTCCAGCCCACGTACAACATGAGCATCAACCTGCTGGCCCAGTTCGGCCGGCCGCGGGCCAGGGAAATCCTGGAGTCCTCCTTCGCCCAGTTCCAGGCGGACCGCTCGGTGGTCGGGCTGGCCCGGCAGGTCCGCAGCCGTGAGGAATCGCTGGCCGGCTACGCCAAGTCGATGACGTGCCATCTGGGCGACTTCACCGAATACGCGCGGCTGCGCCGGGAACTTTCCGACGCCGAGAATTTCAGTTCGCGGGGCAAGTTGAGGGCCCGCAAGTCGGTCAACGAGGATTCCTTGAGCCGGCTCCTGCCGGGGGACGTGGTGGATGTCCCGGCCGGAAGGGCACCGGGATTTGCCGTGGTTCTGAGCTCGGACCACAACGCCCGGGAACCCAGGCCCGCGGTGCTGACGCTGGAAAGCCAGCTGCGCCGGATCGGCGTCGATGACCTTGAGGGGCCCATTGCCCCGCTGACGCGGATCAGGATCCCCAAGTCATTCAACGCCAAGGTTCCCAAGTCACGGCGGGACCTGGCCTCATCCGTCCGGAACGCGCTGCGGGAGAACCGGCCGCCGGCCCGGGGAAGCAGCCGCAACAACGACTTCGGGCTGGGTTCTGCCATGCAAAACCAGGAAAAGAAGATCGCTGATCTGCGGCGTGCCCTGCGCGCCCACCCGTGCCACGGCTGCAGCGAACGCGAGGACCACGCCAGGTGGTCCGAACGCTGGTGGAAGCTGCGCAAGGAAACCGACGGTCTGGTCCGCCAGATCCAGGGGCGCACCAACACCATCGCCAAGACGTTTGACCGGGTATGCGATGTCCTGTCGGCCTACGGCTACCTCGAGTCCACCGAGGACGGGCAGCACCGCATCAGTACTGACGGCCAGCGGCTGCGCCGGATCTACGGCGAGAAGGACCTGCTGATCTCCCAGGCACTGCGGCAGGGCGCGTTCGATGACCTCGACGCCGTGGAGGTGGCTGCTTTCGCCAGCGTGCTGGTGTACCAGGCTAAACGTGAGGACCGCGGCCTGCGGCCCCGCATGCCCAGCGTCTCACTTGAGACGGCCGTGGATATCGTGGTCCGCGAGTGGTCTGCGCTGGAGGACGTGGAGGAACAGAACAAGCTGCCGCTCACCGGCGAGCCCGAACTTGGACTGGTCTGGCCCATGTACAAGTGGGCCCGCGGCCGGCATCTGCAGGAGGTACTCACCGGCACCGACCTGGCCGCCGGCGACTTCGTCCGGTGGGTGAAGCAGGTGATCGACCTGCTGGACCAGCTTGCCAAGATTCCCGGCTTGGACCCCCGGCTGGCCCGGCTCTGCGGCGAGGCCATCAAGCTGATCAGGCGGGGCGTCGTAGCCTACTCCACGGTGGGCTGAGCGCCGGCATTCCAGCCCCGGCACACGGGCCCGGCACACGCGGCCCAACCTCCGTTCCGAACACTCGTACCAAACACCCCCGCACCAAACACGCCCGTACCGAACACGCCCGCACCAAACACGCCCGTACCGAACATCCGAATTGAACACCCCAAGGAGCGCCTCCATGGCAGATGCCCCCGCCCGCCCGCAGGAGGGAACCGAACCGTCTCAGGTCAGGCTGTACCGCAACGGTTCCGTCTACACCGCGGCTGATCCCTTCGCCACGGCCATGCTCGTGGACGGTGACACCGTCGCGTGGGTCGGTTCGGAGCAGGCTGCTGCTTCCATCGCCGACAGCTCCATGGACATCATCGATCTGCGCGGTGCCCTCGTGGCCCCGGGTTTTGTCGATTCCCACGCCCACCTGACGGAGACAGGCATCGCCCTGAACTCACTGCAGCTGGGCGGTGTCCGGTCCGCCCGCGAACTGCTGGACGCCGTCGCGGCCTCGGGCGGGAACGGAGCGGTGCTGGGGCACGGCTGGGATGAGTCCCTCTGGGACGACCCCACGCTCCCGGATGCCGGAGAGCTGGAGCGGGCTGCCGCTGGCCGTCCGGTGTATCTTTCCCGCGTTGACGTGCACTCCGCCCTCGTCTCGCCGTCACTCATAGCCAGTGCCGGGCTGGCGGAGCTGGACGGCTACGCGCCCGGCGGTCACGTCAAGCGCCGAGCCCACAGTGCTGCCCGGCAGGCCACCCGCCGCCTGTCATCCGCTGCGCTTCAGGAATACCAGCGGCGTGCGCTGGACGAGGCTGCGGCCAACGGGTTTGTGGCGCTGGCCGAGATGGGTGCACCAAAAATCAGCAGCGTCGAGGACCTGCGGCTGGCGGCCGGATGGAATGACGCGGCAGGCTCCCGCCCGGCACCGGAGGTGCTCCCGTACTGGGGGCAACTGACGCCGACGGCGGCCGACGCCGAGGCGCTGCTTGCCGAGCTCGGCGTCCGGGTCCGCGGATTTGCCGGGGACCTGAACATCGACGGATCAATCGGCTCCCGCACGGCGTCCCTGCGGGAACCCTATGCGGACGCACCGAAAGAGAGCGGCACGATCTACCTTTCCGTGGCTGACGCGGCCGCGCATTTGGCGGCGTGTTCAGTGCTGGGTATCCAGGGCGGATTCCACGTCATTGGCGACGCCGGCCTCGATGCGGCCCTGGAGGCCCTCGAGGAGGCAGCCGCCGAGGTGGGGGAGCAGAGGGTCCGGGCCGCGGGGCACCGCTTTGAGCATGTCGAAATGGCCGACGCCGACGCCATCGCCCGCCTGGCAAAGTACTCTGTGACGGTCAGCGCGCAGCCTGCCTTCGACGCCGCGTGGGGCGGCCGGGGACGGCTCTACGAGCAGCGCCTCGGCACCCGCAGCCGCGGCATGAACCCGTTCGCCTCGTTCTACTCGGCCGGTGTCCCGATCTGCTTCGGCAGCGACACCCCGGTGACGCCGCTTCGTCCCTGGTCCAGCGTGCGGGCATGCCTCGAACACCACGACGCCGACCAGCGCATCTCCGCCCGTGCAGCCTTCCTCGGCCACACGCGGGCCGGCTGGCGCGCCGCCCGGTACGAAAACCCCATGGCCGGCCAGTTGGTGCCGGGCGCTCCCGCAACCTTCGCCGTCTGGGAAGTGGATGAGCTCATGGTCCAGGTGGCGGACGGCAGGGTCCAGTCCTGGAGCACGGATCCCCGTGCCCGCACGCCGCTGCTGCCCGCGCTGGACACCGGCACGGATCCGCGGTGTTTGCAGACCGTGCGGAACGGGCTGGAGCTGTTCTCCGCAGGGGCCCTCGGCGCCTGATCAGCAGGCGGGTCTGGCGGCGACATATTGAGCCATCCAGCCGCCATCTGACGACACATCACCCGCCCAGAAGTGGCGCTGACCTGCGACGATATATGAACTGGCAGGTCAGAGGGCTGTTGACAGCCCCCACCCAGTCCGTAGCATTGAGCTTCCGGGGCGGGTCCAAAGCGCAGCAGAAAACAGTTCCTCCATCCGCTTATCGCGGCATCAGCAACTGGCCCGTGGCGCGTGGACCCGCCCGTGGCGGAGCCGGACACCGGCCACCCGCGTGCTGCTGATAAATAAGCGCGAACGGGCACTTGCGGCCCCGATGCCAGCTAAGCGGACGGAAGCGCTGTCCGGGGCCGTATAATGGGGAGTTGCGCTTTACGAGCCGGCGTTCCCGCCAGGCTTCCCGCGTACTGACCGCTCCCATCCAGGAAAGGCCTCCCTGTGCGTGTCCTCACCATCATCCCCACCTACAACGAGCTGGAGTCGCTTCCCAAGACTCTGGGACGCCTGCGCGCCGCCGTGCCGGCCTCCGACGTCCTCGTTGTGGACGACAACAGCCCGGACGGCACCGGGCAGCTGGCGGACAGCTTTGCTGCCGGGGACAACCAGGTCCACGTCCTGCACCGGAAGGGCAAGGAAGGCCTGGGCGCCGCTTACATCGCGGGCTTCAAGTGGGGACTGGACGCCGGCTACGACGTCCTGGTGGAGATGGACGCCGACGGTTCGCACCAGCCCGAACAGCTGCCCTCCCTGCTGGAGGCCGTGGACCAGGGCGCAGACCTCGCCATGGGTTCCCGCTGGGTGAAGGGCGGAAGCGTTGTGAACTGGCCGCTGTACCGCCAGGCCATATCCCGGACCGGGAGCACGTATGCGCGCATCATGCTCGGCCTCAAGATCAAGGACGTGACCGGCGGGTACCGCGCGTTCCGGCGCACCACACTGGAGAAGCTGAACCTGGACCAGGTCGATTCCGTGGGTTACGGCTTCCAGGTGGACCTCGCGTGGCGCGTCGCGAAGATGGGGCTTAATATCGTGGAGCGGCCCATCACGTTCGTGGAGCGTGAACTGGGGGCTTCCAAGATGAGCGGCAATATCGTGGTTGAGGCCATGATCAACGTGACGAAGTGGGGCCTGAACGCCCGCTGGAGGAAGCTGACCGGCAAGAGCCCGCGCGACTAGCGGCAAAGACCAGGCGGATACACAAAAGGCCGGATCGGCTGCGACCATGTGGTGCAGCGGATCCGGCCTTTTGGCTGTAGCGCCTGCCTGCCAGCTAGCAGCGGCTAGGCTGAACGCCGTTCGCCGCGACGCTCGCGCAGAATGGTGAGGCGGTCTTCGAGGATCTGCTCAAGCTCGGGAAGCGAGCGGCGTTCCAGCAGCATGTCCCAGTGCGTGCGGACTGCTTTTTCGTTGCTGGTGTCTGGGCGTTCGCCATCAACGAGCAGCGCTTCCTTGCCGGTCTTGGAAACCCAGACAGGGGGAATTTCGGCTTCGGAGGAAAAGGTGACAAAAACCTGTTCGCCGTCCTCGCACCGGTACTCAACCCGCTGACGCGGTGCCGGCTCCACGCCGGATTCGGTCTCCATGCTTTGGGCGCCAAGACGCATGCCCCGCAGGCTGCGATCGCTCATGATTTCTCCCTCTAATCGGTTCGCGGAGCGGACTCCGCGCTAGCCGGAAGCCCTGATAAGGGTGCCTCCGGACTACGGTGTGGTTCACGTAGCATCACTAGGTGAAACGCTTCGCCAAGCATTGTTGTTCCGCACGGACTGATCCGGCCGGACAAATATCCCATTATACGGATTCCGGCAGCGCACAGCAATCCCGCAGCGCACAGCAACCCGGCCGGGCGTAGCAACGCGGGCAGGTGCGCAAGCAAAAGGGAGGCAGGCCGATCGGCCTGCCTCCCTTTGCTTGCCCCGGAGCGCTACGCCTGGGTCCGGGCCGCCGCCTCGCCGGACTGGCTGCCGGGCTGGCCGCCGTCCTGGCCCCCGAACAGGTCGCCGGACCGGGGATCAGGGTTGGTTCCGCCCAAAGCGCTGCCGATGCCTTTCAGTGCCTCGCCGACTTCACTGGGGATGATCCACAGCTTGTTGGAGGAGCCCTCCGCCAGCTTCGGGAGTGTCTGCAGGTACTGGTAGGCCAGCAGCTTCTGGTCCGGGTTGCCCTTGTGGATGGCGTCGAACACCTTCTGGATGGCCTGCGACTCGCCGTCGGCACGCAGGATGGCAGCCTTGGCGTCACCCTCGGCCTTGAGGATGGCGGCCTGCCGCTGCCCTTCCGCGGTCAGGATCTGAGACTGCTTGGTTCCCTCAGCGGTCAGGATCGCGGCGCGGCGGTCACGTTCTGCCCTCATCTGCTTCTCCATCGAATCCTGGATGGAGTGCGGCGGGTCGATGGCCTTCAGTTCCACCCGGGAGACGCGGATGCCCCAGCGGCCGGTGGCTTCGTCCAGGACGCCGCGCAGCTGGCCGTTGATCTGGTCGCGGGACGTGAGCGCCTCTTCCAGGTTCAGGCCACCCACCACGTTACGCAGGGTGGTGGTGGTCAGCTGCTCCACTGCCTGGATGTAGTTGGCGATCTCGTAAGTGGCGGCGCGGGGGTCGGTGACCTGGAAGTAGACCACGGTGTCGATGGACACCACGAGGTTGTCCTCCGTGATCACGGGCTGCGGCGGAAAGGACACCACCTGCTCGCGCAGGTCAAGCAGCGGCAGAAGCCGGTCAACAAAGGGGATGAGGAGGGTCAGGCCGGGATTAAGCGTCCGCTGGTACTTCCCCAGCCGTTCCACGACGCCGGCCCGGGCCTGCGGCACGATCCGCACAGAGCGGACCAGCACGATGATGACGAAAATAATCAGAACCACCAGCACGAACGTGAGTGCGATTCCTCCTGGGTTATCCATACTTCTCCTTTGTCCCCAACTTTCAGTGAAGCTCTAACCTGGCGAAAACTCGCCGCAATCTGCTGCTCCGCCGCGGCGGGAGCAGAAACCCATGGGGGAGCCGCCTACTGGACGGCGGTCTCAGCCTGAGGTGACACGACCGCCGTCGCACCTTCAATCGCCGAGACGATCACGCGCTGGCCTTCGGGCAGGACGCCGGACTGCGACCGGGCGCTCCAGATGTCGCCGCCGATCTTCACGCGCCCACCGGTGGCCGTTACTGCCTCCAGGACGAGCGCGGATTCGCCGATTAGGCGGTCGATGTTGGTGCGCTGTTCGGGCGGGCCCTTGTGCAGGTGCTTGAGTGTCACCGGGCGAACGAACGCGATCATAAGCAGGGAGACGACGCAGAACACCACGATCTGCAGCCACAGATCCGCGCCGGCGAAGTCGGCCACCAGGCCGGCCAGGGCGCCTCCGCCCAGCATGATGAAAAACAGGTCAAGGGTCAGCATCTCCACGGCGGCGAACACCAGGAAGAGGGTGAGCCACAGCGCCCACCAGTTTTGGCCAAGCCATTCAAACATCGCGCTCCCCCTTGATCCCGAGGGCTGCGGGGCAGACCCTCAGTAACTTTCTTCCATCGTAGACCCGAAGCAGGAGCGCCCGGCAGGAGAATGGCAGGCAGCGCAGGAACGTGGCCAAGCCGTTATGGAGCAGGGATTTCCGAGGGCACGAAGATACTGATCCGGAACCGGGCGGAGACCCTGGTGGTTTGCGTTAGGCCGGCCAGCCGTTCGGTCAGTGTGGCACGGTCCGTGTGGTGGCCGGCAGGGCCCATGAGCGCCAGGTTGGCTACGTCCTCGGGAGAAAGCGACAGGTCCACGTCGATGTCCTGCGTCGACAGCGGCGAGAAGCGGCCTGCGAGCGCGTCGACCAGGCGCTCGTCCTTGCCGGGATCGATGCCCAGCATTCCGGCCCGGCTGGCGATTTCCCCGAGGTGGCCGGCTCGCGGCGTCACTACGATGAGCCTGCCCGAGGGTTTGAGTACGCGGGCGAACTCGGCCGCGCTGCGGGGCGCGAACACCACGGTGACGACGTCGACGGCGGCGTCCGGGAGGGGCAGTGGCTGCCAGACGTCACCTACCAGGTTGATGGCTTCCGGGTTGAGCTTGGCGGCGCGGCGCAGGGCGAACTTGGAAATGTCCAGCCCGACGGCGGCCACGCCGTCGGCGCCGTCACCATGTTCCCTGTTCTTCAAGTGATCGTCCAGATAATCAAGGACCGCCCGCAGGTAGTGGCCCGTTCCTGTCCCGGAGTCGAGGACCGTCGGGGCCGGGCCGTTCAACGCCGGCTCGGCTGCCCGGGCCAGCGCCTCAGCCAGCGGCCGGTAATGACCGGCGTCGAGGAAGGCTGCGCGTGCCGCAACCATCTCCGCGGTATCCGATTCGAAGGCGGTTCCTTTGCCCACCAGCAGGTTGAAGTACCCCTGCCGGGCGGCGTCGAAGCTGTGCCGCTCCCGGCACGCCAGCGCCCGGACCCGGCCGGTGCCGCCATCGCCGACGGGTTGAAGATCCTGGCGGCAGACGGGACAAAGCAGAACGGGCAGGCGCGAGAGCATGAGGACAATCCTAGGGCAGGTGTTTTCCGCGGCTGCCGTTCCGTGCCCTTGCCCGACCCGCTAGGCTCACGTGGATGAAGCCTGAACATCTGCCGCTGCTCAACTCCGTCTCCGCCCCCGCCGTGCACCCCGACGGCACCAGGGCCGTTGTGTCCGTCGTTCGGCCGGACTTCGACGCCGACTCCTACGTTGGCCAGCTATGGAGTGTGCCCCGGGACCCGGAAAAGCTGCCACGCCGCGTGACCCGGGGATTCCGCGACACGGCGCCGGCTTTTTCGCCGGACGGCCGGGTGCTGGCTTTCCTCCGCGCCGCCCCGGGAGGCAAGCCCCAGCTCCACGTGGTGGAGTCTGCGGGCGGGGAGCCGCAGGCCCTGACCGACAGCAAGATGGGCGTCAGCTCCTTCGCCTGGTCGCCGGATTCCACCCGGCTCGTGTTCGGTTCCAGGGAACCGGAACAAGGCCGCTACGGATCCCTCGACGGCGTGGCGTCCGGAGCCGAGGACGCGCGGTTGATCACGGATTACAAGTACAGGATGAACGGCGTGGGCTACACCCGGGACAAGCCGCTGCAGCTTTTCCTGCTCGATGTTCCGGAACTGGGCGGGGAACCCTGGGTCAAGCCAGTGGGGCGCGCCGTTAAGCGAAGCGACAGCGGGACCGGCAAGAGCAGCAGCGAGAGGGAAAGTCCGGCGGAGTCCGGCGAGGATTCCGGCGGTTTCCCGGAGGCACGCCGGCTCACGACGTCGGCAACCGACCACACCGGCGCAACCTTCAGCAGCGACGGCAGCTCCATTTACTTCGTGGCGTCCCTCCACGAGGATGCCGACCAGGACCTGGTATCCGGGATCTACCGCGTGGCGGCCGACGGCGGCACGCCGGCTTTGGTGCCGGTCCCCAACTTGGGTGCCCAGACCGTTTCCGACGTCCGGGAGTCGGCCGACGGGCGCTGGCTGTTCTTCACTGCCCAGGACCTGGGCAGCACCGGCCAGGACTTCGTTGCCAAGAACACTGTGCTCCATGTCATGCCCGCCGCCGGGGGCGACGCCAAAGCGCTGAGCGACGCGGAGAACATGGACGTCGAAGCGCCCGGTGCCACCATCGCCCTCCGCGGCAAAGACAGTGCCCTGGTGCTCAACAATGCCCAGGGAACGGTGGAGCTGCTCGAATTCAGCGCCACGGGAGACCACTCCCTCCTCGTCCATGGTGACCGGGTGGTCGCCGGGGCCGGCGACGGTGCAGGCACGGTGTTCCTCAGCTACAGCGACGCCGCCACGGCGGGTGATGTGGGGGTCCTCGAAGACGGCCAGCTCCGCCTGCTCAGCGATTTCTCGGCCGCCCTGCGGACCGAAGCAGGCATCATCGAACCGCAGGAGCTGACGTTCCCCGCCCCTGACGGCTACCCGGTCCACGGCTGGCTGGTTCTGCCGCCGGGCAAGGGTCCCCACCCCGTGCTGCTGAACATCCATGGCGGACCGTTCGCGCAGTACACCACCGCGTTCTTCGATGAAGCACAGGTTTATGCCACAGCCGGATACGCCGTTTTGATGTGCAACCCACGCGGCTCGGCCGGTTATGGCCAGGCCCACGGCCGGAGCATCAAGGAGCGGATGGGCACCGTGGACATGCAGGACGTGCTCGCCTTCCTGGACGGAAGCCTCGACAAGTTCTCTTCCCTCGACGCCGGCGCCCTGGGAATCATGGGCGGTTCCTACGGCGGCTACCTCACGGCGTGGACCATCAGCCAGGACCACCGGTTCCAGGCAGCCATCGTGGAGCGGGGTTTCCTGGATCCCGTGAGCTTCACGGGCTCGTCGGACATCGGCTGGTTCTTTGGCGGTGAATATGTCGGCTCGGCTGCCGAGCAGGTGGCCGCACAAAGCCCCATGGCAACGGTTGCCGCGGTCCGGACACCCACGCTGGTAATCCACAGCGAAGATGACCTGCGCTGCCCGGTGGAGCAGGGCCAGCGCTACTTCACCGCCCTCAAGCAGCAGGGCGTCGACTCCGCGTTTCTCGTGTTCCCGGGCGAGGACCACGAGTTGTCGCGCTCGGGAACGCCGCATCACCGGCGGCAGCGGTTCGAACAGATCCTGGCCTGGTGGGCGAAGTACCTGCCGACGGACAGCAACAACCGGTTGGGCAACGCCTGATTGGACTCGGCCCCAGCCGCCGCCGTCTAGGCCGTCGCTACTTAATCCGTGAGGGCTTCCCGGCGGGCCTGCGCGCTTGCCGGGAACCCAAGCTCCCGGCTTGCCGTCGCGATGCCCGGTTCGGCCCAGCGCGTGGCGTACTCGCTGTTCGTGCTGAGCGAGCGGAGCTCGGCCCGGTCAATGTAGAGCCTGCCGTGGAGGTGGTCGGTTTCGTGCTGCACGATCCGCGCCTGCCAGCCGCTGAAGTCTTTGGTGACCTGCCCGCCGTCGGGCGTTACATACTCCAGCCGCACGCTTTCGGGACGTTCCACCACAGCCTGCAGTCCGGACAGCGACAGGCAGCCTTCGAAGAAGGCGGCGGTCCCGTGGCCCAGGCGGGAGTAGGACGGATTCAGCATGGCGAAGAACTCCAGCGGCGCCCTGCCGCGGGCCGCAGCCGTGACCTCGTCGATCTCGAACTGGTCTTCGAGGACGGCCAGCTGCAGCGGAACACCCAGCTGCGGAGCCGCCAGCCCGACGCCGGGTGCGGCGTGCATGGCCTTCCTCATCAGGGCGATCAGCTGGGTGAGCTCGTCCGGCTCCAACTGGCCCTCGAAGGGAGCGGCGTGCTGCCTCAGGACCGGGTGCCCGGCCTGCACGATGGGCGGCAAGTCCTCTGCGGCCAAAAGTTCCTGCACTGTTTCCCTGATGCGGGCGGGGCTATAGGTCGTAGGCGGAGCTGCGTGGGTCATGGGGACAGCCTAGTGCTGTCTTGTGCCGTGTTGCGCGGGTGTTGTGCCGTGCCGTGGCGCGCTACTGCATGGTGAAGCGCCGGGCCACGAAGGTATTGAAGGCCGGTATAGCGGCGGCACGGGCAATCACCGCATTCCGTGGCCGCAGCAGACCGGCTGGAAGGGGCCGGCCAAGCGCCATGTTCACCTCGGCCTGACGTCTGGCCGCGGCTGCCGCCCGGCGTCGTAAGGCATCGAAGCGCCGGAGGGCTTCCGTGGAAGGCTCCGCGCGCAGGACGGCGAGGATCGCCGGCAGCAGCGCTTCTGCGTCCAGCCAGCCAAGGTTCATTCCCTGCCCGCCGATGGGGCTGATCTCGTGCGCCGCATCACCGATCAGTGCCGTCCGGCCGGAAACCATGCGCGCGGCCAGCCGCGAACGGACACTGAAGCTGCTGAGCATGGTGTTCGCACCGGGGTCCAGCTCCACGTGGGTTCTGCGGGCAACAAGCGCCGCCAGCTGCTCCGCGTCCGGGCTGGCCAGCGGGCTGCCCAGCCGGACCACCCAGCGGCGGACGCCGCCGGGGAGCGGGAAGGACTCCACGATGCCGTGGCTTTCCAGGAACAGCGCGGCATCGCAGCCGTAGGGGCTGGATTCGGGGTAGTCACCCATCAGGTAGTGGTCCGGATACAGTTTCTCCGGCGCCGCGACGCCCAGAAGGGAGCGCATTGTCGAGTAGGCGCCGTCGGCGCCCACCGCGAAAGAGGCGGAGTGGCTGGCGGGAGCCCCGGCAGTGGTAACGCTGAGCGTGACCCGGGCGCCGTCGTCGTGCATTCCCGTAACGCGGGCGTCCCGGAGCAGGGCGCAGCCGTCCAACTCCCGGAGCCGCCGCTCCAGGACCTCCTCCGTCACGGGCTGGGGCACGGCGAGGACGAACGGGTACCGGTGGGAGACCGGAGCGAACGGCATGTGCGCAATCCTCCGGCCGTTGCTCACGGCGAAGCCCTGGAGGATCGGAACGCCCCGGCCGATCAGCTCCTGGGCAACGCCGATGCGCTCCAGGGCGGCGAGCGCCGGCGGATGGATCCCGATGGCCCTGGTGTGGGCATTCCGTACGGTCCGCCGTTCCAGGACCCGCACCGCGACGCCGTGCTGCAGCAGCAGCGATCCCATGAAGAGACCAACCGGCCCGCCGCCCACGATCAGCACATCGGTCATACCGGGCGCCGCCGGTGGGTGAGCAGGCAGTGGAAGGGGGAGTGCGGTTCCACCGTCCAGCCGGCGGGGACCACGGCGGCCAGCTCCGGTACGGTGTAGCTGCGCCTAATCGAGGTCAGCCCGTCTCCGCGAATGTAAGAGCCGGTGAGCGGCAGGGCGCCGGCACTGAACAGTGCATAGGCAGCTGCACTCCGGCTGAGATCGTTGTGCAGGGCGAGGCGGCGGGCCAGCCCGGCGGAGTCGTCTAGAAATGACTGCAGTTGCCGCGGGGTCAGGTGGTGCAGCACGTGGTTGGAGATGACGACGTCGTAGGACTTGCCCTCGGCGAGCAGATCGCCGCTACTCGCCTGGCGGAATTCGACGCCAAGGACGGGCTTGCGGCCGGCGGCGAAGCGGAAGGCCCTTGGATCCGGGTCAATCCCGGTCACCTGGAGCTGGATGCCGTCCCTGGCCGCCCAGCGGGCGAGCATCACGGCGAGGTCGCCGCCGCCGCAGCCGACGTCCAGCAGCGTTGCCGTGCCCACGCCTGCCAGCTGCGCGCGGACTCTGGTGCGGTACAGCCGGCGCCAGCCGGAGACCACGCGGTTCACCACTGCGAATTGCTCGTAGGTACGTTGAAGCCGTTCCGGATCGCAGTCCGGCCGGTCCATCTCCTCGACGGCGTCCGTGTCCCGCAGGCCGAGGATGCCTGGGCCGCTTCCTGGGATTCTCACGGCCGTCAGGCCAGGGACGGCTCGGCCTCGCCGGCCACGGCGTCAAGCTCACTGGCCGGTTGCTTCACCTTGGTGAACAGCCCGGTTTCCACAGTCAGTCCGGGGCCGAAGGCCATGGAACAGACGCGTTCGGCCCCCTCCCGCGACGGAAGATCCAGGATGTGCTTGAGGACGAAGAGCACCGTGGCGCTGCTCATGTTGCCGTAGTTCCGCAGGGTTTCGCGAGCCGGGCGCAGCTGCTCGTCGGTGAGGTCCAGCCGGGACTGCACTTTGTCCAGGATGCTGCGGCCGCCCGGGTGGATGGCCCAGTGGGTGATGTCGCGGTAGGTGAGTTCCCGCAGGGAGGCGTCGCGTGCCAGCAGCGGCTCGAGCGCGCCCACGATGTGCTCGTCGATGATATGCGGCACATAGTTGCCGAGCACCATCTCAAAGCCTTCATCGCCAATGTTCCAGGCCATCGAGTCCTCACCCACGGGAGTCAGGACCGTCTCGAAGTGGTCCAGTTGGAGCAGCGGCGGGGACTCCAGGTCCACGCGTGCCGTCACGACGGCGGCCGCAGCGCCGTCCGCAAAGAGTGCAGATCCCATGATCGTGTCGGGATCGTTGGAGGTCCGGACGTGCAGGGAGCACAGTTCGGCGCACACGACGAGCACAACCGCCGTCGGATCCGCCTCACAGAATGACTTGGCCGCACGCAGCGCCGGAAACGCTGCGTAGCAGCCCATGAAGCCCAGGTGGTAGCGCGCTGCACGGAAGGGTTGAGCCCGAGGGCGCGGACAATCTTGTAGTCGGGGCCGGGATTGAAAAATCCGGTGCAGGAGACCGTGATGAGGTGGGTGATGTCCAGCGGATCAATACCGTCGCATTTGGATACGGCCGCGTCCGCCGCATCGATGAACAGCTTCGTTGCTTCCTCGGCGAAGAGGTTGTTGCGTGCCTTGGTGCTAGGGCTCCGCAGCAGGCCGGTCTGGGGATCGAAAAACTGGGGATTTTCAGCGGTGGAAGCCAGGGTCAGCTCGCGGACGGCCGTGTACCGGGTGTCGATGGCGGCGGAATCAAAGCACGTGGACACGAGCCGTGAGCCAAGGCGTGTCAGGCCGGGCTGGGCTGCGAATACGTCACGGGCCTCGTGCTGGATGAGCAGAGTCGGCGGAACTGCAGTTTCGAGGGCTCTCACGTAGACCGTCATTTGTTCATTCTTAACGAGAGCGCAGGATAAGACAATGGATTGGACTGGGCTCCGACTGGACAACTCCGGACTGGACAACTCCCGCCCGACGTAGCACCATCTCGACTGTGACCAGCAAACCCGCCGCAGCACAGCGCTTGGACGATCTGGCGCTGCTGCGCCGCGTCCGTGACCGCATCGACAGGGAATACGCCCAGCCGCTGGACGTCGAGGCGCTGGCCCGTGGCGTGAACATGTCGGCCGGGCACCTCAGCAGGCAGTTCCGGGAGGCCTACGGCGAGCCCCCGTACAGCTACCTGATGACGCGGCGCATCGAGCGGGCGATGGCGCTGCTGCGGCGCGGCGACCTCAGCGTCACGGAGGTGTGCTTCGCCGTCGGCTGTTCCTCGCTGGGGACGTTCAGCGGCCGCTTCACCGAACTGGTCGGCATGCCGCCCAGTGCGTACCGGATGCAGGCCGCGGAGGAGACGGCAGGCATGCCGTCATGCGTGGTGAAACAGGTGAGCAGACCGGTCAGGAATCGAGAAGCGGTCCCGTCCGGCCCGCGCCTAGACTGATCGGCATGAACCTCACCATTCACTGGACATTCCTTCCGCATAACGACGCCGACGCCTCCCTGGCGTTCTATCGCGACACCCTCGGGTTCGAGCTCCGCAACGATGTGGGATACGGCGGAATGCGCTGGCTCACCGTCGGTCCTCCGGACCAGCCCGGTACGTCCATTGTTCTGGAACCGCCGGCAGCCGACCCGGGGATCACCGAGGACGAGCGGCGCACCATCACCGAAATGATGGCCAAGGGCACCTACGCCCGCCTCGTGCTCGGCACGCCGGACCTGGAAGGCACGTTCGAGAAGGTGCAGGCCAGCGGCGCAGAGGTGGTCCAGGAACCCACCCAACAGCCGTACGGTGTCCGCGACTGCGCCTTCCGCGATCCGGCCGGAAACCTAATCCGCATCAACGAGGTTAGCTAAACCCCGCTACTATCCGTTTAACAGATGGAGAGACGATGACGATAACGACGAGGACGGACACGCCGTCATCCGGACTGCACACCGCCGATGGCCATGACCTGATCCGTGTGCAGGGCGCGCGCGTCAACAACCTCAAGGATGTCAGCGTCGAGATCCCGAAGCGCCGTCTGACCGTATTCACCGGTGTCTCCGGTTCGGGCAAGAGCTCCCTGGTGTTCGGCACGATCGCCGCGGAGTCGCAGCGGATGATCAATGAGACCTACAGCGCGTTCGTGCAGGGCTTCATGCCGACGCTGTCGCGCCCCGAGGTCGATGTGCTGGAGGGTCTGACGACGGCCATCATCGTCGACCAGGAGCGGATGGGGGCCAACCCCCGCTCTACCGTGGGCACCGCGACCGACGCCAACGCAATGCTGCGGATCCTTTTCAGCAGGCTGGGTAGACCGCACATCGGTTCACCCAACGCCTACTCCTTCAACATCCCGACCGTGAAGGCCAGCGGCGCCATCACTGTGGAGCGAGGCAACAAGACCAAGGCGGAGAAGGCGACGTTCAACCGGCTCGGTGGCATGTGCCCGCGCTGCGAGGGCATGGGCAACGTCAGCGATTTCGACCTCACGGCGCTGTACGACGACAGCAAGTCGCTCAGCGGGGGCGCCCTGACCATCCCGGGCTACAGCATGGATGGCTGGTACGGCCGCATCTTCAGCGGAGCCGGCTTCAACATGGACAAGCCGATCAACAAGTTCACCAAGAAGGAGCTCCACGACCTGCTCTACAAGGAGCCGACGAAGGTCAAGGTCGAGGGCATCAACCTGACCTACGAGGGCATCATCCCCAAGATCCAGAAGTCGATGCTGTCCAAGGACGTGGACTCGCTGCAGCCGCACGTCCGCGCGTTCGTGGAGCGGGCCATCACCTTCACGATATGTCCGGATTGCGGCGGCACCCGGCTCAGCCAGGAAGCCCTGTCGTCGAAGATCAAGGGCAAGAACATCGCCGACGTCTGCACGATGCAGATCACCGACCTGGCCGACTGGGTCCGGGGTTTGGACGAGCCGTCCGTGGCCCCGCTGCTCGCCGGGCTGCAGCACCTTCTGGACTCGTTCGCGGAAATCGGGCTGGGCTACCTCTCGCTGGACCGGCCGTCGGGGACGCTGTCCGGGGGTGAGTCGCAGCGCACCAAGATGATCCGCCACCTGGGCTCGTCCCTCACGGACGTCACCTACGTCTTCGACGAGCCCACGATCGGCCTGCACCCGCACGACATCGAGCGGATGAACGCGCTGCTGCTCCAGCTGCGCGACAAGGGCAATACGGTGCTCGTCGTGGAGCACAAGCCGGAGAGCATCGCCATCGCCGACCACATCGTCGACCTCGGCCCGGGTGCCGGCACCGGGGGAGGCACAGTCTGCTTCGAAGGCACGGTCGACGGGCTGCGGGGGAGTGACACCATCACCGGCCGCCACCTCGATGACCGGGCGCAGCTAAAGGAGTCGGTGCGTTCCGCTTCCGGCGCGCTGGAGATCCGCGGCGCGTCGACAAACAACCTCAAGAATGTCGACGTCGACATTCCGCTCGGCGTGCTCTGCGTCCTTACCGGCGTTGCCGGTTCCGGCAAGAGCTCGCTGATTCACGGCTCCGTCGCCAAGCGCGAGGGCGTGGTGGTGATCGACCAGACAGGCATTCGGGGCTCACGGCGCAGCAATCCGGCCACGTACACCGGGCTGCTCGAGCCGATCCGCAAGGCGTTTGCGAAGGCCAACGGCGTGAAGCCCGCGCTGTTCAGCTCCAACTCCGAGGGTGCCTGCCCCACATGCAACGGCGCCGGCGTCATCTACACGGATCTGGGTGTCATGGCCACGGTCGAGACCACCTGCGAGGAGTGCGACGGCAAACGGTTCCAGGCCGCGGTGCTGGAGTTCACGCTAGGCGGGAAGAACATCGCCGAGGTGCTGGCGATGTCGGTGGCCGAGGCCGAGGAGTTCTTTGAGGACGGCGATGCGCGCACGCCGGCGGCGCATAAGATCCTCGACCGGCTGGCCGACGTCGGACTCGGTTATCTGACCCTCGGCCAGCCGCTCACGACGCTGTCCGGCGGTGAGCGGCAGCGGCTCAAGCTGGCCGCGCAGATGGCCGACAAGGGCGACGTATACATCCTCGACGAACCGACCACGGGCCTGCATCTCGCCGACGTCGAGAACCTGCTTGGCCTCCTCGACCGGCTCGTCGACTCGGGCAAGTCGGTGATCGTCATTGAGCACCATCAGGCGGTCATGGCCCATGCCGACTGGATCATTGACCTTGGACCCGGCGCCGGCCACGACGGCGGCAGGATCGTCTTCGAAGGATCGCCGGCAGACCTTGTTGCCGGCCGTTCAACGCTGACCGGCGAGCACCTCGCGGCGTACGTTGGCGCCAGCTGACACCAACGCGAACGGACACTTGCGGCCCTTGATCCGGTGGATCCTGGGCCGCAAGTGTCCACCTTCCTGGGAATGGAGCCAGGCTTAGTAAACCCGCCTTATTGAAGGCTCAACCAACCGGGTGGTATACCTAGGACTATCGGGCGTAGGGATTCAGCCTTGCCGCCGAGACATTGGGGGATCTACGTGAGTTTGCAACAGAGGGATGAGCCTCGTTATCAGCATCTGAAGAAGATTGCCGATCTACTGGATTGGGCAGGCGATCTTGCGGGTGCGGAGTTCACGGACGAGTCCCGTGAGGCCTACGTCTTGGCGCGGAAATTCCACGAGCGCGCTGACGCACTTGGTACAGCGGCTGCCAACATCCACGCGCCGAATTAGGCCGGGGGAAGCGCCTGACTAACCGTCCTGAGGCCGGGGGCGTGTCGCTAGTGCGACGTTATGTCAAGTAAACCGGTGGAAGTGACGCCCTGGCGAGCGGTCGCGAGATCCGGTGTCTGCTGGCACAAGCAGGCGGGCCATGCCTTGGATATCGCGGCGAGTTCCCGCGGGGCGCTTGTCCAAAGGGTTCCGGCAGGACGCTGTGACTATCCAGTGGCTATCCATCAGGACATCGGTGACCCAGACACATGGTTCGAATCCTGTGGGCGTGCAGTCGACTCCGGCTGAGCGCTTCATTGCCCCAAACTGCGGCCGAAACGCCCAGACCTTGCTGACATGCTGCGACCCGGAAAGCATCCGGCCTTGCCATCCACGAAAGCTTTTGCCCCCACTTCTGGGCCCGCACTCATAACGCCGATAATCAGCATTATGTAAAGTAGTACGACCAGTGGACTCCGCCATCTATCCTCTAACGGTCGCTTCTCCAGTCCTTGACGATGGACATCGGCAAGCCGCCCCCGTGCACGGAACGCGATGCTGTCCAACTGCCAGCCGTCCGCGGAGGCCCGGAACGTCGCAGTCTGCGGCAACGAGTAGCCCTCCGGAACGCTGCTCGGCCCATTCGCCTTCGAGGCAAGGTATTCCTCGGTTAATTCCTTGAAATGGACGCTAGCCTGCGAACCGGTCACCTCAATTGACTCCACCGTCACCTTCGTCGAAAAGGACGTATACCAGAAACCGGTTGATTTGAATTTGGCCTTGGACTGGGCAACCACCGGAAGATCCCGTTCGCGCTTGGCCCGGTAGGCTGCCGTCGTCTGCCCGTCGGCGAGGCGCGGCACCGGCGGAGCGTCGAGGACCGTACCGTTGCGATCCTCGACAGCAGCCTGGACGATGACCAAGAGTTCAGACGACGACGGGCTGGGCACCACTGCAGCCGATCCCGCCGCCAGCGGCGCGGCTGAGGGCTGGCATCCGGCAAGGGCCAACCCGAGCAGCGCCGCGATGGCGGCCGAGGTGCGCGGGTACTTAATCATGATTCCCCTTGCCGTGGATGTCCTCACAGCCTCCCCTGCCAGCCCCGTGCGCTCGACGGGGGCTCAGTGATGGCCTGCCCAAGGTCGCGTTTCGCGTCGCACTGGACTGCTAGAGCGTGTTCCTGATGTGCTGCGGGAAGCCATTGGTTGAAAGCCGGGGCTCGGCAGACAACCAGGCCACGACGCCGAACAGCGGCAGAATGAACATGGCCAGGACCCAGAGGATCCGTGATGTCTGGTCAAGCCGGTTTTCGCGGAGCACATCGAAGACGCCCCAGACGATCGATCCGCATACGAATAACCCGGACAAGACGCCCAACGCCGCCAATGCCCATTCCCAAGGTTCCATGCCGTTCCACCCCCCGTAGCCGATGATGCCAAGGGTACAGTCGATCTTTCCCGAACGGTCAGAACAGTTCGGCACTGAATATGCAGCGCGCGGCGTGAGCGACTTACTTCATGGAAGGCGATGACCCTGCGGGCGCTGCCCACAATCTAGGCTGGGGAGTAGTGCCAGAACGAGCACGCAACGTTGCCAGTAAAGCTGTGATCGCTGCATCGGAGGCGGGTTCCCGAATGCGACTCCCCCATACCCATCAAACGGGTAACGCGCTTCATCACCTAGTTCTTGACCTCGTAGCGAACCATCCGAGCGTGCGTTCAGCTCCGACCTCGATGCTCGACCCATACGGATATCTGGCCGCCGAGTCGGCACACTTACGAGGAGTAACGTTCATGCACGCGGTCGAGCCACTCGGTGATCAGCGCCTTCACGAGGCCGGGCTGCTCGTGCGGCAACGCATGACCGGCGCGGTCGAGCACGGCGAATGAAGCCCGTGGATAGTGCTCGAGCAGATCCCATTGGCCGGCGTACCCCACTGTGGAGTCCTGGCGTCCTGTGACGATAAGGACGGGGCCGGAGTACGGCGGGCCCTCCTCGGGACTGCTACTGAACAGCCGGTGTTCGCCGATCCGCTCGAGGCCGGCTTCGTCCACCAACCCAAGGGCGGGGACTACGTACTTCTTGTACCGCTCCAGCGTGGCCTGCGTCTGCACGACAAAGTAGTCGCGAAATACGCTCTCCTCGGCCGGGCCGAGCGTCTCGCCCGGATCGACTGACGCGTGCAAGACCTGGTGCACAGGAAGATTCCGAACATTCTCGCTCAACGGACAGATCAACGCCTGTCACCTGCTCCAGGCGCCTACCGGCGATGGCCCGGGCGTAGTGTGCGCCGACGGAATGGCCTATAAGCCGGAACTGCCCAGCGCCGACAACACCATCGATAAACGCGAGCAAGAGGTCGAGGACGTCGTCGGCGCTATGGAGCGTGCCCGACGCTGGCGTGCGCCCCATGCCCGGCAGATCCGGGTAGAGGCGTCGACAATCAGGTAGCCCGCCCAGTATCGACTCCATGGCACCGACCATCTCCCGGTGATCCACACCCGCACCGTGCAGAAACAGGATCGGAGCCCCGCCACCGTGCTCGACATAATGTACTGGTATCTCGAGGGCTATGTACTCCACAGCGTCAGCGTAATCTGGGCCTGTCGTCGGTGGTAGTCAGCGGCGGGGTAAAGGACAACTGGAACAGCAGCCAGAACTAGAACACGTCTTCGGGGCCGGCGGTGGACGTCGCATACTCCGGCCGCCCGCGGGGCCGATACGCCTGGATAGTGATGCCCCCGGACGTGGTCCGTGAGCTGACCAGCTCGAGCGCGAGGTCGGGACCGGAATCGGGGAACAGCCGCGTGCCCTGGCCGACGACGACGGGGTAGATAACCAGATCGAGCTGGTCAACCAGGTCGTTGGCGAGCAGCCACCTGACGAGGGCACCGCTGCCCGGCACCAGCAGTTCGCCGTCGTGATTCGCTTTCAGATCCCTGACGGCCGTGCTGACGTCGCCCTGAAGAACAGTCGTGCCCGCCCACTGCGGATCAGTGAGGCTGACAGACACCACATATTTCGGCCTGCTATTCAGCGCGGCGGCAATCGGGTTCGCCTCCGGATCGGGCATCACTCCCCAGTAGCCAGCGAAAATTTCGTACGTCCGGCGGCCGAAAAGGAACGCGTCCGCGCCTCCGTAAACCTGGTTCAGATAGTCCCCTGCTTCGGCGTCGAGAAGCGGGATGGCCCATCCGCCGCGGTCGAAGCCGCCGCTGCGGTCCTCGTCGGGTCCGCCCAACCCCTGCATCACGCCGTCCACTGAGACGTTGGTCGTGGTGGTCAACTTCATGTCGTGTCACCTCGTCGAACCACGGCCGCGGACCCCTGCTGGATCTGCGTTACCTGCTTCAGACAAGCACACTTGCGGTAGCCACGCGAGGGCGAAATCGTGCCGAGCCCCGCTGGCCGGTGTCTAAGATGTGCATGTGAAGCAGCAGACCCCTATGTGGCAGCCCTCCTCCAGCACATCGGAACCGTGCCCCGGCGTCTTTTTTGTCGAGGGGCCCGCGTCAAACTGGGTCGTAGTCCGCGACGAGAACGGATTCATAATTATCGACAGCGGTTATCCCTCCGACCGTCTACTGGTCCTGGAGTCCGTCCGCCACCTGGGTCTTCGGCCCGCCGACGCCCGGGCCATGCTCATCACGCATGACCACGTCGACCACACCGGTTCAGCGGCCTACTTCTCCGAAACCTACGGAACGCCCATCCTGTGCGCGCCGGAAGAGTTGGCTCATGTTCAAGGGAAGGAAAAGCACCAGGTCAAGTTCGGCCAGGTCATCGTCCGCGCCTGGCGGCCCCGCGTCTTCCGCTGGATGGCCCACGTCATTAAAGCGGGAGCCCTCAAGGCGAAACCGGCAACCGGCGCCCAAGCCTGGAGCGCCGGTACGCTAAGTAGCCTTCCCGGCAAGCCAGAAGCCGTTCTGCTGCCAGGGCACACACCGGGCAATGCCGCGATCCTTCTTCCTGGAGCAGGAGCAATAGCGGTGGGTGACTCGTTCGTCAGCGGCCATCCGCTGAGCCGGGCCGCCGGACCGCAGATGCTGCACCCCATGTTCCACACCGACCCTGCGCAGGCGCTCGCGGCCACCCGCCTGCTGGACGAAATCGACGCCTCGGTGGTGCTTCCGGGCCATGGCTCCGCCCTCCGCGTGCCTCTGGCCGACGCCCTGGCGACGTTACGCAGCCAGACGCCGGCCTCGAGGCCCTGAAGGCGCGGGCGCAACTCAGGACATGCCGCTATGAAAAACGCCGCAGATCGCATAAAATGAATATCGTTCATTTATTGCAGTCTGTCCCGTGAGAGTGGCAGGCCGACGCCGTTCAAATCGAAGGAGCCACCGACAATGACGCCGGGGACAGTTGCAGGAAGCACACATGATGCGCGCGACCTTATAGGGACGAAGGTCAGGGTTGAACAAGCAGGAACGGTCATCCGCGTCGGCTACGTGGAAACTGTCACGCCCTCCGGGGAACTGTTTTGGATACGCGCCTCCGGGTGCGAGCCCCGTGAACTGTTCGGTTCAGCGCTGGGTCACAGTATTTTCCCACTGCCGGAAGCCGAGGACGTAGCCGGCTAATTCCTACTGCCTGCCGTATGACGCCCATTCGCGCCTAGGGAGGATGGCGCCCTAACCGGCGGATGGAGAACGGCGGTTGACCTCGGCAGTCAGCCGGTCGATCCGCCCCACTGCGGCGTCAAGGTTCTCGACTGTCGACCACAGGGCTGGCTGCTCCTGCCGAATCTGTTCATGTGTTCGGCCTGCGGAGGTGAGCGCAGCGAGATCGAAGCTTACGTTGGTACGTGCCCCGGTCACCGCTGCCCTCAGGGCACCGCACGCGACGACGACGTCGGCAACAAGCGCCGGGTTCCCGTTGGACGCCAGCCACTCCAGATCTCCAATGGCATCGATGGCGCGCTCGCCGAGCACGGCAGAGGCTTTGGCGGCGTCCACGGATGCCCGGTGTATCGCATCCTCCCGTTCCGGCCCCGGGTCCAGCCGGAAGGCGGCGCCGAAAGCCTGGGACGCCGAAGCATCCTCATCGGCCAGACGAAGGGCGGCTTCCCGCAGCGAACGCACTCGCGCGTGGACACCGGCCAGTTCCTCGCGCTCGTGCCCGTCAGCTTCCGTATAGCCCGAGACCATGGATGCCAAGGACGCAGCGATGGCAAGCATCACACCCGCCCCGGCGCCGCCGCCTGGGGAACCAACGGACTCCGCCAAAGCCTGCGTCCAATCCTCAACCGTCGAACGCTGGGTCGTAACCGCCATCGAATCATCACTCATGGCACCAGTCTGCCCTAAGCCGCAGCATGATCAGGACTAGCCCCGTGACCCGAAAATCCGGGCGCATGGGCCGGAGCCCGAAAACCGGCACCCCCGTTTGGAATCCGTCACATATTTTCCGGGAAATCCGGCCGATACCATGAGATGACCGGACAGAGCCGTCCGGGCGGATCGACGCAGAAGGAAACCATGGCCGCGGTTACGGTGGACGATATCCTTTCGGACTTCCCCCTGGGTTTCGCCACCCTCATCCTGCGGCCCGCCCCCGGGCGTTCGGCGGTCGAAAGGTTCCTGATCGTCGATGCCGACGACGAATCGTCCGACGCCGGCGCAGCATTTGTCCTGCTGATCGGGGTGCGTGGCCGTTCGGCTTTGCCGGCGCTGCGCCGGCTCCTGAAGAACCCGCCGCCGGTTGTTGCGGTCAAGGGAAACCGCGAAGAGCTGACTGACGCCGAGGAACTGCTGGGCGCCGCGGGCACGGGGCTGCTGCTGGTGGACCCGGCCGCCGATTGGGACCGACTCCTGTCGATCGCCAAGGACCGGATCCAGCCGCGCAGTTACCAGAGTGAAGTGCTGACGCTGCTGGAAGAAGACCTGTTTGCCATCGCCCAGACCACCGCACGCCTGACCTCGAGCCATGTGGTTATAGAGGATGCCGCCAACAAGGTCCTGGCCTACTCCACGGTCTCGAACGACATTGACGAACTGCGGAAGGCGTCCATCCTGGCCCGGCGCGGCCCGCGGAAATACGAACTGCTGCTCAAGGACCTCGGTGCCTACCGGGAACTGCACAGAACCCGTATGCCTGTGCGTGTGCCGGCCAGGCCGCAGGACGGCCTGAGGGAACGCGTGGCCATCACACTGTTTGCCGGTGACCGGATCATGGGCTATATCTGGCTTCAGGAAACCGGGGACGGCTTCACCGCCGATGTTGACTACGTGCTCACGGGATCCGCGGCCCGGGCCTCCGCCGAGCTCATCCGGTATCGCAATCAGCAGTCCGTGCACATGCGCGAGGACCGCATCGCCCGGATTCTGTCCGGTGCCGCCGAGGCCGCTGCAAGTGCCCGCAGCGGGAAAATCCCGGTGGAGCGTCCCGCCGCACTGATCCTGATAGGAATGTCCCGCGCGGACACCCAGGCCGACGATGCCGCATTGAAGCACGGCGAGCTCGCCAGCCTGGCGTCCATCCATGCCGCCGCTTACAAGGCGTCCGCCGTCGTCGGGCAATACAAGGGCGACACTGCCGTCATCGTTCCAGGTCTGCTGTCCACTACGGCCGAACCCGGGCTCCGGAGCCTGGCCGAATCCATCGTCCGGGACGCAACCAAGCACCTGGGCATCAGCTCCTTCGCCGCGGTCGGCCCGGTGGCACCGGATCTGTTGACACTCCACTCGGTTACCCCCATCACCGAGGCCCTGCTGGACTGCATCGGTGCCTCGCCTGACACCTCCGTAGCCACAGTGACTGACTTCGAACCCGAAATTCTTTTCCGTGACGCTGTCCGGAGGTTCGTGTCCTCGTCCTTCCGCCACCGGGGCCTGTCCGCCCTTTTGCAGGACGACGTCGAGCTCGCGGAAACCCTGCGCGTGTATTTCGACTCCTCGCTCGACGTGGCTGAGTGCGCCAAACGCATGGCACTGCACAAGAACACCGTCTACTACCGGATCAGCAAGGCCGCCCGGGTCACCGGCCTGGATTTCGGCAAGCCCCGCGATGCGCTGGTGGCATTGCTGCATGTCCAGGAGTGGGCCGGCACGCACAACGAACTTCAAGGCAGGAAATGACCACAACACTCGATGCTCCGCCTTTGGGCCCGATGCTCGATGACATCGTCCGCAGCCACAGGCCACAGAGGGAAGCCGGCTCTGTCCCTGCCAACATCCCATCCCTGGCGGGGGTTCCCTTTAACCGATTCGGAATAGCTGTGGCCACCGCAGCCGGTGAGGTTTTCGCCTCGGGTGACGCGGATGTCCCCTTTTCCATCCAAAGCATTTCCAAGGTGTTCACACTGGCCATGGCGCTCCGCCGGGACAGCGCAGGAACACTGTGGTCCCGGGTGCTGCGCGAACCTTCCGGCACTGCCTTCAATTCCCTGGTCCAGCTGGAAGTGGAACATGGCATCCCGCGGAACCCGTTCATCAACGCCGGCGCCTTGGTGGTCACCGACCACCTGATGGAAGAGACCCCCGACGCCGCCACCGCGCTCCTGAGCTTTCTCACCGGACAGACCGGACAGTCAGGGCCCTTCATCGACGTGGCGGCCGCGGCCAGTGAACTCTCCAACAGCAGCCGCAACTTGGCCCTGGCCCACTTCCTCAAAAATTTCGGCAACCTCAGACAGTCCGCCGAGGCCGTGGTGGAAAACTATGTCCGCCAGTGCTCCATCATGATGACCTGTGTGGAACTGGCCAAGGCCAGCCTCTTCCTAGCCCATGACGGACGCGGAGCCTTTGGAACGGTGGTGTCCCGAAGCGAGGCGAAACGCATCGGGTCCATTATGTTGACCTGCGGCATGTACGATGCCGCCGGCGAATTCGCCTACCGCGTGGGATTACCCGGAAAGAGCGGCGTGGGCGGAGGCATCCTGGTTATCGTTCCCGGTCACTGCGCCATCTGCGTCTGGAGTCCCCGGCTGGACGCCAAAGGCAATTCCCTTGCTGGCAGCGCTGCGCTCGCCGATCTCTCCGACCGCACAGGTTGGTCCGTCTTTTAGTGGACCGCCCAGCCGTCCCCGCTGGCCTCAGGCCGGCATCCATTTCCTCCACCTCATTCCCCCTAACCGGTCAGATCTATTCCGGATCGAAAGGAACAACATGCCTCAAGACAACCCCAACGACGAGGTTGCTTTGCATCAGGCTGTCCCGCATCATCTGCATGCCACGCAAACCGCGCTCCATGCCGAGGACAAGGGCTACCACAAGAGCCTGAAGCCGCGGCAGATCCAGATGATCGCCATCGGCGGTGCGATCGGCACCGGCCTGTTCCTCGGCGCCGGCGGCCGGCTCAACGCCGCCGGGCCCTCCCTGGTCATCGCCTACGCCGTCTGCGGCTTCTTCGCCTTCCTGATCCTGCGCGCCCTCGGCGAACTGGTCCTGCACCGGCCCTCCTCAGGCTCGTTCGTCTCCTACGCCCGCGAATTCTACGGCGAAAAGGCAGCCTTCGTCTCCGGCTGGTTCTACTGGATCAACTGGGCCACCACCACCATCGTCGACATCACCGCCGCCGCCCTCTACATGAACTTCTTCGGCAACTACATCCCCTGGATGGCCGACGTCCCCCAGTGGGCCTGGGCACTGACCGCCCTCGTCGTCGTCCTCTGCCTGAACCTCGTCTCCGTCAAGGTCTTCGGCGAAATGGAATTCTGGTTCGCGATCATCAAGGTCGCCGCCCTCGTCGCCTTCCTGCTCATCGGCACCTACTTCGTCATCTTCGGCACCCCCGTCCCCGGCCAGGAAACCGGCTTCAGCCTCATCACCGACAACGGCGGCATCTTCCCCAACGGCCTGCTGCCCATGATCATCCTCATGCAGGGCGTCCTGTTCGCCTACGCCTCCATCGAACTCGTCGGCACCGCCGCCGGCGAAACCGAAAACCCCGAAAAGATCATGCCCAAGGCCATCAACTCCGTGGTCTTCCGCATCGCCGTGTTCTACGTCGGCTCCGTCATCCTGCTGGCCCTGCTCCTGCCCTTCACCTCCTACCAAAAGGGCGTCAGCCCCTTCGTGACGTTCTTCGGCTCCATCGGCATCCAGGGCGTGGACGTCATCATGAACCTCGTGGTCCTCACCGCAGCCCTGTCCTCCCTCAACGCCGGCCTCTACTCCACCGGCCGGATCCTGCGCTCCATGTCCGTGGCCGGCTCCGCCCCCAAATTCGCCCAGCGCATGAACAAAGCCGGCGTCCCCTACGGCGGCATCGCCATCACCGCCGGCGTCTCCCTGCTCGGCGTCCCGCTGAACTACCTCGTCCCCTCGCAGGCCTTCGAAATCGTCCTGAACATCGCCTCCGTGGGCATCATCGTCACCTGGGCCACCATCGTCCTGTGCCAGATCCAGCTCAAGCGCTGGGCAGACAAGGGCTGGCTCAAACGCCCCTCGTTCCGGATGTTCGGCGCACCCTACACCGGCTACCTCTCGCTGCTCTTCCTCGTCGGCGTCCTCGTCATGGTCTTCATCGACTCACCACTCACACTGCTCGTCACCCTCATCGCCATCGCCCTCATGGTCACCGGCTGGTACGCCTGCCGCAAACGCATCCACGAAATCGCCGAAGCCCGCGAAGGCTTCACCGGCATGTCCCCCGTCATCGCCAACCCGGTGCCCTTCAGATAAATATCCCCATCTTCATACGCACCCGCCCACCGAATAACCAAAGAAAGCTCATGACAAAAGAGTCTCAGTCAACCTTGACCGCAACCGATGCCCCTTCCGATCTTGGGCAGTTCAACAACCAAAAGCTCCAGCAGACTGGCTGTGAGAGCATCAGCGCACCAACCCGCGCGGCCCTGAAATCCGCCGGGCATGTGATTGTTGATTCGCTCGCAGCCCATGGTGTGAAGCGCACTTACGTGGTTCCCGGTGAAAGCTTCCTTGACGTATTGGACGGCCTGCACAGCTCGGAGATCGAAACCATCGTGTGCCGGCACGAGGGCGGGGCAGCGTACATGGCCGAGGCCGACGGGAAAATGAACCAGGTGCCCGGTGTGGCGATGGTTACCCGGGGACCCGGCGCAGCCAACGCGCACGTGGGACTGCATACGGCCTGGCAGGACTCGACGCCGATGCTCCTGTTCGTGGGCCTGATTCCGTTCGCGCACCGGGACCGCGAGGCGTTCCAGGAGTTCGACATCAAAGCCTGGTTCGATACCGGCGCCAAGCGCGTCATGGTCCTTGACCACGCGGAGCGGGCATCCGAGATTGTGGCCGAGGCGATGTTTGCCGCGATGAGCGGCCGCCCGGGGCCCGTGGTGGTGGGCATGCCGGAGGACATCCTCCGGCAACTGGTCGATCCGACCCTGCACCCGGCGATCCCGGTGGCGGCCGGCGGCATGAGCAGCAGCGATGCCGCGGCCCTGAAGGCTGCACTGGCCTCGTCCAACAAACCGCTTTTCGTGACGGGCGGCAACGACTGGACCCAGGCGGCAGCTGACCAACTGACCGCGTGGCTGGAGCGTCACCAGATTCCAGCAGCAGCGGAATGGCGCACCCAGGGAACCGTTTCCTTTGACTCCCCGTCCTATGTGGGCCCCATCGGTTACGGTCGCCCGCGCCCCACCTTCGACCTGCTCGAGGAGACCGACCTTCTGGTGTTTGTGGGCACCGTCCCGGGAGACGTGATTACAGACGGATTCGTCTGCCGGCAGGACTGGAGCAAGAAGAACTTCCTGGTCACCATTGACCCCTCACTGCGCGGCCGTTCGGGTCCTGTCTCGCGGCAGATCCTGGCGAAACCGGAGGCCTTTGTCCGCGATCTGGCGGACATCGACCTGGAAGTGAGGGAGGAGTGGAAGGCGTGGACAGGCCGGATGAGGGCCGAACAGGAGTCATTTGCCGCGCTCCCCGCTTCCGCTCCCGCCGCCGGACCGGCACGGATGGACACCTTGATTGCGAACCTGGTCCCCAGACTGCCGGAGGACGCGCTGGTGACGTTCGGGGCAGGCGAGCACACGAACTGGGCCCACCGGTACTTCCCCACCCGCCGCTACGCTTCCATGGTCAGCGCGAGAAACGGCTCCATGGGCTACTCCATCCCCTCGGCCGTCGCGGCGTCGCTGGCGGAACCAGGGCGGCGAGTGGTCACCATCGCGGGAGACGGGGAGTTCCTAATGAACGGCCAGGAACTGGCCACCGCCGCCCAGTACGGTGCCACGCCGCTGATTATTGTCATGGACAACCAGGAGTATGGCACCATCCGCACCCACCAGGAGCGGCACTATCCCGAACGCGTGTCCGGCACCCAGCTGAAAAATCCGAACTTCGGCATGATGGCCACGGCCTTTGGCGGTTTCGGCATTACTGTCACCGAGGACAAGGATGTCCCGGCCGCCTTGGACGCGGCCCTGGCAGCCATCGATGATGCCCGCGTCTTCGCCCTCATCCATCTGGTGGTGGAGCAGGGCGTCAAGGCCTACAACTCCACGCCCTGACAGAAAACGGACGACGGCGGGGCCTCCCGCCGTCGTCCCCCCGGAGACCTTGGTAATCCAGTGCTACCGGTAGACGCGCCCCAATCGACGATCATCTGCGCGGCCCCGGAATTTGCTTACCATCGACTATGAGCATCTCCGACTCCCTCCTTCAATTCGCACTCGTGGCCGCCCTGCTTACGGTGATCCCGGGGATGGATACCGTGCTCGTGCTGCGCACGGCGATCAGCGGCAGCCGCGGCTCCGCCTTCGCCACCGCGGCGGGAATCTGCACGGGTACCGTCTTCTGGGGCGTGGCCGCCGCCGTCGGTGCATCGGCCTTGCTGGCCGCCTCGGAAACGGCCTTTACCGTCCTGAAGGTCGCGGGCGCCTGCTACATGGCGTGGCTGGCCGTGAGCATGATTATCCGAAGCTTCCGCCCGGGGGCGACTGCGGAGACCGGCTCCACGGGCCCGGCCAGCCCCCTCGCCGCCTGGCTTTCGGGCACCACAACCAGCCTGCTGAATCCCAAGGTTGGGGTTTTCTACATGGCAATGATCCCGCAGTTCCTTCCGCCGGAGGCGCCGCCGCTGCTGATGGGCGTGCTGTTGCCGCTGGTCCACAACGTCGAGGGCATGGCGTGGTTTGCGGTCATCATTTTGGCAACCCACCATGCGCGCCGCTGGCTCCAGTCGCCTTCCGTGGCCAAAACCACAGACCGCGTCGCCGGCATCGTCCTCCTGGGTTTCGCGGCAAAGATCGCCACCAGCAAAGCCTGACTCTCTAACTGGCGGGCGCCCCGCCGTCGAACGCGTTGCTCACCAGTCCCACGGTGTTCCCCTCGCTGTCCCTGATGAAAGCCATCCATTCGTCCGCACCCGCAGGGCCGAGCCGTGCATCATCGTGATGGAAGATCACGTGCGGGGCGCCGACCACCTCCACTCCCCCGGCCTCAAGCTCAGCCACGCGCAACCGCACGTCCGGGACCTGGAGATAGATCACCGACGACGGTGCTCCCCGCTCCAGCAGGAGCCGGACGCCGTCGAGATCGAAGAACAGCAGTCCCGGCGGGTCGAAGACAGCAACCGGCGCGCTGCCCAGCAGCCTCGAGTAGAACTCTGCCGCCCGGTCAAGATCCTCGGCGTGCTGCGCGATCTGGGTGAGCCTCACCAGGCCTCCTTCAGGGTGCGTTTGCCTTCCTGCCTGACATCGTCACGGGATATGCCTGTAGGGGCAAGACCTGCCAAAAACGGATAGGCTCGGAAGCATGCCTTCCACAACAGACCGTCCCGGAACACGGGCGGTTCCGGCCCTGACGGCCGCCGCAGCTGCGGCCGATTTCATCGTCATCCTGACGTTCGCTGCCATCGGCCGGGACGCACATGCACGAGGCGAATCAGTCATTGGAATCCTGTCCACCGCCTGGCCGTTCCTGGCCGGCGCAGCCGTGACCTGGCTGCTGCTGCGGCTCTGGCGGCGGCCGCTCGCGCTGTGGCCGGCCGGGGTGGCTGTGTGGCTGGGCACCGTGGCCATCGGAATGGCGCTGCGGGCGCTCACGGGACAGACGGTGGTCCTCCCATTTGTGATCGTGGCGCTGCTGAGCTTGGCGGTGTTCCTCCTCGGCTACCGCCTCATCGTCGCCATAATTCTCCGCCTGCGCGCCCGCCGCCGCGCCTGACTCCTGCGGGGCGGCGCCGCCACGGGAGCAACCGACCGGCGCCCGCCCATGCACTGGACCGCCCATGTAATAGGCTGGCAGCACAGCTCAACAGATCCGGAAGGGTTCACAGTGATCACCGCATTCGTCCTGATCAAGACAGACGCCTCGCGCATCCCCGAAACGGCCGAGGAGATATCCTCCATTGACGGCATCAGCGAGGTCTACTCCGTGACTGGCGAATGGGACCTGATCGCCGTCGCACGCGTATCCCAACACGAAGATCTGGCGGACGTCATCGCCGACAAGCTGTCCAAGGTCCCCGCCGTCGTGCACACCACCACCCACATCGCGTTCCGGGCTTACTCACAACATGACCTCGACGCCGCATTCGCGCTGGGGTTCGAGGAATAGCAGCACGCTAGGACGAGAGCAAAGAGGCCAGGCACCTGCGGGTGCCTGGCCTCTTTGTTGTTCGATGTCTGAAGGCTGTTCGGAGCTCTAGGCCCGCGAGAGGCTGACCCACTTCTCGAGCACAGCAGCGGCTGCGCCGGAGCCGATGGATTCCGCAGCCCGGTCGAGGGCAAGCTTCATGCGGTCAGTGAGCGGACCGTCAGCCTGAAGGTCGTACGCCACCAGGCCCGCCGCCGCGTTCAGCAGGACTGCGTCCCGGACCGGCCCGGTTTCCCCGGCCAGGACATTGCGGACGACGGCGGCATTCGCCTGTGCGTCACCGCCGCGCAGCTGATCGACAGTCGCCTGACGGATCCCCAGGTCCCCCGGCGAGAAAGTCTGCTCTGTCACTTCGCCGCCGCGGATCTCCCACACAGTTGACGGCCCGGTGGTGGTCAGTTCGTCCAGGCCGTCGCTGCCCCGGAACACCAGGCCCCGGCTGCCGCGCCGCGCCAGGACGCCGGCCACGAGCGGCGCCATGCGGGCGTTCGCCACGCCTACTGCGGAGGCCTGCACCCGGGCGGGGTTGGTGAGGGGTCCCAGGAAGTTGAAGGCTGTGGGGATCGCGAGTTCGCGCCTGGGCACCGCGGTGTGGCGGAAGGACGGGTGGAAGACCTGGGCGAAGCAGAAGGTGATGCCCGCTTCCTCGGCGTTCCGGGCAACATCGGCTATGGGGAGGTCGAGCCGCACCCCCAGCGCTTCCAGGACGTCCGCTGATCCCGACGACGACGACGCCGCGCGATTGCCGTGCTTAACCACCTTTGCGCCCGCTCCGGCACAGACCAGCGCGGCCATGGTGGAGATGTTGACAGTGTTGAGTTGGTCACCACCGGTGCCCACGATGTCCAGCTTTTCGCCAGTAATGGAGATCGGATTGGCATGAGCCACCATGGCGTCAACGAGCCCGGCAATCTCCTCCACCGTCTCGCCCTTGGCGCGCAGCGCCACCAGGAAACCGGCAATCTGGACGGGCGTGGCGGCCCCCGACATGATGGTGTCCATGGCCCATGCCGTACTGTCCGCGCTCAGGTGTTCGCCGTTCAACAGTGCCGAGATGAGGCGCGGCCAGGTGTTGCCTACCGCCGGTACCGATACCTGTGAAGTCACCTCCTGATGCTATCGAGGTGCCCGTCGCAAAGACCAATATGAACGCCCCCGGGAACTTTTCCGCGCGATTTCGCGTCTTTGTAGAAAAAGTCTCCGCAAAAGCCGGTTTGCGTTGGGCAAGCCGAAGTTTTACAGACATAATGTCTATGTGACATCTGCGACCCATGCCCCCAGTACCCCTGCGCACCCCACGCTGAACCGCCCGAATATGGTCTCTGTTGGGACCGTCGTCTGGCTCTCCAGCGAGTTGATGTTCTTCGCCGGTCTCTTCGCCATGTACTTCACACTCCGGTCCACCTCCGGCCAGATGTGGGCGGAAGAGACGGCCAAGCTCAACTTCCCCTTTGCGCTCGTTAACACGATCGTCCTCGTGGCAAGTTCCTTCACTTGCCAGATGGGCGTTTTCGCCGCCGAAAGGCTCCAGCCGCGACGCAGCGGCGGGCCGCTCCAGTTCACCCGCTGGGGCATGAACGAATGGTTCACCCTGACCTTCCTCATGGGCTCCTTCTTCGTTGCCGGCCAGAGCACGGAATACGCCATGCTGGTCTCGGAGCACGTTACGCTGTCCTCCAACGCCTACGGATCTGCCTTCTACATGACCACCGGCTTCCACGGCCTGCACGTCATCGGCGGCCTGGTCGCCTTCCTGCTCATCATGGGCCGCTCCTTCGCCGCCAAGAAGTTCGGTCACTTCGAGGCGACCTCGGCAATTGTCACCTCTTACTACTGGCACTTCGTGGACGTCGTTTGGATTGGCCTCTTCCTAGTCATCTACGTCCTCCAGTAGGCCAGTACTTTTCTCCCTCTTTCTAAGAGAACGAATTTCAAGAAGCGGCTCACGGAGCCGACGCACGATCGAATAAAGGAACCACCACGTGAAGGCACTCTCGCAGAAGCGACGTCACCCACTGGCAGCAATAGCCCTGCTGTTGATGGGCCTCCTCCTCACTGGTGGGCTGTACGCCGTTGCCACCACCGTCAACGAGGCCAAAGCCAGCACTGCAGACTTCACCGCCAGCGATACCCAGGAAGGCCAGAAGCTCTTCGAAGCCAACTGCGCCACCTGCCACGGCATGGGTGCCAGCGGAACGCAGGACGGTCCCTCCCTGGCTGGCGTCGGCGCCGCCGCTGTTGACTTCCAGGTCGGCACCGGCCGCATGCCCATGCAGATGAACGGCCCCCAGGCCTACAAGAAGCCGGCTCAGTTCAACGACACCCAGACCCACCAGCTGGCCGCATACGTCGCCTCGCTGGGCGCAGGTCCGGCCATCCCGGCCGAGGAATTGCTCGATGAGAAGGGCAACGCCGCCGAGGGTGGCGAGCTGTTCCGTGTGAACTGCGCCATGTGCCACAACGCTGCAGCAGCGGGCGGTGCACTTACTCGGGGCAAGTTCGCCCCTGCCCTGGCCGACGTCTCGGGCAAGCACATCTACGAAGCAATGGCCACCGGGCCGCAGAACATGCCGGTGTTCAACGACTCGAACATCTCCCCCGAAGGCAAACGCGACATCATCACCTTCCTGAAGCAGATTGAATCCAACGGCTCCCCGGGCGGCGCAGACCTGGGCGCACTTGGTCCAGTTGCTGAGGGCCTGTTCGTGTGGATCGCCGGCCTGGGCGTCATCATCGCCTTCACCATCTGGCTGACGTCCCGCACGTCCTAGCCAAACCAGGCACAACAAGAACGTCCTGCTGATTGCACAGCAGGTTTGGAACTGAACATAACTCGGCAAAGGCCGAGACGAGAGAAGGATGAGGCGAATCATGGGCAACCATAGTGACGGCAGTCCGAACCACTCGGGCACCGTAGCTACGGCTGGTCAGCATGAGGTGGAGAAATTCCAGGATCCTGGACTTCCCCCGCACCGCTTGCGCCTGGCTGACACGGACCCGAAGGCCGCCAAGCGGGCAGAACGGCAGGTTGCTGCACTGTTCGCGACCTCAGTTGTTGGCACCGTGATCTTCCTGGTGGCGTACTTCGCCATCGACCTGGGAGACGACTCAAGCATTGCCACCATCCGGCTGCAGAATGCGCTGCTCGGCATAGGCACGGCGTTCGCCATGCTCGGCATCGGCACCGGTATCGTGCACTGGGCCAAGGCTCTGATGCCGGACCACGAAGTCTCCGAGGAACGCCACGCGATCCGCACCGAGGACGACCGCCAGGCTGCGGTCCGCATTGTTGACGACATTGTGGAGGAAACGGGCATCAAGCGCCGTCCCCTCATCCGCAACACCCTGCTTGGCGCCGTGGCACTGGCACCCCTGCCCGCCCTCGCCGTCTTCGGCGACCTGGGACCGCGCCCGGACGACAAGCTGGCGCACACCATGTGGGCCCCGACGGACGGCAAGCTCAAGCGCCTCACCCGCGACCCCGATGGAACCCCCATCAAGGCCTCGGACGTCACCATCGGTTCGGCCTTCCACGTCATCCCGGAAGGCCTCAATGAACTGCACGAAGGCAAGCTCAACGAGAAGGCCAAGGCCGTCGTTCTGCTGATGCGCCTCGACCCGGCCTCGCTTAACCCCTCCGCGGGACGCGAAAACTGGGGCTACAACGGCATCGTTGCCTACTCCAAGATCTGCACCCACGTTGGCTGCCCTGTTGCCCTCTACGAGCAGCAGACGCACCACCTGCTGTGCCCGTGCCACCAGTCAACCTTCGACCTGACCCAGGAATGCAAGGTTATCTTCGGCCCGGCCAGCCGCCCGCTCCCCCAGCTGCCCATCGCGGTTGACGATGAGGGCTACCTGGTCGCCACCAGCGACTTCAACGAACCTGTAGGACCAAGTTACTGGGAGCGTGATGAGCATGAGCGCAGCATCAACAGCTGAAGCCCCCGCCTACGTAGCCAACACTAAAGTCGGACGCTTTACTGACTTCGTCGACGAGCGCGTCGGCGGATCCGGAATCCTCCGCGAATTCGGCCGCAAGGTATTCCCGGACCACTGGTCCTTCATGTTTGGCGAGGTGGCGCTGTACTCCTTCGTCATCCTGCTGCTCTCGGGAACGTTCCTGACGTTCTTCTTCGATCCGTCCATGGCTGAGACGCACTACGCCGGCTCCTACACGCCACTGAAGAACGTCGAAATGTCCGTCGCATACAGTTCGTCGCTGGACATCTCCTTTGACGTCCGCGGCGGCCTGTTCATGCGCCAGGTCCACCACTGGGCAGCGCTGCTGTTCGTGGCCTCCGTGGCCGTGCACATGCTCCGGGTGTTCTTCACCGGCGCGTTCCGCAAGCCCCGTGAAATGAACTGGGTAGTGGGCGGTGTCCTGCTGATCCTGGCCATGGCTGCCGGCTTCACTGGCTACTCCCTCCCCGACGACCTGCTGTCCGGTAACGGCCTGCGCATCATTGACGGCGTCATCAAGTCGATCCCCGTGATCGGCACGTACATCTCCTTCTTCCTGTTCGGTGGAGAATTCCCCGGCACGGTCATCATCAGCCGCCTCTACACGCTGCACATCCTGCTCGTGCCGGCACTGATCCTGCTCATGATCGTCGTGCACCTCTTCATGGTTGTCGTGCACAAGCACACGCAGTACCCCGGCCCGGGACGTAACGACCGCAACGTCGTCGGCTACCCCCTCGGCCCGGTCTACGCTGCGAAGGCCGGCGGATTCTTCTTCATCGTCTTCGGTGTGATTGCGCTCATGGCCGGGTTCTTCACCATCAACCCGATCTGGAACTACGGACCGTACGACCCCTCCCCCGTGTCCGCAGGCACCCAGCCTGACTGGTACATCGGCTTCGTCGACGGTGCCCTGCGCCTGATGCCAGGTGTGGTCAGCGGCCTCCACTTCGAATACATCATCTTTGGCCACGTCCTCACGCTGAATGTCCTGCTTCCGGCACTTGTTCCGGCTGGCATCATCTTTACCGTGCTGTTCACCTACCCGTGGATCGAGCGCTGGATCACCAAGGACAACCGGGAGCACCACGTGCTGGACCGTCCCCGGAACGCGCCCACGCGTACCGCGATCGGTGTAGCCGGCTTCACGTGGTACAGCGTGATGTGGGCCGCCGCCGGTTCGGACCTCATCGCCACGCACTTCCACGTGGCACTGAACGACGTCACGTACTGGCTGCGTGCACTGTTCTTCGTAGGCCCGTTCATCGCTTTCGCCGTCACCAAGCGCGTGGCCCTGGCCCTGCAGCGCAAGGACCGCGAAATCGCCCTCCACGGCCGCGAGACCGGACGCATTGTCCGCCTCCCGCACGGTGAGTTCATTGAGGTGCACGCTCCGCTCGACGAGTACAAGCGTTACAAGCTGGTTGGCTTCGAGTCGCTCGCACCGCTTCCGGCCCAGCCGAACGAGCACGGCGTGGTCACCCGCAAGGAAAACCGCCGCGCCAAGCTGTCCCGCTGGTTCTTCGAGGACAGGGTTGCTCCGGCAACGCCTGCCGAGCTGGAAGCCAGCCACGGCCACCACGAAGCCGTTGAAGCCGGCGAGGGACAGAAGACCCTCAGCCACTAGGAAGCTAGGCAGCAGCGCTTCACCCAGGCACCATACAGAAAAGGCCCGGTCCATCAGGACCGGGCCTTTTCTGTATGCGCATTCTGTTCGCCAAACGGGATGTTGATCCAGAAGCAATCGGCAGCCAGCCAGTCTACTGCTGCCGGTAACCCGACGCGTAGTTGCGGGTGGGCCGGACGCCGGGCCGCTGCAGTGGCACCCATAGCTTGTACCGGTCGGCGCGGTAATAGGACACCGAGTAGTCCACCATCGACCTGGCGACGAAGGCATGCCGCTGGATCTTCAGCAGCGGCGCACCGATTTCAACGTTGAGCAGCCGAGCGGTGGAGGGCGATGCAGCCGTGGCCTCAATCATGTCCTCGCCCCATTCCATGACCAGGCCGAACTGTTCGCTGAGGACGTTATACAGCGATGTCGGCGGCTCACCGTCGAGCAGCCCCGGGACCCGGTGGGCCGGGATGAAGTTCTCATCCACGCTCATTGGCTCGTTATCGGCCAGCAGGAGGCGCCGGAAGCGCACCAGGGGTGTTCCCTCCTCCAGCTGAAGTTCGCGGGCCAGGAAGGCGCTGGCGGCGATCTGCTCAAAGCTCAGCACCTTCGCAGCCGGCACCATGCCGCGGCGCTGCATCTCCTCGCTGTAGGAGGTCAGCTTGACCTGGAGGTCCAGCTTCGGTTTCCGGACGAAGGTGCCCAGCCCGACCACCCGCTCGATGACTTCCTCCCCCACCAGGGCGTCGATGGCCTGCCGGACGGTCATCCTGGCCAGGCCGAAACGTTCGGCCAGGTCACGTTCGGAGGGCAGCGCCGAGCCTGGCGGGCAGGACGTCGCGATGTAGGTCCTGAGGATCTCACGGAGCTGAACGTAGATCGGCGTCCCGCTGGTCCTGTCGATTTCGCCGGCAATCCCGGCCACGTTAGCCGCCACTGCGGCCGCTCCTATATTGCATGCTCACAGTTCAAGGGTAAGCCAACCCGGCCACAGGTCTAGACCAGGTCCGTCCCCGGCGGATTGACAGCACAGGGGGCCGATATTCTTAAGGACGAACAAATGGAAAGACGACGGCGGCTTCCCACAAGTGCCGGCCCGTCCAAGACGAAGGAGTCCAGTTGCCCGTTCGTAAGGCAATAGTTTCTGCGGCCGTCGGCCTACACGCCAGGCCGGCAGCTGTGTTTGTCCGTGCGGTCACGGAGACAGGGTTACCCGTGACCATCCGCAAGGAAGGTATTGACGCCGTGGACGCCCGCTCCCTGCTGGAGGTCATGACTGCCGACTTCAACTGCGGCTGCGAAGTCGAACTGGCGGTCAAGGAATCAGCCCTGCCAACGGGCAGGAGCCTGGGAGAAGCCGAGGCTGCACTCTCGGGTCTCGTCGAGCTGCTGGCGTCGCAGAGAGCCAGCTGAGGCCAGCTCAATACAGGAAGAACGACGGCGGGCCCCACCTAAAAGGTGGGGCCCGCCGTCGTTCTTGGTACTGAAACGCTTAGTGTGCGTGGTCGCCGCGGCTGTACTCGTAGACCCAGCCCACGAGGGCCACCAGCGCCATACCACCGGCGATGAAGACGATCCAGAAACCTACAGCCAGGCCGAGGAATCCTGCTGCGCAGGACAGGCCCAGGACCAGCGGCCACCAGCTCCAGGGGCTGAAATGGCCCTGTTCGCCGGCGCCTTCGTGGATTTCCGCGTCTGCACGGTCCTCGGGACGCATGCCCACGCGCTTGCCGGTGAAGCCCAGGTAGGCACCGATCATGCCCGCCAGGCCACCCACCAGGAGGATGCCCAGGGTGCCGACCCACTCAGACCAGTTGGTGAGGAAGCCGTAGATGATGGAAATCGGAACGAAGAAGAAAACTCCTGCTCCAAAAATCCATGACTCGATTCTCATTGCGCGGTGTCCTTCTGATCGGCGTTACCGAGCACGCTTGCTGCAGGTGCCGGCGACTCAACGGTGTGTGACTGGGAGAGCTCAGGGTGGTGCAGGTCCAGCGCCGGACGCTCCGAGCGGATGCGCGGCAGGGACGTGAAGTTGTGCCGCGGCGGCGGGCAGGACGTGGCCCACTCCAGCGAGGCACCGAAGCCCCAGGGATCGTCGACCTGAACCTTTTCGGCGCTGCGTGCGGTGATGTACACGTTCCAGAAGAACGGGATCAGGGACGCACCCAGAACGAACGAGGCAATGGTGGAGAACTGGTTCATCCAGGTGAAGTTGTCCTCCACCAGGTAGTCGGCGTAGCGGCGGGGCATGCCCTCAACGCCGAGCCAGTGCTGGATCAGGAAGGTGCCGTGGAAGCCCAGGAACAGGAGCCAGAAGTGGATCTTGCCGAGGCGTTCGTTGAGCATCTTGCCCGTCCACTTCGGCCACCAGAAGTAGAAGCCGGCGAACATCGCGAACACCACGGTGCCGAAGACCACGTAGTGGAAGTGTGCCACCACGAAGTAGGAGTCGGAGACATGGAAGTCCAGCGGCGGAGAGGCCAGGATGATGCCGGTCAGGCCGCCGAAGAGGAACGTGATGAGGAAGCCGATGCTCCACAGCATGGGGGTCTCAAAGGTGATGGAACCGCGCCACATGGTGCCGATCCAGTTGAAGAACTTCACGCCGGTCGGCACCGCGATCAGCATGGTCATGAAGGAGAAGAACGGCAGCAGCACGGAGCCGGTGACGTACATGTGGTGCGCCCACACGGTCACGGACAGGGCCGCGATGGCAATGGTCGCGTAGACCAGGCCCTTGTAGCCGAAGATCGGCTTGCGGCTGAAGACCGGGAAGATCTCAGACACGATGCCGAAGAACGGCAGGGCGATGATGTACACCTCGGGGTGGCCGAAGAACCAGAACAGGTGCTGCCACAGAACGGCGCCGCCGTTCTCCGGGTCGAAGATGTGGGCACCGAAGCGGCGGTCCGCACCGAGGGCGAAGAGTGCTGCGGCCAGCGGCGGGAACGCCATCAGGACCAGGATGGCCGTGACGAGGGTGTTCCAGGTGAAGATCGGCATGCGCCACATGGTCATGCCGGGGGCACGCATGCAGATGATGGTGGTGATGAAGTTGACCGCACCCAGAATGGTGCCGAAGCCGGACAGTGCCAGGCCGAAGACCCAAAGGTCACCGCCGACGCCGGGGCTGAAGGTGGTGTTGGAGAGCGGTGCGTAGGCGAACCAGCCGAAGGACGCAGCACCCTGCGGGGTGATGAAACCGGAAACGGCGATGGTGGAGCCGAACAGGAAGAACCAGAAGGCCAGCGCATTCAGTCGCGGGAAGGCGACGTCGGGCGCACCGATCTGGAGGGGCATGATCACGTTCGCAAAGCCGGCAAAGAGCGGGGTGGCGAACATGAGCAGCATGACCGTGCCGTGCATGGTGAACAGCTGGTTGTACTGTTCCTTGGTCTGCAGGATCTGCATGCCGGGTTCGAAGAGCTCGGCGCGGATGAGCAGTGCCATCACTCCGCCGAAGCAGAAGAACACGAAGGACGCGATCAGGTACATGTACCCGATGGTCTTGTGGTCCGTGGAGGTGATCCAGTTGACGACGATGCGCCCCTTGGATTTGGGAACTACGGGAGCCTCAAGGATCCCGGGGGTCTGGGTGTAAGTAGCCACTTCGCTTCCCTTACTTCGTAACGTTCAGGTTCGGGTTGCGGTCATACTCTTCGCCGAGCAGGCCCGTGTTGCCGTCCTGGCGCAGCTGGTTCATGTGAGCCTGGAATTCGGACTCGGAAACAACCTTGACGCGGAACAGCATTTCGGAGTGGTACTCACCGCAGAGCTCGGCGCACTTGCCGTCGTAGGTGCCCTCTTTGGTGGGGGTGAACCGGATGTAGTTGGTCTTACCCGGGATCATGTCCCTCTTCTGCAGGAATGCAGGAACCCAGAAGGAGTGGATGACGTCGCGCGAGTTCAGTTCCAGGTCAACGGACTTGTTGACGGGCAGGTACAGCGTGGGGAGCTTCTCCTTGTCCACTTCCTCACCCGTCAGGTGCGCCTGGACGCCGGCTTCGTGGACGTCCTCGGTGATGACGTCGCCCTTTTTGTAGTTGAAGTCCCATGCCCACTGCTTGCCGCGGACGTCCACTACGACGTCGGCCGGCTGCGAGCGGTCATCGATCGCCTGCTGGTCACGATCGGTGAAGTAGAAAAACACCAGGACCATGAAGAGCGGGATCGTCAGGTAGAAGACCTCAAGGGGCAGGTTGAAGCTGGTCTGCCGCGGGAAACCCACGGTGCCCTTGCGGCGGCGGTAGGCCACGAGGCACCAGACGATCAGGCCCCACGTGATGATGCCCACCACGAGGGCGGCAATCCATGAGTTGACCCAGAGGTCCATGATGCGGTCAGTGTGATTGGTGGTGCCACGCTCGGTGGGCAGCCACCCCTTCTCTACCTCTGGCGAACATCCAGTCAAAACCAACGCGCCGGCAGTTGCCAAGCCAGTGATCGTAGTGATCGTTTTGCGTCGGCTGCCGGTTCGGTTCTGCGAACTCACAGACGGCCCTTCCTACTTGTTGCTGTTGCCAGGGCGGCAAAAAGCTTCCCGGGCACACTAAAAGTTTTACTACTCGGTGTAGAGCTTACCGCTCCCCGCAGGTTTTCGCCCACATGTCCCCACCGTGTGGCGGCGCCGGTTTTCACCGGCGCCGCCAAGAGGTTTAGGAAGGGCCACTGACCCTTTAGTGGAACGAATCACCGCAGGCGCATGAGCCGCCCGCATTCGGGTTGTCGATGGTGAAGCCCTGCTTTGAGATGGTGTCTTCAAAGTCGATGCTGGCACCGCTGAGGTACGGCACGCTCATCTTGTCGACGACGACCTCGACACCGTCGTAGTCGCGTACCGCGTCACCTTCGAGGAGGCGCTCGTCGAAGTACAGCTGGTAGATGAGGCCGGAGCAGCCGCCCGGCTGCACGGCCACGCGGAGGCGAAGATCGGTCCGGCCTTCCTGCTCCAGGAGGCTGCGGACCTTGCCTGCTGCAACGTCCGTCAGCTGAACCTCGTGGCTCGCCAGTTCGTCACTGGCAGTGCCGGTGGATTCGGTGCTGTTTTCATTGGTCGTAGTGCTCATTGGCCTACCTTACTAACGGCGGTTGTGGCTGCCCCGCTTGCACGGTGCCTGCCCCTACGGAAACAGTACGGGCTATAGCTACATGCTACGTCGATCCGGCGCGGAGCTCTAACTTCAGGCGTAACCGTCAAAGTCCCTGCGTTGTTCCCTGCCAGCCGCTTAGCCGAGGCCTTCCGCGTTCAGCCGCGCCAGAAGCAGGGCCTCGGCGACCACCGCGTTGCGGAAGTCCCCAAGGTGCAATGACTCGTTGGCTGAATGGGCTCGCGAATCAGGGTCCTCCACGCCCGTCACCAGGATCTGGACCTCGGGGTACAGCTCGGTCAGGTCACTGATGAACGGTATCGAACCGCCGATCCCCATTTCCACGGCCGGAACGCCCCAGGCTTCGCCGAGCGCCCACATAGCGAGGCCGGCAGCCGACGAACCTGTGTCCGTCTGGAAGGCGTTGCCGCTCTCCCCCGGCGTGAAGGTCACCCTGGCGCCGAACGGTGCGTGGGTTTCCACGTGCCGGCGCACGGCTTCCATGGCTTCCGCCGGGTCCTGTCCGGGGGCCAGCCGCAGGCTGAACTTGGCCCGGGCGCGGGGCAGCAGGGTGTTGGAGGCAACGCTGACGGCCGGCGCGTCGAAGCCGATGATCGACAGGGCCGGCTTGGTCCACAGCCGGGACGCGATGGTTCCCGTGCCGGCCAGCTGGACGCCGTCGAGCACTGAAGCGTCCGCCCGATACTCCTCTTCGGTCAAATCCACGCCGGTTTCATTCCGGCTCACCAGACCCTTAATGGCCACGCTTCCCTGGTCGTCGTGCAGCGTCGCGATGAGGCGTGAGAGCAGCGTAGGGGCGTCCAGCACGGCACCGCCAAACATTCCCGAATGCACGGCATGGTCAAGGACCTGCACCTCGATGGTTCCGTCGACCAGCCCGCGCAGGCTCGTGGTGAGCGCCGGCACGCCCACCTTCCAGTTGCTGGAGTCGGCCACCACAATGACGTCGGCACGGAGCAGTTCGCGGTGGGCTTCCAGGAACGTCCTGAAGGTCGGCGAACCGGCTTCTTCCTCCCCCTCGAAGAACAGCGTCACGCCAAGCCCGAATTCATCGCCGAGCACGCGGGTCACGGCGCCGTAGGCGGCGACGTGGGCCATGATCCCGGCCTTGTCGTCGGCCGCGCCACGCCCGTAGAGGCGCCCGTTGCGTTCGACGGCGGTAAACGGCTCGGACGCCCACAGTGCCGGATCACCGGGCGGCTGGACGTCGTGGTGGGCGTAGAGAAGAATGGTCGGCTGGCCGGGCGCGGCCTCGCGGCGTGCCACCACGGCAGGCCCGCCGGGGGTACCGTCCGCCTTGTCGCACCGCAGGATCCGGACGTCTTCAATGCCCGCCGCGCGCACCAGGTCGGCGACGGCCTCGGCACTGGCGTCCAGCGGGGCGGGGTCAAAGCTGGGCCAGGCGATGCCGGGGATGGCCACCAGGTCCTTCAGCTGTGCAACGGTGGCGTCGAAGTCCGCCTCAACGGCGGCCCGCAGGGCGTCGGTGTCGACGCCGGCCACGGAGTCGCCGTACTCTTGCGGGGTCGCCGCGGGGTATGAAGTCATGGCCAAACACTACCCGTGTCACACACCACAACAAACATCGCCGCCAGCGGGCGCCGGAGGCCACGGCATAGCGTTCCGGGGGCAGCCGGGCAGGACCGGGGGCACAGCCCGCCAAGGTATTCTGTTGTGGTGTTCGGACGTAAAAAGGAAGCGCCAGCGGCGCAGGATGTAGTTGACCAGCAGGCTGCCGAGGCAGCCGCACTAGCGGGCAAAGGCGCGCCCACGCCCAAGCGCAAAGCACAGGAAGCGGCCCGCAAGCGCCCCCTCGTGCCGGAGGACCGGAAGGCCTCCAAGGAAGCGGAGCGTGCTGCCGCCCAGGAGCAGCGCCTGAAGGTGCGCCAGGCACTGGATACCGGCGACGAGAGGTTCCTGCCGATCCGCGACAAGGGCCCGCAGAAGCGGTATGCCCGGGATTACGTGGACGCCCGCTTCAGCCTGGGCGAGTACCTCATGTTCGGCGCCCTGGTGTTCGTCATCATCTCCCTCGTCGTGCCGTCCAACAGCGACATGATGATTTATGTGCTGGGCGGCTTCTGGGTAATGTTCCTGGCAGTATTCGTGGACGTGTTCATCCTGTCCCGCAAGCTCCGCAAGCGCCTCGCCGAAAAGTTCGGCGTAGTTGAGCGCGGCACCGTCTGGTACGGCTCCATGCGTTCGCTGCAGTTCCGGAAGCTTCGCCTGCCCAAGCCCCTGGTCCGCCGCGGGCAGTACCCGTCCTGATTCCTCGTTTTCCTCCTGCGGCACTGGCCGCCAGAGGGCGGTCCCGGACCTAAAACACAGCAGCCCGGCGGTGATACCGCCGGGCTGCTGTGTTTAACGTGCGTGCGAACTAGCGGTTCCTGGCCAGTTCCCTGTTGATCCGGGCAGCCCAGAACGGCCCCTCATACAGGAAGGCGGTGTAGCCCTGGACCAGGGTGGCGCCTGCGTCCAGCCGGTCCTGGACGTCCGTGGCGGTCTCCACGCCGCCCACGGAAATCAGCGCCAGCCGGTCCTGGGTGACCGACTTCAGCCGGCGCAGCACCTCCAGCGAACGGCTTTTCAGCGGAGCACCGGACAGACCGCCGGCACCGCAGGCCTCCACCTTGTCCGCTGCAGAATCGAGCCCATCCCGGCTGATGGTGGTGTTCGTGGCAATGATGCCGTCCAGGCCCAGGTCCATCGCCAGCCGGGCGACGTCGTCGATGTCCTCGTCGGTGAGGTCAGGGGCGATCTTGACCAACAGCGGGACATGCCGGCCTGCGGACTTGTCCGCCTCCTCCCCCACTGCCTTCAGCAGCGGCCGGAGCGTCTCCACGTTCTGCAGAAGCCGGAGCCCCGGCGTGTTCGGCGAGCTGACGTTCACCACGAGGTAGTCCGCCGCCGGGGCGAGGCCGCGGGCACTGATGAGGTAGTCCTCCACAGCGTCCTCGAGCTCCACGATCTTGGTCTTGCCGATGTTGACGCCGATCACGGGCCGCACCTTGGCATGGCGCCGTTGCAGCGCAGCCCGGGCGGACTTCAGCCGCGGAGCTACGGCAGAGGCCCCGTCGTTGTTGAATCCCATCCGGTTGATGACGGCCCGGTCCTCAATCAGCCGGAACAGCCGCGGCTGTTCGTTGCCGGGCTGGGCCTGGCCGGTAATGGTACCCACCTCGACGTGGCCGAATCCAAGCTCCGTCAGGGCCTCGATTCCGTGGCCCTCCTTGTCGAAGCCGGCGGCCAGTCCGAACGGCGACGGAAAGGTCAGGCCGAGCGCGTTCGTCTGCAGGGATGCCGGCGGTGCCGTAAACCGTTCCAGCAACCGTCCCGCTCCCACGGAATGGACCAGCCGGATTCCCTTGAAACCGATCTTGTGGGCGCGTTCGGCGTCCATCCATGAAAAGGCCAGCCTGAAAAATGTGGGGTATACGCGCATGCCTCTAGTTTTCCGTCTTCGGCGGTACAGACCAAACCGGGCTGACACACCACCCGGGCCGGGACTGCAAAGCCTACGCTGGTGCCATGGAGTGGCAGAGCGACATCCTGGGGCCGGGCTTCGAGTCCTGCGCCTTCGAAGCCGCGGGCGGGGACGGCGTCCGCCGCCGGGCCACCCTGGTCCGGTTCGCTTCGCTCCACCGGACGCCCCGGACGTCCGTAGCGCCGGACCGCGCCGGGCAGTGCTCTTCCTGCATGGCTGGAGCGACTACTTCTTCAACATAGAGCTGGCGCGGTTCTGGGACGCGCACGGCTTCGAATTCTTTGCCCTGGATATGCACAACCACGGCCGCAGCCTTCAGCCGGGCACCCATGGCGGCTACGTCGCAGATCTGGGACACTACGACGCCGAGATCGGCACCGCGGCCGGCATGATCACCGAGTCCGGAGGTGCAGGACCCGTGCGGCTCGCGCTCATGGGCCATTCCACCGGCGGCCTCGTGGCAGCCCTGTGGGCCAGCCGCAACCCCGGCGCCGTTTCCCAGCTGGTCCTGAACAGTCCCTGGCTCGAAATGCACGGCAGCGCCCTGGTCCGCCGTGCGGCCTGGACCATGGTGGAGCCAATCGCCCGCCTGCGGCCGGAGGCGGTGCTCAGGCTGCCGGAGCGCGGCTTCTACTGGCGGAGCATCAGCAGTTCCGCCGAAGGCGAATGGACTCTGGACGCTGCCTACCGGCCGCCACTGGCCTTTCCGGTGCGCGCGGCCTGGCTCAGTGCCATCCTGGCCGGGCAGGCCAAGGTTGCGCGCGGCCTCGGCATCGGCGTTCCCGTTCTGGTCCTGCTGTCGGCGGCGAGCGAGAACGGGATGGTGTGGAACGAGGAAATGCGCCGCACGGACGCGGTGCTGGACGTCAACACTATTGCCGCCCGTGCCATGTCGCTAGGCCGGAGCGTCACCGTGGAGCGCATCGACGGGGCCCTTCACGACGTGTTCCTTTCCCGCGCCGACGTGCGGGCCGACGCCTACCGGCGCCTGGCCAAATGGATCAGGGGCTACGCCGCCTGATCCAGGGACAGGGGGTCCAGGAACGCGACTTCCAACACCGGCGGAACCTAGAGGGCCTGGGCGGCGTCCACTGCCCCGCCGTACCGGCGGTCCCGCTGGGCGTAGATTTCCACGGCATCCCAGAGGGTCCGGCGGTCGACGTCGGGCCACAGGGTGTCCAGGAAGACGAACTCCGCATACGCCGACTGCCACAGCATGAAGTTGGAGAGGCGCTGTTCACCGGAACTGCGGAGGAAGAGGTCGACGTCGGGAAGGTCCGGCTCGTCGAGGTACTTTTGGATCGTCTTCTCGGTGATGGCCCCGGGCTTGAGCCTGCCGTCGGCCACGTCCCGGGCAATGGCGGACACCGCGTCCGCGATTTCCGCCCTGCCTCCGTAGTTCACGCACATGGTCAGCGTGCAGGTGCTGTTTCCAGCGGTGTACGCCTCCGCCTCCTCGAGTTCGCGGATCACTGAGCCCCAAAGGCGGGGTCGCCTGCCGGACCAGCGGATCCGCACGCCCCACTCGTCCAGCTGGTTGCGCTGCCTGCGCAGCACCTCCTTGTTGAACCCCATCAGGAAGCGGACTTCCTCGGGAGACCGGCGCCAGTTCTCCGTGGAGAAGGCGTACACGCTGACGTACTCGATGCCGAGTTCAATGGCACCGGCCACGACGTCCAGCAGTGCGGGCTCCCCCGCCTTGTGGCCCTCGATGCGCGGCAGGCCGCGCTGGTTGGCCCACCTGCCGTTGCCGTCCATCACGATGGCCACGTGCCGCGGCACGAATTCGGCCGGGATCGACGGCGGAACCGCCCCCGTGTGGTGCGGGTACGGGGCCACCACCGGAGCGGTGCGGCGCCGGGCAGGACTGGTCTTCTTTCCCAAGGACACTGTTAGGTACGCTCCACATGTTTGAGGGATTTCAGGACACGCTCCAGGTGCCACTGCAGATAGCTTGCCACCAGACCCGCGGATTCCCGGCGGTGCAGCGGAAGTGAGGCATCCGCCGTCGGCCAGTCCCCGGTGAGCAGCGCACCCAGCAGGCAAACCGTTTCCGGCGCCGGCGCCGGTGACCCCGGCGGGCGGCAGTCGCCGCAGACCATGCCACCCAGCGGGGCGGAGAAGGCGGTGTGCGGTCCGGGCGCGCCGCAGCGCGCGCAGTCCGTGAAGCTGGGCGCCCAGCCGCCGGTTGAAAGGGCCCGCAGCAGGTAGGAATCCAGGATCAGCTCCGGCGCGTGGTCCCCGCGGCTCAGCGAGGCCAGCGCGCCGACCAGCAGGTTGTACTGGGCCGTCCCGGCTTCACCGTCGACGTCGGTCAGCTTTTCGGCGGTTTCGGTCATGGCCGCGGCCACCGTGTAACGGCCGTAGTCGGCGGCGATGTTGCCCCCGTACGCCCCTTTCGCGACGGCCTGCGTCACGATGTCGAGGGTCTTGCCGGACACGAGCTGCAGGTCTGCCACCATGAAGGGCTCCAGGCGGGCGCCGAAGCGGCTGGTGGTCCGCCGGATCCCCCTGGCCACCGCCCTGACCTGGCCGTGGTGCTTGGTCAGCAGGGTGATAATGCGGTCCGCCTCACCCAGCTTGTGGGTGCGCAACACCACGGCGTCGTCGCGGTAGCTGCGCGCTGCAAATGATTGGACCACGCTTAATCTTCCCATTGACTCCCGGAACCAGCTGCGCCGCCGGTGTGTACCGGCGGCGCAGCTGTCAGGAAGCTCAGGCCTGGGCGTCCCGGATGGCCCGGTTCACGGCGGAGATGACTGCCTTCAGCGCAGACGTGCTGGTGTTGGCATCGATGCCGACACCCCACAGGACGCGCTCCCCCACGGCGCATTCAACGTAGGCCGCGGCGAGGGCGCTGCCGCCCTCAGACAGGGCGTGCTCGCTGTAGTCCAGGACCCGCACATCCACGCCGTCCTGGCCGAGGATGTCCAGCAGCGCGGCGATGGGGCCGTTGCCGGTGCCGGTGCGGCTGACGTGGGTGCCGTCCACACCCAGCGAGGCGTGCAGGGTCATGGAGCCGTCCTCGTCGGTTTCGGTTTTCACCGAGCCGAGCGAGTACCGGCCCCATTGGCTTTCCGCCTTGGCGGAGGGCAAGTACTCGTCCTGGAACAGCTGCCACAGCTGGGCGCCGCTGACCTCGCCGCCCACGGTGTCCGTGCGCCGCTGGATGACGCCGGAGAACTCGATCTGTGCCCGCCGCGGCAGGTCCAGGCTGTGCTCGTTCTTCAGCAGGTAGGCCACGCCGCCCTTGCCGGACTGGGAGTTGACACGGATCACGGCCTCGTAGCTGCGGCCGAGGTCCTTCGGGTCCACGGGCAGGTAGGGCACCTGCCATGTGACGTCGCTGACGTCCTTGCCTGCAGCTGCCGCATCCTTCTCCAGGGCTTCGAGGCCCTTCTTGATGGCATCCTGGTGGGACCCGGAGAACGCGGTGAAGACGAGGTCACCGCCGTAGGGTGCACGCTCCGCCACGGGCAGCTGGTTGCAGTACTCCACGGTGCGCCGGACGTCGTCGATGTCGGAGAAGTCGATCATCGGGTCAACGCCCTGCACGAACATGTTCAGGCCGAGGGTCACCAGGTCCACGTTGCCGGTCCGCTCACCGTTGCCGAACAGGCAACCCTCGATGCGGTCGGCGCCGGCCTGGTAGCCCAGCTCGGCCGCGGCCACACCGGTGCCGCGGTCGTTGTGCGGGTGCAGGGAGAGGATGATGCCTTCGCGCGGGTGCAGGTGGCGGCTCATCCACTCGATGGAGTCCGCGTAGACGTTCGGGGTGGCCATCTCCACCGTGGCGGGCAGGTTGATGATCACTTGGCGGTCGGCGGACGCCTCAAAGACGTCGGCGACGGCGTTGCAGACGCGGACCGCGTACTCCAGCTCGGTGCCCGTGAAGGACTCCGGCGAGTACTCGTAGGTGATGTGGGTGTCGCCCAGCGTTTCTTCGTATTTCTTGCAGAGGCGGGCGCCCTGCAGCGCGATGTCCAGGATGCCGTCCTCGTCCTGGTTGAACACCACGCGGCGCTGCAGGACAGACGTGGAGTTGTACAGGTGCACGATGGCCTGCTTGGCACCCACCAGCGACTCGTAAGTCCGCTCGATGAGGTGTTCGCGGGCCTGGGTCAGCACCTGGATGGTGACGTCATCCGGGATGTGGTTGCCCTCGATCAGCTGCCGGACGAAGTCGAAGTCGGTCTGGGACGCGGAGGGGAAGCCGACCTCGATCTCCTTGTAGCCCATCCGGACCAGCAGGTCGAACATCTTCATCTTGCGGGCCGGGCTCATGGGGTCGATCAGCGCCTGGTTGCCGTCCCGCAGATCAACTGCGCACCAGCGCGGGGCCGTGGTGATGATCTTGTCCGGCCAGGTGCGGTCCGGCAGATCGACCTTGATCTGGTCCTGGAAGGGGACATAGCGGTGGATCGGCATTCCCGAGGGCTTCTGTGCGTTTCGCATTAATCTGGCCTTTTCTGTGATTCCTGAGTGAAAGGGCGGCCGGGCAACACAGACTCCGCGACGAGGGTGGGCCTTGCGCTAGATCGCGTCTGAGGCCTCGCCGCGGCAGCTAAGAAGAAGGAGCTCTGCACGCACCATTTCACAGTAACACGGGTGCGTAAGATGAAGGAGCAACACCTCCAGCAACGTCCACCATGCAGACGCTGCACCGGTGAGAGTGCCGGCCGCAGCCCGTCATCAAAGGAGCTCCTGTGCCAATTTCGGGGATCGCCCTGTCAAACATCGACCGCAGCGTAAGGCCACAGGACGACCTCTACCAGCATGTGAACGGCGCCTGGCTGAAGGACACCACCATCCCTGACGACCGTGCGCTGGAGGGCACATTCACAGCCCTACGCGACGGCTCCGAGCTGGCAGTCCGGGAAATCATTGAGGAAGCCGCGGCCAAGGGGTCCGAGGCCAGCGGCATCGAGCGGAAGATCGGCGACCTCTACAGCAGCTTCATGGATGAGGCAGCCGTAGAGGCCAGGGGCCTGGACCCCATCCGCGGACGCCTGGCCGAGGTCTTCGCCACTGCGAGCATTTTCGAGCTGCTGGCACTGGCCGGCCGGCTCTTCCGTTCGGATGTGTCGGGACTTTTCTACATCTACCCGGCACCGGATGCTGGCAACCCCGACCGCGTTCTGCTGTACACGGGGCAGGGCGGCCTCGGGCTCCCCGACGAGTCCTATTACCGCGAGGAGAAATTCGTCCCCGTCGTGCAGTCCTACCGGGATTACGTGAGCACCATGTTCGGCCTGGCCGGCGTGGCCGATCCCGAAGATGCCGCGGCCCGGGTGGTGGCACTGGAGACCGCCCTCGCCTCGCACCACTGGGACAACGTCACGCTCCGCGACCCCCAGAAGACCTACAACCTGAAGTCGGCCGACGAAGCACGCGAGCTGTTCCCCCTGCTGGACGCATGGTTTGAGGCCGCGGACATCGCCCCGGAGAAGCGGCAGGAGATCGTTGTCAGCACTCCTGACTTCTTTGCCGGCGCCGCTGCACTGCTGGCCTCGGAGTCACTGCCGGTGTGGCAGGAATGGCTTGCCCTGCGGGTCATCAACTCGGCGGCCCCCTACCTGTCGTCCGCCTTCGTGGATACGAACTTCGCCTTCTACGGCACCACCATCAGCGGCACCCCCCGGAACAAGGACCGCTGGAAACGGGGCGTCGCCGTCGTCGAGGCGGCACTGGGCGAGGCCGTCGGCCAAATCTATGTGGCCCGGCACTTTCCGGAGGGCCACAAGGCCCGCATGCAGACCCTCGTGGGGAACCTGATCGAGGCCTACCGGCAGAGCATCAGCGGGCTGGAATGGATGGGCGAGGACACCAAGGCCGAGGCGCTCCGGAAACTGGGGGCGTTCCGGGCGAAGATCGGTTTCCCCGACGAGTGGATCGACTACTCGGCAGTCGTGATTGACCCCGCCGACCTGCTGGGGAACGTCGAACGGGCCCACAACGCCGACGTCGACCGGCACCTTGACGAGGTGGGCAAGCCGGTGGACCTCAACAAGTGGCTCATGACGCCGCAGACCGTCAACGCGTATTACCACCCGATGCTGAATGAGGTCGTTTTCCCGGCGGCCATCCTCCAGCCGCCGTTCTTCACCGCCGACGCCGACGATGCGGTGAACTACGGCGGCATCGGGGCCGTGATCGGGCACGAGATCGGCCACGGCTTCGATGACCAGGGCTCGCAGTTCGACGGCACGGGCGAGCTGCGCAACTGGTGGACCGAGGACGACCGCAAGGCCTTCGAAGCCCTGACCAACCGCCTCGTGGACCAGTTCGACGCGCTGTCCCCGTACGCCGCGCCCGGCCACAACGTCAACGGCAAGCTCACGCTGGGCGAAAACATCGGCGACCTGGGCGGGCTCACCATTGCACACAAGGCCTACCGCCTCAGCCTTGACGGCCAGGAACCCGCAGTGCTCGACGGGCTGACGGGTGAACAGCGCTTCTTCGCTTCCTGGGCGGCCGGCTGGCGCCAAGTGATCCGCACCGAGGAGGCCATCCGGCGGCTGGCCACTGACCCGCACTCCCCCAACGAGTTCCGCACCAACGCCATCGCCAAGAACCTCGACTCCTTCCACGCCGCATTCGGCGTCACGGAGGAGGACGGGATGTGGATGCCCCCGGCGGAGCGCGTCAGCATCTGGTGAGTGCAGAAATGCCGGGCTGCCCCCGTTCGGGGCGGCCCGGCATTTTCTTTGGAACAATATTGCAGACAGCTACTGCACGATCAGCTACTGCACGATCAGCTCGGGGTTTGCCTGCTGGCAGACGGTGTCGCTGGCTGTCTGGTTGACGATGTCCTTGGGCACGGTGGTCTTGCCGAACTTCGTTCCGGACGGGAAGTCGGAACCCAGGTACAGCTGCACGCCCGCGACGCCGGACGACGGCGCCACCTGGGCGGCCGGGATTCCGAAGAGGGCTGCCACATCGGCGGCGACGTCCGCGAACTCAGGCCCGTAGTACACCATGGTCTTTGCCGTACCGTCGGCCTCCAGCTGCCCCACCTGGGTGAAGCCGCCGGCCACAACGGCGTCAACGATTTCCTGGGTCCGAGTGGGCGAGCCGGTTCCGTTTGCCACGGTGATGGGCTGCAGCGTCTTGTCATACGGCGCCGCCGTCGCGGTGGGCTTGGGCGTGGCCGACGGCGTGGAGCCCGCCGAAGGCTTGGGCGTCGCCGACGGTGACGGGGTTTCCTTCCCTTCCGGGTCCGTCAGGTCGACGTCCTTCCGCAGGGCAGCGAACAGCTGTGAGGCGGCCGGTTGCGCGGCTTCCAACCGGTTGGGATCGCTGGCGGCAGGGACAGTCGGCATCGCCACAAAGGCGACCTTGCCGACGTCGATCGTCTTCAGCCGGTTGCCGATGGTGACCATGGACGGCACGGAGGCGAGCCCGTCGTCGACGGTGAGGTTCTTCGTGATGACGTCGGCGATGTTCAGCAGGCTCGCCGGGTTGGACAGGGTGCCGTCATCCTTGATCTTCCGGGTCAGCGAGGACAGGAAGCCCTGCTGGGCCTTGATGCGGCCGAGGTCGCCGCCGTCGCCGAACGCGTGGCGGGTGCGGAGGAAGGCGAGGGCCTGTTCGCCCTGCACCTGCGAGGTGCCCTTTGGCAGCTTCAGCCGCGAGTCGGGGTCATAGACGGCGTCGCTGATGCACACCTCGACGCCGCCCACGGCGTTCGACAGTTCCTTGACGGCGTTGAAATCGGCCATCATGAAGTGGTCAATCTCCATGCCGGTCAGCTTGTTAACGGTGTCCACGGCACAACCGATGCCGGCCTCTTTCATGGCCTCGTTAATCATGATGCCGCTGCGGGCCGGGTACTGCTTGCCGGTCTTCTGGTCGGTGCACTTGGGGATGTCCACCAGCAGGTCGCGGGGGAAGCTGATGACGTTGACCCGCTTGTTGTCCTCCGAGATGTCCATGAGCATCATGACGTCGGAGTTGCCGTAGCCGGTGGAATCCTCGGAGCTGCCGTAGTTGGAGTTCTTGCCGTCGCGGGTGTCGGAGCCCAGGATCAGGATCTGCAGCCTGCCGGTGGCGTCGTCCGTGGCGTCGGTGCGGCTGCTTCCGGCGCCGAGTGCGGCCGTGGAGATGTTGGACTGCAGCCTGAAGTACCAGTAGCCGGCAAAGGCCAGGCCGCCGGCCAGGACCACGGCGACGACGGCGGTGGTCACCTTGAGCCACGTGGGCATGTGGCGGACATTCAGGTGCCGGGCGGCGCCCAGACGGGCGTCCTCGGCATGCCGGGCAGCTGGCTCGGAACGGGCGGGGGTGCCCGGTCCTTGGGCGCGGTTGTCGCGGCGTCGCACCACAGGGTGTACCTTCCTCGAAAAAATGGGATCCGGCCTATTTTAGTAGCCGTTTCTGGGAAAACGCCGGACATCAGGCGTTCACGGCTCGGCGCGCAGGCGCCAGCCGGGGAATTCAGGCGTCAGCGGGTCAGAACCCGAGTTTCACCAGCTGCTTGGGGTCGCGCTGCCAGTCCTTGGCCACCTTGACGTGCAGGTCGAGGTAGATGCGGGTGCCCAGGAGCGCCTCGATGCCCTTCCGGGCGTTGGTGCCGACCTCCCGCAGGCGGCTTCCGCCCTTGCCGATGATGATCGCCTTCTGCGACGGGCGCTCCACGTAGAGGTTGACGCGGACGTCGAGGAGCGGTTTGTCCTCGGTCCGGCCCTCGCGGGGAACGATCTCCTCGACCACCACGGCCAGTGAGTGCGGCAGCTCGTCGCGCACACCCTCCAGCGCAGCCTCGCGGATGAGTTCGGCCACCATGACGGCCTCCGGCTCATCGGTCAGCTCGCCGTCCGGATAGAGCGGCGGCGACGGCGGCATGTGGCTGATCAAAACGTCCGCCACTGTGCCCACCTGGAACCCGTCTGCGGCCGAGACTGGAACGATGTCCTTCCAGCCGTCCTCGCCCAGCACTTCCCTGCCGAGCTCGGCGACGGCCAGCAGCTGCTCCGTCAGCGCCTGCCGGTCCACCAAGTCGGTCTTGGTGACGAGGGCAATCACCGGCTTGCGCCCCACGGCGGCGAGCTGGGCGGCGATGAACTTATCACCGGGGCCGATCTTCTCGTTGGCAGGGATGCAGAACCCGATCGCGTCCACCTCGGAGAGCGTGTCGGCAACGAGGTCGTTAAGACGCTTGCCCAGGAGCGTGCGGGGCCGGTGCAGGCCGGGGGTGTCCACGAGGATCAGCTGGGCGTCTTGGCGGTGGACGATTCCGCGGATGGTGTGCCGCGTGGTCTGCGGCTTGGCGGACGTGATGGCCACCTTCTTGCCCACCAGGGCGTTGGTGAGGGTGGACTTGCCGGCGTTGGGCCGGCCCACCAGCACCGAGAATCCGGCATGGTACCCGCCGAACGGTTCGCCGCCGTCGGCCTTATTCTGCTTGCTCACGTGGAACTCCCTGTTGCATTGATTCGGCCTCGTCGAGAAGTTCTTCAAGGTCAGTGTGTTCTTTCGGCGCAGCGGCCGCAATTATGTGGCTGACACGGTTCCGGCGGCCCTCGAGCCGCTCGGCGCGCAGCGAAACGCCGTCGATATCCACGGCGCTGCCCACGATCGGGACCCGGCCGAGGGCCTTGGCCAGCAGGCCGCCCACGGTGTCCACCTCGTCGTCGTCCAGTTCGATGCCGAACAGCTCGCCAAGGTCGTCGATCCCCATCCGGGAGCTCACCCTGTACGTGCCGTCGCCGAGGTCGACGACGGCAGCGCTTTCCGAATCGTATTCATCCACGATTTCGCCGACGAGCTCTTCGATCAGGTCCTCCAGCGTCACCAGCCCGGCCGTCCCGCCGTACTCGTCGATGACGATGGCAACGTGCGTGGATTCCTTCTGGAGTTCCCGCAGGAGGTCGCTCACCGGCTTGGAATCCGGCACGTAGCGGACCTCGCGGGCCAGCAAGTCCACCACGGGCGGTTCGGCCTCCGGATCCATGCCGTGAATCGCGGCGGCCACATCCTTGAGGTAGATGATGCCCAGGATCTGGTCGGTGTTTTCGCCGATGACGGGGATCCTGGAATACCCCGACCGGAGGAACAGTGCCATCGCGCTGTGCAGGCTTGAACCGGCGTCGATGGTCAGGATGTCCGTCCGCGGCACCATGACGGCGCGGACCAGGGTGTCGCCGAACTCGAAGACGGACTGGATAAGTTCTGCCTCGTTGTCCTCGATCATGTCCGACTCGGTGGCCCGGTCAACCAGTTCGCGGAACTCTTCCTCGCTGAAGTAGGAGTCGTCACCGTTGGGAGAACCCGGGGCCACGGCACTGCCCAGCCGGACCAGCCAGGCGGGGATCGGGCCAAGTATCCAGGCCAGGAACCGGACGAGCGACGCCGAATACTGCGCCACGGCGGCCGGATGCGAGCGGCCCAGCTGGCGCGGCGAGACGCCCACCAGCACAAACCCGAGGACCGCCATAATGCCTGTCGCGGCCAGCCCGGCCAGCCAGACGTTGTCCAGCACGCTGTAGAGGAGTACAGCCACGGCCACTGCGGAGGCCGTCTCGAACCAGATCCGCCAAAAACGCAGGGCACGCATGTGCGTCATCGGCTGGTCCAGGATCCTCCGCAACGCCGGCCCCCGGTTCCCCTGCACCGCCTGCTCGGCGTCGTGGCGCGGAAGAAAGCTGAACGCCGCGTCGGCAGCAGTCAGCAGCGCTGCGGCACCGAGAAACGCCAGCGCCATGCAGACAAGGAGCAGGGAGGTCACTGGGTGGTCTCGGCCGGTGCTTCTTTGCCGGTGAATGCCGTCAGCAGTTCGCGCTGCAGGCCGAACATTTCTGCCTTCTCCTCGGGCTCGGCATGGTCATAGCCGAGCAGGTGGAGGATTCCGTGCGTGGTCAGCAGCAGCATCTCGTCCTGCGTCGAGTGCCCGGCGTTGCGGGCCTGGACCTCGGCCACCTGGGGGCAGATCGCGATGTCGCCAAGCATCCCCTGCGGGGTGGGCTTATCCGGGGTTCCCGGGGTCAGCTCATCCATGGGGACCGAGAGCACGTCGGTGGCTCCCGGCTCATCCATGAGCTCGATGTGCAGCTTCTCCATGGCCGGCTCGTCCACCAGCAGGATGGACAGTTCCGCCTGCGGATGGATATACAGCTGCTCGAAGATGAAGCGTGCCAATGCCACCAGCCGGGGTTCGTCCACCTGGATGCCGGATTCGTTGTTAACTTCGATGCTCATGCGCGCTCTCCCGTCGTTCCCGGGGCACGGAATGCTTGACCCGGTTGCGTTGTGCTTCGTCCCAGATGCCGTAGGCGTTGACGATGTCCCCCACCAGGCGGTGGCGGACGACGTCGGCGGCGTCCAGAACGGAGAAGCTGACGTCGTCGATTCCGGTGAGGATCTCCTCGACGATGCGCAGGCCGGAGCGGGTTCCGAACGGAAGGTCTACCTGCGTGACGTCGCCGGTGACCACCATCTTGGAGCCGAAGCCGAGGCGGGTGAGGAACATCTTCATCTGTTCCGGCGTGGTGTTCTGCGCCTCGTCGAGGATGATGAAGGCGTCGTTCAGCGTCCGGCCCCTCATGTAGGCCAGCGGAGCGACTTCGATGGTTCCGGCCGCCATCAGCCGGGGAATGGACTCGGGGTCCATCATGTCGTGCAGCGCGTCGTACAGCGGGCGCAAGTACGGGTCGATCTTGTCGCTGAGCGTGCCGGGGAGGAAACCCAGCCGTTCGCCAGCTTCAACGGCGGGACGGGTGAGGATGATCCGGCTGACTTCCTTCTGCTGCAGGGCCTGCACTGCCTTGGCCACCGCCAGGTAGGTCTTGCCGGTGCCGGCGGGACCGATCCCGAAGATCACCGTGTTCGCGTCGATGGCGTCCACGTAGTTCTTCTGGTTCAGTGTCTTGGGCCGGATGGTCTTGCCGCGGCTGGACAGGATGTCGTGGGTCAGCACCTCGACCGGGTTCTGCAGGGACTGGCTGCGGAGCAGCGAGACCAGTTGCTGGAGGACTGCGGGCGTAATCACGGTGCCGCGGGCGACGAGCCCCCGGACCTCGTGGAGCAGGCGCATGATCCGCGGAACATCGGCCGCGGGTCCGTTGATGGAGAGTTCGTTGCCGCGGACGTGGAAACTGACGGCCGGGAACTGGTCTTCGATGAACCGGAGGGCCTCGTCGTGGCTGCCCAGCGACTGCACCATCTGATCAGAGTTATCGAAGATGACCACCTCCGTCCGGACACCGGGGAGACTATGGGGGAATTCGCCCGTGGTGCGGTCCCCCGTATTGAGGCGGCGCTTTCCGTTTGCTGATTCAGTCATGGTGACGGCCTGGGGCCTTAAGTTCCCTCCAGTTCGGAAAATAACTCGTTTGTGTCTTTACATCTTACGCCAGCGCTCGCCCCTGCCTGCCGTCCGGGAAGGTCACGCGACCGCATTTCTGTAACGCGTTCCCGCAATTAGATATCAACTTTGTATCGGCCTCATATCGTTCCCGTTGCAGTTCGGCCGCCTGCCCCGAAAGGCACGGTGTGGCCCAAAGTCTCGTGTAATGCTGGAAAAGGAGCCCGCCGGCAACGGTCGGGCGTGCCCGCAAGCAACTGCTCATTCGAAGGGATCGCCAGCATCAGTCAGCCAGGAACTCCGGGCCGGAAAGCACCGCGGATTCGCTCCGTAGTGCTCTCGGCGCTGCTTCCGGCTGCCTTGCTGCTCTCCGGATGCATTGCCGATCCCGATCCTGCTGTGACATCGGCCAACTCTCCGACCTCCTCGTCGCGCCGGGCCGCCGGCACGGACGGCGTTCCCACTACCAGCGCGCCGCTGGAAACGACGCAGTCCTCGAACAAGGCGCCCGTTTACTGGATTGGGCGGAGCAACAGCAACGTCTTCCTGTACCGCGAGTTCCGCGACGTGCCGGACGATGAGAACCCGATCACGCGGGCCCTGCGGGCCATGATGTCGGAGACGCCGCTGGATCCGGACTTCTTCACGCCGTGGCAGAACCCCAAGAACCTGGCGACGTCGATCTCGGGCACCAATGTCATTACCGTGGACGTTTCCGCGGATGCCTTCAACAGCAACCTCGACGCAGACATGGCCCAGCGGGCCATCCAGCAGCTGGTCTACACTGCGACAGCCGCCGGGGCCAGCTCGGGCCTGATCGACTCCGGCCAGCAGATCGAGGTGGTGATCCTGGTGGACGGGCACACCGATTACATGGCGTTCAAGCACGTGAAGCTCGGTGCCCCCACGTCACGCAGCGCCGGAATGGTGGCACCGGTGTGGATCATCGATCCGCAGCAGGGCACCGAAGTCGGCGACGGACGGGTCAAAATCGCCGGACGAAGCACCGTCCCCAACGGCAAACTCCACTGGCGCATCCTTAAGGTCCAGGACAACGGCGACAAGGAAAGCTATCTGACCGGGGAAGCCACGGCCGCAGCGGATCCCGCCGCCTCCGGGGTCTTCGGCATCACGGTCAACCTCGCGCCCGGCAACTACGAGGTGCGCGTCTCCCAGATCGGCCCGGGTAAGCCCGAGGACGAACTCAACGTGGACTCACGGGGGTTCACGGTTCGCTAGCGGCCCCCTCAGCGAAGCGTTCGCTGGCTGAAGTTCCCAGCGGCCTGGACTTACCAGCAGCCTGGACTTACCAGCGGCCCAAGACGTCGCTGGCAACCACGACGCCGGCCGGTCCCGCCGTCGATGACCGCAGGACGTGCGGTCCCAGCAGTGCCGTAATAGCCCCGGCGCTGCACAACCGGGTGACCTCGCGGGGGCTGATGCCTCCTTCGGGACCAACGATGAGGAGGACCTCGCTGGGGTCCGACGCATCCTGGCGCTCCTCCGACCACTTGCCCAGGACCCGCCGCAGCGGCGTCACCGCGTCTTCGTGCAGGATCACGGCAAGGCCGGCGTCCGCCACTTCCTTGGCCAGCGCCTGGGTGTCGACGGCGGGCCTCACCTCGGGGATCCAGGCGCGGCGCGCCTGCTTGGCGGCGGCCGTGACGGCCGACTGCCATTTGCCGTGCGCCTTGGCCGCCCGGTCACCCTTCCAGCGGACGATGGAGCGTTCCGACTGCCATGGAATCACCGCGTCGATGCCCAGCTCGGTGGCGGTTTCGATCGCCAACTCGTCCCGGTCACCCTTGGCGAGGGCCTGCACGAGAACGAGGCGGATGTCCGGCCGCGGTTCCACACTGACGGAGGTGCATTGAACCGTCAGCTCGGCGGGGGCAGCTTCCGTCACGGTTCCCGTGATGCGTTTGCCGGCGCCGTCGGCTATGTCAACCTGCTCGCCCACTGCCAGGCGCTTCACGGTGACCGCGTGCCGGGCCTCGGCACCGTCCAGGACGAACAGCGAACCGGGAACAGTGCTGTCCAGCGCGCCGGCCGGGGTGAAGAAGACGGGGTTGCTCACCGCTACAGGTTACCGAGGCGGTCCCGCAACTTGGCGAAGACGCCACCGCCGGCCGCGAGCTTTCCCTCGGAGAACTGCTCGCCGCGGAGCTTGGCCAGCTGCCGGAGCAAATCCTCCTGGGCCGGGTCGAGCCTGGACGGCGTTTCCACCTGCAGATGGACCTTGAGGTCGCCGCGGCCGTAGCCGCGCAGGTGGGTGACGCCGAGGCCGCGGAGGGTGATGATCTCGCCGGACTGCGTGCCCGCCTTGACGTCGATCTCCTGCTTGCCGTCGAAGGTTTCCAGGCTCAGCTCCGTGCCGAGGGCAGCGGCGGTCATGGGAATGTTCAGTGTCGCGTGGAGATCGTCGCCCTCGCGGACATACGTGGGGTCGTTGTTGACGCGGATTTCCACGTAGAGGTCGCCGGACGGCCCGCCCGCTGGGCCGGCCTCGCCCTGGCCGGAGAGCTGGATCCGCGTTCCGGTGGCCACACCGGCCGGGACCTTGATGGTCAGGGAGCGGCGGCTGCGGATGCGGCCCTGGCCGCTGCACTCGTTGCAGGGGTCCTTGATGACGGTGCCGAAGCCCTCGCACGAGCCGCAGGGGGCGGCGGTCATGACCTGGCCGAGGATGGAACGGACCGCCCGCTGCACCTGGCCGCTGCCGCCGCAGATGTCGCAGCGTTCCGGGTGGCTGCCCTCGCGGCAGCAGGACCCTTCGCAGGTGGGGCAGGTGACGGCCGTGTCCACTTCCAGCTTCTTGTTGACGCCGAAGACGGCATCGCGCAGGTCGATCCGCACGCTGATGAGCGCGTCTTGGCCGCGGCGGACGCGGGACGCGGGGCCGGAGGTGCCGCCGGCGCCGAAGAAGGTGTCGAAGATGTCCTGGAACGCGAAGCCCTGGCCGGCATAGCCGCCGCCGCCAAAGCCGTTGTCCGTGCCGTTCTCGTTGCCGGTGGTGTCGTAGACCCTGCGCTTCTGCGGATCGGACAGCACCTCGTAGGCGTGGGTGACGGCCTTGAACCGTTCGGCGGCGTCTTCCCCGGGGTTTACGTCCGGGTGAAGCGAGCGGGCCAGCTTGCGGTAGGCCTTTTTGATCTCCTCGCCGGTGGCTTCCGCGGAGACTCCAAGAACGTCGTAGTGGCTGCTCAAAGTTCGTTTCTCTTCCTGGTTGTACTGCCTGTGGTCAAAGGATGTCCGGCGCGTGCGGTCACGGGCCCAGAATCCTCGAAAGGTAGCGGGCCACCGCGCGCACGGCGGCCATGGTGGTGGGATAGTCCATCCGGGTGGGGCCAAGGATGCCCACCTTGGCGGTGGCGTCGGGGCCGTAGCCGGTGGCCACCACCGACGCCTCGGCCAGCCCGTCGTAGGGGTTTTCGCGGCCGATGCTGACGGCCACGCCCCGGGGGTCCTGTGCCATGTCGCTCAGGAGCCGCAGCATCACCACCTGCTCCTCGAGGGCCTCCAGCACGGGTCCGATGCTGAGTGGGAAGTCAACGTTGGACCGCGCCAGGTTGGCTGTTCCGGCCAGGACCATCCGGTCCTCCCGGCTGTTGTGCGCCAGGCCCTCCAGCCCCTTGCCGAGGGCCATGGCAACGGGGCGCTCGGCCGGCGTGCAGCCGGCCACGACGGAGGCCAGGTGCTGGGGCAGGATGGCCACCGGCGTTCCGCCCACACCGGTCATGAACCGGGTGCGCAGGGTGGCAAGAGTGTCGTCTGACAGGTCCTGCCCGGCGTCGACGACGCGCTGGTCAACCTTGCCGGAGTCTGCGATCAGCACGATCAGCACCTTCCGCGGTGCCAGCAGCACAAATTCGATGTGCCGGACCACGGCCCGGCTCAGGTGCGGGTACTGCACGACGGCGACCTGGTTGGTCAGCTGGGACAGGAGCCGGGCCGTCCGGTCCAGGACGTCGTCGAGGTCCTCGGACCCCTCGAGCAGGGTCTGGATGGCACGCTTCTCCGCCGGGGAGAGCGGCTTGACCGCCGAGATCTGGTCGACGAACAAGCGGTAACCCTTGTCCGTGGGAATCCTGCCTGCACTGGTGTGCGGGGCCGTGATGAGGCCCTCATCCTCCAGTGCCGCCATGTCGTTGCGGATGGTGGCGCTGGAAACGCCCAGATGGTGCCGTTCCACCAGGGCCTTGGAGCCGACGGGTTCGCGGGAATGGACATAGTCCTCCACGATGGCGCGCAGCACCTCAAGCTTCCGTGGTTCGCTCACAGTCCACCTCCTTTTGGCCGTAACCGCGCCGGGCTTAATCCTGCCCGCAAACGCTGTAGTTAGCACTCGACATGCCTAAGTGCTAACAAGTCTAATATGAGTCACCGCGTTGTTAGCATTGGTACCGCTCCGGGCGAAATTCCGGGCGACTGTCCCCCGGCGGCATGCCCGCGGCCGGAGCGGCTCCGTCCTAGTGCAAAGCGGTGAACGAATGCAGTACCAGACCTGGGGCCCGCAGGAGATCGCAGCGCCTGCCAAGAACAGCCTGCCCGAGGTGCCGGTGGAGCGCGGCATGGTTCTCGAGGACGTCCAGTCCGGCTGGGTGGGCGCAGTGATTCGGGTGGAGAAATCCGGCGGCATGCACGTGGTGGCGCTCGAAGACCGCCGGGGAAAATCCCGGTCCTTTAAGCTTGGTTTCGGATTCCTCCTGGACGGCCAGCCGATCCGCCTGATGCCTCCGGCGCCCAAGGCGAAGCCCGCGGGATCGGGCACGGCTGGACGGACGGCGTCGGGCTCGGTGCGGGTGGAAGGGCAGCGCGCCCAGGTGGCTAAGGCCAGCCGGATCTGGGTTGAAGGCAAGCATGATGCCGAACTCGTGGAAAAAGTCTGGGGCGATGACCTCCGGGTGGAGGGGATCGTCGTCGAGCCCCTGCACGGCATCGATGACCTGGCAGCGGCCGTTGCCTCCTTCCGTCCCGGCCCCGGCCGCAGGCTGGGCGTTCTGGTGGACCACCTGGTCCCGGATTCCAAGGAGTCCAGAATCGCCGACGCCGTGATGGCCTCCCCCGGCGCCGCCGGAAACGTGCTGATAGTAGGCCACCCGTACGTCGACGTCTGGCAGGCGATCCGGCCGTCGGTACTGGGCATTCCGCAGTGGCCTGTGGTGCCGCGCGGCACTGACTGGAAAACCGGCATCCTCACCGCCTTCGGCTGGCCGCACGAGACCAAGGAGGACATCGGCCTCGGCTGGCAAAAACTTCTCGGCGCCGTGCGCACCTACGCCGACCTTGAGCCCGCCCTCCTGGGCCGGGTGGAAGAGGTCATCGATTTCCTCACAGTTCCGTAGCCACAGCCCCGCTATTCGGCGTTCCGCCCGCTATTGCCCCTACGGCCCGGTATCCTTGGTACGGCACCACCGCACCGCGGCCCCGGCGCCAAGGCACTATCGCACCAACGCAAGCTTAAGGAAGACACCGTGGCAGAAGACGCTCGCGACCGCAGGGACACAAAGTCCGGCCAGGACCTGCCCCAGTACCATGGCGTTCCGGCCAATGCGCTTCCGCTGACCGCCAGCGAGGACCGGCAGTGGGCCACCCTGGCGCACTTCGGCGGCATCCTCGGCTGTGTTCCGGCGCTGCTGATTTACCTCATCTTCCGCGACCGCGGCCCGTTCACCGCGCAGGAGTCCAAGGAAGCCCTTAACTTCACGCTGCCGCCGACGATTGCGGCCTTCGTGGCCAATCTGCTGGTGCTGCTTCCCGTCGTCGGCAATCTGTTCGCCGTCCTGGCCACCCTCATCTGGATTGCGCTGACCTGCTTCGCAGTGTCCGCAGGTGTCCACGTCAACAAGGGCCAGCCGCACCGGTACCAGTACAACCTCCGCTGGATCAAGTAACCGCGCACGATCAAGGTGGGCCCACGCCGCAGGGTCCCCTGGACGTGGAGCCGCTCGGCGAGGGCCCGGCCCGAGCTTGCGAGGTTAGGGTTCGGTTGGGGACTAGTCCGGCAGGATCCTGCGGACCACGGCGTCGGCCAGCAGGCGGCCCTTCAGTGTGAGAACCAGGCGGCCTCTGAAGGCTTCCTCGGGCGCCACGAGGCCGTCGGCGATCAGTCCCGCCACGGCTTTCCTGCCGGATGGCGACAGGGCAGCGGTCTCGAGCCCTGAGGAAAGCCGGGCTTCCAGCATGACCTTTTCGACGCCCCGGGTTTCGGCGTCGAGCGTTTCGCGTCCTGCCGCCGGCGAGACGCCTGAGCCCAGCCGTCCGGCATAGGCGGCGGGGTGCTTGACGTTCCACCAGCGCACCCCGCCCACGTGCGAGTGCGCGCCCGGGCCGATGCCCCACCAGTCGTCCCCGCGCCAGTAGGCGAGGTTGTGGCGGCACGCCTGCTCCGGCGTCGCGGACCAGTTGCTGACCTCGTACCAGTGGAGACCGGCGTCGGTGATCATCCGGTCGGCGAGTTCGTATTTGTCGGCATGGTCGTCGTCGTCAATTCCGGGAACTTCGCCGCGCCGGATCTGGGCGGCGAGCTTGGTGCCGTCCTCAACGATCAGCGCGTAGGCGCTGATGTGGTCCGGCTGGTACGACAACGCCGTCTCGAGCGAAAAGCGCCAGTCCTCGAGGGACTCCCCCGGTGTTCCGTAGATCAAGTCCAGGCTGACGGCCAGCCCGGCGTCGCGCGCCCACTGCACCACGAGCGGAACACGGCTCGGCGTGTGCGTGCGGTCGAGCACCTTCAGCACATGGGGCACAGCGGACTGCATGCCGAAGGAGACCCGTGTGAAGCCCGCATCGGCAAGCAGCTGCAGTGATTCCGGCGTGACGGAGTCCGGGTTGGCCTCCGTGGTCACTTCGGCCCCCGGTTCGATCCCCCATGTGTCGATGGCGGCACGGAGGATTCTGGCCAGGTCCTCGGCGGGCAGGAGCGTGGGCGTGCCGCCGCCGAAAAACACTGTACTGAGCTTGCGGGCGGGCAGGCCCGACTGCTCAAGGACCCGCGCGGCAAAGTCCACTTCCGAGATGGCGGTGGAGGCGTACGCGTCCTGGGATGCTCCGCCTCCGAGCTCAGTTGCGGTGTAAGTGTTGAAGTCGCAGTAACCGCATCGCACCGCGCAGAACGGGATGTGCACGTAGAGCCCGAAAGCCCGGGCGGGCGCACCGTCTGCCGCCTGTTGCGGCAGCAGTCCATCCGACGGCGCGGGGTCGCCCAGGGGAAGAACGCTAGGCATGGGTGCGGCCTCCGGAGGTTCCGGCCACGGTCATCACTACTTCTTGGCCTTGTCCTTGGATTCGTCGGTGGTCAGTGCTGCGATGAAGGCTTCCTGCGGCACTTCCACGCGCCCCACCATCTTCATCCGCTTCTTGCCTTCCTTCTGCTTTTCCAGCAGTTTGCGCTTACGGGAGATGTCGCCGCCGTAGCACTTGGCCAGAACGTCCTTGCGGATGGCGCGAATGGACTCACGGGCGATAATCCGGGACCCGATGGCTGCCTGGATCGGCACTTCGAACTGCTGGCGCGGAATGAGTTCGCGCAGCTTGCCGGTCATCATCACACCGTAGGCGTAGGCCTTGTCCTTGTGGGTGATGGCGCTGAAGGCGTCCACCTGTTCGCCCTGGAGCAGGATGTCCACCTTGACCAGGTCGGCGACCTGTTCGCCGTCGGCCTTCCAGTCCAGCGAGGCGTAGCCGCGCGTCTTGGACTTGAGCAGGTCGAAGAAGTCGAAGACTATCTCGGCCAGCGGCATCCAGTACCGCAGCTCCACCCGGTCCTCGGACAGGTAGTCCATGCCGCGCATGACGCCCCGGCGGCCCTGGCACAGCTCCATGATGGCGCCGACAAACTCGTTGGGGGCCAGGATGGTGGCGGCCACCATGGGTTCGCGGACCTCGTTGATCTTCCCGGAGGGGAACTCGCTGGGGTTCGTCACAGTGATCACGTTCTTGTCCTCGAGCGTGACCTCGTAGACCACGTTCGGCGCCGTGGAGATCAGGTCCAGGTTGAATTCGCGTTCGAGGCGCTCACGGACGATCTCCAGGTGCAGGAGGCCGAGGAAGCCCACGCGGAAGCCGAAGCCGAGGGCCGCGGAGGTTTCCGGTTCGTAGATCAGGGCTGCATCGTTGAGCTTGAGCTTGTCCAGGGCGTCGCGGAGCACCGGGTAGTCGGTGCCGTCCAGCGGGTAGAGGCCGGAGAACACCATCGGCTTGGGGTCCGCATAGCCGCTTAGCGACTCCGCCGCGGGCTTGGCGAGATTGGTGACGGTGTCGCCTACCTTTGACTGGCGGACGTCCTTCACGCCGGTGATGAGGTAGCCCACCTCGCCGACACCGAGGCCCTTGGAGGGCGTCGGCTCCGGGGAGCTGACGCCGATTTCCAGGAGCTCGTGGCTGGCCTTGGTGGACATCATCTGGATGCGCTCACGCGGGTGGAGCATGCCATCCACCACACGGACGTAGGTGACCACGCCGCGGTACGTGTCGTAGACGGAGTCGAAGATCATGGCCCGGGCAGGTGCGTCCGGGTCGCCGACGGGTGCGGGCAGATCGCGCACGATCTTATCCAGCAGCGCCTCGACGCCCACGCCGGTCTTCCCGGAGACCAGCAGCACGTCTTCGGGATCGCCGCCGATCAGGCTGGCCAGTTCGGCGGCGTACTTCTCCGGCTGGGCGGCCGGCAGGTCGATCTTGTTCAGGACCGGGATGATGGTGAGATCGTTTTCCATGGCCAGATACAGGTTGGCCAGCGTCTGGGCCTCGATGCCCTGCGCGGCATCCACCAGCAGAACGGCGCCCTCGCAGGCGGCGAGGGAACGGGACACCTCGTAGGTGAAGTCCACGTGGCCCGGCGTGTCGATCATGTTCAGCGCGTAGTTCACACCGCCCAGTTCCCAGGGCATGCGGACAGCCTGGGACTTGATGGTGATGCCGCGCTCTCGCTCGATATCCATGCGGTCCAGATACTGGGCCTTCATGTCGCGGGACTGTACGACGCCGGTGAACTGCAGCATGCGGTCGGCCAGGGTGGACTTACCGTGGTCAATGTGCGCGATAATGCAGAAATTCCGAATGATGGCCGGATCTGTCGCGGCGGGCACCGGGGCGGTGCGGGCCATGGGAGACACGCAGGGTCCTTACTGTTGGCATTTCAGCGGCGTTGTTCAGGCTGAACTCTGGCCATCCTGCTGCCTGCCGCATATCTGAACCTCTAGTCTCCCACGTCCCGGGCGCTGGCAGTACATTTTGAGAGGCCCGCACGCCCGGAGGTCCGGGAGCTCCGAAGGCCGCGCGGGTAGGGTGGCCCGCATGGCTTTGAACTTCTCCTCGATCGGCGGCGCCGTCCGCGCATCGCTCCGCTTCCTCGGCGTGCTGAGGCAACCGGCGGCCACTAAGCCGGCACCCGCCCCGGGCAGGTCCGGAAACACACTCCGGCGCCCGGCCGGCGTCACAGGTACTTACCCGGGCGACTTCACCGGCACGGCGACGCTGCGGTACTCCCCCTCCCCGGACGGACGCCCCGACCCCGGCGAGATCGTATGGACCTGGGTTCCCTTCGAAGAGGACCATTCGCGCGGCAAGGACCGGCCGGTCCTTTTGGTCGGCGGCCACGGGAGGTATCTGCTGGGTCTGATGCTGACCAGCAAGGACCATGACGGCCACCCCCGCGGCCGCCGTGACTACGTGGATATCGGCACAGGGACCTGGGACAGGCAGGGCCGCCCCAGCGAGGCCAAGCTGGACCGCGTCCTGCAGATCCATCCGGCCGACATCCGGCGCGAGGGGTCGGTGCTGGACCGGAGGAAGTTTAGGCTGGTGGCGGACGAGTTGCGTCGGCTGCACGGCTGGAACTGACTGCGGCGCGCCGTCCGCGCCCTGAATGGCCACACATGGCCCCGGCCTGCTACCATTTATAGCTGTGTGTCCGTGCAGGTCGACGGTCACTGATGGCTGGTCGCCATAGGTATCCCCACGCCGCTCAGTCAAGGCCAGCTTGAAAGCCCTCTAGACCATTTCCGCATTACAAAGAGAGTTCACACGTGGCAAATATCAAGTCCCAGAAGAAGCGCATCCTGACCAACGAGAAGGCTCGCCTGCGCAACAACGCAGTCAAGTCCGAGCTGAAGACGGCCATCCGCGCCGTCAACACCGCTGTTGAGTCCTCCGACAAGGACGCTGCTTCTACTGCGCTCGTTTCTGCCAGCCGTAAGCTGGACAAGGCTGTCAGCAAGGGTGTTCTGCACAAGAACAACGCTGCAAACCGCAAGTCGGCGATCTCCAAGAAGGTCAACGCACTCTAAGGTTTTCCAGTTCAACTGAACTGATGCTTGTGGCCGGCACCATTGGTGCCGGCCACTTCTCTTTTAACTTCCGACGGCGGGACTCCCGACGGCGGTCCCGGACCCGGCCCCCTCTGCCCGGCTACCAGGGCCGCTGGGACTGACTGCTCTCCTTGGCAACCCCTGGCTGGACTACCTCTGTCTGAGCCAAGGGCCGGACCCTTGACTGCGCCAGTGGGAGGGGGCGGCGCCCGGCGTGAGGACGTCGTTGAGCCAGTAGGTCTCATCGGGATTCCAGCCCGCCAGTACTGTCCGCTCAAGCACTGCACGAGACGGTCCGGCGGATGGCCTTGCGGCAAGGGCGAGTCCGGCGGTCGTGAGGTATCCCCAGAGCGTGAGATGAACGCCGTCGTAGTCGGCAGCAACGGCGGACCAGTCGGGAACCAGCCAACGGGCGGCGATCCCTGTGGTCCGCCACCAGTCGTGGCGTTTGGCCAGGCTGACGTCCATCGGATACCGCGCAGCCAGCTCGGTCCACGCCGCTGGGCCTTCGATCTCATACACGTGGGAGTCCGGCCGCGGTACGAGTGGCCAGACGGTTGCCTGCTTCCACCCGGGGTGGTCCTCGACCAGCAGGAGACCAATGGCGCCGAGTTCCGGCAGGCCTCTGGTGGTGGTGAGCAGCTCGGATGGTCTGGGCGTGGACCACCACCAGCCGCCCCAGTTCGCGGCCGGGTTCTCCGGCCGTTTGGCCGCCTGGCGTTCGTCAGCAAGGGCGGCCGCCTTCCAGCCGGCCAGCTTTCTGGCTGCCCCGCCCGGAACCGGCGGCTGGCCTTTTCGTTCGTCTGTCCACTGCACGCAACACTGGTGGTCCCTGTCCAGGAACCCGGGACCCCACCACGCGGCAAGTGCATCAGCCAAGGCGTGGGCAACCGGTTCCAGAGACAACCGGATGGCGGGCTGTGCGAGGAGGGCGTCAGTTTCGTCCGGCTGCTGCCAGTAACGCGCGGCGTGCACCGCCTGGGTGAGGCCAGCCAGCAGCGCCCCGCCACTGGCTGATTCAGCAGCCGTTACGGATGCCGGGCTGCGGAGCGCCTCGGCCAATTCGCTGGCAAGTCCCGGATCCTGGGGATATTCCGCGGCTGGGGCAGCCAAGGTCCAGATTTCCGGTCGCGCTGCCGTGAGAACCCCGAGGCAGAACTGGCGCCCGCGCGGACCGCTCAACAGATCGTCAGTCACAACCCCACCTCCTGACCCCGTGCCCACAAGCTCAGCACGGTCTACAAGCCAGGGAAGTGCTAACGGCCGCGGGCGGCGGCAGCAATGACCGTGACCGCGTGCTCCACGGCGTAGACCGGATCACGCGAGAGCCCCTTGACCTGCGCGTCGGCTTCGGCCGTGACTTGGATGGACCGGGCCAGGCCCTCCGGCGTCCACCTCCGGACGTCCCGCTGCGCCTGCTCCACCAGCCACGGCTGCATGCCCAGCTGCTTGGCGATCTGTGCCGATGATCCCTTGGCACCCGCCACCTTGGCGACGGTACGCAGCTTGGCTGCCAATGCCGCCACCAGCGGTACCGGATCGGCGCCCGTTGCCAGCGCGTGCCGGAGTGTGGACAGGGCCACGGGACCGTTGCCGGCCATGGCGGCGTCGGCCACCTTGAACGCCGTGGCCTCCACTCTTCCGCCGTAGTAGCGGTCGACCATGTCAGCATCAACGGCAGTGGAGGCGTCGGCAATGAGCTGGCTGCATGCCGCCGCCAGTTCTGACAGGTTAGCGCCGACAGCGTTGACCAGCGACTGGACTGCCTCCGGGGTGATCCGCCTGCCGGCCGCCTTGAACTCCGCCGTAACAAAGGCGGTCTTTTCCGCATCCTTCTTCAGCGGCTGGCAGTCGACAGTGGGCCATCCCCCGGCCTTAACGGCATCGAGGAGCTTCTTGCCGCGGGTTCCGCCGCCGTGCCGGAGCACGAGGACAGCGTCCTGTTCCACGTGCTTGAGATACGTCAGTGCGTCCGTCAGGAAGGCATCGTTCATCGATTCGAGGCCGTCCACCTCGATCAGCTTGTTCTCGCCGAACAGTGACGGACTGACATGCATGGCAAGCGCCCCGGCCTCGTATGCCCCGGCAGTGAGCCTGCTGACCTCCACGTCCGGCGCAGCCGCGCGTACCTGCGACCGGACACGGTCCATCGCCCGGATGCCGAGGTACTCCTCGGGACCCGTAATCAGGACGACCGCTGCAGGGGTTACGTCCCGCCATGTCGCCGAATTGGCGGCGGACGTCTTCGGTCGTTGCTGGGCAGCGGCCACTGGTGGTTCCTCCCGGGGTTCGGATTGCAGACTCTAAGTCTCCCACGGACGCTCGGGCCGCCGCGGCGGAACGTGGCCTCCGGCAGCCGGTCAAGGAGGCGGGCGGTGCCAGCGTGCGCCGCTAGGACCAGTTTGATGGTGCCGGCGGGATGGGCGGCCATCCACACGGACTGCAATGCGACAACGGAGAACAGCAGCATGGTCAGCAACCCAAACATGCCCTCCGGCCAGGGCGGCGCGGCACCGGGCAGACCGGCGGTGAACCTGGCGACGGCTGCCACACCACTGGCAAAGAAGCCCGCCCCGCCGATCAGCACCGCCGCCAGCCAAGGCGCGAGGGGCAGGAGCGCCACGGCCGCCGTGCCCAGGATGGTCACGGGCGCTACGAGCGGGGCAACGAGGACGTTGGCCAGCAGCGAGTAGGTGGAAAACTGTGGTTGCAGCACCACAATGACGGGGCCGCACAGCACCTGGGCTGACAGGGGCACGGCAACAGCAGCCGCCACCCAGCGTGGCACGCTCGGCGGAAACCAGCCCAGGATGCAGCGTCCCAGCACAATGATCCCCAGGGTGGCCAGGACCGAGAGCAGGAACCCAAAGCTGACGCCCAGTTCCGGCTCCATGAGCAGCAGGGCAATCACGGCCAGGCAAAGGAAACTCAGTCCGCGGCCGGCCCGGCCGCCTGCCAGGGATGCCAAAGCAATCGCACCCATCAGCGATGCCCTGAGCACGCTCGCATCGGGACCAACCATGAGGACGAACAAGCCGAGGCCCGCGAGGGCGACGGCTGCGGCCGGAATCCTGGCTAGGCGCAGCGAGCGTGCCGCCAACAGCAGGGCGCCGAGTATCAGGCTGCAGTTGGCGCCGGACACCGCCGTCAGGTGAGTCAGGCCCACGGTCTTCATGGCTGTCTCGAGCTCCTCGCTGAGGCCGCCGGTATCGCCCGTGACCATGCCCGGGAGGAGGCCCCTCGCGTCGGGGGCCAGCCAGCCGGCGGCAGAGGCGAACCGCTTGCCCAGAGCGGCCGGCGCCTGCTGCCAATCCTGCAATGCTGCGAGCTGGACGGGCGGTGATGACGCAGTCAGGATCGCCGCCTCCACCCGGCCCGGGTCTGGAGGCCGGAGCTTTCCGGTGATCCGAAGCAACTGGCCCGTGCCGGCGTGCTGCCACTCCTGTCCGCTGATGATGACCACCGGCAGATGCGCATGCATTACCAGGCCGCCCGACGTCAAGGACCGGAGCACCGAAGCCACAGCCCAGCGTTCGGCATGCCCGGAGGGGCCGGGCGTCTTGAGGGCACGGGGCGCCCCGGTGATCTCGGCTTCCGCCACGACTGATGCACGCGCGGCGATGAGTCCCGCCACCTGCTCGTCGTGGCGCTGGGCCGACGACACGGCCGAATGGGCAGCCGATGCCGCGGCGAGCATGAGTGCTGCCGTAAGGGTGGTCAGGAAACTGCGCCGCCAGCGTCCTTCGGCTTTCTTCCTCCGCAGAAGCATGGCGAGCAGCACTCCGGCGCACGCGGCGAGGCTGCCCCACACAAGCAGAAGGATGCCTGGTGCTAGCCACGGCCCGGCTGCGGCGGCTGCCCACACCAGCAGTGCGGTCGGGGCAAGGCGAAGGTCGGTCCGGCGCCGGTTCGGTTCGGTTTCGGCCATGTCCTGTCCGTCCGGCAGCAGACGACGGCGAATGTCAGCGCGGATCTTCTGGCTGAGGGCACTCGTGGGACCGGGATGGGGCGGAGGCTGTGACGGCAAGGAATCAAGAGGGGCGGAATCACCGGATAGGCGTTCGCCCGGCGTGGAGCCGACCCTTGGGAAATCCACGGCCGCCTGGACATAGCGGTGCCATCGGCTGGCCGCGCGTTCGTTCCTGCTATCCATGTCAGACGGTCACCAATGGAAGCAACGTTTCCAGCATTTTGGGGCCGACTCCGTCGACGGCGTCCAGTTCCTCGGGCGACTTGAAGGGGCCCTGCTGTGTGCGCCAGTCGACGATGCGCTGGGCCAACACCGGGCCAACCCTCGGCAGCTCGCCGAGTTCTTCCACGGTGGCGGTGTTGAGGTTGATCTTGCCGCCGGCACCGTCGCCTGCAGGCCCGCCGGTTCCGTCGGTTTCGGCGGCGCCTGCTCCTGATGTGCCGGCCGGGGCGGATTCGTCCGCTTGCGCAGCACCGGACGTGTCAGCCGGTGCTGCCTCGCCGCGGCGCGGTACGTGGATTTTCTGGCCGTCTTCCAGCGGGGAGGCGAGATTGAGGCGGTCGAGGTCGGCCTCCGGCCTGGCGCCCCCGGCGGCGGCGATGGCCTCATGTACCCTGCTTCCGCGCGCGAGCCGGACCACTCCAGCCCTCTTCACCGCTCCGGCGACGTGCACCACGACATTCCCGGCCGCTGTCCCGTCACTGTCTTTGCCGTCACCGCCCGGCCCACTGCTTTCCGTACCGCCGCTGTCCGGGTTACTGCTTTCCTGGTCAGGATTGCTGGCGGCCGATTTTCCCGCGGCGTCGTGGGTGACTGAACTGAGCGGGAGGACAACAGGACCGTTGGCAGCCACCTGCCACCAGAGCAAGGCTCCGGCAATCAGCGACAGCACGCCCACCAATGCCGCGACACGGATGCCCAGTCTCCAACGGAACCGCGGCTCGGCAGCTTCGCCGGACGCCGCAGAAGCCGCGGAAACAGCCCCCGTGCCGTAAGCGAAGCCGCTCCCCGTTCCCACCTCCAGCAGCCCAGTGGGGTCGTCCGGCGACGGGACTTTCTCTTCATCGCAGGGAAGGCCGGGCGAGGCATGCGGTCCGAGCGTGGCGGCCAGCCTTCTGGCCGCCCGCCCATCTGACGCCCGGCTCTGCACGGGGCGACCCTCAACGTTGCCACGTCCACCGCCGGCGCGCCCCCCGCCAGCGCGCGGTTGAGCGCTGGTTGCGGCTCCAGCGGTCCGACGTGACATATCCACCACACTAGGAAGCCGACAGTCCGCCCGACAGCCCCGGGCTGCGCTATGTGGATAGCGCCACTACCGCTGGTAGGTGATGTAGGCCTCGTATTGGACGCGCCATTTCTCCGGTTCCTTGGGATCAGGGATGGTGGTGGTGAGGAACTGGACGCTGGTCACCTGGCCCTTCAGGTACTTCATCCAGTTCGTGACTTCGTCGGCCACATCCCGGTCCAACTGGGCGACATGGTGGACTTGCATGGACATGGGAGCCTCCTTGCTCGGTGGGGAGACTGTACTACCAGCGGCCAGGCACTGCTAGGCCGGGACAACTTGATGAACGAGACGCTGTCGTGACAGGCGCCCGGGCCCGGCCTTCCTCCTACGCTGCTGCGGACGATGCCCACTCGGGCCATGGATCCACCGGCAGTGGGGGTCCAGAGCCGTCGGGAGCTTCCGGGCTTCCGACACCGTCAAGGTCGTCGGGTGCTTCCGAAGATTCGGGGCCTGGATAGTCGTCGAACCCGTCGGACCTATCGGGTCCGTCTGGCCAGTTCGGTGGATCCGGTCCGTCGGGCGGCTCCGGCCAATCTTGGCCGGGTGGCAGTTCTGGCCAGCTGGGTGGTTCCCAGTCCTGATACTCAGCCTGGTAGGACCGACCCGAGGGTGAAACCCAACCAGGCGGGGCGTCACGGGTCGCGCCGACGGGTCTCCACGCCGTGGTGTGTTTCAGGCGGTGGTGTTTCGGGCAGGGCTGGCCAAGGTTGGCGACGCCGGTGCCGCCGCCGTCGGACCAAGCCAATAGGTGGTCGGCGTCGTTGTCCAAGGAGTAATTGTTACAGCTCGGGGACGTGCACTTGGCGTCGCGGAGCCGCAGCCATTGGCGCATCGGCTTCGTCAGCCGGTAGCTGGTGCGGCCGATCTCCAACGGCGCCCCATCCCGCGGATCGGTTAGCACACGCAGGAACGACGTCCCGCCGTCGGCAACCAGGCGTCGCGCCATCGACGGCGGGATCGGCCCGTAACCGTCCAGCGTCGCCGGTTCCTCCGACACTCCGAGCAGAGAAAACACCGGAACCGTGACCAGGACCTGCGCCGTGGGGGTCGGCACCTCACCGACCGGCACGGATTCTGCGGGCGGGCCGTCGACCGCACTGTCAACTGGGTGGCCTGCTGTGAGCAGCCACGTGGCGAAGGCATCGACCCGCAGCTGGGCCAGAGTCCGGGATTCGGTCGGGCCCTGCATAGCGCGGGCGGCGGCGGTGGTACTGTCCCAGATCCCGGCCGCCTGGTCGGTCGGCAGGTACGCCGACAGCCAGGCCATGCCGTCCCGGGCCGGGACGTACTCCAGCCGCCGGTCCTTCGCACTCTTGGTGTGCCGGGTTTCGATGCTGACCGGGTGGTGCCGCTCCCGCCAATAGCGGGCCTTGGCCCGGAACCTCGCCGGCGTCAGCTCCCCGGCCGCGCAACCCCGCGCGTACCCGGGCGCGTCCGGGTCCAGGAAGTGGGCCTCAAAAGCAGCGGCGGCGGCGCGATCCAGCCCGTCGGTTTCGTCGCACATGATGCGCGCGTGCTGCCAGGAAATAGCCCCTGCCTGAAGGCTGGCGAGCGTCAACGGCTGGTCCGTGGTCAGCGAGGCCGATTCGGACAGAAGGCGTGCCGCCGACCCCTCACTCACAGTCAGCGCGCCAGCAACCTCGGCAGTAACGGACATCCGCCGGACGGTGCGGTCCTGCACGGACGTACCAGGCGGAGTCAAAGCCTCCTCCGCCGCGGCGAAACCGGCGGCGAACTGCACCTTCACGGCCGCCAGCCGCGCCTCCATCCTGGCTACCGCAGCAAGACCGTCCAGGCACGCATCCGCCTGATCCCCCAGTGGATCCGCCTCATCCGGCAGCTCACCCACGCCGGCCGGGCCCGGATCGCCCGCCCGGCGGAGCTCAGCAGCCAGTGCAAGAGCGGAGGCACCGATGGCCTCCAACGTCTCCGCAACTGCTGCGTTATCCATGCCCACAGCATGACAGGGGGCACCGACAAAAACGCCGTGACAAAGAAACGCGGCACGGAGCCGAGCCGGCTCGCATCAAGTGCCGCTTGCAAGCCTAGGTGGCCGCCTCAGTACCGCTGGCGCCGGCTGCCTTGGACGGGGCGGCGAGGCAACCGGCAACGGACGAGCTGCTCTCCCCCACGATCACCGCCAGGACGCCGAGCCCGGCGTGAGCCGCCAGTACAGCAGGTAATGAGCTGATCTGGGCTGGCGGGCAGGCCGGAAGCTTCGCCGCCAGGCGGGCCGCGAGCATATCGGCCTCGTGCCGGTTGCCGAAATGGTGGATGGCCAGCCGCGCCTCCCCCAGTGGCCGGCCCGCGGCCTCCGCCACCACGATCTCCTCAAGCCGGGCAATGGCTCTGGCCGCAGAGCGGACTTTTTCCAGCGGAACGATCTTGCCGTCGTCGACCGCGAGAATCGGCTTGATGGCCAGCATGGCTCCGACCAGCGAGGCTGCAGCGCCGATGCGTCCGCCGCGCCGCAACTGCTCCAGGCTGGGCACATAGAAATACACCTTGGACCGTGCCGCGCGTTCCTCGGCCAGCCGGCGCACCTCGCCGGCTCCGCGGCCGTCCGCCGCTGCCACCACGGCACTCTGGACGGCGAGTCCCTGCGCCATTCCCACGGTGCGGGTGTCCAGCACCTCGACAGGGATCTTGACCCGGCCGGCCGCGAGGCGGGCGGCATCAGCGGTGCCGGAAAGGCCACCGGAGATGTGGATGGATACGACAGACTCGAAGCCCTGCCGTTCAGCGGCCAGATAAGCCTGCTCAAACTGTCCCGGCGACGGGCGGGAGGTCTTAACCGGCTTAGCGGCGGCCAGGGCCACGGCGATGGTCCCGGTGATGTCGTCCTCGCCCTCGCCGTAAATCTCCTCGCCCACCATGACGGGCATCGGAATGACGGCCAACCGGCCGTTGATGGAGAAGGCCCGCACCCAATCGGCGGGCAGCGCGGCAGCGGAATCCGTCACCACCGCGGTACGGACGACGACGGCGGGCTCGCCCGTGGGCGGGACCTGGCCCGGCCTGGTGGCCTGGCGAAGACGGACCAGATGCTCCTTTAACCACAGCCAGGCTGCCGGTTCGCGGTCGATCACGGCACACCTCCTGCAGTTGTTTCCGGCCGCCGGCGGTGCCGGCGGCCGGAGCCCGGCCAGCCAGTCGCCGCCGGCTACTCAAATAACGCTGCTAGGCCGGGACGATGTTCACCAGTTTAGGTGCCCGCACGATCACGGTCCGGATGCCCCGGCCGTCGAGGGCGCGCTGGACATTCTCGGAGGCCAGCGCTAGCTCACGCAGTTCGTCCTCGGAGATGGCCGGTGAGACCTCGAGCCGGTCCCTGACCTTGCCCTGGACCTGGACCACAGCGGTGACGGTTTCCTGCACCAGCAGCGCGTCGTCGTGCGCAGGCCAACCCGCATTTGCCACAGAGGCGGGGTGCCCCAGGACGTTCCACAGGTCTTCGGCCGTGTAGGGCGCGAAGAGGCTCAGAATGACGGCCACTGCCTCGACAGCTTCGCGGACGGCAGGGTCGGCGCCGCCGGCACCCGAGTCGATGGACTTGCGGGTGGCGTTGACCAGCTCCATCAGCTTGGCCACCACGACGTTGAACTTGTTGTTGTCCAGCAGTTCAGCGGCATCGGCGATGGTCCTATGCGTGACGGTGCGCAGCGCACGGTCACCGGCGCTGAAATCAACACCGGGGGCGCTGGACACGTCTTGGCCAAGGCGCCAGGCGCGTGCCAGGAACTTCGCGGAACCCGACGGCGAAACGTCCGCCCAGTCGACGTCGTCCTCGGGCGGCGAGGCGAAGATCATGGTGAGCCGGACGGCGTCGACGCCGTACTTGTCCAGCTGCTCCCCCAGGTCCACACCGTTGCCCAGCGACTTGCTCATGGCTTTGCCGCCGTTGAGCACCTGGCCCTGGTTCAGCAGCGCGCTGAAGGGCTCGTCCGCCGCCAGCAGGCCCATGTCGTGGATGACCTTGGTAAAGAAGCGGGCGTAGAGCAGGTGCAGGATCGCGTGCTCGACACCGCCGACGTACTGTCCCACCGGCATCCAGTCGTTGATCTTCGCGGGATCGAACGGGCCCTCGGTGTAATCAGGGGAGACGAAACGCAGGAAGTACCAGGACGAGTCCACGAAGGTGTCCATGGTGTCCGTGTCCCGCTGGGCTGCACGTCCGCAGTTCGGGCACTCGACATTGACCCATTCGGCGGCCGCGGCCAGGGGGGAAGTGCCCCTCGGGGACAGCGCCTCGCCACGTAGGTCCTCCGGAAGCGTCACTGGCAGCTGCTCGTCGGGTACAGGCACTTCGCCGCATTCGGCACAGTGGATGATGGGGATTGGGGTGCCCCAGAAGCGCTGGCGGCTCAGGAGCCAGTCACGCAGCCGGAAGTTCACGAACTTCTCCCCGGTGCCCTGTTTGCCGAGGATTTCGATCGCGGCCGGAATGGCCTCTGCCTTGGGAAGGCCGTCGAGCTGACCGGAATTGATCAGGGTGCCCTCGCCCGCTGTTGCCTTACCCGAGACGGCGGGATCCTCCTCGCCGGTGTCCAGCACCGCGCGCACAGGCAGCCCGAACGCCTTGGCGAAATCGAGGTCGCGCTGGTCGTGCGCCGGGACGGCCATGATGGCGCCCGTGCCGTAGTCAGCCAGGACGTAGTCCGCGGCCCAGACGGGCAGTTTTTCGCCGTTGAGAGGATTGATGGCGTAACGGCCGGTGAACACACCGGTCTTTTCCCGCTCGGTGGACTGGCGTTCGATGTCCGAAAGGGCCTTGACCTTCTCACGGTAGGCCATTAGTGCGTCGTGGTGTTCAGGGGTGACCAGGTCCAGGGCCAGGTGCGCGTCCGCGGCCACGACGAAGAACGTGGCCCCGTGCAGGGTGTCCGGACGCGTAGTGAAGACGGTGACTTCACGCTGGGCACGTCCGTCAGAAGCCTCGATCACGAACCGAACATGCGCGCCTTCCGAGCGGCCGATCCAGTTCTTCTGCATCGCCAGTACCCGCTCGGGCCAATGCCCCTGCAGCTCGGACATGTCGTCCAGCAGCCGGTCCGCGTAGTCGGTGATCTTGAAGTACCACTGGTTCAGAGACTTCTTGGTCACAGCCGTGCCGCAGCGCTCGCAGGCTCCGTTGACCACCTGCTCGTTGGCCAGCACGGTCAGGTCCTTCGGACACCAGTTGACCGGTGAGTCCTTGCGGTAAGCGAGGCCTCGCTCGTAGAAGCGCTTGAACAGCCACTGGGTCCAGCGGTAGTACTCCGGATCGGACGTGTGCAGCCGGCGGGACCAGTCAGCGGAAATGGCGTAACGCTTGAAGGAAGCAGCCTGGGTGTCGATGTTGGCGTAGGTCCACTCGCTCGGGTGGGCGTTGCGCTTGATCGCCGCGTTTTCCGCGGGCAGCCCGAACGAGTCCCAGCCGATCGGGTGCAGCACGTCGTATCCCTGCTGGCGCAGGTACCGCGCCACCACGTCGCCCATGGCAAAGGCCTCGGCGTGGCCCATGTGAAGGTCGCCGGACGGGTAGGGGAACATGTCCAGGACGTAGCGGCGCTCCCGCGAACCGTCGTCGGCGGGGGTGAAAACCTTCAGTTCTTCCCACACCTGCGGCCACCGGGCCTCCATCGCCGCGAAGCTGTACGCGCCCTCTTCGGGCGTCTCGGCTCCACCTGCTGCTGTTCCGGTTTCGGTCTCCGGCTGAACGCTCACTGCTGCCCTCTTCTGTTCTGTCATGACCTCTGTCCTGTCACAACGGTCTGATCCCCGCCGCCCGCCGGGAAGGTCTCCCCGGACACACAAAAGCCCCTCGACATGGAGGGGCGGCCGCTTGATTATCCGTATTTGTTCGGGATACCAAGCGGCTAGCTAAGCAGAAGGATCGCACGCATAAAACTACTTTAGCGTCTCTGCGGGTCCATGCTGAAACAGGCACCGCCCCGGCCCACCAAGAAGGGCGCAGAACGGATGTAGAAGGCGCGGCGGCTTTGCAAGAAATCACCATTGCCAAACCGTAGAAGCAGGTACACCATTTACACCAAGCGCATGGGGTCGACCCCAGGCGCATGGGGGCAGGGCAACGGTCTCGGCTTGAGGAGCCTGCAGTGGACCGGTTGCCTGCCCAGGACGGAATGTCCCCGGCATGTCATGCCCAACGCCAGGTCCCGCATCAACAGCGTGTGCAGCGCATCCAGCCTGCCTCGCCTTGCCGCGCGCTGCCCTGAGTGCGGGTATCAGCCGAACACTCGTCAGAGAAAGGCAACAGAAATGCTCATACACAAGAAGCACCTGACGGCGCTGGGTTCTGTGCTCATGCTGTTTCTGGCTACGTTCACGTCGACCTCCGGGGCGGCTGCGGCGTCCACGGCGTCCCAGGAACTGTGCGGGCCAGGCTCGGCCACGACGTTCCACAGGGCGGACTTCCCAAAGAAGCCGAAGGTCACCAACATGTGGTTCCCGCTGAAGCCGGGCATGCAATATACGACCACCGGCACTGTCAAGACAGCCACCGAAACCACCAAGAGGACGGTGGTCCACACCGTAACGGGACTGACCAAGGTAGTGGACGGCGTGAAAACCTTGGTGATGTGGGACAGGGACTACAGCGACGGCGAGCTGGCCGAGTCCGAGCTTGCCTTCTTCGCCCAGACCAGAAAGGGCGACGTGTGGCTGTTTGGGGAGTACCCGGAAGAGTTTGAGAACGGAAAATTCGTTGGCGCCCCCAGCACTTTCATCAGCGGGTTGGACAAGGCGAAGGCGGGCATAGCCATGAAGGCCAAGCCCCGGATTAGCGGCCCTCACTACATCCAGGCGTACGCCCCGGAAGTCGATTTCCTGGATTGCGGAGATGTCATCAAGAAGGACCAGCAGGTGCGGGTGTCCACGGGCAATTACAAGAACGTGCTGGTTGTCGACGAATACAATCCACTGGAACCGGCCAGCGCGGGCCATCAGCGGAAGTTCTATGCACCGGGCACGGGCCTGGTTAAAGTGACGGCCGTGGGCGGGGCTGAACAGGAAACCATGGACCTCGTCAAGATCAGGAAACTCAGCACAGACCAGCTGAGGCAGGTCAACCGGCAGGCCCTTATGATCGACAAGCATGCGTACTCGGTCAGCAAGTCCGTCTATGCCAAGACACCGCGCGCCGAAGTTGCCGCGCCGGGTGACGCTGACGACGACTAAGCTCGCCTGAGCAGGCAACGGCCCGGAAACCGTGACGTTCACGGCGTCCGGGCCATCCTGTTTCCCGATCTGTCCGGGAGTTAGTTCAGGTGCCCACAGGGAGTTCCTGGGACCCCATGCCCTGGTCGCATGACACAGCCGTTACCTCACGTCCCCGTCGACCCAGTCCATGGACTTGGTGACCGCCTTCTTCCAGAGCCGGAGCTGCCTTTCCCGCTCCTCGGTATCCAGGTTCGGCTCCCAGCGCTTGTCCTCGGACCAGTTGGCGGACAACTCGCCAAGGTCCTTCCAGAAACCGACGGCGAGGCCGGCCGCGTAAGCGGCGCCCAGCGCGGTGGTTTCCACGACCTTCGGGCGGATAACCGGGACACCGAGGATGTCCGCCTGGAACTGCATGAGGGCATCATTGGCGACCATGCCGCCGTCGACCTTCAGTTCGGTGAGCGGGACGCCCGAGTCGGCGTTGACGGCATCCAGCACCTCGCGGGTCTGGAAGGCCGTGGCCTCGAGGGCGGCCCTGGCGATGTGGCTCTTGTTGACGAACCGGGTCAGGCCCACGATGGCGCCGCGGGCATCCGAGCGCCAGTAGGGCGCGAAGAGTCCTGAGAACGCGGGCACGATGTACACGCCGCCGTTGTCCTTCACCGAAGCCGCGAGGGACTCCACCTCGGGGGCGCTGCTGATCATGTTCAGGTTGTCGCGCAGCCACTGGATAAGCGAACCGGTGACGGCGATCGATCCCTCCAGTGCGTAGTGTGGGGCCGCGTCGCCCAGCTTGTAGCCGACCGTGGTCAGCAGCCCGTTCTTGGAGTGCACGATCTCTTCGCCGGTGTTGAAGATCAGGAAGCAGCCGGTGCCGTAGGTGTTCTTCGCCTCGCCTGTCTCGAACGCAGCCTGACCGAAGGTGGCCGCCTGCTGGTCGCCGAGGATGCCGGCCACGGGAACCTCCCGCAGCAGCTGCGAGGTGTGGACCGTACCGTATACCTCGGAGGAGGACTTTATGGCGGGCATCATGGACGCCGGAACACCGAAGATACCGAGGATCTCCTCGTCCCACTGCAGCGTGTCGAGGTCCATGAACATGGTCCTGGAAGCGTTGGTGACATCGGTGACGTGCACCCCGCCATCCACGCCGCCGGTGAGGTTCCACAGCACCCAGCAGTCCGTGTTGCCGAACACCAGGTCCCCGGCTTCTGCCTTCTCACGGGCGCCGTCGACGTTGTCCAAGATCCACTTGATCTTGGTTCCGGAGAAGTACGTGGCCAGCGGCAGCCCCACTTTCTGCTTGAACCGGTCCGCTCCCCCGTCCTTCGCCAGTTCATCCACGATGGGCTGGGTCCGGGTGTCCTGCCACACAATCGCGTTGTAGATCGGCTTGCCGGTGGTCTTGTCCCAGACGACCGCGGTTTCGCGCTGGTTGGTGATGCCGACGGCGGCGATGTCGTGCCGGGTCAGGTTCGCCTTGGACAGTGCGGAACCGATGACCTCGCGGGTGTTGTCCCAGATCTCCGCGGGATCGTGCTCCACCCAGCCGGCCTGAGGGAAGATCTGCTCGTGTTCCATCTGGCCGGAGGACACAATGTTGCCGCTGTGGTCGAAGACGATGGCGCGGGTGCTGGTGGTGCCCTGGTCGACGGCGATTACGTATTGGCTCATGATGACGTCCTTGTCGTAGTGCTTGCGTTTGAACAGATGTGGTTATGGATTCGGTTTTGAAAGGGGTGCTCTTCGAAAAGGGGTGCAGATGTCAGCGGTTTAGGTGGCTGCTGTGAACACGATGGGAAGGAGCCCCACGAGGCCGGCCAGCGCGCCGCCGACCAGCGGGCCCACCACCGGAATCCAGGAGTAGCTCCAGTCACTCGATCCCTTGCCTTTGATGGGCAGGACGGCGTGCGCGATGCGGGGACCGAGGTCACGCGCGGGGTTGATGGCGTAGCCGGTGGGTCCGCCCAGCGAGACACCGATGCCGACGACCAGAAGCGCCACGGCCAGCGGGCCAAGCCCCGACGGCGTTCCGCCGAAGGTGAGGATGACGAAGACGAGAACAAACGTGCCGATGATTTCCGTGATCAGGTTCCAGGGCGTGGAGCGGATCGCCGGGCCGGTGGAGAAGACGCCAAGTTTGTTCGCAGGCTCGGGTTCGGCGTCGAAGTGCTGCTTGTGCGCGAGCCAGGTGACCACGGCACCAAGGAAGGCGCCGGTAAGCTCACCGCCGAAGTAGGTCAGCGTGGAGGCAAAGTCCACTGGAACGCCTGCCGCATACTCCGGTTTGCCGTTCACAAGAAGGCCCAGCGTGACGGCCGGGTTCAAGTGCGATCCCGACCTGGCGGCGACGTAGACGCCAGCGAAGACGGCGATGCCCCACCCCCAGGTGACCATCAGGAATCCACCGTTGTTGCCCTTCGTGCCTTTGAGCGCAACGTTGGCCACCACACCACAACCCAGCAGGGTCAGCATGGCAGTTCCGAAAACTTCGGAAAGAAAAACCAATCCAAGAGACATCTTTGACTCCTCTATTTTCTGTTGTGAGTCCTTCGCGTGTATGAAGGACGGTTCCCGCTAGGCGACGAGGCTGTGAACCTCGACGCCGTGGTATCGCTTCAGCACCTCCTGCGCATGGTTGATCTCCGCGGCGACCCGTGCCGCATCCCAGCCGAGCGGCTCGGTCAGGGCTTCGGCAACTTCGTTCAGCAGCTCACCGGTAACCAGGCCGCGGAAGGCGAGGGAGGTGCGGCGGATCAGGACGTCCACGAGGTGCCCGATCTGTTCGTGGGCTGCCATGAACTGCAGTTCCCTGACACTCAACTCCCGCGTGGAGCGCAGCAGGCGGTCGTGGCCGGCGTCGAGATAGCTGATGACTTCCCCGGCGCGGGTGCCGTACCTGGTGAGCAGGCCGGCTGTCCGGTCGGCGTCGCGCGTGGGGGTCATGTGCGCCTTGATCCACTTCTGGATCCCGGCTTCGCTGTCCGGGAACCCGGAGCCACCGCCGATCGCGAGCTTCGCCGTCGAAATCTTCCGTTCCGTTCCTAGTTCGGCGAGGACGTCGTCGGCCAGGTGTTCGGCCAAAGCCCGGAAGGTGGTCCACTTGCCGCCCACCAGGCTGAGCACGACGGCGCCGCCCTCCTGGGGGCCTGCGTCCGGGCCGCGGCGTTCGATGCGGTAATCCCGGGACACGAACCCAGGCTGGGTGGCGTCGTGCCGTGGCAGCGGACGCACGCCCGAGAACGTGTAGACGATCTGTCCGCGGTTCACGGCGATGTCCGGGAAGACGTGGCCGATGAGGTCGAAGAAGTAGTCGATCTCGCCGTTGGTGCAGACGGCGTCTTCCGACATGTCGGCGTCGACGTCGGTGGTGCCAACCAGCACGCGGTCACCCATGGGATAGATCAGCACGATGCGGCCGTCTGTGTGTTCGAAGAAGATCTCGCGTCCGTCGCAGGCAGCGAGCAGGCCGGGGTGGTCAAGGACGATGTGTGAGCCCTTCGTCCCGCCCATGAAGGTGGTGGGCGCGCCCATGGCCTGGTTGGTGAGGTCCACCCACGCACCGGTGGTGTTGACGATGACGTCCGCAGTGAAGCCGAATTCCTCGCCGGCCAGGTGGTCACGGAGAACCGCGGTGCTGGAACCATCTGCGTTGGAGCTGACGGACATCAGGGAGAGGTAGTTGCTGGCCCGGCCGCCCGCCTTCTCGCCGTCCTGCAGGACGTCCAGGGTGAGCCGCTCCGGGTTGTGCACGGACGCGTCGAAGTACGTGGCCGTGTATTTGACGCCAGGGTGCAGCATCGGGAGTTCGGCCAGCGCCTTCCGCCGGGTGCGGAACTGGTGGCGCGGGACGCTGCCGCCGTCGCGGGAGAAGGAGTCGTAGAGGCTGAGTCCCAGCTTGATCAGGAACGCGCCGCGCTCCTTGGGCTTGCCCTGTTGCTTATGGGTCAGGAACCGCAGGGGGGCGGCGAGCACGCCGGAGAATGTGCTGAAGATCGGAATGGTGGTCTGCAGCGGCTTTACGTAGTGGGGCGCGATCCGCAGGAGCCGGTTGCGCTCAACCACAGATTCCCGGACCAGCCGGAATTCGCCGTTTTCCAGATAACGGATGCCGCCGTGGATCATGTGCGACGAGGCGCCGCTGGCGCCCTGGCAGTAATCGCCGCGCTCCACGAGTGCCACGTCGACGCCCTGCAGGGCGAGGTCGCGGAATGTTCCGACGCCGTTGATGCCACCACCGATGATCAGGACCCGGGCGTTGGGCCGCCGGCGCAGCCGGGAGACGGACTCGCGCTCCCCGCCGCCGACGGTAGCGCTGTTGGTATGGCCGGATGAATCCTTGAGTCCCAAATCTGCTCCTTTGGGTTTGGTTCGAAAGGGTTTGTTGCAGGCGACGCACCGAAAGGTGCGGGGCCGTTCACCACTATTGTTTGGACTAATGGAAAATAACGTCAAGCACTATGCACAAACGTGCAGAACGGACAGACGCATGCCCCGGCCCCGACATTCCGAAGCGCTTCGCGCCGCACAGCTGTACTACATGCAGGACCTCACCATGGACGCCATCGCCCGGGAATTGCGGACTTCCCGCTCCACGGTTTCCCGGCTGCTTTCAACGGCGCGGGAGTCGGGTCTGGTGCAGATCCAGATCCGCAGTCCCCTGGACACAGGGCCGGAATTGGAGCGGTTGATTCGGGCGCATTACAAGGTGGATGTGCACGTGGTGCCCGTCCTGGACACCCTGAATGAGGCGGAGACGCTCGACCGCGTGGCCATGCAGGCAGCGCGCACCATCGGACCGCTCGTGGACTCGAACGCGATCATCGGCGTGGCTTGGGGCTCGACCCTCAGCGCGGTGAGCCGGCACCTGACCCGCAAGATCACGCACGACAGCGTGGTGGTGCAGCTGAACGGGGCGGGCAACATGCAGACCACCGGCATCACCTACGCCAGTGACATCATGCGGCGCTTCGGCAGCGCCTACGGGGCACGGGTTGAACAGTTTCCCGTGCCGGCCTTCTTCGACCATGCCGCTACGAAGACCGCGATGTGGAATGAGCGGAGCGTTCAGCGCATCCTCGACCTGCAGTCCCGTATGAGCATTGCGATCTTCGGCGTGGGTTCGGTGGATGCCGACTACCCCAGCCACGTGTACGCCGGCGGCTACCTCGACGAGGATGATCTGGTCACATTGGCGAAGTCGGACGTCGTCGGCGACGTGGCCACGGTCTTCTTCCGTGGCGACGGCTCCTCTGACGGCATCACGCTGAATGAACGCTCCACCGGACCTTCGCTGGACCAACTCCGTCAGGTGCGCCGGCGGATCTGCGTGGTGTCCGGCGCGTCCAAGATCAACGGGCTTCGGGGGGCGCTGGTGGCCGGGCTGGCCACAGATCTGATCCTCGATGAGGCCTCGGCCCGGCGGTTGGTCAGCTTCGAAAATGGGAACTGAATAGGAGCACACCATGGGAATCCTCTCCGTCGACCTGTTCATCACTCTCGACGGCGTGTGCCAGGCGCCGGGCGGCCCCAACTGGCGTGAAGCTCTCGGAAAATCACTGAGGTCATGCAAGGATGACCGCATGAAAATCACCAGAGAGATCGTTGTGTTCGACGCCGCCGACCTTCCTGCCGAGAGCGCGTTCTGGGCCGACCTGCTGGGCGGCACCGTGGACGCAGAGGATGACTGGCACACCGTCAGTGTCGATGGGAACCCGCGCCTGGGCTTCCAGCTCGCACCCAACCACATGCCGCCGGAATGGCCGGACGGGAACCCACAGCAGATCCACCTGGACCTGTATGTTGAGGACGTCTCATCTGCCCACGAGGAGGCCCTGTCCCTCGGCGCACGCCTGCTGAAGCCCGCCGAGGACATCACCTCCGCCGAGGGCTTCCAGGTTTACGCGGACCCTGCCGGCCACCCCTTCTGCCTCTGCTGGGGCTGACCGTCCTCTTTGGTCCGGGCCCGCGCCAGCACTTCGCGCCCGGCGGTAACACGCGTCGCGCCGCGGTATCGGTAGAGTCGTAACCATGATTACCTCACCCCGGCTCAGCCTGAACAACGGCGTGCTGATCAACCAGTTGGGTTTCGGGCTGTACAAGGTTCCGGCGAAAGACACTGCCAACCTGGTGGCCACTGCGCTGGAAGCCGGGTACCGCCATTTCGATACTGCGGCCATGTACGGGAATGAATCCGGGGTGGCGCGCGGCCTGGTCGGGGTCTTCGCCGCGGAAGCCACCACCGGCGGTTCCGGCGAGGCCGCACCCGGCACCTCGCGCGAGGACCTCTTCATTACCACCAAGGTGTGGAACGACGACCACGGCTACGACGCGACGCTGCGGGCCTTCGACAGGTCCATGATCAACCTCGGCCTGGAATACGTGGACATGTACCTGATCCACTGGCCGTGCGCGAAGCGGGGACTGTTCCAGGAAACGTACCGCGCCCTGGAGACGCTGTACCGCGAGGGCAAGGTGCGGGCAATAGGCGTGTCCAACTTCCAGCCCCAGCACCTGGACCAGCTGCTGGAAACAGCGGAGGTGGTGCCGGCTGTCAACCAGATCGAGCTGCACCCCTGGCTGCAGCAGGCCGAGCTCCGGGAGAAGCACACCGGGCTGGGAATCCTCACCGAGGCATGGAGCCCCCTGGGCCGCGGCCAAGTGCTGGAGGATCCCGTCATCGGCGCCCTAGCAGCTGAGCACAAAGTGAGCGCCGCCCAGATTGTCCTGCGCTGGCAACTGCAGCTGGGCAACGTCACCATCCCCAAGGCAAGCTCCGCCGCCCGGATCCGCGAGAACCTCAACGTCTTCAGCTTCGAGCTCTCAGCCCTGGACATGGCTGACATCGCCGCCCTGGAGCGCGGACACCGCACCGGCTCGCACCCCGACAACGTTAACTAGGACTCCCCCAGCACATGAGAACAGCCGACTCCGAGCCCGCCACGGCACCATCCTTCGTCAGCAGCGGACTCGCCGCCCGCACCCGTGCATCCACCGTGCAGCTGACGGGCAGCAACGTTGCCTACTGGGTCTACGAACCGGAAAAAACCACGGCTGAAACGCGGACCATCCTGGTCATCCACGGCTTCCGCGGCGACCACCACGGACTGCTGCGGGTGGCCGACCAGCTGCCCGAAATGCGCCTGATCATGCCCGACCTCCCCGGGTTTGGCGGCTCCGGTGCGTTCACCGACGCCGCCCACAGCGTGGAGCGCTACGGCAGTTTCATCAGCGACTTCATTGCGGCCCTCGGACTGGGGCCGGACACCGTCCTGCTGGGGCACTCGTTCGGCTCCATCGTGGCCGCCCATTTCGTCGCGGATCATCCGGACGCCGTCCGCCCGCTGATCCTGGTCAACCCCATCGCGGCGCCCGCGCTGGAAGGCCCCAAGGGCCTCATGACCCGGCTGGCCGTTCTGTACTACCGCCTCTCCGCACGCGTCCCGCGCCCTCTTGGCCTGGCCCTGCTGCGCAGTCCGCTCATCGTGCGGGTGATGAGCATGGCCATGGCGAAGACGAAGGACAAGGACCTGCTGCGGTTCATCCACGGGCAGCACCACGCGTACTTCAGTGCGTTCGCGAACCGGGAGAGTCTGCTGGAATCCTTCACGGCGTCCGTCAGCAGCAACGTGGCCGAAGTCGCGCCCCGGCTCACCATGCCCGTGCTGCTCGTCGCCGGCGAAAAGGATGAAATCGCCCTGCTGCGGGACCAGCACCGCCTGGCCGGGCTGCTTCCCGATGCAATGCTGGACGTCATCCCGGGCGTCGGCCACCTGATCCACTACGAAACGCCAGAACCTGCCGCAGGATTCATCCGCCGCTTCCTTAAGGACCACCCCGCGTGAAGATAGTCATCGATGCCCGTTTCACCCGGACGGACCACCATGACGGGATCAGCCGCTACGGCTCCAGCCTCATTGCCGCCGTCTCAAAGATCGCCGATGTGTCCATGCTCATCAGTGATCTCCGGCAACTGGCACTGCTTCCCGACGTTCCGTACACGTTGATCAGCAGCCCGCTCTCCCCCACCGAGCTTTTCGTGGCCCGGAAGGTCAATCAGCTCGGCGCGGACGTGGTGGTCTGCCCCATGCAGACCATGGGCACGTGGGGACGCAAGTACGGCCTGGTGCTCACCCTGCATGACCTCATCTACTACGAACACCCGGCACCTCCGGGCTTCCTGCCGGCCCCGGTCCGGATCCTGTGGCGCCTGTACCACAAGGCGTTCTGGCCCCAGCGGCTGCTGCTGAACCGTGCCGACGTCGTCGCGACCATCAGCAGGACCACGGAGGCGCTGATGGCCAAGTACCGCCTGACCAGCCGTCCGGTCCGGATCGTCAGCAACGCCCCGCAGCCGGCCCAGCAACCCCGCGACCCTGCAGCGGCGCCGGAGAAGACACTGCTCTACATGGGCTCGTTCATGCCCTACAAAAACGTCGAAACCATGCTCGCCGGGATGGCCGGACTGCCTGACTACACGCTGCACCTGCTCAGCCGCGTCACCCCGCACCGCCGCGCCGAACTGGAAGCGCTGATCCCTTCCGGGGCGAACGTTGTGTTCCACAACGGCGTCACCGACGACGAATATACGGCGCTGCTGAACCGCACCACCGCACTGGTCACCCTGTCCAAAGCCGAGGGCTACGGCCTGCCCCTGGTGGAGGCCATGGCGCTGGGCACACCGGTGATCGCCAGCGACATTCCGATCTTCCGCGAGGTGGGGGCGGACACCGCCGCCTACGTTGATCCGGAGTCGGCGCCCGAGTTCGCCGCCGCTGTCCGGGACCTCGGCGACGGACAGCACTGGCAGGACGTCTCCCGGCGCTCGGTTGCACGTGCGCAGCAGTTCAGCTGGGACGAATCGGCCCGCCAGCTGGTGGACGTGGCGGCAGAGGTCATGGCACTCCGCCGCAAGTAACCTGTTGACCCGAACCGTCAGAGCACGTCGACGCCGTCCAGCCGCAGCTGCACCGGGTCCTCGGTTCGCTTCGCCGCACCTGCGGCCTTCGCCGCGCGGAGGACCCTGGTTACCGTGGCGGCCTGCGCGTACGGGATGAACAGCAGCGTGCGGACGTCCTGACCTTCCGTCTCCGCTGACGTAACGCCCGCGGATTGGAGCAGCGGCGCCGGACCGGCGACGCGGAGCTCCACGCCCTCGGCGGCCAGAAGTCTTGTGGCTGAGGCCGTGAAATGGCCGACGGCGGTGCTGCCGCCCGTGACGGCGGCGACCCTCACCGCCGGGGGCAGCTGCAGCTCGGCGCGCAGGCCCAGCTCCCGCTGGGCATAGCCGGCAGGGTCCCAACGCAGCAATGCTCCGACGGCGGCAGTGTCGTCTGCGGTGATGACGACCAGCCCGCCCTCGGTGGCCGGCCGGACCAGGGCGGCAGCGTTGAACCAGCGCCGCACCGCGTCCTCGCCCGCGCGCAGGTTCTCCCGGCGCAGCAGTGAATCGCCGTCGAGCAGCAGCGCCGCGGCGTACCCGCCCGGCGCCACGGGCTCGGCACCCACCGTGGCTACCACCAGCGCGCAGGCATCCGGCACGGTGGCCTTGACGTTCTGGCCGGAGGAGGTGACCACGGCCTTGCCGGGAAACGCCCTGCCGAGTTCCTCTGCCGTTCGGAGTACACCGGCTGCACCGCGGCGCAGCCGGGTGCCCTGGCAGTGCGTGCAGCGCCAGGCCGGGGCCGGCGTCGAACACCAACGGCATTGGGGAACAGCAGCGCTGCCCGCGATGGCGAGCGGCCCCTGGCACGACGGGCAGCGCGCGGGTTCCCGGCAGGTTTCGCACGCCAGCGACGGCGCATAGCCGGCACGGGCAACCTGCACCAGCACGGGGCCGCGTTCGAGTGCTTCCTTGGCGGTGCGCCACGCCGCACCCGGCAGCCGTGCCAGCCGGGCCAGCGGGTCGCGCTCCTGTTCAAAGCTGTCCGCGGTGTTGAGGACCCGGGGAACCGTGCGGCGGAGCACCGTGCGTTCGGCGTCCACGGGCATCGCCCAGCCGGCGTCCACCAGTCGCTGCACCTCGGTGCTGCGCGCGTGTCCGGCCAGCAGGCAGGCAGCCCCCTCCTGCTCTGCACGGAGCAGCAGCACCTCGCGGGTGTGTGCGTAAGGGGAGCGCTGTTCGACGTGCAGGTCGTCGCCGTCGTCCCAGCACACCACGAGTCCAAGGTTCTGTACGGGGGCGTAGGCCGCAGAGCGGGTGCCCACGGCGACGCCCGCGGAACCCTTGAGAATTCTGAGGTAGTTGCGGTATCGGGGCGTCTGGCCGTCGTCGGCTGTCAGCCGGGCAATGTCATCGGCGGGCAGCATGTCCTCGAGCGCAGCCTGTACACGGTCCAGGTCGCGGTAGTCCGGAACGACCACAACGGCGCCGCGTCCGGACTGCCGGACCGCCGCCACAGCGTCCGCAATGAGCCGTGGCCAGCCGTCCGGGCCGAACCCCTGCAGCGCACTGAGGGCAGCCCGGGGCGAGCCTCCCGATTCGAGATGGCGGAGGAAGGCAGCGCCGTTCCGGTACCTGGCCCACACGGAGCCTGACAGGCCAAGGTCCGCCGCGGGAGGACCACCTGGTTCGGCGTCGGCCAGTTCCTTCTCCACCTTGACCACCCGTGGCGGGATGGCCACGCGGAGCACGTCGCTGACGGTGCCTGCGTAGCGTGCGGCCACGCGCCCGGCGAGTTCCTTCATGGCGGGGGTCAGGACGGCGACCGGCGAAACGACCTTGTGCAGAGGGACGAGGGGCTGGCCGGCGTCGGACTCCTCAACCCGGTCCAGGATGTAACCGCCGAGTTCCTGGCCGCTGAACTTCACCCGGACGCGGACGCCGGGCTGGGCGTCATCATCCAGTTCGGCGGGCACGCTGTAGTCGAACGGCCGGTCCAGGTGCGGCAGCGGGGACTCTATGAGCACGCGCGCCACGGGACGGACGGCAGCCAGTGGTGGACCGCCGGCGGCCCTGGCCGTGGCCGGGAACCCCTGCAGCAGTGACAGCTGCAGCGGCTCTGGCGTGGGCTGCGAAGACGTGCCGCTTGAAGACATGCTGCTCGAAGTCATGGGGCCTTACCTCCGTCCTGCGTTACCCATCAGCCAATCACACGGGTCTGACATTCCCGGCTGCTGACGGCGGCGGACGGGACGGCTCAGGCGTTGAAGTACGCCTTCAAGTCGTCCACGCGGTCCAGGCGTTCCCACGTGAAGTCCGGGTCATCGCGGCCGAAGTGGCCATGGGCGGCCGTCTTGGCGTAGATGGGACGCTTGAGGTCCAGGGCGTCGATGATGGCGCGGGGGCGCAGATCGAAAATCTCCGCAATCGCGGCGCTGATCTTTGCCGGGTCCACGGTCTCGGTCCCGAACGTTTCGACGTAGGTTCCGACGGGACGGGCCTGGCCGATCGCGTAGGCGATCTGGATCTCGGCACGTTTGGCGAGTCCCGCGGCCACCACGTTCTTGGCAACCCAGCGCATGGCGTACGCCGCGGAGCGGTCTACCTTGGACGGGTCCTTGCCGGAGAAGGCGCCGCCGCCGTGCCGGGCCATGCCTCCATAGGTGTCAACGATGATCTTGCGGCCGGTGAGTCCGGCGTCGCCCACTGGGCCGCCGATCACGAACGCGCCGGCGGGGTTCAGGATGTTGTTGGTGCGCGAAATGTCCAGGTCCGCAAGGGCAAGCACGGGGTCGATGACGTGCGTCGCGAGGTCGGCCCGCAGCTGGTCGAGGCTGAAGCCATCGGCGTGCTGGCTGGAGATTACGACAGTTTCCACGGAAACCGGCCGGTCGCCGTCGTACCCGATGGTGGCCTGGGTCTTGCCGTCCGGGCGGAGGTAGGAGAGTTCGCCGTTTTTGCGGACCTCGGTGAGCCGCTCCGAGAGCCGGTGCGCGATCCAGATCGGCGTGGGCATGTAGGACGGGGTCTCGTCACTGGCGTAGCCGAACATGAGGCCCTGGTCGCCGGCGCCCTGCAGGTCGTAGTCGTCCTCCTGGCGGCCTTCGCGGGCTTCCAAGGAGTTGAAGACGCCGCCGGCGATGTCGTTGGACTGCTGCCCGATGGACACGGAAACTCCGCAGCGTGCGCCGTCGAAGCCGTTGGCCGATGAGTCATAGCCGATGCCCAGGATGGTCTCGCGAACAATCTGCGGGATTTCGACATACGCGTCGGTGGTCACTTCGCCGGCCACGTGGACCAGGCCGGTGGTGGCCATCGTCTCGACCGCGACGCGTGACTCGGGGTCCTTGTCCAGCAGGGCGTCCAGGATCGCATCACTGATCTGGTCACAGATCTTGTCCGGGTGCCCTTCAGTTACCGACTCCGAGGTGAAGAGCCGAAGCGCGGCGGGTGCAGACCCGTGGGATTCTGGAATGTGCAGCGGTAAAGTCACTCAACTACCTTACTGGTTGGCAAACGGAGGGGCGGCAGCGTGTGTCCCCATGCTAAGGAGACGTTGCTTACGCCCCTCAGGTTCGCGGAAAGACCCGGCTCAGTTCGGCGCCGATGCGGTCAATGACAATGGCGGCGACGTCCTGCTTGGAGCCGGAGGCCGACTGGGGCTCGGAACCGGCCCGCGAGAGGATGACCACGGAGTTGTTGTCCTGGCCGAAAACCTTGTCAGCGCCCACATGGTTCACCACCAGCAGGTCGCAGCCCTTGCGCTTCAGCTTCGCCTCTGCGTAGGACAGCACATCACCCTGCTCGTCGCCTGTCTCGGCGGCAAAGCCCACTACGAGCTGGCTGCTGCCTGCGGCGTCGCGGACTGCGACAAGCTCGTGCAGGATGTCGGGGTTGCGGACCAGCGTGATCACGGGGTCGGCGGTGTCGTCCCGCTTCTTGATCTTGCTTCCGGACACCTCCGCCGGCCGGAAGTCAGCCACGGCCGCCGCCATGATGACGACGTCGGACTCGGCTGCCGCTGCCAGCATGACTTCGCGGAGCTGCAGGGCCGTTTCGACGGCGATGAGTTCGACGCCCGCGGGGGCGGGCACCTCCATGTGGGCGGCCACGAGCCGCACGGTGGCTCCGGCGTCGCGGGCTGCGGCGGCCAGCGCCACGCCTTGCTTGCCGGAGGAGCGGTTGCCCAGGAACCGGACGGGGTCCAGGGGCTCCCGGGTACCGCCGGCGCTGACGATCACGGTGCGGCCAGCCAGCGGGAAGAGCGGCCCGGTGGCGGTTCTGTCCGCGGTTACGTTGGCCGTCGGGGACAGCGGGGCCTCAGCCTGAAGGCCATGCGCCAGTGCCATGGCCGCTTCGAAAATGACCTCCGGCTCAGGCAGGCGTCCGGGGCCTGAATCGCTACCGGTCAGCCGCCCGCTGGCGGGTTCCAGGACCGTCACGCCACGGCTGCGCAGCGTTTCGACGTTGGCCTGGGTGGCTGCATGCTGCCACATTTCGGTGTGCATGGCCGGGGCGAACAGGACGGGGCCGCTCGCCATCAGCAGGGTGTTGGTGAGGAGGTCGTTGGCCTGACCGGTGGCGGCACGGGCCAGGAGGTCGGCTGTGGCGGGGGCCACCACGATCAGGTCTGCCTCGTGGCCCAGCCGGACGTGCTTTACCTGGTCGACGTCGTTGAAGACGCTGTTGGTCACCGGGTTCCCGGACAACGCCTCCCAGGTGGCCACGCCGACAAAGCGGGTGGCTGCTTCCGTGGGGATGACGGTGACGTCATGGCCGGCTTCAGTAAAAAGCCGGAGGAGCGATGCCACCTTGTAGGCGGCGATCCCTCCCCCGACTCCGAGGACTATGCGCACGTGAACTCCGTCAGCAGGCAGTCTGTTTACTCTGCGGAAGTTACTCTGCAGCTTCGATCGGTGTGGAAACCAGCTTGCCCTCGTTGATCTCGCGCAGGGCGATGGACAGCGACTTCTCGTTCAGCTTGGTGTCGACCAGCGGGCCGACATACTCGAACAGGCCCTCATGCAGCTGGGCGTAGTACGCGTTGATCTGGCGTGCACGCTTGGCACCGAAGATCACCAGGCCGTACTTGGAATCAGCCGCCTGGAGCAGCGAATCGATCGGCGGGTTGATGATGCCTTCAAGGTTCGTGGACACGAATTCTCCAAATTTCTAACGGGCTGACGGCGTCTGCGTCTGGCGCGGGTGCGGGGTCAGCCCCATGAGTGAAACAAGCTCGTCCGCTGCCCGGCGGACGTCGTCATTGATGACGGTGTGGTCGAACTCCGGTTCAGCAGCAAGTTCTACTTTACCGGTTTCCAGCCGGCGTTGCTGTTCCTCGGTCGATTCGGTGCCCCGGCCCACCAGCCGGCGGACCAATTCTTCCCAGCTGGGCGGTGCTAGGAACACGAACTGGGCATCCGGAACGGCCTGCTTGACCTGGCGTGCGCCCTGCAGGTCGATCTCCAGCAGCACGGAGCGGCCTTCGGCGATGGCCTGGTTGACGGTGCTCTTCAGGGTCCCGTAGGTGTTCTGCCCGTGCACCACTGCCCATTCAAGGAATTCGCCGGCGGCCACGAGGGACTCGAACTCTTCCTTGGATTTGAAGTAGTAGTGCACGCCGTCGATCTCACCGGGCCGCGGGGCCCGGGTGGTGGCCGAGACGGACAGCCAGACCTCGGGGTAAGTGTCGCGGATATAGGTGGACACGGTGCCTTTGCCAACAGCCGTAGGACCAGCGAGGACTGTCAGTCCGGGTTTGTTGCTCACGTATTCCTTTGGACGGTCTACAGATGACTCTGTTCGGATGAAGCTATTTCTCGTTCATAAAATCTACCAGCGCCCGGCGCTGGTGGATGCCCAGGCCCCGGACCCTGCGGGACGCGGCGATGCCGAGGCTGTCCATGATGGCTGCGGCCCGGACTTTTCCGATACCCGGCAGGGCCTCGAGGAGTTCCGAAACCCGCATGCGCGCTATGGCCTCCTCGGTGCCGCCGGAGTCCAGGATCTGGGCCACGGTCAGCTGTCCGGATTTGAGCCGTTCCTTGGCCGAGGCCCTGGCAGCCCTTGCCGCCGCGGCCTTCCTGAGTGCGTCGGAACGTTCCTGCGGAGACAAGGGTCGCAAGCTCACGGTCATTTCCCCTGGGGTCAGCCAACGGATCCGCGGCCGGCGGCGTTGGAGCAGCCACGGATTTGTCCTGAACCTACTCCCTGCCGGCCGGAGAAATCAATGGACTATTCGGAGCGGAGTCCGGCGAGGGTGCGCTCCGCCGCCTCGGTCAGCTCCCGGACGCCCGGGCCGGCCTTGAGGATGTCCCGGCTGGAGGTTCCCAGGACCTGGTGATAGGCGGCGCCGAAGGTCTTCCGCAGGTCTGCCGGCGTGGCCCCCTGCGCGCCCAGCCCCGGTGCGAGGATCGGCCCGCGGACGGCCTCCAGGTCAAGCTGCAGGTCCGCCAGTGCCGTGCCCACAGTGGCTCCCACCACGAGGCCCACCGAGCCGAGCGCTCCGGAGTACCGTTCGTTCTCCCCCGCGGCGGCCTGGACAATCCGTCGTGCCACGGAATCGCTTCCGCCCACGTGCTGCACCGAGGCGCCCTCCGGGTTGGAGGTCAGCGCCAGGACAAACACGCCCCGGCCGTGTTCGGCGGCGAGGTCCAGGGCCGGCCGGAGCGACTCGAAACCCAGGTAGGGGCTCAGCGTCACGGAATCCGCGGCGAGGGCAGAGCCGTCACGGAGCCACGCGTCGGCGTACGCGGCCATGGTGGAGCCGATATCGCCGCGCTTCGCGTCGGCGATGGTCAGCACGCCCTCGTCCCGGGCGGTGGCGAGAACCTCTTCGAGGACTGCCATTCCGGCCGAGCCGTGCCGTTCGTACAGCGCCACCTGCGGCTTGACCGCGGCAGCGAGCGAAGCCACGGCCTCCAGGGCGGTGAGCGAAAAGCGCCTCAGGCCGGCGACGTCGTCGTTCAGGCTCCAACTGGCCAGAAGCGCAGGGTGGGGATCAATCCCGACGCACAGCGGACCGCGGTCCGCCATGGCCCGGCCCAGCCGGGAACCGAACGGCTCCCGGCCGGCGCCTGCGGCAGTGTTCCCTGCCTCAGGCATTCTGCGCTGCCGGACTCTGCGCAGCTGCCTTCTGCAGGGCGGCCTCCTTCGAGGCAATAAGGGCTGCGGCGTGCTCCTGCAGGCTGGTCACGGACCAGGCGTAGGTGCGCAGTGCCTCGATGGCCTGGACGGCGGCGTTGAACTCGGCCACCGTGGTGATGCAGGGGATGCCGATGGACGTGGCGGCGGCACGGAGTTCGTACCCGTCGCTGCGGGCCTCGCCGCCGGACGGGGTGTTGAACACCATGTCGATTTCGCCGGCGATCACGAGGTCGGCGATGGTGCCTTCACCCTCCGCGCTGCTGCCCTCGGCCACCTTGCGCACGGGAGTGGCCTGGATGCCGTTGCGGCGAAGGACGTCGGCGGTGCCGCCAGTTGAGACGATCTCGAAGCCGAGGTCTGAGAGGCGCTTGACGCCCATGATCACCGAACGCTTGTCGCGGTTGGCCACGGAGACGAAGATCTTGCCTTCGGTGGGCAGTGCGTTGTTGGCGGCTGCCTGGCTCTTGGCGAAGGCGGTGTCGAAGTGCTTGTCGATGCCCATGACCTCGCCGGTGGAACGCATCTCCGGGCCAAGCAATGAGTCCACTACCTTGCCCTCGAGCGTGCGGAAGCGGCTGAACGGCAGGACGGCTTCCTTGACCGAGACAGGGGCGTCAAGCGGCAGCGTGGATCCGTCACCGGTTTCCGGCAGCATCTTGTAGGCGCTGCGCAGCTGGTTGATGGTGACGCCGGTGCCGATCAAGGCCGCGGCCTTGGCCATCTGGACGCCGGTGGCCTTGGACACGAACGGCACGGTCCGGGAAGCGCGGGGGTTGGCTTCCAGGACGTACAGGACGTCCGACGCCAGCGCGAACTGGATGTTGATGAGGCCGCGGACGCCCACACCTTCGGCAATGGCACGGGTGGCGGTGCGCACCCGGTCCAGGACGTTGCTACCCAGTGTGATGGGAGGCAGGACGCAGGCGGAGTCGCCGGAGTGGATGCCGGCCTCCTCGATGTGCTCCATGATGCCGCCCAGGTACATGTCGGTGCCGTCGAAGAGGGCGTCAACGTCGATTTCGACGGCGTCCTCCAGGAAGCGGTCGATCAGCACCGGGTGGTCCGGGGTAATTTCGGTTGCGTTGGCGATGTAGCGGGACAGGTTGGGCTCGTCGTAGACGATTTCCATGCCGCGGCCGCCCAGGACGTAGGACGGGCGGACCAGCACCGGGTAGCCGATCTCGTCCGCGATCTTCTTGGCATCCTCGAAGGAGACGGCGGTGCCGTTCTTCGGCGATACCAGTCCGGCCTTGTCCAGCACCCGGGAGAAAGCGCCGCGGTGCTCGGCGAGGTCGATCGCCTCGGGCGAGGTGCCCAGGATGGGCACGCCGGCGTCGGCCAGCTGCTGGGCCAGCTTCAGCGGGGTCTGCCCGCCGAGCTGCACGAAGACACCCATCACGCCGCCCGTGCGTTCCTCGGCCGCGATGACCTCCAGGACGTCCTCGAGGGTCAGCGGCTCGAAGTACAGCCGGGTGGAGATGTCGTAGTCAGTGGAGACGGTTTCCGGGTTGCAGTTAACCATGACGGTCTCGTAGCCGGCCTTGCGCAGCGCCATGGAGGCGTGGACGCAGGAGTAGTCGAACTCGATGCCCTGGCCGATGCGGTTGGGCCCGGAGCCGAGGATGAGGATGGACGGCTTGGAGTGCAGCGCAACCTCGTCCTCCTCGTCGTAGGCCGAGTAGTGGTACGGCGTGTAAGCGGCGAACTCGGCGGCGCAGGTGTCCACGGTCTTGTAAACGGGGCGGATGCCGAGAGCCTGGCGGACGCCGCGGACCACTGCCTCGGAGTTGTGCGTGAGTGCACCGATCTGCTCGTCGGAGAAGCCGTGGCGCTTGGCGTTGCGGAGCATGTCCTGCGTGAGGGCACCGGAGCGGCGGATCTCCTGGGAGGTCTCGTTGAGCAGCTGCAGCTGGTCAAGGAACCAGGGGTCGATCTTGGTGGCCTCGAAGAGTTCCTCCACGCTGGCGCCGCCGAGCAGGGCGCGCTGCACCTGGTGCAGGCGTTCCGTCGTGGGGCGCTTGGCCTTCTCGATGAGCTCCGGCACTTCCCATTCGGGGACGGAGCTGAAGTCCAGCTGCGAGCCCTTCTGCTCGAGGGAGCGCAGGGCCTTCTGGAGGGCTTCGGTGAAGTTGCGGCCCATGGCCATGGCCTCACCCACCGACTTCATGGTGGTGGTGAGGGTGTTGTCGGCAGCCGGGAACTTCTCGAACGCGAACCGCGGGACCTTGACCACCACGTAGTCGAGCGTGGGCTCGAAGGAGGCGGGGGTCTTCTGCGTGATGTCGTTCGGGATCTCGTCCAGGGTGTAGCCGAGCGAGAGCTTGGTGGCGATCTTGGCGATGGCGAAGCCCGTGGCCTTGGACGCCAGCGCCGAGGAGCGGGACACGCGCGGGTTCATTTCGATGACCACCACGCGGCCGGTCGCCGGGTCAATCGCGAACTGGATGTTGCAGCCGCCGGTGTCCACGCCGACTTCACGGATGACAGCGATGGAGATGTCGCGGAGCCGCTGGTATTCGCGGTCCGTGAGGGTCAGTGCCGGGGCCACGGTAATGGAGTCGCCGGTGTGCACGCCCACGGGATCGAAGTTCTCGATGGAACAGACGACAACCACGTTGTCGTTCTTGTCCCGCATCATTTCGAGCTCGTATTCCTTCCAGCCCAGGATGCTCTCTTCGAGCAGCACCTCGCTGGTGGGGCTGTACTGCAGGCCCTGGCCGACGATCCGGCGCAGGTCATCCTCGTTGTACGCCAGGCCGGAACCGAGGCCGCCCATGGTGAAGGAGGGGCGGACCACCATGGGGTAGCCGAGGTCGTCGGCTGCCTTCAGTGCCTCGTCCATGCTGTGGATGATGTGGCTGCGGGCGGATTCCGCGCCGCAGCGCTCCACCACGCCCTTGAACTTCTCGCGGTCCTCGCCGAGCTCGATCGCGGCGATGTTCGCGCCGATCAGTTCCACGTTGTACTTCTCCAGCACACCGTTCTTGTCCAGCGCGATGGCGGTGTTCAGCGCCGTCTGGCCGCCCAGGGTGGGCAGCACCGCGTCCGGGCGCTCCTTGGCGATAATCTTCTCCACCACCTCGGGGGTGATGGGCTCGATGTAGGTGGCGTCGGCGAACTCCGGGTCGGTCATGATGGTGGCCGGGTTGGAGTTGACGAGGATGACCCGCAGGCCTTCCTCCTTGAGGACGCGAAGGGCCTGCGTGCCGGAGTAGTCGAATTCAGCGGCCTGGCCGATGACGATCGGGCCGGAACCGATGACCAGGACGCTCTTAAGGTCAGTTCTCTTGGGCATTACTTCTTGTCCTCAGTCTTGTTGTCAGTCGTGTTCGGCCCGGCCGGGTTCTGCTGGGCCTCTGCGGGGTGCTGGGCGTCCACGGGATCCTTGGACAGGTTCGCGGTGCGGCCGTCCCGGGTGCCTTCCATCAGCTCGATGAAACGGTCGAAGAGGTAGGCGGCGTCGTGCGGGCCGGCGGCGGCTTCGGGGTGGTACTGGACGGAGAAGGCCGGGATGTCCAGGCAGGCCAGGCCTTCCACGACGTCGTCGTTCAGGCTGACGTGGCTGACCTCGACCCGTCCGTAGCGCTCTTCCGGCGCGTTGGTGGGGCCGTCCAGCGGTGCGTCGACGGCGAAGCCGTGGTTCTGCGAGGTGATCTCGACCTTGCCCGTGCGGCGGTCCATGACGGGCTGGTTGATGCCGCGGTGGCCGTAACGCAGCTTGTAGGTGCCGAAGCCGAGGGCGCGGCCCAGGATCTGGTTGCCGAAGCAGATGCCGAAGTACGGCAGCTTCTCGTCCAGGACGGTGCGGAGCAGTTTGACCTGGTTGTCGGCGGTGGCGGGGTCGCCGGGGCCGTTGGACATGAAGAAGCCGTCGGGGCTGACGGCCTTGACGTCGTCGATGGTGGCCGTGGCGGGCAGCACGTGCACGCGGACGCCGCGCTCGGCGAAGCGCACCGGCGTCATGGCCTTGATGCCGAGGTCGATCGCCGCGATGCTGAAGCGCGCGTCGCCGTCCCAGCCGTGGTCCTTCGGCTCCACCACGTAGGCTTCGTCGATGCTGACTTCCTCGGCAAGCCGGGCGCCTTCCATCGGCTCGCTGGCGAGCACGGCGTCGACGAGTTCCTTGTCCGTGGCGTTGGCTGCCTCGCCGGAGAAGATGCCGGCGCGCATGGTCTTGTGCTCGCGCAGGTGGCGGGTGATGGCCCGGGTGTCCACGCCCTGGATGCCGACGATGCCCTGCTCCACGAGCTCGTCGTCCAGGCTGCGCTCAGAGCGCCAGTTGGACGGGCGGCGGGCGGCGTCACGGACAATGTAGCCGGCCACCCAGATGCGGCGGGATTCCGCGTCCTCGCTGTTTACACCGGTGTTGCCGATGTGCGGGGCCGTCTGCACCACCAGCTGGCGTGCGTAGGACGGGTCGGTAATGGTCTCCTGGTAGCCGGTCATGCCGGTGGCGAAGACCGCTTCCCCCAGGGCGGTGCCCTGTGCGCCGTAGCTGCGGCCGCGGAAGATGCGGCCGTCTTCGAGCACCAGGACGGCGGGGGCGGATGCTGCGGCCTGCGGCGCAGTTCCTGCGTTTACTGTCACTTCGGTTTCCGTCACTTTATTACTTTCCACTATGGGCACCCGCCTGGGGGCCTGGGGAGATCATTTCCTGAAGTTGTTGGAGGACGGCCGGCTTGTCCGCGGCGCGGCGGGTGCGGAAGCCGGTGTCCAGGGCGTGGGTTCCGAGCGTCCAGCTGAGGATCAGCAGCCCGTCCTTTTCCACGAATTTACCGGCCATGCCGCTGTCCTGCCGAACGCCGGCCAGCGAGGCCGCCGGGATGAACAGCGGCCGCGCGCCGGAGCGGTCCAGGAGCACTCCTTCCGGATAGATGGAGAGCTCGGCGTTGGTGCGGATGCCGAGGCCGTGCACGGCAATCCTGTCCAGCCAGTCCCCCGCGGTGGTGGAGGCCACGTACTGTCCGTCCGCCGAAAGCAGCGGCTCGCCCAGCCCGGCAGGAACTGCCGGCAGCTGTTCGATGTCGGACTGCCGCCGGAGCCGGTTGCGCCAGCCGATCCAGATCAGGACAAAAACGACGGCGACCACCGCCAGCATCGCAAGTCCGGGAAGGACTTTTTCCATCAGTTGGCACCTGCTGCGCCGGCAACCGGCGCTTCCGAGGGATGGCGGTAGGGCGTGTTGAGCTTGCCGTCCAGGACCGTGGGGTGGCCCTTGAAGAACGTGGCCACCACCTTGCCGGGGAGCTCCATGCCGCGGAACGGCGAGTTGCGTCCCATCGTTGCCATGGCGGAAGGATCCACGGTCCAGCGCGCGGCCGGGTCCACGAGGACGATGTTGGCGGGTTCGCCCTCTTCGAGCGGCCGGCCCTGGTCCGTGAGCCGCCCGATGCCGGCCGGCGCGGTGGAGGTGACCCTGGCGAAGTCGGCCCAGGTCATGAGGCCGGTCTCGATCATGGCGTGCTGGACCACGGACAGGGCCGTTTCCAGCCCGGTCATGCCCATGGCCGCCTGCGCCCACTCGCATTCTTTGTGCTCGCTCGGGTGCGGGGCGTGGTCGGTGCCGACGACGTCGATGGTGCCGTCAGCGAGGGCGGCACGCAGGGCCTGGACGTCATCGTTGGTGCGCAGCGGCGGGTTGACCTTGTAGACGGGGTCGTAGCTGCGAACCAGGTCATCGGTGAGCAGCAGGTGGTGCGGGGTCACTTCGGCAGTGACGTTGATGCCGCGGCTCTTGGCCCAGCGGATGATCTCGACCGAGCCTGCGGTGGACACGTGGCAGACGTGGAGCCGGGAGCCCACGTGCTGGGCCAGCAGGACGTCGCGGGCGATGATGCTTTCCTCGGCCACTGCCGGCCAGCCGGTCAGGCCGAGGACCGCGGACACTTCGCCTTCGTTCATCTGGGCACCGGCGGTGAGGCGGGGTTCCTGCGCGTGCTGGGCCACGACGCCGTCGAACGCCTTGACGTACTCAAGGGCGCGGCGCATCAGGACGGGATCGTGGACGCAGATGCCGTCGTCGGAGAACATGCGGACCTGGGCGCGGGAGTCGGCCATCGCGCCGAGCTCGGCGAGCTGCTCGCCGGCGAGCCCCACAGTGACGGCGCCCACCGGGCGCACGTCAACCCAGCCGGCGGCCCGGCCCAGGCTGTAGACCTGCTCCACGACGCCGGCGGTGTCAGCCACCGGGGTGCTGTTGGCCATGGCGTGTACGGCTGTGAAGCCGCCGAGGGCTGCGGCGCGGGTGCCGGTTTCCACCGTTTCGGCGTCTTCGCGGCCCGGTTCGCGGAGGTGCGTGTGGACGTCCACCATGCCCGGCAGTGCGACGAGGCCGTCGGCGTCGATCACGGTGGCGCCGTCAGCTGCGTCCGTCCCCGACAGATCGGTGCCGCGGGCGGTGATCACGCCGCCGCGGATGAGCAGGTCCTCGGCGTCGCCGCCAAGGATCGCGGCGCCGCGGATAAGGTAGGTAGTTTCTTCAGCCATCAGTTGCTCTCCTTCAGGGTGGCGGCTGGTTCACGGGTATCCCCGGAGAGCAGCAGGTACAGGGCGGCCATGCGGATCGACACGCCGTTCTTCACCTGCGCGAGCACCGTGGAACGGGGCGAATCGGCGGCGGCCGCGGAAATTTCCAGGCCCCGGTTCATGGGACCGGGGTGCATGATGATGGTGTCCTTCAGGCCCAGGCTGTCCAGCGCGCGGAGCCTGTTGTCGTCAAAGCCCCAGCGGCGGGAGTATTCGCGGGTGGACGGGAAGAACGAGGCGTTCATGCGTTCGCCCTGAACACGGAGCATCATCACCGCGTCGACGCCCTTTTCCAGGGTCTCGTCCATGTCGTAGCTGATGCTGCAGGGCCAGCGTTCGACGCCGATGGGCAGCAGTGTGGGCGGCGCCACCAGGGTCACGTCGGCACCCAGCGTGCGCAGCAGCCAGACGTTGGACCGCGCCACGCGGGAGTGCAGGACATCGCCGGCGATGGCGACGCGCATGCCGCGCAGGTCCGCCCCCGTGGAGGGCAGGCCGGCGAGCTTGGTCCAGTGCCGCCGCATGGTGAACGCGTCCAGCAGCGCCTGGGTGGGGTGTTCGTGTGTGCCGTCGCCGGCGTTGATGACTGCGGCGTCAATCCAGTCGGTGGCAGCCAGCCGGTGCGGTGCACCGGAGGCCCAGTGGCGGATCACGACGGCGTCAGCACCCATGGCGGACAGCGTCTGGGCTGTGTCCTTGAGGGACTCGCCCTTGGAGACCGACGATCCCTTGGCGGCGAAGTTGATGACGTCCGCGGAGAGCCGCTTGGCTGCGGCTTCGAAGGAAATGCGGGTCCTGGTGGAATCCTCGAAGAAGAGGTTCACCACGGTCCGTCCGCGCAGGGCGGGGAGCTTCTTGACCTCGCGCTCCCCCACGGTCGACATTTCTTCGGCGGTGTCGAGGATGCGGACGGCGTTGGCCAGGCTGAGGTCTTCGGTGGAGAGCAGGTGCTTCATGCGCCGCCCTCGATTACCACTTCGTTGACCGTTTGGCCGTCGACGGCGTCTGTCTCCTCGAGCCGGACCCGGACCTTTTCGGCGGAGGACGTGGGCAGGTTCTTACCCACGTGGTCGGCGCGGATGGGAAGTTCGCGGTGGCCCCGGTCGATCAGGACGGCCAGGCGCACAATGCGCGGCCGGCCGAGGTCCACGAGTGCGTCCAGGGCGGCGCGGATGGTCCGGCCGGAGTACAGGACGTCGTCGATCAGCACGACAACCTTGTTGTCGATGCCCGTGAGCGGCAGCTGGGTGCGGTGCGGCGGCCTGGTGGGCTGGTGGGAAAGGTCATCCCGGAACATGGTGACGTCCAGCTGGCCGACGATGGCGGCGGCGTCCACGGAGGGATCGGCGGCGGCGATTTTCTGGGCGAGCCGGACGGCCAGCGGGTAGCCGCGGCGGGGAATGCCCAGCAGCACCAGGTCCTGGGAGCCCTTGTTAGCCTCGAGGATTTCATGGGCGATACGAGTGAGGGCACGGTCAATGTCCGCCTGGTTGAGAACAACCCTGGCCGGAACCGGTGCCTGCGTGACAGAAGTCATCGCTCGTCTCCCCTTTCCCCGCCTCACGGGACGGAATTAAAAAAGGAACATTTGCCTTCCAAAATTACCACACAGGCGTCTGCCCCCGGCCCCGGCAGAGGGCGTCGTCCGTCACACCGCTGGGCGCTATACATCGCCACCAACTCCGGCGCTTTGTTGCCTACCGCGCGGCGCATAGGCTCGTGTCTATGTCGATGAACCCGCAGCAGCCGCCTTCCGGCCCTGGCCGGAACCGCTCAGCCTGGAACCGGCCCGGGCACCAGTTCCAGGAACAGCCCGCGAATCCGAGCTGGATGGGCCACGTCCAGCCGCAGAACTACAGGCCGGCGCCGGGGCACAGCGGCGGCGCCGTGTCCCAGGTCATCCCGGAGGCCGCATCAACTGTTGCCGCCCGCCCGGGGGCAGGGACGCTGGGACTCGTGGTGGGCGGCGGGATCCTTGCCTTCGTCAGCCTATTCCTCGTGGTGCCGTTCCTCCTGTCGAGCACCGGCGTCACCGGCTTCTTCATCGGTTTTGTTGCGTCCCTCATCCCGCTGGCGGCTGTGCTGTTCGCCGTCGCCGTCATTGACCGCTGGGAACCCGAGCCAAAGCGCCTGCTGCTGTTTGCCTTCACCTGGGGCGCTGCCGTCTCCATTGCCGTAACGCTGCTTATCCAGCCGGTCTTCGCCCTTGCGGCCCCGGCCACCGACGAGGCGTCCTTCCGCGATTTCATGACCACCGTGCAGGCGCCCGTGGTGGAGGAATTCGCGAAGTCACTGGGCCTGCTGCTGCTTCTCCTTTTCGCCCGCCGCAACTTTGACGGCCCCGTGGACGGCGTGGTGTTTGCCTTCACCATCGCGGGCGGCTTCGCCTTCACCGAGAACATCCTGTACTTCGGCCGGGCGATCGCCGAGTCCAGCACACCCGGCAGCGACCTTGTCCAGATCTTCTTCCTGCGCGGGGTGATGTCGCCATTTGCGCACGCCATCTTCACCGGGACCACGGGCCTGATCATGGGGCTGGCCGCGCGACGCTGGCATTCCGGCGTCTCCGTGCTCGCATTCTTCGTGGGCCTGGTTCCCGCCATGATCCTGCACAACAGGTGGAACAGCATGGGACAGGATTTCCTCGCCCAGTACGTGCTGGTGCAGGTCCCGATTTTCCTGCTCGCCGTGGCCTGCATCGTGGTGCTGCGGGTCGCGGAGACGCGCCTCACCCGGCAGCGCCTCCAGGAGTACGCCGCCGCGGGGTGGTTCGCGCCGGCCGAGGTGGAGCTGCTGTCCACTCCCGGAGGCCGCCGGCAGGCTGTGCGCTGGGCGGGCTCCTACAACCGGGGCGATCAGATGAAGGAGTTCGTCAAGGCGGCGACGCGCCTGGCATTCACCCGGCAGCGTATCCTCAGCGGCAGGGATGTGCCGGCCCACCAGCAGGACGAGGTGCAGCAGTTGCGCCACCTGACCGAACTTAGGGCTGCCGTCCATCAGTAAGGTCCGGTCCAACAGCATCCGGAGATGCAGGAAGCCCCTGCCGGGTACCCGGCAGGGGCTTCCTGTGTATTACTCAGCTCAGGCGAGCAGGGACGGCTTCAGCTGCTGAAGGCGTCCCAGGAGGCCGTTGATGAACGACGGCGACTCGTCGGTGGAGAGCGTCTTGGCCAGAGCGACAGCTTCGCTGACGGCGACGCCGTCGGGAACGTCGTCGTTGTAGAGCAGCTCCCAGGTGCCGATCCGCAGGATGGTGCGGTCTACAGACGGCATCCGCTCAAGGGTCCAGCCCTGCGAGTAGGTCTCCAGGAATTCGTCGATGGTGGCCTGCATCGACACCACGCCTTCAACGATCTCGAGGGTGTACGGATTGACGATCTGGTCGGTCCTCTCGCGGCGCGCACGCAGCACGTCGAAGGCCGAGACAGAGCGCTGCTCGGCTTCGAAGAGGACCTCGAGAGCCCTGTTACGGGCTTTACCGCGGGCGCTCACTAGTCGTTAACCCGGCCCAGGTAGCTGCCGTCACGGGTGTCGACCTTGACCTTGGTGTTGTTCTCGACGAACAGGGGCACCTGGATCTCGTAACCCGTCTCCAGGGTTGCGGGCTTGGTGCCGGCGGAGGAGCGGTCGCCCTGCAGGCCCGGCTCGGTGTAGGTGATTTCAAGGACAACGCTCGGCGGCAGCTCGATGTACAGCGGGTTGCCTTCGTGGATGGCGATGTTGACCATCTGGTTTTCCAGCATGAAGTTGGTGGCATCGCCCACCGTGGCGCCGGAAACGGTGATCTGGTCGTAGTCCTGCGTGTCCATGAAGACGAAGTCGGCGCCGTCCTGGTACAGGTACTGGTAGTCGCGGCGGTCCACGGTGGCGGTCTCGATCTTGAGCCCGGCATTGAAGGTCTTGTCGACGACCTTGCCGGACATGACGTTGCGCATCTTGGTGCGCACGAACGCGCCGCCCTTGCCCGGCTTGACGTGCTGGAACTCGATGACGTTCCAGAGCTGGCCCTCAAGCTTCAGGACGGTTCCGTTCTTGATGTCGTTTGTGGTTGCCACTGGTTTCCTCTGGTTGTGTCTGACTGGTCCTGGCTGCCAGCTGTTATATCAAGCAGGCATGCCGATCGGCGCGCCAGCGTGTACTTATCAAAAATCCAGAAACCATTCTATCGGAAAAGGCAGGCACGGTTTCCGGGGCGGCCTGGCGGCGCGGCCGGAGGACCAGTCCGGCGGCGGTCAGGAGGCCAGTTCGAGCACGTCCCGCGCCCGCTGCAGCGCCACCGTTGAGGAATAGATGAGGGCCGCATCGGCGGACTGGGCAACTCGCAGGTTCAGCGCCCGGGCGAAGGATTCCACCGCGGCACCGATGTTGCCTGCGGCGAACTGGGTCCGGCCAAGGCACTGGTGCGCCAGGGCCTCGTTAGCCGTTCCGTGCGCCTCGCCGAGGAGCTGCCGGAAGAGTTCAATGGCGCGGTCGTAGCGGTGGGCCACGCGCAGGACATCCGCCTCGTAGGCCCGAAGCCGGAACGACTCGGGGTCCTTGTAGCGGGCCTCTGCCAGCAGTTCGGCAGCGTCCGCGGCGTGCCCCTCCACGAGCAGCACCAGGACCCGGTCAGCGGGGTCCGTTGTTGCCGCAAGCGCGGCGGCGCATGCCTCTTCACTGATAATTTCAGGAAGCAGCGATTCCGGGTTGACCCGGATCCCCGGGAAGCCGGCGTCGGGCCATTCGATTGTTCCGGCCTGGTCGTCGCGCATCAGGAAGCAATCTCCTGGTAGGCGGCGAAGAGCAGGGAGGTATCGGGCACGTCCAGGATTCCCGGCTTGGCAATCCCATCGAGGACCACGAAGCGGAGCAGGTCGCCGCGGGACTTCTTGTCGCGGCGCATGCCGTCGAGAAGCCCCTGCCAGCGGTCGCGCCGGTACGTGACGGGCAGCCCAAGGGATTCGAGGATGCTGCGGTGCCGGTCGGCGTCAGCGTCGCTCAGCCGGCCCACGCTGCGGGACAGCTCGGCCGCGAACATCATGCCCACCGAGACGGCAGCGCCGTGGCGCCACGAGTAGCGTTCCACGAGTTCGATGGCGTGGCCCAGAGTGTGGCCGTAGTTCAGGATTTCGCGGAGTCCGGACTCCTTGAGGTCCTCCGAAACGACGCGGGCCTTGACGGCGATGGCTCGTTCAATGAGCTCGCGCAGCGCGTCGGAGCCAGGATCCGTCACGGCGTCCGGATCCTTCTCCACGAGGTCCAGAATCGCGGGATCGGCAATGAAGCCGCACTTGATGACCTCGGCCATGCCGGAGATGATCTCGTTCCGGGGCAGCGTCTTCAGCGTGTCCAGGTCGGTGAGGACGGCTGCGGGCGGGTGGAAGGAACCCACCAGGTTCTTGCCTTCGGCCGTGTTGATCCCGGTCTTGCCGCCCACGGCCGCATCGACCATGCCGAGGAGGCTGGTGGGCATGTGGATGACCTTGACGCCGCGCAGCCAGGTGGCGGCCACGAAACCGGCGAGGTCGGTGACGGCGCCGCCGCCGACCGAGACCACGGCGTCGGAGCGGGTGAAATCGTTCTGTCCCAGCACCTGCCAGCAGAACGCGGCCACCTGGATGTGCTTGCCTTCCTCGGCGTCCGGGATCTCCGCGGTGACGGCGGTGAAGCCGGCAGCGGCCAGTTCATCCCGGACGGTGTCGCCGGTGAGCCGGAGGGCCCGCGGATGGATGACAAGGACGCGCCGGACGCGCTCCCCCAGCAGCGCCGGGAGGGTGCCGAGCAAGCCGCGGCCAACTACGACGTCGTAATTGTCCCCGGCCGACTGCCCGGTGACCTTGATGACGGTTGATTCGCTCACTTTTCAACTTCCTGTTTCGCGGCAGCACATGTCTTGGCTGCCGTCGTCGCGGTCTTGTTGATCCCGCGGGTGGTGGCTCCGGGTGACTTGGCGGCTGTGAAGTCGCACAAAGCGGCTTCCAGCTTCAGACCCAACTGGGGCACGGTTCCCTGCCGGACATCCAGCACGATGTCCGCGAGGCGTTCATAGACCGGCTTCCGGGTGGCGAACAGCGCCTTCCAGCGGCGGATGCCATCACCGGCCAGCAGCGGCCGGCCGGAGTTTTTGGCGATCCGAGCGGCGACGGTATCGGCGTCACACTCCAGGTAGACCACGGTGCACCGGTCCAGCAGCTGCTGCGTGCCGGAGTCCAGGACCGAGCCGCCGCCCAGGGAAACCACCGTGGTGGTGCCGGCAGCGGCTTCGATGATGCGGGCAACGGTCCGGGCCTCGATCTCCCGGAAAGCTCGCTCGCCGCGGCTGGCGAAGATATCCGCAATGGAACCGTGGCCCTCCACAATGACCGCGTCAGTGTCCACGAACGGAGCGTCCAGCTGTTGCGCCAACTGCTGCCCGATCGCCGATTTGCCCACCGCCATGGGCCCGATGAGCACAATAGGCCGGTCCCCCGCGGCGCAGGGTGTGTTGCTCCGGGGCACTAGAGTCCGATCGTATCCAGCGACGCCGGAATGCTCTCGAGGTAGCCCCTGATGTTCCGGGCCGTCTCGGCTACGGAGTCGCCGCCGAACTTTTCGGTCACGGCCTCGGCCAGGACCAGCGCAACCATGGCCTCCGCCACCACACCGGCAGCCGGAACCGCACAGACGTCCGAGCGCTGGTGGTGGGCCTTGGCCGCCTCACCGGTGCTGATGTCGATGGTCTTCAGAGCGCGCGGCACGGTGGCGATGGGCTTCATGGCGGCCCGGACGCGCAGGACGTCGCCGATGCTCATGCCACCTTCGATGCCGCCGGCGCGGTTGCTGGTGCGGATGATCCTGCCGTCAGCTTCCTTGACGATCTCGTCGTGGGCGGCGGACCCGCGGCGTGCGGCGGTGAGGAAACCGTCGCCCACCTCAACGCCCTTGATGGCCTGAATGCCCATGAGGGCGGCGGCCAGGCGGGAATCGAGGCGGCGGTCCCAGTGGACGTAGCTGCCGAGTCCCGGGGGCAGGCCGTAGGCAAGCACCTCCACCACGCCCCCGAGGGTTTCGCCTTCCTTGTGGGCGGCGTCCACCTCCGCAACCATGGCGTCGGACGTTTCCCGGTCGAAGCAGCGCAGCGGATCGGCGTCGAGCGCGATCACGTTGTCCGGCACCGGCAGCGGCCGGCCCTCGGGAACGGTCACGCTGGCGATGGAGACAGTGTGGCTGACAAGCTCAATGCCCAGGTGCTTCAGGAACTGGGCGGCAACGGTGCCCATGGCAACACGCGTAGCGGTTTCCCGGGCGCTGGCGCGCTCAAGCACGGGACGGGCCTCGTCGAAGCCGTACTTCTGCATGCCGGTAAAGTCGGCGTGTCCCGGGCGCGGCCGGGTCAGCGGGGCGTTGCGGGCCTGTCCCGCGAGTTCCTCAGGATCCACGGGGTCGGCTGACATGATCTGTTCCCACTTGGGCCATTCGGTGTTGCCCACCTGGATGGCGACGGGGCCGCCTTGGGTGATGCCATGGCGGACACCGCCGAGTATCGTGACGACGTCCTGCTCAAACTTCATCCGTGCCCCGCGGCCGTAGCCGAGCCGCCGGCGGGCAAGGGCATCGGCGATCTGCCCGCTGGTGAGTTCAACACCTGCGGGGACGCCTTCAATAATTCCGACCAGTGCCGGGCCATGGGATTCACCGGCGGTCAACCAACGCAACATATAAACCATCCTGCCATGTCTGGCGGTCAGGACACCCGCCGGGGTGCCCCGACTGCGTCGCACATCACATCTATGACGTCGGCACTGCCGGCCTCTGCCAGGCCGGTGAAATGCCGGACCTGCTCCACCGCCTGGTAGAGCAGCATCTCAAGGCCGGGAACCACTGTTCCTCCGCCGGCGTGCCAGGCAGCGGCAATCCGGCTGGGCCAGGGGTCGTAGGCGACGTCCAGCAGGACACCGTCAGTGCGCCGTCCCAGCGCTTCCAGCTCTGCCGCCATCCCGTCGGCCGCCCGCGGCGGCAGCGTGGAGATTACGACGCCGGCACCGGCCATCGCTTCGACCGCACCTTCGAGGGCATGGACGGTGATGTCCATGCCGAGACCGGCGGCTGCGGCCTTGGCTTCTTCAGCCCGGGCGGTGTTCCGGACGTACAGGTCCACAGACACGGCCCCGAGCTCCTGCAGGGCCGCCACTGCCGCGGCTGCAGTTCCGCCGCCGCCAAGAATCACACCCGCGGGGGCGTCACTGGCCCCGGCGTTGCGGAGGGCGTAGACGATCCCCGCGACGTCGGTGTTGTAACCGATGCGCCGGGCGGCCTCCCCTGCACCTTCGAACACCACGGTGTTGATGACGCCCAGGATCCGGGCCACGCCGCGGATCTCGTCCACCTCGGAGACCATGGCCTTCTTCAGCGGCATGGTGACGGACAGTCCCCGCCAGCCGGCTTCGGCACGGACGGAGTCCATGAACGCCGGCAGCGACTCTTCGGTCACATCGATGGCGCTGTAGCCGATGTCCGCACCGAGCCGCGCGTAGGCGGCAAGGTGGAGCGCCGGTGACTTCGAATGGCCGATGGGGTGCCCCAGGACGGCTGCCCGCAGGCTCATACGCAACGGCCCGGGTTGGCCTCGCACCAAGCGTTGTACTGCTCGACGTAGCCGTTGTGCTCGGCGAGCGTCTTGGAGAACTTCGTCTCCTTGGTGTCGAGGTTGATGGTCACCCAGTACAGGTAATCGTTGTTGTTCGGCTTGGCCGCCGCGTCGATGGCATTCTTGCCCGGCGATCCGATGGGCCCGGCGGGCAGGCCCTGGATGGCGTACGTGTTGTACGGGTTGGACTTGTCGGCCTTCTCGGCCTCGTCGATGTGGAAGGTCTTCTTGCCCAGGCCGTACGTCACTGTGGCGTCCGACTGGATCAGGCCATTGGTTTCCGTGTTGGTGGGCTTCAGCCGGTTGTAGATGGCCCCCGCCACGTCCTTGTACTCGGCCTGGCCGCCCTCTGCCTGCACGATGCTGGCAACGGTCACGGCGTCATACTGCTTGGCGGGGTCCGTGACGCCCTGTGCCTTCAGTTCATCCTGAGTGGCCTTCACCAGCTTGGTGAGGATCTCCCTGGCGGTGGTTCCCAGCGGGAAACGGTACTCCCCCGGCGCCAGGAACCCTTCCAGGTTCTTCGCCTTGGCCGTCAGTCCGAACTGCTTGGGCGAGTCGCTGAGCGCCTTTAGCTGCGCCAGCGAAAGACCGGAGCCCTCCGAGATCGCCTGCAGGGATTCATCGATCCGCAGGCCAGCGCTGAGGGCGAAGTACATCACCTTCGCCTGTCCCTCGTTGAGAAGTACGGAGACGGCGTCGGAGTTCTTCATTTCCTGTTTGAAGTCGTACTCCCCCGGCGACAGGGTGCCGCCGGAGGCAGTCAGGGCTACCATGAAGGTTTCGGCGTTGGCCACCACCTTCGCGTCTTCCAGCTTGGCCGCAACGGACACCGGACCTTCGCCCGGGTCGACCGATACCTTGACCTGGCCGGTGCCGGGGCCGGGGAAGTCGGCAGGCTTGTCGTTCCCCAGCAGCGGTTTCAGGAACTGCGCCCCGACGACGGTGGCAGTGACGAACAGCGCGAGCGTCAGCAGCAGCGCCACGAGGCGGCGCCGGCGCCGGACTTTCTTGGATGGCCGGGCCACCGTGGCTACGTCTTCGGCACCGGCCAGGAGCTGATGCCCCACGGCCTGTTGCTCGTAGTGCTCATGGTCCTCGTAGGTGTCGTGGCCTACTGCGTCGTGGTGGATGTCATAGTGGTGGCCATCCTCATGGTGGACGCCTCCCTGAGGCTCATGGTGGCCACCCGCGAATTCCGCAAAGTGCGGCGCGTCTTCGGACTGGACGCCGTGAACCGCGGATGCCGCTTCCCCGTGTGTGGCAGCAGGGCCCGTTTGCACGGCTGCTTCCCCATGTTCGGCGGGGTCGTGGATGGCCGGCGGAACCGGCGGAGCGTCGGGAACCTCGGCGGCGGGAACAGCCTGGGCAGGGGGAACCTGGGCGTCAGGAATGTGAACTTCCGGGACAGGGGATGCGGCGCGAACGGCCACCGGAGGTGTAGCTATTGCCGCAGTCCGGGCACCATCTGAACCGGAAGCAGTGTCCGAAGCCGAAGCCTCGGTCCGCTGTGCGGCGCCCACTCCAACGTGCACCTCTTCACCGGTCTCGTAGGCCTGCTCGGGCACGGCACCGCCGGACTCGGCGGTGACGGACTTCTCGCGGGCGCGGATCTCCTTGCGTGTCAGGGGCCGTCCGGCGTCCGCGAAGGGGTCGCCGGAGGAGTCGTCGCTATTGACCGGGCTCACTGTAGCTTTCCATCCTCTGAAGATCGTGTTTCCTTTTCCGGGTCAGGCCGTTCAGCAGTATCTGCGGCGGCGTGTCCGGGCAGCCCCGCACGGGGAAGCGCGCGCACACGGCTCCCCACATCCGTTCCCCTGGCTTTTTGCATGTCGATGGCGTGCTGCAAGATTCCCGCAGCCGCAACCTGATCCACCACTTTACGGTGATTTTTGCTGCTCATGCCAGCTTCGTGGAGGTTGCGGTGGGCCGTGACGGTGCTGAGCCGTTCGTCAACCAGGTGTACCGGGACGTCCGAACCGGCTCGCTCCAGCTCGTCAGCCAGCAGCTGTGCGTACTCCGTGGCCATGCGGGCTGAGGCGTGTTCCTCGCCTTTCATGGTCCGTGGCAGGCCCACAAATATCTGCACGGCTCCCCGGTCCGACGCCAGGGTGGCAATGACCCGGATATCCGAATTCTTCTTGGGATTCCGGTCCAGCGTCTTCAGCGGTGTGGCCAGGATCTCGTCCCGGTCGCAGATGGCGACGCCGACGCGGACGGTCCCCACATCCACCCCCAGTTTGATGCCCCGGGGGTGGACGTGCGGCTCAGCAGAAGAAGTCACGGTTTGTTAGCGCCTGGTGACGGCATCGACGACGGCGGACAGTGCGGCGCCGACCTTGGAGGCGTCGGTGCCGCCACCCTGGGCCACGTCGTCCTTGCCACCACCGCCGCCGCCGAGGATCCCGGCGGCGAGCCGGACCAGCGCGCCGGCCTTGACTCCGGCTTCACGGGCGGCTTCGTTGGTGGCCACCAGGATGACCGGGCGGTCATTGCTGACGCCGGCCACGGCAACCGTGGAGGCTTCCGAGCCGAGCCGGTTGCGCAGGTCCAGGGCCAGGCCACGGATGTCGTCGGCACCGCTGACCTGGCCGGCATCGTGCGCGATGACCCGGACGCCGGCGGCGTCCACGGCGGTTCCGGCGAGCTGGGCGGCAGCGGCCGCGAGCTGTTCCTTCCTGAGCCGCTCGAGTTCCTTTTCCGTGGCCTTCAGCTTGGCGAGGGTCGCGGAGATCCGGTCCGCCAGCTGCCCGGACGGCACCTTGAGCATCTCGGTGAGTTCGGTCACGAGGGCGCGCTCGGCGGCCAGGTGCCGGAAGGCGTCCATGCCCACGAACGCCTCGACGCGACGGTTTCCGGATCCGACGGACTGCTCGCCGAGCAGAGACAGGCTGCCGATCAGGGAGGTGTTGGACACGTGGGTGCCGCCGCACAGTTCACGGGACCACGCGCCGTCGATCTCCACAACCCGGACCTCACTGCCGTAGTTCTCGCCGAACAGCGCCATGGCGCCGAGGGCCTTGGCCTCGGCGAGGCCCATGACCTTGGTGTCCACGTGGAAGTTGTTCCGGATGGCGAGGTTGGAGACTTCCTCGACCTCGGACTTGGTGGCGGCGCTCAGCCCTTCACCCCAGGCGAAGTCGAACCGGAGGTACCCGGCCTTGTTGAACGAACCGCGCTGGGTGGCCTGCGGGCCGAGGATCTGGTGCAGCGCCGCGTGCACGATGTGCGTTCCGGTGTGCGCCTGCTCTGCAGCGTGTCGCCGTTCCCGGTCCACCGCGGCACGGACCAGTGCGTCCGAGGCAATCTCGCCTTCGCGGACGATGGCCTTGTGCACGCTCAGGCCCTTGATCGGACGCTGGACGTCCAGGACCTCGACGACGAATCCGTCGCCGGTGATCAGCCCGGTGTCGGCTGCCTGGCCGCCGGCCTCGGCGTAGAACGGGGTCTCGGCGAGCACCAGTTCGATTTCGTCGCCGGTGGCTGCCTGGGAGATCTTGCTGCCGCCGCTGAGGATGCCGCGGACCCGGGACTCGCCCTCGAGGTCGGTGTAGCCGGTGAAGACGGTTTCGCCTTCTGCCAGGAGCTCCTGGAAGGCGGAGAGGTCGGCGTGGCCGCCCTTCTTGCCCTTGGCGTCGGCCTGGGCGCGCTGGCGCTGCTCGAGCATGAGCTTGCGGAACTCAGGTTCGTCCACCTTCAGGCCCGCTTCCTCGGCCATTTCGAGCGTCAGGTCGATGGGGAAGCCGTAGGTGTCGTGCAGCGCGAACGCGTCGGCGCCGGAGAGGGGACGCCCGGCAGCCTTGGATTCGTTGACGGCATCCTCAAGGCGGGCAGTGCCGGAGGCGATGGTGCGCAGGAACGCCTTCTCTTCGGCGTAGGCGATCCGGCTGATGCGGTCGAAGTCCGTGTCCACGATGGGGTACACGCCCTTCATGGCGTCGCGCGAGGCGGGCAGCAGGTCCGGCAGGCAGGCCTGTTCCACGCCCAGCAGGCGCATGGAGCGGACCGCACGGCGGATGAGGCGTCGCAGCACGTAGCCGCGGCCTTCGTTGGAGGGCGTGACGCCGTCGGCGATCAGCATCAAAGCCGAACGGATGTGGTCGGCAACGACGCGCATGCGGACGTCATCGGTGTGGTGCGGGTCATCCTCCGTCTCGGCGGAGGTGTATTCCCTGCCCGAGAGCTTGGCGGCCATGTCGATGACCGGGCGCACCTGGTCGGTCTCGTACATGTTCTCGACGTCCTGCAGGATCATGGCGAGGCGTTCCATGCCCAGGCCCGTGTCGATGTTCTTCTTGGGCAGTTCGCCCATGATGTCGAACTCGACCTTAGAGCGGACGTTGTCGATCTGGTACTGCATGAACACGAGGTTCCAGATCTCCACGTAGCGGTTCTCGTCGGCGATGGGTCCGCCCTCGGCGCCGTAGGCCGGGCCGCGGTCGTAGTAGATCTCAGAGCAGGGGCCGGCCGGGCCGGGCTGGCCGGTGGACCAGTAGTTGTCCGACTTGCCCATGCGCTGGATGCGCTCTGCGGGCACTCCGGTGTTCTTGAGCCAGAGTTCCTCGGCTTCGTCGTCCTCTTCGTAGACGGTCACCCACAGAAGCTCCGGCGGAAGTCCGTACCCGCCGTCGGCGACGCTGCTGGTGAGCAGCTCCCACGCGAACTTGATGGCGTCTTCCTTGAAGTAGTCCCCGAAGGAAAAGTTGCCGCACATCTGGAAGAAGGTGCCGTGGCGGGCGGTCTTGCCCACTTCCTCAATGTCACCGGTGCGGATGCACTTCTGGACGCTGGTGGCCCGGGAGTAGGGCGGTTCCTCGCGCGCCGTCAGGTACGGGATGAACGGAACCATGCCGGCAACCGTGAACAGCAGGGAGGGGTCGCTGGAGACCAGCGATGCGGAGGGAACCGCCGTGTGGCCTTTGCTGACGAAAAAATCCACCCAGCGCTTTGTGATCTCCTGCGACTTCATGAGCTGATTACTTACCCTTCTTGGTTCACGCATGCTGGCGCGTGACAGTTTGATTCAAACGCAGTCCCGGTGTTGGACGGCACTGCAGGTTTTAATTCTCGCGCGTTTAGCGGCGGACGAGGTCCTGGGATTCAACACCCAGCGCGGCGCGAAGGTCCGTTTCCCGCTCGCTCATGCCGGCGCGGACGGCGTCGGCGAAGTCGTAGACGCCGTCGGCGAGGCGGCCCACGGCCCGGTTCAGGCCTTCGGGACTGAGCGCGGACTGCGCCTCGGTGACCTTGCGGAACGCGATGACCCCGATGGCCACGCCGATTCCCATCCAGACAAGTCGTTTCATTTCAGTTCTCCGGGTGGGCTTAGCGGCTGCGGCGGCCGGTGGCGGGCTTCTTGCGGGCGGCGAATGCGGAACGGACGCCGTAGCTGAACGCGGCCACCTTGATCAGCGGGGAACCGACAGTCGCGGCCACGAGGGAGGACAGCGCGGAGATGTTGGCCGAGGCATCCGAAACGTTGGAGGCAATGCCGTCCACCTTCTTCAGCTGCTGGTTGGTGGTGGAGACCGTCGCGGTGACCTCGTCCATGAGCGGGGTGGCGCCGTCGCTGATGGAACGGATGGATGTCCGTACCTCATCGAACACCCGCCCCAGCTTGAGGATGGGCACAGCAAGCAACAGGACCAGGAGCGCAAATACCCCGGCCGCGATCAGGCCGGCAATATCGCCACCAGACATAGACGTTCATCTCCTTGAAACTCCGTGGAACCGTACCGGGGGCGCGGCCACCAAGTACTGCAGCCGCAAATGTCCCCCAAGTACCTTACATACAAAGAAGCCCGCGGCGCTTGCCACGGGCTTCTTTGTATACGCTGCCGGAATTTAGCGTGCGTAGAATTCGACGACGAGCTGCTCTTCGCAGGTCACGGGGACCTCGGAGCGCTTCGGGCGGCGGACCAGGCGTGCCTGCAGGGCGTCAAGCTTGACGTCCAGGTAGGCCGGAACCTGGGGCAGGACGTCGCGGTGCGCGCCGGCTGCTGCAACCTGGAGCGGGACCATGGTCTCGCTGCGGCTGTGCACGTGGACGAGCTGGCCTTCGCCGACGCGGAACGACGGGCGGTCAACGCGAATGCCGTCAACCAGGATGTGGCGGTGCACAACCAGCTGGCGGGCCTGGGCGATGGTGCGGGCGAAGCCTGCACGCAGCACGAGGGCGTCGAGACGCATTTCGAGCAGTTCGATCAGGTTTTCACCGGTGAGGCCCTTGGTGCGGCGTGCTTCTTCGAAGGCACGGGTCATCTGGGCTTCGCGGATGCCGTACTGGGCGCGCAGACGCTGCTTTTCGCGCAGACGTACGGCGTAGTCGGAGTCCTGCTTCTTGCGGGCGCGGCCATGCTCGCCGGGGCCGTACGGACGGCGCTCCATGTACTTGGCGGCCTTGGGGGTCAGAGCGATGCCGAGTGCACGCGAGAGGCGTGCGGTACGGCGAGCACGAGTGTTGTTAGCCACTTGTGTCCTTCCAATATCTGCGGTGTGTCAGTGTTACTGGCCTCCCAGATGGAGAGCATCGGCCAACCGCTGCCTTTTGCTACTGGGCACAGGCATAACCTCATCAAATAAGAAATTTGGTGGATTGTGCGTCCGCGCCTTGCCAGACAACGATCAAGCTTACCAGAACCTCACTGGCCCCGAATGATCTTCCGGAGCCGCTCAAGCCGGACGGCGATGTCCCGCTCCGCGCCGTTGGCCGTGGGCTCGTAGTAGTCGCGGCCCACGAGGTCGTCCGGCGGATACTGCTGGGCGGCCACCGAATGCGGCGCATCATGGGCGTACTTGTAGCCCACCCCATGGCCGAGCTGCTTGGACCCGGGATAGTGCGCGTCGCGCAGGTGCGCCGGGATCCCGTTGCCCAGTCCCGCCCGCACGTCCGCGATCGCCTTGTTGATGCCCATGTAGGCCGCGTTCGACTTTGGCGCCGTGGCCAGGTGGACCACCGCCTCGGCCAGGACGATGCGGCCCTCTGGCATTCCGATGAGCTGCACCGCCTGCGCCGCGGCCACGGCGGTCTGCAGCGCGGTTGGATCCGCCATGCCCACGTCCTCCGCGGCCGAGATCACGATCCGCCGGGCGACAAAGCGCGGGTCCTCCCCCGCCTCCAGCATCCGCGCGAGGTAGTGCAGTGCCGCGTCCACGTCGGACCCGCGGATGGACTTGATGAACGCGCTGGCCACGTCGTAGTGCTGGTCCCCGGCGCGGTCGTAGCGGACGGCTGCGGCGTCCAGGGCACGCTCGGTGTGTTGCAGCTCCACGGTGACCGTCTGCTCAGTGTCACCTTCCCCCGCGCCGGAACTTCCGACGTCGTCCGCGTCACCGAAGGCAACGCCCGCGGCAGCTTCCAGCGCGGTCAGCGCCCGGCGGGCGTCCCCGCCGGATACCCGGACGAGGTGTTCCAGGGCCTCGTCGCTGAGCCGGACGTTGCCGTTCAGCCCGCGGGGATCCTCGACGGCGCGCACCAGCAGGCCCTCGATGTCCGCGTCGGTGAGCGGCTTGAGCGTCAGTAGCAGGGAGCGGGACAGCAGCGGCGACACCACGGAAAAGGAAGGATTCTCCGTGGTTGCGGCCACCAGGACCACCCAGCCCTTTTCGACGCCGGGCAGCAGCGCGTCCTGCTGTGCCTTGTTGAAGCGGTGGATCTCGTCGAGGAACAGGACGGTGGTGGTCTTGTACAGGTCACGGGCCGTCAGGGCGTCGTCCATGACGCGGCGGACATCCTTGACCCCGGCAGTGATGGCGGACAGTTCCACGAACTTGCGCCCGGGTCCCCGCGCGATCACGTGGGCCAACGTGGTCTTCCCGGTCCCCGGCGGCCCCCACAGGATCAGCGAGCTGGGGCCGGCCGGACCGGCGGCATCGGCACCGGCTGCCAACTGTCGCAGCGGCGAACCCTGGCCCAGCAGATGCTGCTGGCCCACCACCTCGTCCACCGTGCGGGGACGCATCCTGACCGCCAGCGGGCTGCGCGGCTGCGTGGAACGGGACTGGGCCGACCGGGACTGGGCCGACCGGGACTGGGCCGATTCGGCGGCGTCGCCGTCGGCGTCGTTGTCGCCGTCGTCGCTGTCCTGTGCCGCTGAACCAAAGAGATCATCCACATAGATAGGCTACTTCTAGAATCAGCAGGAAAAATCCGGCCACGAAAGCAGGGAATGGCGATGCCAGGCAGCCGTCCGACGCAGGGACGTCCGGTGTCCACCAGGACCGCGTTCGTCCCCGGCCCGCGGCTGGCCGGCTGGGTGGAACGGTTCGCCGCCAGCCACGGTGACCTGGAGTATGAGGACCACGACGACGGCATACGGCTGGCTGCCGCGGACGGCGCCACCGCGCTGCTGGTGGCACCGTGGCCTGACGACGGGCGGCCGGGGCGTGGATCCGGCCTCGTGGAACGGCTGGCTTCCCTGGCGTCCCAGCCGCGCACGGTCGGCCTGCTGCTGGTCCGCCGCGGAGGATATGGAGTGGCCGTCGCCAGCGAGGGGACCATCCTCGCCGCCAAGACCGGTTCCAAGTATGTGCAGTCCCGCACCGCCGCCGGCGGCCAGTCGCAGCAGCGGTTCGCCCGGCGCCGCGCCAACCAGGCAGATGCCGTGGTCGAGGCGGTGGCGGAGCAGGCACGGCTTGTGTTTGGCGGCCAGGCCTTCGAGTACATCCTCCCGGGCGGTGACCGCGGCCTGGCCGACGAAGTCCTGGCACTGCCTGCCCTTAAGCCCTGGGCAGGCCTGCCGCGCCTGGCCTACCTTGATGTTCCCGATCCCCGTGCGGCTGTCCTGAAGAAGGCCGCAGCGGACGCCTGCGCGGTGCGGGTAACAGTGACGGACCCGCCCGGAAGGTAGCGCCCTGCTGCGGGAGAAGCGGCCGTTTCGACGGTTCCCCGCCCACTAGACGTTGCGCAACGTCGTGTGCGCAGGGAACCGTCGTATCGGCCGGCAGGCCTCTAATCTTCGGGGGTCAGCGTCACGGTGACCCCGTTGAGGTCCCGGCTGAAGCCCACCTGGCAGGAGAGCCGGGAGCCGCATTCCCGGTAGCCCTCGGCCTCCACGAGCAGCTCGAGTTCGTCCTCGCTGCACTCTTCCAGGGTGTCGAAGACGTCCTGCTCCAGGAACACGTGGCAGGTGGCGCAGGACGCGGTGCCGCCGCACGATGCCAGCACGGGGAGGTCGTTGTCCCGGAGGGCCTCCATCATGCTCTGGTCCGGCTCCCATTCAAGGTCATGGGTGACGCCTTCGCGGTCGACGACGGTCAGTGTGTTGCTGCTCATGGCGGTGCTGCTCATGCTGGTGTTGCTCATGCTGGTGTTGCTCATGTCGGCTTCCTTAGGATCGGGCTGCTGCAAGGTCAGCGTCGGAGTGGTTGGGGGTGCCGGAAGTGGCTTCGGTGAGGGGGATGGCGGGGTCCGCGGCCAGGGCCGGGTCGATCCAGGCTCCCTGCGCGATCAGCCGCTTGGCCGCGCGGAAGTCGGCCAGGTTCGCGACGGTGTCGACGGCGGCGAGTCGGCCCTCACGGAGGTAGACCACTGAGAATTTCCCGCCGGAGGGTTCGCCGCGGACGATCGTCTGGTCCTCCGGATGGCGGACGCCCGCGGTCTGCAGCCGGACACCGTGCTGGACGGTCCAGAACCAGGGGATTTCCGGTTCAGCGGCCGCCTGGCCGGTGATGTGCGCGGCCACCCGGTCTGCCTGTGCCTGCGCGTTCTGGATGCACTCGAGCCGCTGGCTGGTGCCGTCGATGGGACTGATGAACCGCGTGACGTCCCCGCTGGCATAGATGGCGGGATCGGAAGTCCTGCCGTCCCCGTCCACGAGGATGCCGTCCCGGCACTCGAGGCCGGCGTCCGCGGCCAGCTCCTGGTTGGGCAGGACGCCAATGCCGGCGAGTACGACGTCGGCGGGAAAGACGGTGCCGTCGGCGACGGAAACGCTTTCGGCCCGTTGTCCGCCGTCGATCGACGTGACCGCGGCGCCGAAGACAAACCGCACCCCGTGCCGCCCGTGGAGCTGCTCGAAGTGGCGCGAGACGGGGGCTGACGTTACCCGGCTCATCACGCGGTCCTGGAATTCGAGCACTGTGACGTCACAGCCCCTCGCGGCCGCCGCTGCGGCCACTTCCAGGCCGATGTACCCGGCGCCGATAATGGCCACGCGGGCTCCCGGGACCAACAGCCGCTTGAGTTCGACGGCGTCGTCCCGCGTCCGCAGGCACTTGGTTCCCGGCAGACCGGCACCTGGCACGGTCAGGGGCCGCGCCCGCGAACCTGTGGCGATGACGAGCCGGTGGTATGCCTGCCGCGTCCCGTCGGACAGCAGCACCGTCCGGCTGTCCCTGTCAATGGACTCCGCGGTTACCCCAGCGAGCCGGTCGATGCCCTTGTCCGCATAGAACTTCTCCTTGCGGAGCACCGCTGACTCATCGGAGGCGCCGTCCTTCAGGAGTTCCTTGGAGAGCGGCGGCCGTTCATAGGGCAGTTCGTTTTCCGCGTCGATCAGCAAGACGCCGCCTTCCCAGCCCCGGGAGCGGAGCCCCGCGGCGACAGCGACGCCGGAGTGTCCAGCCCCGACGATGACCACTGGGTTCTGGGTCATTACAGGTGCGGCGCCTGTCCCGCTACGCATTGGTCTCCTCCAGCATCACGTGCAGGTGCTCCGGGCCCGAGTTCGTCAGGTTGTTGCCGCGCACGTACTCGATGGGCTTGTCCGGATCCAGTGTGAGCGACGTGAGCTTCTCGGCCAGGAGCTTCACCGTCACCAGGACCTCAAGCCTGGCGAGGGGCGCGCCGAGGCAGCTGTGGACCCCGTGCCCGAAGCCCAAATGGCCGTCGGTGTTGCGGTCGATGTCGAAGCGCTCGCCGTTGGGATACTTACTGCTGTCCCGGTTCGCTGCGGCGGGCAGCAGGCGGACAATGGCGCCGGCGGGAATCGTCACACCGGCAACCTCCACCTCCTCCGTCGTGATCCGGCTGGCCCGCTGGACGGTGCCGCGGTAGCGGGCCAACTCCTCGACGAAAAGGTTCGAGTCGTCCGGATTCCGGCGGATCCGCTCCAGCAGGTCCGGCTGTTCGCTGAAAATCCGGAACGCGTTGGCGAGCAGGATGGTGGTGGTGTCATGGCCTGCGACGAAGACAAAGGCGCAGAGTTCCTTGGCTTCCTTCTCGCTGAGCAGGCCTTCCTTCCACATCCGAGCGATGTGTCCGCCGACGGAGTCGCTCTCCTCGCGGTACAGGCGCTCCATGGTGTCCTTCAGGTAGGCGAAGAACTCGAAGGTGCTTTGCTCGTCGGTGCCGGTGCCCTGGGCGTTGCGGGCCAGCCGGCCGAAGTAGCTGAACGTTTCGTCTGACCAGAACTTCATTTTCTCGAAGTCCTCGGCCGGAACATCGAGCAGGGCGCTGATGGTGGACATGCTGAGCGGGATGGCGTACTCGTCCACGGCGTCCCCGCCGCCGGCGGCGAGCATCGGTGCCAGGTACTCTTCGGCGTTCTCCCGCACCCGGTCCTCGAAGCGGGCGATGGCCTTAGGCGTGAAGGCCTGCGCTACAACTTGGCGGAGCCTCGTGTGGTTGGGGGCGTCGAAGAGAGTCAGGAAGGTCAGCGGGACCGGGTCCACAACCTGCGAGGAAAAGACTTTCGGTGCCCGCATGGCCCGCCGGACGTCGTCGTACCGGGAGATGAACCAGACATCCGATACGGGCGAATGGGCACGGAGCACGGGGGCGTTCTCGCGCATCCACTGGTAGTGGCGGTAGGGATCACCTTGGGTCCCGTCGTCCACCACCTTGAAGGGCGCCATGTCCTCGGGCCAGCCCAGTTCGTGCGAGTACGGGGGCAGTGCGGTGCTGCCGCCTTCACTGGCGCCGGCGCTGACGTCCCTGCTTTCAACGGTGGAGACCGGGGGTGTTGCTGTCAGTGGGCAAGACATCATCGTCCTTCTTTCCGGTTGGCTTCGGCGTGATCCGATGTGATCCGCCTCTCACTCCACAGTGCGGGATCCGCCGCGTCCGCCCCCAGAGGTCTTCCGTTCATCGGTTGCGAAAGTCTGCCTGCTCTGCAGGCCGGGCGGAATTCAGCTGAGCCGGCCTTCAGCCGGCCGGGATTTCAGTGCACGAGAGATCCCGTGCGCCGCGGTCAACAGGGCGGGGACGGTCGAGGGAACGGCCGCTTCCTGCCGCGGCACGATGGCGTTGAGCGCCGCCGCGATCCTGTTGCCAGGCCCGAAGACGGGCACGGCGATGCCCGTCCACTCGGTGACGCCAATGCCGGGCAGGGCCACATAGCCCCGCTGCCTGATCTCGGCCAGGTGCTTGCGGATGAGTGCGGGGTCGGTAATGGTCTCGGGGGTCACGGCCGTTAAAGGCTTCGAGAGCGCCTCGGCCTGGACGGCGGGCGGCGAGAAGGCCAGCAGTACCAGGCCGGACGAGGCGGCGTGGATGGGCATCCGCTGGGCAATGTGGGCGGCGTCCAGGCTGGACTGCGGACAGGAGAGGCGCTCCACGTACAGCACGGTGCCGTGGTCAAGCACGGCCAGGGTAGTGTGCTGGTGGACGGCGGCCTGGACGTCCTCCATGAACGGCAGTGCCAGCTCACGAAGATTCAGGGCGCGCGAGCCCCGGGCGGCGAGCTCCCACATCCGCATCCCGGAGCAGAGGTTCCCGTCCGGCAGCCGCTCAATCAGGCCGTGGAGGACCAGGTCATCCACGAGCCGGTGCGCGGTGGTCAGCGGGAGGCCGGCGCGGCGGGCGAGGCCGGAGAGCGTCATGGCCGGCAGGTCCCGGTCGAAGGCGCTCATGAGCCGCACCACGCGGCTGATCACCGATTCCCCCGAAGTCGAATTGGCCATGGCTGTCTCCGGCCCGGCGTCTAGTTCGCCGCCACGTTGGCCGGCCGAGCCGCGTTCCGCTCCCCGGCGAGCCTGGCGATATCCCGGCCGGCACGGTAACCGAACACCAAAGCCGGGCCAATGTGGGAGCCGTAGCCGGGGTACCCGCCGCCGAAGACACTCACGGCTGCAGCGCCCACGGCCAGGAGGCCGGGAACCACCGAACCCTCAGCCGTAACAACCTGGGAGTGTTCGTTGACGCCGAGGCCGGCGAAGGTGCCCAGATCTCCCATTTGGATCTTCGCCGCGTAGTACGGGCCTTTGCCCACCGGCGCGAGGTTCGGGTTCGGCTTGTGCTCGAGGTCCCCCCGGAAGTGGTTGTACTGGGTGGAGCCGCGGCCGAAGGCGGCATCCTCGCCGCGCTCAGCCGCCGGGTTGAATTCAGCGACGGTGGCTTCAAGGCCCGCGGCATCGACGCCGAGCTTGCCGGCCAGCTCAGCAAGGGTGTTCCCCTTGACCAGGTAGCCGGTCCGGTAGAAGTAGCCGCGGGGCATCGGCCACGGCTTGGCATAGCCGATGCCGTATTTGTGCATCGTTTTCGCGTCGCCGATCACGTAGCCGAAGGTCCCGTCCTCGTCCTTGTCGTGCTCGATCATGGCCCCGCCGAAGTCGTGGTAGCTCAAGGCCTCATTGCCGAAGCGCCGGCCGTGGCGGTCGACGGCGATCAGCCCGGGCAGGCCGATGGCCCGCAGATGCGGAAAGAGCCGCTGTTCGCCGCTGAGGTACCTGAACACGGTCACCGGCGCCCAGGAGCCAACGCTGAACACGGAATCGTCGATGTATCCGCCGGCGTCCATCCCCAGGGTGGCGGCGTCACCGCCGTGGCCCACGGTGGGCGTGAAGTGGTCGTCACCGCCGGCGTCATGCGGAAAGTACCGCTGCCGCAGTTCCCTGTTCCCGGAGAATCCTCCGGCGGCGAGGATGACGCCGGCACGTGCTGTAACGGTGACGGCGTGCTCTCCCCCGATGATCGCACCGGTGACGGTGCCGGCGTCGTCCCTGGTGAGGGACAGCGCCGGTGAGGACTTCCACAGCCGGACACCCAGGTCGTCGGCGCTCTTGACCATCCGGGTCATCAGGGCGTTGCCATTGGAGCGGAGGACCGGACGCTTGTAGCGGGCGGCGTCGGCCCAGGTGCGCAGCAGCTTCTTGGCGACATAGATGAAGGACTTGACCGACTGGTTCACGTGGAAGAACTCGTTGATGTCCGGCCCCACCTGCGGCATGTAGCCGAAGACGGTGTAGGAGTTCAGGTACGGCTGCATCAGGAGCCGCTTGTCCCCGAGCACCCGCGCGTCCACGTCCCGCGGCAGGATCGCCCGGCCGGACAGCTTCGCCCCGGGCAGGTCCATCTGGTAGTCCGGGGCCTTCTCCGGGTAGGTGAACTTCACGTCGGTTTCGTTTTCGAAGAAGGAGATCGCCTCGGGCACTGTGTCCAGGAAGTTCCGAACTCCCGCTTCGTTGAACGTCTCGGGCGCCAGGTTCTGCAGGTACGTCTCGGCGTCCCCGCGGGTATCGCCCTGTGCCAGGCCTTGCTTGTTGCCGGGGACCCAGGCCCATCCCGCGGAAATGGCGGTGGTTCCGCCAAAGTACTGTTCCTTTTCCGCGACGATCACGCTCAATCCCTGCGAAGCGGCCTTCAATGCTGCGGCCATCCCGGCCACACCCGATCCGATGACGAGGACGTCACAGACCGCTGTCTTTGCGGTTTCTGTCATGGTTCCTGCTCCGTTCTGCCTGCGGGCCACCCCATTGCGGCGGCAGGCGTTGACTGACAAACCCCTAGTAGATCCGTAAGATTGCCCACCCGGGAGGAGGATTACCATTGAGCGGGAATCGACAGGAGGAACAGTGGCCAACTCCGCATCCGGTGAGTCGATCATCGGCCGTTTCGTGAAGATCGTGAGCGCCTTCGATGACAGGCACCCCGCCATGAGCGTTGCCGAGCTCGGGCGCCGCACCGGCCTGCCGGTGACCACCATCTACCGGCTGGTGAACGACCTGCTGCTCGAGCGGCTGCTGGAACGCGAGCCCGGCGGAGACATCCACATCGGCACGCGGATGTGGGAACTGGCCTCCCGCGGCTCCAAGATGCTGGGCCTGCGGGAGGCCGCCCTGCCGTTCATGGAGGACGTCCAGGCCGTGGTGCAGCACTCCACCACACTGGGCATCCTCGATTCGGACGAGGTCCTGTACATCGAGCGGCTGGGCTCGGATAGGACCATCGTGGACATCACCAAGATCGCCGGCAGGCTGCCGGTCCACGCCACGTCCTCGGGACTGGTCCTGCTGGCACACTCCCCCGCCGCGTACCAGGACGCCTTCCTGGCCCGGCCCCTGACGAAGTTCACCGACACCACGCTGACCGAGCCTGCAGCGCTCCGGCGCCACCTGGCCGAGATCCGGCAGCGCGGCTTTGCTGCCATGCCCGGGGTGATCGTGCCGGAGTCCAGCGGCATCGCCGTCCCGGTGTTCGGTCCCGACAACACCGTCCGCGCGGCACTCAGCGTGGTGGTGCCGCGCAACGAGGAGAACGCGCCTGCCCGGGTGCCTGTCCTGATGGCAGCGGCGCGCGGGATCTCCCGCGCCCTTGGCTGGCGTGGGGAGCTGAAGGGAACGCTCCGGCAAAGCCACTGAAAGTCGGTTTTGCCGTTCATCGGCAATCGTATGGTTCCGCTCACAGGTCTCCTGCCACGCTGGCTGGGAAGCAGCGACGAGGCTGCAGGATCACGAGGAGCACCACATGAATCCCATCCAGAACCGCGTGGCCGGAAAGACCGCCATTGTCACCGGAGGCCGCGGAGACCTGGGCAGCGCCACCGCCGCCCTTCTCGCCGAACACGGCGCAAAGGTTGCCAGCCTGGACGTTGCTGGCGCCCCCGCCGCCGCTGCCCACGAAAACATCCGTGAGTACGACGTCGATGTCACCAGCGAGGCCAGCGTCGCCGACGCCATTCGCCGGGTCCGGGACGAACTGGGCACGCCGGACATCCTGGTCAACGCCGCCGGCATCATCGGCCCGGCAGGAGCTTCCCACACCGCCTCGACGGCCGACTTCGACACCATTTTCAACGTCAACGTCAAAGGCGTCTGGCTCATGACCAAGCACGTGGTCCCTGGCATGATCGAAAAAGGCACCGGCAGCATCGTCAACTTCTCCTCCATCCACGGCCTCACCGGCGGCCGGAACGTACCGCTGTACCACGCCACCAAAGGCGCTGTGCGGCTCCTGAGCAAGTCGGACGCCGCGGCCTACGGCGGCCACGGCATCCGGGTCAACTCCATCCACCCCGGATCCATGAACACCAGGATGAGCCGCCGCTCCGCGGAACAGTCGGACATCGGTCCCGAGGCCTACTACAAGCAGCTGGTGGGCTCCAACCCGCTGCCCCGCCAGGGCGAACCGGATGAGATCGCCTACGGCGTGCTCTACCTGGCCTCGGACGAATCGCGCTTCACCACCGGTTCCGAGCTCGTCATCGACGGCGGCTACACGGCTGTCTGACGCCGGACCGCCCAGCAGCTGCCCAACTGCGGCAGCACCCCCTATCTTCGCTTTGAAAGGCAACACCCCATGAAATTCGTCAACGGCACCTCCGCGGACACTTACGACGTCGTCATCGTCGGTTCCGGCGCGGGAGCACTCACCGCGGCGGCCACCGCCGCCCGCACCGGCAAGTCCGTCGTCGTCCTCGAAAAGAGTGACCTGCTGGGCGGGACCTCCGCCGTGTCCGGCGGCATGCTCTGGGTGGCGGACAACCACCACGCACGGAAAGCCGGGGTTACCGATTCCAAGGCAGCGGCCGCGGTGTACGTGCGGGCCGTCGCCCGCGGCAGGGGGCGCGAGGAACTGCTGGACGCCGCGCTGAACTACGGCGACCACATGCTCCGCTTCGTCGAGGCGGAGTGCGGCGTCCGCTTCATCTTCCTCGACAACTTCCCCGATTACCGGCAGGACCTGCCCGGTGCAGTGGCGGGCGGCCGCACGATTGAGCCCGAGCTGTTCAACAGCACCGAAGCGCTGGGCGGCCTCCGCGCGCACGTGCGCAGTGACGGCCGCGCCCCGTTCACCATGCAGGAATACGAGGAGTGGGGCGCCTTCACGAAGTTCCCGTGGGACGAACTGGCCGGCCGCCAGGACGCCGGCCTCGTGGCCAAGGGGCAGGCCCTCGTGTCCATGCTGCTCGCCAGCCTGGTCCGCGACGGAGCCGCGCTTGTCACCGGGGCACGCGGGCACCGCCTGCTCACCGACGGAGGCCGGGTGACCGGCGTCGAACTGGAAACCGGCGAAGCGTTCCATGCCCGCGACGGCGTGGTGCTCGCGACGGGCGGCTTCGAATGGGACAGGGCCCTGGCCGACTCGATGCTGGCGTCCCGGCTCTACACGATGTGCTCGCCGCCCTCGAACACCGGTGACGGGCTGCGGATGTCGCAGCGCATCGGCGGCCAGACCCGCGGCACCCGCGAAGCCTGGTGGGCGCCGATGGCCGTCACCGGCGACACCCGCGACGGACAGGCGATCGGCACCCTGCTGCGGTTCGAGCGCCAGGGCCCGGGGTCCATCATGGTGAACAGGGACGGCCGCCGCTTCGCCAACGAATCGCAGAACTACAACGACCTCGCCCGCAGCCTGCAGTCCTGGGACTCCGCCGCCAACCGCACGCTCAACACCCCGGCGCACGTGATCGTGGACCACGGCTACCTTGAGCGCTACGGCATCCTTGCCCACCGCGCGGGCCGGGCGACGCCGGATTACCTGATCGAGGCGCCCACGCTGGCTGAACTCGCCGCGAAGATCAACGTTACGGAGGAGAACCTGCAAGCCACAGTGGCCCGGTTCAACGAGTTTGCGGCCAACGGCGAGGACCCCGACTTCGGCCGCGGCGAAAGCGCCTACGACAAGTACTGGGGCGACGCCGACTGCCCGTGGCCGAACCCTTCACTGGGTCCGCTCGAATCCGGGCCCTTCTACGCGCTGGAGGTGGTGAACGGCGCCTTCGGCACCAATGGCGGCGTGGCCACCGACGGGTCAGCCCGCGTGCTCGACGTCGACAACCGTCCCATCCCGGGCCTGTTCGCCGCCGGCAACACCACGGAAAACGCCTACGCGGCAGGCTACCCCGGCGCTGGCGCCACCCTGGGGCCCATCATGACCATGGGCTACCTCGCAGGCCGCACCCTTGCCGGCCTGTCCCCCGCCTATGTTTCTGCCGTGCCGTCACCGGTGGTCGAGCTTGTCGAGACCGGTGCCTGAAAATGATCCGCCACACCGTGCTCTTCCAGTTCAAGCCCGACTTTCCGCCGGCCGACCGGCAGGCCTGGATTGCCGGGCTCAACAACATGGCCGGAAAGATCCCCGGCATGCTCAGCCTCAGCCACGGCCCGGACGTCCTCAACACCGAACGCTCCTTCGACTACGCCATTGTGGCCGACTTTGAAAGCGTCGAGGACATCGCCGTCTACAACATGCACCCGCTCCACGAGCCGCTGAAGGCGTACTCGTTCCCCAACAGCCGGCAGATCCTCGCGGTGGACTTCCACCTCCCGGACACTGCGCCGGCGCCCATTGAGACGACGCAGTCTTAAGGAGATTCCCGTGACCACTACCCCATCACCGCAGGTTCCGCTGCCGGTTCCGCGCCAGGTTCCCCAGCAGGCCCCGCGGAAGACGCCCCGCAAGGCCGCCCTGGCGTCCTTCCTCGGCAGCACACTGGAGTACTACGACTTCTTCATCTACGGCACCGCCGCCGCACTTGTGTTCCCCCACCTGTTCTTCCCCTCCGCGGACCCGGCCATCGGTCTGATCGGCGCCTTCGCCACCTTCGGCGTCGCGTACGTGGCGAGGCCTGTTGGCGGACTGGTGATGGGCCACTTCGGCGACAAGCTGGGCCGCAAGAAGATCCTGCTGCTGACGCTCGGCATCATGGGCCTGGCGTCCCTCGGCATCGGATTCCTGCCCACCTACGAGCAGCTCGGCGTCTGGGCCCCCATCCTTCTGGTGGCGGGCCGGCTGGCGCAGGGATTCTCCGCCGGCGCGGAATCGGCCGGCGCTTCCACCCTGACGCTGGAGCACTCCCCCGAAGGCAGGCGCGGGTTCTTCACCAGCTTCGTGATGACGGGGTACGCCTCCGGCATGGTGCTGGCCACCCTCGTCTTCATCCCGGTCACGGCACTGCCCAGGGAGGCCATGATGAGCTGGGGCTGGCGCATTCCGTTCTGGCTGTCCATCGTGGTGCTGGCCATCGCCTACTGGGTCCGCACGCACCTGGATGAAACCCCGGTCTTCGAGGAGGCGCAGGAGCGCCGCCAGGTGGCTCCGATGCCCGTCAAGGAAGTGCTCCGCTTCCAAGCCCCGGATGTGCTGCGTGTGGCGGGAATGTCCATCATGTCCGTGATGCAGACCATCTTCACGGTCTTCGGACTCGCCTACGCCACGTCCGGGGCCGGCTTTGACCGGGCGTCCATCCTGACCGTGAACGCCGTGGCCATCGGCCTCTCCATGTTCACCATGCCGCTGGCGGCCAGGCTGTCCGACCGGATCGGACGCCGTCCCCTCCTGCTGACCGCTGCGATCGGCTGCTCGGTCACGATATTCCTGTACTTTATGGCCCTGTCCTCGGGCAACATCGTGCTGGTCTTCCTCGCCGCGTTCCTGAACATGACGGTGCTGTACTCGGGCTTCAACGGCATCTGGCCGGCGTTCTTCGCCGAACAGTTCGCAGCGCCGGTCCGCTACTCCGGCATGGCGCTGGGGAACCAGTTCGGCCTGGTCCTCGCCGGCTTCGGCCCGATGATCGCCGGGATGCTGCTGGCTCCGGGGGCATGGGGTTGGGTTCCGGTGGCCGTCTTCGGCACCGTCTGCATGCTCATCGCCGCAGGATCAGCGTTCTGGTCCCGGGAAACGGCCACCACACCGATCGAGGAGCTCGGCGGCCCGTACCTTGCGGGCATCGCTCGCCGGCGGCAGGCCGAAACACAGCAGCCCGCTCTTCAGGACCGCTGAGCCCAAGCCGTCCGGAAGGAAAAGACCATGACGCAACACACCAGCCGCCGCATCAGGTACCCGCACCATTGGCCGGTCCAGATCCCGCAGTTGCCGGCGACCCGGCAGCAACATCCGCAAGCCGCCGCTACCGCTGAAGTACTCCCGGCGGCCACAGAGTCCCTGGACACACAGGACGCGTTCGGCGGCGAGCTGGTCACCGCCCCGTGGATGGGCCTCCACTACGTGCACGAAGCCCCGTAACACCGCGCAGCTTCCGCTCCGTTTCGACGGTTCCCTGCCCGTAAGACGTTGCGCCCCTGTGCGTCAGGCTGTTGTGTGACAGGGTCACTGTCGCTTCGGCCTGGCACTTAGGCCGGGGAAAGGTCCGTCATGGATTTTCTTGTCCCTTCCCGACGCTCGAAGCGGAGCCACTTCACTCTCGCGCAGAAGCACGAGATTCTTGATGAGTACGACAAGTGCCTCGAGCGTGGGTCCCGGATCGCCTTCTGTAGAGCGGTGGGCATCGCCGAAGGCACCTTGCGGCTTTGGGTTCAGCAGCGCGAAGCCGGGGAGTTGAGATCCAGTATCAAGCAAGGGAACGAGGACCAGCGATTGCGGGAAAGCGATAAGAGGCTGCTCGAGCAGGTCCTGAAGGAGAACGAGGTCCTCAAGGCCAAGCTGGCCCGGTCCGAGGCCGCGGTGGACATTCTGGGAAAAGCTTCCGCGCTCTTGGACGCCATGGCCAAGAGCGCGGCGGCAACGGATCCCGAACTGAAGGAACCGGAGCCGCAGCGCCCGGACTGGTTGGTGCCAAAGTCTGGAAAGACATCGCCCTGACCTTCGCGGGGAAACTGGTGACTGCCGGCTGGTCAGCGGTCACAGCCTGTGCCCTGGTGGGCCTGCACCGCACCACCTGGTACCGGCACCTGAAACCTGCCGCGCCGGCCGGAATCGCTGTGCCGCAGGCCGACCGGGCCTACCCGAACCGCATCACCACGGCCGAAGCCGAGGAGTTCATGGAGTTGCTCAACTCCGAGGACTACGGGAACCTCTCGGTCACCCAGGCCTACTACCGGATGCTCGACGCGGGTCATTGCTCGTTTTCGATCGCGGCAGCCCACAGGATCGTGACCGCGCACGGCCAGAACGGGGACCGCCGGGCACAACGCGGTGGCACCGGTTCCAAACGGGCCAAACCCGTCCTGGAAGCCACGGCCCCGAACCAGCTCTGGAGCTGGGACATCACGATGCTGCATGGCCCGGGCAAACACATCTATCGGCTGTACACAATCATGGACGTGTTCTCGCGCAAGGTCGTCGGGCACCGCGTCGAATACACCGAAACCGCCGCCCTTGCCTCAGCTCTGATCCAGGACGCCGTGGCCGGAAACAGCCAGAGTCCCGCCGTGCTCCACGCCGATAACGGTGCGCCCATGCGGGCAGGCACCACCTTGGACCTCGCACGTGCCTTGGGCATCAGCCTGTCCTACTCCCGGCCCCGGGTCTCTGATGACAACCCATATTCGGAATCCCTGTTCAAGACCGTCAAGTACGATCTGGACTTCCCCGGACGCTTCCAGGACCTGCACCACGCCCGCGGCTACATGGCGGCATTCTTCACGAACTACAACGCCAATCACCGGCACAGCGGACTGAACTACTACACGCCCGACACCGTCCATCACGGACTGATCGAGCAGGCGCGCAGGCAGCGACAACAAACCCTCGATGCCTGCTACGCCCGCAACCCGCACAGATACCGCCGCAAGCCCACTGCACCGGGAATCCCTCCCGTCGCAGGAATCAACCACAAAGAAACCACCCGGCTGTCACAAACAGCTTGATATATACCGGCGCAACGTCGTGTGCGCGGGGAGCCGTCGAAACGGCGGGGTGGAGGCACAGCTCAGCAGCCGGTCAGGGCCCGCCGCGGCCGCTCTTGCCGGTAGCAATAGCGGGACACCTCACGGAACCCTGCCCGGGTGTACAGCTCCCGGGCAACTGAGTTCGAAGCCATCACCAGCAGCCAGTAGCCGGCCAGCCCCCGCTCCGCACCCGCACCGACCAGGGCCTGCTGGATCCGGGTGGCGTAGCCGCGGCGCCGCGCGCCGGGCCTGGTGGCCATGCAGTACAGCCCGCCCCAGCCGCCTGCCGCGCCGGGAACAGCAGCCCCGCCGTGAACAACGGCAAGGCGTCCGACGGCGGCCGGCCCGCCGTCGTCGTCCCTCACCAGGGCGTACAGCGCCGGGCAGCCGATGAGGATGGCACGGGCAGTCTCCAGCTCCGCGGCGCCGCCGCGGCCGTCCACGGACCACCACAGTTCCAGCCATTCCGCCGACGGATGCTCCGAAATTTCGACGCCGGCCCCTACCGGAAGACTGTCCCGCGGCTCCGCACGCCGGGACATGACCAGGGTTTCGGACTGCCTGGTGTAACCCAGGCTGTCCAGCACGGCATTCAGCGGGACAGCCCCGTCGTGGTCGAAGATCTGGTAGATCACCGGAAGCCGCCGCTGCCGGTACCAGGAAGCGGCGCCCCGGACAGCAACGGCGGCGTCTGCGGCAGGCACCCGTGGCCAGACAGAGTTCGCCCGCTGAGTGACGCCGCCGGCCGCGCGGAGCACCCACGTGCCGGTGTCGTGACGTTCAGGCGCGGGCCAGGCAGCATCCATCAACGCTTCCAGACCGGACAACACTTCCACGCGGGTATCCTCCATCCGCCGCAACCGTGCAATAAAGAGCAAGAGCTCCCCGTTTCCGGGGAGCTCTTGCCGCGTTCAGCCAACCAGCTCTGCTGAAGCTAGTCGGCCTTCTTCTCTTCGGGCTTCTTGGCCTCGGGCTGGAAGTCGACGCCGGCCTCCTTGCGCTGCTGCCCGGTGATGGGAGCCGGGGCGTCGGTCAAAGGATCGTGGCCGCCGCCGGACTTCGGGAAGGCAATGACGTCGCGGATCGAGTCCACGCCTGCCAGCAGGGCCACCACTCGGTCCCAGCCGAAGGCAATGCCGCCGTGCGGCGGGGCGCCGTACTTGAAGCCCTCCAGCAGGAAGCCGAACTTCGTCTGGGCATCCGCCTTGTCCAAGCCCATGAGCTCAAAGACGCGCTCCTGGACTTGGCGTTCGTGGATACGGATGGATCCGCCGCCGATCTCGTTGCCGTTGCACACGATGTCGTAGGCGTAGGACAGCGCGGCCTCCGGGTCCTGGTCAAAGCTGTCCAGGAATTCTGGCTTCGGCGAGGTGAAGGCGTGGTGCACTGCGGTCCACTTGCCTGTACCGACGGCCACATCGCCCGACGCCACCGCGGCAGCGGCGGGTTCGAACATGGGGGCGTCCACCACCCAGCAGAAGGCCCAGGCGCTGGGGTCGATCAGGCCAGTGCGGTGACCGATCTCGACGCGGGCAGCACCCAGCAGCGCGCGGGACGGGGTCTTCTCGCCTGCAGCGAAGAAGATGCAGTCGCCCGGCTTGGCGCCCACGGCGTCGGCCAGGTTGGCGCGTTCGGTCTCGGTGAGGTTCTTGGCCACCGGGCCGGCGAGCTCGCCATCCTCCTTGTAGAGGACGTAGGCCAGGCCCTTGGCGCCGCGCTGCTTGGCCCACTCCTGCCAGGCATCGAGTGCACGGCGGGCCTGCGAGGCACCGCCGGGCATGACGACGGCACCGACGTAAGGCGCCTTGAAGACGCCAAAATTGGTGTCCTTGAAGAACTCGGTCAGCTCGGTCAGCTCCTGGCCGAACCGCAGGTCGGGCTTGTCCGACCCGAAGCGGGCCATGGCATCGGCGTAGGTGATGCGCTGGATCGGCGTCGGGATTTCGACGTCGATCAGGTTCCAGACGGCCTTAACGATGTTTTCGCCGAGGCGGATGATATCGTCCTGCTCGACGAAGCTGGCCTCGATGTCCAGCTGGGTGAACTCCGGCTGGCGGTCGGCACGGAAGTCCTCATCGCGGTAGCAGCGGGCGATCTGGTAGTACTTCTCGAAGCCGCCCACCTGCAGGAGCTGCTTGAACAGCTGCGGGGACTGCGGCAGCGCGTACCAGGAACCCGGCGCCAGGCGGGCCGGGACCAGGAAGTCACGGGCGCCTTCCGGCGTCGAACGCGTCAGGGTCGGTGTCTCGATTTCGACGAAGCCCTCGTCGTGCAGCAGGTCGCGGGCCACGCGGTTGGCCTCGGACCGGAGGCGGATGTTGCGGCTGGGGCCGGGGCGGCGCAGGTCCAGATAGCGGTGCTTGAGCCGGGCTTCCTCTCCCACTTCCACGTGCTCATCGATCTGGAAAGGCAGTGCGTCGGCGGTGTTGAGGATGACCACCTTGTCCGCCATGACCTCCACCTCCCCCGTGGCCAGGGCAGCGTTCTCGTTGCCTTCCGGGCGCTTGGAGACCGTACCGGTCACCTGGAGCACGTATTCGTTGCGCAGCCCGTGGAAGACCTCTTCCTCACGGACCACCACCTGCGCCACGCCCGAGGCATCACGCAGATCGACGAATGCGACACCACCGTGATCACGACGGCGGCCAACCCAGCCTGCCAGGGTTACGGTTTGTCCAATGTGCTCGGAGCGAAGGGATCCGAGGTCATGTGTGCGCAGCACAGCATTCCTTTCAGAAGGAAGACAGAATGAAGTTTAAATACGATCGTTGCGGAAACGATCCCGTCCGAGTTTACCCGTTTGAAAGGTTCCTGCCCCGCCATGACCAAGCACCAACAGCTGCAACGAAGGCTCGGTGTGCCCGACGCAACAGCCATCGGGCTCGGATCCATGCTCGGCGCCGGCGTTTTTGTCGTCTTCGCACCGGCGGCCCGCCTGGCCGGAGAGCTGCTGCTCGTGGCCATAGCCCTGGCCGGTGCCGTGGCGTACTGCAACGCCGTCGCCTCGGCCCAGCTCGCGGCAAGGTATCCGCAAAGCGGCGGCACCTACGTCTACGGCCGCAAGCAGCTTGGCGAGTGGCCCGGTTTCCTTGCCGGCTGGGGTTTCGTGACGGGCAAGTCGGCCTCCTGCGCGGCCATGGCCCTGACCTTCGGCCAGTACGTTGCGCCCGGTTACGCCACCGCCGTTGCCGTAGCAGCGGTCGTCGCATTGACCGGCGTGAACCTGCTCGGCATCACCCGGACCGCCTTCCTGACCCGCATCCTGCTCGCCATCGTCCTGGCCACCCTGGCGTTCGTGGCTGCGGCCAGCATTGTGGGGCCGCATGTTGCCGACGGCGGAAGCACGATTTCTGCACAGACTGGCGGCGGCTGGGGCATCCTGCCCGCCGCAGGCTTGGTGTTCTTCGCCTTTGCCGGATACGCGCGCATCGCCACGCTCGGCGAGGAGGTCAAGGACCCGGCCCGCGTCATTCCGCGCGCTATCCTCGGGGCCCTGGCCGGCGCCCTGGTCATCTACCTGCTGCTGGGGGCGCTGCTCCTGGCGCATCTTCCGGCGCACGTGCTTGCCTCCTCCACGGCGCCGCTGCTCGACGCCGTGGAACAGTCCCGCCTGGCCGCCGGAGCACCGGCCGTCCAGGCAGGTGCCGCTGCCGCCTCGCTGGGCGCTCTGCTCGCCCTCATCACCGGTGTGGGACGCACGGCCATGGCGATGGCCCGCGAACGCGACCTCCCCGGCCCGCTGGCCCGGCTGGGCGGGCGCCATCCGGTGCCGGTAACCGCCGAACTGGCGGTGGCCGCCGTCGTCGTCCTGTTGTTGCTCACCACCGACGTGCTGACGGTGGTCGGCTTTTCCAGCTTCGGCGTCCTGCTGTACTACGCGGTGACGAATGCCGCCGCGTTCACGCTCCGGGACCGGCCCCGGCATGCGCCCAAGTGGCTCAACGCCGCAGGGCTGGCCGGCTGCCTGGTCCTGGCGTTCACCCTGCCGGCGGCCTCGGTACTCGGCATGGCGGCCGTCATGGGCGCCGGACTCGCCGGGCGTGCCGTCGTGCTTGCGTTCCGGAGGCGACGGTTGCGCTGATTCGGGAAGGGACGGCGCAGGAAACCGGGGTGGTCAGCTCGCCGGCGTGGCTGCGACCTGGACGCGGATGTCCTCGTCCGACGGCGTCCACGTCGCCGGATCGGCGTCGACCTGCACGCCGGAGCGGATGTCCTTCACCTGGTGCTTGCCGTCCTCGTCCGTGAACCAGACGAAGGGGATGCCCCGCCGGTCCGCGAACTTGATCTGCTTGCCGAACTTCTCGGCCTTGGCAGCCACCTCCGCGGCGATGCCGCGGCTGCGCAGCTCCGTGGCCACGTCCTGTGCTTCGCCCCAGCTCTCGTCCGAGGTGAGCGCCACGAACACTGCCGTGGGCACGGAACGCGAAGCCCTGGCCAGGTCCTGGCTGAGGATTCGCGAGACGAGCCGGGTCACGCCGATGGACAGCCCGACGCCGGGGAACTTCCGGTTGCCCTTGCTGGCCAGCGCGTCATAGCGGCCGCCGGAGCAGATTGATCCGAGCTGCTCGTGGCCCACCAGGACGGTCTCCACGACAGTTCCGGTGTAGTAGTCCAGTCCGCGGGCGATGCTCAGGTCCGCGACAACCTTGCCCGGAACCCGCTTCACAGCAGCCTCGATCACCTGTTCGAGTTCGTTCAGGCCCTCCTCCAGGAGGTCGTTGCTGACCCCGAGCGACCGGACCTGCGCCACGAAGGACGTGTCCTCGGTCTTGATGCCGGCAAGCTTCAGCGCCGCCTGCGCCTGCTCGTCGGTGGCTCCGAGCTCGGATTTAAGCAGCTCAGCCACCTTCTCCGGCCCGATCTTCTCCAGCTTGTCGATGCTGCGCAGCACGCCGGCAGTATCGGTCAGGCCGATGCCGCGGTAGAAGCCCTCCGCAAGCTTCCTGTTGTTGATGCGCAGCCGGAACTCCGGAATCGGAAGCGCACCCAGCGCCTCCGCGATGACCAGGGCGATTTCGACGTCGTAGCGGAAGGGCAGCTCGCCGTCGCCCACCACGTCAATGTCAGCCTGGGTGAACTCGCGGGCGCGGCCTTCCTGCGGGCGCTCCCCGCGCCAGACCTTCTGGATCTGGTAACGGCGGAACGGGAACGCCAGGTAGCCGGCGTTTTCCACGACGTACCGGGCGAAGGGCACTGTGAGGTCAAAGTGCAGTGCCAGGGCGTGCGGATCGTGCTTGCCCTTCCCGGCTTCCTCGCCCTCGTCGTCCTGGAGCCGGCTCAGCCCGTACACCTCTTTGTCGATCTCGCCCTTGCGGAGCAGCTGGCCCACGGTTTCCACGGCGCGGGTCTCAATGGAAGAGAAGCCGTGCAGTTCGAAGGTGCGGCGCAGCGAGTCCAGGACATGCTGCTCCACCAGCCGCTCCTCGGGAAGCCACTCGGGGAATCCGGACAGGGAGGCGGTGCGTGCCATGGTGGAGTTTCTCCTCAGGTAAACGAAGGCCGGAGCCGCTGCGCCTTGTTCCGCGTCGACATTTGAACCAAACGGCGGCGGTAGCGGTGGGAGTCCAGCCTGTTCTGCATAAACTTATGTGCGGCAGTCAGTTTATGCTTTCGGCGCCTGCATCTCTAATGCGGGAGGCCGGGCGCTGGCGGGCTGCCGCAGCGCAATCTGCAGCCGGGAATGCCTTCAGGGGCTAGCCCGGTCCGGCAGTGACAATCAATGAGGAGGACCCGTGGCGGCCAGTCCACGCGAAACACGCGAAGCCAAGAGGCGCATCCAGCAGATGGAAGCCAAACGCGAGCTTCGCCGTGACCAGGAGAAGCGCCGCAAGCGGGACAACCTGGTAGCGGGAGGTGCGGGAGCCGCAGCGGTGCTACTCGCCGTCGTACTTCAACTGACGGTATTTGCCGGAAACCCGACCGAAGAGGAATTCGCCGCCGCCGAGGCGGACCTGGCGGCGCCATCCGCTTCGGCATCCGCCTCCGCCACTCCGTCAGCGTCCCAGACCAATGCTGCGAACATCCCCAAGCCCGCGACGGCGGCCGGCAAGACGTTCACCGGCGAACTGAAGCTGAACAGGGGCACACTGGGCGTGCAGCTGGACGGCACCAAGGCCCCACAGGCAGCCGCCGTGTTCAAGTCCCTGGCCGACCAGAACTACTACAAGGGCGTCAGCTGCCACCGCCTCACCACCGCCGAGAACTTCGGCGTCCTGCAGTGCGGCTCCAAGACCGGCGATGGCCAGGGCGACCCCAACTACACCTGGGGGCCGCTGGAGAACACGCCGGCAGACAACAAATACCCTGCCGGCACCATTGCCGTGGCCCGCACGGGCAATAACGCCTACGGCAACGGCACGCAGTTCTTCATCGTCTACAAGGACACGGTCATTCCGGCCGACTCCGCCGGCGGCTACACCGTCGTGGGCAAGGTGACGTCAGGCTTGGACGCCGTGACCAAGATTGCGGCGGCAGGTCTTAAGACGGGCGAAAGTGACACGGACGGCGCACCTGCGGAACCAGTCACGATAGACTCATTTTCTCTGAAGTAGGAACCTTGTGGCGCCAGCGGCCGCAGGCGACTTGTGAATGAGTATCTTCCTCCAAGCGAAAGACTTTTAGCGGTGACAGACAGTCAGAAATCCGACGAAACAGCAGCCGAAGTGACCGAGGTCCAGGCTTCCCCCGAGACCGTGGATGGAGCACGGTCCGTGGAAGCGGCCGAGCCCGTGCAGGCGACGCAGCCCGACGAGGCAGTACAACCGGACGAAGCAGCACAGCCGGAGGATGCGGCAGTACAGCCGGACGAGGCGGCACAGCCGGACGAGGCGGCACAGCCCGAGGACGCGGCACAGCCCGACGAAGCAGCACAACCCGAGGACGCGGCACAGCCCGACGCCACGCAGGAAAGCCCGCAGCCGGAGGCTGTGCAGGAGGACGACGCTCCGGCGGAGGACACTGCCCCGGCCGAGGCCACTCCCATAGCGGAGGCCGCCGCCAGCCCACAGCCGGACGCCGGGCAGGAAAAGCCGGCAGCCAGCCCCGCACCATCACCGCGTCCGACGCCGGCGCCCCGGCCTGCGCCGACGCCCGCCGCCTTTGCCGCCCGGCCCAAGGCAGGTCCGGCTGCCACTGCGGCTCCCGTGCAGGCACCGCCCGCCACGTCGCTGGCCGAAGCCGCCCGCTGGGGCCGGGTGGAGGGCGACGGCCACGTCTTCCTGACCATCGACGGCGAGGAGCATCCGGTCGGTCAGTATCCGGACGTCAGCAACGACGAGGCCCTGGCCTACTTCGCGCGGAAGTACGACGACATCGTCGCCCAGGTTGTCCTGCTGGAGCAGCGCGTGGCCTCGAAGGCCCCCACCACTGACATGCAGAAGACCGTGACGCACCTGCGGGAGCAGCTCGCCGAACGGAACATGGTGGGCGACATCCGTTCCGCAGAGAGCCGGCTGGACACCCTGTCCACCCAGATCACGGAGCTGGAGAAGGCGGAAAAGGCGCAGCACGACGCCGTTCGCGCCGCCGAGCTGGCCGCCCGTGAGGCCATCGTGGCCGAGGCCGAGGCCATCTCCGGAACCGATCCGGCCCAGGTTCAGTGGAAGACGTCCAGCGCGCGCATGAACGAGCTGTTTGAAAGCTGGAAGACCGCGCAGAAGAGCGGCGTACGGCTGGGCCGCAGCAACGAGGACGCCCTGTGGAAGCGTTTCCGCGCCGCCCGGACCGTCTTCGACCGGCACCGCCGCGCCTACTTCTCCCAGCTGGACAGCAACAACTCGGCGGCGAAGTCGGCCAAGGAGAAGCTGATTGCGGACGCCGAGGCACTGTCGACGTCCACCGACTGGGGCTTCGCCGCCGGAGAATACCGCCGGCTGATGGACGAGTGGAAGGCATCGCCGCGTGCCAGCCGCAAGGATGACGATGCCCTGTGGGCACGGTTCCGTGCCGCGCAGGACGTCTTCTTCAGCTCGCGCCAGGCTGCCAACGACGAGATCGACCAGGAATACGCCGCGAACCTGGTGGTCAAGGAGGCGCTCCTCGAGGAGGCTTCCGGCATCCTTCCGGTCAAGGACATCGCCGCCGCCAAGAAGGCATTGCAGTCCATCCACGACCGCTGGGAAGAGGCAGGCAAGGTTCCGCGTGCGGACATGGGCCGAATCGAGGCCGGGCTGCGCCGGATCGAGGATGCAGTCCGCCAGGCCGAGGACGAGAAGTGGCAGCGCTCCAACCCGGAGACCAAGGCCCGCACCAACAGCGCCTTGAGCCAGCTCGAATCCGCCATCGCCGGCCTGAAGGATGACCTGGCCGAGGCAGAGAAGAAGGGCGACCAGCGCAAGATCAAGGCCGCCCGGGAAGCCTTGGAAGCCCGCCAGGCATGGCTGGACCAGATTCAGCGTTCGGCTAGCGAGCTTTCCTAAGCAACAAGCCCTACCAAGCTAGTCCGGTTCTCCCAAACAGCAGTCGTACGGTCCCGTTCCGGTTATCCACATAACCGGGGCGGGGCCTTACCTGTTAATGCGCCGTCCGGCAGGATGACGGAATGGCACCGTTCTCCCAGCCCCCTGTTTTTTCGCAGGCACGGGGCGATTCACCGCCTCCGGACTCCCCCGCACAGCTGCTGGAGCTCTATTCGCCGGGGCTGCCCTTCACCTGGCCGGAGCTCCAGTCCATGGCGTCCGACGGCGTGCTATCGCAGCTCTATCAGCACGGCTACACCGTTCCCGGGACTACGGCCTCCCCGCAGCTGCGGGCACGTGCCGCTGCCCACGGGGTGCCGGCGCCGGTGCGGCGGCGTGTGGTGGCGGGGCGGATGACGGCGGCCTGGATTTACGGGTGCGCCCGCGAGCCGGACCGGTTGGCCTTACTGGTGGACGCCAAACGCCGCATCTCCAGCCTTCGCTCCACCCGCGGCTGCACGCTCCACGAAGTCCGGCTCGGACCGTTCGACGTCGTCAGCCTGGGCGGCCTGATGGTGTCGAGTCCGCTCCGGACGGCACTGGACATCGCCTTGCATGTGGAGGCCGAGAGAGCAGTTCCTGCCCTCCGGCTGCTCCTGGCGAAGCCCGAACTCGATGTCAGGCTCCGGCTCCTGGTCCTGGCGGTCGAGGCGATGCCACGGCTGCCGCACAAGAACGCAGCCCTGGAGAAGCTGTCGCTGTTAGCTTCTCCGGCGGTTGCCCGTGGTCCGGTAGACGTCGAACACCCCGTCGATCCTCCGCACAGCACTGAGCACGTGGCTGAGGTACTTGGGGTCGCCCATCTCGAAGGCAAACTTTGATATGGCCACGCGGTCGGTGGACGTGTGGACACTCGCCGCCAGGATGTTCACGTGGTTCTCCGAAAGTATGCGCGTCACATCGGAGAGGAGCGACTTCCGGTCCAGTGCCTCCACCTGGATCTCCACCAGGAAGACGCTTGACTGCGTCGGTGCCCAGTCCACGTCCACGATCCGATCAGGCTGGTCCTTGAGGCCAGCGACGTTGGTGCAGTCCGTGCGGTGCACCGACACGCCCGAACCGCGCGTGACGAAACCGAGAATCGGGTCCGGCGGCACGGGGGTGCAACAGCGGGCCAGCTTCACCCAGACGTCGCCCACGCCGCGGACCACCACGCCGGAATCCGAGAACCGCGCCTTGCTGACCTGGGTCGGAATGCTGACTTCGGTGAGGTCGTCATCGGGTGTTTCATTGCCGCCAAGGCTCTCGACGAGCTTTTCCATGACGGACTGCGCGGAGGTGTGGCCGTCTCCCACTCCGGCATACAGCCCGGAAATGTCGACGTACTTGAAGTCCTCAGCCACGGCGGCCAGCGCGTCGTGCGTCATGAGGCGCTGCAGGGGAAGGTTCTGCTTCCGCATGGCCCGGGTCAGCAGCTCCTTGCCGCGGTCGATCGCCTCTTCGCGGCGTTCCTTGCTGAACCACTGCCGGATCTTGTTGCGCGCCCGGGCGCTCTTGACGAAGTGCTGCCAGTCCTGGCTGGGGCCGGCGCCCTCGGCCTTCGAGGTGAAGATCTCCACCCAGTCGCCATGGTTCAGCTCGCTGTTGAGCGGCACGAGCTTGCCGTTGACCCGGGCTCCGATGGTGCGGTGGCCCACCTCGGTGTGCACGGCATAGGCGAAATCCACCGGCGTGGACCCGGCGGGCAGCGCCATGACCTCACCCTTGGGGGTGAACACGAACACTTCGCGGGCGTTGATCTCGAACCGCAGCGAGTCGAGGAATTCGCCGGGGTCGGAGGTCTCCTGCTGCCAGTCCACGAGGGAGCGGAGCCAGCCCATGTCGCCGTCTCGCGGGCTGCCGGGTCCAGTGGCGGACCGGTTCGGCTGATCCTTGTACTTCCAGTGCGCGGCCACGCCGTACTCGGCGCGGCGGTGCATCTCGTGCGTCCGGATCTGGATTTCAACCGGCTTGCCGCCCGGGCCGATCACCGTTGTGTGGAGGGACTGGTACATGTTGAACTTCGGCATCGCGATGTAGTCCTTGAACCGGCCAGGCAGCGGGTTCCAGCGCGAATGCAGGGTGCCCAGGGCGGCGTAACAGTCGCGGACCGAGTCCACCAGGACCCGGACGCCCATGAGGTCGTTGATGTCGTCGAAGTCCTTGTCCCGGACGATCATCTTTTGGTAGATCGAGTAATAGTGCTTGGGCCGGCCGGTGATCGTGGCCTTGATCTTGGCGGTGCGCAGATCGTCGGCGATCTGGTTCCGGATCACGCTGAGGCTCTTTTCCCGCTCCGGCGTGCGGTCGCCCACCATGCGGACGATTTCCTCGTACACCTTGGGATAAAGCGCCGCGAAGGACAGGTCCTCGAGCTCCCACTTGATCGTGTTCATGCCGAGCCGGTGTGCCAGCGGCGCAAAGATTTCCAGGGTTTCCCGAGCTTTGCGGGCCGAAGACTCGGCGGAGACGAACCGCCACGTGCGCGCGTTGTGCAGTCTGTCTGCAAGTTTGATCATCAGTACGCGGATGTCCTTGGCCATGGCCACGACCATCTTGCGGACGGTCTCGGATTGTGCTGCTTCGCCGAAGCTGACCTTGTCCAGCTTGGTGACGCCGTCAACCAGCATGGCGACTTCGGGGCCGAAGTCCGCCCGGAGGTCCTCAAGGGTGTAGGGCGTGTCCTCCACGGTGTCGTGGAGCAGCGCAGCCGCCAGGGTGGTGCCACTCAGCCCCAGCTCGGCGAGGATCGTCGCGACGGCGACGGGATGGGTGATGTAGGGGTCGCCGCTCTTGCGCTTCTGCCCGCGGTGGCTTTGCTCCGCCACCACGAACGCCCGCTGTATGAGGTCGAAGTCTTCCTTGGGGTTGTTCGCCCTGACGGTCCGCAGCAGCGGTTCCAGGATGGGTGAGTACGTCGCGGTGCTCCGGCCCGTCAGGCGTGCCAGGCGCGACCTCGTGCGTTCACGCCGGCCCGGGAAGGTGGGCCGGACGCCGGAGCTGTCCACGGGCACGCCCGGAGTCGGGCGCCCGGCAGCCACCAGACCAGTCTGCTGTCCCTGGCCCGGACCGTTGCCTCCGGCAGCCGTTGGCGCCGACGTCGAACCTTCTTCCAATGAAGTACCCCTCACGACCCGTTTAATTATCCCAGTGTATTCCCGCTCCGGGCCCGACCGATAACCGCGTCCGTCACCAACGGCCCAGCCCAGTACCCAGCCGAGTACCCGGACGGCCCGGCGGGACGCACACAGGCGCCCAACGGGAGGCACACAGGCGTTTAACGCAAAGACCGGATGCCGTCACGGTGACGGCATCCGGTCTAAGGGCAGGTACTCCAGGCGTTGGCAGGCGCCCTGGGTTTTTGCGGGCGCCCTAGGCTTTTGCGGGCTCGGCGGCTGCAGCCTTGGCAGCGGCGTCCCCGCGGCGCTGCTTGACACGCTGGGCCTGCTTGACCAGCGGCGCCTCGCCCTGGCGCAGCCAGGCGTACATCGGCGCGGCGATGAAGATCGTCGCGGCGGTGCCGATCAGGATGCCGACGAACAGTGCGAGCGAAAGGTCGCGCAGGGTCCCGGCACCCAGCAGGCCGGCCCCGATGAACAGGATCGCCCCGACCGGAAGGATGGCAACCATCATGGTGTTGATGGAGCGTACCAGGGTCTGGTTGACGGCCAGATTGACTTCCTCGCCGAAGGTCCGGCGCGTGGAAGAATCGATGTCGGCCGTGTTTTCACGGATCTTGTCGAACACCACCACGGTGTCGTACAGCGAATAGCTGAGCACCGTAAGGAACCCGATGATCGCCGACGGCGTGACCTCGAAGTCGCTGAGGGCGTACACACCGGCCGTGATGAACATCGTGACGAGCATGCCCGCGATCGCCGAGAGGGACATCTTCCAGGTCCGGAAGTAGAGGGCCATCAGGACCGTCGCGAGGGCAACGAAGACCACCAGGCCAATCAGGGCCTGCTTGGTGACGTCAGCGCCCCAGGTGGGACCGACGAAGGTGGACGTCACCTCGTTGTCAGTCACGCCGTAGGCCTTGGTGAGTCCCTCCTTGATCTTGAGGGTCTCGTCGTCGGAGAGCTTGTCCGTCTGGATCCGCATGGTGGTTCCGGCGACGTTGGCGACGCGCGGCACACTGCCGGGAACGACGTCGTGGACAGCCTTCTCGCCTACGGATGCCTCGGTGGTCTTGACGTTGGACACCGTGAACTCGGAACCGCCACGGAACTCGATGCCCAGGTTGAAGCCGCCCTTCACCACCGGGATCAGGATCGACAGCGCGACCGCCGCGGCGGCCACGAGGAACCAGATCTTCTTGGCCCCGACGAAGTTGTAGGAACGCTTACCCGTGTAGAGCTCGTTGCCGAATTTCGCGAAACTGGACATTACTTGCCCTCCTTGGCCGGGCCCTTGGAGGAACCGGCGAGCTGCTCCTGCTGCTCCGCGCGGCGGCGTTCAGCGATGGTCATCCGGCGCTCAGCCTCAGCCGCGGCACCGGTGTTCTTGGCGCGCACCACTGACGGCTTGTCCTCGGGGCTGCGGAGCCTGCCGGCACCGCGGTAGAGCGGCACCGCACCGAGGCGCTCGGGGTCAAGACCGGAGAACTTGTGGCCTTCGCCAAAGAACCGGGTCCTGGCCAGCTGCTGCAGCGTCGGGTGCGTGAACATGAACACGACGATGAGGTCGGCGATGGCGGTCAGGCCGAGGGTGAAGGCAAAGCCCCGCACGTTGCCGACGGCCACGAAGTACAGCACCAGTGCGGCCAGGAGGTTGACCGCTTTGGATGCCAGGACGGTCCGCTTGGCCCGCTTCCAGCCGTTCTCCACAGCCGACACCAGGCCGCGGCCTTCGCGGAGCTCATCACGGATACGTTCGAAGTAGACAATGAATGAGTCCGCGGTCTGGCCGATTGACACGATGATGCCGGCCACACCGGCGAGGGAGAGCCGGTAATTCTCGGTCCAACCAAGGATGGCAATGGCAAGGTACGTGAGCGCACCCGCCACCACCAGCGACGCGATGGTGACGAAGCCCAGAGCACGGTACTGGAACAGCGAGTAGACGACCACCAGCAGCAAACCGATCAGGCCGGCGAGGAGGCCCATCCGGAGCTGCTCACCGCCGAGGGTGGCGGAGATCTGCTGCTCGCTCTGGATGTCGAAGCTGATGGGCAGGGCACCGAACCGGAGCTGGTCGGACAGTGCCTTGGCGGATTGCTCCGTAAACCCGCCAGTGATCTGCGGGCGTCCGTCGGTGATCACTGCCTGGGACCGCGGGGCCGAAATGACCTGGTTGTCCAGGACGATGGCGAACTGCGACTTGGGATCGCTGCCCGTCTCGCCGCCTGCGGCAACGTAGAACTGGTTAAGGCGCTCGGTGACGGTCTTGAACTTGGCCGTACCCTCGGCGTTGAACTGGATGTTTACAGCCCATTCGTTGGTGACGGCACCCTGGGCGCCCTGCTGGAGCTGGAACGTCGAGCCCTGGATCTCCACACCCTTGACCTCGACCGGACCCAGGATGTACTTGATCGCAGGTGTCTGGTCCGTGGCAGGCTCGCAGGTGACCAGCGGCTTGGCTGGGTCTGAGCGTTCCTGCTTGTCCTGGGCCGGGTTGTCGCAGTCGAGGGCTTCGAACTGCTTCTGGACGTCCGCGGTGATCCAGTTGGAATCACTGGCATTCGCCGGCTTGGCCGTCGGCTTCGGCAGCTGGGCGGCGGGTGTCCGCTCCGCGGCGGGCACCGCTGCGCCCGCGCCGGTGACGAGGACCGGGCGGAAATTCATGTCCGCGGAGGCCTGGATGAGGGCGCGGGTCTCCGTGGACGGGGTGCCGGGCAGGCTCACCACCACGTTGCGGCCGGACTGGGTGCTGATCTCAGCCTCAGCAACGCCGGAGCCGTCCACACGCTGGCGGATGATGGCCACCGCCTGGTTGAGCTGCTCCTCATTGATGTCCGAGCCACCCTCAACCTTGGGGGCCAGGATCATCTGGGTGCCGCCCTCCAGGTCCAGGGCAAGCTTCGGGCTCCAGCTGGCAACCCCGGACATGGTGCCGCCCGCAAGGACGGCCGTCATGGCAGCCAGGATTACGCCAAGCCAGACCAGCACCCGAAGGGATGGTTTATTGCGGCCAGTTCGTGCCATTGCCTATCTTTCTATTAATTGCGGAGGGCCGCCGGAGCGAGCCTTGTCGCACCCGGCGGCTCCGCAGCCGTAGACAGCTGTGCCGTGCGGAAGCGGCGGACTAGATGTCCTTCTTGCCCTCGTCATTGAGGCGCTTGAGGGTTTCGTCCGGAGTCTCGTCGACCGTACCGGCCTTGGCTTCAGGGGCCAGCGAGTCCTCGGCCGTCAGTGCCGACGCGTCGTCGGGAACAGCCTGTGTTTCGGCGGCGGGCTCCACGATCTTGTTCACGGCCTGGCGGTGGACGGTGGCCAGGTGGCCGGGCGACAGTTCCAGGACAACCTTGTTCTCCGCCTCGTCAATGGACACGATCCGGCCGAACAGCCCGAAACTGGTCATGACCTCGACGCCCGGAGCGAACTGCGACTGCAGCTCGGTCTGCTGCTGCCGGGTTTTCTTGTTGCGGCGGAACATCATGAAGATGAAAACGCCGAGCATGACGAACAGCAGAATGGTCATGATGTCGATGCCGCCGCCGGACTGCGGCTGGGCCTGGGCACTAATATGTCCGAACAAGTGAAGTTCCGTTCTGTACTTGCGTAGCTGGTTGACAGCGACGTCCGCTTTGTACCGGGCTGCCCGCCCGGACACGGGAAACCGGCGCGGGCGGCCCGCCGAAGCGGGACACGGAAACAAAGCCCGGACGTGCCGAGCGTCTTTCCAGTCTAGAGGGAAAAGCTGGGAGGGCGCTGCTATTGGGTGCTGGAAACCCATTCAGATGACGATTCTTCATCGCCCGGACCGGCCTCGAAAAGGTCCAGGGTTTCCTGCCCAAAGACCCCCGCTGGTACTGCCAGCCCAAGGTGGGTCCAGGCCGGGGCCATAGCGATCCGGCCCCTCGGCGTCCTGCCCAGCAGCCCTTCCCGGACCAGGTACGGCTCGGCGACCGTCTCCACGGTCTCCGGCTCCTCCCCCACGGCGATGGCCAGTGTTGACAGGCCCACCGGGCCGCCGCCGAATTTGGTGATCAGCGCTTCCAGCACTGACCGGTCCAGCCGGTCCAGCCCGCGCTTATCCACTTCATACATGTCCAGTGCGGCAGAGGCGGACCGGGCGTCAATCTGTTCAATCCCGTGGACCAGCGCCCAGTCCCGGACCCGCCGCAGCAGCCGGTTGGCAATGCGGGGGGTGCCGCGTGACCGTCCGGCGATCTCAGTGAATCCCGCCGAGTTCACCTTCAGGTCGAGGAGGCCGGCGGACCTGCGCAGCACCAGCTCCAGCTCCTCCACCGAATAAAACTCCAGGTGGCCCGTGAACCCGAACCGGTCCCGGAGCGGACCCGGAAGAAGTCCGGCGCGTGTGGTGGCACCCACCAGCGTGAAGGGCGGCAACTCCAACGGAATAGCCGTGGCACCGGCCCCCTTGCCCACCACAATGTCCACCCGGAAATCTTCCATGGCCATGTAGAGCATTTCCTCGGCCGGACGGGACATCCGGTGGATTTCGTCGAGGAAGAGGACCTCGCCCTCTGACAGTGAGGAAAGTATGGCGGCGAGGTCGCCGGCGTGTTGGATGGCCGGGCCGCTGCTGATGCGCAGCGGGGCGTTCATCTCGGCAGCGACAATCATGGCGAGTGTGGTCTTGCCGAGGCCGGGAGGACCGGAAAAGAGCACATGGTCTGCGCTACGCCCGCGCATCCGGGATGCCTGCAACACAAGGGAGAGCTGTTTTCGGACCCTGTGCTGGCCTACGAAGTCATCGAGGTTCTTGGGACGGAGCGCCGCCTCGATGGCCCGCTCCTCCGGCTCTTCTCCCCCGGCGACCAGGGACGGCTCAGCCACGGCTGCCTACCCTGTTACCCGCCCGGGCTCCGTCCTGGCCGAGCCAGCGCAGCGTGGTGCGCAGGATCTCGGCAACGTTGCCTTCGCCGGCAAGTTCCGGCGCGTCTGCAAGGGCTTTGTCGATACTGCCCGTGGCGTCCTTTTCGGACCAGCCCAGGCTGGTCATGGCGGCCACGACCTGCGGCTTCCAGACGCCTTCCGATGACGCCGCCGGCGCTCCCGCGGGCGTCGCCGTGCCGTGCGGAACCAGTTTCCCGGCGAGTTCAAGAACGATGCGCCCGCCGACCTTCGGGCCGATGCCCGGGACCTTGGTGAACGTCTTGCTGTCCCCGGTGTGCGCCGCCACGCGGATGGCCTCGGGGTCGTGCACGGCGAGGACCGCGAGGGCGAGCCGCGGACCCACACCGCTGACACTGAGCAGAACGTCGAAAACTTCCCGTTCGTCGTCGCTCGCAAAGCCGAACAGGGTCAGGGAATCCTCCCGGACGATCAGGGAGGTGAAAAGCTTCCCCTCCTCGCCGGCCCGCAGCTTACTGAGCGTCTGCGGCGTCGCGTACACGCTCATGCCGGCGCCGTTGAGGTCGATGACGGCGGTGGACAGTCCGACGTGCGCCACGGTTCCGCGGAGAAAACTAATCAAGGCCGGGGCTCCTGAACTTGCGCCGGCAAAGAACCGACTATCCGAACATATCTACGAATACCCTAGCAAGCGCCGGCGACATTCAGCGTGCACGGCGCGCCTTGGCCTCCGCCTCGGCCCAGGCGCGCTGGGCGGGCGTGAGCGACTGGCTGCCGGGGCCGGTGGTGGCTACGGTGGCGCCGCTGCCCGCCCGCCATGCGTGCGTGATGGCGAGGGCCAGGGCGTCGGCCGCGTCCGCGGGACGCGGCGGAGCATCGAGCCGGAGAATCTTGGTGACCAGCTTGGTGACGGCCTCCTTGTTCGAGGAACCGCTCCCGGTCACCGCCGCCTTGACCTCCGACGGCGTATGTAAAGCTACGGGGATGCCGCGCCGGGCCGCGGCGGCGATGACGACGCCGGAGGCCTGGGCCACGCCCATGACCGTGCTGACGTTCAGTTGCGAGAAGACCCGTTCGACGGCGAGCACGTGCGGCTCGTAGCGGTCGAGCCAGTCATCGATGGCGAGGGCGATCACCAGCAGCCGCTGGTCGAGGGTCTCCTCGGGCGACGTTCCCACCACGCCAACCGCCACCATGGTGGCCCGGCGGTTCTTTTCGACGTCCACCACGCCGATGCCGCAGCGGGTCAGTCCGGGGTCAATGCCCAGTACGCGCAGCGTCACGTGCAACCGCCCCGGTCCGCTACGCGGAAAATCACTCGGCGTCCAGGGCAGCCTGAACTTCGTCGCTGAGGTCAGCGTTGCTGTACACGTTCTGGACGTCGTCGAGGTCCTCGAGGGCGTCCACGAGCTTCATGAATTTCTTGGCGGCATCCAGGTCCAGCGGCACCTCCATGGAGGGCACGAACTCGGCCTCGTCGGTGTCGTAGTCGATCCCGGCGTCCTTCAGCGCGTCGCGGATGGCCTGCAGGTCCTTCGGGTCCGAATGGATTTCGAAGGTCTCGCCGTTGTCCTTGACTTCCTCGGCGCCGGCGTCGAGCACCGCCATCAGGACGTCGTCCTCGCTGAGGCCGTTCTTGGGCAGGGTAACAACGCCCTTGCGGGAGAACAGGTAGCTCACCGAACCGGGATCGGCGATGGTGCCGCCGTTGCGGGAGATTGCGAGGCGGACCTCGGAGGCCGCGCGGTTCTTGTTGTCCGTGAGGCACTCGATCAGGAGCGCCGAACCCTGCGGGCCACGGCACTCGTACATGATCTCGGTGTAGTCCACGACCTCGCCGGTGAGGCCGGCGCCGCGCTTGATGGCACGGTCGATGTTGTCGGCGGGAACCGACGTCTTTTTCGCTTTAGTGACGGCCAGTTCAAGGCCCGGGTTGCCGGAAAGGTCCGGGCCGCCCATGCGGGCGGCAACTTCGATGTTCTTGATCAGCTTGGCGAACGACTTTGCCCGGCGGCTATCAAGGATGGCCTTCTTGTGCTTGGTCGTTGCCCATTTGGAGTGGCCTGACATGCTTTACGCTTCTCCTCTGATCATGCGAATAAAAAGTTCATGCACGCGCTTCTCACCTGTCACTTCCGGATGGAAGGAGGTGGCCAGCAGCTGGCCTGAACGCACTGCAACAATTCTAGCCGTCCCCTGCAGATCGGCCGCGTGGGAGGCGTGCTCCTGGTCGGCCGGTTCCACCTGGGCCAGGACCTCAACGCCGGGGCCCACGCGCTCCACCCAGGGGCCGCGGATGAACACCGCGTGCACCGGCGCCACGCCGTGCTCAGTGGCGCTGAACTCCAGGCCCCTGAAGTCGAGGTCGGTTTCGAACGACTCACGCTGCCTGCCGAACGCGTTGCGGCGCACCGTGATGTCCAGGCCGCCGAACGTCTGCTGGGGGTTGCCGGCGAGGTCGGCAGCGGGGTCGGCGATGTCGTGCGCCAGCAGGATCATGCCCGCGCAGGAACCGTATACCGGGAGGCCGTCGGCGATCCGCTGCCTGAGCGGGCCGGCCAGGTCGAAGGCGCGGGCCAGTTTGTCGATGGCCGTCGATTCGCCGCCGGGGATGATGAGTCCGTCGAGTCCTTCGAGCTCCGCAGGCCGGCGGACACCCACGCCGGCGGCGCCCGCCGTCTCGACTGCCCGAAGGTGCTCACGGAAGTCGCCCTGGAGCGCCAAAACGCCGATGCGCAGGCCGGTCCCGGGTTTTTCGGGCACGCCGGCCGGGCGCGGAAGGGCGCTGGAAAGGGAATTGGTCATCTAAACAGCATAGTGTCCCGACGGCGGCCAGCCGCTCCCGCCGTCGGCCGTCCGCCACATTGCATGCCGTTGCTGGGATATATTACAGAGCATGTTTTCCCTTAGCATTCCGCTCGGCAAATTCGTTCGCCGGGTTTCCCGGCTCAGGGGCGGAGGCTCTGCATTACCCGGTCTGGTGGTCGAAAAAATCGACCCCGGCTTCATGCAGCGGACCCTGTCCACCCTCCCCCACGGCGTAGCCGTAGTCAGCGGCACCAACGGCAAGACCACCACCACCAAGATGGTGGTAGAGCTGCTGGAAAGCCAGGGCCTGAAGGTGTTCACCAACCGAACGGGAAGCAACTTCACCCGGGGCGTGGCGGCCGCCCTGATCGGCGACGTCGACTGGCGCGGACGGCTCGACGCCGATGTCGCCGTGCTGGAGCTGGACGAGGCCCACGCCGTGCATTTCGTCAACCGCGTCCCGCCGCGCTACAGCCTCCTGCTGAACGTGCTCCGCGACCAGCTGGACCGCTTCGGTGAGATCGACAAGACCGCCCAGCTCCTCCAGCACATCGCCTCCAAGACAACGGGGACTGTGGTGCTGAACCGCGAGGACCCGCGAGTGGCCCGGATCGCCGGTACGCTACAAGGCCCCGAGGTCCTCTACTTCGGCCTGGATGACTCCCTGCTGGGCACCTTTCCCAGCGACGATGAACTCCGCGCCGGGCCGGGCAGCCCCGTACCTGCGGTACCGCAAAGGCCCCAGGCCGACGTCGTTCTCCGCCGCGTAGGTGCCGATGACGCAGACTTTGAGTACGACGGCGTCACGGTCACCACCGGAATGAAGCTCCGCGGCGTCTACAACATCTTCAACGCCGCGGCTGCGCTGGCCCTGGCCCGCAGCATCTGCGGCAGCGGCGCCGCCACGGCGGACCACGGCACCCTGCTGAAGGCTCTGTCCGAGGTGGCCCCGGCATTTGGGCGCGGCGAAAGCCTTACGGTGGACGGGCTCCCGCTGGATCTGGTCCTGGTCAAGAACCCCAGCGGCTTCCGTCTGGGCCTCAAGTCGTTCCCCTCGGGCGGCTACGCCACGATGATCGCCATCAACGACAACTACGCTGACGGCCGCGACATGTCCTGGCTGTGGGACGTTGATTTCGACTCGCTGCGCGCGGCAGGTGTGGACCAAGTCACCGGCTCCCGCGCGTATGACATGGCCCTGCGCCTGCAGTACGACGAAGTGCAGATCGGGGCGGTGGACACCGACATCCCGGCCGCACTGGCCGACTTCATCCGCAAGGGCAAAGGCAAGCCGAAGCGCGTCTTCTGCACCTACACCGCAATGCTCGCCATCCGCCGTGAGCTGTCCAAAATCACCACAGTGGAGGTGGTCTCTTGACCCCCGAATCGACCGGCGGCACTACCGCGTCAAAGGGAACCATCCGGGTTCTGCAGCTGTACCCGCGGGAGATGAACATCTACGGCGACTGGGGCAACGCCCTGGTGCTGCAGCAGCGCCTGAAGTGGCACGGATACACACCGGAGCTGCTCGAGTACAACGTGGGCGACGAGTTCCCGGAGGGCGTAGACATCATCCTTGGCGGCGGCGGGCAGGACAGCGGCCAGCTCGTCATCCAGGACGACCTCCAGTCACGGGCCAGCCTCCTTAAGGGAATGGCCGAGGACGGCACGCCCATGCTGCTCATCTGTGGGCTGTACCAGCTGTTCGGCCGCTTCTTCAAGACCCGCTCAGGCCCGGTCATTCCCGGCATCAGCGTTCTGGACGTGGAGACCCATGGCACGGATGAGCGGCTGATCGGCAACGTCAAGGTCACCACCGCGGAGTTCGGCGAGGTCCTCGGCTACGAAAACCACAGCGGCCAGACCACCCTGGGTCCCGGCGTCGAACCGCTGGGGACGGTGGCGAAGGGCACCGGCAACAACAGCAGCGACGGCCAGGAGGGAGCCCGGTACCGCAACATCGTGGCCAGCTACCTGCACGGTTCCCTGCTACCCAAGAACCCGGCCATCGCCGACTTCCTGATCCGGACCGCCGTCGAACGCAAGTATGGAACCTTCACTCCCGGCGAAGCGGATGACCGCTTCGCCGTTCTGGCCCGCGAGCACGCGGCCCGCCGGCCGCGTTAGGAGCAATCGCGCGAGGGCAGCGCTCCCGTTTCAGCGCTCCAGTGTCAGCGTTCCTTGGTGACCAGCAGCTCGCGGGCTCCGGCCTGCGCCGCACCCATGGACTCCACCACCTGTTTGGTCCGCAGCCGGGTGTCGGCGTCCGCCGCGGGACTGGCGCAGACGCCCTGCGGGGCGTCCGCGGCCACAGAGCACCAGCGGTAGGGGGCGCTGACGATGACTGACGGTGCCCAGGCGACATCGGCTGCGGTCCAATTGCCGGCACTGTCCTGATTGAACTGTGCCCGGAGCAGCAGGCCCTCGTTGTTGACAACGTACGTCGGGGACAGTTCTGTCACGCCATTGCCCAGGCCGTAGGCGATCCACGTTCCCTTGTAGTTTTCGACGGGGAGCACCGAGTGCGTGTGATGTCCGTAGATCATGGTGAACTGGCCGCTGTCGGCCAGCGCGTGCGCCACTTCCAGCTGCTGGGCGTTCGGGGCACTGGCGTACTCGTCCCCCGCGTGCACGGCGGCCAGGACGATGTCCGCGCCCAGCTTTCTGGCCTCCTTGGCCTTGGCGATCATGGTGGGCGCGTCGAGCATGTCCACCTGCCAAGTCTGTTCCGGGACCTGCCCGTTGAGTCCGTAGGTGCCCGCAATGACGGCAATCCGGGCGGCATCGGTCTGCAGGATGAGGATGCCCTTGGACTCGGCCTGCGTACGGTAGGAGCCGGTGTGCTGCAGCCCGGCTGTATCCAGCACATCCAGTGTCCTGGCGAGGCCCTCGGTGCCTTGGTCGATGGTGTGGTTGCTGGCCGTGGTGCAGGCACGGTAGCCGACCGATTTGGCGGCAGCGGCAATCTGCGGCGGGACGTTGAAGGAAGGGTAGGCGGAGAAGGGGCCCCCGGGCAGGGCCACCGGCGTTTCCTGGTGGCAGATGGCTATGTCGCTTTGTTCGATGTAGCGCCTCTGCCCTTCCAGCAGCGGACCGAAGTCCAGTCCCTTGACCCCGCCGGCGACGGCATCTTCGTGGGCCTGTTGCCACAGCTGGGTGTGCACCAGCATGTCACCGGTGACCAGGATGGACGTGCAGCGGACGGCCGTGCACGCGGGACCGACACCCGGGGTGGGGGTCGCTGCGGCGCTCGGTGTGGGGTCGGCCGTCGACGTCGGAGCTTCACTGCTCCCAGCGCTGGACTGCGCTGCCGGGCTTGAGGGCTGTCCGGCCGCGCTGGCAGGCTGGCTGCCGGACTGGCTGCCGGACTCGTTGCCCGGCTGCGGCCGGGCCTGCTCGGCGGCCACGCCGCAGGACGCCAGCCCCGCCATCAGCAGTGCAGCAGCAGCCGCTTGCAACGCACGGCCAGAGACGTTGTTGTTCCCCATGACCCTAGCGTAAGTCCGCGGCACGCCGACGGCGGGCAACCCGCCCGTAGAACCACGCCAAAACATTGTGCACCGCAGAGCTGCATGAAAGGGTTTGCTTCATGACCAATCCCCTCCTCTCCCCCAGCGCCCTGCCCTTCGGATTGCCGCCGTTTGCCGACATCGACGACGACCACTACGCCGAGGCGGTTGACGCCGGGCTCACCGAGCACCTGACCGAGATCCAGGCCATCGTGGACAACCCCGGGCCGGCCACGTTCGACAACACGGCGCTGGCCATGGAGAAGTCCGGCCGGCTGCTGGACCGCGCCGCGGCTTCCTTCTTCACCCTGGTTTCAGCCGACGCCTCGGAGCCCATCACGAAGCTGGAGACCGAACTGTCGCCCCGCTTCGCGGCCCATCAGGATGCCGTGTACCTGAACCGGGCACTCTACGAGCGGTTCGCCGCCGTGGATACCGCGGGCCTGGACGCCGAAGCCAAAAGGCTTGTCGAGGAGTACCTCAAGGAGTTCCGCCAGTCCGGGATTCAGCTGGACGACGACGGCCAGGACCGGCTCCGGTCCCTGAACGCCGAACTGTCCCGGCTGGGCACGGAATTCGGGCAGCGCGTCAAGGAAGCGATGAAGTCCGCCGCCCTGCTGCTGGACAGCGCCGATGACCTGGCTGGCCTTCCCGGGGATGAGATCGCCAGCGCCGCAGAAGCAGCGCGCGTTGCAGGTCATGACGGCAAGTTCCTCCTGACGCTCATCCAGCCAAGCAACCAGCCGGCCCTGGCCGCACTGGACAACCGGGACGTGCGCCGGCGGCTCTTTGAAGCGTCCGTGGCCCGCGGCAGCACCGGCGGCGACCTCGATGTCCTCGACCTCGTGAATTCAATGGTCCGGCTGCGCGCAGAAAAAGCCGCCCTTCTGGGCTTCGCCAACTATGCCGAACTGGTGGTGGACCGGCAGACGGCTCCGGACTTCGGAGCTGTCCGGTCCATGCTGAACCGGCTGGCGCCCGCCGCCGTCCGGAACGCCGACGCCGAGGCAGCCGCCCTGGCCGAGAGCGCGGGCCACCCGCTGGAGGCCTGGGACTGGGCCTACTACTCCGCCAAGGTGCGGCGGGAACGGTACACGGTGGACGAGCAGGCACTCAGGCCGTACTTCGAGCTGGACCGAGTATTGACGGATGGCGTGTTTTTCGCCGCGACCTCGCTCTTCGGCATCACCTTCCATGAGCGCAAGGACCTTGCCGGCTACCACGAGGACGTCCGGATCTGGGAGGTCCGGGACGCGGACGGAACAGAACTGGGGCTGTTCCTCGGCGACTACTACACCCGCGAAACCAAGCGGGGCGGGGCTTGGATGAATTCGCTGGTGGACCAGTCGGCACTTCTGGGCACCAAGCCGGTGGTCATCAACAACCTGAACATCTCCAAGCCGCCCGCGGGTGAGCCCACGCTGCTCACGCTCGATGAGGTGCGCACGGCGTTCCACGAGTTCGGCCACGCCCTGCACGGGCTGTTCTCCGACGTCACCTACCCCCGCTTCTCCGGAACGTCGGTGCCGCGGGACTTTGTGGAGTACCCGTCCCAGGTCAACGAAATGTGGATCATGTGGCCGGAGGTGCTGTCCAACTACGCCCGCCACCATGCCACCGGGGAGCCGCTGGCCCAGGACGTCGTCGACCGGCTCAACGAGTCCCGCCTGTGGGGCGAGGGATTCGCCACCACGGAGTACCTCGGTGCGGCGCTGCTGGATCTGGCCTGGCACGTCCTGGACACCGACGGCGTTCCGCAGGACGCCCTGGAATTCGAGGCGAAGGCACTGGCCGCGGCAGGGGTTGCCCATCCGCTGATTCCGCCGCGCTACCGCACGGGCTATTTCCAGCACATCTTCGCGGGCGACGGCTACTCTGCGGGCTACTACTCCTACATCTGGAGCGAGGTGCTGGACGCCGAGACCGTGGACTGGTTCACCGAGAACGGCGGTCTCAGCAGGGCCAACGGCGACCGGTTCCGCGCCGAGCTGCTCTCCCGCGGCAACAGCCGGGATCCGCTCGAGTCGTTCCGCACCCTGCGCGGCCGCGACGCCGCCCTCGAGCCCCTCCTCAAGCGCCGCGGGCTGGGGTAACTCCCCTAAAAGCAGACGACGGCGGCGAGTCACCCGGCAAAGGTGACTCGCCGCCGTCGTACATCAGGAGCGCCAAGCGAAGGGCGGTGTGGTCCGGCAGCGTGCGTAAAAGGGGCCCCGCGCCCTGAGCAGCAACTTAGCTGCCAATTAGAGCGCGGGGAATAGCACGCAGAGGATCAGCGCCGTCCGCCGCCCCCAACGGCGGAATTACCAGCCGCGCTCTGCGAGACGGTGCGGCTGCGGGATCTCCTCCACGTTGATGCCGACCATGGCCTCGCCCAGGCCGCGGGAGGCCTTGGCGATGACGTCCGGGTCATCGAAGAAGGTGGTGGCCTTCACGACGGCGGCCGCACGCTGGGCCGGGTTGCCGGACTTGAAGATGCCCGAGCCCACGAACACGCCGTCGGCGCCGAGCTGCATCATCATCGCAGCGTCCGCAGGGGTGGCGATGCCGCCGGCGGTGAACAGCACCACGGGGAGCTTGCCGGTGGCGGCAACTTCCTTGACCAGTTCGTACGGGGCCTGCAGTTCCTTGGCCGCGACGTACAGCTCGTCCTCGGGCAGCGCCGCGAGCTTGGCGATCTCGGCGCGGATCTGGCGCATGTGCCCGGTGGCGTTGGAGACGTCGCCGGTGCCGGCCTCGCCCTTGGAGCGGATCATGGCCGCGCCCTCGTTGATGCGGCGCAGCGCCTCACCGAGGTTGGTGGAACCGCAGACGAAGGGAACCTTGAAGTTCCACTTGTCGATGTGGTTGACGTAGTCGGCCGGGGTCAGGACCTCGGACTCGTCAATGTAATCGACACCGAGGGACTGCAGGACCTGGGCCTCGACGAAGTGACCGATCCGGGCCTTGGCCATGACCGGGATGGAAACGGCATCGATGATCTGGTCGATCATGTCCGGATCGGACATGCGGGACACGCCGCCCTGGGCGCGGATGTCGGCCGGGACGCGCTCGAGCGCCATGACGGCAACGGCACCGGCGTCTTCGGCGATGCGGGCCTGTTCGACGTTGACGACGTCCATGATGACGCCGCCCTTGAGCATCTCTGCCATGCCGCGCTTGACGCGGTTGCTGCCCGTCACGCTGTTGGCGGACGAGCCGGCTTCGTTGCTTACATCAGGTGTAGACACAAAAACCCCTATGGGTAGCTAGATGACCTTCGCCGGCGGCGCAGGCACGGACATGCCGTTTTTGCACACACCGGATTACCGGATCCATTGACCGGGCAGTTCTAATACTAGTCCCACGGCGGCAGCCCGGCTTAATCAGGTTTGCTCGGAATCTTCCAGCGACTGGACGCGCACAGCCAGGACGCGCTGGACCACCGTGACCAGGCTCGCCGCCGCCAGCAGCACCAGGGTCGCCAGCAGCACAACGGGCGGCAGTCCGACGCCGGTCAGGCCGGTGATCACCAGGACGGAAACCAGCCGTTCAGCACGTTCGGCAATGCCCACGTTCGCCTGGAAGCCGAGGGATTCGGCTTTCGCCCGGACATAGGAGACCACCATGCCAAGGACAAGGCAGACGACGGCGGCAATGGCTATGGGGGCATCCTCACCGCCGGTGAAAAACCAGATGGCCAGGCCGGCAAAGAGGGCACCGTCAGCCAACCGGTCCAGGCTGGAGTCCAGGAAGTTGCCCCAGCGGCCGCCCAGGTTCTGCATCCGCGCCATGATGCCGTCAATGACGTCGGAGAAGATGAACAGGGTGATAAAGATCGTTCCCCACCAGAGCTGGCCCAGCGGATAGAACACCAGTGCCCCGACCACCACGCCGGCCGTTCCCACAATGGTGATGGCGTCCGGCGAGACGCCAATTTTCAAAAGCCAGCGTGCAAGCGGGGTAAACAGCGCGGTGAAGAACCCGCGGGCATGCCTATTCAGCATGCGTCTCCCCGGGCCAGGCGTCGGCAACCTGCTGGCGGACCTCGTCGAGGGTCTGCGTGATCGCCTTGGTCTGGGCGATGATCGGGAAGAAGTTTCCGTCCCCGCCCCAACGCGGAACGATGTGCTGGTGCAGGTGGCCCGCGATGCCGGCCCCGCCCACGACCCCCTGGTTCATGCCCAAGTTAAAGCCGCCGGGATTCGCCACCTTCCGCAGCACCCGCATGGCGGTCTGCGTCAGGTCGGCGAATTCGGCGGTCTCCTCCACCGTCAGGTCCGTGTAATCGGGAACGTGGCGGTAGGGGCACACCAGCAGGTGGCCGGGGTTGTAGGGGAACAGGTTCAGCACCACGTAGCTCGTGCGGCCGCGGTACACGATGAGCGACTCCTCATCCGTGCGCGCGGGCGCAATGCAGAACGGGCAATCGTCTTGGTTCTTGAACTGGTGCTGCCCGCCCTTGATGTAGGCCATGCGATGCGGAGTCCACAGCCGCTGGAAGGCGTCAGGAACGCCGGCGAGGCCAAAATCGTCCGTTGCTTCCGCGTCCCCCGGATAGCCCGGCCCTGTGTTCTCCTGCACGTGTGCCCCCTCCGCCGCGGCTAGCTGGTCCGGTTGCGGACGGCGTCCACAATCCGCTGGACAGCCTCGGCCACGGGCACGCCGTTGTCCTGGCTGCCGTCCCGGAACCGGAAGGAGACGGCACCCGCCTCCGCGTCCTCACCACCGGCGATGAGCACGAACGGGATCTTGTCCTTGCTGGCCGTGCGGATCTTCTTCGGGAAGCGGTCCGAGGAGATGTCCACCTCGGCGCGGATGCCCGCAGCCTTGAGCTTGTCGACGACGTCGAACATGTAGTCGTTGAAGGCCTCCGCCACCGGGATGCCCACCACCTGCACGGGAGCAAGCCATGCCGGGAAGGCACCGGCATAGTGCTCGGTGAGGACACCCATGAACCGCTCCACCGAACCGAACAGGGCTCGGTGGATCATGACCGGACGCTGGCGGGTGCCGTCGGCGGCCTGGAACTCGAGTTCGAAGCGCTCAGGCAGGTTGAAGTCGAGCTGGATCGTGGACATCTGCCAGGTGCGGCCCAGGGCATCCTTCGCCTGCACCGAAATCTTGGGTCCGTAGAACGCGGCTCCGCCCGGGTCCGGAACGAGCTCCAGCCCGGAGGCCTCGGCCACTTCGGCCAGGGTGCGGGTGGCTTCCTCCCAGGTGGCGTCGTCGCCGACGAACTTGTCCTCGTTCTTGGTGGACAGCTCGAGGTAGAAGTCGTCCAAGCCGTAGTCCTTGAGCAGGCCGAGGACGAAGTTCAGCGTGGTGGTGAGCTCGTCCTTCATCTGCTCGCGGGTGCAGTAGATGTGGGCGTCGTCCTGTGTCATGCCCCGCACGCGGGTCAGGCCGTGGACCACACCGGACTTCTCGTAGCGGTAGACGGAACCGAATTCGAAGAGCCGCAGCGGCAGTTCGCGGTAGGACCGGCCGCGCGAGCGGAAGATGAGGTTGTGCATGGGGCAGTTCATCGGCTTCAGGTAATAGTCCTGGCCGGGCTTGCGGACGGTGCCGTCCTCGTTGTGCTCCGCGTCGATGTGCATCGCGGGGAACATGCCGTCCCGGTACCAGTCCAGGTGGCCGGATACCTCGTACAGGTGGCCCTTGGTGATGTGCGGGGTGTAGACGAACTCGTAGCCGGCATCCACGTGGCGCTGCCGGGAGTAGTCCTCCATGGCCTTGCGGATGATGCCGCCCTTGGGGTGGAAGACCGGTAGGCCCGATCCGAGCTCGTCCGGGAAGGAGAACAGGTCCAGCTCGGCGCCAAGCTTCCGGTGGTCGCGGCGCTCAGCCTCGGCGATGCGTTCCTGGTACGCCTTCAGGGCGTCCTTGGTAGGCCACGCGGTGCCGTAGATGCGCTGCAGCTGCTGGTTGTTCTGGTTGCCCAGCCAGTACGCGGCCGAGGACCGGGTCAGGGCGAAGGCGTTTGAGATGAGCTTGGTGTTGGGCAGGTGGGGGCCGCGGCACAGGTCGCACCAGACGCTGTCCCCGCTCTTGCGGTCGACGTTGTCGTAGATGGTGATGTCGCCGGCGCCCACTTCGACGTTGACGCCTTCGCCGGCATCGGCGGCCTCGTTCTTCTTGCCCAGCAGCTCGAGCTTGTAGGGCTCGTTCTTCATGGCTTCGCGGGCCTCGTCCTCGGAGACGACGCGGCGGACGAACTTCTGGTTCTGGTTGATGATCTTGAGCATCATCTTTTCCAGGGTCTTCAGGTCTTCCGGGGTGAACGGCTCAGCGACGTCGAAGTCGAAGTAGAACCCGTCAGTGATGTAGGGGCCGATGCCCAGCTTGGCGTCCGGGCGCAGCTGCTGCACGGCCTGGGCCATGACGTGGGCGGTGGAGTGGCGCAGTACGTTGAGCCCGTCGGGGGAATCAATGGTGACGCCTTCAACCTCGACACCCTCGGGAAGGGGCTGGTCCAGGTCTTTGAGTTCGCCGTCAACACGGGCCACAACGACGTCGCGGCGCTCAAAGAAGAGTTCCGCGCCGGTGGTCCCGGTAGTCACCTTCATTTCTTCGCCATCGACGATGAGGGTGATCTGCTGGGCATCTGACACGGGTGTCTCCTATTCAAAGTTCAGGCTTCGTAGCTTGTGGCGTACGGGGACCACAGCCAGCCTCGTCAATGTTATCTGTTGCGGAAGTGGCGAGCCAAAGCGCCACGGCGGCGGCCAATCGGAACAATTGGAAAAGGACGGGGCCGGTCAGCTTCCCAGGCCGGTGATGGCCAGGTTTCTGCTGATGCCATCCAGTGGCCCCGGCTGCCAGAAGTCCTGTTCAGGGTCATCTGGTCCGACGGCCCCTGGTTCACGATTTCCCTGGTCAGCGCTCCCCCGTTCGGGGAGCGGCAGGGTGTCCACCTGGCTGAGGTCCCAGGCCATGCTGGCACTGAGGCTAATGCCGCGCGGACCGGTCCGCCTGGTCGTTCCCCGGATCAGCAGCAGCCGGGTCCCGAACAGCAGCGGGCCCGCATGTTCCTGGGCCTCGTGGAAGAACACGGAATCCACGCACCCGGTGCCGTCGTCGATGCTGATGAAGACCACACGCCTGCCGCCGCGCATGGGCGGGGTCTGGGTCGCGATCCTCACACCGGCCACCAGTACCTCCGTGCCGTTTCGCAGCCCCAGCAGCTTGTCCGCAGTGGTGACGCCCAGCCGGTCCAGAAGCGGCCGGTGGCTGGACATCAGGTGTTCGCTGACGTCAACCGCCATCAGGTCAAGTTCCGCCCGGACGTTCTCCACCGTGGTGGGTTCAGGCATCCCGGGCTTGACGTTCCGCAATTCGACGTCCCCAAGGGGCAGCGCGAGTTGCCCCTCAATGACCTCGGCGCCTTTCTTTACTGACTTGCTCTGCAAACTTTGCAGGTGGTGGACAAGGTCTGCCCGGTTGGCTGTCCCGCCGGATTCCCGGTGCAGCGTGTCAAAGGCACCCAGTTGGGCAAGCCGCTTGATGCTGGGCTTGCTCAGCCTGGAGCGTGCCCTCAGATCCGCCAGGGAGTCATAGGGCTGGCCTGCAACGATCCGCTTCAATTCAGAACCGGACAGCCCGAAGATGCCGTTGAGGCTCAGCCTGATCCCCAGCTTTCCCCGGTCAGGGCCCTCCGCGACACGCTCCACCCGGTATTCGGCACCGCTGCGGTTGATGTCCAGCGGAAGAATGGGGATGCCCATACGCCGCGCCTCGGCCACAAGGAGACGCTTGGGGTACATGCCAGGATCGTGCTCCCACAGGCCCGCAAGGAACGCCTCCGGATGGTGGGCCTTCAGCCAGGCCGACTGGTAGGTGGGCACGGCAAAGGCCGCGCCGTGGGCTTTGCAGAACCCGAAACTGGCGAACGATTTCAGGGTGCCCCAGACCTTGTCCACTACCTCCGGCGAATACTTCCTGGCCTTTGCCTCGCGGCGGAAAAACTCCTCAACCTGGCCCTCCTTGACCTCGTTGCTCAACGCCCTGCGGAACTCGTCGGCTTTCGCCAGCCCGCAGCCGGTCATCACATCAAAGGTCCTCAGGATCTGCTCATGGAAGACCGTCACCCCATGGGTTTCCTGAAGCACCGGCTTCAGGTCCGGGTGCGGGTAGGTCTCCGGCGCGAAGCCGTGCCGGTGTTCAAGGAAGGGCCGCACCATGTCCGATTTCATCGGCCCAGGGCGGAACAGTGAGATGTCGATGATGAGGTCGTTGAACTCGCGCGGGGCCATCTTGCCCACCAGCTCCCGCTGGCCCGGCGATTCGATCTGGAAGCACCCCAGGGTGTGGGTGCTTCTGATCAGCTCATATGTCGGCTCATCATCCAGGGGCACGGCATTGAGGTCGATCAGGCCGTCCTCGGCGATGTAGTCCGGCCCGCTGCCCCCAGGTCCAGCGGGATGGGCTCCGGCTGCCACCACTTCAGCCTTGGAGGGGTGGATCCGGATGATCTCCCGTACGGCAAAGGCCATGGCACTTTGCATCCTGACGCCCAGGACATCCAGCTTCAGCATGCCCATCGGGTCCATGTCGTGTTTGTCGAACTGGCTCATGGGCAGGCCGAGGCCGCTGGGCTGGACCGGGGTCCGGTCCAGCAGGGTGGCATCACCGAGGATCACCCCGCAGGGGTGCATGGAGATGTGGCGCGGAAGGCGGTCCAGCCGTTCGGTGAGGTCCACCAGCAGGTCCAGCTGCTGGTTCTCAGAAAAGTTCCGCTGTTCCACCCGTCCGGCGAACTCGCGAAGTTCCGGTTTTTCCTCCAGCGCCTCCCGGAACTTCCGTGCCGAAAAGCGCCACAGCTGTTTGGCAATCTCGCCGACATCGCCGTCGTCCATCCCCAAAGCCATGCCGGCATCCCGCACGGCACCGCGAGCGCGGTAGCCGTTCTGCATGCTCATCAGCGTGACGCGCTGTGAGCCGAACCGGTCAAAAATTTTCCGGTAGACGTTGTGCCGCTCAGCGCTTTCCACATCGATGTCGATGTCCGGCAGCGTGGACCGGTCGCCGGAGAGGAACCGTTCGAAGATCAGGTCATGCTGGAGGGGGTTCACCTGGCTGATGTCGATCAGGTAGTTGACCAGGCTGGAAGCGCCCGATCCCCGTGCTGCCGCCCTCACATTCATGTCCAGGATCATGCGGGAAACCTCGGCCACGGTGAGGAAGTAGGAGGCAAAGCCTAGGCGGGCGATGATCTTCAGCTCATGCTGCAGCCGGGCGCGCATGTCTGCTTCTGCCTTCCCGGTGATGCCGGGGAATCGCCGCGCAATTCCGGCCTCGCAGCGCTGGGCCAGTTCTGCCAGCGGATCCCCTTCAATGCCGATGACGGCGGCCTCGGGCACCACCGGCTGCTTCCAGCCCATGTCGGACACGGGATCCATGCGGCAACGGTCCACGAGCGCCTCAGTCTGCGCGAGCAGCACCTGGAGATCGGCGGCACCGTAGCCGGCGGCATGGATGATCTCCTTGCCCAGCTCCACCATTTGGTCCGGGGATTTCAGCCAGCCCTGCCCGTTGGGCTGGAGCAGCGGCTCGGCGGAGAGTTCGGGAAGCGACTTGAGCGTGCGGGCCGAATCCAGGACGTCGGCGGTGGCCGCCCCGTCCTCCTCGCAGTAACGGACGGCGTTGGTAAGCACAGCCGGCACGCCATACTCCTGCGCCAGCTTGAGCATGCGGACCGCATGGGCCGTGCTCAAGGGCGCACCCGGTGCACTGAGGTGGGTGACGATCTCTGCCGCGACGCTCCCGGCGGGCATGGCGTCCAGCCAGCCTTTGAAAAGGGTGCGGGGCCGGAGGTACCGCCGCCCGCCCAGTGCGAGGCCGACGTCGGAATCCGGGCCCAACAGCACGGTGAGCACCGGCTTCAGGGTTTCCGGGTCCAGCACGCGTGAGGCGAGTTCAGCCCTTGTGACAGCAACGGGCACCGCTCCGCCGGCTTTGCCCGTGGTGCGGGCGTGTGCGTCGGAGATCAGCCGGCACAATGCCTTGTACCCCGCACCGTTGTTATGGCCATGCGCCAGGACAACGACCCGTCCGGTGACGCGGGCTGCCGAAAACCGGATTTTGGAAAACCGGGCGCCAGCCATCTGCTCACCAGGTAACCCGGCGTCGTGGTCATCCTCGTCGTCGAACACTGACAGATCCACGCCGACCACCGGGTCAATCCCGGCAGCCATGCATGCCTTGAGGTGTTTTACAGTGCCGTAGAGACCGTCCCGGTCAGTGCACCCAAGGGCGGTTGCTCCCTGGGCCGCTGCTGCCTGGGCAAGTTGATCTGGCCAGGAGACACCGTAGTGGGCGCTGAAGGCGGTGGAAACGTGTAAGTGAGTGAAGCTCATGCTGATTTGTGATGGAGTGCGACTTCGGGCCGGAGGGCGTCGTGGATGCGGAGCAGCCGCCAGCGTCCGCTGCCGGCATGCCGCACCAGGTCAAGGGTTAATGGTTCCAGTGGTTCTGCAGCCGGAGTTTCCGGCGGGCTGCTTCTGCCGGCAGGCACGACCTGCACCCGCCAGATCTCATGGTCCACAAGCCCGGGGCCGCTTCCCAGCGGGGCACGCCGCTCTTCGGCCCACCACTGGCGGCGTTCATACCAGCGCAAGGGTTCGGCGCAGACCCGGTATTCCCTGCCGCCCCACCGAAGCTCCGCTGGCTCACCGGTAGGTGCGCAGACGACGTCAACAGACTCGCTGAACGTTCCCATGGGTGCCTCCGGATACCAATCTCATCCTGCAGAAAATACGCAGCCATTCGAATATGTATTCGAATAGTTCCAGTCTACGCCGGGCCGGGGACAAAACCTAGATGGGTGTGGACGGACGGCGGCTCACAGGGCAGGATGGTCCCATGAGTTCCAATGACGCGCTCCTGAAGCAGGTAAGCATCGCCGCCAAAGAAAGCACATTGGTGGCCAGGTTTGATATCGACGGCAACATTCCAGCATCGGGCGCCTTTGTTGTGGGGCTCGTGGCTGCCACTCCGGATTATTCTCATCAACGGAGGCTGGGAATCGAGTTCATGAACGGCGAGGCGGTCTCGATCTATTCCTTCAGCCATGACGGCACGGAGGAGAACTTCGACCTCAGCAGCGTTGAGCACTCGGGCAACACCATCACGGGCAACTTCCCCATGAGCACGGTACTGGGGCTGGACAAGAGCCACCTTATGTCCGCGTTCAGCGAGGCCGACGGGCGGGAATTCCAGTCCGGCGTGCCTGTCGAGGAGAAGCTCTAGAGGGTCAGCGCCCTTTCAAAGCGGCACCGGGCAGCAGCCCGGACCAGCCGGCCCGGCGCCTCGGCGCGCCTGTCAGCGGCCCAGCCCCCACTGCAGGAAGCACCCGTCTGCGGGGAGAACCCGTCAGCCGCCAGAACGCTTCAGCGGACGAACGCGTCCGCAGCCAGAAGCAACAGCTCAGCTGTTGTCGTTGTGGATTTTCATCTCAAGCTCGATGAACTTCGAGATCATGGCCCGGTACGTGCTTTCCACGATGTCCGGGTCTATTTCTTTTTTCTCCGCGGCCGAGCGCACATGCTCGATGACCCGCTCCACGCGTCCCGGCGCCCGCACTTCGGCGTCGTCCCCCTTCAGGGTTCCCGCGATGCGGATCAGGCGCTCACGGCGGGCGATCAGCGTGACGATCTGCTCGTCCACCTCGTCCACCGCAACCCGCACGGCGGCGAGCTGTTCCCGGTCAGCCTGGGCGTTTTTCTCGTCTCCGTGATTTGTGGGCATGATCATGACAGTATCGAACCATGCAGCCCAGAGTCGATTTTATTTCATTGGGAGTGCGCAGCGTGGCCGCCTCCCGGCGCTTCTATGTGGACGGCCTGGGTTGGCCGGTCCACCGTGAGGTTCCCGATGAGGTGGTCTTTATCCAGGCCAACCACGGCCTGATTCTTTCCCTCTGGGATGCGGGGCAGATGCAGGCCGAGGCCGCCGTTGATGCTCCCACCGCGGTCCCCTGCATTACGCTCAGCCACAACGTCGGCAGCGCCGAGCAGGTAAACCAGGTGATAGCCCAGGCAGAGTCGGCCGGCGCGGCCGTCGTGGCCCCTCCCAAGACCCAACCGTGGGGCGGCTACACCGGATACTTCGCCGATCCGGACGGCTTCCGCTGGGAGATTGCCTACAACCCCACGTGGACAGTGGACGACGGCGGCCAGGTCACCGTCTGATTGCAGGCTCGGCTCTGATTCCGGTCAACTCCCCTGCCCGGCACGCGCAACCTCAGAAAGTCAGTCTCAGAAGAGTGCCTCCACGGGCTCGATGAGCTCCGGGGAGTTGTTGCGGACGTTGCCCACGGCCTTGCCCACGGAATCCACCCGCCAGCCGGCGGCGACGTCCTTCACGCCGGACCGGACGAGTTCCACCAGGCCGGCAGCGTCATCGACCTGCGGGTCAAGCCAGGCCGCCATGGTGTCGCGGCTCATGGGCAGCGGGACGCGGTCGTGGAGCGCCGTCAGTTCGGCGAACACCGTGCCTTCAGTTCCCGCCGGGGGCGAGTCCGCCGTCATGATGGACATCGAGAGCATCCACTGGGCTGGTTCACCCGGCGGCACGGACGGGTCCTTCCACCACTCGTACAGTCCGGCGAAGGCCATGGCGGAGTCGTCCCGGGGGTGGACGTAGTAGGGCTGCTTGCTGCGGCCCTCGCCCTGTTTCCATTCGTAGTAGCCATCCGCCGGGACGGCACAGCGCCTCGATTGCACAGCCTTGCGGAAGGCCGGCTTCTCGAGGACCGACTCGCTCCGGGCGTTGATCATCTTCGCGCCGATGCCCGGGCTTTTCGCCCAAGACGGCACCAGGCCCCAGCGGGCGACGTGCAGCTGGCGGACCGTGTCGCCGTCGATAAGCCGTTCCAGGACGATGGGCGCGCCGTCCGTGGGCGCAACATTCCACGACGGCGGGATTTCGGTTTCGTTCTCAAGCTCAGCGTCGAATTCGGCCAGCAGATCCCCCACTGCCCGGGCCATGACGTAACGTCCACACATGGCACCAGCATGCCATTGCAACAGAGGCTGGGGAATACCGGTGCCCGGGTTACGGTTGTGGGGAAGGAAACCGACAGGACCATATCAATCCGAGGAGAGCCCGTGGACTTTACCCCCGAAGACGGCACCATCACCATGTTCTCGACCACCTGGTGCGGCTACTGCAACCGGCTGAAGAAGCAGTTGGACGCCCAAGGAATCGGCTACACCGAGATCAATATCGAAGAGGTCGACGGCACGGCAGACCTCGTGGAGCAGATCAACGGCGGCAACCGCACCGTCCCCACCGTTCTCTTCCCGGACGGCACCGCTGCCACGAACCCGTCCGCAGCCGAGGTCAAGAGCAGGCTCGCCGCGTAGGGCTGAAGCCGCAGTCAAGATGCACCAGTAAAGGCACCGGAATCCGGTGCCTTTACTGTTTGGTTCAGACCTTTTCGTCGATCCGGTCCTGCACCGGCCTGCGGGCGTGGGCTTCCTTGCGGCGGGGCTCCTTGCGGCGGGCCAGGAAGGCCCACAATCTGGTGTCGTCCGCGTGGGTCCGGGGTTCCGGATGGTCCACAGGCAACGGTTTCCCGGGCGCAGCTTCCGGCGTCGCCGGTTCCCGGTGCGCTTCAGGCTTCCGGACGGCATCCTTCCGGGTGTCCCAGCCGAAATCCGCACGCGATGAATAGCACATCACCGACCTCCTTTTCAGCGGCTGTTCCTTAATCGTCCTCTCCTGCGCGTTTGAAATCGACAGGTCTGGGTACGAAAAATCCGGGCGAGCCCTGCTCCTGGCGACGGCCAGTCCAGCGCATTACAGTTGGAGTTCCTTCCCGCGTTCCAAAGGATTGCTGTGAACCCAGTTTCCCCGCAGATCGGCACCGTCTTTGTCCCCGTCAGCGACATTGAGGAAGCCCGCGACTGGTATTGCGGCATGCTGGGCGTGCCCGCCGATGACAAGATCCTGCTGGACCATCTGTACATACTCCCCATGGAGGGCGCCGGCCTCGTCCTGGACAGCAAGATCTACTCCCCCGGCGCCGTCTTCCAGGTTCCTGCGTTCCACTTCAACACCGCCGACATCCAGGCCGCCCACGCCTTCATGAAAACCCGCGGCGTGCAACTCACCGAAGTCAACGATGACCAATGGTTTAACTTCCGGGACCCGGACGGAAACGTCCTCATGATCTGCCAGATCCCGCTGGCCACCGAATAAACCGGCCGCCCAAACCGGGCGCCGGAGGCAGAGTGCAGGGCTAGGCGCGAAGACTGCTGAAGTCCGCCTGCCCCAGCGTGGCGTACTCCGCGTAGGTGCGGACCACCGCGTCCTCGATGGCCTGCACGTCGAGGACAGGAACAAGGTCGTTAACGGCACCGGCGGTCGCAGGATCCCACTCCAGGCCCAGGGCCTCGTAGCTGGCCGTCAGCACCTCGCGGATGGGCGCCGAGTTCTCCACCACGACGACGGAGCTGAACAGCCAGGCGCCGGACACCACGCGCTGGGCTGTGCCTACCAGTTTGATCCGGTGGTCAGGGGCCCCGGGCGCGAAGCCGTGGACGCTGTATTCGCCCGGACAGTACTCCCCGGGAATCTCGCCGACGGCGGCGTGCACGCCCACGCTCTGGAGCGCCCCCGACAGCATCTCGCCAAAAAATGCGAAGCGGCCTTTGGCTCCGGCGATCGCATCGCTGTGCGGCTCCACGTGGTCAATGATCAGCGTGCCTTCGTGATACGCGGCGGCGCGGCCTCCTGCCTTGCGGATCAGCGGTTCGAACCCCAGGTCGCGGCAGGCCTGGGCTGCGGCGCCGAAGCCGGGCAGGCGGGTGTCACGCTGGCCGAAAGCAACAGTCGGTGCGGGCCGGTACAGCCGAAGCGTGGATCCGATGGCCCTGGCCCTGGCTTTGCCGAGGAGCTCGATCCCGAAATCAAGGTCGCGGACGGCGCCGAGGGACTGCTCCTGCCGGACGAGGGTCAGAGTCCGTGAATCAGCCCCGGCCTGTTGCATGTTGCTAGCTCCCTTGGTCGTGTTGCAATTTTTGGTCGTCGCCGCCGCCTTCGCCGTGATCGACGCCGTGTGGCTCAAGATCATGAACCCGTTCTACCGCAGCCACATCGGTGAGTTGCTGGCCGACCGGCCCCATCTAGGGTACGCCGTGGCGTTCTATTCGATTTACATTGCGGGCATCGTCTTCTTTGCCCTGCGGCCGGCGCTCGACGGCGGCACTTGGCTGACCGCCGACGGCCATGGGGCGGCTGGGCGCCTTCGCCTACGCAACGTACGACCTCACCAACGCCGCGACGCTCAAGACCTGGCCGCTGCAGCTCCTTGCTGTGGACATGGCGTGGGGCGCCCTGCTGACCGGCCTCGCCACGCTGGCGGGCTGGCTGGTCTTCCACCAGGCAGCCCAGCGGTCAGCTCTTCCGCAGCGTGAGGATCTGTTCCGCCCGTCCGAACGGGCCGGAGCGGTCATGAAGCACTGTCGAGGTGAGGCCGATGCCGTCAGCACCGAAGGACACGGCGTTGTCCAGCCCCAGCCACTCGCCCTCCGGCCGCCGGTACATGTGGATCTGGAGGTCAAGGTTCGGGAAGGCGTAACTGTCTTTGCCCGGAGGCACCCGCGCGGCAATACCGTTGGCGGTGTCCACGAGCCCCATGAGCCTTGCCATGTCCGTGCTGTCGTTTCGGTCCGTCAGCGGATGGTCCGTGCGCAGCCACACTTTCCCGGCACCGGGCCGGTGACCTTCCGCCACCCGCATTTCCAGGGAGCGGATGTAGCCTCCCGGCCACACGCTCGCGCCGTCATAGGGTTTGCATTCTTCCGGTGAGGGAATGGCGCCGTCCTCGACGGCGGCCACGGCGGTCGTGTCACTGGTGACCATGCGCCAGGCCGTCGCCCTGATGGCCACACGCCCGGCAGCCACCAGTTCAGCCTGCAGCAGCTCGATGGTGCGTCCCGGGCGCAGCGTCGCGGTGACGATTTCAAATTCACCGCCGGGAATCAGTCCCAGGATTTCGTAGCTGAGCCTGGCCATCCGCATGTCGTCCCGGGGGTCGTGCCGGTCCAGCCGGTCCGCCAGGAGCCCCGACGCCGGTGCCATGTGCTGTTCGTGGGCGTTCCAGGCCCCCTGGGCGTGGATGGTGGAGCGGAAGCGGCCACCGCCCAGGTCCTCGTAGTAGGCGTCGCCGCCGGCGAGTTCCGGGAGTTCAGCAGTCAACGGTGACTCCTTCAAAGCGTGATCGGTTAATCCCGGTTCACTCTATCGCTTCCGGCTATGGAGCCGTCTCAGGCCTCGATCCGGACGCCGTGCCAGAAGGCCACGTGATCCCTGATCCGGGCTGCCTCGGCGGAGGGGTCGGCGTAATACCAGGCGGCATTCTCATTACGCAGGCCGTCAACCCGCAGGCTGTAGTAGCGTGCCTCCCCCTTCCAGGGGCAGTACGTGGAGTGGGAGCTGTCCTCCAGGTACTCGGTGCGTACTGACGATTTGGGGAAGTAGTGGTTCCCCTCCACCTTCACGGTGGCCTCGCTCTCCGCGATCACGGCGCCGTTCCAGACCGCTTTGACCATAGTGCTTCCTCCTCCAGGACAGGTTCGCTTCATCCACAACACCCGGCTGTCCGCAATGATTCCTGTGGCAGGAGCGCGTCGGCTGGCCGCGGACCTTCAGCCCGCAAGCGCGGCAAGGCCAGGCCGACCCGCAGGGCCGTCCTCGCCGGAGCCCTCGCCCTGACACTGTCCGCCGGCGGTGCCACGGCCTGGGCGCTGGACAAGTTCGTTGTGCTGCACGTGGAAATCTCCGATGTTTCCGCCTACGAGGCAGCCCAGGGTGTGGCCTCCGAGGCCACGACGGTGCGATCGTCCGCCTCCCTCACGGACACCTCCTACACGGCCGACGGCGCCAACATCAGCATCTCCACGGTGGTGACCGGCAGCGGTGACAGCACCGTCACCTACTACGTTGCCGACGTCGTCCTCGACGACGCCACGACGCTTAAGTCCGCGTTCGCCAACGACAGTTTCGGCGAGAACATCACTCAGGCCACCTCGGAAATCGCTGCAGCCCACAACCGCATCTTCGCCATCAACGGCGACTACTACGGCTTCCGGGACACCGGCATCGTCATCCGCAATGGTGTTATCTACCGGAACGAGGGCGCCCGCCAGGGGCTGGCGTTCTACCGGGACGGCACCATGAAGGTCTACGACGAAACAGCCACCACCGCAGAACAGCTGGTGGCCGACGGCGTCTGGAACACCCTGTCGTTTGGACCGGCGATCGTGCAAGACAGCCAGGTTGTGGACGGCATCGAGGACGTCGAGGTGGACACCAACTTCGGCCACCATTCAATCCAGGGCGAGCAGCCGCGCACCGCCGTGGGGCTCATCGACACCAACCACCTGGTCTTTGTGGTGGCTGACGGCCGCAGCCCGGGCTACAGCGCTGGCGTGACCATGACGGGAATGGCGCAGATCATGAAGGATCTCGGCGCAGAAACGGCGTACAACCTCGACGGCGGCGGCTCCCCCACCATGTATTTCAACGGCGCACTGGTCAACAATCCGCTGGGTGCAAACCGCGAGCGCGGCACCTCGGACATCGGCAAGTGAGGTCCCGCCATGATCATCCTGATCCCCGCGTACGAGCCGGACGCCCAGCTCCTTGAAGTGATCGGCGCGATCCGCGCGGCAGACTCCGCCCTCAATCTCGTCGTCGTCGATGACGGCAGCGGACCGGCCTCCCCTTGACTTGGCGCCACGGAGCTCGGCACGGTCACGGCCGGAGAGTACACACAGGGACACGGCCCCGGCGGAAGGTAATTCAGGCCAGAGGCCACAGCACCCTGTGGAAGCCGGCATACGTCCGGCGCGGCATATTTCGCCCCGCCGGACGCGCACTTAATGTGCGGCTCTCCATATGATGATCTGGGTAGACTCGGAGACTGGTCCTTCTAGCAGCCCTCGAAGAGGTGTTCGATGCGAGTTATTAGCTACAACCTCCGCAAGCACAAGGCGAGCGGCGAACTGATGAATCTGGCCCGCAACTTTGGGATAGACGTCCTCTGCCTTCAGGAATGTGACTCATCCGATCTGCCTGACACACTCGGCCCGCTCCACCTGGCCGACTACACAAAGGGCAACAGGCTGGGCCTGGCCATCTACTACCGGATTGACCGGTTCACGGCCTTGGATACGCAAACCTTTTCCCTGAAGAAGTCAATGCATGACCGCATAATGGCACCCGCCCATGAGCGGCTGATCGGCACCCGGATGGTGGACAATGAAACCGACCATGAGCTGGTGGTGGGTTCGTTTCACGCCGCCCCGCTCACGGCGTCAAACTCGCTGCGGCGCAAGCAGATCCACGCGGCGCATGCCGAGCTGCTGAGCATGGGCACCGGCCTCATGACGCTGATGGTGGGCGACTTCAACTACCCGTTCTTCACCAAGAGCCTTGACACGCACATGAAAAACTCCGGCTACGCCCTGTCCCTGAGCAACCACAGGACCTACACCCGGTACAAGGTCTTCAAGGGCCACTTCGACTTTGCCACGTCACTGGGCCTGGACATCGAAAGCGTGGAAACCCTCCCCCGGGGGAAGTCGGACCACCTGCCCATCCTGGTGACGGCCGAATACGGCGCCGACCGGTCGCCGATCAAGGGGCAGCCCGTTTCCTGAGGCGTCTGTCAGGAGGCTTCTGTCATGAGGCGGTGTGGTCCTGTACGGGGATGACATCGATCCGGACGCCGGGTCCGACGACGACCAGCACCCGCTCAGCTCTCACCCCTTCCAGCGCGGCCAGAAGGTTTCCGGCATCCGGCTGTGCGGGATCCGGCCCTGCCGTTTGGCCGGATCGCAGCCAGACCGTCACGTCGGCACCGGTGGCTTCGCGGATGGCGCGTGACAGCGGAACGTGATCGGAGCCCGTCACCAGGACCACCTGGCCGATCGTCCGTCGCGCGGTCCGTACCGGACCGGCGTCTTGCGCCCCACCAGCTTCCTGCAGTGAGCCGGTTTCCTGCAGTGAGGCAGCCTCCGCCGGCAGCACCGCACGCTCCCTACGCCAGACGCTGTAGTGATAGGCGGCCACGAGCGCGGTGGCGGTCAGCAGTCCGAGCGGCGCCGGGGTCCGTCCCACCAGGTTTCCAGAGCGCAGCGGATCCAGCAGATACCCAAAGGCCTGGTAGCCGACCACTAGCAGGGCGATCAGGGCCACGACCGCACTGATCGCGAAGATAGCCACGAGGTAGATGCGCCCTCCGGCAGCGGTGCGGGAAGGCACGGTATCTGCCCCGTCTGCATTATCGGCGTTCGCCGATCCACGGCGGTTCGCTGGCTGCCACGCCCTCCACCAGACCGCACCGCCCACAAGCAGGGCACTGATTCCGCCCAGCAGCAGTGTGCGCGTGCCCGTTCCCGCCAGCGTTGTTTCGGCAAAGCCCAAGGCCGCGTTGACAACAACGCCCACACCTGAGGCCGCAGCGACCACCGCCACTCCGGCTGCCAGCAGCCGCCCCGTCACCCGCATCTTCTCCGACCGCGCGGCGGTCAGCACCGAGTGGTAGCGCCAGACGAGGGACCCGACAGCTGCCGCGGCCAGCGCGGGGCCGAGGGGTTCCACGAGCCGGATCATGTCTTCGGAGCGGTCCAGTACCAGCCGCAGCAGGACAAACACCGCCGTGATGGCGCCGGCCATTGCCGTAATGCAGCCGCCAAGCACACCGAAGACCGCCGCGGCCACGTTGGCCAGCGGTGAGGAAAGGTGCCGCGCTTCGCCATGGACCCAATGCCACCACCAAACCAGGAATCCGCCGCCGGCCCAGATGAGTGACTCCAGCACCGAAACCCACCAGGGCGATCCCACGTCATGCGTACCTGCCAGGCCCCGCAGCGCCGCATCGAGAAGACTGCCGAGCGCAGTCACGGTCCCGCCGGCACCTATCAGCAGACCGAACACCGACCCCGCGAGCGCCGGGACGGTGTCCAGCCGGCGCGGGCCCTTGCTGCAGTGCTGCCAAATCCACCTGTGCCATGCCCAGATGGCCGCCCACACCACACCCGTGGCCAGGGACGAACGCCATTCCAGGTCCTCAACCACCGCACCCGCCGGGCCGAATGCGGCACGGGCCAGCAGCCCAACCAGCTGCGATGCAGCGCCGAGCGCAGCCGTAACCGCGGTGATAAGGGCAACGATGTATACGCCGGAGACGTACAGCCCCCAGGCAACCGAGGAGCGCTCCGCTTCCTCCCCCTGGCGGCGCCACACGAGCCACCACAGGACTGCGGCCATGGACCCGCCGACCAGTGCAAATGCAAGGGACCGGGCGAGGCTGCCGACGTCTTTCCCGGCCAGCGCTGCGCCGGAGGTAAACAGCCGCTCAAACAGGCCGCCCACGCCGGACGCACCGATCAGCACGAGGACAAAGAGGAGTGCAAAGACCACCAGTCGCCGCACCATGGGCACCGCCGGAGATGATGATCCGCGTGTGCCGGGCCGGACGGTACTCACGGCCTTGCCGCCGGAACGGGACAGATGGTGAGCTGCCACGGGGCGGTCGCAACGAGCCAGTTGCCGTTGACCCGTTCCAGGCCAAACACGGCCTCGGTCTCGAATTCGGCGTTCCCGAAAGGACCGCTGCCGTTGGAGGTGGTCAGGACGACGTGCACGTCCGCTGTGTCGGCATGCTCCACGGTGGAGGCCAGCGTGACCCGGAGCGTGCCCGCCGCAGGACGGTCCGCCGGCACGCACGGCCTGTCCGGGTACGAAGTCCCGTAACGTCCGTCAGTTGAGTAGCGTGCGGCAGCCGCGCCGTCATTGTTGAGGACGGCCGCCGCATACCGCTGGACCACACCCGCCGGCGTATTCTCAGCGAGCGGCTCCGGCTGGCCGCGGAAAAAGACCACAGCGAGCGCCACGGCGACGAGACCGGCAATGATGGCGAGAACTGTAATCAGAGTCCGGTCGGGCCGTGGCGGTGCGGTCATCCGGGCAGCTAGGTGGTGTGGTGCTCGACGGTGAAGTCGCCGCCGGGGTACAGAATGGTCTCGTGGCCATCGTCAAAACGGACGTGGTACGGCGGCGCTCCGTCGGCGCCCCGTACCTCCAGAATCTCACCGTGCCGATCCGAGGACTCCACTGTCCTGCCCCGAATGATGATGCGGTCTCCCTGGGTTGCCTGCATGGCAATCACCTCCCAGCCCTAGAGTACGATGCTCTTCCCTCTGGCGGAACAGCCCCCGGGCATCCACCGCCGCCGGACTGGGGTTAGGCCCGGCCCCCTGTGTGGCGGATGCAGACAGGGGTCCACGGGCGGGCCTCCAGCCGCCCTTCGGCGATCTGCTCTCCGCACACCGCGCATATTCCGTAAGTGCCCGCGTTGATCCGCTCAAGGGCAGCGTCGACTTCCGCGAGTCCGGACCGGCTTTGGTCCAGGAGGGCTGACGCCTGCGAGAGTTCGAAGGCGATGGTTGCGCCTTCGGGGTCATGCTCGTCGTCGACGTTGGAGTTCTGCCGGGCTGCATTCGCGGAGGCAATGTCTGCGCTGAGCGCCGGCAGGAGGGCGAGCTTCCTCGCCCGTTCCTCTTCCAGCAGCAGCCGGAACTTCTCAGTGTTCAACACCGGAGCCGTCCAGCAGCCTGCCGCGCAGGTCCGGCCAGGAGGCGGCAAAGGCAGGATGCAGGTTGATGCCGGCCACCTCTTCGACGGGAATCCACAGCAGTTCGATGCTTTCGGGGTCGCTGATGGCCGGCTCGAAGGGCTCCAGCACCCGCACTGCCACGGTGGTGTAGGACCAGTAGCCGACGTCGAACACGGACGTGAAGAGCACTTTGACGTTCTGTTCGGGAACAGCCGCCTCCTCGTGGGCCTCCCGCAGTGCGCCGGTCACGGCGTCCTCGCCCTGGTGCAGCGCGCCGCCGGGGAGCCCCCAGGTTCCGCCGTGGTCGCTCCAGGTGGCGCGGTGCTGCAGCAGGACGCCCTTCTCCGCATCATGGACCAGGAGGCCGGCCGATCCGAAGCGCCCCCAGAACCGTCCGCGGTCGCCCTCCACCCAGGCATCGCCCGGGTCGCGGGGGCCAAGGGGACGGCGGGGATCACCGGGTGAGGGTGGAACGATTTTCTCCATCGTCCCAGTCTGCCCCATGGGAAGATGCTTCGATGAGCCTGCGTCTGGTCCTTGTTGCCGACACCCACGTCCCCAAGCGCGCCCGGGCACTGCCCGAGCAGGTGTGGGCCGCCGTCGAGGCTGCTGACGTGGTGTTCCACGCGGGTGACTGGGTCAGCGCGGACCTGCTCGACGAGTTCGAACAACGCAGCCGCCGGCTGATCGGTGTTTACGGCAACAACGACGGCGACGAACTTCGCCGGCGCCTGCCCGAGACGGCCAGCGTGACGCTCGACGGCGTCCGTTTCAGCATGATCCACGAGACCGGTCAGGCAAAGGGCCGGGAGCAGCGCTGCGAGGCCCTTTTTTCCGGATTCCGACGTCCTGGTTTTCGGCCACTCGCACATTCCCTGGGACACGCTGGCGCCCGGCGGGATGCGCCTCCTCAACCCCGGCTCCCCCACCGACCGCCGCCGGCAACCGGTCTGCACGTACATGACCGCCGTCGTCGTTGATGGCTGGCTGGCTGACGTCCAGATGGTGGAGGTCAGCGCCAGCCGCTAAGTGGCCACACGGGAAAGGGAGCCCTGCCACGGTTGACCGGGCGGGACTCCCTTCGAATCTCCGCAATAGACGGAGAGTCAGGCGTGGTGATCCTTTTGGTCAGTCCTTCTTGAAGGCGTCCTTGACCTTTTCACCGGCCTGTTTCAGATCGGCCTTGGACTGGTCAGTTTTGCCCTCGGCCTCAAGGCCGGGATCGTCGCCGGCCTTGCCCGCGCCTTCCTTGGCCTTGCCGCCAAGTTTTTCTGCTGCATTGTCGATTTTGTCGTCCAGACCCATCCCACTGTCCTTCCGTCTGCGCAGCCCGCTGGGTGCAGGCTGGCTCGTGCTCCCAGTCTAGGTCCGCCAACTGGCGCGGTGAAGGGCAGCTACCACTTACGTGCCTGGGCTTGCCAGCAGCCCGTCGGTGGCGGCGTCGGCTTCCCCGCCGAAGTAGTGCTCCAAGACGCGCCGGAACACCTGTTCGTCCGGCGCCGCACGCAGGAACAGCGTCATGGAGGACTGAAGCTTCCGGGCATCGATGCCGCCGAAAATCTCCGCCGCGCCGCGGTTGCCCACGTTATCCACCGCGGTGGCACACTCGATCAGCCGCGGCCCCAGCACGGGATGCTGCAGGTACGCCCGGGCTTCCTCAAGGGAGGCGATTGCGTACCGTCTGGAGGTGGCGCTTTGCCCCAGGCCGGCAATCTGCGGAAAGACGAACCACATCCAGTGGCTACGCTTGCTGCCTGCGCGGAGCTCCTCCAGAGCATGTGCGTAGGTGGCCCCGTCATTCTGCGCGGCGACGAACCGTTCCAGGTTATGCGGGTCATTCATGGGTTTTCCTAGCTGGATACGTCCCGCTCGATATCTTCGGCGAGGTCGTCCACGTCTTCAGGCCGCATGCTGATGCCGGCTTCGTCCAGCCGTTCCTCAAGCACGTGGCTCACCTCGTCCTCGACGTGGCCCAGCCGGATCTCGTCGCGCACCTCCTCCGCGATGTCTTCGACGGTATCGGGCCTGTCCGCCCCTGCCGCGGCATCAGCGGCTTCCGCCACAACATCCGCGTGCGGATTCTCAGTGAAGTAGTCGTCGCCGGTAGCTGCAGATTCAGTCATATCCCATGGTGGCGGCACCGCCTAGACCCGGTCAACAGGTCCGGCAGGGAAACCATCCTGCGCCCGGCAATGGACCCGGACATGGATATGTTTCATTCATGTGCTTGTAACACGTCATAACAGCGGCAATCCTCACCGCGGCGCATGGGTTCCACCGGCGGTTCCGGCCAGATGACTGCGGAGACAGCAAAAAAGCGCCCCGGCCATCAGGCGCCGTTAACAAATTCGAAACACGGCAGTCACGCGGGCTTTACGTAGACGCGATTTTTGAAACCCGTGTGTAACTTGCCACGCCCAGACCCGAAACATAAGTCCACGAATATCAATGAGGGGCGTGGCGCCGGCATCAGCGGTCCGCGGAAGGAATGAGTTTCCTGGGAAGGGAAAGCGCGTTGGAAATCACTGCGGCAAACGTTTGGATGATGGTGTCGGCGGCACTGGTGCTGCTCATGACCCCGGCACTGGGCCTCTTCTATGGCGGCATGACCCGCGCCAAGGCCTCCCTCAACATGATCATGATGAGCTTTGTGTCCGCCGGCATCGTGGGCGTCGTCTGGGTGCTGTGGGGCTACTCCATGAGCACCGGCGAAGGCGTCCTGGGCCTGTTCGGCAACCCGTTCGCCAGCTTCGGTCTGAACGGCCTCATGGGCACTCCCGACCTCATCAAGGCCGGCTTCGCCGGAACCTTCGCGATCCTCACCGTGGCCCTGATCAGTGGCGCGATCGCCGACCGCGCCAAGTTCACCGCCTGGGTTCTGTTCGTGCCGCTCTGGATCACGGCCGTGTACTGCCCGCTCGCCTTCATGATCTGGGGCGGCGGCCTCATGAGCCAGGGCGGAGCAGTGACCGCCATCTTTGGCCAGGTCATCGACTTCGCCGGCGGCGCCGTCGTCGAAATCAGTTCCGGCGTTGCCGCCCTCGTACTGGCACTGATCGTCGGCAAGCGCCACGGTTTCGGAAAGGACCCGGGGCACCGCCCGCACAACGTCCCGTTCATCATGCTCGGCGCCGGCCTCCTCTGGTTCGGCTGGTTCGGCTTCAATGCCGGCGCCGCCACCACGGCAGAACAGGCCGGACTGATCTGGGTCAACACCCTGGTTACGCCGTGTGCCGCCATGCTGAGCTGGCTCCTCACGGAGAAGGTCCGCCACGGCCACCCCACCTCCCTGGGCGCAGCGTCCGGCGCCGTCGCCGGGCTCGTGGCCATCACGCCGTCGTGCGCCAACATCAGCCCAGTGGCCGCCATCGGCCTGGGCCTCGTTTCGGGCGTGGCGTCAGCACTCTTCGTCGAACTGAAGTTCAAGTACGGCTTCGACGATTCCCTGGACGTCGTCGGCGTGCACCTGGGCTCCGGCCTGGTCGGGACCCTCGCCCTCGGTTTCATCGCCCTCCCCGTCAACGGCGAAGGCGGCGGCCTCTTCTACGGCGGCGGCGTCCAGCAGCTCATCGCCCAGACCGTTGCCGTACTCATCACGCTCGCGCTCTCCGGCCTGATGACCGCAATCATCGGCATCGCGATCCACAAGACCATCGGCTTCCGCGTCAGCCATGAGGCCGAAGTTGCCGGCGTCGACCGCTCCGAGCACGCCGAGAGCGCCTACGAATTCGGCAGCATGGGGCACAGCCAGTTCCACCCGCTCCGCCAGCACATCGCCGTGGCTCCGGCCGTTCACCCGGCAGGCACGCCGGGTAACCCGGCGGCGGGAGATGCCGGCTCCAGCGAGGCGGCAGAGGAACTGCAGCCCGCACCGGCTTCCGTCTAGCATTCCCGCGTCCGCAGGATCTGGGTCCTAGCGGCGGAAGGAGAACCGGAGCTCCGGTCTTCGCTCCGCTACGGCGTCCAGCACGGCTTCAACGGCCTCCTGGTCTGGGCTGCTGCCCGGCGTCGTCATCGCCGGCAGTACGTCCGCGGCGATCCTGGCGCGGCGGACGAAGCCGTCCCAGTCACCGCCACCCGATCGAAGTGCCCGCAGGGACGCCATCAACGACGCGCGGCGGAGCCAGACGTCCGGGTCACCCGCCCACCTGTCCAGCACCGCGTCGGCACGCACGCGAGCCTGGCCCCCGAGCCTCTCCACCAGCGGACCAACGACGTCGACGGCGAGAGGGTCGACGAGCGTCGGCATGTGCGCGTCCCGCATGAAGCCCTCCATGCGCGTCAGGTCAGAGTTGGTCAGCAACTCCAGCTTGGACTGCAGGAGGACGACGGCGGCCAGGCGCCGCTCGTAAACAGGCACCTCCCACAGTTCGGAACTCAGGGAGGTGATCTCATCGTGGGTCAGTCCGGCATGGCGGCGAAGGGCATCACGGACCGTTCCGCGCACCGCGCCCACCGACGCGCCGTAGTACTGCATCCCGCTGCCGAACCGGTGGCGCATTTCCTCGGCCCGGTACCACGAAGCCTCGCGCTGTAGGGTGTCATCCACGAACTCGCCGGCAGCAGTCACCCGCTCATTCTTTCCGCCGGGCGCCGGGCAGTCCAACTCCTGTCTCCTGGCCCCGGCCCCTCGTTAGCGACGACGCGGTGACGCTCTGTTTCCGGCCCCCGTCATAAAAGTGTTCCCGCAGGTCAGTTCGGGGAAACGGTTGCATGGTCCGTCTGCGGCCTTCCCCGCGCTTTGCGGGCCTTGGTAACGATCAAGTAACGTTGAGGCCTGTTCCGCAAGGGACGGCCCCATTGGGGCCCCGGAGGCCCCCGCTGGACTCCGGAAGCGCAGAGCGGCAATTCGGCTGCTCCGGCCCCGACGACCGGGGCCCAGAATCGCTTCGTGCTTTTCTTTACCACCTAGATTGTGGCTGCCTTCTGCGCGGCAGCCGTGTGCCCGGAGGGGTCTTTTGCTTAAGAAGAACATAGCCATTGCCATTAGCATCGGCGCACTTTCGCTGACCGGATGCGGCCTCGCTCCCTCCGCGGAACAGGCTGCCGGTCAGGCTGCCGCCGCCGCTGGAACGGCTTCCACGAGCCAGGCCTCTGAGTCGGCTTCCGCCAAGACCGTGTCGGCTCACGCCGCCAAGGCTCCCGCTGCGAAGGCTGCCGCGGCGAAGACTGCGGCCACCAAGGCTGCTGCATCCAGGGCTGCTGCGTCCAGGGCAGCAGCGGCGAAGGCCGCCGTCGCAAAGGCAGCGGCAGCCAAGACGGCGGCAGCGGCGAAGACGGCAACCGCCGCTGTGCCGGCAGCCGTTGCTGCTGCCGCTCCCGCAAAGGCGGCACCCGCCGCCGCCGCTCCTGCCGTCGCTTCTACCGGCACAACCGCGCCCGCCATAGCCGCTGCGCCGAAGGCGCCCGCAGCTCCCGCCCAGCCTGCTCCGGCCGCTGTCACTCCGGCAGCCACCACGCCGGGAAGCGGCACGCAGGCCGCCAGCGCGCTCGGGTGGGGTTCGGTTGTGGCCGGCGACGAATTCAATTACACGGGCACCCCGGACCGCACCAAGTGGAGCGTGTACAACAGCCCCGGACATGCAGGCAACGGTATCCGCAGCCCCAAGGCGTGGTCGGTGGCCAACGGCGCGGCAACTGTCAGCGGAGATTCGGCCGGTACCACCGGCGGCATGTCGGCAAAGTTTGCCAACCAGAAGTACGGCCGCTGGGAGACCCGCATGAAGACGAACCGGCGGGATTCCGAATACCACCCCGTCCTCATTCTCAATCCGGTCAGCAAGTCGTCGACCTGTGACGAGGTTGATTACGCCGAGAGCACCTCCGATACGACCCTGGTGAAGTTCTTCCTGCACTATGCGTGCAGCGGCACTAAGCAGACCTACTCTGCCAAGGCGGTTGATACCACCCAATGGCACAACTACGCCGTGGAGTGGACTGCGGCTGGCATCACAGGCTACATCGACGGTGTCAAGACCTTCACCGACACCACCCCGTCCCACCAGCCCTCCGGCAGCGTGCACCAGACGCTGCAGCTCGACTGGTTCCCTGACGGTTCCAGCACCACGCCTTCCCAGATGCAGGTCGACTGGGTGCGCGTCTACAAGTAGATAAACCTCAGAAGTCGATATTGAGCACCGAGGGTGTCCGCATTGAGCGGGCACCCTCGGTGCTCACTTGGCCTTGCTGCCGTTCAGGCCTTGGGACGCAAGGGACCCGGAACCGTATTCAGACCGACGCCGGATAGCTGGCGAGGATGTAATCCGCAGCTGCCGGCCCTTTCATGCGAAGGCCGTTCGGTTCGGGGATAAGGCGCCCTTGCATGCCCTCCCAAAAGGTCTCCTCCCCGTGTGGCACGGTGCCGGTGACATGACACCAACTGGTGTACAAGCCGTAAAGGGGGTCTGGCCGGAGGGTGAATCCGGAGCCGTCGTCGGAGGTCGTGGCCTCCATGAGGAACTGGTCAAACTGTTTATCAGCCACAGGTAGGCTCTTTTCGCACGCGTGCATGGCACCGCCGTTCGGCTACAGCGGCTACATTTCGGGGCCAGCACGGGGCACCAGAAACGGATGGTTCAATCTGTATTCGTTGCCGCATTCCCGGTGGATGGGTGGAAGGCCGCCAAATATTAACGCCTGCGAGCGCGGATGCCTGCGAGCGCGGCCGTTCCCCGACCCGCCTGCTGACTGCCGTGCCTGTGAGACACTCGGTGTCATGCGCGAACTCGTCGTCCTTGGAACCGCATCGCAGGTCCCGACGCGGACGCGCAACCACAACGGATACCTGCTGCGGTGGGACGGCGAAGGCCTCCTCTTCGATCCCGGCGAGGGCACGCAGCGGCAGATGATCCATGCAGGTGTTTCCGCCAACCAGATCACCCGCATCTGCCTGACCCATGTTCACGGTGACCATTGCTACGGGCTTCCCGGCGTGCTGTCCCGCATGGCCCTGGACGGCGTGAAGCACCCGGTGCACCTGCACTATCCCGCGTCCGGAGAGGACGTGGTCCGGGCGCTTGTCTCGGTGGCCTCGCCCGGGATCGACCTTCGCCTGCAGCCGCACTCGGCTGCCGGTGAAATCGCCCCGGGGCTGGAAGTGCGGCCCTTGCGGCACCGCGTTGAAACCTATGGCTACCGGCTGACCGAGCCGGATGGCAGGACCATGCTGCCGGAGCGGCTGGCGGCAGCGGGCATTACGGGCCCGGACGCGGGCCGTCTGCAGCGGGAAGGAGTCCTGCGGGGTGTGCGGCTGGAAGACGTCAGCATCCCCCGCGCCGGCCAGGGCTTCGCCTTTGTCATGGACACTGCCCCGTGTGAGGGCGCCGAAGGGCTCGCCGACGGCGTCGACCTCCTTGTCACGGAGTCCACATTCAGCGACGACGACGCCGCTCTGGCCGCGCAGTATGCGCACCTCACGGCTGGGCAGGCCGGGGATCTGGCCGCCAACGGCGGCGCCGGAACCCTGGTCCTCACCCATTTCTCGTCCCGGTACGGCGACGTGGATATCCTCGCCGAGCAGGCGCGGGCCCGGTCGGGAGGGACCGCCGTCGTACCTGCCAATGATCTGGACCGGTTCAGCCTCCCGAAGCGGCAGCGGCCGCCATACTGACCGGCGGCCAGGGGAAGCCCGCAGAAAAAGTAGAATTAACCAGACATGCAATGTTCCTACTTCGATGCCGCCCGCTGCCTCTCCTGCACCCATATGGGCAAGCCCTACGACGAGCAGCTGGCCGGCAAGCAACTGCACTGCCAGACACTCCTCTCCGGCCACACGTCCGCAGAGTGGCTGCCGCCTGTCGCGAGCCGCGAGTCCGGCTTCCGCAACAAGGCCAAGATGGTGGTGGGCGGAACCGCCAAGAACCCCACCATCGGGATCCTTGACGCCGAAGGCCGAGGCGTGGACCTGCGCGAGTGCGGCGTCTGCTCGCCCGGCCTACTCGCCTGCTTCCCTGTCCTGGCGGCCTTCATCAGCCGGGCCCACTTGACGCCCTACGATGTCCCACGGCGCAGCGGCGAGCTCAAGCACCTGATCATCACCGAGTCCCCGGACGGCGAGATCATGCTGCGCATGGTCCTGCGTTCGGAAAAGCTGGTGCCGCGCATCCGGGAGCACCTCCCCACCCTCCTGGCCTCCCTACCGCAGGTGAAGGTTGTCTCCGTCAACCTGCACCCGGAACACAAGGCGGTCCTGGAAGGCGACCGCGAGATCCTGCTCACCGAGCAGTCCACGCTGCGCATGCGTGTCAACGACCTCGACCTCCACCTCCGGCCGCAAAGTTTCTTTCAGACGAACAGCGACATGGCGGCGGCCCTGTACCGGCAGGGGCGCGAATGGGTCAACGAACTGGCACCGTCGTCAGTCTGGGACCTGTACTGCGGCGTGGGCGGCTTTGCCCTGCACTGCGCTGACCCCTCCCGCGAGGTCACCGGGATCGAAACCAGCCGCGAAGCCATTGTGTCGGCCAAGCTCAGCAGCGACGAGGCAGGGCTGGAGCACATGAATTTCCAGGCGGGCGATGCCACAGCCTTTGCCGTCGCCGCGGCCCGGGCACCCGAACTGGTTATCGTCAATCCGCCACGGCGCGGCATCGGCAATGAACTGTGCGGCTGGCTGGAATCGTCTTCCGTTAAGCACGTGGTCTACTCCAGCTGCAATGCGCAGTCACTGGCCCGCGACCTGGCGGCACTCCCCTCGTTCACCGCACGACGGGCCAGAGTTTTGGACATGTTCCCGCAAACCACGCACTACGAAGTGATGGTGCTGCTCGAGCGGGCCTAGCCGACCTACATTCTTGATCCGAACATCGGCAAAAGTTTCTCCTGTCTTGAGGTCCCCGCGGGAAAGTGACCGGTAAGCCGCGCGGCAAGGTCGCGGCAAGAACTGATGGGCTCAGCATGCGACGGACAGCAGGCGGTGCGAAGTGACCGGCACAGAAGACATCCCCGTCCTGGACGCCGGTCCGCTGCAGGTCCTTGCCGCCGAGGTGGGTCCGGCTTTCGCAGAGGCCTTTATCGATGACTACCTGCAGATGTTGCCCGACCGGGCGTCGAAGATCCTCCGCGCCCTGGCCGGCGGCGACGCGCGGATGGCGGCTGACGCCGTCGTCAGCCTGAGGGCGACGTCCGCCATGGCGGGAGCCCTGCGGCTGGAGCGCTGCTGCAAGGAACTGGAATCGCGCATCCGGCGCGGGCAGCGGCTGGAGCCCGACGCGGTCAGGGCAGTGCTGTACGCAAACATCAGGCTGCTGGTGCGGGAAGCCGGACGCCAGGGCCACCTCCCCCGGACGTAGAATCGTCGGACAAGATCGCCTGAAGAGCAGCCGAAGGCTGAACCGTTTACAGGAGGATTCACATGAGCCGCACGATCAGCCCAGCCGCCGCCACTGCTGCACAGACCATTTTCCGCGTGGGCCTGGGCAGCGTCCTTATTGCCCACGGCACCCAGAAGCTCTTCGGCTGGTTCGGCGGCGGCGGGATCGAGGGCACCAGCAAGGGCATGCACGCCATGGGGTTCCGGCCGGCGAAGCCCAGCGCGGTCCTGGCCGGCCTCGGCGAAGCGGGTTCCGGGCTGGCACTCGCGCTGGGCCTCGGCACTCCGGCTGCCGGGGCGGCTGCTGCCACCACCATGGGCGTTGCGGCCAGCGTGCACGCCCCCAACGGCTTCTTCGCCACCGAAGGCGGCCTGGAATACCCGGCCGTCCTGGGACTTGCGGCAGCATCCTTCACGATTGGCGGGCCGGGCAGCGTCTCCCTCGACTCCGTCACCGGCCACGTCCTGGACCGCCCGTGGATGCGGGCCGTAGCCCTGGCCGTCATTCCGGCGGCCATCGCGATCCAGGTCTACCGCCGCCAGAAGGCCCTGGCCCACGACGCCTCCGGCCCGGACGCCGAAAACCCCGCGGGCCAGGACACCGCCAGCCAGGACGCCGCGAGCTAAGGCACCGCGAGCTAAGGCACCGCGGGTTAGGCAGCCACTAGACGTACTTCTTGAACCACTCCAGCGTGTCGTTCCAGGCGGCCGTTGCCTGCTCCTGGTTGTAGCGGTCGCCTGTGTCGTTGTGGAAAGCGTGGTCGACGCCGGGATAGACCTTGAGCTGGTTGCGCACGCTGGTGGCCGCCAGGGCATCCCGGAGTTGCGGCATGGGCCCGGTGATCCGGTCGTCCAGTTCAGCGTAGACACCGAACACCGCGGGCTTGAGGGACGGCACCTTATCCAGGTCGGGCGCCGGACCGTAGAAAGCCGACGTCGCCTTGAGTCCCGTAATCTCGACCGCCGACTGCCAGGTGATGCCCCCGCCGAAGCAGTAGCCGGTCATGGCGATCCGGCCCTGCTCCACGAAGGCCTGCTTTTGCAGGTAGTCGAATCCTGCCGAAAAGTCCGCCACGTGCCGCTGCGCGCCGGCCTGCGTCAAGGCTCCCGGAACGGCGTCCCGGTCCAGGCTCGCCGTGCCGCCTTCCCTGCTCAGCAGGTCAATCGCGAGGGCCGCATACCCTTCCTTGGCAAACCGCCGGGCCACATCCTGGATATGGGGAGTCAGCCCGCGGTTCTCATGGCAGACCAGGACGGCGGGGCCGGGTTTCCCGGCTTCGGGCCGGGCGAGGTAACCACTGATCTCGGTGCTGCCGGACGGGAACTTGACTGTCGACGTCGTAATTCCGGCTGTTCCCTCGGGAACGGACAGCGGGCTCTTCGCCCCGGGAACGGCGCCTCCGGACGCCGTGCCTGTGGCGACGCCGGACGTCGGGGTGGGAGTGGGCATGGGATCGGTGCTGCGCGGAACTTCCTGGGGGGTGCAGCCGACCAGGAGCATCGCGGCGGAAGCGGCAGCCATGCTGCCGGTGATGAACGCCACCCGGCGGGTGAAGGTGTGCTGGCTCATGGCCCCGGCACGGTAATCGTCGAAAAATTCCTCGATCAGGTACTTCTCAAACTTGCCAAGCTGGGTCATCACGGCCTCCTGGAGTTTTGCCGCTTATCCTCCTCTGAACCCCATGGCCAGGCAAGGGGACCGCGTGGGTATGTGCGAACCGTCAGGTCCGCCCGCCGTCTTTCAGGCCCCTGGCGTATGCGGCCTGCCCCACGTGCTGAAGGCAGTCGGCAACCGTGCTGACCAGCCGGACGCCGAAAGTGACCGGCGGGTCCCAACGGGTATCGACGACCCGGTCAAGGCCATCGTCAGCAAGGCTGCTAAGAACCTCCACGGTCTGCCGGTGGACCGCCTCGTAGTAGTCAGCGAGCAGCTCCCGCGTGGCCCGAACGGCGTCGACGTTATCCGACGAATGGCCGTAGCCGGTGTCATGTTCGGGAAGCGGCAGGCCGAAACGGCCGGCAAAGCCCTGCGAGGTCCAGACCTGTGGCAGACCGGCAGCGGAAGCAACCTGCGTATCCTCTGTCCGGCCGAGGTGCCAGATCAGCCACGCGATGGAGTTCCCGTTGCCGGCGGGCCGGTGGACCAGGGTTTCGTCGTCGAGCCCGTCGAGTGTGACGTCCACGATTTCCCGTACGCGGCCAAAGGCGTCCAGCAACAGTTCATTTGATTTCATCGGGTCCCCTTACTTCTGGCTGTGGGCGGTTTACATTTGGCTGTGGTCGGCGACGGCGGGATCAGAACCGATGCGGGACCCGGCTTCGAGGGCGGTGATGCCGGCCATCTCTTGGGGCGTCAGAACGACGCCGACGGCGGCCAGGTTGTCCCGCATGCGGCCGCTGTTGGCTGACTTGGGAATGACGATGGTGCCCTGGGCGAGGTGCCATGCCAGCACCACCTGGGCAGGGGTGACGCCGTACTTGCCGGCAATGGATGTCACAGCCCCGGCGTCCAGATCGGCACCCTGGCCCAGCGGGCTGTACGCCTCCACGGCAATGCCCAGGGAGCGGCTCTTTGCCGCCAGTTCGGACTGCTGGAACGTCGGGTGCAGCTCAAACTGGTTAACCGCCGGAATGACGTCCGCGCTTTGAAGGAGTGCTTCCAGGTGGTCCACCAGGAAGTTGGACACACCGATCGCGCGGATCTGGCCGCTGGCGTGAAGCTTCTCCATCGCCTTCCATGCCTCGGTAAAAAGGTTCCGGGACGGCACCGGCCAGTGGATCAGGTACAGGTCAACGTAGTCGACGCCCAACTCACGGCAGCTGTTCTGAAAGGCTTCCTGGGCCACGCCCTGCTCACCGTTGCGCAGCTTGGTGGTCAGGAAGATGTCCTCACGGGGTATCCCCGAGGCAGCGATGGCTGCGCCGACGGCGGCTTCGTTCCGGTACGCCGCCGCCGTGTCGATGTGCCGGTAGCCGGCTTCCAGCGCGTCCTCGACAATGCGCTGGGTCTCTTCCGGCGGAACCTGGAAGACGCCGAACCCGAGCTGCGGGACCTTGACGCCGTTGTTCAGGGTGACATTCGGTACGGCTGGGTGTGTCGTCATCAGAATCTTCCGTTGCTGGGGCGGGCCATCCCAAGTATGCCTCCCACCCAGGCGGCGGAGCACCCCTCAGGGTGAGCGGGCCACCTGGACCATTGGTATGACTTTCGACAAAGCCATGCGCCCAACACGGCCAGCGCAATTGCCCAGGTTGTTCTCTGCCGTTTCAGGCCCGCTCACTGAGACTTATCCTCACGGTGTTTATCCCAGCACCATTTCACATCAAGACGACGGCCGGGCGCCAGAGGAGTCGGATCATCGGGTGCGGTCCGATGGCGCCTTTCGGCCTGCCCGGCCCGGGACTACGATTTTGCCTGTTGCACCCGCCAACGCTAACCGGCACCGGTCCGGCAGCACCAGAGCAAAAGGGGGAAGTTCCGTGAGGAGAGAGACCAGGCAGAGCGGGCCGCACTGGCGGCGGGTCATGGCAGCCCTCGCCAACCGCGACGCGCGGACCGCCTACGCGCAAATTGTCCTCGGAGCCAGGCACGATGACGTGTCTTCCGGCCTGGCCGGCCAACGGCGGGACCGGGCCATCGCGGCCCTGCTCGACGCTGGCCTGGTGGAACGGAGTGCTGACGATGAGCTGGAGGCGTCCGAGTCCATCTTTCACGACCTCCTCACCCAGCAGCCCAAACGCCAGGCGCAGATTGGAGTGGCGCGCTTCATGCGTCTTGGCCGGATCGACAGGTATCCGGCCAACCAGACGGAGCGGCGGGAGCTCCTGGCCTGGATTGCCGGCGAGACCTTCGAGCCGGGCGAGGAACTCTCCGAACGAAAGGTCAACGAACGGCTCCTGGGCTACACCGACGACGTCGTGCTGCTGCGCCGCTACATGATCGATTTCGGCGTGCTGGAGCGCACGCCGTCGGGATCCTCCTACTGCCGCCCTAGAGAAGGGTAGGTTCAGTCCCCGCGCGCCTTCCGGGTGGCGGCATCGTTAGCTTTCTGGATCGCCTCGACAAGGTCGTCCTTGCCCATCTTTGAACGTCCCTCGATGTTCAGCTCCCGGGCTCGCTTATAAAGGTGATCCTTGGAGGCGTTCGCGTCCACGCCTCCGGCGGTGGGAGCCGATGAATCCACTCCCTCCGCCGCGTGCTGGTCAGAGGGGCCGCGCTTCTCCTTGGGCTCCCAGTGGTCGCCCACCTTCTCATAGGTGTGCTTTAGGGATGCGAAGGCTGTCCGGGCAGCCCGGCTCTCGTCGTTGTCATAGGACTCGAGGGCTGAATCGTAGGTCTTGGCGAAAGTGTCCTGGGCTTTCTGCTCAGAACGCTGCAGGGTCGACGGAAGCTCGTCCTTGCGGGCGTGATCGTTTTTGCCGGTCTTGGGCATGCCACCAACGCTCCTTCATCAACTGTCGATACATGCGGATGCAACCAGCTTGGCACTGATGCTTGGCTTTTGCATGGGCATGAGGTGTGAAGGGCCATTCAGAAATTTTCCCGTATGGCCGATAGTGCGCGCGGAGCCCTATACCGGCCCATGACGCTTTCTATGGCCGCGAGGCAATCGAGGGCGGTGGCAGCAGCACCCGGAGCACCGTCGTCGAACCACCGGACAAATGCCGGCGTGAGCGAGTCGACTGCGCGCCCTGCCCGGAAAGAGCTCAGGAAAGCGGGCGAAGAGCCGCGTGCGGCGGAACTTCCAGTGCCGGCGGGACCCTTGCGCTTGTTCCGGTTCCTGCCGTTCTTGCTCAATGCTGCCCCTGACTGATTGCGCGTCGGTTCTTACGACGACGGTACTTACCATCCGCGCGCTGTGCCAGCCGTCGCGCTGCACTCATGGGCGTGCTCCTGGCCACTAGGCTTCCCGCGTCAGGCTGCGGTTCCGCCCCTGGTAGAGGCGGCGGTAGCTGGAGGGTGTGGTGTTGAGTTCGCGCATGAAGTGGAGCCGGAAGTTGGCTGCCGTTCCCAGGCCTGTCCTGGCAGCAACTGCTTGCACGGTCAAGTCGGTCTTTTCGAGCAGACGGCAGGCCTCGGCAATGCGCTGGCTGGTCAGCCAGCGCAAAGGCGTTGTCCCCGCGTCTGCCAGGAATTTTCGCGCGAAACTGCTCGGTGCCCAGCCGGCGTGAGCAGCCATGTCGACGACGGTCAGTGGCTCTGCCAGATGCTGCCTGGCCCAGGCGCACGTTTCAGCGAAATGGGTCAGCGGCGCGGCCACCGGGCGCTCGATGAACTGAGCCTGCCCGCCTTCGCGGTGAGGGGCTACGACCATCCGCCGGGCGATGCGGTTCGCTGCCTCGGTGCCGTAGTCTCTGCGGACCAGATGCAGGCACAGGTCGATCCCGGCCGCGACACCGGCGCTGGTGCTGACGCGGCCCTCGTCGATGTACAGCACCCCTGCGTCAACGGCGACCGCAGGGTGCAGGGTTTGAAGACGCTGGGCGTTCCTCCAGTGCGTCGTAGCGCGTTTCCCGTCAAGGAGGCCGGCAGCCGCCAGCGCGAAGGCCCCTGTGCAGACGGACACCACCCGGGCCCCGTTCCCGGCAGCCGCGCGAAGCGCGTCGCAGACACTGGCCGGAGGGTCCGTGAGCGGGCTGAACCCGGGCACAACGATGGTGTCGGCTGACAGAAGGGCTTCGAGCCCCTCCGCGGCGTGAATGGCATACCCGGTTGTCGTCGGGACCAGGCCGGGTTCGGCTGCGCAGACCGCAAAAGAGTACAGTTGCCGCTCGTCCTCATGGCCGAAAACCTGCGCTGGGATGGCGAGGTCAAAGGCGACGACGTCCGGCAATGCGAGGGCAACGACACGGTGCATGAGGCCACTGTACCCACGCGGCCACTGTCCCGATCCCTGTCTGCAGGATCCTTTTCATGCTGGTAACTTTTACCACTCCCCCGCGCTGCTGCCGGTTGGCAGTCTTAGCCTATGATCAACTTTCAACATTCACTGCCGGCACCCATCATGACCGCCACCGCATCAAGCCACGCCAAGTCTCCGCGCCGCCGGCTTCGCACAGTGGGTTTCACGGCCGTCATCGTGGCTGGCCTCCTTCTCGTCTCCACATTCGCCAACGTCGCCATGAATCAGGCTGAGCGGTCCGCGACCGCTCCGTACGGTCAAAGGGTGCAGACAAGCCACGGTGCGCTCAACGTCGTCCGCGCACCAGGGAACGGCAGGACAGGACAGTCAATCGTGCTGCTAAGTGGCCTCGGCACACCGGCACCGGCGCTGGACTTTGCGCCGCTCGTCCGGGAGCTCGGGGACTACGACGTCGTTGTCGTGGAAGGGTTCGGCTACGGGTACAGCGACCAGCCCCCGGTGGAGCGCACTGTCGAGAACATCACCTCCGAACTGCATGAGGCCCTGGCAAACGCGGACGTGCCCAGACCCTATGTTCTGGCCGGCCATTCCATCGCCGGTTTCTACACGCTCGCCTACGCCAACCGGTACCGGAACGACGTCGCGGCTGTCATCGGCATCGACCCCACGGTGCCTGCCGCCCGAACGATCCACGCCGACGAGACTGGCGTCCCCACCGGCGGCATCAACTGGGAAGGCCTTATCGCCACCAGCGGCCTGCTTCGGTGGGCGACCACACTCGCACCCAGCCTGGTGGAACCGGACGGCACAGCCTACACGTCCCGCGAGCGGGACCAGATGCGCAAGATGGCCACCTGGAACTTCGGCAACCCCTCCGTCCTCGACGAGACCAACCGGATCGCCGACAATGCCCGCAAGGTGCAAGGAATGCGCTACCCGGACGACGTCCCCGTGCTCACTTTCGTCGCCTCGGCGAAGGAGACCCCTGCGGACCTCGCACTGCACGAAAGCCGGCTGCAAAACGTCCGAAAGCACGAAACAGTGACGCTCCCTGGCGGGCACTACCTGCACTGGACCCATGCGCCGGCCATGGCCAGCACGATCAATGCCTTCCTGACCACCAACACGCCCGGAGCGCGCTGAGGCTGCCGCTTCGGTCCTGACACCGTCCCGCACTTGCCCTAAGACTTGTCACCCCCTGCAGCGGCAGCGTCTTCACGCTCCAGCAGGTAGCGCAGGAACGCGGCCTGGTTGTCGATTTCCCGTTGCTTGCGGGGAGACAGCCAATCCAGCAGCTCTTTGTCGTCAGCCATTGATGTTCACCCCCTTAGGCTCGAATTAATGCTCACTCCGCTGGGGCAAGATCGGCGAAAGTTTCAGGCAGGATAGGCGAAGGTCTTGTAGCGAGGAGGCTTCGGCCCTTGGCAGGCCACACCATTCCGCCTCGTCCGGTAACCAGTCAGGCAGACCTGGTCTCCCAAACGTGATGTGTTCGACGCCCCCGGAACACCGACGGGTAGCCGGGCCGGGCACCTGCTGGGGGAGTGGCGCCAAGCCCGGCTAGCCTGACCCGGACGGACGCCGGCAGACCGTCCGGAGGGCTTCAACATTGTTATCCGCCCGTCTCATAGTTAACACCCCATCAGAAATTAGAGCAGCAGTGGCAGTTACCTGTTTTTCGGCCCGTGCGGCTACGCGTTTGCGCAGGCGCATGCGAACACTTCCAAGGCAACTTGACCCGCTGTCCCCGAAGCTATTCGTCCTCGCACTGTCGCATGGTTAGATAGGCGCATGAGGAAATCTTGCGGGATTTTGGCCGTCGCAGTGCTCACGCTCACGGGTTGCGGATCCAGTTCCAGCACGCAGTCCAGTCCGGAACCGTCGGCCGCAACGACGCCAGCCACGGAACCTAGCGCCATGAGCAAGGCCGGGGGCGGCGAGTCGACCTGCAAGGACAAGGCGGGCGACTCAGCGTCGAAGGTTGTTGACCTCGCCCAGGCTCGGCTGCTCAGCGACGGCACGGAGCTATTGGCCACCTTCAACACAGTGGCGAACGTCCCGACCACCGGGACCGTTTTGTATTCCGTGAGGGCGTGGAGCACAGCCGGCAGTAAGGAATACCAGCTCGGAGCGAAGTTCAAAGACGGCAAGGAGATCGCTACCTTCGTGGTCGACGTCGGAAGCGGGAAGCAGGAAAACATCACCAACGGAGCTGTGGCCGCAGACAAGCAGGTCAGCGGCCGATACCCGCTAGCCAAGCTGGAGGGTCTCGGGGACAAGTTCGAGTGGTCAGCGAAGGTGACCGTTGACGGTACGGAGGCCGACCGTTGCCCCGGTGGTGACGTCAGGTCACGGTTCCCCGGGGCCTAAGGCCTGCGACAAATCCTGCGGCGTCCCATCAGAGCTCGGGGACGGTGGAATCCGGCGCCGGTCGGCGGGTTCGGCGGCGGTCCCTGATCTTCAACGCGGTGAATACAATCAGCTCCAGAACCAGGACGACCAGCCAGAGGAACGGGGCGACAACTCCGACGGCGTATTCACGCGGGAGATCGTTGAAGCTGTTGACGGACTCTCGCGGTGACGGGTTCGTTAAGAAGTAGATGGCCAGGGCCGGCAGTCCTAGGAAAAGCGCCCAGAATGTGCCCCAGTACAGCCGCCGTTGACTGTGACCGCGGTCTAGCTGGTAAACGTCCTCCTGCGCCTTGCTGGCCTAACCAAGGGCGAGCCCATCACCCCGGAGGTCGTCGTCGCCGTCTGGCACAAATGGTTCGGAGACTCCCCGAAGAGCCCGGACTGCCCACGTCCGGCATGACGGTACTCGCCGCAGACGTGTCGGCCGTTCAGCAGGTGTACGGCCTTCCGGGGCAGGTCTCCTAGGCGACTATCTGGCCGCGCATACACGAGAGGCTTGCGGGATGGTCGCGGGCACCGCAGCTTGGGAAAACCTTGGAGGCCGCCCCCAGCCCCCTCAAATAGGGGGTTAGACTGGGCACCGGCTCTCAGGTAGACCACACATTTCACAATGTGCCGGGTACACGCTAGGTCTTGTCACTGAAGCATAGGTAGCCGCGAACCTGAGCTTCAGATCGCCGGGTCCGGAAACGCATTCCCCCTTGCACCCGGACCCGGCGTACGATTTCAGCGAAGGCGCCAGCGCAGGAGTGGCGGCGTACGCTTCAACGAACGATCCTTAGTTTGGATCAACGTTCAGCCTGGGGTGCTTTTCCTCCTGACCGGCGTACAGACGCTGAATAGCCTGCTTCATGACGGGTGCAATCTCGGACGGGTGGACCGCCTGGGGCGCCCGGGCGTAGACAGATCGGGTGACGGCGGCCGAAAACTCGTCCCAACTTAAGAACTGTGCGGGGAGCCTAACGAACCAGCGGAAACCCAGAGGACGCTGCTCCGCGCCGGCCTCGGCCAGATACGCATTGGCTTCCTCCTCGACGATTTGCCGGTCCTCAGCGGTAAAAGCCTCGACCCACTCCACAACGTTTCCGTCCTTGTCGGTCCTCGTCACGGCCACCGTCCCGGCGCTGTCATCCTGTAGGGGTCCCCGGCGGAGGTTCTCCGGACCTGCAGCCCAGCCAATCAGGGCACCCCAGCCGTTTTCATCAAGTTCAGCCCAACCCTTGGCCGGGCGGCCCTCAGGCACCGACGCCCACATGCTGCTTCCTCCGGCCAAGGTCTGCGTCGTCAGCCGTTCTCGCGCCCGGGCAACGGCGCGCCGTTGAGAAAGGCTTCGTACTCCGCCTCGACGTCCTCATCGACGTCGGGCCGCTGGTGGCTGTACCGCGCATCAGTGCGGTCGCGCTTCGGCCCGGAGACCCAGAACTCATCGCCGTTGCCGACGTCGTAGAAGTTGGCGCGAGCCAGCCCCGTCACCCTTTCCAGCGTGCGGCCCCGGAAGTGGGCAATTTTCCACGACTTGGAAAACCGCAACCTCGTGATCCACGCCGGCCCGCGGTCCGTGTTGTAGCCGGTCTTCAGCTGGACGTACATAATCCTCTCGGGCATGGCCACATCGTAACGCCGGATGCATGGACGGGTTACTTGCTTCCAGGGAGCACTTTCGCTCCCGGGTAACACCGCAGCAGCCGCGGCACCCGGCCAGCCCATTCGAGAACCCTGCGCCTGCTGCCCCTACTTGCTGACCGGCTTCGCCAAAGGTGGATGAATATGCCGGTCGGTGGCGGTGAACAGGGCCGCGGTTGCCCCTACCGAAGCCTTGGATTTCCGGCCGGTGTCTTCGAGCTGGGCAGCATCTTTGGCCTGAAGTTCCCGGCGGCGAGGGTGGTGTTCCAGACGGCCTCGTACACGGTGCGAAGCTGGGTCATTTTTCGGCGCATGTCGCTACGCATTGCGCAGCTGTCTTTGGATTGAGGCGGTTGCTATGGCCTTGCGCTGCTCCCTGGGCTAGACGATTCATCGATACGCGAGCAAGAGCGGGAAAGAAGTATCAGGGAGCTGTACCGGAAACGGATGTTTCGATGGCGGTCCACCCTACTGCCGTGCCCGCAGGGATAACACCGTACGCCTGAGTGAGCACTTCGCGCTCACCAATCAATTGCCCGGTCTTGGGATCGATGATGATCTCCTGGCGTTGGCCGGCTGCTGATGCTTCAGTGCGGCCGATCGCGACGCCGGTGCGGCCGGCCAGGTTTGCTTGTCCCTCGGTGATTGTCACCCCGGGAATCATGGCCGCAGCCTTGTAGAGAGCAGCCCGCAAATCGGCAGGCACTACGCCAGTCCGGAGCAGGTCAGCGATGAACACTAAGGCTTCGCCGTCCACCGACTGGCCCTTACCCAAAGTTTGTTTGTAGATGCTGTTGAGCAGACGGTAAGGGTCGCGCGGCAACAACGTCATGTCAGGTGCAAAGGCTTGGGGGCCGTAGAACTCCCCGCGGGGGGCGCGAAGCAGCTCGGGATGCGCTTGGACGTTCTGTTCCCGGACGTATTCCTTGGCCTTGGGATCAAAGAACGTCGTGGGCACGCGTCCTGACCGTCGCCACACCCACTCGCCTGAGCGGTCAAATGGTACGTACATGTCGAATTTTTCGGTGTCCAGCCACTGGTAGCTCGCACCATCGGCTTCCACTGACGCCGTCATCCAGACATTGGTGCTTTTGATCCTCAAGTACTGACCCCGACTAACCACAGGGTCTGATGTGGTGATAGCTGTGTGTGCGGCGCTGTTGAGCACGTCTGAGGCCTGAGCTGTGGCTCCGCCGCGCCAGCCGGCCAGCCCTACAACGTCCCCGCCGATCAGCGTTGCCACAACAGCCGCAGCAGCTGCTGCAGTCAGCCAGGCCCGTGCGCGGCGGGATCTTCTGCCGGAAAGTTTAACCGCTGCAGCCCACGGTTCCAGCATCCTCACGGCTGAGATCTCCTCGGCATCCCGAACTGGCAAGGGGACGGACTGGGTAACCCCGCATGAACGGTCCCGGCTCCGGGCCATTTCGTGGTCGGTAATGCGTGCTGCGGGATCTGCCGAAGCCATGTGGTTTCGCACCTGCTCGGCTACTGTTTTCCTGTTCACAGTTCTGCACCTTCTGTCTGAATTAGGCGGCTTAGTGCCTTGCGTGCCCGGTGGAGGCGCATCCTGATCGCCGTGGCACTGGTGTCGAGCAAGTCCGAGATTTCCTTGGACGTGAGGCCGTCCCAGTAGGTCAGGAGGAGAACTTCGCGTTCGTCCGCGTCGAGCCGTAGCAGGGCTTCATGAAGAGGGGAATCGCGGGCAGACGCTTCGGCGTGCCGCTCGGAGCGGAGCTCACCGAGGAGTTTCGCGGACCGCACAGCGGAACGTTCATGATTGCGAAGCACGTTCCTTGCGACACCGAAAAGGATCATGACTGTGAGGCTCGCGCTGTCAGTCGATTTCTCCCAAGCGATCCTGAACACCTCGGAGCACAAATCTTCAGCGGTCGCGGCATTCTCGGTCCGCCGGCGAAGATAGCGGTATATGCGGTCATGAGCGGCCGCATGCGCTACTAAGAAACGCTTCTCCCGCTCCAAATCCGCACGATCCTTCCGGACTGTTTGAAAGCTCATACCCGGTTAATGTCCGGCAACTCCGAAAGTGTAACGAGCAGGCGCAACAAATATTGGCAGGCTAGGTGCGCGGACATGCCCCCTCCGCACATCGTGTGGCGGCAAACTGACTGTTCTCAATCTGGGCGACCTGCGCGTCCCCTCAGGGGCATTGGGCGGCTGCGACCCCTTCGTGAACCTGGACCAGCCGGTGATCGTGAAGATTCCGCCTGGCGACTACCCGGTCCGCGTCACCATCGCGGACGTCTCGCCTGAACAGGACGGATCGAATCTGCGTGAGGCCTACCTTTCCCTCATCCTCTCCCCGGCGGAGTCAGTGGCCGTGGAAGCTGCCCGCGGGCCGGACGGCCAGTTCTACGGCGGGGGCGTAAGCACCGGGACCGTGGCCTTCGTTGACGCCGAGGCTGTAACCGGCTGCATGCCGCATGAGTCAACCTGGTACGAGGAAGTTTTCGAATCAGAAGACCCCCCGACTGCTGGTTCGACCTCATGGACGCCGACGGACCGCATCCGCCCGGCGCTGCAAACATCGTGATGCCACTGGGCGAGGACGGTGAGAACGTCGTGCTGTCCCATTCCGGCTGGGGCGATGGGAGTGGGCTTTGCGGGCTTGAGCGCCAAGACCTTCGTCGCACAGGTGAGCTGGAGCCCGTCGCCGGAGGAGTCGAGCCGGCAGTCCTGGTCTTTGACCCCCGGCCATCTGGATAAGTCCGAGGCGAATCGGTCGAACCTGTAGGGAAAGTCGCCGTGCTCGGTGTAGATGTTGACGATGCCGCCATCGAAGCCGTCCTGGGTGATGAGAACGGACTGGCCGTCCGGGGCCACGAGCTTCACAGGGTCACCAATGCCAACAGCATTCAGAATCGCGAAGAAGAACACCAGCCCTAGGAAGGGCGCCGCCTGTTTACGGCGCTCAGGTCTGATATGCCGGCCAGCCGTCGCCACAAAGACGAACCGGTCTCCAGCGTGAGGATGAATTCGATGACTCCGCCAAGTTCGCTGGTGTCCGGACCTGGGGCTCAGATGTCTTCGCCACGAAGGCGAGAAAGAAGCAAGCGCGAGGACGGCCAGACCTGGCGATCCCCACACAGGCGTGGATGAGCCAGAGCACGCCCACGATGACTGGCAGGAAGATGAAGGGACTCATGGCGCCCGCCGGTCGTTGTCTACGCACTTATGCGTCTGGCCCGCGTCCCCCAACGTCATGGACCTCAGCCTAGCGGAATCGCTGGAGGCGCTTTCACAGTCGTGGGTTCAGGGCACTCTGGCCGAATGAAGCTCCACGGATGGTTGGTGCGCCTGTGCATGCCGGCCTATGCTCGCGATTCCCGGTCGTGCGCGCTCTCGGCTGCGCCGAGGCACCTGCCCTTGATGGGGGTGTGTGGTTGTCGACGGCGGACTGGGTTAGGAAGCCAAGTCCCGGAGGGTGGACCGATGGTTCACCGCCGCCGACCGATTCAAGTGTCCACATTCGTCCTTGGAAGAACTATGGAATTCCTTGGAACGCCTCGTTGGCAGTCCAAATGGTTGTTGAGTTGGCCCCGCTTGGACCCGGCTCTAGCCCTCCAGATCGAAGTCCAGGTCTAGATCTTCGACGGCTCCCAGCTCACGCCAGGTGGATCCCACTGGGGCTGCTCCGATGGTCGCGGCGATGGGCATCCGGTCCACTTCGACCAGCTGGTCCAAGTCCAGCCCGGTCAGTACGGCGATGTCCCTGATCGGGGCCTGGAAGGTGCGGAACGGGCCCAGCGGCGGGACATCCTCCGTGACCCCAGGACGCGGCATGTCCGGCATGTCGGCCAGTTGCGGGGACTGGTCCACCACGTATCCGGTGGCCGCCAGCTCGCTGTCGTGGATGAAGGCGGCGACCTTGAAGAAGCGCAGCGGGATGTCCACGCCCCGGTATACCGGATCGAGGGCACTGAAGATCGGACCGGTGAAGACCACGGCCCGGCTGCGGTACTGGGCGGCGTGCTCCTGGAGGTAGTCCTCGATGCCCAGCCACAGTTCCATGCCCTGGTTGAACTTGGCGGCCTGTGGGGCGGCGTTGGTGTAATGGAAGGTGTCCTCGTTGGCCTGCTCGGCCTCTGCGACGGTTTCGCCCCAGCACGCCGAAGACCGGCGGACGAGGTGACCGCGGTCGATGTCATTGTGGGCGTACACCCGCTCCCCCGTCTGCTGGTCCTCCCTCAGCCGCGGATCCAGCCGCCAGTTGATCCCGGACCGGTCCAGGTGCATGAGCTTCTCGCCATCGATTCCCACGCCGGTGACCGCGGCCAGACGCTTGTCGAGGCGCATCAGCACCGAGAAGTGCGTGTAGGGCAGCAGGACCGTCTCCGCGCCGTCGAGGCCCGGCAGCGGCACGTGCACGCCCAGGAAGTTCTCGTCGAAACCGTCACGGCCGGCATAGTCTTTGGCGCTTGCGGTGGGGTTCAGGTCGGTCAGCAATTCGTCCATGAGCGGACAATACCAGCGGTCACTGGCAACCAGATGAACGATGGGCCAAAACGAGGCGGCTCCTTTACTCAGGGACGGTGAAAAAGAATTTTCGGGTCGTCACACCGCCATCGCGCTGGTACGCAGAAAACCAGTCGAGTCCAGCTTGAGGTTTCTCATGCCCCTATGTGTACGGGCCCACAGGAATGCCGCGCCACATGGGATCGTGGCGCGGCTTCTGGGTTCCTGCAGCAGACAGGGAGCGGGTGGTTGCGTCCGGGGCCGTGTCTCAGACAGTGGTAGCGGGACGAAGATCTGCCGGTTCGGCCGCCGTAAGCTCGTGGAGCAGCGCGGTCGATGTGGCTACCCATCCGAAGAGTGTCTCGATAGAGAGCAACGATGCCTCGTGATTGGTGCGATCAGCCGCAGCGCCGATAGGCTCGGCGGTGCAGTCTTCCAGCAGGAGGCAGCGGAAGTCCCGGAACATCGCATCTCTGAGCGTCGACTCGACGCAGATGCTCGTTGTGCAGCCCGTAAAGATGATGTCCCGAACCGCCTGACTCCGCAGCAGCCCTTCCAGCTCGGTCTGGAAGAAGCCACTGAAGCGGCGCTTGTAAATGACGTGATCCCCCGGGGCCGGCGCCAACTCATCAACGATGTCGGTGTTCCAGGTGTCGCGGACAAGCACGCGGCTGGGGGTGCCGTCCGGCGCCACCACCGGTTCACCTGCGCCCATGAACAGGTGGCGCTGGCGGTTGGTCGAATGATCTGGCCCGAGGTCGGAGAGATCTGGCCGGAACCCCATCTTCAGATAAACGATCGGGATCCCCACCTCCCGCGCCGCGTCCACGACGCGAACTATTGGCCCGACGGCCGCTCGGATCGGGGCGATGTCGATGCCGGCCCGTTCGAACATGCCACCCGTCGATCCGAAGTCGTTCGTCATGTCGACGACGATCACCGCCGCGTGGCTGAGATCGAGACCGAAAGGCCCGGGCCGAGCCTCGACCGTCAGCATGTCCTGCCGTGTCATGTGCCATCCTGTGACGAGGACGCCTCACAGCGCCCGACGCGATAATGGGTAGAAGTTCAACCTATATCAGCAGGTTAAGACTCGAATTCTAGTGAGGCAACAGGCCGACCAGGAACATTACCAACTAGATCGGAATCCGGTCACGTAGACCGGAACGAGGCGACGACTTCACGTCCGCGGTGCCGAATTGGCTCGGAGCCTCAGGTTCAGGCACCAGCGAGTTTCGGACCCCACGTGCGGTCGCGCGGATCGCCGGCGGGTTCCTGATCGCCGACGGCGGCAACCACCGGGTGGCGTCGATCGACGACGCCTAAGGCAGCGGTGGCGCACTTTCGGTGCCTACGGCTCCGGTACTGGGGAGTTCAACCAGCCCACCGGCGTGGCGGTGGACAGCAAGTCACGCATCTACATCGCGGACACCGGCAGCGGGCGAGTAGTGCGCATGGACGGCATCGACGGCTCCGGATGGGTCTCTTTCGGTGTCGGAGGTACGCCCACGGTCGCCGCGATCGGCGCGAAGCGGATCAGCCGGCTCGATGCCGCGACGGGAGCCCTCACCGCCGCGACGCCGGCCAACTCGACCGCCGCCGCCGGCCGCATGGTGACGATCAACGACACTTTCAGCCAGGTCACGACTCAGATTCATCTCGCCGACCTCAACGTCCGGCAACCCATGGGGATGGTGGTCTGGTGACGCGACGACTGCGGGTGCTCACATACAACGTCCAAATGCGCTTCTGGGCATGGAGACTCGGCTGGACGGCTGAACAGGGCAAGGACATGACCTCTGCACTACCGCCAACTAGCTTCCGCTCGCACAGTCGGCCAAGTACAGCCCTGGATGAAGGAAGTGGCTGGTGGCTCGTGTCTCGGATCAATGTTACGTGACAGGAGTTCATGTCGATGCGGACCGGCTGCCTATTACCGGCTGACGCCCGAGCGCCTGCCTCAAAGTCAGCGCAGGGGCCGATCCAACGGCACGTCCGGCAACTCCTGACTGAGGTGAGTCCCCCGGTGTACCCGGCCTCACGGGCCGAGCGCTTCAGCGCATGTTCCCATTCGCGGTAGGCAGAGGCGTCGGGTACCAGGTGCGTCAGCACGAACCTTCTCGTCCTCCATGACGGGGAACGGCGCCGGACGCGGGTTGGACCATGACGCGCGGGCTGCTTGTGGAGCCTGCACCTATTGGGCTTCGCATCATCTTCGCCGGGTCACCGATGAAGCGCTCCGCGATGAAGAAGTGGTTGATCCGCTGAAGGCCTAGTCGCGCAGCAGTTTCTAGGTGCCGGGTGTTGGGTGGTCGGGGCCCGACCAGTCCGGAGGAGCAAGCCTATGCGGGAGGGTCGCTCACGTAACTCCGGCCCGGGCTACCGGCGAACGGGGTAGGGCGAGTGCCCATCCACCGGCCACTCCAATGGCAAGTAGTACGGTTAGGAAGCCGATCGCCGGCGCGCTCGGCCATGTCAGGGCGTCGCCATATCGCAGCAGGGCAAGCGCCTGCAGAATGACGAAGGCAACGGAGGTTAGGGCCACGGGGCGGACGGTGCGGAGGTCGCCGCTCAACTGGCCCTGCGCGGCCGCCCACCCAAGACCGACCAGCCAAGCTCCTATCGCCCTCGCTGTGAGCTCGGACAGTGGCCACGGCCACCACGTCGCCGCATGAATGGGTACTGCCAGGAGCGCCACGCCATATAGCAGCAGTACCCCGGCGATTCCCACCAGGAGCAGTCGGAGCGCCGGGGGTAGTACTGGCCGTCCCGCCGTTACGGACATTGAGGCAGGACGCCCGGACCGGATCTGCATCCAGCTGATGACGAGCATCGCCACGGGCACGATGGCATAGATTGCCAGCCACGCCCAGGTGGCCACTTGGGCAGCGGGGGCAGTGTCTGACGACAGGTGAAAGCGATCGAGATGAAGCAGGGTGACTCCGAAGGTCAAAGTCGTGAAGACGAACACGGGCCAGACTGCCAGCCTCGCTAAATCCCAACTCGCTGAGCGGGCGCCCGTCACCTCCAGGCCGGCGCTCGACCAGTATGCTGCCCCGAGGAAGACCGCGGTCATGGGCGGATTGACTGTCCACGCGAACCATTCCTCAGTCCGGAGGGGAAACACGAACAGCACGAGCCCGGCAAGAAACACGAGGAATGCAGCGACGTAGAGCAGCCACCGCATCGGCGTAATCAACGGTGTGACCTCAGTTGAAGCGGACATCACCGGGCAGCTCCTCGGGTGCGGCTGCCTCACCATGGGCAGGGGGCGAGGCAGGCTGGGGGTTCTCGGCTAGGTAAGCGTGAAGCATCGAGACCACGGTGGCGCCGTCCCCGACTGCGGTAGCCACTCTTTTGATCGAACCGGCCCGCACGTCGCCGATCGCGAAAATGCCGGGCATGCTGGTTTCCAGCACCAATCGCGACCTGTCCGGCCTGACGGACCCGGCGTCACTGACATCCCGGCTGGCGCCCGTGCGCAAAAAACCGGCTGGGTCACGCTCTACGGTGTCGGGCAGCCAGGAGGTCCGCGGCACCGAACCGATCAGCACGAACATGCCGCCCGCTTCGATCTCCTCGCTCGAGGTTGCGTCGGCGGCTCCAGATGCGGCGACCGTGACGGCGGCAAGGAATCCGTCCCGATCGCGGGCCCCCACGATCATGGTGCTATAGCGGATCGCAACGTTCCGGGTGGCCTCAAGTTGGGAGATGAGGTAGTCCGACATACTGACCGACAGAGTGGGTCCTCGCACTAGCAGCGTTACCCTGTTCGCGTACTTCGCAAGGTGCAGAACCGCCTGTCCGGCCGAGTTGCCGCCACCCACGACACAGACGTGCTTTCCGGCCATCGACGGCGCCTCGGAGACTGTGGCCCCGTAGAAGACGCCTCTGCCGACCAGATCCTCTAGCTGAGGTATGCCGAGGCGACGGTAGTCCACGCCGGTGGCCACCACGACTGTGCGGCACCGTACGACACTGCCATCTGAAATCGACGCAGCGTACAATGCACCGTCCGCGCTGAGCCCCTCCACCTTCCGCAAGAACAGGAAGTCCGTGCCCAAAGTCCAGGCCTGCTGAAATGAGCGGTAGGCCAGGTGGGCGCCACTCACACCGCGGGAGAAGCCAGGGTAGTTGCGGATCAACGAGCTGGTGCCGGCCTGGCCTCCCACAGCTTCTTCCTCCACCACCATGGTGGAGAGGCCCTCAGAGGAGGCATACACGGCGGCCGCGAGACCGGAGGGACCGGCTCCCACGACCACCACATCGAAGATCTTGTCCGCCGGTGGCGGTCGCGTCACCCCCATCGCTTCGGCGATCTCCAGGTCACTGGGGTTCTCAAGGACAATTGGTGAAGCGGTGAACTGCAGCACCATGACCGGCAGCACGGGGTCGCGCAAGTTCACGCTCTCCAGCGTCCGTTCCGCCGTCTCGGACCCGACAGGGTAGAAGCCCACCGGGATGTGGTTTCGGCTCAAGGAGTCGCGCAACGTATGAGTCCTTTCATCGCCCACCTCCCCGATCAGCCGGACCGCCTCGAACCCGACCCCTTGGGCCAGGTGCCAGTCGTCGAGGGCGTCGGTAATCGCCCCATGGAATTCTTCGTCGCGCAATCGTTCGGGACGTATGACCACCAATTCGGCGTACCCCTGCGCGATCGCCCGGAATACAGTGGGGGCGCTGGCGAAGTCACCCCATGTCACCACAACACCGCGCTTGGCGGCCGGGTGAAAGCCATAGGCACGCCGCAGGAAATCGAGTCCATCGCGGTCACCCGGTCCGTAGCACCCAAGTATGAGGGCGACCGGGCGATTCCAGCGGCGGAGCCCCTCAAGCACCGCCCGCCCGTGGGCGTGGTCGGCGCAGGCCACCACCTCGTAGTCGGCACCGTAGCGTCGACGTAACTCATCTTCAATAATGCGCCGAGAGGTCGGGTCTGTGGTGGCAATCAGCATGATCGGAACCGAGTGATCCATGGCCGCCGTCTTTTCGGTTCAATGGTTCAGTGGCGCTCACGATACTCGCGCTAGGACATTGGGGACAAGCGGTGCTCGTTGCCTCCGGGAAGGTCCTTCGGTCGGAGTTGTACCGGGCCCGGGCTGTCGCCTCGATTCTGTCATTCCAAGGGCGCGGAGTTCTGCCAGAATACTCCCGACGGTGGGCAAGCGGGATGACCTGAGCATAACCGGAGCGATGGAAATGGAGGACCCCATGGAGGATCGCCCAATGCCGGGAAACAGCCTCGCCGCCACACCCGTTGGAACAGGATGTCTGGAGTGCCTCAGCGATGACGGCCCGGGATGTTGGCTATATCTGCGCCCACGCGGCCACATCGGATACTGCGATTCATCACCCTCACAGCATGCCAGTGCCCACACGTACCGTCTCCCGGGGCATCCCCCGCCACTCATCCCGGTTCCGGGTCAACGACGGGGCCATCGTTTTAGCCGTCCACCCTCTAGCTCGACGTCTGCCGGTCCCGGAATAGCCAGGCACGAGCCTTGGGCATTACCACCCCGCTGGGGCGTGCGGAAGGAGGGGTTCGGTCCTTCCTGGAACCGGCAATCGGCAACATCGCGGCAGCTGGCGAGCTCTCCCATCAGTGACTTCTTGTTCCGGAGGTTCACAGGTGGGATCCGGTGGCGCTGCCGTCGTCAAAGTTATTCCATGCCGTTGTCTTGGGCTTCGAGGTGTTTGGCCATGGCTTCCATGGCTTGGTTCCAGCGGGCTGTCAGGGCATGCCGGCTAAGCGGTTCGAACATGCTGCTAAATACCTTTTCAACTGCATCGTATGCGGCGTCTCTGGCCCGTTCCTGCGCCGCCGGGCTGTAGTAGTTCATACCGGTTATTCGACGCCGAAGCAGGCGAAGATGCCCTGTCAGGGCCCTTTAATGCCCCATAGTCGGGTAATGGGATCGCACAATGTTTATCCCTGGCCGCGAGTACCTTGTATGAGCCGAAAAAAGAGGTGTCGTGCCAGCGTCTCGATCTCGCCCCTGCGCAATGTCCTGGAGTCTCTCCGAAGCGGGCCACCAGAGCATGGGCTTCGGCGACCCTGTGAACATGCGTCCCTTTGTGGTGGGATTACGTCATCGAACACGGCACGAAAAGCAACAGGAGGAACATCGTGAGCAACCCCGGAACTGAAGGACAGCCCCACGGCAAGCCCAAGGACCCTGAAGCTGAAAACCCGAACACCCAACCCGAGGAAGACCGCCCCATTACGGAAGACCCGGACGGCACACCGGTTGAGAACCCGTCGGGAGGCTGAATCCCCCGCACCTGCGTAGTCGCTCAGGTCACTGGAGCAGGAACCAACACCGAGGCGGGTAGTGGTCCGACATCCGCCAGCAGATTTCGTTGCGGCTCAGGCCAGGGATCGGCGATGAACAGTGGCGACGTTTTCTTCGACGAATAGCCGTTCCCTAGGGCGACCGCAGCAGGTCAAGCACAGCTGGCAGGGTTGTCACCCCGTCTTCTGCCATGAAGTGTCCTGCTCCTGGGTGAACCTGCAGCTGTGCGTCGAGGCGCTTGGCTAGGTCATCTGATACTGCCGGTGGTACGAAGGGGTCCGTATCGGAGCGGATTACTGTTCGCTCAGCAATGCTGCCTGCTACCCGTTCAGCGTCGACGTCAGTTGCGAGGTAGCCATTGAGTTCCGGCAATGCTTCCAGTGGTTTAGTGAAGCCCGCTACCAGCACAAGACCGCCGAGCTCCCATGGCTCCGGAAGGGCAGCCAACACGCGCAGTGCAGTGATCACACCAAGGGAATGCGCCACGACCACCGTTCTCGCATTGGGCACTCCAAGTGCAGCACTGACAGCGTTCTCCCAAGCTGCCGTTTCAGGAGCATCCGGGGCAGGGAGAGGGACGACTGTGACGCCTATGCCTTCGGCTTGGAGTGCGTTTTGGAGCCAAGGGAACCAGTGTGCGTCCGGTGCGGCTTCGTACCCGTGGACGATGACGACGCGCTGGACGGATCGAGTCGGGCGGTTGTCGGATGTTGCTTTCATACGCAAAGACCCTAAACGGTCCATCTGCCTTAAGCGCCCTTCAAGATGGGTGGTTGCCCACAGGCGTCATCTCATCTAACCGGTCGGGTGCTTCCAGGCATATTGTGAGGTGTCGCCGCGGCGCCCTTCGCTGTAGGACCTCTGTGGTCGTTCAGATCCTCCGCCGGGAAAAAATCCCCCGCCTTCCGCCCGTTGTGGCGGCGAACACTCCCAGTGCGATGACGGATCCCAGGATGGCCAGTAGCCAGGTACGGAGGTTGAAGAAACTTCCGAGGCCGCCGCCAAAGATCAGCGAGCCGATCCACCCGCCGAGGATCGCTCCGACAACGCCAAGGAGCAGGGTTACCAGCCACCCGCCGCCCTGCCGGCCGGGAAGGATGGCCTTCGCGATGGCTCCCGCGATCAGGCCGAGAATGAGAAATCCGAGGATTCCCATGGCGCGCTTCTTTCTTGTCAGCTGGCTGCAGGCCGGTTATCACCGGTCATACTCTGAGTATGATCAGCGTGCTTAGCATCTGACAAGCATCCATGATTGGACGATTCCACAGTAGAAGCGATCAGGACCATGGGAGAGCACCAGCTGCGCCGACTGTCTGTCATCGACGGCCATGACCTGGTCGGTATCGTCACGCAGGCAGACATCGCCCGGAACAACCACGAAGACCGCGTTCGGGGAGCTCGTAGAACTCATTTCGTTCTACTAGGCGCGGCGCGCTCCATCACTGCGCGATGCTGAAGAAGCTCTTCGGATCGTCGGCGCCGAGTAGGTCGTGATGGAACACGATGGCATCCATCGGCCGGGTGTCCTGGAGCGCGAGGTCAAAACTACGACGAACGCAGCCTAACGCTGTTGCCCTCGCCAAAGTGCCACGAGCCTGCGTTCGGTTTCGCGGCCCAGGCCGGCCTTGCGCTCCCTGTCCAAGCCACGCTGGCGCTCATCCTCCAGGGTTGCAAGAAGCGTTTCCTGCCACGGGCGCAGGGACAAGCCGCGTTCCCGCGCAGCCCGGTTTGACCGCGTCGCGTGTCCCCCGTAGTCCGGTGGCAGCCACAGAGGAAGCGAGTCGGGCCCGGCCCAATATTGAACGCCTTGGGCATGAAGCCACCCAGGGTCAGCCCATACAGGCTCCTCCTGCATACCCGCCTCAGCCTGCGCACCCCCGTCGGCCGTCGCCCGGGCCGCTCGTTGCGACTCGGCAAGGTACTCACCGAACGGCACAACGTCTCCCAGCGCATTGTAGGCGCCCGTCAGTCCGGCTTCGGCCGCTTGGATGATCCAGGCGGCAAGGTCCCGGACATCGATGATCTGGGTCGCGGCGCCGGGTATGTCCGGGACCAGGACCGGGTCCGTGGTGGCCGTCGCAAAGCGGGCAGGCCAGTATCCGTAGCGGTCCGAAACGTCTCCCGGACCTCCGATGAGCCCTGCCCGAACAATGTGGGCCTTGTCCCCCACCTGGCCAAGGGTCAGTTGCTCGATTGCCGATTTCGATTCACCATAGGTCTCGGGAGTGCCCGCTTCGCCCTCGGGCAAGGGTTCAAGGAGTGCGGCGGCCTCATCGGCGCCGGGAACCGAATGGTCCGCGTAAACGGAGCAACTCGAGACGAACGTCCAATGCGCGGCGCCGGCCCCCAGTAATCCCAACGCGTCCCGAGCCTGCACAGGATCCTGTGACACCTCAACTACCGAGTCCCAGCCGCCGTCGAGTTCCGCGTAGGCCGCGGCACCCAAGGCGCGGTCGGCACGGACCCAGGCAACTCCGTCGGGTGGGTTCGCGGACGTGCCGCGCGCAAGACAGGTGACATTGTGCCCGGAGGCAACCGCCTGCCGCGCGATTTCTGCTGACAGGAAGGCAGTACCACCGAGGACTAGGATGCGCATACGGCCACGCTACGTCGCTTGGGTTGATAGTGTGCAGGGTGTTTCGCGTCACGCGAACACGGGCCGACCACAAGGAGAAATTGGACAAAAGCGCGGAACCCAATGACCAAACACCAACCCGCCCCTGCCCTCAATGAGCACCGGGGCTTCCTACCCTGTGGCGGGACCGTGAGAAAAACGGTGGGTACGGCGTGGCCTGACCGTCCCGGTACTCTTACGCGGGCTGTCATGTAGTCGCCGATTCCCCGTCGTCCTTGAGTTCGCCGGCAGCGACGTGCTCGGCGGTGCGCCGGTAGGCCTCGGCGATATAGTCCTCGAGGTCGTTGGCCCCGATGCGCCACACGCCCGGCCGCCGACCTGGATGCCGCGAAGCTCGCCGCTCCTGATCAGTGACCGGATGAGGCTTTGCTTCACGTTCAGCTCTTCAGCGGCCTGGTCAATGGTCAGGAATCGGTGCTTCTTCGGTTCGTCGGACACCGGACCATCCTATGTGCAGGGGGCGCTCTCATCGGGCGCTCTGGAGAATGCTTGAAGGCCGACAGAACACTGCTGGAACCGTGGCCACAAAACCGAGACCGGAAGAGTTTTAGCGCGCGCTCCTGAACCTCGTGGCGAAGTCCGCGGCGGCAAACCCCGGGTCGGCGCGGGCCGGGACTCCGATCAGCTGCTGATGGTTCGGTGTCATGGAGCTCAGACCAGCTGCCTAGCTGCATCGGCGGGTTAGCACGGGGTGCGCCTAGTCGAAGTGCACAGCGTTCCACTCAAGGATTCGTGGAACGGCGAGCCCCTCGAGAATGAACGGATCACCGGCGACAAAGCGCTCAGCATCCTCGCGCGAGGTGAGGATGGCTATCGACGCACCGGCCGGATCCATTGTTTGGAACCGGCCCAGCGCGAGGAGCCCGCCGCCGCCGGCTTGGAACGCTTCATAGTAGGCCTTGTGGCGGGGGAACGTTTCAAGAACGCGCGGCAGATCGATGCCTTCGCTGAGGCTATACATCACGACGAATTCCATGTGGCCGCTCCTAGCTCCCACTCCATCTGACGATGCCGAGACTGTATCAGTTGAAGCACCGCTACTCTATGGCTGTGGCCAAAGGGGCAGGCAATGACGGTAACAAGTACGTGTGGCAGTCCTGCCCGCCAGACTCGCTCGACGGCATGCCGCCGAAACGGAGGCTCCTGGCTGGCTGGGCAATCTTCTGGCTCATCCTGCTGGGTGGACTGATGGGGATCTGCCGCCGAAGCAGCCGGCATTGCGCAACCGTGGCGTTCACTGCTTGCGGCCGGCGTACTGGCCGCCGTCTTCGTTCCCCTGATCCGCGGAGCTGTCCTGGAGACCACGCAGCTTCGCACGGAGGGGATCGACCTTCCTAGTGGATACCCGGCCACCCGGAAAACAGTGATCACCAGTACGGTCCTGGCCGGCTTTCTCTGGGTCCTCTTCGCCGTAACCGTAGCCATCGGCCAGCCAGTGGTCCCACTGCTGCCGATGGCGGCCACCATCTGGCTGGCGTACCTAATCCGCCGCTGGAGGGCCGGCACCCACTGACGAGACCACTATCCGGCGATGACAGGGCGGTTTCTAACTAACGTCAGGGGTCTCATTCGAAGGTAACAGCTTCTCGATTTAGCCCTCGAAGGCTACCCACGGCCCAACTGAACGACGACTCGCGACACTGGATCCTGCCTGAACCGCGGTCGTCCTCTAAGGCGTGGGGAGCGTGCCGTTTAGCGCCCCTGAAGCAGACAGTTCACCGAACTGGCCTAACGGGCACGGTTGCTGCCGAAGCAGCAAACGCAACAGGTCAGGGAACCTTAAACCCGCTAAGTGACCGGCATACGGGCACCCTTTTTGTGGCAGGCGGCCTGTTCCTTACTTGGCCAGCTCTCCGATGGGTCGGCGTGACAGTGGTCAGGGCTTCGAAAAATATAAGCAACTAATGGTTGCGTAAAAAGTCGGCCTGCGATATGTTGATCTGCAACCAAACGTTGCAGAAAGCGGGAAGCTCATGGAATTTGGAAGCATCGAGCGAGAGATCTACGTCGACGCGTCTCCAGAGATCGTCTTCGAGGTAATCAGCAGTCCAGAGCATATTAGGGAGTGGTGGAACGGCGCGGAGACCGATATATCGGCGACCCCGGGCGCGGTCGCCGAGATCGCATGGGGCAGGGATACAGCAGAGCCGCACATCCAGCCGCTCACGGTTGTCGACGCAGAACCGCCTCGCTTGTTCTCGTTCCGGTGGGTCTACGATGATGCAGCCGTGGCGACCCCTGCCAACTCGTTGCTGGTGACCTTCGAGCTCGTGCCGTCCGGCACGGGCACGAAGGTCCAACTGAAAGAGACGGGCTTCCGAGAGAAGGGATGGGAGATCGCGGTTCTCGAAGCGGCATACGCCGACCATGTTCGGGGTTGGGACATCTTCGTGCCCAGCCTCGGCGACTACATCAACAGGTTGGTGTCGGCGCCATGAGCGTCGCAGTGGACGACGACCTTTGGTCAGCGATCGGGGACCCCACCCGGCGCCGGATGCTCGACATCTTGCTCGCCGAGGGCGCCGGCACGCCCACTACTCTCAGTGAGCGGTTGCCGGTGACGCGTCAGGCTGTCTCGAAGCACTTGGTGATCCTGGATCGCGTCGGCCTGGTCCATGTCACCCCTTCCGGGCGCGAGAAGCGCTACCAGGTTGACGAGGCCCAGCTCGCCCGCGCGGCCGCCCAACTAGCGGACGTCGGGTCGACCTGGGACGCCCGCCTGCGGCGCATCAAGCGGATCGCCGAAGCGATTCAGCGCGCCCAGGAAAAGTAAACAAGCTATATACGAGAAGAGGAATCGACATGGTGGACATACTCCATAGAGTCGGGATGAAGTCGGCGTCAGTGGATGAGGTGTACGCGGCCCTGACCACGCTCGAAGGCCTGTCGGGCTGGTGGGCGACTGACACAAAGGGCCGGGCCGAGGTCGGAGGGACCCTAGAGTTCCGGTTCGAGCCCGGCGGTTTCGACGTGAAGGTGCTCGAAGTGAATCCTTCCCGGAGCGTGCTCTGGGAGGTTACCGACGGGCCCGCCGAATGGATCGGCACGACGGTGCGGTGGGACCTCAAACAGGAAGGCGACTACGCGATCGTCCTGTTCGCCCACAAGGGTTGGAGGGAGCCCGTCGAGTTCATGTACCACTGCAGCACTAAGTGGGCGACGTTCCTGGTGAGCCTAAAGCAACTCGTCGAGACGGGCACCGGCGCACCCGAGCCGTACGACCTCAAGATCTCCAATTGGCACTGACCGGGTTGAAGAGATCGCAAATAACGAGGATCCATAAAACTCCTAAACGGGCTCAACCGCAGGGCTTAGGCAAGGAGCGCAATACGAGACTGTTGGAAGTCAACTGCAGAAAGCGGCATGCAAAACCCCGGTCAAGCGGCCAACATGCTCCACGCTTCGGTTTTCGGTTTTCGGTTTAGGAGAGCGTGAGCGGTCGCTGACAGGTGCGCTAGGTGCCCAACGCGAGGTAGTTGCCTAGAGCCTGGAGCAGGCCCCGGGTGCCCTTCTCACGGACGTCGCTGTCAGCCCAGAACTGGTCGAAGAAGACACCGTGCTCGACGTGGGTGAATCGGGTGCCCTCGTCGATCGGGTCGAACTCCAACGACGCCACTGACGTCGACGTGTGGATCCCGTCGAGCCACATGTCGTACGTCGTGACGATGCGGTTGTACTCGACAATGTCGGTGTATGTGGCCTCGTACCGAGAGACTGGACCGTTGTGAAATTTGCCCTCAGCTATGTCCCGTCCGCCGACCCGGAAGTCGAAGGCCCAGTCGCGGGTCTCCATGCTGTTGCCGCCGCCCCACCAGCACAGCTTCTGCTTCTCGTCAGCGAACGCGTCCCAAACGCGCTCCACAGATGCTGGGTAATCGCGGGTCAGGGTAAAACCAGAGCGGGCGAGTCGTCGTTGGATCGTCATGAGTACGTTTCTATCGCGTCAGAGTGACGTGGATCGTGCCGCTTTCGGCCACTTCCGTCGTTACCTGGTGGGTCAGCTCGAAGGCGCGCAGGTCATCCCACAGCCGGTTGCCCCGGCCGAGGAAAATCGGGGCCACTGTGAGGTGCAAGTCATCGACCAGGCCAGCGCGCAGGAAGTCACGGGCGGTGCTGTAGCCACCGCCCACTTGTACGTCCAGGTCACCGGCGGCCCCGACCGCCTCCGCGAGCACGTCCTCAATTGGGGTGCTGCGGAAGTGGAACGTAGTCCCGCCCTCCATCGGGATCGACGGACGCGGTGCGGTGTGGGTGAGGACGTAGACCGGGGTTCCGAACGACGGCTTGTCACCCCACCAGCCTTTCCAGTCCGGGTCGTCTGGAAATGCGTGGATGCCGAACATGCCGGCCCCCATGATCTCGGAACCGACGCCCTCGAAGAACGCGACAGCGTATCGATCATCGACGCCGGTCGTTCCAGCGCCGCTGGTCTCACCGAATACCTTCTCCCGGAACGTTCGGGTTGCAGCGTACGCCTCCGTTAGGCGTCCCCAATCGCTGCCCATCGGATCGTTGGGCGTCGGGTTGGCTGGCGTATATCCGTCCAATGAGGTGAACAGGTTTATGCGAACGCGGGTCATATCAGCTTTCCTTCGGGTTAGTGAGGGTGAGGTGGATGCCAAGCCGGTCGGCGTGGTGTTCTGCGGGTGTTCGCTGCTCGCCGAGCCACAGGTGCAGAACGTCGAGGGCACCTGGGCGCAGGCTCACGGTGCGGACACGTCCAAGTTTTTCCGACGTGACCACTCCCGCGTTCTCGAGGACGCGCAAGTGCTGCATGAGCGACGGCAACGCCATCTCGAAAGGTTCCGCGAGTTCGGACACGACCGCTGGGGACTTCGCCAATCGCTCCACGAGGGCTCGGCGTGTGGGATCCGCGAGAGCACGGAGCACGTAGTCGAGCTCTTCGTAATACTTAGGCACAAACCTAAGTGTTGGGATGGAGGAAGAGTTTGTCAATCAATTCACGCAAAAGAGCGTTGGCTCTGTGTCCGTGTGTGTTCCACATCGATACGTGGCCCTTCTCCAGTAGCTTGGCATCATTACTGCAGAGGATGGTCTCTGTCCCTGCACCACCTTGACCTCCAACTGAATGGAGCACTGCAATGGCCAAGACAAAAGAACCGGGAAGCGTCCTGACTGTCGTTTCGCCCGACGGTACGCGCCTTAGCGTCGAACGCCTCGGGACTGGTCCGAGCCTGGTACTGGTTGACGGCGCGTTCTGCGGCCGATCGTTCGGGCCTGCCCGTGAACTCGCCACCGAATTGGCAGATTCCTTCAGGGTTTATTTCTACGACCGGCGCGGTCGCGGTCAGAGCGGGGAAGTGATGCCTTACGCAATGGAACGGGAGATTGAGGATTTACAGGCAATACTGGGCCAGGCCGGTCCGGATTCCTACGTCTATGGGATCTCCTCCGGTGCGGCCCTTGCCCTGGAAGCCGCAGCGGCGGGTGCGAAAATCCGGCGCCTTGTCACCTACGAAGCCCCCTACACCGGTTCCGGCAACGACCAGGGCGCACGGACTGATCACCGGGAACACCTTGAAAGTCTGATTCAGGAAGGGAAGCGGGGTGCGGCAGTGTCATACTTCCTCGTGAAGATGATCGGGTTGCCGGCATTTGTCCCGCTCGTGATTCGCCTCAGGCCTGGAACCTGGAAGAAGCAGACTGCCGCTGCCAACACGCTGCCCTATGAGACTTATGTAACGAACAACTTTGTGGCTCCATTGGAAAAGTTTCGCCAGATCACTCTTCCGACACTTGTCATGGTCGGAGGGAAGGCCGCAGCTCCGATGTCAGACGCACAAACGGCTATCGCGGCCGCTATACCGGGAAGCGAACTCCGGATGTTGGAAGGGCAAACGCATCAGGCAGCGGCGGCTGCAATAGCGCCCCAGCTCAAGGAATTCTTTACGGCCGACTCGGCCTAGGGGCGGATCCGTTAGTGTCTGACTGCATGGGCTGCACCAGAAGCATTGGCCTTGTCCGGGCGGTGGGAGGCAGCCGTGCCGGTTTAGTCCTCCGGGAGCTCAGAGAAGGCTTCCTTTGTGTCGCGATACCAGCCCATTGCTGCCAGCGGCCTGCGCCAGCGCTTTTTCATCGCATCGTGCGCCGGCTTATGCGTAGTATCACCAGCCTGGACTGCGTCGCGGACGTGGCGGTCCTGGGCCTTAATCACCACATCGGCGTTCTCCCCGCGGAACTTTAGGTCGCACGGGCCACCGAGCTGGCTGCAGGTCATCGTCTTCATGGTTTCCATCCTCCTGGTGCTGAGGTGTGCGCTCTTTCGGGCGTGTCAGCGCCTTTTAATCCGATGACGAACAACAAGGAAGAAATTTGACTGATCGAGCCAAGCTACAGTTTGTCCCACCCAAATACAACGGTTGTCTCTCTACCACCGTTTTTGACGTATGACCGCCAGGATACCGTGATGCCTGAGGACTTTTGAGGATAGCGAACTCATGCCTGGTGAAGGATCCGCATGTGCCCGTTGAAGGATCCTTTTTGGGGGAAGCCCGGGCCCTTGGAGGTTTGCGGCGGGTGGTCTACTCACCGCCTTCGTGCTGACTATCGAGATCGCTAAATGGCGCGCCCGGAATAGCCGACACGGAGAGCAGGAGCGCGTGTTAGGCGATCACTGATCAGTCCAGGATGGTGAAGAGACGACCTCTCATCGTCCGCACACGTCCAGGAATCGCCGACGGCATCAAGAAGCCAACCATCTGCATTCAGCTTGTGAGTCCCTTTAGAGGTTCTACTGAGGGACATCCCGCCAATTTTCTGCTGATTAAGAACAACGTCAAATACCGCTGCGATTCAAAGTCCTCTTTCGCGATGTCAAGCGGCGGTCGGACGGGCGCTTGTTACCGTGGACTAATGACTTCCGTGGAGCTGCGTTGGACAACTGAACTCACCCCTATCGACTACATAGGTATGGCGGCCCTTTTCGACAGCGAATACGTTGACGTGTGGGGACCGTGGACTCCAAAGCGGGGTTACGGCTATGCCCGTGGGGAACTCCATGCCCTCGCCAGGAGTGATGGACAGCTGGTAGGTTACGCCGCGACTGCCAGGAGATTCATCGGCGTCGGCCAAACCGAAGTCCTGATTGCTGGAACCGGGGGCGTCGTCACTCGGCAGGACTCCCGCGGAACAGGTATCGGCGGTGAAGTTCTTTCGGCCTTACAAGATGCAGCCGCCAGTTTTGCTCAGCTGATTATGGCTTTCTCGGCTGCAGCGAGGAAGTCGTGCCCTTCTATGAGGCCTGTGGGTACACCCGCCTTCAGCTGCCGGTCGTCGATATTTCTCCCTTGGATGCCATGACGGTCGTGAAGAGCGATGGCCCGACGATGGTGTGCCCGGGGACTCGGAGCATCGATACATGGCCTAAAGGCCTCATCGATATGCGTGGGCTTCCCTGGTAACCCTTGCCTGCAGCGATTCGAACTGCCGGTGAGAGCGCGATCCGTGCTAGACCTCGAAAGTCGCCCGTTCAGGTTCGGCTGCCGACCCAAATGACTCAATGCCCTAGGGGCCATAGCCCGGCTGGCCAGCCTTCGTCGGGTGCACCAGCAGGTCGATAAGCAAGCCCAGATCACTGCTACTTTGCCAGTGCCCTACTGTTAGGGGCTCACCGAATGGTGCCGGCCGAGACGCCATTCGAGGCCGTCCACCTCGATGCTCACGACCGTACCGGGACGAAACAGTCGACGCCGGTGTTCGATACGCGCTTCACCTTGAAGGTAGGCGCGCATGGCGCGGCAAAGTTTTCGAAGGTCTTCTGCCTTTTCCTGCTCCCCGTCGTCGTAGTCGAAGACGATGGTTTGCACGTTCAGCTCGGGAATGAAAGCGTCCATCCAATCGTAGGTAACACGGATGATTGCCGTGCGGTGCTGTTCGTGCCGACTGGTTATGCGGACCGCGTGCCCAAACGGATAGTCACTGGAAGTGTCATCTTCCACGATAAAGTTCTGGTCGAACACCTCCGCGACGACTCGATTAAGCATGGCTTTGATGTCGATGGTCACGGTGACAGTTTCGCACGAGGCCTTTAGTGGCCAGAGGGATCCCGCTGAGGGTTCGGCTAATACAACATGGTTTCGTTGCTGGCTTGTGGACACCGGTTTGTCCCTGATCGAGCAGGGAGTAGGTACTAGTTCAAATCTACAGTTTTCCGGCCTCCGGCATTAGTCTGTCCGCTAGGAGACTCATCGAGATCCGGAGCGCCTCATGGACGAACCCAGTGCCGCCTTCACCGTCGCATTCCCCGAGGCTAGGAAAACCCGAGCAGTCAGCACACTAGCGTCAATTTTCTTCTTCGTTTTTTGGGTCCTCTGGGGCATCGACCTGTTCGGGCCACCAGAGCTTCCGGACCTGCCGTGGTGGACCATCGGACTAATCCCTTTGGCACTTTTCCTAGGATGTTCGATTTACCTATGGCGGAAGCAGAAAGAGCTTGCAACCCTCATCAATCAGCGATTCGCAGAAGAGTTCGTCGCACACACCGAGGATGCCTATCCGCAGGATGTTGACATCTTGAAGGTGCAACGGTCCATAGCCGTCAGGAGGGATGACGGTTCTACATTTCTCTGGGGCGTTGAGCGGAAAAAGGATGCCTTCAACGTGTTTCCTATGAAGTGAAAGGAACGTTTCTCCGATGCGCACCAGCGAGGCGCGTCAGCTTCCCCTTGGAGGTAGCGCGGAGCGCCTCCTCTTGGTCTAGACCTCGGAAAGCGCTCCGCTGGAGTGTTGCTCAAATGGTGAGACGGCGGCTTCCTTGCCTATGTTCCGGGAGCTTCCCACGGGTCGGGTGACCAATAGGCATCTGTCATATTGAATTCGGACCTCCCAAACCTCCCTAGCGCAATCTCGAGCTCTTCCCACGTCTCGGCGGACACCTGACCAACGGCGGACCGAAGAAACGACTCGAGCCTGTGTCGGTCGAACTCGGCGACAACCACTGCCCGTGCCCGGAGATGCACGACTGGAAGTTCAGCCGCTGCGTCAGTTCCTCTATCGTTGTCACGGCTACCTCGAACCGCAGCACCGCAATGTGCCCAGGCGATGTCACGTACATTTCCAAAAGGGTCGGGAAGTTGGGCACGACGGTGTCATCCTCGACGTCGGTCCACTGGAACTGTTTTACTTCCGCGAACATGCCTTTAAGACCCTGTCCAAGTTTGGGTGGATACCGGGATGGTACTCGACGGAGAGCACCGGACCGGCGTCTCAGGGAAGGCCTCGAGGGCCGTCGGCGCTACCTGCGCGATCGCTCAGTCTCGGTCGGTCGACTGCGTTCTCCGTGGCTGGGCAGCATTCTCGCGCTGGATAGCTCGGAGGTCGTTGGCGAGTGCTGTGATTCTGGGCGTCGGGGGTGGTGGTGCCTCCTTGCTGTCGCCGAACCACTTGTGGCAGACAGCGGCGACTACCTCCGGGGTGATGACTTCACCCTTTGCGATTAGACGCGTGAAGTCTTCGATTTCGGGGTTGTATTCGTCAGGAGGTGCATCGTCCAGGATTCCGAGAAGGTCATGTGCGTTGACACACATCGTGACCGCACGGCGCAGGCGTCGGTAGTCCTGAGTTCTGGCGTTCATTCCGTCATTCTAGGAAAATGCGAATGGATGGTGGCGTGATTCATCGCCCATACCTCTGAGACCGTCCCGGCAGAGGTTCCCCTCCGGGCCGCAGCGCCCGCAGTAAATGTTCTGCTTCCTTTACTCTTCTGGGAACTCTCGGACAATGCCGGTAGGAAAAGCACGCAGCAATTTCCGTCTGAGTTTCTTGCTGTCTTTCCAGTCATCGGTGTGGACCTCGGTGCTTCTTCCGCGCCGATCCATCAGGGAGATACCGCCGCAGCTGCGGTCGCCTACGAGGACAACGTCGGCCAGCTTGATCGACTTCGTTTTTCCTGAGTCCAGCTTCAGCAGGTGGGTTTCTGTCAGCGTCAAGGCTGCCCCGGATGTCTTGCTTCGCCATTTCCGGTGCCCCTCGGAGGACTCCTGCAGCTTTAGGTCACCTGTGCCGTTGTGGCGCTGCCAGATGTCATAGGAGTCCAAGGTTAGGTCCAGTGCAGCCACGTCGGCTTTGCGGACCTTGATGTCTTTGTCCACGGCAACGATGAGTGATTCCAGGGACGTCATCAGTGTGGCCGTTGCTTCGGGTCCGGTTATCGAGGCGGCTGCATCGAGCAGTGCCTGCCGGGTTGGAGTGGCTCGTCCAAGAAGGCCGTTGACTGCCACCTGGATGACGTAGTCGGAGGCGACGTTATCGTCCCACGTGACCAAGGCCTGGAGGGCCCTGTGGGCGGCCTGAACCGCGTCCTCGGTGAAGCCCTCCGCGGCAACGTCACGGACAGCAGCCACGCTGGCCTGCAAAGCAGCGGCGGTGTTGGCCGCGACCGGGTCAAGGATGAGATCGAGTTGGCAGCAGTCATCATCGATCTGCGTTGTGAGAATCACGATCGAGTAGATGATGCCGCGGGCGTGCCGAAGCCGTGCGAGCAGCTCATATCTCAGGGCCTCTCCAAGGAACGTGGAATTCCTCAAGGGGACCAAGAAGGACAGTGCAACACCGCTCTTCTGTGACCAGACCAAAGTTGGCGCTGTGATGACGGGGCTCGGTTGGTGCCGGGTGACAGCGGCGCCCTGCGGAAGACGAATGTCCAGGGAGTCGGGTACGGGCCCGGTGAAGGTGACGGCAGCATTCTCTGCCGTAAACCATCGCTGGGCCCATTCGATCGCTTCGGCCCGGCTGACGCCTGCAAGTGTCGGGGAACCAAAGTGCCCTGCACCGAGTCCGTTCGTTCCGAACCGGTAGGTCAGCAGGCCGCCGGACACCGTACTGAATCCGTGGGGGTTTTCCGCTTCAAGGATCGATTTTTCCAGCGCGAGATCTTCCTCGCTCACAGCCGTAAAACCTGAGAGAGCGGCGGCGATGGCATTGAGATAGCCGGCAACGGCATCGGCGTCGCCACAGGCATAGAACTCAACCGAGTCCATCTGGACTGTGCCGCCGTGCCACAAAGTCACCGGTTGCACCAGACGGAGAACGGCGTGCTCGACCAGATGAGTGATGCCAGCAAGCGTCACTGGTTCATTGCGGAACCCGACTCCAAAGATGAGCGACCCGGTAAACATACCGCCCCGGTCGACCGAATACGACGGAATGCCGCTATGCGAACTCCTAGTCACCATCTGCCTCATGAGTCACAGTCTCCCAGACGCCAGCGCGACCCGAGACGGACCGGCAGACCCAGCACCCGGTGTCCTTGGAGGCCCGGGTACGGCAATCAGTCCCGCATGCGGTTCCATCACGGACAGGACGGGACAGGACAGGAAACGTGACTTATCTGCCCAGCGCGGTTCACCTGCCTTGTAGAAGCTCGCTTACGATGCAGGGATGGCAGACGACGGACCATGGGAAAGTTACGACCGGGACAAACTACCCAAGGGGTGGGCCTACCCGCTGGGCCGGGATGAGGTCAAGGCAGCCTTGGTGGCTGCAGGCGTAGGTCTGGGCAGCCTCTCCTTCAGCCGGACTTACCCGAATGAGTCAGACGGCATCTGCGTTCTGCAGGTGTTCTGGCCATCGGATTCGCGAGCGAAGTACTTCGGCAGCCGAGATCCTGACATTAGCCCTTTGACGGTGTGGGTCGGAGCCGTTCCCTCGGAATTGCGTAACCATATCGGCCAGCAACTTCGGGATAATTGGCTGGAACGAGCAGTCGTTTGGGCACGTCAGGCGCTAAATAGAGGCAACGTCTGGACGGCGACAGACCATTGGTGGAGTCTCATGCACAAGCCCGATGGCAGGCTGATCCTGGAAGACACGTAGGCAACGTTCTGTCCCTCTGGGCGTTCCCCGAAAGGATGAAGTGCCAAGTTGACCATGGCCAAGTGGGTCATGGAGAACCACCCCGATATTGAGGTCCGCCAGTAGCGCCACAAGTGGGCCGGGCTAGTCTGACTGGATTTCCACCGTCGTGGCACCGCAAACGAGCTGCAGCCCGTTGGCGGTTTCCAGCCCGCAGTCCTGGTCTTTGACCCGCGGCCAGCCGGCGATCTCAGGGGCACTCCGGACCCTCTTGTAGCGCAACTCGTCGTGCCCGGTGTAGATGTCGACCATGTCCCCGTCGAAGCCGTCCTGCGTGATGAGGACAGCCTGGCCGTCCGCTGACTGAACCTTCACGACGTCGCCGATGCCGGCAGCACCCAGGTAAGCGAACAGCAGGACGAGGGTCAGATAGGGCACGGCCGCCGCGGCCGCCATCCCCGTGGTCCAGCCGATGGCGCGCCGCAGCCACGTCCGGGAATCCTGCTAATCAAGGCCGGCAGCAGGAGCATTATGCCCGCCGCGCCAGTCAGGATCACCAGGATCATGAGTCCGCTGCCGATGTTGGACGCTGGCGCACCGACGTAGAGGAGCAGTCGCTGGCTGGTGGCGGCGCGGTCGGCTTCAAGGACCGCATGCGCACCAAGCGCTGCCAGGGCGGCTGCAGCCAAAAGAGCGATACCCCAGATCTCACGGCGCTTCATAGGCTGCCGGTCGTGACCGAAGTCCGGCTTCCCGCCCTTGCCCGGGCATCCTCTATCGCCTGTGTCACCGCGACGTGGATGACCTCCAGAAGCCGGCAGCCAGCATCACCAGCAGAGTTTCCAGTGCCAGGACAAACTCGAAGACCCCGTCAAGGGAGTCCTCCTTCCACTCTGGCGGCACCGACCGACTCGCTTGGGCTGCAAGCAGAAAGAACACCAGGGCCGTCAACGAGAGCCCGCCGAAGAGGATCCAACGGGTGTAGCGGTAGGCCCTGTGGCGGGCGGTGCCCAGACCTACGTGCACGAGCCAGAGGACCCCCGCAATGACAGGCACGGCGAGGAAGGGGTTCACCTGCACGTCCTGCACTTTCTGTACGTGTTCACCACTTGTATTTCTTCCGGGATGCGTTCACGGATCCGCCGCCGCGGACGTCAGCCTTGGTTCCGGGCTTCGTCGATTTCGTCTTCGGCCACAACCTGGTTTGCGATCAGGTCGACCCGGTCGGCAGCTGTAAGGCTCTCATCGTTTTGGATCGCCTCGACGTCCTTGCCGTCAACCTCTTCCGATGGGTCCGGTCGTCGTCGGCGCCGAGCAGGTCGTGATGGAACACGATGGCATCCACCGGCCGGGTGTCCACGAACAGGACCGCGACCTCGCAGGAATGGACGACGGTGTACCGGACGGGCCCGTCCAGCCAGGAGTGGATGCCGGTGCACTCCTCGACGAAGAACCCGCCGCCGAGCAGTCCCCGCTCCTCGAGCAGGCCGTAGACAACATTCCAGGCGAGATCCATCAGTTCATGGATAGCCGCTTCAACCGTTGGAGCTGTCATGGCTCCATGCTCCTCCTGGGGGTGGGACAGGATTGCGGACCCGTGCCGCGTGTTGCTGAACTCCCACCGGCTGTAGTCGAAGCGCCGGCAGTGGCGACCGTCCGACGCGATCAGAAGCGGCCGTCGTAGCTTTCCCTGATTGCCAGAGCGGTGAACTTCCATCCGGGCAATAATGTCGCTCAAGTCGTGTTCCGGGGATGCTCTATCCAGCCGGCGAACCACCTTCATTTCAGCTTCCATTGACGCGGCCATCCGGTCCGCTTAGTCGATCAGCTCCCGAATCTTCTCGGCGGGAAGGTCAGGTGGCTCGGGATAGGCGATGATCTCCTCCGTGCGGCCAGTGTGCCTGGGGCAGTTCCGATTAGCGGAGGGAAAGATTCCGATGAACCAGAACGAGGCGAGCGCGAAGACCGAGAAGAACGGGATCAGGCAGCCCGGCACCGGTAGCTCACCCGCGCGGATGCCGGTAGGCTTCGGGCATGGGGTTCCTTGGGGGGAAACTGGCCGGCTGCATGGCATTGTTGCTGGTCTTTGCCAGCTCGGCAGAGGTCTTGAGCGCCTGCGCATACACGGACGACGAAGCCGCCGCGCCACCTGCGACTTCCCGGGCTGCCCCGCCTCCCCCGCCGACGGCCGACCCCGCGTTGGCCGAGAAACAGGCAAGCAACGAAGTACAACTGGACCGGATCCTCGGCCCCAGACCCTCTGACCTCGTCTTGGGCGGCTCGGGCGGACTAGGGAGTGACGGGCACCGCACCTCGCTGCCTGGCATACCTCAGGGACGCTACAAGGTGACCTCTGCGTGTGTCGGCATCACGGATGCAGCCCTCCTCATTGCGCAGCCGGACCGGCGAGGAGGATCAACCCACGAACTCGCGCTCAAGTGTGGAACAGTCAGTACCATGACCGTGAACCTCGTGGCCGGTCAGGTCCTCACCCATCTCGTGCCCATGACCACCGAGCCGGGCGGCGCAGCCGTCGCCGGCTTCTGGATGGTCCCGGCGCCGTAGACGGAGTCACATCCGGCAAGCACTTTCAGAAGGGAGACACGCGTGCGCTTCAAACATCTTTTTCACCCTAAGACCAAGGCCTCAGGCAGCCCCGCACCCGAACTTTCCGGCCGGTGCGGGGCGAATGCCCCGCTGGCGAAGACCGGGGACCTGCAGGAGGCCTGGGCTGAACTGACCGAAGCCGCCCAGGGCTCCAAGGTGATGAGCTTCCACGCCTACACCCGCACCGGAACGCCATGGGCCCAAGATCCGGCTGCCGTCCGCGCTGTGGCCGCCATACTCCGTGAATTCCCCGCGGACGGCCAACACACTACCTAGGCGACATCCCGAGAGTTCTTGTCGCAACGCCGAGACCCTGTTCAGGCGCGTCAAGTACCGGTTATTGGCCGCAGTAGACCGTTACCGCAGCGTCCTTAGCAACATCTCCCGCAGCCCGTCGATCTCGGCGATAGGTCGTATCATCGCAACCAGGACAGGATCGACAAACAGCCCCGCCCCCGTTTGGTTATTTGTTAGGAGCTCACATGCCCAGGAGACCGTACAACTGGCAACCGGGCTTTGTGGCCGGCAGGGGCTCCGTTCTTCTGAGCGGAGCTGGCTGCAGCCTGTATTTCGCCGAGGTTTACCCCTTTGGTTTTTGGGTTCAGATTAGTGTCAGGTTTAAGGGCCCGTTGACACTCGAGCAGCAGCGGGACATCGATCGCCAGGTCGGCGCCTATCTGCGGAGTTCTCCGGTCGATGGCCCTCAACTATCTGTTGATCAACATAACTCCGGGCGGTCCACTGCTGAAATTGTCACGCATGAGGGGCACAACAACTTCTGGACCATCTCATATTGGGTTGATCACGACGTCGCCGCAGGAGCGTTGTCGGTGGTGTTCACCTGGACGGATCAGGATATTGAAACGACGTTCTCAGTGACGGGCGAAGACGTCGATTCCGCCCTGAGTGATGCGACAGAGCTCTGGAAGACATCATCCGTGGAGTACACCACATTCTGAGCAGGTGGCATTAGAGCCGCTAGCCGGAAGCGCTGCGAGTTACTGATCTAGCTGGATTTCCTAGCGCCCTGTTTGCTCGTGGCCAAGAATGTCGCGACTCCGAGAAGCAAGGAAGTAGGGAGAACAGCTGGCAACGGGATGTTTCCATTCAATCAGGCGAGAAATAGCGAAAGTGCCGCAACCATAAGGCCCGCGAGCATGGCGAACGTCCTGACCCTCATTGTTTTCCCCATGCTTGGACCATAGGGTGTTCCCGGCCAGTTGTCCGGAGCTGCCATCGCTTACATGAACGACCTCTGAGGTCGCGGACCATAGACCAGAACACCACCAGCGTGTCAGCTACTGAGCTTCGGATTCCCCGTCGTCCTGGAGGTCGCCGGCGGCGACGCGCTCCGCGATCCGCCGGTAGGCCTCGGCGATGTAGTCCTCGAGGTCGTTGGCCCCGATGCGCCATACGCCCCGGCCGCCGACCTGGACGCCGCGAAGCTCACCGCTCCTGATCAGTGACCGGATGAGGCTTTGCTTCACATTCAGCTCTTCAGCGGCCTGATCGATGGTCAGGAATCGGTGCTTGTTGGGTTCATCGGACACCGGACCATCCTATGTGCGGGTGCGCTCTCATCGGGCGCTCATAGTATCCACGGTCCCAGCTAGCCCTCGCTCAAAACCTCTCGGCGAGCAGGTCCGGACTAGCGGGAGAAGCTGCCAACTCGACTCTCCTCTTGTCGGTGTTGAGCGTGATCAATGCTGACCACGGGGCCTTTGCGGGCCCGCCCATGACCCGCAGCTGCGAGTAAGTTTCGATGGGCCCCACCAAGCGACCAGTCACCCCAGTCTTGGCTTGGAACAGGAGCCGCCCGGGTTCTGCTTTCGCATATCCGATGGCCCATCTTTGCTTGAGCGCGGACCCGACCTCCCGATGGGCGCATTCAAAAAGCCCCGTTCCGCGTCCAGCGCCGCACGCCGCCTCTTGATCGGAATGACAGGCAGTGCGACCAAGACCGACAAGGCAGCGACGGCCAAAGCGGTAATGACCAGTGAGAGCCAATATCCCACTTTGTCGTTCAAGGGATAGAGCACCGGTACGAGCAGTGCCACTGTCAGCATGGTGAAAACATTTGCGTCGTAGGCCTTTTCTATCCAGCCCCTGGGCGTCGGCTCCAGGCTTGGTTCCATCATCGACAGTGCCTGACCATCCTGATATATGGCGCTACTCTAAGCCCTCACGTCGGGGCGCCCTAGGGGGATGCAGGCACGGCTGGCAGGATGGGTGGCGTGGCGACGACGAGACGGAACCGGGCACCAAACGCCGAATGGGTGCTGATGTACCGCGGCGGGCTCTCCCGCGGACAGATCGCGAACCTAGTTGGAGCAGCACCAAAGAACGTCGCCTACCACCTTGCTATTGCCCGAGCCGCCGACCGGTGCTGCAGGACGCGCACGAGTCGTCCGCTGCCCTGAAAACCACACATGCAGCGACAGCACAGGGCCTGGAGCGGATGCGGCAGCTGGTGGCCATGGTCCAGGAGACGGGCCGCTATCCGTCCCGACCGCGGAAAGCACGTCAGAGCGGAGCTTGGCTGCATGGCTGCAGCGGCGCCGCGAAGACGCCCGGGCGGGACACTCGCGCCCGCGTACCGGGACGGGCTTGCCATGCTTCCGGGCTGGCAGACTCCCCCCCCCGCGGACGGAAGCGGACGAAGGGCGGTGGCAGGACCGGCTCGAGGCACTGGTCGCCTGCCGGGACGCCGGCAACGACTGGCCCCGCCACAAGGTCACTGTGGCGGGCCTGGAGCACGACCTCGGTGTGTGGCTGCACTCCCAGCGGGCCAAACTGCACCGCGGCGAACTGGAGGGGGCCAAGGAGCAAGCGCTGGATGAGGCATTGCCGGGCTGGCGGGACGGACGGCAGCGGGGCAGGAAGCCGCGCGAGAACGGCGCAGCAGCTTCCATAAGCTTGGGCAAAGCTTGAAGGCGCCCTGCTGTCTCCCCCATATGCGGGGTAAAACGCACTTCAGCTCTCAGGAAGAACCCCGAATTTCATAGCATCAGGGGCGCACACTGATCTCGTCCCTGAAGCTGAAGTGGCCGCGCACCCAAGCTTCAGAACGCCGGGTCCGGAACGCACTCCCCCCAGAGCGCCGGGCCCGGCGGACACCCTTTCCTGCATCCGGACCACGAGTCCAATGCGCCCACGGCAGCCGAGATGAGCGCTCACGCCTGCCCGCGCAGTCGAAGCGAGAAGATCCATGCACGATGAAGCTTGAAACTGGCTGGGCGCGCTCGACCACTCCGCGAAGGTCACAGGCATCGTGCCAGCCGCCAGCGTCCTCGGAGGACCCTCCAGGATCATGGCCTCCTGACTGGACCTCCGGTACACGGATAGGGTGCCCAAGTGCCTATGCAGGATCCGGAGTCGGCTGCCCTTGCCTTCCGGCGCGTATCCCGTTACCGGCGATAACTGGCAAATGGAGAAAGGGTCACAAACGTCTTTCGACGGCCTTGAAATGCGCCCCGGATTTACGCTTCCGTGATCGGTTTCCCGGCGATTTAACGGTTGCACGAAGAACCGGAAACATCCCTCGTTTCGGGCTTTTGGCGCTCCTACGCTGGAGTGATCCAATCACTCACCCGAAAGGGGTACCCACATGAAAAAAGTAAGTGCCTGGCTGACAGCCATCATCATGACACTCGGGCTGGGCCTGCTGGTTCCGGGGGCCGCCTCCGCAACGCCTTCCTACTGCGGACTGGCTTGGGGCTCACTTGCCAAGTCCAACCAGGCCATGAGCGCGGCATCAGTAACCAATGTGCGCTCGGGAAAGTACTACTGCTTCGACCGCCTGGTAATCGACATCAAGGGGAAGGCAACCGGCTACAACGTCCGCTACGTCTCGAAGGTTGTACAGGACGGGTCCGGGCTGCCCATCAAGTTGAGGGGCGGCGCGTTCCTGCAGGTCACCGCCCACTCGCCCAGCTATGACAGCGCCACGGGCAAGGCCACCTTCGTGCCGGCCAGCCGCTCCGAGGTGACCAACGTTTCGAAGTACCAGACGTTCCGGCAGGTTGCCTGGGCAGGCAGCTTCGAGGGCCGCACCACCCTGGGCCTCGGTGTCCGCGCCCGGCTGCCGTTCAAGGTCTTCACCCTTGCCGGTCCCGGCAACGGATCCAGGCTCGTCATTGACGTTGCCCACCAATGGTGACAGCTACAGCCAGATAAGAAGCGGTGCCCCGCTCCCAAGGGGAGGCGGGGCACCGCTTTGCCTGCCCCGTGTGGCGATGCATCCTTGACCGCTCAAGGTTCCTCTAACGGACCGACTTCCAGGCAGCGAGTGGGAAATCTGGGACACTGACCAGATGGAACTCCGCGAACGGTTTGACTGGCGCGGACGACGGATCGCGTGGGGATGCAAAGGCTCAGGCCCGGCAGTTGTTTTCTGCCACGGCACTCCATGGTCGTCTGTCTTATGGGCTCCCTTCGCCGATGCCCTGAGCGACGACTTCACGGTCTATATCTGGGATATGGCCGGGTATGGGGAATCCACGAAAGCCCCAGAGCACCCAGTCGATCTGGGTGTTCAAGGAGAACTCCTCCCGGATCTCCTTGACGAGTGGGGCCTCGCTGACCCGCACATCGTCGCCCACGACTACGGAGGCGCTGTCTCGCTTCGCGCGCATCTGCTCCACCAACGGAGCTTCGCGTCGCTGTGCCTGGTGGACGTCGTTGCGTTGCGCCCCTGGGGATCGCCATTCTTCAACCTCGTGAAGGACAACCCGGATGTGTTTTCGCAGCTGCCGGCGGCCGTCCACCGGGGGGCACTTGACGCCTATATTCAAGGGGCAAGCCATTACGGACTGCGTCCAGAGATGCTATCTGTCCTCATTAGGCCATGGTTGGGAGACGAAGGCCAGACGGCGTTCTACCGCCAGATCGCCCAAGCGGACGAACGATTCACGGAGCAGTTCGAAACCAAGCTGGGCGGTATCGACCTTCCGGTGCACATTATCTGGGGAGAAGAAGATACCTGGATACCAGTGGACCGCGCGACCCGAATACAAGAGTCAGTGCCCGGCGCGACGCTGAAACTCGTCGCCGGTGCCAGCCATCTCATTCACTACGACGCTCCGGTCGCGCTGTCGAATGAAGTTCGTCGGTGGCTCGCAGGCCAAGCCCTCTGAGGGTTCCCCTAATGACGTAGCCGTGGCCTGCTGTGCTCATACTACTGACCGGCATATATGCGCTGCATGGCCTGCTTCATGATGGGTGCGACCTCAGCCGGATGGACCGCCTGGGGCTCGCTCGCATAGACATCTCCGGTGATGGCAGCGCGTAGTTTCTCCCAGGCGGAGAACTGTCCGGGGAACCTTATGAACCAACGGAAACCTCCCGGGCGCTTCTCCACACCGGCATCGGCCAGGTACGAGTTGGCTCCCTCGTCCACGATCTGCCGGTCACGGGCTGTAAACGCTTCGGTGGACTCGGTGACTGTGCCGTCCTTGTCGGTCCTCGTCACGGTCACCGTCCTGGCGCTGTCATCCACTGCAGGACGGCGCCGGAGGTTCTCTGGACCGGCAGCCCAGCCGATCAGGGCGCCCCAGCCGTTCTCATCGAGTTCAGCCCAGCCTTCCCCCGGTCCACCCTCGGGCACCGACTCCCACACGCTTTGATCGCTGGCCATGCCTGCTGCCGTCAGCCGTTCTCGCGTCCGGGCAGCGGGGCGCCGTTGAGGAATGCTTCGTACTCGGCCCGTACATCCTCCTCGATTTCCGGCTGCTGGCTGCTGTACCGGACATCCGTCCGGTCCCGTTTGGGTCCGGAGATCCAGAATTCCTCGCCGGTGTCCAGGCCGTAGAAATTGGAATCGAACCCACCGTAGCGTTCCAGGGTCCGGCCACGGAAGTACGCCGTCTGCCATGACTTGGAAAACCGCAGCCTGGTGATCCAGGCAGGCCCGCGGTCTGTGTTGAAGCCGGTCTTCAGCTGGACGTACATGATCCTCTCGGGCATGGCCTCATCGTAGCGGCAGGTGCCGGCGCCGGCAGGCCGGTTTTTCTTGATGCGGTCTTGATCGTCCCCCGTGGGGTCCTTGATGCTCCCCTAGGAGACTGTTCTTACCGGCAAGGAAGCCGGTTGAACGCAGCACTGTCGACGCCCCCTTCACACGCTCGGAGCACTCCGGCATCAACAAGTGACCCCTGCACGTCCCCTCCGTCGTCTGTCGCCCCCAAGCACGCGGCGGAGGGGGCCCAACCGGAGGGCAAGGGTGCTTTGGCAGCTGCCATCGGGACCCGAGAAGGAGTAGCCAGTGCACACACTGTCCGTTGAGAGACAGAAGCCGACCCTGGACGCGCAGCACCTGCAAAAACTCTCCGAAGAGGCATCCCCGGTCATCGCAGAGTCCTTCGCGAAGGACTACGCAGCGCTCCTCCCCCGGCGGGTTGGGCGCGTCGTCCACGCGGTGAATCTCCGGGACCGAGACATGGCCAAGGATGCCTCGCTGCGCCTGAAAACAACGTCATGGCTGGCCGGGACACTGCGGATGAACCAACTGTGCCGCGAACTGGAGCGGGCCCTGGCTTTGGACGACTGGGCAGCAGCAATCTCGGTCGCGCGGAACATTGAGCTGCACCTGCCTCGCCTGCAGGATGTCCTGGCGTGCCGTCCCCGCCCCGCCCTTGCGGGGCCATAGCTCTGTCTTTCCCGCACGGCGTCGCCCGCCCGCGCTATTCCTAAATCAGGTACCGACTTCCCGGGCGCCGGTACCTCATCCGGCTTAGTGTGATGGTCGGAGTCGGCGGCGAGGGTGCGTATCGGAGACCGCGTGCACCCATCCCAGCCGCCGCCGGCTCCACTGTCCGCAAGTGGGATTGTCCGCAAGATTTTGCCGAATACGTCGCGCAGCGCGGCTCAACGGATCCAGGGCCTGGGCTCTCGGAAAATACTGCCGGCTGGCCTATGGTCTGCGGGCTACCGTCAGCAGATCGCCGACCTCGCAACCCAGCACTTCGCAGACCGCCGTCAAGGTGGAGAACCGAATTGCCTTGGCCCGGTCGTTTTTCAGCACAGACAGATTTACCAGACTGACACCGACGCGCCTGCTCAGCTCGGTCAGGGTCATGCCGCGGTCCGCCAGCAGTTCATCGAGCCGGCAGTGAATGCCTGAACCTTCCTCGGCTGGCATCAGACGAGCCCCTCGGTGTCCTGCTGAAGCCGGCCCCCGAACTGGAAGACCCCACCCACGAGCAGCAGGACGATGCCCAGCATCAAGGGGGTGGCGTTGAATTCGACGGAGAAGAGGTAGGACTCCCCCGGAACGCGGTCATTGGCGCCGACCATCTCGGCCAGGCGGCTTCTCCCTACGCCGTCGAGGAACTGGCCGATAGTTCCCACCAGGGCCAGCACCGCGCCCCCGGCAGCAACAATCCAGCCCGACCTCGGAGTAAACAGGACCTCACTTCGCAGCCTGTAGGCGAGCAGGAACAGGACGGCCAGGATCGCCAGGGCGCCGACCTGGTTCAGCCCGGCCGACCATGCCAGCGCCGCTGCCGGGCCGGAGGGAAGCACTGGGAACGTCGCCTCGAGGGACGTGTAGTGGCCCGTGGCCCCCAATGCCAGCCCTGAAGCCTTCTGATGATCCGTGGCGACAGGGAGAGTGAGCGTGACCGGCCCTGTGAAGTAGCCCAGTATCCCCGAGCCGGTAACGGCGGTCGTCAGTCCGGCCGCCAAGGCAGCCGCGATCATCACGAACAGAGCATCCGCCCTGGAGACGATCATTTTCCACGCGCCGTGTTGCCCGTCAGTCCTGGCCAGCTTCACGGTTCCCCCAAATGTTATCGCAAATCGTTATATCGACAGTCGATAACCTACCAGGGCTGCGGCGGAAGGTCAAAGGCGGGATCACAGCAGGAAAGCCTGGCCGGGATGAGGGCTCGGCCGCCTGCTGTTTAGAGGCTGCTCTGTCGGGCTTCGTCCCGGAACTTCACCGCGTCCGGGAAATATTCCAACGTCATGGGGACGTCCTGGGACGGATGCCGGACGAACCACTGGTACGCCGCGTTGTCGCTGGCTGTGAACCATGGCTTTCGGAGGCCCTTGAGCTTACGGGCCTGCCTGCCCCGCCATTCCTGCCTGACGTTGAAGAAGACCTGCACCACGCCAAACCCGAACAGTGCACCGAAGAACAGCATGAAAAGAGCCATGGGAAAGCCCCTGAAGAGACCGAAGACGCCGAACGCCAGGGCGGCCAGCGACGCTCCGGCAAACAGGATCGTTAGGAAGATGCTGAAGTAGAACGAGCGGATCAGGTTGTAGCTGGCGCCCCCGCTGCCGGCCCCGATGCCCCATTCCTCCCGGGTGTAGGCTGCGATGGTTTTGCCGTTGACGTAGTACCCGTAGAAGAGCGGCCGGGGAACGTAGGGCGGTTTTCGATGAGTCACAACGTCGTCCATCCTAGCCCCGGTCTGCGGCGAGTTTGGCTGTCAGCCAGCCGTGTTGTGTGCCGAGTCCGAGCCCTTGCATCGGGACTTCGCAGGGCCACGGACTTCCCTCCAGGGCAGCCCGGTACTGCCTGCCGGCCAGAGCAATGAGCGTGATGTCCTGGCTTCCCGCCAGTTCCTGGTCTGGGTAAATGAGGCCGTGCTTGGCGGAAAGGATGTACCAGCGGTCGCACGTCAGTTCCGCATATGCCGAAGCCTTCTTGAACCACTGGGAGACATATAGTTCCCGCGCCGGTGCTGGGCGCTGCAGCTTCTGCGACGCGCAGGCGACCAGACCAATCGTGCACGGTTCGCCGCTCATGGCTCACGCCTCCGGGTTCCGGGCTGGCTACGCCTTCACGCAGAAGCCGTTGGTTTTGATGATTTCGATGATCCGCTTGGCCTCTGCCTCCGAAATGGGCTTATCGGCGGACCTGGAGAAGCGCTCCTGGGTTGTCACGACCTGGACCTGCTCAGGTTCCCCCTTGAGGATCGACCGGCAGGCAATACTGGCACTGACCACGGCGTGCGTTCCTTCAATCTGCGGGTTCACCTTTGCCAGGTCCGCCATCAGCGACGTCTTCTGAGCTTCATTCAGCCTGGCAATCGGCACACCCGGCGTCGTAGTCGGAGCCGGGGTGGCAGGAGCAGAGCAGCCGGTCAGCGCTAGGACGGCAAGCAGTGCGGGGGCGATGAGCCTCTTCACGGTGACTCCAAAGGCAGGCAAGGACGGTTCTCTACCCGCAAACATGCGTAGAATCCGGTGGATGGCTGATGCCCAGAGAAGGGCCCGCGGAGGTAGAGCTTGGCGGCTACCGTCAGGCCCGAAGACGGACTAGGGTCACGGTCATGAAGCCGATCATCCTCCTCGACATCAACGGCGTGCTCAACCCCAAGCTTCACCAGGGCAACAGCGACGACGGCCCGGACCCTCACCTCTCGGATGCGAAGGTTGCCCTGGTGCGGCGGCTCGCCACCAAAGGGAGGATTGCCTGGGTGTCGACGTCGCCCGAGGACCTCATTGACCGTCTCGAAGGGCAACTTGATCTCGAGGTGGAGCCGCTTCGGGTGACGATCACGCCGCAGGCCGACGACGAAGACCAGCAGACGCCAAAGCTGGGGTCGGTAGCGAGGTGGCTGGACAGGATGGAAGCCGCAGGCGAGGCGGACTGGGACGCGGTCGTATGGATCGATGACGCACTAGGGCCCGACGTGCACGAGTGGGCCCACCACCACACCCAGCCCGTCCTGCTGGAAAAGCCAAACCCTGACGAGGGTCTGACCGAGGCACACGTCGTGGCGGTGCAGGTATTCATCAACAGCGAGGATCGGCGGGACGCCGGCGCCCAGGACACCGTCTGACACTTCAGGGCAGGAACCAGGCGGTAGAGGTGGACGTTAGGTCCTGCTACTGATCACGCCGCCACCAGGAGCGGGGCACCGCCGACGATGGTCTTCGCGTCCTCGCGGATCGAAGCGATCATCCGTGCGTTGGGCACCTTGTCGACGCCCATCTCACGGTTCCGGTGCGCCAGGACTGCAAGCCGGTCCGCCGGTTCGTTCAGCGGGTGGCCGTTGTGGCCGCGGACCCACTCGTAGGAGATGTTCACGCCGTGGGCGGAGCTCAGGATGCGCTTGCATTCCGCTACCGAGTCGGTGTCATCGTACGACTGAAGGGCGCCGGTGGAGACCCGGTCCAGGACTTCCAAGGCGGCCTTGGAACAGTGAGGATCTTCAGGTCCCCGACGCCTCTTCCCGCGGCACCGGGTGATGGCCAGGGTGGACTGCAGCCCGCGGCGGATCGCAGCTAATTCCTCGGCCCGGTTATTAGGCTTAGGTAATGAGCGATCAGGCAGTTGTAGAGGCAACGGCAAAGGAGGCCTGCCGAGATGAGGGTGCGCAAGCGGTAGCGGATAAATTGCTGGAACTGATGTCGCCGACCACCGCGATGATGTGGCTCAAGGGTTACGAAGGACATCTCGGTGGCTGATGTGCGCGGCAAGCGGACATGCACATCGGGTGCCGTGGGCCTCGGCAATCCCGCTCACGGGTAGCAGTCAGCGCCAACCATGAAGGCTCTCGGGCGCCACGTAGAAAAACATGCAGTATGGGTCAATAGGCCAACCAACCAATACCGGCCAAGATAGTTGGCACCGCGCCATGCTGTTTGTCACGGCGCCAACCAACTCGTCAGTTGTGCCAAGTAAATCGTCAACTCACACAGGTACAGCAACTCACAACTGAGCAATGCTCAGATACGAGGGTGTTTTTGCTCAGATACTGCAAAATTGCTCAGTTAGGTCGGAGTCTCACAACTGGTGGCTAGAAGTCCCAGTCCTCATCCTCGGTGTTGACGGCCTTACCAATCACGTAAGAGGAACCAGATCCCGAGAAGAAGTCGTGGTTCTCGTCGGCATTTGGAGACAGGGCCGAGAGGATGGCCGGGTTCACGTCAGTGACGGAGGCCGGGAACATGGCTTCGTAGCCCAGGTTCATCAGCGCCTTGTTGGCGTTGTAGTGCAGGAACTTCTTGACGTCCTCGGCCAGGCCGACGCCGTCGTACAGGTCGTGCGTGTACTGGACCTCGTTCTCGTACAGCTCGAAGAGCAGCTCGAAGGTGTAGTCCTTGATCTCCTGCCGGCGCGCCTCGGAGACCCTCTCCAGGCCCTTCTGGAACTTGTAGCCGATGTAGTAGCCGTGGACGGCCTCGTCGCGGATGATCAGGCGGATCAGGTCTGCCGTGTTCGTCAGCTTGGCGCGTGAGGACCAGTACATCGGCAGGTAGAAGCCGGAGTAGAACAGGAAGCTCTCCAGCAGTGTGGAGGCCACCTTGCGCTTCAGCGGATCGTCGCCCTGGTAGTAGTCCATGACGATCTGCGCCTTCTTCTGAAGGTTCTCGTTCTCGGTGGACCAGCGGAACGCCTCATCGATCTCCTTGGTGGAGGCCAGCGTAGAGAAGATGGAGGAGTAGCTCTTGGCGTGCACGGACTCCATGAACGCGATGTTCGTGTACACGGCCTCTTCGTGCGGGGTGATGGCATCCGGGATCAGGGAGACGGCGCCCACGGTGCCCTGGATCGTGTCCAGCAGGGTCAGACCGGTAAACACACGCATGGTGAGCTGCTGCTCGGCCGGCGTCAGCGTGTTCCAGGACTGGACGTCGTTGGACAGCGGCACCTTCTCCGGCAGCCAGAAGTTGTTGACAAGGCGGTTCCAGACGTCAACGTCCTTGTCGTCCTGGATCCGGTTCCAGTTGATGGCCTCGACGTGGCTGAGCAGCTTGACCTTCTCGGTCATGTCATCCCCTAAAAAGTTGGGTTGGTTCTTAGTAAAAGCGTACGACGGCGGGCGGGCACCCGCCGTCGTACTGGGCCTTGGTCTCGCCAAGCTCGACCAGCGGCGACAAGCTCCACCAGCGGTTACAAGCTCGACCAGCAGGTCACAGCATGCAGCTGACGCAGCCCTCAACTTCCGTCCCTTCCAGCGCGAGCTGGCGGAGACGGATGTAGTAAATGGTCTTGATGCCCTTGCGCCACGCGTAGATCTGCGCCTTGTTGATGTCGCGTGTGGTGGCGGTGTCCTTGAAGAACAGCGTCAGGGACAGGCCCTGGTCAACGTGCTGCGTTGCAGCGGCGTAGGTGTCGATGACCTTCTCGTAGCCGATCTCGTACGCGTCCTGGTAGTACTCCAGGTTGTCGTTCGTCAGGTAGGGGGCCGGGTAGTACACGCGGCCCAGCTTGCCTTCCTTGCGGATCTCGATTTTGGACGCCACCGGGTGGATCGAGGAGGTGGAGTTGTTGATGTAGGAGATCGAGCCCGTCGGCGGAACTGCCTGCAGATTCTGGTTGTAGATGCCGTGCTCCATGACGGAGGCCTTCAGCTCTCGCCAGTCATCCTGTGTGGGGATATGCACGTTCTTGAAGAGCTCCGTCACCTTCTCGGTCTGCGGCACCCACTCCTGCTCGGTGTACTTGTCGAAGAACTCGCCGGAGGCGTACTTGGACTTCTCGAAGCCGCCGAACGTCTGGCCGGTCTCGATGGAGAGCAGGTTCGACGCACGGACGGCGTGGTACACCACCGAGTAGAAGTAGATGTTGGTGAAGTCCAGGCCCTCTTCGGAGCCGTAGTGGACCCGCTCACGCGCGAGGTAGCCGTGCAGGTTCATCTGGCCAAGGCCGATGGCGTGCGACTGGTCGTTGCCGCGGGCGATCGACGGCACCGAGGTGATGTTGGACATGTCCGAGACAGCCGAGAGGGAGCGGATGGCCGTTTCGATGGTCCGGCCGAAGTCCGGCGAGTCCATGGTCTTCGCGATGTTCAGCGAGCCCAGGTTGCAGGAGATGTCCTTGCCGGTCTCGTCGTAGGACAGGTCATCGTGGTACGTCGTGGGCTGCGAGACCTGGAGGATCTCCGAGCACAGGTTGGACATGATGATCTTGCCGTCGATCGGGTTTTCCCGGTTCACGGTGTCCTCGAACATGATGTACGGGTAGCCGGACTCGAACTGGATCTCGGCGAGGGTCTGGAAGAACTCGCGCGCCTTGATCTTGGTCTTCTTGATCCGGGAATCGTCCACCATCTCGTAGTACTTCTCGGTGACCGAGACGTCGGAGAACGGCATCCCGTAGACGCGTTCGACGTCGTACGGCGAGAACAGGTACATGTCCTCGTCCTTCTTGGCGAGCTCGAAGGTGATGTCCGGGATGACGACGCCGAGTGAAAGGGTCTTGATGCGGATCTTCTCGTCCGCGTTCTCCCGCTTGGTGTCCAGGAACCGGTAGATGTCCGGGTGGTGCGCGTGCAGGTACACGGCACCGGCGCCCTGGCGGGCACCGAGCTGGTTGGCGTAGGAGAAGCTGTCCTCGAGGAGCTTCATCACGGGGATGACGCCGGAGGACTGGTTCTCGATCTGCTTGATCGGGGCGCCGACCTCACGGATGTTGGTCAGCGCGAAGGCCACGCCGCCGCCGCGCTTGGACAGCTGCAGGGCGGAGTTGATGGACCGGCCGATCGACTCCATGTTGTCTTCGATGCGGAGCAGGAAGCAGGAGACCAGCTCGCCGCGCTGCTTCTTGCCGGCGTTCAGGAACGTGGGGGTGGCCGGCTGGAAGCGGCCTTCGATGATCTCGTCCACCATCTGCAGCGCAAGCTGCTGGTTGCCGCGGGCCAGGTGCAGGGCAACCATGCACACGCGGTCCTCGTAGCGCTCCAGGAAGCGCTTGCCGTCGAACGTCTTGAGCGTATAGGACGTGTAGAACTTGAAGGCGCCCAGGAAGGTCTCGAAGCGGAACTTCTTCTTGTAGGCACGGTTGAAGAGCTCGCGGATGAAGTTCATCGTGTACTGGTCGAGGGTCTCGCGCTCGTAGTACTGGTTCTTCACCAGGTAGTCGAGCTTCTCCTCGAGGTCGTGGAAGAAGACCGTGTTGTTGTTCACGTGCTGCAGGAAGTACTGGTGGGCCGCCTCGCGGTCAGCCTCGAACTGGATCTCGCCGTTCGGACCGTACAGGTTCAGCATCGCGTTCAGCTCGTGGTAACCCAGGCCTTTATAGGCAGCGGGGAGCGCCGGCTTCTCCTGCTTTTCAACAGCCGTGTCCATGGACGCGTCCTTTCCTTCGGGCCTGGTTACTTCTGTGTCTGCGACAGTCGTGTCCAAAACTCTTCCAATCCTTCTTGTACACGGGAGACGTCTTCCGGCGTACCCATGAGTTCAAACTTGTATAAGTGGGGGACCTTGCATTTGGCAGCGATGATGTCGCCCGCCATGCAGTAGTTGTCCCCGAAATTCGTGTTTCCGGCCCCGATGACTCCCCTGATCAGGCGCCGGTTATCCGGGTTGTTCAGAAACCTGATGACCTGCTTGGGCACTGAACCCTCGCCGCCTGTCCCGCCGTAGGTGGGGACCACGAGCACGAACGGTTCACAGGCAACAAGGGGTTCATCCTTGGCGTGCAGGGGGATCCTGGCTGCGTCCGCACCAAGCTTCCCGATGAAGCGGCTGGTGTTCTCGGAGGCCGAGGAAAAGTAGATGAGGCGGCTGTGAGTCTGGTTCACGGGCGGTGTCTGATTGACGGGCGTCGTGTCCGCAGCAGGGGCTGCGGCCGGCGCATCGGCAAGTGCCGGCGCAGCCATGCGAGTCACCTCATCTACTCGGGAATTCTCTGCCGGAAACGGCGTGGGCGCAGCCTTAGGCCACAGAAGCGGAGGCGCTCAGCGCCAGCTCCTCGATCTTGTCCGGGCGGAAACCGGACCAGTGGTCCTGGTCCGTGACGACGACCGGTGCCTGCATGTAGCCGAGCGACTTCAGGCGCTCAAGGGCGTCCGCGTCCTGGGAGATGTCCACGCTCTGGTAAGCGATACCCTTCTTGTCCAGTGCACGGTAGGTGGCGTTGCACTGTACGCAGGCCGGCTTGGTGTAAACCGTAACGGTCATGGTTCCTGTCCCCTTTGTTGAAGTCACTGCTGCTGCACTCTTCTGAGACCTTGCTTGTGTCTCGGTATTGAAATCTCTGGCATCGTAGCGGTGGACTCTGCCCGGACCTTACCGTCCAGTACTGGCTGCGCCGGTCTCCCGCTCAATCTGTATGTCGATACTACATGTAGTGCGCGGCCCCGGAGAGGACCCCAAGATGATGTATTACAAGTATGTCATTTAATGCACTTTTAATCCACAGGCCGGTGCCCTCAAAATGTCCGGATTTCCGGGTTTTTGATGGACGGAATCCACACCCTGTGGAGTAGTTGCCCACATTTAACCCCCAGCGTGTCGTCCCGAAGACGGCGTGTCGTAGCACCCCTGACGGCACCTTTCGAGTGCGCCGGAACACAACAGTGGCGGCCCCGAAGCAGGTCTCGGGACCTCCACTGTGATTAAGCAAACGCCAAACTGGAGCTGAGCCTCCCGGCGGTCCAGGGGACACGAAGAATTCCTTGCTGGTCCGGGCACGGCCGGGCGGCGTCCGGGTGCAGAAGGTAGCAGTGCCGTTCGCCGTAGGCAGACCCGGGTCCCGGATGGGTCGCCCTCTCCTGCCACTTTTCCTGCCACTGAGCGGCGGGAGTAAGGTTGGCTGGTGGTCAACCCCGTGCATTTGAGGACGCTCCTTGAGGTCACGCGGCTGGGTTCGTTCGCGGCCGCGGCGAGCCGCCTTGGCTACACCGCCTCAGCCGTGTCCCAGCAGATGTCTGCCCTGGAGCGTGACACGGGCGTCCGCCTGTTCCAGCGTTCCGCCCGGAGCGTGGTTCCTACCGACGCCGCGATGGTGATGGCGCGCCACGCCGCGAAGGTCCTGACGGACATCGAGGCGCTGATGGCCGCCGCCTCCAAAACGCAGGACACTACCAGCCAGGAGCTCCGGCTGGGCATCTTCCCGAGCCTCGCCACCTACGTTCTGCCGCGGATCCTGCGGAGTCCCGCGTGGAAGGACCTGGGCATCGACCTGCGGGTGTCCGTTGCCGAACCCGCCCAGACCATCCAGGGGCTGCGCACCGGCGGCGACACGGATGTGGCGCTGGTGTACCAGGTGGGACAGTCCGGGCTGGCCTGGCCGCACACCATCAACAGGCAGTGGATCGGCGACGATAACTTCCGCGTGGTCCTTCCCGCCGGCTGGGGATTCCGCACGGACGCAAAGGTGGCCGCGGACCATCTGTCGGACATGCCGTGGATCATGCACCACCCCGGCACAAGCGATGCCACCGTCATCGAGCGGCTCTTCGCCGGCTGCAACCTCCACCCCCGCGTGGTGGCCTACAGCGACGACTTCCATGCCAGCCTTGAAATGGCCGCCGCCGGACTGGGGGCAGCGCTGGTGCCGGAACTTGCGCTGCTGCACCGGCCGGCCGGCGTCGTGGTGCTGGACGTCCCCGAAATCCGGCTGGCCCGCAACGTCTTCGCGCTGCTCATTAACGACAACAAGACGGCGCGGGTACAGCTGTTCGTGGACCTGCTGGCGGAAACGATGGGCGGCCTGGGGCAGTCAGTTAAATGATCCCCGAAGCTGGAATGCTCTGCTTTTCGGGTCTATGTTGAAGATATGACCACCAAGGTAGCGAGCCAGCACTTCGGAGTAATCGAGCTGAACCACGGCAGGGACCATAACGTTGCCGCGGAGCACGAGCTGGCCGGACAACGCCTTGAGCTGGACCTGAACATCAACGCCCATGACCACTTCGACGAAGCGGCCATGCACAAGGTGGACTACCGGCTGCGGTACCTCCCCGAACTCGTGGACGAGGTCAGGGAGATGATCGCCGAGGAGCTCGAGCAGGAGGGCACCAGCCCGCAGGAATATCTCCGCTTCCACTGCAACGCCATCAAGGACGAGCACCTGCAGAAGGTCTTCGGCGTAAAGGAAAAGAGCCAGCTCACCAACGCGGTGTTCCTCAAGGCCCTGAAACTCGGCCACGTGGGAATCTACCCCGGCCAGCCCGAACGCTACTTCGTCTTGGACTTCACCCTGGGCGAGCACTTCACCGACGAGGTGCTGGTGGCATCCGCGGACGAGGACGGCGTCGTCGACGACGAGATCGTCTGGGAGTCCTGAGGTTTCGACTGGCTCAACCACCGAAGCATTAAACGACGGCGCCCGTCACCTTTCGGTGACGGGCGCCGGTTCGTTCGTGGTGCGCCTCCGCTGGTTGAGCTTGTCGAAACCTGGATCTCGACAAGCTCGATCAGCGGATTGGCCCGGTCAACGCGCTATTACTGCTTGGCGCCTTCGAGCAGGCCGGCGCGGACCGTCTTGGTGGCCGCGACCAGGTTGCGCAGGGACTCTTCGGTCTCGGCGTAGCCACGGGTCTTCAGGCCGCAGTCCGGGTTGACCCAGAGCTGGCGGGACGGAACGTGCTTCACGGCAGTGCTCAGCAGTTCGGTGACTTCCTGCTCGCCCGGCACGCGCGGCGAGTGGATGTCGTAAACGCCGGGTCCGACGCCGCGGCCGAAGCCGTGGGACTCGAGGTCGTGGACAACCTCCATGCGGGAGCGTGCGGCTTCGATCGAGGTCACGTCGGCGTCCAGGCCGTCGATGGCGTCGATGATCACGCCGAACTCGGAGTAGCACAGGTGGGTGTGGATCTGCGTGGCGTCTGCCGCGCCGGCCGTGGCCAGGCGGAAGGAGTTGACGGACCAGTCCAGGTAGGCGGCCTGGTCTGCCTTGCGCAGCGGGAGCAGTTCGCGCAGGGCCGGCTCGTCAACCTGGATGATCTTGATGCCGGCAGCTTCGAGGTCGGCGATCTCGTCGCGCAGGGCCAGGCCCACCTGGTTGGCGGTCTCGCCCAGCGGCTGGTCGTCACGGACAAAGGACCAGGCCAGGATGGTGACCGGACCGGTCAGCATGCCCTTCATCGGCTTGCTGGTCAGCGCCTGGGCGTACTCCGCCCAGGCAACCGTGATGGGGGCGCTGCGGGTGACGTCGCCCCAGAGGATGGACGGACGGGTGCAGCGGGAGCCGTAGGACTGGACCCAGCCGTGGACCGTGACGTCGAAGCCTTCCAGGTTCTCGGCGAAGTACTGGACCATGTCATTGCGCTCGGGCTCGCCGTGCACCAGGACGTCGTAGCCGAGCTCTTCCTGCAGCTCCACTACGCGCTTGATCTCGTCCTTCATGAGCTGTTCGTACTGCTCGTTGGTCAGGTCACCCTTGTTGTTGCGGGCGCGGGCCGAACGGATTTCCGAGGTCTGCGGGAAGGAGCCGATGGTGGTGGTGGGCAGCGGCGGCAGGTGCAGCGCTGCTTCCTGCGCGGCTTCGCGGACCGCGTACTCGGAGCGGTTGAAGTCGGCCGGGGTCAGGGCCTCGGTGCGGGCGCGGACGTCGGCGCGGCGGACACCCTCGGCTTCGGCGCGGGAGGCGATGACGCGGGTGGCCTCGTCGATGGCCGGCTGGACTGCGGCGGCGTCGGTCAGCAAGCCGGCGAGGGTAACAACCTCAACGGCCTTCTGGTCGGCGAATGCCAGCCAGCTGCGCAGCTGCTCGGACAGCTGGGCCTCTTCTTCGACGTCGTGCGGGACGTGCTGGGTGGAGGTGGAGGTGCTGATGGCCAGCTTGGCGCCGCTCTTCTGCAGCTCGGCGATCTTGTTAGCCGAGGCGGCAAGATCGTTGCGCCAGATGTTGTGGCCGTCCACGACGCCGGCAACGAGGGTCTTGGTGCCCAGCGCGGCCAGTGCTGCGGCGGAGGGAACCTCGCCCTTGAAGACGTCGATGTGCAGGGCATCGATGTTGGTGGCTGCAAGGATGCCGAGCTGGCCGTTCAGAGCGCCGTACGGAGTGGAGACGAACAGCTGCGGGCGGCTGGCGGCAGCGGTGAGGACCTCGTAGGCACGGGCTGCGGCGGCCTGGATCTCCTGCTCAGGGGTGTCCTGGTCCACCACCAGGGCGGGCTCGTCCAGCTGGACCCAGCTGGCGCCGGCAGCTGCCAGCTTCTCGAGCAGCGCGGTGTAGACGGGCAGGACGTCCTCGAGGCGGGACAGCGGGCTGAAGCCGACGGGGGCGTCGTCGGAAGCCTTGCTCAGCAGCAGGAAGGTGACGGGGCCGACGATGTACGGGCGGGTCTCCACGCCGTTGGCGAGGGCGTATTCGAACTCTTCAACGATGCGGTTGGAGGTCAGGGAGAAGTTGGTCTCCGGGCCGATTTCCGGCACGAGGTAGTGGTAGTTGGTGTCGAACCACTTGGTCATTTCCAGCGGCTGCTGTTCCTTGTTGCCGCGGGCCAGGGTGAAGTAGCCGTCGATGTCCAGCTGTCCCTCAGCGGTGAGGAGGTTGCCGAAACGGGCGGGAACGGCGCCGACGTGGGCAGCGGCGTCGAGCACCTGGTCGTAGAAGGAGAACGTGCCCGGAACTGCTGCAGCTTCAGTAAGCCCGAGGCCCTGAAGGCGCTTGGCGTTGCCCAGCTGGATCTCCTTGGCGGCGGCGTCCAGAGCCGCGGCGTCGATCTTGCCTGCCCAATAGGCTTCAACGGCCTTCTTCAGCTCGCGGCGGCGGCCGATGCGGGGGTAGCCGAGGATGGACGCGGACGGGAAGGGCGTGGCGTTCTGTTCAGTCATGTGAAAGTCCTTGAATCGTTGCGAAAAGCGGTGAATGTCGTGGGGAGGAATGCGGTCAGCTGGCGAGCTGGCGGCGGGCAAGTGCGTTCAGGCGGCTCGACGGGCGTGCCGGCCGGGCAAGCGACAGCTTGTCCAGCACCTCCAGCGCGCTCTGGTGCTCATTGAACGTGTAGATGTGGAGTCCGGGTGCGCCGGCGTCCAGGGCCGCGTTGGCCAGGTCCACCGTGGCGCTGACGCCGATGCGGAGCCGCTCGCCGTCGGTATCCGCGGCAGCCATCCGCTCGATGAGCTCCGGGGCGGGTTCGACGCCGGTCAGCTCGCCGAGGCGCTTGAGCCTCCGCAGGCTGGTGAGCGGCATGACTCCGGGGATGATAGGGATGGTGACGCCGGCCCGGCGTGCCCTGGTCACGAGGTCCGCGTATTGCTCCGTGTGGAAGAACACCTGGGTGATCGCGAAGTCGGCACCGGACCGCTGCTTGGCCAGCAGTACCTCCACGTCATGGGCCTCGCTGGGGGATTCCGGATGCCGCGTGGGGTAGGCCGCCACGCCAACGGCAACCTTCCCGGCGCATAGCAGTGCCGAGCGCCGCTGCTCCACCCGGCGGATGAGCTCAATCAGGTCCTGGGCGTAGCGCAGCGAACCGCTGACCGGTTCGCCGCTGTCCTTGGGCAGGTCGCCGCGAAGGGCAAGGATTCCGCGGACGCCGGCGTCGAGCAGTTCACCGATGATTTCCGCGAGCTCGGTTGGCGTGTTGCCAACACATGTCAGGTGGGCAAGCGGACGGAGGGTGGTCTCCAGCACCAGGCGGTTAATGAGTTCGACGGCGGTGTCGCGGTTGGAGCCGCTGGCACCGTAGGTGACCGATACGTAGTCGGGATCGGTGGCTTCCAGTTCCCGGATGGTGTTCCACAGGGTCTCCGCGGCAGCGGGCGAACGGGGCGGAAACAGCTCATAGGAGAGCGCCACCGGCGCGGTGTCGGAGAGATTTGGATGTGTTTCGATAAGGCTTGGTGGTGACATTTGCGTCCTTGGCTTTGGGCCATTGAAGGCTGCGCTGCCGTGGCGGGAAGCCGGGCAGCATGCGGTCAATGAATTGAGTTTGGGGAACACGGGACGGACTTCGGCAGGGCGCAGCCGCGACTGTTACGCCTGTAAAGAAGTCCACCGTGAGCAAATGTCAGGCCCACATGGGGGCACCCACACCCTCCTTGGCGGCCGGCGGGCGGCACATCCGCAGCGGAGGATCGCTGACACGTTACCTGGGTAACTTGTATAGAACTCTAGAAGCCGTCCGGGGACGGCTTCAAGTTGATGCCGAATTAAGACGCTGCTTTACGCCCGATTGGACTGCCCCTCCAGAATTATCTTCGCCAAAAGGGACTCTGGCGTTGTTGACATCCCCGAGCCGTGCGGGGAGCCAGCCGGGAGTACCTCTTTCCAAACCGAAGAAATTGGTCCATTCTTTTGTCACGTCGTATTGGATTCGGCAAGGTCTCAGGTTGAGGAGGCTGGATGCTCCTTCTCGTTCTTCCTCGGTGAATCGTCCCGAGAGAACATTATCCGCGCCTGTCGCTTGGCCTGCGTCGCACCGTCCCATGATTCGCCCGCTGGCAGGGCGCGGTTCGCCAGCCTTCCGCTGCGACCGGGCACGGTATCGACGCGCGGTGGAGTTGCTGGAAGCCAGAAATCCCCACGGCGAAAGGCCATCGAGATGTTCCAACTTTCCAAACCACCGCTTCACAAATCACCGTCCGCCCCGGGCTCGGCCCTTGTGCTCCTCTTGGCGCTGACCACCGTAACTTCCTGCGCCGCGCAGCAAAATACCGCCCCGCAGGCCACCTCCGGTTCCGCCTCGCCGACAGCGACGTCGGCCTCCGCGGCTGCTTCGGAATCTCCAACCGGATCTGCGGCCGCGTCTTCCAGCGCGTCCGGGACAGCCAGCGCCGACGAGCTCTGCGGTCCGGGATCCGCGATCAACTTCGACCCATCGCAATTCCAGTCTTCCCCCAACGTGGACAACAAATGGTTCCCGCTGAAGCCGGGCATGCAGTACACCACCACAGGCGACGTCAAGAGTGCCGAAGGAACCACCAAACGGACGGTGATCCACTCGGTGACCGGTCTGACCAAAGTCATCGACGGCGTCAAGACCCAGGTCATGTGGGACCGGGACTACGCCGACGGTGAGCTGGTGGAATCCGAACTGGCTTTCTTTGCCCAGACCCAGAGCGGCGACGTCTGGCTGTTCGGTGAATACCCTGAGGAATATGAAAGCGGGAAGTTCACTGGTGCGCCTTCCACCTTCATCCATAGCCTGGACGAGGCCCAGGCCGGCATCGCCATGCAGGCGGATCCCCAGGCCAACACGAACAGTTATGTCCAGGCCCACGCGCCGAACGTCGACTTCCTGGACTGCGGCCAGGTCTTTAAGCAGAACGACCATGTCTGCGTCGCCACGGGGTGCTATGACGATGTGCTGGTGATTGATGAACGCAACCCGCTGGAGCCGGCTGTGGGCCACCAGCGGAAGTTCTACTCGGCCGGAACAGGCCTGGTGAAAGTGACAGCTGTAGGCGGAAAGGACCAGGAGACGCTGGACCTCTCCAAGATCGAACAGCTCACCGACGCCAAGCTGACCGAAGTAAACCAGGAGGCACTCAAGCTGGACAAGCATGCCTATCAGGTCAGCAAGAACGTCTACGGGAAGACGGCTCAGGCTGAGGTTGCCACCGGAACGTCCAGCGGCTATTAGCGGCGGTCGTGAGGGAGGTACCCGGAGCGGAGGCTCCGGGTACCTCCCTTTGGCGCATGAAGAGGTCTATTCTGATGCCATGATCCAGCTACCAGCCAGCTACGAGGAATATCTCGTTGGCAAGGACCCAAGCTTCGTCGACATGGTCCGTCCGATCCTCCTCCAGTCGGCAGCGGACCAGCTGCACGGCGTCCGGGTGCTGTACATCCCCCGGGGGCACCAGGCACACCTCGACGATACGATTCCCTACGGGACAATCGTCGAGGACATCGACTAGGGCTCAGCCCTCCAGCAGCAGCCGCTGGGCCCGGGGCGCAAGGGTGTGCTCGAGGACCAGGCATGCAGCGCCCACGGCTCCCACGTCCTCCCCCACGCCCGTGCCCACGACTTCGACGGCGTGGATGTTGCCGGCATCGCTGTTCTGCTGGATCAGGCCGGGGACCTTAGCCAGATAGCGCGCGGACAGCAGCGGCCAGAAGGGGCCGCCAAACACCACCCGGTCCACGTCCAGCGTGTTGGCCACCGCTGACGCCGCCCGGGCCACGAGTTCTGCTGATTTGTCGATGATGGCAGCCGCTTCGCTGTTGCCGGCGTCGGCTGCTTCGCAGAGCATGGCAAACCTTTCCTGGAGGGCAGAGCTGTTGGTGGCCGTTCCGGGCTCATCCAGAATGCCTGCCGCCTGGGCCTGCGCGACCAGGACCTGGGGAATGCAGGTGGACTTGACGCAGCCGCGCAGCCCGCAGTCGCACGGGGCTCCGTCAGGGTCAACGATGATGTGGCCGATTTCGCCGGCGTTGCCTGACGTGCCGCGGACCACCTCGTCATTGAGGACAATGCCGCAGCCGATGCCGGTGCCCATGTACATAAAAACAAAGCTGCCAGCGCCGCTGGCTCCGCCGGCCCAGGTTTCCGCGACCGCAGCGCTCGTGACGTCCTTGTCCATCAGCACAGACAGTCCTGTCGCCTCAGCCAGCGCATCCCGGAGCGGAACACTGTCCCAGCCGTCCATGAGCGGCGGCTCCACCACCGTGCCGTTGTCATGGTCGATGGGTCCGGGTGCCGCGACGCCCAGGCCGGCAATCCGGGCGCGATCCACACCAGAGGCCTCGACCAGCTTGTCGATTTCGGCGGCAATGGCGGTTATGACCGCCTCGGGGCGGGAGCTATCCGGCGTTTTCAGGCTCGAATGCAAGACCACTGCACCCAACAGATCAAGGACGACGAACGTTGCCACAGCAGGGTCCAGATGCACCCCGACCGCATACATGCCGGCGGGATTCAGGCGAAGGATGGTTCGCGGCTTCCCGGGTCCGCTGCCCTCCTTGCCCGCCTCGACAATGAGGTTCTGGTCCAACAGCCGGCGGGAAATGTTAGAAATGGTTTGCGGGGACAGACCAACGATCTGGGCAAGTTCAACGCGGCTGAGCCCTCCGGCGGCACGGCGGATGGCATCGAGAATGACCGTCAGGTTGAAGTCGCCCATCCGCGGCAGGTTGGTTCCGCGCCTCGGCGAGGGCTGGCGGATCTCGGTCAAGGATTCCCCTAACATCTTTTGTTGGCCACTATCAATGCCTGAATCGTACGTTACGCCCCGGGGAACGGGTACGCCCCACGCTCAGGCAGTGCAGGCGCGTTCGACGACGGCCGGCGGGGCTCAGGCGGTAGGCCGCCTGACGCTGGCGGCCACCGTGAATTTGGGGTTTCGGCCCCTCACCGTGGTGGGCCCAACGAGCCTTTCCAGGGCCGTCACGTAACGCAGGTGGCTGTTGAATACCGTCCAGAGCTGGCCTCCGGGCGCCAGCACACGGCCTGCTGCCTCGAAGAGCTTCAGCCCCGCCCCGGCGTGGACGCTGGAACCGAGGTGGAACGGGGGGTTCAGCAGGATGAGGTCGGCGCTGCCGGCCGGAAGGGTGCTCATTGCGTCATCCTGGACAGCCGTGATGCTGGCAGCCAGGCCGTTGGCTCGGGCGGTTGCCCTTGCCGACGCCACGGCGGCCGCGGACCGGTCGGTGGCGACGACCTCGGCTCCGGGGTGCCGGCGGGCATACATTGCTGCCAGGATCCCGGTGCCGCAGCCCAGGTCCACGGCCTTGGCGGCGGCCGGGACCTGCGGCAGGAATGACAGCAGGAAGCGGGTGCCAATGTCCAAACGGGTGCCTGCGAAAACGGCCCCGTGCGCGCAGATGTCCAGGTCGAGTTCGGCGTTGTGTTCCGTCACGGGGTAGGGCGGTTTGCCTTCCGCACGCTTCGGGTCGGCGGCGAGGAGCAGCCGTGATTTTTGCCGGGCCAGCTGCGGCTGCACCGTGCCGAAGTATTTGCCCAGCACGGCGTTCATGCCCAGGGACATGTGCTTGACCCGGCCGCCGGCAAGTAGGACAACGCCGGCAGGCGCGTGCCGGGCAACGGCGTCGGAAATTTCCTCGAGTTCGGCAAGGGTCTTGGGAAGCTGCAACAGCACCAGGTCCGCGCCGGCCAGCAGTTCGGCGCCGAGCGGCAGCTGTGCAAAGCCTCCCGAAACTCCCAGTGCCGCCGCGTTGCTGAGCAGTGCCCGCTCCCCTGTGACCAAGTCCTGGTGCACCCTCACCTCGGCCGGCACCGGGCCGGTACCGCCGGCCAGCAGCCCGAGCGTGAGCGCCCCGTAGTTGTCCCCTATGACGGCAACCCTGCTGTCCGGTGCGAGCCGATCCGCGGCGGCGCCCAGCAGGAGGGAGTCTGTGGCGTCCCACGCGTGGAGGTTGGCGGCCTCGACATCGGGGTGCCTTCGAAGCAAGCCCAGGAGCTGCCCAAGACCGTTTTCTGTCACGTGGTGCCGCCGCCTCTTCCTTGCTGGTTGCCCGGGCAGAAATCCGCCCGTGCAAATCTACCGCGGATCAGCCACGGCTGCGGAGGCTGACAGGAGTTCGAGGATTTCTGTCACCGCGGCCCGGCCGGCGCGGTTTGCGCCGATGGTGGACGACGACGGGCCGTAGCCCACCAGGTGCACCCGGGGTTCCGCGGCCACCTGCGTCCCTTCCATGGCAATCCCGCCGCCTGGTCCCCGCAGGTGCAGCGGCGCCAGGTGCTCCAGCTCGGCGCGGAACCCGGTGGCCCACAGGATCACATCCGCCGCGAGGAACCCGCCGTCCGCCAGCCGGACGCCGCCGGGTTCTATCGCCGTGAACATCGGCCGGCGGTCCAGCACGCCGCGCGCGGCTGCCGCCCGCAGGGCCGGGGTCCAGATGAGCCCGGTGGCAGCCACGACGCTTTGCGGCGGCAACCCCTGCCGAACCCGGTCTTCCACGAGGGCGACGGCGTCATGCCCGGCTTGCCGGTCGAACCCGTCCCGCCATACAGGCTCACGGCGCGTGAACCAGCTTGTCGTTGTGACCTTCGAGATTTCGTCCAGCAGCCCGACGGCGGAGATTCCGCCGCCCACCACGATGACGTGCAGCCCGCGGAACTCCTCTGCGGACACGTAGTCGGCAACATGCAGCTGGCGGCCCCCGAACGTGAACTGGCCCGGATAGATCGGCCAAAAAGGCCTGGTCCAGGTTCCGGTGGCGTTGATGACTGCCCGGGCCGTCCAGCCGCCGTCGGATGTGGTGATCCTTAGGCGCCCCGCCGGGTCAGCGTCCCCACGTTCAACGGCGAGCACCTTGACGGGCCGCTCGACGGCCAGCCCGACCTGCCTCTCGTAGGCAGCGAAGTAGCGGCTGAGGAATGCCGAGCTTGGTTCCGCCGGGTCGACATCCGGCTGCGGTATTCCGGGAAGGTCACTGATGCCGTTTACGGTGGCCATGAGCAGGCTCTTCCAGCGGTGCCGCCAGGCTCCGCCCGGCCCGTCCTCGGCGTCCAGCACCGCGTACGACCGCCCTGGACCGGCCGCCGTCCCTGCACCACCTGGCTGTTCTGCTGCCGGGGCTGGCGTGAAGCCGCGGCGGGCCAGGTGGAAGGCGGCGGAGAGGCCGGCCTGCCCAGCTCCGATGACGACGACGTCGGCATTGCGGCTCGTTCCACCGCTTGCAGTGCTACCGCTCAATAGTGCCGCTCCCCCGGCTCGCTCATCCGCCTCATGTCTTCATCCTAGGCGCCGTCCCGGCCCGGCCGCCGCGCGTCGATGGCACACGAAGGCCCTCCTAGACACCGAGGTGCAGGAGGACCCTTCGGGTTATTAGTCGCTTGCTTGCTCAGTCGTCTTGCTCAGTCATCGCTACCGTGGCCGCCGCTGTCATCGCCAGGCTCAACGCCCTTACGGTCGCCGCCCTTGTCGTCGCCGGGTTCAGCAGCCTTACGGTCGCCGCCCTTGTCGTCGCCGGGCTCAGGTGTTGTCCGAAGTCCACCGTGGTCATCGCCGGGTTCAGCAACCCGCGGCGCCTGGTCTGAGCGGAGACCGCCGTTGTCGTCGCCGGGCTCGGGGGCGGTCCGGAGGCCTCCCTTGTCGTCGCCGGGTTCAACGGAGAGGGAGCCGCTGCCAACGAAATTTTCAGCAGGCGCTGCCACGGTTCCGCCGCTGTCGTCGCCGGGCGCAGGGGCGGTCCGGAGCCCTCCCTTGTCGTCACCGGCTTCCGCAGGCTTGGACGCTTTCTTGGCGGCTGATGCCTTCTTGTCGTCGGCTTTGGTGTCATCACTGGACTTCGCGGCTGACTTGGGGGTGGCCTTGGCGGAGCTGACGGCCGGGGCGGAGATTCCGGTGGCAGAGTCGTCCGTTACAAGGACGTTCCTGGCGTCGTCACTGGTACCCGTGCCGGTGTTGCCCAGCGACTGGGTGGTGGCGAAGGCGGCGCCTCCGGTGAGGAGGACGCCGGCGACGGATAATGCGAGGGCTGCTTTTGTTTTCATGGCTCCACACTAGGAACTCGCCGTCGAGGATAGGTGTAAAGGAAATCCAAGACTTGTCCAAGATTGCCTGTGGGGTTCTCCCCCACCCGGACCGCCCTCCCGCTGCCGCGCGTCGGCCATCCGCCGCGGCACAGGAGGGAGTGCCGAGTCAGGTGAGACGGGTCAGACAGGGAGGAGCGCAAGGCAAGAAGGCGGGCAGGAAACGGTGCGTCGGCGTGAACAGAGCCGCGGGAACAGATCGGCGGGTCAGTCGTCGGCGCCGTGGCCGCCGCTGTCATCGCCGGGCTCCGGCGCCTTGCGCAGGCCGCCCTTGTCATCCCCTGGCTCAACGTGGACCACGCTGCCCGGGACTGGGACGGGCTGAACGGTCACCGCTCCACCGGCTGACCCGCCACCGGGGCCGGATGACGACGGTGCCGCCGCGGAACCGCCGGCATTCCCGGGCGCGGTAGCCGGGGCAGATTTTGCCGGATTCGATTTCGCTGCGTTTGATGCCGCTGCACCGGACTTCGCGGAGCCCGGCTTCGCGGGGCTGGATTTCGCCGGGGTGGCCGCCTTCTGTCCACCGGCTGGCGTGCCTGTTGCGTGTGGTGTGGCCCTCGGTCCAGCGCTGGTGCCAGGAACGGGCGGCACGGCGCCATTCGGCAGGAGGACGATGCTGGCATTTCCGGTGCCCGGGGGCGAGACGTTCAGCACCTGCGTATTGACGGCAAGTGCCGCCGAGCCCGCTGCAAGTATGCCTGCAACGGACAGCACCAGGGCCGCTCCCGTTTTCATGGCTCCACTCTAGGGGCAGGGCGGGAAAGACGCGCCCAAGGAATATCCAAGATTCGTCAAAGATCGCGGTACCGGCAGTGGGTTAAATGAAAAAGCCGCCAGATCATGGTCGATTCCATGATCTGGCGGCTACTTGGTGGAGCTGAGGGGACTCGAACCCCTGACCCCCTGCATGCCATGCAGGTGCGCTACCAGCTGCGCCACAGCCCCAAGCTGTTCCCTCCGGAATCTTTACGTTTTCCCGAAGCAACCCGACCAGCGTAGTCCAGAAATCGCCAAGATGCGAATTGGCAGCATGTGGCTTCCGTCACGTTCCCCCGGGACCCGAAGCCCGGCTGGCGCCACTTTCCGGCAAAGAAAAATCCGCCGGAATCTTTCGATTCCGGCGGATCATCAGGTGGAGCTGAGGGGACTCGAACCCCTGACCCCCTGCATGCCATGCAGGTGCGCTACCAGCTGCGCCACAGCCCCATATTCTTGCTGCTTCAGGCCTCACGTTATGCCAGTGGCATCCGTACTTCTGTCCGGATCTCTCCGAAGCAACTCAAATATCTTAGAACAGCGTTTCCGAAAATTCCAAATCGGGCATATTCGGTATCGCGCGCGCTACTCCTGCTCGGCGGCAGCAGGGGCCTTTGCCGAATCGTCGTCTCCCAGCTGCAGGTCCACCACCGGGCAGTCCTTCCAGAGACGTTCCAGGGCATAGAAGACACGGTCTTCCTCATGCTGAACGTGGATGATGACATCTGCGTAATCCAACAGGACCCAACGGCCGGCCGAACGGCCTTCCCGGCGGACCGGGCGGAGATCCTGCTTGGTGAGTTCCTCTTCAATGCCGTCGACTATCGCGTTGACCTGGCGTTCGCTGGGTGCTGAGGCAATGAGGAACACGTCAGCCAAAGCCAGGCGTTCGCTGACGTCAAGGGCGACGATGTTTTGGGCGATCTTGTCCGCCGCGGCCCTGGCTGCGTGCCGGGCTATGGTGACGGACGATTCGGATGCGGTCACGGGACTCCTTGTGGTGATGAAAAAAGCATAGGTGGTGGTACTGGCTGAAGTCAGCGTGAAAGGCCGCTGATGATCATGATGATGCCGGCAACGAGGGCGATTGCGCCGAGCGCCAGGACGCCAAGCTGAATCAGCCTCAACCGGTTGGCCCGGGCGAGTCCGGCGGTGGCTGCGTCCAGGGGCTCCAGCCCGTAGGCCGATTTCGCGGACACTGGCTGCAGCGCCGTCACGTCTTCATTGGACTCGTCGGTCCAGGCCTCATTTTGGCGGGCCCCGGTCGGAGGCGCTGCTGCCGAGCGGGCCGCCGCTTCCGCCCGGGCAATGACCCGCGACCGCCCGGTGGACGGCGCACTTGGGCGGGACGCTTTGGCTGTCCGGTTGCCGCGCGCCGGAACCCGCGGACCAGGGTTGGTCACCAGGGGAACATGCGAGGTGGCCGGTCGCTTCATGACGGGACGGTCCACACCAGGCACCTGTTCAAATTCCAGCGGCGTCACCATGGCGAGGTTGCTGGCGGTGGACGGACCGTTTTGTCCGCTCTGCTGGGGCGTGTTCTGTTCGGCAAGCTTCTGTTTGGCCATGGCCCGCTTGTTGAGCACAGCGGCCCGTTCGGCCAGGGCGATCTGTTGGGCCAGGATGTCCGGATCCACGGCTTCAGGATCCGTCGCCGCGATGTGTTCCATCTTGGCGATCTGGTTCTTGGCCTGTTCGGCGAGGAGGGTACGCGCTTCGAGGGCCTGCTCCACGGTCATGCCCTCGGGCAGCTCGTCCCCCGACGGCGTCGCGGGCCGCGGACCCGGACCGCTGGAGGGCTGGCCTGCCGGCTTGGACCCGGTGGCTGCAGCGGATTTGCCGGCCGTACCGGAGGAAGGGTCAGGCGAAGAAGCGGGCGACTTCCCGGTCGGGGCTGCGCCGTCGGCCGGCGGCACAACGGGCATTGCCGAGGTAACCGCTTGCTCCTTGAGCTGCATCAGCCTCAGCTGGCGGCGCGTCGGCGGGCCGCCGCCCGAAAGCTGCTCTTCCTTTTCGGACAGCTCCTTGATGGTCCGCAGGGCGGCCCTGTCGCGGGCACGGATTTGGGACGAGCGTTCGGCGGCTGCGCCGGCTGGCGCGGAGTCCACGCGGCCCGGCGCCACCCGGCGCACGCGTTCAGTGGCATTTTCCTGCCTGCCGTCTCCGGCGGGACGCGAAGAGTCCGTCTTTTCCGGGCCGGCAGGAGCTGGCGTGCCCGGGCCTGCGGAGGCCGGGCGCTTCGAAGCGGCCGGGTTTGAGGCGGGAGCCTTTGAAGCAGGCGGTTTTGAGGCAGCGGCTGACTCGCCGGCACCCGGAGGGGCGGCGTTCCGGTTCTGGGCCAAGGCTTCATCCCGGGCCTTGCGCAGTTCTCGGCGACTGCGGATCGGTTGCTGTTCCTGACTCATCTCAAACTCATTCAGTGCTGGCTGGATCGTTTGTCTCGGTAGTTTCGGAGCTGCTGTTCCCGGCGGGTGCGGCGTAGAGTCCGTATTTCGCGATGTACTGCACCACTCCGTCCGGCACCAGGTACCAGACGGGGTTATGCGCAGCAACGCGGGCGCGGCAGTCTGTTGACGAGATCGCCATGGCGGGGACCTCGAGCAAGCTGACGTCCTTTCGGCCCATGCCGTCGAGCTCATGGCCTGGCCGGGTAACTCCCACGAAGTGGGCCAGCGACCAGAGCTCGTCGATGTCCTTCCACGACAGGATTTGTGCCAGGGCGTCGGCGCCGGTGATGAAGAACAGGTCGGCGTCGGGCCGCTGCGTCCGCAGATCCCGGAGGGTGTCGATGGTGTACGTGGGACCGGGACGGTCCACGTCCACCCGGCTTACGGTGAAACTCGGGTTCGACGCCGTCGCGATCACCGTCATCAGATAACGGTGCTCGGGTTCGCTGACCTGCTTGCTGGATTTCTGCCACGGTTGGCCGGTGGGGACGAACACGACTTCATCGAGCCCGAACTTGGCGGCCACCTCGCTGGCGGCCACAAGGTGGCCGTGATGAATGGGATCGAAGGTCCCGCCCATCACGCCCAGCCGCAGCCGGCGCTGCGTATCCTTGTGGTGCAGTGCGGAGGAAATGTTAGTGGCCCTGGCCGTGGTCGTGCTTGTTGGGGTGCTGGCGGTGCGGGTCGGCGTGCTCGTCGACCGCAGAGTGACGGTTGCCCAGGTTGCCGTAGGAGAGGGTAACGAACATCAGCAGCACAAGGATGGCAAACATCGAGATGCCGAAGACCCATGGCTCAGCCCACAAGGGCGCCCTCTCCTCGTGTTCGGCAACTGACGCGGCAATCTGCTGGAGCAGCATTTTCTCCCCTAGGGATATAAGGATGACAGCGGCGGAGAGATTCCCGCCGGTCCGGACTTCTTTACTATGTTACCGCTATGTCAGGAGCGGTTTCCGCGATGTTAGTCGCGGACCTGGCCCTCGCCCTGGACAATCCACTTGGTGGTTGTCAGCTCGGTCAGGCCCATCGGGCCGCGGGCGTGAAGCTTCTGGGTGGAAATGCCGACCTCGGCACCCAGGCCCAGTTCGCCGCCGTCGGTAAACCGCGTGGACGCATTGACTATGACGGCAGCGGAATCGATTTCCGCGATGAAGCGCTCAGCGTTCCGCAGGTCATTCGTCAGGATGGCTTCCGTGTGTCCGGTCGACCACGTGCGGATGTGCTTCACGGCGTCGTCCAGGCTGTCCACCATGGCCACGGCCAAGTCCAGGTCCATGTACTCCGTGGCCCAGTCGTCTTCCGTTGCCGGCAGGGATTCCACCGAACCGGGAAGCGCTGCCCGCACGCGGTCATCGGCATGCAGCCGGACTCCCGCTTTGCTCAGGGCTGCGGCGACCGCGGGCAGAACCGTGGAGCCCGAGTGCACGAGGAGCGTCTCCACCGTGTTGCAGACGCTGGGGCGCTGCGTCTTGGAGTTGAGGAGGATCTCCACCGCCATGTCTTCACTGGCTGACTCGTCGATGAAGATGTGAACGTTCCCCTCGCCTGTCTCGATGACCGGCACGGAGGAGTTGTTGACGACGGTCTGGATCAGTTCACGGCCGCCGCGCGGGATCAGCACGTCCACGCGCCCGCGGGCACGCATCAGCACGTTGGCGCCCTCGCGGCCGAACTGGTCCACGGTCTGCACGGCATCCGCCGGCAGGCCCACGGACTCCAGAGCGTCGCGCAGGACGCGGATGAGGGCTTCGTTGGTGAAGGCTGCTGCCGAACCGCCGCGGAGGATCACGGCGTTGCCGCTCTTGAGCGCCAGGCCGGCGATGTCCACAGTCACGTTCGGACGAGCCTCGTAAATCGCGGCAACCACGCCCATGGGGACGTTGACCTGGCGCAGGCGCAGGCCGTTGGGCAGGGTCTGGCCGCGCACCACATTGCCCACGGGGTCGGGCAGACCGGCCAGGTTTTCCAGGGCGGCGGCGAGGGCGGCAATGCGGGCTTCATTGAGGGTCAGTCGGTCCAGGAGGGCGGCGGACGTGCCGTTGGCGCGGCCCGCTTCCACGTCCTTGGTGTTCGCGGCCAGGATCTGCTGCCTGTTCGCGAGCAGGGCGTCCCCGATGGCGCGCAGGGCCTTGTCTTTCCAGGCCCGGTTGGCGCGGCCCATGCTGCGGGCGGCCTGGCGGGAACGGTCGGCGATCGCGTACACGGCGGACTCGATCTCAGCCGGTGTGGGCTGCCTGTCTTCCGGCAGGGTGGGGACCGTCGTAGCGTCGTTGGATGTCTCAGCTGCTTGGTTCATCAGTGCCTCAGTCATCATTCAAGTCTAGGCGAGTCCGGCGCCTAGACCAGAACCAGGTCGTCAACGTGAACAACTTCACGGTCGAAGCCGCGACCCAGAGCCTCGCCCAGCTCCACGGTGGACCGTCCGAGCATCTGCGGCAGTTCGGCCGCGGAGTAGTTCACCAGGCCGCGGGCGATCACCGTGCCGTCCAGCGAAACCATTTCGACGGCGTCTCCGCTTTCGAAGTTGCCTTCAACAGCCTTGATGCCGGCGGGCAGCAGCGAGGTGCGGTTGTCCCGCACGGCCCGGACGGCGCCGTCGTCAAGGATCAGCCGTCCCTGCACATGGGCGAGGTGCGCGAGCCACATCATCCGGACAGACTTGCGTCCGCCATTGACGGTAAACCAGGTTCCGACGTCCTCGCCGGCCAGCGCGGCGGAGGCGTTGGCGGTGGACGTGACGAGGGCCGGGATGCCCGAATCGGCCGCCATCAGGGCCGCCTCCACTTTGGTCTGCATTCCGCCGGTGCCCACGCCGGCCTTGCCGGTCTTGCCGATGGAGACGCCGTCGAGGTCCTCCGGGCCGTCCACTTGGGGTATCCGCTTTGCGCCTAGGGCGGGCGGGCCGTCATACAGGGAGTCGACGTCGGACAGCAGCACCAGTGCATCGGCGCGCACCAGGTGCGCCACGAGGGCTGACAGGCGGTCGTTGTCGCCGAAACGGATCTTGTGGGTGGCGACGGTGTCGTTCTCGTTGACGACGGGCACGACGCCGAGGTTCAGGAGCCGGTTGAGGGCGCGGAATGCATTCTGGTGGTGGCTGCGGCGCATGAGGTCATCGGCGGTGAGGAGCACCTGGCTCACGGTGACGCCGTGGGCGGCGAACGCATGGGTATACCGGGCCATCAGCAGTCCCTGCCCCACGCTGGCGGCGGCCTGCTGGGTGGCGAGGTCACGCGGACGCTTCGCCAAACCGAGCGGCGCGAGACCGGCCGCGATGGCGCCGGAAGACACGAGGATGATCTCGGTGCCCGCATTGCACTTGGCGGCCAGCGCGTCTGAAAGTTCGGTCAGCGCCTCCTCCGATATTCCGCCCTTGATGCTGGTAAGGGACGACGATCCTACTTTGACGACAATGCGGCGCGCCCTGGCGAGCATGCTGCGGTCGTCGGTCTTGGGTTCCTCGATGACAATTGCGGAAGTATCAGTCACGTGTGCGGGTTCACTCCTCATGTTCGGTGTTCAGTCCACTCTCCTTGAGGGGCCGGGCAGCCCGGCGGGCGCTGACGGACTCGGTCCAGATGCCGGCCTTGCGTTCGGCTTCCAGCTCGGCCCGTGCCGCTGCCTTCGCGTCGCGCCGTTCGATCTGTTCCTCGCGCTTCTGGCCGCGGGTGGGACGGTCGCCGATGTCTGCGAAGCGGACGTCCGTGCCGCGCGGCGAAGCCAGCAGCTCGGCGCCAGCCATCATGGTCGGCTCCCAGTCGAACACCACGCCGTCGTCCTCACCGATCACCACGGTGTCGCCGGGCTTGGCGCCCTGCTTGAACAGCTCGGTTTCGACGCCGAGCTTGGCCAGGCGGTCGGCAAGGTAGCCAATGGCTTCCTCGTTGGTGAAGTCCGTCTGCTTGACCCAGCGCACGGGCTTCTCGCCCAGAACGCGGAACAGAGGCTCCAGGTTTTTCTCCTCGCGGCGGATCCGGAAACCGGACTCGTTGACGGCGCGGGGCCGCAGCACCGGTGCGTGCACCTTCGGCGGCGTGGCTGCCACACTGTCGCGGGCGGCCTTGACGATCTCTGCCATGGCGAAGCCAAGCTGGCGCAGGCCCTCATGGCTCGTGGCTGAAACTTCGAAGACCCGGTAGCCCCGGGATTCAAGCTCAGGCCGGACAAACTCGGCCATGTCCTTGCCGTCCGGCAGGTCCACCTTGTTAAGTGCCACCAGCCGGGGGCGGTGGTTGAGCGGGACAACTTCGCCGTCCGAGCCGGCGTAGCTCATATCCACCGCATACTTTTCGAGCTCGGTTTCGATAATTGCGAGGTCGGAGAGTGGATCTCGGTCAGATTCCAGCGTACCGCAGTCCAAAACGTGCACCAAAGCGGCACAGCGCTCGACGTGGCGGAGGAAGTTGTGGCCCAGGCCCTTGCCCTCGCTGGCACCCTCGATGAGGCCCGGAACGTCGGCAATGGTGAAACGGACGTCGCCGGCCTGGACCACGCCAAGGTTGGGGATGAGGGTGGTGAAGGGGTAGTCGGCGATCTTCGGGCGGGCGGCCGACATAGCCGCGATCAGGCTGGACTTGCCGGCGGAGGGGAAACCTACCAGGGCAATGTCGGCGATCGACTTCAGCTCCAGGACAATATCGCTGGCGTCACCCTCGATGCCGAGCAGGGCGAACCCGGGCGCCCGCCGCTTCTGCGAGGACAGCGCGGCGTTTCCCAGACCGCCGATCCCGCCGGACGCTGCCACAAATTCGGTGCCTTCCCCCACGAGGTCAGCAAGCACCTTTCCGTCCTTGGTCTTGACGACGGTCCCCTCGGGGACAGGCAGGACCAAAGTTTCGCCGTTCTTGCCGCCGCGCCAGTCACCCATGCCGGGGCCGCCGTTGGTGGCATGCCGGTGGGGTGCGTGGTGGTAGTCCAGCAGCGTGGTGGTCTGCGAGTCGACGCGCAGGATGACGTCGCCGCCGTTGCCGCCGTTGCCGCCGTCGGGCCCGCCCAGCGGCTTGAACTTCTCACGGTGAACGGAGACACAGCCGTGGCCGCCGGTACCGCCGGATACGTGCAGTACTACCCGGTCTACAAAGCTCGCCACGTTGAATCTCCTCTGTTGCTGATCAGGCCGTTCTGAACGTCCAAATCGATTGTAATGCGGTTAAAAGAACAGTGGAGCGAGCCATCATGGCCCGCTCCACCGGTTTAGAACTTGTTGTTACTCTGCAGCTGCAGCAGCAACGATGTTGACGACCCGACGGCCGCGGCGCGTGCCGAATTCAACGGCGCCTGCCTGCAGGGCGAACAGTGTGTCGTCGCCGCCACGGCCAACGCCCGCACCGGGGTGGAAGTGGGTGCCGCGCTGGCGGACGATGATCTCGCCAGCGGAAACTACCTGGCCGCCGAAGCGCTTGACGCCGAGGTACTGGGCGTTGGAGTCACGACCGTTGCGAGTGGAACTCGCGCCTTTTTTGTGTGCCATTTGGAATGCCTGCCTTTAATTCTTGAGACTGCGGGAAACCTGAACAGTAACCGGTGGTTACTTGATACCGGTGATCTTGACCTTGGTCAGTTCCTGGCGGTGACCCTGGCGCTTCTTGTAACCGGTCTTGTTCTTGAACTTCTGGATGACGATCTTAGGACCACGGAGGTCCTGGAGGATCTCAGCCGTAACAGTTACCTTGGCCAGGTCCGCAGCTGCGGAGGTGACCTTGTCACCGTCCACCAGGAGCAGCGCGGGCAGCTCAATGGTGCTGCCAGCTCCACCGGCGACGCGGTTCAGGGTAACGAAGTCTCCAACGGAAACCTTCTCTTGGCGGCCGCCTGCGCGGACAATCGCGTACACCACTTGGGAACTCACTTCTCTCGACGTTTATTACTAAATTTGCGTGCGGAAGCCGGGTCCGGAAATTGGCCTGGTTCTCGCTGTGCCTCAACGCCGTGGATTCCCCGGGGGAATCCGTGAGCTATCCCAGGAACATGTCCGAGTGGACGATCCCGGGTCATAACCCAAGTGTTGGCGTAAGCACCGAAGATCTAGAATACGCTAATTCCGTCGTCGGCCGCAAATGAGGCTGGCACCGGAGGGTTGTCCGTGATAAGCGCCACACAGGCCGCTGTTCCGGACATCCGATGCCGTGCGCGACTATCCTACCGGGTAGGGGGCCCGCTTTCGCTCAGCTGTGGCGACTCGGCGCGTCGAAGAATTCCACCTCGTACCGGCAGGACTGCCGGAAAGCGGTGATCATCGCTTTGCGCTCCCCCGATGACGCGGCACGGCCGGCGTCGTCGGCGATTTCGATGGCCCGCAGGGTGGCGGCAGCGAAGTCCTCATCGGCGTAAGTCCGCAGCCACTCCGCGTACGGGTGCCCGGCCTGTGCTCCGGCGGCCACATATTCGGCATGCAGGGTCTCCCCCACCTCGGCGTACAGCCAGAAGCAAGGCAGGACCGCGGCAACCAGCACCGCGTAACTGCCGCCCGCCGAAGCCGCCAGCAGATGATCGACGTAAGCCTTCGTGACCGGGCCCAGCCCCGGCTGCACGATGCGCGTGCTGAGCCAGTTGCGGTGCAGTTCCGATTCAACTTCCAGGCATTGCTGGGCGGAGCGCGCCCAGAACAGCTGCTCGGACTCGGTTGGCGCGAGCGCACTGGCCCTGGCCAGGACCCGGGAGTAGCCGTTGAGGTATATGGCGTCCTGTGCCAGGTAGTACGCGAATTCCTTCTCCGCGAGGGTGCCGTCGGCAAGCCCACGGATGAAGCCCAGGCCATAGATGTCTTCCAGGTCGGCAACGGTCTCGGCGCGCAGCAGTTCCGCGAACCCGCCCCTGCCCTCGGGCTGGGTCACGTGGTGGAAGTGGTTGATCGGTCCGTTGCCGGCGCCCACCTCGAGCTGCCCGGAGGTGCGGAGGGCTCCGGCCAGCCAGGGCTTGACCACCCGCAGTGACGCTTCCCAGTCGCCCAGCCGCGCCTGTGCCGTGGCCATGGCCGAGGAGAGCGAGCATCCGGTGCCGTGGCTGTTCCGCGTGCTGATCCGGTCGCCCGCAACCTCCACCACCTCCGCCGACAGCAGCCCGGCCGTGTTCACGAGGGCGTCCGGGCAGGTTGAGCCCTTCAGGTGCCCGCCTTTGACGAGGACCGTGGCACCGGTCCGGTCCGCGAGCCGCCTGCCCTGGTCAAGGGCGGCGGCCCAGTCCGCGGCCTCCGGTTCCCCGAGCAGCATGGCCAATTCGGGCAGGTTCGGGGTGATCAGGTGCGCCAGAGACAGCAGTTTCCGGAGGGCTGCCTCTGCAGACTCCTGGAGGAGGCGGTCACCGCTGGTAGCCACCATCACCGGATCGAGAACCACGACGCCGGGCCTTACCTTTTCTAGCCAGCCGCGGACGGCTGCGATAACACGTTCATCGCCCAGCATGCCGATCTTCACGGCGTCCACGTGGATGTCGTCGCTGACAGCGTCCAGTTGCGCTGACAGGAAGGAAGCCGGCGGAACGTGCACGCCGCACACGCCGGTGGTGTTCTGCGCAGTGAGGGCCGTTATTGCAGCCATTCCGTAGCCGCCGTGGGCCGCAATGCTTTTCAGATCGGCCTGGATGCCTGCGCCGCCGGAAGGATCCGAGCCTGCGATGGCCAGGACCCGGGGAACGTCGCGGGAGGTCTGAATGGCCGGCCCAACGGTTTCCAGAAGCGACTTGTCGGCGGCCGCGGGTGCGGGCAGGAGTGATGCAGATGACAAGGAAGACATCCCTTCGCCGGTGCTAACCGGACAGGTTCAACGGGTTTGGATCTCAGCCGGCCCTTGCGCGGCACCCCGTGTCAGTCCTCCAGCCTAGCGGTTCGTTCGGCGCGCGGCGCCAAATTTGGCGTTTACGACAGGCTTCCGCGGGCGCCGTTGACCCCTGCTCTCTGCCTTCTGCCCTTTGCCGGCTGACGAATGCCCGGAACCAGGAAGGTCCGGCACCGCAGCCGCGGTGCCGGACCTTTTACTGGTGGGCTCGGAAGTCAGTCACCCCGGAGTCCGGGGAGCTCAGAGTCCGCTTGTCCTACAGTTCTGAGGCGGGTACCCCGACCCCCAGAATGATCGGTTCGCTGGCCGGCTGCGGAGCCGCCTTGGGCGTCTGCGCATTGCCTGCTTCGGGTGCCTTGGCCTCGTGCGAGTGCCCGGCGGCGGCAGCCGGAGCAAACTCGTGGTGTTCCACGGATGTCTCGTTGGCTGTACCCTGGGCGCGGCTGGCACTGCGGTTTCGGCGCGGACGGCGGCTGCGGGACGGGGCTGCGGGGCTTTCCACCGGCTGCCGTGCCGCAGACTTACCCGCGGACTGGCTTTCGGCCCGCTGACCCTCCGGGTGCTGGGCTTCTGTGCGGACCGGCGCGGGAGCCTCGTCCTTGGCCTCCTCCTCTTCGGCGGGGGCAACCGGAGCGCCGAGGTGCGCGAAGGCTTCCTCCAGGCGGTCCAGCGTCAGGGACGGCGCATCCTTGACCGGTTCCTCGCTGTGATCGACAAACGGAAGAATCACTTTCTCGCCGCCGAAGGTGAGCACTGCTCCGGGCCGTCCGGAGACGCTTTCCGTTTCCGGAGCGCGGTGCACCACGGGGCTTTCCGGCGCGGCGGCAGCGGGTGCGGCGGGCCGGGCGGCCTCACCCGACGCTGCGGCACTGTGCGCTGCTTCTTCCTCATGCAGGTGTGCGGCGTGGGCCGCTGCGGCGATGTTGGCGAGGGCAGCGCGGGTGGCCTCAGCCTTGGCGTGGCGCTCCGCCTCCGACGGTTCGGGGTGGTGCAGTGCTGCAGGGGCGGCCGGAGCAGTCTCGGCAGACGGCTGTCCGCCCTTGCCCCGGCGGCGCTTCCGCTCTGTACGGGCCGGCGGCTGGACCTCGGCACGGTGCACGTGGTGTTCAGCGGCCACGGTGTTGGCGCGTCGGTGCTCTACCGGCTCGTCATGGGTGACGACGCCCCGGCCCGCACATGCCTCACACTGCTCGCCGAAGACTTCCAGTAGGCCGGTGCCCATACGCTTGCGCGTCATCTGCACCAGTCCCAGGGAGGTCACTTCGGCCACCTGGTGCTTGGTCCGGTCGCGGCCCAGGCATTCCACCATGCGGCGCAGGACCAGGTCGCGGTTAGACTCCAGCACCATGTCGATGAAGTCGATGACGATGATGCCGCCGATGTCGCGCAGGCGCAGCTGGCGGACAACTTCCTCGGCTGCTTCAAGGTTGTTCTTGGTGACGGTCTCTTCAAGGTTGCCGCCGCTGCCGGTGAACTTGCCTGTGTTGACGTCAACCACCGTCATGGCCTCGGTCCGGTCAATGACCAGCGAGCCGCCGGACGGCAGGAAGACCTTACGGTCGAGCGCCTTATGAATCTGCTCGTCGATGCGCCAGGCGGAGAAGATGTCCTCGTCCTTGGTCCACTTTTCGAGCCGGCCCACCAGGTCCGGGGCAACGTAGGTGACGTAAGCCTCGATGGTGTCCCACGCTTCGTCGCCGGAGACGATCAGCTTGGAGAAGTCCTCATTGAAGACGTCGCGCACAACCTTGATGGTCAGGTCCGGTTCGCCGTAGAGGAGTTCGGGGGCGAGGACCTTTGTGGACTTCGCCTGGCTGTCAATCCCCTCCCACTGGGCACGGAGACGGTTGATGTCGTGGGTCAGTTCCTCCTCGGAGGCCCCCTCGGCGGCAGTGCGCACAATAACGCCGGCATCCTCGGGGAGGCGGTCCTTGAGGATTCGCTTCAGGCGATTGCGTTCGACGTCGGGCAGCTTTCGGGAGATGCCGGTCATGGACCCGCCGGGGACGTACACGAGGTAACGGCCGGGCAGGGAGATTTGGCTGGTCAGCCGCGCACCCTTGTGGCCCACCGGATCCTTGGTGACCTGGACCAGGACGGAGTCGCCGGACTTCAGCGCGTTCTCGATGCGGCGCTGCTTGCCTTCGAGGTTGACGGCTTCCCAGTTCACTTCGCCGGCGTACAGCACGGCGTTGCGGCCGCGCCCGATGTCCACGAAAGCAGCTTCCATGGACGGCAGAACGTTCTGGACCTTGCCCAGGTAGACGTTGCCGATCAGGGAGTCCTGCTGCGTCTTGGAGACGAAATGCTCGGCCAGGACGCCGTCTTCCAGGACACCGATCTGGATTCTGTCGTCGCGCTGCCGCACGATCATCTGGCGGTCCACGGATTCCCGGCGAGCCAGGAACTCGGCCTCGGTGATCACGGTGCGGCGGCGGCCGGTGTCCCGCGATTCGCGGCGGCGCTGCTTCTTGGCTTCCAGACGGGTGGATCCCTTGACGCTGGTCACGCGGTCGCTCGCAGGCGCCTCGCTAATAGTCCGGGGGGCGCGGACGCGGGTGACCGTGTTGGGGGGATCGTCTTCTCCGCCGCCGGTCAGTTCCAGATCCTGGTCGCCACGGCGGCGGCGACGGCGACGGCGGGACGTCACGCCATCTTCGAGCTGCGCACCCTCGTCTTCGGGGGCCTCGTCCAAAACTTCAGTGCCTTCATCGCCATCGGTGACCTCACGGTCGGTCCGGCTGCGGCCGCGGCGCCCGCGGCTGCGCCGCCGTCGTCGCCCACCGTCGTCGTCCTCCAGATCGTCCTCGACGTCCTCGGCGGCCGCATCCTCTTTCGCGGCGGAAACGGCAGGACGGACCACCGTGTTCAGGTCAGGGGCCTGGAAGATAATCGACGTTACTGACGACGGTTCCAGGAAAAGCGAGCCCACGGGCGACTGCCCGGCGACCTCTTCTTCGGCGTCTTCCTCGACAGCGGCCTCCAGTGCAGCCGCCGGAGCGGCAGGGGCTGCCTCGATTGAAGGCGCGGGGGCAGCAGCGCGTGCCTCAGCCGCCTTGGCCCGCTCTTCCGGCTGTCCTTCCGCCGGCACCTGCGATGCTGACGTCCCGGTGACTGCAGACTCAGTTGCTGCAGACTCAGTGGCCGCTGCGGCAGCGGGTACGTCGGAGGACTCCGCGGGGCTTTCGGCCGGCTCGGTGACCTTGGGCTTTGTTGTGCGGCGGCGGCGGACCGGCTTGGACTCGGCTGCCGGTTCCTCGGCGGACGGAACAGCCGCAGCCTCGGTTACCTGCGCCTCGGCTTCCGCGCCGACGGTCTCTGCAAAAGCGGGCAGCGGTTCTTCGGCGACCTTCTTCCGGGCGCGGGTCCGGCGGACCGGGGTCTTGGCCGGGGCTTCTGCGGCCTCCCCGACAGCCGACTCCGGCACTGCCGTTTCAGGTGCTGCCGTTTCAAGTGCTGCGCCTTCAGACGTCAGTGCTTCCGGAGCGGGCAGTTCCGACGCCGCAGTCTCCGCGTCCGCTGCTGTGGCCTTGGGCGACGCCTTACGGCGGGTCCGGGTGGCTTTCTTGGGGGCCTCAGCGGCGGTTTCGCCGGTGGCAGCCGCTTCTTCGTTGATGGCTATAACCTGGTCATTATCCATATGTGGCAACACTCCTGCCCCTGACGTGCCGCCACATTCGGCACCCATTGGGGCACATATTGTCAAAACCCGCAGGCATTGACAGAAGTCAATTTGGATACCAGCAGGCTCGCACCGGCAGTGGGGTGCGGCAGGCCTGACAGGCCGGCGGGGTTGTTACTGGAACCCGTTGTTTCTGACATCCACAACCAGGTGCCGTCCAATGGAAGGCGGGAGGCTGGATCTTCTTTCCAAAGCCTGCACCACTGCTCATTGGCGGTCTTGGGAACAAGCCACCGGACTGGAGTTCGAATGTGGTTCTCGCTCCAGCCACGTTTATTCTCTCATATCACCGTTCAAATACGCTGTAATTGTGTGACAAAGCCGGTCAATGCCGCCATTGGCTACAGGTACAGGCTGCCTCAAGCTGGCGGCGATACAATCTGGGCAGGAGCACCCCAGACAAAGGACGCCATCCAATGCCACGCACTTCGCCTTCCACGGGCACGGACTACGAACAGGATCCCCAGGACGGTGCCGGGCCCGCCGCGGCTTCGGCCGGTACCGCAGTTCCGGCCATGACCCGCGACCGCCGGTTCGGCTGGCTGCTGGTCGTCACCGGCGTTGTGGGCTGGCTGGCATCGGGCATCCTGGTGCTGGAAAAGCTTGAGGTCCTCAAGGATCCCAACCACGCCACCGTCTGCGACGTAAACCCCTGGATTTCCTGCGGCCAGGTGATGCAGACCCCGCAGAGTTCAGTCTTTGGCTTCCCCAACATGTTTATCGGAATCGTGGCCTTCGCCGTGATCATCACCACCGGCATGGGCCTGCTGGCCGGCGCCCGGTTCGCCCGCTGGTACTGGCTCGGCCTGCAGGCCGGCGTCACTCTTGGCTTCATCTTCGTGGCCTGGCTGTGGTCCCAGGCACTGTACGTGATTCACATCCTGTGCCCGTTCTGCATGGTTGTCTGGGCAGCGATGATCCCGCTCTTCGTCTGGGTGACCGTCCGCAACGTCGTCCGCGGCGCCATTCCGGCGCCGGCAGGCCTGGCCCGCATCCTGGGCGACTCCGGCTGGATCATCACGGTGCTGCTCTACGTAGCCGTGGTTGCGACTATTTTCTTCGCGTTCATCCAGGTGTTCGCCGGCACGTCGGGCTTTTAGCAGCGCTAGAGCGTACAGTTGTGGCCCCCCACTCCAATGAGTGAGGGGCCACAAGTTCGTTCGTGCTCAACCTGCCAGCGCGCTCAACCTGCAGGGAAGCTCAGGCCTGGAACCAGATCTTGATTTCGCGCTCGGCCGAGTCCACCGAGTCCGAGCCGTGGACGAGGTTCTGCTGGACCTTCAGGCCCCAGTCGCGGCCGAAGTCGCCACGGATAGTTCCGGGGGCCGCCGTCGTCGGGTCGGTGGTGCCGGCCAGGGACCGGAAGCCCTCGATCACGCGGTGGCCCTCAAAGATGGCCGCCACCACGGGGCCGCTGAGCATGAACTCCACGAGCGGCTCGTAGAACGGCTTGCCCACATGCTCCTCGTAGTGCTGCTCGAGCAGCTCCCGGCTGGCGTTGGTCTTCTTGAGTTCGGCCAGGGCGTAACCCTTGGCTTCGATCCTCTTGAGGATTTCGCCGGTCAGGTTGCGGGTAACGCCGTCCGGCTTGATCAGGACAAGGGTGCGCTCAATGCTCACAGTTGCTCCAATGAGGTTGGTTGTGGGTTTCCCGGTAAGTCTACGGGGTCTGGCCGGTGCCGTCATTGCCGGCGGCCTCCGGGTGCGTGGCCTCCCATTCCGCCTGCTCGCGGTCCCGCTGGGCGGATTCGCGGTCGATCCGGATGCCGGCGCGGATGCCGTACCACCAGGCGATGGCGAACAGCGCACCGACGAGGAACATCAGCGGTTCCGCGAAGCCGCTGAGGATGAGCACCAGCTGCAGGATCCAGCCCAGCGCCACGCCCCATGGCCTGGACAGCACGGCGCAGGCGAGGATCAGCACCACGCTCAGTCCGATGCCCACGGAAAGGATCAGCGCCGGGGAGATCTCGGCACGGCGCAGGCCGAACACCGCCAGCGTGGCAAAGAAGACCACGAAGGCCTCCAGCAGCAGGACCGTCGAGGCGAACATGACCTTGGTGGACCGCCGCTTCTTGGGCATGCCGGGGCGCCATTCGCGCTGGGCCTTGGTAAGCCGGGCCATCAGGCGGCTGCCTTTCCAAGCAAGATGCGGGCGTCCGCCACCAGCGTGATGGACCCGGTCACCAGCACGCCGCCGGCGAGGTCGTCGTTGGCTTCGGCGCGTTCAACGGCCCACTCCAGCGCATCGTCCAGCTTTTCGGCGATGTGCACGTTTTCCTCGCCAAAGCCGAGGTCGACGGCGAGCTCCGCCAGTTCCGCTGCAGGCACCGCCCGCGGGGAATTGGACTGGGTGAAGCAGTATTCCTCCGCGAGGCCGCCCAGTGACTCCTTGAGCTGGCGCAGGATCTCTTCGGCGTCCTTCTCCTTGAGCACACCCACCACGACCACCAGCTTGCTGAAGCTGAACGCCTCCTGGATCGCCTCGGCGGAGGCACGGATGCCATCCGGGTTGTGAGCGGCATCCACGATGATGGTGGGCGCTGTGCGCAGGACTTCCAGGCGGCCCGGGGACGAGACCGTGGCGAAGGCCTCCTGCAGGACCTCCAGGGACAGCTCCTTCTCGCCGCCGCCAAGGAATGCCTCCAGGGCGGCGACGGCCACGGCCGCGTTCTCAGCCTGGTGGGCGCCGTGCAGCGGCACCATGAGGTCCGGGTAGCGGCCGGCGATGCCCTGGACGGTCACTATCTGTCCGCCGACGGCGACCTGCCGGGATTCGACGCCGAATTCCACGCCTTCGAAGCGGAACGGCACCTGCACCTCCTTGGCCTTCTCCAGCAGGACCTGTGCGGCATCGAGCGGCTGGGATGCGCTGACGAGGAAGCCGCCGGGCTTGATGATGCCGGCTTTCTCGTAGGCGATGTCCTCGGTGGTGTCGCCCAGCAGGTCGGTGTGGTCGAGGGAGATCGGTGTCACCACGGACACCTGGCCGTCGCCCACGTTGGTGGCGTCGGTGATGCCGCCGAGGCCCACCTCCATGATGGCCACGTTGACCGGCTGGTCGGCGAACACGGCGAAGGCCAGGATGGTCAGGCACTCGAAGTACGTCAGCCGGGGCTGGCCCTCGGCGGTGAGTTCGTCGTCCACGATCTGCAGGTACGGCCGGATCTCGTCCCAGATGCGCACGAACGTGTCGTCGGACACCGGCTCGCCGTCGAGGCTGATCCGCTCTGTAACCTTGGACAGGTGGGGGCTGGTGTAGCGTCCGGTGCTGAGGCCGTGGGCGCGCAGGCCGGCCTCGATCATCCGGGCCGTGGACGTTTTTCCGTTGGTCCCGGTGATGTGGATGATCGGGTAGGCCTTGTTCGGCTCCCCCAGCACATCCATGGCGCGGAACAGCGGCGCTAGCCGGGGCTCCATCTTGTTTTCCGGCGCCCGACTCAGCAGCTCGGCGTAGACGCTCTCCACGGAGAATTCATCGGTCATGTCTCAGGCCCCCACTTTTTCGACAATGATCTGCAGCCCGGTGTCGTCCCCGCTCGAGTACAAGCCAAGTTCCACGGTGAGTGTCTCGGTGACCACAAGTTTTTCGTGCGCTTTCACGGCCTCGACAATATCCATCGACGCGGTGACGCTGGTCCTGATCCGGTCGCTGACGTTCAGCCCGGCGTCCTTGCGCGCCTGCTGGATGGCTCGGACCATGTCCCGGGCCAGGCCTTCGGCCTCGAGCTCGGGGGTGACCTCTGTGTTGAGGACCACGAAGCCGCCGCCGGGGAGAACTGCGACGGAGGCGGAACCGCCGTCGGACTCTGCCACCACGGTCTCCAGCGTGTATTCCTGGGGCTCCAGCTCAAGGCCGCCCGCGGTGACCACACCGGTGTCGGAGACGGACCAGTCTCCGGACTTGGAACCCTTGATGGCCAACTGTACGTTCTTGCCGAGGCGCGGACCGGCGGCGCGGGCGTTGACGACGAGCTTCTGTTCGATGCCGAACTCCTCCGGGGAGGCAGTGGCGGCGTCCAGCAGTCGGACCGAGCGCAGGTTCAGTTCGTCGGCGACGACGGCGGCGAAACCCCCCAGCGCATCCGGGCCGGGTGCCACGACAGTGAGTTCCTGCAGCGGCAGGCGCACGCGCAGGTTGGCGGCCTTCCGCAGCGAGGAACCGGTGGAGCAGATCTGCTGAACGCGGTCCATCGCCTCGACCAGCGCGGCGTTGGACGGGAACAGCCCGGGGTCCGGCCAGTCGGCGAGGTGCACGGAGCGGCCGCCGGTGAGGCCGCGCCAGATCTCCTCGGAGACCAGCGGCAGCAGCGGGGCGGCCACGCGGCACACGGCTTCCAGGGCGGTGTACAGGGCGTCGAAGGCGTCGGCGTTCTCGTCGAAGAAGCGCTGGCGGCTGCGGCGGACGTACCAGTTGGTGAGCATGTCCAGGTAGCTGCGGAGTTCATCGCAAGCGCCGGAGATGTCGTAGGTGTCCAGCTGGGCAGTCATGTTCCGGACAAGGTCGCCGGTGTTGGCCAGCAGGTACTGGTCCAGCGTGTCCGCGTAGCCGTCGTACCGCAGCTGTGCGTCGTACCCGTTCCCGCCATCAGCGGCATTCGTGTACAGCGTGAAGAAGCTGTACACGTTCCACAGCGGCAGGATGACCTGGCGCACGCCGTCGCGGATGCCCTGCTCAGTGACCACGAGGTTGCCGCCGCGCAGGATGGGGCTGGACATGAGGAACCAGCGCATGGCGTCCGAACCGTCGCGGTCCAGCACCTCGGAGACGTCCGGGTAGTTGCGCAGGCTCTTGGACATCTTCTGCCCGTCGGAGCCCAGCACGATGCCGTGGCTGATGACGTTCCGGAAGGCCGGACGGTCAAACAGCGCAGTGGACAGGATGTGCAGCATGTAGAACCAGCCGCGGGTCTGTCCGATGTACTCCACGATGAAATCGGCCGGGTTGTGGGTGTCGAACCAGGCCTCGTTCTCGAACGGGTAGTGCACCTGGCCGTAGGGCATGGAGCCGGAGTCGAACCAGACGTCCAGCACGTCCTCCACGCGGCGCATGACGGACTGTCCCTCTTCGGGCGTGCGGGGGTCGTCCGGGTTGGGCCGGGTCAGTTCGTCGATGAAGGGACGGTGCAGGTCCACCTGGCCATCCTTGTTCAGCGGCAGCCGGCCGAAGTCGGCCTCGATCTCCGCGAGCGACCCGTACACGTCCGTGCGCGGGTACTCGGGGTCGCTGGACTGCCATACCGGGATGGGGCTGCCCCAGTAGCGGTTGCGGCTGATGGACCAGTCGCGGGCGTTGGCGAGCCACTTGCCGAACTGGCCGTCCTTGACGTTGCCGGGGATCCAGTTGATTTCCTGGTTCAGCTCGGACATCCGGTCGCGGAACTTGGTGACCTCCACGTACCAGGAGGAGACGGCTCGGTAGATCAGGGGGTTGCGGCAGCGCCAGCAGTGCGGGTAACTGTGCTCGTAGCTGGCCTGGCGGACCAGGCGGCCCTGGGCACGGAGCACCTGGGTGATGGGCTTGTTGGCTTCGAAGACCTGCAGCCCGACGATGTCGTGCAGGTCGCCGTGGGCGAACAGGCGCAGGAACTTGGCGCCCTCGTCCACGGAGAGGACCACGGGGATGCCGGCTTCCTCACAGACCTTCTGGTCATCCTCACCGTAGGCCGGAGCCTGGTGGACGATGCCGGTGCCGTCGGTGGTGGTGACGTAGTCCGCCACGAGGAAGCGCCAGGCGTTCTCGGTGCCGTACTTTTCCGTGTCAGCGAAGTCGTGCCAGAGCGGTTCGTAGCTGAGCCCCTCGAGCTCGGCACCGGTGTGGGTTGAAACGACGGCGGCTGCCGCGGCAGCGGCGTCGTCGTACCCCAGGTCCTTGGCGTAGCTGCCCAGCAGGTCCTCCGCCAGCAGGAAGCTGCCGGTGACGGGTGCCTCGGCTGAGGCGGCCTTGACGCCGTTCGGGCCGGCGGGCAGCACCGCGTAGCTGATGGAAGGCCCGACGGCGAGCGCCAGGTTGGTGGGCAGCGTCCAGGGGGTGGTGGTCCAGGCGAGCGCCTGGACTCCGGCCAACTGCTTGGACAGTTCCGACTCCCCCGCCTTGACGGGGAAGGTCACCGTGACGGTCTGGTCCTGGCGGTTCTTGTAGACGTCGTCATCCATGCGCAGCTCATGGTTGGACAGCGGCGTCTCGTCCTTCCAGCAGTACGGCAGCACGCGGTAGCCGTTGTAAGTCAGGCCCTTCTCGTGCAGCTGCTTGAAAGCCCAGAGCACGGATTCCATGTACTCGACGTTGAGCGTCTTGTAGTCGTTGTCGAAGTCCACCCAGCGGGCCTGCCGGGTGACGTAGGCCTGCCATTCGTTGGCGTACTTCATCACGGAGGCGCGGCAGGCGTCGTTGAACTTGTCGATGCCCATTGCCTCGATCTGGGTCTTGTCCGTCATGCCCAGCTGCTTCATGGCTTCCAGCTCGGCGGGAAGGCCGTGGGTGTCCCAGCCGAAGCGGCGCTCCACGCGCTTGCCGCGCTGGGTCTGGTAGCGGCCCACCAGGTCCTTGGCGTAACCGGTCAGCAGGTGGCCGTAGTGCGGCAGGCCGTTGGCGAAGGGCGGGCCGTCGTAGAAGACGAATTCGTTGCTGCCGGGGGCGCCGCCGGGAAGGTCGGCGCTGCGCTGGTCGATGCTTGCCTGGAAAGTGCCGTCCTCGTCCCAGTACTTGAGGATCCGCTCTTCGATCTCCGGGAACTTCACGGAGGCGGAGACTCCCGTAGAGGAGCCCGGACCGGACGGGGCTGCTGAGGCCTTGGGGTAATACGTCATCTCGACATCCTGGGTTGAGCTGGTGAACAAAATTCAGGATGCGAGGACGGCGCGTGCGCAGTCTTACAACTGCACCGGCACCGCGGTACCACCTCACTTACCGCTGCCGAACTCCAAAGGAGTTCGACGACGGCCGCTCATTGCTGCTGTGACGGGCTTACCCGTCCGGTTCTACTGGCCTGGCCCCCCAGCGACTGATTGTCCGCAAGGTGGGCCGGGTGTTCTTCCGGAAGCTCACCGGTGATGGCCGGGTCAAAGCTGTTGGCTCCAGTCTAACTGCTGTGGCCGGGGCGGCCATAACCATCCGGCGGCCAGAGCCTAGACTCGATCCATGACTGCTTCGGCCCGGGTGTTGGCGCTCTGCATCCTCCTGCCGGTCGCTTCGCTTTCGGTGTTCCGCGCCATCCCGGCCGAATGGCCCACGCCGGTGGTCCAGCTGCTGTCCTTCACCCAGTGGCTGGTGATTCCTGCCGCCCTTGCGCTGGCCTTGGCGCTGCTGGGCCGGCGGCATCTGGTCACGGCCGCTGCCGTCCTGCTCCTGGGAGCCCAGCTTTTCTGGCTCTGGGCGCCGGATGCGGGTCGGGCGGATGGCGGGATAGCAGACGCCGGGCGGGCGGGTGCAGGCCGGGCGGACTCCGGAGCCTCCGGTCCCGGCAGCACCGTTCCGCTGACGGTGATGAGCATCAATTCCCGCTTCGGCAAGGCCGACGCCGCCGAAATCGTCCGGCTGGTCCGGGACAACGGGGTGGAACTTCTCGCCATCCAGGAGCACACCCAGGCGTTGGAGGACCGGCTGGCCGCCGAGGGACTGGGGAGTCTCCTGCCAAACAGGATCAGCAGCCCCTCCGAGAATGGCTCGGGCAGCGCAACGTACTCAAAACACCCCATCCAAGCCATCGGGCTGATTCCCGACACACCGTTCCAGATGCCGACCTTTCGGGTGACCCTGCCCGCTGCCGGTGGTGCAGCCGCCACACTCGAGGTCACGAACGTGCACACCCTCCCGCCGGTGGATGTCCGGGTCGGCCAGTGGCGAAGCGACCTTGAGTCGCTGGCCCGGCTGGTCGCCCGCGACGGGGCGGACGGCCAGGGCAACCAACTCCTGCTGGGCGATTTCAACGCCACCTTCGACCACTCGGAGTTCCGCAGGCTGCTCGACGGCGGCCCGGGTGGCCGGAAGCTGGTGGACGTCGGCACGGCGTCGGGGGCGAGGTTCATGCCCACATGGCCGATGGACGGCCAGGCGCTTCCCGGCATCACCATCGACCATCTGGTCAGCAGCCCGCGCATTCCGGCGTCGGGCTATGCCGTGCACCGCGTCCCCCGGACGGACCACGCGGCCGTACTGGCCACGCTGGACGTCCCGGTTGCGGGTTAGCCTGCTCAGGCCTGCTTGCGAATCAGCTTGTAGTTGGACGCCTGCGCCACCGGGCGGATGACGATCTGGTCGAGGTTCACGTGGTGCGGTGCGCTTACGGCGTAGCGCACCACATCCGCCACATCCTCGGCGGTCAGGGGCTTTTCCACGCCCTGGTAGACCTTGCCGGCCGCCTGCGCGTCACCAAGCCGGTTGATGGCAAACTCCTCCGTCTGGACCAGGCCGGGGGCAATCTCGACGACCCGGACGTTATGCTCGGCCTCTTCCAGCCGCAGCGCCCCGGTCAGGGCATGCTGGGCGAACTTGGCGGCGTTGTAGCCGCCCCCGCCCTCGTAGGCATCCAGCCCGGCCGTGGACGTCAGGTTCAGGACCGTGCCCTCGCCGTTCTCGCGCAGCATCGGCAGGAAGGCGCGGGTGAGCTTCATGGTGCCGAGGACGTTGACCCGGTACATCCACTCCCAGTCCTCGGTCACGGCCTGGCCTACACGATCCGCTCCGCGGGCACCGCCAGCGATGTTGACCAGCGTGTCGATCCCGCCGGCGGAGGTCACCTCGGCCAGCAGGCGGGCCACGTCCGCGTCATCGGAGATGTCGGCAGCGAGGGCGACGGCGCCGGTCTCGGATTCCAGCGCGGCCAGCCGTTCCTGGCGGCGGGCGACGGCGTACACGGTCCAGCCGTCTGCACGGAGCGCGCGAACGGTGGCCTCGCCAATGCCGGAGCTGGCGCCTGTAACGAGGGCTGCCTTCGTGGTGGACTTTTTGGTGGACACGTCAGGGCTTGCGGAAACCTCAGTCATGGCACCACCCTAGCGCCAACCGCAGGGTGGGCCAGCCCAATGTTTACTTCCGCGGACCGCCAACTAACGCGAACTGTTGACCTTGGCAAACCCCTTACTTTCCCGAACCCCGTGCTGCCAGGAACTCCAGCAGTACCTTTGCATGGTTCACCTCCGGATCCCTGGCCGCGTACAGCAGCGTCACCTTCCGGTGCCTGGCCGCCAGGTCCCGGAGCTGGTCCACCGCGGGATTGCCCGCCAGCTCGTCCTCATACTGGGCACGAAAGTCCTCAAACCGCTCCTGCATGTGGGCGAATTCCTGCCGCAGCGGCGGCGACGGCGCGACGTCCTTGAGCCACAGCTCCAGCTGGGCCCGTTCCTTACTGACCCCGCGCGGCCAGAGCCTGTCCACCAGAACCCGGCAGCCGTCGTCGTCAGCGGGTTCCTCATAGATGCGTTTGATCGCAAAGGAAGCGCCTGCTTTGCCCATACGCCGCATGCTACTCCCGACTTCCGGCAGCGGGCACGCACCTCCGGGCAGGAAACAAATGCCCGGCATGAAACAATTGGCCCATGGCTGAATCAACGCAGGGTACAGACACGCCCGCCACCACCCCCATCAACGTTCCCGACAAGCCGGCCCTGGAAGGCCTGGAGGCTGCCCTTACGCAGCGCTGGCTCGAGGAAGGAACCTACCGGTTCAACCCGGACACCACCCGGGAGCAGGTCTACTCGATCGACACTCCCCCGCCCACCGCTTCCGGTTCCCTCCACGTGGGCCACATGTTCTCCTTCACGCAGACCGACGTGCAGGCCCGCTACATGCGCATGACCGGCAAGAACGTCTTCTACCCCATGGGCTGGGACGACAACGGCCTGCCCACCGAGCGCCGCGTCCAGAACTACTACGGTGTCCGCTGCGATCCCGCCATCCCGTACAACCCGGACTACCAGCCGCCGGCGCAGCCGGCGAAGAACCAGCGGGACTTCGACGTCGTCTCCCGGCAGAACTTCATCGAACTGTGTGAAGAGCTGGCCGTCGAGGACGAAAAGGTCTTCGAAAACCTGTTCCAGACCCTCGGCCTGTCCGTCGACTGGAACCTCACCTACCGCACCATCGACGACACCTCCCGCGCCGTCTCCCAGCGCGCCTTCCTTGCGAACCTGGCCGCCGGCGACGCCTACATGGCCGAGGCCCCCACGCTCTGGGACGTCACGTTCCGCACCGCCGTGGCCCAGGCCGAGCTCGAGGACCGCGAGGTGGCGGGCGCGTACTACCGCTATCCGTTCTTCACCGCCGAGGGCGAGAAGATCTTCATCGAAACCACCCGTCCCGAACTGCTCGCGGCCTGCGCCGCCCTGGTGGCAAACCCCGACGACGAGCGGTACCAGCCGCTGTTCGGCAAGACCGTGAAGTCCCCTCTGTTCGACGTCGAGCTCGAGGTCAAGGCCCACCCGCTGGCCAAGGCGGACAAGGGCTCGGGCATCGCGATGGTCTGCACCTTCGGCGACCTGACCGACGTGACCTGGTGGCGCGAACTCCAGCTCCCCACCCGCGCGATCGTGGGCCGCGACGGCCGCATCCTGGCCGAGACCCCGGAGTGGATCACCACGGATGCCGGCCGCGAGGCGTACGCCGCCATCGCCGGCAAGACGGTCTTCTCCGCCAAGGAGGCCGTGGTGGAGCTGCTCACGGCAGCGGACCTGCTCGACGGCGAACCCAAGAAGATCACCCACCCGGTGAACTTCTTCGAAAAGGGTGACAAGCCCCTCGAGGTGGTCACGTCCCGGCAGTGGTACATCCGCAACGGCGGCCGTGACGAGGATCGCCGCGAACACCTGATCGGCCGCGGGAAGGACATCGATTTCCACCCGTCCTTCATGCGCTCCCGCTACGAGAACTGGATCGCCGGCCTCAACGGGGACTGGCTGGTCTCCCGCCAGCGCTTCTTCGGCGTGCCGATCCCGGTCTGGTACCCGCTGGACGCCCAGGGCAACCCGGACTACGACAACCCTGTCCTGCCGTCCGATGACCTGCTGCCGGTGGACCCCGCGGCCGACGCCGCGCCCGGTTACGACGAGTCCCAGCGTGACCAGCCCAACGGCTTCACCGGTGACGCTGATGTGCTGGACACCTGGGCCACTTCATCCCTGACCCCGCAGATCGTGGGCGGCTGGAGCCGGGACGAGGACCTGTTCGCCAAGGTGTTCCCGTTCGATCTGCGCCCCCAGGGACACGACATCATCCGCACCTGGCTGTTCTCCTCCGCCGTCCGCGCCGACGCCCTGCAGGACGTCGCGCCCTGGAAGCACGCGGCCATCTCCGGCTGGATCCTGGACCCGGACCGCAAGAAGATGTCCAAGTCGAAGGGCAACGTGGTGGTGCCGACGGATGTCCTGAACGAGTATGGCTCGGACGCCGTCCGCTACTGGGCTGCCTCCGCACGCCTGGGCGCGGACACCGCCTACGAGATCGCGCAGATGAAGATCGGCCGCCGCTTGGCCATCAAGCTGCTGAACGCCTCGAAGTTCGTCCTCAACCTGGGCCCCACGGAGAATTCGGTGGTTTCCACCGATCTGTCCGTCCTGACCAATCCCCTGGGACCGTGCCCTGCTGGCCCAGCTCTCCGACGTCGTGGCCCAGGCTACCAAGGCGTTCGACAACTACGACTACGCCCGGGCGCTGCAGATCAGCGAATCGTTCTTCTGGCAGTTCACCGACGATTACGTCGAGCTGATCAAGGACCGCGCGTACGGTGCAGCCGGCGAGACCGAGCAGGCTTCGGTTCTCGCGGCCCTGGCCACCACTCTGGATTCGCTGCTGCGCCTCTTCGCGCCGTTCCTGCCCTTCGCCACCGAAGAGGTCTGGGGCTGGTGGCGGGCCGGTTCCGTGCACCGCGCCGCCTGGCCGGCGCCGCTGGAGATCACCGACGGCGACACCGACATGCTGGGCACCGTGGGCATTGCGCTCAGCGGCATCCGGAAGGCCAAGTCGGAGGCCAAGGTCAAGCAGCGCACCGAGGTCCTGTCGGCGACGATCACGGCGAGAGAGTCCCTCGTGGCCCAGCTCCAGGCAGGGCTCGGGGACCTCAAGGCAGCGGCCAACGCGCAGGAAATCTCGCTCAACACGGGCGAGGGCGAGCTCACGGTCAGCGACGTGGAACTGGCTCCGGCCGAGGAGCCCGCACAGGCCTAAGGTGAAATGAGCCCGGAGCATTTCGGGCAGTTCCGGATGTTTCCGGGCAAAGGGGAAGCCCCATCAGCGTTTTGCCGTTGGTGGGGCTTCGACTTTTCGGCTGTCTGGTGACATCTTTGACAGTCTGGCAAGATCCTTGGAATTTCAGGTCTTCCTACCTTGTCACCGGTAGTCTGCTTCTAACTTTGCCGAAGGCTGCGTTGGAAGCCTGTCACTGAATCTTTGGTTCTTGCGTCTCACTTCTTTCGAAGTGGGTAAGTTCCATCTTTGTCCTCCTGTTGCGGATGCGCAAGAGCCCCGGCGGAACTACTCCCATGTAGTTCTGCCGGGGCTCCGGAGCCGGGGCTCTGAATGCCCGACGGGGGCCCCGCAGATCAGTCGAAGGCAGGGCTTTCGGTCCGGCTGCGCTTGATCTCGAAGAAGTGCGGGTAGGCCGCGAGGGTGATCGCCGCGTCCCAGATCTTCCCGGCTTCCTCCCCGCGCGGAATGCGGGTGAGGACGGGTCCAAAGAACGCGGTGCCGTTGAAGGCCACCACGGGGGTTCCAACGTCCTGACCCACCAGGGAGATGCCCTTTTCATGGCTGGCACGCAGCTGCGGGTCGTACTCGTCGGAGCCGGCAGCGGCTGCCAGCTCCGCGGGGAGGCCGCAGTCGGCCAGGGCCTTGCTGATGACGATCGAGAAGTCCTTCTGCCCGCCGTCGTGGATCTGCGATCCCATGGCGTCGTACAGCGGCCTGACCACGTGGTCGCCGTGCTGTTCCTGGGCGGCGATGATGACCCTGACCGGCCCCCAGGCCTTGTCCATGGCCTCGCTGTACTTGGGATCGAGATCGCGGCCTTCGTTCAGCACGGACAGGCTCATGACGTGCCACTCCGTCTGGATGTCGCGGACGCCTTCCACCTCGCCGATCCAGCGGGAGGTGATCCAGGCGAACGGGCAAAGGGGGTCGAACCAGAAGTCGGCCTTATTGGCGGCGGTTTCAGACACAGCAAATCTCCTCAGGGACGTCTTCGGGGTGTGGCGCGCCGCAAAGCCATACTCGCAGGGCACGCCTAAGCGACAGCGATGAATCGGGTCGATTTATTCCGGTGCAGCGAATTTATCAGCGTTAGGCTGACTTGTTCCGTCGCTTGGCCACGACGTCGTGCGTGATCATTGTGGGCTGGGCCTTCTTGGCCACTACGTCGGCGGTGATGACCACGCTGGCGATGTCGTCCCTGCTGGGCAAATCGAACATAACCGGCAGGAGGACTTCCTCCATGATGGCTCGCAGTCCGCGGGCTCCGGTTCCCCGTTCCAGGGCCTGGTCGGCAATCACGTCCAGAGCGTCGTCGTCGAACACCAACTCCACGCCGTCCAGCTGGAACATCTTCTGGTACTGCTTGACCAGGGCATTCTTGGGCGTGGACAGGATCTGGATCAGAGCGGGACGGTCAAGGCTGGAGACGGTGGTGATGACCGGCAGGCGGCCGATGAACTCCGGAATAAGCCCGAACTTCAGCAGGTCTTCCGGCATCACTTCGCCATAGGAATCGGTGTTCTTGACCTCGTTCAGCGGAGCGCCGAAGCCGATGCCCTTGCGGCCGGAGCGGGAACCGATGATGTCCTCCAGGCCGGCGAAGGCGCCGGCAACGATGAAGAGGACATTCGTGGTGTCGATCTGGATGAATTCCTGGTGGGGGTGCTTGCGGCCGCCCTGCGGCGGAACCGAGGCAACCGTTCCTTCGAGGATCTTCAGCAGGGCCTGCTGAACGCCCTCGCCCGAGACATCGCGGGTGATCGAGGGGTTTTCGCTCTTGCGCGAGATCTTGTCGATCTCGTCGATGTAGATGATGCCCTGTTCGGCCTTCTTGACGTCGTAGTCGGCGGCCTGGATGAGCTTGAGGAGGATGTTCTCCACGTCTTCGCCCACATACCCGGCTTCAGTCAGGGCGGTGGCATCGGCAACGGCAAAGGGGACGTTCAGCCGGCGCGCCAGGGTCTGCGCAAGGTAGGTCTTGCCGCAGCCGGTGGGGCCAATCAGAAGAATGTTGGACTTCGAGATTTCAACGTCGTCGTGGTGGACTCCCTCGGCCAGTGTGCCGCTCTTGGGCGCATGCCCGGCCTGAATCCGCTTGTAGTGGTTGTAGACCGCGACGGCGAGGGAACGCTTGGCCGGTTCCTGGCCAATGACGTATTCCTGCAGGAAGTCAAAGATTTCGCGGGGCTTGGGCAGTTCGAAACTGCCCAGATCGGCGACCTCTGCGAGTTCTTCCTCGATGATCTCGTTACAGAGCTCGATGCACTCGTCGCAGATGTAGACGCCGGGCCCGGCAATGAGCTTGCGCACCTGCTTTTGGCTCTTGCCGCAGAAAGAGCACTTGAGCAGATCCGCGCTCTCGCCAATCCGAGCCATATGTGAACCCCTTAGTATCTTGCCGCAAGGGCAGCTTTGCACCGGTTGCATCTAACCACGGCCGGGATCCGGCAATGATTTACATCCACTCTAGGTCACATTCGGCCCGAGGGGTGGAAACCGGGCGCCGGTGCGGTTCAAAAATCTAAACCGCACCGGCGCCCGTTACTGCTGTTTACCCGGCATGTGCCTGCATTTAGCGGGCTAGTGCCTGCGGCTTGATCTTGCGGGAATCGAGGACCTGGTCAATCAGGCCGTAATTCTGCGCCTCAGCGGCGGTGAGGATCTTGTCCCGCTCGATGTCGTTGTTGACCTGTTCCGGCGTCCGGCCGGAGTGCTTGGCCAGGGTATCCTCCAGCCAGGTCCGCATGCGCATGACTTCGGCCGCCTGGATCTCCAGGTCGGATGCCTGTCCGCCCTGGCCGCCGGACAGTGCCGGCTGGTGGATCAGGACGCGGGCGTTGGGAAGAGCGAGGCGCTTGCCCGGCGTTCCGGCGGCCAGCAGCACAGCCGCAGCACTTGCGGCCTGGCCCAGGCACACGGTCTGGATCTCAGGGCGAATGTACTGCATGGTGTCGTAGATCGCGGTCATGGCGGTGAAGGAGCCGCCTGGCGAGTTGATGTAGATGGTGATGTCGCGGTCCGGGTCCGTGGACTCCAGCACCAGCAGCTGCGCCATGACGTCATCGGCAGAGGCGTCGTCCACCTGGACACCGAGGAAGATGATGCGGTCTTCGAAAAGCTTGGTGTAGGGGTCCTGGCGCTTGAAGCCATACGGCGTGCGCTCCTCGAACTGCGGCAGAACGTAGCGGCTTGTCGGCAGATTACCGGCAGACGATCCGAAATTGTAGTTCATGTTCATTGCTCCTGGATTCAGTTCTGTCTTGTTGCCGGTTAGCTCTGGCCGTTTGATGAAGCGTTCTGGGTTCCGCCGCCGCCGGCGACAGAACCTGCGTGCGCCGAGATCTTGTCGAAGAAGCCGTACTCGAGCGCCTCGCTGGCGGTGAACCACTTGTCGCGGTCGTTGTCCTTGAGGATGGTTTCCACGGTCTGGCCGGTCTGGTCGGCCGTGAGCTCGGCCATGACCTTCTTCATGTGGAGAATCAGCTCGGCCTGGATCTTGATGTCCGAAGCCGTTCCGCCGATACCGCCGGAAGGCTGGTGCATCAGGATGCGCGCGTTCGGCGTGGCGTACCGCTTGCCCTTGGTGCCGGAGGACAGCAGGAACTGTCCCATGGAGGCAGCCAGCCCGGTGGCGACGGTAACGACGTCGTTGGGGATGAACTGCATGGTGTCGTAGATGGCCATGCCGGCCGTCACCGAGCCGCCGGGCGAGTTGATGTAAAGGTAGATGTCCTTGTTGGGATCTTCGGCGGAAAGCAGCAGCAGCTGTGAGCAGATGGCGTTTGCGTTCTCGTCGCGGACCTCGGAGCCAAGCCAGATGATGCGCTCTTTCAGCAGGCGGTTGTAGATGTAGTTGTCCTGGGCTGCAGGATCGACGGTTGCCATGCGGGGGGCCGCTGCTTGCTGTGACATTTGTACTTACCTCTCGCTGGTGACGGTGACATCACTGAACGACATCACTGAACTTCACTACTTGGACACTAACCGCTTTCGGAGCGGATTTGTTCGTCGGAATCACGCTGTTCGCTGACGGCGCACGATTGCCCGCGGGAGCTGTACACCGGCCGTTAACGCGCCAGCCCCCGGATCCGAGGACCCGGGGGCTGGCGCCGCTGATGCGTGCGGCTGCTAGAACTTCACGGCCGCGGGATCGTCGTTCGCGACGGTCTCGCCGGCTGCTTCAGCGTCGGTTTCCGCTTCGGCTTCGACGGCCGGAGCCTCTTCGCCGCCGGGGCGGACGAAGTCGCTCAGGTCAACCTTGTTGCCCTCGGAGTCGGTGACCTCGGCCTGGCCCAGGACGACGGCCAGTGCCTTGCGGCGGCGGACCTCGGAAACCATCATGGGAACCTGGCCGCTCTGGTCGATGATCTGGGCGAACTGGTTCGGGTCCATGCCGTACTGGCTGGCGGTGGTGACGATGTAGTCGATCAGCTCGTTCTGGCTGACGCCCACTTCTTCCTTCTCGGCGATGGCGTCGAGGATGATCTCGTTCTGGAAGGCGCGCTCGGTGTTGGCCTTGACTTCGGCGCGGTGCTCTTCGGTGTCGTGCTCGCCTTCACCGTGGGAGTTCTCGGCCTTGAAGTGCTGCTCGAGCTGCTCTTCGACGACGGACTCCGGAACAGGAACCTCAACCAGCTCAACGAGCTTGTCCAGGACCTTGTCGCGGGCCTCGACGCCCTGCTCCACGACCTTGGAGTCGGCGGCCTGCTTGGCGAGGTCCTCGCGCAGTTCGGCCAGCGTGTCGAACTCGGAGGCCAGCTGGGCGAAGTCGTCGTTCGCCTCGGGCAGTTCGCGCTCCTTGACGGACTTGACGACAACCTTAACCTGCGCGGCTTCACCGGCGTGGTCGCCGCCCACGAGGGTGGTATCGAAGATGGCGTCCTCGTCAGCGCTCAGGCCGGTCACGGCCTCGTCCATGCCTTCAAGCATGGTGCCGGCGCCAACCTGGTAGGACAGCCCGGTAGCGGAGTCCACCTCGGCGCCGTCAATGCTCGCCGTGATGTCGATGCTCAGGAAGTCGCCGTCAGCTGCCGGGCGCTCCACGGTCTTGAGCGTGCCGAAGCGGCCACGCAGTTCGTCCAGGGCCTTGTCGACGTCGGCGTCCGAGGACTCTGCCGCGGCAACCTCCACCTTGATGCCGGCGTAGTCGGGCAGTTCGATCTCCGGGCGGACATCAACCTCGGCCTGGAACTTCAGCTCACCATCGGTGGCGGAAGGATCCGGAACCTCGGTGATCTCAACCTCGGGACGGCTCAGGGGGTGGATGCCGGACTCCTGGACTGCAGCCTGGTACCAGCCGTTGAGGCCCTCGTTGATGGCGGTCTCCAGGACGTAGCCGCGGCCGACGCGCTGGTCGATCAGCTTGGCGGGAACCTTGCCCTTACGGAAGCCAGGGACCTGGATCTGCGAAGCAACAGTCTTGTATGCCTCATCGATGCTGGGCTTCAATTCCTCAAAGGGGACCTCAACATTGAGCTTGACCCGCGTGGGGGTGAGGTTCTCGACAGCGCTCTTCACGGTCTAAGTACTCCTGGTTTTGTTGGTGGGTTCTGCAAACGCGTTGTTGTGACCAGGCCTGGGGCCCGGGCCGCAGAGTCGGGGTGACAGGATTTGAACCTGCGACTTCCTGCTCCCAAAGCAGGCGCTCTAGCCAAGCTGAGCTACACCCCGTAATGCACAGGACAGTCTACGTTCATCCCTGCCGCGTTTGCACATTTGACACTTGGGGCATGAATTAGGTTTAGTTATATCCGGCTTGAACAGCCGCCGAAGAAAAGCCTAAAGGCCAGTGCGCCGGAACGCTTTCCTCCGGGGACGTAGCTTAATGGTAAAGCCTCAGTCTTCCAAACTGATTACGCGGGTTCGATTCCCGTCGTCCCCTCCACACCAAGGAGGCCCCTCGTCGAGGGGCCTCTTTCGCGTTAAGCCTTGCCCGTGATGAGGCCACGCTTAGGTGTTGACCCAGCTTAGGCGTGGCCCCCGACACCCACCGTGCCGAAGGTGAGACGTGCTTCTGCCTGGAGGAAATTGCCGACCCGCTCCGCCTGCTGCGCCAGCTCCTCCAACCGCGATGGCCCCGCCGGAACAAACAGCTCGGCGGTGATCTCCACTTTCTTTCCGGAACGGCGGTGGTGCCAGAGTCCGCGGACGACGCCGTCGATGAGTATGACGGGATAGTTACCTGCCTGCCCCCTGGCCAGGGCACGGTTACCTGCCGCGCCCGGGAACAGCAGCTCCCGGGGCTGGCCGGCCACTACATAGGAATCGAAGTAGGGAAGCAGCCTGACGCCCGAAGGTTCCGTGGTGATGGCCCCGGTGTCGCTCCGCAGCAGCCAGGCCGGCGTCCCTTCCACCGTGACCTGGGCAAGCTCTCCGCGGTGGTCATCAAACAGCCCGGCAGCCCACTCGCGCCGAACCGCCAGCCACCGGGCGAAATGCGCCGGCGTTGCGGGCCCGTACGCCTGCAGGTAGCTGCGGAGGAGCCAGCCAAGCGCCGGCGCGGCGTCGGCAGGCCCGAACCCGGGAAGTAGCTGCCCGGGGCTGCGGTACGTCGCTGCCCTGCCCCTGCCGGCGCCAAAGCACAGGGCGCCGCGGAAGCCCGCGATCCCCAGCGCCGCGCGCCAGCGCGGCCACATGGTCTGGAATGCGGGCATCACTGGGTCAGCCGCCCAGGCACCGGTTCTGGCGACAATGGCGTCAGTGAGTTCGTCGACGGTCAGCTCGCCGTCCCGCAGCGCGTCTGCAATGGCAGCCACGATCTCGTCCGTCTGGCCGGGCGTCAGGAATTGTTCCAGCGCGGCGTTGGGCGGAATGGCAGCCAGCGCTGCGGTCCACCGGGACAGGTCCGCTGCCGGCAGCAGATGCACAGTGCCCCGTGGCCCGAAGGTCCTGACCAGGGTTCCGTCCTCCCAGAGCGCCTTGCGCACCTCGGCCGGGGAAACCCCGGCGCTCCGCATGCCCACGGACAACTCGGCGGCCGGCATCACCTGGGCGTGCGCACCGCACATGGCCCGCACGATCTCCGCCGGGGAGGCAGTGTGAGAAGGGGCCGAAAGCCACTGACGCTCCATGCGCCGGGCACAGACCTGCGCCCACGAATATTCGCGTTCCGGTCTATAAGTCATCGCCCGTTACCGGTCAGCTCATACGGGCTGCTGGCAGGACGGGCACCAGTACAGTTTGCGGGCGGCGTGTTCGGCCAGGGCAACCGGAGTCCCGCAGACCCGGCACGGCTGGCCGTGGCGGCGGTAGACAAAGTGCGCCTCCTCCCCCGGCGGAAGCTGGCCGGTCCGGGTCCAGAAGCCGGCGGTGGTGGTGATGATCCGCCCGTCGCGGACGCCGTCGGCCATCACTGCAGCGGTGTCATCCCAGAGGAGGCCGGCGGCGTCCGCAGTGAGCGCGCGGCCGGGAAGCAGGGGGTCGATCCGGCGGCGGAACAGTACTTCGGCCCGGTAGACATTTCCGACGCCGGCAATCACCTTCTGGTCCATCAGCAGCGTAGCGAGCGGCGTCCGCTTTGCCAGGACGCGCCGGATGAAGTCGTCCCTGCTGCCGCCGGTTTTGTGGAGCGGATCGGGGCCCAGCCTGTCCAGCACGGCTGCCACCTCGGCATCGGTAATGGCGGCGCACGTGGTGGCACCGCGCAGGTCGGCCCAGCCATGGTCACTCACCAGCCGGACCCGCACCGCCCCCACCGGCGCCGGCGGCCCGGCGTACTCCGCGGAAGCAGGATCGCCATTGCCTTCGGGTGACCCATTGCCATCAGCCAGTTCCCACTCCCCCACCCTGCGGGGCGCGCCGATGCTGGAGGCCCCGCGGAACTGGCTGTCCCCGCCGAAATCCCAGGCCCCGTAGAGGCCGAGGTGGACGTGCAGCACCAGAGCGTGCTCGAAGTGCAGGAACAGGTGCTTTCCATGCGCGGACGCGTGCACCATGGTGTGCCCGTCCAGCAGGGCGGCGCCGGCGGCAAAGCGGCCCTGGGGGCTGCTGACAGCCAGCCGCTCGCCGGCGAACACATCACCGAACTGGCGGGCGAGCCGGTGTATGGAGTGGCCTTCCGGCACTAGTCGACGATCTCGCCGGTGGTTTCGTAGGTGGCGATCTTGCCGATGCGGCGGATGTGCCGCTCGTCGTTGCTGAAGGGCTCCTGCAGGAAGGCCTCGATCAGGGACGTGGCCTCCTCAACGCTGTGCTGGCGGCCGCCGACGGCCACGACGTTGGCATCGTTGTGCTCGCGGGCCAGCGTGGCGGTGGACTGGTTCCAGACCAGGGCGGCGCGGACACCCTTGACCTTGTTCGCCGCGATCTGCTCGCCGTTTCCGGATCCGCCCAGCACGATGCCCAGCGCGTGGATTCCTGCTTCCTGGTCCGCCACCACTGCGAGCGCCGCGTTGATGCAGAACGACGGGTAGTCGTCCAGGGCGTCGTATTCCTTGGGTCCGTGATCCACCACGTCGTAGCCGTTCGCCGTCAGGTGCTTGACCAGGTGGGCGCTCAGCTCCATGCCGGCGTGGTCGGTGGCGATGTGGACCCGCGGAAATGCAGGGTTTGTTGTCACGGTAGCTTCCGTTCAGTCATGAGCACCGGGGCGCGGCCGGGCTGGTACAGGTCAAATCAACAGATCCAAGAGTACTCGGTGTGCTTCCCCCAGCGGGGTGCCGCCTGGGCAGTGACGCGGCACCTACGATTCCGTGTCACCCTGGACCGGCGGGCGCGTGTCGCGGCGGGCCCTTGCCGCCACGCGCGTCAGGACCTCTGCGAGAAGGGCGGCGGAGTCGGGGTTACCGCCGCTGACGGCCAGCTTGTGGCCGTCGGTCTTGCGGACGACGACGGCGGGGCCGCTGCTGACGAGCACCGCTGCGGTTCCGTCGTGGTTGCGGTAGCCCCAGCCGCCGTAGTCGGCGGCGCGCACGTCCGCTGGTTGGGCGGCGGAGATGGCGGCGGCAGGGACGTCGATCACTCGCAGGATGCCGGCGAGGAAAACGCGCAGTCCGCTGCGGTCCGCGGTGACCCGGGCGAACAGGAACGCGGCTCCGACGATGGCCGCCGCGACCACCAAGGCTCCGAGCCACGGGACGGCAATGGCGATCAGCGAGGCGGGAAACAGGCTGGCGATGGCAATCATCACGAAAACCGAGCTCCGCGCGTGCACCCAGAACCGGACTGAATCCCGGACAAGCTCAGGGTCGAGTTCATGTTCCAGGGCCTGCTGCAGGGCACGGTCATCCTCCGGCGTCCACTGGTTGTCCGCCTTGAACACAAACCCGATGATGACGCCCAGGGAAAGCGCGGCGCCGCTTCCCGAAGCAAGGACAATGATGTCCACGCTTGACTCGCGGGCGTCGGCCACGCCGGCCTGGCCTACGAGGGCGGCCGCCAGCACAGTGGTGACGAAAAGGCTCACCGTCAGCCCCGCGCCCATCATGATCCGGCGCATCACGGTGGGCCGCGACACCGGCACGGCCTGCAACAGCACCAGCCAGCCGGTGAGGACGATCAGGGCGGCCCCGCCGCCCACGAAGGCGGGGAACGGCGCGAAGGCGGTGCCGCCGTCGTTATTCCACATGACCGCCAGCGGTTCCGGCAGATCCGGCCGCAACAGCACGGCACAGACCGCAAACCCGGCGGCAAGCAACACTGGGAAGCCGATCGCGAACCGCAGCGCCTTGGTGTCCACAGCATCGAGGATCTTTCCCATGCCTTAACGCTACCCCTGCGGCGTTCGGCTGGAGAGGACTTCCGCAGGGAACGAGCCACGGAAGTGAGCCACGCAACTTGCCAAGCGCCCCGGGAATGAAACAATGGCTTCACAGTGACGCAACCGCGCGCGTGACCACCGTGCGCAGCAGCCGGCGGGCCGGGCCAGTCCGGCCACCACAACCTCTGGAGGCACAACCTTGCCAGGCATGAACCTGACCCGCTCCGAAGCACGCGAGCGCGCCGCCCTGATCGCCGTCGACTCCTACGATGTCAGCCTGGACCTGACCAGGGGCGGGACAGTCTTTGGATCAACCACCACCGTCAGGTTCACGGCGGCGCCGGGATCGACGACGTTCATCGACGCCGTTACGAACGCTGTGCACAGCGTGACGCTGAACGGGCGCGAGCTGGACCCCGCCGAGGTGTCTGACGGCATCCGGATCCAGCTGCCGGACCTCGCAGCGGACAACGAGCTGACCGTCGTGGCGGACGCCCCCTACATGAACACCGGCGAAGGCCTGCACCGCTTCGTGGACCCGGTGGACGGCGAGGTGTACCTGTACACGCAGTTCGAGGTGCCAGACTCGCGCCGGATGTTCGCTGTCTTTGAACAGCCCGACCTCAAGGCCACCTTCCGGTTCCGCGTCACCGCGCCCTCGCACTGGGACGTCGTTTCCAATTCCCCCACGCCGGAGCCCGCGCCAATCCCATCCGGGGACGACGGCGGCGCCCGCTCGGTCTGGGACTTCACGCCGACGCCGCGCCTGTCCTCGTACGTCACCGCACTGATCGCCGGGCCGTACCAGTCGGTGCGCAGCGATGTCACCAGTTCGGACGGCCGCGTCGTGCCGCTGGGCGTCTTCGCCCGCAAGTCCCTCATGCAGTACCTGGACGCGGAAAACATCTTTGAGCTCACGCGCCAGGGTTTCGTGTTCTTCGAGGCGCAGTTCGGCTGCCCCTACCCGTTTGAAAAGTATGACCAGCTGTTTGTGCCGGAGTTCAACGCCGGCGCCATGGAGAACGCCGGCGCGGTCACCATCCTCGAAGGCTACGTCTTCCGCGGCAAGGTCCCGGAGGCGCAGGTGGAACGCCGCGCCATCACCGTGCTGCACGAACTGGCCCACATGTGGTTCGGCGACCTCGTGACCATGCGCTGGTGGAACGACCTCTGGCTCAATGAGTCCTTCGCCGAATACATGTCGCACCTGGCTGCCGTGGAGAACACCAAATTCCAGAGCGCCTGGACCACCTTCGCCTCGGTGGAAAAGTCGTGGGCCTACCGCCAGGACCAGCTCCCCACGACGCACCCGATCTTCGCCGAAATCAACGACCTGCAGGACGTTGAGGTGAACTTCGACGGCATCACCTACGCCAAGGGCGCCTCCGTGCTGCGGCAGCTGGTGGCCTGGGTGGGGCCGGACCAGTTCATGGCCGGCGTGCGTGAATACTTTGCCAAACATTCCTGGCGCAACACCGAGCTCGGCGACCTGATGGTCGAGCTGGAGAAGGCCAGCGGACGCGACCTGGACCAGTGGGGACGCCTGTGGCTGGAAACGGCCGGCGTCAACTCACTCAAGCCGGAGCTGGCGGTGAATGCCGATGGCACCATCACGTCGTTCGCCATCCTGCAGTCCGCGATTGCCGAGCAGCCCACCCTCCGCCCTCACCGCCTGGCAGTGGGGTTCTATGATCTCACCGACGAGGGCACGCTCGAGCGCGTGCACCGTGAGGAGCTGGACGTCGACGGCGAACGCACCGGGGTCCCCGAACTGGCCGGGCTCAAGCGGCCGGACCTCATCCTGCTCAACGACGATGACCTCGCGTACGCCAAGGTGCGGCTCGATGAGCAGTCCCTCGCCACCGCCAAGGCTCACCTGAAGGACTTCAGGGAGAGCCTGCCCCGGACGTTGGTGTGGAACTCGGCCTGGGACGCCGCTCGGGACGGGGAAAGCCCCGCGCGCGGATACGTGGACCTGATCCTGGCCAACATCGCCTCCGAGTCTGATTCCTCGGTAATCCTGGTGCAGCTGCGGCAACTGGCCACCACGCTCACCTTCTACGTGGCCGAGGAGCACCGCGAAGCCACCACCATTGCCGCCGTCGACCGGCTCTGGGAGCTCGCCTCGAGTGTGCCGGGCGGGTCGGACGCCCAGCTGCAGTTCATCAAGTCCTTCGCCCTCCTGGCCCGCAGCGGCCAGCAACTGGACCGGATCGCCGGGCTGCTTGACGGCTCGGCCACCTTGGCCGGGCTGACCGTGGACCAGGACCTCCGCTGGGAGCTCGTGGCCTCCCTTGTGGCAGGCGGCAGGCTGGGCCAGTCGGACATCGACGCGGAACTGCAGCGGGATAACACATCCAGCGGCCAGAACGCGGCCGCCCTGGCCAAGGCAGCCGTCCCCACCCCGGAGGCCAAGTCGGCGGCGTGGGAGTCAATCGTCGTCAAGGGCGAGCTCTCCAACGCCATCCAGGGCTCGGCCGTCGCCGGCTTCACGCGGGTGCTGGACACCGCGCTGCTGGAGCCGTTCGCGGAGAAGTACTTCGAGGCGGTCCCGGGAATCGTTGCCGACCGCACCAATGCCCTGGCCCAGCAGATCGTCGTCGGGCTGTACCCGGCGCAGCTGACCAGCCAGTCCACCGTGGACCGGACCGACGAGTTCCTGGCGTCGCTGCCGGAGGACAGCGCTGCGCTGCGCCGGATGATGCTGGAAAACCGCGACGGCGTAGCCCGGGCGCTGCGGGCCCGCGCGGCGGATGTCTAGGCAATGGCACTCGGCGAACACCACTATGCGCTGACGGTCCGCTGGACCGGCAACCTTGGAAGCGGCACGTCGTCCTACCGGGACTACTCCCGGGACCACGACATCGAGATTCCGGGGCTGCCGGTCCTGCAGGGCTCAGCCGATCCCACCTTCCACGGCGACCGCTCCCGGTACAACCCCGAACAGCTTCTGCTGACGGCGCTGGCGCAGTGCCACATGCTCTCCTTCCTGCACGTCGCGGTGCGGCATGGCGTGGTGGTCCTGTCCTACGAGGACAACGCCACCGGCATGATGCGGCTGAACCGCGACGGCAGCGGACAGTTCGAAACCGTGACGCTCCGCCCGCACGTGACGGTGGCAGAACCCGGGCACATCGCGTTGGCGGAACAGATGCACCATGAGGCGAACCAGGTGTGTTTCATTGCCCGTAGCGTAAATTTCCCCGTGCTGCACGTCCCCGTTACCACAGCCGGAAGTCCTTAGCCAGCGCCAGACCCCGCTAGGCTTAAAGCGACCAAAGTGCGGCCGGCCTCCCCGGAAAGCGCGGAGACCGGCCGCCGCCGGACAGCAGCAAGGAGCCTTCCTGCAGATGTACAGCATGTTCACAGCGCCCTCGGCCTCACTGGAGCCCACGGGACTAGACCTTGCCGGCGTGGCCATCAGCCTCGGCGCAGGCATACTCCTGTGGCTGATCGCCAGTTTCCTGATCGCCAGGATCACCAAGCGTGTGGCTAGCGGCACGTCACTGTTCAAGAAGCCGCATTTCCGCTGGGTGGCGCCGGCGCTGCGAGCCCTGGACCATGAGCGGCGCGTGCAGCGGGCCAACACGATCGGCTCGCTCCTCAAGAGCGGCATCGGCGTGATGATCGCGGTCATCACCACCATCTACATGCTGAAGAACCTCGACGTCGACGTGGCGCCGCTGCTGACCAGCGTGGGAATCCTCGGTATCGCCATCGGCTTTGGCGCCCAGCAGCTGATCAGGGACTTCCTTGCCGGCATCTTCATCACCATCGAGGACCAGTACGGCATTGGCGACGTCATTGAAACCAGCGAAGTGGTGGGCGTCGTGGAGTCGATCGGGCTGAGGATCACGCGCGTCCGCGACGAGAACGGCGCCATCTGGTACCTCCGCAACGGTGAGATCCTTCGTGTGGGCAACCGCTCGCAGGGCACCTACGTCCCGCCTGCGGAGCCTGAAGAGACGGCTGCCGATGCCGAGCACGCACCCCAGCAGAAGGCCGGAGAATAGCCATGACCATTCCATCCCTCCCCACCCCGCCGGAGCCGGGCGTCCGTCAGCCGCTGATGCGCAACGACCCCTTCAGCCAGCCGGGCTACACCGACAACTTCTACGACGCCGTCGGCGGCCATGAGACGTTCGTGAAGCTCATTGACGTCTTTTACGACGGCGTGGCCACGGATCCGCTGCTGCGCCCCATGTATCCGGAAGAGGATCTGGGTCCGGCCAAGCGGCGGTTCCTGATGTTCCTGGAGCAGTACTGGGGCGGCCCCACCACCTACGGCGAGGAGCGCGGCCATCCCCGGCTGCGGATGCGCCACATGCCGTTCCGGGTGACGCCCGAGGCGAAGGACCGCTGGCTGCACCACATGCGGACGGCGGTCGATTCCCTGGACTTGCCGCCGCTGCATGAGGGAACGCTGTGGGATTACATGGAGCGCGCCGCGCTCTCGATGGTGAACAGCCCGTCCGAGGCGCAGGGCTAAGACCGGCGGCTGTGTCGCTCAGCCGGGTATCGGCGGCCTAAAGCAGGCCGGCGCCGGTACGTACCAGCACGTGCCCGCGGTTGCCGCTGAGCCGGAACCAGCGCCCGGAACGGTAGAGCTTCTGTTCGTCCTCGCCCAGGAATCCCAGGGCAAGGGCGGCGAACGCCGCTCCGGCCGGAACCCCGTGCCGCCCCTGGAGCCCGCGTCCCCAGACGGCGGCCCGGGCGTTGTTCACGATCATGGCTCCGGGTTTGTCCGGAACGATGCCGGCCACCTCGGCGATGCCGGCCTCGGCGGCCTGCCGCAGTTCGGCGTCGGGCACGGAGTCCACGAGTTCCCAGCCGCTGCGCGGCGCACCCACGCCGGCCCATGATTCGGTGACGGTCGACGGCGGGACCGGAAGATCGGCGTCGTTCTCCCCCGCCCGGGCCAGCCGGTCCAGGACGGCAGCGAGCGGAACCGTGACGTCAACGGCGGACGGCTCAGCGAGGCCCATGGTGCGCAGGCCGAGAATCGTGGGGGTGGACTCCCCCAGGATCCGGGGCCGGAGCACGCACACGTAGGCGGCCAGGACTGTTCCGGCCGCCTGCAGGCGGATGGCGCCGTCATCGATGGCCTTGGCGCGGGTGACGAAGGTCTTCAGATCGGCGAGGTCGCGGGGGTCGGCGAAGCGGAAAGACTGGGTAAGGAGATCAGACACGTTAAGAACACTACCGGCTTGGGCCCGGTTGAGCGGTGCCGGGGTGCCGTCTAGAGTCAAACCATGACTGAAGCGGACGCCGGATTGCAGGCCTTGCCCACGAATGACCCCACGAACTCCCTCCTCGAACTGCTTGACCTCGGCGAGCTGGAAGGCGCCCGCACCGACGAGGATATTTTCATGGGTCCGTCGCAGCGCCAGCCGCACCAGCGCGTCTTCGGCGGCCAGGTCCTGGCCCAGTCCCTGGTTGCCGGGATGCGCACCGTGGACGAGGACCGCACCGTCCATTCCATGCACGGCTACTTCCTGCGGCCCGGCGACGCGAACAAGCCCATCACCTTCGGAGTCCAGCGCCTGCGGGACGGCCGCTCGTTCTCGGCCCGGCGCGTGCATGCCTACCAGGACGGCACGCCGATTCTGTCCATGATCGCCTCATTCCAGGCCGGCGATGACGGCATTGAGCACCAGTCCGAGGTGCCTGCCGGCATCCCCGACCCGGAAACGCTGCCCAGCACGGCCGACCTGCTGGGCAAGTTCGACCACCCCGTCGCCCGGCACTGGGCGTACGAACGGCCCTTCGACATCCGCCATGTGGATCCCGCCCTGTATGTGGCGGCCACGGGGAAGAAGGAAGCACGCAACGCCGTGTGGATGAAGACCTTCAGCCCCATGCCGGACAACGCCAACACGCACCGCGCCGCGCTGGCGTACGCCAGCGACTACACACTACTTGAGTCCATTCTTCGCAAGCACGGGCTGAGCTGGATCACGCCGGGCATGAGCGTGGCGAGCCTTGACCACGCCATGTGGTGGCACCGTCCCGTGCGCGTTGACGAGTGGCTCCTGTATGTTCAGGAATCCCCCAGCGCCCAGGGAGCGCGGGGCCTGGCGACCGGCAAGATCTTCAACCGGGAGGGCCTGCACGTGGCTTCCGTGGCGCAGGAGGGCATGGTCCGGGTCCCGACGGACATCAAGAGCAAGGTGGCCGGTGCCGTCCAGACCAAGATCCTGCAGCACCAGATGCGCAAGGCTTGACGGACTTCTGGCACACGAAAAGGCCGGCCCGGGTTGATCTCGTCAACCCGGGCCGGCCTATTCGTGCTCAGCGCTTGATTTCACCGCTTGATGAGCCGCGGCTCGATCAGTCGCGGGTCAGGCGTCGGTGCGTGACGCGGTGCGGCTTGGCGGCGTCGGGGCCGAGGCGCTGCACCTTGTTCTCCTCGTAGGATTCGAAGTTGCCCTCAAACCAGTACCACTTCGACGGGTTCTCCTCGTCGCCTTCGTACGCGAGGATGTGGGTGGCCACCCGGTCCAGGAACCAGCGGTCGTGGGAAACCACGACGGCGCAGCCCGGGAACTCCAGCAGCGCGTTTTCCAGGCTGCTGAGGGTTTCGACGTCGAGGTCGTTGGTCGGTTCGTCGAGTAGGAGCAGGTTTCCGCCCTGCTTAAGGGTCAGCGCCAGGTTCAGGCGGTTGCGCTCACCACCGGAGAGCACGCCTGCCTTTTTCTGCTGGTCCGGTCCCTTGAACCCGAACGCCGCGACGTAGGCGCGGGACGGCATTTCCACGTTGCCCACCTGGATGAAGTCCAGGCCGTCGGAAACGACCTCCCAGAGGGTTTTGTTGGGGTCGATGCCGCCGCGGCTCTGGTCGGCGTAGGAGATCTTGACCGAGTCGCCGATCTTCAGTTCGCCGCCGTCGAGGGGCTCGAGGCCCACGATGGTCTTGAACAGCGTGGACTTGCCCACACCGTTCGGGCCGATGACGCCGACGATGCCGTTGCGTGGCAGCGAGAAGGACAGGCCGTCGATCAGGGTGCGGTCGTCGAATCCCTTCTGCAGGTTCTTGGCTTCCAGCACCAGTCCGCCAAGGCGCGGTCCCGGCGGGATCTGGATCTCTTCGAAGTCCAGCTTCCGGGTGCGGTCAGCCTCGGCCGCCATTTCCTCGTAGCGTGCCAGACGTGCCTTGGACTTGGTCTGCCGGCCCTTGGCGTTGGAGCGCACCCACTCAAGTTCCTCGGTTAGCCGCTTGGCCTGCTTGGCGTCCTTCTTGCCCTGGACTTCAAGGCGGGCGCGCTTCTTCTCCAGGTAGGTGGAATAGTTGCCCTCGTAGGGGTACAGGTGGCCGCGGTCCACTTCGGCGATCCATTCCGCAACGTGGTCCAGGAAGTACCGGTCGTGTGTGACCGCCAGGACGGCGCCGGCGTAGCTGGAGAGGTGCTGTTCCAGCCACAGCACGCTCTCGGCGTCAAGGTGGTTGGTGGGCTCGTCGAGCAGCAGGAGGTCCGGCTTCTGCAGGAGCAGCTTGCAGAGCGCCACACGGCGGCGCTCACCACCGGAGAGCAGCGTCACGTCCGCGTCCGCAGGCGGGCAGCGCAGGGCGTCCATGGCCTGCTCAAGCTGGGAGTCGAGGTCCCAGGCATCAGCGGTGTCGATGGCCTCCTGCAGGTGCCCCATCTCCTCCAGGAGCTTGTCGTAATCCGCGTCCGGGCTGGCCATCTCTTCGGAGATTGCGTTGAAGCGCTGGATCTTGCCGTAGATCTCGCCCACGCCTTCCTGGACGTTGCCCAGGACAGTCTTCTCCTCGTTTAGCGGCGGTTCCTGCAGCAGGATGCCGACCGTGTAGCCAGGGCTCAGCCGCGCCTCACCGTTGGAGGGGGTGTCCAGGCCGGCCATGATTTTCAGGATGGTGGACTTACCGGCACCGTTGGGGCCAACGACGCCGATCTTGGCGCCCGGGAAGAACGACATGCTTACGTCGTCGAGAATAAGTTTTTCGCCAACAGCCTTTCGGGCCTTGGTCATTGTGTAGATAAATTCCGCCATGGTTCCAAATCTAGTGGGTTGGCGGTGATATCTCACATTCCGGGCTCAGCCGGCGGCTCCTACGAAACACTTCCCGTTCGACAGCGCCGGCAGCACGGTCACCGTCACCTTCCCATCGCGGATCTGGCCGATCACACATTCCTTGGCCTGGACAGCCGCCGCTTCCATGGAATCCACCTCGAGTCCGGTGGGCGTGCGCCCCGCCGAGACCTCAAGGTTCCGCGCCGGAACGCCTGCCGCTGTTAGCGCCGAGGTGATCTCCGCTGTAGCCGGCTTGCGGTTGGCTGCGACTACGCCTCCCAGGACGTCAGCCATGGTCTGCTGCAGTGCGGCTGTGGCCCCGGCAGCGCCTTTGGTGGCTGCCGCAGGCACCGACGGTTTTGCCGATGCTGATGCTGCCGATTGCGTGGCCGCCTGTTCTCCGGCCGCCTGTCCTTCCGCCGTCTGGTTCACGGCCGCCGGATCTCCCGGTGCCGTGCAGGCGCCGAGCGCCGACAGCACAACAACCGCCAGTGCGAGCCGGCCGGTAGCCTTTTTGGCAGTTCCCCAGGCACCAGTGGCATTGCCGCGGAGCGCTTTGTTCCGCTGAAGTGTCGTCGTTCGCATCACGCTGCCATTCTGCCATGCGGCACCGCCAAGGGGGTGCAGTGCCGCACGCCACCGGCTTCAGGCAGCGGCTCCCGTGAGCTCGCCCGTGTCGGGGTCGAGCTGCAACTCGTCGCCGGCGTCGTCGAGGAAGATGCAGGCCGCAGCCGGGTCTTCGTCGGCTTCGTCACCTTCCTCCCGGTTCTCGTCGGAGCCGTCCCCGGCCACGCCTGAGGATCCGGAAGCGCTGCGGTCGCCGTTCGCGGGGCCGAATCCGTCAGCGGCCTGCGGGTTGCCGGAATTGCGGATGAAGTTGGCAGTGCCCCACTTGAGATCGTGGCCCACAGCGTCCGCGTCGATCTCGGCGTCGTGGTAGACGCGGCCGTCCTTCTCCCAGCTGCGCATCTTCAGCTTGCCCACGACGACGACGCGCTGGCCCTTCTTGATGCTGCAGCCCATGTTCCCGGCCAGCTGCCGGTATCCCTGGACGGTGAACCAGTTGATGTTGCCGTCCACCCAGGCGTTGGCCGTGCGGTCGTACCGCCGTTCGGCGGAACCGAGGCGGAATGAGGCGGTGGGAACGCCCCCGGGAGTTGTGGAACTGCGGATCTCCGTGGCCACGAAGCCCCGGACCGTAATGTTGTCACTCATCTTGGTGTCCTGTCTCGAAGTGTCTTGCCCTAGCAGGCACTTCCAGCATCAACCGCCGACGCGACCGCCGGGAGGTACGCAATGCTGTATGTGGATAACCGAAACGTTCCTGCCCGGTGCCGCCGACGGGCCTGTAGGCAATGTAGACTTTTTGAGGCACCCGGGAAGCCGGGAAACCAGTTGCCCCAGTAGCTCAGGGGATAGAGCAGCGGCCTTCTAATCCGCCGGTCGGGGGTTCGATTCCCTCCTGGGGCACGACTAAAAGCGGTCCTGACCTGCGCAAACGCCAGTCAGGACCGCTTCTGTATCGCATGGGAAAGCGCTACATCCACCGGCTACCCACCGCCAGGCCTTTACTACGGTGCGGAGCGCGTACCTGCGTCCTTGCCCGTCCCCGACGTTGGAACGAAGTTCCAGGTGAAAGACCCGTTGTCTTTGAGTGTCATCCGAAGGAACCCGTGGGTGTTGCTGAACCGCTTCACGATGTACGACGGAGTGCTCGTGAAGGAGCGGAGGCCGATACCTCCCGTCGAAACCTGGAACGCTGTCATCCCGTCACTGACGCACTGATCCTTGTTGTTCACCGGACATGTGCGTTCGTAGTTGTGTTGTGACCCTGACAGGGTCAGACGGACCCGGTGCTTATACATCACGTCGACCCATGGCTTGTGGTCAGCGGCCCGCTCATGTTCGTCCGTGTTCGATGTGAAGTACGGTTCGTGGTACACGACTGCCAGGTACTTGCCCGCCGCCTGAGCAGCAGCGAGGTCGTCGTCCAGCCACTTCGTCAACGCTGCAGCTTTCGCGGGGTCGTACCGCCAGTGCGCGGACGACAGGAACGCGAAGTGCCAGTTCCCGAAGTCCTTCGTGTACGGATCCCCGTTCCCGATGAACCCGCGCTGCCGATTGATCGCAGCCTTCGCCGGAGCCCCCGGGCATTGGCCGTTCATGAAGTTGTCGAGGTCTTCGTTGCGGCCTGGTTGCCAGTCGTGGTTGGGGGCGGACACCCAGTACAACTTGGGCTTGGTGCCACCCCACAGCGGCGTCCAGTACTTCACGTAGTCAGCGCAGTGCGGGGTGTCGTACTGGAAGTCCCCGAGCCCCAGGAACGCGTCAATCTGGTTCTTCTGCACGAGCCGGGTGATCGCCGCACCGTTCCGACCGGACGGGCTGTCAGGGTCAATGGTCTTGTCGCCGTTCATGTCACCGACAGCAGCGATCCGAACATCAGGCGCAGGTGTCCTCGGCTTGCGAGGGGACGGCGGCGAACCCGGACTGAGAGTCGTATTTGACTGCGGCACGTCCCCAGCAGTGTTTCCACCGCCGATAGCAAGGGACGCAGCCCAAAGGCCAGTGACGCCTATGAGGAAAGCGGACGTTCCAGCGATAACCCGATTGCGGCGCATCGGGGGTGCTCCTCCCTTCGGGGCGCCCGTGTACTACTTCGGACAAGTACGCCCCGTATGTCTACTTCCGAGTGTAGAACACCCCCGGGACGCTCGTCAGGAGTTCATTGAGGCGCGGGGTGCCATTACCGACGGTGGCATATTGCAAGCATGCTTACTAATACGGGCCGACTGTGCTTATGATCGGATTGCGCCGGCGATGTGCACGGGCCGGCCACCTGGACCAGCAGTCAAGGAAGGAACATCCGCATGCAGCAAAGCCAGCCGGGCGGAAACCCGTCCGATCCGGAGCCTCCCCGGCCAGCGAGCCCGGCGGCAGGTCAGCAAGGCGCCGCAGTGCCTCTTGACCCGGCACCGACCGAAGCGGCGGCGGGTACCGGCGCGGCGGCCCGCCATCCTGGCACGGCCGCGATCCCGGGTTACGATGGAGCCACGTCACCGCGGTCCGGCCTGGCAGAGCCTGAACGGCGCGTTACGCGCGCCGGTATGATCTGGGCGGCGGTGGCCTCGGCGCTGGTGGTACTGGTGCTGCTCATCGTCTTCATCCTGCAGAACCAGGAACTCGTCCAGGTGAAGTTTTTCGGCCTTGAAGGCGCGGTGTCGCTCGGGATATCGCTCTTCATCGCGGCAGTAGGCGGAGGTGTCCTCGTGGCCATGGCGGGCGCAGCCCGGATCATCCAGCTGCGCGCTGCTGCCCACCGTCACAGGGTGCAAGCCGGCCGAAGTCGGTAGGCCGCCAGCGGCGCTGTCAGTCCTCCAGGTACTCCTTGAGGTTGCCAAGCACCATGCCCCAAAGCTTTTCCGACTCCGCGGCTTCGCCGTCACTCTTGTTGTTGCCCTGGGTGATGCTGACCCGGGTTCCCTCCGCCACGGGCTCCAGCCAGTATTCCAGGGTGTGGTAGCTTTCCGGCTCGTCGGGCAGGCCCGATAAGGGGCTGTAGTGGGTGATGCGCAGGAGTTCGTTGCGGCGGGCTTCCAGCACGGTCCCCTTGTCCTGGTAGGACTTGCCCTGCCACTCCCCCTCGAAAGTCACAGGCTCACCTTCCCGCCAGGTCGATGTGACGTTCGTGCCGAGAAAGTATTCCTTGACGTCGGCCGGATCGGTCAGCGCTTTCCACACCCGCTCCGGCTGCGCCGCGACAACAACGCTCGCCTCGGCGTCCCTGAATTGTTTGTCCATTGCTTCCCCTCCTGGCGCCACCCTACCCGCGGATAGCCACCGAGGTAAGGGCGGGTTCAGGCGAAGGGTTGCACCAGTTCCGCGTAGCGATCCTTCATCCTCGCCAGGACGTCGTCGCCGTCGGCGTCCCAGATCTCCTGGTTGAAGATCTCCACTTCGATGTCGCCGGTGTAGCCAGCGTCCCGGACCCAGGTGCCGATCGTCGCGAAGTCAATCACGCCGTCGCCCATCATGCCGCGGGAAAGCAGCGCGTCCGCGGCGATCGGAAGGTTGAAGTCACACACCTGGTAGGAGGCGATCCGGTTCTCCCGGCCTGCACGCTCGATCTGGGCTTTCAGCTCCGGGTCCCACCAGACATGGAAGGTGTCGACGGCGACCCCCACCGCCCGGGCGTCGTACGGCGCCGCCAGGTCCAGTGCCTGCCCCAGCGTGGAGATGAGCGCGCGGTCGGCGGCGTACATCGGGTGAAGGGGTTCCAGCACCAGCCGGACGCCGTGTTCGACGGCGAACGGCACGAGGTCCTCCAGCCGGTCGGCCACGCGCTGGCGGGCAGCCACCACGTCCTTCTCCCCCGGCACCAGACCCCCGACCACGAGGAACAGTTCCTGCGTATCGAGGGCAACGGCCTCCAGAACAGCTGACCTGTTGTCCGCGAGCGCTGCCGCCTGCCCGTCGGAGTCTGGAGCCGTGAGGAAGCCGCCGCGGCACAGCGAGGAAACCCGGAGCCCGGCGTCCCTGATCAGTCTGGCCGCCTTGTCCAGCCCGGCCTCGGCAACAATGTCCCGCCAGGGAGCGATGGCGGGGACGCCTGCACGCGCGCAGCCGTCAATAGCCTCGGCGAGCGTCCACTTCTTGGTGGTGGCGCTGTTGAGGGAAAGCCGTGAAAAGGGGGACGGTTCTGAATTGAAGGTCATACTCCCACTCCGTTGATGCGAAGGAAATCGGACATCCGGAACGCTGCGAGGGCCGGGTCCTTCAGCAGCCCGGCTTCGTCGGCCAGTTCAAAGGTCTTCGCGAGGTGCACCACGGAACGGCCCGAGTGCAGCCCGGCGACCATCTGGAATCCGGGCTGCTTGCCGTTGAGCCAGGACAGGAAGGCGATTCCGGTCTTGTAGTAGAACGTGGGGGCACTGAAGATGTGCTTGCCCAGTTCGCGGGTGGAATCCAGGATGGCACGCGCTTTGGCGGCATCTCCGGCGTCGTAGCTCTGCAGCGCCGCGGACGCAGCGGGATAGATTGCCGCAAAGATTCCCAGCAGGGCATCCGAGTGCAGGGTTCCGTCGCCGTCGATCAGCTCCGGGTAGTTGAAGTCGTCGCCGCTGTAGAGGCGGACGCCCTCGGGAAGCGCCGCCCGCAGCGCGACTTCATGCGAGGCATCCAGGAGGGAGACCTTGACGCCGTCCACCTTGCCCACATTCTCGCGGATGAGGGAAAGGAACGTCTCGGTGGCCTGGTCAACGCTGTCCGAGCCCCAGTAACCGGCCAGCGCGGGGTCGAACATGGTGCCGAGCCAGTGCAGGATGACGGGCTGGTCGGCTTCCTGGAGCAGCGCGGAGTAGACCTTCAGGTAGTCCTCGGGACCCGACGCCACCTGGGCCAGCGCCCTGGAGGCCATGAGGATCACCTTGGGTCCGGCCTCGCTGACGACGGCGACCTGCTCGCGGTAGGCGGTCAGGACAGCCTGCAGCCCGGCCGCGCCGGACGGCAGTGTGGCGAGGTCCAGCTGGTCGGTGCCGGCGCCGCAGGACACGAGGTCGCGGACCGTCATGCCCGCCGTGGCCGTGCCGCCGGCGGAGACCACGGAGGCCGCCTCCGCCCCTGTGCGCTTGATCAGCTGCTGAGTGGCAGGCCAGTCCAGGCCCATGCCGCGCTGGGCGGTGTCCATCGCGTCGGCAACCCCGAGCCCGTAGGACCACAGCTCATGCCGGTAGGCCAGGGTGGCGTCCCAGTCGAGACGGGCCGGGGCGCCCGGAGTGTTGTCGGCAGTGACCTCGGGGATGACGTGGGCCGCAGCGTAGGCGCGGCGCGATGTCAGCGGCGCCATCGGTTTGGCCCAGGTGGTGGCGGAGCGGAGGCGGTATTCCCGGGTCCCGCCGTCGGATGTGGGAAGGATCAGTGAAGTCATCAGAGCGTGATCTCCGGAATGTCGATGGTGCGGCGTTCATCGCTGGACTGCAGGCCGAGTTCCGCGAGCTGCACGCCGCGGGCGGCGGAAAGCAGCCCGAAACGGTGCTCGCGGCCGGCGACGGCGTCGCGCAGGAACTCTTCCCACTGCAGCTTGAAGCCGTTGTCCAGCTCCGCGTTGGCCGGCACATCCTGCCACTGGCTGCGGAAGGATTCTGTGACCGGAAGGTCCGGATTCCAGACCGGCTTCGGCGTGTGGGCCCGCTGCTGCGCCACGCACTTGTTCAGCCCGGCAACGGCAGATCCGTGCGTCCCGTCCACCTGGAATTCGACCAGCTCGTCGCGGTAGACCCGGACAGCCCACGAGGAGTTGATCTGGCCGATGACGCCGTCTCCCCCTGGGGTAACCAGCTCGAAGATGCCGTAGGAGGCGTCGTCTGCCGTCGCGTTGTATTCCTTGCCGGCCTCGTCCCACCGGGTGGGGATATGGGTGGCGGTCTTGGCATTAACACTCTTGACTTTGCCGATGATGCCTTCCAGGACGTAGTTCCAGTGGCAGAACATGTCCGTGGTCATTCCGCCACCGTCCTCCTTGCGGTAGTTCCAGGACGGGCGCTGGGCCGCCTGGACGTCGCCCTCGAAGACCCAGTAGCCGAACTCGCCGCGGATGGACAGGATCCGGCCGAAGAACCCTTCGTCCACGAGGCGGCGGAGCTTGACCAGGCCAGGCAGGTAGAGCTTGTCGTGCACGACACCGGCGGTGACCCCGGCTTCCTTGCCGATGCGGGCCAGCTCGATGGCCTCCTCGAGGGTTTCCGCCGTCGGCTTCTCGGTGAAGATGTGTTTGCCGGCCTGCATGGCCTTCTTCAGGGTTGCGGCCCGAAGGCTGGTCATGGAGGCGTCGAAGACGACGTCGACAGTGGGGTCGTTGATTACGCCATCAAGGTCGGTGGTCCACTCCGAAATTTTGTGAAGCTCGGCCAGTTCGCGGATTTTCGCTTCGTTGCGGCCAACGAGGATCGGCTCGATCTGGACCTTGGTGCCGTCCTCCAAGGTGAAGCCGCCGGCGTCACGGATGGGGAGGATGGAGCGCAACAGGTGCTGGCGGTAGCCCATCCGGCCGGTAATACCGTTCATGGCGATACGGATCGTCTTTGTTTCGAAGCCCATGAGTCCTCATTCAATCGTGGTGGATAGCACATTGGGAAAGCGCATTCCCGCTGTTTCCATAATGCAGTCCCGCAGCCGATCTGGCAAGCGCTTTCCGAAAGTTTCTGGAACTGCGATAATGTGGGCATCAGCCGAGTTTCCCGACGTTGGGGCCCGTTGAAGAGGAGTTTCGCCTGTGGCAGCAAGCACGCTGACCGAAGTAGCCCGCCTGGCCGGAGTCTCCCCTGCTACTGCCAGCCGTGTCCTGAACGGTTCCGCCAGGACCCCCGGACCTGATATCGCTGAGCGTGTCCGGAAGGCTGCAGACTCCCTCGGCTACATCCCCAACGCCCAGGCGCAGGGCCTCGCGAAGTCGAGCTCCGGCCTCATCGGACTCATCGTGCACGACATCGCCGACCCCTACTTCGCAGCCATTGCCCGCGGCGTCCAGGCCGCAGCGCGGCACCAGAACAAGATGGTGCTGCTGGCCACCACCGCCGGCAGCCCAGCCGACGAGCGCGCGGCCGTGGCTGCCTTTGCGGCACGCCGGGCGGACTCGATAGTGATCGCGGGATCGCGGTCTGCACGGACCGCCGACAAGCAGGGCAACGCCGAACTGGCCGCCGAGCTTGACCGCTACTGCCGCAACGGCGGCCGGGTGGGCGTCGTGGGACACGCCGTAGTGGGCGCCGAATCCGGCGAGGGCTATCACGTGGTTGAGATTCCCAACGAGGAGCTCGCCGCCGAACTCGCCCGGGAACTGGCCGCCTCACATGCCGGGGAGTTCGTGATCATCGCCGGCCCGGAGGGCCTCCTGACCTCCGAGGACCGGGTGCGCGGCTTCCAGCGCGGCCTTGCCCATGCCGGGCTTCCGCCGGCAGACGTCCTGCACACCGGATTCGACCGCACGGGCGGTTACGAGGCGGGCATGGAGCTCGCCGCACGCATCGGGGCGCACGGCGGAAGCGGCGAGGTCCGTGCTGAAGCCGCCGCACCGACCCGGCTCTGTATCTTCGCCGTCAACGACGTCATGGCGATCGGGGCCACCGCCGCGCTGCGCTCCAAGGGGCTGCGTATCCCCCGTGACGCCGCCATCGCCGGCTTTGACGACATCGAAACCCTGCGCGACTTCCGGCCGGCCCTCTCCACCGTCCGCCTGCCCCTGGAGGAGATCGGGAGGCTGGCAGTGCCCGGCGCGGGTTCCGGCCACGCGGGCGCCGGCACCGTGGGGGTCACGGGCGAGGTGACGCTGCGCCGGAGCACCGAGCCGGCCGGCGAACCCGCTTCCTAGTCCCGGAAACAAGGCAGTTTCGGCAACAACACGGTCCTGCTGCAGGACAGTCCCGGCGGTAAGGGAAGGCGGCCATGACAGGCCATTCACAAGGGGCAGCAGGCGGCATCACCACGGCGGCCGCCGAGTGGCCCGCCGTGGAGGAACTTTTCGGCGTCCGCGGCGAACCGTCACGCTGCTGGTGCCGGTTCTTTGCCCTTCCGGGAGCCAGCTTTGCTGCCACGCCGCCCGCTCACCGCAAGGCACAGCTGAAAGACAAGTTCGACGGCGGCGGGCCGGCGCCGGGGGTCCTGGCCTACCACGGCGGCTCCGCACTCGGCTGGTGCGCCGTGGAGCCGCGGGGGTGCTACCCGCGGATTCTGCGTTCCCAGGTGTTCAAGGCGGCCGGTCCCGCGGCCGCGGACGACGGCGAGAGAGTGTGGTCGGTGAGCTGTTTCGTCGTCGCTCCCGGCCACCGCCGCAGCGGCGTGGCAGCGGCCCTGCTGGCTGCCGCCGTCGACCACGCACGCGCCAACGGGGCCACGGTTGTGGACGGGTATCCGGTGGATCCAGCACAACGGCCAAAGGCCGGTCCGTCCGATCTCTACCAGGGCACGCTGGGGCTGTTCCTGTCCGCCGGGTTCGAGGTGGTCAGTGATGCAGTTCCCGGGCGCGCGGTGGTGCGGCTGCGGGTCGGATGACCGGAACAGCCTTCCTCACGGCAGGGTCAGGATCACCGGCCCGGCCGCGGTGATAGCCACCGTGTGCTCGCTGTGGGCGGCCCTGCGGCCGTTGGCAGACCGCAGCGTCCATTCGTCTTCGTCGTGGAAATAGTCTCCGTTGCCGCCGAGAATGAGCATGGGCTCGATGGCGATCGCCAGCCCCTCCGCCAGCTTGATTCCCCGGCCAGGCCGCCCGTCGTTCGGCACGGAAGGCTCGGCGTGCATGGTGCGGCCGATCCCGTGGCCGCCGTGGTCAGCCAACAGGCCGTAGCCGGCGCGGCGTGCTGCTCCGCCGATCGCGTAGGCGAGGTCGCCCATCTTGTTTCCCACCCGCGCGGCATCGATGCCCCGGGCAAGCGCGGCGTCCGTGGCCTCAATGAGTGCGTGGTCCTCCGGGCTGGGCGTGCCCACGATGAAGCTCTGGGCCGCGTCACCGCACCAGCCTTCAACGAAGGCGCCGCAGTCCACGCTGAGCAAGTCCCCGTCACGCAGCCGGTACGCGTTGGGGATTCCGTGCACCACCGCGTCGTTGACGCTGGTGCAGATCACGCCGGGGAACGGGACCGACGCCCACCGGGGCTTGTAGCCGAGGAACGCGGGCTTGGCACCGGCGTCCGCCATGATGGCGGCAGCAACGTCGTCGAGTTCCTTCAGCGAAACATCCACGGCGGCGGCCTGCCGGACGGCTGCCAGGGCGTTCGCCACCACCCGCCCGGCCTCGCGCATCATGGCAATTTCATCGGGCGTCTTGATCATGGACATGGATTGCCTCCTGGGATTCTCTGGCCAGCGGCAGGCGGGTCCCTGCGGGCAGCGCCTCATACCTTGCCTACTCTAGGACCACGCGGACCGCAGCGGCAGCGGCAACCGCTGCCTCGAGCTCCTTGGACGGGCTATCTTGACAGCATGGCAAATGAAGCGGTGCTGGCGTTGATCCGCTCCGAGCTGCAGGCGGCGGCAGATCCCACCCGCGGCGCTGCGGCCCAGGCCTACATGAAGTCCCCAACGCCGTCCCTCGGCGTCCGCGTGCCGGAGGTGCGCAGGACAACCAAGGCCGTGGCCGCTGCCCATCCCTTCGAAACCGCCGAGGACCTGCGCTCAACGGTGCTTGTTCTGTGGCGCGAAGCCCGTTACCGCGAGGAACGCTACGCGGCGATTGACCTGACCGGACTGCGGAGCGTGGCCGGAGACCCGCGGATGCTTCCGGTGTATGAGGAGATCATCCGAACGGGCTCGTCCTGGGACTATGTAGACGGCGTGGCCCACCGGATCGGCACCCTACTCCAGGCCCACCGGGAGGAACTCACCCGCGTACTGCTCCAGTGGAGCGCCAATCGGGACTTCTGGATTCGGCGGGCGTCCATCACGGCCCAGCTGGGAGCAAAATTCCAGACGGACACCGGGCTGCTCTCTGCCGTCATCGAGGCGAACCTGGCCGACCGGGAGTTCTTTATCCGCAAGGCCATCGGGTGGGCATTGCGTGAGTACGCCAAAACCGATCCGAAATGGGTCCTGGATTTCGTAACGCGGAACGGCCCGTCACTCAGTCCGCTCTCGCGCAGGGAAGCCCTGAAAAACGTTCAGGTCGAGATAACAGGGCGCGTCGTCACGGGCTGGTCCGCCTTGCTGAAAAGCAGCTTGGTGCTGCGGTCCAGGAAGATCAGGTACAGGGCGAACAGCAGGGCAATGATGGCAGCTGCGTTGCGGGCCAGCGCCAGGGCAAGGCCAAGGTCGCCCGTCTGCAGGTAGGGGAAGACTTCCAGCTGGTCGGAGATGGCATAGACCATGAAGAAGGAAACGATGAAGTACAGGGCCTTGACCTGCCAGTCGTCGCGGATGCCCGTGACGGCGAACAGCGGGATCAGCCACACCACGTACCAGGACTGGATCATGGGCGCGAGCACCACAACGGCCGCGAAGGCGAGGGTCAGGCGGCGCATGAGGCGGTCGTGTTCGCCCCGGAAGATCTGCCAGGCGACGATGCCCACGGCAAGGAGCTTACCGGCGTCGTAAACCCACTTGGCCAGCCCCCAGCCGTCCAGGCTGAACGCGTTGAAAATGGAGGCGACCACCAGGCCAAGCAGTCCCACCGGTGCGTACCAGATCCAGACGCTGCCGGGCGCTGAGAGGCCGTTGATCCAGCCGAACCCGAAGCCGTTGACCAGGCTCATGGCGTAGAGCAGGGCAAGGCTGATTCCGGCCGTCAGGCCCCAGAACACAAACTTCCTTGGCCAACTGGCCCCCTTGCCCGCCCAGAGCAACCCGATAAACGGAAGGAACACCACGGTGATCGGCTTCACCGCGATGGAGGCCGTGACAAGAACGATGCCGAGGATGACCCGCCGGGTGGCGCAGTAGTAGAGGCCCGCGAGGGCCAGCCCGATCATCAGCGCATCGTTGTGGACGCTGGCGATGAAGTTGGTCAGGAAGAGCGGATTCGCCACCGTCAGCCAGAGGGCACGGTTCGGATTGACCCCGTGCAGCTCGGCAAGCTTGGGCACGTAGACGATGCACAGCACCACACCCGCCAGCGCGGCGAGGCGGAACAGCATGATGCTGGCTTCCGGGTGAACGTTGGTGGCCCAGACCACGAACTGTTCGATCCACAAAAACACCTGACCGTAGGGAACCGGGGCCTCGGTCCACATCTTGTCCGCTCCAAGCTGGAAGTAGTTGGACAGCGCCGAGATGCCGTTCTCGTACGGGTTGAAGCCCTCGACCATCAGCCGGCCCTGGCCGATGTAGGCGTAGACGTCCCGGCTGAACAGCGGGACCGTGAACATCATGGGGAGGCCCCACGCGACGACGGCCCGGAGCGTGGCCTTCCGGGCCTCCCGGCCCCACACATGGACGTGCTGGCCAAGCCTGAGCCAGGCCCGGACCAGCAGCATGCCGCCCACCGCAAGCAGCACTATGGACAGCCCCACGCCGAACGCCTCGGTGCGCATCCAGATGAAAAGGGGCATCCGCCGTAGCTCTGAGACCGGCGCCAGCCATCCGACGCCAAGCGAGCCGATGAGCAGGAACATGGAACCGATGAAACCGGAGAGGATTGGCGAGCGTGGGTTGTCCACTTCCGGCCGGGCCGGGTCCGTGGAAGTGCCGGTGACCGTTTCCCCTATCGCAGGCACAGGCGCCGTCATCTCAGGATCGTCCAATCTCTTCTGCGCCTAACTCTTCTGCGCGTATCTCTTTTGGGCATATCTCTTTTGAGCGTGCTGCCCCATCTGCAGCCAAGCTGAGCGGCCAGCCACTTTGGGCAGCCAGCCCAAACGGTCGACGCCGGGGACGCAGCCGCCGCAATGAGGCGATGCCACGTACCCGAAATATTAGCATCGGAGCGCCTCTCCAAGGCGTGCACGCGGCTAAACGGTAGGCTGAACGGGTGCCTATTACTAACGAACGCATCGTCTGGATCGACTGCGAAATGACCGGCCTCGACAGCGTCAACGACGCCCTGATCGAGGTCGCGGCCCTGGTGACCGATTCCGAACTCAACATCCTCGGAGACGGAGTGGACGTGGTGATCAAACCTGACGACGCCGTCCTCGCGCAGATGAACGACTTCGTCCGGGACATGCACACCCGGTCAGGCCTGCTGAACGAGCTTCCGGCCGGCAAAACGATGGCCGAGGCGGAGGCCCTGGTGCTGGACTACATCCGCAAGTGGGTGCCGGACCCCCGCAAGGCGCCCCTCGCCGGCAACTCGGTGGGAACGGACCGGGTCTTCCTCGCCAGGGACATGCCCTCGGTGGTGGAGCACCTGCATTACCGCATCATCGACGTCAGCACCATCAAGGAACTGGCCCGGCGCTGGTATGCGCGCGCCTACTTCCAGGCGCCGGCGAAGCTCGGCGGCCACCGCGCCCTCGGGGACATCAAGGATTCCATTGACGAACTCCGGTACTACCGGGAAGCCGTCTTCGTGCCCGCCCCCGGACCGGACAGTGCCAGTGCCCAGAAGATCTCCAAGCGCATCTCGGCGTCACCCTCCGCCGTCGACCAGCAGGCCTCGGAAGGCGTTCTGCCGCCCGCAGCACAGCAGTCCGGAAAGTAATTTGCGCCACGTTTGGGGAAAATTTTGCCGAAACAGCCAAAAGTGGCAAAAGCATCCCCAAACAGCAGGTAAGCTATTTGTCGTTGCCATTTCGGACAGCCGGGAAACCGGACAGTCTGCAGGGCACATGGTGGGCGTAGCTCAGTTGGCAGAGCGCCTGGTTGTGGTCCAGGAGGTCGCGGGTTCAACCCCCGTCGCTCACCCGCACAGAGGTCGGCAGTTTTCTGCCGCCCAGCAACAAAGGCCGTACCGGTACCCGGTACGGCCTTTGTTGGTTTTCACCCCTGCCGGCTCCACTCCGGCAAAGCGTCGAAGGATCCCCTGACATGACCGTTCTGCCCATCACCATCTGGGGTGAGCCGGTGCTGCACCGCCGGGCTGCTGAAGTTGAGGAGTTCGACGACGGGCTTCGCCAGCTGATTGCCGACATGTTCGAAACCAACGACAAGGCGAACGGCGTCGGTCTGGCCGCGCCGCAGATTGGCGTGGGCAAGCGGATCTTCGTGTACAAGTACGAGAACGAGGACGACGCTCCCCCGGCCGGCGTCGTGGTCAATCCTGTGCTGACCCTCGCCAAGGTGTCCGGGGCGCTGCCGGATCCGGACGAGGAAGTGGAGGGCTGCCTTTCCTTCCCCGGCGAGCAGTATCCGCTCAAGCGCGCCGAGTGGGTGCGCGTCCAGGGCTTTGACGGGCTCGGAAATCCGGTGGATTTCGAAGCCACCGGCTGGTTCGCCCGCATCATCCAGCACGAGTACGACCACCTGGACGGCAAGCTGTACGTCAACCGTCTCATCGACAGGTATGCCCGTAAGGCGATGAAGCAGGCCAAGAAGAGCGGCTGGGGCGTACCGGGCCTGACCTGGATGCCGGGCGTCGACCCGGACCCGTTCGGCCACTGACACCGCCGCTGTTGCTGCCGCTGCTGCCCTACCGCGGCAACACCGTCTGCTGCTGTGGGCATGAATCCAGCACGCGGGCCATGGCGTCCTTTTCCGGCTGGGTGACCCAGAGGCCGTACGCTGCCTTCACCGAAATCTGCCGCGCCACATAGTGGCACCGGAGGGCCTTGTTCTTCGGCAGCCACGTGGCGGCGTCCGACGCGCTTTTCTCCTGGTTGGCGTCACCGTCCGCGGCAATGAGGTTGACCGGATCGTTGGCAAGGTTCTGCCGCTCCTTTAGCGTCAGCTGCTGGGCCCCCTTCTGCCAGGCGTCGCCCAGCGCCACCACGTGGTCGATCTGCACGTCCTTGCTCGAATCTGCGCCGCGGACGAACCGGACCACCAGCCCCACGTACGGTTCATGCATGGTCCCTGAGGCGACCTTGCACTTTGACCCCCTGGTGAAGGCGACGTCGCGAAGGTCCCGGCGCAGGATGTCGTTGCGCGTATCGCAGCCATTGTGGTCGGCGTCCTGCCAGGCCTGGCCGAAGGCGGACCTGTCATAGTCGCTCCCGGACGCTCTGCCCTTCACTGCCAGGGTTTCCAGTGCGGCGGCGGCGTCGCCCGGCGGCACCGGGTTAGGTGGCGTCACCGGTTTCATCCAGGCGGCGTCAAATACCGGCGCCTCGCTGGGTCCGGACACGGCAGGCTCGGCGGCCATGAACTGGCCCGCCGTAAAAAACCATACCGTGGCGGCGACCACCGATACCGCTGCCACACCGAGCACCGCCCAGGCCTGCCGGGAGCGGCGCCGCGCACGCCGGTAAGCGGCCCAGCTGACGCTCACAGGCGCGTCCCAAGGCGCCGGGTGTTTCGGGCAGGATGCGGGTGCACATCCACGAGCCTAGGCGAAACCAACCGTCGCCATGCGGGTATCCACAGTGTGGAGGACAGGTGCCCTGTGGAGGGCTGGTCGCCTACTGCTCGCGCATGACCCGATGAAGATCGGTGTTCGCGAGATCCAGGAGCCGCTGCAGCTGGGCCACCCTGTCGTCGCCTATTTCCCCTGCCGCATGTGACGCGCGCGCCTCGTCCAGAAGCCTTTGGGCTTCTTTCTGGTTGGCCTTTGCAACATCGAGGGCATGTTCCAGGGTTGTCTCATGCTGGAGGGTCGGGTTCTGTTCCATGACACAAGTTTGTCCCCGATTTCCGCCTGATTCCAGAGAATTGCCCGGGAACTTCCCGGGAACGGGTCAGCCCCGCCCGCACAACTGTGCTGACGGGGCTGACGAAAGGTCCCGGTTAGACCGAGGCTGCCACGGCCAGGACCGGGGCGGCATCCTTTTCGGAGTCCTTGGCCGGGAAGGTCGGCGGGTTGACACCGGCCATTTCTTCCATGACGCGGACCACCTGGCAGCTGTAGCCGAACTCGTTGTCGTACCAGACGTAAACAACCAGCTTCTTGTCGTTGGCGATGGTGGCGAGGCCATCAACGATGCCGGCACGGCGGGAGCCGACGAAATCGGTGGAGACCACCTCGGGCGAGTCGATGTAGTCGATCTGCTTGCGCAGGTCGGAGTGTAGCGACATCTCGCGCAGGTAGTCGTTGACCTCTTCCTTGGTGGTTCCCTTTTCCAAGCTGAGGTTCAGGATGGCCAGGGAAACATCCGGGGTGGGGACCCGGATGGAGCTGCCCGTGAGCTTCCCCAGCAGTTCGGGCAGCGCCTTGGCCACGGCCTTGGCGGCGCCCGTCTCGGTGATCACCATGTTCAGCGCGGCGGAACGTCCACGCCGGTCACCCTTGTGGAAGTTGTCGATCAGGTTCTGGTCGTTCGTGAACGAGTGGACGGTCTCCACGTGGCCGTGAATCACGCCGTACTTGTCGTTGAGGGCCTTCAGGACCGGGGTGATGGCGTTGGTGGTGCAGGAGGCTGCCGACACGATCGGGTCCGAGGCGGTGATGTCGCGGTGGTTGATGCCGTGCACGATGTTCTTGAGCTCGCCCTTGCCCGGTGCGGTGAGCAGGACACGGGCAACGCCCTTGCTCAGCAGGTGCTGGCCAAGGCCCTCGGCGTCGCGCCAGCGGCCGGTGTTGTCTACCACCAGGGCGTTGTTGATGCCGTAGGCCGTGTAGTCGATGGTGGCCGGGTTGTCCGAGTAGATGACCTGGATCTGGACGCCATTGGCCGTGATGGTGTTGGCGTCGGTGTCCACCCGAATGGTTCCTTCGAAGGAGCCGTGCACCGAGTCGCGTCGCAGCAGGCTGGCCCGCTTGGTCAGGTCATTGTCGGAGCCGCGCCGGACCACGATGGCGCGCAGACGCAGGCCGTGGCCGCCGCCCGCCTTTTCGATCAGGAGGCGCGCCAGCAGGCGGCCGATGCGGCCGAAGCCATAAAGCACGACGTCGGTGCTGGTGCGGTCGTCGCCGCCCCGCTTACCCACGATCTCAGCCAGCTCGGCGCGGAGGAATTCCTCCAAAGTCAGGTCCCCGCCGTCGGACTTGAATTTCTGGTTCAGGCGGGCAATATCGATGGCAGCGGCACCCAGGTCCAGCTGTGCCAGCGTGTTCAGCAGCGGTGCCGTCTCCTCAAGGAGCAGCTCATCCTTGCTCATCCGGCGCGCAAAGCGGTGCGCCTTCAGGATGTTCATGGTGGACTTGTTGATCAGACTGCGGCCGTGGATGGAGGTAACCACGTTGTTTTCACGGTACAGCCGGCCGATAACCGGGATCATGGCCTCGGCGAGCGCCTCACGGCTCATCCACGTATCAAGACAAGAATCTGACGTCTGGCTCACAGAACTACCTTCCTTGGTTCAACCGGCTACGTCCTCGTAAACCGGATGGCGGCCACTGGAAGTTATCCAGGGCAAGCTGGCACCGGCAGGGTTTCGGTCCACCCCGGATGCCGTTGGACGTGCAAAGAAATACCGCCGGCTGCGAACGCAGCTCCGGCGGAAGAACTTCTACGTTCACCATCCATTCTAGGGCGGGCTGAGGGCTTCTTTTGCCCCGGAGCCCGTGAAATCACTCACACCACGGGCCGGCCAGCATTACTTCTCCCCGTACTGGAGGCGGCCAATGCTCCAGGCCGATACGTTGCGGAGGTCCACCCTCGTCGCGTTCAGGCGGATGGGGTTGCCGCCGGAGACCACTACGGGTTCAAGGAAATGGATGAACCGGACGCCAGTTGACGCTTCCGGCACGTCTTCGGGAAGGTCCGCCCTGTACTCGGCTGATGCGCCGATCTGCGCTTTCTGGCGTCTGGACCATGCTTCCTCACCCACTACTGAGCCGGAGATTATCGTCCCGTCGACAACGACGGTGAGCTCGATCGTCCCGTCCGGATCCTGACGGTCCGGCCCAACGATGGGCGCGAGCACGGCGTTCAGTCTTGGGTCGATGTCATAGGAGGACTGCACGGGCATCTACCTTCCAGACACGGGGTTAAGTGGATGGGTTGACCGATACGCCGGGTTCTGTGCTCCCGTGCCGTTGCCAGCACAGGAGTAGCGGCCATCCATCTACGAACGCCGTTGCCGGCGCCCTCCAGCGGCCTACCCGGACACTCGGGCGGGCAGCCCTCAAACGTGTCCTGTCTGGCCTTGCTCCGGGTGGGGTTTACCTAGCCTTCCCGGTCACCCGGGAAGCTGGTGGTCTCTTACACCACCGTTTCACCCTTACCTGCTTCGTGCCGCTTTCAAATCGGCGCGACGCAGGCGGTCTGTTTTCTGTGGCACTGGCCTGCGGGTTACCCCGAGTGGGCGTTACCCACCACCCTGCCCTGTGGAGCCCGGACGTTCCTCGAGCCACTTGCGTGACGCGCGGCCGCCTGGTCAACCCATCCGGAGTCCAGTTTACGGGCTTTCCTGCGGGGCCGGACACGCGCCGGTTCCGGGGTCTAAGATCGGGAAATGGACCAGCCGTCCTTTCCACGGCGACGCATGCTGCAGCTGGCAGGAATCGCTGCCGGCCTGACTGCAGCCGCCTCGTCAGCCTGCACGGCCCCGCCTCCACCGGTTCCCACCCCCACAACGACGGCGGTTATCCCGCCGAGTCCCCCGCCCGCAGTGTCGCCTTCCGCATTGCCTTCTTCCGCATTGCCCCCTTCCACAGTGTTGACCCGGACAGGCGCTTTTAGCTCCCGCTTCCGCCCGGCGACTACCACGCACTGGTCCCTGGCGGTGCCGCTTCCGGAGCAGGCCAGCCAGGTGCTGCCGGTGGCGGTCTTCCTGCACGGGCTGGGCGGCAGCAGCGAGGTTTTACTGCGCGAGCTCGTTGCGGACCAGGCCCTGCAGCGCCATCTGGACGACGGCGGCCAGCCCTTTGGGCTTGCTGCCGTGGACGGCGGCGACTCCTGGTGGCATGCCCGCGCCGACGGCAGCGATACGCAGTCGATGCTGGTGCTGGAGTTCCTGCCGTTCCTGGCCGAGCAGGGGTTCGACCTCGGAAGGGTCGGCCTCTTCGGCACGTCGATGGGAGGGTTCGGTGCCCTCCTCCTGGCGTCTCGGGGCAGAGTGTCCGGACTTCGCGCCGTTGCGGCCATGAGCCCGGCCGTCTGGTCCAGCTACGAAGCGGGCATGCGGGGCGCCTTCGACGGCCCGGCCGATTTCGCGGCGAATGACGTTTTCGCGCTCCGTCCCAGGCTTGCAGCGATTTCCAAGCGGATCGACTGCGGCAGTGAGGATGAACTGGCGTCGACGGTGCGCCAGTACCGTTCGGGACTGCCCGGCCGGGTGGAGGGAGGCTTTCAGCCCGGCGGCCATGACGGCCTGTACTGGCGTTCGATCCTCCCGGACGTGCTGGACTTCCTGGGCCGCCACCTGGGCTGAACGCGCGCACCTCAACCGATCCGCACCGCGACTGATGCCACGCGGACCCGGCCGGTAAGATCGTACGGTGCTGATTCTGCTACCCCCATCCGAAGGCAAGACCCCGGCCGTCCACGGTGACGCCATGGACTGGGCTTCGCTGAGTTTTCCTGTGCTGAACACCTACCGGGCCAAGGTGCTCGACGCGCTGGGGACAGTCAGTTCGCATGAGGACGCCCTCGCCTTGCTGGGCGTCGGCGCCTCCCTTAGGGACGACGTCGAACGCAACACCCGGCTCCACGCCGAACCGGCGGCGCCGGCCCACCAGGTGTATTCGGGCGTGCTGTACGACGCCCTGGGCTACAGGTCGATGACGCCGGCGCAGCGGCGCCGGGCGGATGGCTCGGTGCTGGTCATCTCCGCGCTGTGGGGCGCCATCCGGTTCGCCGACGCAGTGCCCGCCTACCGGCTGTCCATGTCAACGGCCCTGCCCGACGTCGGACGCCTTGCCTCATTCTGGAAACCGCAGCTTACCGAGGCCCTCGGCGAAATTGCCGGTGGCCAGCTCCTGGTTGATTGCCGGTCCAGCACCTACGCCGCCGCTTGGACTCCCCCGCCGGCAGACACTGTGGCGGTCAACGTGTTCACTGAGGTGAACGGTGCGCGCAAGGTGGTCAGCCACTTTGCCAAGCACACCCGGGGAGAGCTGGCCCGGTACCTGCTGACGCGGCGGGGCCAGGCCCCGGCGACGCCGGAGCAGCTGCGTAAGGCGGCGGCCGAGAAGTGGCAGGCCGAACTCGTTCCGGGCACAGCACGCAAGGCCCACGCCCTCAACATCATCCTGCCCAACTAGCTGGCAATTGATGTCGTTTTGGGCGCTCAGAACGACATCTACTGCCAGTCAGTTGGGTGAGGCGGTCAGACCCACTCGGCGGAGCGCACCAGGATGCAGCCGGAGTCTGGGCAGAACACGATGTCGTCCTCGGAGGCGGCCTTGATCTCGGCCAGGTCGCCGGGGCTCAGCTGCATGCCGGAACCTTCCGACGTGCCGTGGAAGAGCCGGGCCGCGCCCACTCCGCGGCGGGCCAGGGTCTTCTCGTAGACTTCAAGCATTCCTGCGTCCAGCCCAGCGGCGAAGCCCGCCCGCTTGCCTGCCACCTCGGTCTCCTCGGCAGCGACCTCGGCCAGCGCCGCGTCGAGCTCTGCACGGATCCCGCCAAATGAACCCTGAATGTCGTCCACGATGCTCTGCTGGGCAGCCTGACGTTCGCGCAGGACATCCAACCGCTCGAGGACCTCCAGTTCTACGTCCTCCAGGTCCGAACGGCGCTTGTTGAGCGAAGCAATGTCCTTCTGCAGAGCGACGAGATCCTTGGAGAGACCGGTTCCGCTGTTGAGCTTTGCCTCGTCCCGTTCGATCCGGGTCGCCACCTGCTCCACATCGGCTTCGGCCCGCTTCAGTTCCGCTTCGGCGTCATGGACGGCGAGTTTCGCGGCGCCCAGCTCACCGTTGGCAACGCTGAGGGCGGCCTCAAGATCGGTGATCCGGGGATCGGATTCAAGGGTACGGCGGCGGTTGGACAGTGACTTCAGCCGGGCGTCCAGGCCCTGGAGCTCGAGCAACTTCAATTGTTCCGCCGGTGCTGCCTTGGCCACGTTTTACCTCCGCTTGATCCCATCCGGCTCCTGGCCGGCACCCCGTTGGGGTTTTCTAGACTCTAGTCGCCGCCGGGAGTCAGTATGAAGTCCCACGGATCGCTGTTGGTGGTGCTGACCCGTATTTCGACGTCGAGGCCCTGGTCCGCGAGCACGTTGCCCAGCGCTTCGGCCGCGGCCGGGAGCCACAGCCATTCGCTGGCGAAGTGCGAGACATCGATGAGGTACGGCCGGTCATTGACAGCAGCCTCCCTGGCTTCCGAGGCCGGGTGGTGGCGCAGGTCCGCCGTGACGTACAGGTCAGCATTGCTGGCCCGGACCTCGTCAAAGAGGGAATCCCCGGCCCCGCCGCACACCGCGACCCGCTGCACGAGGCCGTCCTTGTCCCCGGACACGCGCACCCCGCCCGCCACCGCCGGGAGGATGCCGAAAACCCGCGCGGCGAAATCGCCCAAGGTCATGGACTCGCTCAAGTCCCCGACCCGCCCGATGCCTTCCTCCGGAAGGCCGTCCGCCGAAGGAGTTAACGGCGACACGTTTTCAAGGCCCAGGGCGTCGGCCAGGACGTCAGAAACGCCGCCCACTGCTGAGTCGCCGTTGGTGTGGACCGTCAGCAGTGCCGTTCCGGATTCGATCAGGCGGTGGACGGCCCGGCCTTTGGGGGTGTTGGCGGCAACCGAGGTGACGCCCTTGAGGAGCAGCGGGTGATGGGTAATGAGCAGCTCCGCGCCCCATTCGATGGCCTCGTCAATAACCTCGATGGTGGGATCCACTGCGAACATGACGCGCGTGATTTCAGCAGACGGATGGCCGGCCACGAGGCCCACCTCGTCCCATGACTCTGCCAGCGATTCCGGCCAGAGCTCCTCCACGGCCAGCATGAGCTGCCCCAAGGTAGCAGCAGCGGGTGACTCCGCGGCGTCGGGAGCTTCTTCCGGTTCCGCTGCAACGTCGCTGTTCACAGGTTCCATACTCATGTTTTTACCCTACAGTCGGCTCTGGCCTCTGCCCGGTATATGACCCTAGGGTTGGCTGGGGGAATCATTGGCGCCCGCGGATCATTGAAGAGGACATGAAAACATTTGTGCTTGGCGGGGGCTGCTTCTGGTGCCTGGACGCCGTTTACCAGAAAACGAAGGGTGTCACGTCGGTGGTTTCGGGATACACCGGCGGCCATGAACGCCACCCGGATTACTACTCAGTCTGCTCCGGCACCACGGGGCACGCGGAGGTGGTTGCCGTGACCTTCGATGAGGATGTCATCCCGGCCGAAGTCATCCTGGACATGTTCTTCGCCCTGCACGACCCCACCACGCTCAACCGGCAGGGGTACGACGTCGGCACGCAGTACCGCTCGTCAATGTTCTATGAGACCACCGAGGAGAAGATCCTCTTCGAGGAGGCGATCGAACGTAACCAGGCGCTGTGGTCGCGGCCGATTGTGACCGAGGTCAGCCGGCTCCCTGTGTTCTATCCGGCGGAGAACATTCACCAGGACTACTACGCCAAGTTTCCTGAGCAGGGGTATTGCCAGGTCATTATTAACCCGAAGCTGGCCAAGGCCCGGAAATATTACTCTGCATGGCTTAATGCGTAGCAGTGGCGCTGACGCCCTCGTTAGGCTGGCCAAAGTATTCCCTCCTGAGAGATAGGCGCAACTACACATGGCACGGATCTACGACGATGTAACACAGCTGGTGGGCGGCACCCCGCTGGTCAAGCTCAACCGCCTGACGGAAGGCCTGGACGCCACCGTTGCGGTGAAGCTTGAGTTCTACAACCCGGCCAACAGCGTCAAGGACCGTATCGGCGTCGCAATCATCGACGCCGCTGAGAAGTCCGGCGCGCTGAAGCCCGGCGGAACCATCGTCGAAGGCACCTCCGGCAACACCGGCATCGCCCTGGCCATGGTGGGCGCAGCCCGCGGCTACAAGGTCATCCTGACCATGCCCGAGACCATGTCCACCGAGCGCCGTGTGATGCTCCGTGCCTTCGGCGCCGAGATCGTGCTGACCCCGGGTTCCGAAGGCATGCGTGGCGCCGTGGAGAAGGCCCAGGAGATCGTCGCCAACACGGAGAACTCCATCTGGGCCCAGCAGTTCGCCAACGAGGCCAACCCGCAGATCCACCGTGAAACCACGGCCGAGGAAATCTGGACCGACACCGACGGCAAGGTAGACATCTTTGTCTCCGGCATCGGCACCGGCGGGACCATTACCGGCGTCGGGCAGGTCCTGAAAGAGCGCAAGCCGGGCGTCCAGATCGTTGCCGTTGAACCCAAGGACTCCGCCATTTTGAACGGCGGTGCCCCTGGCCCGCACAAGATCCAGGGCCTCGGCGCCAACTTCATCCCGGAGCTCCTGGACACCAACGTCTACGACGAGGTCCTGGACGCCACCCTGGAGGACTCCGTGGCCGTGGCCCGCGAGCTGGGCATCAAGGAAGGCATCCTGGGCGGCATCTCCTCCGGCGCCATCGTGTGGGGCGCCCTCGAACTGGCCAAGCGACCGGAAAACGCCGGCAAGCTGATCGTGGCGGTCGTCTGCGACTTCGGTGAGCGTTACATCTCCACCGTGCTCTATGACGACATCCGGGGCTAGACCTTAGCCAGCCGCTTTCCGTTTCCTGTAGAAAGATCTTTGTGGGTTTCTTCGCAAGACTTAAGGAAGACCTCGACGCCGCCCGGTCCCACGACCCGGCGGCTCGAGGTTCTTTTGAGAACTTTTTCGCGTACTCCGGGCTGCACGCCATCTGGGCGCACCGCCTGACGCACAAGCTGTGGCAGGACCCGTCCACGCGGTTCCCCGCCCGGCTCATTTCGCAGCTCACACGCTTCCTGACGGGCATCGAGATCCACCCCGGTGCCACCATTGGACGCCGCTTTTTTATTGACCACGGCATGGGCGTGGTCATCGGCGAAACGGCCGAGATCGGCGAGGACGTCATGATCTACCATGGCGTCACTCTCGGCGGCCGCTCCCTCGCCAAGGTCAAGCGCCACCCCACCATCGGGGACCGGGTCACGATCGGTGCGGGCGCCAAAATCCTGGGGCCGATCACCATCGGCAACGACAGCGCCGTGGGGGCGAACGCCGTCGTGGTCAAGGACGCACCGCCCGAGTCCATCGTCACGGGCATCCCGGCAAGCTGGCGGCACCGCGACGCCCAGCGGGAGACCAAGCCCGCCGTGGACCCGGCTGAGTATTACATCGAATACCGGATCTGATCCTTACGGTGGGGCGGCTGTGCCTTTTGGAGCTGTTAGTGGCCGGCCGCCTCAGCGGGCGATGCGTTTCAGCACCGCCGTCACCGCCAGGTCGTACACGCGGTCCGGCAGCAGCCGGCGCAGTGCCGTGATGGCAACTGCGCCCCTGCCCACCGGGTAGCGGGTCCGGGGACGGGCGGCGGTGGCGGCCTGCAGCACCGCTCTGGCGACGACGTCGGGCTGGGTGGACGTCGCCGGCCTCTCGGTGGACGCCAGCACGGCGGCCATCTCCCTGGCCTAGGCCGCGTACGGCCCGCCGCCCGAGCTGGCCAGCAGCCCCTCGGCCGCAATCCCGCCCCACTCGGTAACGGTGCTGGCGGGCTCGATGATGGACACGCTGATCCCGTGCGGCTTCAGTTCCAGCCGCAGCGCATCACTGAGGCCTTCCACGGCGAACTTGCTGGCGTGGTACCAGGTGCCGAGCGGCTCATAGAACTTGCCTCCGATGGAGGAGATGTTGATGATCCTGCCTCTCCCGGCAGTCCGCATGGAGGGCAGGACCAGCTGCGTCATCCGCGCCATGCCGAAGGCGTTCACGTCGAACTGCCGGCGCCCTTCGGCCAGCTCCATCTCCTCCAGCGCACCGAAGGAGCCGAAACCGGCGTTATTCACCAGGACATCGATCCGGCCCTGCTCCCGGAGTACCGTGATCAGCAGGCTTTGCATGGACCCGTCATCCGTGACATCCAGCGGCAGGACCCTTATCCCCTGCGCCTTGAGCGGTTCCATCCTGTCCACCCGCCTGGCGCCGGCGTAGACAGCGAACCGGATGCACGAACGGCCGGCACCTCCCAGAGTATCCGGGAGGGCCGGCCGTTCCTGCGTTACACCGCGGGGGTGGCTAGTGGGTGTCCACTGCCTCGACCTCGGACTTGTCCTCGCCCCACAGCGTGTGGAACGTGCCCTCGGCGTCGACGCGGCCGTAGGTGTGCGCACCGAAGAGGTCGCGCTGGCCCTGGATGACGGCGGCGGCGAGGCGCTTGCGGCGCAGGCCGTCGTAGTAGGCCAGCGAGGAGGAGAAGACGGGCACCGGAATGCCGAGCTGCACGGCGGTGGCAACCACGCGGCGCCAGGCCGGGAGTGCTTCGGCGATGGCCTTGGTGAAGGCCGGTGCGAACAGCAGGTTGGCCGGCTTCTGCTCCGCGGCGTAGGCCTTGGTGATTTCCTTGAGCAGCTCCGCACGGATGATGCAGCCGCCGCGCCACAGCGAGGCGATCTCGTCCAGCTTGAGGTCCCAGCCGTACTCCTTGGCGGAGGAAGTCAGCATGTCCAGGCCCTGGGCGTAGGAGACCAGCTTGGAGGCGTACAGCGCCTGGCGGACGTCCTCGACGAAGTTTTCGGGGATTTCGACGGCGATTTCCTCGCCGGCCAGCAGCTCCTGGCCGAGTTTGCGCTGCTCCGCCTGGGAGGACAGGGCCCGGGCGGAAAACCGACTCGGCGATGCCTGAAACCGGGGAGCCCAGTTCGAGCGCGGAGATGACCGTCCAGCGGCCGGTGCCCTTCTGGCCCGCGGCGTCCACGACGACGTCGACGAACGGCTTGCCGGTCTTGGCGTCCACGTGGCCGAGGACCTCGGCCGAGATTTCGATCAGGAAGGAGGCGAGCTCGCCCTTGTTCCAGTCGGCGAAGATCTTGGACTGTTCGGCGGGCTCAATACCGGCGCCGGAGCGCAGGAGGTCGAAGGCTTCGCCGATGACCTGCATGTCGGCGTATTCGATGCCGTTGTGCACCATCTTGACGAAGTGGCCGGCGCCGTCGGTGCCGATCCAGGCGCAGCACGGCTGGCCGTCAACCTTGGCGGAGATCTTCTCCAGCAGCGGGCCAAGGGCGTCGTAGGACTCCTTGGAGCCGCCGGGCATGATGGACGGGCCGTTGAGGGCGCCTTCCTCACCGCCGGAGACGCCGACGCCCACGAAGTGCAGGTCCTTCTCGGCCAGCGCGGCTTCCCGGCGGCGGGTGTCCTCGTAGTGCGAGTTGCCGGCGTCGATCACGATGTCGCCCGGTTCCAGCAGCGGAACGAGCTGGTCGATGACGGCGTCAACCGGCTTGCCGGCCTTGACCATGATGAGCACGCGGCGCGGCTTCTCCAGGGAGTCCACCAGCTCCTGCAGCGTTTCAGTGCGCACGAAGTCGCCGTCGGTGCCGTGCTTTTCGAGGAGGGCGTCGGTCTTCTCAACCGAGCGGTTGTGCAGGGCAACGGTGAAGCCGTTGCGGGCCAGGTTGCGGGCGAGGTTGGCGCCCATCACCGCGAGGCCGGTGACACCGATGTGTGCTGACATCAAAAACTCCAATTCAGTGTGTGCAACATGTGTGCGTTGCGTCCCGTCTCTGCTGCGGAACACGCTTTAGAAAAGTAGGCTGTGAATAAAGCATATATATTCGAGGGCGGGGGCGAAAGCGGGTGACCACTCCTTGGACGCCAGCTGCGCCATGAAGAGTCTACGACGTGCCTCTCCGGCGGCGTCCAGACTCCCCAGGCTGCGGGGGAACAAAGCCTCCCGGCCCGATTATGCTTACCACTATGTCAACCAGCCTCCATCACCGTGCCGTCGAGCACCTGGGTACCAGAATCGTCGACGGCAGCCTCCCGCCAGGGCATGTGATGCTGGCGGAGCAGTTGGAGGACGAACTGCAGGTATCCCGGTCTGTGATCCGGGAAGCCGTCCGCGTGCTGCAGTCGCTTGGCCTGGTGGAGACCACCAAACGCGTGGGCATCAAAGTCCTGCCGGCGCACCGCTGGAACCCGTTCGATCCCCTCGTGATCCGCTGGCGCCTCGCCGGGGAAGGGCGGGGGGCCCAGCTGCGGTCCCTCGCGGAACTGCGCTCCGCCGTCGAGCCCGTGGCCGCCGAACTGGCTGCGGTCAACGCACCGCAGGAGCTGCGGCAGGAACTGCTCGACGTGGCCCTGGCCATGCGCGACGCCGGCCAGGCCGGCGACGTGCCGCGCTTCCTGGAACTGGACATCCAGTTCCACTCCCTGCTGCTCAGCGGCTCCGGCAACGAGATGTTTGCCAACCTCGTGGGCCAGGTGGCCGAAACCCTGACCGGCCGCACGGTGCACGGCCTCATGCCCGACCGGCCCCGGGACCTCACCCTGCAGTGGCACCTCGATGTGGCCGAAGCCATCTTTGAGGGCCATGCAGCGGAGGCCCGCGAGGCGTCGAGCCGGATCATGCGCCGCACCATTTCGGAAATGGAGCCCGTATGGGTGGAGCAGCCGAGGGTTTTCGTTCCGCTGCAGCGGCGGACGCTGTCCGCCTAGCCCACTTGGCTGGCGCTGGCCGCCGCTGGCCCGGATTTAGCTGTGCCTCTGTTTAGCTGTGGCTCTGTCTAGCCGGCGAAGTTGAGGAGGACTTTGCCGGATTGGGCGGAGTTGCGGGCGGTCTCGAAGGCTTCGAGGGCGTCGGTGACGGGGTAGTCGTGGGTGATGACCGGGTCAATCTTGAGGGTGCCGTCGGCGAGGGCGGTGATGACCTCGTCGATTTCGTCGTTGAACCGGAACGAGCCGCGCAGGTCCAGTTCGCGGGTGATGGCCAGGGAGATCAGGACCGGCTGCGGGCCGGTGGGCAGCAGCCCGACCAGGACCACGGTCCCGCCCCGGGCAGCGCCCTGGATCGCGGAGGCCAGCCCGTGGTGGTTCCCGGAGGACTCGATCACGACGTCGGCCTGCACCGTGGCGATCGCGTCACCGTCGGCGGCGTTGAGGACCTCGTCCGCGCCCACCTGTGTGGCGATCTCCAAAGGTTTGGCGTGCATGTCCACCGCCACGATCCGGGCAGCGCCGGCACGTTTGAGGACCGCCACCGCCAAAGCCCCGATCGGGCCGGACCCGATCACGAGCGCAGTCCTGCCGGCCACGTCCCCGGCCCTTGCCACCGCGTGCCACGCCACGGACGCCGGTTCGATCAAAGCGGCGGTGCGCAGGTCCAGATCCTCGGGCAGGGCCCGGAGCATCCGGACCGGCAGGGTCACGTACCGGCTGAACGCCCCGTCCGTGTGCGGATACCTCGCCGCGGAACCCAGGTACGTGCACCCCGGCGACAGGTTCGGCCTCTCCGCCGGGTACCTGGGCGCGTCCGGGCCCGTGCCGGCTCCGGGGGTGGCCGGGTGCACCGCGACCGGGGTCCCGGCGGCCGGTCCGGTCCCGTCCGCGGCGGCCTTGACGACGCGCCCGGAAATCTCATGGCCCAGCACCAGCGGCGCCTTCAGGATCGACTCGCCCGCCGCGCCGTGCAGCCAGTAATGCAGGTCCGACCCGCAAATCCCCCCGAACAGGACCTCCACGACCGCCTCATCCGGCGCCGGGGCCTTCAGCGGGACCTCATCGATCCGCAGGTCCCCCTTCGCGTGCGCGACCACCGCCGGACCGGAGACCGGCAGGATTTCTGTTGTGTGTGTCATCAGACCACCACCGTCATTCCGCCGTCGATAAAGATCGTCTGCCCGTTCACAAAATCAGACCCGCTGGAGGCCAGCCACACCGCCGGCCCGGCCAAATCCTGCACCGTGCCCCACCGGGCCGCCGGGGTCCGGCCCAGGATCCAGGCATTGAACTGCTCATCATCCACCAGGTTCTGCGTCATCTCGGTATGGATGTATCCCGGCGCGATCCCGTTGATCTGCAGACCCGATCCCGCCCACTCCGCGGTCATCGCCCGGGTCAGGTTCCGCAAACCGCCCTTCGCCGCCACGTACGGGGCGATCGTGGGCCGGGCCAGGTCCGTCTGCACCGAACAGATGTTGATGATCTTCCCGTGACCGCGCGGAATCATGTGCCGGGCCGCCTCCCTCCCGACCAGGAACGCGCTGGTCAAATCCGTGGAGATCACCCGCTCCCAGTCCTTCACGTCCAGCTCCAGCATCGGCACCCGGTGCTGGATCCCGGCATTGTTCACCAGGACCTCCAGCGGGCCCACGTGCTCCTCGACCCACGCCACACCCGCCGCGGCCGCAGCCTCGTCCGTGACATCAAACGCCACACTGTGCACCCGGCCCGGCGCGTACTCCGCGGCCATCACCGCCTCCGCCGCCTTCAACCTCTCCGGATTCACCCCGTTCAACACCACCGCGGCGCCGGCATCGGCCAAAGCCCGCGCCAACGCGTTACCGATCCCCCGGCTCGAACCAGTCACCAGCGCAACCCGCCCAGTCAAATCAAAAAGTGAAGTCATGAAGAGGTCCCTTCTGCGGCGCTCACGGCGCCCGTCCTGCTGAGATTTGAAATGGCTTGCCGCACCACGGCCAGGTCCTGGTCCCCCAGTCCCTGCCGCTTCAGTTCGGCATAAAGTTCGACGCCGGCCCGTGCCATCGGGACGGCGGTCCCGGTGGCGTCGGCCGACTCTACGACGAAGGACAGGTCCTTGTGCATGAACTTCGCCGGGCCAGTGGGGGTGTAGTCCTTGCGGGCGATCCGCGGGCCCACCTGGTCCAGGACGCGGCTTCCGGCGAGACCGCCGGACAGAACCTCGTAGAGGGCCACGACATCGACGCCCGAGCGTTCGGCGAGCTCGGCCGCTTCGGCGAGTGCCGCCGTCGTCGTTCCGACCACCAGCTGATTGCACGCCTTTGCCAGCGATCCGGCACCGAGCGGACCAAGGAGCCGCACGGTGGTGCCCATGGCCTCGAAGAGCGGAAGCAGCCGGCGGAAGTCGGCGTCGTGGTCCGCGCCGGCCATGATGGCCAGCGTGCCATCGATCGCTCCCCCCGTCCCGCCGCTGACCGGTGCGTCCACCACAACGGCATGGCCTGAACTGGCCTCCAGGACCCTCTGCCCGAAAGCCTTGACCGCGGTGGGGGAAACGCTGCTCATGACCACCACGGCGCTGCCGGCCGCCGGCGGCGATGACTGCCAGCTCGCGAGGAGTCCGGATGCCGCGTCCTCAATGTAGGCAAGGTCCGGCAGCATGAAGACGATCACCGGCTCGTCCCTGAGCTGGTCCACGGTGTCTGCAGCGGATCCGCCCAGCTGACGGAAATCCTGCACCGCCCCAGGCGACCGGTTCCACGCCGTAACCGCCCAGCCCTTCCTTACCAGGTTCGCGGCCATCGGCGCCCCCATCAGGCCCAGGCCCACGAAGCCTGCTCTCGGCATATTCATCTGCAGCGGATCCTCACTTCGTTGTGGTCAATCTGTGGTTAGTCTTAGAAATCTGTTCAGTATCCTAGCCCCTATTCAGTATGATGAACAGCATGACGACTGAAACCACCGTCGCGATCGCCGTCCCGCTCGAAGCCGAGTTCGTGGAACGCATCCGCGCCGTAGATCCCTCCGTGACCGTTCTCTACGAGCCCGACCTGCTGCCGCCCGAACGGTTCCCGGCAGACCATGCGGGCGACCCTGACTTCAAGCGCACGCCTGAACAGGAGGAGCGCTACTGGGAGATGCTGGGCAGGGCCGACGTACTGTACGGCTTCCCGAACGAAAACCCCGCCGGCCTGGCGCGGATCGCCAGGGAAAACCCGCGCCTGCAGTGGATCCATGCCATGGCGGCAGGTGCCGGCGGGGCGGTCAAAGCCTCCGGCCTCGACGCCGAAACCCTGAACAAGTTCAAGGTGACCACGTCAGCAGGCGTGCATGCCCTGCCCCTCGCGGAGTTTGCGGCGCTAGGCATCCTCAACGGCTTCAAGCGGACCGCGGAGCTCGCCCAGGACCAGGCCGCCAAATCGTGGCCAGAGCTGCGGATACCCACCAGGCTGGTCAACGGCTCCTCGCTGGTGGTCACGGGGCTCGGGGAGATCGGGCTGGAGACCGCCCGCATCGCCCGTGCACTCGGCATGAAGGTTAGTGGCACCAAACGTTCTGTGGAGCCCATCGACGGCATTGAGGAAGTGGCCGACAACAGCGGACTGGCCGGGCTGCTCGCCTCGGCCGACGCCGTAGTGAACACCCTCCCGGGCACGCCGTACACGGAGAGGCTATTCAACCGCGAGGTCTTCGCGGCCATGAAGCCCGGCACGGTGTTTGTGAATGTTGGCCGCGGAACGGTGGTGGACGAGGATGCGCTGCTCGAGGCGCTGGAGAACGGACAGGTGGCCTACGCCTGCCTCGACGTGTTCGCCGTCGAGCCGCTGCCGCAGGACAGCCCGCTCTGGAATCACCCGCGCGTCATGGTGTCGCCGCACACCTCGGCCCTCAGCGCAGCCGAGAACCGCCTGATCGCCGAGCGCTTCTGCAGCAACCTCAGGACATTCCTCGACGGCGGTGAGCTGCCCCACCTCGTGGATACGGTCCACTTCTACTAAAGCGCCCGTTCCACTAAAGCGCCTGCGCAGGACACCCCTGCGGAGGAAACACCGGAGAGCCGGGCAGCCAAAGGTTGCCCGGCTCTCCGGCTGCGCCCTCCCCCAAGCGCGAACGTACACATGCGGCCCCCCGCTCATGCGCGAACGTACACTTGCGGCCCGCCCCGTCGGGGATGGGCCGCAAGTGTACGTTCGCGCTGTGTGCTCTACGCTGTGTGCTCTACCTGCATGGCTTCTAGCGGGCGTCCTCGATGAGCACCAGGTCGCGGCCCTTTGTTTCCGGAGTGAAGAAGGTACTCACGAAGGAGATGAGGGCAAGGACCAGCGAGTAAACCGCCAGGACCAGCCAGGAGTAGCCGGTGGCGGCGAGCAGTGCCGCTCCCACCAGCGGAACCAGGCCGCCCGCCATCACGGCGGAGAGTTCACGGGCCATGGCGACACCCGTGAACCGGTACTGCGATCCAAACAGTTCAGGCAGCAGGGGGCACTGCGGTCCCAGCATGGACTGCACGCCGAGGGCGATGCCAACCACCATGACAACCCACACCAGGGTCACGTTGCCAAGGGTCACGAGGTAGAACGCCGGGAAGGCGATGACAGCCTGGAAGAGGGCGCCGTAGCGGTAGACGGGGACGCGGCCGAAGCGGTCGGACAGCGCACCGAATGTGACCACCATGACGGCGGCAAAACCGGCGGCGATCAGGAGACCCACCGGGCCAATGAACTTGTCGCCGGGAAAAACGCCCGCCGGGGCTGCCAGGAACGCCACCAGGAGCGCCGAATAAATGGAGGAATTACCGTTCTCGCCCATGCGCAGGCCGATGCCCACCAGGACGTTCTTCTTGGAGTGCTTCCAGAGCTGGCCCACCGGGTTCTTGACGACGTTCTTGTGTTTCGCCAGCTCCTGGAACACCGGGGTTTCCTTGAGCCGCAGGCGGATGAACACGGCAATGGCGATCAGGATCACGCTGGCCAGGAAGGGCACACGCCAGAGCCAGCCCTCGAGGACGGCCTTGTCCGCCGTGGCGATGAGAGCGAAGGTGCCGGCGCCCAGGAGGGTGCCCAGCTGGATCCCTACGAAAGGCAGTGAGGCAAAGAAACCACGACGGCGGGGCGGGGCCACTTCGGAGATCAGCGTCGTAGCGCCGGCCTGCTCCGCGCCGGCACCGAGGCCCTGGACGATCCGGAGGATCACCAGGAGCACCGCGCCGAGCATACCGGCCTGCTCGAATGTCGGCAGCAGGCCGATCGCGAAGCTTGCGGCACCCATCAGCCCGATGGTCAGGATCAGCACCATTTTCCGGCCGAAGCGGTCTCCGATGTACCCGAAGACGATGCCGCCGAACGGCCGGGCAGCGAAGCCCACACCGTAGGTGGCGAATGAGGCGATCAGCGCACCCTCATCGCCGAGCGGCTTGAAGAACAGCGGCCCGAAGATGAGGGCCGAAGCCAGGCCGTAGATGTAGAAGTCGTAGTACTCCAGAGCGGAGCCCACGGAGCTGGCAAGTGTTGCCCTTCGCAGCTGTTCCGGTTCGACGACGGCGCCGCCCGCATCAGCCAGCGGTGAATCAGTACGAGTTGTCACTAGCACTCCCTCAAAGACACTCCAGGCCCCCGTTGGCCTGGTGAGTAGCGACACCACTATTGCGTCGGTCACTATATTGAACAGAGTACAACATGATGAACAGCTAGCCAATAGCCCGGGGATCCCTGCTTAACCCATGGGGTTGCCGAGGGATCTCGCCAGCTCGTTCAGCTCTTTGACCATCTGCGCGCCCTGCTCCTGTGAGTAGGTCGCCTTCAGTGCCGTGACGGACAAGCCAAGGCTGGGGCCATGCGCTCCCCGCGTAGGTACAGTCACAGCGAGGCAGACCACGCCCGTGGTGGATTCCTCATCTTCAAACGCATAACCCTGCTCGCGGATCTTCTCCACCTGAGCCTTGAGCTCCGCTCCCGTGCGCAGTGACTTGGGCGTCAGCACAGGAAGCTCCGTATCGTCAGCGAACATGGCATTGATGTCGTGGTCATGAAGCCGGGCGATCAGTGCTTTGCCCACGGCGCAGAGGGACACCGGCATCTTGTCGCCGATATTGGATGTCAGGCGGACGGCCGGATGGCCCTCGTAGCGCGCCAGGTAGATGACGTTGGCGCCGTCCAGCATGGCAATGCGCACTGTTTCGCCTGACAGCGTGGGCGCCTGCTCGCAGAAACGGTAAAACTCCTGGACTTCATCGAGCCGGCTCAGGTAGGCGGCGCCCAATTCAACGAGCTTGCGCCCCAGCGTGTACTCGGCGCCCTGCCTGCTGATGAGTCTGGCCTCCTCGAGGGCCAGCAGCAGGTTGGAGGTGGAAGACTTGGGGATTCCGAGGTCCCGGGCGAGGTCACTGAGGGTAAGCCGGCCAGTGGCGGACGCCGCGAGCGACTCCAGGACGGCGGCGGCTCGCGTGACAGCGGGCGCCGGCGACGCGCTACCCAATCCGTCATTGGCTTTGGGGGTGCGGGAATCGGCCATGATTCTCCTTTCGGTACGCGCTCAGACAGCGGGGTCGGCAGACTGCATCGCGCTCGAACACCGGCGACGATGCCAAACGTCCAGTCAACTGAACACCTACCATCATACTGGCTGGGCGGCAACCGCTGCAGGCCTGCTTAGTCAACCACGCGCAAAAGGAGCACTGGAAGCAACCTTCCTAATGGTTTCGTGTTTCCGAATGTTCACGGTATATTCAATTTCAAGCCTTCCACCGCGGCATCCCCCAATAGTCGCGGTGGAAGGCTTATCCAATTTCCGGGCCCTTTATGATTCAGGCCTTTCTGGTTCTCAAGCTTTCCTCGCTGTGATGCCTGCTGCTCAGGCCGCATTCGCAACGGCGTTGTCCGCGGCGGTATTGTCCGCTACCACGCTCCGCAGTCTCCACCCGCCGCCGAGCCCATCGCGGATGATCTCCATGGTGGTCAGCGCCGATCCCGCGTTTCGCCCCAGCCGCGTCTGCAGCCGCCACACTTCGACGTCAACGCGGCTAAGTCCCAGCGGCATCCGGCGCTCCGCCTCCCACCAGCTGACGCGTTCAAACCACCGCAGCGGTTCCGCGCCCACCGTCCATTCCTGGCCGCCGCGGATGACAGCCCCCGGCTGCCCGTCAGCAGCAGTCCTCACAAGTACGTATTCCATGCCCGCAGGTTATTGCCGGGCGCAGACATTAAACACAAAACCCCGCCTGACCTAGCTCGAGGGCTTGGTCAAACGGGGTTTTCAAGGTGGGTCCTACCGGGATCGAACCGATGACATCCACGGTGTAAACGTGGCGCTCTACCAGCTGAGCTAAAGACCCAAAGAAAGGTTTTCGCACCGAAGCGCTCCAACCAACGAACATAGACTCTACCCGACCAGTGCCCGCAAACGCTAATCGGGTCTGGCCATAGCGAGCGGGGGCAATTCATCTGCCAGCCAGGCGAGGGACTCACCGACCCCGGCCTCCAGCTTGATCGTGGCGAGCTCATCGCCTCGCGTGTGGCCACGGTTGATGATGACAACGGGCTTGCCTTCCTTGGCAGCATGACGGACAAACCGCAGCCCGCTCATGACACTGAGTGAGGAACCGGCAACAAGCAGGGCTTCGGCTTCATCCACCATTGCGTAGGCGCGCTCTACGCGGTCCTTGGGGACGTTTTCGCCGAAATAGACAAAGTCCGGCTTCAAGTCGCCGCCGCACGCTGGGCAGCGGGCAACCACAAAGCTCCGGATCAGTCGCAGGTCCTCCACTGTGGCGTCGGCATCGGGAGCCATCTCGACAAGTCCGGACTTCATGGCATGGTCAAGGAAGTCCGGATTCAGCTCCTCCAGAACCTTTGCGAGCAGCTGCCGTGAGTACGTGCGGCGACACTCCAGGCAAATCACCTGGTCGAAGCGTCCGTGAAGGTCCACCACGTTGACACTGCCGGCGTCCTCGTGGAGGCGGTCCACGTTCTGGGTGATCAGTCCGGTCAGGAGCCCACGCTGCTCCAGGACGGCGACGGCGGCGTGGCCGGCATTGGGGTTGGCCCGCCTCAGATGGGACCAGCCGATGTGGTTGCGGGCCCAATAGCGCTGCCGGTTTGCCGCCTCACCCACAAACTCCTGGTAGGTCATGGGTGAGCGCGGGGGCGAATCCGGTCCGCGGTAATCCGGTATGCCGGAGTCGGTACTGAGCCCGGCCCCAGTCAGAAGCGCCAGGGGCAGCCCGGACAGCACGTCGCGGATCCCGCCCAGCACTTCGAGGTCGCCGGCCGATGACTCCGCGGGCGGAGCAGTAGGCAGACTGGCGAAGCCTGTCAGACCGATGCCAGTCCGCCGCTGATCCATGGGCTGGCCCTGACGCCTAGCCCTGGGCCAGTTCTGCCAGAACGCGGCGATATTCGGTGAGGTCACGGGCCTGGCCCCGCGGATTCACAACGACGTAGCGGACCGTTCCGCCGGCGTCGATGATGAACGTTCCGCGCCGTGCCATTCCGCTTTCCTCGTCGAACACACCGTACTTCCCCGCTACGGCGCCGTGCGGCCAGAAGTCGGCCAACAGGCTGAAGCCGTAGCCTTCCTGCTCGGCATACGCCCGGAGGGCGAACTTACTGTCCACCGAGACCGCGAGTACCTCGGCGTCGGCATGTTCGAAGACGGCCAGATTGTCCCTGATCTCGCAGAGCTCGCCTGTGCAGATGCCGGAGAACGCGAAGGGGTAGAAAACAACCACCACGTTGCGTCCGCGGAAGTCGGCAAGCCGGACGGGCTCACCAAACTGATTGACCAGGGTGAAGTCCGGCGCCTGCTGCCCGACCTCAGGCACTCCGGCCAGGTCCGCCGATGCGACGGCGGCCTGTCCGGTCACTTGTTCTTCCTGGTGACCAGGCGCGTGGCGCTCCAGTCCTTGGAAACGCCCGCGGACGTGGTGCAGTGCAGCCCGGCGGTGGGTGCCGCGTCCTGGATGTCGGAGGGCGAGACATATCCGGTACGTCCGGACTTCGGCGTGAGGACCCACACCACGCCGCCCTCGGTGAGCGTCGTCAGCGAGTCGACCAGCGTGTCCACTAGGTCTCCGTCGCCGTCCCGCCACCAGAAGATCACGGCGTCAACGACGTCGTGATCGTCCTCATCCAGAAGCTCTGACCCCGTCAGATCCTCTATGTCGTCACGCAAGTCGAGGTCGACGTCGTCGTCGTAACCGAACTCCTGAATCAGATCCCCATCCTTGAAACCCAATTTTTCCGCCACATTTACCGAAGTGGCGGCGTCGGCCTCGCTCACGTGTTCCTCCTGTGCATGGTGATTTCGATTACTCCAAGCCAACACCCTTTGGGCGTGCGCTTCAAGCTAGGGGCGCCGCGGTGCGGCTTATTGTGCGTCACACAACAAGTATGACGGTCAAATAGGGCAGGAGGTTCAAGCGCGGCTACGCATCGGCAGGCCGTCAGAGCTACAGTGACTGTTGACAACTATGCCTAGAGGGGCGACCGCCCCCAACGAATAGGCAGTCAAACACACGAGATAGAACCCTGCCCGGCGCACATGACCGGGCTGTTGTAACCGATATGACGCACACGACGCGTTCACGCCGGGCAGCTACCCTGCCGGACCTGAGTGCGCCGGTGAATGCGCGCAAAGAGAGGTTGGACGTGGCTGCAGGAGAAGATACCTCCCATATCCTCAGCGGGTTGACTAACCAGCTGCCTGATCGTGATCCGGAAGAGACCGCCGAGTGGGTTGAGTCCCTGGATGCGCTGATCAGGGAACAGGGCACGGAGCGTGCCCAATACATCATGCGCAGTCTCCTGCAGCGTGCCGGCGCGCAGAGCGTCGGGGTTCCGATGGTGACCACCACGGATTATGTGAACACGATCCCGGTGGACCAGGAAGCAGAGTTCCCGGGCAACGAGGAGTACGAGCGCCGGTACCGGGCGTACATGCGCTGGAACGCCGCGGTGATGGTGCACCGGGCGCAGCGGCCCGAGATCGGGGTGGGCGGACACATCTCCACCTACGCCGGCGCCGCGACCCTGTACGAGGTCGGGTTCAACCACTTCTTCCGCGGCAAGGACCACCCGGGCGGCGGGGACCAGGTGTTCTTCCAGGGCCACGCGTCCCCGGGCATGTACGCCCGCGCGTTCATGGAAGGCCGCCTCAGTGAGGAGGACCTGGACGGGTTCCGGCAGGAAAAGTCCAAGGAAGGCCACGCGCTCTCCTCCTACCCGCACCCGCGGCTGATGCCGCACTTCTGGGAATTCCCGACCGTCTCGATGGGCATCGGCCCGATGAACGCGATCTACCAGGCCCAGTCCAACCGGTACCTGCACAACCGGGGCCTGAAAGACACCGCCGACCAGCAGGTCTGGGCGTTCCTGGGCGACGGCGAAATGGACGAGCCCGAGTCCCGCGGCCTGCTCCAGCTCGCCGCGAACGAGAACCTGGACAACCTGAACTTCGTGATCAACTGCAACCTCCAGCGCCTGGACGGGCCGGTGCGCGGCAACGGCAAAATCATGCAGGAACTCGAGGCGTTCTTCCGCGGCGCGGGCTGGAACGTGATCAAGGTCGTCTGGGGCCGGGAATGGGATGACCTGCTCACCCGCGACACCGACGGGTCGCTGGTGAAGATCATGAACGAAACCCCGGACGGGGACTACCAGACCTACAAGGCCGAATCCGGCGGGTTCGTCCGCGAACACTTCTTCGGCAAGGACCCCCACACCAAGGACCTCGTCGCCGACCTGACCGACGACGAGATCTGGAACCTCAAGCGCGGCGGGCACGACTACCGCAAGGTCTACGCCGCGTACAAGGCAGCGACCGAATTCAAGGGCAAACCCACCGTGATCCTGGCCAAAACGGTCAAGGGCTACGGACTGGGCCCGCACTTCGAAGGCCGCAACGCCACCCACCAGATGAAAAAACTCACCCTGGACGACCTGAAGAAGTTCCGCGACCACCTGCGGATCCCGGTCACGGATGAGCAGCTGGAGAAGGACCCGTACCGTCCTCCGTACTTCCACCCGGGCACGGACGCCCCGGAAATCAAGTACCTGCTCGAGCGCCGCGCCGCCCTCGGCGGTTCCGTTCCGGAACGGCGCTCGAAGCACTCGGACATCGAGCTTCCCGAGGCGAAGACCTACGAGGTCGCCAAGCGCGGTTCGGGCAAGCAGCAGGCCGCCACCACCATGGCGTTCGTCCGCCTGCTCAAGGACCTGATGCGGGATAAGAACTTCGGCAAGCACATCGCGCCGATCATCCCGGATGAGGCCCGCACGTTCGGCATGGACGCGTTCTTCCCGACGGCGAAGATCTACAACCCCAAGGGCCAGAACTACCTTTCGGTGGACCGGGACCTGGTCCTGGCCTACAAGGAATCCGCCCAGGGCCAGCTGATCCACCCCGGCATCAACGAAGCCGGCGCCGTGGCAGCCTTCACCGCCGCCGGCACCGCCTACGCCACCCACGGCGTTCCCCTGGTCCCGGTCTACGTGTTCTACTCCATGTTCGGCTTCCAGCGCACCGGCGACGCCTTCTGGGCCGCCGCCGACCAGATGACCCGCGGGTTTATCATCGGCGCCACCGCCGGACGGACCACCCTCACCGGCGAAGGCCTCCAGCACGCCGATGGGCACTCCCCGCTGCTGGCCTCCACCAACCCGGCAGTGGTCACGTACGACCCCGCCTACGGCTACGAAATGGGCCACATCGTCCGTGATGGCCTCGAACGCATGTACGGGCACGACTCCACCGACCGGAACCTCATGTACTACCTCACTGTGTACAACGAGCCGATCGTCCAGCCCGCGGAACCGGAGAACCTCGACGTCGAAGGCGTCCTCAAGGGCATCTACAAGCTCGCGGCCTCCAGCACCGAAGGCCCCAAGAGCCAGATCCTCGCCTCCGGCGTCTCCGTCCCCTGGGCACTCGAAGCCCAGCGGATCCTTGCCGAAGACTGGGGCGTCTCCGCCGACGTCTGGTCCGTCACCTCCTGGAACGAACTGCGCCGCGACGGCCTCGCCGCCGAAGAGGAAGCCTTCCTCAACCCCGGCAAGGAAGCCCGCCAACCGTTCGTCACCAAACAGCTCGAAGGTGCCCAGGGCCCCGTCGTAGCCGTCTCGGACTACATGAAGGCCGTCCCGGACCAGATCCGGCAGTTCGTCCCGAACGAGTTCGCCACCCTGGGCGCCGACGGTTTCGGCTTCTCCGACACCCGCGCCGCCGCCCGCCGCTTCTTCAAGAACGACATCCACTCCGTCGTTGTGAAGACCCTGCAGCTGCTCGCAGCCAAGGGTGAGGTCGACGGACAGGCACCGGCGCAGGCCATCGAGAAGTACCGCCTGCTCAACGTGAACGCCGGCACCACGGGCAACGCCGGAGGCGAGTCCTAACTCGGCTTCTTGAGCCTGTACGAACGGGCCGCTGGTTGAGCTGTTGAAACCCGGGTTTCGACAAGCTCAACCAGCGAACTCCTCCTCTTCAGAGGAACGACGGCGGTCCCCACCCACGGTGGGGACCGCCGTCGTCGTTTGGGGTGCTTCCGGAAGCGCCGGAAGGGTTGTGACGCAGCACAACCCCAGTTGTAGCCTTTGCACAAAATGGAGCTTGTCCCGCAGGCACCGTATGCTCGAATCATGCCCGAGCCGTCCCCCGCCCCTGCACCGCGCAAACCGTCCTCCCGGACCATGACTCCGGAGAAGACGGAGACCCTGAAAAAGCTCAGGGCCAGCGTCGGCCAGTTGTCCACCACCACCATGCGCCAGCTGGAGAAATCGCTGCCGTGGTACAGCCGGCTCAGTTCCGACGAGCGCTCCGCGCTGGGACTGGTGGCGCAGAACGGCATCGCCGCATTCGTCACCTGGTATGAGCGCCCCAGTTCCCCGTCCTGGATCCTTTCCGACGTTTTCGGTACCGCCCCGACGGAACTGACCCGGTCCATCAGCCTGCAGAAGGCGCTTCAGCTCATCCGGATCGTCGTGGAAGTGGTGGAGGACCAGGTTCCGGTGATCGCTCCCGAAGCGGACCAGCCTTCCCTGCGCGAAGCAGTCCTCAGGTACTCGCGGGAAGTGGCGTTTGCCGCCGCCGACGTGTACGCCCGGGCCGCGGAATCCCGGGGGTCCTGGGACACGCGGCTCGAAGCCCTGATCGTGGACGCCATCCTGCGCGGTGAGAACACCGACGCGCTGCGCTCCAGGATCGCCGCGCTCGGCTGGAAGGCGCAGGAACGCTTCACCGTGATGGTGGGCAACTCGCCGTCGGAACCCAGCGCCAGCTACGTGAGCGAACTGCGCCGCATGGCAGGCCGGTACGCGGAGGATGCCCTCGTAGGCATCCAGGGCGACCGCCTCATCCTGATCCTGGGCGGCGTGCACGACCGGGAGACCGCGTATGTGAAGCTCAGCGAGATGTTCGCGCCCGGTCCGGTGGTTTACGGAGCGGAGGCCAGCTCCCTGCTGGAAGCCAGCAGCTCGGCGCAGTCCGCCTTCGCCGGGCTCACCGCCGCACGGGCATGGCCCGCCGCTCCGCGCCCGGTGGCGGCCGACGATCTCCTCCCGGAACGGGTCATTTCCGGGGACGACGCCGCCCGGCGGTCGCTGGTGAAGAACATCTACCGGCCGCTCCTCGCGGCGTCGAACGGGCTGGTGGAAACGCTCGGCACCTACCTGGAGCTGGGGCATTCACTCGAGGCCACAGCGCGTGAACTCTTCGTCCACGCCAACACTGTGCGGTACCGGCTCAAGCGTGTTTGTGACGTGACCGGCTGGGATCCGCTGCTCCCCCGGGAGGCGTTCGTGCTGCAGGCGGCCCTTGTGGTGGGGCGGCTTTCCACTCCCCCGAAGCCCGCCGTCGAGCGTGTTGCCGCGCGGAACACTAACTGAACCGTTGTAGACTTCCTACAATCTGACCCCGTGAGGTTGGTGTACGCAAACACCAATGAATCACCCGGTAATTTGGAAAGCTGGATACGTGCTTGCAATCGTCTGCCCTGGACAGGGCTCACAGACCCCCGGTTTCCTGGCCCCGTGGCTGGAACTGCCTTCCGTAGCAGGCCATCTGGCCTCCCTGAGCGAAATTGCAGGTATCGACCTCACTGCGCACGGGACCACCTCTGACGAGGAAACCATCAAGGACACTGCCGTCGCGCAGCCGCTCATCGTGGCGGCGGGGCTGGTGGCCGCCAAGTCGCTGTTCGATGTCGAACTCAGCACGCTGCCGGTCATCCTGGCGGGACATTCGGTGGGCGAGATCACGGCGTCCGCGCTGGCCGGCGTGCTCACCGAAAAGGAAGCCATGGCGTTTGTGCGCGAACGCGCCAACAGCATGGCCGCGGCCGCTGCCGTCACCCCCACCGGCATGAGCGCCGTGGTGGGTGGCGACCCCGCCGAGGTCCTCGCCGCCATCGAGGCCGCCGGCGCAACGCCCGCAAACGTCAACGGCGCGGGCCAGACCGTCGCCGCGGGCACCTTCGAACAGCTCAAGGCCCTGGCCGAGAATCCGCCGGCCAAGGCGCGCGTGATTCCGCTGAAGGTCGCCGGCGCATTCCACACCTCACACATGGCTCCCGCGGTGAGCGCACTCGAGGCGCTCCGCCCGGAGCTGCAGCCGCAGGCACCCGCCGTGCCGCTGCTGTCCAACTTCGACGGCCGCGAGGTCACCGCGGGCACCGCCGCCGTCGACAGCCTGATCGCCCAGGTCTCGCGTCCGGTCCGCTGGGACCTGTGCATGGAGACCCTCGTGAACCGCGGAGTCACCGGGGTCATTGAACTCGCGCCGGCGGGTACCCTGGCCGGACTGGCCAAGCGGGGCATGCCGGGCGTAAAGACTGTTGCTGTCAAAACGCCGGACGACCTGTCCGCGGCCCTTGCACTCTTCGCAGAACTGGAAGGACAGGCATGAGCACGCCGGTACTGAAGCAGTCCCCGCTCAACGAGCACACCCGGATCCTGGGCATCGGTGCTTACCGCCCCGACGTCCTGGTCACTAATGAGGATGTGTGCCAATGGATCGATTCCTCCGACGAGTGGATCCGCCAGCGTACCGGTATCGTCACCCGCCACCGCGCACCCGCCGACGTCAGCGTGATCGACATGGCCGAGGGTGCCGCCCGTGAGGCCATGCAGAAGGCAGGGATCGAGGCATCCCAGCTCGGCGCCGTTATCGTCTCCACGGTGACCCACCCGTACGCCACGCCCTCGGCCGCCGCAAGCCTCGCCGACCGGCTGGGCGCCACGCCTGCCCCTGCCTTCGACATCTCCGCTGCCTGCGCCGGCTACTGCTACGGCGTGGCCCAGGGCGATGCGCTGGTCCGTTCGGGGGCCGCCAACTACGTGCTCGTTGTCGGCGCGGAAAAGCTCTCCGACGTCATCGATAACCGTGAACGCACGATCTCGTTCCTGCTGGGTGACGGCGCCGGGGCCGTTGTCATCGGCCCGTCGGACACCCCCGGCATCGCTCCGTCGGTGTGGGGATCGGACGGCAGCAAGTGGGATGCCATCGGCATGACCCGCTCCATGCTGGACGTCCGCGACCTTGGCATGGCCGCACGCCGGTCCGACTCCACCGGTGACCTCGCGCTCCTCGAAGAGGCGCAGGAGCTCTACCCGACCCTCCGCCAGGACGGCCAGACGGTGTTCCGCTGGGCGGTCTGGGAAATGGCCAAGGTTGCCCAGCAGGCGCTGGAAGCCGCCGGCGTCCAGGCCGAGGACCTGGTGGCCTTCATTCCGCACCAGGCGAACATGCGGATCATCGATGAGATGGTCAAGAAGCTCAAGCTCCCCGAAACCGTTACCGTGGCGCGTGACATCGCCGATGCCGGTAACACCTCGGCGGCATCGATCCCCCTGGCTACACACCGCCTGCTCCAGGAAAACCCCGCACTGAGCGGCGGACTGGCCCTGCAGATTGGCTTCGGCGCCGGACTGGTCTTCGGCGCCCAGGTAATTGTCCTTCCGTAGCAATTCCGATCACCAAGCCGCAACCGCGGTTTGCCCATTTCCGGCATCCCGTGCCGGCAATAACAAGAAAAGGAGCCATCAATGGCTAGCAACGAAGAGATCCTGGCCGGACTGGCTGAAATCGTCAACGAAGAGACCGGCCTGGCCCCCGAGGCCGTCGAGCTGGACAAGTCCTTCACTGAGGACCTGGACATCGACTCCATCTCCATGATGACCATCGTCGTCAACGCCGAAGAGAAGTTCGGCGTCCGCATCCCCGACGAAGAGGTTAAGAACCTCAAGACCGTCGGCGACGCCGTGGACTTCATCTCCGGCGCCCAGGCGTAAGTAGGACACCCGCCTTCATTGGCACCAGCCTCTACAGGCTCCAGCCCTCACGGCTGAACCCGGCTGGCCGGGCCGGACACCTTTCCGGACCGGCCAGCCGATGCACCACCCTTAAATTTTTGCAGACTCCCCGCACGCCCCCCCACTCCGGCCTCCGGCCAGCAGCATAGGACACGGCAGGCGCACCGACAGAGAGTGATCACATGACACGCAAAGTAGTCATAACAGGTCTGGGTGCCACCACGCCCATCGGCGGCGACGTACCCACGATGTGGCAGAACGCGCTGAAGGGGGTTTCCGGCGCCCACACCCTTGAGGACGACTGGGTCGCCAAGTACGAGCTGCCGGTCCACTTCGCCGCCAGGTGCACCACCCCCGCCCTCGACGTCCTGAGCCGGGTCGAGGCCAAGCGCATGGACCCGTCAACGCAGTTCGGCGTCATCGCCTCACGCGAGGCATGGGCCGACTCCGGCATTACCGAAATCGACCATGACAGGCTGGCCGTGGCGTTCGCCACCGGCATCGGTGGCGTCTGGACGCTCCTTGACGCGTGGGACACGCTGAAGGAGAAGGGGCCCCGACGCGTCCTGCCCATGACGGTTCCCATGCTCATGCCCAACGGCGTGGCCGCAGCGGTCAGCCTGGACCTGGGCGCCCGCGCCGGTGCGCACACGCCGGTGTCCGCCTGCGCGTCCGGTACCGAAGCGATGCACCTCGGGCTGGACCTGATCCGGTCCGGCAAGGCCGACGTCGTCATGTGCGGTGGCGCCGAAGCCGCCATCCACCCGATGCCACTGGCAGCGTTCTCTTCCATGCAGGCGCTCTCCCGCCGCAACGACGATCCCGAGCACGCCTCGCGCCCGTACGACCTTGGCCGTGACGGTTTTGTCATGGGCGAAGGCGCCGGCGCGCTGGTGCTTGAGGCTGAGGAGCACGCCCTTGCCCGCGGCGCACGGATCTACGGTGAGCTGGCCGGCACGTCCGTGACGGCCGACGCCTACCACATCACCGCCCCGGACCCTCAAGGCCTCGGCGCGACCCGCGCGCTCAAGGCAGCCATGTTCGACGGGCGCATCCAGGCAGAGGACGTTGTTCACGTCAACGCCCACGCCACGTCGACACCGGTGGGTGACAAGCCGGAATACACGGCGCTGAAAGCGGCGCTCGGCAGCCACGTCGACAACGTGGCCGTCTCGGCCACCAAGTCGCAGATGGGCCACCTGCTCGGCGCCTCGGGCGCTGTTGAGGCCGTCCTTACCGTCCTGGCCGTCCACGAACGGAAGGCCCCGTTGACCATCAACCTCGAGAACCAGGATCCGGAGATCCCGCTCGACGTTGTGACCTCCGCACGCGACCTGCCGGCCGGCGACATTGTGGCGCTGAGCAACTCATTCGGCTTCGGCGGCCACAACGCCGTCGTTGCCATCCGCAGCGTGTGATGAGACCTGACTGAACGGCTGAAGAAGCCCCCGCCGGTTGGCGGGGGCTTCTTCGTTGCTATGGGGTAATTGCTGCGGCTGGCGTATCAACCGGCCCTGCAGTCTTTAGCTGAGCTGCCGCTTCAGCCGACCTGGTGCAGCCAGCGCACCGGCGCGCCCTCAGCGGCGTGCCTGAAGGGTTCCAGCTCCTCGTCCCACGCCTCGCCGAGGGCAAGCGACAGCTCGTGGTAGACGGCGGAGGGGTCGCCGGCGCCGGCCTCGTAGGCGTAGCGGATCCGGTCTTCGGACACCATGATGTTGCCGTGCACGTCGGTCACGGCGTGGAAAATACCCAGCTCAGGAGTGTGGGACCAGCGTCCGCCGTCCACGCCCTGGCTGGGTTCTTCGGTGACCTCGAAGCGCAGATGTGCCCAGCCCCGGAGGGCAGACGCAAGCTGCGCACCTGTCCCCTGCGCGCCGGTCCAGGACAGCTCCGAGCGGAACATGCCGGGCGCAGCGGGTTGAGGGGTCCACTCCAGGTCCGTTCGCTTGTCCACGACGGATCCGATGGCCCACTCAACATGAGGGCACAGTGCGGTAGGGGCCGAGTGAATAAACAGCACACCGCGGGTCATTGCAACAGACATTCCATCCTCCATAGCTGTAGGTACGTCTTCCCCAACGACCTGCATGGACGGGATACTTGCTGCTTTGGGCGCCGCGTGGTGCCGGTGACTCCTGCCAATCTATGAAAATATCTGCCGGGCTGACAAGAGAGGCCTGAAGACGGGTGCTTCAAGCACAACTTGAAAGTTGTCGACTTGGATCTTATTCTGCCGTACGCCGTCTAATTACGCCAGTGCAATTCGGCGTGGTGTAGAAGGCGCGCCGGCGGAAAGTGCCTAGGCGCGCGGGTGGGCCTGCTGATAGCTCTTACGTAGCCGGTCCACCGACACATGGGTGTAGATCTGGGTAGTGGCGAGGCTGCTGTGACCGAGGATTTCCTGGACCGCCCGAAGGTCGGCGCCGCCGTCAAGCAGATGCGTGGCGGCGGTGTGCCGCAGGGCGTGCGGTCCGGTGGCGGAGGTATCGCCCAGTGCGTCGAACAGTCCCTTCACTACGCTGCGGACCTGGCGCTGGTCCACGCGGCGGCCGCGCATCCCGAGGAAAAGTGCCGGGCCGCTGTCCGGGAGTGCGAGCTTTCCCCGTCCGCGGCGCAGCCAGTCGTCGACGGCGAGCGCCGCCGGGAGCCCGTACGGCACCGTCCGTTCCTTGTTGCCTTTGCCGAGCACGCAGAGGGTTCTGCGGTCCGGGTCGAGGTCATCGACGTCCAGACCCGCCAGCTCGCCGACGCGGACACCAGTGGCGTAGAGCAGCTCGATCATGGCCCTGTTGCGCAGGGCCACGGGATCACCGTCTTTCGCTGCTTCGTTGAGGTCCTCCAGAAGCCGGGCGAGCTGCTGCTGCTGCAAAACCCCCGGCAGTGAGCCGTCGCGTTTGGGGGCCTGCAGGCGCAGGGCAGGATCGGTTTCGATGAGTTCTTCCCGCAGCGCCCAGGCGGTGAAGGTCCGCGCCGTGGCGGCACGGCGGGCAAGGGTGGAACGTGACGCGCCAGCCTCGCTCTGGCTGCCCAGCCAGCGCCGGAGGGTTCCCAGCTCGAGGCCCGCGGGATCGGAGACTCCTTCGCCTGCCGCATAGCTCAGCAGGCTGGAGACGTCGGACAGGTACGCGCGCACCGTGTGTTCGGACCGGGCCCGCTCACCCGTCAGGTACCGTCCGAAACCCGTGACGGCCTTGGCGAGGGCGGCCGGCAGTTCCTGTTTCTCCACTCCCCCACTGTCCCAGCATTTGGCACGGAATCAAGGAACGGCACGGCGAGCCGCCCGGCGAGGGGGACGTCGCCGGGCGGCAGGCCCTATGTTGATTGCCTGGTGCGCTTCCAGCCTCCCTTCTCGGATACGGCCAGTCCCAGCAGCGCCAGCCTGCCAAGGCCCGCGCGCACCGATTCGGCGCCCAGTCCGGCGACACTGCAGAGTTTTTCGACTGAGCTGGCGGACCGCAGCGGGAGTGCGTCCAGCAGGATCAGGTCCTCGAGCGTCAGGCCGTCGTGATCGGCGGACTGCCCGCTCTTCTCATCAGGCAGGGACTGGCCGCTGGGCGACGCAAGCTCGGCGATCTCCCCGGCATCAGTGACACAGACAGCGCCGCCCTCGCGCAGGAGCCGGTGACAGCCGGCCGAGTTGGCGCTGTGGACAGATCCGGGGACAGCTCCGACCGCACGGCCCAGGGTTTCCGCGTGATGGGCGGTATTCAGGGCTCCGGACCGCCATCTGGCCTCCACCACAACTGTGACGGACGCAAGGGCAGCGATCAGTCGGTTCCGCTGAAGGAACCGGTAGCGGGTGGGTGCGGAACCGGGCGGTACTTCGGCGAGCACGGCACCCTGGTTGGCTACAGAGCGCAGGAGATCCTCGTTGCCTGAGGGATAGAAGCGGTCCACCCCGCCTGCCATCACGGCGATGGTCGGCATGGCACCCGAGCCCCCAGCCAGGGCTGCCCGGTGCGCGTGGGCATCAATGCCGTACGCGCCGCCGGACACCACAGTAAAGCCCCGCTGCGCCAGCGAGTAGGCAAGGTCACCGGTGACTGACGCACCGTAGCTGGTACTGTCCCGCGAGCCCACCAGGGCCACCGCCTTGGCTGCCGGGGGAAGTTCGAGCTCGATGCCCCGCCACCAAAGGCAAATCGGCTGGTGCAGGCCAAGGTCGTCCAGTTGCCGCGGCCAGAGCTCGTCCACCGGGATGATCATCCGGCCGCCCAGGCGCTGCATGGTGGCCACGTCACGCTCCGGGGCGAGGTCGGGGATCCTCGGCGCCCAGCGTTTCAGCGCCGCACCGAGGCCGCCCCATGAATTCACGGCACTGTGCTCTGCCAGCAACCCGGTGATGTCCTGTTCCAGCCGCGGCCCGTAGCTGACCTGGCCGGTGGCGATCCGCAAGGCGTCCTCGGCCCCGGCGACATGCACCAGGGCCAGCCCCGCCACGTCCTGTGGCTCCATCAGCCTGGACAGCGCGGCCCGGGCAAGTCTCTCGTTGTGCATGTGGCTTTCCTTTCACGCCGCCGCTGAGGCGGTCTGGCGGAGGCTCAGGGCCTGTCCGATGTCGTTCCCGTCCGGCTGCTCCCGGCCAGCGAGGTCTGCCAAAGTCCAGGCGAGGCGGAGGACACGGTCATAGCCCCTGGCCGTGAGGACGCCCCGTTCCAGTGCATGGTCCAGGATCCGGGTTGTAGCGGCCGCCAGTCTCAGCTCGCCACGCAGGATGCGGCCGGGCACCTGGGAGTTGGTTTCCATGCCCCAGCGCTGAAGCCGCTGCAGCTGGCTTGCCCGGGCAGCCAGGACGCGGGCACCGACCGTTGCGCTGTCCTCCGCTCCCCCGGACTGGCCAAAGTCCGCCAGCGACACACGGTCCACCTGCAGCTGGATGTCCACACGGTCCAGGAGCGGCCCCGACATGCGCGACATGTAGCGGCGCCGCATGAAGGGGGTGCAGGTGCATTCAATGCCCTTCCCCGAGGCCTTGCCGCACGGACACGGATTGGCTGCCAGCACCAGCTGGAACCGCGCGGGGTAGGCCGCTGCTCCGGCCGAGCGGTGGATGACCAGCTCGCCGCTCTCAAGAGGCTGCCTGAGTGCATCGAGGACCCTGCGTTCGTATTCGGGCGCCTCGTCCAGGAACAGGATTCCGCGGTGCGCCCTCGACGCCGCGCCGGGGCGCGGAAGCCCCGACCCGCCGCCGATGATCGCCGCTGCTGTGGCCGAGTGGTGGGGATTCTCGAAGGGCGGCCGCCGGACCAGCTGCACTCCGGCGGTGGGGAGCTGGCACAGGGAATGGATCGCTGTCACCTCCATCGCCTCCGTGTCGCGCAGATCGGGCAGAAGCCCGGGAAGCCGCTCGGCCAGCATGGTCTTGCCGGCGCCGGGCGGGCCCGGTCAGCAGCAGGTGGTGCGCACCGGCGGCGGCTACCTCAAGGGCACGCCGTGCCTCTGCCTGGCCGGACACGTCACACATGTCGGGGGCAGGCGCATCCACTGACACAGGCTCAGTCCCGGCGGGTTCATCCTCCGGTGCGAAGTCGAGCACCAGTTCCTGCGGGTCAGCACCAAAATCGAACACCAGCCGCGCCAGGGTCCGGTAGCCGCGGACCCTGGCACCGGGGACGAGTTCGGCCTCGGCTGCGTTCGCGTGGGCCACCACGATGTCGTGGAACCCGGCCTGCACCGCGGACATCACGGCCGGCAGGATGCCGCGCACAGGCCTCAGGCGTCCGTCCAGTCCCAACTCGGCGATGAAGACGGTGCGCCCGGTGGGCCTGATGTCCTCCGCGGCACGCAGCACCGACATCGCGATGGCAAGGTCGAAGCCGGATCCGCGCTTGGGCAGGGACGCCGGAATGAGGTTGGCGGTGATCTTACGCCGGCTCAGCGGAATGCCGGAGTTCTGCGCCGCCGAGCGGATGCGGTCACGGGCTTCGTTGAGGGAAGCGTCCGGCAGCCCGAGGAGCACAAAGGCCGGCAGTGTCTGGCCGATGTCGGCCTCGACCTCCACGATGTAGCCGTTCAGGCCGACGAGGGCCACCGAATAGGCTCTCCCCAGCGCCATCACAGCACCTCCCTGAGGTGCTCAACGGTGGGTTTGCCGACGCCGTCGTCCAACACGGCGACGACGTCCACCCGGCGCAGCGGCAACCACAGTCCGTGGTCCCGGCACCAGGCCGAACCCAGGCGGTGCAGCCGAGCGAGCTTGTCTGCTCCCACTGCTTCAAACGGGTGACCGTAGGCGAGCGAACGCCGCGTCTTCACTTCGGCAATGACGAGGGCATCGCCGTCCAGGGCAACGATGTCGATCTCACCATCCGGGCAGCGCCAGTTGCGCTCCACGATCAGCATCCCCAGCGATTCCAGATATTCCGCCGCGAGCTCTTCCCCGCGCCGGCCCAGCAGGTCCTTGGCTTTCATTTCCACCTCCGCATCAAGACTGCGGGGGCGGGATCACGCGCAACAGGGCACTGTCACGCTATGTGGGAAAGGTCGCGGGCATCCGAGGAAAGGCGGGCAGGGATGGAGGAGAAACACCGGCTGTGGAGGAACAGTGCCCCCGGGGCAGTGCGGCAGGGATACCCCGGAGGGTCAGGAACCTCAGTTGCCGAGGTCGACGTCCTTGGGCAGCGCGAGTTCCTCGTTGCGCGGCAGTTCCTCGACGTTGACGTCCTTGAACGTGATGACCCGGACGCTCTTCACAAACCGCGCTGAACGGTACACATCCCAGACCCAGGCGTCCTGGAGCGTGAGGTCGAAGTAGACCTCGCCGTCGGCGCTGCGCGCCTGCAGGTCCACGTGATTGGCCAGGTAGAAGCGCCGCTCGGTCTCGACCACATAGCTGAAAAGACCCACGACGTCGCGGTACTCCCGGTAGAGCTGAAGCTCCATGTCGGTCTCATAGTTCTCAAGGTCTTCGGCACTCATGGTTCCATCTTGCACCATGCGGCGGGAACCCGCGCACCGCGCTACCCGGAGAGCAGGTTCGCTACTCGGACAGCAGGTTCCAGCTGACCCGGTGGTAGGGGCTCGGGCCGCTGGTGCGGATCGCTTCCCGGTGCGCCGCCGTGCCGTAGCCCTTGTTGACGTCCCAGCCGAAGTCAGGGTACTCGAGGTGGAGTTGCTGCATGTGCTGGTCGCGCTCGACCTTGGCCAGGACGCTAGCGGCGGCGACGCTGAGGCATTGCATGTCGGCCTTGACGAGGGTGTGGACGGGCGCGTCACAGCCGGGGTCGGTGACGACTTCGTCGAACAGCGAGGGCTGGACGGCGGGTGAGAGCCAGTTGTGGCTGCCGTCCAGAAGGACGACGTCGGGCGTGATGCCGGCGCCGAGGATCTCGAACCAGGCCCTGTTTCCGGCGGCCCGGAGGGCGCCCATAATGCCGAGCTCATCGATTTCGTGCGCAGTGGCATGTCCGACGGCCGAGGCGACGCTCCAGGCCCGCACCAGCGGGTCGAGCCGTTCGCGGTCTGCCGCCTTGAGGAGTTTGCTGTCCCGGACGTCGGCGAGAAGTTCCATGTTCTGCAGGTCCACAACGGCGATTCCCACGCTCACCGGCCCTGCGAGGGCGCCGCGGCCTACTTCGTCGACGCCGGCCAGGAACCGGGCCCCGCGGGGCAGGAAGCGCTTCTCGTAGTCAAGGGTAGGTGCAACGGACATGGCTAACCTGCCGACGGCACATTCTTGAAGACGTCGGGATAGTTGTTCAGGGCCGCCCAGCGGTTCATTGGCCAGGCGATGACCGCTGCCTTGCCTTCGATGTCGGCGATGTCCACGAAGCCTCCGTTGGTGTCGGTGTGGGCACGGGAGTCCGCCGAATGGTTGCGGTTGTCCCCCATCACCCAGACCTTGCCCTGGGGCACGACGGCGTCGAAGGTGCGCACTGCGGGAACTTCGGCCGGATTGACGTACGCCTCGTCCAGCCCGGCACCGTTGACGGTGATCTTCCCGCCGGCGTCACAGCAGACGACGTGGTCCCCAGGCAGCCCGATGACCCGCTTAACCAGGTGCTGCTCGGAGTTGTCCGGCAGCAGGCCAACGAAGGTCAGCCCGTCCTCCACAACGCTGAACGGCCCGTCGGCCTTTTGCGGTGTGGGCGGCAGCCAGCCCTTGGTGTCCTTGAAGACAACGACGTCGCCGCGCTCCAGGGCGAACGGCTCAGGCACGAGGAGGTTCACGAAGATGCGGTCGTTGATATCCAGCGTGTTCACCATCGACTCGGATGGAATGTAGAAGGCCCGGAACAGGAAGGTTTTGATGAGGAAGGACAGCACGACGGCGATCACCACAACCGTGGCGATTTCCTTCAGCCACAGCAGGAAGGGGTTGCGGGGACCGCCCTTTTCCTGCCGGCGGGGGCCGGCAGGAAAAGGTGACCCGGGTCCGGGTCCGCCGGGAGCGGGTACTTCCGAGGCGGGCTCGTGGGCGGCATGCCGTCCCGGCCCCGCAGCAGTCTGCCGCGGCTCGGAGCTCCCGGGATCTGTTTCCGGCATCTACTGTCCGTCCTTTGTTGTTGTATTGGCGACCAACGGCGGCCGCGCCACTGACGCAAATCTATCAAGCGGCCAGAGTATCTGTACCGGCCTGCCGATTACCCTGTCCGACCGCACCATGCCACCGCCGGGCGCCCCCAGCAGGCTGCGGGAGTCCGCCGACACCGAGCGGTGGTCCCCGAGCAGCCACAGCCGGCCCTCGGGAACAGTCACGTCGAACTTCTGGGTGCTCGCTGCATCACCGTCATGGAGGTATGGTTCCACGAGCGGCTGACCGTTGACTGTGAGGCGTTTGCCGGCGTCGCAACAGACCACATGGTCGCCGGGAAGCCCGATGACCCGCTTTACGTATGTAGTATCACTGCCGGTCAGTCCCAGCCAGTGTCCTGCCGCAGCCGCCGCTTGCTGCAGCGGACCCTCCCCGCTGTTCAGCGGGGCGAACGAGCCCCGGCCGTCGAACACCACGACGTCGCCGCGGCGGATCGGTTCCGACTGGAAGGCGGTGCGGGACACCAGGATCCTGTCACCAGTGCCGAACAGCGGCTCCATCGAGGCGGACGGGATGTAATAGACGTCAAGCCAGAGGGAGCGGATCAGCCCGCTGAGCAGGACGGCAGCAACCACGGCCAGCAACGCAAAACGCCAGCCCGGTCTCCCTGGCTGGCGTTTTGTCTGGTCCATAATCCGTATCCTGTGGCGCTGTTGCGGATGGCTCCGGCGCTGGCCGGATACGGGTTCGGGACCCGCCATTAAAGTCCGTGAAGACTTACTTGGCGGTGCTGAAGTCGCGCTTTTCCTTGATCTTCGCAGCCTTACCGCGCAGTGCACGCATGTAGTAAAGCTTGGCGCGGCGGACGTCACCCTTGGTGACAACCTCGATCTTTTCGATGATCGGGGAATGCACCGGGAAGGTACGCTCAACGCCGACACCGAAGGAAACCTTGCGGACGGTGAAGGTCTCGCGAACGCCGTCACCCTGGCGGCCCAGGACGAAGCCCTGGAATACCTGGACACGGGAGTTCTTGCCTTCGATGATGTTCACGTGAACCTTGATGGTGTCACCCGCGCGGAACTCGGGAACGTCAGTGCGCAGCGAAGCTGCATCTACGGAATCGAGGATATGCATTGATCCACTCCTGGTGAACGCCACAGGTCATCCACTTTGGGTCACGGCGGCCAAGCCCGGATATACCGGGAATCGCTGCCGAAGTGTTGAGGTCCAATCCCGCCACTAGTTGGCGGCACCGGGGTGTCCTGCTGTTGGTTACGCTCCCCCTGTGGCAGGTGCGGACCCAGCAGACACAAGGACTAATTTTGCCACAAATGGCACGAATTGGTTAATTATGGGACGTCCGTGCCACATGGGACACCGGTAGAACCGCTCAGGCGTCCGGCCTCCGCCGGAGGTGACCGTCGACGACGTCGTACCCCAGGTCCGCGAGAGCGGTGCGGTCCGCGCGGGGCAGGGTCCCGGCGTCGAACGTCTGCAGCAGGTCAGGACGGCGTTCCGCCGTCCTGCGGTACTGCTCGTGCCGGCGCCACTGCGCGATCTTGCCGTGGTTGCCGCTGAGCAGGACGGCCGGGACCTCCCGGTCGCGCCAAACCGACGGCTTGGTGTAGACCGGGTACTCAAGCAGGCCGTCCGAATGCGACTCCTCCACGAGCGACTCGGGATTTCCCACCACTCCGGGGAGCAGCCGGCCGATGGCTTCCACCATGGCCAGTACAGCCACTTCTCCGCCGTTGAGGACGTAGTCGCCGAGGCTGACCGGGCGGACCGTGAAGTGCTCCTCGGCCCATTCGATGACGCGCTCATCAATGCCCTCGTACCGCCCGCAGGCGAACACCAGTTGCTCCTCTTCGGCAAGCTCGTAGGCCAGCGTCTGGTTGAAGCGCTCCCCCGCTGGGGACGGGACGATCAGCACGGGTTTGGCTGCACCGGCCGGCCGGGCAGCCGCCACGGATTCGAGCGCCTGGGCCCACGGCTCGGCCTTCATCACCATGCCGGCGCCGCCGCCGTAAGGGGTGTCGTCCACGGTGCGATGGCGGTCGGTGGTGAAGGTGCGGAGGTCGTGCACGTTCAAGTCCAGCAACCCGTCCTGGCGGGCCTTGCCGATGAGCGACAGCTCCAGCGGTGCCAGGTACTCGGGAAAGATACTGACGACGTCGATTCTCATCTACGCTTTGGCCTCCGGCTCGGCCTCTTCCTCAGCCGAGTCCGAGCCCCTGGTCTCCGGGTCCTCCGCGCTCTCCTCGTTGACCTCGAACAGGCCCGCCGGCGGGGTGAGCAGGACGTAGCCCTCCTCGGTGTTCACCTCGGGGACGATCTGTTCCACGAACGGGATGAGGATTTCCTTGCCGTCGGTCGTTTCGACGACGAGCAGGTCCTGCACCGGCATGGTGTTCAGGGCGGTGATTTTGCCCACGGCCCGGGAGCCGACGCGGGCCTCGAGGCCGACGAGCTCGTGTTCGTACCAGCCCTCATCGTCGTCCTCGTCGAGCCCTTCGGTCTCGATGAACAGCTTGGCGCCCCGGAGCGTCTCGGCCTCGTTCCGGGTATTAATCTCTTCAAAGCCGAGCAGGAGGATGTCCTTGTTCCAGCGGGCACTGCGCACGGTCAGCGGCCCGGCGGAGGCGGGTTCCACCACAAACTCGGTGCCGGGGACGAACCGGTCCTCGGGCGCGTCGGTGAGCACCTGGACTGTCACCTCGCCGCGGATTCCGTGGGGCTTGCCGATACGGGCCACCTGAAGCTGCATGTGTTCCTCTGTTTTGGGCTGCGTGTTGATGCGTGGTTATGACTTTTGCGGGCGTCGGAATGTTCGTGCGTATCCGGGCCCAAAGCAGTCCGGCCCCTCCACCGTTAGCTGGTGGAGGGGCCGGACTTTAAGGCAAGTGTTGCAGGCGCGTTACCGGCGGCGGTCGGTGTCGACGACGTCGACCCTGACCTGCTCGCCTTCTGCCAGCGCCGCCACGACCGTGCGCAGTGCACGCGCGGTGCGGCCCTGGCGTCCGATTACCCGTCCCAGGTCTTCCTGGTGAACGCGCACCTCGAGGGTATCCCCGCGGCGGTTGTTCTTGGCACTGACTTTGACATCCTCAGGGGAGTCGACAATGCCGCGGACAAGGTGTTCGAGCGCTTCTGCCAGCAACTTACTCAGCCTCGGTGGTCTCTGCTTCAGCCTCGGCGGGGGCTTCCGATGCCTTGGCCTTCTTGGTGATGGCTTCCGGGATGATCACGGAACCCTTCTCCGGAGCAACGAATGCTTCCTTGTCGGCCTTGGTCTTCAGGGTGCCTTCCTGGCCCGGCAGACCCTTGAACTTCTGCCAGTCACCGGTGATCTTCAGGATCGCGGCGACCTGCTCCGACGGCTGCGCGCCGACGGACAGCCAGTACTGTGCACGCTCGGAGTTGACCTCGATGTATGAGGGCTCCTCGGTGGGGTGGTACTTGCCGATCTCTTCGATGGCACGGCCATCACGCTTGGTGCGCGAATCGGCGACAACGATGCGGTAGTACGGTGCGCGCATCTTACCGAAGCGCTTAAGGCGAATCTTTACGGCCACTTTTGTGGTCACTCCTGTTTCTGAAACGGGGTTGAACCCGCGTTCTGCACCCGTGGGGCGGGCCGTACTTGGGGGTTCGAAAAGGACAGGATCCGGACGCGGAGAGAGGGGCCGCGCAGATCGAGTACCTGTTTATTGTGCCAGATCGTCCGCGTTATTTCGACTTGACATGCGGACGGAGCCTCGCGGGCTGCCGGGAAGACCGGGCGGCCCTAGGAAGACCAGACGTAGAGGCCGGTCCTGGTGCCTTCGTCCACGGTGCCGGCGAGCTCTGCCAGCTGCTGAACGTATTTCTTGGCTTCCCCGGCATCAAAGGGCATGTCATCCTCGGCGGCCCAGCGCTCGGCCACCTCATCTAAAACGTTGCCCTCACCCTCGGATTCGTACGTGAGAAGCTCGGCCAGCGCCCGGACCATCGCCGCTGGCACGCCCAGAAGTGAATCGCTTGCCACGTCCACCATGGCCAGTTCGTAGTCGGCACCCGCGGCGTGCACCGCGGCACCCGCGAGGTCGCCGAGCTGTTCGATCTCAAAATCACTGATGCCGGCAATCCTGATGCCGTCTCCGGCGGCGGCGCCGCCTGCCAGCGCTTCTGCACGCTTGAGGGCGTCATTGTGGGTGGCGACAAACACTTCGGTGAAGCCCATGGATTCGTCCTCATTCGTTCGGCGGTGCATGCCCCGGCAGCGGCAGTACCGGCCGGGGCTCTTCGAAATCAGCCTAACCCAACGGCGTTCATGCGACTTAGCGCACGGCGACGCGGAGGCGGTTGCGCCACGGATCCTCGAACCGGAGCTCGGCGCCGGTGTGGTGCGATGCGACTCCGGCGACCCTGAGGCGGTCGGCGAGCGCGCCGACGTCGTCACCGGACGGCACCTCAATGAGCACCTCGCCCAGGCCCAGCGTGTCCCGGCGCGGGCCGGCGCCGCGGCTGTTCCAGACATTCATGGCCATGTGGTGGTGGTAGCCGCCGGCCGACACAAAGAGGGCCTGGCCGTGCCAGCCCGCCGTTTTTTCGAACCCCAGAGTCCCGACGTAGAAGTCGTGGGCCGACTGGACGTCGCCCACCTGCAGGTGGACGTGCCCCACCTCCGCGTCGGTGCCGCGCTGGCCATCCACGGACTGCTGCGTGAGGTGGTCCTGCAGGTACTTCTGCGGCGGCAGCGCCAGGCTGTCCATGACCACGTTCTTGCCGTCCCAGGACCACGCCTCGCGCGGGCGGTCCCAGTAGAGTTCGATCCCGTTGCCTTCCGGGTCGGTGAAATAGAACGCCTCGCTCACCAGGTGGTCGGCGCTGCCCACGAAGGACTGCGGCTCGTACTGGGCCGCGCTGGCAATGGTGGCGGCCAGCGAGGACTGGTCCTCGAACAGGAGTGCCGTGTGGAAGAGGCCGGCCTCGCCGCGGCCGGGGATGTTGAGGCCCGGAGCGGGAGCGAGGTGCACCAGTGGCGTCTTGAGCCGGCCGAAGTAGAGGCCGCCGTCCTGCTCGGCGACGACGTCGAGGCCGAGGGCGCGCTGGTAGTAGTCGGTCATGAGCTTCATGTCGCCCACCTTGAGCATGACGGTGCCCATGGTGAGGTCGGCAGGAAGCAAGTCCTGGCTGCTGGCTGCTGCTGTCATCGAATACTCCCGAATGTCCGGACCGCCGGATTTCGGTGGCCTCTACATCTATAAATTACTTGAAGCTTCAATTTATTCCTAATGCACGATCTTTCCCCGGAGCACCACATTCGCGAGGCTGCGGATGGTCTCCGGCACGGTGCGTGGGTCCTCCCGGCACACCACCACGTCCGCGTCCGCACCTTCCGCCAGACCCTCGGCCCCCAGCCAGCGGCGCGCACGCCAGCAGGCCGCGTCCAACGCCGCACGTGCCGGGAGCCCGGCGGCGTGAAGTTCGAGGATTTCGTCCGCGATGCGGCCGTGGCGGATCACGCTGCCGGCATCCGTTCCCGCATAGATTTCGACGCCGGCCTCGTGGGCCTCCAGGACGCGCTCGCGACGGCGGGTCCACAGTGCGCGCATGTGCTCCGCATACCGCGGGAACTTCGGCTCTGCTTGGCTGGCGATGTCCGGGAAGGTGGCGATGTTGATGAGTGTCGGCACGATGGGCACCTGCTGCTCGACGAACCGCGGAATGTGCCGGGGCAGCAGGCCCGTGGCGTGCTCGATGCAGTCGATGCCGGCGTCCAGCATCTCGTCCAGGGTGTCCTCGCCGAAGCAGTGCGCCGTGACCCTGGCCCCCTCGTCGTGGGCGGCCCGGACGGCGTCCCGCACGGCCGCGGCAGGGAACGACGGCGTGAGGTCGCCGGCGGTCCGGTCGATCCAGTCCCCCACCAGCTTGACCCAGCCGTCCCCCTCCCGCGCCTGCTTGCGCACCGCCTCCACGAGGCCCTCCGGCTCGACTTCCACCGCGAAATTCCTCAGGTACCGGCGGGACCGGGCCACATGCCGGCCGGCCCTGATGATCCGCGGCGTGTCGGCCCGCTGCTGCAGCCACCGGGTGTCGCTGGCCGCTCCGGCGTCCCGGACCAGCAGCGTGCCCGCGTTGCGGTCCGTTACGGCCTGGCCATACGCCACGTCGTCGTCCACGGCACCGCCCGGGCCCAGCCCGATGTGGCAGTGGGCATCGACGAAGCCGGGCAGGACCCAGCCGTCCAGGACGGCGTCCGGCCGCTGGCCCGGAGAATTGAACGTCAGCTTCCCGTCCACGGCCCAGAGCCCGCGGCGTTCCTCATCCGCCGCAGTGAGCACGGGTCCGCTGAATTCGATGATGTGCGCCATGGTTCCAGCCTAATCGGCTCCCTCTACGGAGATCCGGCCTTCCGGCTGGCCCCTTCACAGATAGGCGGGCACAATCCGGGCTGTGGTAGCTTCGTTTACGACCACACGGGTGCCCCTGCAGGGGCTGAGATCAGGCTGGCGCAGCCTGCGACCGTTGAACCTGTCCGGGTAATGCCGGCGAAGGAAGTGAGCAGTAAATTGAGCACCCAGAAATCACAGCTGACCCCTGCCCAAAACGGTTCCGCCACCGTCACGCAGTCGCTGAAATCCCATTCACTGGCCTATCTGGAGGGCGACGGGCTACGGGTTCCGGTAACGGAAATCGCCTTGGAGCCTTCCCCGAACGGCGAGCAGAACGATCCGCTGCGCGTTTACCGCACGGCGGGTCCGGGCAGCGACCCGGTGGTGGGCCTCGCGCCGTTCCGAGCGGAGTGGATTGAGGCGCGGGCAGACACGGAGCCGTACGACGGACGTGAGCGCAACCTGCTCGACGACGGCAAATCGGCCGTGCGGCGCGGCGCGGCTTCCGCCGAATGGAAGGGCGCCAGGCCGGTGCCCCGCCGGGCGGCGGAAGGCAAGACCGTGACGCAGATGCACTATGCGCGGCAGGGCGTCATCACCCCCGAGATGCGCTTCGTGGCCCTCCGCGAGAACTGCGATGTGGAACTGGTCCGCAGCGAACTCGCCGCCGGACGGGCCATCATCCCCACGAACATCAACCACCCGGAATCCGAGCCGATGATCATTGGCAAGGCGTTCCTTGTGAAGATCAACGCCAACATCGGCAACTCGGCCGTCACCAGCTCCATCGCTGAGGAGGTGGACAAACTGCAGTGGGCCACCCAGTGGGGCGCGGACACTGTGATGGACCTGTCCACGGGCGACGACATCCACACCACCCGTGAGTGGCTCATCCGCAACTCCCCCGTCCCCATCGGGACGGTCCCGATCTACCAGGCCCTGGAAAAAGTGAATGGCGAAGCGAACGCCCTGACCTGGGAAATCTTCCGTGACACCGTCATTGAACAGTGCGAACAGGGTGTGGACTACATGACCATACACGCCGGCGTACTGCTGCGATACGTGCCACTCACGGCGAACCGTGTCACCGGCATCGTGTCCCGCGGCGGATCGATCATGGCCGGCTGGTGCCTTGCCCACCACCAGGAAAACTTCCTGTACACCCACTTCGACGAGCTCTGCGAAATCTTCGCGAAGTACGACGTCGCCTTCTCACTGGGCGACGGGCTGCGCCCGGGCGCGACGGCGGATGCCAACGACGCCGCGCAGTTCGCCGAACTGGACACCCTCGCTGAGCTGACCCAGAGGGCTTGGGAGTACGACGTCCAGGTCATGGTGGAAGGGCCGGGCCACATCCCGTTCCACCTGGTGCGTGAGAACGTTGAACGCCAGCAGGAGCTCTGCAAGGGTGCGCCCTTCTACACGCTGGGCCCGCTGGTGACGGACGTGGCTCCCGGCTACGACCACATCACCTCGGCCATCGGAGCCACGGAAATCGCCCGCTACGGCACGGCCATGCTGTGCTACGTCACGCCCAAGGAACACCTGGGCCTGCCCAACAAGGACGACGTGAAGACCGGCGTCATCACGTACAAGATCGCCGCCCACGCCGCCGACCTCGCCAAGGGGCACCCCGGCGCCAACGAGCGGGACGATGCGCTGTCCAAGGCCCGGTTCGAGTTCCGCTGGCGCGACCAGTTCGCGCTGTCGCTGGACCCGGTGACGGCCGAGGCTTTCCACGACGAGACACTGCCCGCGGAGCCTGCCAAGACCGCGCATTTCTGTTCGATGTGCGGCCCCAAGTTCTGCTCCATGCGGATCAGCCAGGACATCCGGAACGAGTACGGCTCCGCCGAAGCCCAGGCCGCCCTCGCCGAGATGGCGGAGGGCATGCGCGAGAAGAGCCAGGAGTTCCTCGCTGCGGGCGGAAAGGTGTACCTGCCGGAGCTGCGGCTTCCGGAGTCAGCCCGCAACTAACCGGCGTTCGTGCCCAGGTCCGGCTGGCATTGGGGGCCAGCCGGATCTGGGCGCGGAACGTTGCTCAGGAGGCGCGGGGCTGCTGCCGGCGGCTGACCTCGGCGATGAATGACCTGATGTAGCGGTCACCCTCCGGTGAGTCGTGGGGCCGGTGCCCTCCCGCAGCGATGCGGTGCAGGGCGCCGGTCTCGCGCAGGTATCCCGCGATTTCCTCGTACAGCGGCTCCCAGCCGCCGGTGAGGACCAGGGTGGGAACACCCGGCACGATCTGCAGCGGCGCCTGCCACGGCGGTGCCTGCAGCCGCAGTCTCCTGGCCGCGCGCTTCGCCTCGGGGGTACTGGGCTCCGGCGTGTCCGCGGCGAACGCGCGGCGCAGGAACTCGCGCTCGTAGTCGTCGTCGCCAAGCTGGTGCCGGACCTCGAACAGCGGCTCCATCAGGGCACGGTGCGCGGCAGTGGCCGGCAATTCAGCGGTGAGCGACAGGCATGCCGGCTCGACGAGCGTCAGCGAGAAGACCAAATCAGGGCGTTCGACGGCGGCCATCATCGCTGCGATGGCCCCCTGCGAATGCGCCACCACGTGGCCCCCGGCGGCCCCGCGGCCGTCGTCGGCCAGCGAACGCAGCACAATGCGGGCGTCCTCGGCGAAGTCGGTCTCCAGCGGCTCTGCCCCGGCGTCAAAGCCGTGGCGCCGCAGAAACAGGGCGTCATACTGCAGGGCCATGCCGTGCTGGCGCGGCCACGCAGCGGAGCCGAAGTTACCGGCACCGTGGACGAACACTACCCGCTGCTTATACATGACCCAACCTTATGGCAGTGGTCTGACATCGGCGCCGGCCGACATGACCGTGCTCCTATTTGCCGCCCATGAACTTGTCGAATCCCTTGGGGAGGTTCAGCTGGGACGGATCAAAGTCGCCCGACTGCTGGCCGAAGGCGGCTCCGGTGGGCACCGTCTTGGCCCCGGCGGCCCGCCTGGCCTCCGCATCGCGAAGCTCCTGCGCCGCCTTGGCAGGATTGCCCGAACGGGCCTTCTTCTTGGGCGCGTTCTTGCCGCCGCCCTTGCGGGCACCGCCTGCCCCCATCCCGGGCATCCCGGGCATTCCCGGCATGCCGCCGCCCTGGGCCATCTTCTTCATCATCTTCTGGGCCTGGGCGAAGCGCTCCAGCAGCCCGTTGACCTCGGATACGTGCACGCCGGAGCCCCGGGCGATGCGGGCCCGGCGGGAGCCGTTGATGATCTTCGGAGCCACACGCTCGTGCGGGGTCATGGAGCGAACAATGGCCTCCACCCGGTCGATCTCGCGCTCATCGAACTGCTCCAGCTGCTGCCGGATGTTCTGCGCACCGGGCATCATCATGAGCATCTTCTTCATGGAGCCCATTTTGCGGATCTGCTGCATCTGCGCGAGGAAGTCATCCAGTGTGAAGTCCTCCTGGTCGGCGAACTTCTTCGCCATCCGGGCGGCTTCATCCTTGTCCCAGGACTTTTCAGCCTGCTCAATGAGGGACAGGACGTCACCCATGTCCAGGATGCGCGAGGCCATCCGGTCCGGGTGGAACAGTTCGAAGTCGTCCAGGCTTTCACCGGTCGAGGCGAACATCACGGGCTTGCCAGTGACCGACGAAACGGACAGCGCGGCACCGCCGCGTGCGTCGCCGTCGAGCTTCGACAGCACGATGCCGGTGAAGTTCACGCCTTCGTCGAAAGCGGTGGCCGTGTTGACGGCGTCCTGGCCGATCATGGAGTCGATCACGAAGAGGACTTCGTTGGGCACAATGGCGCGGCGGATCTGGCGCGCCTGCTCCATCATGTCGGCGTCGACGCCGAGACGGCCGGCGGTGTCCACGATGACGACGTCGTGCAGCTTCTGGCGTGCTTCCTCGACGCCGGCCCGTGCCACGGCGACGGGGTCGCCGGCCGGGTGCGCCAGTTCTGAGGTGGCGCCGGGGTGCGGAGCGAAGACTGGAGCTCCCGCGCGCTGGCCCACTACCTGCAGCTGTGTCACGGCATTGGGGCGCTGAAGGTCACAGGCGACGAGGAGGGGGCTGTGGCCCTGCGCCTTCATCCACTTGGCGAGCTTTCCGGCCAGGGTGGTCTTGCCGGCGCCCTGGAGGCCGGCGAGCATGATGACAGTGGGGCCGGTCTTGGCCATCCGGATGCGCCGCGTCTCGCCGCCGAGGATCTCAACAAGTTCCTCGTTGACGATCTTCACGATCTGCTGGCTGGGATTCAGGGCCCCGGAGACCTCCGAGCCAAGCGCGCGTTCACGGACCTGCCCGGTGAACTCGCGGACCACGGGCACGGCAACATCCGCGTCCAGCAGGGCGCGCCGGATCTCGCGGACTGTGGCGTCGACATCTGCCTCGGTGAGGCGGCCCTTGCCGCGAAGGTTCTTGAAGGTGGCTGTCAACCGGTCAGAGAGTGAATTGAACACGCGCCGTGCACTTCTTTCAGTGGATGTACGAGACTCGACTATCTAGGGTATCAAGACACGCCTGCAAGATGGCATGCTGGCAGGGTGACGAGCCAGACGACTGTAAAAACTTTGCTCATCCTCGGCGCCTCCGGCGATCTCACCGGCCGGCTCCTCCTTCCAGGCCTGGCCAGGCTGGTGGCCACAGGACGTGCCGCCGGCCTGTTGCTCGTGGGGGCCGGATCGGACCCGTGGTCACCTGAACAGTGGCAGGAACGCGTGCACACCGCCTTTGATGCTGCCGCCGAAACGGCGGACGACGCCGGCAGGGACGCGCTGGCGGCCATGGCAAAGTCCACGGAATACCACCAGGCCGACGTCACCGCTGACGGCCCGCTTGCAGAACTCCTCGCCGGCCTCGAGGGGCCGGTTGCGGTCTACTTCGCATTGCCGCCGCAGGTGAGCCAGAAGGCCTGCGAAATCCTGCGCCCTGAGCAGGTCCCCGCCGGGACCCGTCTGGTCATGGAGAAGCCCTTCGGCGCCGGCGAGGATTCGGCCCGCGAACTCAACCGGACGCTCCTGTCCCTTGTTCCGGAGGACCACATCCACCGGGTGGACCATTTTCTGGGCAAGGCCACCGTCCTGAACATCCTCGGCCTGCGGTTCGCCAACAATTTCCTGGAGCCGGTCTGGAGCCGTGACCACATCGCCAAGGTGGAAATCATCTTCGACGAGGACCTGGCCCTGGAGGGTCGTGCGCGCTACTACGACGGCGCGGGCGCGCTGCGCGACATGATCCAGAGCCACCTGCTGCAGATCATGGCGCTGTTGGCGATCGAGCCGCCGGCCACTATCGGCGAGCGCGACCTCCGCGACGCCATCGCCGCCGTCCTGCGGGCCAGCAGCATCAAGCCGCCCTACACGGACAGCACCCGGCGTGCGCGCTACCTGGCGGGAAGCCTCGGCGGCAAGGACGTCCCCGATTACGCCCGGGAAGAGGGCGTGGACCCGGGCCGGAACACCGAGACCCTGGCCGAGGTGCGCGTGGACATCGACAATTGGCGCTGGAAGGACGTGCCGTTCATCCTCCGCTCCGGCAAGGCCCTCGGGACCAAGCGCAAGGAGGCGGTGGTCACCTTCCGGCCGGTTCCGCACCTGCCCGCCGGATTCACAGGCAGGGACACGCCCAACACGCTCCGGATCGGCTTCGGCCCGGACACCCTGGAGCTCGACGTCGACGTCAACGGCCCCGGGGATATCTTCAGCCTGGACCGCGCCGCACTCGTGGCCGAGCTCAACGCCTCCGAGCTGCTGCCGTACGGCGAAGTGCTGGAAGGCGTCCTGACCGGCGATCCCCTGCTGTCGGTCAGGGGCGACACCGCCGAGGAATGCTGGCGGATCGTGGAGCCGGTGCTGGCTGCCTGGGCAGCGGGCAAGGTGCCGCTGGAGGAATACCGGGCGGGCTCCGGCGGACCCGGACCCAAAGAGGCTTAACGCGCAGAGAGGGCCGGTCACCATTTTGGTGACCGGCCCTCTCGCTGCGTTGGGCTGGTGGCCGGTGCTAGATGGCGGCTACGCCGCGTTCACCTGTCCGCACCCGCACTGCTTCGAAGACATCGACCGTCCAGACCTTGCCGTCGCCGGCCCGGCCCGTGTTGGAGCTGGCGATGATGACATCCAGGATGTCGTCAGCCTGTTCGTCCGTGGCGAGCACCTCAACGCGGATCTTGGGCAGCAGGTCCACGTTGTACTCGGCGCCGCGGTAGACCTCGGTGTAGCCGCGCTGCCGGCCGTAGCCGCTGGCCGCACTGACCGTCAGGCCCTGGACCCCGTAGGCCTCCAGGCCTTCACGGATCGATTCGAGCTTCTCCGGACGAACGATTGCTGTGATCAGTTTCATGCCCCCACGCTTTCCTTGCCTGTTGCTGCTGCTGTCTTCTTACCGTCGCTGCCTGCGGGAACCGCGTCGGTGCCGCTGGTCTGCCCGCCGGTGATCAGCTCATGCAGGGGCTGGAAGCTGCCGCCGTGGCCGCCGACGCCGAACTCGTAGGCGGTTTCTGCGTGCAGGCTGAGGTCGACGCCCACCGCTTCCTGCTCCTGGGAGACCCGGAAGCCCATGGTCTTGTGGATGGCCAGTGCGATGATCGTGGTCAGGATGGCTGAGTAGGCGATGGAGATACCCGCTGCCGCCAGCTGGGCCCAGAGCTGGGCGAAGCCGCCGCCGTAGAAGAGGCCGCCGCCGACGCCGTCGGCCGGAAGGGCGATGAAGCCCAGGGCAACGGTTCCGATGATGCCGGAGACGAGGTGGACGCCGACGACGTCCAGAGAGTCATCGAAGCCCCAGCGGAACTTGAGGCCGACAGCGAGGGCCGAGGCCACACCGGCGACGACGCCGAGTCCAAGGGCACCGACCGGGCTGACGTTTGCACAGGCCGGGGTGATGGCGACGAGGCCGGCGACCACACCGGAGGCAGCACCCAGCGAGGTGGGGTGGCCATCACGGACGCGTTCGGTGACCAGCCAGCCGAGCATGGCCGCAGCCGGGGCAGCCAGGGTGTTGACCCAGATCAGGCCGCCCTGTTCCGCGGTGGTGGCGGCGCCGCCGTTGAAGCCAAACCAGCCGAACCACAGGATGGCCGCGCCGAGCATGACGAACGGGATGTTGTGCGGGCGGTGGTTCGGGTCCTTGCCGAAGCCCTTGCGGTTGCCGATGATGAGGACAAGGATCAGCGCAGCCACACCGGCGTTGATGTGGACCACGGTGCCGCCGGCGAAGTCGATCGCGGGGCCGAGAGCCTTGCCGATGGCGCCCTCGGGGCCGAAGAGGCCACCGCCCCAGACCATGTAGGCGAGGGGGCAGTACACCAGCGTCACCCAGACGGGCACGAAGACGCTCCAGGCGCCGAACTTGGCGCGGTCCGCGATGGCGCCGCTGATGAGGGCGACCGTGATGATCGCGAACGTGGCCGCGTAGCCGACCTTGATGAGGCCGTCAGGGGTGGTGATGCCCTCGAGACCGAACGTGGCGAACGGGTTCCCGACAATCTGCAGGAATCCCTCGCCGGAGCTCATCGATGCGCCCCAGAGTACCCACACCACGCCGACCATGCCGATGGAGATGAAGCTCATCATCATCATGTTCAGTGCAGCCTTGGCGCGCGTCATGCCGCCGTAGAAAAATGCCAGACCTGGTGTCATGAACAGCACGAGTGCCGCCGCCACCATGAGCCATACGTGACCTGCGGTAAGTTCCATGGTGCACGTCCTCTCTTGATCGAATGCTGCGGAGTGATCCGCCTGCCCAACGCCTTTTGCGTCCTGAATCAAGTTTTGCCGCGGTGTGTTTCGCTGGCGGAGGATTTAGATTGCCAGTCTGTTACAACAACCTCCCTGACGTAAATGGTGCATATCCTGCTTGTTACGGTTATGTTTCATCGCCCCCAAACGCCCGCCCGGCCTGTTTCGCAAGGATTCCCCGCTTCATGAGCCCACTCCCCCGTAAAGCTGCGGGCAAACCACGTTTCACTGCGGTCCGCCGCGCCGACGGCGCTCCGCTGCCCCGTGACATCAAGGTAATGCTTGTCGCAGCCTTCCTGATTGCGCTGGGCTTTGGCCTCGTGGCGCCGGTGCTGCCGCAGTTCGCCACCACGTTCGACGTCGGCGCGACGGCCGCCGCCGTCATCGTCAGTATCTTTGCGCTCATGCGGCTGCTGTTCGCGCCCGCCGGCGGTGCCCTTATCGGCAGGCTCGGCGAGCGTCCGGTCTACGTCGCGGGCCTGCTCATCGTGGCGGCGTCCACCGCGGCCTGCGCCTTCGCCCAGAACTACTGGCAGCTGCTGGTGTTCCGCGGGCTGGGCGGTGCCGGATCGGTCATGTTCACGGTGGCATCGATGGCGCTGGTCATCAGGCTGGCGCCACCGGAGAGCCGCGGCCGGGTCTCCGGCGCTTACGCGTCGGCGTTCCTGATCGGCAACGTCTGCGGGCCCATCGTCGGCGGTCTGCTCGCCGGCTTCGGCCTGCGCATCCCGTTCCTGGCTTATGCGGCCGCGCTCGTCCTGGCCGCCCTGCTGGTGCAGACGCAGCTCAGCCATGTTCCCGGCTCGGCCCGCGGCGAAGCAGCGGGCGCACCGGCCATGAAACTCAGAGAGGCTTTCGGCGACAGTGCCTACCGGGCAGCCATGCTGTCCAGCTTCGCCAACGGCTGGGCAACTTTTGGTGTGCGCATGGCCACGGTGCCGCTGTTTGCCGTCACGGCCCTGGGCTCCGGGCCGGGGGCGGCCGGCTGGGCACTGGCAGTTTTCGCAGCCGGAAACGCCCTCGCCCTGACCGTGTCTGGCAGGCTCGCCGACAGCCTGGGCCGGAAGCCGATGATGGTGGCCGGCCTCGTGGTCACCGGTGCAGCCACGGCAGGGATCGGGCTGACGCAGGGGCTGTGGTGGTTCCTGGCCGCGTCGTTGCTTGCCGGCGTGGGCGCGGGAATGCTCAACCCGGCACAGCAGGCGGCGGTTGCCGATGTGATCGGCCGCGAACGATCGGGCGGACCTGTGCTGGCGGCCTACCAGATGACGTCGGACATCGGTGCCATCCTCGGGCCGGTGCTCGTCGGTCTGCTGGCCGACCGGCTGGGTTACAGCTGGGCCTTCGCAGCCACAGGTGCCGTGTTGCTGATCGCCGCGGTGGGCTGGCTGGCCGCTCGGGAGACGATGCAGCGCCAGTCTGCAGACGCCACCCCTTAAACCCAACTAGGTAGCAGCAGGGGGCGTTCCCACGCCTGGGAACGCCCCCTGCTGCTACCTACTTGGGAGATCGGGCCTTAGTTCAGGAGGGCGTCGACGAAAGCCTCGGCCTCGAATGGTGCGAGGTCGTCCGCGCCCTCTCCGAGGCCGATGAGCTTCACGGGCACGCCGAGGGACTTCTGGATGGCGACGACGATGCCGCCCTTCGCGGTTCCGTCCAGCTTGGTCAGCACGATGCCGGTGATGTTGACGACCTCGGCGAAGACCCTTGCCTGGTTCAGCCCGTTCTGGCCGGTGGTGGCGTCCAGAACCAGGAGGACCTCGTCCACCTCTGCCAGCTTCTCCACGACGCGCTTGACCTTGCCGAGCTCGTCCATCAGGCCGACCTTGTTCTGCAGGCGGCCGGCGGTGTCGATCATGACGACGTCGACTTCCTGGTCGATGCCGGCCTTGACGGCCTCGTACGCCACGGACGCCGGGTCCGCGCCGTCGATGTCGGATTTCACGGTGGGAACGCCAACGCGCTGTCCCCAGGTGGCCAGCTGCTCTGCCGCGGCGGCCCGGAAGGTGTCGGCCGCGCCGAGGATGACGTCCTTATCCTCCGCCACGAGCACGCGGGCCAGCTTGCCCACCGTGGTGGTCTTGCCGACGCCGTTGACACCGACCACCATCACGACGGCCGGCCTGTCCGCGTGCCGGTCAACCCGCAGGCTCCGGTCCATGGACGGGTCCACGATCTTGATGAGCTCTTCCCGGAGCAGCGCCTTGACGTGCTCGGGGTCGCGCGTGCCCAGGACCTTCACGCGTTCGCGGAGCGCGTCCACAAGCTGCATGGTTGGTTCCGTGCCAAGATCGGCCAGGAGCAGGGTCTCCTCAACCTCATCCCAGACGTTCTCGTCGATCTTGTCGCTGGACAGCAGTGCCAGCAGGCCCTTGCCGAGCACGTTGTTGGACTTGACCAGGCGCTCCCGGAGGCGGTTGAGTCGCCCCGCCACGGGCAGCGGGGTCTCAACCGGAATGGTTTCCAGGCCGGCCGCGTCATCCGGGACCTCGCCTTCCAGTCCTTCAAGGTCGACGGCGTCCGGAACCGTACGGTCGGCAGGCGCGGCAGGCGCAGCCGGGCCGTCCTCTAGGAGGGTTCCTCCGCCTCCGCGCGACTCAACGGGGTCGTTGGCGTCCCGGGTGCCGAGGTATTGTGTGCGGGATTTCCGGGCTTTCATCAGCACCGGGACCAGCCCGCCGATAACTACCAGGGCAGCCAGAATGGGCAAAAGAATGGGGATAATGTCATTCACACCCCTAGCTTCTCACAAGCCACAGGGGCTTCCCGCAAGCCGCAGGCAGCGCGGGCAGCCACGGCCGCCTTAGTCCTGAAGGACCGTCCTGAAAGACCGTCCTGGAGGTCCCCTAGACGTCCGCTCCCAGCCGCTGGCTGATGACGGTGGACACGCCGTCGCCCCGCATGGTCACGCCGTAGAGCGCGTCGGCCACCTCCATGGTCCGCTTCTGGTGGGTAATCACAATCAGCTGGCTGGATTCGCGGAGTTCTTCGAAAATCGTAATGAGCCGGCCCAGGTTGGTGTCATCCAGGGCCGCTTCAACCTCGTCCATGACGTAGAACGGCGAGGGCCGTGCCTTGAAGATGGCCACGAGCAGGGCCACCGCGGTGAGCGACCGCTCGCCGCCGGAGAGCAGGGACAGCCGCTTGATTTTCTTGCCCGCGGGCCTGGCCTCCACCTCGATACCGGTAGTGAGCATGTCCGCGGGGTCAGTCAGGACCAGCCGGCCCTCACCGCCGGGGAAGAGCCGCCCGAAGACCCGCACAAACTGGGCCGAGGTGTCCGCAAAGGCCTCCGAGAAGACCTTCTGCACGCGGTCATCCACTTCCTTGATGATGTCCAGCAGGTCCTTGCGGCTGGCCTTGAGGTCCTCCAGCTGGGTGCTGAGGAACTGGTGGCGTTCCTCCAGAGCGGCGAATTCCTCCAGCGCCAGGGGGTTGACCTTGCCCAGCGATGACAGGTCCCGTTCCGCCTTGCGGAGCCGCTTTTCCTGCTCCTCCCGGACGAACGGCACTCCCTCCACTACCGGCTGGCCCCCGGCATCGACCTGTGTCCGCAGCGCCGCCCACTTGTCTGTGGAAGCGGCGGCGGGCAGGGGCACCGGCTGGTCCGGCCCGTAGTCTGCCACGAGCTGGTCCGCCGTCAGCCCCAGATCCTCCACCGACTTCGTTTCCAGCGCCTCGATCCGGAGCCGCTGCTGGGCACGGGCCAGCTCGTCGCGGTGCACGGAGTTGGTCAGCTCCGCGAGTTCGCGGCCAAGTATATCGTTGGCCCTGCGGATGTCGGCCAGTTCCCGGTCCCGCTGCTCCCGGACCTGCTCGGCGAGGTCCCGCTCCCGGCCGGCCAGCTCAACGGAGACGTCGCTGAACCGGATCAGCTGCTCCGCCGCGGCCGAGACTGCCGCCGCCCGCTTGGACTGGATCCTTCGGCGGCGCGCCCGTTCGGCCGCCTGCTCACGCGCCCGGCGTTCCGAGGCCGCCGCCCGTTCCAGCGAAGCGGCCCGGTTGCGGATTGCCGTGAGCTGTTCTTCCCGGCTCCGCAGGGACAGCCGGGCTTCCATTTCGGCGGACCGTGCCTGGGATGCGGCCAGGGCCAGCGCGTCCCGCTGTTCGGTGGACGGTTCCTCTTCGGCGGGCGCATCCTGTGCCGCCGCAAGCCGGGCGGTCACCGCCGTCAGCGCCTCCTGCTCAGTGACGATGTTTGCCTCGGCGCGGGCCAGCGACGCGGCCAGCCGTTCGCTTTCGCCGACGGCGCTGCGCAGGACCGAGTTAAGGTGGCCCAGCCGTTCGGCCACCGCTGCCAGCCGGGCATCCGATTCATGCAGGCGCTCCAGCGCGGCGTCCGCGCGTTCCTGCGCCTCGGCGCGCCGGGCCTCGGCGGCAGCCAGGGCAAAGCGGCACTGTTCCATCCCGGCGGTGACCGCCGTCAGGCGGGACGCGGCGTCGTCGACGGCGGCCTGCACCTCAAGCAGTGAGGGTGCCTTCGCGGAACCACCGGTGACGGTCAAAGCGGTGAACACGTCGCCGGCAAGCGTCACGGCGGTAAGGTCGGGACGCCCGGCGACCAGCTCCGCCGCCGTGTCATGATCCTCGACGACGGCGGTGGCAGCGAGCAGTGCACGCACGGCCGCCGCCGTGGTTCCGGAGGCCGTTACCAGGTCCGCCGCCGGGCGGGCCCCGGCCGGCAGGGCACCGTTTCCTGCAGCGGGTTTTCCTGCGGCAGCGGGCGCTCCTGCGGGAGGTGCCGCTTCCTCGAGCAGCAGCGTGGCGCGGCCGGCGTCGTCGTCCCTGAGGAGACGGACCAATTCTGCTGCCGTTCCGGCGTCCCGCACCACGATGGCATCCGAAGCGCTGCCCAGGGCTGCAGCAACGGCGGCCTCATAGCCCGGTTCAACGGTCAGTGCCGTCGCCAGCGGGCCGACGGTGCCAGCCACCCCGGCACCGAGGACATGCTCGGAGCCGTCTTTACGGTTGAGGCCCAGCTGAAGGGCCTCGTGCCGCGCCCTCAGCGCGTCCCGTTCGCGGACGGCGTCGCGCTCGGCGCTTTTCAGCGAGTCGATCTCGGCGAGGATGCCGTCGAGGGCGGCGCTGGCGTCCTCGTATTCGGCATCAAGGGTTTCCTCGCCGTCCTCGACGCCTGCCACCTGCGATTCCAGCGCGGTGAACTCGGACCGGGCATGCCGGCGGCGCTCATCGCCGGCGGCCAGGGACTCGCGCAGCCTGCCCACTTCGGCTTGGGCAGATTCCACCTTTGACCGCGCCGCGCCCACCTGGCCGGCCAGCCGTGCCAGGCCCTCACGCCGGTCGGCGGCCGCCCGCAGCGCGGCGGTGAGCCGCTTCTCCTCGGCCGCCGCGGCATCCTCAGCCGCTGACTTGGCGGCGGTGGCGGCTTCGAGCCGGGCGCGCCCCGCGAGGATGTCCTTTTCCAGGTCCGACTGCTCGCCGCGGACCCGTGCGGCCTGCCGCTCCAGCTGGTCCGGGTCCCGGCCCGGCTCCGGCGCTGGATCCGCGGATCCCAGCAGGCGGCAGCGTTCGTGGGCCAGGGACGCGAGGGCGCGCAGCCGCTCCCGTCCTGCGGACAGCTGGTACCACGTGTCCCGGGCGGCGTTCAGCTGCGGGGTCGCCTCCGCCGCAAGCTGCTCCAGGGAGGCCTGCCGCCGGCGGCCTTCCGCAAGCTGGGTTTCGACGACGGCGCGCCGCGCCTTGAGCGCGGACTCGTCGGCGATGTCCTGTGCAAGGGTGTTCTGGAGCTGGACAAGGTCATCGGCCAGCAGCCTGGCGCGGGCGTCGCGGACCTCGAACTGGACGGTCTGCGCGCGCCGTGCGACCTCTGCCTGCTTGCCAAGCGGTGTGAGCTGCCGGCGGATTTCCCCGGTCAGGTCGCTGAGCCGCTGGAGGTTGGCCTGCATTGCCTCCAGCTTTCTGACGGTCTTCTCCTTGCGCCGCCGGTGTTTGAGGATGCCGGCGGCTTCTTCGATGAAGCCCCTGCGGTCCTCGGGAGTGGCGTGCAGCACCCGGTCCAGCTGCCCCTGTCCCACGATGACGTGCATTTCGCGGCCGAGTCCGGAGTCGGAGAGGAGTTCCTGGATGTCCAGGAGCCGGCACGCCGAGCCGTTGATGGCGTACTCGGAACCGCCGGTGCGGAAGAGCGTGCGCGAGATGGTGACTTCGCTGTACTCGATCGGCAGGGCGCCGTCGGCGTTGTCGATGGTGAGCGAGACGTGCGCCCGGCCCAGGGGCGGGCGGCCGGACGTGCCGGCAAAGATGACGTCCTCCATCTTGCCGCCGCGGAGGGTTTTGGCACCTTGTTCCCCCATGACCCAGGCCAGGGCGTCCACGACGTTGGACTTGCCCGAGCCGTTGGGCCCGACGACTGCCGTGACGCCGGGCTCAAAGTCGAACGTCGTGGCCGACGCAAACGACTTGAAGCCCCGGACGGTCAGACTTTTGAGGTGCAAAGTTTCAGATCTCCATAGGTGGCGGCAGCGGGTGCTGGTCCTCCACCAAATCTACTGGCTAGGAGGTCGGGATCCCCGGATTTACGGCGTTCCGGGCCTTTTCAGCCAAGGTGTCAATGGTCACCAGCGGCCGTTGCGCGGCCGCGGCTGGCACACAGGGCAGGTGTAGGAGGAACGGTTCATGAACTGCTCGCGCTTCATGATGCTGACGATTCCGGCGGCAGCACAGCGCCTGCATTCCTCCCCCTCCCTGCCGTAGGCATTGAGGGACCGCTCAAAGTAACCGGACGCGCCGTTGACGTTGACGTACAGCGAATCGAAGCTGGTGCCGCCGGCGGCCAGGGCATCGGCCATCACGTCCCGGGCAGAGGCGAGGACGCGTTCGGCTTCAGTCCGCCGGAGAGTGTCGGTGGGCCGTGCATAGTGCAGCTTTGCCCGCCACAGGGCCTCGTCAGCGTATATGTTGCCGATCCCGGACACGAGCCCCTGGTCCAGCAGTGCGCGTTTCAGCCCTGTCTTCCGCTTCCGGAGGCGGCGGTAGAAGGTGTCAAAGGAAAAGTGCGGGTCCAGGGGGTCACGCGCGATGTGCGCAGCTTCCTCCGCAATGACCGGCACCGGGTCCTCCGCGATCCCGCCCGGTCCGCCGTCGTCCGTGGGAACAAGAGTGGTGACGAACAGGCCGCCGAAGATCCGCTGGTCCACGAACCGCAACTGCTCCGGCATGGTTCCCTCCGGACTCAGCCGCAGGCGGATCTTCAGGTGTTTCTCGTCCGGAACGGAGCTGTCCTGCATCAGGAGCTGGCCGCTCATGCCGAGGTGGGCCATGAGCGCGACGCCCGGCAGCCCAGACATTCCGCTACCGGTATTGCCGCGCGGCATGCCGTCTTCCTGCAGCGGCATCCAGAGGAACTTGCCCCGGCGGACGACATCGAGGACTTTGGCTCCCTCAAGGTTCCCGGCGAAATCCTCCGGCCCCAGCGCGTGCCGGCGCACGGACCTGGGGTCCACAACGTCGACGCCGGTGATGGTCCGGCCGCGGACCCAGTTGACCAGGCCGCGGCGGACCACCTCGACTTCGGGAAGTTCAGGCACCGGCGCTTAGCTGCCCGCGGCGGAATCCAACGGAGCCGCCGCTGCGTCTGCCGGTGCAGACTCCGCGCCAGAAACCTTGGACTCCACGCCCGTAAGCTTCCGCCAGGCATCCGCGGCAGCTTCCTGCTCGGCTTCCTTCTTGGAGTGGCCGGAGCCCTTCCCGTAGGCAGTTCCGCCGATCTGGAGGACGGCGACGAAGGTGCGCGCGTGGTCCGGGCCGGAGCCCTCGACAGCGTAGTAGATGCTGCCCAGCTGCCGTCCCGCGGCCAGCTCCTGGATGCTGGTTTTCCAGTCCGTGCCGGCGCCGAGGGCGGCGGCGTCCTTAAGGAGCGGTCCGACGAGGCGCATCACCAGCTGGCGGGCGGTCTCGATGTCGTTGGACACGTAGGTGGCGCCAATGAGGGCTTCCATGGTGTCGGCCAGAATCGAGGCCTTGTTCTTGCCTTCGGTGAGTTTCTCCCCCTGGCCGAGGTAAATGTAGTCCCCGATGCCCAGGCTGCGGCCAATGCCGGCGAGGGCGCGCGTGCTCACCACGGCCGACCGGCGCTTGGCCAAGTCTCCCTCGGGGAGCGTCGGGTTGTCGCGGTACAGCGCATCGGTGACGGAGAAGCCCAGGATGGAGTCGCCCAGGAACTCAAGGCGCTCGTTGGTGGGTATGCCGCCGTTTTCGTAGGCGTACGAACGGTGTGTCAGAGCAAGACGAAGCGTCCCGGCGTCAATGAAGACACCGAGACGCTTCAGAAGCTCTTCAGTTGAAGACATCCTGATCAGCTTGGAGGCCGATTAGACGTCCGCGACCTTGCGGCCCTTGTACTCAAGGAACAGCGCAGTGCCAGCCGAGTCGGTGACGACCTTTGCCTGGTGCGGCAGGCTGTAGGTGACCTGGCCGTTCTCGACGGTCTTCACCAGGTGGGGGGCAGTTGCCTTCCACTGGGAACGACGGGCGCGGGTATTCGAGCGAGACATTTTCCGCTTGGGAACAGCCACGGCTAACTCATTTCTCTCTAGAAAAACACTTACAAATCAATTTTGCCGGTCAGGCTTAGCCAGATCAGCCAGGGCAGCCCAGCGAGGATCTACGACCTCGTGGTGGTGCCCCGGATCGTCTTCCAGGCGCGCCCCGCATTCGGAGCACAGACCCTGGCAGTCTTCCCGGCACACCGGCTGGAACGGCAGCGCGGTCACGACTGCGTCCCGCAACACCGGCTCAAGATCGATCAGATCGTGCTCGACTCGACGTTGCTCTTCATCGTCTTCCTCATTGGAAGGCAGTGCGCCTTCGTAGAAGAAAAGCTCTTGCACATTGACCTCAAGGTCATACGCAAGGGGATCCAGGCATCGGCCGCACTCGCCTTTTACCTCGGCGAGGGCGGTTCCTGATACCAGAATTCCTTCGTGTACGGCCTCAAGCCTCAGGTCGAGCTCGATATCCGAGCCCTCCTGAACGCCAATGAGCGCCACGCCGAGATCCCCCGGCGCAGATACATGTTCCGTCAGTGTACGCATGCTCCCCGGACTGCGTCCGAGGTCCTTGACATCGAGCATCAAGGGCGAACTTGCATCTCGTTTAATGAGAACTCCTGTTGAACATATGACCGACGTACTATCTTAGCCTGAACTCCCTGACGGACTCAAACCGGATGCCACGCCGGGGCACGCGGCCGGCGTGCACCGGAAACGTACCGGACAAGCCTACCCCCTTCAGGGCTGCCCGGCCTAAGGCGCGCCGCCGGCGAGAAGCCGTTTCAGTACGGACCTGGGGACGTATTCGGAGACGCTGCCGCCCAGGGTGGCAACTTCCTTGATCAGGGTTGATGACAGATGAAGGTAGTGCGCCTCCGCTGGAAGGAACACGGTCTCCACTCCGCTCAGCTGGCGGTTCATCGTCGCCATGGGAAGTTCGTAGTCAAAGTCCGACGACGACCGCAGCCCCTTCACGATGGCGGACACGCCGCGCTGCCGGCAGTACTCCGCCAGGAGTCCCTCCCCGACGGGTTCCACGACGATGCCGCGCAGGGAGGCCAGTGTCTCCCTGGCCATCTCAATCCGTTCCTCCAGCGGAAACCGGTACTTCTTGGCATAGTTAGTGGACACGGCGACGATCACTTCATCAAACAGGCTCGCGGCTCTGGCAATGACCTCGAGGTGTCCATTGTGGATGGGGTCGAAGGAGCCTGGGCATACGGCGCGTCTCATGCTCCGAACCTACCGTATCCGCGGCCCGGGATACCATGACTTGGGCACCGGCAGGCCACGGGGCCGCGGCTGAACAGACAGGCAGGAAACCAATGGCAGCAACACTTCCGGCGCCCTGGCAGCGTGCGGCCACCGGGGCGAACCTGCTGGCCAGTGACGGCGCTTTGGGCGTGACGATCTTCGAGGAAATGACCACGCTGGCCATGCAGACCGGCGCCATCAACCTGGGGCAGGGATTCCCGGACGAGGACGGCCCCGCAGAGATCAAGGCGGCCGCCCAGGCATCGATCGCCGAAGGCTCCAACCAGTACGCGCCGGGCAAGGGGATCCCCCAGCTCCGGAAGGCCGTGTCCGCACACCAGAGGCGGTTCTACGGGCTGGAGCCAGACCCGGACACCGAAATTATCGTCACCACCGGCGCCACCGAGGCAATCGCCGCGTCGCTGCTGGCCTTCGTCGGCCCCGGCGATGAGGTCCTGACCTTCGAGCCGTTCTACGACTCCTACGGCGCGATCATCGGGCTCTCCGGCGCCACTCATGTGACCGCTCCGCTGCTGGCCCCCGATTTCCTGCCGGATTCCGCAGCCCTGGAGGCGGGCGTTCACCGACCGCACCAAAGTCGTGCTGCTGAACAACCCGCACAATCCGACCGGTGCGGTCTTCCCGCGCGAGGTGCTTCAGCGCGTCGTCGACCTCGCCCGCAAGCATGACGCGATCATCATCACGGACGAGGTTTACGAGCACCTCACGTTCGGCGTCACCCACATTCCGGTGGCCACGCTGCCGGGGGCCGCCGACAGGACGGTCACCATTTCCTCGGCCGGCAAGACGTTCTCGTTCACAGGCTGGAAGGTCGGGTGGCTGAGCGGCCCGGAGGACCTCGTAGCGGCGGTCCGGACGGTGAAGCAGTTCCTCACCTACAGTTCCGGGACGCCGTTCCAGAGCGCCATCGCCACCGGACTGGCGCTGCCCGACGAGTTCTATGAGGGCATCTCCACCACGCTGCGGAAAAAGCGCGACATCCTGAGTGAGGGGCTGCGCGCCGCCGGACTGGAGGTATTCACCCCCGACGGCACCTACTTCGTCAACGTGGACACCTCGCCGCTGGGGATCCGGGACTCGGTGGACCTGGCCCGCCGCCTGCCCGCGCTGGTGGGAGTGGCGGCCATCCCGGTGCCCGTGTTCTGCCACCCCGAGGGCGCGGAACGGACGCGCAGCCTGCTGCGGTTCGCGTTCTGCAAACGCGACGAAGTACTTGAGGAGGCCGCCGCGCGGCTGGCGACCCTCCGGGACAGGCTCTGACCATGGCCGACGGCGGCGCCCGGGCATCGCGCTTCCTGCGCGCCACCGGCCAGCACGCCGTCATAGAACCGGATACCTACACTGACGGCGGTTTCGTGCTCAGCATCGGCGGCGCCGAGCAGTCACACGTGGACCTGGCCGACCCCGAGGACATCTTCTACGAATACCTGCGCCGCATCGGGCACATCGTGGACCTCGCCGCTCCGTGGGGTGAACCCATCCGCGCGCTCCATCTGGGCGCCGGCGCCCTGACCCTGGCGCGGTACATCCAGGCGACCCGCCCCGGCTCCGTGCAGTACACCGTAGAGCTGGAGCGGGAGCTGCTGGACTTCGTGCTGGAGCGGCTGCCGCTGCCGGACGGCACCGAACTGCATGCCGTTATCGGCGACGCACGCGCTGCCCTGGCCGAGCTGCCCGCGGACCTGCGTTTCGACGTCGTCATCCTTGACATCTTTTCCGGCCCGGAGGCGCCGGCGCATATCGCCTGCGCCGAGTTCTACCAGGAGGCCGCAGCGGTCCTTGCGGAACGGGGCGTGCTGATCGTGAATGTCGGCGACGAGCCCGGCCTGACACTCGTCCGGAGCCAGGTGGCTGCGCTGCGGAAGACGATGACGGACGTCGCAGCCTGCGCCGAGGCGGGCATGTTCACGGGCAAGTATCCGGGGAACATCATTCTTGCCGGCACCCGCGGGCCGTGGCCGCCCGAGTGGACCGCCGCCCTGACGGCCCGCGGCCCCCATCCCGCCAAGGTCCTGGCGGGCGTGGAACTGGACGGTCTATCGGACTAACAGCTCAGTCCTCAGCCTCCAGCGCGAGGTCCACATCCTGGCCGCTGGAGGGTTCGGCGTACCACAGCCGTGTCTCGCCGTATTTCTTCTCGGCAAAGCGCTCCAGGCCGTCCGGCCATCCGGGTTCGCTGGTGCGCGACGACCGTTCGACCACCACGACTGCCCCGTCGTTGAGATGCGGGGCAAGCTTTGCCAGGACAGACGCCAGCTCGGGCTCACCGAGGGGGTAAGGCGGGTCCAGGAACGCTACGTCCCATGTGGTATCCCCGGCCGTGCGTTCGAGGAAGGACTCCACCTTGGAGCGGTGCACCGTGACGGCCTTCCGGCCCAGCACTCCATTGATGAGGTCCGCGTTCCGCTGGCATACAGCGCTGGCCTTCGCGTCGAACTCCACGAGATCGACCGTGTCCGCTCCCCTGCTGGCGCTCTCGACCCCCAGCGCCCCGGATCCGGCGTACAGGTCCAGGACGCGGGCGCCGCCGAGCACGTTGAACGCGTCCAGCCTGGAAAACAGCGCCTCCTTGACCCGGTCCGTAGTGGGACGCGTCATTGAACCTGGCACGTTGGCCAGCGCGGTTCCGCCCGCGGCACCGGCAACGATCCTGCTCATGCCCCATCCCCCGCCCGTGACGGTCCGGGTGGCAGGTGGATCGTGCTAGCCGCGTTCAAGGAACGCCTCCTTCTCGGGATTCAGGTACTCATCAATGGCCTCGGCAAGTGCCGCATAGCCGGCCAGCGCAGGGTCTGTGCCCACAATCTTCTGGGCGTCCTGCCGGGCCCGGGCAATGATGTCCTCGTGCTCCAGTACGCGGAGCAACTTCAGCGTGGACCGGCCACCGGACTGCGAGGCGCCGAGGATATCGCCCTCGCGGCGCAGCTTCAGGTCCTCCTGGGAAAGCTCGAACCCGTCGGTGGTGGCCGCGACGGCATCCAGCCGGCGCCGGCTCGGGTGCCCCGGTTCGAGGGTGGTCACGAGCAGGCACGTGCCCGGCAGCCCTCCCCGGCCCACGCGCCCGCGGAGCTGGTGAAGCTGGGAGATGCCGAAGCGGTCCGCGTCCAGGATGACCATCAGGGTGGCATTATGCACGTCCACGCCCACCTCGATGACGGTGGTGGATACCAGCAGCTTGGTCTGGTTGGCGGTGAAGGAGGCCATGGTCTCTGACTTCAGCACCGGGTCCTGGCGCCCGTGGAGCGGCGCCAGCGCCACTCCGGCCAGGGCCGGTTCCTCCCTGAGGTGCTCGACGACGGCGGTCACGGAGGCCAGTTCGCGCGCGGCTCCGTCCCCCTCCAGTTCCCCGGGGTCGGGTTCCGCTTCACCGGGAGTGAAGTCCCCGTCGTCGTCCGCCCCGATCTTGGGGCACACGACGTAAACCTGGTGGCCTGACTCGATCTCTTCGCGTGACCGGGACCAGATACGGCCCGCCCAGGCGGGGTTTTCCGCGAGGCCCACGACGTGCGTGGTGATGGGCGCCCGGCCCGCGGGCAGTTCGTCAAGCACGGACGTTTCGAGGTCGCCGAACACCGTCATGGCCACGGTCCTGGGGATGGGGGTGGCGGTCATGACCAGCAGGTGCGGCGGCTTGCTGGCCTTGGCACGCAGGGCATCGCGCTGTTCCACGCCGAAGCGGTGCTGCTCATCCACCACGATCAGGCCCAGGTCAAAGAAGGTGACGTTGTCGCTCAACAGCGCGTGGGTGCCGATGACGATCCCGGCCGTGCCGGAGGCGGCGTCGAGCAGCGCCTGCTTGCGCGCGGCGGTGGGCATGGAGCCGGTAAGCAGGCTGACCTGCACCGAATGGTCGCCCAGCCCGCCGAGGAGCCCATCGCGGGAGAGCGGGCCGAGCGTGCGCCGGATGGAATCGAAGTGCTGTGCCGCCAAAACTTCTGTGGGCGCCAGCAGCGCGGCCTGTCCCCCGGCGTCCACCACCTGGAGCATGGCCCGCAACGCCACAATAGTTTTGCCGGAGCCGACTTCGCCCTGCAGCAGCCTGTTCATTGGCCCGTCCTGCGACAGCTCCGCCGAGAGGGTCTTGCCGACGGCGGACTGGCCTGCGGTCAGGGTGAAAGGCAGCTGGCGGTCGAAGGCTGCGAGCAGTCCCTCCGGCACGGGACGCCGTGCGGTGGCCTCCTCCGCGGCAAGCTGGGCACGGCGCCGGGCAAGGGCGGACTGGAGGACCAGCGCCTCCTGGTAACGGAACCGGTCCCTGGCCTTGCGCCAGTCCTCCGCGGTCTCCGGGGCGTGGATGAGCCGGTATGCCTCCGGTAACGGCAAAAATCTCTCGCGGGTGGAGATGGCCGCCGGCAGCGGATCCCGCAGGGCGTTCAGGTCCGCCGTTTCCAGCAGGGTTTTCATAACCTTCTGGATGGACCAGCTGGTGAGATTTGCGGTGGCCGGGTAAACCGGGATGGGCATGGCCGCGAGCTTCTCCGGGTCCATGTCCGGAACATCCGGATCCTCGTCCAGCAGCTGGTAGTTCGGGTTGGTGAGTCCCAGCGAACCGGCATAGCGCGTCACTTTCCCGGAGAACATGGCCCGCCGGCCGGGCAGCAGCTCGGCCTTGGGGCGGCGGCCGTTGAAGAAACTGATTTTCAGCGTGCCCGTTCTGCCGTCGTCGGTAATGACGACGTCGGTGATGGAGCCTTTCCGGGCGCGCATCTGCCGGGTGCTGTTGGAGACAACGCTGGCGATGAGGGTGACCTCCTCATCGAGCGGCAGTTCGCTGATGGGCGTCAGTTCACCGCGGTTGAGGTAGCGGCGCGGATAGTAGTTGAGCAGGCCGCCCACCGTGGTGATGCCCAGGTGTTTCTCGATCACGGCCGCGGAGCGCTTGCCCACCCGGCGCTCCAGGCTGAGTTCCAGTTCGACGTTCATCGTCCTTCTGCGCTCACTTCTCCTGACGGATCCCTGGGCAGGGCGAGCTCGCTGACGGACACGTCCGCCGGATCGCCCAGCGACCGGATCACTGCAAGGGCCGGAGCCGGGGCCGGGACGTGCACGTGGACCCGCCACCGGTACCGGCCCTCAGCGTCAGCGGAAGGGCCAACTTGGCTCATGATCACGGAGTCCCCGAGTTCATCCAGGCGCAGCCGGAGCGTGGCAGCGTCAAGCGGGGACAGGCTGATGGTGCACATGACCTCCACGCCGTCGTCGTCCGGCATGTCGGTGTGGATGTGGGGGTCCTGGAGGTCGTAGCCGTGCAGGCCGTCCAGCAGTTCGCTGCGGAGCTCCTCGCCGAGCACCGCCGAGCGGAGGCAGTCCAGGATCAGCAGCATGCCCACGCCGCCGGCATCCACCACGTGCGCGGCCTGCAGGGCATCGAGCTGCCCCTCCGTGCGGACCACGGCCTCGAGGGCGGCCTCCACGGCCGCATCCAGGACCAGGCCCAGGGCGTGGTTGCTGTCGTTGCCGTTCTGGCCGGCGTCGACGGCGGCAGCGGCCCGGCCCGCCGCCTCCATGACGGACAGCATGGTGCCGGGAACGGGGTCGCTCAGCGCGGACCAGGCCCTGATCTGCGCCCGATTGAGGGCTGCGGCGAGCAGCGACGAGGTGAGCCTGGCATGCCCGGCCAGTGGTTCGGCCGCGGCGCAGAGGAATACGGAGAACAGCGTGCCGGAGTTCCCCTTGGCCTGCTCCATCGCCGCCTCGCCGGCACGCGCAAGGACGGCGCCCACGTCAACTGCATCTGCCGGGCGGGCATCCTGCAGTGCCCGGTAGGCGGCACGTACCGTCAGGTAGAGGTTGGTTCCGGTGTCGCCGTCCGCTACAGGGAAGATATTGATGGCATTCAAGCGGTCGCTGTGGTTGCCCAGTGCGGTTTCGGCCTTGCCCAACCACCGCTTCATCGCTTGCGCGTTCGCGGCAACCTTAGTCTGCAAAGTGATCCCATCCCACGGAGTCAGCGGGCCGTCCCGCGATCGTCACGCCCGGTGCCTTGTCAGCGCCGCAGGCTTGTACTGAGCCTATCCCAGTAAAGCCGGGCGGCACCTGCATGCCCGCAGGGAATGTCGCCAGGAGGCCATGGTCTTCCCCGCCGCCCAATACCCATGCGCGCGGGTCGGCGCCCAGCAGAGTGGCAGCGGGGCGGAGCGGCTCGGCGAGCTGGCCGAGGTGCCCGGGATCCAGGTCCAGCACAGCGTGGCTGGCCACGGCCATCCTGGTTCCGTCCCGCACCAGGCCGTCGGAAATGTCCATCATCGCTGTGGCACCGGATATGCGCGCCAGGGGACCGGCATCCAGGGGCGGCTCCGGCCGGCACTGAAGCTCAAGCAATGACAGCAGTTCCGGTGAAAGTGAATCCACATGATGGGCGGACTCCAGCAGTGCCAGCCCGGCGGCAGCCCAGCCCGCGCGCCCGGCGATGGCCACGGTGTCGCCTTCCTGGGCGCCGGACCGGAGTACTGGCTGGCCGCCGTCGAGCGTGCCGAGGACTGCAACGGTGACGGACAGTTCGCGGCCGCGGCCAAGGTCGCCGCCCGCGACAGAGCAGGCACCCGCGCCCAGCTTGCTGATGGCAGCCACGAGGCCGTCAGCCAGGTCCTCGACCCATCCGACCGGCGTGCCAGGCGGCAGGGTCAGGCTCACCACCATGGACGTTGCCGAGGCACCCATGGCGTTGATGTCGCTGAGATTCTGCGCTGCGGCCTTCCACCCGACGTCGTATCCGGTGGTCCGGTAGCCGTTGTTCCACTCAAGCCGGAAGTCCTGGTCCTGGACCTGGGTGTCGATGCTGATGACGGTCCTGCCATCTGGAACCGCAACGACGGCGGCATCATCCCCCGGTCCGAGGACCACGGCGGCACTGTGCAGGGCGCTGAGTTCCAGCCGCGGGAAAATCCGTGCCAGAAGCTCCGCTTCGGACAGTTGGGCGACAGTCAATGGTGTTTGAGGCACGCCACTACGCTACCGCCACGAACCGACATTCTTTGGCTGGCCGGGTTTCCGGCCCCGGCCGGCATGGGGTGCGGGCGTCACTCGGCGGTCAGTCCGGCTCCCCGCGGAACGATAGGCTTGACGGATGCATTTCCCGCTCGCCCGAAAACCCGTCCGCAGGCTGACGGTGGCAGTGGCCGCCGCGCTAGCTGGACTGGCGCTGGGCGGCTGTTCACCTGCCGTCGACGTTGCCCCCGCCGCCGACGCAGCCAACCCGGCCTGTGCCCCGATGATGGTGGCGCTTCCGGATGCGATCGGCGACGCCCGCCTGCGGAGGACGAACAGCCAGGCCACGGCAGCCTGGGGCGACCCGTCGCGGGTGGTCCTGCGGTGCGGCGTCAATGCCCCCGGGCCTACCACGGACCGCTGCGTCAGCGTCAATGACGTCGACTGGGTCATTAAGGAGGGCAGCCCTGTGTGGACGCTGACCACCTATGGCCGGGAACCCGCCACGGAAATCCTGATGGATCCGGACAAGATCAGCTCGGCCACCGTCCTGGCTGACCTGTCCGCCGCAGCCGCGAAGATCAAGGCAAGCCGCAACTGCGTGGGCCAGGAGGATCTGCAGGACCTGCCCACCAGCAAGTAGGGTGCCGGTGCTGGGCCCACGCCGGCAGGGTTCCCTGGCCGAAGCGGAGCGAGGTTAGGGTGCCGGTGCTGGGCCCACGCCGGCAGGGTTCCCTGGCCGAAGCGGAGCGAGGTTAGGGTGCCGGTGGGGACTAACGAAGGCCGGTCTTGCGGGTCAGCGCCAGGTGGATCAGCTCGTCGATCAGCTCCGGATAGCTCACTCCGGTGGCCGCCCACATCTGCGGGTACATGCTCTTCGGCGTGAATCCGGGCATCGTGTTGATCTCGTTGATGATGAGGTCGCCGTCCGGCGTGTAGAAGAAGTCGACCCGGCTCAGGCCCTCCGCCCCCACGGAGTCGAACGCCGCGGCAGCGAGCTCGCGGACGCGGGCAATCGCTTCCTCGGGCATGTCCGCGGGGCAGCTCAGGGCGGCCGCGTCATCCACGTACTTGGCCTGGAAGTCATAGAACTCATGCCCGCCGCCGGCCACGGAGATCTCGCCGGGCAGGGACGTGCGGGGAGCATCACCACCGCGACCCTCGAGCACGGCGCATTCGATTTCCCGGCCCACAATGCCGGCCTCGATCACCAGTTTCGGATCATGCTCGCGGGCCGCCTCTATCGCGGCGTCCAGGCCGTCAAGCGAGTCCACCTTGGAGATGCCCATTGAGGATCCGGCGCGGGCGGGCTTGACGAACACCGGGAAGCCCAGCAGGTCAACCTGCTTGCGGACAGACTCGGGGTCGTTGCGCCACTGCCGGTCGGTCACAGCGATGTACGGGCCCACCTTCAGGCCGGCGGCCTCGAAGACCACTTTCATGAAGTGCTTGTCCATGCCCACCGCCGAGGCGAGCACGCCGGCACCGACGTAGCGGGTGTCGGAGAGCTCCAGAAGCCCTTGGATGGTGCCGTCCTCACCGAACGGCCCGTGCAGCAGCGGGAACACCACATCCACGGATCCGAGTTCCTGCGGCACCTCGTTGGGGGCCGTCACGATCAGCTGGTGCTCGCCCCCGATCTCCGTGATGCTTACCGTCTGGGCCGACGGCGGGACCTCCGGAAGCGAGGTTGCGGAGAGGGACCACTGGGCCGTGTCCCCCGACGCGAGGACCCACTGGCCGGACTTGGCGATGCCGATGGGAACGACGTCGTACTTGTTCCGGTCGATGGCCCCCAGCACTCCGGCAGCGGTCACACAGCTGACGGCGTGTTCGCTGGAACGGCCGCCAAAGAGGACGGCCACCCGGGGCTTGGGCTGAGTTCCGCCGTGGGCGGTCTTGCCCTGGCTGGTGTTGTCCGCTGCGGTCAAGTTATCTTCCGACACTGTCAGTAATCGCCTTCGGCTTTAAGTTCCCGGGACAGCAGTAGCGGCCCGAGTTGGTCAACGGACAATTTTCCGGCGAGGACCGCGACGACGGCCGCCGTGATGGGCATTTCGACGCCGAGCTTGCCGGCAAGTTCGTGGACTGCCTGGCCGGACTTAATGCCCTCGGCGGTCTGGGTCATTTTCTGCGCGACCTCGTCCAGCGTCAGGCCCTGTCCCAGCAGGCGGCCGGCAGTGTGGTTCCGGGACAGCGGTGACGAGCACGTGGCCACCAGGTCCCCAAGTCCGGCCAACCCGGCCATAGTGTGGGCTTTGCCGCCAAGCGCCAGTGCCAGCCGCGAGGTTTCGGCCAGCCCGCGGGTAATGACGGAAGCCTTGGTGTTGTCCCCCATCTGCTTTCCCTCGCAGATGCCCACGGCCAGCGCGATGACGTTCTTGACGATGCCGCCGATTTCAACACCCACGATGTCAGAGGTGGTGTAGGGACGGAAGTACGGGGCGGTGCAGCTTCTGGCGATCCAGCCAGCCACGGCTGCGTCAGGACAGGCAACAACCGAAGCCGTGGGCTCCTCCCGGGCGATCTCCATGGCCAAGTTGGGACCGGACACGACGGCGATGCGATCGGCAGGGATGTCCAGTTCCTCGGCGATGACCTCACTCATCCGTGCGTCCGAGCCCAGTTCGAGGCCCTTCATCAGCGACACCACGAGGGCATCGGACCCGATCAGGGGCTTCCACTTGCGCAGCTGGAGGCGCAGCGACTGCGCCGGAACGGCGAGGACCACCAGGTCGGCTCCGGACAGCACATCCGCCACGTCGGCAGAGGCGGTGATGCTCGGCGGAAGATCGATGTCGGTGAGGTACTGGGGGTTGCGGTGGTTGCCGTTGATCTCCGCCACGACTTCCGCCCGGCGGCCCCAAAGCCGGATGCTGCGGTCAACGCCGGAGGCCGTGGCGGCGTCGGCCAGAATTTTCGCGAACGTCGTCCCCCACGAACCGGCGCCCAGGACTGCCACGGACACGGCAGAACCGGGCCGGGCGTACACAGGCGTCATTTTCCGCCCCGCTCGACGTCGCGTCCGTGCTTCGTCTGGTTGTGGGCAGTCGGGTCCCAGCGCCGGGCCGGCGGCTGCTCCCCGCGGAGCTCGGCCAGGAGCCCGGTGACGGCATCCATGATGACGTCCGTGGCTTCCGCAAGCGTGGCCTTGTCCCGGGACCGGCCCGCGAAGCGGGAAAGGTCTACGGGGTCCCCGATCCGGATTCTGGACGTCTTGCGCGGGAACAGGTGGAACCGCTTGGCGTAGCGGGGAAAGAGCTCATGCGCGCCCCAGTGCGCCATCGGAACGACGGGGATGCCGGCCTCGAGAGCCAGGCGGGCGGCGCCGGTGTGGCCCTTCATCGGCCACAGGTCGGGGTCGCGGGTCAGCGTACCCTCGGGGTAAATGATGATCGCTCCGCCCTCGGCCACAACCTCCTGGGCGAGCTGCAGCGAGCGGTTGGCCCCCGCCGTCGAGCGTTCCACCGGAATCTGCTTGGTGGCGTGCAGCACGGCGCCCACCACCGGGACCTTGAAGAGGCCCGACTTCGCCAGGAAGTGTGGGGCGCGCTTCTGGTTGTACAGCATGTGCCCGATCACGAGGGGGTCGATCTCGGTGCAGTGGTTGGGTACGGCGATGAAGCCGCCCGCGGGAAGCTTTTCCGTGCCCTCCCATTTCTTGTTCATGACCAGGTTCAGGACCGGCCGGACAAGGCCGGCGATAAGCACGAACGTTATGTGGCTCTTGGCCGATTCCTTCACCGGGCCCCCGCTACTTCGCCGACGAGATGTCGAAGTCGGCGCCGAGCCCGGCCAGCTTTTCGGTGAACCGCTCGTAGCCGCGGTTGATGATGTCGATTCCGGTTACACGCGAGGTCCCCGTGGCAGCCAAAGCGGCGATCAGGTGGCTGAATCCGCCGCGGAGGTCCGGCACGTCGATGTCGGTTCCCTTGAGCTGGGTGGGGCCCGAGATGACTGCAGAATGCAGGAAGTTCCGCTGCCCGAAGCGGCACGGCACACTTCCCAGGCATTCCCGGTGCACTTGGATGCTGGCGCCCATGCGTATGAGCGCGTCGGTGAAGCCGAAGCGGTTCTCGTAGACGGTCTCATGCACGATGGACACGCCTTCGGCCTGGGTCAGGGCCACGACGAGGGGCTGCTGCCAGTCGGTCATGAATCCCGGGTGGACATCCGTTTCCAGGACGAGGGGGCTGAGCTTTCCGCCGCGGTGGTAGAAGCGGATGCCGTCCTCGCCGATGTCCATGCCGCCGCCCACCTTGCGGAAGGTGTTCAGGAAGGTCATCATGTCCCGCTGCGAGGCGCCTTCGACGAAGATGTCGCCGCGCGTTACCAGCGCCGCGGACGCCCAGGAGGCCGACTCGTTGCGGTCGGACAGCGCCCGGTGGTTATAGCCGCCCAACTCGCGGACACCCTCGATGCGGATGGTACGGTCCGTTTGGACGCTGATGATGGCGCCCATCTTCTGGAGCACGGCGATGAGGTCAACGATTTCGGGCTCGGTGGCGGCACCGGAGAGTTCGGTGATGCCTTCGGCGCGCGTTGCACTCAGGAGAACCTGCTCCGTGGCGCCGACGGAGGGATACGGCAGGGAAATTTTGGCCCCGCGAAGCCCCTTGGGCGCCGAAATGTGGATGCCGCCCGGGCGCTTTTCGACGACGGCGCCGAACTGCCGCAGCACGTTCAGGTGGTAGTCGATGGGCCGGTCGCCGATCTTGCAGCCGCCCAGGTCCGGGATGAAGGCTTCGCCGACCGCGTGGATCAGGGGACCGCACAGCAGGATGGGGATCCGGGAGTCGCCGGCGTGGGCGTCGATGGCCGTGCTCGGCGCAGTCTTGGCAGCCTTGGGATCAAGGGTCAGGTCACCGGTGACAGGGTCCTTCTCGACGGTCACGCCGTGGAGCTGGAGCAGGCTGGTGACCACCTCGACGTCCTTGATTTCCGGAACGTTCCGCAGCACGGAAGGCTCGTTGCCCAGCAGCGCGGCCACCATGGCCTTGGGCACAAGGTTCTTGGCACCGCGGACGCTGACACGGCCAGTTAGCGGGACGCCTCCGCGGATTGTCAGAACACTACTCATTTACCGGTTTCCTCACGACTACTCGCCCCCAAATCCTTACAAAGGCACCAGCTAAGCATATGAGTTCGCGTTACCGAACCGAAATACTGACGCGGGCGCGTGGGACCCGACGGCCTGAACGGGGGCAGCGGAAAGGCCCGCCGCGGCTATGCACGGCGGGCCTTTTGGCGTTGCTTTTTGATAATCGGTCAGGAAGTCCTGGCCGGGAGTGTGAGCGGCGTGAAGGACGGCCGGGTGGCTTCGTAGGCCGTAATGTCCTCCTCGTGCTGCAGGGTCAGCCCAATGTCATCGAGGCCCTCGAGCAGGCGCCAGCGCGTGTAGTCGTCGATCTCGAACGGCGCAACCACGTTGCCGCAGGTGACGGTCTTGGAGGCGAGGTCAACGGTCACCTCGGTTCCGGGCGCGTTCTCGAGCGTCTTCCAGATGAGCTCGATGTCATCCTGGGCAACCTGCGCGGCGAGGAGTCCCTGCTTGCCCGAGTTGCCGCGGAAGATGTCGGCGAAGCGGGAGGAAAGGACGACGCGGAAGCCGTAGTCCTTGAGCGCCCAGACGGCGTGCTCCCGGGAGGAACCGGTGCCGAAGTCGGGGCCGGCCACCAGGACGGACCCGGCATTGAACGGCTCCTGGTTCAGGATGAAGGAAGGATCCTTGCGCCACGCGGAAAACAGCGCGTCTTCAAAGCCGGTGCGCGTGATGCGCTTGAGGTACACGGCGGGGATGATCTGGTCCGTGTCGACGTTGCTCTGGCGCAGCGGGACGCCGATACCGGTGTGGGTGGTGAACTTTTCCATGGCGTCTTCCTAGGCGGCGTCGGTGGTGAGGGCTGCGGATTCCGGTGCCGGCTGGAGGTCCGACGGCGAACTCAGCGTTCCGCGGACGGCCGTGGCGGCTGCAACCACCGGAGAGACAAGGTGCGTGCGGCCGCCCTTGCCCTGCCGGCCTTCGAAGTTGCGGTTGGAGGTGGAGGCGCACCGCTCCCCCGGCTCCAACTGGTCCGGGTTCATGCCCAGGCACATGGAGCAGCCGGCAAAACGCCATTCGGCGCCAAAGTCCTTGAAGACCTTGTCCAGTCCTTCGGCCTCGGCCTCAAGGCGTACCCGTGCCGAGCCCGGGACCACCAGCATCCGGACCTTCGGGTCCTTCTCGCGGCCGCGGACGATGTCCGCCGCGGCCCGCAGGTCCTCGATGCGGGAGTTGGTGCAGGAGCCCAGGAAGACGGTGTCCACGCGGATGTCCTTCATGGGCGTTCCGGCGGCCAGGCCCATGTACTGGAGGGCGCGCTCCGCGGCGGCCTTGGCGTTCTCGTCGCCGAAGTCCTCCGGGGACGGAACCTTTGCCGACAGCGAGACGCCCTGACCGGGGTTGGTGCCCCAGGTGACGAACGGCTCGAGGGTGTCGGCGTCCAAATCGACCTGGGCGTCGAAGACGGCGTCGTCGTCGGTGCGCAGCGTGTTCCAGTATTCGACGGCAGCGTCCCATTCAGCGCCCTGCGGCGCGTGCGGGCGGCCGTTCATGAAAGCGTAGGTGGTCTCATCCGGAGCCACCATGCCGGCGCGGGCGCCTGCTTCAATGGACATGTTGCAGATGGTCATCCGGGCGTCCATGGACAGGGCGCGGATGGCCGAGCCGCGGTACTCCAGGACGTAGCCCTGGCCGCCGCCGGTGCCGATCTTGGCGATGACGGCAAGGATAATGTCTTTGGCGGTCACGCCGGGGCGCAGAGTGCCCTCGACGTTGATGGCCATGGTCTTGAAGGGCTTGAGGGACAGCGTCTGGGTGGCCATAACGTGCTCCACCTCGGACGTGCCGATGCCCATGGCCAGCGCACCGAACGCACCGTGGGTGGAGGTGTGCGAGTCGCCGCACACCACGGTCATTCCGGGCTGGGTCAGTCCAAGCTGCGGCCCCACGACGTGCACGATGCCCTGCTCGGCGTCACCGAGGGAATGCAGGCGGACGCCGAACTCCTCGCAGTTGTTGCGCAGGGTCTGGATCTGGGTCCGGCTGGTGAGGTCGGCGATCGGCTTGTCGATGTCCAGCGTCGGGGTGTTGTGGTCCTCGGTGGCGATGGTGAGGTCCGGGCGGCGCAGCTTGCGGCCGGCCAGGCGGAGACCCTCAAAGGCCTGCGGGGAGGTCACCTCATGGACGAGGTGGAGGTCGATGTACAGAAGGTCCGGCTGGGCGTTGGCGCCTTCGCCGTCGCCTTTGCGCACCACGTGCGCATCCCAGACTTTCTCGGCCAATGTTTTGGCCATGGCCATCTCCCTTCGATGCTGTTTGCTGTTAGATCCACTGAAACAGCAGACCCCTGTAATAAGCCAGTCAAATGATTTGCATCTCAGATAATGAGACGGCAATATCAGTACATGGACAATTCTAGTGGAGTCGGTGTCATTGATAAAGCAGCGCAGGTGCTCGATGCACTTGAGGCCGGGCCCACGACCCTTGCGCAGCTAGTCGCTGCCACGGGACTGGCGCGGCCGACCGTGCACAGGCTGGCCTTGGCGCTGGTCCACCACCGGCTGGTGAGCCGCGACATCCAGGGCCGCTTTGTCCTCGGCAGCCGGCTCGTCGAGCTTGCCTCCGCCGCCGGCGAGGACAGGCTGATCGCCTCCGCGGGGCCGGTCCTCATGCAGCTCCGCGACGCCACCGGCGAAAGCGCCCAGATTTTCCGCCGCCAGGGCGACTGGCGGGTTTGCGTTGCCTCCGCAGAACGTCCGATCGGCCTTCGCGACACCATTCCCGTGGGAACGCAGCTGTCCATGAAGGCCGGTTCGGCCGCCCAGGTGCTGCTCGCCTGGGAGGACCATGACCGGCTGCTGGAAGGCCTGCAGTCGGCGCGCTTCACGCCCACCGTTCTGGCGGGAGTACGACGGCGGGGCTGGGGCCAGAGCCTCGGCGAACGGGAGCCGGGCGTCGCCTCAGTCTCTGCACCTGTGCGTGGACCCTCCGGCAGGGTGATCGCCGCCGTTTCCATCTCCGGCCCCATCGAGCGCCTCACCCGCCAGCCGGGCCGGCTGCACGCGGAGGTCGTCTGCAACGCAGCCCGTGTGCTGACGGAAGCCCTCCGCAAGAATAACGACTAGCTCCACCTGTTTCCCAACTGGCAGAGCGCCCAACTCAGTAGCAGATCAGGGGGTTCCCAGGGCTGGGAACGCCGCGAGCTGCTACCTAGTTTTCGTTTTCAGGTGGATCTAAGGAAATCAGCAGCGGACGCCGCACGGCGGCGTTCTGCAGGCTGCCGCGTTCCCTGATGCTGATGCCGAATTCCCGTTCGATGCTTTCGCGGACGACGGGCTTCCGCATGACGATGACCTCGACGCCGCGTATCCGGCATCGTTGCCGGAGGACCCTTTTCCTGAGCTGCTGTTCGCCGATGTCCTGTTCACCGAGGGCGCTGCCTCCGATGCGGGTTCACCTTGGCGGGGTTTGCAGGACCGGGCCGCGACGGCAATAGCGCTTCTGGCGGCCGACCTTAGCGCCGACGATGCCGGGCTGATCGACCAGGTGCGTGGGTTTGAGAACGTCAAGAGCATGATTGCCGGGCAACAGGCGAGGCTTGCTGTGACGTTTGACGCCCGGCACCGGCAGGAGCACGCCGACCGGGAGACACTGACCGCCGAGGACCTCGGCAAAGACCGCACCAAGGAGTACGGCCTGGGCGCGGCCGAGCAGATCGCGCTGGCCCGGGGCGAGTCCCCAAACCGCGGGCACCGGCTCCTCAACACAGCCAAGGCCCTGACACAGATGCCCCACACCCAGGCCGCCCTGGACAACGGACAGCTCAACGAAGAGCGCGCCATGCACGTCGCGAAGAAACTGCCTGTTTGAACGTCGAGGACCGGACAGCCGTCGACGCGGAACTCGCCGCCGACACCGGAACCTTCAACGGCGCCGGGACCCGGACCGTGATCGCCGCGGTCCGGGCGGCCTCGATCCGCAGGGATCCCCGTTCCGTGACCCAGCGCGCGAGTCAGGCCGCATCGGAACGGACCGTGAGCCTGCGCCCGGCACCGGACTGCATGACCTATCTGACGGCGCTGCTGCCCGTGCACCAGGGCGTCGCCGTGCACGCAGCGCTGACCCGGCAGGCCGACACCCTGCACGCTGCCGGGGACCCGCGCTCCCGCGGTCAGCTCACGGCCGAGACCCTGGTCGAGCGGACCACCGGCACCCCCGACGCATCACCGGCATCGAACTCAACCTCGTCATGACCGACCGGACACTCCTCCAAGGCGATAGCGAACCCGCCCGGATACCCGGCTACGGCATCGTCCCCGCCGACTGGGCACGCGATCTCATCACCCAGGGACAGAATTCCGCCCAGTTCCAGCATCCGGGCCGGCCGGATCGCGGCCAGCCCGGCGAGGTCGATTCCACCGCCATGACGGAGTTGAAGGCCTGGATCCGGCGCCTCTACACCGCACCCGGGACCGGTGACCTGGTCGCCATGGACTCGCGACGGCGTCTCTTTCCGGCACCGCTGCGCCGCTTCATCCACATCCGGGACGACACCTGCCGCACCCCCTGCTGCGACGCCCCGACCCGCCACCACGACCAGATCATCCCCTGGCACGCCGGCGGAACCACCTCGTTGAGTAACGGCGCGGGACTATGCGAAGCCTGCAACCACACCAAAGAACAGCCCGGCTGGAAGGCAAAGCCCAGACCAGGTCCAAGGCACACCATCGAACTGACAACGCCCACCGGCCACACCTACCACTCCACGACGCCGCTACCCGGATCTAGATGGCCCGGAACCGGTGAAGCGGATCGGCCGGGCCCATCGCCTTAGGGCGCGCGATCGGGCAGTAGTGTGGGCGCATGACCAGCTACGCAGTTTTCCTCCGCGGCATCAACGTGGGCGGCATCACCATCAAGATGGCGGACCTCAAGGACGCCCTGAAGGCAGGACCGTTCACCGGTGTGAAGACGCTGCTGGCCAGCGGCAATGTGGTGTTGGTGAGCGAACTCGAGCCTGCCGCCGTCAAAAAGGAATTCGAGACAACCCTGCGGAAGGCCTTCGGCTACGACGCCTGGGTGGTGGTGCTGACCTCGGACCGCGTGTCGGAACTCGTTGCGGCATGCCGCTATCCGGCCGACGATAAAAGCACGCACACATATCTCACGCTGGCCTCGGACACGGCCGCACTGGATGAGCTGTTCGCCGCTGCGGAAGCCCTGGACGGCGCCGTCGAGCAGGACCGACTGGGTCCCGAGGCAATGGCCTGGCTGGCGCCTGCCGGCGGCACGCTCGAAAGCCCATTCAGCAAACTCTCCGCCAAGCCGAAGTACAAAGCCTCCACCACCACCCGAAACCTCCGCACCATGATCAAGGTCCGGGACGCCGCCGCAGCACTGGAGACGGCAGCCGGCTGACCGGCCGCGGGCTTGGCAGGTGCATCGGATCAGATGCTAGCCGGCGGCAGTCCGGAGCGCCGCGTTGAACGCCTCAAGGCGCCGGACCTCGGCCTCCACCGGTTCCACGACAAGCCGGCCAGCTACCCCTTCCACGGCGGCGTTGAGCCGCTTCCTGGCCCTCGCGCCGCGGCGCCGCGCCACGCCGGCGGAGATGAATTTGGCAGTGACGGCGAGCAGGATCCCCAGCGCAGCTCCGCCGGCAATCAGCAGGGTGGGGACCGGCCAGCCTTCCACCCGGGGCACCTCCGGAACGGGTAGCTGGAGGTAGCCGAGCCCGGCCAGTACACCCAGCCAACCCAACCCCGCCACGGCCGCGAGCAGCGCGAGCCACTGGATCACGTTGAATGCACCCCACCACCAGGACCTCCGTCCCGCAGCGAGGTCAGCCCCGGCGATGGCCTGGTCAAGGGCATCAGGCAACCGGTCCCTTCCCGCCCGGGCCGCCGCGCGGATGGATGCGCGCCAGGGGCCCGGGGCACCGTCGCTGGCGGCGTCGGCAAACTGGCGGACCGCAGCATCGGTCCGCGCGCGCTCCGGAGCCCCGGCAGGCGGCAGGGACGTCCGGTTCACCTCGGCGCTGGCGTTGCGTCGCAGGTTGAGCCGGCGGAGCGGATCAGGCCTGAAACGCACGAGCCACCGCGTCACCGGCCATCCCGTGCGCCGGGTGGACTCGATTCGGTAGGACGCGGACACTGCCTCGGCCACGAGGGGTACGTTGGCCGCCGTCGCCAGTTCATCGGCAAGCCGCGCCACAGTCCCGTCTTTCACGCCGGCGGCGTCCCCGCGGCCCGCCGCTTCCTCCAGCTGCGCCGCCGCCTTGGTCACGTCCGCGGAAAGCCGCAGTGACAGCGCTTCCCGCTGCGAAACCACGCGGCGGATGGCGGCTCTGACGCCCTCCACTCCAGCTCCGGTCAGCGCGGATGCCGCCAGGACCTGGACCTTGCCCAGCCCGTCGTGCGCCAGGAGTCCCCGCAGCGACTCCAGCACCGGTGCGACATCCGCTGCCGGAAGCCTGTCCACCTGGTTGAGCACCACCAGCGTGACGGCGCCGTGTGATGCCAGCGGCGCCAGGAAGCCATTGTGGACGGCGGCGTCGGCGTACTTTTGCGGGTCCAGTACCCAGACCAGGACGTCCACCATCCCCACCAGCCGCTGCACGATCTCCCGGTTCGCGGTGCGCGTCGAGTCGAAGTCGGGCAAGTCAAGCAGAATCAGCCCGGTGTCCTCGTCTGCGAACCCGTCCACGGCATCTGCATGGTGGCGGGCACGAACATCCAGCCAGTCCAGCAGCGGCTCACTGCCGTCGGCGCCCCACACACTCGCCAAAGGTTCGGATGTGGTGGGCCGTCGGGCCGCCGCCGTCGCGATTTCAGCGCCGTTCACGGCGTTGAACAGGGTGGATTTTCCGCTTCCGGTCGCCCCGAAGAAGCCCACCACCGTATGGTCGGCGGAGAGCGCCCGCCGCGACCTGGCGCGTTCCAGCACCCCGAGGACATCCTCTAGGGCAGCGTCGGGAAGCACGCCCTCGGCCAGTTCCCGGGCCTTGGCCAAAGCCTCGAGGCGGCCCTGGAGCCGCATTTCTTCCTTCGGCCTCCCCCAGCGGTTCACGTGGCGTCCACCAGCCGTGTGAGCGCCCGCGCATGTTCGGCAAGCCCGACGGCGGCCTGCCCGGCTTCCGGGGCCAGCCGGTCCAGGAAGCGCTCCTGCTCAGCCGCCAGGAGGCTTCGGCACCTGCTGCTCAAATCGTCACGTGCGGTACGTGCGAGCCGGCGTACGGCGTCCTCGCCGAAGACCGCTTCGAGCAATTTCTGGCCCACGACGGCGGTCCCTCCGGCGACGCCGATCTCAAGGCCGGTCAGGCCGGCAGTCATGGAGAAAACCACGATCATCAGGGCGGCGCCCAGGCCGTTGATGCCGAAGGAGAGCCAGCGCGCCTGGGTCCGCTTGTCCTGCCCCTCGGTCCTGATTAGTTCCATGAGGCCCGCCTGCCAGTCGCGTATTTCCGCCGCCACGAGGTCCGCAAAGCCGGGGCTCGTACCCGAGAGGTCGTCAGCGCCCAGGAGCTGCCGGCCTGCCGGATCCGAGCGCCAGCGCTGGTCTGCGTCCTCCGCCGCCTTGGCAGCTTCATCCACTATGACGGCATGGAGCCCCGTTTCAATGGCGGTTTCCACATCCACTGCGGGCGCGGGCTCGCCGCGGAAGAACGCCCCAAGCCGGTCGCGGAACCGCCCCACGTTCTGCTCCAGGCTGCGGAAGAACTCACCCGTTCCCACAAAATCCTGCCAGCGGGCCAGGACCTCGCCGCGCAGGAGCGCCCCGTCCTTAGTGGCGTCGATGATCCGGGTGCCCGCGTCCTGGTAGGCGGCCCGTACGTCGTCGCCAAGCAGGGTGGCCGCGCGGCCTTGCTCCTTGGCGGCGTCGGCGATGCGGCCCACGCGATGGCCAAGGTCCCGTACTGCGCCGTGCAACGTCCGCCTTGCGATGTCAGCGCGGGCAGCGGCGTCATCGGCAAGGCCGCGGAGCCAGGCTTTCAGGGGTTCCACGGTTTCCCCAGGCAGCATGCCGGAGCTGCCGAGGGCGACTTCCGGAATGACAAACAGGCGGGCGGCACCAAGGCCTTCCCTAGCCAGCATGCTGCGCAGGTCCTCGCTCACTTCGGCTTCCGCCGCCGGCGGCACGCGGTCGAGGACCACCGCCACCATGATGTCCCTCGACGCCGCGTTCAGCAGCAGCTTCCACGGAACGGCGTCAGCGTAGCGGTTGGCGGTGGTCACGAAGATCCAAAGGTCGGCGGCCGCCAGCAGCTGCCCGGCGAGCCTGCGGTTCTCGTCGGAGATGGAGTCCACGTCCGGAGCATCAAGCAGTGCAATGCCCGCAGGCACGGCAGGCTCGCCCACGAGGACCAATGACGTGACGGGCGCGGTGTCCGTTGACGGTCCGGCCACACCGGCGGGCGCAGCAGTAGCGGCAGGCGTGGCAGCGGCAGGGGCAGGGACGACGGTTCCGCGGATCCGGCTGAGTCCGGGCAGTACCCGCTGGTCCTCGAACCAGTCAGCTTCCGAGGGATGGTGCAGCAGGATGGGCTGGCGGGTGGTGGGCCGGATGGCGCCGGCACGTGTGACCGGGTGGCCCACGAGCGCGTTCACGAGTGTCGACTTGCCGGCGCCGGTCGAACCGCCGACGACGGCCAGCAGCGGAGCGTCAAGGCTGCGGTAGCGGGGCAGGACGTAGTCATCGAGCTGGGCCACGGAGTTCCGGATCTCCAGCCGCGCCTGTTCGGCCGTCGGCAGGGCCAGCGGTAACGAGACAGCTGCCAGATCGCGGCGGACGTCCTCCAGGAGGCGCACGCCGGCGGGCTGCGTTTCCATGTCCTGGCCCTGGGTTGGCGGGATCCGGTCGGAGGTCACAGCCTCATCATGCCAGTTCAGGCCGACTTTCGGTCGGCCCCGCGCATTGGCGGCCGCTAAACACCCAGGGGGCGCTCGGGATTTTGTGGCAAAGCGAAACCGGCCCCGGGCTGTCGCCCGGAGCCGGTTACTCGTGACCCCAGCGGGATTCGAACCCGCGTTACCGCCGTGAGAGGGCGGCGTACTAGGCCGCTATACGATGGGGCCGCGTACTTTCCAATCAGCGTTTCCGCCAATCAAGCCAAGCTAGTGTTTCACACCTTTGGCTTTGTTCCAAATCGCTAATTTTCGATTCGCAACACCTGAAATTCTGCGGAAAATCCGGAGAGATTCAGAGCTGGGATACCAGGACTCGAACCTAGAATGACGGTACCAGAAACCGTAGTGTTGCCAATTACACCATATCCCATGGGCACTTTCGGGCCGGTCGAAAGTCTTTATCTTTCGCTCCGTGCCCCTCAGCACGAGTAATTACTCTACCCGAGAGTTTTGCGCCGCACAAATCGGCGGTCCGTTACCTGCGCCACACTTTCAGAACGCCGTGATGGGCGCAGGCAACGGACCTGGCCGACTAGCTTGACCCGGCTGGCAGAGCCAGCAGTTCCAGCAGCGAGGCAATCTCCTGCCCCTGGAAACCCGGAGCCTGCTCCCCGCTGCGGTTCAGCCAGATGCCCAGCAGTCCTGCCGCCGTCGAACCCTCGGCGTCCAGGAGCCGGTTGTCCCCGATGTAGAGCGTGGTGGCGGGCGTGCTGCCGATCAGCCGGACGCCCTCGAGGTAGATGGCAGGGTCCGGCTTGGGGACACCGACCGTATCGGTGCCCACGAGGGACCGGATGCGTTCCAAACCGGCGCTGTCCAGCTTCACCCGCTGGTAATCGTGCACGTTGTTACTCACGGCACCATAAGGAATACCGGCCTGGTCCAAGGCGTCGAGGAACGGCAGGACATCTTCATAGGCCTTGACGTAGCTGGGTTGCAGCCGTGAGTAGGTGCTGAGCCAGTTGTGCGACTCCTCGCCCTCGCCCATTTCGACGCCGAAGTGGCCCAGGGCAGCGCGGCCCCGGAGCAGTCTCTGCTCGTTGAAGGTCAGCTCGCCGGCGAGGTAGCGGTCGTAATAGTGCGTCGTCTCGTGTGTGAAGATCCGCCCCACCTTCTCCCACCCGGCCTGGTCCAGGCCCGGCAGGAGGTGTTCGCTGGCGTCCCGCAGCGCCGTGGTCATGGCGTAGGCAAGGTCCACAAGGGTGTCGTCAATGTCGAACAAGACACCGCTGACCGCCCCGAGGCTGCGGGACAGGACGGCGGTTTCCACTGCTGGGTGTGACATCAGCCGCGGAAAGCGCGCAGGCGCGCCAGGGACGATTCCTTGCCCAGGATGACCATGGACTCGAACAGCGGCGGCGAGATCCGGCGGCCGGAGATCGCGGTGCGCACGGGACCGAACGCGAGCCGGGGCTTGATCCCCAGGTCTTCCACCAGCGCCTGCTTCAGCGCGTACTGGATGTTTTCAGCGGTCCAGTCGCCGATGGGCTCGAGGGCAGCCAGCGCCGCATCAAGAACCTCGGTGACGTTCGCCGGCAGGCCCTTGCGGGCGTCGGCGGCGACGTCGATCGCGTCGTCAGATTTGAACAGGAACGCCAGCATCTCCGGGGCTTCGCCGAGGAGGGTGATCCGCTCCTGGACCAGCGGCGCGGACTCCGTCAGGATCTCCTCCTGGCGGTCGGTGAGAATCTCCCCCACCAGGCCGGCGTGCCGGAGGTACGGGACCAGCCGCTCGCGGAAGACGGCAGGGTCCAGCAGCCGGACGTGTGTTCCGTTGATCGCTTCGGCCTTCTTGAGGTCGAACCGGGCCGGGTTGGCCAGGACATCGTGGATGTCGAAGTTCTTCACCAGCTGTTCCACCGTGAAGATATCCTCGTCGGCGCTCAGGGACCAGCCGAGCAGGGAAAGGTAGTTCAGCAGCCCCTCGGGGATGAAGCCGCGCTCCCGGTGCAGGAAGAGGCTTGATTCCGGGTCGCGCTTGGAGAGCTTCTTGTTGCCCTGGCCCATAACGTAAGGCAGGTGACCGAACTCCGGCATGTATTCTGCAACGCCCACCGCATACAGCGCCCGGTACAGTGCGATCTGCCGCGGCGTGGAGCTGAGCAGGTCCTCGCCGCGGAGAACGTGCGTGATCCCCATGAGCGCGTCGTCCACCGGGTTGACCAGCGTGTAAAGCGGTGCACCGTTGGCACGCACCACGGCGAAGTCCGGGACAGATCCGGCCTTGAACGTGATCTCGCCACGGACCAGGTCGGTGAACGTGATGTCCTCGTCCGGCATCCGCAGGCGCAGCACGGCTTCCCGGCCCTCGGCTTTGAACGCCGCGACCTGTTCGTCGCTGAGGTCACGGTCAAAGCCGTCGTAGCCCAGCTTCGGGTCCCGCCCGGCGGCGCGGTGGCGCGCCTCGATCTCATCCGGCGTCGAGTAGGACTCGTAGATGTGGCCGCCGGCCCTGAGCTTGGCGACGACGTCCTTGTACAGCTCGCTCCGCTGCGACTGGCGGTACGGCGTGTGGGGCCCGCCCACCTCGACGCCCTCGTCCCAGTCGATGCCGAGCCACTTCAGGGCATCCAGCAGCTGGTGGTAGCTTTCCTCGCTGTCGCGTGCCGAGTCCGTGTCCTCGATGCGAAAGATCATCTTGCCGCCGGTGTGGCGGGCGTAGGCCCAGTTGAACAGCGCAGTGCGGATCAGCCCGACGTGCGGGGTACCCGTGGGTGATGGGCAGAAGCGGACGCGGACGGGCGTTTCGGCGGTGACGGCAGGAATGGCAGCAGGAGCGGCGGAGGGGGTAGTCATAGTGATACCAACTTTACCAACCGGGCGCCCCTGCCCCTGCCCGGCTGCCCGTCCGCGGCTCGCCCGCCCTGTCCGCGGCTAGCGGCGGACGATGGGGTTCGACAGCCGGCCGATGCCCTCGATCTCCACTTCGTACCGGTCGCCGGCCTGGACGAGGCCCACGCCTGCCGGGGTGCCGGTCATGATGACATCCCCGGGCAGCAGAGTGAACGCGCTGGAGACGATGGAGACCAGTTCGCGGACGCCGCGGATCATCTGGGTGGTGCTGCCGTCCTGGCGAAGTTCGCCGTTGAGCCGGCCCTTGATGGACAGGTCCTCGGGATCAAGTTCGGTTTCGATCCACGGTCCAAGCGGCGCGGAAGTATCGAAGCCCTTGGCCCGCGCCCACTGCAGATCCGTCTTTTGGACGTCGCGGGCGGTGAGGTCGTTGCCGCAGGTGTATCCGAAGATCACGTCGTCGGCACGCTCCTCCGGCACGTCCTTGCAGATGCGGCCGATGACGACGCACAGCTCCGCCTCGAAGGAGACCTCCTCGGAGAACTCCGGCAGAACAACAGGATCGTTCGGACCCACCACGGAGGTGTTGGGCTTCAGGAACAGCAGCGGCTGCTGGGGCACCTCATTGCCGAGCTCGTGGGCGTGCTCTACAAAGTTCCGCCCGACGCCAATCACCTTGCTGCGCGGAATGATGGGCGCCAGCAGGCGGACATCCTCCAGCTTGTGCCGAACGGCGGTGCGTTCCACACCGTTGAAGAACGGATCGCCGTTGATGACAGTGATTTCCTCACTGCCGGGCTGGCCTTCAACAACGCCGTAAAGGGGATCAGAATCGACTACAAACCGGGCAATACGCATGGCTCCAACCCTACAGTCTCAGTCCCTCTCCCTCAGGAGGCGCAGGTATTCCAGCTGTGCCGCTACGGAATTCTCCGCCGCGCGCCGGACGGAAGGGGCGACGTCGGCATAAACAACGCTGGTCACGTCGCTTACGGCTGCGTCCGGCCCCAGGCCGGCGAGGGCCGTCCGGATCTGGGCGAGCCTGTCCAGCCGGTGGTCACGGTAGGCGCGGACCACCGCGTCGAGTGCGGGCAGGACGGGGCCGTGGGCAGGCAGGACCGTGGCCGGCCCCAGCCGCTCCAGCCGGTCGAGGGAAGTGAGGTAGTCGGCCAGCGTGCCGTCCGGATGGTCCAGCACGGTGGTCCCCCGGCCCAGAATGGTGTCGCCGGTCAGTACGGAGCCGGCAGGTCCGTCGAGGGGCAGATGGAAGCAGACGGAGTCGGACGTGTGCCCCGGCGTGGCAACCACCCGGATCTCTGTCCCGCCGGCAGCGATCGTTTCCCCGGACTGCAGCACTGCTCCCCCATGGCAATGCTCGGAAGCGGCGGCCCGGACGGGCGCGCCGGTGATTTCCGCAAGACGGGCCGAACCGGCGGTGTGGTCCGCGTGCCGGTGCGTGATCAGGATGAGCTCCACGGGTCCGGGCGCCGCCAGCGCCCGAAGGTGAGCCTCATCAAGCGGACCCGGATCAACCACCACCATGGCGGCATGGCCGGGCTCCCCGACAATGTAGGAGTTGGTCCCCTCCAGGCTCATCGGCCCCGGATTGGGCGCGAGGCGGAAACGCGTCAGCGGGCTGCTGTCGGTGAAGGCGCTGGTGATGTCCTGGTTCACGTGTTTCATTCTGTCATCCCGGAAACAAGCGACCAACGGGAGCAGACGGACAGCAGAACGACGGCGGGCGGCCGGTGAGCTGCCGAAACAGCCCAGCCGGCCGCCCGCCGTCGTACGCTTTGAAACTATTTAGCCGAAGCGGCTCAGGCGAGCCGGGTCAGCCAGCCGTGGGTGTCCGCGACGGCGCCGGTCTGGATGCCGAGCAGCTGCTTCCGGATAGCCATGGTGGTCTCGCCCGCCTTTGCGTCCTCGGAGCCGATGTACTCCGTGGCGTCCTTGAGAACGCCGATGGGCGTGATGACCGCGGCGGTGCCACAGGCGAAGACCTCGGCGATGTCGCCGGAGGCAACGCCGTCGCGCCATTCATCCAGAGTGATCTTCCGCTCGGTCACCTCGCGGCCCATGTCCTTGGCGACCTGCATGATCGACGAGCGGGTCACGCCCTCGAGGATTGTGCCGCTCAGCGCGGGCGTCACCAGCGAGCCGTCCTTCATGACGAAGAAGACGTTCATTCCGCCCAGTTCCTCAACGGCATTGTCATTGAACTGGTCCAGGAACAGCACCTGCTTGCAGCCGTTCGCCTCGGCCTCCTGCTGCGCGATAAGCGAGGCGGCGTAGTTGCCGCCGCACTTCGCAGCGCCCGTGCCGCCACGGCCTGCCCGGGCGTATTCGCGGGAAATCCAAATCGAAATCGGCTTCAGCTCGCCGCCGAAGTAGTTTCCGGCCGGCGAGGCAATGACGCGGAACGACACCTCGCGCGCTGCCCGGACGCCCAGGAATGCCTCGGTGGCGATCATGAACGGGCGCAGGTACAGGGCCTCGCCGTCGCCGGCAGGAACCCATTCCTTGTCCGCCGCCACGAGTTCGCGGATGGCGCCGAGGAAGTATTCGGCCGGAATCTCCGGAAGCGCCAGCCGGCGGGCGGACTTGTTCATCCGGGCGGCGTTGGCCTCAGGCCGGAAGCTCCAGATGGAGCCGTCCGCGTGACGGTACGCCTTCAGTCCCTCGAAGATTTCCTGCCCGTAGTGCAGCACAGCGGCCGACGGGTCCAGCATGATCGGCCCGTAGGCCTCGATCCGCGCATCATGCCATCCGCCTTGGCCGCTGGCGTCGACCGTGTAGTCAACAATCGCAGTGTGGTCGGTGAAGTGGTCGCCAAAGCCTGGGTTCGCCAGGATGGCTGCACGCTCCTCAGCAGACTTCGGGGTTGCCGAGGGCTGCTGGGTGAATTCGACGCCATGGGCAGTCTGAGTCATGGTTCCTCCACGGTCGGCTGCCTGGCATCTGAACGTGGTTCAGCATCGGACCACGGCAGCGATTGGTAATTCAGGTCAAGCTTACGCCTGCTGGCGGAGGCTAAACGGCCGCCGCGATGGCGTCCCCGATGGCGCTGGTGCTGCGCACTTCGCCGTTGCGGCTTTCGACGTCGGCCACCACCGCGGACTCGATCCTCCGGGCCGCATCGGGGTAGCCCAGGTGGTCCAGAAGGAGGGCTGCGGACAGGATTGCCGCGGTGGGGTCCGCCTTGTGCTGGCCGGCAATGTCGGGTGCGGAACCGTGGACCGGTTCGAACATGGACGGTGCCGTGCGGTCCATGTTGATGTTGCCCGAGGCGGCCAGACCGATTCCGCCGGTAACGGCCGCAGCAAGGTCGGTGATGATGTCGCCGAAGAGGTTGTCGGTGACGATGACGTCGAAGCGGGCGGGATCAGTGACCATGAAGATGGTCGCCGCATCAATGTGCAGGTAGTCGTGGGTGACCTCCGGGAATTCCTTGGCCACGGCCTCGACAGTGCGCTTCCACAGGTGGCCGGCAAAGACCAGCACGTTGTGCTTGTGGACCAGCGTCAGCTTCTTGCGCGGGCGCTCATTGGCACGCCGGAACGCATCCCGGACCACGCGCTCCACGCCGTGGGCAGTGTTCAGGGAAACCTCGGTGGCCACCTCGTGCGGCGTGCCGCCGCGCAGGGTGCCGCCGTTGCCCACGTAGGGGCCTTCGGTCCCTTCACGGACAACGATGAAATCGATGTTGCCCGGTTCAGCCAGCGGGCTGCCCACGGTGCCGTAGAGCCGTGAGGGGCGCAGGTTGACGTAGTGGTCAAGGCTGAAGCGCAGCTTGAGGAGCAGTTCGCGTTCGATCAGCCCCGACGGGATGCGGGTGTCCCCCGGCGCTGCGCCGATGGCACCGAAGAGGATGGCGTCGCGCGACTTCAGGTCCTCGAGGACAGCCTCCGGAAGGGTCTCGCCGGTCTCAAGCCAGTGCTGGGCACCGAGCTTGTAGTGGGTCTGGTCAAGGGTGACGCCCTCGGCGGCCACGACCTTTTCGAGAACCTTCAGGGCTTCGGCGATGACCTCCGGGCCAATGCCGTCGCCCGGGATGACAGCGAGATTGATGGTAGATGCGCTCATGATTTCAGGGTAGCCAAGCCATCCACATTCTGGTCAAGCCGTCTCAGCATTTGAACGGCGGTGCTGCTCTCACGGTCCTGCGGGCGACGCCACGACAGCCACGTTCTTGCCCCAAAGGTCCGCCGTATAGCAACTGATCACAACCAGGCGGTTGGGAACGACGTTCCAGATCGGGCTGTCTTTCAGGGTCGACTTCGTGTAGGTGGTCACCGAATCGACCCTGTACTTGAGTTGCCCTGCCGCCGTGTGCACCGTGAACACGTCTCCGCGCCCTGCGCGCGTGCTGAGTCGGTTGAAAGGAGCATCAAGACCTTCCCAGCTGTGGCCGACGACGTAGGTGGTGTTCCGGGATCCGGAACCGGGCATTCCGTACGGCGTGAGCCAATAGCCATCCAGGGACTCCGGAGGAACGATGGACTGCGATTCCACATCGCTGCTGCTGGGCTTCAGCGGGTGCACCGCGACGTCCATGCCAATGGCTGGATAGACAATGCGTTGCGGAGCAGATCCTGGACGGCTCCGCACCTCTGCTGTGGCCGCTTTGCCCGCCACAGCCGTGGGTTGGGCGGCCGGCCTGGCGTTGCCCGCAGGATTGGGTGCCGGGTCTGGCGATGCCGTAGCCGGTGCTGCCGCTGCCGCTGTCGACAGGGTGGGGACCTGACGGGCTGGCGGGTGCGTCACTGTGCCGGCGTACAGCAGCCAGGATCCCAACAGCCCCAAAAGGCAAACGGCCAGCACTGCCAGCTCGATGCGGCCGAATGTCAGCAAGCGACTGCCTCCTGGAAGCCGGAGACGGCTGCCTTGCCGGGTTCGTTCCTCTCGGCGTCGGCGTCCTTCCCGCTGCCGGCGATGCGCGGCCACATGACTCCTCTGGCTCAAAGGCCCTGTCCCCCGATTATCCAGTGCGGGCGCCTCGGGACTGAGGCACCCGCACTGGTCTTGTTATGCCTCCGGCTTCCTGGAACGGATTCCGCTCTTGACAAGCACCCCGGCGGCCAGCGCAGTGAACAGCCCCATCATCCCTGCCAGCCACGCCGGAATGCCGGCATCCGGTTCGGAACCCGCGCCGACGGCAGTCTGCACGTTGAAGCCGGCGTTGGCCGCGGAGGGGACAGGTGCGGCCGCGGCGGGTGCCGGTTGCACTGCCTGGGCAGCAGCCGCGGGCTTGACCACCGGCTTGGTGACTGGCTTCACGACAGGCTTCACGATGGGCGCAGCCACGGGCGGCTTAGCAACGGGCGGTTGCTCAGCCGGAGGCTGCTCAGCGGGAGGCTGTTCAACCGGAGGCTGCTCAGCGGGAGGCTGTTCAACCGGAGGCTGCTCAGCGGGAGGCTCCTCGTACGGCGGCTCCTCGTACGACGGCTCTTCATAGCCACCGCCCGGTCCCTCATTGCCACCGCCCGGTCCCTCATAGCCACCGCCCGGTCCCTCATTGCCACCCGGCCCCTCATTGCCGCAGTCGTCGTCACCGGCACCCGGGGATTGCTCAGCACCGACTGTCAGGCCGGAGTAGTCGCCACCGGAGCCGGGCACTTGGCAGGTGTGGCCCGAACCCCCTGCGTCGTCGCCGGGTTCGGCAAATGCAGCAGGAATTGAGGTTCCGAAGAATCCCACACCCACAAGAGCGGCCGTTGCTATTGCTCGTTTCATTTTTTGGTCCCTCCAGAGTCCAGTGCAAACTGACCGAACGGTGGCAGAGACCGATACTGATCCGCGCTGTATCTGATGGTTGTGACCGCGACGACCACTAGTGGTGGAGAACCCCGAACGCCATGCCAGTTTGCTTGTTTCTTTAGGGTAATTTCAGCGTTGATCAGCGTCCCGAGTAGCAGGTACCTGTTTGTGCAGCCTGCCCCCTACTTACCCGCCAGCAACATCACTCACTTGAGTATCAGCAGCACCAGTCCGGAACGGATAGTTATTGTGGACAGCTGCGGCTTCAGGCGCCCGCCGGTTCCTCGTACTTCGGGAACACCGGCGCGGGGGCGGGCAGGTCGGTGCCCGCGACGATCGGGATCGAGATGGCCGAGAACTCTCGGGCCGCCCCTTCCGGCTGGCCAAGGCACTCGAGCAACGAGGCGGAGGCAGTGGGCATGACCGGCTGGGCGAGGATCGAGACGATCCGCAGCACCTCGAGGGTCACGTACAGCACCGTCTGCATGCGTTCGACGTCGGTCTTCCGCAGCACCCACGGTGCCTGCTCGGCGAAGTACGCGTTGGTGTCCCCCAGTACCGTCCAGATCGCCTCGAGGGCACGGCTGAACTCCTGCTTTTCGAAGGCCGCACGTGCCTGCTCCAGCAGCGCGTTGGCCTGGCCCAGGATGGCAGCGTCCGCGTCCGTGAACGCGCCCGGCACAGGCACCCGGCCCTCGCAGTTCTTGGCCACCATGGACAGTGAGCGCTGCGCCAGGTTTCCGAAGTTGTTCGCCAGGTCCGAGTTCATCCGGCCGACGATGGCCTCGTGGTTGTAGCTGCCGTCCGCGCCGAACGGAACCTCACGGAGGAAGAAGAACCGGACCTGGTCCAGGCCGTACTGGGCCACGAAGTCCGCCGGGGCAACGACATTGCCCAGGGACTTGGACATCTTGACGCCGTTGTTGTGCAGGAACCCGTGGATCATGACCCGCTTGGGCAACTCGAGGCCGGCGCTCATGAGGAAGGCCGGCCAGTAGATGGCATGGAAGCGCGAGATGTCCTTGCCGATGATGTGGACATCGGCCGGCCAGTACCGCTTGAACGACTCGGATTCCACGTCCGGGTAGCCTGCGCCGGTGAGGTAGTTGGTCAGGGCGTCCACCCACACGTACATGACGTGCTTTTCATCGCCGGGAACGGGCACCCCCCAGTCGAAGGTGGTGCGGCTGATGGACAGGTCCTCGAGGCCGCGCTTAACGAAGCTGATGACCTCGTTGAACCGGGACTGCGGCGCGCCGAACTCGGGCTGTGCCTCGTACAGAGCCAGCAGCTTGTCCTGGTAGGCGGACAGCCGGAAGAAGTAGCTTTCCTCGGCGGTCCAGGTCACCGGGGTGTCGGTCTCCTTGGTGTACCGGGCGCCGTCCTCCTTCACTACGGTGTCGTCTTCACCGTAGTAGGCCTCGTCCCGCACGGAGTACCAGCCCTCATACTTGGACAGGTAGATGTCCCCGTTGGCTTCCATCTTCTTCCAGATGGCCTGCGAGGCGGTGTAGTGGTCCGCGTCCGTGGTGCGGATGAACCGGTCGTAGCTGATGCCGAGGGCGGCGTGTGCGGCCTTGTAGATTTCCGCGTTCCGGTCCACCAGTTCCTTGGGCGAGACGCCTTCCTTCTCCGCCGTCTGCGCGATCTTCAGCCCGTGCTCGTCCGTGCCGGTCAGGAACTTCACGTCGTAGCCATCGAGCCGCTTGAACCGGGCCATTGCATCAGTGGCGATGTACTCGTAGGCGTGGCCGATGTGCGGCACGCCGTTCGGGTAGGTGATGGCCGTAGTGATGTAGAAGGGGCTCTTGTCTGAGGAAGTCACGGCGGAACGTTACCTTTAGTGCGGAGGGATGGATCTAGATCAGTTCGGTCAGCGTATCGCTCAGCCGGACCAGTTCGTGGTCATGTGACGCCACGAGGACTGCAATGCCGTCGGACGTTGTGTCCTTGAGGATGCTGATGATGCGGTTGGCGGAGGCCCGGTCCAGGCTCGCCGTGGGCTCGTCCACCACCAGGACGCGGGTGCCCAGGATCAGGGCGCGGGCGATGGCGACGCGCTGGCGCTCACCGCCGGAGAGCTGCTCGGGACGGTGCCGCATGCGGCGGCCGAGGCCCACGAGGTCCAGGAGGTCCTTGGCCATCTCACGCCGCTGCTCCACCTCGCCGTCCGGAACCGCCGGGAGGAGCACGTTTTCAAGCGCGCTCATGCCGTCGATCAGGGCACCGCCCTGGTCAACATAGCCGATCAGGGCACGGCGGCGGTCGGCGATCTCGTCGTCGCTCATGGTTTCGAGCGAATCGCCCTCCCACAGCACCCGGCCCGACGTCGGCAGGGTCAGGCCCGCTCCGACGGTCAGGATGCTGGTCTTGCCCGAGCCGCTTCGGCCCGCCACGCAGTGCATCTCCCCCGCGTTCAGGGTGAGGTCAAAGCCCTCCACGACGCTGACGGCGTCGGAGCCGTTCTTGCCCCCGCCGTAGCGGATGGTGATGTTGCTCAGCTCCAGCGGGGTGGCGTGGTCGGCTTCCTTGACGATGGTGTTGGCCCGGGTCTGAACCGGGGTTTCAGCCTCTTTGTTCCCGCGCACGCGGCGAAGGTTCAGGTCGTTAGTCATTTGACCACTTTCGTTGCAATCGGAATCCAGCAGAGAACAGCCACGAGACCGGCCACGGCGGCCCACAGCGCGGCGTAGGGGGCAAGAACAAGGCCGATGCCCAGGGCGCCGAGGATACTCAGCGGGACGGCAACCGCTCCCACCAGCGCGTTTTCGAAGAAGCGGACCTGGCCCAGCATGTCGGGGTTCCAGCCCATCGCCTGAAGCGTGCCGAGGTAGCGTCGCTTGGCCTTCAGCTCGAAGCGCCCGGTCACCAGTGTGAGCAGGAGCCCCACCGCCACGCCGGACAGACCAAGAATAATGCTCGGCAGGGCCACACTGGCGGCGGCCAGGCCGCTGAGCGCACTGGCGCCGGCGGCACGCGGGATGTCGATCAGCAGGGCGATCAGGCCGCCGACTGCCGAGCCGAACACGCCAACGGCAACGGCCAGCGAGATGGCGTTGAAGCGGTGCGTGCCCAGCTGCCGGTTCGCGAAGGTCAGCGGCGAGTCGACGGCAATGAGCTTTTCATCGTGCTGCGGTTCCTGGTTCACTTCCTCGCGGTGGCGCAGCTGCTGGGCGGCGAAAAAGGCCGCGCCGAGGTACAGGGCCAGCACGGACGCCGAGACGATGGCGGTGGCGATGTTCCAGCTCAGGAGGCTAAGCACTATTCCGGCCACGGCCAGCAGTCCGGCGCCGACAGCAAACTCCTCCAGCACCCATGACCGGATGCGGCGCTGGGTCCAGCCCATGGCACGCAGCGTGCCGGCCTCGCTGCGGCGCAACCGCACGTAGCTGACAGTCGAGGCACCGGTCAGCAGCGCGGCACCGCAGAGCGTGAGGAACAGCAGCGTCAGGTTCGTCGCCGTCAGCGAGCCGGCAACGGCGTCGGCCGCGTTCTGCCTGACCCACGACTGCTGGACAGTCCCAAGGGCGGACTCCTTGCCGGCGTCGTCCTTGGAGTAGCCGGGAACGAAGATGTTGGCATCCTCGCGGGCAGAACCGGCCACCACGGTAGCTTCAAGACCCATGTCCCGGATCTCGCTGGCGAGCTTGTCCACCTCAGGCTGGACCTGCTTCCAGCTGCCGGCGGCGCTGGCCCGCACGCGCACGGCGTCGATAACGGAGGCGTTCTTCTCGTAGCCGCGGGCAGCAGCCAGGCCGTAGTAGTCGGTGATGGCGCCGGCCGACTGGCTGACGAGTCCGGTGGCGCTCAGGGAGGGCTTGAGCGCGGTGTCCGCAACGTCCTTGCCCTGCGCATCCTTGCTCAGCGTCATGGGCGTGGGATCGTAGCCGCCGAGCGGAAGCCGGTTGACGTCCCCGGCCGCGTCCTGGACGGCAGCGGGATCGAACGTGCCATAGACCATGGCGAGCGGGGTAGCCAGCTTCTTGCCCGTTTCCAGGTTCTCCCGGTAGGAGCGCTCGTCAACGGGATTGCGCTGGGTCTGGTCTACGGCCTCGCCGGTGGCGCTCTTCTCCGGCAGGCGGTTCACGGTGACCCATTCGCCGGGGGTGGCGGTCTTGTCCTCGGCACCGTTGCCTGCGGTGGAACCGTCCGTGTACTTGGGGGCGGACGCGAAGTTGGTGCTCCAGGTGGCGGGGCTGTAGAGGCCGCGGCTGAAGTTCGCCGAGTTGCCGAGCAGCTCGGAGTAATCCGTTGACCCGGGCCAGGACAGCGCGAAGGGCGACTTGGAGACGAAGGGCAGGTAATCCTTGTCCAGGGAGCGCTCAGCGGTGCCGACTTCCTTGACCACGTTTCCGGAGTCGTCGATCTCCTCGATTTTCACGGAGTACCTCAGGTCAACCGAAGTGCCGGAGCGGACGATCAGCGGGATGGCCTGGGAATCCTTGGTGAGCTGGCCGTTGCGCTTGGCCTGCTGGTACTGGGTCATGATGGGAGCCCAGTACTTGAGCTTCACGCCAAGGAAGTCAGGGCCTTCCTCGAGTTCCTTCATGCCAATGCCCGTGGTAAAGAGGCTCTCCAGGTGCTGGCCAACCGCCTCGGCGCTGCGGGCATCGGCCGGCGGTGCCTTCTCCAGCGGCGCCAGGAAGTCACCGGAGGTGCCCAACAGGGCACGCTCGGAAACGGGGTCGACGGCGACCACGGACTCCGTGACCTCCGGAGCCATGGGCAGGGCAACGGTGAGGTTGAACAAGTTGTGCTCCGACCCGCCGGCCGGGGCCGGGAACTTAATCCCGGTTTCGCCATCGGGACCGGCGATCTGGATGCTGTTGCCTCCGTCGACCTGCTGCTCCACGAGCTTGCCCTTGCCGAGGCTGCCCTCGGCAGTGGACTTGAAAAGGGTGTGCTGCGCGGACCCGTCGGAGCTAGTGGCGCTGGCCGTCAGGCGGTACTTCTTGGGGGTGTCGCTGAGTACGGACTGCGCTTTCGGCCATTTGCTGGGATCGGTGCCGCCCGGCTGCCCGGCGGTCGCGGTGCCGACGAGTCCGGCGTTGAAGCCCAGGTAGTCCATGGCCTCCAGGCGCGGCGTCTCGAGGTTCTGCGTCACTCGCGAGACCAGGCTGATGGGCGCGGCAACGGAGGTGCCTGACAGATCCCGGATCTTCTGCAGCTGGTCGAAGCTGACGCCGCCTTGACCCGTGGCAATCTCGGGCTGCATAAGCGAACCGTCGGAGCCCGCCTTGGCCTGCACCAGGATGTCGTAGAGCCCGCGCGAGTTCTGGTCCACGGTCCGGTTCAGCGCTGCCTGCGACTGGGTCTGGACGAGGACGGACAGGCACATGGCGAAGATCAGAATTGCAGCGGTTAGCAACAGCACTTTGCTTCTGATGAACCTCTGGACGGCGTTCATTGGGCTCCCTGAAACCTGGATTGCGTGCGCACGCCACGATGACCGCAGAATGTGGGGGTGTCCCTTGCGGGCGTGCAAAAAGTATTGGCCGGCCTGCCGGCTGGATCCTTAAATTCGAACCTAGCTATTGTACGCAGACCGGCCAATCATACTTGGCCGGGGCGAACTCCAGGGGACAAGGAGTTCACCCCGCGTTGGGGACCTGGCCGTTGCCGGCCGGTGTTCGTCGGACTAGTCCTCGAGGTCCACTTCGCGCACCATCTCGGCACCGATGCCGGCCTTGATGGCGTCCAGCACCTGCTGCGGGACGGAGCTGTCGATGGTGAGCAGCGCCAGGACCTGGCCGCCCTCCGCGCTCCGCGCCACCTGCATGCCGCCGATGTTGATGTTGTTCATGCCCAGGATGTGGCCGATGGTGCCGATGACGCCAGGACGGTCCGCGTAGGAGACCACCACGAGGTGCTCGCTGATGGGGATCTCGACGTCGTAGCCGTTCACGCCGACGAGCTTCTGCACCTGCTTGGGACCGGTCAGGGTGCCGGCCACGGAGATCTGTGCGCCGTCGCTCAGGGCGCCGCGCAGCGTCAGCACGTTGCGGTAGTCCTCGGCCTCGGGGGTGGTGATGAGGCGGACGTTGATGCCGCGCTGCTCTGCGATCACGGGGGCGTTGACGTAGGACACCTGCTCGGTGACGATGTCGGCGAAGATCCCCTTGAGGGCGGCGAGCTCCAGGACCTTGACATCAAGCGCGGCGATTTCGCCGGCAACCTCGACGTCGATCTGGGTCACGGAGGCGTGGGTCAGCGCCGTGAAGATGCGGCCCAGCTTCTCGATCAACGGGATGCCCGGGCGGACGTCGGGGGCGATCAGGCCGCCGGCAACGTTCACGGCGTCCGGAACCAGTTCCCCCGCGAGGGCGAGACGGACGGACTTGGCGACGGAGACGCCGGCCTTTTCCTGTGCCTCGTCCGTTGACGCGCCCAGGTGCGGGGTGACCACAACATTGTCCAGCTTGAAGAACGGCAGGTCGGTGCTGGGCTCCTGGACGAAGACGTCCACGGCGGCGCCGGCAATCTGGCGGTCCTGCAGCGCGGTGTAGAGGGCTTCCTCGTCCACGAGGCCGCCGCGGGCCACGTTCACCACGTAGGCCGTGCTCTTCATCTTCTTGAAGGCGTCAGCTCCGAGCATGCCGACCGTTTCCGGCGTCTTGGGCATGTGGATGGTAATGAAGTCAGACTGCGCGAGCAGCTCGTCCAGGGTGACGAGCTTCACGCCGAGCTGGGCGGCGCGGGCAGAGGTGATGTAGGGGTCGAATGCGAGGATCTCGGTGTCGAAGCCCTGCAGGCGGGCGGCGACCAGGGCGCCGATGCGGCCCAGGCCGATGATGCCGATCTTCTTCTCGAAGAGTTCGATGCCGGTGTACTTGGACCGCTTCCACTCGCCGTCCTTCAGGGCGGCGCTGGCCTGCGGGATGTGGCGGGCCAGGCTCAGGATGTGGCCAACGGTCAGTTCCGCGGCAGAAACGATGTTCGACGTCGGAGCGTTGACCACCATGACACCGGCCTGGGTGGCAGCCTTGATGTCGACGTTGTCCAGCCCGACGCCGGCGCGCGCGATGACCTTCAGGTTCTTCGCGGCGGCAATGGCCTCGGCGTCCACCTTCGTGGCGGAGCGGACCAGGATGGCGTCAACGTCCTCGATGGCAGAGAGCAGCTGGGAACGATCGGCGCCGTCGGTCTGGCGGATTTCAAAGTCCGGGCCAAGGGCCTCGATGGTGGCGGGCGAAAGTTCTTCGGCAAGCAGTACTACGGGTTTTGACACAGCTGATCCTCTGCGTTGAAGTCCTGGGGGGTACATAAAGTCTAGGCGTACGGAAAGGCCGGGCTCACATTGTTAAGTGTGAACCCGGCCTCACTGCAGTGCATGAAGGGCTCAGCCTTAGCGGGCTGCCGAGCCCTCTACGTAGTCCTCGTCCTGCTGCTGCCAGGAGAACAGGGAGCGCAGTTCGCGGCCGACGCCCTCGATCGGGTGCTGCTCAGCCTTGGCACGCAGCTCCTTGAACTCGACGCCGCCATTGTCCTGGTCCTCGATGAAGCGCTTGGCGAAGGCACCGGACTGGACGTCGGCGAGGACGGCCTTCATGTTTTCCTTCACCTCGGGGGTGATGACGCGCGGGCCGGAGACGTAGTCGCCGTACTCAGCGGTGTCAGAAACGCTCCAGCGCTGCTTGGCGATGCCGCCTTCCCACATGAGGTCAACGATGAGCTTGAGCTCGTGCAGCACCTCGAAGTAGGCAATCTGCGGCTGGTAGCCGGCCTCGGTCAGGGTCTCGAAGCCGTACTGGACCAGCTGGGAAACACCGCCGCACAGGACAGCCTGCTCGCCGAAGAGGTCGGTTTCGGTCTCTTCGGTGAAGGTGGTCTTGATGACGCCGGCGCGAGTGCCGCCAATGGCCTTGGCGTAGGACTTGGCCAGCTCCCAGGCGGAACCGGTGGCGTCCTGCTCAACGGCGATGATGTCCGGGATGCCGCGGCCGGCTTCGAACTCGCGGCGCACGGTGTGGCCGGGGGCCTTCGGGGCGACCAGGATGACGTCAACGCCTTCCGGTGCCTCGATGTAGCCGAAGCGGATGTTGAAACCGTGGGCGAAGGCCAGGGCCTTGCCGGGGGTCAGCTTGTCCTTGATGGAGTCGTTGAAGATCGAGCGCTGGTACTGGTCCGGCGCAAGGATCATGATGACATCGGCCCATTCGGCGGCGTCGGCAACGTTCTTGACCGTGAAGCCTGCGTCCTGCGCCTTGGCGGTGGAGGGCGAGCCTTCCTTGAGGGCGATGACAACATCGACGCCGGAATCGCGCAGGTTCAGCGCGTGGGCGTGGCCCTGGGAGCCGTAGCCCACAATGGCAACCTTGCGGCCCTGGATGATCGACAGGTCTGCGTCGTCGTCGTAAAACATTTCAGTCACTTGCGTAACTCCTCTTGAGTGGATTTCTTGTAGATGTGTGTCTGTGGTGCTGCGTTTGCGGGCAAGCACACCGCCTGGGCTGTGCGTTACGCGGAGCGCAGGGCCCGATCACTCATGGAGCGGGATCCCCGTCCAACGGCCAGCGTGCCGGACTGCACAATTTCGCGGATACCGAAGGGCTCCAGCACCGAAAGCAGTGCCGTGAGCTTTTCGGGATGGCCAGTTGCTTCAATGACCACCGAGTCTGTGGAGACGTCGACCACTGAAGCACGGAACAGGTCTGCAGCCTGGGTCACCTGCAGACGAGTTGCGGCATCCGCACGTACCTTAACCAGGATGTGGTCGCGCTGTACGGAAGATTCGGAAGTCAGTTCAACAATCTTGATCACGTTGACCAGCTTGTTCAACTGCTTGGTGACCTGTTCGATCAGGTCACCGTCAGCGTCAACGACGACGGTCATCCGGGACATGCCCGGAACTTCCGTCGGGCCGACGGCCAGGGAATTGATGTTGAAGGCGCGGCGGGCGAAAAGGCTGGCCACGCGGGTCAGCACACCGGGCTTGTCTTCGACCAGAACGGACAGTGTGTGGCGGCTCATGATCAGTCCTCCTCTTCCCATTCCGGGGTCATGTTGCGGGCAACCTGGATCTGGTCGTTGCTGACCCCGGCGGGCACCATCGGCCACACCATGGAGTCGGGGCTGACCACGAAGTCGATGACCACGGGGCGGTCATTGATTTCCAGTGCCTTCTGGATTGTTGCGTCGATGTCCTCGTCCCGCTCGCACCGGAAGGACGCGCAACCGTAGGCCTCGCCGAGTTTGACGAAGTCAGGGATCCGGATGGTCTCGTGGCCGGTGTTCAGGTCTGTGTTGGAGTAGCGGCCCTCGTAGAAGAGGGTCTGCCACTGCCGCACCATGCCCAGCGAGGAGTTGTTGATGACAGCAACCTTGATGGGGATGTTGTTGATGGCGCAGGTGGCCAGTTCCTGGTTGGTCATCTGGAAGCAGCCGTCACCATCGATGGCCCAGACCACGCGGTCCGGTTCGCCCACCTTGGCGCCCATGGCGGCCGGAACGGCGTAGCCCATGGTGCCGGCACCGCCGGAGTTCAGCCAGGCGTGCGGGCGCTCGTACTTGATGAACTGCGCGGCCCACATCTGGTGCTGGCCCACACCGGCAACGTAGATGCCCTCGGGACCGGTCAGCGCGCCGATGCGTTCGATGACGCGCTGCGGTGCGCTGAGGCCGTCTTCGGGCTCGGTCCAGCCCAGCGGGTAGGTGTCCTTCAGGTTGTTAAGGAATGCCCACCAGTTGGCCAGGTCCGGTGTTCCGGTGGTGCCGAACTGGGTCCGGACGGCTTCCGTCAGTTCCGGAATGATTTCCTTCACCGAGCCCACGATGGGAACGTCAGCCGTGCGGTTCTTGGAAATCTCGGCAGGATCGATGTCCGCGTGGATGACCTTGGCGTTGGGCGCGAAGGTCTTCAGGACACCGGTGACGCGGTCGTCAAAGCGCGCACCCAGGGTCACCAGCAGGTCCGCCTGCTGCAGCGCGGTCACGGCGGAAACCGTGCCGTGCATGCCGGGCATTCCCACGTGCTGCGGGTGTGAATCCGGGAAGACGCCGCGGGCCATGAGCGTCGTCACCACGGGGGCGCCGGTCAGTTCGGCCAGTTCGCGGAGCTCAGCCGCGGCGTGGGCCTTGACCACACCGCCGCCCACGTACAGCACCGGCTTGCTGGCGGCAGCGATCAGCTTTGCCGCCTCGCGGACCTGCTTGTTGTGGCCGCGGACCACCGGACGGTAGCCCGGCAGGTCGATCTTGGGCGGCCAGGAGAACGTCATCTGCCCCTGCTGGGCGTCCTTGGCGATGTCAACCAGGACCGGGCCCGGACGTCCGGTCGAGGCGAGGTGGAAGGCCTCGGCCATGACGTGGGGAATGTCGTTGGGGTCCGTCACCAGGAACGAGTGCTTGGTGATGGGCATGGTGATGCCCACGATGTCGGCTTCCTGGAAGGCATCGGTGCCGATCACCCCGCTGGAGACCTGGCCGGTGATGGCCACGAGCGGGACGGAATCCATGTGCGCATCCATGATGGCGGTGACGAGGTTGGTGGCGCCCGGGCCCGAGGTGGCGATGCAGACGCCCACCCGCCCGGTGACCATGGCGTAGCCTTGCGCGGCGTGGCCGGCTCCCTGTTCGTGACGGACCAGAACGTGGTTCATTTTGGAGGCCATCAAGGGGTCGTAGGTGGGCAGGATCGCGCCACCGGGCAAACCGAAAATGTCGTCGACGCCGAGTTCTTCGAGCGAACGGACAATTGCTTCTGAGCCGGTCATCACCGTCGGGGGTACGACGTTGTTCGGCCCAAGGACAGGAGAGGCGGCTGCAGCAATGTCGACCCCGGCGTCTGCCGGCTTGTCGACGCGTTCCGGAGCCTTGGCGGCTCCAGCGGACTTTGAAGCCATCAGCGAGGGGCTGATGGGCGATCCTTTGCTCATCGAACTCTTCCTTAGTGGATCTTGAATTGGTGTGGTGCTGGGGAAACTGAACGTTCCGTCCCGCCCGGAAAATAAAAAAACCCCTCAGCCTGGCGGCTTTTCGAGGGGTTGCGCGTGACAGTTCGTTACCAGTCGGGCTATGGAGCCACGCGCTTGGTAAGTACGACGACGGTGCCGACGGTAACGAAGATCATGCGTTCAGTTTTCCCTCTGGTGAGAGGCCTGTCAACGAAGCGGCATGCCATCTCACCATGTGGACATTATTGTCCACTAATTGATCCTTCCCTAAGGGATCGAACTGCACCCGCCCGCTAGGGGCGGCAGGGCTTAATAAGGGTCATGCCGAGGGGCCCTTTGCGGGAGGCGCACAGCGCCTCCCCGCAAGGGGAAGGTATCACCCGCAGTAGGCACCGGTGGAGGCGCTGTGCACCAGCTTGGCGTACTTGGCGAGCACGCCCTTGGTGTACCTGGCCGGCAGCGGTGCCCAGCCTTCCTTGCGGGCCTCCAGCTCGGCGGCGTCCACCAGCAGGTCGAAGCTGCGGGCGGCAATGTCCACGCGGATCCGGTCGCCGTCCTTGACGAAGGCAATGGGGCCGCCGTCGACCGCTTCCGGCGCGACGTGGCCGATGCAGAGTCCGGTGGTGCCGCCGGAGAAGCGGCCGTCGGTGAGGAGCAGGACGTCCTTGCCCAGGCCGGCGCCCTTGATGGCGCCGGTGATGGCGAGCATCTCGCGCATGCCGGGGCCGCCCTTCGGGCCTTCGTAGCGGATGACTACAACGTCTCCCTTCTGGATGGCGCCGTTGTCCAGCGCGTCCAGGGCACCCTGCTCGCGCTCGAACACGCGGGCGGTTCCTTCGAAGACATCGGCGTCGAAGCCTGCGCTCTTGACGACCGCGCCTTCGGGTGCCATGGAGCCGTGCAGAATGGTGATGCCGCCGGTCTTGTGGATCGGATTGTCCAGCGCGCGCAGGATCTTGCCGTCGACGTCCGGCGGGTTGATGGCGTCGAGGTTCTCGGCCACGGTCTTGCCGGTGACGGTGAGGCAGTCACCGTGGAGGAGGCCGGCGTCGAGCAGTGCCTTCATGATGACCGGAACGCCGCCGATCTTGTCGACGTCGGTCATGACGTAACGGCCGAACGGCTTCAGGTCGCCCAGGTGCGGGATCTTGTCGCCGATGCGGTTGAAGTCGTCCAGGGTCAGTTCGACCTCTGCCTCGCGGGCGATCGCCAGCAGGTGCAGGACGGCGTTGGTGGATCCGCCGAAGGCCATGGTGACGGCAATGGCGTTCTCGAAGGCCTTCTTGGTCATGATGTCGCGGGCCGTGATGCCCAGGCGCAGCAGGTTGACCACGGCTTCGCCGGATTTGCGGGCGAATTCGTCACGACGGCGGTCTGCCGAGGGCGGAGCCGCTGAGCCTGGCAGGGACATGCCCAGGGCTTCGCCGATGCAGGCCATCGTGTTCGCCGTGTACATGCCGCCACAGGCGCCTTCGCCCGGGCAGATGGCCTTTTCGATGCGGGTGAGGTCTTCCATGCTCATCTTGCCGGCGGCGCAGGCGCCCACGGCTTCGAAGGCGTCGATCAAGGTGACTTCCTTTTCGGAGCCGTCCTCCAGCTTGACCCAGCCCGGCATGATGGAGCCGGCGTAGAGGAATACGCTGGCGAGGTCCAGGCGCGCGGCGGCCATGAGCATGCCCGGCAGCGACTTGTCGCAGCCGGCCAGCAGCACGGAGCCGTCGATGCGCTCTGCCTGCATGACGGTTTCCACCGAGTCGGCGATGACTTCGCGGGAGACCAGGGAGAAGTGCATGCCCTCGTGGCCCATGGAGATGCCGTCGGAAACGGAGATGGTGCCGAACTGCATCGGGAAGCCGCCGCCGGCGTGAACGCCTTCCTTGGCGCCCTGGGCCAGCCGGTTCAGGGACAGGTTGCAGGGAGTGATTTCGTTCCAGGAGCTCGCGACGCCGATCTGGGGCTTGGCGAAGTCGTCGTCGCCCATGCCCACGGCCCGGAACATTCCGCGCGCCGGAGCTGCGTGAATGCCGTCGGTGACAACCCGGCTCCGGGGCTTGATGTCAGGCTTGTTATCGGTTGCGATCTGGGTGTCCTCACTCATGGGTCAAAGTCTATGACTCCTGAAAGGCCGCCAACGACCGGAAGTGGCCGGTTTGGCCCAATTTCCAGAAAATTTCGATCAAATAGTGGACTCGCGTCTCACATTTTGGGACGGGGGGCCTGTGTGCCCTCTCCTCCACTGCCCGCGACAAGCCTAGACAGCCCTATTGACAGAGACGTACCGTCAAGCAACGGCAACCTCATGTGACGGATGGAAGGCTTTGCTATGGAGTGGATTATCTGGGTTATTGTCATCGTTTTGATCATTGCCATTGTCTGGTGGCTGCTGAACCGGAACTCGCGGGGAACGGCAGCCGACGCGACCCGGACCGAACAGGTGACGCCCCGGGCGGGAACCTCTTCCTCAGCGTCATCTAAAACGGAGGAGACGCCGTCGGCCGTTTCTGCCGCAGCAGCGGCGGCGGGACCTCCGTCAGCCACCACCCGGACCGTACCGGAAGGCCGCCTGGCCGAACCGGACGCCGGGCCGGCGGCCGCGGAAGCCGCGCCGCTGGTAGGCCGGCCCGCCGCCGCGTCCACGCGCCCGGACCCCGAGGACGTGGAACCGGACATCGAATCCTGGGAAGCCGCCACCGCCCGCCCCTCCTCGGCGCGGTCCGCCGGAGGAGATGTAGACGACTGGGACGACGACGAAGACAAGGCCGAATGGGATGCCCAGTGGTCGGATGCCGGCAGTGCCGCGGCAGACAGTTCCACCCAGCCCGCAGCGCAAGAGCCTGCAGCCCCAACGCATCACGCGGAGTACACGGCCCCGCATGCTCCCACCCTTCCGGGCGCGGAATCCGCGGCGGCCGAGTCGATGGACGCTGAGGCCGAAACCCGGCAGCGGACCCAGTCCTCCGCCGCCACGGAAGCCGGAGCCAGCCACGAAGCCCAGCCTCATCACCGCGAACCCCAGCCACATCATCTGGAACAGGGCTTCGGCGCCGAACGGGGTTTCGGCGAACAGCCCATCCATCGTGAACGGGTCGCCGATGTTGGTGCGGCAGCCGCAGGGGACCAGCCATATGGCGAGGGTTCGGCCCTGCCGGCCGCAGACGGCAGCGCGCCGGACGGATACGCCGTCAAGGGGGACGTCAGCGCCATGACCTATTACGACGACGACAGTGCCGGCTACGAGGACGCCCGGGCGGAAGTCTGGTTCCTTTCCCCGGCACACGCCGAGGCTGCCGGGTTCCGGGCGCCGCGGCGGTCCCGGCGCTAACGTTCCACGCGGCGGCGGCAGATTGCGGACGGAGTAAGCGCATGAGACGCAATCACCACGGAAAGCCAGCTACGGCTGCCGCCGCCATGCCCCTGGCCCTGACCGCCAGGGCGTTCTCCGCCCTAGCGTTGTCCCTGTCGCTAGCGTTGTCCCTGTCCGGCTGCACCGGCGAGGGCGGTCAGCCCGCCCCGGGCAGCACCGGCTCCACGGCCAACGGGGCAACTGCGACACCCACCCCGGGCACCGGCGCACCGGGGCCGACCGCCTCGGGGACGAGTGCGCCGGCTGCTTCCGGTCCGGCCCCCACATCGCTGCGGGCGCCGGAAGTGCGGAGCAGGATCGAGGGACTGCAGATTCCCTGGTCGACGGTGTTCCTGCCGGACGGCACGGCCGTCATCTCCGAACGCGATTCCGCCCTGATCAAATCGGTCCGGGACGGCAGGGTGGGCACAATCGGGGCCGTCCCCGGCGTCGTTCCCGGCGGTGAGGGCGGGTTGCTGGGCCTGGCACTGTCGCCCGGCTTTGCCTCGGACCGCTACCTCTACGCCTACTTCACCGCGGCCGACGACAACCGGATTGCCCGCATGCGCCTGGAAGGCAGCGGGGCGGCCGGCGGTGGGGGCTTCCGCTTGGGTGAGCCGGAGGTGATCTTCTCCGGCATGTCCAAGGCCTCCACCCACAACGGCGGCAGGATCCGCTTCGGCCCGGACGGGTTCCTCTACGTCGGCACGGGAGACTCGCAGCGCCGGGAGCAGCCGCAGGACCGGAACGCCCTGGGCGGCAAGATCCTGCGGCTCACCAAGGACGGCGCCCCCGCGCCCGGCAATCCCTTCCCGAACAATCCCGTCTACAGCCTTGGCCACCGGAACGTGCAGGGCCTGGCATGGGACAGCCAGGGCCGGCTCTGGGCCAGCGAATTCGGACCGGATGTCAATGACGAACTTAACCTGGTCCAGCCCGGCGGAAACTACGGGTGGCCCGAGGTCACGGGAGCACCCCACCGCGATGGCTTCATGGACGCCAAGGTTGTCTGGCCGTCGACAGCAGACTCCTCGCCCAGCGGGCTCGAAATCGTTGGCAGCACGGCCTACCTTGGCGCGCTGAGGGGCCAGCGCATCTGGGCAGTCCCGCTCGACGGCGAAAATGCCGGCACCCCTGTGGGCTACTTCACACGGCAGTTTGGCCGGATCCGGAACGTTTCGCTGGCCCCGAATGGGGATTTATGGGCCCTCAGCAACAACCAAAACCCTGATTTCGCGCTGATTTTGGGGCTCCCCCGGTAGCGGCGCCACCTCCCGCGCACCTCGATTTCACACTGGCCAAAACTTCGTGTAGAGTTTCATGTCGTTGCGGAGGTCAACGAGGGAAACAAAAGCCCACGGATGAACGAAACAACAGATGCACCTCTAGCTCAATTGGCAGAGCAATTGACTCTTAATCAATGGGTTCCGGGTTCAAGTCCCGGGGGGTGCACAGTAGAGAAACCGCTCCAACACTGGCGAAAGTCGGGTGTTGGAGCGGTTTTTTATTTGCCCAAAAACAGGGCCACTCGTCGTTTAGTCGTCGTTTGAACAGTTATCTAACGTGGGGATTATTGGACCAGCGTGATGCGACGACGCATTATGCCCACTCCTGCTGGTATTCCGGGTGGTCAGCGTAGACGGCGGCGAGGGAGCCGAGAATGGACTGGGCAAGGTCCGGGGTGTCGGAGTATTCCCAGCCTCCATGGCTGAGCACGTCGGCGCACTCATCCAATATCTCTCGCTTCGCCGCGCACTCGGCCAGGACACGGGCGGGATCGTGACGGGCCACGTGCGCGGATGCGTCATGGTGCATGCTGAGCGTCGAGGACCCCTCGTTGTCCCGGAGCGGGATCGCGTGGCCGTCCTTGTCAGGCTGGCCGATGACCATACCCTTGTCGGCCTCCCACGCCGGGGCCTACGGGATCCTTCCTGGCATCCATGGCAGGCGTGGCGGACGCTGCGGCCTTCTGCGCCGCCGCCTCGTCCTTCGGCGATGCGCGCTTCAAGGAACTCAACGATGGTCATCCCTACACCTCAATGTCCTCTAGTTCGACCAGCGTGACGCGCTGATTCAACTGCTCCAAGATCAGAGACGAGTCGGGAGCGTTTCGGTTCCGCTCGATATAGTGCTTCTTTGTGATCGCGTCCGAACTATGCCCGAGCTGACGGGCCGCAATCAAGGAACCGCTCTCGCGCTCGGTCAACGTCGCAACAGCCTTGCGGAAGGATGACGGCTTCACAGCCTCCCACGCGTCCCCGTGAGCCTCGCGCCACAAACGACGGAAGTTCGCCGGCTCCATCGGATCACCGTTGCGGTTCGGGAAGATCAGATCCCCGGCAACCGTCGCCTTACGCCGCCGCAGCAGCTCCACCCCGAACAGGGGAAGCGTCAGCACCCGCTTGCCGGACTCGGACCTGGGGAACGCCTGCCGGTGCAACCCGTTCACGGAGTCGCGCTTGACCGTCCCGGTAACCGCGATAGTTCCCGCCCGGAAGTCCACATCGGAGAACTGCAGTGCCAGCAGCTCCCCCGGACGCAAGCCGGTGGCAGGAACATGTCCATAGCATCCGAGGTCGAAGCCCTACCCGGCTTGTCACTCGCCCACTGGGCAATGTGCCGGCGCAACTCCTGGACCTCTTCAACAGTGAGCGCGGAAACGTGCTTCTTCTCCCCGGCCTGCATCATGACTTCACGTTGGTCAGACGCACGACCTCGGGGCCCCCGCCGCTCCCGAAGTTACCGCCACCGATACTCCGAACCGAGAACCCGAGACCGGTGCTGTCTTGGTCGCAGATCTGTTGCTTCATCCACTTGGCGTAGTCCTGAACATCGTCCGGCCGTATGCCGAGGCTGGCCAGGTCGTTCTCGTAGGAACCGGTCGTGGCGATGGTTGAAGGAGTCGGCGTGGCGCTTACTGTGACAGTGGGAGTAGGCGAAGGAGTTACTGATGTAATGACTGGCGCAGCGGCCGGGGTTCCTCCACAAGCGGTAGTTGCAAGAACGCAGAGCAGGACCGCTCACCCAATAAGTGGTTTCATGCATGAAGTGTATGACAGCGAGCGGCAGTCGGAAGTCTCAGCCGGTTATGTCCTGCAAAAGGCGGTGGCCCGCTCATTCCCCCATAGAAACGAGCGGGCCACCTACGGAACCACAGATAGTAAGGCGTCGTTGCAGCTACCGATGCCCCGCACTCTATCCGGGGCAGGTTTCCGACCAGTTTCCGCAAGGTGTCGCAACGAGGAAAGCCCCGACTCCCAGGGGTTCCTGCCCGAACGATGAGTGGTGGCCCGCCCCGATTGGGGACAGGGCGGGCAACCTGCCGGAACCACCGAAGGCGTCATGGGGCGCCGGCTCACAGGACTATACGCACCCCAGATCAAGGAAACATCAAGATCCGGTTTTGTTCCCTAACTGGAAGGACGCCCTGACGGCGGTGACGAAGAGCGACCGCGTACATGCGAGGTTCTTGCCCCGCACTCCGGCGCCCCTGGCAGGCCATGGGAACACCTTGAGGTAATTCTCCGAAAAAGCGTTAGCCTTGGCGCAGGTCTTCCCGACTCCTGTCGTGGTGGACCTGACGCTAGGAGGCCCCCGTATCTACCTCACTGGTGCGGGGGTTCTCCGCGTTTTGAGTGCCCCAACTAAATTGGGGCGGCAACCCGCGCTGCCCCCAATACAGCAGCGCGGAGGACCAATGCTACGCCACTCGATTTGGATAGTAAGCAGACTGACCGATATGTTTGGCATGCAATGTCTGTGTCCCCCAATTCACAGAGATGCCAAAGCCCCCACGCTTGAGTAGTTCCACGCCTGCCCCGAGGACCTGCGCCACGTCCGGTGGGGTAAGCGACTGCCGGGCTTCCTGCCCGAGTAGCTATGTTGGACCCATGACACTTACCTCCGAGTACGCGGGACTCGTAGCCCAGGTCTTTCCGACGCTGATGATTGCACTGCTTCTGGAAGCCAAGCTCTCCCGGGGCAACAAATGCTGGCATGGATCAACGTGGTACACCATGTCGTCCGGGCCGTGGCGATCATCGGGGCTGTGGTTTCGACGTTCACCTGCCTAGACATCGTGGGTGGGAAGCCATCCACTGACATCCATCAGTGGATCGTGAGCATCTCGTCGACAGCGCTGCTGTTCGCGTTCTCATTCATGGCTGGGAAACGTCCTTGGGTACGAAAGCCAGGAAGTCGCGGAAATCCTGCGTGAGAAACGATCGGATGAGGCAGGGAAACACTGACGCCCGACCGCGTTAGTTCCCTAGTCGAACGGGTCTGCGGCCGGCTAGCCGCTGTTCTTCCCGATGCGGGCGTAAATCTTGAGCTCTCAAAGCTCGATTGCCCAGCCTTCCTGGTAATCGGGGTGGTCCCTGTACGGCGAGGCCATGCACATGAGGACGAATTCGCTGGTTCCGCCAACCTCGCTGTCGATATCCGTAACGAGCGGGATGTTTGCCAGCATCTGCCGTTTGGCCACGCATTCAGCAAGGATCCGGCCGGGGTTGAACTGGGCGATGTAGAGCCGGTCTTCGGGTTTGCTGGCGAGGTACGCGGGTGCGTGGTCTGCGTATGCGTCAAGTACAGCCTGTTCGTTCGCGGAGTAGAGAGCTGACGCGGGCGTTCCAGCTTCCCCGAACCATTCCCAGGGCGCGGGGGATGCTGCTTGGGCGACGGCTTCGTCTTCACTGATCCGCGCTTCTAGGAACTCGATGATGTCCATGCTCTATCGTGCCACTAGTCAAAGGCGTCGGCGGCGGCTGCGTCGGAAGGTTTACCGAAACGCTTCTGAGCCGCTTGCCGGGTGACGCCGAGGACCTTGCAATCTCTGTCCATGAGGCGCCGTCTTGGCGGGCCAGATTGACATATGCGTGCAGCCGGGCCTCTTCCTGCTTGAGCGCCTTCAGCGGCCAGCGGATGGCTTCGAGGGAGTCGTGGCCTGAAGGCGGGGCTTTGTCGTTCCCGGACTATTGCTTGCGCCGAAGCACCCGTTGGTTCCAGTACTGACGAGCCGAAACCCCTGCGCCGGTGGGGCGCAGGGGTGCGGTTCGCCTGAGGGGCCACAACTGTACGTTCGCAATGTGTCAGCCCGCCGCCTGCAGCGCCACCCGCACCGGTTCCCCGGACTGCAGCGATGCCTGGGCAGCGTCGGCCACCATGGACGCTGCGAGCGCGTCCTCCGGTGTGCACGGATTCTGCCGCTGCCCCAGCACTACTTCCACGAAGGCCGCCATCTCGGCACGGTATGCCGTGTGGAACCGCTCGGCGAACGTCATGTGCGGCGGCCCGGCCGGGAAACCGACCCCGGGCTCGGCAGAAGACATCGCCATCTGCTCATCCATCCCCACCATGACGGACCCGGCGGACCCCTGGAGTTCCAGCCGGACATCATGGCCTGCCCCGTTGTAGCGGGTGGCCGAGACCGTTCCGACGCTGCCGTCGTCGAACGTCACCACAGCCAGCGCGGTATCGACATCGCCGACGGCACCGATTGCGGGATCACCGTTGTTGGACCCCTTGGCGAAAACCTCCACGATTTCCTTGCCGGTGAGCCACCGGAGGATGTCGAAGTCGTGGACGGAGCAATCGCGGAAGAGCCCGCCGGACGTCGCGAGGAACTCCACAGGCGGCGGCGTCATGTCGCATGTGACCGCCCTGACCATGTGGAGCCATCCCAGCTCCCTGGCGTCGAAGGCGCGCTTGGCCTCCAGGTACCCCGGATCGAACCGGCGCTGGTGGCCGATCTGCACAGTTCCTCCCGTGGTCCGGATGTGGTCGAGCACGGGCAGTGATTCCTCAACGTTCACAGCCACAGGCTTTTCGCAGAACACCGGGATTCCGGCGTCCACGCCGGCCCTGATCAGGCCCGGATGCGTGGCTGTTCCGGTGGCAATGACCAGACCGTCGATGCCGGAGTCAAGCAAAGCTCCGACGGAGGGCAGGAACTCGGCACCAATTCCGCCGGCCAAGGAGCGTGCGTGCTCTTCGGCAACGTCGGTCAGCTTGAGGTGAACCGAGATGCCCTGCGGCTTCATCAACTCATTCAGGCCAGTGATGTTCCGGGCGTGCATCGCGCCGATCCGGCCGACGCCCACAAGTCCAAGAGTTACTTCTTGCTTGCCGCTCCTTGTCACGGCTGCCCTACGCCGATGCCCGGCCGGTGTCGGCCTTGGAGTCAGCCACGCCGGCGACCTCGGCCTGGACTTCCTTGACGACGTCGGTGTGGCCGCCGAGCTGTTCGAGTTCGTGGGCGAGCTCTGCCAGTTCGGCGCCGCCGGCCATTTGGGCGGTGAGTTCGTCGATGGTGATGTCCTTTTTGTCGTAGTAGCCGATGGAGCGGCCGCGCTTGAGCAGCAGGAACCGGTCGCCCACAGGGAAGGCGTGGTGCGGGTTGTGGGTGATGAAGATGACGCCCAGCCCCCTGTCGCGGGCCTGCAGGATATACCGGAGCACCACACCGGACTGCTTCACACCCAGCGCTGCGGTGGGCTCGTCCAGGATGAGCACCTTCGCGCCGAAGTACACGGCGCGGGCGATCGCGACGCACTGGCGCTCACCGCCGGAAAGCTGGCCGATGGGCTGCTCAACATCGCGCAGGTCGATGCCCATGTCCGCCAGTTCCTTCTTGGTGATGTCCTTCATCTTCTGGACATCCAGGCTCTTGAACGGGCCAAAGCCCGTGGTCAGCTCGGAGCCGAGGAAGAAGTTGCGCCAGATGGGCATCAGGGGAACGACTGCGAGATCCTGGTAGACGGTGGCGATGCCGGCATCCAAGGCGTCACGGGGCGAATCGAATTTCCGCTCCTCGCCCATGATGTGGAGGACGCCTTCGTCGTGCTGGTGCAGGCCGGCGATGATCTTGATCAGCGTGGACTTGCCCGCGCCGTTGTCCCCGAGCACGCAGGTCACCCTGCCGTTGTCCACGGCCATCGTGACGTCCGTGAGAGCGACGATGTTGCCGTAGTGCTTGCCCACGCTCTCCAGCGAGAGCAGGTGCACCGGGGTGTGGGTCAGCGGGTCCTTCTCGTCCCTGAGGAGTTCCTGCTGGTCGATTTGTTTGGCGTCCATGGTGTTCAGCCCTTACTTGAGTCTGCGCGACGCTTGACGATCAGGTTCACGATGGTGGCCAGGAGCAGCATCAGGCCCAGGAAGAACTTGAACCAATCCGGGTTCCACTGTGCGTACACGATGCCCTTGTTCGCCATGCCGAAGATGAAGGCGCCGATCGCGCCGCCCACAGCGGATCCGTAGCCTCCCGTCAGCAGGCACCCCCCGATCACGGCGGCGATGATGTACAGGAATTCGTTGCCCACGCCTTCGCCGGACTGCACGGCGTCAAAGGCGAACAGGTTGTGCATGCCCAGGATCCAGCCGCAGAAGCCGACGGCCATGAAAAGGCCGATCTTGGTGGCTTTGACGGGAACACCCACGGCGCGGGCGGCGTTCGCATCGCCGCCGACGGCGAAGATCCAGTTGCCCACCTTGGTGCGCAGCAGTACCCAGGACGCCACGGCAACCAGGGCGATCCAGATGAAGACCGTGTTATTGACATCCACCCCGGCGATGTTCACCGAGGAGGCAAAGATGGCCCGGGCCGCCTGGTAACCGTCCATGCTGGAAATGGACGGGGAGGACACGCCGCCGCCGATCATGCGGGTCAGGCCAAGGTTGAGGCCGGTCAGCATCAGGAACGTTGCGAGGGTGACGATGAAGCTCGGCAGCTTGGTCTTCATCAAAATCCAGCCGTTGATGTACCCGATGCCGAGCGAGACCACGAGGGCCAGGACTACTCCGACCCAGACGTTCATGCTGAAGTACCAGCTGAACATCGAGGCCGTGAGGGCGGAACTGATGACTGCGACGCCTGTGGAGAGATCGAACTCGCCGCCGATCATCAGCAGCGACACGCCCACCGCCATGATGCCGATGGTGGAGCTGCCATAAAGGACGGTGGCGAAGGCGTTCGGCTGCGTAAAAGTCTGGGAAACCGAAGCGAAAAACACGAACAAAACGATCGCCCCGACGAGGGCGCCTACCTCAGGGCGGCCGAGCAGTTTCTGCAGCGGGTTCCGCTTGCCGACCCGCTCGTCAGTCACCGCAGGCTTTGTAATGGTCTGGGTCATGGTCATTGAAATACTCCTTGCTGCCGGGCCCGGCGGTCCCGCCGGGCCCGGGTGGCGGAATGCTAGCGGATACCCTGCTGGGCGAAAGTGAGGGCGTTGGCCGCCCCGGCCTTGTCCACGATGGTGGGGCCGGTCAGGACGGGCTGGCCGCCGCCAAGCTTGAAGCCGCCGCGCTTGACCTGCCACAGTGCGTCCACCGAGCCGTAGCCCTGGAGCCACGGCTGCTGGTCAACTGTGAATTCAACGGCGCCGTCGGCAATCTTCTGGGCGAGGTCGGCATTCATGTCAAAGGAGGCCACTTTTGCCTTGCTGCCGGCGGTGGCCACCGCCTTGAGGATGGTCAGCGTGTAGGGCGCACCCAGCCCAATAACGACGTCGGCGTCAGAAGTGGCCTGCAGTTTGGCTGTCACGGTGGAGGACACCTGGGTCATGTCGGTGCCCTGCACGTACAGGATCTCGGAGGCCGGAACCTTCGCTTTCACGCCTGCGCAGCGGGCTTCGAGGCCGACGTGGCCCTGTTCCTGGATGACGCAGATGGCGTGCTTGAGTCCGAGGGAGTTGAGCTTGTCTCCCGCGGCTTCGCCGGCGAGTTTTTCATTTGAGCCGAAGTGCGTGAACGCACCCAGCTGGGCCGACACGGACTCGCCGGCATTGAGGCTGACCACAGGGATGCCGGCCTCGGTCGCCTTCTTCAGCGCGTCCTTCAACGCATCGGGCTTGGCCAGGGTCACTGCGATGCCGTCCACCTTCTGGTCTACGGCCTGTTGGATCAGCTGTGCCTGACGGCCGCCTTCCGGGTCCGAGGTGTACAGCAGCTCCACGTTGTCCTTGGCCGCGGCTTCCTCAGCGCCCTTGCGGACGATGTCCCAGAAGGTGTCACCGGGAGCGGCATGCGTGATCAGGGCCACCTTGATACGTGGCGTCGAGGCGGCCTGCCCGCCGGCTCCGGCGTTCGAGTTCTCTTCCGGCCTGCCGCCGCTGGACGAACAGGCGCTGAGAGCCATCATCGGCACAACGGCGGCTACCAGGGCCGCCCTCCGCCATGAAAATTTCTTCACCGAAAATCTCCTTTGATTCGGGTTCCGGCCGTGCCACGCCGCACCGGCCGGGATATTGATATCTCTGATCATCGTGACTCGGATCACTATTGTCAATGTTTGTCCTAACATTAGGACGATATTAGTTTTGCTTTCTGGCTAGTTGGCGGTGAAGGCGCGCCGGAACGCCGACAGGGCGTTGTCCCCGGCGGCGAGTCCAGCTCCGCCTGACGCCCCTGCTTCCAAGCCAATGACGCCGGCATAGCCGATGTCGGCGAGCGCCGTGGCGACGGCGCTGTAGTTAATCTCCCCTGTTCCGGGCTCGAACCTCCCTGGAACGTCGGCCACCTGGATTTCCCCGATCCACGGCAGGGCGCCGCGGACCAGTTCAATCAGGTTTCCTTCGCCGATTTGGGCGTGGTACAGATCCAGCATCATCCTCACGTGCGGGTGGTCGGCTGCGGACACCAGCGCCTGAGTGTCCTTCGCCCGCGCCAACGGGATGCCCGGATGGTCCAGAACCGTGTTGAGGTTCTCAAGCGCAAAGACCACACCGTGCCGCTCCCCTAGCCTGCCCAGGCGCTCCAGGGTGCGGAGGCCGGTCAGCCACATCTGGCCGGTGGAGCGGTGGACGGGCCGCACGGCAACTCCGCCGTCGCCCAGTTCCGCCGGATGGACGACCATGCGCTCAACACCCAGCTCAAGCGCCGTCGGGATGAGTTTCTCTGCCGATTCGATCACCCGGTCCGCACTGTCGGGGTCAATGACACTGCCCCCGAAGTAGCCGCTCATAGAGGAAAACCGGGCACCTGTTGCCGCCAGTCCAGCAATGTCGCGGTTCCGCGTGTCCCAGAGTTCCACCTCGAACCCCTGCTCATGAATGCGCTGCACCCGCTCGACGAGTGGTAACTCGCCGTAAATCATTTCGGCGCATGCCGCCAGCCGGAAGCTCATGCGCCCGACCCCGTGAGATGCACTCCCGTGAGCTGCAGCTCGGGCTCAGCCGCTTGCAGACGCGCCACAGCCGAAACGTCCACCGGGAGGCCGGTCTCGTGAGACCGGATCGCCGCCAGCGCCACTGCGAGCGCATTACGGGCATCGACGCCGCCCGGAGCCGACGTCCCAACCGGCGCATGCCCCGCCCGACGGGCCGCAATGCCGTCGACGAAGCAGGCAAGTTCGGCCGTATAGGCGTCATGGAAGAGGTCGATGTTCAGCCGCACGGTGTCCGAGGCAATGCCCGCGGCGGTATAGCTCACGGCGCTTGATGCCTGCGGACCGCCGGCGGTCACCATACCGGCAGATCCGAACACTTCACCCCGCACGTCGTAGCCATACAGGGCGTTGAAGTTGGCTTCGGCCACCGCGATGGCCCCGTTGCTGTAGGTCACGGTGACCACGGCCGTATCCAACAGCCCGGCGGCTTTCGCGTCCGGCGCCACCAGGGCATCAGCCACCGCGTGCACCTTCACCGGCACCGCACCCGGGTTCAGCCAGTTCAGGGTGTCGAAGTCATGGATCAGCGTTTCCAGGAAGATCGTTCCGGGTGGGATCCGCTCCGGGGAGGCGATTCCGGCCGCGGTGCCCGGGTCTCGAGTGAGGGACCGCAACAGCTGCGGGGTGCCCACGGCGCCGTCGTCAATCATCTTCCTGGCGGCAGCGAAGTCCGCCGCGAAGCGCCGGTTGAAGCCAAACTGGAGGCTGACCCCGGCGGCGGCTGCAGCGGCCAGCGCCTCATCCAGTTCTTCGACAGTGCGGCCGCCCGGCTTTTCGCAGAACACATCCTTCCCGGCCCGGGCCGCAGCTGCGATAAGACCGGAATGAAACCTTGCCGGCGATGCCACCAGGACCGCGTCAATGTCGGGGTCATTGATCACGTCCGCCGGATCAGCGGTAATCCGGGCCACGCCGAGCTTGGCGGCCAGGGCCTCGGCGGCGGGAAGGGCGGGGTCAGCGATGGCATCCAGCCGTGAGTTGGGAATCCGGCGCGCCACCGAGTCGGCATGGAAGGCGCCGATCCAGCCGGCTCCAATCAGGCCGAGGCGGACGGGGTGGTTGTCAGGGGCCGGTTGCTGGACATAGGGCATGGTGCAATCCTCTTTTCAGGCTTCTAGATCGTTCTAGTAAAATGATGGTGGCACAGTTTTTAGCCATCTGTCTAGATCGTTCTATAGACTGCTGGCAGCAAGGAGGCACATGACTGAACAGCAACGGCGCCCCACCCTGATGGACGTAGCCCAAGCGGCCGGCGTATCACGGGCCCTGGTTTCCATCGTGATGCGCGGCGCCCCCGGCGCAGCCGTTGCCACGAGGCAGAAAGTGCTGGACGCCGCAAACGAACTTGGCTACCGGCCCGACAGCCGTGCCCGGTTGCTGCGCAGTACCCGGACCAAACTCCTGGGCCTCAGCTTCTCCACGGCGCATGCGTTCCACGCCGAAATTGTGGACGCCGCGTACGCCGAGGCCAGCGCCAAGGGCTACGAACTCGCACTGGGCGGCGTCACCAGCGGCAGGCCGGAAGCGCGGACCATCGAGGCCCTGCTGGATTTCGGGTCCGAGGCGCTGATCCTGATCTCACCCACGCTCAGCAGCGACGAACTGGCCCGATACGCCGGCCAGGTGCCGGTGGTGAGCCTCCTCCGCAACGACGTCGGCGAACGCACCGACTCCGTGAGCAGTGACGATTACGAGGGCATTCGGATGGCGGTGGAACACCTCGTGTGCCTGGGACAACCGGCGGATCGTCCATATCGACGGCGGCACCGCGGTCTCCGCCGAACCGCGCCGGTCTGCCTTCCGGGCGGAGATGGAACGCCGCGGCCTGGAGCCGGCCATCATTGCTGGCGGCGCGATGGAGGAAGACGGGATGACTGCCGGCAATGCCCTCGGCCTGGACATGCCGACAGCCGTCATTGCCTTCAATGACAGGTCAGCCCTGGGACTCATCGAGAGCCTCCGGGCGCAGGGCCTAAAGGTCCCGGCAGATGTGTCAGTGCTGGGCTACGACGACAGCATGTTCGCGCGGCTCAGCTATGTGCAACTGTCCTCGATCAGCCAGGACGCTCCGCTGCTTGCCGCCGCGGCCGTGGACCGCGCTGTGGCCCGAATTGAGGGAACGCAGCCGCCCGGGCATGTTGTACGGACCCCGCACCTGGTTGCGCGCAGGACCACGGCGGCTCCCGCTGCCGGCGGGTAGTCGCCGGCGCCAGGAATTTGCCTCAAACTAGGAATTTGCCTCGACGGTCAGCCCGGCGTCAGCTCCGGCCACAATGGCGCTAGTTTCAGGCGACGCGAAGCGCTTGGCCAACTCCCGGACCACCGCCTGGAGTTCCTGGCGGAGCCGATCCGGGTCGATGGATGCCGCGGCCAGGACCGACCGCTCCATGTCTGCTGCAGCCATTACAGCTTCGGTGCCGCGCTCCGTGAGCGATACGACGTGGCTGCGCCGGTCCGAAGTGCTGCGCTGGCGCACGATGTGCCCGTGCGACTCCAGACGGCTCAGCGTCTTGCCCATGGTCTGGGCCTGCACCCGGACGAGCTGGGCCAACTGCGCCTGCGTCATGGGGCCGCTATTGTAGAGCACCTCGATGGCGATGACGCCGGCATGGGTCAGCCCAATGGCGCCCAGCTTCTCGTTCCAGGAGTGCTCCACAAGGCGGGCCGCCGTGGACAAGAGGCGCCCCGTGGGCCAGCGATCCATATCAGGCATACCACCAAGTATAACTAAGCCTGATTAGTACCCGATACGAAGCCTCACTAAGCTGAAATGTCCTGCACGAAAACAAGGAGACAACGTTGGCTGAAAAACTTACGCCGGGCGACACCGCCCCCGGCTTCACACTGAAGGATGCAACGGGAGCAGACGTCAGCCTCAGCGACTTCCGCGGCCGGAACACCATAGTTTATTTCTACCCGGCCGCCGCCACGCCCGGATGCACCAAGCAGGCCTGCGACTTCCGGGACAGCCTGGCATCGCTTCAGGCTGCCGGCTACGAAGTGCTTGGGATCTCGCCTGACCCGGTGGGCAAGCTGGCGAGCTTTGCCGACACCGAGGGCCTAACCTTTCCCCTGCTGTCGGACGAAGACCACGCCGTTGCCGAGGCATACGCCGCGTGGGGCGAGAAGAAGAACTACGGCCGGACCTACGAGGGCCTCATCCGCTCCACCGTGGTGGTGGACCCGGCCGGCAAAGTCGCCGTGGCCCAGTACAACGTCCGGGCCACCGGGCACGTCGCCAAGCTGCGCAAGGACCTGAAACTCGCGGACGCCTGACAACCCGGGCCCGCGCCGGACAACACTGTCCAGCGAAACCGGCGCCTGCCGCAAGACCGCACAGGTGACGGTACAATTGAGGCTGGCATCCGCCGTCGTACTTTTCCTGCTGCTTATACCGGCACGGAACGCACCAGGCGGAGCCGGGCGCGAGTGGTGAAATTGGCAGACACGCAGGATTTAGGTTCCTGTGCCTTCGGGCGTGGGGGTTCAAGTCCCCCCTTGCGCACAAAAGTAAAGAGTAGGGAATCCCGGGCTACGGCCCGGGATTCCCTCGTTTAAGGGGCCCGCCCACCAGGCCGCCAGAAAATCTTTTCCGGTTCACCCATCCATTGCTGCCAGCCAGGCGAATACCCAGTGAGACACCGCCCCACGGCCGGTGCCCCACAGTCGGAAAAGGATCACCGGAGGGCTCCACAGCCCCTCCGATCCCGTTCGTCGGCACAACCAAGGAGAATCGAAATGCAGTCTTTCAAGCGCTCAACCTTCACCGTCGCAGGCATTGCAGCCGCAGCCCTGCTGAGCCTCACCGCTTGCGGCGGTTCCGCCGGCACGTCCAGCAACTCGTCGGCCGCCGCCGAGCCGTCTGCCTCCAGCATGGCGCCGTCACCGTCGGAGACGTCGACGGCGGCCATGGATTCGGCCGCCAACCTGGCAGGGCCCGGCTGCGCTGGCTACGCCAAGCAGGTCCCCAGCGGCAAGGGTTCCGTCGCAGGCATGGCCCTGGACCCCGTGGCCGTCGCCGCCTCGAACAACCCGTTGCTGAAGACGCTCACCGCCGCCGTCTCCGGCAAGCTCAACCCCAAGGTTGACCTCGTGGACACCCTCAACGGCAGCGAGTTCACCGTATTCGCACCGGTGGACGACGCCTTCGCAAAGGTCGACGCCGCAACGATCGAGACGCTCAAGAAGGACGACGCCCTCCTGAGCAAGATCCTCACGTACCACGTGGTCCCCGGCCAGATCACCCCGGACAAGATTGTGGGCACGCACAAGACTGTGCAGGGCGGATCGGTAACCGTGACCGGGACCAAGGATGCCCTTAAGGTGGACGGCGGCAACGTGATCTGCGGCGGCGTACAGACGGCGAACGCCACCGTTTACCTCGTGGACTCGGTGCTGATGCCCAAATAGTCGCTGGGCCTGTTCCGGGAGTTCTTCTGGGCAGAGGCCGCGGTTCGCACCCGACAGTGCGGACCGCGGCCTTTTGTTGTTCCGTCAATTAGACTGGGTGGCGGGCAAACGCCGCCCACGCGCACCCCAGCAGTCCAGAGGTGGTAATCGAGTGCCCAGCAGTATCCCGCGCCGTACGGCCCTCAAGACCGGTGCCGTCCTTCTGGGCCTGTCGCTCACTTCCTGCACGAGCGAAGCCCAGCCCACGCCGTCGTCCGTTGCGGCAAGCACCAGAACACCTGCCGCTGCCCCGTCGGCGACCTTCACGTTCGGCACGGCATCGCAGCCTCTGGGCCTGGACCCCGCCCTGGCCAACGACGTCGAATCGCAGCGGGTCACCCGGCAGATCCTGGAAGGGCTGGTGGGCGTCGACCAGACAACGGGCGAGCCCACGCCGCTGCTGGCAACGCAGTGGACGGAATCGTCGGACGGCCTGGCCTACACCTTCACCCTTCGCCCGGGCATCAAGTTTCACGACGGTTCCCCTTTCAATGCCGACGCCGTCTGCACCAACTTCGACCGCTGGTTCAACTTTTCGGAGGCCCTTCGGAAGCAGGCTCCGGGAACCACCTTCAAAGGGGTCTTCAAGGAGCATGCCGACCACCGGGAGCTGTCCGTCTTCAAATCCTGCACCGCCCTGTCGGCGCTGCGGGTGCGGATCAGACTCACGGAACGCTTCACCGGCTTCCTGCAGGCCCTAACGCTTCCCGCGTTTGCCATCTCCTCCCCCAAGGCTCTCGCCGCCGGGAAGGCCGATCAGCCCAGCCTGCGGCGCGGCAGCCAGGCACTTTCCGCTTACGCCACCCATCCCGTGGGTACCGGCCCCTTCCGTTTCTCCGCCTGGGACAGCGCGGGAGTGACGCTCGCGGACAACAAGGAGTACTGGGGCACCCGGGGACAGATCGCCACCCTCAAATTCGTCACCTACGACCACCCGCAGACGCGGCTGCAGGCCCTGCTGGACGGCAGGATCGACGGCTATGACGCCGTGACGGTGGGAAACTTCGACCAGCTGGTCAAGCGCGGCAAGCAGATCATCCAGCGGGACCCGTTCTCGGTGATGTATCTCGGCATGAACCAGGAAATTCCGGTACTGAAGAACCTCAAGGTCCGCCAGGCCATCGAGCTGGCCATCGACAAGGACACGCTGATCAGGCGCTTCTTCATCGACAACACCGCCCAGGCTTCGCAGTTCGTTCCGCCCAAGCTGAGCGGGTTCAACAACAACGCACCCGCACTGGGCTATGATCCCCGCAAGGCGAAGGAACTCCTGGCAGAGGCCGGCTACAAGGGCCAGGCCCTGAAGTTCTACTACCCCATGAACGTCACACGGCCGTACCTGCCCACGCCGGAAAAGATTTATGCGGAAATCAGCCGCCAACTCACGGCGGTGGGCCTGAACATCCAGCCCGTCCCCGTGGACTGGACGGACGGCTACCTGCAGAAGGTGCAGAACCCGGGCGACCATGCCCTGCACCTGCTCGGCTGGAACGGTTCCTATTCCGACGCGGACAACTTCCTCGCCCCGCTCTTCGGCGAGAAGAACGGCGAGTTCGGCTACCAGGACCCGCAGGTGTTCTCCAAGATCGACCGCGCCCGCGGACTCCCGGACGGCCAGGAACGCACCCAGCAGTACCAGACCATCAACGCCCAAATCGCGGAGTCCTTGCCCGCCGTCCCCATCGCTTTCCCGATCTCCGCCCTGGCCCTGTCCGACCGGGTGATCAGCTATCCCGCCTCGCCGGTATTAAATGAAGTTTTCACCAAGGTCCAGCTGAGGCCTTGACGTAGGGGCGCAATTTCAGTTAGAGGGCGGTACAGGGATATTCTGTGACAGCCAGAGCCGCCTACGGGAGACTGATTGTGACCTTCATTTCCAAGACCCAACATGCCGACGTCGTCCTTATTGGTGGCGGCATCATGAGCGCCACGCTGGGTGCGTTCATCAAGCAGCTCGAACCCAACTGGACCGTCTCCCTGTTCGAGCGGCTCGACGAGGCCGGCCTGGAGAGCTCAGGACCGTGGAACAACGCCGGCACCGGACACGCCGCGCTGTGTGAGCTTAATTACTCCCCCGCCGCCAAGGACGGCTCGGTCAATCCTGCCAAGGCACTGCACATCAACGAGCAGTACCAGCTGTCCCGCCAGTTCTGGTCCCACCTGGTGGACAACTCCCTGATCGGCTCGCCCAAGGGTTTCATCAACACCGTTCCGCACATGAGTTTCGTCATTGGCGAGGACAACTCCAGCTTCCTCAAGACCCGCTACAACGCGCTCAAGGAGCACACCCTGTTCCGGAGCATGGAGTACTCCGAGGACTTCGCGCAGATCGCCAAATGGGCGCCGCTGATCGTCAAGGGCCGCGACACGAAGCAGCGCGTCGCCGCCACCCGCGCTGCCGAAGGCACCGACGTCGACTTCGGTGCCCTCACCCGGGAGTTGACCGGCTACCTTGCCAACAACGGCGTCGAAATCAACTACGGCCACAACGTCACCGATCTCCGCAGGGCGTCCGACGGCGGCTGGGACCTTTCGCTCAAGCACCCCGCTTCCGGTGAGCGCGGAAGCATCCGGGCCAAGTTCGTCTTCGTCGGCGCGGGCGGCGGAGCGCTGCACCTGCTGCAGGCTTCCGGCATCCCGGAAAGCAAGGGCTTTGGCGGGTTCCCGGTCTCCGGCCAGTTCTTCCGCTGCACGGACCCGTCCCTCGCGTCCCAGCACAACGCCAAGGTCTACGGCCAGGCTTCCGTCGGCGCGCCGCCCATGTCCGTGCCGCACCTGGATACGCGCTACGTCAACGGCAAGCGCTCCCTCCTGTTCGGCCCGTACGCCGGCTTCTCTACGAACTTCCTGAAGAACGGCAGCTACCTCGATCTCCCGCTGTCCATCCGGCCGAGCAACATCATCCCGATGCTCGCCGTGGCCAAGGACAACATGGACCTGACCGCCTACCTGGTCAAAGAGGTGGCCAAGCGCCACGGTGACAAAGTGGAGGCGCTGCGCGAGTACTACCCGGAGGCCCAGGACGGCGACTGGGAACTCATCACCGCCGGCCAGCGCGTGCAGATCATCAAGAAGGATCCGAAGAAGGGCGGTGTGCTGCAGTTCGGCACCGAGGTGATTGCCGCCCGCGACGGTTCCGTCGGCGCCCTCCTCGGCGCTTCACCTGGAGCCTCCACGGCCGTGCCCATCATGATCGAGCTCCTGCAGAAGTCCTTCCCCAAGAACTTCAAGGGCTGGCAGTCCAAGCTCAAGGAAATGATGCCGGGCTACGGCGTCAAGCTCGACGAAAACCCGGAGCTGGCGGCGGAGCTCGAGAAGGCCACCGCCAAGAGCCTCCAGCTGGAAGCATCGCCCGCAGTCCAGCGGTGACCGTCCAGCGCTGACCGGCGCGGGTTGCGGCAGGCACCACCGAAGGCAAACAGTCCGTCGACTCAGGAGATCATGCGATGTTCCGGCTGGCCCAACTATCCCTCGGGAACCGCGCACTCATCGCGCTGATCACCATCTTCGCCTCGGTGTTCGGCGTGATCACCATGTCCTCGCTGAAGCAGGAACTCATTCCCTCGGTGGAGTTCCCGCGGATCACGGTGATCACGTCGATGCCCGGGGCGTCGCCTGAGGTGGTGGACAAGCAGATCAGCCGGCCGCTGGAGACGGCGCTGAACGGCGTCGAAGGCCTGGAGTCGACGTCGTCCACCTCCCGCAAAGGCGTCTCGCAGATCAGCCTGGTGTTCACCTACGGTTCCAACCTGGACCGGGCCCGGAACCAGATCGACCGGGCAATTTCCAACGCGAAGCGCACGCTGCCGGACGACGTCCAGCCCCAGGCCATCGCCGGCAGCATCAGCGACTTCCCCATCGTCTTCCTCGCCGTCTCCTCCGACAAGCCGCTGAGCGAGCTGAATACGGACCTTCAGCGGCTGTCGGTACCGAGGCTGCAGAAGCTCGACGGCGTCCGAGGCGCCGACGTGACGGGCGGCGCCAACCGGCACATCCTGATCCAGCCGAACGCGGCCAGCATGGCCGCCGGCGGTGCCAGCATCCAGTCGGTCCGGAATGCCCTGACCAACAACGGCGATCTTGTTCCGGCAGGCACGATTGAGGAGAAGGGCCAAAGCCTCTCCCTGCAGATCGGCAGCCCGGTCGACTCGGTGGCCGCGGTGAAGTCCCTGCCGCTCAGCGGGGCCAAAGCCGGCACCACCATCGGTTCTGTGGCCGACGTCAGCATCAAGGATGACCCGCGCACATCCATCACCCGGACGAATGGCCTCGAGACGCTGGCCATTTCCGTGACGAAGAAACCCGAGGGCGACACCGTGGCGCTCTCGCACGCGGTGAAGGATTTGCTGCCACAGCTCGAGGCGGAGCTTGGCTCGAACGCCAAGTTCACCCCCGTCTTCGACCAGGCACCTTTTATCGAGAAGTCCATCAAGGACCTCACCACGGAGGGCCTCCTGGGCCTCGGTTTCGCGGTGGCCGTCATCCTCGTCTTCCTCATGTCCGTCCGCTCCACCCTGGTCACCGCCGTCTCCATTCCGCTGTCCCTGCTGATCACCTTCATCGGCCTGTCCGGCACGGGGTATTCGCTGAACATCCTCACGCTCGGCGCGCTGACCATCGCCATCGGCCGGGTCGTGGATGACTCGATCGTGGTGATCGAGAACATCAAGCGGCACCTGAGCTACGGCGAAGCCAAGCTCACCGCGATCCTCACCTCCATCCGTGAGGTGGCCGGCGCCATCACCGCCTCCACGTTGACGACAGTGGCCGTCTTCCTCCCGATCGCCTTTGTCGGCGAACTCACGGGCGAACTGTTCCGTCCGTTCGCCCTGACGGTCACCATTGCGCTGCTCTCCTCGCTCCTGGTGTCCCTGACCATCGTTCCCGTGCTCGCGTACTGGTTCCTGAAGAGTCCCGCCAACGGAGACGCCGGCTACGCCCCCCGCTCCGCCCGGGAAGTCCAGGCGCAGGCAAACGAGGCCGAGCAGCGCAGCCTCCTGCAGCGCGGATACCTTCCCGTCCTGAACAAGACCCAGAAGCACCCCGTGCTCACCCTGATCGCCGCGGTCCTGGTCCTCGGCGGGACCGCTGCCATGACGCCGCTGCTCGCCACCGACCTGCTGGGACGCTCAGGGGAGAACAGCATGACGGTCAAGCAGGAACTGCCCGCCGGCACGAGCCTCGAAGACACCAGCGCCGCGGCCCGGAAGATCGAGGACGTGATCCTGGCCATCGACGGCGTCAAGGACGTCCAGGTGACCTCCGGCAATTCGCAGGCGGGCTTCACCGCGCTGACGTCCTCGGGCGCCTCCAACTCCTCATTCACCGTTGTCACCGACGAAAAAGCGAACCAGGGCAGGCTGCAGGACGCAGTCCGCAGCCAGCTTGCGGCTGCCGGTGCTGCCGGCAAGATCTCCGTCGGTTCCCAGCAGGGAGGCTTCGGAACGTCCTCCACCGTGGACATCACCCTGAAGGCGGCCACCTCCGAAGACCTGGGGAAGGCCAGCGACGCGATGGTCAAGGCGATGACCGGAGTTCCCGGAAGCAGTGAGGTGACCACCAACCTGGCTGCCAGCCAGCCCGTGGTGCAGGTGAAGGTAGACCGGGCCAAGGCCGTTGCCGCCGGCCTGACCGAAGAGCAGGTTGCGGGCGTCCTCGCCTCCACCATCAGCCCCGTCCCAGCAGGCACCGTGCGCATCGACACGGACGACTTCCCCGTCCAGATCGGCGAAGGAAAACGCTTCACCAGCATCGGCGCCGTCCGCAGCATCCCGCTCCCGACAGCGTCCGGCGCCATCCCGCTCAGCCGGATTGCCGCCGTCGAACAGGTGGAGGTCCCCGTCTCCATCACCTCCAGCAACGGCCAGCGGACAGCGCGGGTGTCCGTCACGCCGTCGGGATCCAACCTGGGCGCCGTTAGCGCGGAGGTGCAGCAGCGCCTCAAGGCCGTGGACCTTCCCGCCGGTGTGACCGCGGAGATCGGCGGCGCCACCACCCAGCAGGCAGAATCCTTCCGGCAGCTCGGCCTCGCGCTGCTGGCCGCCATCGCCATCGTCTACGTGATCATGGTGGCAACGTTCAAGTCGCTGGTGCAGCCGCTGATCCTCCTCGTTTCGGTGCCTTTCGCCGCCACCGGAGCGGTTGCCCTGCTCCTCGTCACGCGGGTGCCGCTGGGGCTGCCGTCGTTGATCGGCATGCTGATGCTCGTGGGCATCGTGGTGACGAACGCGATTGTGTTGATCGACCTGATCAACCAGTACCGGAACCCGCGTGGCGGCAATCCGGGGATGAGTGTTGCCGACGCCATCACCCACGGCGCCCGGCAGCGGCTCCGGCCCATCCTGATGACCGCGCTGGCCACAGTCTTCGCGCTGACCCCCATGGCCCTGGGCATGACGGGCGGCGGCGGGTTCATTTCGCAGCCGCTGGCCATCGTGGTGATCGGCGGCCTGGTGTCCTCCACCGCGCTGACGCTGGTGCTCGTCCCTGTGCTGTACCGGCTGGTGGAGGGGCGGAGGGAGAAAAAGGAGCTCAAGCGCCAGCTCAAGCAGCGTCCCGGCTTCTCCTCCGCCGATGACGACGTCGATGCCGAGTTCGCGGACTGGACCACCGGCATGGTGCCCAAGCTCAGCGGACGACGTGCCGCCCCCGACTCCCCCGAATGACCCCGCCGCGTCACCACTTCTCCTCCCCACCCAACTAGGTCGCAGTTCAGGGCGTTCCCAGCGCTGGGAACGCCCTGAGCTGCTACCTACATGGGTGTCCGTCAGGGAACCTGTGGATAACCCAATTCCGGGCTCCGGTTTTTGGAACGATGGGGCCATGAAGTATCCGAGCCCATTGCCCGACCATCTGTCGGACGTTCCCTTCACCGTGGATGAAGCGCTCAACGCCGGGGTTGCCCGGGACCGGTTGAAGATCGGCCTCGTGACTCCCAGCCGGGGCATCCGGACACCTTACGACGCCGGAACCCGCCCGGAGTGCACGCAGCAGCTTGCGCAGCTGGCCAGGCCCCACACACACGTCACCGGCCTTTCGGCGGCGTCGCACGCCACCGCATTCCTGCTGTGGGAGTTTCCCGGCTTTCTGCCTGGCGCTGACGTCCCGGCCATCCACGTTTCCCGCCCGGATGCGGTTGCCATCGCCCGGCGGCGGGGTGTGGTGGGGCACCGCGGGCAGTTCTTTCCTGACGAGATCGTGGAGCTTGATGGGGTGTTCGTTACCAGCAGGACCCGGACCTGGCTGGACATCGCCCGGCGAATGAGCGTCGATGAGCTGACGGTGGTGGCTGACCATCTCCTGCGTCATCCCCGCCCCGAGTTCGAGGGGAGGTCCGCAGCCCATGCCACCCGGGACGAACTCGCCGACATGCTGGACCGGCACAAGGGAACGCCCGGAATCCGGAAGGCGCGCCTGGCTCTTGAACAGGCGCGCGTCGGCGCGGATTCTGCCCCAGAAACACGGCTCCGGCTTGCCCTCACCCGCCGCGGCCTTCCCGATGCCGACGTCAACGTGCCGGTGGCGTTGGGCGGCGGCGCCGTGCGCCAACCCGATCTTTCCTATCCGGAGTTCCGTGTGGCCGTGGAATACGACGGCGAGGGCCATTCGGATCCGGCACAGGTACTGAGGGACATCCGCCGCGATGAGGATTTTGCCGCCGGGGATTGGATCCTGCTGCGGATCGGCAAGTCGCATATGGAGAACGACGCGCGGGCGGCCGTCCGCAAGGTCCGCTTGGCGCTTCTGGCGCGTGGCTGGTCCCCATCTGAGTAGCAGCACAGGGCGTTCCCAGCGCTGGGAACGCCTGTGGAGTCTCATGACTTAATGGACAGTTCTGTCTCATGACTTCGTAGACACTCTGTCTCAGGACCTCGTGGACACTTGGGCTGCGGGTTTGCTGCTGTTCATGAGTAAATCCCAGCCGGACATCAGGATTCGGCATGCTGTTGCGACATGGTCCGAGGATTCGCCCAGGGGTGCGGTGAGCGCATTCTGCAGGAAGCACAATGTTTCCCGGGCCTGGTTCTACCGGGTCCGGGCGGCGGCCGCTGAGGTCGGGCCGGTGAAAGCGCTGGAGAAGAGGCCCACGCTTCCCTCGACGACGCCGACCGCGACTGCACCGGGCATGGTGGATCTGCTGCTCGGTGCCCGGGCGGAGCTCAAGAAACTGGGCTTGGACCACGGCCCGCTCTCTGTCATCGCAAAGCTCTCCAGGCAGGGCTTTAGGCCGCCGTCCCGGGCCACGGTCGCCAGAATCTTTGCCCGGGCCGGGGTCGTGGTGCCGGAGCCGAGAAAGAAGCCGCGAAGCGCTTACAAAAGGTTCGTCTATCCCCAGCCCAATGCGTGCTGGCAGATCGACTCGACCGAGTGGCAGCTCGCCGACGGGAGGAAGGTGGCGATCTTCCAGCTCATTGATGACCATTCACGTCTGGCACTGGCGTCCCTGGTGGCCACCGGGGAAACCAGGGACGCCGCGATCGCGGTCGTCACGCTGGCCATCGAATGCCACGGTGCACCGCAGAAATTCCTCTCCGACAACGGCTCGGCCCTGAACCCCACCCGCCGCGGACGCACCGGCGCGCTGGTCGAATTCCTCAAAGCCAGGGGCATCGAGCCGATCACGGGCAAACCCTATAAGCCCACCACCCAGGGCAAGAACGAACGCTTCCATCAGACCCTGCACAGATACCTGCACCGGCAGCCGCCGGCGCCATCAATGCCCGTCCTGCAATTACAGGTCGATGCCTTCGATCTCTACTACAACAACGAACGTGAACATCAGGGCCTGCCTCCCGGCCTGACTCCCCGGGAAGCCTGGGACGCCACCCCGAAGACACCCCCGCCCGCCCCGCCGGAACCGGCCGTGGCCGGACCGGGCCGGCGAAGCGCGCAACGGACAGTGGACCGGAACGGGTGCGCGACGATCCTGGGAACCCATTTCAAACTGGGCAATGAACACATCGGAACGACTGTCCATATCCTCTACGACGATGCCGTCATCATGTTCTTCGGAGCGCAAGGGACCGAAATCATCAGCCACCGCCGGCCGGCCCAAGGCACTCCCTACGTCGGCAACGGCAAACCCTCAGGGGTCGCAGCCAACCCCCGGGGAGCCCGCAAGAAACGGAGCATCTACCCGACGCTCAAAGCCCGCCAGCCAACGCCAGAGAACGAAGTGTCCACATAGCCATGAGACATCAAATGTCTACGAAGTCCTGAGACAGGAAGTGTCCACGAGGTCCTGAGACATGACAAGCGCTGGGAACACCCTGAAGTGCTACTCAGTTGGGAGGGGCGGGAATAACCTGGGGCTGACGACGTTGAGGGCAGTACATGCAAACGCATGTAAATCGGGTATACTGGTCGCACAGGCCCGAACAACTTCGGCGAACGGAAGGCTCATCATGCAGATCGGCGTATTCAGCGTCAGCGACATCACCCAGGACCCCACAACGGGCCGGACCCCTACCGAGCACGAGCGCATCAAGGCGTCAGTGGCGATCGCCAAAAAGGTCGAAGAAATCGGCATGGACGTCTACGCCATCGGTGAGCACCACAACCGGCCGTTCTTCTCCTCCTCTCCCACCACCACGCTCGCGTACATCGCCGCCCAGACCGAGCGGATTACACTGTCCACGGCCACCACGCTGATCACCACGAACGATCCGGTCAAGATCGCCGAGGACTTCGCCATGCTGCAGCACCTCGCCGACGGCCGGGTGGACCTGGTGCTGGGCCGCGGCAACACGGCCCCGGTCTACCCCTGGTTCGGCAAGAACATCCAGGACGGGATCGAGCTCGCCATCGAGAACTACAGCCTGCTGCGCAAGCTGTGGGACGAGGACACCGTCAACTGGTCCGGAAAGTTCCGCACACCGCTGCAGAACTTCACCTCCACCCCGCGCCCGCTCGACGGCGTGTCCCCCTTTGTGTGGCACGGCTCCATCCGCAGCCCGCAGATCGCGGAGGTGGCGGCGTACTACGGCGACGGCTTCTTCGCCAACAACATTTTCTGGCCCAAGGAGCACTACCAGCAGCTGATCAGCCTCTACCGCGAGCGCTACGAGCACTACGGCCACGGCAAGGCTGACCAGGCCATCGTGGGGCTGGGCGGGCAGTTCTTCATGCGGAAGAACTCCCAGGACGCCGTCAGGGAATTCCGGCCGTACTTCGACAACGCCCCCGTCTACGGCCACGGCCCGTCCCTGGAGGACTTCACGTCCCAGACCCCGCTGACCGTCGGCAGCCCGCAGGAAGTCATCGAGAAGACCCTCACCTTCCGCGAGTTCTTCGGTGACTACCAGCGCCAGCTGTTCCTGATCGACCACGCAGGCCTGCCGCTGAAGACCGTCCTGGAGCAGCTGGACCTTTTCGGCGAGGAAGTCCTGCCGGTCCTGCGCAAGGAGTACGCCGAGCGCACGCCCGCTCACATCCCGGCTCCCCCCACGCACGCCGGACGCGTTGCCGCACGGATCGCAGCTGAGGGCGCTACAGGCGAGGGCGCTGCCCCGGGCACAGGGATCGGCCAGGACACGGCTGCCGCCGCTGCCTCCCCAACGGAGTCACGATGACACCCCGGGCAGTTTCGGGGACGTCCGCCGTCCGGCTGGCCTCAGAAACCTGGGAGTCGCTGTTCCGCGCGCAGGTGGCCGTGATGCGCCGGCTGCAGTCGGGCCCCGCTTTCCGGGACCTGGCGGTGAACGAGTACGACGTGCTGTTCACACTGTCGCGGTGCCCGTCGGGCTGGCTGCGCCTGAACGAACTTAACGACAACGTGCTCCTGAGCCAGTCCAGCCTGAGCAGGCTGGTGGACCGGCTGGAGAAACGCGGCTTGGTGGAGCGCCAGCCGGCCCCGAACGACGGCCGGGGCGTGCTGCTGAAGCTGACGGAGGAGGGCGCGGCGCTGCAGAAGGAAATTGGCCGGGAGCACGTGCGGGACATCGCCGAGCTCGTTGCCCCGGCGCTGACGGCGGCGGAGCAACGGGAGCTGCTCCGCCTCACGGAGAAGCTGCGCGCGTCACTGCCGTCCCGTTAGCTGGACAGCCAGTGGCCCCGTTAGCAGACGGCCGACGGCGGGACGCCAGGCCCGCCGTCGGCCGCCTCCGGCGCGCTGCCGTCAGCTGATGATGACGAGTTTGTCCGGATCCTCCGCCGGCAGCTCGCCGTTCACCGTGGCCAAGACGCGGATCTCCCGGAGGGAGAGGCTTCCGCCTACGGTGGACAGGAAGGCCGTGTCCGAGGAGTCGCGTCCCGCGGAGATGCGCAGCATGGCCTCCCTGGGAGCGAGCCCGGTGGGGTCGAGCACGTGCCAGGCCCCGTTGACGTGGGCCTCGGCCACGGCATGGAAGTCCATCGGGGAAAGGCCCGGCGCATACACGGCCGCCAACCGGGCAGGCACGTTCTTGGCGCGCAGCAGCGAGATGGCCAGGTGCGCATAGTCCCGGCAGACGCCCCGCCGGTTCAGAAGGGTCTCCACAGCTCCGTCGGTTCCCCGGGAGGAGCCGCTGACGTAGCGCAGTTCGTTGAACACCCAGTTGCGGACGGCGTGCAGGAGTTCCTCGCCCTGGAGTCCGCCGAACTCCGCGTACGACGTGGGGAGCAGCCGGTCGGACTCCGCGTAACGGCTGGGCCGGACGTAGCGGATCAGATCCATCAGCGCCGCCTCCTCAGGTTCGGCACGGCCCCCGACGGTCGCCGAGTAATCCACGGTGACCTCCGTGGGGTCGGCGAACTCCATGTAGTGGAACCTGCCGCCATGGTGGTCCGAAAGCTCAGTCAGCGGAACCTGTTCCCCGCCCGCCGTCACGCTGAGGTTCTCCTCAAAGGACGTGTAGCCGGCGTTCCTCGCCACGGAGAGGGCCATCGCCACCTTGGTGTCGGCCACGGTCTTGAATACCAGGTGGGCAGCAACAGTTCGTTCCATGGGTCTCCGGGGTGTGAGGCGGCGTCAGCCAGTCGCGGCTGCGGACGGGGGATGTGCCGGAGGCGCAGCGGGACTAGTTTTTGATCTTCAGAGACATTAGCATCCGCTGGACATTGGCGAATTCGGAGCCCTCATTGACGTAGCCAGCGGCCTGGTCAAGCGTGTCGAAGGCCTTGGCCGGGGCCACCTTTTCGTCCGGTGCAAACGCCTTAAGGGAGCGCACGTCGCTGAACGAGTAGTTCCCCTTGCCTGCCAGGCCCTGCACCACGTTCTGCAGCTGGCAGGCCTTGGAATCGGCGCCGCCCACCAGGTTGGTGATGCCGAAGGAGCCGAAGTAGCGGTAGCCCTGGATCACCCTGAACACCACGTGCGGGTCGATGGTCCCCTGCCCGCCGCTGTGCGGCAACTCGACGGGGACACTGCTGACCACGACGTAGGATTTGCGGGCGGAGACGGCACACTTGACTGCCGCTGTATCCGGAAGGCCCGTCTGCAGGGTGGCCAGATAGCTGCCTTCCGCGTCCTTGACCTCGATCTTCACAGCGCCGGGAAGGGTTCCCTTGTCAGGTTCAACCGACTGGGCAATCCAGTCCTGCGGAAGCTCAAAGCTCGCGGTCTTGGCAGGGTCTGTGAAGACCTTCCACGCCGCTGCCGTGGCCCCGGCTGTCGCAGAGGCACCGGCCGACGCGCTTGCGGAGGGACTCGCGGACCCCGAGGCCGCACTGGTCCCCGGGCTGGTGCCCGGCTCCGCCGTCCAGGCGGGCGCGCCCTTGCCGTCGCTGCTGCAGCCGGCCATCAGTCCCGCCGTCAACAGCACGACGGCGGCGATCCCGATACGTCCAGAGGCCGTGATCCCTGTCATGGCTCCAGCCTAGCCGGGACGCCGGGTCCGTCGGGGCGTTGCCGGGCAGCGTTTCGACCATGAATTAGCAACTAGGCTGAGGTCATGGACGAACACGACCTGGACGAAGCAGAGCAGACCCTGGCGAACATGTCCGACCTCGACATTGCCGACTGGCGGCTGCGGACCTTCGCCCTCTACGACACCGTGCGCAAGATCGCGGCGGACAGCCCCGAGGAAGCCCACGCCTACTGGCGCCAGGAGCGCGACCGCATGTTCGGCACTCATGCTGCCTCGGCCCTGACGGCCGAGGCCAAGGCGTCCTTCTACGGGCTCAGGACCGCCGACTACGACCCCATCTACCGTTTCTACGTGCCCCTGACCAAGGAGGGCGCCGGGCGGGAAATGACCGTCGAAACAGGGACGGACGGGCTGGTCAGGTTTGTCCGGCTGGGAACGTTCGACCTTCCGGAGATGGGACAGTTGGCCGTGTGGAAGCTGATGGGCTACGGCGGCGGGATCTTCGTTCCGTTCCGCGACGCCACCGCCGGAAAGCCCGGCGGAAGCTACGGTGCCGGCCGCTACCTCCTGGACACCATCAAGGGCGCGTTCCATGGCGTCCGCGGCTCCGGATCCGACGCCCAGTACGTGCTGGACTTCAACTTCGCCTACAACCCCTCGTGCGCCTACAACGAGGCCTGGGCCTGCCCGCTCGCCGGCCCCGCCAACCGGCTGGCCGTGGAGATCCCCGTTGGCGAGCTGTACTGACGTCACGCAGTTCGGGCCGCTCCGCCCCGCACTTACGATGGCTGAATGACCCCAGCTCCCCCGCGGCGGATCGCCCGCGTCCGCCCCCTCGCCCCTGCCCCGTCGTCGTCCCCGTCCCCAGGCCCCTCCCCAGACTCGGACAAAGCACAGCTTCCCGAACAGTTCTTCGTGGCCAACGACGCCGCAGACTTCGCGGGCACTGCGGGACGGATATGGACGGTGGTGGAGTCCCCGTTCCCCGGTTCGCGCGCCAACGCCGGCAGCGCCCACCGCAAGGGGTGGGAGCCCGGGGCTGAGGTCCTCGAGGACAGCTTCACGTTCCTGGCACCGAGCGTGCCGGCCAACGTCCTCGGGATGGCCCACAACACCGGGCAGGCCGGCCGGGACGTTCCCGCACAGGCCTTCCACAAGGCAGCCACCAGCGTGATCGGCCCGGGCGAGGCGATTGAACTGCCGGCGGGAATTGGACTGGTGGAGCCGGAGGCGGAACTGGCCGTCGTCGTCGGCCGGACAGCGAAAAACCTGACCCTCGGCAACGCGCGGACGGCGGTTCTGGGCTACACCATCGGCAACGACGTCACCGCACGCAAGCTGCAAAAGTCCGATGAACTCTGGCTGAGCGCCAAAAGCCAGGACACGTTCACACCGGCAGGTCCCTGGGTCGTCACCGGGCTGGACCATGCGGACCTGCCTGTCGGCGTCGTCCACAATGGCACCGAACTGCCCACGGCAAGCACCGCCGACCTGGGCTGGAAGGTGGACGAGATCCTCGTTTACCTGACGTCCTTCATGACCCTGCACCCCGGCGACCTGGTGCTCACCGGCTTTCCGGCGGCCAGCACCGGCATCCAGCCGGGCGACACCGTGACCTGCCGGGTGGGCGGGATCGGGGAGCTCTCCAACCCCGTCACGGCCGCTAGCTGACCGATACGCCGCCCAGGTTCCGGACGCTTCCGACGGCGGCTGTCACCGCCGCCGCTGCTGCCTCCAGGTCGGCGGCGGCCACCGACGAATCACAGCTGAACCTCACGGCGGTCTGCGCCACCTCCGCTTCGATACCGAGTGCCACCAGCACCGGTGACGGCGCGTCCGATCCGGCCGCGCACGCCGAGCCGCTGGAGCAGACCACGCCCTGGCGCTCGAGTTCCAGGAGCACGGACTCGCCGCTGGTGCCCGGGAAGCAGAACGACGCCACGGAGGGCAGCCGTTCGGACGGATGGCCGGTCAGCAGCGCACCGGGAACACTGCCCAACACGGCGGCGATAAAATGATCACGCAGGCCCGAGACGCGGGCCGCGAGCGCGGGCTGGTCGGCGTGCGCCAGGGTGAGGGCGGTGGCCAAGGCCACGGCGCCCGCAACATTTTCGGTGCCGGAGCGCCGGCCGCGTTCCTGCCCGCCGCCATGCACCAGGGGCTCGATCCGGGTCCGGCCCCGAACGAACAGGACCCCGTTGCCCTTGGGCGCCCCGAGCTTGTGCCCGGAGATGCTCAGGGCGTCCACGCCGAGCGCCCTCGCATCCAGCGGCAGCCAGCCGGCGGCCTGCACGGCGTCGGTGTGGAAGGGGATTCCTCGCCCCCGCGCCAGGTCCGCCAACTTAGCGACCGGCTGGACGGTCCCCACCTCGTTGTTGGCGTACATGATGCTGACCAGCGCGGTTTCATCCCGCAGCACCGCGGCGAGTGCCTCCGGGGTCACGGTTCCGTTCCGGTCGACAGGCACGACGTCCACGGTGAAGCCGTGGAAGCGTTCCAGGTACCATGCGGACTCCTCCACGGCAGGATGCTCGACGGCGCTGATCACCACCCGGTTCAGCACCGGGTCCGCGGCCTGCCGCGCCAGGGCAATCCCCTTGACCGCGAGGTTGTCCGCCTCCGTGCCGCCCGAGGTGAAGGTGATCTCCCCGGGCCTGCAGCCCAGCACCGCGGCCACGGTCTTGCGGGCGTCCGCGAGCGCCCGCGCGGCGGAGTCACCGAGCGAGTGGTGGCTTGACGGGTTGCCGAATTCGCCGGTCAGGTAGGGCCACATGGCCTCCAGCACCTCCCGGCGGACGGGTGTTGTGGCTGCTGCGTCCAGGAAGATCATGGTGTGCTCATTCCACTGTCAGTTCGACGTCCAGGCCGAGGTCCAGTGCCGTGACGCTGTGCGTCAGGGCGCCGACGGAGATGACGTCCACTCCGGCGGCGGCGATGTCCGCCACGGTGCGGAGGTTGACGTTGCCGCTGGCCTCCACCACGGCCCGCCCGGCGATCTGGCGGACACCGGCACGGAGTTCCTCAAGGCTGAAGTTGTCCAGCATGATGGTGTCCACCCCCGCGGCCAGGACGGGTTCGATCTGGTCGGCGCTGTCCACCTCCACCTCGAAATGCGTCGTATGGCCCAGCTGGGCTTTGGCGTCGGCGAGGAGGGCGGTCAGCCGCGCCGGGTCTCCCCCGGTCATGACGGCTAGGTGGTTGTCCTTGGCCAGCACGGCGTCGGAAAGACTGTAGCGGTGGTTGGCGCCACCGCCGCAGCGGACGGCGTACCGTTCCAGGACCCGCAGGCCGGGCGTGGTCTTGCGGGTGTCGGTGATGCGGGCCCTGGTGCCGGCGGCCAGTGCCACGAATTCGGCGGTCTTGGTGGCGATGGCGCTCATCCGCTGTGCCAGGTTCAGGCCGACCCGCTCGGCTAGCAGCACGCTGCGCGCCCGGCCGGTGACCCGTGCGAGCTTTGTTCCGGCGGCGAAGGCCTCGCCGTCGGCCACGAGCAGCTCCACCTGCGTGTCTGGATCGACCATCAGCATGGCGTCGCGGAACACGCTGCCGCCGCTGAAGACGCCCGGGACGCGGGCGTTGAGCACCGCGGTGGCGCTGGCCTCGGCCGGGATCAGCAGCTGCGAGGTGATGTCGCCGCTGGGCGCATCCTCCGCGAAGGCCCGCTCCAGGATCTCACGGACGGGTGCTGCGGGGAGGGTCAGGCTAGTCATGGACAAGGCTCGCTTTCGGGCTCATTCTGAATTCTTCGTCTAGGTCGTGCGCCTGGTCGTTCAGGCTGATGACCGGCTCCGGCGGGCCGTCGTCGCGGTAGTGCGCGCCGAGCGACGCCCGCCGCTCTTCCGCCGCGTGGACCAGCAGCTGCGCGGCGAGGAGCAGGTTGGCGTCCTCATGGGTCCGCGGGTCCGCCGACTGCGGCACGGCTTCAGGACGGACGACGGCGGCCCACTCGGCCAGCGCAGCCCCCGCCTCCCGCAGCAGCCCCCCACTGCGCAACACCCCGGCATTAGCAGTCATCAGCCGCCGCAAAGCCCCCCGAGAAAACTCCCGGGGTTCGGCGCGGGCCTCATCGGAAGGTTCGGTTCGGGGCAGCCGGTCGAGCTCGCGTGCCCGGAGTTCAGGAACAGCGGCCAATATCTCCTCGGGGTAAGGCACAGCGGTTTGGGCATCCGTCCCCAAGTCGCGAGAGAGGGCCACGGAAGCGTCGGCTGACGGTGCCCCGGAAGCGTGCGTAAAAGGGAGGCCGCTAGCGGCCGAGCTAGCACGCGGAGGGGTGCCGTTAGTCGACGCCCCCAGCGGAGTAGTGCTGTCTTGCGACGTCCCAGACGAGAAATCGCCAAGGAACGCTTCGACAGCCCGCCGCCCGAAAACCAAGCCTTCGAGGAGGGAATTGCTTGCAAGCCGGTTGGCGCCCTGGACTCCGGTGCAGGCGACTTCACCGGCCGCGAAGAGTCCGGGGACGGTGGTGCGGCCGTGCAGGTCTGTGGAGACGCCGCCCATCCAGTAGTGCGCGGCTGGCGCGACGGGGACGAGTTCCCGGGTCCAGTCAATGCCGGCTTCGCGGGTACGCCGCGTGATGGTTGGGAAGCGTTTCGCCAGGAACCCCGCGCCCCTGGCGTCCTCGATGACCCGGGCGTCGAGATAGACGTGGCCGTTGGGGTCGCCGAGCGCGGCCAGGTGCAGGGCAATGCTGCGGGAGACGACGTCGCGCGGGGCGAGTTCGGCGTCGGGGTGGTAGCCGCGCAGGAAGCGGCGGCCCTGGGCGTCAACGAGGATGGCACCCTCGCCGCGGACAGCCTCGGAGATCAGCAGCGGGTCCTGGCCGTCGTCGGGCTTCGCTCCCCCGTCCGGCCTGACCAGGCAGCTGGGGTGGAACTGGAAGAACTCCAGGTCCGCGACGGCAGCACCGGCTCGCCAGGCGAGGGCCAGGCCGTCCGCGGTGGCAACGGAAGGGTTGGTGGTCTTTTCGAACAGCTGCCCTGCCCCGCCGGTGGCCAGCAGCACAGCGTCGGTCTGGATGCTTCCTGGCCGGCCGTCCTGCAGGAACTCAACGCCCGTGACCGGCCGGCCCTGCTGGAGGAGTGCAGTGACACTGGCATGGCCCAGCAGCCGGATCCTGCCCGTGGCCTGCCCGGCCAGCACCGCGCAGATCAGGGCGTTGGCGATGCCAGCGCCGGTGGCGTCGCCGCCGGCGTGCAGGATCCGCGGCGCGGAGTGGGCGGCTTCGAGACCCAAGGCGGGGTCGCCGCCGTCGTCAAGGTCAAAACGGACGCCAAAACGGCCGAGCCCGGCGATGTCCCGCCGCGCCTCGGTGCAGAGCACCCGGACAGCCGCCGGGTTGCAGTGCCCGGCGCCGGCCTTCAGGGTGTCGGCGATGTGGGCGGCCACGGTGTCTCCGGGCGACGGCTCGTCCAGGACGGCGGAAATGCCGCCCTGGGCGAAGTACGTGTTGCTGTCCGCGAGCGCGCCCTTGGTCAGCAGCACCACGTCGGCGCCTGATTCCGCCGCGAGCAGCGCGGCGTAGAGGCCGGCGATGCCGCTGCCTACGACGGCGAGCCGCCGGTGTCCGGCAGTTCCGTTTTCGCTGGTCATTGCGGGCTCTCTATTGGGGCTTGGCGGCGAGCATGCGCTCGAGTGCTGTCCTGGCGTCCTGCTGCACGTCGTCGTCCACGGTGATGCGGTTTACCACCCGGCCGGCGACGAGTTCTTCGAGCACCCAGGCCAGGTAGCCGGGGTGGATCCGGTACATGGTGCTGCAGGGGCAGATGACCGGGTCCAGGCAGAAGATGGTGTGCTGCGGGTACTGGGCCGCCAGCCGGTTCACCATGTTGATTTCGGTGCCGATCGCGAAGACGGTGGGCTCGGTGGCGGCCGCGATGGCTTTCTGGATGAAATCCGTCGACCCGGCGGAGTCGGCTGCGTCCACCACTTCCATGGGGCACTCGGGGTGCACAATGACGTTGACGCCCGGGAAGTCTGCGCGTGCCTTCTCGATCTGGGCCACGCTGAAGCGCTTGTGGACCGAGCAGAATCCGTGCCAGAGGATCACGCGGGAGGCCAGCAGGGCCTGTTCGTCGTTGCCGCCAAGTTCCTTGTGCGGGTTCCACATGGGCATCTGCTCGAGCGGGACACCCAGCGCCTTGGCCGTGTTCCGGCCGAGGTGCTGGTCCGGGAAGAAGAGGACGCGCTGGCCGCGCTCGAAGGCCCATTCAAGGACCGTCTTGGCGTTGGAGGACGTGCAGACGATGCCGCCGTTCCGGCCGCAGAACGCTTTCAACGCCGCGGAGGAATTCATGTAGGTGACCGGGATGACCGGAACGCGGCCTTCGGCGTCGGGCTCAGTGCCGAAAATCTCCTCAAGCTGCTCCCAGCAGTCCTCCACGGAATCGGCGTCGGCCATGTCCGCCATCGAGCATCCGGCAGCGAGGTTGGGCAGGATGACAGCCTGCTCCGGCATGGAGAGGGTGTCCGCGGTTTCGGCCATGAAGTGGACGCCACAGAACACGATCGCTTCGGCGTCGGGCCGGGTCAGCGCGGCGTTGGCCAGCTGGAATGAATCGCCAACAAAGTCGGCGTACTGGACAACCTCGTCGCGCTGGTAGAAGTGGCCCAGGATGACGGCGCGGTCACCCAGTGCCGCCTTGGCAGCACGGATCCGGGCGTCGAGTTCAGCTTCGCCTGCAAGCTTGTACTCCTCGGGAAGTTGCCCCTGGCGCGGCGTGGAGGCAGGAGCGACGTCCGCGCTGGAGGCGCCGGGACCGTAGGCGGGAACGCCGGCGAGCGTTTCCGCGAGGTCGTATTCCCAGGGGCCCTTGGCGAGCGCCGGGCTGCAGGTGCCGCCGGTGCCGGCTGCAGTGGCCAGCTCGGCCTGTTCACGCGTGATCAGCTGGATGGCAGTATTGACGCTGCTCATGGGGTGCTCCTGTTATCTGGGTCGAGGCCGGGGCGGCCTGTAAATCGGTAAAGACGCGGCGGGCGGTGCTTGCCGCCCTGGAGGTATTCACCGGTTTCTTCGATTTCCGGCGTCGACTTTATCTGCCGGCGGAAGTTGGCGGGGTCCAGCTGCGTGTCCAAAACGGCTTCGTAGACCTCGCGGACCTGGGCGAGGGTGAAGTATTCCCCCAGGAAGTGGTAGGCGATGGAGCCGTAGGCCAGCTTGTTCCGCAGGCGCCAGAGGGCGTAGTCCACAATCCCGTTGTGGTCGAAGGCCAGGCTGCCGAGCTTGTCGGCGCGGAACCACCGGACGTTCTCGGATTCGTCCGCGAGGGCAGCTTCGGTGGGCTGGACCAGCGCCCAGTAGACGATGGACACCACGCGCTGCGTGGGCGAGCGGTGCATGCCGCCGAAGGCGTAGAGCTGCTCAAGGTAGCTGGGTGCCAGCCCTGTTGTTTCCCTCAGGTTCCGCGAGGCAGCGTCCTGCAGGGATTCAGCGTGGGTCAGCGGACCGCCGGGCAGGGCCCAGAGCCCCTTGAACGGCTCCCGGATCCGGCGGACCAACGGCAGCCAGAGCGTGGGCCGGCCAGAGGACTCGCTGGGGCGGAGCGCGAAAATCACCGTGGAAATGGCGAGCGACGGCGGCGCGGACTGCCGCTCGGCCACGTTGGCTGAGGTGGTGTACACGGTAATCACCCGCTCCGCTGCGATCGGCCGGCCCGGCTGGGGGCCGCCTCGGTTAGTTATAGTCAATTTGACTCAAACTGATTCTACGGCCGGTTGCCCGGGATGCAAAATGTTTCGCCGGAAGTTGGGTGTAAATTCGAAAGGTCCCAAAAGGACCTGTTCCCCAACCCCAAGAAGGTACGCAGCATGACGATGAAGTCCACGGCAGAGCGACCCGCAGTACAGCTCCGCCACAGCATGAAACCCCGCCAACTCACCATGATGGGTCTGGGCAGCGCCATAGGCGCCGGGCTCTTCCTGGGTTCCGGCGCCGGTGTCCAGGCGGCCGGCCCGGCAGTTTTGGTTTCCTACCTTGTGGCCGGCACGCTCATCATCCTGGTCATGTGGGCGCTGGGCGAAATGGCGGCAGCCAACCCCAACAGCGGCGCCTTCTCCGTTTACGCCGAACGCGCCATGGGCAGGACCGCCGGGGCAACCGTGGGCTGGCTCTGGTGGCTGCAGTTGGTGGTGGTCATTGCCGCCGAGGCGCTCGGCGCCGCGGGGCTGCTGTTTTCGGTCTGGCCGGTGGTTCCGGTGTGGGCGCTCTCCCTGGTGTTCATGGTGCTGTTCACCGGCATCAACCTCGCCGGCGTGAAGAACTTCGGTGAGTTCGAGTTCTGGTTTGCCATCCTCAAGGTGACCGCCATAGTCCTGTTCCTCGCCATTGGCGCCGCACTGCTCCTGGGGCTCCTGCCGGACGCGGCATCCCCCGGCGTGGCCAACATCACCGGAGACTTCGCGCCCTCGGGCCTTGCCGGCATTGCCACCGCACTGTTTGTGGTGATCTTCGCGTTCGGCGGCACGGAAATCGTCAGCGTCGCAGCGGCTGAGACCGAAAACCCCGAGCACAGCGTCACCAAGGCCATCCGGACGGTCGTGTGGCGGATCCTCGTCTTCTACATCGGCTCCGTCTTCGTAATCGCAGCCGTCCTTCCCGCCACCTCGGAGGCCCTGTCCTCGCCCTTCGCGGGCGTCCTGGATGCCGCCCGCATCCCGGGTGCCGCCACCGCCATCACCCTGGTGGCCGTCGTCGCCCTGCTGTCCGCCCTGAACGCCAACCTGTACGGCGCCTCGCGCATGGTGTTCTCGCTGGCAGAGCGCGGCGAGGCTCCCGGCTTCCTGTCCCGGCTCAGCGGCGCGGGCGTGCCGATGGTCGCCGTCGGAGTCTCCGTCGCATTCGGCTTCATCGCCACTGTCCTGGAACTGCTGTTCCCCGAGCGCATCCTGCCGGCCCTGTTCCAACTGGTCGGGTCCACTTGCCTCGTGGTCTGGGGTTCGGCACTGGTCTCTCAGCTCATCCTGCGCCGGCGCGCAGACCGCGACGGCACTCCCCTGCCGCTGCGGATGAAGGGTTTCCCCGGGCTCACAGTGTTCGGCCTGGTTCTGCTGGGGCTGGTGTTTGCTGTGGGCTTCAGCGCCGAGAGCAGCCGCATCCAGCTGATCAGCACGCTGCTGCTGATTGCCGGCATTGCCGCCGCCTGCTGGGCAGGCGCGCGGTTCGCGGCAGCCCGGCGCGCCCGCGCCCGGTCACACAGGTAGCCGGCACCTGCCGAGCCCCGGGATTCCGGCCCCCCACCGCCCAACCAGGTAGCAGCACAGGGGGTTCCCAAGGCTGGGAACCCCCTGTGCTGCCACCCAGTTGGGAAGCCGTGGATTTCCCCGGTCGGCCGACAGGTAGAGTGGTGCCCATCCACGGCGGACCGGCGACGAAGCAGTCCGGGCGAGCCTGTACATGAAGAGGACTGAGACTTGACGAGGACTGAGGCGATGAGCGGCAGACACACCGGTGAACAGCACTCCCACACGGTCGAGGGCACCGACCCGCAGCTATACGTCGGGGTGCACGACCCCAAGAACGACGCCGGACTCCGCCCCATCCTCCTCATCCACGGCTTCTCCGCGTCCAGCAAGCTGAACTGGGAGGACACCGGCTGGATCCCGGCTCTCCTGGAGGCCGGCCGCCGCGTCATCGCCGTCGATCTTCCCGGCCACGGCCGCAGCGGCGCGCCGGAGGACATGGACTCCTACTCGCCCAGCCGGATCAGGGCGGACCTGCTGCAGATCGCGTTCGACGCCGGCGCCCGGCCTTTGCGCGACGGTGACCCCGCCAGCGGGCTGGACGTGATCGGCTATTCCCTCGGTTCCCGGCTCGGCTGGGAGTTCGGCGCCACCCAGCCGGAGCTGGTCCACCGGCTGGTCCTGGGCGGCCCGAACATGGCCGACCCGCTGGCGGCCTTCGACCTCGTGGCCGCCCAGCGCTACCTGGCCGACGGCACGCCCATCGCGGACGCGTCCACGGCCAGGCTCCTCAGCATGGCGCAGGCGCTGCCGAGCAACAACATCTTCGCCCTGCTGTCCCTGGTGGAGGCCATCAAGGGTGAACCGTACGACCCGGCCGAGGCCGTGCCGCACATGCCCATGCTGCTGGTGGCCGGCGAAAACGATGAACGCGCCACGTCCATGCCGCAGCTTGCCGAACTGGCAGTGAAGGCCGGTTCCGCGGCCGAGCAGCTGGTGCTGCCCGGCCGCACGCACACCAACGCCATCACCAGCCGCGCCTTCAAGCAGGCGGCCATCGCGTTCCTCGGCAACTAGGGGACCTCGGCAGTCAGGGGACCTGCCAGCTGGGGGTCCGGCAGCTGTCGCGTCGGTCGGCTGTCGCGTCCCTCAGCCCGCGGATCGGCCGGGGGTTTCCCTGCCCTGAATCCCCCGCCGGAACGCCGTCGAATACCCCGGCTCCCGCCGGAGCCGGCGGGCGTAGGCTGGACTTTGGGGGGAGACACCGGAAGAGGAACCCATGGGCATGGTTTTTGAGGACCGGGAAGACGCAGGACGGCAGCTTGCGGCCGCCCTTCCGCAATTCCGCGAGCGCCCGGACACCCTGGTGCTTGGCCTGGCCCGGGGCGGCATCCCGGTGGCCGCCGCCGCGGCCGGGGTCCTGCACCTGCCCTTCGGTGCCCTGCTGGTCCGCAAGCTTGGCATCCCGGGCCATGACGAGACTGCATACGGCGCGCTCGCATACTCAGGCGGAAGGATCGTCCGCCTTCTCAACAGGCCCCTCGTGGAGCGGATTTTGGACGACGGCGTGCGGCAGGAGTGGCTCGACCAGGTGGAGCACCGGGAGCGGACCGAACTGATGCGCCGCGCCGACAGCTATCCGGCTGTGCACCCCGACGTGAACGGCAAGACGGCCCTGCTCGTGGACGACGGCCTGGCGACAGGGGCCACCATGCGGGCGGCCGTCGAGGCGGTACGGATGGCCGGCGCTGCATCGGTAGTGGCCGCCGCGCCCGTCGGTTCAATCGAGGCGGAAAAGTCGTTGTCCCGGGTCTGCAATGTCCTGTGTCTCCACCTGCCCGGAAGATTCCGGGCAGTGGGAGCCTTTTACCGGCACTTTGAGCAACTGAGGGACGAGGACGCCATTGCCCTGCTGCACGGCGCCCGCATCTAGTGCCGGCTCACACCGAGGGGCCGGCCCCTCGTTTCCTTCGCCAGTATCACGCCGATGGCTGAGATGACGCACAGAACCATGATGTAAATGCCGATGGAGCCAGTCCACTTGGTGCTCTGCAGGAGCGACTCGGCGATGGTGGCGGCAAACGCGCCGCCCAGGATGGCGCCGAATGCGTAGCCGATCGAGATCCCCGAGTACCGCACGTTGGCGGGGAACATCTCCGCGTACATGGCCGACATGGGGCCATAGGACAGGCCAAGGCCCACCGTAAGGACAAACAGCGCCACGCCGTAGAGCACGATGTCCTTCGTGTCGATGAGGGCGAACATCGGGATCATCCAGGCGAAGACGATCGCGTAGCCGGTCAGGAAGGTCTTGACCCGGCCGATCCTGTCCGAGAGCCAGCCGCCCACCAGGGTGAAGATCAGCCAGCCGAAGGATGCCAGCGTGGTGGCCAGCAGAATCTGCGGCGTGGGCATTTTCAGTGTCCTGGTGGCGTAGGCGATGAAGAAGGCAATCAGGAGGTAGCCTGCCGCGTTGTTGCCGATGAAGATCAGGGTGGAGTGCAGTACCGCCTTCTTGTGATGGCGGATGAGCTCGCCGAGGGGCGCCTTGCTTTCGGCCTTGCGCGCGGCCATTTCCTTGAAGACCGGGCTTTCGCCTACTGCACGGCGGATCAGGTAGCCCACCACGATCAGCACAATGGAGAGCAGGAAGGGAACGCGCCAGCCCCAGGAGGCGAAGTCTTCCCTCGACATTCCGGTGTTCAGGAAGAACAGCAGCCCCGTGGCCAGAATCATGCCGACGGGAACACCGATCTGCGGGTAGGCGCCGAACAGCCCCCTCTTGTGCAGCGGCGCGTGCTCCACAGCCATGAGGGCGGCCCCGCCCCATTCTCCGCCGGCGGAGAAGCCCTGCAGCACACGGAGGAAGATCAGCAGGATTGGAGCCCAGGCGCCGATTTGGGCGTACGTCGGCAGCATGCCAATCAGTGCCGTTGCGGCACCCATCATGATGAGGGTGAACACCAGCATTGCCTTGCGGCCCAGGCGGTCGCCCAGGTGTCCGGCAACGATAGCGCCGAGCGGGCGGAACAGGAAGCTAATGCCGATCAGGGCGAAGGAAAGGATTTGCGCCAGTCCCGGGTTGGATTCGTTGAGCGGGGCGAGGAACAGCGGGGACAGCAGCGTTGCCGTCAGCTGGGCGAAGATGAAGAAGTCGTACCACTCGATTGTGGTGCCCACCAGCGTGCCGGCGAGGACTTTGCGTTCCTCACGCTTGCTGCTGGGGCCAACCTCTGAATCTACGGGTGAAGTTGCGGTCATTGAAACTCCGTGGCCGGGGGCAGTGCTACTGCCAAAGTTGATGTGAAGCTATTCGATTTACTGATCGAACGGTCAGTTAGTGTGAGGATACTACGAAGTGTGATCTGGCGCACCCCTCAGCCGGTCCGGCCAGAAACTAGCGCAGTCGCGCCCTGGCTGGTCCGCCAGCAGCTCGTCGGCGGGGCCCGCTGCTGGATTGACCATCATCATTGATCCCCAAAAGCGCATCCTTTTTGTCTCTGGCGCACCGTGCCGCAGTCACTCTAAAACTGTCTGCAGCCAAGCTGTTCTATAGTTGAACCGGCAATTCCTATGTAGAACGGTTGCTAAGGTGACAGGCTGCATTAGCTCCCTTGGCTAGCCGCCCCGCTTACATGCCTAGGATGGACAGCATGACTCCCAACGCCGGTGCCGCAGCGCAGGTTGCGCCCGCCCAGACCTCCCCATCGCAGACCCTCTCCCGGGGCATCCGCGCATTGGAGATCCTTGCCGAAGCCGACCGCCCGCTGACCATCGCCGAGCTTGCGGAGGCCATGGGCGTACACCGCTCCGTGGCCTACCGGATTCTGCGGACCCTTGAGGACCACTCCCTGCTGGTGCGCGACGACGCCGGCCGGGTCCAGCCGGGCCCCGGCCTCGCGGTGCTGGCCCGCGGGGTTTCGCGGAACCTCCAGACCGCCGCCCTGCCGGAACTGACCCAGCTGGCCAATACGCTCAACATGACGGCCTTCGTGGCGGTGTGGGACCACCAGGACTGTGTGACGCTTGTGACGGTGGAACCCCGACATTCAGCGGCTACGGTGCTCCTCCCGGGATCGCGCCATCCAATCAGTACGGGCGCGCCCGGCATCGCCATCCAGTCTGCGCTGTCCGAACACGAGTGGAACCGCCTCGCTCCCGGGACGCCCTACCGCCCCGAGGCTGCCGAAGCGCGCCGCCGCGGTTACTCGGCCAGCCATGACGAAGTCATCGCCGGGGTTTCCTCGCTTGCTGCGCCGGTCCGTGTGCCCGGCGGACGCCCGGCGGCTGTCGCCGTCGTCTACATCCGCTCATCGCAGGATCCGGCCGAGGTGGCCGCTGCCCTGACCGCCAGCGCGGCCCGAATCGAAGGTCAGCTCGCCTGAGCTGACCGCTTCCGGGAACGGACGACGACGGCGGCCGCCGCCCCGAGAGCGAACAGCGCCGCCGCGGCGGCTGCCGAGACGAGGAAGGCGGCGTGGTGGCCCCCGTCCTGTGCCAACTGGCCGCCGATGGACGAACCTAGCGCGGTGCCGGCGACGATGCCGCTGGCGAGCGCCGTCATCACAGTGGCCAGCCGGCCCGCCGGCGCCACGAGCCCGCCAATGGCAAACACTGTAACCATGACCGGACCCACCGGCAGGCCCAGTGCAAGCAGTACCAGCACCATGCCCCAGCCGTCGGCTGGAAGGAACAACAGGGCAGACAGCCCGGCCATGGCTGCCGCCCCGGTCACCCAGCGGGCAGTCACGGGGAATCCGGCCGGCCAGTATGCCACCGAGATCGCGGCCGCGGCCGAGCTGATCCCCATGACGGCGTACAGGAGCCCGGCCGCCTCTGACGTTGCGAAACCGGCGGCAAACGCGCTCAAGGCTGCCTGCGTGGAGCCGAAAAACGTGCCCATACAGACCATGGCCAGGACGGGAAGTGCCACGGCGGCCAGACCGGCAAGACGGGCGCCGGACCGGGTTTCGGCATTTCCCCTCGCGGCATTTCCCCTAACTGGGCGGCTGCCGGCGTGGGTACTGACGGCAGCCCGCCGCGGAACGGCCGTATGGGTACGGTGGACGGCGAAGGCCGGAACGAGCGTGAGGGTGAGCGCGGCGGCCAGGGCCAGCGGCAGCCACGGTGCTACCAGGCTGGCGAGGACGCCCACGAGGGCCGGACCCAGCACGAACGTCAGTTCGTCGGCTGTGCTCTCATAGGACAGCGCGACGTCCAGATCGGTGCTGTCCCCCGCCCGCCGGGTTTCGGCTGTGAGCGCCATCCACCGGACGCGGGCCAGCGGGCCGACCTGGGGGCAGCTGAGGCCTGCCGCCAACGCGGCCGCGATGACGCCCCGCGCGGCGCCGACGTCGTGCATCCCGGGAATCAGATACGCGGTGGCAATGACGGCAAGTACGGCCACGACGTTCAGGATGGCCGAGATCAGCAGTACCGGGCGCTGGCCGAGCCGGTCGGCCAGCCAGCCGAGGATCGGCGCGCCCACGGCCGAGCCGATACCGACGGCGCCGGCAGCGGTTCCGCCCACCGCGTACGAGCCGGTGACCGATGTGGCAAGGGTGAGGGTTCCCAGGGTCAGCATCGCGAGGGGCAGGCGGGCAAACAGGCCCACGGGCAGGAATCCCCTGCCCGCCAGAGCCGGCAGGCGCGCAAAACGGCCGCCGAACTGCGGGGCGGGCGCCTTGGTGTTGGCGGTCGGGGCGATGGGACGGGGGTCGGCGGGTGGTTGGGGCGCCGTTGAAGTGCTCATGTATGCGGGCTCGTTCAGTCGTGCGCATCGTCCCTCCTCCCGTGCGCTGAACCCGGTAACAGTCCTATGGTACTGGACACGTAATACGGCACGCGGAGGTCCCACGGCGGGACGCCCGGTGGGCGGAAACCCGGCCCGAAGTGATACCGCCCGTGATGCCCGTCTGGCGGCGTGCATCGCCGGGTTCAGGCCGTTACGAGCGCATCAACGATGTGCACCGTGGAGCCGTTGCGCTGCTTCACCACCTGGAGCTGGCTGCCGATGCGCTGCTTCATCTCCCCCACGTGGCTCACCAGGCCGACCACGCGGCCGCCGTCACGCAGGCCCTCCAGTGCATCCATAACCTGCTCCAGTGCCTGCTCGTCGAGGCTGCCGAAGCCCTCGTCAACGAACAGGGTTTCAATGTCGACACCGCCGGCCTCCTGCTGCACCACGTCCGCTAGGCCCAGGGCAAGCGACAGCGAGGCCATGAAGGATTCCCCGCCGGAGAGCGTCGAGGTGTCGCGGCGGCGGCCGGTCCATTCGTCCACCACTTCCAGCCCCAGCCCGGATTTGGCGTTCCGGGCCGCCCTCGCGTCCGAGTGCTGCAGCGTGTAGCGGCCGTCGCTCATGGCGACAAGCCTTTCCGATGCGGCAATGGCAACCTGCTCGAGCCGTGCCGCCAGGACATACGCGTTCAGGCTCATGCGGTAGCTGTTGTCGCCGGAACCGCGGGCCGCTTCGGCGAGGCCTTTCAGGACTTCGGCGCGTTCCCGGGGCTCCCGGCCGGATTCAGCGAGTTCCCCATACTCCGCACGGAGGCGTCCCAGGGTCTTGGCGCCCTGCCGCGCCATGCCCGCCGCCAATTCGATGTCCCTTGCTGCTTGGGCGGCCTGTTCGGCTTCGGTGCGCAGCAGGTCCAGGTCCGCTGGCGTGGTCGCGGACCCACTTTCGTGTTCCCTGGCTGTTTGTTCCTTTGCTGCGACAACGAGCTCTTCACTGGCGAACAGTTCCTCCAGCCGCGCTTCCTCGTCCCGCCCGGCCTGGACGGCCGACTCCAGCCTCGCCGCCTCCGGGGCCGGCAGGAGAGCCAGGCGTGCGTCAGCGGCGGACTCAAATCCGGCCTCGGGAAGTGCGTGGTCCAGCTGGGTCCGCGCCTCAGCAAGGCGGGCCGCGGCGTGATCCAGCTGCGCGCGGGCAGCATCAGCCTGTTCCAGGATGTCGACAACCTGCCCGATGGCGTCGCTGCGGAGGCCGAGGCTGGCGTGGCCGGCACGAAGCGCTTCGAGCGACGATTCCAGGGCGGCGGACTGCCGTTCGATTTCGGTCAGGGCGGATTCTGTTTGCGCCAACTGCGACAGCATGTCCACCCGCACCTGCTCCGTGGTGTCGATGCGCTCAGCAAGTTCCTCCTGCCGGCTCCTGCTGGCTGCCAGTTCCGCTACGGCCGCTGCCGCCTCGGCAGCAGCTTCCCGGGCGGCCTGGGCGGCTTCCTCCGCTTCGGCGGGATCGGTGTCACCGCCTTGGCCGGCGAGAACGGCGACCAGCTGCCTGGCCTCGGAGAGCTCCGCGTCCAGTGCAGACAGCGCCCTCTCGGCCGCCTCGCTGCGCTCCTTGGCTCGTTCCTCTTTCTCGGCAAGCCCCAGGACGGAGTCCCCGGCGGGAACCGGCTCGGGGTGCTCCGGGCTGCCGCAGACGGGACAGGGCGCGCCGCGTTCCAGGTGCGAAGCCAATTCGGCCGCCGCATTGGACAGGCGTTCCTCGCGGACGTCCAGCCATTGCCGGCGCAGTTCCTGGTGGTGTTCCCGGCCTTTGAGGTGCCGCTCGGTGACGGCAGCGCACCCGGCCGCAGCAATTCCGTAACGCCTGACAACGTCCACCAGCTCGTCGGCGGCGGCCGCTTCCTTGGTGCGCAGCACGGATTCCCCTGCCAGCTGTTCAAGCGGCTGAAGGGCTGCACGCAGGGCCTCCATCTCGGTGCGGAGGGAAAGCAGCCGGACGGCGTGGTCATCTCCGGCACGGGTGAGTTCCTGCCGCCGCTTCGCAAGCCCGGCGGCCCGTGCGTGCAGGCCACCCAGCCGGTCCTCATCGGCAAGGCGTTCGCCGATCACAGCGGCCAGCGCCCGCAGCCGCGAAAGCTCCCTGGCCACGTCGACGGCGCTGTGTTCAATTACGGCGCCGTGTTCTGCAGTGCCGTGTTCTGCAGTGCTGTGTTCCATAACTGCCAGTTCGGAGCTGGAGCTCGCTGCCTCCCGCACGCCGGCAGAGGCGAGGTCGAAGGCTCTTTCCGCCCGGGCAAACAAGGACTCGGCGGCGGTCACGGCCTTCAGCTGGCCGCCTAGGAGCTCGGCCTTCCGGTGCAGGTCAAGCGCGGCTCCGGCGCTGGTCAGTCCAGGGGCGGCGGCCTCTGCATCTGCCCTCCGGCGCAGGGCAGCAGCAAGCTTCAGGCGCCTTCCCTCCCTTGCCAGCTCCGCTTCGAGCCGCTCCGTGCACCCGCGGCGCTGCTCCTCGGCGGATTCTGCCTCCCCGGCCAGGGCCGAGGCACGCTCCGAGGCTGCAGACTCCAGCCATGACAGGAGTTCGCGACCGCCGGCAGATTCCGGCGACGCATCGGGGTCGACTTCGAGAGCCGTGGCCTCCGCCCTGGCCCTCGCCACCAGCAGGCCCAGCCTGCCCTCAAGATCGGCTACTTCACTTACGGCCCCGGCGGCCTGTAACGCAAGCTCCCGCTCCACTGCCTCGAACCGTTCGGTCCCGAAGAGCTTCTGCAGCAGTTCGAGGCGGTCAGAAGCCTTGGACCGGAGGAACGCGGCGAAGTCCCCCTGGGGGAGCAAAACCACGCGGGTAAACTGCTCCCGGTCCATGCCGAGGAGCGCGGTGATCTCCGCCCCGGCTTCGTCGTTCCGGCCGGACTTTTCCACCCACGCACCTGCCACCCGTTCGCGCAGCAGCGTCTTGGCCTGCTGGGTGGTGAACCCGTTCCGTCCGCGGGCGCTGGGCTTGTCCCAGGCCGGCGAGCGGGAAACCTCAAAACGCCTGCCCCGGGCCGTGAATTCGCAGGTCACGCGGGGTTCGGCAGCCGAGTCCGCGTGGTCGCTGCGCAGCCTCTTGCCGTCCTGCCGCGCGCCCGGCACGGACCCGTAGAGGGCGTAGCAAATGGCATCCAGCACGCTGGTCTTGCCGGCGCCGGTGGGCCCGTTAAGCAGGAACAGCCCGTGGGCGCTCAGCCGGTCAAAATCGATTTCCTCGGTTCCGGCAAACGGCCCGAACGCAGTGATTTCCAGACGGTGGATCCTCACAGTGATGCCTCCTGCAGACGCACGTTCTCCAAAGCTTCGGTGAGGGCGGCCTGTTCCGCCGTCTCCGGCTCCCGGCCGCGGACGTGTTCGAGGAATCCGCAGCAGACTGCGAGGTCATCCTCCGCCTCCGCCAGCCGGCTGCTGTAGCTCGCCTGGGAGGCGGCGGGTGCCCCCTCCGGCTCGAAACCGAGGACGAGCGTGTCCGGGAACCTGGCCCGCAGCCGCTCCATGGCCTGGGCCGGCCGCTGGGCGTCCGTCAGGGTCACCTGGCAGTAGGCTTGCTCGGCCCAGGCGTGCCCAGGGGACTCCAGCAGCCCGTCGAGTGTCCCCCGGAGGACGGCAAGTTTCCGCGGCGCCTCCCAGAGGATCTCCTCCACGGCGGTGACCCCGGACTCGTCAACGTCAACGAGCCAGCCGCCCTTTTGGTGCTTCGCTTCGGAGAACGAGTAGGCCAGCGGAGAGCCCGAATACCGCACCTCGGCAGAGAGGGACTGCCGACCGTGCAGATGGCCAAGTGCTGTGTAGCTGAAGCCGCCAAACAGGTCCAGCGGCACGGCGCCCACTCCCCCGATGCTCAGGTCGCGTTCGCTGTCCGAGCTGATGCCCCCGCTGGCGAAGGTGTGTGCCAGCACCACGGAATGGACCGTCCGGGATTCGCTGCGGGTGGCGACGTCGGCCCTGATGCGTTCCGTGGCGGCGCGGGTGACTTCGAAGTGGCTGGCGGTGTCCACTCCAAGTTGCTCGGCGACCAGCCGGGGTTCGAGCCAAGGGATGCCGTAAATGGCCAGTACACAATCAGTCCCCGTGCCGCCGAGTGGCAGCAGGACGGGGACGTCCAGCTCCTGCAGGCGGGTGCGCAGATGAACGCCGCCCTTCTCCAGAAGCCGGGAGGCGAAGCCGAGCCGGATGGCGGAGTCGTGGTTTCCGCTGGTCAGCACCACCTGTGCGCCTGCCCCGGTCAACCGGACCAGGGCATCGTCCAAGAGGTTGACGACATCGACGCCGGGCAGTGCCCTGTCGTAGACGTCGCCGGCGATCAGCACGACGTCGACGGAGAGTTCCCTGACCCGGGCAACCAGCTGGTCGACGAAGGCGCGCTGGGCGTCCAGCATGCCGACGCCGTGGAAGGACCGGCCCAGATGCCAGTCGGAAGTGTGCAATAACCGCATATTCATAAGCTAGACGCGGGCACCGACAAAATAGCCGACCCCGCGCCTCGGCGCGTCAGGACTCCTTGCTGCGCGGCCCGTCGAAGAAGTCGCGCGCCTCGTCGCCGCCTGCACCGGGCGCTGCGGCCGTGCGGCCCGCATCGGTCCCGTGACCGTCAACCACATGCCGCTCTGCCGCCCGGCTTTCCGCGGCCGCCGCGGTTTTTTCGGCTGTTTCCTGGACTGAGGCGCCGTCGAAGTCGTCCCCGAGCTCAGACTCGGGATCCGCCTCGACGTCGGCGTGGTCAGCCCCGCCCGCGTCGGCGGCGCTGCGGTCCCGGGCGTCGGCGAACCCACGGAATACAAGGCCAGCGATGCCGGCACCGACGATCGGGGCCACCCAGAAAAGCCACAGCTGCTCCAGCGCCCAGCTGCTGCTGAACAGCGCCGAGGCGGTGGCCCGGGCCGGGTTGAAGGGCGCGTTGCCAAGGGCCTGGCCCAGCTGCAGCAGCACGGCAAATGCCAGCCCGACGGCGAAGGGGGCAGCGGCCGCGTGGTTGTTGCGGCGGGCCGTCATGCCAAGGAACACAGCGACCAGGAGGGCTGCTCCCAGCACTTCCACGAGCAGCACGCCGGCCATCGACGTCTGGATCACGGAGTGCTCACCGAAGCCGGCGGTGACGGTATCAAATGCCGTGCGGGCGTCGGAGATGTTGGGCACGGTGCGGAGGATGCCGAACAAAGCGAGCGCGCCCGCTACCGCGCCGACCAGCTGCGCACCGATGTACGCTGCTGCAGCGGCGATGCCGATCCTGCCCGCCACGAGGTTGCCCAGGGTGATCGCCGGGTTGAAATGCCCGCCGGAGATGTACGCGAAGGCCAGCATCGCCGCCGTCACGGCAAGGCCTCCGGCGAGGGCCCCGGGCAGCGGATTGGACTGCGGCAGGGTGAAGAGCGGCACACCCAGCCCGGCGACCACCAGAAAGAGCGTTCCGAACGCCTCCGCTCCGAGCCTGGACAGGAGCCCAGGCCGGAATTCGTTGTCACCGGCGGAATGCCGGTCATCGGTCGGGGGGACGGACACAGGGGTGCTCATGGGGGAATCCTTTTGTTTCTGTCTGCGGGGAATGCCGCTCGCTTCGGGAGCCGGCCCCAGCAGTCTGGCAGCAAAGTCTGGACGGTTGCTGAATCCGAGCTTATCGTCCGGCGCCCGCACCCCCGGCATTGGGAGTGCGACATCACAGCACGGTCCGGGGTCACAGCGGTCAGCACCACAGGATCCAGAATCACAGAGTCGGGACAGCTCCGGCGGGCAGGTAAATTTGCCTGCATGAGCAACGTTCCCCGCACCGTTCCGTCCCCCGAGTCCCGCATCCATGGCTGCCTGCTCGGCGGCGCCCTCGGCGACTCGCTCGGCTACGCCGTCGAGTTCGATCCCATAGACGAGATCCGGCGCCGTTTCGGCGCCGCCGGACTCCGGGATTTTTCCGCGCTCGACGGCGGGACCCACTTCTCGGACGACACCCAGATGACGCTGTACACAGTCGACGGGATCGTCGAAGCCCTGGAGTGGGCCAACTCGGGTGTTGGTGCTGACGCCAATGCCTGCGTGTGGCTTGCGTACCTGCGCTGGCTGGACACGCAGGGAGTGGCCGTTCCCGAATCCGCGCCGCGGCCGCAGTCGCGTTGGATTGACGGCCAGGAGGTGCTGCGGCACCGGCGGGCACCCGGCAACGCCTGCCTGAGCGGGCTGGCCACCGGCGAAATGGGGACCATTGTCCGGCCGGTCAATCCCGATTCGAAGGGCTGCGGAACCGTCATGCGATCCGCGCCGTTCGGCCTGGTGCCGCACATTCCGGCGGAGTCCGTGTACAAGTTGAGCTCGGACGCAGCATCGCTCACCCATGGGCATCCCTCCGCCCGGCAGAGCGCCGGCGCTTTCAGCCTGCTCATCCATTCCCTGGTCCAGGGCAGCAACCTGGCCGAGGCATCACAGGCCGCACTCGCCCGTGTGCTCGCCGATGACGGGGCAGCGCCCGAACTCCGCGAGCGGCTGGATGCCGCAATCCGCCTCGCCGGCCAGGCCGGCGCGGACCCGGTGTCCAGTTCGGTGCCCGGTTCGGTGCTCAGCCCCGAGGAATTGGTCCGTGCACTCGGTGAGGGCTGGGTGGCGGAGGAGGCCCTCGCCGTCGGACTTTATGCGGTCCTGGCGACTGCCACCCAATCAGAGGTAAATGGCGAGCCCGACCCGGTGGCCCACTTCAAGGCCGCCATCGCCCTGGCCATCAACCACAGCGGCGACAGCGATTCCACCGGCTCCATCGCGGGCAACATCCTGGGTGCGTACTACGGCACGGACTGCCTGCCCGCGGACTGGCTGGAAGCGCTGGAGGCCCCCGAGGTGATCCGCGGCATGGCCGGGCAGTTGGTTGCCGTTACGTCTGCCTAAGCGAAATGTTGTTGCAGGCCTCGCAGATGTCCTCCGGTATGAGGCCGCGGCGCTGCAGCAGGCTGAAGATGGCACAGCCGAGGCAGAACCCGGCGAAGGCCTCCAGTGAGGCGGCAACAATCAGCACAGCCAGCAAAATCCACGCGGCAGGCGCCAAGCCGGCGGCCAGCAGGACGGCGGCGGCAGTGGACATGGCGGCGCCGATGCCCTGGGCGAAACGTTTGGGTGGGCCCGGCACGAGTTTGACCCGTCCCAGCCGCGGAGCGAGGACCCTCACAGAAAGCAGGGCGAGCGGGGAGATCCTCGGGCCGAACAGCACGCGCAGCCAAAAACCGGCGGCAATAACCGCCAGGCCCCAGCCGAAACCGGTGAGCAGCGTCGCGGCGGCCAGCAGGACCACCAGCCCGGCGGTGATGCGGGCCGCGTATTCGTTGACCGGATTGGGAAAGGCGAAGACGGAACCCAGCCCGCCCTGACTGCGCAGTTTGCCCCGACTGCCCAGCTTGCCCAGTTCGCCCAGTGTGCCCAATTTGCGTAGTTTGCCCATGAGGCAAGGCTAGGAGAGGGGCCGTGGCGGAGGAAGCTTTATTGCGCCATGTGTACGGGCGCCCCGCCCACCATCTGCAGGAACTCCCCTTCGGAGATCACCTCGATGGCCTGGCCGCGGTCGTGCAGCTCCAGCACTCGTTTGGCCTTGCCGGTGAGCCGGCCGGAGCGCAGGTCGCCGGCCACGAAGCCGTCGCCCACCACCAGGACGCTGGTCCGCGCCGTGACCCGGCTTTCCGGGCGCGCCCCCAGTTCCGCGGACCGGGTCTTCGCTTCGGGCCGCGGCATCGCGAGCTGGCCGGTGAACACGACGGTCTGGCCGAACAGCGGGTTCCCGGGTTCAGCGTCGGAATTGGGCTCGGGATTGGGCCCTTCCTCGGGCCACCCGCTGCGGAACGGCCGGACCGCCCGGCCGGCACTGGCGCCGCCAGTGACGGCGAGGGCTGAGACGGTCGCCTTGGAAAGCTCGCCGCTGGACGGATCGAACGCGGGCTGCTGAGGTAGGGACAGCCCCAGCGAAAGGTAAAGCTCGGCGATGCTGTTGGCCCGGTTTCGCCCCGCGATGTCGATGAGGATGCCGGCGCACGCCCGGGCATCCTCGGCGGCGTCGTGGTGGTTCACGAGCGGCACGCCTGCCTCCTCGGCGGCAAAGGGCAGGGAATTGGACACCAGGGAGTAGCAGCGCCGGGACAGCATCACAGTGCATACGTAGTCGTAGGCGGGACCGGGAAGCCCCGAGACCTCAAGCCCGGAGCGGATCACGCCGAGGTCGAAGGCGGCATTGTGGGCCGCGAGGATGTCACCGCCGATGAACGCGCCGATCTCCGGGAACAGCTCCCCGAAGCGGGGCCGGCCGGCCACCTGTTCGGGCCTGATGCCGTGGACGCGGACGTTGTGGTAGTCGAACGAGTCGTGGTTTTCGGGCGGCCGCATCAGCCAAGAGGCCTCCTCGACGATGACGCCGCCGCGGACCTTGGTGAGGCCAACGGCGCACGGCGAACCGCGGAAGCCGTTGGCGGTCTCGAAGTCGATCGCCGTAAAGTCCAAACTCACGGGGACAACTGTAGCCCGGCGGGGGCGCGGAGCCCGTCAAGTACCCTTGAAACGTGAACTTTAATGCATTGAGCGACTTTGCCGTGCCCGCGCTGGGTGGCGCCGGCCCCGTCCAGCCGCATCTGGCATCATTCCTGCCCGATTGGCTCAACCCCCAGGTCTTCCTCGCCGACCCGGCCCTTGCCCCGTGGGTTGTTCTCCTGGTGTGCGGGATTATCTTCGCCGAAACCGGGCTGCTGATCGGATTCTTCCTGCCCGGGGATTCCATGCTGTTTACGGCGGGCCTGCTCGTGGCCACGGACACCATCAAATTCAACATCTGGCTCTTCGCCGCGCTGATCATTGTGTCCGCTATCATCGGCAACCAGACGGGCTACCTCATCGGGTCCAAGGCGGGTCCCGCCATCTTCAACAAGCCGGACTCCAGGCTGTTCAAGCGTGAGAACGTTGACAGTGCGCACAAGTTCTTCGAAAAGCACGGCGGCAAGGCCCTGATCCTGGCACGCTTTGTGCCCATTATCCGCACCTTTGTCCCGGTCATCGTGGGTGTTGCCCAGATGGACAAGCGGAAGTTCTTCCTCTTTAACGTCATCGGCGCCTTCCTCTGGGGCGGCGGCGTGACGCTTCTCGGCTACGTGCTGGGCGACAAGATTCCGTGGGTGCGGGAAAACCTGGACATCATCTTCATCGTCATTGTCCTGCTCTCGGTGATTCCTGTCGGCATTGAAGTTGTGCGCGGCATGACCGCCAAGCGCGAGGCCGCGCACTTCGGGACGGACCCGGTGGAAGAGTTCATCGAGGAGCACGAGCCCGAGGCCGAGCGCAAAACCAACCTGGACTGACGGGCGTTCCGGCACGCTTTCATGGCGAGCCGGAACCCTGAAACGCGGAAGGGCACCTCAGAACTGAGGTGCCCTTCTTTTCAAAAACCAACTGTTCGCGGAATTACCGCAGGGCCTCGACGATCGAGGGAAGCAGCGCACGGAACGCCATGCCACGGTGGCTGATGGCGTTTTTCTCCTCCGGGCTGAGCTCGGCGCAGCTCCGGTCCAGGCCCAGGGGTTCCAGGACGGGGTCGTAGCCGAACCCGCCTGCGCCGCGCGGTTCGCGCAGCAGCGTGCCGGCCAGCTGCCCGTACTCCACCACTTCGCGGGCCCCGTCCGCGGAGGCCGACTCCGGTACGGCGAGGGCCGCCGCGCACACGAAGGCGGCACCGCGGTGGCCGTCCGGCACGTCCGCCAGCTGGGCCAGCAGCAGGTGCAGGTTGGCGTCGTCGTCACCGTGCCGGCCGGCCCAGCGCGCGGAGAAGATCCCCGGCGCGCCGCCGAGGACATCCACTGACAGCCCGGAGTCGTCGGCGATGGCCACCAGCCCCGTAGCCTCGGCGACCGCCCGCGCCTTCAGCAGTGAATTTTCCGCAAAGGTCACCCCGGTTTCCGCCACGTCCGGGGCTCCGACGGCGGCCGCGTCCACCACCTGCGTGTCGACGTCGAGCCCTGGGATCTGCCCGCGCAGCAGCTCCCGCAGCTCCCGCAGTTTCCCGGCGTTGCGCGTGGCCAGCACCAGCCGGGGTGCCGCTCCCGTCGCGGGCACGCCGCTGTCGCCACTCACGGCGCCTCGGCCAGGGTTTCGCGCTGGATCGCGGCCAGCTGTTCCGTCCCCAGCAGTGCCAGGTCCAGCAGCTTGTTGAGCTCGTCCCGGTCAAAGGGGGCGCCCTCGGCCGTGCCCTGGACCTCCACGAACTTGCCGGAGCCGGTCACCACGACGTTCATGTCGGTTTCGGCCCGCACATCCTCAATGTACGGCAGGTCCAGCATCGGGATACCGTCGATGATCCCCACGGACACGGCGGCGATGGTGTCGACCAGCGGCTGGGCGTTGCGGGCGATCATCTTGTTCTCGCGGGCAAAGCGGATGGCCTCGGCGAGCGCCACGTAGGCGCCGGTGATGGCCGCCGTCCGCGTACCGCCGTCGGCCTGCAGGACATCACAGTCCAGGACGATGGTGTTCTCCCCCAGGGCTTTGGTGTCGATGATCGACCGCAGCGAGCGCCCGATCAGGCGGGAGATCTCGTGGGTGCGGCCGCCGATCTTGCCTTTGACGGACTCGCGGTCCGAGCGGGTGTTCGTGGCACGCGGGAGCATGGCGTACTCGGCGGTCACCCAGCCGCGGCCTTCGCCCTTGAGCCAGCGCGGAACACCTTCGGTGAGGGAAGCGGTGCACAGGACCCGGGTGTTGCCGAACTCGATGAGGGCCGATCCTTCGGCCTGCTTGGACCAGCCGCGGGTGATGCTGATGGGCCGGAGCTGGTCCGGGGTGCGGCCGTCGGCACGGATGACGGGGGCAGTGGTTGCTTCGGAAGTCATGCCTTTAGCTTATCGATTTATCGGGCTGCACCCGGCCGGCCCAGGAAGCTGCTCAGACCGTGTAGTGCACGCCCGCCACGGCCACGGCCACGTCACCGGCGAAGGCGGGACGCGCCTCGGCCATGACCTTGGTCTGCGACGTCCACACCGGAATGTGAGTAAGGAGAAGGCGGCGGGCGCCTGCGGCAGTAGCGGCTTCAGCGGCCCGTTTTCCGGTGAGATGGACGTCTTTGATGCCGTCGTCACGGCCCTCCTCGAAGGCCGCCTCGCAAAGGAAGAGGTCGGCGTCCTTGGCCGCCTCCTCCAGCCCGCGGCACGAATCCGTGTCGCCTGAATAGGTCAGCACGCGGGTCACGCCATTCCCGGCGGCGTCCGGCTCATTCACCTCCACGCGCAGCGCATAGGCCTCCTCCACCGGGTGGTTCACTGTGAAGGGCGTGACAGTGAAGGGGCCGACGGTGACGGACTGGCGCTCGGTCCAGTTCGTGAAGTCGAACTCCTCGTGCATCCCCGGATCCAGGTCCAGCCCGTAGGCAGTTGCCATCCTGTCGGCGGTGGCGGCGGGGCCCCAGACGGGGATCCTTCCCCGGTCCCAGCCGCCGGGCTTCCAGCGCACCGCCACGTGCAGGCCGCAGAGGTCCATGCAGTGATCGGGGTGCAGGTGAGTGAGGAAAATCGCGTCGATGTCCTCGAGGTCGGTGTACCGCTGGATGGCGCCCAGGGCCCCGCTGCCGAGGTCCATGACCACCTTCCACACCCGTTCGCCGTCATTGGCGGTCAGCAGGTAGCAGGAGGCGGGCGATCCGGGTCCGGGAAATGAGCCCGTGCAGCCGACGATGGTGAGCTTCACAGGAACGGCCCCCCGAGGGATGCTCCGCTGCCCGCAGCCTGCCCGACGAAGTTGGAGATGCGCGGGCGGGCGGCCGCGTTCCGCGCGGCGGCGATCATTTCGGGGGTGATCCGTGCCAGGCTGCCCGTGGGGTACTGCGCTGCGACATGGTCCACGTGCTTCACGCTGAGCACCTCCGGCCCCAGGAACCTGCGGGCCAGCGCTTCGAACTGACCGGGATCGCCGGTGGCGATGAAGCTGTGCTCCGGCGGGGCCGGGTCCGTCCGTTCGAGGCCGTTGCTGGCCAGCGCCCGGTAGACGTCCTTGGCGGTTTCCTCGGCGCTGGAGACCAGCGTGACGTCCTCGCCCATGACGTAGGAGATCACGCCGGTCAGGAGCGGATAGTGCGTGCAGCCCAGCACCACGGTGTCCACGCCCGCGGCTTTCAGCGGCTCAAGGTACTCGCGGGCGATGTCGAGCAGTTCCGGCCCCGTGGTGATGCCGGCCTCCACGTACGGCACGAATGCAGGGCAGGCCACGGAGGTGATAACCAGGTCAGGCGCCGCGGCGAACGTGTCCTCGTAGGCCCGGGAGCCCACGGTGGCGGAGGTGCCGATCACACCCACCCGGCCGGTGCGGGTGGCCGCGACGGCGCGGCGCACGGCCGGCTGGATCACCTCGATGACAGGAATTCCGTAACGCGCCGTGTAGCGCTCACGGGCGTCACGGAGCACCGCGGCCGACGCCGAGTTGCAGGCGATGGTAAGCAGCTTGACGCCGGAGTCCACGAGTTCGTCCATGACGCCGAGGGCGTTGGCGCGCACCTCCGCGATGGGCAGCGGCCCGTACGGGCCGTGGGCGGTGTCGCCGACGTAGAGGATGGATTCGTTCGGCAGCTGGTCGATGATCGACCGTGCCACCGTGAGGCCGCCGACCCCGGAGTCGAAGACGCCGATCGGCAGCGATCCCACATTTACGCCGTCGGCCGTTGCGGACTCCGCTGCAGCTCCCGCTGCCGGATCCATGCTCGATGCTGAAGTCATGATTATTTGAGGATAGGTCTTCCCGTGAGGTGCGGCCATCACTTGTGGCCAGCGACTCATGTCGAATTTGTCACATCCGGCGGCCGAAACGGCTCGCTACTGGAACCGCCCAGTGGCGGCACCGGTCACCGCCCGAACGGCTCAGGGCCGCGTGTCCAGTGACTGCAGCATCGCCTGCACGAGGGACTCCTGCAGCCACGTGGTGAAGTTGTAGACCAGGGCGAGGTAGCTTTCCACGTCCTCGGCCTGGGACCAGTCCTGCATCTGGTGGACGTGGTCCGCATCCGCCTCGTCCCGGATGTCGAGCCGCTCGGCGAGCACCAGCCGCACGTCGTTCAGCGCCGTGGACCAGTGCCGGGCATCAGACGGGGTCAGGACGAGCTCATCCTTGTCCAGGCCCAGCGCGGCGGCGCGCAGCGCGCCGATCTTGCTTTCCCGCAGTGAGCGTTCGGTGAGCTGGCGGAACTCAAGCGAGGCCCCGGCGTCGTCCTTCACTGCGTTGGGCAGCAGCCGGCGGAGGGCACGGTCCGACGGTTCCCGGACCTCCATGTCCAGTCCGATCATCGCGGCGAGCGGGTCCTCGGAGCCGCGATCCGCCGGCTCCAGCATGGAGATGACGTCGGCGAACAGGCTGCGCAGCAGTTCCCTCTCGGCCGGTTCCAGGAAACCGGTGATGCCTTTGAGTCCGTGTTTGAAAGCCTTAGCCACGTTTTCCCTTGCCCTTGCCCGGGCCGCCGCGTTTGCCGCCCCCGCTGTCTCCGCCGGTGGCCTTCTCCACAGTGGCCCACAGGCCGAACCCGTGCATCGCGACCGCGTGCTGCTCCACCTGTTCCTTGCTGCCGTGGGCAACGATGGACCGGCCCTTCCTGTGGACCTCAAGCATCAGCTTGTTGGCTTTTGTTTCCGAGTAACCGAAATAGCTCTGGAACACGTAGCTGACGTAGCTCATGAGATTAACGGGGTCATTCCAGATGACAAGGTTCCAAGGGACGTCCGGGGCGGTCAGGGTGTCGGTGGACACCGCCGTTCCGGTCTGGATGCTCTCCTGGGTGTCAGGGCCGAGCGCAACGCTTAAGGTCATCTGTCCATTCTATGGCGATGCTGGGCCCACGCCGGCGAGGGCCCCGCGGCGAAGCGAAGCGAGACGTGGGAGCCGGTGGGGACTAGAGTGATTTTTGTGAGTAACTCCGCTGGCTGGGAGCAGCCCCGCACGTCCCTGTTCACCGACCATTACGAGCTGACCATGCTGCAGGGGGCCCTCCATTCCGGCGCCGCGCACCGCAAGGCCGTGTTCGAGGCGTTCGCGCGCCGGCTCCCGGACGGGCGCCGCTACGGAATTGTGGGCGGCACGGGCAGGCTGCTGGAGGGCATCATGGCGTTCCGGTTCGGCGACGCGGAGCTCGAATTCCTGGCGCGCACCGGCGTGGTTAACAAGGAGACGCTGGACTACCTGGCCGACTTCCGCTTCACCGGCGACATCTGGGGTTATGCCGAGGGCGAGGCGTACTTCCCCAACTCCCCCATCCTGATCGTCGAATCGACGTTCGCGGAGGCGTGCGTCCTGGAGACGTACGTCCTGTCCGTCCTCAACCACGACAGCGCCATCGCCTCGGCCGCGTCGCGCATGGTGATGGCGGCCGGCCAGCGGCCCTGCATCGAGATGGGGTCCCGGCGGACCCAGGAGGAATCAGCCACGGCTGCCGCCCGCGCCGCCGTCATCGCCGGGTTCGACAGCACCTCAAACCTCGAGGCTGGGCTCCGGTACGGACTCAAGACGGTGGGCACCGCCGCCCACTCCTTCACGCTTCTCCATGACACCGAGCGTGACGCCTTTGAGGCGCAGGTCGCCTCCCTGGGGGCCGGCACCTCGCTGCTGGTGGACACGTACGACGTCGAGACCGCCGTCCGTACGGCCGTTGACATCGCCGGGGACAAGTTGGGCGCCGTGCGGCTGGACTCCGGCGACCTGGTGGAGCAGGCGCAGTGGGTCCGGCAGCTACTGGACGAGCTGGGCAACGAACGCACCCGCATCACCGTAACGTCGGACCTGGACGAGTACGCGATTGCAGCACTGCAGTCCGCCCCCGTCGACTCCTACGGGGTGGGCACCTCCCTCGTGACCGGCTCCGGGGCACCCACCGCCAGCATGGTCTACAAGCTGGTCAGCCGGACCGACGACGCCGGGGAGTTCGTTTCGGTGGCCAAGGCCGCCAAGAACAAGACGAGCAAGGGCGGGCGCAAGTACGCCCTCCGCCGGCTCAACGACAACGGCACGGCCACGCAGGAGCTCATTGGAGTGGGCCACCGGCCGGCGGACGACGGCAATGACCGTGCGCTGCTCCAGCAGTTCATCAAGAACGGCGAGCTCCTGCCCGGCTGGACCGGCCACGAAGGCGTCCTGCGCGCCCGGCAGCGCCACGCCGATTCCATGGCCGAGCTGCCCTCGGTAGTCCACCGTCTGCACCGCGGCGAGCCGGCTATCCCGACTCTCTATGAGGACAACTGATGAGAACTGAGGAGAACTGATGGCACGGGCACTCATCATCGTCGACGTCCAGAACGACTTCTGCGAGGGCGGCGCGCTGCCGGTAGAGGGCGGGGCCTCCGTGGCGGGGGCCATCAGCGAGTACGTCGAGAACCACCACGGCCAGTTCGACCACATCGTGGCCACGCAGGACTGGCACATCGATCCGGGCGCCCATTTCTCGGAAGCCCCGGACTTCAAGGACACCTGGCCCCCGCACTGCGTGGCCGGGACCCAGGGTGCCGAGCTTCACCCGGAACTCGACACCGAGCACATCCAGGCCTACTTCCACAAGGGCCTGTATACCGCGGCCTATTCCGGGTTCGAAGGCCTGCTGGCACCGGAGGACGCCGTCCCCACAGGAGAACGGCAGCCCGGTTCCCTGCCCGGAGCAGCCGACCCCGGTTACGCCCCTGAGGAAGACGCAATCGGCCTCGACGACTGGCTCCAGAGCCACGACGTGGAGGACGTCGTGGTGGTGGGCCTCGCCACCGACCACTGCGTCATGGCGACGTCACTGGATGCCGTCCAGGCCGGCTACGCCGTCACCGTGATTAAGAGGCTGACGGCCGGTATCGCCGATGACCTCGACGACACCTACGCCGAAATGGAGCTGGGCGGCGTGGACCTCGAGTAGGTTCCCGCCTACTTCCTGCCGGGCTATGTCCTGCCGATGAACCAGTCCTGGAGCTTCTTCAGCCTGGACTGGAGCTGCTCCTCGTTCGCCTGTGCCACCGGAGGGCCGCCGCAGACGGTCCGCAGCTTCGTGTGCACCACGCCATGCGGGGTGCCCGTCCGCGCAGACCAGGCCGCCACGTTCTTCGCCAGCTCGTTCCGCAGGTCCATCAGCATCCGGTGGTCGGGTACCGCGGGGGCGGCGGGCGCTGCCGCAGGGCCCTGGCGTTTCTTGCGGCCCTGCTGCTCGTGCTGGCGCTGGCGCAACAGCATGCCCACCTGCTCCGCGTCCAGCAGGCCCGGGATGCCAAGGAAGTCGAGTTCATCCTCGGAGCCGATGTCGCCTCCGGTGCCGAACTCGCCGCCGTCGAACAGCACGCGGTCGAACGACGCCTGCGAGTCCAGCGCCTCAAACTTGCCCTTGGTCAGGCTGTCCGACGCCTTCTCCTCGCGGTTCGCCTCGTCCATCAGCGACTCTTCGAGGTCCATCAGGCCGTCCGCATCATCGTTCTGCGGCCGGTCCAGGGCATGGTCACGTTCGGCTTCCATGCTGTTGGCCAGCGCCATCAGCTGGGGAACGGACGGCAGGAAGACCGAGGCCGTCTCGCCCCGCTTCCGGGAACGCACAAAGCGACCCACTGCCTGGGCGAAGAACAAGGGGGTTGACGTTGACGTGGCGTAGACGCCCACCGAAAGGCGCGGCACGTCAACGCCTTCGGACACCATGCGCACGGCAACCATCCAGCGCTGGTTGCCCGCGCTGAATTCCTCAATCTTGTTGGAGGCCTTCGCGTCATCGGACAGAATCACGGTCGGCGACTCGCCCGTGATCTTCTTGAGCTGGCCGGCGTACGCCCGGGCGTCCTCGTGGTCAGTGGCGATCACCAGGCCGCCGGCGTCGGGAACTGACCGCCGGACCTCGCTGAGCCGCTTGTCCGCTCCGGCCAAGACGGCGGGAATCCATTCCCCCGCAGGGTTCAGGGCGGTCCGCCAGGCCTGCGACGTGATGTCCTTGGTGACCGCGGCCTCGCCGAGGGAGGCGGCCATCTCGTCGCCGGCGCTGGTGCGCCAGCGCATCTGCCCGGAATAAGCCATGAAGATGACCGGCCGCACCACGTGGTCACGCAGCGCATTGCCGTAGCCGTAGGTGTAGTCCGACTTGGAGCGCCGGATGCCCTCGCGGTCCTCGGAGTACTCCACGAAGGGAATGGGCGAGGTGTCCGACCGGAATGGCGTACCGGTCAGGGACAGCCGCCGGGCGGCGGGGTCGAAGGCCTCGCGGAGACCGTCGCCCCAGGACAGCGCCTCGCCGCCGTGGTGGATTTCATCAAGGATCACCAGGGTGCGGGCGGCTTCGGTCTTGGCCCGGTGCAGCATGGGCTTGCTGGCCACCTGAGCATAGGTCACGGCCACACCGATGAACCCGCGGCCGTGCTGACCGTCCGAATTCTTGAAGTTCGGGTCAATGGCGATGCCGACGCGCGCCGCAGCGTCAGCCCACTGCCGCTTCAGGTGGTCTGTGGGCGCCACGATGGTCACACGGTTCACCGTGCCGGCCTCGATGAGCATGGAGGCCACCCTGAGCGCAAAGGTGGTTTTGCCGGCGCCGGGGGTGGCCACTGCCATGAAGTCGCGAGGAGCCTTGCTGAAGTAAAGGTCCAGGGCTTCCTGTTGCCAGGCACGGAGCTTCTGGGCGGTTCCCCAGGCTGCACGCTCCGGATAAGCCGGAGGCAGGGTGGGGCCGCCGAAGAGTGTCTCCGTCACTACTTGTTGTTGCCTGAGTCTCCGCCGGACCCCTTGCCGCCGTCGTTGCCCGGGCGGAGGCCGTCATAGACCTCTTTGCACTCCGGGCAGACCGGGAACTTCTGCGGATCCCGTCCGGGCGTCCAGACCTTGCCGCACAGCGCGATGACCGGTTCGCCCGTCAAAGCGGACTCCATGATCTTTTCCTTGCGCACGTAGTGCGAGAAGCGCTCACGGTCGCCGGGCTCCACTTCCTGGCGCAGTTCCTCGCGCTCAATGGTTGCGGTGGACGATCCGGCTCCGGAAAGCTCACGCATGGGGTCGTTGTCGAGAGGATCCGTCATGCTACTCATGGCATCCATCTTAGCCGTTCCGGACGTGCGGCCGCGGGAGGACCCGGGCGCAGGTTCCTGTCAGAGCCCCTGCCACGCCGGTTTGTGGTCAAAGGTGTGCCGGTAGTAGTCGGCGAGCTTCAGTGACGACGCGGCGGCCTCGTCCACCACGATGGAGGCATGGGGGTGCAACTGAAGGACAGAGGCAGGACAGATCGCGGCAAGGGGCCCCTCCACGAGGTCGTGGACGGCCTGCGCCTTCTGGGCTCCGGTGGCCAGCAGGATCGCGTGCCGCGACTCAAGGATGGTGCCCAGCCCCTGGGTCACCACGTGGTGCGGAACCTCTTCAAGGCTGTGGAAGAAGCGGGCGTTGTCGCGCCGGGTCTGCTCGATGAGCGACTTGATGCGGGTGCGGGATGCCAGCGACGAACCCGGCTCGTTGAAGCCGATGTGCCCGTCGGTGCCCAAGCCCAGAAGCTGCAGGTCGATGCCGCCGCGCTCCCTGATCCGGTCCTCGTAACCACGGCAGGCCGCCGGGATGTCCGCGGCACTTCCGTCCGGTCCGAGGACGTTCCCGGGGTCGATGTTGACCCGGTTCGCGAAGTCGCGGCGAATCACCTCCCGGTAGGACTCGGGGTGTCCGGGTTCCAGCCCCACGTACTCATCCAGCGTGAACCCGGAGGCGCGGCTGAAGTCCAGGCCGGCCTGTTCGTGGCGCCGGGCGAGTTCGTCGTAGACCGGCAGCGGCGATGATCCCGTGGCAAGCCCCAGCACGGCGTCGGGCTTGCCCTGCAGCAGGCTTTCCACCGCGTCCGCCACGAGGGAGGCAATCTGCTTGCCGCCCGGAAGTATGACGACTTCCATTTCCGGCCTTTCTCTCAGCTGTCCTGCTAGTCAACCACGGCGGCTCCCCGCCCGGCAGATGTATTCGCCGGTCAGGGCGCTCAGCGGTTGGGTGTTTTCAGCGGTTGACCGTGACCTGGGCCAGGAGCTCCGGGCCGCGGGCATCGAGCCAGCGCCCGCCCACCCGGACCCCCACAATGAACAGGGCCGCGCCGAGGACAGGGCCAAGCGCCAGGTTGATCCAGCCGAACAGCGGTTCACCGGTGAGCACCTGCGCCAGGACCAGGCCGGCCTCCGGGAGGACCAGCACCAGGAGGACACCCATCCCGCCAAACTGGACGGCAAGGGTCTGCCCCACGTTGCCCGGCGGCTTCTTGAACGGGCTGTCGCCCGGAAGAGGCACGGCAATCGTGTAGCGGGCGGACACCACGGAGGACAGGCCCAGCCCGGTCAGCAGCACCCCCACGGATAGCCCCAGGATGGAGGGCCACCACGCCCAGTCCCGCATTACGAAGAACGGCACAATGGCGAGGACCAGCACCGTTGGCAGCGCGAACGCCAAACAGGCCAGCGCGCGCCCGAGCCGGTCGTGGACACCCCGCACGCCGGCGGCCAGGTGCAGGGCAAATGCGGTGTTGTCGTACGACACATCCCCCGAGATGGACCACGCCAGGAGGAACGCGGTAAGCGGCCCGGTAATCATCAGGACGCCGTAGTCGTTGGCCTGGCTGCCCTGGAAAGCCAGGACGACCGGCAGCAGCGGGATGACCACCAGCGAGCCTGAATACCGGGGATCACGGAACCAGTAGGTCAGCGCCCGTGCCGTGATGGCACCGGCCGGCGTGCCGGGCAGGAGCGCGAAGAGCCCCAGGCGCCCGCCCTTCCGGCGGCTGCTTCCGGCATAGGGCGGCGTGACCAGCGCACGTTCGAGCAGCAGCTTCCAGCACCAGGAAAGCCCGGCGAGCGTGGCCACGGCGATGAGCAGTTTGAGTCCAGCCGGGCCCGCCTGTCCCCTTTCGAGGTCGCCGCCCAGTGACCAGGCGGCCCCCAGCGGCGTCCAGGAAATCCTGCCGGCCAGCTCGGACAGGAAGGCTCCTGAACCCGCCATCCCCTGGAAGATGCCGGCGGTGATGGGGCCGAGGAGGACCAACGGAACCATGAAGGCAATCCCGCTGATGTCTTTGAAGCGCCGTGAGGCAGCCAGGCTCGCGGTGGCCGTTGTGACGACGCGGGAGAACACCACACAGGTGAGCACGGCCAGGAGGGCTCCGACCAGCGCGCCCACGGCTGGCAGCACACCGCGGGACCAGGTGACCACGGTGCCCAGGGCGACGAGCAAAGTGGCCAGCCCGGGGAGCCCGATGAGGCCGCCGAGTGCCAGGCCGGCCAGCAGTTGCGGCATGGGCACGGCCGACGTCGTGAACCGGGCCGGGTCCAGCGTCATGTCCACGGCCGAGGCGATGACGGGCACAGTCCCCCAGCCCAGCAGGGCGGCCGAGCCGCCGAGCACCACCACGGTCTGGGCCAGGCCCGGATCCTCCTGCCGGAGGAGGACCAGCAGCACCACACACATGCCCACGATGCCCAGCGCATACAGTCCGCCGAAGGCCAGCCCCACCAGCTGCCACGGGCTGCGCTTCAGACCGTTTCGCAGCAGCGTGAGCTTCAGCCTCAGAAGGTGCGCAACCATTCGAGCCCCTCCGTCCGGCTCCTGCCGCCCACGAGCTGCACGAACCGCTCCTCCAGGCTTGCTCCGGCACGCACCTGGTCGACCGTTCCGGCGGCCAGGATCCGGCCACCGGCGATCACGGCGACGTGGTCGCACATCCGCTGCACGAGGTCCATCACGTGGCTGGACACGATCACGGTGCCGCCCGTGGCCACGTACCTGTCCAGGATGTCCCTGATGTTGGCGGCGGAGACGGGATCCACGGATTCGAAGGGCTCATCCAGCACGAGGACCTTCGGCGCATGGATCAGCGCGGAGGCCAGCGCGATCTTCTTGGTCATGCCGGCTGAGTAATCCACCACGAGCGTGCCCGCGTCCTGGCTGAGGTCCATGGCTGCGAGCAACTCCCCCACCCGGGCGGCCACCACCTCCCTTTCCATGCCACGGAGCAGCCCGGCGTAGGTGACCAGCTGCTCACCGCTGAGCCGGTCAAAGAGCCGCACCCCGTCGGGCAGGATGCCCATCAGCTTTTTGGCTTCCAGCGGCTGCGCCCAGACGTCCACCCCGTGGACCACCGCCGTTCCGAAGTCCGGGCGGAGAAGGCCCGTGGCCATGGACAGGGTAGTGGTCTTGCCGGCACCGTTGGGCCCGACAATGCCGAAGAACGAACCGGCGGGAACGTCAAGGCTGATGCCGTCCACGGCGATCTTGGTGCCGAAGCGCTTGGCAAGCCCCCTGATCGAGAGGGCTGTTAAGGGAGTGCTCATGCACTTACCCTAGCCGCGCACTTACCCTAGCCGCGGCCCGCAGCCAGGGGGATCCTCCGGAAGGAGTAGAAACTAACCGGCGCGGAACGCCCAAAAGCTGTCAGAACGTGCGGCGCGGCACGGCCCGTTCATACTGCGGCGCCCAGCGCAGGTCGTGGCCGAGTTCAAAGGCGGCCCGCAGCCACCAGTGCGGATCCCGCAGTGCCGCCCGGGCGATGAAGACGCCGTCGGCCTGTCCGGTGGCCACCACATGTTCGGCCTGCCCGGGGGACGTCAGCAGCCCGACGGCGCCGGTGGCGACTCCTGTTTCGCGGCGGATCCGGGCTGCAAATTCGGTCTGGTACCCCGGTCCCGGGTGGATCTGCTGGTGCGCCACGGCCCCGCCGCTGGACACGTCGATCAGGTCCACGCCCCGCTCGGCGGCCTGCGCGGCCAGCCGGACCGAGTCCTCGACTCCGATTCCGCCCTCCGCCCAGTCGGTTGCCGAAATGCGCAGCAGCAGCGGCATGGACTCCGGGATGACATTGCGGACAGCGTCGATGACAGCCAGCGTCAGCCGGTTCCGTCCCTCAGCATTGCCGCCCCAGGAGTCAGCGCGGTCGTTGATCAACGGGCTTTGGAACTGGTGCAGGAGATAGCCGTGGGCGCCGTGCAGCTCGATGGTGTCGAAGCCGATGTCGACGGCGCGGGTCGCTGCGGCGGCAAAATCCGCGATGACGCGCTGGATGTCATCCTCCGTCATGGCCGCGGGCGGCGCGTAGCCGTTGAACGCCTGGGCTCCCGGTCCCACTGTCTCCCAGCCGCCGTCGGACGCCGGAACCGATCCGCTCCGGCCGGAAAACGGCCAGTACGTGGAGGCTTTGCGTCCGGCATGGGCGAGCTGGGCACCGATCTTGGTCCCGGCGACTCCGTGGCGGTGCACGAAGTGGACGATCCGCTCCCAGCCTTCCGCCTGCTCGTCGTTGTACAGCCCCGCGTCGCGCGGGCTGATGCGCCCTTCGGCGTTGACTGCCGCAGCCTCGGTCAGGATGAGGGCCGCTCCCCCGGAGGCAAACGATCCGAGGTGCATGAGGTGCCAGTCGTTGGGCACTCCGGGGGCCTCGTCAGGTTCGCAGCTGTACTGGCACATCGGCGAAACCCAGCCGCGGTGCTGCAGTTCCAGGGAGCGCAGCGTCAGGGGCTGGAACAGCGCGGGCACGGCCACTAAAACAGCACCCGTGCCAGAGCCTGGCGGGCCTTGCCCACCCGTTCGTCCGTGGTTCCAACAACTTCGAACAGCTCGAGCAGGCGCACGCGGGCGGACTCGCGTTCCGGGCCGAAGTTCCTGCCGATGAACGCGACCACGCGGTTCAGGGCATCCTCCACGTGGCCGCCGGCGAGATCAAGGTCAGCAAGGCCCAGCTGGGCCGTGAGGTTGTCGGGTTCATCCGCGGCGAGCTGGCGCAGTGCCTCGCCCTCGGGTCCGGAAAGGCTCTGCAGGCGTTCCATGAGTTCCACCTGCGCCAGGCCAGCCTTGGCCTCCGCATCAGCCGGCATCTCGGCGAGCGCCTGCCGGTAGGCAGCGGCCGCAGCGGCATAGTCACCCTCTTCGATGGCGTCGAAGGCTTTCTGGTGAAGCGGCGGCAGAGCGGCAGGGGCGGGGTCTTCGGATGTACCTGCGCCGCCTCCAACGTTGCCGGTCACCCCGTTGGCGGCGGCAACCGTGAGAAGTTCGTCCAGCAGTGGGCGGATCTGCTCCTCGTCGGCGCCACCCTGGAAGAGCGGAACCGGCTGGCCTTTGAGCACGGCGACGGCAGTGGGAACGGCCTGCACTTGGAACGCCTGGGCCAGCTGCGGGAATGCTTCGATGTCTGCAGCGGCGAGGACCAGCCGGCCGCCGTAGCTCTGGATAATCCGGTCAAGGGCATCCAGCACGCCGGTGGATTCGGGCGAATAGGCGGCCCAGAGGGCAAATACCACGGGCACCTGGGCGGACAGCTCAATAAGGCTCTGGAAGTTCGCCTCGGTGACGTCCACCCGGAGGGCGGGTCCGCCGCCGGCCACACCGGCGGCCTGCTGGGAATCACCGGCGGCAGCGTTGCTCGGAGGCGCGGGCGGCGCCGGGCGCTGCTTGAGGGAGGAGAGATCGACGGCGCCGCGAAGGTTAAGCTGGCTCGCGGCTGAAGGGACAGGGCGGGAAGCTGGCGAACTCATAGCTCCCACTTTAGCCACAAGAACGGCCGCGGTAAGCACCGCGGCCGCTCCAGTGACGGCAGGTTTACGGAGAGCCGTTCCCTACTTGAAGCTGGCGCCAACCAGTCCGCGCGTGGCAGCGACGAGCTTCATCGGATCCTTCGAGGCGGCCGGCGGCACGTACACGGCCACGGATTCGGCGAACTTCAGCACCATGCCGGTGGTGGTCTCCTTGCCGCCGGCGAGGACGGCCGCATCGTTGCCGATGGACAGCTTGTCGCCTTCCGCCTTGGGGGTGCCGTCGAAGTTGAAGGTCAGGCGGCCAAGGACCAGGGCCCCGCCGTCCTCCGTCCGGAACACGACAGTGCTCTCCGGAACAACCTTGTGCGTGAACGCGAACTTGCCGTCGACGCCGTCCTTCACGATGTCAGCCTGGTAGGACAGCGTGTCCGCGATGTACGGGGAGGATTCCCCTTCGACCAGCTTGCTCTTGAACGTGGAGTTGGACGTGGTCAGCCGGTCGGCCAGGCCGGCGAGCGCTTCCTGCCCGCTGTAGAGCAGGCCGGACTTGTCGCCCGCGGCAAGCGACTCGGTGCCGCCGCGCACGATCGCGGGGAAGGTGGTGCCGGGCTGCAGCGGAGACGTGCCCACGAGCTTGTAGTTTTCCCGCGGGGAGTTCTGCACGAGCGTCAGCAACTGCGGCACTACGTTGCCTTCACCCTGCGTGACGGCCATGACGGAGCGCGGCCATTCGCGCTTGTCCGTGACCACCGTCGTCAGGAGCTTGGTGGAACGCACGGGCATGCGCGCGTCATAGGAGGCCACACGCGACCTGATCTTGTAGTTCTGGGTGCGGACCTCGAGTTCCGTTCCGGCAACGCGGGCGGCAAGCTTCTTGGCGTCCTTGGCGGCGTCGCCGGCGTCGGTGGCGCTGGCCACCTGCTCCAGGATGCGGCGGAACTGGGCGTCCAGGACCACCGGTGTTCCGCTCGCTGCAGCGGATGCTGACGCGCCCGTCGTGGGTGCTGCGGATTCGCTTGTAGTAGAGGCCGGGGCCGACGAGTTGCTGGCCTGCGCGGCAGCTGCTCCGCCGGCGAGGACAACGGCGGTGGTGGCCGCGACCACCACGCTGAGCCGCGCGGAAGAGGACCGTTCACCGGCCTTGGCCGCCGCCTTGGCGCGGGCACGCCGGGCAAACAGGCTGCCCTGCTTGTCGCTGGCCTTGCCAGCGGATCCGTTGTCGGGGGACCCGCCGTCGCGGGGCGCCCCGCCCCTGGGCTTGAGGACCAGCAGTGCCCCGCCGGCAAGAATCAGGAGTACGCCAAGGACCATGAGCGGCACGGCCCACGGCATGGAGGTGTCATTGGGGAACGTCATGGAAATGGACGACGGCGCGGGCTTCTTTCCGTCTGCTGCGAGCAGCAGGGACCAATCGCCGTCGGCCGGGGCGGACCACGTGTAGTCCATCTCGCCGCTGGCGTTCTCGGTACTGACCCAGAGGTCGGAGCCGGCGGGCGTCGGCGCGCTGGCTTCGCCGTCGGTGTGCTTTACCTGCAGCGTCTTTTTGTCGTCGGAGAGTCCGGTGACGGTGTTGTGGGCGGTCTTGCCCACCCAGGCGTCGACGTCATCCGGGCGTCCGGCCGCGAGCAGGAAGCTGCCCTCACCCTTGACCTTGATGGTGACCGTTCCGCCCTCGAGGGTGCGGAGCTTCTGGTCGATAACGGTCAGGGGCGCGGCTTCGCCGGCGGAAGCCGTTGCCGTGACCGTCTCGGCGGGGGCCCAGAAGGTCTTCTGCCCGATGCCGGCCAGCAGTGTCAGGAGGCCGAGCAGCACAAGTGCAACTGCAGTCTTGAAACGCAAAGGAATACCTATCATCAGCGGGGGTTTACCTCCAATAGTAACCGTTTTGTTACCAATAGGCCGGATCGGGGGCAACAGGGCCCCGGTTGCCGGCCCAGCGAAACGCCGCCCGCCCGGCTATTCACAAGGCTGCTGATAGTGTTTGCGATGATCATCACATCCGGCCCGCAGCCGCGGCGCCACGCACGGTAAAGGCATCAAAAAGCAGTGACTGAACACACGGATCCGTCCATGCGCGGCGCCGAAGATCTGCCCGACGCCGACTCCCCCCAGAGCCTGCCGGCACCACAGGACACTGCGGCACGCCGTGCGGCAGAACGCAGCGCAGCGCCACAGCCCACGCCGCCGCAGAAACCGGTCAGGACGAAGGGCCGTCCCGCAGCCCTGGGCGCCGTGTTGAGGCGCCTGCGCCAGCCGATCCCCGGCGCCCAGCCGCGGCTCCGGTTTGAATTCCCGCCGGAGCATCCCGACAACCTTGAGACAGAAGATGCGGGCGAACCCGGGGACACCGAGCGTTTCGGTTCCCCCGGGCCCCGCATCTCGGCCCAGCACCCGCTGTACCTGGGGTTCATGGGCACCGTGGGCGTGGGCCTGGCCCTCCTGGTTTACTGGATCGGCTCCCACACCACCCAGCTCCTGCTCTGGATCGTGGCTGCCCTGTTCATCGCCCTCGGCCTGGATCCGGTGGTGCGCTGGCTGGAGGGCCGGAAGATTCCCCGGCCCGCCGGCATCCTCGTGTCGGTGTCCGTGCTGATGCTCGCTGTCGTCGGCTTCTTTGCCACCCTCATCCCCACGATCGTGGAGCAGGTAACCGAGCTCGTGCAGCAGGCCCCGGTGTGGGTGCGCGACTTCATCAACTCGGATTTCTTCCGGACGGTGGACAACCAGTTCGGCGTGCGCGACCGCATCACGGAGGAGCTGGACAAGTTTGTCAAGAACCCGGAGGCCATAAGCGGCATCTTCGGCGGCGTCGTCGGCTTCGGTTCAACGGTGGCCAACGGCCTCTTCGGTACCCTGATCGTGCTGGTGCTCAGCCTTTACTTCCTCGCCGCCCTGCCCGCGATGAAAAAGTGGGGCTACCGGCTGGCACCGCGGTCCCGGCGGGGACGCGTCGAGGCGCTGTCCGAGGAAATCAGCCGCTCGGTGGGCAACTACGTCATCGGCCAGGCTGTCGTCGCCCTCCTGAACGCCACCTTCGCCTTCATCGTCATGTCCATCATCGGCGTGCCGTTCGCCGTGCTGCTGACGTTCGTCGTGGCGCTCCTGGCCTTCATCCCCCTGGTGGGCGGGATGATCGCCGGCGTGGTTGTCATCCTCATCACGCTCACATTGGGCTGGCAGTCCGCCGTGGCCTACGCCATCTGCTACTTCGCCTACCTGCAGTTCGAGGCATACTTCATCTCGCCGCGCATCATGCAGAAAGCCGTGGCGGTGCCCGGCGCCGTCGCTGTCATCTCGGTGATCGCTGGAGGCAGCCTGCTCGGCGTCCTGGGGGCACTCATTGCCATCCCGACGGCGGCCGCCACCCTGCTGCTCATCAAGGAGATTTACATCGTGCGCCAGGACAAGCACTAGGCGCAGGCAATCACTAAACGGCGGCGGTGGCCACCGGACCTTCCCATTCCTGCGGCAGGCCCTCGGCTCCCCCGCCGTCGCGAGTAACGTCGTCCACGATCTCATTCAGTACCCGGGCGGCCTGCTTCTCCCCCACCCAGAGGTGCTTGGCGCCGTCGACCCCCACCACCCTGGCCTGGGGCACAAGCCCAAACCGGGCCTCTGCGGCGGCGGGCCGGAGGTAATCGTCGTGCTCGGGCACCAGGACGGTCAGCGGCTTGCCGGCGGCCGCCCAGAGCAGCAGGTGCTCGTCGGTGGCGCGGTGCAGCGGCGGGGACAGCAGCACTGCGCCCTCCACCTGGGAGGCCACCGGTTCCACGGCGCCGTACATGAGGGCGAGTTCCGTCCCGAAGGACCAGCCCACGAGCCAGCGGTTGGGCAGACCCCGTTCGACGGCGAAGCGCACCGCCGCCTCCACGTCGTACCGCTCGCCGATGCCCTGTTCAAACGTTCCATCGCTGGTTCCGCGCGGCGAGGACGTACCCCGGGTGTTGAAGCGCAGTACGGCCACCCCGGCCAGCGCCGGCAGCCGATAGGAGGCCTTGCGGTACACGTGCGAATCCATGAAGCCGCCGTGCGTGGGCAGCGGGTGGAGCGTGATCAGCGTGGCCGTGACCGGACCCGATTCCGGCAGGGCGAGTTCGCCCACCAGCGTGTGGCCGTCCTCGGTACGGATTTCGATGTTTTCGCGCCGGGCGGGAAGCACCGTGGAGGCGCGGATCGCCGTGGCTGCTGATGGCTGGCTGAAAACGTACGACGCCGGGTCAAAAGTCATGCGCACCAGCTTATCTTCCGGCCGGGTTGCTCCCGACACGGGTCACCCCGCGCGTTACCTGTACCGGAAGTTACGGGAGGTCCAGCAGTTGGTGTGCCAGTGGCGCCGCTCGGCCAGTCCCGCGCCAGCTCCGAACAGGTGGTCATCCGCCCAGACCACAAGGTGGGCAATCCCGGGCAGCACCGCCGTGGAGCAGCCCGGGCAGATGTATGTCTTTTCGGCGTTGCGCGCCGTCATGGTGCGCACCATCCAGTCGCCGTCCGGCGCGCTTTCCCGGCGGGCGATTCCCGCGCGTGCCCGCTCCAGGTCAAGTTCCGGGGCGGGACCTGCGCCGTGCTTTCCTCCGCCCGGGGCGTTTCCGGCCGGACCGCGCGCGGCTTTGGGGCGGCGGGGACGGTTGGAGCGGGGCATGCCTCCATTCTGCCTTAGCGGATGCCCCTGCCCGGCCCTGCATGACACCGCGCTACTGCACTCCAGGGTTCCGTCTCCGCCTGGCGGCCACTGCAGAGAAGGGGCTGCAGGGAAGGCACCGCAGAGAAGGTATGGTGTAGGGCGTGCGTCTCGTCATAGCCCGTTGCTCCGTTGATTATGTTGGCCGGCTCAAAGCCCATCTCCCCCTCGCCACCCGGCTCCTGCTCGTGAAGGCTGACGGTTCGGTCCTGGTGCACTCCGACGGCGGCTCCTACAAGCCGCTTAACTGGATGAGCCCGCCCGCCGTTCTCCGCGTCACCTCCCCGAAGGACGCCGACGTCGAAGTTGGCGTCGTCGAGCAGTGGACCGTCCAGTCCGCCAAGACGGACGACAGGCTCATCATCAACATCCATGAACAGCTCCACGACAGCTCCCACGAACTGGGACAGGACCCCGGCCTGATAAAGGACGGCGTCGAGGCCGATCTGCAGCGGCTCCTCGCCGACCAGATCGAAACCCTCGGGGAGGGGTTTTCCCTGATCCGGCGGGAGTACTTCACCGCCATCGGGCCAGTGGACATCCTCGCCCGGGATGCCGGCGGCGCCACGGTGGCCATTGAACTGAAGCGCCGCGGGGACATCGATGGCGTGGAGCAGTTGACGCGGTACCTTGAACTGCTCAACCGGGATCCTCTGCTAGCACCGGTGCGCGGCATCTTCGCCGCCCAGCAAATCAAGCCGCAGGCCAGGGTGCTCGCCACGGACCGCGGCATTGACTGCGTGACCCTGGATTACGACGCGATGCGGGGCGTTGACGACGTCGAGTCCCGGCTTTTCTGACCGCGCGGGTCCGTAGCCAAACGGTGATCAGGCGTTTACTCCGGATTTGCCCAAAATTTGCCGCAATTCGCGTTTTGACCGTTGACCAGACGGTTTGCCCATGAAATTCTTATAGCAGTCTTTGTGTAGGTGTTTTTCATGCTCGCAAGACATGTTGCGAGCGCGAAGCTCCTGCAACGCAATTCCGGTCAACGGGGATGCAGGCCAGGATTCTTCTCGCGGAGTAACCAAGACCAGTACGAGGTGTGCTGGCCTTAAGAAGTTCCATACTGAGGAGAAATAAATGGCACAGGGAACCGTGAAGTGGTTCAACGCTGAAAAGGGCTTCGGCTTCATCACCCCGGATGACTCCGATGGCGATGTCTTCGTTCACTACTCCGAGATCCAGACCGGTGGCTTCAAGACCCTCGACGAGAACCAGCGCGTTCAGTTCGAAATCGGCCAGGGCGCCAAGGGCCCCCAGGCCACGGGCGTAACCGTCGTCTAATTTGTCTCAAAATAAATGATCCTCGGCATTCGTGCCGGGGATCATTTTTTGTGTCACTAATATTTTCAGATCTTGAAACATTGCCAGAGTCGTACTAGCGCGCCCTGCCGGGTCAAGCCAATGCCGGGAGCCTCAGCGCCAGGTCCCCACGCCGATGACCGGCCCGGCTTCAAGCCACGAGGACAAACCTGTATATGCGTCGAACTTCATGGCCAGGAAGACATCCTCCCCCTCGTACCGAAGTTCCACGATCACCACATCGGGTTGCACCTTGACCAGCTCCGCCTCCGTGGGCTGGCGCCGGCCCAGCAGCTCAAGGGAGCTCCGTTTGAAGCGGTGGCGGGGCCGGACGCTCAGCGACAGCAGTTTGAACCACTCAAGCTCATTGTCCTGATAACGACAAACCCCCATCCGCCAGCTCTTTCCAGCCGTACGAATGGAGGCGTCCACCGTGCCCAGGGCGCGCCGCAGGTTGAAGCGGCGCACCCCAAAAAGGCACAGCGTAAAAATCAGCACCGCAAACACGGTTGCTATGGCGATGAACGGAAAGGAAGTAACGTCCATCAGGGTTGTGCTATCGGATCCCCGCAGTGGCCGCGTCACCCAGTTGGGCGTTGTCAGCAACAATTACCACCCGGTCGTTGTCGACGGAGAAGAACCCGCCGTCAACATCGACGGCAATACGGTCGCCGGAAACCGGCTCGATTGCCAACTGACCCTCGGCCAAAATCGCCAGCACGGGCGAGTGGCCGGGCAAGATTCCGATCTCACCATCGCTGGTGCGGGCCTTGACCATCTTGGCCGCCCCGGACCACACGAAGTGGTCCGCTGCGACAATCTCAACCTCAAGCTCAGCCATATTACTTGGTCTGTTCCTGAATCTTGGCCCACTGGCGCTCAACGTCATCCAGGCCGCCGACGTTGAAGAACGCCTGCTCTGCAATGTGGTCGAGTTCGCCGTCGCAGATCGCGGAGAAGCCTTCAACAGTGTCCTTGATGGAAACCGTGGAGCCCTCAACGCCGGTGAACTGCTTGGCGGTGTAGGTGTTCTGCGACAGGAACTGCTGGATACGGCGCGCACGCGACACGACGATCTTGTCCTCTTCGGACAGTTCGTCAACACCGAGGATGGCGATGATGTCCTGGAGTTCCTTGTTCTTCTGCAGGATCTGCTTCACACGGACAGCCGTGTTGTAGTGGTCCTTGCCGATGTACTGCGGGTCCAGGATTCGGGACGTCGAAGTCAGCGGGTCGACTGCAGGGTACAGACCACGGGAGGCGATTTCACGGGAAAGTTCCGTGGTGGCGTCCAGGTGTGCGAACGTCGTGGCCGGTGCCGGGTCGGTGTAGTCATCTGCGGGGACGTAGATGGCCTGCATCGAGGTGATGGAGTGGCCCTTCGTGGACGTGATGCGCTCCTGGAGGAGGCCCATCTCGTCGGCAAGGTTCGGCTGGTAACCCACGGCGGAGGGCATGCGGCCCAGCAGCGTGGAAACCTCGGAACCTGCCTGCGTGAAGCGGAAGATGTTGTCGATGAAGAGCAGCACGTCCTGGTTCTGGACATCGCGGAAGTACTCCGCCATGGTCAGGGCGGACAGGGCCACGCGCAGACGCGTTCCCGGCGGCTCGTCCATCTGGCCGAACACAAGGGCGGTGTCCTTGAGAACGCCTGCCTCTTCCATTTCAACCCAGAGGTCGTTACCTTCACGGGTGCGCTCGCCGACACCGGCGAACACGGAAGTACCACCGAAGTTGCGGGCAACACGGGTGATCATTTCCTGGATCAGAACGGTCTTGCCCACACCGGCGCCGCCGAACAGGCCGATCTTTCCACCCTTGATGTACGGGGTGAGGAGGTCGATGACCTTGATGCCCGTTTCGAGCATTTCGGTGGAACCCTCGAGGGACGCGAAGGACGGGGCCTTGCGGTGGATCGGCCAGTAGTCCGAAGCCTGGATCTCGGACTCGTCGACGTCCAGCGGCTTGCCGAGGACGTTGAAGATGTGGCCCTTGACGCCGTCGCCAACAGGCACGGTGATCGGGGAACCGCTGTCGACTACGGACGTGCCACGGACCAGGCCGTCGGTTGCCTGCAGGGAGATAGCGCGGACGAGGTTGTCACCCAGGTGCTGGGAGGTCTCGAACGTGATGGTCTTGGTCTCACCGTTGAGAGTGATCTCGGTGGTGAGTGCGTTGTAAATCGAGGGGATTGCGTCAGCCGGGAATTCGACGTCGACAACCGGGCCAATGACACGTGCGATACGGCCGGTAGCACCGGCCGTTGCTGCTACGTGTTCGGTAGCGGTGGCAGTCATCTCTCTCACTTCACTCGTAGATGGCGTGGGGTTAAGTTTATCTTTTGTTGCAGGGGTCCGGGACCGGTCCGGCTACGACGCGAGTGCGTCGGCGCCGGCCACGATTTCGGAAAGTTCCTGCGTAATCTCTGCCTGGCGGGCGGTGTTGCGCAGACGCGTGTACTTCTTGATGAGGTCCGTGGCGTTGTCGCCGGCGGATTTCATCGCCCGCTGCCGTGCAGCAAGTTCAGAAGCCGCTGCCTGCAGCATGGCCGCGAAAATGCGGGATTCGATGTAGCGCGGCAGCAGTGCGTTGAGCACCTGTTCCGGCTCCGGTTCGAACTCGTAAAGCGGCAGCAGTTCCGATTCGGAGGACGCCTGCTCTTCCACAACTTCGAGGGGAAGAAGTCGGATGACGGTCGGCTCCTGCGTCACCATAGACTTGAAGCGGGTGTACACAACGTGGATCTCGTCCACGCCGCCCTCTTCGAAGTCTGTGGCGAAGTCTTCGAGCAGGGCCGCGCCGATTTCCTTCGCCGTGGCGAACTCAGGGGCATCGGTGTTGCCGGTCCAGACGCGCCCATAGGGACGGTTCCGGAACTCAAAGTAAGCCTGCGCCTTGCGGCCCAGCAGGAACGTCTTGACTTCCTTGCCTTCGGCACGGAGCAATTCATTCAGGCCTTCGGCCTGCTTGAGCACGCCGGCGGAATACGAACCTGCAAGGCCGCGGTCTGAGGTGATGACCAGGACGGCGGCCCGGCGGATGTTCTCCGGCTCGGTAGTCAGGGGGTGGTCGATTTCGCTCTGGCTTGCGACAGCAGAAACAGCGCGCGTGATCGCGTTCGCGTAAGGCAGTGAAGCTGCCACCCGGGCACGGGCCTTGCCAATGCGCGAGGTAGCGATCAGTTCCATCGCCTTGAAGATCTTGCGCATCGACGTCGTCGAGCTGATCTTCTGACGGTAGACCCGGATCTGGGCTCCCATACTTATCCTTTCCTAAGATCCCGATGGCCGGGACTGCCGGACCCCCAGAGGGTTCCGGCAGTCCCTGCCAGCGAAACTAGCGCTTCTGCCTGACGATTTTTTCCTGGTCGACCTGACCCTCCGAGATAGCTTCATGCTCCTCGTGGCCGGCGCCCACCAGCTGGTTGTCCCCCTCGCCGAAGAAGCCCTTCTTGAAGTCCACGATGGCGGTCTTCAGTGCTTCGACGGTGTCATCGCCCAGAACGTTGGTCTGAGCCAGCGTCGTGAGGATGGAGGACTTGTGCTTGAGGTGGTCCAGGAATTCGGACTCGAAGCGGCTGATGTCCTCAACCGGAACGTCGTCCAGGTAGCCCTGGGTACCGGCCCAGATGGACACAACCTGGTTCTCGATCGGGAACGGCGAGTACTGGCCCTGCTTGAGCAGTTCCATCAGGCGTGCACCGCGCGTCAGCTGCTGGCGGGATGCGGCATCGAGGTCCGATGCGAACATCGCGAAGGCCTGCATGTCGCGGTACTGGGCAAGATCCAGCTTCAAGGTACCGGAGACCTTCTTCATGGACTTGACCTGGGCGGCACCGCCAACGCGGGATACCGAGACACCAACGTCAACAGCGGGGCGCTGGTTGGCGTTGAAGAGGTCCGACTGCAGGAAGATCTGGCCATCGGTGATGGAGATCACGTTGGTTGGGATGTAGGCGGAAACGTCGTTTGCCTTGGTTTCGATGAGCGGCAGACCGGTCATCGAGCCTGCGCCGAGCTCGTCGGAGAGCTTGGCACAACGCTCCAGCAGGCGGGAGTGCAGGTAGAAGACGTCACCCGGGTAGGCTTCGCGTCCCGGCGGGCGGCGGAGCAGCAGTGACACCGCACGGTAGGCTTCGGCCTGCTTGGACAGGTCATCGAACACGATGAGGACGTGCTTGCCGCCGTACATCCAGTGCTGGCCGATGGCCGAACCGGCGTACGGTGCAAGGTACTTGAAGCCGGCCGGGTCAGAAGCCGGGGAGGCAACGATCGTGGTGTACTCGAGCGCTCCGTTGTCCTCCAGGGTCTGGCGGATTGCTGCGATCGTCGAAGCCTTCTGGCCGATCGCTACGTAAACGCAGCGAACCTGCTTAGTTACGTCACCGGAAGCCCAGTTGTCCTTCTGGTTGATGATGGTGTCGATGGCAATGGCGGACTTGCCCGTCTGACGGTCACCAATGATCAGCTGGCGCTGGCCGCGGCCGATCGGAATCATGGCGTCGATGGCCTTCAGGCCGGTCTGCATCGGCTCGTGCACAGACTTGCGCTGGGTAACGCCCGGTGCCTGGAGTTCCAGGGCACGGGTGGTCTCGGCCTTGATCTCGCCGAGGTCGTCGATGGGCACACCCAGGGGGTCAACCACGCGGCCGAGGAAGGCGTCGCCCACCGGCACGGACAGAACCTGTCCGGTGCGGTGAACTTCCTGGCCCTCTTCGATACCGGTGAAGTCACCGAGGACGATGACACCGATCTCGCGCACGTCAAGGTTCTGGGCGAGGCCCAGGGTGCCGTCTTCGAAGCGAAGCAGCTCGTTCGCCATGACCGAGGGAAGGCCCTCAACACGGGCGATGCCGTCACTTGCGGCGGTCACACGGCCGACCTCTACGCGCTCTGCGTTTCCGGGTTCGTAGGACGCCGCGAATTCGTTCAACGCATTACGGACGTCGTCGGCGTTGATGGTCAATTCGGCCATCTGCAGTCCCTGCTCTCCTGTATTCGTGATCATCGTTGCTCACGATGACCGGGGTTTCTATCAGTTGTGTTGTGCTTGTCCGGCTAGCCGGCCAGCTGGCGCTGAAGGTCGTTCAGGCGGGTGAGGACCGAAGCGTCGAGCACTTCGTCCCCCACCTGAACGCGGATGCCACCGATCAGCCTGGGATCAACGTTGAAGTTGACCTTCAGCTCGCGTCCGTAGAGGGAGTTCAGTCCCTGCTGCAGACGGTTCTCCTGCGTCCCCGTGAGGGGACGCGTGACGCTGACCGTCGCAATCCAGCGCTGCTGGCGCTTGGCGGCGAGCTCGGCGAAACGGCTCACGAGCTTGGTTGCCTTGATGCCACGGGGCTGCGCGACCGCCTGTCCGATGAGGACCTTGGCTTCCTCACTTGCGGAAGGAACGAGCCTTTCGGCCAGGGCGATCTTTGCAGCAGCGCTGGCTTGCGGTTCAGACAGGGCGCGCTGCACATCGTGGTTGGCAGCCACGGCCTGGTTGAAGGAGAAAAGATCGTTCTCCAGCTCTTCCAGACCGGTGATACCGGAGGCAGAAACGGCCGACTTGTTTTCAGCAACGGCGATGACCACCGTTGCGGCAAGCGTCTCGAGTGCATCGCCGATGTCTCGCGCCGATGCCCAGCGTGAGCTGGCCAGACCGGCTGCGATGTCCACGGCTTCGGCGGAAGCTTTTCCGCTGAAGAGCTGCTTGATCAACCCCGACTTTTCCTCACCGCTGCGGGAGGGGTCAGTCAGGGCGCGGCGCAAGCCAGCCGAGCTGTCTACCGCTCCCAGGATCCCGAAAAGTTCCTTTGCCAACTGCAGCGATGCAAACGGAAGCTTTGGCTCCAGCTCGGTCAGCGCCTTGGTCAGCGATTCGCTCGATACACCTGCCATTACTTAGCTACACCTGCGTTCTGGGTCTCCAGATCAGCCAGGAAGCGGTCAACGACGCGTGCTGCACGTGCGTCGTCCTCGAGGGTTTCCCCAACGATGCGGCCCGCAAGCGTGGTGGCAAGGGTGCCCACCTCCGAACGCAGCGACACAACGGCCGCTTGGCGCTCGGATTCGATCTGCGCGTGTGCCTGAGCGGTGATGCGTGCAGACTCTGCTGCAGCCTTCTCCTTCAGTTCCGCCAGGATCAGGGCGCCTTCGGCACGTGCTTCCTCACGGATACGGTTTGCCTCAGCACGGGCATCAGTGAGCTGCTGCTTGTACTCTTCGAGTGCAGCGGAAGCCTCAGCCTGAGCCTTCTCAGCCTTGGCTATGCCGCCCTCGATGGCCTCGGCACGCTCTGCAAACGTCTTCTCGAACATCGGGACAACGAACTTGACCACGATGAAAAAGAGGACAGCAAAGCCGGCGAGGACGACGCCCATTTCCCAAAGATTGGGAACGAGCGGGTTAGCCGCCTCGGCGCCTTCAGTGGCGGCTGAGATGATCAGCTGATTCATATTTCACCCGTCCTTATCTACTCGGTTCTGAATGTTCGCTTGGTTCTGAAGGTTTACTTGAGAACGAAAGCGAAGACCAGGCCCAGGATGGCGAGGGCTTCAGTCAGCGCAAGGCCGAGGAATGCGATCGGCTGCAGAACGCGCTGGGCTTCCGGCTGACGTGCCACACCGTTGATGTAGGCGGCGAACACGAGACCCACACCGATACCACCGCCGATGGCCGAGAGACCGTAGCCGATGAGGTTGAGGGAGCCGTTGATGGAGCCTTCCATTTTTCTTCCTTTCAAGATGCCATGTATATGGCAGGTTGTTTGGGTTGCTTCATCCCCACGAGGGGAAGTTTGAGGTGCCTAGTGGCTGTCGGCGTGGAGTGCGCCTTCAATATAGATCGCAGTCAGCAGTGTGAACACGTACGCCTGCAGCGCCATGATCAGCGCTTCCAGCATGTACATGGCAATCGCACCTGCGAGAACCAGCACAGAGGTGCCCTTGAGAAGGACGTTCTCCTGCATGACGAGGTATTCGATGCCCGAACCGGCAATCATGACAATCAGGTGACCGGCCAGCATGGTGGCGAAGAGACGCAGGCTGTGCGTGACCGGACGGACCAGGAAGTTGGAGATGATCTCGATCGGAATGACGATCGGGAGGATGTAGACCGGGACACCAGAGGGAACGGTAGCGAGCTTGAAGTAGCGCAGGCCGTTCTTCTTGATGCCGATGCCGATCCAGGTGACGTACACGATGGCTGCCAGCACGTAGGCGCCGCCGACGTGCGAGAAGCTCGGGAGCTGGATCACCGGGATTGCCCCGTAGATGTTGTTCACCAGGATGAAGAAGAACAGGCTAAACAGCAGCGGGACATACTTGATGAAGTCCCTGCCGCCGATGATGTCCTTGGCGATGCTGTTGCGGACGAAGCCGTAGGCGGCCTCCCCTGCGAACTGCAGCTTGCCGGGAACGAGCTGCTGCTTCCGCGCAGCGAGCACAAAGAATGTGGCGATGATGACGACGGACAGGATAACCAGCAGCATCTGCTTGGAGAATCCGTCTGCCGCACCCCACGGCAGGATTGCCGGCAGGTGCATTTCTTCAATTCCGGGAGGTGTGAACTCTCCTGAATTTTGGGCCGGGAGCGCAAGCGCGATCAACGCGTTTCCTCTCTGCAGTGTCCATCGTTGGGCGTTGGTAAGGTTCCGGCGCGCGTCATGCTTGCCCTCCCCCTCGTGAAATTATTTGGCATTACTGTTCCCGTCCTCGGACGGGCCGCTGGCTGCACCGCTCCCGCCAGTTGGTTTCCTTGAACTGGTGAGGCCGTGCATATGGGACAGATAGAACCCTCCCGCAGCTCCAAGCAGAGCGCCTACGAGCACAATCCAGCGGGTTCCCCACAGATAATCCAGTCCCCACCCTATCAAACTCCAGACGATGATTCCGCCAATTATGTAGCTAAAGACGGCCATTCCAGCGTTGTAACCGCCGTCGGAATTTACGCCTGGTACAGCGCCATGTCCGGGCGTCGGTTCGGGTGTTCCAGGCTCGTTTTTTCCGGGGTTGTTGTGCTTGGTCATCAGTGTTGCTCACCGTTCGACTTGGGGTCGCTGTCCGGTTCGGGGTCGTTGAAGATCTGCAGCCGGGCTTTGCTGAAACCGTAGATCTCGGCAGCCTGCCACGTGACCACGGCCACGACGGCACCTATGACGAACCAGCGGCCGTGCAGCCAGTCGGGAGCACCAACGGCGAACAGCACCACGGCGAAACCGATGACCTTGACGAAGTAAGTCGCCACGAACAGACCGACGGCGCCTGATGGGTTATTGCGCCCCACAAAGTGTCCGATCAGCAGGCTGATCGCGAAGAACACGACCACCAACAGGCCGCCGAGGCTGCTGGACACAACACCGGTCCAGCCGTTCAGCAGCACAGCCACCACACCGGTAAGGACCAGGGCGCCGCAGGAGACTGCCGAACTGAGTCCGAGCAGGCCGAGCCAAAGCGACCGTGTGGGCCCGGAGACGCCAACGGATCCCTTGCCGGACGCAGGTCCGGGCTCGGCGTTGGAGGTCATGCGAACCAATCTTCGGGGCAGGGTGGAGTGGTGCAGGAAAGACCTGCACCTGAATTCTACACGAGATAGAAATTTTCCGAAAAGCGCGTATTACTGCGGTGTTGGCCCTACTCCGGTGTCATCACCGCGGCGGCTCAGGTACGGCCAGGCCGTGACCAGGCCCATGACCAGGGTGGCGGCAACCATGAGGGCCAGCACCACCTGCCAGGGGTAGACGGCAAAGGCCAGACCACCGAAAGACAGCACCGCCGCCCACAGATACAGCAGCATGACCGCGGTGCGGTGCGAGTACCCGATGTCCATGAGCTTGTGGTGCAGGTGCCCGCGGTCGGCGGACCACGGTGAGCGCCCGACTGCGGTGCGCCGCACCACCGCAAGGCACAGGTCCAGGAGCGGCAGGAACAGCACGGCAAACGGCAGCAGGATGGGGATGATCGTGGGGATACCGTTGACACGATCATAAAGGCCCGAGGTGATCTGCCCGGTCGAGACCACACCGGCCGACGCCATGAGCAGGCCTATCAGCATCGCGCCGGAATCGCCCATGAAAATCTTCGAAGGAAACCAGTTGTGTGGCAGGAAGCCCAGGCAACTGCCCACTAGGACCGCCGTCAGCAGCGTGGCCAGGTCGGAACGGTCCAGGATCGGCGCGTTCCGGTGGACCCAGTAGGCGGTGAGGAAGAACGCGGATCCGCCGATGATGGCCACCCCGGCGGCCAGCCCGTCGAGCCCGTCGATGAAGTTGAACGCGTTCATCGTGACGACGATGAGGCCGGTGGTGAGGACGATGTTGATCGGGTCCGAGTCGAAGCGGATCGGTTCCGGAATGAACGGGATGATGGTCATCCGCACACCCCAGACGGCTACCACGAGCGCGGCGACAGCCTGCCCGATCAGCTTGACCCACCAGCGAAGATCCAGCAGGTCGTCCGCCACTCCCACCAGCACGATGACGGCGGCGCCCGCCAGCACACCCCACGGAGCACCGTTGTTCCGGAAGATGTCTTTGACGAAGAAGGATTGGCTTGCCACGGCCAGCGCCACCAGCACGCCGGCGAATATCCCCAGCCCGCCGAGCCGCGAGACCGGGCTTGAATGCATGTCCCGGCTGCGGATCGGGGCGAACAGCTCAAGCCGGTTACCGATCAGCCGTGCACCCCATGTGGCCCCGTAGGACACGAGCGCCGCCGTCACCATCATGGACAGGTACATGATCACGGCGCGGCCACCATTCCCAGAGGGCCGTACATGCTGCGGGTGCAGTGCATAGTGCTGGCGCAGTGGCCATGCTGCAGGCTATGCGGATGCGGATTCGGGGTCAGTCCGGGCGGACCATGCGGGCTCGATACGTGTGAATCTGACGTGCAATAAATGAAACTTCTCCGTCGCCATGCGCGCACAGACAGGCAGTGCATAGTGCCTGACGGGGCTGTATTACAGTGGACTCTAGTCAAGATACTAACGCCAACGGGTACATCGCTTCGCGTCACACGGCCATACGCCGGCGGGAAACTTGCCGACGGCTGTGCTGAAAGGATCCCCGTAATGCCAGTGTCGGTCGCAGTTGCCGCCGTGACGTTTGACCGTCCCCATGAGCTCGCCGTCCTGCTGAGGGCCATCAACGGGCAGACGGCCCGCGTGTCGACAATCTGCCTCGTTGACAGTGGCACGGTTCCCGCGAAGGACGTGGCCGCCCAGCATGCAAATGTGGACTACATCCGCTCGGAAGCCAATCTTGGTGGTGCCGGGGGCTTCTCCCTTGCGGCGCTCAAGGCCGTGGCCAGCGGCGCCGATTGGGTCTGGATGATGGACGACGACGCCGAGCCGGCGGACGCCGAGTGCCTGGCCACGCTGATCCGGGAAGCGGAGGCGCGGGACCTGGAAGCTGTTGTGCCCCTGGTGGTAGCTCCGGGGCATCCCGACCAACTCTCCTTCTTCTTCCGGCTGGACGGCAAGGTCTCCCACGACCGGGCCGCACTGGAGAAGGTGGGGTTCCTGCCGAACGACGGCCATTTCTTCAACGGCGCCCTCATCCGCTCCGATGTCTTCTTCAAGGTGGGCCTGCCGGACATGCGCCTCTTCATCCGCGGCGACGAGGTGGACTTCACCATCCGGCTGCGCAAGGCAGGCATCCGTTTCGGCACCGTTACCACGGCTGCGATCATGCACCCGCACGCTTTTTCCGAAACGAAGCACGTGTTTGGTGCCCGCTGGCACGTCATCGTCCCGGAGGGCGCGTTCAAGCGCTACTACTACTACCGCAACCGCGGCTACCTTATTCGCCGCCACTTCCGCGTGAAGTCCCTGGTGGCCGATGTTGGCGGCTACCTCGGCTATTTCCTCCGCCGGGGCGATCTCCGCGGGCTGGCGGACTGGTTCCGGGCGTTCTCCACGGGGCTGCGCGGCAAGGGATTTGGCCCGCTGAAGGACCAGAAGTTCTAACGTAGGCGGGCCGCGCAACCTGTTTTGCCCGGCGCGCCTGCCCTGTTCTGTCGGCCCTAACCGCGCAGCCGGCGCCGCAGCAGGAGTGCCAGCAGGACCCACGGCTCGCCAAACACCCGATACGCCACGCGGCGCGGATGCAGCAGCAGCCGCCACGCCCATTCCAGCCCGAGCCGGCCAAGCCAGCGGGGCGCCAGCTTCTGGATGCCGGCGATCTGCTCGATAGCTCCCCCGACGGCGCAGTAGACCGCGGGCGGCAGCGACGGAAGGCGGCGCCACAGCACCTCTTCCTGCAGCGGCATGCCAAGGCCGATCAGCACCAGCTGCGGCTGGAATTCCGCCAGCCACGCCGCAGCTTTCTCTTCCAGTTCCGGGTCCCAGTCCTCCCCCGGCATTCCGGCGACATTGGCCCCCGGCACCATGTCCTGCAGCCTCGCCACGGCCTTGGCGTTGGCAGTCGCCCCGGCTCCAAGGACGGCGATGCGGTGGAGGCCGTCCAGCCGGCCCAGCGCGGGAATCCAGTCTGTTGAACCAAGCCGGTAGTCCATGACGGGCCTTGTGGCCCGGGCCGTCTTTTCCCGGCTCCTCCCCCACAGCCAGAGGACGGGCGCGCCGTCGAGTAGGACAACGTCGCTGTTCTCGTAGAACTTCCTGAACTCCGGTTCGGAGTGGAAAAGGGTCACGCTGTGGAGATTGTGTCCCACCACGGTCCTGGTGGTGGCGTCAGCCACGAACCCGTTGAGGACTGCGGTGAGTCCGTCGACGTCCAAGGGCGTGGCGTCCACTCCGAGGACCGGTATAGGTTGCCTCTGCAGCGTCATTCGGCGCTTGCGGGCTTTTCGCCGGCGTCGGACTGCACAGGAGCGTCCGCAGCACTCTCGGGCGCAGCGTCCTCGGAGGCAGCACCCTCCGGGGCAGCGGTGACCTCAGCCTCGCCCGTGGCATTGCCGTTGATGTCGAGAACTCCGGGAACCACCTCGCGCAGCCGCTCGAGGCTGATGGCCCCGTCACGGACAACGCGCAGCGGCAACGAGGTCGCATCCACAATGGTGGACGGCCGGGCGTCGGTTCCCTCGATCGGGCGGAAACCGCCTTCAAGGTAGACCTCCACGGATTCCGCGAGCTGGGACCGTGCTTCAAAGGCTGTCTGCGCCGGAGCCTGGCCGGTCCGGTTTGCTGAGGACACCGCGAGGGGTCCGGTAACGGTCAGCAGGTCGATCGCCACCTCATCGTCCGGAATGCGAAGGGCGACGGTGCCCTTGGTCTCGCCCAGGTCCCAGTCCAGTGAGGGCTGCGCGTGGAAGATCAGGGTCAGCCCGCCGGGCCAGAAGGCCTCGGCCAGCTGGCGGGCATCCGGGTACACATCGGTGGCCAGCCCGTCGAGCGCATTCAGGCGGGGAATCAGGACGGGCGGCGGCATGTTCCGGCCACGGCCCTTGGAGACCAGCAGCATGGTGACGGCCTGCGGGGAAAAGGCATCGGCCGCGATTCCGTAGACGGTATCCGTGGGAAGGACGACGCACTTCTTCTCCAGGATCGCCCGGCGTGCGTGGGCGATCCCTTCTGTCCGCTCGTCGTCGGCCGTGCAGTTGTACGTAGTGGTCACTGCCTCATTCTTTCATTACTCCGCGGGCGGCGAGGCAAGCACAGCGCTGGTGGCGCGTTCCTTGCCGTTAAGGTCAAAATGCGTGGTGACGTCGGTCCAGTTCCCGGCCCGGTTCAGCATCGCCGATATCCAGCCTGCCTGGATTTCGGCGTGTTCCATCACGAAGTAGCCGCCGGGAACCAGGAGCCGCGCCGCCGAGGCGGCGGCCGCCGTCGGCAGTTCCATGCCGTCCGCTCCACCGCCGTAGAGCGCTTCCGGCGGGTCGTGAAGCGCCACTTCCGGTTCGTTGGGGACGGCTTCGGCGGGGATGTACGGCGGGTTGGAGACGACGACGTCGAACGTTCCGTTAAGTTCCGGCAGGGCGTCGCGCAGGTCTCCCAGCAGCAGGGTGACCCCCAGCGGCCGCAGATTCTTGGCCGCCCAGGCGTGCGCGAACTCGCTGAATTCCACCGCAAAAACCTCGGCCTCGGGCACCTCGTGCGCGATTGATCCGGCGATGGCCCCCGAGCCGGTGCCCAGGTCCACCACCTTGGGGCGGACCACGCCGGCACGTTCCAGTGCGCGCAGCCGGTCGATGACCAGCTGCACCACGGACTCGGTCTCCGGGCGCGGAATGAACACGCCGGGTCCCACTGCGAGCTGGAGGTAGCGGAAGTGCGCCACGCCGGTGATGTGCTGGAGCGGAATCCGGGTGGCGCGCTCGGCAACGAGTTCGGCATAGCCGGCAGGGGCCGGGGCATCGCCCAGCATCATGGCCCGCAGCCGCCCCAGGCCCACACCCAGCAAATGGTCGGCCAGGAGTTCGGCGTCCACCCGGGGGCTGGGAACGCCGGCCTCGGTGAGGAGCTCCGTTGCCTCCCGGACCGCGGCAGCCAGGGACTGGGCGGGCAGGGAGTGGGCAGGCGGCTCCGGAGTGTGCTCGGACGTCATGGAATCCCGGGGCTCCTAGTCGCCGATGGCGTCCAGCCGCGCCTGCTCGTCCATCTCGATGGCCGACTGGATGACCGGCTCGAGATCGCCGTTCATGACCTGGTCCAGGTTATAGGCCTTGTAACCGGTGCGGTGGTCCGCGATCCGGTTTTCCGGGTAGTTGTACGTGCGGATCCGCTCGGAACGGTCCATGGTGCGGATCTGCGACTTGCGCTGGGCGGAGTTCTCGGCGTCGATCTGCTCCTGCTGGTGCGCGAGGATGCGGGCGCGCAACACGCGCATGCCGGCTTCACGGTTCTGCAGCTGTGACTTCTCGTTCTGCATTGCCACCACAATTCCGGTGGGAAGGTGGGTGATCCGGACCGCGGAGTCAGTGGTGTTGACGGACTGACCGCCGGGCCCCGAGGACCGGTAGACGTCAATTTTGAGGTCGTTCTGGTTGATCTCGAGTTCCTCGGGCTCATCCACCTCGGGCAGGACCAGCACGCCGGCCGCCGAGGTGTGGATCCGTCCCTGGGATTCCGTCACGGGGACGCGCTGCACACGGTGCACGCCGCCTTCGAACTTGAGCCTGGCAAACACTCCTTCGGCGGGATCGTTGGAGCTGCCCTTGACGGCAACCTGCACGTCCTTGTAGCCGCCCAGGTCCGATTCGGTGGCCGAGATGATCTCGGTCTTCCAGCCGCGGGATTCGGCATAACGGGTGTACATGCGCAGCAGGTCGGCGGCGAACAGGGCCGCCTCGTCGCCGCCTTCGCCGCCCTTGACCTCAAGGATCACGTTGCGTGCATCGTCCGGGTCCCGGGGAATCAGCAGCCGCGTCAGCCGCGCCGCCGCAACCTCGACAGCTTCCTCCAGTTCAGGCACCTCGGCAGCAAAATCAGGGTCCTCGGCAGCCATCTCCCTGGCTGCCGAAAGGTCATCGTGCAGCGCATGCCACTTGTGGTAAGCCTCCACAATGCCGTTCAGCTGAGCAGACCGCCGCCCCAGCTTCCGCGCCAGCTTCTGGTCAGCATAAACAGCCGGATCCCCCAACTGCGCCTGGATAGAATCATGCTCATCCAACAGGCCCTGTACGGACTCAAACATTTTTCAAACCTTTCGTTCTGCACCTAGTTTAATCAGGCGCAAAATCGGCGCGCCACGGTGAGCGAGCCCCGTAACTGCCGCGCGGATGTTCCGCCCCGGGAGTGGCATCGGGCCTGTCGTAGCGTTGCAGCTGACGTACGCTGTACGTCAGCTGCAACGCGAAGGGGCGGGGGCGGAACATCCGCGCGGCACCCACCGCACGAACGCACCAGCGCCCGCCCCCAACTCAGCTACTTGTCGTTATCCGACTTCGCACCAAGCGTCGTCTTCTGAACCTGCATGAGGAACTCGACGTTGCTCTGGGTTTCGCGGATCTTGTTGGTCAAGAGTTCCAGGCTCTGCTGGGTCTCAAGGCCAGAGAGGACGCGGCGCAGCTTCCACATGATCTTGACCTCTTCGGCCGAGAGCAGGTTCTCTTCGCGGCGCGTACCGGAGGCGTTGACGTCCACGGCCGGGAAGATGCGCTTGTCCGCCAGCTGGCGGGACAGGCGGAGCTCCATGTTGCCGGTGCCCTTGAACTCTTCGAAGATGACCTCGTCCATCTTGGATCCGGTCTCCACGAGGGCCGTTGCCAGAATGGTCAGCGAGCCGCCGTTTTCGATGTTGCGGGCAGCACCGAAGAACCGCTTGGGCGGGTACAGCGCTGCGGAGTCCACACCACCGGACAGAATCCGGCCGGAGGCCGGGGCTGCCAGGTTGTACGCGCGGCCCAGACGGGTCATGGAGTCCAGGAGCACCACGACGTCCATGCCCATTTCCACGAGGCGCTTGGCGCGTTCGATGGAGAGTTCGGCCACGGTGGTGTGGTCGTCGGCGGGACGGTCGAAGGTGGAGGCAATGACCTCGCCCTTGACGGTGCGCTGCATGTCCGTGACTTCTTCGGGACGCTCGTCAACCAGCACCATCATGAGGTGGACCTCAGGGTTGTTGGTGGTGATCGCGTTGGCGATGGACTGCAGGATGAGCGTCTTGCCGGCCTTGGGCGGGGAGACGATCAGGCCACGCTGGCCCTTGCCGATCGGGGCCACCAGGTCGATGACGCGGGGGCCGATCTTCTTGGGGTCGGTCTCGAGGCGCAGGCGCTCGGACGGGTACAGCGGGACGAGCTTGGCGAACTCCACGCGGTCCTTGAGGTCCTCGGCGGTTTTGCCGTTCACCGAGGTGACGCGGACCAGCGCGTTGAACTTCTGGCGGGCGGACTGCTGGCCGCGGTCCTCGCCGTCGCGCGGCGCGCGGATGGCGCCAACAACGGCGTCGCCCTTGCGCAGGTTGTACTTCTTGACCTGGGCCAGGGAGACGTACACGTCGTTCGGGCCCGGCAGGTAACCGGACGTACGAATGAACGCGTAGTTTTCGAGGACATCGAGGATGCCGGCCACCGGCAGCAGCACGTCGTCATCGGTGACCTCGACGTCGTCGACGTCGGGCCCCTGGCTGCGTCCACGGCGGCGGTCGTTGCGGTCGCGGAACCGTTCGTTGCGGCTGCCGTCGCGGCTGTCCGAGCGCTCGTTGCGGTCGTTCCGGTCGCGGCGGTTCCGCCGGTTGCGGCGGCTGCCGCCGTCGTCGTCGGCGTCGCGGTTGTCGTCACGGCGGTTATCGTCGCGCCGGCTGTCATCACGGCGGGTGTCGCGTCCGCCAGCTTCGCCGGCGTCACGGCCTCCGCGGCCGCGGGCATCCCGGCGTTCGCGCTGTCCGGCTTCGCCCTCCGGTGCCTGCTCACGGGCCTCAGCACCGCGTGCTTCAGCGCCGCGGGCCTCAGTGCCGCGTGCTTCAACGCCGCGTGTTTCAGTGCCGCGCACTTCGGCGGCAGCTTCGGCGGGTGCAGCGGGTGTTTCGGCGGGAGCCGCTGCGGCTGCTTCGCCACGGCGGCGGTTGCGGGTGCGCGGCTGGCGGCGCTCTGCGCCTTCTGCCTCAGCGGAGGCTCCACCCTCGGCCGGAGCAGCAACGGGGGCCTCGGCAGCGGCCGGCGCTTCAGCGGCCGGAGCCTCGGCAGCGGTTTCAGCTGCGGGTGCGGCAACAATTCCGTCGCTCACTGCCCGGCGGCTGCGGCCGCGGCCACGTGCACGGCTTTCCTGGGCCGGAGCCTCGGCTGCTTCCGCGGCCGGGGCTGCTGCGACGGTTTCGGCAGCCGGGGCTGCCGCGCTGGCTGCAGCGGCCTTTGCGGCGGTCCGTGCCGGCGCCTTGGTGGCGGTGGCGGACGTGCCTGCACGGTGCGCGGAAATAGCCGCCACCAGGTCGCCCTTGCGCATGCGGGATCCGCCGGAGATACCGAGCTGGCTGGCGAGGGCCTGCAGCTGGGCGAGCTTCAGGCCGGCAAGGCCGCTGCTCTTGGCGGGAGCTTCCGTCAACGATCCGGAAGCAGAAGATGATATGTCCACAGCTGGCGACAGCTCAGTGGTTTCGGTCACGAAGGATCCTTCCCCCTCGACGGCGTCCAGACTGTGAGCTGGACGCGATGATTGGATCTGGGCTGCAGTTCAGATCTGCAGCCGCGATGTTCGGCCTTGCCGGTTGGAGTTCGGCCAGCAGGGCCGGATACTGATCACCTTCAAACGCTCCGCATAGCTGGCGGGGCGGCGGACTGGCGGTTCAGGGAACAGATACACATCTGTACGTTCCTGGCCAGGCCAAGCAGGTGGCACCGGAAAATATCGCGCAAGTAAGAGATCGAAGCAGCAGCAGCAGATCGAAGCAGATTCTGACCCGATGACCGTTTAAGGCCATTTTCGGAGTCGGTGACTGCACGGTCTCTTGGCTGCAGGGCCCTCTCGACTGCAGAGCCGCCGTCTGGCTGCATCAATGAATGCTGTGATGACTCAGTGAATACGGTGCTGACTGCGGAGACTGCATGCGGTGTTACCGCCGGTGCACTCCCACTTTAGCACCTTCGACGTCGACCGCCAGCTTCATCACACGCCAGTTGATGTCCGGTGTGTTTGCCTCGGAAAACGAGGCAATGAATTCCAGAACGGCGGCTGCCTCTGCCTCACCGTTGGCCAGGACCAGAACCGTGGGTCCAGCTCCGGAGACGACGGCAGCGTGGCCGGCCGCGCGCAGGGCCCGGATAAGGGCCGCACTGGGCCGCATGGCCTCCGCACGGTAGCTCTGGTGCAGGAAGTCCTCGGTGCCGGGGAGCAGGAATTCAGGCTTCTGCGTCAGGGCATGGATGAGAAGTGCTGCACGGCCGGAGTTCATCGCGGCCGCGTGATGGCCGATGGACGCGGGCAGCAAAGCGCGCGCGGCCTCGGTGGAGAGCTCGAAATCCGGAACTGCCACGATGGGGATGACGGCAGCGTCTACGGCGGCGCACGTACTGCTGTACTGGTCACTGTCCTGCCACGACAGCGCCAGTCCGCCGTAGATCGCCGGAGCGACGTTGTCCGGGTGGCCTTCCATCTCGCTGGTCAGCTGCAGGATCCAGTTCCGGTCCTGCTGCTCCCCCGCTGGAAGCAGCGCATTGGCCGCGGTCACGGCTGCCACGACTGCGGACGCCGACGAGCCCAAGCCACGGCCGTGCGGATTGACGTTTTCCGCCGTGATCTTCAGGCCCGTGTGGCGGTAGCCCAGCCGTCCGAAGGCGGCATTCATCGCCCGGACCACCAGGTGGCTCGCGTCCCGCGGAAGGGAATCCGCACCCTCACCGCTGAGCTCGAAGACCAGCTCGTCGCTGTCCAGGCTCTCCACGGTGAGGGTGTCGTGCAGGGTCAGTGCCAGCCCGAGGCTGTCATAGCCGGGACCGAGGTTGGCGCTGGTGGCCGGTACCCGGACCGTCACCTGCTGTCCGGCCTGGATGGCGGGCAGCTGGGCGGTCTGCGGCAGCATGGTTTCCACTGTTATTTGTCTTCCAGTCCCAGTTCTGCGGCAACGGTCACGACGTCGTTGGACACCTTGACAGGCTGGACATCGCTGCCGTCCTCAGTCCTGAGAGCCCACTGCGGGTCCTTGAGGCCGTGTCCGGTGACAGTGATGGCGATGGTCTTGCCGGAGGGCACCTCACCTGCGGCATGCTTCTTGAGCAGGCCCGCGACGCCGGCAGCCGAGCCGGGCTCCACGAAGACGCCCTCACGGGAGGACAGCCAGCGGTGGGCGGCGAGGATCTCGTCGTCAGTAACGGAATCGATAAATCCGCCGGACTCGTCGCGGGCGGCGATGGCGCCGTCCCAAGAGGCGGGGTTGCCGATCCGGATGGCGGTGGCAATGGTGTCCGGTTCCGTAATCGGGTGGCCGGCCACGAAGGGAGCTGCGCCCGCGGCCTGGAAGCCCCACATGGCGGGGGTCTTGGTGGCGACAGGTGCCAGCGTGCCGGCAGTTTCGGACTCGAACGGGGCGGAGTACTCCTTGTAGCCCTTCCAGTAGGCCGTGATGTTTCCTGCGTTGCCGACCGGGAGCACGTGGATGTCCGGGGCGTCGCCCAGGGCGTCGACGATCTCGAAGGCGCCGGTCTTCTGGCCCTGGATGCGGGCCGGGTTCACGGAGTTGACCAGGAAGACCGGGTAGGACTCGCCCAGCTTGCGGGCAATGTCCAGGCAGTTGTCGAAGTTGCCGTCAACCTGCAGGAGCGTGGCGCCGTGCGCGATGGCCTGGCTCAGCTTGCCCATGGAGATTTTGCCTTCTGGCACCAGCACGGCACACGTCAGGCCGGCGGCGGTGGCGTACGCCGCAGCGGAGGCCGACGTGTTTCCGGTGGAGGCGCACACAACGGCCTTGGCCCCGGCCTCCACGGCCGCTGTCATGGCCATGGTCATGCCGCGGTCCTTGAAGGAACCGGTGGGGTTCATGCCCTCGACCTTGAGGTAGACGTCAGAGCCCGTTAGCTCGGACAGCTTCTGGGCGTAGACCAGGGGCGTGCCGCCCTCGCCCAGGGTGATGACCCTGGTGGCCGCCGTTACGGGCAGACGGTCAGCGTATTCGCGGATGACACCGCGCCATTGGTGAGCCACTTAAGCTCCTTCTACCCGCAGTACGGATGTAACGGAATTAATCACGTCAAGGCCCTTCACGGCTTCGACGGTCGCTGCCAGTGCAGCTTCGCTTGCGCGGTGGGTGACGATCCGAAGCTCGGCCGATTCCACGTTGGAGTCGGCATCGCGGTGGATGGTCTGGCGCATGATTTCGATGGAGACGCCGTGCTCGGCGAACAGCTGGGCGATCTTTGCCAGCACGCCGGGCTGGTCCGCAACGTCCAGGCCGATGTAGTAGCTGGTGGTCGCGGCGTCAATGGGCAACGCCGGGACGTGGCCGGTGGTGGACTCGATGCGTCCGGGACCGCCCAGGACGATGCGGCGGGCGGCCGAGACGAGGTCGCCCAGCACGGCAGACGCCGTCGGGGTTCCGCCGGCACCCTGACCGTAGAACATCAGCTCGCCGGCGTTCTCCGCCTCGACAAAGACAGCGTTGAAGGCACCGCGGACGGCTGCCAGCGGGTGTTCGCGCGGCAGGAGCGTCGGGTGGACGCGCACGGAAACGCCCTCGCTGCCGTCGCCGTTACCGATCTTCTCGGCGATGGCCAGCAGCTTGATGACAAAGCCGGCTTCCTTGGCGGCGGCGATGTCGGCGGCGCTGACGCGGGTAATTCCCTCGCAGTAGACGTGCTCCAGGTCGAAGCGGGTGTGGAAGGACAGGGACGCCAGGATGGCGGCCTTGGCCGCGGCGTCGTGGCCCTCGATGTCGGCCGTCGGGTCAGCTTCGGCGTAGCCGAGCCGCTGGGCCTCGGCGAGTGCGTCGGCGAACTGCGCACCGGTGGAGTCCATCTGGTCCAGGATGAAGTTGGTGGTCCCGTTAACGATGCCCAGCACACGGGTGATGCGGTCACCGGAGAGGCTGTCGCGGATAGGGCGCAGGATGGGGATGGCACCTGCAACGGCGGCTTCGTAGGACAGCTCGACGCCGGCCTTGTCCGCCTCTTCGTAGAGTGCCGGACCATCGGCGGCAAGCAGGGCCTTGTTGCCCGTGACCACGCTGGCGCCGTTCTGGATGGCGGAGAGGATCAGCGAGCGGGCAGGCTCGATGCCGCCCATCAGCTCGATCACGAGGTCGGCGTCCTTGACCAGTGTTTCGCCGTCGGTGGTGAACAGGTCGCGCGGGAGGTCCACCTCGCGCTCGGCGTCGAGGTTCCGCACCGCGATGCCGGCCAGTTCCAGGCGGGCGCCGGTGCGCTGCGCCAGGGTGCCGGCGTCGTCAATCAGAATCCGCGCCACCTGAGCCCCGACGTTGCCACAGCCCAGCAGGGCCACTTTCAGGGTTCGCAATTCGGTCATTCAGGCTCCCATGTCGCGGTTCAGCAGATCTTCTTCGGTTTCCCCGCGGACAATCAGCCGGGGAGATCCGTCGCGCACAGCGACAACGCCCGGCCGGGCCAGATAGTTGTAGTTGCTTGACAGGGCCCAGCAGTAGGCGCCGGTCCCCGGTACAGCGAGCAGATCACCGGCTGCCACGTCCTCGGGCAGATATACATCTCTAACAACTATGTCGCCGCTCTCGCAATGTTTGCCCACCACGCGGGACAGCTGTGGGGCCGCTCCGGAGGTCCGCGAAGCGAGAATGGCCGAATAATCCGCGTCGTACAGCACCGGACGGGCGTTGTCACTCATACCGCCGTCCACTGACACATAGCGGCGCGGGTGCGTAACGTTTATATCGGCGGAGTCACCCTCGCCGACGGCCGGCGCGTCTACCCGGACGGTTTTCAGCGTGCCCACCTCGTACAGCGTGAAAGTGCTGCTGCCAACGATGGCACGGCCGGGCTCGATGGAAATCCGGGGTGCGGTGATGCCCAGTTCGGAGCACTTGGAACGTACGACGGCGGCCATCGCCTGCGCGATGTCGGCTGCCGGGCGGGGCGTGTCCACGGGCGTGTAGGCGATGCCGTAGCCGCCACCGAGGTCAAGCTCGGGAAGCGTGATGGAATATTTGGCCTGAACCGCGGCCAGGAAGGTCAGGAGCTTTTGGGCGGCCAGTGCAAAGCCGTCCGGCTCGAAGATCTGCGAACCGATGTGGCAGTGCAGGCCCAGCAGCTCCACGCTGGCGTAGGACGTTGCCGCGGCGACGGCTTCCTCAGCTGCGGACAGGCCTGCCTCATCGGTCGAATCCTCCGCCATGGAGAGGCCGAATTTCTGGTCCTCGTGGGCGGTGGCGATGAACTCGTGGGTGTGGGCGTGCACGCCGGGCGTCAGCCGCAGCATGACCTTGGCGGTGTCCCCGCGGCCGGAGGCGATTTTGGCCACGCGCTCCAGCTCGTCCAGGCTGTCCACCACGATGCGGCCGAGGTTCATGTCCAGCGCCCGGTTGATCTCGGCGTCGGACTTGTTGTTGCCGTGCAGCGAGAGGTTGGCGCCGTCGATGCCGGCCCGGGAGGCGACCGCAAGTTCGCCGCCGGAACACGTGTCCAGCCGCAGCCCCTCCTCGGCCACCCACGCCGCAACTGCGGTGCAGAGGAAGGACTTGCCGGCGTAGTAGACATCCACTCCCCCGCAGATGTCGGCAAAGGCTTCGTCGAACGCATCCTTGAAAGCACGGGCGCGGGCACGGAAGTCCGATTCGCTCATGACGAAAAGGGGCGTGCCGAACTGTTCCTTGAGGTTACTGACCGGGATGCCGTCAATGGCCAGTTCACCGCCGGCGTTCCGCTCCACACCGCCGGCCCACACCGGGGTGTGGAGGGCGTTGAGGTCGGCGGGGACGGCGAGCCACTCCGGAGCCAGCGGCGAGGCGGTGCTGCTGGAGGCCGTGTTGCTGGAGGCCGTGCTGCTCGTGGTTTCCTGCACGTCCATCACATCCGTTCCGGCGCCGAAACGCCCAGCAGTTCGAGTCCGTTGGCCAGCACCTGGCTGGTGGCGTCGTTGAGCCACAGCCTGGTGCGGTTGGTGTCCGTGACGGGTTCGTCGCCCATGGGCGCCACCCGGCAGGCGTCATACCAGCGGTGGTAGGCGCCGGCGATGACCTCAAGGTGGCGCGCCACCCGGTGCGGCTCGCGCAGTTCGGCTGCCTTGGCCACGATGGAGGGGTAGCTGCCCAGGTACGACAGCAGTTCGTTCTCCGTGGCGTGGTCCAGCAGGGAGGCGTCAAAGGCGCTCCGGTCCACTCCGGCAGCCACGGCGTTGCGCGCGGTGCCGCGGGAGCGGGCGTGCGCATACTGCACGTAGAACACGGGGTTCTCGTTGGAGTGCTTCTTGAGCAGCTCGGGGTCCAGCGTGAGCGGGGAGTCGGCCGGGAAGCGTGCCAGCGAATAGCGGACCGCGTCCGTTCCCAGCCAGGAGATCAGGTCCTTGAGCTCAATGATGTTGCCGGCGCGCTTGGAGAGCTTGGCGCCGTTGACGGAGACCAGCTGACCGATCAGGACCTCGATGTTGACCTCGGGGTCGTCGCCGGCCGCGGCGGCGATGGCCTTGAGCCGGTTGATGTAGCCGTGGTGGTCGGCTCCCAGGAGGTAGATTTTTTCCGTGTAGCCGCGGTCCTTCTTGGACAGGTAGTAAGCGGCGTCGGCGGCGAAGTAGGTCGGTTCGCCGTTCGCACGGATCATGACGCGGTCCTTATCATCACCGAAGTCGGTGGTGCGCAGCCAGACGGCACCGCCGTCGTCGAACACGTGGCCCTGCTCGCGAAGGCGGGCAACGGCACTTTCGATCGCGCCGGCGTCGTGAAGTTCCTGCTCGGAGAAGAACACGTCGAAGGCGACCCCAAAGTCGGCCAGGGTGTCCTTGATGTCCTTGAGCTGCGCCTCGTAGGCCGCGGCCCGGATCACGGGCAGCGCCGCAGCATCCGTCAGTTCGCGGATGTCCGGGTGCCGGGTCAGGACCTGATGGCCGAGGTCGCGGATGTATTCGCCAGGGTAGCCGCCCTCAGGCACGTCGCGGCCGTGCAGGCGCGACAGCACCGAGTTGGCGAAGACGTTCATCTGGGAGCCGGCGTCGTTGATGTAGTACTCGGCGGTGACGTCGGCACCCGAGGCGCGAAGCACCCTGGCGATCGAGTCACCCAGAGCAGCCCAGCGCGTGTGGCCGATGTGCAGTGGCCCGGTGGGGTTGGCGGAAACAAATTCCATATTGACGGTGTGTCCGGCGAGCGCGGCGTTGGTGCCGTACTCCCTGCCCGCTTCGACGATGTTCTTGGCCAGCGCTCCGGCCGTGGCCGCGTCAACTGTGATGTTGAGGAAGCCGGGACCGGCGATTTCCACACCATCGACGCCGTTGATGTCCTTGAGGCGGGCGCTGAGCAGCGTGGCGAATTCGCGCGGGTTGGTTCCGGCCTTCTTTGCCAGCTGCAGGGCGATGTTGGTGGCCCAGTCACCGTGCTCCCGGTTCTTCGGACGCTCCACCAGGACGGAGTCCGGTACAGCCGCCTCGGCAAGGGCAATGTCGCCGGCGGCAACGGCGTCTTTCAGGCAGGCGGATATTGCGAGGGAGAGTTCTTCGGGAGTCACACTCCTAGCCTACCGGGGAGCCCGTCGTGGCGCGGAATCCGTCAGGGTGCCCGGATGGCCCCTCGGCGTCACAGCAAGTAGTAGGCAAATTCACAGGAAATACCCTTAGCCTTTAGTCACCTGCAAATTGTTGAAACATCAACGCTGAATATCAGCACCGAACCTCAACGCTGTCCCTAGAGTGCCCGCACCACGAAAAGAGACCCCGTGAAGCCTTCAATCCGCAAGACTGTTTTCGCCGGCGTGGCCGGCCTGTCCCTCGCCGGAACGGTGGCTGGCTGCGCGCCTTCGGCCCAGCGGCCTGCCACGCAGGAGACCGAGCCCACGGCGGCGGCATCCGCTTCGGCGGCGGCAACCGGGTCCTCAGCGGGCTCCGCGGCGGGCTACAAGGACGGGACCTACAGCGCGGACGGCAACTACAGATCCCCCAACGGCACCGAGACAGTGGGCGTGCAGCTGACGCTGGCCAGTGGCGCTGTGTCGGCGGTGGAGATCACCGAGCACCCGTCCAATCCCAACACCCGGAAGTTCCAGGGCCAGTTCGCCGGAGGCATCGCTGACCAGGTGGTGGGCAAGAGCCTGGATGAGATTAACGTCTCCAAGGTGGCCGGTTCCTCCCTGACCAGCGGCGGCTTCAACCAGGCGGTCGAAGCGATCAAGGCACAGGCCCTGTAGGCGGCTGCCATGCCGCATGCGGGTTGGCAGAGCTTCCGTTTTGACGGCATCGGCACCAGCTGGGAAATCTCCACCCCTGCCCCGTTGCCGCCGGGGTTGCGCAGCTCAGTGCTGGCCGAGGTGGAGCGCTATGACTCCACGTGGTCCAGGTTCCGGGAAGACTCCCTGGTGGCCCGGATGTCCGTGGCGCCGGGGCAATACGAGCTGCCGCCCGAGGCCACGGTCCTGGCCGCGCTCTACCGGCAGCTCTACACGCTCAGCGGTGGCGCCATGACGCCCCTCATCGGTGAAAGCCTTGAGCGGCTGGGCTACGATCCGCACTATTCGCTGCAGCCCCGGGGGAAAGCTGCGGCGCCCCCGGCTTGGGACGCCGTCCTGGAATGGCACGGAACGTCGCTGCGCACCACTGCCCCGGTGGTGCTGGACATCGGCGCGGCTGGCAAGGGCCAGCTTGTGGACCTTCTGGCCGAACAGCTAAGGAGCCACGGTGTTCCAGACTTCTTCATTGACGCCAGCGGGGACCTGCTGAACGGCGGACAGGAGCCGGTGCAGGTGGCGCTGGAGCATTCGTATGACGCCACTAAGGCGATAGGAACTGTGCCGCTGGGATCCGGCGCTCTCTGTGCTTCGGCGTCGAACCGGCGGGCCTGGGGAGACGGACTCCATCATGTCCTGGACGGCACCACCGGGGCGCCGGTCAGGACGGTGGTTGCCACTTGGGCCCGGGCGGACACAGCCATGGAGGCTGACGCCCTCGCCACCGCACTGTTCCTGGTTCCGGCCGAGGACCTGGAACGGCATTTCCGTTTTTCCTGGCTCAAGGTATTTTCCAACGGCAGCGCGGAGTACTCCGCGGAATTCGACGGAAGGCTGTTCACATGAGTTCAACCACCTCCCGGCAGCAGGCCTCGCCCGGCACCGCCCTGGACACTTACCTGGGCCGGTTCACGATGTACAGGCTGGTGCTGTTGGTGCTTGCCGTGCTGGCTGCCTACAGCCTTCTGCTCGACGCCCTCGGCTGGCTGACCTTCGGCATTCCCAACATGCTGGCCCATCTGGCCCTCTGCCTCGGACTGACATACGTTTCCAATCGCGCCCTGGCCGCGCTGTTCCATGTTCAACCGCATTCGGAGTCATCGCTGATTACGGGCCTCCTGCTCTATTTCCTGTTCTGGCCCACACAGCTTGGCCCGGCGTTTACCCCGATGGACCTGGCCGGCGTGGCCCTGGCCTGCGTCCTGGCTTCAGCCTCGAAGTACGCCCTGGCCTGGCGCGGACGCCATGTGTTCAACCCCGCGGCCGCCGGGGCCTTCATCACCGGCCTAACAGGGCTCAACATCGCCACGTGGTGGGCCGGCACCCCGGCCATGCTGTGGCTACTGGTCCCGGGCGTCCTCCTGGTGCTCTACCGGACCCGTAAAACGCTCATGGCCGTAGTCTTTGTCCTGGTAGCAACCGCGGTGGTGGCCGCGGTGCAACTGCCCTCCGGCGTCGACCTGGGAAGTGCCGTGTGGCAAACCCTGGCGCAGAGCCCCGTGCTGTTTTTTGCCGGATTCATGCTCACCGAGCCGCTCACCCTGCCGCCCAGGCGCTGGCAGCAGCTGGCGATGGCCGCCGTCGTCGGAATCCTGCTGGCCATGCCCTTCAACCTCGGCTTCCTGGCCAACTCCCCCGAACTGGCACTGATGGCGGGAAACCTGCTGGCGTTCCTGGCAGGCCAGCGCGGAAGCGTCCGGCTGCTGTTCAGCCACTCCCGCAGGCTTACGCCGACGACGACGGAATTCGTCTTCCGCCCCCAGCGCACGCTCCGCCACTCATCCGGCCAGTACCTCGAACTGGATCTTCCGCACCCCAAGCCGGACGGACGGGGCAGGCGCCGCGTCTTCAGCCTGACCAGCCCGCCCGACGCGAAGCATGTGAAGATCGGCGTCGGCACTGCTGAGCCCGTCTCCGCAGCCAAGCGCAAGCTGCTGTCCCTCAAACCCGGCGAGGAGCTCACGGCCACCACCGTGGCGGGTGACTTCGTCCTGCCGAAGGGGTCGGCTCCGGTCCTGCTCATTGCCGCCGGCATTGGCATCACCCCGTATCTGTCACACTTGTCCGGCGGCATGGCCTGCGAGCGCGACACCGTGCTTCTCTACCTCGCCCGGAGCGCATCGGAACTCGCCTACGCGGCCGAACTGGAGGATTCCGGCGCCCGCGTCATTGCCCGGCTCGCCGATGGAGCGGCGCCGCCGGACTTCATCGAGGACGCCGGTGCGCTGCTTGCCCCGGGGGCGCGGCTGGACGGTCACGCGCTGAAACGGCTGGTGCCGGACATCGGCCAGCGAAGGGTTTTCATCTCGGGTTCCCCGGCCAGCGTCGGCTCGCTGCGGCGCGCCGCGCGGCATGCCGGCGCCCGCCGTATCCACGTGGATTCATTTGCGGGATACTGATGTACAGCAGGAACCGGGTTTCGTTTTCCATTCCGGCCCACCTACCTGCTAAGCTCTAGGACGTCCGGCCGGGAACGGCAGGATCCCTGGATGCCCTCGTAGCTCAGGGGATAGAGCGTCTGCCTCCGGAGCAGAAGGCCGTAGGTTCGAATCCTATCGAGGGCACAGAAGAAACCCCCGCCGCTTGCTGAAAGCGACGGGGGTTTCCTGCATCTTCAGTGCGCCTGACGCAGAATGTCAGAGGCCGTTCGTAGTGTGATGGGCATGTTCTGTTCAATCGTTCCGCCGTACATCCTGCGCCGCCTGGCTACCCAAAGGTCACCCCGGTTCTCGGCTGTTGCCCGCGCCGCCAGGGAAGCCCTGCTCCATGTCGGGTCCGTGCACGCGGCGCGCACGGCGGCGCCGTCCGCCCCTGCTGGCATCAGGCAACTAGAGCCCGCTCCGGTCAGCAGGTCCGTCTTCGACGCAAAGTTTGGCGAGTCGCTGCCCGGGCAGATTGCCCGGAAGGAAGGCGACGCTGCCACGGGCGATCCCGCTGTCGACGAGGCTTACGACGGTCTGGGCCACACCCACAGCCTCTACGCTGACGCCTTCGGCCGGAACTCCATCGACGGCCTGGGAATGCCCCTGAACGCCACCGTCCACTTCGGCAGGTTATATGACAACGCGTTCTGGGACGGCCAGCAGATGGTGTTTGGCGACGGTGATGGGGAGGTCTTCGAGCGATTCACTAGGTCGCTAAGCGTGATTGGCCACGAGCTGGCCCACGGTGTGACGCAGTTTTCGGCCGGGCTCGCCTACCGCAACCAGGCCGGGGCAATCAACGAATCCGTGTCCGACGTCTTCGGGGCACTCGTGGAGCAGTATTTCCGGAAGCAGACCACCGCCGAAGCCTCTTGGCTGATCGGCGAAGGGCTGTTTACACAGCAGGTCGAAGGGTCCGCCCTGCGCTCCATGAAGGCACCGGGAACCGCGTACGACGACGACGTCCTCGGCAAGGACCCGCAGCCGGATTCCATGGACTCCTATGTACGCACGAGGGCGGACAACGGCGGGGTCCACATCAACTCCGGCATCCCGAACCGGGCGTTCTGCGTCGTCGCCCAGACCCTGGGCGGGAACGCTTGGGAAGCGCCGGGCCAAATCTGGTACGAAACCTTGACAAGCGGCTCGCTGAGCCCGACCGGCACCTTCACAGCCTTTGCCAAAGCCACCGCCGCAACGGCGAAGGAACTGTTCGGCGAGGAGTCGGCAGAGCATGACGCTGTGCGCGGGGCGTGGGAGACTGTGAAGGTAAAGCTCTAACCGACGCCGGGACTGTGACATTCCGCTTCCCGGCCGCCGCGGAACCCGGGGAACCTCGCCATGAAAATCACAGTCGAGCGCAGCGGCGGGATAGCCGCACTCACCCGCGTCTGGACGGTGCTCGCCGTCACCACCAGCGACAAGAGCCGTTGGCAGCCCCTCGTCGAAGCGTGCCCATGGGACGCCGTCGACGATCCCCGGCAGGCGGCGGACGGGCAGCCGGACCGCTTCATGTATTCCATCCGCGCCGGCCAGCGCCGCGCCACCCTGCCGGAGACGGCCGTCACCGGTCCTTGGCGTGTGCTGGTGGAGTCGACCCGGGCAGCAGCTGAAGAATCGGCCTAGCCGGCCGAAGCCATCTGGCCGCGGAAAGCCCGGCGGTAGGACTGCGGACTTGTGTCCAGCACCTTGGCGAAGTGGTGCCGGAGCAGCACGGGATGGCCGAACCCTGACTGCCGCGCCACCTCGTCGATGTTCAGCTCCGTGGACTCCAGGAGCTCCTGGGCGCGCAGGACACGCTGGGAATTGAGCCACGCAGCCGGGGTCGCTCCTGTTTCAGCGCGGAACCGGCGGGCGAAGGTGCGCGGCGACATGTGCACGCGGGCGGCCAGCTCCTGGACGGGATGTTCCTCGTCCAGGTTCTCCACCATCCACCGGAGGAGTTCCTCCATGGGCTGGGAGCCGCACTCGGGCATGGGCCGGTCGATGAACTGCGCCTGGCCACCGTCGCGGTGCGGCGGAACCACCATGTCTCTGGCGATGGCGGCCGCCACGGCCGCCCCGAACTCAATCCTCACCAGATGCAGGCACGCGTCAATGCCCGCGGCCGTTCCGGCGCTGGAGATGATCCGTCCGTCCTGGACGTAGAGGACGTTCTCGTCGACCAGGACTTTGGGGTACTGGGCGGCGAGCTCTTCCGAGTAATGCCAGTGCGTGGTGCACCGGCGTCCGTCCAGGATCCCGGCCCGCGCCAGCGCAAACGCGCCAGAGCAGATCGACATTACCCAGGCGCCGCGGCTGTGCGCCGCCTGGAGGGCATCGAGGACGGATTCCGGAACATCCTCCTCCCGGCCGTAGGGCGCCATGATCACCAGGTCGGCATCGGCGGCGGCTTCCAGTCCGAGGCCGACGTTCATAGTGAGGCCGGATTTCAGCGGAACTTCGCCGGGCACCGGAGTGCACACCCGGAAGTCGAACTGCGGCACGCCTGTTCCACGTTCCGAACGGTCGATGCCGAAAACCTCAAAAGCGGTACCGAACTCGAAGATCGAGAAGTTGGGAACCGCAATGATTGCCACTGTTTTGAGCATGTTTCCAGTATGGCAGAAATTTGTACTTTCTAGGCATTTCTGCCACTTCTTTCTGCACCGGGCCGGGAGAACCATGGAGACATGGAAATCTTCGGAATCGCCCTTCTTGTCCTGGTCCTCGTTGCAGCAGCCGCCACGGTCGCCGCCGTCCTGCGGGATGGCCGGGGCCACACCCCTCCCGAACACTCGGTCCGGGACTGGTCCGCACTGGACCTGCCCAGCAGCAACTACACGATGCGCATCTTCTAGCGGCCCATGGCGCCCGCCAAACCCGTTCACTGTCCGCCCACAACCCTCCTTCCCGGAAACACTGCCCACCCAGAACCACAGTCCCCCCACCAACACCAAGGACCCGGCGCACGCCGGGTCCTTTTTCACGGCAGTAGACTTGTGGGAGCCATGACTTTTCACATCTCCTACCCCGCCGAGCTGCCGGTCTCCGAGCGCCGCGAGGACCTGATGGCCGCGATCGCCGCCAACCAGGTGACGATCATTGCCGGCGAGACCGGTTCCGGTAAGACCACCCAGATTCCCAAGATGTGCCTGGAGCTGGGCCTGGGGGAGAACGGCCTGATCGGCCATACCCAGCCGAGGCGTCTCGCGGCACGCACGGTGGCCGAGCGCATCGCCTCCGAACTCGGCGTCGACATCGGTCAGGAAGTGGGCTTCCAGGTCCGCTTCACGGGCGAGGTGAGCAAGTCCACCAAGGTCAAGCTGATGACCGACGGCATCCTGCTGGCCGAAATCCAGCGCGACAAACTGCTCCGCAAGTACAACGCGATCATCATCGATGAGGCGCACGAACGCAGCCTGAACATCGACTTCATCCTCGGCTACCTCAAGCGGATCCTGCCGCAGCGGCCGGACCTGAAGGTGATCATCACCTCCGCCACCATCGACCCCGAGCGCTTCGCCAAGCACTTCGGCCCGGAGGACGAACCGGCCCCGATCGTAGAGGTGTCCGGGCGAACGTTCCCCGTCGAGATCCGCTACCGGCCGCTCTCCCAGCCGGCGGGCGGCCCGTCGGGCGATGACGAGGACAACTCCTCCGACGACGAACTCGAGGAAGACCGGGACCCGCTGGACGCGGTGTGCGACGCCGTCGACGAACTCGCCCTGGAAGCGCCGGGCGACATCCTCATCTTCTTCTCCGGCGAGCGCGAGATCCGGGACGCCGCGGACGCCCTCCAGGCCAGGATCCAGACAAACCGGCGGCTGGCCGGCACCGAGGTCCTGCCGCTGTTCGCGCGGCTGAGCCTGCAGGAACAGCACCGGGTGTTCAACCCGGGCAGCAAGCGGAGGATTGTGCTGGCCACCAACGTGGCCGAAACCTCCCTCACCGTTCCAGGCATCAAGTACGTCGTCGACACCGGCACCGCGCGCATCTCGCGCTATTCGCACCGCACCAAAGTGCAGCGGCTGCCCATCGAGCGGGTTTCCCAGGCGTCGGCCAACCAGCGCTCCGGGCGCTGCGGCCGCGTCTCGGACGGCATCGCCATCCGGCTGTATTCCGAGGAGGACTTCGAATCCCGGCCTCTCTACACCGATCCGGAAATCCTGCGCACCAACCTTGCGGCGGTCATCCTGCAGATGACTGCCATGGGTGTCGCCCGCGGGCCCAAGGACATCGAGAACTTTCCGTTCGTGGAGCCGCCGGACTCCCGCGCCATTAACGACGGCGTCACCCTCCTTCGTGAGCTCGGCGCCTTGAGTGCGCCGCAGGCAGCCGCTGGCTCCCCCCAAACGGCAAATGCGGAGGGCAGGAATGCCGGCCGCAACGGCGGCGGCGGGTTGACCGCCGTCGGACATAAGCTTGCCCAGCTCCCGGTGGATCCGCGGCTTGGCCGCATGATTGTGGAGGCCGGCCAGCGCGGCTGCGTCCGCGAAGTCATGATCCTGGCGGCTGCCCTCACCATTCAGGACCCCCGCGAACGCCCGACGGACAAGCAGCAGCTGGCCGCAGAGAAGCATGCCCGTTTCCGCGACGAAAATTCAGACTTCACCGGGTACCTGAACCTCTGGAACTACATTCACGAGAAGCAGCAGGAGCTGTCCTCCACCCAGTTCCGCCGCCTGTGCCGCAACGAATTCATCAACTACCTGCGCGTCCGCGAGTGGCAGGACCTGTTCGCACAGCTCCGACAGCTGGCCCGTCCACTGGGCATCAGCCTGGACAACAAGCGTCAGGCAGATGTTGTGGGCAACCACGAGGGCATCCACATCAGCCTTCTCTCAGGCCTGCTGAGCCACATCGGCATCCTCGATGAACGCAAGCGGGAATATGCCGGCGCCCGGGGAACCCGCTTCGCCATCTTCCCGGGCTCGGCGCTGTTCAAGAAGTCGCCCACGTTCGTCATGGCCGCCGAGCTCGTGGAAACCAGCAGGCTGTGGGCGCGGGTGGCCTCCAAGTTCGAGCCGGCGTGGGCCGAGCAGGTGGCGCCGCACCTGATCAAGCGCAGCTACAGCGAACCCCACTGGTCCACCAAGATGGGCGCCGTGATGGCCTATGAAAAGGTCACCCTCTACGGTGTTCCCATCATCGCCCAGCGCCGCATCAACTACGGCAAGGTCGATCCTGTCCTGGCCCGTGAGCTGTTCATCAGGCATGCGTTGGTCCAGGGCGAATGGAAGACGCACCACAAGTTCTTCCACCGCAACCGGGCCCTGCTGCAGGAAGTGGAGGAACTCGAAGCGCGGTTGCGCCGCCGGGACCTCCTGGTGGACGACGAAACGCTTTTCGAGTTCTATGACGCGCGGGTGGGCAAGGACGTCGTCTCGGAACGGCACTTCGACAAGTGGTGGAAGGACGCCCGGCAGCAGAATCCCGCGCTTCTGGACTTCAATGAGGCCCTGCTTCTGAGCGAGGACGCCGAGGCGCTGGATGAGTCCGCGTACCCGAAGACGTGGCTGCACAAGGGGTTCGAACTGCCCCTGAGCTATGAGTTCCATCCGGTGGCGCCCGGCTCGACGCCCAACCCGTCCGACGGCGTTACGGCGGAAGTTCCGGTCCTCTTCCTGAACCAGCTCGAAGACGCACCCTTCCGCTGGCTGATCCCCGGCCAGCGCGTGGAACTTATAACTGCACTGATCAAATCGTTGCCGAAGCAGGTCCGCAAGAGCTTCGTTCCGGCCCCGGACGTCGCCCGGCAGGCGGTGGCGGCGCTGGAAGCGGATTTCGACCCTGCCGAGGACGAGCTTGAGAGCTCGCTTGAGCTTGTCCTGCGCCGTCTCAAGGGCCAGATCATCCCGGCCGGGTCCTGGAACTGGGATACGGTTCCGCCGCACCTGCGGGTGAGCTTCAAGGTGGTGGACAGCCGCGGCAAGGTCCTGGACGAGGGCAAGGACCTGGAAGCGCTGCAGGAGCGGCTGGCGCCGGCCACCCGCCGGGCCATCGCAGAGTCCCTGGGCGCCACTCCGGCCACAGCCGGCCCGCGGTCCCTGAAGAAGAGCCAGCAGCAGGGGGCCCCGCAGGACGGCCGGGCACAGGACGGCCGGCCGCAGGCGCACGCCGGGTTCACGGAACAGTCCGGCCTGACCGAGTGGCGGTTCGGCGCGATTCAGCGGGAAGCCAGCGTCACTGTTAAGGGCCATACCGTCACCGGATTTCCCGCGCTGGTGGACGAAGGAAAGTCCGTTGGCCTGCGCGTCTTCCAGACTGCCTCGGAGCAGCAGGAAGCCATGCGGGGCGGTGTCATCCGGCTCCTCGCACTGCGGGTGCCCGCGCCTGACCGCTATGTCCTCGAACACCTGAACAACACGGAGAAGCTGACGTTCAGCCAGAATCCCCACGGGTCCGTGTCGGCCCTGATCGCAGACTGCGTCCTGGCGGCGGTGGACAAGCTGACCCCCGCAGAACTCCCATGGGACCAGGCAGCGTTCGACGCCCTGTTTGAGCATGTCCGGGCGGAACTGATCGACACCGTCTTCAGCGTTACGGCTGTGGTAGAGCGAATACTCGCGAGCACGCGCCGGATCCAAAAACAGCTCAAGGGCACCACGAGCCTGGCGCTCATCAGCGCGCTCAACGATGTCCGCAGCCAGCTTGAACAGCTGGTCTTCCCCGGCTTCGTAGCCCGCACGGGCTACGCCCAGCTGAGCCAGCTCCCCCGTTACCTCACGGCCATCGAAAAACGTTTGGAGAAGCTGCCCGGAAACGTGCAGCGCGATGCGCTCAATATGGCGGCGGTCCAGCAGCTGGAGGATGATTACGACGACGCCGTGTCGGCCTTACTGCCCGGCCGCCGCGCCGGTGCCGAGCTGACGCAGGTGCGTTGGATGATCGAGGAGCTGAGGGTGAGCCTGTTCGCCGTCGAACTTGGCACAGCCTATTCCGTGTCCGAGAAGCGCATCCGGGCTGCACTGAACAAGGTGCTCGCGGCGTAGGCTTCCAGCTCACCACAGCACCCAACTAGGTAGCTTCAGGGCGTTCCCAGGGCTGGGAACGCCCTGAACTGCCACCTACTTTTCGTTTTCAGGTGGATCTAAAAAACTTCAAGATCCCAGCCATATCTGGTGTCCGATCGGCCCTAAAATGTCGCAGCCCCTTGGCAGACTGTGTTCATGGAAGGCCTGGGAAAATCAGCAGCGGCGCCGCACGACGGCGTTCTGCACGCTGCTGTGTTTCGCGACGCCGATTTTCACGGTGCCGGTTTCCCCTTCGATGCGTTCGCGGACGACGGGACGATGACCTCGACGCAGCGTATCCGGCACCGTTTCCGGAGGACCCGTTTCCTGAGCTGCTGTTCGCCGACGTCCTGTTCGTCGAGAGCGCTGCCTCCAGCGCTGGTTCGCCGTGGCGGGGTTTGCAGGGGCGGGCAGGCAGGCAGGCAGTGTCGCCTGAGTTCTGCGAGTACCAAGCCCGTTAATGGTTATTACGAATGGCCGACCCGACCTGGGACCTGGCTTAGGCCTCTGGCACGAACTCCCCATAGCCGGCGTCGCGCAGGCCTGCACGCAGCTTTTCCGCGTTGGAGTCCAGCCGCGCCGGATCCGGATTGTGCTCGGCGGTGGCGAAATTGAATTCCGCCATGCTGTTGGAAGGCCACACGTGCACGTGCATGTGGTTGATCTCGTAACCGGCCACGATGAGTCCTGCCCGGGCTGCCCCGAACGTGTCCACCTGCACGGCACCGATGCGCTGCGCCACTTCCATGACCCTCGCCAGGGTTGCGGGCGAGGCGTCCGTCCAGCGGTCCACTTCCTCGGTCGGCACCACCAGCGTGTGCCCGTCCGCAAGCGGACCCATGGTGAGGAACGCGGAGACGTCCGGTTCCCGCCAGACAAACCGGCCAGGGATCTCCCCGTTGAGAATCTTGGTGAACAGCGTGCTCATGCGTCAGCCCTTTCCGACGGTTCCTGCAGTGTGGATGCATCCAGGACAAAACGGTACTTCACATCACCTGCGACCATCCGGTCATAGGCGTCGTTAAGTTGCTCAGCACCAACCAGTTCGATGTCCGAGACGACTCCGTGCTCGGCGCAGAAGTCGAGCATCTCCTGCGTCTCGGCGATGCCCCCAATCAGGGAACCGGCATAGGAGATCCGCCTTCTGATCAGTGCCCCGGGATTGACCGGCGGCATGGCTTCGGAGGGCAGACCCAGCTGGAACAGGGCTCCGTCCCGGCGCAGGGTCCGGAAGAACGCGTTGAGGTCGTGCGGCGCTGCCACCGTATCGATGATGACGTCGATGCTCCGGTTCTCAGCGGCCATCGCTTCCTCATCCCGCGAGAGCACTACCGAGTCAGCGCCCAGTTCCAGTGCCGCCGACGCCTTGGATTCAGAGGTAGTGAAGACCTTGACCTCGGCTCCCATCGCTTTTGCCAGTTTGACGGCCATATGCCCAAGGCCGCCCAGTCCCACGACGCCGACCACGTGGCCCTTCCGGACACCGAAGTGGCGGAGCGGCGAGAACGTGGTGATGCCCGCACAAAGCAGCGGGGCAGCCGACGCAGGATCCAGGTATTCCGCCACCCGCAGGACGTACCGCCGGTCCACCACCACGGATGTGGAATAACCACCCTGGGTGACGGCGTCCCCGTTCCGGGCGTCCTTGGCACCGTACGTTCCGGTCAGGCCGCGTTCACAGTACTGCTCCAGCCCTTCCAGGCAGCTCTCGCATTCCCTGCAGGAGTCCACCATGCAGCCCACGCCCACGCGGTCTCCCGGCTGAAAGTCCAACACGTCAGAACCGACGCGGCTGACCCTGCCCACAATCTCGTGGCCCGGTACGAGCGGGTAGTTCTGGGAGCCCCACTCCCCCCGGGTGGCGTGAACGTCGGAGTGGCACAGCCCGCAGAACTCGATCGCAATTTCGACGTCGTCCGCTTTAGGTGCCCGGCGGGCAACTGTCAGCCCAACCAGTCCGCTTGTGGCGGATGACGCGCCGCGGGCGGCGGCATGGCGTCCTTCGAGGGGTCCGACGGCGGTCTCTTCCGGCGGGATCCGCAGGTTCAGCGGCGGGGGTACGGGGCGTCCAGGAGTCATATGGCGACGCTACCGCGGCACCCCGGCGAGTTCCAATTGCCGGTGAGGTTCTATGGGCCGGCCCGCCGTGCCGCCGGGGATCACTTCCCGGGGTCGGTCATTCGGGATCAGCGCCCGTGGCCACCTGACGGGAGTCGTCGTTGGACCATTCGGAGAAGGAGCCGGGGAACAGAGCGGCACTGAAACCGGCAATTTCCAGGGCCGCTATCTCATGCGAGGCCGTCACGCCGCTGCCGCAATAGACGGCGGTGGGCGTCGTTGCGTCGACCCCAAGTACGGCGAAGCGCTGCCGCAGCTTCTCCGCCGGCAGGAAGCGGCCGTCGTCGTCGAGGTTCCCGGTGGTGGGTGCGCTGACGGCGCCGGGAATGTGGCCGGCCCGGGGGTCAACCGGCTCGACTTCCCCGCGGTACCGTTCCCCGGCGCGTGCATCCAGCAGCACGCCTCCGGCGGCCCAGTCAGCGGCTCCGTCGGCGTCGGTCACCTGCATGCCGCCGCTGGCGAGCGTCACGTCGCCGGTGTCCGGCTCCACAGCGCCGCCCTCCAGGGGCAACGCCGCCTTGCGCCAGGCGGCCAGGCCGCCGTCGAGCAGGTAAACGGTGCGCACGCCCGCATTCCGGAGCATCCACCACACCCGGGCAGCGGAGGTGTTCCCGGCATCGTCGTAGGCGACCACGACGTCGCCGTCGTGGACGCCCCAGGACCGTGCCGCTTCCTGGAAGCGTGCCTGCGAAGGCAGCGGATGGCGCCCGCGGGCAGGATCTGCGGGGTCCGCCAGCTGGGTGGGCAGGTCGACATACACCGCGTCCGGGATGTGCTCTTTCAGGTAATGGCTGTGGCCGTCCGGGTCCGCAAGCGCCCAGCGGACATCGAGCAGCACGGTGCGCTGGCCGGAGGCAATCCGGGCGTTCAGCCCGGCCACGTCAATGAGGGTGTCCATCTGTCTCCTTGGGTTTGCGCTAACTCTAGCCCCGGCTGCCCGCGCCGGTAGGCTGATTCCGTGAGAAGCAGACTAAGTGAACGGGCAGATTGAATGAAGAGGGCGGTGACCCGGGACCGGGCATGGGAGGACGAGGCTGTCCGCAAGATCAACGCAGAAAACAACCGGTCGGCCGACACCCACCTGTATTCCGTGCCACTCCCGGAACACTGGGGCGTCCAGCTGTACCTCAAGGATGAATCCACGCACCGCTCCGGCAGCCTAAAGCACCGGCTGGCGCGATCCCTGTTCCTGTTCGGGCTGGTGAACGGGTGGATCCACGAGGGCACCACCATCGTGGAGGCATCCAGCGGCAGCACCGCGGTCTCCGAAGCCTACTTCGCACAACTCCTGGGCCTGCCGTTCATCGCCGTGATGACACGCACCACCAGCCCGGAAAAGATCGCCCTGATCGAACAGTTCGGCGGCGCCTGCCTCCTGGTGGACCACGCTTCAGAGGTATATGCGGCCGCCGCCGAGGTTGCCACCACGAGTGGCGGCCACTACATGGACCAGTTCACCTATGCCGAGCGCGCCACCGACTGGCGGGGCAACAACAACATTGCCGAATCCATCTTTGAGCAGCTGGCGCTGGAGGAGCATCCGGTCCCCCGCTGGATTGTGGTGGGAGCCGGAACAGGCGGGACCAGCGCCACGATCGGCCGCTACCTCCGCTATCACCGCCACGCCACGTCCCTGGCGGTTGTCGATCCGGAAAACTCCGCCTTCTATCCCGGCTGGCGGAGCGGCGCTGCGGACTTCAGCACCGGCATGCCCTCCCGGATCGAGGGGATCGGCCGGCCCCGCATGGAGCCAAGCTTCGTGCCCTCGGTCATCGACCACATGATCCAGGTGCCCGACGCCGCTTCGGTCGCCGCCATGCGGCACCTCCATACGCTGGCGGGGCTGCACCCAGGGCCGTCCACGGGTACCAACCTCTGGGGTGTCTGGCAGCTGGTGGCCCAGATGGTGGCGGACGGTGAACGGGGCAGCGTGGTGTCGCTGATGTGCGACGGCGGTGACCGGTACGCCGGCAGCCATTACAGCCCTGCGTGGCTGGCGGCCCAGGGACTGGATCCGCAGCCACACGAGGACACGCTGAAGGCATTCTTCGAGACGGGTGTCTGGCAGCGCTAAAGCTCCACGGATTCCCGGCTGGAGAGGTGGGTGTACTCTGTGCCGTACCTGGCGCCGATCCGCTTGACATGGCCCTCCACCAGGCCCAGGCCGGTGTCATTCAGGAGCCCGTCGTGGATGGCGAAGGCCCGCTCCGCGCGGACGCTGATCACAAAGTCCACCACCTCGCTGACCTTGTTCCACGGGGCATGGACCGGGACCAGGAGCGTACGCACGCTGATGCCGTCCGGAATGATGAACGAGTCGCCCGGGTGGTACACGTCCTCGTCAACCAGATACCCGATGTTGGCGACCACCGGAATCTGCGGGTGAATCAGCGCGTGTTGGCCGCCGAAGCTCCGGACCGCGAACCCTGCGGCGTCGAACGCGGTTCCCGGTTCCACGGCATGCACCCGGTCAGCGGCATCCGGCGCTTCCTTGCGCACGTTCTGCGCCACGCCCTCCGGTGCGAAGAGTTCCAGCCCGCCGTTGGCTCCGAGCGCAGCGGCCACGGCGGGAACATCGATGTGGTCGGCGTGCTCGTGGGTGATGAGGACGGCGTGTGCGCCGTCCAGCGCCTCGGCGGTTTCGGAGAAGGTCCCCGGATCCAGGACCAGCACCTGACCGTCCTTCTCGAGCCGGACACAGGCGTGCGTGAATTTAGTCAGCTTCATGAAGCCAGCCTAGGGACGGCCCCGATCAGTGTCCACGCGGCTCCGGCTGGTAACGTTAAAGCCTGCCATTACCCGAAAGAATAGCGAGTTCATCCATGCCACAACGCACCAGCGCTGACGGCAGACCACAGGCACCTTCGACGGCGGCCGGCGGGAAAGAGCAGCGCGTCACCAAGCAGCGGATCGCTGTCAGCGCCGCCCTGGACGAACTCAATGACTTCGTGAGCACCCAGGAGCTGTACCGGATCCTCCAGAACAAGGGTGTCTCGGTCTCCCTGGCCACCGCCTACCGGATCCTGCAGTCACTGGCCGACGAGGAACTCGTGGACGTGCTGCGCAACGGCGACGGCGAGGCCGTCTACCGCCGCTGCGCCGTGACGGTGCACCATCACCACCTCCTCTGCCGCAACTGCGGCAAGGCCGTGGAAGTGGAGGCACCCGCCGTCGAGACCTGGGCCGCGCGGACTGCGCAGGAGCACGGCTTCACGGAAGTGGCCCACACTGTTGAGATCTACGGCCTCTGCCCTGACTGCTCCGCACGCAAGGCCGCCGCGCAGTAGCAGCGCGCCGTAGTCAGCCTCTGCAGTAGTCAGCCTCCGTAGGCGCCACCGCCAGCCTATTTAGGCGGTCCGCATGACCCGGCCGTTGAGGCCGCGCTTGGCCCGGACACTGCCGATGACCCGGCATACCACGTAGATCAGGAACGACAGCGTGGTGACGTAGGGGCTGATGGGGATGCGGCCGCCGAGGGCGAGCAGTATTCCCCCCACTGTCGCCGAAACGGCGAACACCACACTCAGCAGCACCACGAGGCGCGGCGAGGACGTCACCCGCAGGGCCGCAGCTGCGGGCGTAATCAGCAGGGCAAGAACCAGCAGGGCGCCCACGATCTGGATGGACAGCGCCACACTGACGCCGAGGAGCACCATGAAAACCAGGGCCAGCGACCGCACGGGAACACCGCGGGCCTCGGCCAGCTCTGGATCAACACTGGCGAAGCTCAGCGGGCGCCAGATGACACACAGCGCCGCCATCACGGCCACCGCGGTCCCCGCCAGGACCTGGAGCTGGACGGTGTCCACGGACACAATCTGCCCGGTGAGGAGTCCGAACTTATTGGCTGCCCTGCCCTCGTAGAGCGACAGGAAGAGAATGCCGAGCCCGAGGCCAAAGGGCATGATCACGCCGATGATGGAGTTTTTGTCCCGCGCCCGAACGCCCATGAGCCCGAGCAGCAGCGCGGCCGCCACGGACCCCACCAGGGAGCCGAACACCACGTCGGTGCCGATCAGGAGCGCGAAGGCAGCGCCGGCGAACGACAGCTCGGAAATTCCGTGGACGGCAAACGCCAGGTCGCGCTTCATCACGAAGGTCCCCACGAGGCCGCCGAGGAGCCCAAGCACCGCGCCGGCCCACAGCGAGTTCTGCACCAGCACCAGCAATTCGCCGTAGTTCTCGAAGTTGAACACCGACTGCAGGATCGATTCCAGATCCATTAGGAACCCTCCCCCGCAGCGGCGTGCGCGTCGTCATGATGGTGGGTGGTGGCGTCGGGCAGACCGACGACGACGATCCGGCCGTTGGCATGGATCACTTCCACGTTGCTGTCGTAAAGGTCGGAGAGGACCTCGGTGGTCATGACCTCGTGGGGCGTTCCCACGCTGAACCGGCCACCGGCCAGGTACAGGATGCGGTCCACGTAGTCGATGATCGGATTGATCTCGTGGGTCACGAACACCACGGCGCTCTTCCGGTCATGGCACTGCTTGTTGATGAGTGCGCTGACGGCCTGCTGGTGGTGCAGGTCCAGCGACAGCAGCGGCTCGTCGCAGAGCAGCACCTTCGGGTCGGTGGCAAGGGCCTGGGCCACGCGGAGACGCTGCTGCTCACCGCCGGACAGCTGCCCGACGGGGACCTTGGCGTAGTCGCTTGCCCCGACGAGGTCCAGCAGTTCGTCAATCCTGCGGTTGGCTTTGGCGGTACCCAGCCGGATTCCCCAGTGGTGCCCGTCGACGCCCAGGCCCACCAGGTCGCGGGCCCGCATGGGCGTGTCGGGCGGGAAGGGCTTCTGCTGCGGGATGTAGCCGATCAGCCGGCTGCCCCGCTCCACCGGCTGGCCGCCGAGGCTCGCGTGACCGGAGTGCAGCTCCTGTAGCCCCAGCAGGACCTTGAGGAAGCTGGTCTTGCCGCTGCCGTTTGGCCCCAGCACCGCGAAGAACTCCCCCGGATTGATGTCCAGGTTCAGGTCTTCCCAGAGCGCGCGCCGCCCGAACTTCAGGGACGCCTGCTTCAGGCTGATGACTGGGTTCAACGCTGGCTCTTCAGTGCTTTGCTGACGTTTTCCACGTTGTCCGCCATCCATTCCAGGTAGGTCTTGCCGTCCGGAAGTGTTTCAGTGAAGTTCACCACCGGCGTGCCGGCGGCGCTGGCCGCGTTCTTGACGGCCTGGGTCTGCGGGCCTTCAGTCTGCTCGTTATAGGCGAGGAATCTCGTGTCCTTTGCCGCCACCGTCGAGGTGGCGGCCTTCAGGACTGCGGGCGGAACGTCGGCGCCTTCTTCCACGGCGGCCGTATACTCGGCAGGCGTGCGGTTCTCCAGTCCGGCCGCTTCCAGCAGGTAGAGGGGAACCGGTTCGGTCACCGCGACGCCGGCGCCGCCGTGCGAGGTCTTCATTGCGGAAATCTTACTCTCAAGCTTGGTGAGTCCGGACTTGAACGCGGCTGCATTGGCCGTGAACTGGGGGGCCGAGCCGGAATCGAGCGCGCCGAGCCGGGCCGCTACTGCATCGGCAAGGTGGGACATGGCGTCAAGGCTGTACCAGACGTGCTCGTTGAAGTCGCCGTGGTCATGGGAGTGCCCGTCCTTTGCGTGGGCGGAGGCTGTGCCCGCCGCTTCCGGGGCCAGTCCGGACACCTCCACGGCACTGATGATGTTCTCATGCGGCACATTGCTGTCGTCCGCCAGGGTGTGGATGAAGTCGTCGTAGCCGCCGCCGTTTTCCACCACCAGCTTGGCTTTGGACACGGTCAGCCGGTCCTGGGCGTTGGCCTCGTAGGAGTGCGGGTCCTGGCTCGGACGGGAGATGATGGCCGCGACGTTGACCTTTTCCCCGCCGATGGCCTCAACAATGTCCCCGTATACGTTCGTGGACGTGACAACGGCGATGCGGCCGCCGGCGTCTGCGCCTGGAGTCGAGGCCGCCGGCGAACCGCAGCCGGTGAGGAGCAGGCCGAAGCCGGCCAGGGCGGCGATCAGGAAAGTGCGGGCGTTGCTGGGCACGGAGATACCTCGGTTCTGGACAGGTCAGGTTGCGGGGAGGGGGCAACCCCTAATCGAGTGTATCGCTAAATAGGAATGATTCCTATTTAGAACTCGCCACGGCGGGCGCGGCCCGGGGCACCGGGCCGCTATTCGCCATGGGGCCTGCCCAGCCGCCGGATGCCCTTGGCTTGGTTAGCATCGCGGATCTCTCCCACAAGCTGTTCGATCACATCCTCCAGGAACAGCACGCCTTCGGTTTGCCCGCCCGGTCCCATGACGCGCGCCAGATGTGAGCCGGAGCGCTGCATCACGGACATCGCCATTTCTATCTCGTCGTCCCGCGAGAGGTTCGCCAGTGACCGGATGCGGCTCTCCGCAATGGGCACCTCGTAACCGGATTCCGGGATGGCAAGCACGTCCTTGATGTGGAGGTAGCCGGCCAGCAGGCCGTCGTCGTCCAGCATCGGGAAGCGGGAAAAGCCGGTGCGGCTGACAGCCTTTTCAAACTCCAGCGGGGAGGTCGAGGACCTCAGCATGACCAGCCGTTCCAGCGGAACCATGACATTGCCGGCGGTGTACTCCGAGAATTCGAGGGCTCCGGTGATCAGGCCGGCGTCGTCATCCACCAGGCCATGCCGCGTGGACTCCTGCACGATGGACTGAACTTCCTCCAGCGTGAAGGTGGAATTGACCTCGTCCTTGGGCTCGATGCGCATCAGCTTCAGGATGTGGTTAGCGGACCAGTTAAGCGCGGTGATTACCGGGTTCACGATCCGTGCAATGAACATCAGCGGCGGAGCCAGGAGCAGCGCTGCCTTGTCGGCAACGGAGACGGAAATGTTCTTGGGCACCATCTCCCCGAACGTCACATGCAGGAACGTCACCAGCATCAAGGCCACGGCGAACGCCGAGACGTCGGCGATTTCCGTCGGCACCCCCAGCGCGGCAAGAGGCACAGCCAGCAAGTGGTGGATCGCCGGCTCCGCCACCAGCAGGATCAGCAGCGAGCACACTGTTATGCCCAGTTGCGCGCATGCCAGCATCAGCGAGACGTTCTCCATGGCCCGCAGGGTGGTCTGCGCGCGCAGGACGCCCTCGTCTGCCAGGGGCTCAATCTGGCTCCGGCGCGCGGACATGACAGCGAATTCCGCGGCCACGAAGAAGGCGTTGCCCAGGAGCAGCACCACCAGCCAGAGCAGCCCTGCCCAGTCGCTCATGACCGGCCGCCGTTCCCGGGCTTGCCGTGGTTAGCGGACTTGCCGCCGTTCCCGGGCTTGCCGTGGTTAGCGGACTTGCCGCCGTTCCCGGGCTTGCCGTGATTGGCGGCGCTGTCCATGGATTCGCGGTGCGGCCTGAAGCAGATCCGGTCGATGCGCCGGCCGTCCATCCTGGTAACGCTGAGCGTTCCGCCGCCCGCTTCCACGGTGTCCCCAACCGCGGGTATCCGTCCGAGCTCGCTCATGACATACCCGCCCACCGTCTCGTAAGCAGCCTCGTCGGGAACGGCGAGGCCCGGAATCTGTTCCGAAAGCTCGTCCGGCCGCATCAGGCCCGGAAAGTACCAATCACCGGAGGCGCTTTGCAGCAGCCCCGGCCGGACCTTGTCGTGCTCGTCGGCTACTTCGCCCACGATTTCCTCGACCAGGTCCTCCAGCGTGGCGATCCCGGCAGTTCCGCCGTACTCATCCAGCACCACGGCAAGCTGCAGGTTGCCCTCCCGCAGTTCGGCAAGTAGGGCGTCCAGGTGGATGGTTTCGGGCACCCTGAGGACGTCCGTCATGATGGCGCCCGCCTCAAGCTTCCGCCGCCGGTTCGGAGGGACCGCAATGGCCTTCTTGACGTGCACTAGACCACGGATGTCGTCCGCCGACTCACCGATGACGGGGAAGCGCGAATATCCGCTGCGGCGGGCCGCGTCGATGATCTCCGAAACCGGCTGGTCGGCGTCGATGGTTTCAACGCGGATGCGCGGAGTCATCACGTCAGCGGCGCTGCGGCCCGAAAAGTTCAGCGTGCGGGCAATGAAGTTCGCGGTCCCCGGATCGAGTGTGCCCATGGCCGCGGACCTGCGCACCAGGGAGGCAAGCTCCGCCGGCGTGCGGGCCCCCGAGATCTCCTCCTTGGCCTCCAGCCCGAAGATGTTCAGGACCTTGTTCGAAAAACCGTTCAGGACCACGATGGCAGGCTTGAAAATGGCGGTGAAGATCAGCTGCGGCCGTGCCAGGGCACGGCCGATGCGGAACGCGAGGGCTATGGCCATGTTTTTGGGAACGAGCTCGCCCAGGAGCATGGACAGCCCCGTCGCGATCACCATCGCGACCACTAGGGAGACGGAACCGGCCACCGGCTCGGGGATGCCGACGGCGGCAAGGGGCGCCTCGAGCAGCGCCCCCACGGACGGCTCCATAACGTAACCCGTCAATAGCGTCGTCATGGTGATGCCGAGCTGGCAGCTGGACAGCTGCGTGGACAGGGATTTCAGGCACTTGAGCAGCGGCACTGCGGCGGTGTCGCCGTCATTAACGGCACGCTGCACTGTGGGCTGGTCCAGCGCAATGAGGGAAAATTCGACGGCGACGAAGAAGCCGGTTCCGAGGATGAGCAGCAGGCCGGCCGCGACAAGGAGCCACTCCATCATGGGCCAACCGGAAGTCGTCGGCGGCAGCGGCCCGGGCCAGTGGGTTTGCCGGCGCTGTGGTCGGGCTGTGCGGCGCTGACCGCGCTCCGCTGAGAGCCCCCAGGCCGGCACCTGGATTTACCGTCCATGGCACCTATATTTACTGTCCATAAGGATTGCAGTCTACAGGAGCAACGCACGGCCACAGAGGACTAAAGCGGCCCGTCCGGCCCGTCCGGAACCGGCTCCCGGGCATGGTGGATAGGACTCGGTTCGGGGCTCGCTTGGACCCCATTTCGCCATAATTCGGGCGGTACATGATTTGGGTCACCCTTATTGGCAGTTAACCCGGAACGGTCATTAGACTGGCAAAGGTCTGGGTTCATAGGACACAGAAACTGGTTCGATCGTTGTGCCGTGGCACCTTAGGCGACCAGAGGAAATCAAACTCATGGAAGAGGCGTATTTCAAGTGCCAGAGCAGCCTAGCCACCGTCTGCCAGAGGAATTTGGTGGAAACGAGTGGCTCGTTGACGAACTGTACGAGCGTTACCAGCAGGACAAGAACACGGTTGATGCCAAGTGGTGGCCCCTGTTCGAATCATTCGACAGCGGCAGCGGTCCATCTTCCAACGGCGTGCCGGCAGTGACGTCACCGGCGGCCAATCCGGCTACCCGCGAACTGCCTGTTGTCACTCCCCCGGCGCCCGCGAAGGCACCGGCATCTGCTAATCCCGCGGCCCAGGCGCCTGCGGCAGCTCCGGCACCGGCGCCGGCGGCAGCCCCCGCCCAGCCTGCACCTGCCAAGAAGGCTCCGGCAACGGTAGCCCGCGACGGCGCGAAGAAGACCGAGGCGGGCACCGGCGCCCAGCCCATCCCGGCCCAGCTGCCGAAGAACGTCAAGGCTCCCACCGCACCAGAGGAAGACGTCGTATCCGTCCTTCGCGGACCGGCCAAGGCCATTGCGACGAACATGGTCACCAGCCTCGAGGTGCCCACGGCCACCAGCGTCAGGGCGGTTCCGGCCAAGCTCCTGATCGACAACCGGGTTGTCATCAACTCCAACCTGGCCCGCGCCCGCGGCGGCAAGGTCTCCTTCACCCACCTCATCGGCTACGCCGTTGTCCGGGCACTGTCCCAGTTCCCGTCCATGAACGTGTACTACGACGAGGTTGACGGCAAGCCGGTGGCGGTCCAGCCGGCACACGTGAACTTCGGCATCGCCATCGACATGCCCAAGCCCGACGGCACCCGCCTTCTGATGGTTCCCAACATCAAGAAGGCCGAAACCATGAACTTTGCAGAGTTCTGGCACACCTACGAAGACCTCATCAAGCGTGCCCGCAACGGCAAGCTGACGGCAGACGACCACGCCGGCACCACCGTGTCGCTGACCAACCCGGGCGGCATCGGCACCGTGCACTCGGTGCCCCGCCTCTCGAAGGGCCAGGCCGCCATCATCGGCGTCGGTGCCCTCGACTACCCGGCCGAATGGCAGGGCGCCAGCGAGAAGATCATTGCCCAGAACGCCATCAGCAAGATCCTCACCCTGACCTCCACGTATGACCACCGCGTCATCCAGGGTGCAGGCAGCGGCGAATTCCTCAAGCTCGTCCACTCCCTGCTCCTCGGCGCGCAGGACTTCTACGACGAGATCTTCGAAGCGCTGCGCATCCCGTACGAGCCTGTGCGCTGGAGCCCTGACCTGCAGGTGGACCCGGCCGACCAGATCAACAAGGTCGCCCGGATCCAGCAGCTGATCCACTCCTACCGCGTACGCGGCCACCTCATGGCGGACACCGATCCCCTCGAGTACGTCCAGCGTAAGCACCCCGACCTCGACGTCCTCACCTACGGCCTGACCCTGTGGGACCTCGACCGCGAGTGGCCCACGGGCGGCTTCGGCGGCAAGCCGATGCTCAAGTTCCGCGACATCCTGGGGGTGCTCCGGGACGCTTACTGCCGCACCACGGGCATCGAGTACATGCACATCCAGGACCCGGCCGAACGCAAGTGGTTCCAGGACCAGCTGGAGCACCCGTACTCCAAGCCGAGCCGCGACGAGCAGCTGCGCATCGTCTCCAAGCTGAACGCCGCAGAGGCGTTCGAGACCTTCCTGCAGACCAAGTTCGTGGGCCAGAAGCGGTTCTCGCTTGAAGGCGGCGAGTCGCTGATTCCGCTGCTGGATGCAGTCATCTCCGATGCAGCCGACGACGGGCTGGACGAGGTTGCCATCGGCATGGCCCACCGCGGCCGCCTGAACGTGCTGACCAACATCGCCGGCAAAACCTACGCCCAGGTGTTCCGCGAGTTCGAAGGCACCCAGGACCCGCGCTCCGTGCAGGGCTCCGGCGACGTCAAGTACCACCTCGGCACCGAGGGCACGTTCACGTCGGACAACGGCAAGGAGACCAAGGTCTACCTCGCCGCCAACCCCTCCCACCTCGAGGCCGTCGATTCGGTCCTGGAGGGCATCGTCCGCGCCAAGCAGGACCGGCTGGACCAGGGACAGTCGTTCCCCGTGCTGCCTATCATGGTTCACGGTGACGCTGCCTTCGCCGGCCAGGGTGTTGTGGCGGAAACGCTCAACCTGTCCCAGCTGCGCGGCTACCGCACCGGCGGAACGATTCACATCGTGGTCAACAACCAGGTCGGCTTCACCACCGCTCCGTCCTCGTCGCGCTCGTCCACGTACTCCACGGACGTCGCCAAGATGATCCAGGCTCCGGTGTTCCACGTGAACGGCGACGACCCGGAGGCAGTTGTCCGCATCGGCCAGCTCGCCTACGAGTTCCGCCAGCGGTTCCACAAGGACGTTGTCATCGACATGGTCTGCTACCGCCGCCGCGGTCACAACGAGGGTGACGACCCCTCGATGACGCAGCCGCTGATGTACAACCTCATCGAGGCCAAGCGTTCTGTCCGCAAACTCTACACAGAATCGCTGATCGGCCGCGGTGACATCACCGAGGAAGAAGCCGAGCAGCTGCTCCGCGACTACCAGGAGCGCCTCGAGCGCGTCTTCGCCGAGACCCACGCCGCCCAGACCTCGCCCATTCCGATCATCACGGCCGATTCGGCTGCGGTATCGGACATCGAGCGCCCCCATGCACAGCAGTCCGACATCGGAACGAACGCGCCGGCGTCCACGGCGATTTCGGCCGACACCCTCGCCCGCATCGGCAAGGCCCACGTGGAGATCCCCGAGGGCTTCACTGTCCACGCGAAGCTCAAGCAGCTGCTGGAGAAGCGTGAGCAGATGTCCCGTGAGGGCGGCATCGACTGGGGCTTCGGCGAGATTGCCGCTTTCGGATCGCTGATCATGGAAGGCGTACCCGTTCGCCTTGCCGGCCAGGATTCACGCCGTGGCACGTTCGTCCAGCGCCACGCCGTGTTCCACGACCGCGCCAACGGCAACGAGTGGCTGCCACTGGGCAACCTGTCGGACAACCAGGCCAAGCTCTGGATTTACGACTCCCTGCTGTCCGAATACGCGGCCATGGGCTTCGAATACGGCTACTCCGTGGAGCGCCCCGACGCCCTGGTCCTGTGGGAGGCGCAGTTCGGTGACTTCGTCAACGGCGCGCAGACCATCATCGATGAGTTCATCTCGTCCGCCGAGCAGAAGTGGGGCCAGCGCTCGTCGCTCGTGCTGATGCTTCCGCACGGCTACGAAGGACAGGGTCCGGACCACTCGTCCGCACGGATCGAGCGTTTCCTGCAGATGTGCGCCGAAGAGAACATGATCGTGGCCAACCCCACGACGGCCGCCTCGCACTTCCACCTGCTGCGCCGCCAGGCCTACAGCCGGCCCCGCAAGCCGCTCATCATCTTCACGCCGAAGCAGCTGCTGCGCCTCAAGGCCGCTGCCTCGTCCGTGGAGGACTTCACCACCGGCGGCTTCCGCCCGGTGATAGGTGAGCACGAGCAGCTGCAGGGGGACGCCGTCGAACGTGTTCTCCTGGTCTCCGGACGCCTGTACTACGACCTGCTGTCCACGCGGCAGAAGACGGGCGACAAGACGACGGCGATCGTCCGCGTCGAGCAGCTGTACCCGCTGCCGCAGGCGGAGATCGAAGCCGAACTGGCCAAGTACCCGAACGCTGAAGTGGTCTGGGCGCAGGACGAACCCGCCAACCAGGGTCCGTGGCCGTTCATGGGCCTGCACCTGCCCACCGCCCTTGACCGGAAGGTGCGCCTGGTCTCACGCCCGGCTTCGGCGTCCACCGCGGCCGGCTCCATGAAGCGCCACGCTGCGGAGCAGGACACGCTCCTGAAGCAGGCATTCGCGCCCGTAAGTAGCAGAAAAGCTGCCCGGCCGGACGGTGACATACCGTTCCAGCCGGGCAGTTCTGTTTAATCGGCGTGAGTTAATGGACCTTTAGGCTGGCATGCAAAGGTCCGTATCCGGGACACGCCCTCCCAACAAGTGAAGAGGTAGTAGTGGAAGACAGGAAGCTGCGGATTGCGGCTGTTGGAGATGAACTGCTGGCTGGGCTCGGCGATCCCCGGGCGCTGGGATGGCTGGGCCGGGTGCTCGCCCGCACTCCGCAGGACGGCATGACGGTGGAAAGTTTTTCCCTCCCGTGCCCCCAGGAAGGCACCGAGGGGCTGGCCGCGCGCTGGCTCGAGGAGGCTGGCCGCAGGTTCAGCGACAACCACGAGAACCGCCTGGTCATCGGGCTTTCCGGCCGGGACATCGAGTTCGGGCTGTCCACGGCCCGGAGCCGGCTGAATCTCGCCAACATCCTGGATTCAGCTACCCAGAAGCGGCTGGAGGTCTTCGTCGTGGGGCCGCCTCCCACCCTGGATCCGGTGCAGAACCGCCGCCTCGGCGAGCTGAACACTGCCTTCGCCGACGTCACCACCCGGCGCAAGCACCTCTACGTAGACACATTCTCACCGCTGCTCAACCATGAGCAGTGGCGCCAGGACCTCGCAGCCAACAACGGCACGCCAGGGCAGGCAGGCTACGGGCTGATGGCATGGCTGGTGCTGCACCGCGGCTGGTTCCAGTGGTTGGGAATGGACACACCGGAGTAGGAAAAAGCTACTCGCGATATATCTTGATCTTCCGCGGCTGACGGGATAGCGTGGCTTGCACAGTCACGATATATCGCAACTGGAGGAATCGTGGAAGAAAATTCCTGGACCGTCACCGGCCCGCACACCATGGACGTCGACGGCGTCTCGCACCTTAAGGTGGGTATCGTCCGCGGCAGGTTCGACATTGTCACGCACGATGAGGCTGTTGTCCGGATCGAAGTGTCGGACGTGCACGGGGATCCGCTGGCCGTGTCCGTGACGGGCGGCCGCCTCGAAATCCGCCACCAGCTGCATGGGCCGCAGGGCTGGTTCAAGAACCTGATGGATTCGGTCAACAACAGCAGCGACAACTCCGTAGTCATCAGCATCGCTGTCCCTGCCGGCGTCGAGGTTGAGGCGGGCACCGTGAGCGGGGACGGACTGGTCTCGGGTGTCCACGGCCGGACCCGGCTGAGCACGGTGACCGGCTCCCTGCTGGCCGACGGGACCTCCGGTGACCTGCACGTCAACACCGTCAGCGGCGAGGTGATCGCCCGCAACCACAGCGGCGTCCTCACGGCCAAGAGCGTCTCGGGCGAGGTCACGGCGTCCGGCCAGTTCACCAACATCCGGGCCAACACGGTCAGCGGGGACATGAGCTTTGACCTGCACGGCTTCACCCACGACTTCGGCGCGAACTCAGTGTCCGGGGACCTGACTGTCCGTGTCCCGCACGACGTCGGCGTGGACATCGTGGCCCAGTCGGCCACCGGTCCGGTGGTCGTCGACGACCGGAAGTACGGCCACCCCGGCGGCAAGGTGCAGACCATCTCGGGCCCGGACGCCAAACTCATGCTGGTCCGGACCAACTCCGTGTCCGGGAAGACGTCCATCTTCCATGGCCAGGCACCGGCCACCACAGAACCAGCGCTCTGATGCCTCCCGTCTTTGCCCACGGCGCGCTCCGGCTCTATCTGCTGGCGCTCCTCGAGGCGGGCCCCAAGCACGGATATGAACTCATCAAGGCGCTCAGCGACCGGTTCGGCGGCACCTACTCCCCCAGCGCCGGCACCATCTATCCGCGCCTGGGCAAACTGGAGGAGGAAGGCCTGGTGGCCACGGAATCCCAGGGGCGCCGCACCAACTACCGCATCACCGCTGCGGGCCTGGCTGAGCTGAACAGCCGGCGCGAGGAGCTGGAGACCGTGGAGAACGACATTGCGGCCTCCGTACGCCGGCTCGCCGATGACCTTCGCGCCGACATCCGCAGCAACATGCGCGGGCTGCGCGCGGACCTGGCGGCCACAGCGGAAGCGGCGCGCACCGCGGCCAGGTCGGCGGCGCCGACGGGCCAGGGCCGCTTCACCGCGGAAGGGCAGCGCATGCTCAAGGAGGCAGAGATGCTGCTGCAGGCATTCCGGGACGACATGCGCGCCGAGCTGCGCCTGCAAACCAGCGCCCGGCCCATGACGCCGGTGGCCCTGGAGACCGTGCGGACCGTGCTGGACCAGGCCCGGGTCTCGATCCGCAACTCACTGTAGGCGCAGTCCGGGCATCGGGCACCGGGACACGGTTCCCTGCCCCCGCACCGCGGCCGGTTCGCAGCCTGTCCGCTGATATGGGAGACTAGAGGGCAACTCTTTTGGGTAACGAAATTAAGGAGGCCAGCTATGAGCAAGCGTGCACGTAAACGTCGTGACCGTAAGCGTGGCGGCGCGAACCACGGGAAGCGCCCCAACACCTAAGCCACGGCTTGAACCGAAGCTTAAACGCGATGCCCCCGCTACCAGCAAGGTAGCGGGGGCATCGCGTTTAAGCCAGGAACCCCGTCAGGCGTCCACCGGCCGGATTGTGTGGATCCGCTCCAGGATGGCGTTCTTCAGGTTTTCCGGAGCAGCCTCGGTACAGGAGCGCTTCACCACTTTTCGAATGACGCACTCCAGATCGTACTGCTGCGTGCATTCAGGGCACTCGTCCAGATGCTGCTTGATCTCCGTAAGGTCGCTGCGGGTCAAAGCACCGTCCAGATACTCGTAGATGCGCTGCATCCTGGTGTCATCGCAATCGCCCAATCCCTGGCAGTCGCTCATTTCCCGTTCTCCTGTTTGTTGCTTTCCGTTGCCGCCGTGGCGTCTGCAGCAGCTTTAAATCCCCGGTCGGCGGCGTAGTCCGCCAGCTCGTCCCGCAGCATCTTCCGGCCCCGGTGGAGCCGGGACATCACCGTACCGATGGGGGTGTTCATGATGTCCGAAATTTCCTTGTACGCGAAGCCCTCAACGTCTGCGAAGTACACGGCCAGCCGGAACTCCTCCGGGATGGCCTGCAAGGCGCGCTTGACGTCCGAATCAGGCAGGTGGTCCAGGGCCTCGGCCTCCGCGGACCGCAAACCGCTGGAGGTGTGGGACTCGGCACGGGCAAGCTGCCAGTCCTCGATGGTGTCCGAATTGGACTGCAGGGGTTCCCGCTGCCGCTTCCGGTACAGGTTGATATAGGTGTTCGTCAGGATGCGGTACAGCCAAGCCTTCAGGTTGGTCCCCGGCTTGTACTGATGGAACGCCGAGAACGCCTTGGTATACGCCTCCTGCACAAGGTCCTCGGCATCAGCCGGGTTCCGCGCCATGCGCATAGCCGCCGAATAGAGCTGGTCCACGTACTGCATGGCGTCGCGCTCAAACCGGGCCCGGCGCGCTTCGGCGCTCTCCGAGCCGACGTCGATATCCTCTGCCGCTTCAGCGGCGGGTGACGTGCCAATCTTCGGGATGCCGTTGGCGGCGTCCTCCTGTGTGCCCTGCAGGGCCGGATCCACGGTGCTCATTGCCCTCAAGTCTACTTTGATCGGCGCTGACCGCCCGTGACGGCGTGCCGTCCCGGAGTCCGGGCCTGAGAAGGCACTTCCTCCCTCGAGCGCGTCGGTCTCCGGCACCACAAACGGCCGCATCCTGGCGGGACTTCGCACCCCCACAGCTTCCTTCACCAAAGTCAATGCTCCATCTCCACTCCGCTTATTAAGACCAGCTTGGTAAGGCCCGCGCTTGTACGAAGGTCCGCGCTCCTGCCAGTTCCGGCCATGCCCCAGCCGCCGCTGAACACCGGGAACCGCACGGGACCCCGCCCGCAGCTGCTTCCGGTCTGAAGAGCACAACGGCGTGCGGTGGGCAAATATTCCGCAAAAGTGCAAGACTAGAACCGACTCCGCCGCGGCCACCGCGGCTCGGCCATCCAGGAGGAAATTCATGTCCTTTGTCCGCTTTATTGCCCGGCCGATGCTGGCCTCAAGTTTCATCCTCGCCGGAACGGACAAGCTCAGGAATGCGGACGACACCGCGCAGCAACTGTCGCCCCTCCTGCGCCGTGCCTCTGAAGCCCTGCCCTTCCAGGCGGACGAGAAGGTCCTGGCCCGGATCATCGGCGGAACACAGGTGGGCGCCGGCGTCCTCTTCGCACTCGGCAAGTCGGCGCGGCTGGCGGCCACGCTGCTGGCCGTCATCTCGGCACTGAACGCCTTTGTCGAATGGCGCAGCGCCGACATCAGCACCAAGGACGGCCGGCAAGCCCGCCGCAACCAGCTGCTCAAAAACATCACCCTCACGGGCGGTGTGCTGCTGGCCTCCGTGGACACAGCCGGCAAACCCAGCCTGGCGTGGCGCGCAGAGCACCTAGCCGCCGACGCCCGCAAGACCGCGAGCCACCTCGCCGCGGATGCCCGCAAGACCACCGGCAAGAAGCTGCACAGTGCCGACAAGGCGGTCCGCAAGGCTGTTGACCACGCGGTGGGGGCATAAGCGGGAATGACAGCATCACCCATGGGCGCGTCCGCTGAGACCTCCGGCGCTGCTCCGCACTGGCCCGCGCCGTTTGCGGAGCAGCCGGTTGACGCCACGGTCCGCGTGCCGGGCTCAAAGTCGCTGACCAACAGGTACCTGGTGCTCGCCGCGCTCGCTGACGGGCCGTCCCGGCTCCGGGCGCCGCTGCACTCGCGAGACTCAGCGCTGATGATCGAAGCCTTGCGCCAGCTGGGCGCGGACATCCGGGAAGTGCAGGGCGACGGCGCCTTCGGCCCGGACCTGGAGGTGACGCCGATTCCGGCCAACTCCGGCGGTGCCGACGTGGCCATCGACTGCGGCCTGGCCGGAACCGTCATGAGGTTTGTTCCTCCGCTGGCGGCACTCCGCAGCGGCGCCACCGTTTTCGACGGCGATCCCCACGCCCGGGCGCGTCCGATGGGAACCATCATCGACGCGCTTGCAGGCCTGGGCGTAACCGTCAGCGGCGACGACGGCGGACTGCCCGCTTCGCTGCCGTTCCGCGTTGAAGGCACCGGGCAGGTCCGCGGCGGGCACCTCGTCATTGACGCCAGCGCCTCCTCCCAGTTCGTCTCCGCCCTGCTGCTGGTGGGGGCACGCTTCGCGGACGGCCTGCATCTCGAGCACTCCGGCAGCACCGTACCGAGCTTGGACCACATCAACATGACCATTGCCGTGCTGCGCGGCGCGGGCGTGGTGGTGGATGACTCCACGCCCAACCACTGGGTCGTCAGCCCCGGCCCCATCCGCGCCTTCGACCAGCGCATCGAACAGGACCTGTCCAACGCCGGTCCGTTCCTGGCCGCGGCCCTGGCGACGGCCGGCACGGTGCGGATTCCGGACTGGCCGGAGCACACCACGCAGGTCGGCGACATGTGGCGCAGCATCCTCACCGACATGGGGGCTGCTGTGACCCTGCAGGACGGCACCCTGACGGTGACCGGCGGCAGTGACATCAAGGGCGCGGACTTCGCCGAAACCAGCGAACTCGCGCCCACCGTCGCCGCACTGTGCGCACTGGCCTCCGGCCCCTCCCGACTGAGCGGCATCGCCCACCTCCGCGGACACGAGACGGACCGGCTCGCCGCGCTCGTCACCGAGATCAACCGCCTCGGCGGCGATGCCGAGGAAACCGCCGACGGACTCATTATCCGGCCCGCGGCCCTGCACGCCGGCGTCGTGCACAGTTACGCCGACCACCGGATGGCCACTGCCGGAGCCATCCTCGGGCTGGCCGTCAGGGGTGTGGAAGTGCAGGACATCGCCACGACGTCCAAGACCATGCCGGACTTCCCCAAGCTGTGGGCGGACATGCTCGGACAGCAGGTCGGCGCAGTGACCAACACCGCAGGGACCCCCGGTGGCACGCAGCACTGATTCCTGGGATGAATCCGACGTCCGGATCCGGCCGAACAAGAAAGGTTCCCGGCCCCGGACGAAGGACCGCCCCAGCCACGAGGACGCCGTGACCGGACGGATCATTACCGTCGACCGGGGGCGTTACACAGCTGTCGTAGGCGAGGATTCCGGCAACGAGCGGACAGTCATCGCCGCCCGCGCCCGGGAGCTGCGCCGCTCCCCCGTGGTGGCAGGAGACTTCGTGTCCCTTGTGGGTGACGTCTCCGGCGAGCCGGACACCCTTGCCCGGCTCGTGAAAATACTGGACCGCAAGACCCTGCTGCGCCGCAGCGCCGATGACACCGACCCGGTGGAGCGGGCCGTCGTCGCCAACGCGGACCAGCTGGTGGTGGTTGTAGCCGCCGCCAACCCGGAACCCCGTACCGGGTTCATCGACCGGGCGCTGGTGGCCGCCTACGACGCCGGGATCGAGCCACTGCTGCTGGTCACCAAGGCGGACGTCAAGGATCCCACAGAGTTCCTGGACAACTACCGCCACCTCGACTTTCCGGTCATCATCAGCCGCACCGCCGATTCCGAGGCCTCCGGCATCGATGCCCGGTCCGACGACGGCCTCTCAGCCCGGCTCGACGTTGCCGCCGTCTCCGAGCTCCGCGCCCACCTGGACGGCAAAGTAACCGTGATGCTGGGCCATTCCGGCGTCGGAAAATCCACTATGGTCAACGCGCTGACGGGTGCCGAGCGTGCCACCGGCGGCGTCAACGCCGTGACGGGCCGCGGACGGCACACGTCGTCGTCGGCCCTTGCCCTCAAGCTCGCTGACGCCCCGGCGGGGAGCTGGATCATCGACACGCCGGGCATCCGCTCGTTCGGGCTGGCCCACGTCGACCCGGACCGCATCCTGCGCTCCTTCCCCGACCTCGAGCCGGGCACCGAGGCCTGCGAACGCGGCTGCAAGCACGACGCCAGCGCCGTCAACTGCGGTGTGGATGCATGGGTCGCGGCCGGGCACGCCGGCCCCACCGGAGTAGCAAGACTCGCGTCCCTGCGCCGCCTGCTCGGCACCGACCCCCGCATGGAGGCCCAGGAAACCAAGGAACTCGGCAGCGTCGGTTAGCCTTCCCGGGCGCAGCCCGGCGGCTGCCTCCCCGCCCAGCCGGACCTTTGAGGGTAGTTTGGAACCATGACCCAACCTGCTTCAACGTACAACGATGACCTGCGTCTGGCCCATGTGCTGGCCGATTCCGTGGACGACCAGACCATGAGCCGGTTCAAGGCGCTGGACCTCAAGATCGAGACGAAGCCAGATCTGACGCCGGTCACCGATGCGGACAAGGCCGCCGAGGAGTCCATCCGCGGCCAGCTGTCCCGTTCCCGTCCCCGTGACGCCGTGCTCGGTGAGGAGTTCGGAAGTTCCGGCCACGGCTCCCGCCGCTGGATCATCGACCCCATCGACGGCACCAAGAACTTTGTCCGCGGGGTGCCGGTGTGGGCCACGCTAATCGCCCTCGTCGATGAAGGCGAACCCGTGGTCGGCGTGGTCAGCGCCCCTGCGCTGGGCAAGCGCTGGTGGGCGGCCAAGGGCGCCGGTGCCTACTCGGGCCGTTCCCTGGCCGCCGCCACGCGGCTCAAGGTATCCAACGTGTCCAGCCTCGCCGACGCCTCGCTGTCCTACTCCAGCCTCGGTGGCTGGAAAGACCGCGGAAACCTCGATGAGTTCCTCCAGCTCACCGAGGAAGTTTGGCGCACCCGGGCCTTTGGCGATTTCTGGTCCTACTGCATGGTGGCCGAAGGAGCCGTGGACATCGCCTGCGAACCCGAACTGAACCTGTACGACATGGCGGCGCTGGTGCCGATCGTGACGGAGGCAGGCGGCCGTTTCACCTCCCTGGAAGGCACCGACGGCCCGTTCGGCGGCAATGCGCTGGCGACCAATTCGATCCTGCACTCGGAAGTCCTGAAGCGCCTGAACCCGCAGCTGGACGATTTGCTCTAGTTTTGCTCCCACCTTGCCCGGTGCCCTTTGCGCTGAATATTACGACGGCGGACGCCCCCTTTTGCGGGCGTTCGCCGTCGTTTCTTCGGCCTGAAGTCCGATAGCAGGGCTGCGTAATAATCCGCTTAACATTCCGAACCGGCTTTTTCATCGCCCGTCCGGATGTCCTAGTCTCGTAACAGGTCACGAGTGCCAGCGCTAAACCCCGGTTAGCTGGCCGGCAACCCTCCATTCGCGGTGGGGTGCCCCGGGTGACGACCAGGCCGATCCGGAACGGACCCGGCAAGCGCGGATCCCCGTCACACGGGGTCCTTTCTCAGTGAGGTCCCATGACGACTGCAACCATTTCTTCCACCACCGACTCAGGCGTGCTGGACGGCCGATTTGCCGCCGCGGGCCGTCCCTTGGCTGCCGTCACCGGCGCAGAAATCCAGGCTCCACTGATCCAGGGCGGCCACGTCCGCTACGCCAACCTCGATTACGGCGCCTCCGCGCCTGCGCTGTCGGTGGTTTCTGCGTACCTCAACGAGATCCTGCCGTACTACGCGAGCGTGCACCGCGGCGCCGGCTACGCCTCGCAGATCAGCACCTCCGTGTACGAGAACTCGCGGAACATCGTGCGGGAGTTCGTGGGCGGCCGCGTCGATGACGCCGTCATCTTCACCCGGAACACCACCGACTCCCTCAACCTCCTGGCCGGCTGCCTGCCGGTGGAGGACCACCACCACACCGGTGAAGTGCTGTACCTGGACATCGAGCACCACGCCAACCTGCTGCCTTGGCAGGGAGTGCCGCACCGCAGCGTGGTGGCCTCGGAAACGCTCGAGGCCACCATCAGCAGCCTGCGTGCCGAACTGGAGCAAGGCGATGTCAGCCTCCTTGCGGTGACCGGCGCCTCCAACGTCACCGGCGAAATCCTTCCGATCCGGCGCCTCGCTGCGCTGGCCCATGAATTCGGCGCCCGGATCGTGGTGGACGCCGCGCAGCTCGCGCCGCACCGCCGCGTCAACATCGCCGCGGACGACGTCGACTACCTCGCCTTCTCCGGCCACAAGCTTTACGCCCCCTTCGGCGCCGGCGTCCTAATCGGCCGCCCTGACTGGCTCGACGCCGGCACCCCCCACCTCGCCGGCGGCGGAGCCGTCAGCGAGGCCAGGCTCGACGGCGTCAGCTGGGCCACCGGCCCCGCCCGCCACGAGGGCGGCTCACCGAACGTGCTCGGCGCAGCCACCCTGGCCCGGGCAACCCAGGTCATCGCAGCCCTTGATCCGCAGGGCTGGCACGCCCATGAGGCCGCCATCCGGTCCTTCCTCGTCGAGGGGCTGGGCAAGATCGACGGCATCACCGTCCACCAGATCTTCGCGGACAGTAACCCGGACGACGCCATCGGTGTGGTCAACTTCTCGGTCGAGGGTTACGACGCCGGCCTGGTGGCCGCCTACCTGTCGGCCGAACACGGCGTGGGCCTGCGCGACGGCCGTTTCTGCGCCCACCCGCTGCTGAAGCGCCTCGGCCTGCCGTCCGGATCCTTGCGCGCCAGCTTCGGCGTGGGATCACGGCTCGAGGACGCCCAGCGGCTGCTCGCCGGCCTCGAGGAACTCCACCGCTCCGGCCTCGGCTGGGACTACGTGGTGGACGCCGGACGCTGGGTCCCGGCGAACGACACCCGCACCTACCCGGAGTGGGCACCCAACACCCCCGGCACTGCGGGCGCCGCACCCTGCGCGCAGGACTAATCGCCACCCGGGACTAAGACGCCACCCCCGCCTGCCACGGCAGCGGTCCCCGTGCGGTAAATTCGAAAGGTAATTTTCGACGTCGGGCTAAGGAGACTGTGCGTGGCACGGGGCGGTCCCAAACTTCATCACGGGCGGCGGCAGGAGCTTGGGCAGAGCTTCCAGGACGGAGGCGAGCACTACCACCGCGTTCGTCCCGGCTACCCTGGTGATTCCGCGGACTGGCTCATCCCCCCGGGGACCCTTACCGCCGCCGACATCGGCGCCGGAACCGGTAAATTCACCGCACTGCTCGTGGAACGCGGGCTGAGCGTCAGCGGGGTGGATCCTTCCGTGGACATGCTGGAGCAGCTCAGCGGCGCCTACCCCGGGGTTCAAGCTCTGGAAGGGACCGCGGAGGCAACCGGACTGCCCGAGGCGGCGTTCGACGTCGTCAGCGTTGCCCAGGCATGGCACTGGTGCGATCCGCTGCGGGCCAGCACCGAGATTTCCCGGATCCTCAAGCCCCACGGGGTGCTGGGCCTGATCTGGAACCAGCTGGACACATCAGTGCCCTGGGTGCACCGGCTGTCCCGCATCATGCACGCCGGGGACGTCCACAAACCCGACTTCCGCCCCAAAATCGGCCCGGAATTCACCTCCCTGGAAAGCCACCTGACCCGGTGGGAGGATCCCGTCACCCCGGACGACATCCTCGAACTGGCCAAGTCCCGCAGCTACTACCTCGCGGCCAACGACGCCACCCGCGCCAAGGTGACCGGCAACCTCACCTGGTACCTGCACGAGCACCTGGGGCATGCCGAGGGTGAACTGCTGCAGCTCCCCTACCTCACCCAGACCTGGCGGGCTGCCAGGGCGGAACGCCGTGGTGGCAGCAGGTAGGCTTGAAGCTGTGAAGACCAGTACGCCCTCCTCCTCAATCGAGGACTACGTTAAGGTCATCTATTCCTTCACGGAATGGCAGGACAAGCCCATCACCTCCACCCAGCTGGCGCAGCGCCTCGGCGTGGCCAATTCCTCGGTCTCCGAGATGGTGCGCAAGCTCAAGGACCAGGGCCTGGTCCTCCACAAGCCGTACAGCGCCATCACGCTCACTCCCCAGGGAGTCCGGCTTGCCCTCTCCATGGTCCGGCGGCACCGGCTCATTGAGACGTACCTGGTCAAGGACCTCGGATACAGCTGGGACGAAGTCCACGACGAGGCCGAACAGCTGGAACATGCGGTCTCGGACACGTTCATTGAGAGGCTGGCAGCCCGGCTGGGCAACCCGTCACGGGACCCGCACGGTGATCCCATCCCCTCGGCTGACGGTACCGTCCGGATGCCGTCGGCCCATCGGATGATCGAGCTCGACGACGGCCACACCGGCAGGATCACCCGGATCAGCGACGAGAACCCGGAGCTGCTGCGCTACCTCGCCGCTGAAAAGATCAGCCTCGACGCCGACGTTGAGGTGCGCGGCCGCAAGCCCTTCGGCGGTGCGCTCGTGGTCCGCATCGGCTCCCCCGGGACCAGCCGCGACGTCGACCTCGCCGACGAAGTGGCCTCCGCGCTGTGGATCCACAGCGACTCCGCGCATCCCGGCTGCCGCATGGCCGGCCTGTAGGCACTGGTGCGGGCTCCCCTGGCCGGCAGCACCGGCGCCGCCGCCAAGACGGCCTCCGGCTACGGCTGGCGGGTCTGGACGGCCGTAGCCGCCGGCGGTCTGCTGGGCACGGAACTCCGGTACGTGCTGGGCCTGCTGTTCCCGGACCAGCCCGGAGACCTGCCCTGGCCCACGCTGGGCATCAACAGCGTTGGCAGCTTCGCGCTGGCATCCCTCACCACCATCTGGATCGCGCGGCCGCAGACCGCGTTCTGGCTCCGTGCGGCAATCGGGCCGGGCGTGCTGGGCTCGTTCACCACCTTCTCCGCCGTGGTATTTTCCACGGACCAGCTGACCCGCACCGGACTCCCGGTGTTGGGACTTCTCTACGTGGGACTGTCCGTCCTGTTGGGCCTGGCGGCGGCCGCCGCCGGCTGGCGGACCGGCAAGATGGTCGGCGCTGCCCGTGCTTTCCGCGGCGCTCCTCGTGGTGCTGGACAGTGACGGCGCTCCTCGTGGGTCTTTTCGGCATCGCCGGAGCCCTTCTCCGGTTCGCCGTGGATGCCTGGCTGGCCGGCTTCCCGTCGCCGCGGCGGCACTGGCCCTGGGCTACCCTGCTGGTCAACGTAGCCGGCTCGTTCGTAATCGGGCTGTCCGTGGGCGTCACCGCGGTATTCGGCCCCGAATGGCACTCTGCCCTGGCCACCGGGTTCGCCGGCGGCCTGACCACTTTCAGTTCCTGGACCACTGCCACGGTGCGGCTGGCTAGTGAACGGCGCTACCTCGCCGCCGCCGCCAACATCCTCGCCAATCTGCTGCTGGGGCTGGCTGCTGCCGCGGCGGGAATCGCGGTCAGCGGCGGCTAGCCGGCACCGGGTTGCGGATTCCGACGGCGGAGCAGGCCGCACCCAGCAACAGCAGCACGGCGGTGGCCAGCAGCGCGCGGTGCAGGCCCGGCGTCGTCAGCTCGGGACCGACGATGAAGCCCGCAAACGCGATGCAGACCAGCCCTGCGATCCTCGAAACCGCATTGTTCACGGCTGAGCCCACCCCGGCCTGCTTCTCAGGCACGGATCCCAGGATGGCCGCCGTCAGGGGTGCCACAGTCATGGAAAGGCCTAGGCCGAAGACCACCTGCCCGGGCAGGACCTGGGTCCAGTAATTCAGGGAGCCGCCAACGGACAGCGTCAGCAGGAATCCGGCCGCACACAGCACCGGCCCGGCGGTCATGAACCACCGCGGCCCGTACTTGCCGGCCAGGCCCCCGAAGAACGATGCCAACAGCATCAGGATCACCGTTGAGGGCAGCAGCGCCAGGCCGGCGGTGGTCGCCTTCATGCCGCCGACCTGCTGGATGTAGATACCGAGTGCAAAGAACCCGAGGGAAAAGCCGCCGTAGATCGCGGCGGTGGCGATGTTGCCCCAGCCGAAGTTCCGGACCGTAAACATGCCCAGGGGCAGGAGCGGCGCGGCTGTGCGCGATTCATGGATGAGGAAAAGCGCCGTGGCCACGAGGCCGGCGGCCAGCGGCAGCCAGACCTGCGGGCTGCCCCACCCCACGGTTCCCTGTTCGATCAGCGCATAGACCGGTCCGCCAAGTGCGATGACGGCCAGGAGCGCCCCTGCAATGTCGATGCTGCCAGCAGAGCCGGGGGCGGCGTCGACCTTCCGCAGCCTGGCCAGCACGGGCCAGATGGCCGCCGCGGGCAGTATGTTGACGAAGAAGATGATTCGCCACGAGAGCAGGTCCACAGACACGCCGCCGATCAAGGGGGCCACGATGGCGGCAGCACTGGTCCACGCCGACCACTTGCCGATGGCCGCCCCTTGGGCGCCGCTGTCGAAGTGGCTGACGATCAACGCGAGCGAACTGGGCACCAGGAGTGCTCCGGCCACTCCCTGCAGCCCCCGGCTTATCACCAGCATTTCACCGGTCCACGCGGCTCCGCAGAGGACCGAGGTGAGGGCAAACCCGCCCAGCCCCCACTGCAGTACCCGGACCCGTCCGAAATGGTCCGAGAGCGAGCCGGCCGCGAGAATGAGCGCCCCGAGCGTCAGGAGGTAGGCGTCCACCACCCACTGCTGGATGCGGAGGCCGCCGCCGAGTTCCCTGCCGATGGCGGGCAGCGCCAGGCTGACGACGAAGCTGTCCAGGATTGCCATGAACGACGCCACGATAGCGACAGCCAACACCTGTCGCTGCAGGCGCGTGGGGGCGGTGGTCTGACTGGCATCGCTCATGACTTACCGTATCGTGGACTGGATGATCAGCAGACGTGATGCGGCAATTGCCCTGGATGTACCACTGGAAATGGCGCAGCGCCACGGCATTCCCAGGCTTCTGACCGAAGCACAGCTCGGCGAACTGCTGGACAATCCCCCTGCATGGTTGGTCCAGTCCCGCGCCAACCGGACAGGGAAACGGCCGGTGTGGGTGCACCTCGTCTGCGCGGTCTGCGGTTACGAGGAAGCTGCCCGGCCAAAGAAGTGGTGGCCGGAGTTCACGTACGTCGTGTGCGAGCATCACCGCCCCTCCGAGGTTCCCCCGGCGGCGCCCGGATTCGTACGGGGCGAGTTCGACGGCGTTGGCACCAGGTTTGTGGGAATCGCGGACGTCACGGGTTGACGGGTTTTGTGGGCGGACAAGCTTTTTGGGCGGACAGGGTGATTTGCGCAGGTGCCTGCCGGACTTGGGCAGTTACATCTGGGCTGAAACAGGCGTAATTTACGTAGGGAGGGGCACCTCCTGCCCCTCGGACGAGGGAGCACGCCATGCCGGACAAGTCGCCGCACCAGCAGCATCAGAAAAAAGCGGGCAAGACCATCAAGCAGAAACGCGCGGACAAGAAGGCCAAAGCCCCTATCGAGGGAGCCCCGGACCCTGTGGCGCATCTGAAAAAACGCTGATTGCCAGATAACACCGAACGGGGTGGCCAGGATTTCCTGGCCACCCCTTTTGTGTGTCCGGCCCGTTTGTCTTTCCCCAGTCCGTCTATCCCCAGTCCGCCATCTCGCCGGGGACGGCCGCGACGTCAGTTAGGTGTCCGTCGCGAAGGACGGCTATGTTCATCGGGACGCCGATCGCCTCGGCGAAGAGGAGTTTCTGCAGGCTCTCGGCATTGCTGACGGCGCGGGAGCCTACCCGCAGCAGCACATCGCCGGTCTTTAGACCTGCCTGCTCCGCCGGGGAACCGGAGAGCACCTCCACGACGCGCAGCCCCTCCCGCTGGCCGGTGCGGACCACTTCGCTGGCGCCCAGGCGGATCGGGGTGCTGACCACGCCGAGATAGGCGCGCCGGACCCGGCCGTCCGACAGAAGCGCGGAAATGATCCGGCGCGACGTGCTGTTGACAGGAACAGCCAGCCCAAGCCCGGCACCGGCCACCGCAGTGTTGATTCCTACGATCCGGCTTCGTGAGTCGGCCAGTGCCCCACCGGAACTGCCGGCATTCAGGGCGGCATCGGTCTGTATGACATCCTCTATGACCCTGCGGTTGCGTCCGGCCCAGACAGGGATGGCGCGTCCCAGTCCGCTGACCACACCTGCCGTCACCGAGCCCGAGAGCCCCAGCGGGTTTCCGACGGCAATCACCAACTGTCCCACTTGCAGTGACTCGGCGTCCCCGAACTCCGCAGGAGCGACGCGCGGGGCGCGGCCCCGGACCACTGCAAGATCGGACAACGGATCCGCGCCCACCACCTCAAGGTCCGTGCCGGAGCCGTCAGCGAAGACGGCGCGGCCCTTCTGGGTGCCGGCCACCACGTGGGCGTTGGTCAGCAGGTAGCCGTCCTCGGTGAACAGGACGGCGGATCCGGCGCCGACCCGGAACCGTCCGTTGCGGCGGCTCCCCGTCATCTCGATGGCGGCCACATGGGGCGTGACGGTCCTGGCCACCCTGATGACCGTCTCCGAATAGGAGTCGAGGGCCGCGCCGTCGTCGGCGGGACCCGGTTCGTTCGCAGCCGCCGTGGACATGGCATGCCTCCCTGCCGTTGGTATCGAATCGCTGGATTCGTGATACCTGTCACAACCCCACCGGCAGGGCGGGTAGTCCCGTACCGGCTACGCCGTGGGTGAACGGCGGCAACGGGCTTAAACAAGGAATGCCCGGACCGAGGTCCGGGCATTCCCCGTTAGGTAACGGGATTTAGTGGAGATGGGGGGAATTGAACCCCCGTCCGATGTCGTGTTGTCAGGGCTTCTCCGGGCGCAGTTTGCGTCGGATTTTCTCGGCCCCAGCCATGCTGCAAACAGCTGGCTGATCCGGGCCCAGTCATCTAAGAGTCCCGCTTACCCCGGTGACGAAGGTAAGCAGCAGTGGCTATCTAAATGACGCCAGGATCCGGGGCGATAGCAGCCTCGGGCTGACGGACTGTCTTACTGCTTAGGCAGCAAGAGCGAAGTCAGTGCGCTTAGAATTGGCACTTATTGGTTTGCAGACAGCGTTTACGAGATAATTCTGCATCCTCGGCCCGCTTCACCTGTCGCGACTAACATCGTCGAAACCGATCATCCCCGTATTTTGTTACCAAACCGGCTGGGCGCAGGTTCTGGACCAGATCCCTGCCGGACTACCAATCATAACGCATCAGGGCAGCCATTCATTCCTGGTTGTTCACCGCGTGTCGTCGTGCCGCCTCAGCGCCGATTGCGTTCCCGCATGACGCGGAGGGCCTCGCGCTTGTCCTGCTGCTCGCGCAAAGTCTGGCGCTTGTCGTAATCCTTCTTACCCCGCGCGATGCCGATTTCCACCTTGGCGCGGCCGTCCACGAAGTACAGCTGCAGGGGCACAATGGTGAAGCCGGATTCGCGGATCTTGTGCGAGATCTTGATGAGTTCCTCGCGGTGCAGCAGGAGTTTCCGCCGCCGGCGCGCTGCATGGTTGGTCCAGCTTCCCTGGTTGTACTCAGGGATGTGGATGCCCTCCATCCAGAGCTCGTCGTTATAGAACGTGCAGAACCCGTCAACCATGGAAGCATGGCCTTCGCGGAGGGACTTCACCTCCGTCCCCATGAGAGCGATGCCGGCCTCGTAGGTGTCCATGACGTGGTAGTCGTGCCGGGCCTTCCGGTTGGTGGCCACGACTTTTCGGCCACTTTCTTTGGGCACGGTTCAACTCCTCAGTTCTCGGTACTGGCTGTCCCGGCGGCACCGGAACAAAGTCTTACTATTCTACGGCAGGTGCACCGGCGGGCCCGCGCCGTCAGGCTGCGGCTGCCCCCTGGTCAGAGCAGGCGCATCGGGTCAACAGCCTCGCCGTTCAGCCAGGTCTCAAAGTGTGAGTGGCAGCCGGTGGAGTTTCCTGTGGTGCCCGAGTATGCGATGAGCTGGCCCTGGCTAACCTGCTGTCCGGGCGAAACCACCACGCTGGTGTTGTGGTAGTAGATCGTAGTCAGCGAATTGCCCTGGACCACGCCGTGCGAGATCTTGACGTTGTTTCCGCCGCCGTCGTCCGCCCAGCCAGCTGAGAAAACTTCGCCGGCTGCCGCCGCGTACACCGGGGTGCCGCAAGCGGCACCGAAGTCAATGCCCGTGTGCATGTAGCCGCCGGCGCCGTAGAAATCGATGGTTCCGGGCGGCGTCGCCCGCCATCCAAAACCGGAAGTGATGGGTACGCTGCCGGGGAACGGGTGGCGGAGGCCAAAGGCCGACGGCGGGCCGGTCACCGGGACGAAGGGCTTCGGTTCCTCACCCTTTGCCTTAGCCGCGGCGGCGGCAGCAGCAGCGATCCGCCTCTGCTCAGCCAGCCACGCCTCCCGCAGCTTGCGGTCACGCTCGACGATTTCGGCCGCGACGGCGTCCTGGCGCGCCTTGACGGCTGCCAATTTCTTCTGGATTCCCGGCTTGGCGGCCTCGAGTTCATTATTGAGGCGGGTGGTGTCGGCGATGAGCTTGTCCACCTTGGCCTTCTTGGCGGCGGCCTCGTCGCGGGCGGCCTTCTCTTTGGCAAGCGCCGCGTCGGCCTTGGCCTTGAGGTCCTTGATCTCAGCTTCGACTGCCTGCAGGCGTGCCTGGGAGTTGACGTTGGTGGCGTTCTGCTGCGTGAGCTTATCCATTGCGGAGTTCTGGCTGCGCAATGCCTGGTCGGCCATGTCCATCGTGTCAGTGAGGCTGCCCGTGTTGTTGGAACCGAAAAACAGGGTGAGGTCTGACGGCACGCCGCCGGACTTGTACGCCTGGGTCGCGATCTGGCCGATCAGCTTCTTCGTGCTGGCGATCTTCTGCTTGTCCGCATCCAGCTGCTGGGTGATTTTTGCCTTGTTCTGCTGGGCCAGATCCACCCTGGCAGCGAGGGCCTCGACTTCCTTGACGGCACTCGCCACCCGGCCCTGGGCCTCGAGCAGCGCCTGCTGCGCGGCCGGAAGCTGTCCCCGGTAGATCACCAGGTCGCCGACAGCTTTGGAAATTTTTGCGTCGACGAATTCGAGCGACTGCTGGACCCGGGCGGCTTCGGCCTTGAGGGCGGCCTGCTGGTCTTCAAGGTCGTCTGCGAAGGCGGCGGGAGCCGACGCCCCCAGGCTAGCGGCCAGCACCAGTGCCACGGCGGCACTGAGAACTCTGCGCTGGCGCCCGCCTGGGCTTCTTCGCGCCGGCCTGCCGGAACTGGTCATGGGCATTCCTTCGATGAGCATGGCCTACACCCTCAAGTATCGGCGGAGTGTGAGCAGAGATGAAGTGCCCGCCAGAACAACACCCAGCCCGACGAGCGCCGGGGCAAGGAGCAGTGTCTGCGCCGGCGAGATGAACGCCGTATCCGGATACTGCTTGGACAGGTATTCGCCCAGGAAGAAGTGGGCCACGGCCCACAGTGTTCCAGACGCGAGGGCGGCGCCGATCACCGCGGCAATCACGCCCTCCAGGATGAAGGGCAGCTGGATCACTATCTTTGACGCTCCCACGAGGCGCATGATGCCGGTCTCCCGCCGCCGGCTGAACGCCGAGAGCCGGATTGTGGTGGCGATGAGCAGGATGGCGCACACCGTCATCACACCGGCGATAATCACTGCCACGAGCGACGCCGCGTTCATCACGGAGAAGAGCCGCTCCAGGACCTGCCGCTGGTCGATCACAGTTTCAACGCCCGGCTGTGAGGAGAACGTCTCGCTGATGATCTGGTACTTTTCCGGGTCCTTCATGTTGATCCGGAAGGAGGCGGGAAGCTGGTCCGGCGTGACCGAATCCACGATCGGAGAGTTCGAGAACTGCTCCTTGAAGTGCTTGTAGGCGTCGTCCGTGGATTCGAACTGGAAGTCGTTGACGTACTGGGCCACCGCTGGCGATTCCAGCAGCGTCCGCAGGTTGTCCTGCTGTTCGGCCGTCACCGGTCCCGAGGCGCAGCCGGCCGCCGTCGACCCTTCGCCGCACAGGAAGATGGCCACCTGGACCTTGTCGTACCAGTAGCCCTTCATCTGGTTGATCTGGAGCTGGAGCATCCCGGCGGCGCCCACGAAGGTCAGGGACACGAAGGTCACCAGGATGACGGAGACGACCATCGACAGGTTGCGCCGCAGGCCGCCGCCGATCTCACCGAGGATGAACTGGAGCCTCACAGCCGGCCCTCCCCTGCCTGCTCGCGCGCTGCCTGTTCGCCGGCAGCCTGGCGGCCGGAGTCCGCGGCCTCATCGCGTCCGCTGGCATCCTTGAGCCTTCGGGACTGACCGACCACAGGCAGCATCGACGTGTAGAGGGCCCGGGCTTCGTCGCGGATTACTTTGCCGTTCTTGAGCTCCACGACGCGCTTGCGCATCTCATTCACGATGTCGTCGTCGTGGGTGGCCATGACCACGGTGGTGCCGTTCTGGTTGATTTTGTCCAGGACGCCCATGATTCCCATGGACGTGGTGGGGTCCAGGTTGCCGGTGGGCTCGTCGGCCAGCAGGATGCCGGGGCGGTTGACAACGGCGCGGGCAATGGCCACGCGCTGCTGCTCACCGCCGGAGAGCTCGTGGGGCATGCGTTTCTCTTTGCCCTCCAGACCCACGGTCTTGAGCACCTCGGGGACGGTGTCGCGGATGACGCTGCGGCTCTTGCCGATGACCTGCATGGCAAAGGCGACGTTGGCGAAGACGTTCTTCTGCGGCAACAGGCGGAAGTCCTGGAACACCACGCCGATGCCGCGGCGCAGGCGGGGCACGCGCCAGCTAGAGATGTTGGCGACGTTCTGCCCGGCGACGTAGACCATGCCGGAGGTGGCGCGGTCTTCCTTGAGGACCAGGCGCAGGAACGTGGACTTGCCGGATCCCGACGCGCCGACGAGGAAGGCGAATTCACCACGGTCAATTTCAAGGCTGACAGAATCCAGGGCGGGCCTGGCCTTCTGGTCGTAGACCTTGGTGACATTTTCGAAACGGATCATGACCCTAAGACCCTGCAGGACACGGCTTTATGGGCAGGGTCTGCAACCGGTGCGGGGGCTTTCGCTAGGGGGAAGTAGGGCTCCGGCCTCTCGACTATACGCACGCACTGCCATGCTCAGGCGGGAGTCGGAGGGGCGTGTCGCGGGATTTGGTCCCTTGCCCGGGCGGGTGCGTCTAGCGTTCGGCGTTGCGGTTGTCCGTGCGCCAGCGGATCCCGGCTTCGATGAAGTCGTCAATGGCCCCGTCCAGCACGGCGGAGGTGTTTCCCACCTCGTGTTCGGTGCGGAGGTCCTTGACCATCTGGTACGGGTTCAGCACGTAGGAGCGCATCTGGTCGCCCCAGGAAGCCTTGACGTCCCCGGCGAAGGCCTTCTTCTCCGCGTCCTCCTGCTCCTTCTTGAGCAGCAGGAGCCTCGACTGGAGCACCCTCATCGCGGCGGCGCGGTTCTGCAGCTGCGACTTCTCGTTCTGCATGGACACCACCGTGCCCGTGGGGATGTGGGTCAGGCGGACGGCGGAGTCGGTGGTGTTAACCGACTGGCCGCCGGGGCCGGACGAGCGGAAGACGTCCACGCGGATTTCGTTGTCCGGGATGTCAATGGAGTCTGTCTGTTCGATGAGGGGAATGACTTCCACGGCAGCGAAGGAGGTCTGCCGGCGCCCCTGGTTGTCGAACGGGCTGATCCTGACCAGCCGGTGTGTTCCCGCCTCGACGCTCAGCGTGCCAAACGCGTACGGCGCGTTGACCTCGAAGGTGGCGGACTTGAGGCCCGCCTCCTCCGCGTAGGAGGTGTCCATTACGGTGGTGGGGTAGCCATGGCGCTCTGCCCACCGGAGATACATGCGCAGCAGCATCTCAGCGAAGTCCGCGGCATCGACGCCGCCGGCACCGGAGCGGATAGTGACCACGGCCTCGCGCTCGTCGTACTCGCCGGAGAGCAGGGTGACGACCTCGAGGTCCTTCAGCGACTTGCGGATAGACTCAAGCTCCGTCTCAGCCTCCCCCATGGAGTCGGCGTCGTCCTCGTCCTGGCCGAGTTCCACCAGCACCTCAAGGTCGTCGATGCGGGAAACCAGCGTGTTCAGCCGCTGCAGCTCCGATTGGCGGTGCGACAGCCGCGAGGTAATAACCTGGGCGGCCGCGGGGTCATCCCACAGGTCGGGCTCGCCGGCCCGCTCGCTTAGTTCTGCGATCTCTTCCTTGAGCGCCTCGACATCGGTGACCTTTTCGATGGAGGTATAGGTGCCGCGCAGCGCGCGGATTTCTGCAGCAAAATCAATTTGAGCCATGGTTGTTTAAGCGTACGCTATCCGCCCTGAGCGGCCGGACGTTGGGACCGGCGGCTTGGGCTACCGGGTCAGCCGCGAACGTGCGGTGGACGTGGCGGCAATGGTTATGCCATCCGGGATGAGGAAGTTGACCACCGGGCGGGTGCACGGTGGCGCTGAGGACCACGACGGAGGTGGAACCGTCCGGCGTCCCTGTTCCGGCTGCGACGGCCAGTCCGTCAACGCGCCCGAAGGCGCCGTTGCGGCTGAGATAGTCGGCGGCGACTGTCCGGACTCTGTCACCGTTCAGCAGTGCCGACGGGGTGCCGGTGGCCGTTTCGACCTGGCCAAGTGTGTAGGAGTCGGCGGCGGCCACAGAGGCGCCGTCCGCGAGCGACAGGAGTTTCTTGTGCTCGATGTAAAGGCTGGACGCGGCCATGACCACGGTGCTGACCAGCAGGGCCAGCATGACGAACCCGATGATGAGGAGTGTCATTTGCCCGTCCTCATCGCGACTGGTTCGCGGTGGCGCGGCGAAGGTGGGGCTGGCTGCAGGGGGCGTCAACGGAACCTGCCCACAACCTGGGTAGCCGAAGCGCTGAGCTGGCCGGCGTCGAGGCGCAGTGCCTCCCCGAAGGGGACGAAAGGCAGCGGCACGGTGAGCCGGACGGTGACGGTGACCGCCGAGCCCGCCGCGGTGCAGTCGCCGCCGGAGTCACAGTGGATCTCGACGTTGGCGTTCCCGGCGGTATGGCCGTAGTCAGCAAGGGCCACCAGGGTGGCCTGCTCTGCCGCCGCCCGGCCCGACGGTGCATCGGGCTGGGCCACGAAGACCTTGGCCGCCTGGTCCGCTGCGCCCACCACGGCGAACGAGCCACCCTGAATTTGGCCAACCGTGATGATGAAGTAGACCACGGGGACCATGAGGAGCAGTCCAAGGAACGTGAACTCCACGACTGCACTCCCCCGCTGCCCCTCGTCGCCCCCTGCGTTCCCGGGGGCAAGGGTGCCCTGGGCGCAGAGGCTGCCACGGGGGCCCGGAGTACCGCAAGGCCCGAGGCACAGAGCCTCCCGGAACCTGTCCGCAACGTGCTTGGTGGAGTCCCCCCGCCTGCGGTCAGCCGGTGATCGCGGCATGGCCGGTGACCTCCAGCCCTCCGCGCGGACCGATCAGACCGATGACCGGCAGTGGGGCCCTAACGGTCACCTCCAGTGTCCGCAGCCCTTGGAAGACGACTTCACGTGTTTCAATGTCGCGGGCAAAGTCGGCATTGAGCGCCGTGCCGATGAGCTCGCCGGTACGGTGCCGGGCGTCGTCCGCGCTGCGGTCGGCCAAGGTTCCGTGCCGGGCGCCGGACGCCGCAGCGTCGATGAGTGTGTTGCGGACGTGCAGGATGAGCGCGAGCTGAATGATGGAGACAAAAAACATGGTCAGCAGGGCGCCCACGAGCACAAAGTCGACAACAGCAGCACCGCTTTCACGTCCGGAAGTGGCCGCACCGGTTCCGTTCATGGGCTACTTTCCGACCGTGTCCATCGCCTGGTTGAACATGGCTTCCAGGGCCGGGCCGGCCACGGCCAGCAGCGCGGCAACAAGGACCGCCGACATCAGGGTGATCATGACCCAGCCCGGCACATCCCCGCGTTCAGCATGGTCCGCGAAGGCCGCTGTCTTCCGGGGGCGCGGGACCGCAGTCAAGGAGTGGCTGATCAGCGCCGCCACTGCGGCGACAAGTGCAAGTCCGTGCCTGGCCATGAATGTCATGTGCTTCCCTTTTCTCGGAGTTGTTTGTTTGTTTGTTGGATGTAGCCACAGCCGGCGGTTGCCGGAGCAGGCGGCGTCAAAAATTCAGGCTGAGTGCCGCTATTCCGGGGAACACGGCAAACACCACGGTCAGGGGCAGCACCCCGAAGACAAGCGGCACCATCATCGCGATCTCCTTCTTGCCGGCGGACTCCATCAGCTCACGCTTGGCCGTGTCGCGGACGTCCTGGGCCTGGGCCCTAAGGACTTCGGCCAGTGGCGTCCCGCGTTCCACCGCCACGATGATGCCGTCAACAAAGCGGATGAGCGGCCCCAGATCCGTGCGTGCAGAAAACTCCTGAAGCGCTTCCACCAGGGGCTTGCCCGCACGGGTTTCGGCCAAGACCCGGCTAAATTCCTTGGAGAGCTCGCCCCGGGCGGTCCTGCACACGCGGTCGAGGGCACCGGTGGCGCTCTCCCCGGCGCCCACCGCGAGCGCAATCATTTCCGCCAGACTGGGGAATTCTGCCAGCATCCGTTCCTCCCGCCGTTTGATCTGCACCCCCAGCCAGTAATCCCTGAAGAGGAATCCGCCGATCGCGCTACCGACGGAGATTGCCACGGCCAGGACGGGGCTGAATCTCCCGGCGAGCGCTGCCAGCACAATCACGCTGACAGCTGCAATGAATGTGCAGAGCCCCCAGAACAGCTGCTGGGCCCGGAAGTCCAGCGGCGACTTGTCGATGCGTGCTTGCGCAAGCCTGCGGCTGAGGGCTGCGGAGCCAAGATTGAATCTGGCCAGTTTGGCTGTGGCTTCCCTGATCAGCGGGCGGAGTATGTGTTCTAGGGGACCAAACGGAGTGAGGACGTGTTCCTCCGCCCGCAGGAGCCTGGATTCGAGGTTTTGGGATCTGAGCTGCGGTTCGATCCGTTCCACGAAACTGATTGACCGCATGAATGGGAGCCTGACAAGGAGGAGCCACAGACCGGCACCCAGGAATGCGCCGCAGACGATCGCAGCCGCTGGAACGGCGGTCATCGCAGCACCCTCTCTTCCTCTGGGAGGGCTCCTATCTTCAGCATGACCGAGTAGCACACCAGCGAGACAACCAGGCCTCCCAACAGCACGGCCGCCCCGATGGGGGTGTTGTATGCAGCCACAGCCTCCGGACGGCTGACCAGCAGCAACATGACGATCCACGGGGCCGCGACGGCCAGCCGGGCAGCGTTGACTGTCCACGACTGCCGCGCTTCAAGCTCGCTCCGGGTCCGTGCACTTTCGCGCAGGAACTCGGCGAGGGTCCCGAGCAGCTTGCCGAGATCGGAGCCGCCCACCTCCCGGGTTAGCCGAAGTGCCTCGATGATGCGGTCAGCTACGGGGTCCGCCAGCCGCTCCTTGAGCCTGTTCAGCGACGCGTCGAACTGGCCGCCCGAGCGGTAGTCCGAGCCGAAGTCGCGAAACACGTGCCGGAGCTCCTCGGGCCCCTTTTCGCCCAGCTGTATCAGTGCTTCGGGCAGGGATAACCCGGCCCGGATGGCCGACCGCAGATGGTCCACGACGTCGGGCCACACCCGCCGCAAGACGGAGCTTCGTCTTTTTATCCGCCATTTCACCACGGCCACCGGCAGCCAGGCACCGAACAGGCCGAAGCAAACGGAAACGGGCAAGGACCTGCTCACCGCGAAGAAGGCCAGCGTCGCGAAGGTGCCAAGTCCCAGGCAGCTGCCGATGAGACCTGCGCCGCTGACCTTTTCAATGCCAGCAGACAACAGCAGGTCATGGAGGCGGCTTGTCCGCGGTTCACGCCTGGCACGGGCGGGCTCGTCCCAGGCCGACCACCAGATGAGGAACAGCCCGGCTCCTATCAGAACCCCCAGCAGCGCAGCCATCAGCGCGGATCCAAGAGTGCCGCGACCTCATAACCGGCTCTGGCGAATTTCTCCTCCGCCGGCATGGTGTTGGCCGTTGGCTCCAGCAGGCCGCCGATCGTCGAGAAAATCATTGAGGACTCGATAATTCCGTTCTCGACCCGCCTGCCCAGGGAGAGGATTTCCGTCACCTGCCTCCGCCCGTTTGCAAGGCGGCTGCAGTGAACCACCAGATCGATGCACGAGGCCACAGTGGGAACCACAAACGCGCTGGAAATGTTGTCCCCGGCGAGCAGCGGCAAAGTGCACATCTTGGTCACGGCGTCGTGTGCTGAATTGGCATGGACGGTGCACATCCCCGGCAGCCCGCTGTTGAGGGCGATCAGCATGTCGAGGCTCTCTGCTTCGCGGACTTCGCCCACCACCAGGCGGTCAGGCCGCATGCGGAGGGCTTCCTTGACCAGCCTGCGGAGCGGTATCTCGCCTTCGCCTTCGAGGTTCGGCTGCCGGCATTGCAGCCCGACCACATCGCGCAGCGGAAACTGCAGTTCGAAGATCTCCTCGACCGTAATGACGCGCTCGCGGCTGCCAATGCTGGCTGCGAGGCAGTTCAGCAGCGTGGTCTTCCCCGCCTGCGTCGCGCCTGAGACCAGGATGTTGAGTCCGCTCGCCACAGCGGCGCCAAGGAAGCGCCCCGACTGAGGGGTCAGTGTGCCCAGTTCCACGAGATGGTCCAGCCGGGTCGCCTTCACAACGAACTTACGGATGTTGACGGCCCAGTGGCGTCTGGTGACGTCCGGGATGACCACGTGCAGGCGGGACCCGTCAGGCAGTGCTGCGTCCACGAAGGGTGATGAGATGTCCAGCCGCCGGCCCGAGCTCTTGAGCATCCGCTCCACGAGGTCCCGGACCTGCTGGTCCGTCAGGCTCAGTGATGTGAGTTCAGATTCGCCGTTCCGTGCGACGTAGATTTCAGTGGGCGCGTTGATCCAAATTTCCTCGATGCCCGGATCATCCAGAAATGGTTGGAGGGCACCGAACCCGGCCACCGCGTCAAAGACAAACCGGCGTGCTGACTCCAGCGGCCCAAGCGGCGGAAGCGGACCCATGAGGGCGCGCTCATCATAGTCGGTCACGGCAGCTTCCACGAGCCGCCTGACCTCGGCCGTCTGGTGCAACGGATCGAGACCCCGCCGACGAATCAGCTCCCGGACTTCATCCTCGACAATGCGTACTGCATCCATGAATTCCCCCGAACGACTGCCGGCCCCAGCGGAGGCAGTACATCTGGGTTAAAGCTAAAGGATTGCTTACGCCGAATACAGAGAAAAATCGCTATTGTGGATAACCGACCTAGCCGCCCATGTCGGCAGTCGGCCACCGGGGCGTCTACGTCGCCGATGCAGGTTGAACTTCACCGGCGTAGCCGTAGGGATTTGCGCTCTGCCAGCGCCAGTGGTCGGCGCACATCTGCGCCAAGTCACGGTGCGCGGACCAGCCCAAATCTGCCAATGCTGCGGAGGCATCTGCGTAGCTGACGGCCGCATCCCCCGGCCGCCGGGGCGCGAATTCAAAGGGCACCGGATGCCCTGCAGCAGCACCGAACGCGTCGATGACCTCCAGAACGGACGAACCCCGGCCGGTCCCAAGGTTCCAGCGGAACGAACCGGTTTTGGTCTGCAGGTAGTTCAACGCTGCCAAGTGGCCGGCTGCGAGGTCCATGACATGGATGTAGTCCCGGATCCCCGTCCCGTCTGGCGTGGGGTAATCGTTGCCGAACACCATGACTTTCTCGCGCCGTCCCACCGCAACCTGCGCAACGAAGGGCAGAAGGTTGTTGGGGATGCCGTGCGGGTCTTCGCCGATGCGCCCCGATTCGTGCGCACCCACGGGATTGAAGTAGCGCAGCAGTGCGATGCTCCACCGCGCGTCGGCGTCGCTCAGGTCGGACAGGATGTCCTCAATCTGCTCTTTCGTCCTGCCGTAGGGATTCGTCGCGTCCAGCGGAGACTTCTCAATCAGGGGAACGTGCTCCGAGGCACCGTAAACGGTGGCCGACGAACTGAAGACCAGCCGCCGGACGCCCGCCTTATCCATGCTCTCGAGCAGGTTGAGCGTACCCACAACGTTGTTCTTGTAGTACCAGAGCGGCTTCGCCACGGACTCTCCGACGGCCTTCAGGCCGGCGAAGTGGATGACGGCGTCGAATCCGCCCTCCGCGAACACCTGGTCGACAGACTCAGCGTCAAGGAGGTCGGCCTCGCGGAACTCCACCTTCTTGCCGCTGAGCTCCTCGACGCGGCGAACTGCCTCGATGTTCGAGTTCATGAGGTTGTCCAGCACGACAATGTCGTGTCCGTCCTCGAGCAGGCACAGAGCCGTGTGTGATCCGATGTAGCCGGCGCCGCCGGTGACCAAAACCTTCATGGCGTCCAGTCTAAAGCTGCAGCTATAAGCGCTGAAATCCCTGAACGAGACGCCGTAGCAAAAGCGCTTCCGCCGCGTCCCCTTAAATCACATTGGAACCAAGTCCATCATTAGCACCAATAGTAACAAGAGTGGTAGGGTGGGCCGCGCCAAGGACTACCCCTTGGGGCTGGGCTGATCGTGGGGCGACCCAATCGCGACCTCCCGGCGGCGCCTATTGGCCTTTGGGCCACGGGCCTGGACTGCGGAGCGGATATATGACACAGACCACAACTGCACGGCGTAGGACTGCTGGCACGTTCAGCGCTGGCCTTTTCGCCCTCGTGGTTCTTGCAGGTTTTTGGGCGCCGGTTCCGGCCTCAGCCATGGAATCACCGCCGGCTGCCACCACAGGCGAAGCAAGTGCCCCCGTGGAGCCTGCCCGGGGCCCCGAACTCGATTCCGAAGCAGCGAAGGCTGCGATGCGGGCAGCGGTCGGACCAGACGGTGCGCAGATGGGCCAAGGCACTAAACTTGCCGTCCAGTCGCGATTGGATGCTGCGGCAGAAGCCACATGGGTGCCGTCTTTCGGCGTCAAGGGCCAAGATGTCAGCAGCCATCAAACAGGCCTGAACTGGCAACAGCAATGGAACATGGGGTCGCGCTTTGCGTACGTAAAAGCCACCGAGGGAAACTACTACGTCAGCGACAGCTTCTCTTCGCAGTATCTGGGCGCCCGCAACGTGGGCATGATCCGGGGCGCCTATCACTTCGCTATCCCCAACGCCTCTTCTGGCGCAGATCAGGCCCGCTTCTTTGTAGCAAACGGTGGAGGCTGGACGGGTGACGGGTACACCATGCCCCCAGTGCTGGACTTCGAATTCAATCCCTACGCTGGCATGACGATCAACGGCTTCTACCATGGAAACACCTGCTATGACAAAACGCCGCAGCAGCTGGCTTCGTGGGTCCGGGACTTTGGCAACACCATGCGGTCGTTGACCGGCCGGCTGCCCGTCATCTACACGAACACAGGCTGGTGGAAGCAGTGCACCGGCGATGCCCTTGGTTTCGGCGACTACCCCTTGTGGGTCGCCAATTATCCCACCGCTCCATCCAACGATGCCGGGCCCGTCCCGTCCAGCTGGAATCAGTACAGCATCTGGCAATTTAGCCCGAGCGGGCCGTTCGCGGGCGACTCGAATGTGTGGAACGGCAGCTACGCACAGCTGCAGGCCTTTGCGAGGAACGGTTTGACTTCCGCCGGCGCCATCGAGCGAAAGTGGGTGGCCCTGGGCGGAGCCTCAGGGAGCCTGGGGGCGGCAATCTCCCAGTCCGACATCTGCAACCTGGTTGGCGGCGGGTGCTACAGGTCATATGCGGCCGGCAATATCTACTGGACCAGCGCAACTGGTGCACATGCTGTGACGGGCAGCTATTGGAAGGCCTGGGGCGCGGTCGGCTGGCAAAGCGCAATCGGCTATCCGACAGGCGACGTCACCTGCCCCTACGGGTCGCCAGCCTCCTCAACTTGCCACCAGACATTCCAGGGCGGCATCGTCTATGCCACTCCCGGTGTGGGTACGTTTGCCGTGGCCAACAAGTACATGTCCGGGTGGAAGGCTGCCGGCTGGCAGCAAGGAATCGGATATCCCACTGCTGCAGCCTCCTGTGGCCTGTATGGCGGCGGCTGCTATCAGCCGTTTCAGAAGGGAAACATCTACTTCACTGCCTCTACCGGTGCGCACGCCGTGACGGGATCGTACTGGAATGCGTGGAAGGAAGCAGGCTGGCAGCAGGGGCTCGGCTATCCTACTGGTCCCACCGCTTGTGGGCTTTACGGCGGGGGTTGCTACCAGCCCTTCCAAAAGGCCAACGTCTATTTCTCCTCGACTACAGGCGCCCATGCCGTTTTCGGGGCCTACTTCACTTCATGGAAGTGGGCTGGCTGGCAGGCAGGCGTCGGATACCCGACCGGACCTGTGAAATGTGGGCTCTACGGCGGAGGTTGCTATCAGCCATTCGAGCGGGCTACCAGCTACTACACTGCCGCAACCGGAGCGAACATGGTCGGTGAGCCCTATTGGTCGGCATGGGGTGCTGCTGGCTGGCAACCCCGTTTGGGTTACCCCCTGGGAGTGGCAGTCAAGTGGAACGGATACCGGGAGGTGCCTTTCCAAGGCGGATCCATCACCTACAGTGCCAATGGGGTCACCGTGCGCACCAAGTGAGTGGGGTGCTGCCGTAGAGCTTCTCCGCCACCCCGTCGGTCAACGCATGAAGGGGTTGAGGTCGGCAGCATGACGCGAAACCCTAAGCGAACACAGCAAGGAGTGTGCGGAAGCGCCGACCCGCAACGAAACGACGGGCCCTCGAGTACAGCCAACCGGGCGGCTTGAGCCGGCAATCTCCTTCACCTTCAGTACCGTCCTCTTCTTCCGGCGGCCCTCGGTACATCCGAACGGCCGCTGCCAAGAAAGGCGTTCCCAGCGCCAGTCAGAGCGAAGCGCTGGGCGTCGGCTTTGCCTTGCGCAGGCGCCACAGTACCAGTCCGCCAGCCGCCGCAACAGCCACGGCGACGGCAGTAATAACTCCCGAACCGATGTCGCGCGGGAGCATCAGGAGCCCGGCTACATACGCTACTGCGGCGAAACAGCAGAGCCCATAGGTGCGTAGCGGCCACCCACCCGGCGCCTGCCGTCGTGCTATCAGAAAATACACGATGCCGAGGAGGAAGAACGATCCTGCGGACGTTGCCGCCATCAGCACCAGATTCCCGGCGGATGCCGGGACTAGCGCTGCCACGGCTGAGATTCCCAGCACGGAGGGCGTCACCACCGCCAGAATCCACGTCCGCTTATCGGCAAAGAGCAGCGAAGAAGCGTTCAAATACAACAGGTAGCCGAGGGCGATGAGCGGCATTATCTGGGCAACAGGGATGAGGTCCTCCCGGCCGACAGCCATGATGTGGGTGACCACATTCGCTCCGCCGCTTGCCACTATCACCAACGCGAGCCCAGCGAGACTCGCTGTCTTCATGACCGAGCGAATCCGCTCCGGCCGCTCCTCCGGCTTCGCAGACATGATTGCCGGCACCCAGGCATTATTCAGGGCGCCCAGCAAAGTGACAGTACCCAGGACAAAAATCTGGACCTTGCCGTAGTCGCCGGAGACGCCCTCCGCTGCCACAGCCGCCAGCAGAAAAGCTGCTCCCTGTGTCAGGAGCATCATCGATCCGGTGTGGGGCAGGACGGGCAGGCCGATGAGCAGCGCCTCCTTTGCGGCACCCGGTACGGCGAAAGGCAGCGACGGCGGCGCGATGAAGAGGGCCGCGACTGCCGTGAGGCAGACCGCGGTCCCGAAGCCCACCATGAAAACGCTGGCGGTGGCGCTCACCAGTAGCATTGCGAGCAGTCCCACGCCATAGGCGGCCACCGATGACCCGAGGCTGAGCAGCACGAACGCGACAGGCCGCCCTTGAGCGCGAAGCAGTGCCTGGGCAGCCAGCACGGTGGCGAGCACGCCCATCGTCAGTAGCGCCACCGTGAAGCTGAGCACTCCATCGCCACCGCCAGCCATCCACCAGTATGCCGCTGCCACGGCAGCTCCGACTGCAACGCCGAGCAGGCTGAGAAAGCCGCTGATAGAGCGCGCTTTGGCTGCCCCGTTGTGGTCGAACCATGCCTTGGTAATTGCCAGCGGCAGCCCCGCGGCGCCAAGAACCACACCGATCTGGATAACCGATACGGACAGGAACAGTTCCTGCCACTCGGCATCGCTGTCCAGCACGCGGAGAGCAAACGGCTGTACCAGGAAAACTCCCAAGCCCTGCATGAGCGCGCCAGCCAGATACAGAACGGAGTTCCTACCGGTCCTGTCCACGGCGCTGCTATTCCCGGACTCGGCAACGTCTGCCCGACCGGTGCTACTCACCGCTAAGTCGTAGCCATTCGTGTACGCGCTTGATGACGCGGTCCTGATCGGTCTCGGTGAGGTCGGTCGAGCAGGGCAGCGAAAGGCCACGGGCGAAGAGATCCTCGCCGACGCTGCCGCCGAGGCTTAGCTCGTCACACAGCGGCGGCTGCATGTGCAGCGGCCGCCACAGAGACCGGGATTCGATGTTAACTTCGGCGAGGAAGTCCTGCAGTTCGTCCCGCGCCCCAGTTCCGCGCGAGGCCGGAACGAGTACCGAGTACAGCCAGTAGGTGGATTCCTGGCCGGGAAGGCTTGGAGGCGTTTGGATCTCAGTGCCGGCGAAAGCGTCTGCATAGCGGCCTGCGATTTTGCGCTTTGTCTCCACAAAGCCGTCGAGCCGCTCCAGCTGTGCCACTCCGAGGGCTGCGGCGATGTTTGTCAGCCTGTAGTTGAAGCCGATTTCGTCGTGCAGGTAGCCCCGATCCGGAAGCCGGGCCTGGGTTGAGAGGTGCTTCGCCTTCGCCGCGAGCTCCGGATCGTCGGTGGTGAACATTCCCCCGCCCCCGGTGGTCATGATCTTGTTTCCGTTGAACGAGTAGGCACCCATGTGGCCGACCGTCCCGACGTGGCGGCCTTCCAGCGGCCCCTCTGTCCACAAGGCGCCAAGTGCCTCAGCGGCATCTTCGATCAGGACGATGCCATATTCATCGGCAAGTTCACGTGCCGCCACGGCATCTGCTGGCTGCCCGAGGATGTGCACAATCTCAATGGCTTTGGGAAGCTTCTCCCCCGCCGCTGCCCTGCGCTCAATTTCCCGGCGCAGGCTCCCAACATCCATGCACCACGACTCAGCCAGCGAATCGACCAGCAGCAGTTCGGCAAACTGGTAGGATGCTGCATTGGAACTCGCCATGAAGGTGAAGTCGGAGACGGCAACGAGGTCCCCCGGTCCTACGCCGGCAAGGCGCATCGCAATGTGCAGTGCCGCTGTTCCGGAAGCGCAGGCTACCGCATGCTTGGCGCCGACGTAATCGGCAAACTTCCTCTCGAACTCGGTGACGAACTGCCCCACGGAAGAGACAAACCCGCTGGCGACGGCTTCGTTAACAAGTTCTGCTTCACGCTCGCCGATGTTGGGCACGGCTAGTGGGATACGGGTCACCACAAACGACCTTTCTGGCAATAACTATCGGGAGTATCGGGCTGCGGCGGACAGATCGACGCCGCGGGCCTTGATCCATTCAGCGGATTCGCGCAGGCCCTCTTCAAGGCTGACCTGCGGGGCCCAGCCGAGTTCGGCCAGCGCCTGCGACGGGTCCGAAAGCAGGTGCATGACTTCGCTGGCCTCCGGGCGGACCCGCTCATCCTGGGTGATGATGTCCGCCGTCGAACCCGTGACCTTCCGGGCCATCTCAACCAGTTCACCGATGGAGACGTCGTACCCGGTGCCGAGCTGAATGACCTGGCCCTCCAGCGGGATATCAGCGCTGGCTGCCTTCAGGAATCCGTCGGCGGTATCGGTGACAAAGGTGAAGTCACGGCGCGGTGTCAGCGAACCAAGGTGGATCTTTTCGGCACCGGCAACCATCTGCTGCAGCACGGTGGGGATGACGGCTCGCGCGGACTGCCGGGGTCCGTAAGTGTTGAACGGGCGCAGAACCACGACGGGAGTCTCGAAGGAGCTTGCCCATGCCTCGCAGAGCTTGTCGGCCGCGATCTTCGTTGCGCTGTACGGGGACTGGCCACGGAGCTCGTTTTCGATGGTGATCGGCACGGTCTTGGGCGTGCCGTAAACCTCGGACGTCGAGGTGTTGACGAGCCGCGGCACATTGTGCCGGCGCACACCTTCAAGGACATTCAGTGTGCCCACGACGTTCGTTTCCACGTAGGAGCGCGGAGCCTCGTAGGAGTACGGAATCGCAATGAGGGCCGCCAAATGGAGGACAACATCCGAGCCTGCAACGAGGTCGGAAACGAACTCGGCGTCCCGGATATCGCCGAGCCGCAGATCCACAGCGTCCCGCTCCTCGGAGCTCAGGTCATCGAGCCAGCCATAGGACCCATTGGAGTTGTAAACGCACAGTGCCCGCACATTGGCACCCTGGGCGATCAGCTGCTGGGTGACGTGGCTTCCGATGAAGCCATCCGCTCCCGTAACAACTACCGTCTTGCCCGTAAGGTTCTGCTGAGTCAAGGTGATCACTGGCCTTTCGCTGTCGCTAGGTCTTTAGGTGTTCCGACGTCGATCCAGTCGGATTCGATCGGCCATGCGGACACTGTCCTGGACTGTTCGATACAGGCCTGGACCAGTTCCGGCATGGAAAAGGGTTCAAGGTATGGCACCAGCGCCAGCGCCTCAGGCGAAACGGCATAGATACCTGTGCTGATTTCGAATTCGATGGTGGGCTTCTCAACGACTGCTGAAATCGAACGTCCCTCGCCGATTTCAAGGACGCCGAAGGGCACCTGATGGGTATACGGCCGGGCAGCAACGGTCACGCTGGCGTTCTTCGCGGCATGGAAGGCGAGAAGTTCGGCCGCCGAGTAGCGGACCATAAGATCCGCGTTCGTGACGAGCACAGGCTCGGAGATGTCAGGCCGCTCGTGGTGAAGCAACCCCAGCGCACCGGCGGTGTTGAGGGGCTTGGCCGGATCCTCGTGCAGGTACTTAATGGTGCAGCCAAGGCGGGAACCGTCGCCGAGGTGGGCCATGATCTTCTCAGCCAGGTACGCCACGGAAACGTAGATGTTCGTGACGCCCGACTCCACAAGGCCAAGAATAATCCATTCGATAATGGTCCGGTCGGCAACGGTCATCAGCGGCTTCGGGGTGTCCTTCGTCAGCGCACCCAAGCGCGTGCCCTTGCCGCCGGCCATAATGACGGCGATGTTGCTCAGCGATGTCCGTCCCACAATGTCGTTGAGCGTGTGCAGTCCCACGAGCCGGCCGGCATCATCAACCACCGGAACTTCACTGATCCGCAGGCTGCGCATGAGGTCCAGGACCGAGGCGCGCGTGGCATCTGGACCAACGACATGCGGAGCCCGGTTGGCGAACTCGTGGACAAGACCGTCGAGCTGCGCTCCCTTCAGCAACCCCCGGCGGATGTCGCCATCGGTAAGTACTCCCTGAAGTTTCCCCGACTCATCGGTAACCAGGGCAATCGCGGAAGCTCCGCGGTCGATGGTCTCCAACGCCTGCCTAACGGTGGCGTCCTGCCCGATACAGACGTTGCCGAGGGGCCCGTCAATACTCATACGTGTCATTCTCCAGTGCTGATGTCGATGAAGGCCTTGGTCAACTGCGCCTGAGCGCTGCTCACCACCACGCGTTCGATCCGAGCTGACGAATGCGAGTCCCCGTAGGGATTGACCACCTGACGTGACAATTCCCGAAACTCCGCGCTCAAGGCCTTTTCAATACTAGCGTGGATCTCCGAACGCTCGTCGCGGCAGTGGATGACGTTGGCGCCGCATTCGCGGCCTTTTTGCCGGTCTCCAACGTTGACCACTGGAACGGAAAAGGTGGCAGCTTCAAGAATCCCCGACGAGGAATTACCCACCAGGGCATCGATAGTGGCCATGACCTTTGGATACAACGGGCCAAGGCTCTCGCGCACAACGGCGGCTCCCTCGGCCGCAATCCCTTCAAGTTCTGCAACGATCTCATCGCGTCCGGCGTCGAAGCCCGGGTACGTGAGAATGGCGGTCCCGCCGGCGGCGATGGCCTCGTCGAACACCTGCCGTGCCAATGCACCGGCGTTCCCGTCCATCTCAGCTGTGGGCGGGTGGTAGGTCACCATCAGCAGGGGCCGGACCAAGGGCCGGCCGAATTCAGACCGGAACTCCTCGTCCGTCAGGGGATCCGGCGTGCTGAAGCGGTCAAGCCCTGGGGCGCCGGTCTGATGAATCCGTTCGGGCGACTCACCCAGTTGCGCAACCCGCCGTGCGGCGCCGGCTGTGCTGACGCAGTGCTGGTCCGCCAATTTGGTTACTGCGTGCCGCACGCGTTCGTCGAGAGCCCCCTCCGTAACTTCGCCGCCGTGGAGGTGCACCAGCCGCACACCCGCCACTACGACCGGCGGCACGACATAAAGCAGCTCCCAGCGGTCCCCCAGAACGACGACGGCGTCTGGCTGACTCTGTTGGAGCAGGTCCGCCATACTGCCGGACAGTTCGGGGCCGAGGGCCAGCTGGCCAGCCGCCGAGGCGTCGTCCAGATAGAGCTGCAGGTCGTGGTGCACGTACGCGCCATCAGCGAGTCCGGCTTCGCGAAGCCGCTCGGTCGCCGTCCCGGCAGGAAACCCCACCGCGGTTGCAACGTGCAGGTCCACGTCAGGATTCTCGGCCAGCCTGACAAGGACAGGCGCGATCGGGAAGAGATCGGCTCGCGTCCCTACGAAGCCCAGCACCCTCATGTCAGCCCAGGTCCTGTTCGACCAACGGGGTTCCGGCCTTGATGTCACGCCCTGCGGGACGGCCCACGACCTGGGCCGAGGGCCGGAGCCCGCCTTCGGGGCGCAGGATGGCTATGTCCGCAGCGGTGATGACCGTCCCTGCCGCAATGTCCCTCACAGCATGAAAGGAACGCCGGACCAGACCGGCATTGGCTTCCTCGCTAGGCATTCGGCGCTTATGACCGTCACCGAGAGCCCGGGACACGCCGCGGACGGAGCGAACGTAGTCCTCGAACTCGGCCTTCTCCAGTGACGCAGAGTGGTCCGGACCGTTGCGTGTCTTATCAGTGGTGATGTGCTTCTCCAGCAACGTCGCCCCCAGGGCGGTGGCGGCGATGGCGGTCAGGGATCCGGGCGTGTGGTCCGACCAGCCCACCTCGACTCCGAACTCCGTCCGCATGGAGGGAATGGCCAGCAGATTGGCCTCGTCTAGGGGTGCCGGGTAGGCAGAAACACAGTGGAGCAGTACCGTGGCCGGCGCCTTGGCTGTCGCTTCGAGGGCCGCCGCCACTTCCTCACGTGTTCCCATACCCGTCGACACGATCATCGGAATACCAAATTCCGCGATAGCGGCGAGATACGGGGTGTTGGTCAGCTCGCCGGAACCGATCTTGAGTCCCGGGACACCGATGTCCGCCAGCATCCGCGCGCTGTCATAGTCGAAGGGTGTCGAGAGGAACGTAATTCCCCGTTCAGAACAGTGATCTCGCAACTCAACCCACGCGGACTCGGGCAGTGTCAGGCGCCTGAGCATCTCGGACTGGGACTCTGCAAATCCAGCCTTCTTTTGGTACGGCGTGGTGTCCGCGGCTTCCGTGACCAGCGCTTCCGGCTTGAACGTCTGGAACTTCACGGCGTTTGCCCCGGTGTCAGCCGCCATGTCGATCAGCTCATGGGCGACTGCCACATCACCGTCATGGTTCACCCCGGCCTCGGCGATGATGAAAACTTCCTCGACAGCACCGATGCGGTGCGGACCGAACGTTACATGCTGGGCTTTGGATTCGGTGGTCACAGGGTTGTGCCTTTCTTGGATGACAATTCCCGGGCCGGAACACCAATGTAGGTTGCTCCCCCGGCGAGATCACGCGTTACGACGGCACCCGCTCCGATTACAGACCGTCCTCCTACGGTGCAGCCTGGAAGAATGCGGGCGCCCGACCCAACAAATACTCTATTGCCCACGAGGGATGCCCCCAAAAGAACCGCACCGGGAGCCAGATGCGAGCCGGAGCCCACGCCTACATCATGTTCGACAATGGCGCCTGAGTTGACGATGACAGCCGAGCCTATGTCTGCCAACGGACCTACGTGAGCGTGCTCGCAAACCTGCGACAGGGCACCCAAACTGGCGGTGGGATCCACCGTTGCACTTGCCGCAACAAGAGGGCCGGCGAGGTGCCTCAGATCGGCATCTGCAATGATCGCATCCGCGAGGCGGTTCCGGATTCCGTTGTCACCAATGCCCACTGCAATAGACAGTGAATTTTCCACCGCAAAACCCAATGCCTCGGCGTCGTCAGAGAAGTACCGCGGAGGCCGTCCGGCTGCGTTATTGAAGGGGCGGAGGTGCTGGTGGACCTCGGCGGAATCGTGGGTCGCGTCGGCGAGGCCAGCGTCGGCAACAGCTGCAACCGAGTCGCCGCGTCCGTTCACGATGGACGCTAGGCTGCGCGCGTGCCCGGAGGCCCCTATGATGAGCCAGGCCCCCACGCTCAGAGCCGGCCCGACTCTTTGAGCCTTACCGGTTCCACCGCGACTGCCGGTGTGAGCTTCGGCAGCGGGGAAGGCAGATGTTTCAAGGGGTGGCGAAGGAAGTGGATTGGCGAGAGGCCCGCTTCACCGCTGTGCGCGCCCTCCGGACGCTTCCGCAGTCCTAGGACGGCCTGGGCCTTTTCCAAGGGACCGCTGGCCCAGTAGTCCCAGAAGGCACCGACGGAGCGGCTGTTCCAGCCGAGCAAGTCCTTGAGTTCGTCGGGCGACTTCATGTCCTGCACACCAAGCTCCATGTCCGCGATGCGCTTGAGCTCCGCGCTGTCCGGCGACTTCTCATAGAACTCCGGCCACAGCTCACGCATCCGGAGTCCGGGATCGGTTTCCGCATTCTCACCGAGCTGGAAATCCGGCCCGTAGATTTGCACGGCTGCTCCTGCGGCCGCTGCGTAGAGAAGGGCGGTTGACATGCGGTTCGAAACCACCTTCTGTGCAGATCCCATCATCCACAGGATCCGTCCCAAGAACTGGGGATTCCGGCGCTCACCCGCGCTAATGACCTCATGTCCGGCATCGGTCCACGCGCGGTAGATTTCGGGGTGCGCGAGATCCTCAATATGCAGACAAACAGCAGACGGACCTTCCCTACGGAGGACCTCCTCTGCAAAGCCTTCGTGATCGCCGCTCACCTTCATCAACGCCGTCCCATGGACGGGAAGAACAACGGTGCCAGTGGTGCGTTTCGGCACTGCAACTCCGTCCCTGGCGGCCTGCAGCAGGTAGAGGAACGGCGCCCCAACAGCGGTCACCATGCTGGACCCGTCGGAGAATCGATTTTCCCGCCCGTCCATGGCGAAACCGCGGGAAGCAGAAGTCCAGATCAATCGCTTACGGTTGGAGCCGCGGTCATTGAAGTCGGCGAACTGTGCCAGTACCGGCGACTTGACAGTCCACCCGTGTTGTAGCAGGCCAGGAATATGGCGGATTTCTGACATTCCGCAGTAATTGGCCAACGCCGAGGAGTGACCGTAGTAATGGTTTTGGATGTCCATATGGAGTAGTGGCACCTCAGAAGAAATCAGACAGATGATGCTCACATACTACGTGCAGCTCCGCGGTGGCACGTCGACGGGACGAGCGGGGACGCCGATGCTACCGCTCGGCCGAAGGCCTGAACACGTTACCGGTAGGATGAAAATAATTTGCGACAGCGCATCGGCTTTGTCCAGCTCCACGACTGAGGTTAGAGAACATTTATGAATCCAGATACCGTACGCCCTCGTGTCTTGGCGGTCGTTCCGGCTCGCGGGGGATCCAAGGGCCTTCCCGGAAAGAACATCCGGCCCCTCATGGGGAAACCGCTTTTGGCTCACGCCGTTGCGCTGGCCGGGCTTCTGGGCGACAACGTCAGGTGCATCGTTTCCACTGATGATGAAGACATTGCCGAGGTGGCGCGGGAGTCAGGGGCCGAGGTGCCATTTATCCGGCCTGCGGAGCTGGCTTCTGATTTGGCACCGACAGCCGCCGTGCTTCGTCACGCTTTGAGTACGGCCGAGAGCATCTACTCTGAAGAGTACGACATGGTGCTGCTCCTAGAACCCACAAGCCCCACTCGGACGAAAGAAGCGGTTCAGGCGGCTATCGACCAGTTGTCGCAAACCCCTGAACTGGACGGCGTCATAGCCGTTTCTGAGCCATTCTTCAATCCGTTGTGGGTAGGCGTCCGTCCCCGCGATAAGGGACCAGTTCTGGAACGCTACTTCAAGGAGGGAACAGGCATCGTGCGCCGGCAGGACCTTCCTTCCTACCTAAGAATAAATGGGAACTTCTACGTCTGGCGCTCTGACTTCATTCGCAGGCTGGAGCACAGCTGGTTCGACGAGGGAGTCCACGGATACGTCCAAATTCCTGAACTCCACGCTTTCAGCATCGACGATGAGCACGAATTCCACTTGATCGAAGCCGTGGTAGCGGCCGGTTTGGCACCCTTGCCCGAAGTCGCCTCGCCCGTCGGAGAATAATCCGCTTTCCGCCGCCCCAGCTGAGCCAGGTCCCGGGGTCAGCTGGGGCAGGGCTTCAGGTGGCGGCGGCTATTTGTTCGGAATCCATCAGGAAGATGCGTGCGCCGTTGCCGCCACACACCCATCTCTGAGGCAGCCCGCCACCGTGACCGATATGCTGGGGACCGTGTCAGTTCAGGGAGAGTATTAGCGGGAGGCCAGCGTTCTGATCCGCCGAATCAGATCAGGTGGAAGATAGTACATCATGTAGAGCGCTGTGCGGAATGCCGTATTCCGGAGCAGTTGACTCGCTGCCGACTTTCCCAGCGACTCGGCGAGGTTCTTCCGACCGGCGAAAATTGTCTTGACGTAGGACGCGCGGGGATGGACACCCCGGCTGGTTTGGTTGGGGTGGATGCGGTACTCGACGACGTCGGCGTCGAGTACCGCCATGCGTCCGCGCAGGGCCAGGCGCAGCCAGAGGTCGTAATCTTCCATCTGCCTCATCGGGTTATACCCGCCCACCGCCCGATAGTCAGCGGCTCGGAACATGATCGCCGACTGGACGAGCACGTTCTGCTCCAGCAGTTTTCCGCGTACGTCAGCGCCTGATGCATGTCCGAAGGCCCCGATTCGGGCGCCTTCCTCATCAATCCACGGCGCCTGGCCGGTGACCGCCACTGTGTCCGGATGCTCACGCAGGTATGACACCTGCCGGGCAAGACGGCCGGGCAGGGCAACGTCGTCGGAGTCCAGCCGGGCAATAAATTCGCCCTGCGCGTGCTTGCATGCCTCGCCCAGGGCATGCCCCACGCCTTGGGGGTTCGTCCCGTGGACCAGACGCACACGTGGGTCGGAGGCCCATTCCTTGCCTGGGGCCAGCTCGACCCCGTCCAGGTAGAGGATCACCTCGAAGCTGGCGCCGTCCTGGTCCAAAACGGACTCGACAGCCCGGTCCAGCCACCGGTGCATGCTGTTGGTCGGAATGATCAGCGAGACATCCACAGTGGGTTCTGCCGGTTCGGCGGCCATACTATTTGCCGTCCGTTTCCCAGACTCTCGGAGTCTCATCTATGGCGATGCGCCGCGACAGCTTGGTCAGCGAGATCTCGGTCTGGCGAAACCGCTGGTACGTGGTGGCCATGAAGATCAGCAGCCATACAACGACGCCGTACAGGACAAGGTCGGTGCCACGGCCGATTCCGAACCATCCTGCGACCGTGGTCAACATCTGAGGAAAGAAGATCGACAGGGCCGCGACGAAGGTAAACACCATGAGCATGATGCGGCGGATGGCCAGATGCCTGGCATTGGAACCACCCCGCATGAGGATCATCGCAACCAGGACGACGGCGAGTACCAGGATGATCTGGATGACAATAAGCATGAATTACCTCAAAAACAGTTCCGCGAGAATGTTGACCGAGTTCAAAAGGGACTGCCCCTTAGCCTTCGAATAATCCGTGTAGATGATCTCCACGGGGTGTTCCACGTAGCGCGGCTTCATGGCTGCCAGCCTGTTGACCAGCTCGGAGGCATGCGCCATGCGGTTCTGCGTCAGGTTGATGTTGCGGGCAACATAGGGGTTAAAGGCCCTGAGCCCATTGTGCGCGTCCGTCAGGTCCAGCCCGGTGGACAGCTTGGACTGGAGCGCGGCAGTTTTGAGCACGATCCGCTTCATCGGAGTGAGCTTGGTTCGGTCGTCAAGGAAGCGAGAGCCGAGGACGATGTCTGCCTCGTTGCTGAGAATGCGGTTCGCCATCTCGAAGGCGTCAGAGACTTTGTGCTGGCCATCGGCGTCGAACGTCACAATGCAACCAAGCGCCGGATCCTGAAGCGCATACTCGATGCCGGTCTGGAGGGCGGCCCCCTGGCCAAGATTGATGGGGTGCTGCACCACCACGGCTCCCGCTTCGCGGGCGATTTTTGCCGACTCGTCCGAGCTGCCGTCATCCACGCACACGACGTAGGGGAAAGTAGGCAGGAGACCTCGGATTACATCGCCGACTACGGTCCCTTCGTTGTACATAGGAATGACAATCCACGTTCGATTCACTGGACTAGTCTCCCATACCGAACCCGGGCCCCGGGGACGGCACGGAGCGATCGCCCTGCTTACAGTATTGTTGGCCACTGGCCATATTTCCCTGAAACTGTCGAGGAGCCCCCATGCCCTGGGTGACATTCGTGCCCGTTTTACTGCTGGCTGCAGTGATCTTCCTGGGGCCCGGGCTCGTGGTTATGCGCGGAGCAGGAGTCAGGGGCCTTCCCCTCTTCGCGGTATCAGGTCCGACGACGGTCACTATAGCCAGCGCTGTTGCGGTTGCGGCTCCATACGCCAACATCGGGTACGGGATCGTCCCGGTGGCTGTCTGCGCACTGATCCTCACGGCCACGGCTCTCGTGCTGCGCTATGTCTTGGCTATGCGCGGAATAGTATTTGGGGCCCAGCCTCGGAAGTCGTTCGACGACGGTGCGGGGAACAGTGCCGGTATTGGGCCTGTGCTGACGTCAGCCCAGGAGTGGGTCAGGCGCGGTGCGATCATCGCCGCCTTCGCCATTCCCGCGGCCATCATCACGGTGCGGTTTGCGCGAATCATCGGCGCTCCCGGCAACATTTCGCAAACGTACGACAACATTTTCCATCTGAACGCCATTGGCCATATCTTGATCACCGGATCTGGTTCATCCTTGACTCTCGGAAACCTGACAACAGCTTCCGAGGCGTTCTACCCGGCCGCGTGGCACGATCTAATCGCACTCGTCGCCTCAACAGCGTCAATCTCAGTCCCGGAAGCCATAAGCGCCGGCAATATCGTCATTGCCGGGGTCATCTGGCCCCTGGGAATGATGTATCTGATCAGTCGGATCTCAACGGGTCAAGTCTTGCCCATGCTGCTGACCGGGGCACTCGCTGCGGGCTTCAGCTCCTTTCCTTACCTCATGATTGACTTTGGGGTTCTGTACCCCAACCTGTTGGCGATCGCGATCATGCCCGTGGCATTGGCGCTGACGATCGATCTTCTTGGCCTCAACCCAACCAAGCGGCGGATCATCCCTGTGCTCTGTCAGGGCGCCCTCATCCTCCCTGGACTGGCTTTGGCGCATCCGAGCTTTGTCGTGGCCCTGTTTGGACTGGCCCTCCCGCTGCTGCTGACGAAGCTCGTCCGCCTCGCCGCCGGTTACAGGCGCCGAGAGGCCACGGGACGGCAGCTGATCGGCTTTACAGTCCTGACGGCCATGTTCATTCCGTTGGTCTTCATCGTGTGGGACATGGCCGGTCAAAGCCTCACGTCTTCACGGTGGCAGCCCTATCAGTCCGTTTCCCAGGCCATCGGTGAGGTTCTTGGCGCCGGTCCCCAGGGAAGGCATGTTTCCCTGGTGATGTTCGTGATGCTCGTCTCGGGACTTGTCGCCTCCATCGCGCGGCGAAAGCTCGTATGGGTACTGGGCATGGCCTTTATTGCTGCCGGACTTTTCGTCGTGGCGTCCGCGCTTCCCGCGAGCGAGACCCGGCACTTCCTGACCGGCGTTTGGTACAACGACTCATTCCGGCTCGCCGCGATGCTCCCCGTCGTCCTGCTTCCCCTGGCCGTACTGGGTGGCGAAAGCATTCTGCGCGGAGCTGCCGCTGCGGCCACAAGGAACCGGGTGGGCGAGACCGCCAGCAGGATACTGCGCCTTCCCTGCGCGACTGCCATGGACAAGATTGCGCCCGCTGCCGTTCTGCTCGTGGGAGTCTTCGCCATCGCCGTAGGTGCGCAGTTCGGTGCCGTTGGAAAAGAGCAGGTCTTTGCGTCAGCCAACTACAGGACCGGGCCGCAGGCCCCTCTCGTCTCTACTGACGAGCGGGCGCTTCTGGACCGCCTGCCCAGCCACGTTCCGGCCGAAGCCACCGTCTACGGCGATCCCTGGACCGGGGCGTCCCTTACTGAGGGACTGTCGCTGCGCCGCTCTGTGTCCCCGCACATCGTCGGTCGCCGCACACCGGAAGAACTTGTCATCATGAGCAGGATTGACGAGGCAGGCGTTAATCCTCTGGTGTGCCCAGCAGTGAAGGACTTGAACGTCCAGTTCGCGCTCATTTTCGACGATCGGGAAGTGCACGGCGGTGCGCACCCCAATACGGCCATGGACGAGGCTGATAGCGCCCCTGGCCTCAAACTTGTCGACAGTCAGGGTTCAGCCCGGCTGTATCAGGTCACCGGCTGCGGACCACTCAGCAGCAATTAGGTAGATGTCCCCTGCACCGAACGGGTAAGCCCCGTGCGTTAATTGAACTGGTCCCCACGATTGTTGGACTGGCTGGGTGAGATCCTAAGCCGCGAGGGCATGGGCACGGTATTGCACCGGGGGCTCAGGCCCTCGGGCTTTGTCGAGATTATGGGTGTTGTACCAGTAAAGCTTCCGGTCTCCGACGCTGAACTAGGTCACGTGAGTCACTCACTTCTGGTTCGGGGCCATGGCGTCGAACTCCCGATTCAGCAGGTTCGGCGCGGCGGTGCCCTGTTCGCCTTGGTGGGAGTTGTAGCGTTTCCTCCGCCGGACCTTGCAGATCCCAAGTGCCCGCGTCATCTTCAGCACAGTCTTCTTCGCGGCCGTCCATACTTGATTGAGCAGTTCCGTGTGCTCTGTGCAGTGCCCGTAGCAACCATGTTCTTAGATTCAGGGGCCTGGAGCCAGGCCTGGTGATGGAAGAACATCGATCGGGTAAGACCTGAGACCTGCAGCAGAACCGGAACTGGGAAGTCAGCCTTGAGGGCGATGAGTGCCTGGACTTTCACAGTTGTTTTGAGCCCTCAAGACCCGCAATTTTCCCAAGTCGGCCACCTATGCCCGTAACCGTTCGTTCTCCCGGCGCAACCGCTCCAAATCTGATGTCCCCGCCGGCGGTGGGGCGTCGGGCCTCCGGGTCCCCCTTTGGGCTTAGGCCGCAATGCGTCCGCACCCTCGCGACGATACGCACGAGCACACGTTCTCACTAAGCCCGGCGAAGACAACCCAACCTTGGCCGCGAGATCCGGGTGGTCTCACCCGCCAGGAAGCGTTCCACCAATACGAGCTTGACGTCGAAGGAGTCCGACTGCTTCCACCTCGTGAGATTGACCCGAGTCATATAGACATCGACAGCCAAATCCCCGGGCAGCTCAAGTCACTGGCCACCGCGTCCTGACGGTGCCACATGACCCGCCACCCGCAGTCCGTCGGACAAACTAGGCGCTCGGCGGAGCCCAGGTCCCTTCAGGATCCGGTACATCCCGCCTTGGCACTCAGGGCATGTTCGCGAAGGTAGGTCGGCGTCGACTCAGCCCCTTAGCGTAGCGACTGCCTTTTCGATGGGGCCGTCAAATGTGATATTCCCGCGCTCGAGGAGGATTCCGCGGTCGCAAATACGCGACACGAGATCCAAATCATGGCTTACCACTACAAGGGTCTTACCCTCCGCCGCCAGCTCTTGGATCTTCTCGATGCACTTCTTCTGAAACGGCTCGTCACCGACCGCCAGGATCTCATCCACTAGGAACACCTCAGGGTCAGTGTGGACTGCGACAGAGAAGGCCAGCCGCAGATACATGCCTGATGAGTAGAATTTCACCTCGGTGTCGATGAATTTGCCTATTTCGGCGAATTCTACGATGGAGTCGAAGCGCTCGTTGATCTGCTCCTCCGTCATGCCAAGGATTGCCCCATTAAGGTAGACGTTGTCCCGGCCCGACAGATCATGATGAAATCCGGCCCCTACCTCGATCAGCCCGGCGACCCGTCCACGGGTCCGCACCGTCCCGTTATCGGGCACCATAACTCCTGAAATGTGCTTGAGCAACGTCGACTTGCCGGATCCGTTGAATCCCAGAAGGGCCACGGCTTCGCCTTGATTGATTTCCAGCGAGACGTCGTGAAGTGCGTGGAATTTTTCGGAGAGATCACCCTTGCGGCCCTTGACCAGCCAGACTATGGCTTCCTTGATCGACCGGGTATGGCGAAGAACGAACTGCTTGTTGATGTTTTTAACTTCAATAGCGGTGGGCAACTTTAAAGCTCCTGTGCAAAACGGCCTTCAAGCCGACGGAAGGTCGCCTGCCCGACGAGCAGAACGCCAGCAGAGACTAGCAATGCCACCGGCATCCAAAACTGGAGCAGGTTCGGCGGGAGAGGTGTGCTGCCGTCCGTCGTCGGGAGCCAAAACGCGAAGTGAAACGATTCCACTCCCACCGTTATCGGGTTGAATTGGTAAACGGTAAACCAGAATTGTCCCAGCTTGTCCGCCACCATAGTCCACGCGTACATCACTGGGGACGCCCATGTCGCCACCATCAAGAGCATGTCGACAAAGTTCTCCGAATCGCGGAAGTAAACGTTCACGGCACCGAACAGCAGTCCCAGTCCCGTCGCCAAGAGCCCCACAATGGCAAACCCCCCGACGGCAGCTGCCAACTGGAACACGGAGGGGTGCCAACCCGCGAACACACATGCCGCAACGAGGATCACGAGCTGCGGAAAGAAGTGCACAGCGGAAACCCATACGGACGCAACCGGAAACAGCTCCCGCGGCAGGTATATCTTCTTGATCAATCCGCCGTTGTTCACGATGGATCGGGAAGCGTTACCCAAGGCCTCAGTGAAAAAATTGATGAGGACTATTCCAGAGAACAGATAGATCGCATAGTTCGGCAGTCCGTTGGGGTTGCGGGGGCTGTTTTCCAGCCCCAAGAAAACGCCCAGCGCAATGTAGAACACGATGAACTGCACACCCGGCTTCACGTACGACCAAAGCAGGCCCAGAACAGAACCCCGGTACCTGACCTTCAGTTCCTTGCGAACCAGCAGCTTAAGCAGGAACCGCGTGCGGAAGACCTCAGCGAGCCCGCCGCCGAGGCCGGGGCGGGCCAACTCCTCCGTGCTAACGCTCATCTACACGTTCACTATGTGCGTCAAAGGTCTTCTTCCACGTTTCTATCGAAGTGATCTCAGGCAGCGCAGCCTTGTACTCAGCACTGAGCCTCTTCCAATCCTTCAGTAGCAGTGAGTGCAGGCGTACACTCTCTGCAAGCATCGAACGGAGCTGCTTCGGGTCGCGTTGGTACCATGCCGAGCCGGTGCCTTCCGCGTTCGTGACGACGGCGGAATCATACTGGGACATGCGCCACCAGCGGTTGTCCTGGTGAGCCACATTCGCTTGAGGCCGGACTTGGCTTGACGGCGCAACGGGCTGCACCAGCTGGCGCAGCACGGTCTTCGCCGCGATCGGGATCAACCCGAGTTTGTTCGGTTCGCGGACACCGTGCCCGTGCTTCGGGGGCTTATCCAGCTTCGCGGCCGGGAAGGTATCCGGATCAGTCGCGATCACCGAGTCCGGGTAGTTCTTCATCATGTCCCGGATTTCAGGCAGCTTTTTGGCCAACTGCTCATGCAGCTGCCCCGGTCCGCGCAGGAGATCGCGCAGCGCCATGTTCCGCCCCCGTGCCGTGGCGTACTGCATGGACACAAGGTGCTTGATATCTGCGTAGTGCGACTCGCGGACGATTCGGCCGCCAAACTCGTAGGGACTGTGGACCAGCGCGGCAATGAACCTGTTGCGGGCGTGGAAGTATGCCTGCCACCCCACGAGGTCGTCCTTGTCGATCCAGGAAACATGCCAAACCGCCGCGCCGGGCATGGAAACGGTCGGATAGCCATGCTCCTTGGCCCGGAGGGAGTATTCGGCGTCATCCCACTTGATGAATACCGGAAGGGCAAGCCCGATTTCACGGATGATCCGCGTAGGGATCAGCGACATCCACCAGCCGTTGAAATCCACATCGGCACGGCGGTGGAGCCAGCTGGTCTGACGCAGGTTCGTCGACTGGAAGTCGTGGCCAAGCAGCATGTCCTCACGGGACTGTTCCCAGAGGAAGCGCCATGGATTCACAACCTCACCGAAGGTGTGCAGCACCGTGCGGTTGTACAGGTCAAACATGTGGCCGCCGACGATGGTCGGGGTCTTGCACAGGTCCGCGAAAGTGAGCATCCTTGAGATGCTCTCGGGCTCTACTACGACATCGTCGTCCATCAGCAGCACGTAGTCGCTGCCGTTCTCCACTGCCTCGTACATGCCACGTGCAAATCCGCCGGAACCGCCCAGATTGTCCTGGTTGATGATCCTCAGCTTGCCGTCCAGCGCCGCAGCCACTTCGGCGAAACCGTCGGCATCGGAGACTTTCTGAGTCCCCTGGTCGACAACCACGAGCTCCTTGATGTGCTCCAAGGCATCCGGGTTCTCGGACAGCAGCCTGAGGTTGTTGATGCAGAATTCGGTCTTGTTGAGGGTTGTGATCTGCAGCGTGGCGCTACCCTGCTGGCTGTTGTCGCCCTCTGCCAGCCACTCAGCACTCCGGAGCACGAGAGGCTCGGACCCTGCCACAAGGTCGAACCAGTACCAGCCACCGTCGCCAAACGGGGCCAGGGTGAGGTCAAAAGTGCTCACCGAGCCGCCCTCAACGTTCCGGGAATCAACGCGCTGGAGCGCACCGCGGGCGTTCGACTTGTAGACGATCACGGAGCCGGAACCAGCAGTGGACACCGACAGTCGGACACTCTTGACGGTGGTCCAGCGACGCCAATAGCTTGCAGCAAACGCGTTGAAGTAGCTGCCGAACGAGACACGCTCACCGGGACGGACCGACGTCGAATGACGCGTCAGGAAGTCTTCCACGTGCGCTTCCTTGCTCGGAGCGCTGACGGTCTGGGTTTGGGTCCTACTGTTGGCCTCGAGGTTCGACGTCGGCAACTGCACACCTGTGGCCGTTCCAGTGTCAAGGTACAGGGGCACGGTGTCCATCTGGCTTTGGCTCGGCAAAATGACCCGCTGCAGGACCCGCCATGCCTGGCCTTCCTCGCTGACGCCCAGGTCCTCGGTCTTGGTTGCTGTGCTCATGCGTCCACTCCTCCGCTTTCAAGGTTGGCTCCGCTTTCGAAATGGGGCCGGATCTGGTTGTCGAACATTGTTAGCGCCGACCCGATGGCCATATGCATGTCAAGGTATTTGTAGGTACCAAGCCGGCCTCCGAAGAGGACGTTCTTCTCGGCTGCGGCGAGATCGCGGTACTTCAGCAAGCGGTCGCGGTCTGCGCTCGTGTTGATCGGGTAGTAGGGCTCATCGCCCTTCTCAGCGAAACGTGAGAACTCGCGCATGATGACGGTCTTCTCGGCCTGGTAGCCGCGTTCCGGGTGGAAGTGGCGGGGCTCGATGATGCGGGTGTAGGGCACATCGGCGTCGTTGTAGTTGACCACTGAAGTGCCCTGGAAATCACCGACGTCCAGCACTTCTTCCTCGAAGTCGATGGTGCGCCAGGAAAGATCGCCCTCAGCATAATCGAAGTAGCGGTCCACCGGTCCGGTGTAGATGACCGGGATACTGCCGACCACTTTGCCCTTGCTGTACTCGTGCGACTCGTCGAAGAAGTCCGTGTTGAGCCGAACCTCGATGTTCGGGTGCTCGGCCATCTTTTCGATCCAGGCCGTGTAGCCGTTGGTCGGCAGCCCCTCGTACTTGTCGTTGAAGTACCGGTTGTCGTAGTTGTACCTGACCGGAAGGCGGGAAATGATGCCCGCGGGCAGGTCTTTGGGATCCGTCTGCCACTGCTTGCCGGTGTAGTGCTTGATGAAGGCTTCGTAAAGCGGACGCCCAATGAGCTGAATGCCCTTGTCGTTCAGGTTCTGAGGATCTGTGCCGGCAAGTTCCCCGGCCTGTTCCTGGATGAGTTCCTTCGCCTCTCCCGGCGTCATGTTGGCGCGGAAGAACTGGTTGATCGTGGCCAGGTTGATTGGCAGGGAGAAAACCTCCCCGCTGTGCACGCCATAGACCTTGTGCACGTAGTTTGTGAAGGCAGTGAAGCGGTTGACGTATTCCCAGACGCGCTCGTTCGACGTGTGGAACAGGTGCGCACCGTAGCGGTGAACCTCGATCCCGGTCTGCTCTTCCTTCTCGCTGTAGGCATTGCCTCCGATGTGGTGGCGGCGGTCGAGGACGACCACCTTCAAGCCCAGCTCACTGGCGGCCTGTTCTGCGATCGTCAGGCCAAAGAAGCCTGATCCTACGATGACGAGGTCAGCAGTCACTAAATCTCCTGTTTCGAATTCGGGCAGCCCAACGTTGTGCATTGTCTGCTGACCTAGCCTACCTGAGTCTCCCCCGGCGGCAGTGATCCAGTCTTGGCGAGGGTTTGTCCACATACGCGGGCATGCAGGATCCGCTCGCATGTTATGAGGGCTAGCGTTTCCACCAAAAGGGCCCGGAAAGGCGGATACGAATGGAACTGCAATGCACCCTGGTGCGCGCTCCCGGGTCCCTATCCCGGGGTGGACCGGTCGAGCTGACGGTCTCGGCGCCGGACGGGTGCCCAGGGTCCAATCTGGAAACCGAACTCTCGCGCCGCTTCCAGACCGGCAGGCTGTCGGTGGAGGGCAGGCGCCTGGGCTTGTTGACAGTCGGCAGGAGCCCCCTCGTCAATGGGGCTGTTCTGGTGGATGGTCCTTCCATCGGAGACGGGTCCGACGCCGCCGTAGCCGGGGCGCGACCCGCCGGCGAACTTCCCGCTGCCGTGCTCCTCGTGGTGGACAGCGGCCCATCTGCAGGCTCTGTTCTTCCGCTGCGACGGGGAAGCTACCGAATCGGCCGGACCAACGCCGAACTGACGATTCCGGATGCCGATCTCTCCCGCGAGCACGCCAGACTCGAGGTCTCGGATAGGTCACTCACCCTTGTGGACCTTGGCAGCATTAACGGAACCGAGGTCGACGGCAAACGGGTGTCAAAAACGGCCGTCGCGATCGGTTCCCGTATTCGCTGCGGCAATTCGTCCATGTCGCTCGTGTTGGCTGCCCCGTCAGGGGCACGGGACGCTGAGCTTGGGTTCGCTGGGAGCTCTGTGGCGGAGCCGCTGACCGTGTCACACCCGGCTGTGCCGGCGGGCCGGTCCATGCTGCTCCTCGGGGCGGTTCTCCCCGTGATCGTAGGTGTGGGCCTGACCGTGGTGACGGGGTCGTGGATGTTTCTGGCCTTCACGGTGGTGTCGGCAGTGACTCTGCTTGTCCCGGTGTTCTCGGGCGCCCGCCAGCGCCGCGAGCTCAGATCGGCAGTCGCGGTGGCAGTTGCGCAGGATCTGGATCGACGACGGCGGTCCGCACCGTCCGCTGCTGTTCTTGCACTGAGCGCTGCGGTTCCTGCTCGGAGCCCTGCCGGCACCGGCCGGAACGCCGAACGGGAGACGTCAACGTACAAGGGAGCGCCAAGGCCTGCGCCGGGCGTCTGGCTCCGACTCGGCCTGGCTGATCAACTGGCCAACATACGCCTGGAGCCGGACCAGCCGGGCCTCAAACCGCCGGGGCTCGGGGCGGTGCCACTGCTCCTTGATCCGGGCCTCGCGGTCCTTTCCGTCCGGGGGCCAGAGCCGGAGGTTCACGGTCTGGTCCACTCGTTCATCATGCAGCTCACGGGATATCCGCTGGCCAGGGGTACCCGGATCGCGATTCACGGACCGGCTGCTGTCCTGCCACTCGCTGCGCGGTTTCTTCCCGGCGTCTCACTCCATTCAACGATCCCTGACACCCTGGCGGCCGTGACGGACACGTCCGGCGGACAGGATGTGTCCCGCATTCTCCTGCTCTTCGGCGAAGCAGAAGAGGGCACCCTGGAGGCCGGCATCATCGCAACAGCCCGCGGTCTCGGCTGGCGGGTGGTCCATCTGCCGGGCCGTGGACAGCCGCCAGCGGAAACCGACATTGAACTCGGCGAGCGCGGAGCCGTGCTTCGGGCGCGGGCCAGGCACCACCGCTTCGTTGCAGACCTGGTGCCCTCCGGCGTTTTCGACCGCTACTGCCGGACATACCGCCAGTCCCTCCCTGACATGCCGGCCGACGAACGTCCCCTCCCTGCGAGCTGCGGGCTGGGCGATGTCCTTGACCTGTCGGCTCCTGCGACCGCCAAGCGCTGGGCGGCAGGCAGGCTGGAGCCAGGACTCACCATCCCCCTGGGCCGGACCGACCGGGGAGTGCGTGTCCTAGATCTTGAGGCGGATGGCCCGCACGTCCTCGTTGCGGGCACCACAGGTGCCGGGAAATCGGAACTGCTTCGCACGATTACCGCTGGGCTCGCCCTGTGCTACCCGCCGGACCGCGTCAGTGTCCTCTTCTTCGACTTCAAGGGCGGCTCCGGACTCAGTCCGCTGACTGGCATCCCACACTGCGTCGGCATGCTGACGGACCTCGCCAGCAACCAGCTGGAGCGCACCATTGTGTCACTGCGGGCAGAAGTGCGCAGGCGTGAGCAGCTGCTCGCGGCCGCCCGCGCCCCGGACCTGGCCGCCTATCGCCTGTCCCCTGCGGGCGGACCGCCCCTCCCCCAGCTGATACTCATCATCGATGAGTTCCGGATGCTCGTCGAGGACGCTCCAGGGACCCTGACCGATCTGATGAGGATCGCGGCCATTGGCCGCTCCCTGGGCATCCACCTGATCATGGCGACCCAGCGCGCGCAGGGGGCTCTCACAGCAGACATCCGCGCGAACGTCACCACAAGCATCGCCCTTCGGGTGCAGTCCGCGCACGAGTCAGCCGATGTGATCGGCACCAATGCGGCATCGGCAATACCCGTCAACCGGCCCGGCCGCGCCTACCTGGCCAGGGGCACCGAAACTGCCGAGGAGTTCCAGTCAGCATCAATTGCCACCACCGGCGAGGATCCTGCGACTTGCCGGGTCAGGGTGTTTGAGGCCACCGCGGCGCTGAAGATGCTGCCTTCTGTCACCGGCAGCAGCCTTCCGCCGACAACCCCGTCGGACGCCGCCAGGCCCGTGGTTGAGCTGGCTGCCTCCCTCTGGGCCGGAATGGGGGGTTCCCCGGTGCGCCGTCCGCTGGCTCCGCCGCTGCCGGACGTGCTGGCCGATCCCGCCGATCTGGCCGCATTCACCGCAGTTGGCCTCTTCCCTGCCGGCCTCGTCCTTGCGAGCCTCGTGCCTGGGGGCGCGGTGCCGGCAGACACCGTCCCTGCAGACACCGTGCCTGGGACAGCCGGGGACTTGGCCGTAGGGCTGGGCTTGCTGGACCTGCCCGAGGAGCAGCGGCTAGCCGGTCTGACATGGCGGCCCGGAGCCGATGGGCATTTGGCGCTGATCGGGGCAGGATCCCGTGATGCCGCCCACGCCATGTCAATGGCAATGCAACAGCTGCTGGCCCATCCCACGGAATCCCACCTCTATGCCCTCGATGCGGACGGGTCCTTGGCGGGCCTGGCCGGCGCGCACCGCGCCGGGTCCCTTGTAAACCTCGACGACCTCCGCCGAGGTGTGCGCCTCCTGGAGCGTCTTGCGGCCGAAGCCTCCGGGCGGCTCAGTCGGCTCCCGGCAGCCTTCGGGCCACCGCTGGTGCTGGTCATTTCAGGCTGGGGTTCCTGGCTGTCGGCCCTCCGCTCCGGTCCTCTGACGCGTGCCGAGGACCATGTCCAGGACATCGTCCGGGACGGTCACCGTGCCGGAATCACCGTGGTGATCTCCGGCGACCGGGAACTCGTGACGTCGAGGTTCTTTTCAGCAATCCCCAACCGCATCTACTGCCCGCGGGGCGCCAGCGCCGAGAGCAGGCTGGCGTGGCCCAAGATGCCCGACCTTCCGCCGCTTCCGGGCCGGGCCGTGGCATCCGGTGCGTTGTCGGCCGGGCGCCAGGCGGTCTGCCAGCTCTATGTCCCAGGACGTCGAGGTGCCGGTTCCGGAACTGTCATTTCCCTCGGCGAAGCGATGCAGGGGCCGGTGCGGGTCAAGCCCTTCCGCGTGGATCCCCTTCCCGTGCAGCTCTCAGTGGCGGAAGTACTCTCCCGAATGCCTAGAGCGGATCGGGCTTCAGGTGACGCTGTTTCCGATGGTCCTGCTTCAGACGTCCGCCCGCACGGATCAAATCCCGCAGCGGCTCGCCCGGTGAGTACAGCCGCCCGGTGCCTGGTGGTCGGAGTGGCCGGGGACGAACCCGCCCCTGCCGGGGTGCGCCTGCCGGGAGGCGCTGTCCTTGCCGTGCTGGGCAGCGCCGGTTCGGGCAAGTCCTCGTTCCTGGCTTCCCTGCCGATGCTCAATCCCTTGGTGGCCGGGTGGCTGCACCCCGGCCCGGAATCCAACCCGGGCGACTTTTGGGCTGGGGTCCACCGTGACGCCACAGAAGGAAGCCTGCCCGCGGACGCCATAGTCCTCGTCGATGACGCCGACATGCTGCCTGCCACCACCCAGCAGCAGCTCGTGGAGCTGAACAGTCGCGGCTGGGCGATAATTTTCTCCGCCGCGTTCAGCCAGTCACTGATGCAGCGTGTCCCGCTCGCGCTGGCCGCCCGCAGTGGCGGCAGAGGCATCCTCATTGCGCCCCGGAGTCCGCTTGACGGCGACATCTTCGGCCTGCGGATGGAACTGGATCCCCAACCCCCGCCAGGACGCGCCCTGCTCGTGGCGGACGGCACGGCGGTGCCCGTTCAACTGGCGGTGGCCGGCGACGTCAGGAGGCGTTAAAGCGCCGGCGGAGCGGAAGCGGCACGGGAGGCGAAGCGGATCACGCGCTTGTCGAACAGCAGGACGATGGCCGTGGCGGCCGGGATCAGCATCGCGGCGCCGGCCACCGGGAATCCGCCGGTGAGCGTGGGGAAGCCGATGGTCAGCACGAACAGCTGGGCCACCAGCGCACCGGCCCTCGGCCAGCGGAAGCCCCGGAACAGGAACACGGCAACGGCATACAGCCACGACGCAAAGGCCAGCAGCAGGCCGAGTGTGAAAATGGCACCCCAGAACGACATGACAGGCGCTCCGCTGGCCAGCTGGAAACCGTACCAGGCTGCTGCCCCCAGCAGGGCCGTGGCCTCGGCTGCCACAATCCCAGAGATCACGGCGGCGGCGCGGGGACGGACGGGGCCCGAAGGATCCGTTCCGGCCGAGGCCTGGTCCTCCGGCACTCCACCGTCTCCGGCGTCAGCGAATGGGGCGGACGGGTCTTCTGGGGGTCTTGACACACTGGCACACTACCCGAGATAGTCGACACACGGCGGGACAGCCCGCCGATGTGATGCATCGCTCACGTTTCTTGGGGATTTCGTGGTCCACAACCCCTTGTTTACACAGCGTTAACATGAAACGCTTGATCCAGATGACCAAGGGGGCCCTGCAGGGCCCCTTTCCTTTGTAAGCCCTAGTGAATATTTTCACAAAGGGTATTGACTTCCCAGGAATGGAGTACTGATCAGCATGGATTGGCGTAACCGCGCGGCCTGCCTCGACAAGGACCCGGAGCTGTTTTTTCCCGTAGGCAATACTGGCCCCGCGCTTTTGCAGATCGAAGAAGCCAAGAGCGTCTGCCGCCGGTGTCCGGTCGTTGACACCTGCCTGCAGTGGGCGCTGGAGTCCGGACAGGATGCAGGCGTGTGGGGGGGCATGAGCGAGGACGAGCGGCGTGCGCTGAAGCGCCGCGCCGCCAGGGCCCGGCGCGCGTCTTAACGCGCACAAGAGCAGCGAGGGCACCCGAGCAAAAGCTTCACTAGAAAAGGCGACGGCCGCGGACCTCATGGTCCGCGGCCGTCGCCTTTGTCGTTTAGCGGCTTGCCAGACTCAGGACAATCTGCACCGCCGTGCCGCCGCCCTCGCGGGGCTGCCACTGGATGGTGCCGCCGAGTTCGCTCGTGACCAGCGTCCGGACAATCTGCAGCCCAAGGCCCTCCACATGGGGCGTCTCCGGCAGGCCCACCCCGTCGTCCGCCACAGTGACGGTGAGCAGTTCCTCATCGTCGTCGCCAGCTGAACGGTCGGCGAGCAGCCACACCGTGCCGGTGCGTCCCTCCAGTCCGTGCTCGACGGCATTGGTGACGAGTTCGTTGATCACCAGCGCCAGCGGCGTCGCGAAGTCGCTGGGAAGCTCACCGAACAAACCTGACCGCTGCGTCCGGACTTGCTGGGACGGTGAGGCCACTTCTGCAGAAAGGCGGAACTGGCGTCCGATCAGTTCATCAAAGTCAACGCTTTGGGTCAGCCCCTGCGAGAGCGTCTCGTGCACCAGGGCAATCGTTGCCACGCGCCGCATGGCCTGTTCCAGCCCCTGCTTTGCCTCGTCACTGACCATTCGACGGGACTGCATGCGCAGCAGCGCTGCAACGGTCTGTAGGTTGTTCTTGACCCGGTGGTGGATTTCACGGATCGTGGCATCCTTCGTGACCAGTTCCATCTCGCGGCGTCGCAGCTCGGACACGTCACGGCAGAGGACCAGCGCACCGAAACGCTGCTGCTCGTCGCGGAGCGGGATGGCGCGCAGCGACAGGCTTACGCCGCGGGATTCAATCTCGCTTCGCCACGGCATCCGCCCGGTGACAACAAGAGGCAGCGTCTCGTCCACCAAGCGGCGGTCCTTGAGCAGACCCGCCGTTACCTCAGCCAGCGAGCGCCCTTCGAGGGATTCGCCGTCGCCGAGGCGCCGGAACGCCGAGACGCCGTTCGGGCTGGCGTACTGCACGATGCCCTCGGCGTCGAGGCGGATCAGGCCGTCACCAACGCGCGGGGCCCCGCGGCGGGAGCCGGTCGGCGAGGCGAAGTCCGGCCAGAGACCCAGTGTGCCCATGCGCAGCAGGTCATAGGCACACTGGCGGTAGGTCAGCTCCAGCCTGGACGGCATCCGCGAGCTGGAGAGGTCCATGTGTGAGGTGACCACCGCCAGCGTCCGCCCGTTCCTGACCATCGGCACGGCTTCGACCCGCAGTGCCATGTCGCTGCTCCAGTTCGTCTCACTGGAACGCTCAATGGTGCGGCTCTCCCACGCCTTGTCCACCAGCGGCTGCAGGTCCGAGCGGATGCCCTCCCCGACGAAGTCGGCGTGGAATACCGTATGCGTCGTGGAGGGCCTGACGTGAGCCAGGGCAACGTAGCCGTGCTCCGGGTGGGGAAACCACAGGGCCAGGTCGGCAAACGCAAGATCGGCCACCATCTGCCAGTCGCCCACCAGGAGGTGCAGCCACTCGGCATCCCCCGGCCCAAAATCAGCGTGCTCCCTGATGGGGTCCGTAAAGATTGCCACTGCACCTCCAGTTTTTCGACGGCGGGACCTTGTCCTAGCGTCGGACGATTGACCTCAAGAGCCTCAATGCTACCGAGAGCGAGGCCATGTCGTCCGCTTCGAGGGCATTGACCTCATCGAACATGCTCTTCGCCCGGCCCAGATGTTCCGCGTTCAGCTGCTCCCAGGCCTTGAGCCTGTCCTCGGCCGGCGACCCTTCGTCAGTAGAGTCCAGGACCGCCGTCGTCATGTCTGAGACGGTCGAGTAGAGGTCATCGCGCAGAGCGGCACGGGCCAGGGCCTGCCAGCGGTCCGCCCGGGGCAGGGAACTGATCCGCTCCAGCAGGGAGTCCACGTGGAACCGGTTGAACACCGTGTAGTAGACGTTGGCGATGTCCTCCACCGGCTCCTTGCGGCTGTGCGCGATTTTTGCGATGTCAAGCAGGACAAAGCTCTCGAACAGCTCTGCCCAGCGGTGGCCCAGGTCCTCGGGCACGCCCCACGACCGCGCCTTCTCAAGCCATGAGGCAACGCGCTCGCGGTCCTCACCGCGCAGGTAGTCCAGCAGCCGGGCCCGCATCGGTTCCATCGGCGGCTGGAACTCGGCGACGATGTCGGCGATGGGCCGCGACGCGCTGCCCTGGGCAAGGACCCAGCGCACCGAACGGTCCAGCAGTCGCCGGACATCGAGATGGACGGTGCTCCAGTGCTCAGTGGGGAACGAAGCAGGCAGGTCGTTGAGCTCGGACACCATGACATCGAGCTCGTAAATTTCCCGCAGTGCCACGAACGCCTTGGCCACAGCTACCTCGCTCGCCGAGGTCTCCTCCATGGTTCGGAAGGCAAAGGTGATGCCGCCCAGGTTGATCATGTCGTTGGCCACGACCGTTGCGATGATTTCCCGGCGCAACGGATGGGTGTCCAGTTCGGCGTCGAATTTCTCCCGGAGCTGGACCGGGAAGTACTGCCGGAGCGTCGCGCGGAACCACGGGTCGTCTGCCAGGTCGCTGTCGCGCAGGGCCGTCGCCAGTTCGATCTTGGCGTAGGCGGCCAGCACGGACAGTTCGGGTGAGGTGAGCCCCTGCCCCTGCTCCAGCCGTTCGCGCAGGACCGCGGTGGACGGCAGTGCCTCCAGCTCCCGGTTCAGGTCCGCCGTCTTCTCCAGCCAGTCCATCAGCCGCTCGTAGCTCGGACTCCATTCCGCGACCTTCTGGCGGTCGTTCAGCAGCAGAATGTTCTGGTCGATGTTGTCTTCCAGGACCAGCCGCCCCACTTCGTCGGTCATCGCCGCGAGGAAGTCGGAGCGCTCGGCGGCGTCGAGCTTGCCGGCAGCCACCATCCGGTCCACGAAGATCTTGATGTTGACCTCGTGGTCAGAGCAGTCGACGCCGGCGGAGTTGTCGATGGCATCGGTGTTCAGGATGACGCCCTGCAGCGCCGCTTCGATACGGCCCCGTTGCGTCATGCCGAGGTTTCCGCCCTCGCCCACAACCTTGACCCGAAGGTCCCGGCCATCCACCCGGATGGCATCGTTGGACTTGTCACCCACCATGGCGTGCGTCTCAAAACTGGCCTTCACATAGGTGCCGATGCCGCCGTTGTAAAGCAGGTCCGCGGGTGCGAGCAGGATGGCGCGCAGGAGTTCGGGCGGGCTGAGCTGCGTCGTGTCCTCGGGCAAGCCCAACGCGGACCGGACCTGAGTCGAGACCGGAATCGACTTGGCCTGCCGCGGGTAGACCCCGCCGCCTTCGCTGATCAGGCTCTTGTCATAGTCGTCCCACGACGACCGGGGCAGCTCGAACAGCCGCTGCCGTTCCGTGAAGGAGGTCGCCTCGTCCGGGTTCGGATCGAGGAAAATGTGCCGGTGGTCGAACGCCGCGAGCAGCCGGATGTGCTTGGACAGGAGCATTCCGTTGCCGAAGACGTCTCCGGACATGTCACCGACACCGACCACGGTGAAGGGCTCGGACTGCGTGTCCAGGTCCAGCTCGCTGAAGTGCCGCTTGACCGACTCCCAGGCACCCCGGGCGGTGATGCCCATGGCCTTGTGGTCATATCCCACCGAACCGCCGGAGGCGAAGGCGTCGCCCAGCCAGAATCCGTAGTCCGCGGCCAGTCCGTTCGCAATGTCTGAGAAGGATGCGGTGCCCTTGTCCGCTGCGACCACCAGGTAGGAGTCGTCGCCGTCGTGCCGTACAACGCTCGACGGCGGGACGAGCCGTTCGCCATCGGCTTCCGTAACGAGGTTGTCCGTGATGTCCAGCAGTCCGCGGATAAACGTCTTGTAGCTTTCGACGCCCTCCGCCATCCAGGCCGACCTGTCCTTGGCGGGATCCGGCAGCCGCTTGGCGAAGAACCCGCCCTTTGCGCCCGTCGGAACGATCACGGCATTCTTGACCGTCTGCGCCTTGACCAGACCCAGAATCTCCGTCCGGAAGTCTTCCCGCCGGTCCGACCAGCGGAGCCCGCCGCGGGCCACCTTGCCGAAGCGCAGGTGAACGCCCTCGACCCGGGGAGAGTAAACCCAGATCTCGAACATGGGCCGCGGGAAAGGCAGCCCTTCGATGGCTGCGGGGTTGAGCTTGAAGCTCAGGTGCGGCTTGTCCTGGTAAAAGTTGGTACGCAGCGTTGATTCGATCAGGTTTGTGAACGTCCGCACCACGCGGTCGGCGTCCAGCGTGGCGACGTCGTCGATCGATGCCGCCAGCTGGGCGCGGACGGCCGCCTGCTTCTTCGTGCGCTCGGCCTCGGGCAGGCTGGGATCGAAGCGTGCCTCGAACAGGGCAATGAGTCCGAGGGTGACCTCCGGATTGGCCAGCAGCGTATCGGCCATGAACTCAAACGAGTTGGTGTTTCCCATTTGCCGCATGTACTTGGCGTAGGCCCGCAGCACGATGACCTGCCGCCACGTCATGCCCTCGCGAAGCACCAGCCGGTCAAAACTGTCGGATTCGACAGCGCCGGAAACCGCCGCCCCGAAGGAATCCGCCAGCAGCCGGCCCGTGGACACCGGGTCCACCCCGGCCGGGTACTTCAGTCCGAGGTCGTAAAGGAAGAAGTCCCGGCGGTCGGCGGTCTCGATCTCGAACGGCCGCTCGTCCAGCACCTCCAGCCCAAGGTTGTGGAAATAGGGAAGGATCTGGCTCAGGCTCTTCGGCTCCAGCATGTACAGCTTGACCCTGGCGTCCTCCTCGAGGGTTGCACCGGCGCCTTCGGGAAGATAGACATGGACTCCCGGCCGTTCCTGCCGGGCGCCAACAGTTCGCTCGGCCTCGGCCCCGTACTGTTCAAACCGGGCGATGTCCTCGAGGGCATCTTCGATTTCGTAGTCGACGCGGTAGCCCGCTGGGAAAGCCTCGGCCCAGATGGCCGCCAGTTCATTGGCGCCGTCGTCGGCGCTGCGCTCGCGGAGTACCTCGGTGATCCCTTCACTCCAGGACCGGGCAGCGCGTACGAGCCGCTTTTCCAGCGCATCGGTGTTGACGTGGCTGACGTCCTCGCCCTTGGGCAGGCGGATGCGGAAGAACAGGCGGGCGAGGGCTGATTCGGTCATCCTCGCTTCAAAGTCGATGGACTCAGCGTGGAACGTCTCGCGGAGTTCCTGTTCGATCCTCAGTCGGACGTTGGTGGTGTACCGGTCACGAGGGAGGTAGACGACGGCGGACATGAACCGTCCGTAGATATCCGGCCGGAGGAACAGCCGGGTCCGGCGCCGTTCCTGAAGCCGCTGGATTCCCGCTGCCGTCGCGGCAAGGTCGGGAATTTCAATTTGGAAGAGCTCGTCACGGGGGTACGTTTCCAGGATGCCCAGCAGGTCCTTGCCGGAATGCGAGTCCGGCGGAAACCCGGCACCGCGCAGCACGGCCTCGACCTTTTCCCGCACGATCGGGATATTGCGCACCGAGTCGGTGTACGCGCTGGTGGCAAACAGTCCGATGAAACGCTGCTCGCCGTTGACATTGCCCGCGGCATCGAAGCTTTTCACGCCGATGTAGTCCAGGTATGCAGGCCGGTGTACCGTCGAGCGGGAATTGGCTTTGGTGACGACCAGGGCACGCTTTTCCCGGGCCTTGCGTCTGCCCGCGTCGGTCAGATGCTGCACCTGACGGGTGTCGTGGTGCGCCCGCAGCAGGCCGAGGCCGCTGTCCTCGCGGAGCTCCAGGACATCCTCGCCCTCTTCGTTGACCAGGTCATATTCCCGGTAGCCGAGGAACGTAAAGTTGCCCTCGTCGAGCCAGCGGAGCAAGTCCTGGGCCTGGCGCAGCTCAGCGATCTGAGCCGGGTGCGCCACCTTGTCCAAGTGCTGGGCGATCTGCATTGCCTTGTTGCGCATTTTCGGCCAGTCTTCAACGGCGGCCCTAACGTCTCCGAGGACGCGTTCCAGCCCTACCTGCAGCTGCTCAGCGGCTTCGTCACTGGCGCGGCCGATCTCGACGGCGATCCAGGATTCCATGTGGGACGCGTTGTCGCCCTGGGCGATCAGGTGGGACAGGACGGGCAGCGCCGCGGTGTCGCCGCTGGAAATTCCAATGCTGGAGGGGACCCTGTCCACCTTGACGAGTTCGTTGGTTTCGCGGTTGCGCGTGACCACGAACATGGGGTGCTGCACGAGGTGAATGGCCGAATTCTGCCGTACCAGCTCAGCGTTGACTGAATCCACCAGGAAAGGCATGTCGTCGGTGACGATGTACACAACGCTGCGGTCGCCCTCCGGAACGATCGAAATGTTGGCGCTCCCCGGCCGGCGTTCAAAACCCACTGCGCGGTGGGTCTCAGCCCGCGCTGTCAGCACCTCGTGCGGGTAAGCGCGCGCGTCCTCCTCCGCCAGATGCTCGTAGTAGTCCGCAAAGAAGCCTTCTTCGGCTCCGATTGAACGGGACTGATCCTCCACGCTGGACCCAGACGACATCGACACACGCCTCCATCACACAGTTTGCGGCTGCTTCCTTGCAGCCCTCACCGTGAGCCTAGCCCGTCAGCCGGCGCCCTGCTGTGGAGGAGAACACAGAAGATCGGCGCTTTTGCTGGGCAGGTGCACAAACCAATTCCGCAATCGCCGACCGAAGTCGGGAGTCCGGTGCCGATTCCAGCAATAACGACCCCGATAGCAGCGCGGCGTCTGTTGCGCCAGGGTCCCACGGGAGGAAGGCTTTAATGCTCGCCGACGGGCCGAACCGGTCCCACGCCTCGCGGAGCTGACGTTCCGGTGAACGGCCTACAGCCGAGGCCCGCACTTTGTTGAGCACCACCTCGGGGCTGATCCCCGGCACTGAACCTTCCAGTTCCGCCAGCCCCCTGACCAGGCGGGGAACACCGACCGGATCCGCGGAGCCAACCGCGATCACGGTATCGGCCATCTCAAGGCTCCTGAGCGTCGCGGCGTTGCGTCGCGGTGCCATGGTGTCGAAGCTCAGCTCCTCGTCGGCCTCAAGGCAGAAGCCGGCGTCGATCACGATGAAGTCGGCCACTTCCCGCGCCCGGTCCAAAACAAGCGCCAGCGCGGCCGCCCGCAGCTCGGTCCAGCGGTCGGCTCGGGTAATTCCGGTCAGAACCCGGAAAGTCCCGGCCATGGCAGTAACCGGTACGGCGACGCGGAGCAGTGCTTCCCGGTCCAGGAGGCCCTGGTCGGCGAGCCGGCAGGCCTGCGCCAAACCCGCCGCTTCGTCCAGGAGCCCGAGGACGCCGGCGACGCTGGCCCCGTAGCTGTCAGCGTCGACCAGCAGGACGGACTTGCCTTCCGCAGCCAGCTCCCCCGCGACGTTGACGGCAATCAGGGTTCTGCCGGGTGCACCGGCCGGCCCCCACACCGCAAGGACCCTGCCGGTTCCGACAAGAGCAGGCTCCGATTCGGCGTCGGCAGCCTCCGGGCGCAGGGCCGCGCCGGCGTCCGCGAATCCCGTGCTGTAACCGGGACCGGCGCCGGGAGTCAGCCCTGCCGGGCTCAAGCCTGCATGCCTGCTGACGGCGTCGGCAATACTCTCCGCCAGTGCTGTGGATTCGACGGTCGAAGGCGCCGCCGTGACTCCGATCCCGCGGAGCCTCAACCGCTCCTCAGGGCTGTCGGTCAGGGCAATGATCGCTACGCCTACTACGGCGAGCCTGTCCACCAGCGAGGCAGTCAAGTCCTGACTTCCCTCGGCAACAACAGCCGCCCGGGCCAGCCCGCTCTGGCAGGCAGCCAGCAGTTCTGCCAGCTCCGCGCAGCGCCGGACTACTGTGACGGGACCGTGGAGCCGCTCCAGTCCGCCCACCAGATCTTCCTGCGACTCACCGACCGTGACAACCGGAATGCTCACTTGGCGGCCCCGCCGGGATTCCACACCACGGAGATTTTGGCCTCGTTCGCCTGCGCGCCGAGGAGGGAAGGCATCTGCTCATCCCCGACCAGGACCATCATGACCGTGGATTTCGAAGCGCCAAGGGCGGTGGATCCTTGTGAGACCTCCGCGATTTCCGCGCCCGGGAGCAGCAGCTTCGGTTCGGCAAAACCGTTCCGGGCGTCGGGCATGGAGACCCAGACGTCGACCCGGGTGCCCGCTACAGCCTGCTCCGGCAAGGCCTCCTGAACCGTGACGGCCACGGGTTTACGGTCCAGGGCGTCGACACTGCCCAGGCTTTCACGGGGAACCAACTGGTCCTTGGCAATCCGCTGAACGGCCACCTGGTCTTCGGGGACGCCTGACGCCGCTGTGACGTAGTGTGCTTCAACGTCGCCCAGGCGCACCTTGACCCGGCTGATGTTGTCAGGGGTGAGTTTCTGACCGACTGCGATTACCTCACGGGCGGCAAACACCTCTGTGGTCCGGTCCGCGCTGCCGACGAGTGCAACGACTCCGACAACAGAGGCGAGGACAAGGAGCACGCCCACCAGAAGCCTCGGGTCCTTCCAGGAAGGCTTCTTTAGACGGGCTCCGGTGGCCACCGTGCTTGCACTCATGCGTACTGCTCCCCCTTGACGCCTAGGCGCTTCAATCGCGCCGGTCATGATTATTGTTACGGCATGCCTGCTCAATCGGAAAGGTTTTGAGGCAACCAACATCAAACTGTGGATAACGGCATCACCCGCGCCCAACGGTGGCACAATTGGACTATGCCCCGATTCCTCACGCTTGCAGATGTAGCCGAGCAGCTTCAGATCAATGCACCGGCAGCGTATGCCCTCGTCCGCAGCGGCGAACTGAAGGCAATCCAGGTGGGCGGCCGCGGCCAGTGGCGGGTCGAGGAAAAGATGCTTGAGCAGTACATCGAAGAACGTTATGCCGAGGCAAGCCGCATTATTCAAGAGGCCAAGTCCAAGTCGGTTTGAGCACGGGCGGCTTCCGGACCGGACGCTGGATTCCCTGCAAGGGACGGTCAGAGTTTCCCTCCGCGCCGTGAGCGGAGCGCGCCCAGCGCCCGAAACGGGACGGTAGCCACATCGGCAACCCGGCCAGCCCGGCGGGCTTCTCCTGGCAACGTCATGGCGAGGTCAAAAAAGTCCCGCCCCACCCTGTCAATCACACCCGAGAGCTGCACATCCGGTGTCCGGCCCGCCATCAGGACGGTGAGTTCAGCCCTGTCCCGCGCCAGCCCCCGCAGCGCGCTGGCAAGGCCCAGTTTCCGGCGCACGGGGGATGCCTCGCCCACCGCCAACCGCCCGAGTCCGGCGTAGTGGCCCACGGCGGCGTACGGAACAAGCACCTGGTGCGCCGCCTCGTCGATGACCAGGCTTTCCGACCCCGCATGGCTGAGGGTGCCTGCAAAGACCAGTCCCGAGCTCAGATGAATGCCAATGCGGCATCCCAGGGATCCCCGCAGCCTGTCATCGAGCGCGATGGCAGCCGTGTCTGCCCGGGAGCGCTCGGCAATCTCGGACTCCAGGCCCAGGACCCCGGCCTCGGCAAGCTGCAGTTCAAGATCCTGAAAGAGTGCATTCCATCGCATGGCGACAGCGTAGGCCCGCCCGCGAGGGCGGTCAATTAATCCACAAACTTTCCTATCTCCATAGACAACAGAGATACACCTGCCGCAAACTTGCTCCATCGGAACCAAACACATCAAAGTTGATCAAACTGCATCAAATGCACTCTTTGGGGGATGTCATGGCGGCAGAAGTACAGCGCCCGGTGGGGCCAGAAGCGGCCCTGGCGGTCGTCATCCTGGGGCTCGGAGTCTTTCTCGCTTTCACCGGGGCCGGGATCGTCGACCATTGGAGGCGGTCCGCTGCACGCCAGCAGGCTTTGCAGTTCGATGACCTGATTGGCTTGCTGGCCCTCGCCGCCGGGCTGACAGTCATGGCCTGGTGGCTGCTGTCCCTGGCTACGGCCTTTGCGTCGGCACTCCTGGACCGGACCGGGCACCATGCCGCCGCCCGCGCCACCGGGCGGTTCACCCCTGTTTTCATGCGCAGGCTGGCGATGGCCGCGGTGGGCGTGCAGCTTCTCGGCGCACCGCTCGCCCATGCGGATACCTTGTCCGCCGCCGGCTTTTCCTCGAACGGGTCGTCCCTGTCCGCAGCGTGGGCGCCCCTGGCTGACGGGCGGCCTAGCCTACCCGTCGGCCGCTCCGCGGGCTCCGACCCCACCGAAAGATCCGTCTCGAAAGGCAGCGAACTCCAGCCTCAATGGAAGCCGCGCGTCCCCGTTGTGGAACCCGGCCTCGTCACCTCATTGCCTGCCAGGGCAACGGCTGAGCCGGCAAGTGCCCGCCGCGAGGTAACCGTCCGGGCCGGAGAATCACTGTGGACCATCGCTGCACACGAGCTGGGGCCCGGTGCTTCCGAGGTGGATATAGCAGCCCGCTGGCCGCTCTGGTACCAGGCCAACCGGAATGTCATCGGAACCGATCCCAACGTCCTTCTCCCGGGCCAGCTCCTCAGCCCCCCGCCGCCGTAGGCGGCGTTGGCATGCTTTCCTTTCGCGCCACCGATCCCGCGGCCGCCGCCCCTCTCGCGGCCTTCCCAAGCCTGCCTCTACCGAAGGACCGAATCATGACTGCAGCAACTCCCATACGGCGTGCAGGAAACGCTGTTCTTGACCCCGTACCGGCTGCACAAGCCGGCCCGAGAGACGAGGCGCGCCAAATTTGCGCCATCACCAGGGCAACAGTCCAGGCCGCCGTTGAAGTCCTGGCGGGAACAAGGCCAATCCACCAGCTGGCACGGCGGCTGGATCAGCGCTGCCTCTCCGCGCTCCAGCACCGGGCGGCCCTCACCCGGCGAGTGACTGCCCGGGCTCCCCGGAAAATGGGGCTGCTCCACCGCAACGCATCAGTCCGCTCGGTCCGCGCATGCGAGGTGACGCCGGACGTGTACGAGGCCAGCGCGGTGGTGATCGATGAACTACGGGTCCGGGCAGTCGCCGTCCGGCTGGAACGCAGCAAGAACGTCTGGCGCGTCACTGCACTGGAGATTGGCTGACGCCAAAAGGAAGGGACCGGAGCTCCTGCTCCGGTCCCTTCCTGTCATATCCTCTGCTAGCGCTTTTTCTTCTTCCCGTCGCGCCGGTCCTGCGAAGCGGCCTTGGCGGGGTTGCCCGAGCGGCCGGCAGCCCGGCCCTCGATCCGTGTCTCGGCTCCGCCGTCTTCCCGGGGCGCGGTGTACTGGAGCTGGGCTGACTTCTCCGGCGCCTCAAGACCGGCGGCGCGGATTTGCGGCTCGTGGTGTTCGGTATGGCCGCCAGCGGCATCGGCAACCACGACGTCCTCTGCGGGGGTGACTTCCACTTCGAGGTTGAAGAGGAAGCCGATGCTCTCCTCCCGGATGGCTTCCATCATGGACTGGAACATCGTGAAACCTTCACGCTGGTATTCCACCAGTGGATCACGCTGGGCCATGGCACGCAGGCCGATGCCTTCCTTGAGGTAGTCCATCTCGTACAGGTGTTCCTGCCACTTCCGCCCGATGACGGAGAGCACAACACGCCGCTCGAGTTCACGCATGCTCTCCGAACCGATGGCTTCCTCGCGTGCCTGATAGACCAGCTTGGCATCAGACATGATTTCTTCCTTCAGGAACTCCACGGTGATGCGCGACTTGCCGCCTGCCTCGTCGATGACATCGTGCGGCGTCACGGTGACGGGGTAAAGCGTCTTGAGGTTGGTCCAGAGCTGGTCGAAGTCCCAGTCGTCGCCGTTGCCCTCGGCGGTTGCTTCGTCGATCAGTGCGTTGATGGTGTCTTCCAGGAAGAACTGCACCTTTTCGTGAAGGTCGTCGCCTTCCAGGATCCGGCGGCGGTCGCCGTAGATGGCTTCGCGCTGGCGGTTGAGGACATCGTCGTACTTGAGGACGTTCTTGCGCTGTTCGGCGTTCCGGCCTTCGACCTGCCCCTGGGCCGAAGCGATGGCACGCGAGACCAGCTTGGATTCCAGCGCCACGTCGTCGGGCACGGAGCTGTTCATCAGCCGCTCTGCTGCGCCCGAGTTGAACAGGCGCATGAGGTCGTCGGTCAACGACAGGTAGAAGCGGGACTCGCCGGGGTCGCCCTGGCGTCCCGAGCGCCCGCGGAGCTGGTTGTCGATCCGGCGGGATTCGTGGCGCTCAGTTCCCAGCACGTACAGGCCACCCAGGCCCAGGACTTCCTCGTGCTCGTCCTTGACGGCCTTCTTCGACGCCTCCAGCGCACCGGGCCAGGCTGCCTCGTACTCGTCGGAGTTTTCCTCCGGGTCAAGTCCCCGCTGGGCGAGTTCGGCGATGGCGGTGAACTCGGCGTTGCCGCCCAGCATGATGTCCGTACCGCGGCCGGCCATGTTGGTGGCCACCGTGACCGCGCCCTTGCGTCCCGCCTGGGCCACGATCGCAGCTTCACGGGCGTGGTTCTTGGCGTTGAGAACCTCGTGCCGGATGCCCTCCTTCGCCAGCAGGCGCGAGAGGTACTCGCTCTTTTCGACGCTGGTGGTGCCCACCAGGACCGGCTGGCCATTCTCGTGGCGTTCGGCGATGTCCCGGACGACGGCCTCGAACTTGACGACTTCGTTCTTGTATACCAGGTCGGACTGGTCGATCCGCTGCATGTCGCGGTTCGTGGGGATGGCCACCACCCCGAGCTTGTACGTGCCCATGAATTCGGCGGCTTCGGTTTCGGCCGTGCCGGTCATGCCGGAGAGCTTGTCGTACATGCGGAAGTAGTTCTGCAGCGTCACCGTTGCGAGGGTCTGGTTCTCCGCCTTGATTTCGACGCCCTCTTTGGCCTCGATCGCCTGGTGCATGCCCTCGTTGTAGCGGCGGCCGGCCAGAATACGGCCGGTGTGCTCGTCAACGATGAGGACCTCGCCGTCGAGGATGACGTAGTCCTTGTCCCGCCTGAACAACTCCTTGGCTTTGATGGCATTGTTGAGGAAGCCGATCAGGGGCGTGTTGGCGGATTCGTAGAGGTTCTGGATGCCGAGGTAGTCCTCAACCTTCTCGATGCCACTTTCGAGCACGCCGACGGTGCGCTTCTTCTCGTCGACTTCGTAGTCCTTCTCCGGCTGCAGGCGCAGGACAACCTTGGCGAACTCGCTGTACCAGCGGTTGGTGTCACCCTGGGCCGGGCCGGAAATGATCAGCGGCGTACGGGCCTCGTCGATGAGGATCGAGTCGACTTCATCGACGATCGCAAAGTTGTGGCCGCGCTGCACCAGTTCGGACTTGTCCCAGGCCATGTTGTCGCGGAGGTAGTCGAACCCGAATTCGTTGTTGGTGCCGTAGGTGATGTCGGCAGCGTACTGCTCGCGGCGGACGGACGGGTCCTGGTTTGCCAGGATGCAGCCGCTGGTGAGCCCCAGGAAGCGGTAGACACGGCCCATAAGTTCGGACTGGTATTCCGCCAGGTAGTCGTTCACGGTGACAACGTGCACGCCATTTCCGGTAAGGGCGTTGAGGTAGGCCGGAGCAGTGGCCACCAGCGTCTTGCCTTCACCGGTCTTCATTTCTGCAATGTTGCCCAGGTGCAGGGCAGCGCCACCCATGAGCTGGACATCGAAATGCCGCATGCCGAGCGTCCGGGAGGACGCCTCACGGACGGCGGCGAAGGCTTCCGGCAGGAGGTCATCGAGCTTCTCGCCATCCTGGTGGCGCGCCCGGAGCCGGTCTGTCTCTTCACGCAGTTCCGCATCGGTGAAGGTTTGGAACGAGTCTTCAAGGGCGTTAATGGAATCAGCATAGTTCCGCAGCTGCCTCAGGAGCTTTTTGTCACCTGTGCGGAGAATTTTTTCGATTAGTGATGCCACGTGAAGTTGCTCCCAGTCTCATGCTGCCGAATTCTGGCGTGATTTAGTCTACGGGAGAGTCACACGGCACGTTGCCCTGTTCCCTCACAGCGGATAGCCGTTAATGGCGGCCGCTACCGCGGGGGCAAGGTCCCCCGCGGGCGAGACGGCTACGCCGTCCAGTCCCAGCCAACCAGCCATCAGGTGCAGTTCGGCAGCGAGTTCGACGGCGGTGTCCGCCGGAGCGTCCGGCTCGCCGAAGCACGCCTTGGCAAGCAATAGCCCCGCTGCCCGGTCTGCCTTGAGGTCCACCCTGGCCACGATGCGGTCGCGGAGCAGGAATGGGAGCACATAATAGCCGAAGCGGCGTTTGGCCACCGGGGTGTAAATCTCGATCCGGTAGTGAAAATCGAAGAGCTCTTCAAGCCTGCGCCGTTCAAACACCAGCGAATCGAACGGGCTGAGCAGCGCCCTGCCGGCTGCCTGGCGCGGCAGCCGGGCCTGGGCGTGGCGGTACACCTTCCGATCCCAGCCTGCCACTGTCACCGGTTCCAGGCGTCCGGCATCAACAAGCCGCTGAACAGAGGCCGCGGCTGCCTTCACCGGGGTCCTGAAGTAGTCCGCGAAACACCGCACGGTCCCAATACCGTGCGCCTGCGCCGCCGCATCAATGAGCCTGTCCATTGCGGACGAGGGGTCAGGTACCGCTTCGAGGTCATGCCCGGGCAAAACCTGCCGGGTCAGGGCATACTTTCGTTCGAACTGGTCCGACCTTGACGCCGACGAGACGACCCCCTCTTCAAACAAGTGCTCCAAAACGCGCTTGACGGCGTTCCAGTTCCAGCCCCAGTTGACGTGCTTACGGTCCTCAACGTGCCCGAGCCTGGCGGTGAGTTCGGCGGCCGTCATGGGCCTGCCGTCGGCGAGCGCGGCCAGGACCCTGCCGGTCACACCGGAACGCAGCCCTGGATCCATCCCTGAAGCCCCGACCCACCTGCGGTTCTGCCACACCACCAGGTCCAGGAAGTGTTCCGGCCGGATGTAGCTGGCTTCGTGCGCCCAGTACTCCATCATCCGCCGCGGGTGCCTGCCTGCCATTTGCTGGAGGATGGAGCGGTCGTAGTCGCCGAGCCTGGAAAAGAACGGGAGGAAGTGGCTCCGGGCCAGAACGTTGACGGAATCAATCTGTACGAGTTGAATCCGGGCAAAGGTCCGGCCCACCGCCCGTGAGGTCACGGGGCCGGCGGGCCGTCCTTTGTCCAGTCCCTGGGCTGCCAGTGCGATCCGCCGGGCCTGAGAGAGGCTCAGCGATGCACCCATGTCAGCCCTTTCGTTGCCTGGGCACCATCTTAGGCAGTTGCGGCCGCATCATCCGAGCGGTACGCAAGGATTTTCTCCTCATGCGTGTTCTCGCCGGGCTCGCAGTAATGGTCCAGGGTGATAACCCCGTATGTCCACCCGCGGCGCCGGTACACAACCGATGGTGCGTTCGTGGCCTTGTCCACGAAAAGGTAAAAATCGTGACCGATGAGTTCCATATTGTCCACGGCGTCGTCAAGGGTGAGGGACGCGGCCGGGAACACTTTGCGGCGAATCAGAACCGGCGAGTCGCCGGCGGGGATATCGTTGTCGACGTCGTACGGCGATTTCTCAGCCGGTTCCGGAGCAGCCTGGGTGTTGTTGCTCGCTTCGACGTAGATCGGCTGGTTGGAGCTCGCCGGCTCCAGCGTTGCAGTTGCCTCGCGTACGGCCTTGGGCGTATGCCGCCCGTGGTGGACCTTCTTGCGGTCCTTGGCCCTGCGCAGCCGCTCTAGCAGCTTGTTGTAGGCGAGGTCGAACGCGGCGAACTTATCTGCGGCGCTTGCTTCGGCACGGATCACGGGGCCGCGGCCCAGGACTGTCACTTCAACCGTGAGCTGGTCACCGGTCTGCCGCGCATTTGTTTCCTTTGAAACCTTCGCGTCGACCCTCTGGACCTTGTCCCCAAGCGATTCGATCTTTGAGATCTTCTCGCCGGCATATTCGCGGAATCGGTCCGAGACCGTCAGATTTCGTCCGCTGATCATGAACTCCATGGTGCCCTCCAAATGACTTCGGTGACACGACGGCGGCACTTCCGGGGGACGATCTGATTGACAGTCGAGCCCCTTTCCGAGCCGCTATCGAAAGGTACAACTGATCTTGGTACCCATATCCGACGTTAGTTCATAGCAACAAGTTATTCATCCTTTCGCAGTTTATTTTTTTCTATGTCTCAGCTATGGCCCAGGTAGTCCCCAGGATACCGAGACTGCGCCGGGCCAATCGCCGCAGCGGGTGCGCGGGCGGCGGCAAGGACCACGGCGCCCCGCACAATTCCGCCGGCTTCGTGGATGGCCCGGGCAGCCTCCGCCAGGGTGGCGCCGGTAGTCAGGACGTCGTCAACAATGATGCACTCCTTCCCCCGCAGAGAGCGTCCGCGGGCGCCCCGCGCGGTGCGCATGGAGCCCCGGACCCTTCGGGACCTGTCTCCCCTGCCGAGTCCCTTCTGCCCTCCGGACAGGCCGTTTTCGGTCAAGCCAATTCCAGTTCCGCGGTTCCTGACCTTGCGCAGGGCGTCCTTATATTCCGGGCGAGGTCCGTGGAAGCGTCGCCTGACGCCGGCCAACAGCAGATGGACGGGACTGAACCCGCGTTTCCGGTACGCGCTGCCGCTGCTTGGGACCGGAATGAGGACCATAGCGTCCGTTCCCGCGTAGGCTGCCGCGAGTGCGCTGGCCAGTACCTTCGACAGCACGGTCCGCAGCTGGCCCTGGCCGTGGCGCTTGAAGGCCAGGATCGACTGTGAGAGCTCCTCGCGGTAGATGCCCGCCGCCACGACAGGAAGGATGACAGAGCCGTCGGTGTCCATGAGCGCGGGCGCCCCGGTCTCTGCCCGGAAAGGATGGCGGGTGAGCATCCGGAGCCTGCGCTCGCAGCCGGCACACAGCGCCAGATCTTCCTTGCCGCAGCAGACGCATTCCACGGGCAGCGCGAGGGCCACGATGTCGGCCGCAGCGCCGGCCAGCAGGTCCCAGGCCTGCAGGAGGCGCTGCCGGGGCTCCCCCCGGTGCCGTGCATGCCACAGCGGCTGGGCCAGGTGGTCCGGATCGGCCGAAATCTTCCGGCCGTCTCGTGTCCTATGGCTCCCCACGGTTCAAGGGTGCGGCAACGGCGCCAGCCCGCCAAGGGCAAGGGGCCTTCATGTGGAAAACGCCCTACGCAGGAAAGCCTGAGGAACGGTCAGCCGGGGAAGGACGGGTCCGTGGGTCCCCTCAGCTGCGCCGACCACCCGTTGCCGAGCCGCTGGAAGATGCCGTCACTGGACTGGGCGTAGATTTCCTCGGGACCGTTGCCCGCGCTGAGAGCAACCAGCCCCGGCCAGGGGGCTAGCTTCTGCGGCTGGGAGGACGCGAGCGAGAGAAGTTCAGGGGTCACGTTGGACGTCGCCACACCCTTCATCACCACGACGGTGGTGTCATTCACCCATGCGCCCTGGTCCGGATTTCCGCTGGACTGCAGGGTGATAGGCGCCGTCAGTTCCTTCGGTGTGCCGTCGGCACTGCGGATGATCCCCGTCATCTGCACGCGTGTCTCCCCGTTCTGTTCGGAGATGACCAGTGCCCGGACCCCTTCCCTGGACACCCGGAAATCCTTCACGTTGCGGCCGGCCAGCCAGGAGGGGGTCAGCGTGACGGTCGGCACCGGTGCGCCCTGGGCCACGCCGGTGGGACGGAAGGCCGTGATTTCGGTGACGCCCTGGGCTCCGGGACCGGCGGTCCAGAGCCAGTCGTGCAGGCTGAACGAGGGGTGCGTCAGCGTGCTGCGCGTGGTCAGGGCGCGCGCGGGCTGGCCCGGCACCATCGAATAGAGGGTGCTGCGGCTGCCGTTCAAAAACGCCACCGTCTGCGAGACGGGCGACTCGGCGGGCGAACGCGGTTTCAGCACCGCCACCGGCTGCATGTCGGGCAGCGGTGACACCCTGTTGTTCTCGTACCGCACCAACTCGTTGTTGCTGATGGCGATCTGGCGCGCGGGGGCGTTTCTGTTCTGGACCGGCGGAAGGACTGAACCGTTATCCTCCACGCGCACCAGGTCCTGGTTCGCCCTCAGCTCCACGTTGATGACGTCCGGCTGGCTGCGGAACGTCAGGGCCAGCTGCGTCTGCATCCTCAGTCTGTCCTCGGTGGAGGCCTCGGTCAGCTCCTTGGCCGACAGGTCAACCTGGGCTGCGCCTGAAACGACGGGCACCGACTCCCTGGCAAGTTTCATTCCGGAGGGGAACGCACTGACCACGGCGCCCTTCAGATACGGGGCGGGTCCGCCGAGCAGGGCGCTCGTCATGGCCTTCACCGTTTTCTTCTTGATGAACCAGCGCACATCCGGAACGGCATAGGTGAAGCTCGGGTCATAGAAATAGATGGGATAGGCGCCGTAGATGACCTTGAAGGTCTCCTCGGGAATGGCGGTGCCGTCCGGGATCTTGGAGATGCGCCATTCGCCGTCAACCTGCACCAGCGTCACGGGGATGTTTTCCTTGGTTCCGTCCGGCATCTGGGTGGCCACGCCGTCGGAATCCACTGAGTAAGCGACGTCCAGTTCATAGTTATAGACGCCCTCGACGCCGGTCTTCACCACGCGCTCGGAGCGGAACACCAGTGTCCGCTGGTCCGGCTTCCAGGCAACGGAGGAAGCCTGGGTCAGGTACTGCCGCGCCACGGCGTAGTCGTCCTCATACCCGCTGCCCGCCAGGTAGAAGTCCTCAACGACCGCTTCGGGACTGGACCCCGTGCGCGGCGCGACAGGAAAGAATACGGGAGCGTTGGGATTTTCCTGCGCTTTCGTCCGTACTCTTCCCAACAGGCCCGGACCTCGGAATCTGGGCGCACGATGCCAGGAACAGCAGAATGATGGCCATCAGCCCTGCGGCAAGCCCGCGGGCCGCCGGGCGCACCCGGCTCACGAACGCTCCCCCGTGCGCGCCGTCTCCGGTGTGCCCGCCGCGGCGGCCGCAGCGGGCTCGGCATTCTTGGCCGGCGAAGCCCCAGCGGCGGGGTCCCCTGCCACAGCATCGGCGTTACCTGCGGCAGCGGAGTCCTTCGGGGCAGAGTCCGTGGGCGCAGGGGTGGCGCCGGGACCCAGCACGAGGACACTGTGGTCGCCGGGCCTGCCGAGCCCCACGTCTGCAGGTTCAAGGGGCAGCGGCGACTTTGTGATGGTGCCGCCCTGTTTAAGCGGGAGCGTGAGCCTGAAGTTGGAGCCGACCCCCGTGTTCCCCCAAGCCTGCAGCCAGCCGTTGTGCAGTTTGGTGTCCTCGGTGGCAATGGACAGGCCCAGCCCGCTGCCGCCGGTGGTGCGAGCCCGGGCGGGGTCGGCGCGCCAGAAGCGGTCGAAGACGCGGGCCGCCTCGGCGGGACTCATGCCGATTCCGTGGTCCCTGACAGTGACGGCGACGGCGTCCGCGTTGGAGGCGACGGAGATGTTGACGGCCCGGCCTTCGCCGTGTTCGAGGGCGTTCAGGATCAGGTTCCGCAGGATGCGGTCAATGCGCCGGGAGTCCATTTCCACCACGACGCTGCCTTCCGGCGCATTCAGCTTCATCTTCGAGCCGTACTCTTCGGCGACGGGGGCCGCGCCCTCCATCACGTGCGAGATGAGCTGGACGATGTCCGTCGCCTCGGCATCGAGCATGGCAACGCCGGCGTCGAACCTGGAAATTTCCAGCAGGTCCGCCAGCAGCGACTGGAACCTCTCCACCTGGTTGTAGAGCAGTTCGGCCGACCTCTTGTTGATGGGGTCGAAGTCGTGGCGGGCGTCGTACAGCACCTCGGCGGCCATCCGGACGGTGGTTAGCGGGGTCCGGAGCTCGTGGGACACGTCGGAAACGAACCGCTGCTGCATCTGGGACAGCGTGGCCAGCTGCGTGATCTGCTCCTGCAGGCTCGCGGCCATGTGGTTGAACGAGGCCCCGAGGCGTGCCACCTCGTCCTCCCCCTTGACCACCATGCGTTCCTGCAGCTGGCCTGCTGCCAGCTTTTCCGAGACCACGGCGGCGTGGCTGACGGGACTCACCACGTTGCGCGTGACGTACCAGGCGATGCCGCCGATCATGAGGATCAGCGCAGCGCCGCCGGCCCAGAGGACATTCTGGATTTCGTTCAGGGTCTGCTGTGCCGTGTTGAGGTCGTAGATCAGATAGAGCTCGTAAACGGTGCCGTTGAACGTCACCTTGTTGCCGACGGCGATGCCCGGCCGGTCTTCGGTCCCCACCGGGAACTCCGTCGACGCCCAGAACTGCTCCTTGCCGGAGTCCTGGACTGCTGCCCGGAGGTCCGGGGGGATGACGCTGATGGTCAATTGGTCGGATGCGCGCGACTCCACCCACCGATTGCGTGGCTTGGTCTGCTCCGGCATCGCCTCAAACACGTAGCGGCGCTGGATCACCGATCCCTTGCCCTCAACAGCGTTGAGGGTGTCGTAGACGAGAGTGATCACGCTGGACTGGTCGGTGACCTGGGCGCCGTCGAACGTGTCCTGCACCTGCTTGACGTTGTAGCGGGTCTCGGACTCCGCCTGCGTCAGCCGTTCGTGGAACAGGTTGTTGGCAATCTGGTTGGACAGATAAGCGCCGACGATCGCGAACGAACTGATGGACAGCAGCAGCGTGGTCAGGACGGTGCGGAACTGCAGCGACCTGCGCCACCGCCGCTGCACGGAATGCAGCAAATATCGGATGCCGGGAAAGATGCGGTCAACGCCGGTGCGCACCAGGCGGCCCACCCGCAGCACGACGATGAGTGCGCGGCGCCGCCAGATCCGGGCCTGCAAAGGCATTCCCGCGAGCCCGGCGCCAAAGGCGTCGGTGTGTTCAGGGCCCGGACGCGAACCGGGTTTGCGAGCGCCGTCCCGGGCGTTCTCTTCCGCGGGAGAGTCGCCGCGGGGGCCGGATCCGGATCCCACGGGCGCCTCGGGGGGATTCTGGCCCTGGGGTTCAGGACCCTGCTTTGTAGCCGACACCACGAACCGTCATTACAACTTCCGGAGCTTCCGGATCACGTTCAATCTTGGACCGCAGTCGCTGGACATGGACATTGACCAGCCGGGTGTCAGCCGCGTGCCGGTAGCCCCAGACCTGCTCAAGAAGCAGCTCACGGGTGAATACCTGCCAGGGCTTGCGTGCCAGGGCAACGAGGAGATCGAACTCGAGCGGGGTCAGTGAGATCCGCTCGTCGCCACGGCTCACCAGGTGGCCGGCGACGTCGATGGTGATGTCCGCGATGCGCAGCGTTTCGGGCGCCTTCTGGTCACCGGGGCGCAGGCGCGCCCGCACGCGGGCAACAAGTTCCGCCGGTTTAAAGGGCTTGGGCACGTAATCGTCGGCACCCGACTCCAATCCCCTGACCACATCGGAGGTGTCCGACTTGGCCGTTAGCATGACGATCGGCACGTCCGACTCGGAACGGATCTGCCGGCATACCTCGATGCCGTCCGTTCCCGGCAGCATCAGGTCGAGGAGCACGAGATCCGGCTTTGACGAGCGAAAGACGTCCAGAGCCTGTCCGCCGTCCGCGCAGAAGACGGGCTCAAAGCCGTCGTTGCGCAGGACAATGCCGATCATTTCTGCGAGCGCCTCGTCATCATCAACCACCAGAATGCGTGCCTTCATAGTTATATATTCCCTTATTGCTGTTGCTTTGTCCTATTGATGGAGTTTTCGGCGGGGCGCGTGCGGGGGCGCCGGACCCGGCAGCTGGCGGTCCGCCGCAGCCCGAACCGGGCCGGAAGCTAGGATGCCCGACGGCGGAACTATAGTCTGGAGGTGACCGGCCGTTGGCCTGTGCGCACCTTGGGGAGGAACAGGTTGTCAGAGCAGGATCCGCAGCACCCGCCGTCCGGACAAAGGCCGCCTGAACACCGCTCGCCGGCAGCCTCCCCATCCGGGCAGCTCCCACCGGACCGTTTGCCGTCTGACCAACTGCCGCAGCAGCCCGGCGCTCAGAACCCCGCCGCTCAGAACCCTGCAGCTCATAGCGCAGGCCAGCCTCACACGCCGTGGGCTCCGCCGCAGCAGCAGCAGCCTTGGGGTACACCCCCTCAATGGGGCAGCCAGCAGCCCGGACCCTACCAGCCCCATCCCTACCAACCCAGTCCCCACCAGCCCTATGGGCCGCCGCACCAGTGGGGCGCAAACCCGTATCCCACAGCGCCGAACCCCACAGGACTGAACCCCGCCGTTCCCTTTCCGGTGTACGCGGCCCCGCCGAAGCCCGGCGTGGTTCCGCTGCGGCCGCTGATGTTCGGCGAAATCATGGACGGGGCCTTCAAAACGATCCGGCGGAATCCCAAAGCAATGCTCGGAGCAGGCCTGGTTGCCCAGGCGTTGGGCGCAGTGATTGCCGGCGTCGTCCCGCTGGTCACGCCGGCATCCGGTGCTTCCGCGGAGGCCTGGCTGGCGAACCTCAGCACTTCTGAGATGACCTCCCTCTTTGCGGGCGTGGCGGGCGGCTTCATTCTTTTCGGCCTGGTGACCGTGTTTATCTCCGTGGTGATGCAGGGGGCCATGGTGGTACCCGTGGCCAGGTCCATCCTCAACCGGCATACGGGCTTCCGGCAGATGTGGCTGCTGGCACGCGGCCGGGCCTGGGCGCTGGTGCGCCTGGCCGGGATCGGGGTGGCAGCCGTGCTGCTGGGCGGAGCCCTCATCGCCCTGGCCACCGTGCTGCTGGCCAATTCGATGGGTACCGGGTCGCTGGTCATCGTGCTTCCGCTGTTTCTGGCCTTTATTGCAGCCATGATCTGGGTGTCCGTCAAGCTGACCGTCGCACCTGCGGTTATCGTCGTCGAGGACGTGGGAGCGCTGGATGGCATCCGGCGTTCCTGGGCTGTCACCCGGAGGAGCTGGTGGCGGGTCTTCGGCATCGTCCTCGTGGTGTCGCTCCTCGTGGGCATCATTGGCCAGATCGTCCTCATTCCGCTAACCCTGCTCACCGGGCTGCTCGCCGCCGTGGCCGGCCCCCAGGACCCGACCAGCCAGGCGGCCACCCTGCAGGTGGTGGGCGGTGTCGCCACGGCCATCGTGTCCGCCGCCGTCGGGGCCGTGGCGTTCGCCTTCCAGACGTCGGTCATGGCTTTGCTCTACATGGATTTGCGGATGCGCAACGACGGACTGGATATCGCGCTGCTCCGGCTGCTGGAAACGGGCCATGACGACGGCGGCATCCCGGGCCGGGGCGTTCCCGTCTACAGCTCGGTCCGGAACAGCGCAGGTCCCTACCCGTTTGGGCCTCCTCAAACTGGCCCTTACCAACCTGGGCCTTACGGGACTTCAGCAGGCTGGCCGCCGCCCCCGGGGCCGCCGACGATGCCGGGATGAGCACCGTCAGCTTCGTCCCGATCCTGCAGCACGCCACGGCACTGCTGAAGCGAACCCTGGAACCGCCAGTGCAGCCCAACCGGGATGAAGCGCGCCGCTGGGCCGTGGAGGAGCTCTCCAAACGCGAGTACAGGGAAGCGGCACCCGGCTGGCTGGAAACCCTCTGGCAGCAGTTCCTCGACTGGCTGCAGTCCGTGACCGATGGCCATTCCCCTGCCGAAGGACCTCCGGTGGCGCCCTTCATCGGCCTTGGCATCGCCATCCTGATAGCTGTGGCCATCATCCTGGCGCGGCCACGGCTCAATGCCCGCCGCCGCGCTCGGAAGGAGATCTTCGACGTCGAAGCAGCCGACTACCGGGAGCGCGCAAAAGCCGCAGCCGCCCGTGGCGACTGGGCGGCCGCCGTCGTCGAACAGTTCCGCGCGCTGGTGAGTTCGGCCGAGGACCGGGCCGTCTTGGACCCTCAACCTGGCCGGACAGCCGACGAGGCTGCCGGACAGCTCAGCCGCGCGTTCCCTGCGGCCAGCGACAACCTCGAGGCCGCAGCCCGCATGTTCGACGCCGTCCGCTACGGCAGCGGGAGCGCCCTGGCAGCCGACCATGCCGCGGTGGCTGAGCTGGACTCGACCCTGGAAGGGCTCACGCCTTCCTACGCAGACGCCGCACCCGGCGGACTGGCGGTGCCCAGGTGACGCATCTCCCCGGCATGCAACCGGCCGGCAAGGAACCGGTTCGCACGGAGCCGGCTGGCACGGAGGCCCCGCCCAGCGGCGGTATACCCGGCGGCGGCGTCGTTGTCGCTGCCCGGCGCAGGAGAACTGGCTGGCTCCGCAGGCGCCGGGCGGTAGTGCTCTTCGGCGTGGCCATGGCCGTTGCCCTTGCGGTGGTCTTCGCGCTCCAGTCGACGCAACAGGGTGACAACCAGGAGCTGTCCATCCGCAACCCCGGTCCGCAGGGTGCCAAGGCAGCAGCCCAAATCCTGGCTGCGCAAGGCGTCGCTGTTGAACAGACAGCGTCATTCGAGGAGACTCTGGCAGCGGCGCGTGCGGGCCGCAGCAGTGGGTCTGGCTCAACAGTCCTGGTCTACGACCAGCGCGCGTTCCTTGCTCCCGGCCGGCTCCGCGGGCTGCTTGCAGAGACGGACCGGCTGGTGGTGGTGTCGCCGCGCCTGGCCACACTGACCGGCCTGGGCAGCACCATCAGGCAGGCCGGGGTGGTCCCCGGCTCGGAGCAGACCCTCCAGCCGGGATGTGCCGTTGCCGATGCCCAGACCGCCGGTGACATCAGCGCTGACGGAGGCTTCCTGTACACCGGCGGCACCGTCTGCTACGGCGCCGGCGGGAGCGGGCGGGGCCTTTACGCCTCGGCAGAGAACGGAAAGCTCGTGGTCATCGGCAGCACGGCCGTGATCAGCAACCAGTTCCTGTCCGCCAACGGCAACGCCGCCCTCACGCTGCGGACCCTGGGCAGCCAGGGAGACCTCGTCTGGTACCTGCCGGGTCCCGGGGACCTCGGGGGCAGCACCGCACCGAAGACGCTCGCCGAACTTGCACCGGCGTGGTCGGCGTTTGTGGCCCCGTGGCTCATTGTGGTGGCCCTGTTTGCCGTGCTGTGGCGCGGACGTCGCCTGGGCCCGCTGGTCTTCGAACCCCTGCCGGTGGTGGTGAAATCCGCGGAAACCGCCGAGGGCAGGGCCCGCCTGTACCACGAGGCCCACGACGTTGCCCGGGCGGCGGACACACTCCGTGCCGGCACCATCGTCCGGCTTGCCTCGGCACTCCGGGTGGGTACCGCAGCCGGGTTTTCTGACGTGACCGGCTCTGAAGTGGCGGCCGCCGCAGGCCGGCATTTGGACCGGAACGCCGCCGAAATACAGCAGCTCCTGCAACAGCGTCCCGCGACCGAGGCCCAGCTTGTGCGCTGGGCCCAGGACCTTGTCCGACTAGAGAAAGAGGTACAGGCCAGATGAGCCAGCAGCCAAACGGCCACCCGCACGGGACCTACGGCGACGGGACCTACGGCGTAGCGCCGGTGGGCACCATGGCCGCTCCGCACGCCCCGGATCATGCCCCGGATCCTGTCCGGCAGGCGCTGCTTGACGTCCGGCATGAGGTGGCCAAGGCAGTGGTGGGCCAGGATTCCACGGTCACCGGCATGCTGATCGCCCTGCTGTCGCACGGACATGTGCTGCTCGAGGGCGTGCCGGGCGTGGCAAAGACACTCCTGGTCCGGGCCCTGTCCGCTGCCCTGAGTCTGGACACCAAACGCGTGCAGTTCACACCGGACCTCATGCCCGGCGACGTCACGGGGTCCTTGGTGTACGACGCCGCCAATTCGGACTTCAGTTTCCGCGAAGGCCCGGTTTTCACCAACATGCTCCTGGCCGACGAAATCAACAGGACGCCGCCCAAGACCCAGGCCTCACTGCTGGAAGCCATGGAGGAACGCCAGGTGTCCGTGGACGGCGTATCGCGCCGGCTGCCGGTGCCCTTCATCGTGGCGGCCACGCAAAACCCCGTCGAATACGAGGGCACCTACCCCCTGCCCGAGGCTCAACTGGACCGCTTCCTCCTCAAGCTGACCATGCCCCTGCCTGACCGTGCCGCCGAGATCGAAGTCGTCCGCAGGCACGCCGCCGGCTTCGATCCCCGTGACCTCGCCGCGGCCGGCATCCGCCCGGTGGCGGGGGCCGACGAACTGGAACGGGCACGGCGGGCAGTAGCCGCCGTCGAAGTGGCGCCGGAGGTGCTGGGCTACATCGTTGACGTGGTCCGGGCCACCCGTGCGGCCCCGTCCTTCCAGCTTGGCGTCTCGCCGCGCGGCGCCACAGCACTGCTGAACACGTCGCGGGCCTGGGCCTGGCTTTCAGGCCGGAACTTTGTCACTCCGGATGACGTCAAGGCGCTGGCACAGCCGTGCCTGCGGCACCGTGTGGCGCTCCGGCCCGAAGCCCTGATGGACGGTGTCCAGGTGGACGACGTGCTGGGCAGCATCCTGGCCTCCGTGCCGGTCCCCCGCTGATCCCGTGGCCATTTCCGGGCGGTTCGTACTCCTGGCGGCGGCCGGGCTGGCACCGGTCCTCCTCTTTCCCGGCTGGCTGACCGTGCTTGCCGTGCTCCTGGTCCTCGGTGCCCTGATCCTGCTGGACGTGTTGCTGGCTGCGGCACTGCAGCAGGTATCGGTGGAAAGGTCAGCGCCCGCCAACGTCACGCTTGGGGGCGCGGCGGACTCTGTGCTGACGGTGCATAACCGTGGCACGCGAAGGCTCAGGGCCTTGGTGCGTGACGCCTGGCAGCCTTCCGCCGGGGCGGAAAACCCGGTCCAGGCGGCAGAAGTTCCGGCCGGTGAAAGACGCCGCCTAAGCGTCAGGCTCAGGCCCGTACGGCGGGGCGACCTCAAGGCGCGCCACATCACAGTCCGCTCCTTCGGGCCGCTCCGGCTGGCCGCCCGCCAAAAAACCGTGCACGCTCCCGGATCACTTCGGGTGCTGCCGCCTTTCAATTCCCGGCGGCACCTGCCGTCCAAACTGCGCCGGCTGCGGGAACTCGATGGCAAGGCGGCAGTGCAGATCCGCGGCGCCGGAACCGAATTCGACTCCCTGCGCGACTATGTCCGGGGCGATGACGTCCGCTCCATCGACTGGCGCGCGACCGCGAGACGCTCCGCCGTCGTCGTCCGCACCTGGCGGCCGGAGCGCGACCGCCGCGTGGTGATCATGCTGGACACATCGAGGACCGCCGCTGCGCGCGTGAACGACGAGCCCCGGCTGGATACCGGCATCGAGGCCGCACTGCTGCTGGGTGTCCTTGCCGAACGCGGCGGTGACCGCGTCGATTTCTTCGCCTTCGACCGGAGGATGCGCGCCCGGGCCGGCACGGCGGCGGGCGGCAACCTGCTGGGGCAGCTGGTCCAGGCGGCGGCGCCGCTGCAGGCAGAACTCATCGAGCTGGACTGGGCACAGGTGCCTGCCCAGGTCCGGGCAGTTTCGGCGCACCGTTCGCTCGTGGTCCTGCTCACCTCACTGGATGGCGGCGCGCCGGAGGAAGGCCTCATTCCGATGGCGGCGCGCCTCGCCCAGCAGCACGTAGTGGTGGTGGCGTCGGTCCGGGACCCCCTGCTTGGCGAGATGCTCCAGGACAGGACGACGGCGGCCCAGGTGTTCCGCGCGGCGGCCGCGGAACGAGCCCTGCTCGAGCGGGAAGCCGTGAGTGCCCAGCTCCGCCAACTCGGCGTCGAAGTGGTGGACGCCGAACCTCACCAGCTGCCGCCGGCGCTGGCCGATGCCTATATCCGGCTCAAGGCGGCAGGGCGGCTGTGAGTGTCAGCCGGAATGCAGAATCATCAGACCAGATGTCAGGAGCCGCCGTGAACGCCCCGATCTACCGCCAGGCGCTGGGCGCCGCTTTCTTCCGGCTGCAGCCGGAACTGCAGGAGTACTTTTCGCTTGCCCCGGGTTCCGGCAGCTTTGGCGTCGGCGAGGGCGTTTTCGACGTGGCGGGCTGCAGGCAGCAGTGGTTGCGGCCGATGCTTCGGCTGACCGCCGGTGAGCAGGCATTCTTTCCGGAGTACGGCGAGGGCGTGCCGTTCCGGATCGAGAACCATGCGCATCTCGATCCTTTCGGCCGCTCCAGCCTGACCGCCCGGCGCGAGATATTCTTCCCCGGCAGGAGAAGGATCTTCCAAGACACCACGAGTGTGGAAGCGGGCGGCGCCGATGGCCAGGCACGCCTCGTTGACTATGTGGGCCGGTACCACCGGCTGGTCACGGACCTCAACCTCGGCGTGACGGCCGAGGGCCGGTTGCGGGGAGTCTCCGAAGTATCGCGGGTGTTCCTCGGCCCGCTCCGGTTGCCGCTGCCAGCCGCCCTTGACGCGAAAGCGTACGCGGAGCAGTGGTGGGATCCGGCCGCGGGGGAAACCGGGCGGCACAGGATCCAGGTCAAGGTGATCCAGCCGCAGCTCGGCCTCGTCCTGGTTTATGCGGGGCACTTCGACTACCGGCTGGAACCGTATCCGCCCGGATGTTCTTCGGCTGGCTTCATTCCGGCGCATGCCAGGCCGGACCGCTGGGAGAGACGAAGCTAAGGCAGCTCCAGCATGCTCGGCCGGGCGCTGATCAACCGAGCGCCAGCTGGTTCAGGCCGTCGGCAACCTGGGTCAGGCGGGTGATGACTTCCGTCGCGGCGGCGGGTGACTGCCTTTCAAGGCCGCCCGACGGCGTGACCCGCACCGTGCCGAGCGCCGCGATCGGCAGTCCCAGCTGCTGCCACGGACGCCGGACAGATTCAACAACGTCGGATGCCTTCGGCACGCCGCCCGGCCCGTCAACCTGCAGGGCCCCTGCCCAGAGCCGCTTGCCGGCTTCGACTGCCTCCGCGAGCTGCTCCCACTGCCGGGTGGTCAGGGCCCGCAGCGGAACCGCGATGGCGTCCGCGCCGGCAGACAGGATCCTTTCGAACGGGGCCTCGATCTCCGGCACCGCAATGGCGATCTCGGCGGCGCCGGCCCCGCGAAGGGCGTCAACCACCACGCGCCAGAGCTCCGTGACCTCGTGTCCGGGGACGGAGCGCAGGGTCCGGTAGCCGCTGGAGGTGGGAATGGTGCCGGCGAGGACGGAGGCTATGTCCGGTTCGTCCAGCTGCACCACGAGCCTGGCCCCTGGAACGGCGGCGGACACTTTGGCCAAGTGCGCACCAACCCCGGCGGCGAGGGAAGCAGCGATATCGCGGCGGGCGCCATAGTCGATCAGGGCACGCTCGCCGTTGTGCAGGTGCAGGCCGGCGGCCAGGCTCAGGGGGCCCCGCAGCTGGACCTTGAATTCATCGGCGGCGCTGTCCTCTTCGCCGGCGATATCGGCCAGCACGTTGATGTCCGTGGACAGGGCAGACCTTGCCCGGACCAGGTCACGCCCGGGCCGGTCAACGATCCGCCAGCCGTGCGGCTGGACGTCCACTGCCAGGTCCACCAGGAGTGAGGCGGTGCGGCCTATGGCGTCGGCACCGACGCCGCGGTCGGGAAGTTCAGCCAGAAAAGGAAGGTGCGGGCTGCCGAGCTCACCGCGGATGATGCGGGTGGCCTCCACCGGGTCCTGGCCCGGCCATGGTCCAAGGGCGGTGGCAGTTACCTGGGCCGGCAGCTGAAGGTCTAGGTCCGGCACGGCTTAGGCAGTAATCGGCGCGGAGGGGCTGGCCGACCCGTTGGCCGTTCCGCCGCCGGCGTTGTGGTCCTCTGCGATCGCCTCGTGGTGCCGGATCACCTCGCCGATGATGAAGTTCAGGAACTTTTCCGCAAACGCCGGGTCCAGCTGCGCGTCCTCGGCGAGGCGGCGGAGCCGAGCGATCTGGGCAGTTTCACGGCTGGGGTCCCCCGCAGGGAGGCGGTGGGCAGCCTTGAGGAATCCCACCTTCTGCGTAGCCTTGAACCGCTCCGCTAGAAGGTAGACGAGGGTTGCATCGATGTTGTCGATACTTGACCGGATTGATAGCAGCTCCGCCATCACCGCAGGATCCACATGCCCGGCCAGAGAGCTGGCGGCAGGATTGTATGAGTCGGTGTCAGGCAGATCATGGTTCAGCTCGGTCATGGTTCCAGTCTATGGGCACCGCAGGACTCTCTGCCCGTGTTAAGGATGCTGGCAGAGAATGAAGTGTTCGCGCATATTGATGAGGGAGGATGCACATGAGGATCGCAGTTCTTGGTACCGGTGTGGCGGGCAGAACCCTGGCGGGAAAACTCGTGGAGTCGGGGCACGACGTCGTTCTCGGGTCTCGGACCGCCACCAACGAGGCCGCCGTGGGGTGGGCAGCGGCGGCGGGGCCGCGAGCCAAAGCCGCGACGTTCTTCGACGCCGCGGCGGAGGCCGAGGTGGTCATCAACGCGACTCCCGGCGCGGTTTCGCTGGACGTGCTGGCTGCGGCCAGCACGAAGAACCTCGCCGGCAAGGTGCTGATCGATGTGGCCAACCCGCTGGACCATTCGGCTGGCTTCCCGCCGTCGCTCTCCATCTCGAACACCGACAGCCTCGCGGAAACCATCCAAAGGGCGTTTCCCACGGCCCGCGTGGTGAAGGCCCTGAACACCATGCGCGCCGACGTCATGGTGGCGCCGGACCGGCTGGCAGGTGGGGATCACGACGTGTTCATGGCCGGGGACGACGCAGAGGCCAAGGAAGTGGTGGCCGGACTCCTGCTGGACTTTGGGTGGCGGACCGAACACATCAGGGACCTGGGCCCGCTCGAGGCGGCACGGGGCATGGAGATGTGGCTGCCGCTGTGGCTGCGGATTTTCCTCAAGCAGGGGGACAGCGTATTCAACATCAAGGTGGTTTCTGACTAGAACAGCGAAAACTGGCGTCCCCGCCCTCTGCGGAGGGCGGGGACGCCAGTTTGCCGTGCCATTTGTGCTCAGATGCCCAACAGGGCGCGGTGGTCCTCCCGGCGCCTCGCCTGCTCGGCCGGATCCGGGACAGGCAGCGACGCGATCAGGCGCTTCGTGTAGTCATGCTGCGGAGAGCTCATGACGTGATGACCGATTCCCTGCTCAACGAGTTTGCCCTTGTACAGCACCCCGACCCAGTGCGACAGCATATCCACCACCGCAAGGTCGTGGCTGATGAACAGCGCCGCGAACCCGAACTCCCGCTGGATCTCACGGAAGAGCTCCAGGACTTTCGCCTGCACCGAAACGTCCAGCGCCGACGTCGGCTCATCGGCGATGAGCAGTTTCGGGTTCAGGATTAGCGCCCGCGCCAGGGAGGCGCGCTGGCGCTGCCCGCCGGACAGCTCATGCGGAAAACGGTCAGCGTACGACGCCGGCAACTGGACTGACTCCAGCAGCTCACCCACGCGCTTGCGCGCCTGCGCCGGTGAAGGGTTTGTGTGGATGACCAGCGGTTCGGCGACGCAGTCGCCGATGGTCAGCTGCGGGTTGAAGGACGCTGCCGGGTCCTGGAAGACGAACCCGATCTCCTTGCGAAGCGGCTTGAAGGTCCGTTCCTTGAAGTTCAGCATCTCGTAGCCCAGGACGTTCAGGCTTCCGCCGGTGGTCCGGTTGAGGCCGGCGATGGCCCGGCCGATGGTGGTCTTCCCGGAGCCGGACTCGCCAACGAGTCCGAACACCTCGCCCTCGGACACCGTGAAGCTCACCCCGTCCACTGCCTTGAAGGCGGGGCTGCCAAGCCGTCCGGGATATTCGATGGTGAGGCCCTTGGCCTCCACCAGCACCTGCCCGCCCTGGTGCGCCCGCTCCGTCATACCTTCGGAGGCCGAGTGCCGGCCAAGGTGCGGGACGGCGGCCAGCAGCTTCCGCGTGTAGTCCTGCCGCGGATCGGCGAAGAGGGATCTCGCGCTGGCTTCCTCGACGACGTCGCCCTGGTACATCACCACGACGCGGTCGGCGAGGTCGGCCACGACGCCCATGTTGTGCGTGATCAGCACAATGGACGTCCCGTACTTGTCCCTTAGGTCCCGCAGGAGCTCCAGGATCTCCGCCTGCACAGTGACGTCCAGGGCGGTGGTGGGTTCGTCGGCCACGATCAGCCCCGGGTTCAGGGCGAGCGCTGCGGCGATGACCACGCGCTGCTTCTGGCCGCCGGAGAACTGGTGCGGGTAGTAGTTGACGCGGGTTTCCGGGTCCGGGATCCCCACCTTGCGCAGGGCTTCGACGGCCTTGGCCTTCGCCTCTTTCGCCGTAACCCGCTTGCCGCTGTCCCGGCTTGCGTGGGCAAGGATCCCTTCGGCGATCTGCCAGCCGACCGTAAACACGGGGTTCAGTGCCGTGGACGGCTCCTGGAAGACCATGGCCACGTCACGTCCCCGGATCTGGCGCAGCTTCCCCGGGCTGACACTGATGACGTTGCTGCCGTTGATCAGCACCGCCCCGGAGCTGATGGCAGTTTCCGGCAGCAGGCCCAGGATGGTCTTGGCCGTCACGGTCTTGCCAGAACCGGATTCACCGACGATGGCGAGCACTTCCCCCGCCTTCACCTCAAGGCTCACGTCCTTGACGGCGTAGACGTCCCCGGCGTCGGTGGCGAACGTGACCTTGAGATGGTCAATATCCAGCACCGGTCCGGTGCCGGCGGCGTGCCGGTCAGAAACAGATCCGATATTGATGGTCATGAGCTTCTCACATCTGCTGAAATGGCTGCCCGGGCCGCCGCGGTCGGGTCGGGTCCGCCCTTGTTCCCGGCGCGCTTGCGCCCGCGGAGGCGGGGATCGTTGAGGTCGTTGATGCTCTCCCCCACCAGCGTGAGGCCAAGCACCGTCCAGACGATGGCGAGACCCGGGAACACGCCGGTCCACCAGATGCCTGACGTGGTGTCCGCCAGCGCCTTGTTGAGGTCGAAGCCCCATTCGGCGGCGGACGAGGGCTCGATGCCAAATCCCAGAAAGCCCAGGCCCGCGAGGGTCAGGATCGCCTCTGAGGCATTCAGGGTGAAAATGAGCGGAAGGGTGCGGGTGGCATTCCGGTAGATGTGCCTGCCCATGATGCGGATGCTGGAGGCACCCACCACCTTCGCTGATTCGACAAAGGGTTCGGCCTTGAGCCTGATGGTCTCCGCCCTGATGACCCGGAAGTACTGCGGAATGAACACCACGGTGATGGAGATCGCCGCGGCGAGCACGCCGCCAAAGAGGCTGGACTCGCCGCCGCTGATGACGATGGCCATGACGATGGCCACCAGTAGTGACGGGAACGCGTAGATGGCGTCTGCCACCACCACGAGGATGCGGTCGAGCCAGCCGCCGAGATACCCGCTCACCAGGCCGAGGATGACGCCGGCGAAGATGGACAGCACCACGGCCACAAGGATCACGAGGATGGCGGTTTGGGAGCCCCAGATGACCCGGGACAGGACATCGTAGCCGCCCACGGTGGTGCCCAGCAGATGCTTTCCGCCGGGAGCCTGCTGCGTGGGAAAGCTGCCGTCGGCGTCGGAAAGTTGCGCAAATCCATAGGGGGCGAGGAGCGGCGCGAAAATGGCGGTCAGGAGGAACGTGCCCGTCAGGACGAGGCCGACGACGAGCATGCCCCGCTGGAGTCCGACGCTTTTGTTGAAATGGGAAATGACGGGCAGCCGTTTGAGCAGCGGTGCTTTGCGGTGCACGCTGGCTTCCACTGGAGGGTTGGTGCTCATTGTCAGTACCTCACACGGGGATCGATCAGCGCGGCCACGATGTCCACGATGAAGTTGGTGATGGCGACGATGACGGCCAGGAGGACTACGATGCCCTGGACGGCCACAAAGTCGCGGGCCGTCAGGTAGTTGGCCAGCTGGAAGCCCAGCCCTTTCCACTCAAAGGTTTTTTCCGTAAGCACTGCGCCGCCGAGCATCACCGCGATCTGGAGGCCCATGACGGTGATGATGGGGATTAGGGCAGGCTTGTAGGCGTGCTTGGTGACCAGCCGAAATTCACTGACGCCCCGGGAGCGGCCCGCTTCGATGTAGTCGCGGCCCAGTGTGCCGATGAGATTGGTTCGCACCAGACGGAGGAAGATGCCTGCTGTCAGCAGGCCCAGGGCAACAGCGGGCAGGACGGCATGCGCCATCACGTCGCCGAGGGCGGCCATATTGCCGCTTCTGAGCGCGTCCAGCCAATAGATTCCGGTTGGTGCCTGGAGCCCGGTGAGGGCAAGTTCGCTGGAGGTTTTCGCCCGACCTGCCACGGGCAGCCAGCCCAGCCACACGGCGAAGGTCAGCTTCAGCAGCAAACCGGCAAAAAATACGGGTGTGGCATAGCAGAGAATGGCAAAAACGCGCAGTACCGCGTCGGGAAGATGGTCACGCCGGTGCGCGGCGATCATCCCGAATGGAATGCCCACCAAAAGCGCGACGATCAGTGCATTAATGGTGAGTTCGAGCGTGGCCGAACCATAGGTTGCCAGCATCTCAGTTACCTGGCGGTTGTCAGACAGGGTGGTGCCGAAATTGCCGGTCACCAGCTGGGCCAGGTATTCGAAGTACTGGACGGGGAGCGGCCGGTCGTATCCGGCATCGTGAATCCGCTGCTGCAGCTGCTCCGGAGGCAGGCGGCCGCCCATGGCAGCCGTGATGGGGTCGCCGGTGATCCTCATGAGGAAGAACACCATGGTGACCAGGATGAAGATAGTGGGAAAGATCAGGAGGAACCGGATCAGAATGTACTGGCCCAGTCCCCCGCCGGACTTCTTTTTCTTTGTCGGCAAAAGGCCGTCTGCGTCGCTTGGCGGCGCCTCAATGAGAGTTGTCATTACTGCCTGATTCTGTGTTTCCGGGCCCGTCACGGATCCGGAATCCGCTGTTCACCGGCCAGCAAGGAGACGGAACGCCCGGAAGGCGTCCCGCCTCCTTGGCTGGTCAGGACCTGATGGGGTGGAGCCCTACTTCGAGATCACTCCGAGGCGGGTTTTGAATGACGGGTCCAGCGTCTGTTCTACGCCCTTGACATCCGCGCCGGCCACCATCAGCTGGGCGCCCTGCAGCAGCGGCAACGTGGAAAGGTCCTTGGCGACGGCCGTCTGCGCGTCGCCGACAGACTTTTCGCGCTCGGTCTTGTCAGCTGTGACCAGTTGCTTCTTGATGATGTCAGTGACCGCCGGGTTCTCGTAGTGGTTCTTGAGGAAGTTGCCCGGGATAAAGAACGGCGTGAGGTAGTTGTCCGCGTCGGAGTAGTCAGGGAACCAGCCAAGCTGGTAGACCGGGTAGGCGTCCGCGGTGCGTGCCTTGGAGTAGGTCACCCACTCCGTGGACTGCAGGTCCACCTTGAACAGGCCCGACTTTTCCAGCTGTTCCTTGATCATGGCGTATTCATCGCCGGAGGACTTGCCGTAGTGGTCGGGGTTGTACTGCAGTTTGATGTTGACCGTGCCGGTGATGCCGGCGTCGGCGAACGCCTTCTTGGCCTTGTCAAGGTCGGGCTTGCCGTTGCCGTCGCCGTACATCTCCTTGAGGGGCTGCGCTGCACCCGGCAGTCCATCCGGAACGACGGAGAACGCAGGAAGGTAGGTGCCTTTGTAGACCTGGGTTGCGATGGCGTCTCGGTCGACAATGTCGGCCATGGCCTGGCGGACGGCGAGCGCCTTCTTGGCGTCGGCGTTGGCGGTCTTGGCGCCGAAGGGCATGGTGTCGAAATTGAAGACGATGTAGCGCAGTTCGCCGCCGGGTCCCTTGTGCACCTTGACCTTCGAGTCCTTTTCAAGGTCCGCGGCGTCGGTGGCTGTCAGGCTGCGGCCGGCAACGTCGATGTTGCCCTGCTGCACGTCCAGCTTCAGATTGTTGGAGTCGGCGTAGTACTTGATGTTGGCGCCGTCGTTGGCTGGTTTGCCGAGCAAGCCGTTGTAGTCCGGGTTGGCCTTGAGGCTGACAAGCTCGTTCTTCTTGTAGCTCTCGATAGTGTACTGGCCCCCAAAGGGCTTGCCCTTGACGATCTCGTCGTCGCTCATGATCTTGTTCGCCGGAAAGACTTCTTCATCGACGATGGGACCGGTGTTGGTACCGAGGACGCTAGGGAAGACCTGGTCGTTCGCCGCCTTAAGCGTAAAGACGACCGTGGAATCATCCTTGGCTGCCACCGATTTCAGATTCGCGAGCAGTGACGCCGGCCCATTGGGGTCAGCGATTTTGACGACGCGGTCGATGGAGAATTTGACGTCCGAGGACGTTAACGCGTGGCCGTTGGCGAACTTGAGGCCCGGCTTAAGCTTCACGGTGTATTCCGTGGGGCTCGTGAAGGAGGCGGATTCCGCGATGTCCGGGCTGGCCTCGGCTGATCCGGGCTTGGAGTTCATGAGGAACGGATAGATCTGGTTCATGACCATGAACGAGCCGGCGTCGTAGGATCCGGCAGGGTCAAGGGTGACAACTTTGTCCGTGGTCCCGTAGGTGATGGTCCCTCCGCCGGCGCCGCCGGTGGATGTTCCCCCGCCTCCGGACGGGCCGGTGCAGGCCGTGAGTGCGAAAGCGGAAACGCCTGCCAGCGCGATAGCGCTCCGCAAGGCCCTCTGATTCTTTGCCATCTGTGAACTTTCTGTTCGGTGAGTACGCGCGGGGTGCCCGATCTGACTCGTGTGCGGGCAGCCCGCTGATGCCTCTGATTCAACCAGAAGGTTGCCCGGTGAAACATTGCATCGTGTGAGTTGAGACACAAAATTTATCAGATGGGGTTGCGCCCGGTTGACCAGACCGGCCAGAAACGGGAAACGCCGAACAAAAAACGGCCGGCGGATCATCCGCCGGCCGTTCCTACTCCGAGAACCGGAGCACGGTTAGAGCTGCGCCCGCTGCAGGGACCGCGCAGCGTCGATGGTCGCCTGGCCGAGGACCCTGCTGCCCTGGTAGAGCACCACGGTCTGGCCCGGCGAAACACCGCGCAGCGGATCGGTTAGGGTCACCACAAGGCTGTCCCGCTCGATCCCGGCGTCGTCGGCAATACGCTCCATCCGCGCAATGGCAGGAACGGGGTCGCCGTGTGCGCGCACCTGCGCATGGCAGTCAAAGTCGGCGCCGGAGTCAACCTCATCGATGGGCAGGCCGGCCCAGGACACCTTGATGCCGCGGATCTCGTCGATGGCCAGCAGGGCCTCGGGGCCCACCACCACCCTGTTTTCCTTCGGCCGGATCTCCAGCACGAACCGCGGCTTGCCGTCCGCCGCCGGCCGGCCAAGCTTCAGCCCCCGCCGCTGCCCGACGGTGAACGTGTTCGCTCCGCCGTGTTCGCCCACCTTGGCGCCGGTCTCATCCACGATGTCGCCCGTAGTCATGTCGATCTTTTCCGCGAGCCATCCGGCGGTGTCGCCGTCCGGGATGAAGCAGATGTCGTGGCTGTCCGGCTTGTTGGCCACTGACAGTCCGCGCCGTTCGGCCTCCGCGCGCACTTCCGCCTTCGACGGGGTGTCCGCGAGCGGGAACATGGAGTGCTTCAGCTGCTCATGGGTGAGCACGCCCAGGACGTAGCTCTGGTCCTTCGCCCAGTCGGCGGCCCGGTGCAGCTCGCGGTTTCCGTCGGTGTCCTCGATGACCTTGGCATAGTGGCCCGTGCACACGGCATCGAACCCGAGGGCGATCGCCTTTTCGAGCAGGGCGGCAAACTTAATGCGCTCGTTGCAGCGCATGCAGGGGTTGGGGGTGCGGCCGGCGGCGTACTCGTCGATGAAGTCCTGGACCACATCCTCCTTGAACCGCTCCGAGAAGTCCCACACGTAGTAGGGAATCCCCAGGACGTCGCAGGCCCGCCAGGCATCGCGCGAATCTTCAATGGTGCAGCAGCCCCTGCTGCCGGTGCGCAGGGTGCCCGGCATCCTCGATAGCGCGAGGTGAACGCCAACGACGTCGTGCCCCGCCTCGACGGCGCGGGCGGCGGCAACGGCGGAGTCAACTCCGCCGCTCATGGCTGCTAGAACTCGCATTATGGCTTTCTGTTGGATTTGGACCCAGGACGCACGGGTTGCCGAACTATTCTACTTGCTACCGGAATCAAGGCCTAAATTTCCTTGACGGTCCCGGCCGGGCCTTCTAAAGTCAAGAGTATCATTTTTAGAATGCGGGTCTTTGGCCTGCCGGCTGAATCGAGTAGGGCTATGACCCCTGAAAGCATTGTCATCGCCGGCGCAGGGCTGGCCGGAGCGACGGCGGCCCGCACCCTGCGCGCCGAAGGATACGCCGGGAACATCACCATCGTGGGGACCGAGCCGCACCCTCCCTATCTCAGGCCGCCGCTGTCCAAGGAGTACCTGCTCGGCAAAGCCGGGGAGGATGCCGTCGAGGTCGCGCCGGAGAGCTGGTACGCCGACAACAACGTCAGCCTCCGGCTGGCCACACCGGTGGCATCGGTTGATCCGGCAGCCCACGCTGTCCGCTTCGCAGACGGAACAATCCAGGGATACGGGGCGCTGCTGCTGGCGCCCGGCGCGGCGCCCCGGACACTGCCGTTGAGCGGCAAGGAACTGGACGGCGTCACCACCTTCCGCACGCTCGACGACAGCCGCCGCCTGCGGGACCAGTTGTCGCCTGGCGGACGGAACGTTGTGCTCGTCGGTTCCGGCTGGATCGGGATGGAACTGGCCGCGGCGGCACGCACCTACGGCAACCAGGTCACACTGCTCGGGCTTGAGGACATCCCGCTTGCCGCGGCGATCGGCCCAGAGGTTGGCAGCTTTTTCCGCACCCTGCACGAGGACAACGGAGTCCACTTCCGGCTCCCCGCCTCCGCCAGGGAGATCACCGGACAGAACGGAATGGTGACCGCCGTGGTGACCGACGCCGGCGAGCGCCTGCCCGCGGACATCGTGGTCATCGCAGTAGGAGTGGTTCCGGAAACGGCACTCGCCACCGCGGCCGGGCTGGAGGTCCGCAACGGTATCCTCACGGACGCTTCGCTCCGCACCAGCGCTCCGAATATTTTTGCTGCCGGCGACGCCGCCAATGCACTGCATCCATTTACCGGCGAGCACCACCGCAGCGAACACTGGTCCAACGCGCTCAACGGCGGCAAGGTGGCGGCCAGGGCCATGCTTGGTCAGGACGTTGTGCTGGACACGGTTCCCTACTTCTACACCGACCAGTTCGACGTCAGCATGGAGTACTCGGGCTTCCCGTCGCTCGCAGCAAAGGCGGCTCCGGTCATCCGCGGCTCGCTGGACAGCAAGGAGTTCGTGGCCTTCTGGCAGCAGGACGGGCGTGTTGTGGCCGGCATGAGCGTTAATTGGCCGCGGTCCGTCAAGCCAAGTGCCCAGAAGACCATCAAGGCGCTCATCACCGGCCGGACCGAGGTGCCTGCCGAGCGGCTGGCGGACGAGACGGTTCCGCTCGACCAGCTGATGCCCGGGATCAGGTGATGGCAGTGACCAGCTGATACCGGATCAGCTGATGCCGGACCCCTGCCGGGCAACGGTGGCAGCCGTCTGAATGGAGGATTCGTGCCCGGCCATTCCGGCCTGCCGCGCCCGGGCATAAGCACCTGGCAGGGCCGCGAGGAGTGCATCGACGTCCGCTTCCGTCGAAGGATGCCCCAAGGTGAAGCGCTGTGCACCGCGCGCGGTCTCCTCGTCCAGGCCCATGGCAAGGAGGACATGCGACGGACGCGGAACACCTGCCGTGCACGCGGAGCCGGTGGACGATTCGACGCCGGCGAGGTCCAGGAGGAACAGCAGGGAGTCGCCCTCGCAGCCGGGGAACGTGAAATGGGCGTTGCCGGGCAGTCGCCCCTCGCCCTCCGGGCCGCGCAGCACCGCCGCCGGAACCGCGTCACGGACCCCCGTGATGAGCCGGTCGCGCAGCCCGCAAATCCGCGCCGCCTCGGCCTCAAGGTTCCTCGCGGCCCAGTCAGCAGCGGCGGCGAAGGCCGCTATGGACGCCGTGTCGAGCGTCCCCGAGCGGACGTCACGCTCCTGGCCGCCGCCGTGCTGTACCGGCGTGAGCTTCACCGACCGGCCAAGGATGAGCGCACCGACGCCGACCGGCCCGCCGATCTTGTGTCCCGAGATGGACATGGCATCCAGCCCGGAGGCCCGGAAATCCAAGGAAACGGAGCCGAACGCCTGGACCGCGTCGGAATGCACCGGGACGCCGGCGGCGTGCGCAAGCTCTACCACCCGGTGGACGGGCTGGATACTGCCGACCTCGTTGTTGGCCCACATGATCGTCACCAGCGCAATTGACTCGGGCTCACGCACCAGTTCGGTCTGCAGCGCTTCGAGGTCCAGCACGCCGTCCTGGTTGACGGGCAGCCACGAAACTTCCGCCCCTTCGTGGCGTTCCAGCCACTCCACAGTGTCCAGCACGGCATGGTGCTCGACGGCGGAACACAGGATCCGGCGCCGGCGCGGGTCTTCCGCCAGCCGGGACCAATACAGGCCCTTGACGGCCAGGTTGTCCGCTTCGGTGCCGCCCGAGGTGAAGATGACCTCCGAGGGATGGGCCCCTGTCGCGGCGGCGAGGGTTTCCCGCGCATCCTCCACGGAGCGTCTCGCCCGGCGGCCGGAGCCGTGGAGGGACGACGGATTTCCGGTCCGGGACAGCTCGCGCGTCAGTGCAGCCAGGGCTTCGGCGGCGATGGGTGTGGTGGCGGCATGGTCCAGGTAAACAGGCACGCTTAAATTCTAGACGCCGCGGGGTTTCCGACACCGCCGGGCATCAGTCAGGGCCTGATCCTGGCGCAGCAGCGCCCGGCTGTCCTGTCCTCCACCACCTTCTCCTCCGGCACCCCGCAGGCAGCGGCGGCACCACTCAAGAACGCCCCGTTCATGGCACACACCACGTCCGCGTGCCCGTCAGCGAGCCGGTGGAAAGGACAGTTCATCAGGATGATGCCGCCCTCGGCGTCCTGTTCGGGCATGTAGCCAATGCTCCCGAGCACTTCATCCAGGGACGATCCGTTCCCACCCAGGGCACGGCCCCGGGAATAGGACGCGTCAGCCAGTGCCTCGCGTACCCCTCCCCCGCCGGCCATGGAGGATTCAATCGCGGTGGCCATCAGCTCTCCGGCTAGGTCATAGCTCCGGTCCGGTACCGACGCTCCCACTTCTTCCAGGGCCGGGCGGTACAGCTTCGCCGGACGGCCCGACCCCGGGCCGGCCTTTTCGCCGAGCTTGCGGAACTCGACGGCGAGCAACCCGTCGCGGACCAGCCTGTCCAGGTGGAAGGACACTGTAGACCGGGGCATGCCCAGCGCAGCCGCAGCGTCGTCCCGCCCCACTGCCGACGGCTGCCCGGCGACGTACTCAAAAAGGCGCCGCCTGCTGGCGTCACCCAGCGAGGCCAGGGCTGCCAGACGGCCGGTCCACGAAAGAGCGGTCTTTGATTCGCGGCTCTCAACCGGTCGGCTCATGAGTCCAGCCTAACTCTAAAATCAAGATCCGTTGCTAAAGAAGGACCATTGGTTCTAAAATCAAGTTATCTACTTTTAGAAGGGAGTTAGTCATGAAAACCACGGCACTAAAGGAGTCGGCAAGCCCGCAGACGCTCGCAGCGGATCCAGCCCGCCAGGCGTTCCTGGTCCTGCGCACCGTCTTCACTGTTGCGCCCATCCTGTTCGGCCTGGACAAGTTCACCAACCTCCTGACCGACTGGACCGGCTACCTCGCACCGATGGTTCCGGCAACGGTTCATCTGCCGGCGCAGACGCTGATGTATGCCGTCGGCGTCGTGGAAATAATTGCGGGAATTTTGGTAGCCGTCCGGCCGCGGATCGGTTCGCTCGTGGTAGCTGCCTGGCTCCTGGGGATCATCGTGAACCTGGTCATCCTCGGGGCCTACTACGACGTCGCACTGCGCGACTTCGGACTGTTTGTGGGGGCACTGGCCCTTAACCGGCTGGCCACCGCCCCAGCGCCTCATCAGCCGGGCGGAACCACCGTCAGCCACTGAGCAATGTCTGCCCGGGCGGCGGCGAGCGCCGCCGCCGTCGGGCACGACGCCGACATATACACGGACGAGCCGGACGTACCGAAAACGCGGGCCAGCACCGACGTGGCCCTGTCGGCTTTCTGACCTGTTGGTTTGGCGGCACGTTCCAGAACCAGTACATCCACGGCTGGCCCGGGCTTGCCCCGCTCACCGCCCCACCGCAGCGATGCCGGCTTCAAATAAGCGGGCAGGACAGTAGGGTCCAGATAGGCAAACAGCGCCGCCGTTGATTCCCTGTCATCAGCCGCCACCAGGGGCCACTGGTTCTGGCGCACCTCGGCCGCCACCTTGCAGCCGTCGGATTTTTGATAGCGGCTTGCGCCACCCGCGTTACTAACCACCTGTTTCCATTGCGGCGCTTCGGCCAGGTCCTCCGACAGCCCGACGGGAACCCCATGCGCCAGAGTGGCCCCTGCCGAGAACGGCATGTCGCGGGCGGCCACGGCACCGGCGTCGTGTCCGGGGGTAATAGTCGGTGTGCCCGGTCCGCTGCTGAGAGGCGGATTACTCCGGGCAGCCGGATCCGGGACACCAACACTGCAACCGCCGAGCGCGGCAGCGGCCGCAACGGCTGCCATCACCACGTGCGTACGGCGGGCATCACCGCGACCTGTCCGAACTCCCATTCCGAAAAGTCTAGCTTTATTGACCACGGACGTTAGTGACGCTCGGCGTGGGTTGGTGACATGGGGAAGACCTCCGGGTGGAGTGGGGCTTGTCTAGAGTCCAATTCCACGCACGGAGGCCTTCATGTCCCGCCCTAACGCTCTTCTGACGCCTCGTTGGCCGGCTGCAGCTCGCGCAGTGCGTCATTGACCAGTGCTGGAGTTTGCGCCGGGCCGCGAAGCGGCGGACACCGGGTTCTGGGCAGGGTCGCAGGCTGGAACAAGACCGGCACCACGCCAACCGCAGGCCCGGCTACCACTGCTACCGGTCCCGGGCCTTCGCTCAGGCCCTGAGCCGGACATCAAGCACAAACGCACCCGCCCCTACCGCCCACAGACCAAAGGCAAGGTCGAACGGTTCAACCACGCGATGCTGGAGGAATGGGCCTACATCCGCCCCTACCGCTCGGAGGCCGAGCGTGTCGCAGCTTTCCCCGAATGGCTCCACGCCTACAATCACCATCGAGCCCACACTGCCCTCAGAGTCAGACACCGGCCAGCCGCGTCACCAACCTCTCAGGTCAATACAACTAGCGGCAGTGTTGCCGCGGCTGACCTGCACAAGTCACGCAGCCTTGGGAAACACCCCGGCACCTGCCAGTCCTGAACGAGGCGCCGTCTCCACCTTGGCGCAGATCCAGCGGCCGAGTTCGGTGGCCGCCACAGGATCGATGGAGGTGCTGAACCCTGCGCGTTCCAGCATCCACACCAGGTCCTCTGTGGAGATGTTGCCGGCCGCACCGGGTGCAAAGGGGCAACCGCCCAGGCCTCCTACCGCGCTGTCGAAAACGCCGACGCCGGCCGCCATGGCCGCGTAAGTGTTAGCCAGCGCGGTGTGGCGTGTTTCGTGCAGATGCGCCCGCAACTGCACGTCCGTTTCTGAGCGCAGCTCGCCGAACACATCACCGACCTGCCAGGGGACGGCACAGCCGATGGTGTCCGCCAGGGCTATCTCTGCCAGCGCTCCGCGCTGCAGCGCTGAGCGGACCACAGCAAGAGTCTGCTCCTTGGGCACGTCGCCCTGGTACGGACAGCCGAAGGCGACGGCAGCAGTCACGGTGAGGGGAATCGAGGCCCCGGCGGCGATCGAGGATACTTCCTCAAGTGAATCGAGGGCTGCGGCCACGGTGGTCTTCTGGTTCGCGGCGGCGAAGGCGTCTGTCACCGGCAGCACGTAGTTCATTTCGTCCACCCCCGCATCGACGGCACGGACGGCGCCCTTAGTGTTCAGCACCAGCCCGATGAAACTGGCCCCGGCCTCCCTGGGCACGCCTGCCATGACCGCATCTGCGTCTGCCATCTGCGGGACCTTCCGGGGGTTAACAAAGCTGACCGCCTCAATCCTCCTCGCGCCCAGGGAGATGAGCTCATTGATGAGCCGCAGCTTGTCCTCGGTGCTGACCGGCACCTTTTCGTTCTGGAGCCCGTCCCGCGGACTGACGTCCACAATGGAAACCGGCCTCGGAGCCTGTACGTGATTCATCAGATTGCACCTTCATCCTTGGCGTCCTGCAGTTCCCTGGCAGAGAGCTTGAGCAGCCCCCCGTAAATTTCCCGGTTGTGGGAGCCCGGTGCCAAGGGCCCGCTCCACCCGATCTCCCCTGTGCTGCGGGTCAGCCTGGGAATGATTCCGGGTTGCACCACGGTGCCCAGCTGCTCGTCCGGCACATCGACCAGCATTCCCCTGGCGCGCAACTGGGGGTCCTGGAAAATGTCCTCGATGCTGCTGACCGGGCTGTTCGGCACGGAGTAGCCGTCCAACAGCGAGGTCAGCTCCTCATGGCTGAAACCGGCAGCCCACTGGGCAATCAGTGACTCCAGCTCATCCTGATGAGCGCCCCGGGCCGCGTGGTTGCTGTACCGTACGTCTGACGCCAGCTCCGGCCTGCCCATGGCGGCAGCCAGCCGCACGAAAACCGAGTCCTGGTTGGCTGCGATGACCACCCACTTGCCGTCCTTGGAACGGAAGATGTTCGACGGCGCGATCCCTTTGAGGCCGGAACCGCTGGGACCCGGGACCACCCCGGTTGCCGCATAATCAGGCACGGCACTCTCGAGGAGCGAGAAGCAGGCTTCCACGAGGGACACATCCACCACCTGCCCGGTTCCCCCGCGGGCGTCCCGCCAGTACAGGGCCAACAGGATTCCCTGCAGCGCATAGAGCGACGCCAGGCTGTCCCCCAGCGAAATGCCGGTCCGCGGAGGCGCCTGATCGGGATAGCCGTTCAGGTACCGCAGTCCTCCGCGAGCCTCGGCAACGGACGCGTAGCCGGGTTTTTGTGCATCGGGTCCGGTCTGGCCGTAGCCGGACACCCGGGCAATAATGAGCCCGGGATTGACCTTCCAGAGTTCCTCGGGTGCAAGTCCCAACTTCTCGAGGGTCCCGGGGCGGAAATTCTCGAGGATGACGTCCGCCTCCTTGCAGAGCTCCAGGAACAGCCCGTGGCCGCGGGGGGACTTGAGGTCCAGCGTGACGCATTTCTTGCCGCGCGACTGTACCGACCACCAGAGCGTGTGCCCCTGGACCCTGGCCCGGCCCCACTCCCGCATTGGGTCCGGCTGCTCCGGCGACTCAATCTTGATGACCTCCGCACCGAAGTCGGCAAGCTGACGGCCGGCGAAGGGGCCCGCGATCAGGGATCCAAGTTCAAGGACGCGCACGCCTGCCAACGGATCGGCGGTGTGGGGAGGGCCGGGTCGGGGGTCAGGGCCCGGCTCGTCGCCTCGCGTGGTGGTCTCGGAAACCTTCGCCATCTTTGGAACTCCTGTTCTGCCAGCGTCGGCAATCCGGGACAGAGGCCACGGATTCGGTTAGCGGGGAGCCTATTGAGCCGGTCCTCTTTGGCGCCAGACTCTTTCACATTGTGGACCTAAATCCACGATGCGGATAGTCCTTCCTGCGGAATTGTTCCTCCGATGACCCGGGTTGATTCCTCGGCCGCGGCGAGGACGGGTTCCACCCAGGAGGCGCACACGTCGTAGGGCATCCTCATCGCGGGACCCATGACGGTCAGGGCGCCGAAGAGTTCCCCTTGCGGCCCAAAGATCGGTGCCGAGATTCCGCTCGCACCCGAAACGCGTTCACCGGTGGTGATGGCGAACCCCTCCACCCTGGTTTTGGCGACGGCCGCTTCAAGGCTGGAGGCATCCGTGATTGTCTGTTCCGTCAGCGAGTGCAGCCCCGAGCGGTAAACCTGTTCGGCCACATCCGGGTTCCACGCCAGGAGGACACGGCCGGCGGCACCGACGTGCAGCGGCATGATCTCCCCCACCTGCACCACTCGCCTCAGCATTCGGCGGGTTTCCGCAAGGGCAATGCAGACCCGCTTTCCTTGGGACTCACGGAAAATGCAAGCCGTCTCTCCGAGTTCATCACGCAGCCCCCGCAGCACCGGCGTGAGCAATTCGAGGAAGTCGAGCCCCTGCGTTGCCGGGGCGGCCCAGTGGGCCATGCGGACTCCGACGCGGAACCGATCCCCATGCCGGTCCAGGATGCCCTCCTGAACCATATTGGCAACCAGGCGCTGGACCGTGGAGTGGGGTACGCCCGTAGCCGAGCGGATTTCGGCCAGCGAAAGCTCAGGCTGGGTGAGCGAAAAGGCATCCAGGATGGACGTGATCTTCCGAAGAACCAGCAACGGCGTAGCCGCGGTTTCGTTGGAACTCATGGACAAAGTGTATGAGCCTCCGGCCCGTTGAGTGTGACACGGGTTACTGCTACCATCATGTCCACATCATGATGGAGAACCCACGATGTGGCACAACGTCCAAGGCCTCGGAGAAGAGGCCAAGGACATCGGGGGGCGACAACACGCACTCGCCCCACCGAGAGAATTAGCAGCGACAAGAAGCGGCCAGCGCCGGCCGGGAAGAGTGCAATGATGCCAGCTGCAAAGGCAGACACCTCGACGTACGCGGTGGAGCTCACCGGGTGCACTAAGCAATTCCCCATGCCCGGGGGTGAGACTTACTTCGCCGTCCGCGATATCGACCTCAAGGTCGAGCCCGGCCGCTTCGTCTCGATTGTCGGCCCCACCGGCTCCGGCAAATCCACCATCCTCAACATGGCGGCCGGACTTCTGAATCCCAGCGCGGGCACCGTGCAGAGCTTCGGCGAACCGGTGAGCGGCGTGAACCGGCGTGCCTCTTATATGTTTCAGCAGGACCCCCTTCTGCCGTGGAAGACGGTGATTGATAACGTGAGCCTAGGCTTGACGATGGCCGGGGTCTCGAAGGCGGAAGCCTATTCGGAGGCACGGCGCTGGCTCGAGAAGGTTGGACTCAAGAATTTCGCGGACCGCTATCCGCACCAGCTCAGTGGAGGCATGCGCAAGCGCACAGCCATCGCGCAGGCCTGGATCGTCAACCCGGACGTCCTGCTTATGGACGAACCATTTTCAGCACTCGACGTGCAGACTCGCCAGATCATGGAGAACGAACTCCTTCAGCTCTGGCAGGAATCCGGTAAGGCAGTCGTCTTCATCACTCATGACCTGGATGAAGCCATCGCCCTTTCCGACGAGGTGGTAATCCTCGGGGCGGGGCCGGGCAGCACCGTGGTGGGAAGCTACGAGATTGACATTCCGCGCCCGCGCGATCTGCTCGACATCCGCGATGACCCGAAGTTCGTGTCCCTCCACCGCGAGATTTGGGGCAGGCTGAAGATCGAAGTTTCAAAGACGTACGAAACGGCAATGGCGGAAGAAGGCGAAGTCGCATGACGCTCGTGCGACCCAAGAAAAACGGGCTCTCCGCGGCACTGGACGGCGGCACGCGCCAGCGTACCCGCAGGACGGAGATGTCCCCGCTGGCGATGCGAAGCACGCAGCTCCTCCTCACCATCGCGGTTCTTGGCGCCTGGGAGCTTTCCGCGCGCGCCGGGATTGTTGACGAATTCTTCTTCCCGCTTCCGTCCGACATCTTCCAGACTGTCTGGGTGTGGGTGTCGTCGGGGTTCGTGTTCCCGCACCTATGGGTCACGATGCAGGAGGCCATTCTGGCTTTTCTCGTCGGTGCCGCCGCCGGCCTTCTCCTGGGCTTCCTCCTTGCTAGGGTCCGCTTTCTTGAGAGGCTCCTTGATCCGTTCCTGCAGATGTTCAACGCCCTTCCCCGCGTGGTCCTGGCACCGATCTTCCTGCTTTGGTTTGGACTGGGCATCTGGTCCAAGGTCGCATTCGGCTTCACTCTGGTGTTCTTCATCGTCTTCTTCAACACCTTGGAGGGCGTCAAGAGCGTTGACCGCGTGCTGGTGGACAATGCCCGGATGCTGGGCGCATCGGAGAAGCAGCTCCTGCGCCACGTGTTCATCCCCAGCGCACTGACCTGGATCTTCTCCAGCCTGCACATCAGTGTGGGTTTCGCCATCACAGGCGCCGTGGTGGGCGAGTACCTCGGCGCTTCAGCCGGCGTGGGCTACGCCATTGCTCAGGCTCAGGGCGTCTTCGACACCAAGGGCGTTTTCGCGGGCATGTTCATTCTGATGATCGTGGTCCTCATCATCGACCTCCTCGTCAACCGGCTGGAGCGGCACCTCCTCCGGTGGCGCCCAACCCAGTCGTCCTAAACAGCCAACTACCAGCACCACGAGCACTGCTGCAGCCTGAGGCCTTCGGCCCTTGACCAACGAACACCACAGCCCAAGAAGGGACCCCCGATGACTCACAACGTAAACCGGCAAGGGCACCGCCGCCTTGTCCGGCCGCTCACCATCATCGCATCCGTAGCCCTGGCCCTTTCAGCCTGCGGCGCTCCGTCCGCTGCGCCACCCGGCCAGACCGGAACCGGCGCAGCGGGTGGTGACGGCGGAGGCTCGAAGGTGATTATCGGCATCGGCGGTCAAACACTCCTGACTTACCTTCCCACCACCCTTGCCCAGGAGCTTGGCTACTACCAGGAGGAGGGCGTGAACGTCGAGCTGCAGGACCTCCAGGGCGGATCGAAAGCCCTGACGGCCATGATCGGTGGCAGCACGCATGTGACCAGCGGATACTACGAGCACACTATCCAGATGCAGGCGAAGAACCAGAAGGTCAAGGCCTTCGTCGATATGGGTGAGTCCTCCGGTCTTGCCTTGCTGGTGGCGCCGAAGAATGAGGGCAAGATCAAGTCGATCGCGGATCTCAAGGGCAAGAACGTCGGCGTGACCTCACCTGGGTCCTCCACGGACATGTTCGTCAAGTTCCTGCTGGCCAAGAACGGCATGCGGCAGACAGATGCCGCGGTGTCCGCGATCGGCGCCGGCTCCTCGGCCGTTGCCGCCATGGAGCAGGGCCAGGTGGATGCCGCAGTGATGCTCGAACCGGACATCTCCGTGCTGACCAAGCGGATCGGCCACGAACCCGTGCTTCTGGAGGACGTCCGCACTGCCGAGGGGCTGAAAGAGGTGTTCGAGACCGCCGCCTGGCCGTCGTCGAGCCTCTATGCCAAGACCGAATGGCTGGACCAGAACAAAGAGACAGCCGGCAAGCTCGCCAGGGCCATCAAGCGCACCCTGGAATTCATCGCCGGGCATTCCGGTGAGGAGATTGCAGCGAAGATGCCGGAGAAGTTCTCGGGCGGAGACAAGGCCCTGTACGCCAAGGTGATCGAGGACCTGAAGCTGACGCTGAGCAAAAACGGCGCCTTCGCCGAGGAAGGCGTCCAGGCGGTGCTGAAGACCCAGCAGGTGGCAAACCCTGAAGTCGGGGACAAGGCCATCAAGCTCGAGGAAACTTACACGAATGAATTCGTGAAGTAGAACCGTGGCGGGCGGGCCCGGCATCCACAGCGGATGCCGGGCCCGCACCACTTAACCGCGTCCCACTTATCAGCGCCTACTTATCACCAAACGCACGCCTTAACACTGAACGAGGCTTGCCAGCTGCAAACAACAGCAGGTGGGCGTCACGCCTCCGGCCCGTCCCGCCGTCGGAAGTCCCCGGGCCACTCGGCCTTGCGGATCCGCGCCAACTCCTCAACTGGTCCGAGGTGCCCCCATTCGTCCCGCCCGAGCCGCGCGAGGGGCCCGAGGAGGTCGATCCGGGGGTGGCTGCCTTCCAGAACCCCGGTGGAGACGGCGGCATGGGTGACCTCGCCGAACACCAGGACGCAGTCGCCGATCTCCTGAGTGGAATGCAACCGGCATTCTAGGGCTACCGGAGACTCTGCAACCCGCGGCACAGTGACCGTCAATCCCGGTTCGCGGGTAACTCCGGCAGCGTCGAACTCGCTGACGTCGGGCGGGAAGCTGGTGCCGGTTGCATTGACCTCGGCCATGAATTCAGCCGGCGCGAGGTTCACGACGAACTCCCCGCGTTCGGTGATGTTCCGCAGGGAATCCTTCCTCCCCACGGAAGTGAACTGGATGATCGGCGGCGTCACCGAAGCAACAGTGAAGAAGGAATGGGGAGCTAGATTGTCCACGCCCTCCGCGGACGTGCTGGACACCCAAGCGATGGGGCGAGGCACCACAACGGCCGTGAGTAGCCGGTAGAACTCCGCCGAGGACAATTCAGCGGGACTGAAATCCTTGCGCATGGCCCCAGCCTAGCCGTATTGACCACGGACGTTTCCGCCGGCGGGAACCGGCAACCCTGCTGCGGTCGTTGTTCCAGAAGACCGTCAAGACCGGCTTATATGCTTGGCACACCGGACAGCGCATGCACGCCGGCAACAACGACTTAAGGACCATGCTTGACCAAGCGCAACAGCTCCCACTACGAAGTGCTCCGCGTGGCGGTGACCGCGACGGAGAGGGAGATCAAGGTGGCGTACCGCAAGGCTGCCCGCGCTTCGCATCCCGATCACGGCGGCGACGCCGCGACGTTCCGGCAGGTGACCCTTGCATATGAAACGCTCATTGATCCCCAGCGACGGGCAGCCTATGACCGCTCCTACGCGACCGGCCCGCGCAGGAGCCGCGCAGACGGCGACGAAGCGCACTTCGACGCCCCGGCCGCCGGCAGCCACGCCTCGGCGACAATCCACAAGCCGGGAACGCCCCGGAACACCTCCGGCGATGCCCCTGTCTACGTGCCGCCCTTCGACACGCCGGGCGTCGTTCCGCTCCTCCCGCCGGAGCTGGCCAGCCAGCAGGTCCACGGCATGCCCAGGAAGCGGGGCATCTTCGGCGCCGAAGCCAGGATCCAGCGCGAGCTGCGCACGGTACAGCTGATCAGCAGGCAAGTCCTTCCGGCGATCCCGGCGGCGCGCCTGCTCAATGGGCTGCAGTCGCCGGCGGACAACAGCCACATCGACCACGCGCTGCTCTCGGGCTACCGGCTTGCGCTGATCAGCTCCATGCTGCTGCCCAAGGGCGCCTACGCCTGGGACGGAAACACGCTCAAGCACGGCGGCAGGTCGGTCGCCCCGCCACAACTGGCCCACGTGGTCCGGCAGATGCAGGACATTTTTCCCGAGCTCAACGTGACCGGGTGGACCGTGGTCCTCAGCCCGGACGGCAACCTCCACGAACCCGTCATCGACCGCCACCGCCGTTCCCGCGGCGGCTCCGACGCCGTCCAGGTGGTCAATGCCGCCGGCCTGGCCCGCGGGCTCAAGGATTTCCTGGCCTCCGGTCCTGCGCCGAACACCGTCAATGTCCAGGTGCTCGCCAGGCTGCTCAGGGGCATGCACTAAGCCATGCACTGAGGTCCTGCCCGAAGAGTGCCGGATTTTCCGACGCTAGGATTGAACCGTGTTCCGCATCCTCTTCCACACGCCCGAAATTCCCGGCAATACGGGCAACGCCATCCGTCTCGCCGCCATCACCGGCGCCGAACTCCACCTCGTGGAGCCGTTGGGCTTTGACTTCTCCGATGCCAAGCTCCGCCGCGCCGGCCTGGACTACCACGACCTTGCGGTGGTCACCGTCCACCCCAATATCGAGGCCGCCTGGGAGGCGCTGCAGCCGGAGCGCGTCTTCGCCTTCACCTCCGACGGCGAGGTGTCCTACACGGACATTGCCTACCGGCCCGGTGATGTCCTGCTGTTCGGCCCGGAGTCGGTGGGCCTGCCGGACGACCTGAAACGCGATCCCCACGTCACGTCCCGGGTCCGCCTGCCCATGCTGCCGTCGCTCCGGTCACTGAACCTGGCAAATGCGGCATCCATCGCCGTCTACGAGGCCTGGCGCCAGCAGGGCTTCACCGGCGCGCAGCTCTGAGCGCAGCCCATGCGCACGGGCACCCATCCGAAGCCCGTTCCGCGCCGAATCCCTCCTGAGCACGTCCAAAGGGCGCGCACATCCACAGGGCGTAAGGAGCGGCAGGTGAAAACACTCCAACCGGGCAACGCGGCCTTCCGTTTTGCCCGGCATGATGCTGCCATAGCCCAAACCCGTGTGCAGCACCCGCCGGCAGGCAACCTATGCTTGAGAGTGATGGAAACTCCCAACGCGCCGAACTTTGACGCTCCCGCGCCGCCCGGCACCGCCGTCGACCTTAACCAGCAGCTGGCACGGCTGCTGGCGCGGATTGCCGACGGCGACCAGGCGTCCTTCGCCGAGTTCTACCGGCTGACGTCGCGGCGGGTATTCGGCATGGCGCGCCGGGTGCTGATCGACCCGGAGCTCAGCGAGGACACCACGCAGGAGGTCTTCCTGCAGGTCTGGCAAAACGCCGCCAAGTTTGATCCGGCGAGCGGAAGTCCCCTGGCCTGGCTCATGACCATCTCGCACCGCAGGGCCGTGGACAAGGTCCGGTCCTCGCAGTCCGCGAGTGACCGTGAGGCCAGGTACGGCGCCAACAGCCAGGACATAGACCATGACTCGGTATCCGACGAGGTGGACACCCGGTTGGAGGCCGAAGCCGTGATGCGCTGCCTGGAGACGCTGACCGAGACGCAGCAGGAATCCGTGCGGCTCGCCTATTACGGTGGCCTCACCTACCGCGAAGTGGCTGAAAAGCTGAACGCGGCCATTCCGACCATAAAGTCCCGCATCCGCGACGGACTGATCCGACTCAAGACCTGCCTGGGGGTGAGCTGACAATGACCGATACGAATGATTCCCGCGGGCGCCAGCTGCCCAGGGCATTTGCTGCCGATATTTCCACCGACCTTGCGGCCGGCCGGGCAGTCGAGCTCGCCGAGATCTACGCTTTGGACGCCATCAGCGACGCAGAGCGGGAGGCCATCGATTCCTACGTCAGCGGCGCTCCCGAGGCTGAACGCGCGTCCTTCAACGACCGCGTCCGCCAGGCCAGGGAGACTCTGGCATTGTCCTTTACGGCCGAGGAGGAGCCGCCTGCGGACCTGTTCGCCCGGATCGTCGCGCAGCTTCCCGCTGCTGCACCGGCGGCGGGGCCGGCCAGGGTACATGCCGGTAGCGCAGAAACCGTCGCAGCTGCGCCGGCTGCCCTACCCACGGCGGAGCCGGCCGCTGCTGCTGACGAGCTCTCCGCTGCGCGCCAGCGCCGTGAAGTACGACGCCGGACGTCCGGGCTCCGTAACTGGCTGATCGGTGTTGCGGCTGCTGCTGTGATTGCGCTCGGCGGTGTTGGGGTCGGGGCCTACCTGGCCAACCAGAACGATCCCTTCAACCAGGTCATCGAGGCACAGGACGCGCGGCAGGCGACTGTCGACGTCAATGGCGGAGGGACGGCGACGGTTTCGATCTCGCAGTCGCATGATGCGCTGGTGGTGCGGATGAAGGATGTGCCGCCGCCGCCCGCGGGCAAGGTCTACCAGATGTGGCTGATTCCCAAGGATGGCTCCACCCCTGTTTCACAGGGCCTGATGGACGCGGAGGCACTGTCGAAGCCGGCCCTGGTCAAGGGCATCGGCTCCGCGGCCGCGCTCGGCATCACGGTCGAGCCCGTTGGCGGGTCCGCTACGCCTACGCTCCCCACTGTGGCTGCCGCCCCGCTGAACACCTGAGCCTGGCTGAGACACCTGGCTCAAAGCTACTTGTTGCAGGCTTGACGTTGACGTTGCGTCAACTTCTACGCTGGAGACATGTTGCAGGAAGAACACCCGACCTGGTCCATCGCCGAGCTGGCGAAGCTGAGCCGGGTCTCGTCCAGGACCCTCCGGCATTACGACCAGGTGGGGTTGCTGCCGCCTGCCTACACCGGGCACAACGGCTACCGCTACTACACGCAGCCTGAACTGCTGCGTCTTCAGCGGATCCTGCTTCTCCGCGAACTTGGCCTCGGCCTGGAAACCATAGGCCAGGTTCTGGACGGCCAGGCAGACCAGCTAGATGCACTGAGCGTGCACCGGAAATGGCTGCTGGCCGAGCGCGACCGCCTGGACCGGATGGCCAGGACTGTCGGCGCCACCATATCGGCACTGCAGCGAGGAGACGCCATGTCAGGCGAGGAAATTTTCAAGGACTTTGACACCAACCCCTATGAGGAGGAAGCCCGCCAGCGGTGGGGCGACCGGGCCGTTGAGGACAGCAAGGCCCGGCACGCAACGCTCAGCGCGGCCGACAAGCAGGCCTTCATGGCGGAGGCCGGGGCGATTAACGAGGAGCTGGCCCGGTGCCTGGACGCCGGCCTGCCGGCGGACGACGCCCGGGTGCAGGCCGCCGTCGAACGCCACTACCGCTGGGTCTGCACCAGCTGGACGCCGGACGCGGACAGCTACGTTGGCCTGGGCCGGATGTACGTCGAGGATCCGCGGTTCACCGCCTTCTACGTCAAGAGCCGCGCAGGCCTCGCCTCCTACCTGCTGGAGGGGATCAAGGTCTACGCGGCGTCGCAGCTTAGGTAGCTAGAAGCCGGCGATGGTCCCCGGGCCATTGACCATGACCACGTGGAACGCCTCGGCGCTCCGGCCGGCGGGCAGGCCGGAGCGCTCGGCGTTCGCCTGCATGCCGCGCCGCACGGTGGCTTCCATGGCCTCGGCATCGGGATGCTGGCTGACGTGCACGTGGATCGCCTCGAGCTTGCTGTCCACATGTTCCGTGACGTCCACAAAGTGGTTCTCGCGCTCCTCCGGACCGGCGTAGAGCCACAGCCACGGAAGCCTGAAGGCCTCAAGGCCGGCCTCGGCGAGGTCAGGGTACGCGAACGGGTTTTCCACTGCCGGGTAGATGGCACGGGTCACCGCCTCCCCCACCGCCAGATGGTCCGGATGGCTCTTCTGGATGCGCTTCCAGTTGCGCTCCGGATGCATGGAAAGCACGACGTCGGGCCGGAGTTCGCGGATCAGCTTCACCACTGCGCGCATCACCTCGTGGTTCGGTTCAAGGTATCCGTCCCGCTGGTGCAGGTAGTGGATGTCCGTGACGCCGACGAGGGCCGCGGCGCGTTCCTGCTCGGCCGCCCTGAGGGCGATGATTTCGGCGCGCTGCACAGGGTCGAAACCGCCGGCGTCGCCGTCGGTCATGATGCAGTAGCTGACCCGGACGCCGGCGGCAGTCCACGCGGCGATGGTGCCGGCGGCGCCGAAATCGATGTCGTCCGGATGGGCTGAGAAACAGAGCACCCGCTCAATCCGGTGCTGTTCCGGATTGAACGGGCTCTGCGCTGGTGCAGCGTTTGGGGTCAAGGATTCAGCCCTTGCGCTTCTTGATCTCTTCAGTCGCCTGCGGCAGCACCTGGAAGAGATCGCCGATGATGCCGAAGTCCGCGATTTCGAACACGGGCGATTCCGCGTCCTTGTTCACGGCGACGATCACCTTGGCGGTCTGCATGCCCGCCTTCTGCTGGATGGCGCCGGAGATGCCAGCGGAAATGTAGAGCTGCGGCGAGACGGTCTTGCCGGTCTGGCCAACCTGGGCGTCGTGGTTGATCCAGCCTGCGTCTGTTGCCGCGCGGGAGGCGCCCACGGCCGCACCCAGTGCGTCAGCCAGTTCCTCCACGGGGCCGAAGTCGCCGTCGAGGCCGCGTCCGCCGGCCACCACGATGCGCGCGTCGGTGAGGTCCGGGCGGCCGCTGGCGACCTTCTGTTCCCGGGAGGTGATGCGGGCTGCCGCGGCGGTTGCATCGGCGGGGACATCAACAGTGAGGGTTTCCGGTGCGCCGGGAGCCGTCGCGGGTTCGGGGTCCACCATGTTGGCCTTCACGGACAGCACGGTGACCGCGGTGGTGGCCTTCGCCGTCGTGGTGTACGAACCGGCGAGCACCGACTTGTGGGCGGTGCCGTCGGCGTCGACCGCGACGACGTCGGTGATCACGCCGGCGCTCAGCCGGATGCCGAGCCGGGCCGCGATTTCCTTGCCCTCAGGCGAGTTTTCGAGCAGGACGGTGGTGGCACCGGACTTGTCCGCCACGGCAGCCAGGAAGGCGGCTTTCGGTGCGACCAGGTAATCGTCGAGGTCCGCCGCGGACGGACGGAAGACGGTGACTGCGCCGTAGGCACCCAAGGTGCCGGCGACGTCGTCGGACAGTTCGCCGTTGACCGCCACGGCAGGTTCCCCGAGGGAGCGGGCGATGGTGAGGAGTTCCAGGCTGCTCTTCTTGAGAGCCTGCCCGGGGTTGTCAATGAATACCAGTACGTTTGCCATGTGTGGAGTCCTCTTAGAGCAGCTTCTGGGCGGCCAGGAAGTCAACCAGCTTGATGCCGGCGTCGCCTTCGTCCGTGATGATAGTGCCGGCAGTGCGCGGCGGGCGTTCCTCGGCCGCCGTCACGCGGGTCCAGGATCCGGCGTGGCCCACCTGGGAGGAATCCACTCCGATGTCAGCCAGGGACAGGGTGGTGATGCTCTTGCGCTTGGCCGCGATGATGCCCTTGAAGTTCGGGTAGCGCGGTTCGTTGATCTGGTCGGTCACGGAAACCACTGCGGGCAGCGACGCCTCAACCGTCTCCGAGTGGGTGTCCGCATCGCGGCGTGCCGAGACGCGTCCGCCGTCGACCTCCAGGGAGGAGGCGAACGTAACCTGCGGAAGCCCCAGACGCTCGGCGAGCTGCGCGGGCACCAGGGATGTCTCGCCGTCGGTGGAGGCCATGCCGGTCAGGACGAGGTCTACGGGGGTGTCGGCGCCGAGGTGGCGGACGGCGGCTGCGAGCGCCAGGGAGGTGGCGGCCGCATCAGAGCCGGCGAGGGCCCCATCGGTGAGGTGCACGCCTTCGGTGGCACCGATCTGCAGGGACTTCTTGATGGCGTTCACGGCGCCGGCCGGTCCCATGCTCAAAGCGATCACCTTGTTGCCGGCCTTGGCACCGCCGCGCGCTTCGGCCAGCTGCAGCGCGGCCTCCAGGGCGTACTCATCCAGTTCAGACAGGATGCTTTCGTCGCGGTCCGTGGTGTGGCCCTCGCCGCTGAGGTGCCGGTCGAACTGGGCGTCCGGCACATGCTTGACCAGGACGACGATCTTCAATGTCTCTTCCACTGTATTTACAGCAGCCTTCCGTGCTTGTGGATAGCCAGCCGGGTGAGGTCGTGGCCGTGGAACGCCCGGGATACGGGTAGCTCCTAGCTAACCATATTGGGCCCGTCATATGACGTCCCGTTAACGCCTGTGTCAAAGGCCTGAGCCGCAGGCAGGGACAACGACAACGGGCCGCACCCCAGGTGTGGCCCGCCGTCGTGCTGGGCGCAGTTATGCTCTGCGGCTGCCTATTGCTCTGCCGCTGCGCCGAGCGTGACGTCCAGTTGCTGCTCACGGTTGTTGCGCAGGACCGTGATCTTCACTGACGAGTTGGATGGCTGCTCGCGGACGGCTGCCGTCAGCTGGTTCGGGTCACTGATCGCCAGGTCGTTGAAGCGCGTCACCACGTCGCCCACCTTGATCCCTGCCTTGGCCGCCGCCGAGCCCTGCTCCACCGAGGCCACATCGGCACCCGTCGAGAACCCGGCGTCCGATGCCGACTTCGGCTGGACGCTCACGCCCAGCTGGCCGTGTGTGGCCTTGCCGTTGTCGATGATTTCCTGCGCCACGCGCCTTGCATTGTTGATCGGGATGCTGAAGCCCACGCCGATGTTGCCTGTTCCGCTTGCAGCGGAGCTGCCGCCGGCGGAGGCGATCGCGACGTTGACGCCGATCACTTCACCCTTGCTGTTCACCAGGGCACCACCGGAGTTGCCCGGGTTGATGGCCGCATCCGTCTGGATGACATTGATGGCGATCGATCCCTTGCTGGCCGAGCTCTGGCCCTGCCCCTGGCCCGGAGGAGCGAACTCGAAGCCCTGGTCGCCGCCCTGGGAGTTGTCCGTCCCCTGCTTCGGAGCTGCCGAGGACGCGACACTGATGGTCCGGTTCAGCGTGGAGACGATGCCGTCCGTCACCGTGCCGGTGAGGCCCAGCGGCGAACCGATGGCCACGGCCGTGTCCCCGACGTTCAGCTTGCTGGAATCACCCAGGGCTGCCGGCGTGAGCCCGGATGGGTTGTCCACCTTGATGACCGCGAGGTCGGAGAGCGGGTCGGTGCCAACGACCTTGGCGGTGAGGACGCGGCCGTCGTTCGTGCGGATTTGAATGTCGGCGTTCGCGGTGGAGCCGTCCAGCGTCACCACGTGGGTGTTGGTGAGGATGTGGCCCTGGTCGTCGAGGATAACGCCGGAGCCGGTGCCGCCTTCGCTGCCGCTGGTGGCTTTGATGGTCACGACGCTCGGTGACGCCTTGACGGCCGCGGCCGTGATCTCGTTGACCGAGTCCTGGTTGTTGACGATCACGGTGCCGGGCTGGCTGCCGGAGCTGATGGCCGGCGCGGTGCCGCCGGCATCGAACAGGTTGCCGGAGCCAACGGTTGCAACTCCGCCACCCACGAGGCCTGCGGCGAGGATGCTGGCCACGAGGGTGCCGACGCCGAACGTCGCCTTGCGCTTGGGCTGGCTGGAACGGTGGTCCTGGAACGCGGAATGCGAGTTGTGCTGGGAGTACTGGGTACCGATCGGCTGGGTAGCCGGTGCCGACTGCTGCCCGTAGAAGGGGGCGCGCTCGGGATAAACAGGATGCGGGCCGCCGGTCCGCTGCTGGTTTGGGTCGTGCGCGGGCCGGTACAGCGGCATGGTGGGGTTCCTATCGGAGTCCAGGCGCACCGTGGGGTTCTCGGAAGCGTTGGCGGTGCGGTGCTCGCCGTCCTGCTGCGCGGGAGGCTGGAGACCCTCGGCGGGCTCAGGCCGAGGGGTCGGATCAACAGGCCGCCCTGAAGGATCTCGGTTCTCAGGTGCTGCGCCCGGTACTGGGTGCTCAGTCATTGGACTTCCTTTCATCCTCGTCTGTATTAACTATGGACGATCCGACTGAAACTAAAACGGACGTTTGCTGGGAGGTTCCTGAATGGCCTCCGAGATGGTGTTCCTGACCGTTGTTCTGGACAGCCACCAAGGTCTCCAGCGCTTTTCGCTGGTGGCATATTCCCCGCCGTGGACGCTCCCGCTGGTGCACCATAGAATCAAGAAGAATTGCCACAGCGACCTGCGGCTTTACACCCGGCGTGGGGGCGCTGCTGCATTCTATGACGGCTGTTCGTCCCGAACCAGCCGCGGCGTGCTGAAGGGTTGCCATGCGGTCAATGTTGAAACGTGTTCTCGCCGTGATCGGCCTGACGGGAATGCTGGCGGTTCCGGCCGCGGCAGCCTGGGCGGACGATCCGGTAACCATCCCCTCCGGCCAAAACATTGTCGACGACGCCAACGTCCTCGGCAGCCGCAAGGGCGAAGTTGAGGACTCCATCCAGAAGCTCCTCAAGGACCACAAGTACAACCTGTACGTGGTCACCGTGAAGTCATTCGAAAACCCCACTGATGGCAAATCATGGGGACAGGCCGTGGCCACCAAAAAGGGCATGGGCAGGGCGGACGTTCTGCTGGCAATCTCCACCGATGGGCACTATTACTTCGCCCCCAACACGGCGAGCTCCATAGCGTCGAAGACGGGGAACATCACGCAGAACGCCATCGCAGCCAACCTCGGCGGTGGCAAGAGGGACTTCGCCCAGGCCGCCATTGACACTGCGGCCGCCATCGGCGACGCAGCAGGCGGCGGAAGCGGAACAGTACCCTCGGGCGCCGGTGCAGGCGCGGCCGTCCTCGTGGGCGCCGGTGTCGTGGCCGCCGGCGGCGCGGGCACATATCTATACCTGCGCAACAGGCGCAAGAAGGCAGGACAAGCGTCCAGCGCAAGCTACGGCCCGCAGGGCGCCGAACTCGATCCCCTGGCCGGCATGAGCATCGAAGACCTGCGCAGGAAGAGCGGCTCCCTGCTCATCGAAGCCGACGACGCGATCAAATCGAGCGAGCAGGAACTGGGCTTCGCGGAGGCGCAATACGGGGAAGCGGCCGTGGGTAACTTCACCAAAGCGCTCCAGGAAGCTAAGGCGCACATGTCCGAGTCGTTCAAGCTGCAGCAGCAGCTGGACGACCACATCCCCGACACCGAAGAACAGCAGCGCAGTTGGCTCGGCGAAATCATAAGGAGGTCGGAAGCGGCTCTGGCGTCGCTGCAGGAGCAGAAGGCCGACTTCGACTCGCTGCGCGAACTCGAGAAGAACGCACCCCAGGCCCTCGCGGCAGTGGACGCCGGCGCCGCGGAGGCAGACGCGAAGATCGCCCGGGCGGAGCAGACCCTGGCGGAACTGCGCGGCAAGTATGCGGACAGCGCCCTCGCCCAGATCTCGGACAACATTCTGCAGGCCAAAGAGCGGCTGACCTTCGTGCAGAATGCCAGCGCCACCGCGCGTGAGAAGCTCGCATCCGGAGAGAGCAGCCTAGCCGCCGTGGCCGTCCGGGCATCGGAGGAGAGCCTGCACCAGACGAACGTGCTGCTGGATGCAATCTCCAAGGTGGCCGGCAACCTGAACTCGGCCCGTCAGGGGCTGGACTCCGCTGTTGTGGACACCTCCCAGGACCTTGCCCAGGCGAGGGCAATGATCCAGTCCGGCGCCCATCCGGAGCTCGAGGGGCCGGTGGCCGGGGTCGAAGCGGCCCTCGCCCGCGTGAAGAGCGAAATCCAGAGCGGCAAGATTGACCCCATCGCCACTCTGGAGCGGGTCGAATCGGCCCACCAGACCCTAGACCAGGCCTTGGGCGGGATCCGGGACCAACAGGAGCAGGCGCGTAGGGCACAGGCCTCGCTGCAGCAGACCATCATGTCCGCCCAGGCCCAGATCAGCGCGACGTCGGATTACATCACCGCCCGTCGCGGCGGCGTGGGCACCGAGGCTCGGACCCGCCTGGCAGAGGCCCAGCGCAACCTCGATTACGCGCTGTCCATTTCACGCAACGATCCCGTGACCGCGCTGACCTACGCGCAGCAAGCGCATGCGCTGGCTGCCCAGGCAGCCCAGCTGGCCCAGTCCGACGTCGACAGCTTTGGGTACGCCAACCAGGGGTACGGCCAGGGATACGGGCGCGGCGGCATGTTCGGCGGCGGCGGCGGAGGCGGCGGCCTGGGCGGCGCCATCCTTGGCGGCATCCTCATCAACTCCATCCTCAACGGCGGCAGCGGCGGCGGCTGGGGCGGCGGTCACAGCGATGGCGGCGGCTGGGGCGGCGACGGCGGGGGTGACTTCGGCGGAGGAGACTTCGGCGGTGGCGACTTCGGCGGCGGCGACTCGGGCAGTTTCTAGCCGGCAAGACTCAGCGCCGGCCGGTGCATCGGGCCGGCGGGTAGAAGCAATACATCACCAGTTCACTGAAATCAGTGGCACATACGGAGCAGGACGAAAGGTAACACCATGGTTAAGCAGTCCATTTTCGGCCGCATGGCGCAGCTCGCTAAAGCGAACATCAATTCCTTGCTGGACCAGGCCGAGGACCCGCAGAAGATGCTCGACCAGATGGTGCGGGACTACACCAACAACATCGCCGAGGCCGAGTCCGCAGTGGCGCAGACCATCGGCAACCTCCGGATGCTGCAGGACGACTACAACGAGGACGTGAAGAACGCCCAGGACTGGGGCAACAAGGCTCTTGCGGCTTCACGCAAGGCCGATGAGTACCGCGGCAACGGCAACGTCTCGGATGCCCAAAAGTTCGACAACTTGGCAAAAGTTGCCCTGCAGCGCCAGATGGCTTCCGAAAGCGAGGCCAAGGCCGCTGAACCGAGCATCGCATCACAGACCGACGTGGTGGACCGCCTTAAGACCGGGCTCGACCAGATGAAGGGCAAGCTGAACCAGCTCACGAGCAAGCGCAATGAACTGGTCGCCCGCTCCAAGACTGCGGCTGCCCAATCCCAGGTCCACGATGCCCTGAAGAGCATCGACATCATGGACCCGACAAGCGAGGTTGGCCGATTCGAAGAGAAGATCCGGCGCGAGGAAGCCAAAGTCCGCGGCCAGCAGGAGCTCGCGGAGTCGAGCCTTGACGCCCAGTTCAACCAGCTTGAGGACCTCGGCGAGCAGACGGAAATCGAGGCCCGCCTGGCGGCCCTGAAGTCCGGGAACGCGAAGCCGGCCATTGGGGCGGGAGGCACCGCGGCGTCCGCGTCCGCGAACACGGTGGACGAGGCAGACTTCGACAAGCTGTAAGGCTGTGGCCCGCACGGGCGCCACGGCAGGGGCCGGGATCCACATGGATCCTGGCCCCTGCCGTTTCCAGGACGTGTAGCGTGAATCCATGGCTTCCACCATTGTCTGGCTCCGTGACGACCTGCGCCTCGACGACAACCCCGCTCTCGGCGCCGCGGCCGCACTCCCTGAGCCGATGACGGTCGTGTACATCCTCGACGAGGTCTCCCCCGGCATCCGCCCGCTGGGCGCCGCGGCGAGGTGGTGGCTCCACCACTCCCTGTCCGCCCTCGCCGCCGGCCTCGAAGTGCGCGGGGCACGGCTTCTGCTGCGCCGGGGCGACGCCGCTCAGGTCATCAAGGAACTGGTCCTTGAAACCGGCGCCGGAAGATTGTTCTGGAACCGGCGATACGGCCAGCCGGAGCGGACCCTCGACGCCGGCATCAACGACTGGGCTGCCGTGCAGGGCATCGAGGCCACCAGCTTCCAGGCAAACCTGCTGTTCGAGCCGTGGACGGTGCGCACCGGCTCAGGCGGGCCGTACAAGGTTTTCACACCGTTCTGGCGTTCCTGCCTTGCCGGAACCGAACCGCGGCTGCCGGCCGATGCACCGGAGGAGTTGCCGCAGCCCGCGGCAGGAAGGTCCGGCCGCCCGCTGGCCGGTGACAGCCTCGATAGCTGGCGGCTCCTCCCCCGCAAGCCGGACTGGAGTGGAGGCCTCGCCGGGACCTGGACCCCGGGCGAGAACGGCGCCCACGACCGGCTGGAGGATTTTCTCGACGGCCCCGTGGAGGACTACGGCAGGGGCCGCGACTTGCCGGGCGTCGAGGGCACCAGCCGCCTCTCACCGCACCTGCGCTTCGGCGAGATCAGTCCCTTCCGCGTCTGGCACTCCCTGCGGGAACGCTTCCCCCGCCACGCACCTGGCGACGTCGGGATCTTCCGGAGCGAATTGGGCTGGCGTGAATTCTGCTGGCAGCTGCTCTACGAGAATCCGGACCTGGCCACGAAAAACTACCGCCGGGAGTTCGACCACTTTGCCTGGCAAACGCCGTCGGACTCCGAACTGGAGGCCTGGCAGCAGGGGCGCACCGGCTACCCCCTGGTGGATGCCGGTATGCGGCAGCTGTGGCAGACGGGCTGGATGCACAACAGGGTCCGCATGGCTGCGGCGTCGTTCCTGGTGAAGAATATGCTTGCGGACTGGCGCGTGGGAGAGGCCTGGTTCTGGGATACCCTGGTCGACGCCGACGCGGCGAACAACCCGGCCAACTGGCAATGGGTTGCGGGCTCAGGCGCGGACGCGTCCCCTTACTTCCGCATCTTCAACCCGGTGACGCAGAGCAAGAAGTTCGACGCCGGAGGCAGGTACCTGCGCGGCTACATACCGGAACTGGCCGGCCTGGATGACCGGATGGTGCACGAGCCGTGGAAGAACACGGCGGGAGCTCCCGGTTATCCCGAACCGCTGGTGGGCCTGGAGGAATCCCGGGAACGGGCGCTGGACACCTACCAGCGGCTCAAGGATAGCCAGACGCGAGGCCGGCGCAGTCTAGCGGCTGGTGACCTTGCCCATGAGGGACGCGATGGGGCGCAGGAACAGGGGCCGGGCCAGGAACCACGCCGCAACCATCACGGCGACTGAAGCCACGAAGAACCAGAAGCCGACCCAGCTCACGTCGTCGCTGCCGCCGTACATGTGGTTGAGGTTCCGGAGCGCGCCCGTGGCGAGGACCAGAAACACGTGCACCACAATGAAGGCCACGAAGTAGATCATCACCGGGAAGTGCACTGCGCGGGCGGCCTCGATCGGGAAGGCCTTGTTCAGTCCGGAGGCCTTTTTGGGCCACGCGGCGGACATGCGCACGCCCGTGATGAAGGCCAGCGGAGCAGCGATAAACACCGTGGCGAAGTAGGTCAGCAGCTGCAGGGCGTTGTAGTTGACCCAGCCGTTCTCCGTGGGCCAGTTCAGCGAAGCGTACTGCAGGGCGGCCGAGGCGGCGTTCGGGAAAACATCCCAGGATGCGGGAACAATCCGCGTCCACTGGCCGGTCGCGAACAGCAGGATCACAAAGACGATCCCGTTCAGGATCCACAGCACATCGAGTGTGAGGTGGAACCAGAGTTCCAGGCTGATCTTCGTAGGGGCCGTCCTGGTCCTGATGAGCCCCTTGTTGTTACGGGTCCAGTAACCGCCGGGGCGTGTGGTGGTGCGGACCTGCCAGCCCGAACGGATGATGAGCAGCAGGAAGAAGGCGTTCAGGAAATGCTGCCAGGCCAGCCAGGCCGGGAAGCCGACGGGGGCGCCGGCGGGAAGTTCCGAATGCCCCGGGTAGTCCGCCACGAACGAGCGAACGGCAGGCAGTCCGGTCATCCACTTTGCGAGGAGCACCACCAGCACGAGGGCCACGAGCGCCGCAGGCACCGCCCAGTACAGCCTGGCGCGCTTGCCCCTGGCGGTGCCGGACTTGTTCTTCGTTGTGGACATCGAACTACACGTTCCTCTCGAGAATGACTGACCAGTGTGGGCGCCGTGCGCCGGCCAGGAATTCCGGGCCCTGCGAAAGAGAATACTAGGAACCCGGAGCACATGAACAAATGCTCCGGTAATGCAGGAAGCCCCGACCACACTGTGGTCGGGGCTTCCTTTTTGTTGCGGGGACAGGATTTGAACCTGTGACCTCTGGGTTATGAGCCCAGCGAGCTACCGAACTGCTCCACCCCGCGTCGCTTGATTAACACTACCCTACTTTTGCGGGCGCTTTGACCACTGCTGTTTCGCAGCGGCCTGTGCGGGACGCGAGCCGTCCTCCCTCGGGCAGCAATAGCCCCCGCCACGAGAATGCGGACAAGTGAAGTCGGGACAGCAGAATCGAGACAACAAAAGACCCGGACCACCATACGGTGATCCGGGTCTTTTCTTCAGTTGCGGGGACAGGATTTGAACCTGTGACCTCTGGGTTATGAGCCCAGCGAGCTACCGAACTGCTCCACCCCGCGTCGCAAGAACTACTCTACCGGCCGGTGAACAGGAGGCCAAATCCAAACGACGTGATCTGCGTCTCGGGAAGCCTGAGCCCTCTCATACGCGCAAGGCCGGCCCGTCCCCGTAGCGGGGATGGGCCGGCCTTTCACTCAATCAGCAGCCGCTTCAGCGGCTGTCAGTCAGCTGCTGGGTGTCGGCGTCGGCGTCGCGGACGGCGAGGTTGGGCTGCTGGCCGTCCCGGTACTGCCAATCCTGGCCTCGGCGTCGAGTGCTTTCTTCAGTGCCGCTGACAGCTTCTTCTGCTGCTCGCCGTACGCCGCAAAGTCGCCCTTGGCCAGCGCCTCCTGGCCGGCCTTGATGGCCGCGTTTGCTTCATCCAGCGCTGCCTTCAGCGCCACCTTGGCGTCCGCCGCCGGGGCCGGAGTGGCGCCTCCGCCGCTGGGCGGTGCGGGCGTCTGCCCGTTGTTGTCGGAGTCACCGGCCGTCGCTCCCGACCGGCCACCAAACAGCTGGTTGAGAGCCTCGTCCAAGGTGGGCGCGAAACCGATCTTGTCGCCAAAGGCCACGAGCACCCTCTGCAGTGTCGGATAGGACGTTTCACCCGTGGACTTGAGGTACACCGGCTGGATGTAGAGCATGCCCCGGCCGGCAGGAAGCGTCAGCAGGTTGCCGTTGAGCACATCCGACGCGCCCTGCCGCAGCAGGTTCAGCGCCTGGGAGACGGTGGGATCCGAGTTGAATTTGTTCTGTGCCTGCCCGGGGCCGGGTACTTGGGCTTCCGGCGGAACCTGCAGCAGCCGGAGCTGCCCGTAGCTGTCCGCCTTGACGCCCTTCTTCGAGCCCGCGTCGGAATCCGCCGCGAGGAAGCCGTAGAGGACGTTGCGGGCGTTGTTGTTCACCACCTGCGGAATGTAGGACGACGTCAGCTGGAACGCCGGGGCCTTCTGGTCCGGCATCTGCAGTGACATGTAGAACGGCGGCTGCTTGACCTCCTCGGACACGGTGGGATCGTTCGGAACACTCCACGCGTCGTCGTTCTTGTAGAAACTCACGGGGTCCGTCACGTGGTAGCGGCCCAGCAGCTCACGCTGCACCTTGAACAAGTCCTCCGGGTAGCGGACGTGGCTCATGACAGCGGCGGACATCTCCGAATAAGGCTTCAGGGTGGAAGGGAACACCTTCTGCCAGGCCTTCAGGAGCGGGTCCTGGTCGTCCCAGGCGTAGAGCGTGACCGAACCGTCGTAGGCGTCCACCGTGGCCTTGACCGAGTTGCGGATGTAGTTGACGGAGCTGTTGGGCAGCGCCACGTTGCGGCCGGCGGTGGTCTGCGAGTCCGTGGTGGCATCGGAGAGCTGCTCCTGCTGCGAGTACGGGTAGTACTGGCTGGTGGTGTAGCCGTCCACGATCCACTTGACCCGGCCGTCAACGACGGCGGGGTAGGCATTGCCGTCCACCGTCAGGTAGGGCGCCACCTTCTGCACGCGTTCACGCGGGTTGCGTTCGTACATGATCTGGGAGGCGTCGTTCACGCCGTCGGACAGCAGCAGGTCCGAGGACTGGAACTTGATTGAGTACAGGACCTTGTTGAAGAAGCTTCCGACGTTCGGACCGCCGTTGCCGGTGAAGGTGTACTGGGTCTCGCCGCCTTCCTTGGACGCCGGGCGGTCCTGCTCGCGGTGCGGTGCGCCTTCCGGGGCACCCACGATCGAGTACTCCGGGGAGTCCTCGCCGAAGTAGATCCGGGGTTCGTAGGTTGTGTCGTTGCCGAGGACGCCAGTGGACGGGATACCGGACTGCAGGAACTCCGGCTTTCCGTCGACCGTGAACTTGTTGCCCTTCGCGGCCACGACGCCGTAGCCGTGGGTGTAGACGATGTGGCGGTTCAGCCAGGACTGCTGGTCAGCGCTGAGGCCGTCCGGGTTCAGCTCGCGCACGGCTATGACGGTGTCCTGCATCTTGCCGTCCACCATGTACCGGTCGACGTTGAGCGCTTTGGGGAACTGGTAGTACGGACGGAACTGCTCGAGCTGCGAGAAGGCGTCCGAGATCAGGTTCGGGTCCAGGAGCCGGATGTTGGCCGTGGTTTGCGCGTCCGGGGCAAGGGCGCCGGCGGTGGTGGTGGTGGTGGCGTTGTACCGCTCCACCTTCACCTGGTCCAGGCCGTAGGCTGCCCGGGTCATGCCGATGTTGCGCTCGATGTATTTCCGTTCCAGGGTCTGCTCTGACGGGCGGACCTGGAACTGCTGGATGACCCACGGGTAGACGCCGCCGGCCAGGATGGAGGTGATGACCAGCATCGCCGTACCGATGACCGGAAGCCGCCACTTGCCGATGACCGCAGCGACAATGAAGAGGATAGCGACGAGGGCCGCCGCCACGGCCAGGATCGCCTTCGTGGGGATCACGGCGTTGACGTCGGTGTACAGCGCGCCGGCCCACCGGCCGCCGCTGTTCTGCAGCGCGGAATAGCGGTCCAGCCAGAAGTTGATGCCCAGCAGGATCAGGAAGGAAGCGCCGGTGACTGCGAGGTGGATCTGCGCTGCGCGGCTGGTGAAGATGCCGCGCTCCATGATCCTGATGCTGCCGTAGAGATAGTGCGTCAGGATGCCCGCGATGCCGGCCACGATCGCCACGCTGATCAGGAACCCGGTGACGAAGCCCAGGAAGGGCAGCGTCATCAGGTAGAAACCGATGTCCAGTCCGAACTCCGGATCATTCTGACCGAAGGACTCCTGGTTGAAGAACAGCATGACCTTTTGCCACTGGCTGGAGGCGGCGCTGCCGGCGAAGAGCCCAAACAGCACAGGCAGCCCGATCATGACCACACGCCGCACGGGTTCCAGCTGCGCCTGGTAGCGGTTGAGGTTATCCCGGATTTCTGAGTCCGGCGCGTAGACGGGCCGGGCGTGGTAGGCGATGCGGATCGCGTAAAACACGGCCGCGAACATGATGAGGAAGCCGATGGCAAAAATGCTGATCCGCGCCAAGTTCTCCGTCAAGAACACTTCGAAGTAGCCAAGCTGCTGGTACCACAGGACGTCCGTCCACACATTGGCGAAGAAGATGAACCCGACAACAACCAGCGCAACGACGATGAGCGTGGGGGCGTCAACGCACCTCGCCTTGTCTGGAGTTTTCCGGGCGGGGTGGGGCTGGCAGGACGGGACAAACTCGTACCTCATAGCTTTTGTCAGTTGCTGGTATTAATTTTAAGTTTTCAGTGGAAGGCCTGCATAGCGCCGGCACCGGCTCTCAATTAGTGCCACGAGCGGACCGGAGCCTTAGTTCCTCGATTTAGTCTAGTTGTTGGTGCAGCCCGGAAGGCCCGATGTGTCGGCGCCGTTGGCGGCCAGCTCGACGGCCGATTTTGCCTCGTCCAGGTTTTCCACCTTGACCACCTGCAGCCCGTCCGGAATATGCCCCGCAACCTCTGCGCAATTCGCCGCCGGGGCCAGGAACATGGTGGCGCCATCGGCCCGGGCACCGTGCATCTTCACCGCGATGCCGCCGATCGGGCCCACCACGCCGTCGGGGCTGATGGTGCCGGTCCCCGCGATGTGTTTTCCACCGGTGAGGTCCCCGGGCGTCAGGGTGTCCATGATTCCCAGGGCGAACATCATCCCGGCGCTCGGGCCGCCCACTTTATCCAGGGATATCTTCACGTTGAACGGGAAGGTGAAGCGGTACTGCAGCAGCACGCCCAGGATGTACCGTCCGGACGGGTTCTTCGCCGGCGTCACGGTTTCCGTGAACTGCTTGCCGTCCCGGCTTACGACGACGACGGCCGGCTTTCCCTTTCCGGCGGCCAGTTCGTCCTGGATCACCTCCAGTGACGTGACGGGTTTGGCGTTGATGGAGGTGAAGATGTCACCCGCCTGCAGCTTGCCCTGCGCCGCCGACCCCTCGGACAGGTCCGCCACTTCGAGCTTCTGCCCATAAGGGATGTCGAGCCCCTTCAGGGCTGCCGCCACGGCGTTCTCCTGCGACGTGGCCATGGCCACGGCACTCTCCTGCTGGGATTTTTCCTTAGTCACACCCGTCGGGAAGATCAGTTCCTCGGGATACACCGCCTTAGAGCCGTCCAGCCAGGCCGAGAACGCCTCAAAGACGCTGACGGGACCGTTGGGGCCCCCGTCGACGTAGACAGTGGTGAGATCGAGGTTCCCCTTGGCCGGGAACGTCTCGCGGCCGGAAACGCTGATCACTGGCGTCGCATTCTCCGTGCTTAGCGTGTTGAACGTCGGCCCGGGCGATTCCACCACATACGGGACCGGCAGGACGGCGGCCGTCACGCCCAGCCCGAGCGCCAGGAGCCCGGACAACGTCATCGCGGAGATGCGGGGATCCCTGTCCCGGGCACGGCGGGACCGGCGGGCATCCCCGGTTCCGTAGGGATTCCCGCCACCGGCGGCGGGCGCCGGGGACTCCTCTGCGGGCTGGCCGCCCTTGGTAATCGTCACTGAAGGACCTCTCCGCACCGCGTCGTTCAGCGCTGCACCGCGGCCGCAGCCCGGCGGACGGCCGGGGCACAGCCTACATACGTTCCGGCTTCTAACACTACGCGTCCGGGCCTGCCGTTAGCTCTTTGCCTACAGCGAACGTCCCCGCTTTCAGCAGACAGCCGCTCCCGCAGAGGGGTAGCGTGAAGTTGATTAACAGTCACACCGACGATCGGCGGGATCATGACCTCCAATCCACTCAATCCGTCCAACGGCGACGAAAATCCAAAGGATCCGCTCGCAGAGATGCTGCAGAACCTCATGGGCGGCAAGGGCATGGGTGACATTGACCCCGCCGAACTGGCCAAGGCCGCCGGGCTGCCGAACGATCCCAACCTGCTGGCCCAGATGTTCTCCCAGGTGCAGGCCATGATGAGCGCGCCCTCGGAGGGCCCGGTCAACTGGAAGCTCGCCCATGACAACGCCCGCCGCGTGGCCGCCGGGAGCTCCGACCCCTCAGTCACGTCCGCCCAGTCACGCGAAGTAGATGAGGCGCTGCGGCTGGCCGAACTGTGGCTCGACCAGGTCACCGACCTGCCCGCTACAGGCCTCATCGGCAAGGCGTGGTCCCGCGCCGAATGGGTAGAGGAGACACTCGGCACCTGGAAGCGTCTGACGGAGCCCGTGGCCAACAGTGTGGCCAACGCCCTCTCCACTGCCATGACGGAGCAGATGCCAGAGGAGATGAAGTCCATGATGGGCGGCGCCTCGTCCATGCTGCAGAACGTGGGCGGTGCCATCTTCGGCATGCAGCTGGGCCAGGCCATTGGAGCCCTGTCCACCGATGTGGTCAGCTCCACGGACATTGGAGTTCCGTTGGCCGATCTGGAGATGGCGCTGCTTCCCGGCAATGTTGCCAAGTTCGGCGAGGGGCTCAGCCTTCCCGAAAACGACATCAGGCTCTTCCTCGCCGTCCGCGAGGCCGCCCATGCCCGCCTGTTCGTCCAGGTTCCGTGGCTGCGCGGGCACCTGCTGGGTGCCATTGAAGCCTACGCCCGCGGCATTCACATCGACACGTCGCGGATCGAGGAGCTGGCGCGGGACCTTGATCCCAGCAACCCGGAGGGGATCCAGGAGGCCCTTTCGCAGGGCGTCTTCATGCCGCAGCGCACGCCGGCACAGGACCAGGCCCTGCAGAAGCTGGAGACGGCCCTTGCCCTCGTCGAGGGGTGGGTGGACGAGCTCACCGCTGCCGCCACGGATAAGGTCCTCCCCTCGGCTGCAGCGCTCCGCGAAACGGTCCGCCGCCGCCGGGCCACCGGCGGTCCGGCGGAGCATGCGTTCGCTTCCCTCGTCGGACTGGAGCTGCGGCCCCGCCGCCTCCGTGAAGCCGCCACCCTGTGGGCGTCCCTCAAGGCCGAGCGCGGCATCGACGGCCGCGACGCCATCTGGAAGCATCCGGACCTGCTCCCTACCGCCGAGGATCTTGACGATCCCAAGGGATTCAGCGAACGCCGCAAGCTCGCCGAGGCCGGTGACAGCGAAGTGGACGATGCCCTTCAGAAGCTGCTGAACGGCGGTTTCGACAGCCCGGCCGAAAGCGGTGGGGACGGGGACGGGCACGACGCCGAAACGACCGAAGGCGGGGACGGCGACACCGAAAAGACCGACGGCGACGAAGACGGCTCCGCTCCGAAGAGCTAGGCGTACCCCGCTGGTTGAGCCTGAGCCTACGACCGCCGGGTCCCTGGCCGAGCTTGCGAGGTTAGGGACCGGTTGAGGAGCGCAACCCCGGCTTCGACAAGCTCAACCAGCGGACTACGAAGGACCGCTCAGTCGGCGTCCTCTGGTGTGGCTGCTTCGCCTGCCGGTAGGCCGCGCGACGTGGCAAAGGACACGCCCTCCAGGAAGGCTTTGGCACGCTCCGTTTCGGGGTAGGCCTCCAGCAGCTTCCAGAACGCCGCGTTATGCCCTGCCACCAGCAAGTGCGCGAGTTCATGCAGCAGCACGTAGTCGATGACCCACTGCGGCATGGGCCGGAGCTTATCTGAAAGCCGGATGGACCCGTCCGAGGGGGTGGCTGAACCCCAGCGGGAGTTCTGGTTGCTGACCCACCGGACCGATGTCGGGGCCGACCTGCCGCCAAAGTACCTGGCAGAAAGCTGCGCAGCGTGCGCGGCCAGCGCCGCGTCCGAGGAAGGCCGCCGCCCCGCACCGCTGGAACGCTTCTCCCCCTGGGACCGAAGCTTCTCCAGCATCCGGTGAACCCAGTCCGCCTCCTGCGCCCGGCTGAAGTGGGCGGGGATGGCGACGACGGCGGTGCCGTTCTCCCAGAAGGCCGCGACTGTGCGGCGCCGCCGGGCGGAGCGGCGGACCTCCACGGGCGCGCCGTCGTGGGTGATCAATGGCGTGCCGGTCTCAAGTTTTCCGGGCATTACAGCGTGCTGCTTTCCGTCAGGACCGCGAGGACTGCCTCGCCGTACCGCTCCAGTTTGGACGGGCCGACGCCCGCGAGCTGGGCCAGTTCCTCCAGTGAGGACGGCCGGGCTTCGGCGATGGCGGTGAGGGTTGCGTCGGTGAAAACCACGAAGGCCGGGACGTCGGCGGAGTGCGCGACCTCCTTGCGCCATTCACGGAGGGCGTTGAACGTCTGCTCTTCATAGCTGGGCGGGCACTGGCTGCAGCGGCCGACCTTCCGCTCGGCTCCGCTGGCCAGCATGCTGCCGCAGACCCGGCAGGACGCGGGCGTGGCCGCCTTGCGGCGCGGCGCGGGCCCCCTCCCCCGTGCGGCCGAGCTGGCCACGGAGTCCGGGCGCAGCCCGTCGAGGAAGCGGGACGGCTTCCGGTTGGCACGCCCGCCGGGGGTCCGAGCGGTGGACCACGAGAGGGACAGGTGCTCGCGGGCCCGCGTGATGCCGACATAGAGCAGCCGGCGTTCCTCGTCCACCGAGGCGGGATCGTCCGCGAAGGAGATGGGCATGAGCCCTTCGCTCAGCCCTACGAGGAATACCGCGTCCCATTCAAGTCCTTTTGCCGCGTGCAGGGACGCCAGCGTAACCCCCTGGACGGTCGGGGCGTGCTGGGCCACGGAGCGCTCCTGAAGCTCGTTGACGAAGTCAGCCAGGCCGAACTGCGGCCCGCGGTTCTGCGCCAGCTCGTCCGCCAGAGCCACGAGGGCGGCCAGTGATTCCCAGCGTTCCCGCAAGGCACCGCCGCTGTGCGGGGCCGTGTCCGTGTACCCCAGCGACGCGACGATGTCGCGTACCAGCTGGCCCAGCGGCTGGGGATCGGACTCGGATACGGCACGGGTGGCCGCACGGAGCTGGAGGATCGCGTCGCGGACCTCCTTCCGGGCAAAGAACCGCTCGCCGCCGCGCAGCTGGTAGCCGATTCCGGCCGACGCCAAGGCCTGCTCGTAGGCCTCCGACTGGCCGTTGGTACGGAACAGGACAGCGACCTCACTCGCCGGCACGCCGTCGTCGAGGAGCGTGCGGATCTTGCCGGCGACCGTTGCAGCCTCGGCTTCGTCATCCGTGCATTCCGTGAATTGGGGCAGGGGTCCCGGGTTCCGCTGGGCCACGAGCTTCAGCGGCGCGGCCCAGGCAGCATCGGCTGCCGGTCCGCCGCTCCGGCGCGAGGCGAGGAGATCGTTGGCCAGCTTGACCACCTGCGGAGTGGAGCGGTAGTCGCGCACAAGCTTGACCACGTTCGCGTCCGGGTACTGGGCCTTGAACCCGAGGAGGTGCTTCGGGGATGCTCCGGTGAACGAGTAAATGGTCTGGCTGGCGTCACCAACGACGCACAGTTCGTTGCGGCCGCCGAGCCAGAGTTCCAGGAGGCGCTGCTGCAACGGGGAAACGTCCTGGTATTCGTCCACCACGAAGTGCCGGTACTGTTCCCGGACCGTCGCCGCCACCTTGGGGTCTTCCTGCAGGATGCCTACGGTAATCAGGAGGACGTCCTCGAAGTCGATGACGTTGCGGTCGGTTTTCACGTCCTCGTAGGCCTGGAAGACGCGGGCCACGGCTGTGAGATCAAACCCACCCGGAGCGCCCCTGTCCTGTGCGTTTTCCAGATAGTTGGCGGGCGTGAGCATGGATACTTTGGCCCATTCGATTTCCGACGCCAGGTCACGGATGGAGGCGCGGTCGGTGCTCAGCCGGAGCCGGCGGGCGGCCTCGGCGATCATTTGTGCCTTGTGGTCCAGCAGGTTGGGCAGCGCCCCGCCCACCGCCTGCGGCCAGAAAAACTGCAGCTGCCGCAGCGCGGCCGCATGGAACGTCCTGGCCTGGACGTTTCCGACCCCAAGGTCGCGGAGCCGGCTGCGCATTTCCGCTGCCGCCCGTGCCGTAAACGTGACCGCCAGCAGCCGCTGCGGACTGTAGACCCCCGAGTGCACTCCGTAGGCGATCCTGTGGGTGATGGCGCGGGTCTTGCCGGTGCCGGCTCCGGCGAGCACGCAGAGGGGGCCGGTCAGGGTGGTGGCCACTTCCCGCTGCTCCGCATCGAGGCCGCCAAGGATCCGGTCCTCCAGGGAGGCGTTGCCATCAGGATTTTCTATCGTCACTTCTTGCTGCTTGCTTCATGTGGATGGATGGGCTGCTCCGCCATGGTGGCGTCGACGGTAGGCATGTTGCCGGCCGGGCGTGCTGGTCAGTCGTCGGCCGGACGGTCCTGAATCACGCCGCCGTACCAGTGCTCGATGAGGGACCTGGCGATGGAGAGCCTGGTGGAGATGGTAATTTCGCCGCTGAGCACTGCCTCCTGGAGTTCCTCCCGGCTGAACCAGCGCGCCCTGGTGACCTCGACGCCGTCGGGCTTTGCTTCCGTGTCGTCGGTGACGGCTGTAAAGCCGAGCATAAGGGACGCCGGGAACGGCCACGACTGGGAGCCGAGGTACTGGCACGCCCTGACCTGCACGCCCACCTCTTCCTGGATTTCCCGGACGACGGCCTGTTCGAGGGATTCACCGGGCTCGACGAACCCGGCCAGCGTGGAGTAGTTCTTCGCATCCAGCGGACCGCCACCGCCCAGCAGAACGCGGCCGTCCGGGCCAACCACCGTGACAATGATGGCCGGATCCGTGCGCGGATAGTGTTCGGAATTGTCAGCGGGGCACCGCCGGACCCATCCGCTGGCCTCCACTTTGGTGACGGCGCCGCACCGGGGGCAGTGGGTGTGGGTGGCGTGCCAGTTGGCAATGGCACTGGCCTCAACAAACAGGGCGGTGTGCGTCGCGTCAAGTTGCGCGGCGACGTCCCGGAAGCCTTCCCAAGCGGCACCGGCGGGCAGGCCCGCCGAACCGGGGTCAACCGGTTCCGGCAGGATGAACAGCAGGAGGCCGGTTCCCGTGGGAAGGTCCTCGGAGCCGAGGGCCGCGCCGAGATAGATGATGTGCGCCGGGCCGGCCGCCGACCCCTCAAGTCGGTCCAGCAGCGGTGTGGCCTCTGCCAGAACGAGCGCGTCCCCGTGCACCAGCGCATGCCGGCCGGACAGGAGCATGGCTTTGGCGGTTCCGGCGGCCAGCAAGTCCGGAACGAGGCCTGGCCTCATCCGTTCAACGGACCCCCTGTTGACCATTGCGGGCCGAACCGGCAGCACGGTGTCGAAGAGATGGTTGGCCGCCAGTTCACCTGCCCGCAGCTGATTTTCCGGGATGGCGCCCGCCGCTTGACCGACCGGCACAGCGGCCTCCGCATGACTCATGTATCCACCGTACTGACTCGCAGTGACAATTTACATTTCGGGATGCACCGGCGGGCCTGGACGGTCCGCCCTTCCCCGGCCCCGCGGTACCCATATTTGTGCGGATCTCGAGACTCGCCGCGACACATCGTTGTCTTGGACGCCGCTCAATCTACCGTGGAACCGTGAGAAGAGAACCAATCGAACTGGCAGCTGTGGCCACCGCGGCAGTCCCCGGACTGAGCCCGACTGCTGTGAGCTCTGCCCCGGATGACCCGGCGGACTTTGATTCGGCTCTCCTTCTTGATGCAGAAGGCAAGCGCTGGCGCGTTCGCTCACCCCGCCACGCGGAAGCCAGCACCAGGCTGGAGACCGAGTTCCTGGTGCTGCGCGCCTTCGCGCCCGCCATCCGGGCCGAACTGCCGTTTCTCATGCCGACCGTAGCCGGCACCGTCCGGCAGCAGGACCTGACCACCTTCGTGTACTCGCACCTCCAAGGCACCACGCGCACCGTTGAAGAGCTAACGGCAGGCCCGCAGGAGCTGGCGAAGGAGATCGGCAGCGCGCTGGCGGCCATTCATGACCTGCCCCGCGCGCTGGTGAGCAACGCCGACCTTCCCAGTTACACCCCGAACGAGTTCCGCCAGCGCAGGCTCAACGAACTCGACATGGCCGCGACCACAGGCAAGATTCCGGCCCTCCTGCTCCGCCGTTGGGAGCACGCCATGGAAGACGTCTCGCTCTGGCGCTTCAATCCCTGCGTGGTGCACGGTGACCTGCACGAGGACAACCTGCTGGTCGAGGACCACCGCGTCACGGCCGTCACCGGCTGGACCGACCTGCGCATCGGCGATCCCGCCGACGACCTCGCCTGGCTCGTGGCATCCAATGAGCACGAATTCGTCGACGCCGTGGTCAAGCACTACACCGCGAAGCGCCGCGATGCGCCGGACAACCACCTGCTGCGCCGGGCCGCGCTCTCGGCTGAATTTGCGCTCGCCCAGTACCTCGTCAAGGGCATCGCGGCGGCCGACGCCGACATGATCGCCGAGGCGGAAGGCATGCTTTCCACGCTGGCCGAGGACATCGCCGAATATGGCGGCCAGCCCATCAGCGTGGAACCCCTGCCTCCGGCCAAGCCCGACTCCCCGCCAACCGGCCAGGCACCGGCCGCTCCCGGTCTCGTGGATGCCCCTGCAGCCACCGACATCTCGGAGGCCATGCCCGCCGTCCACGTCACCCCCATCCCCGTTGACGTGAAACCGCTCCCGGTCGAGGTGACGCCCATCCCGGTTGACGAGGAGAACGCCGAGGGCACCACCGACCAGCCATCAGGCCAGGACGCGTCGCAGGGCCCACCGGACGATGACGCAGCGAAGGATTCTGGCGCCTCTGACCAGGCCGAATCCACCGGTCCGGAAGACGGGACCCAGGAAGATGCCGCGGCCCGGAAGCCCTCGGGCGCCGACACCTCCACCGTTGCCCTCACGGTGGTCGACGCGAAGACGACCTAGCCGCCAGGGCGACGTGGCCGGGCCCCTGCGCTTCCTAGCCGGCCAGGGCTGCGGCCACGATCCCTTCCAGTTCGGTGCCTGACGCCAGGTCGTGCGGACGCACCACATGGTTGTCCGCCACGTAAAAGAAGGCAGCCCGGACCTCTTCCAGCGGCACGCCCTTGAGCCTGGCCCAGGCCAGCCGGTACACAGCCAGCTGGACGCTCTTGGTCTTCAGCTGCCCTGCCGACGGCCGGCGGCCGGTCTTCCAGTCCACCAGGTCCCAGCCGCCGTCGGCGTCACGGAACACTGCGTCAATGCGGCCGCGGACAACGACGTCGCCGATCCGGGTCTCCACGGGGACCTCCACGTAAGCGGGCGATCTGTGTGCCCACCGGGAGTCCTTGAAGGTAGCCACCATGTCGTCCAGGCCGTAGGCCTGGTCAATGTGGTTATCCGAGCCAGGCGCTTCGCCGAGATCCAGCATGCCCGCCGTTCCAAAGTACTCCTCCACCCAGGCATGGAAGGCTGTGCCCTTGCGCGCGGACATGCCCGGCTCGCGCGGGACAGGCCTCCTGAGCCGCTGGACCACGGCCTCGGCGTCCTCCCCCAAATCCACCAGGGTGGACGCTGAGATATGCCCGGGCAGATGAACGTCGCGGCTCCGGGCCCGCCTCAAGCGGCGTTCCAGTAGGAGTGCGGCTTCGCGTTCCCAGCCTGCCGCCTGGGGCCGGAGCCCCTGGCCCGCAGGAAGCCCCGGCGTACCGGCTTGGACCGCGGCGATCTCGGTGAGCAGCCGCTCGGCGGCACGGTCCATCGCTTCCCGCCGTCCCGGCACAAGCCGCAACCGCTTCCCGCTGCGGGGGTCCACGGGTCCTTCCAGCGGATCATACGGCCAGGCCGCCACCTCCAGCTCCCGGGTCAGGGGACTCTCCTGCGGCAGGGATTCCTCATCGACAGAGCCGGGGTGGATTTCCGCAGTTTCCTGTTCTGCCAGCGGCGCCAGCTCGGCGAGGAACGGCGACATCTCCGCCATCCCGCCGCGCCCGCCCACCCAGGCTCCGCTGGATACCCAGAGCACGTGCTTGGCCCGGGTGTAGGCAACGTAGGCCAGCCTCCGTTCCTCAGCCTCGCCGTGGGCCTGGACGTCGGCCTTGAACATCTTCTCGGCGTCCAGCCACCCCTTCTGGTCCGGCTGGTCCAGATCCCACTGCGGAAGATCGGCACGGTCGCCCCGCAATGGCCAGGGCAGGGCGGCGGAACCGCTGCTCCACCTCGAGTCACGGTTGCTGGGGAACGCACCCGTGTTGAGGCCGGGCACGAACACGACGTCCCATTCGAGACCCTTCGAGGCGTGCACCGTCAGCAGCTGAACAGCCTCGTGATTGACGTCCGCGGGCGGCACATCCAGGCCGCCCTCCTCCGATGCCGCCGCCTCCAGCCACGAAAGGAACGCCAGGACGTCCACCCTGTGGGATGTCTGCAGGAACCCGGCGGCCGCGTCCTGGAACGCGTCCAGGTTCCGCCGCGCCTGGTGAATGTTGAGCCCGGGCCTCGCAGCGACCTCGATGTCCAGCAGCATGGCCCGTTCGACCTCGCCCAGCAGAGTGGTCAGGTCCTCCCCCATCAGGGAACGAAGCTGCCGAAGCTCCGTGCCCAGGCGCTGCAGCCGCTCCAGTGCAGGAGGGGTCAGGCTGCGGCCGTGCGTGGACGTCCACCCTTCCTTGGGCAGCCAGTCCAGGGCTTCGACGAGGCTTGCGGCGTCGGTGATGTCGCCCTCGATGACGACGTCGGCGGCCTCCGCATCCTCGTCACCGGACGGATCGTTTCCGCCCATGCCGCGGCGGCGGGCCAGAAACGCGGACCAGTCCCGGAACGCCATGAGGTCGGCCGGACCGATCCGCCACCGGGCACCGGCCAGGAGCCGCATCAGTGAATCCGACCGGCCGGGGTCGGCCAGTACCCGCAGCGTGGACACCAGGTCCACAATTTCGGGAGTGTCCAGCAGGCCCCCGAGGCCCACAATTTCGTAGGGGATCCCAGTGGCCTCGAACTCCTTGCGGAGGCACTCCATCTGCGCGCGCCTGCGGCACAGGACGGCCATGGCAGGCTGGATGCGCGGTTCCGAGGAGGAACCGTCGAAATCCGTGGCCCGGAACCTCAGGAGATCCTTGGCGATCACCGCTGCTTCATCTTCATCGGTGGCAAAACGGCCGATCACCACCCGGCCCTGCACCGCGGCGGGGCTGGGCCGCAGCGCAGGCACCTCCACGGCCGCGCTGCAAGACCTTTGCCCGGCGGGCCCGGCCTGGGCCGCGGCGGCGCTGAGCGGAGCCGAGATCAGGTTGGCCGCGGCCAGGATATTGCGGCCGTTCCGCCAGGCAGTGGTCAGGTACGAAACGGGGGCTGGACGCCGGGACGCCGTCCCTGACTGGCCGTCCTCGCAGACCGGAAACTCGTTGACGAAGTGGAACAGCTGTCCGGCGGACGCCCCGCGGAAGCCGTAGATGGACTGGTTCGGATCACCCACAGCCGTGACGGCGTGGCCGTCCCCGAAGAGCCTGGAGAACAGCACCAGCTGGGCGTGCGACGTGTCCTGGAATTCGTCCAGGAGCACCACCTTGTAGCGCTGGCGCTCCATCTCGGCGGCCAGGGGCACCTCTCGGGCCACGCGTGCCGCGAGCGCCACGAGGTCGCCGAAGTCCAGGGCTCCGCGTGCTCTTTTGGCTTCGGCGTACCGCCCCACGAGCTCCGCCACGCTTGCCCTCGTCCGCAGCATGGCTCCCAGCTCGCCGGCAGCCTGGCTGGGGTTCTTCTTTGCCCCTGCCACATACGGCAGGGCCTCGAACTCGGCGAGCCGCTGCATCAGCCAGCCCTGGACACCGTCCGGGGCCTGGAGGTGCTCCGCGCACTCCCCCGCGAGCTGGATAACGGCCTTGACGAGGGTGGACTTGGCCACCCTGAAGTGCGAGTACTCGCCGTCGAACGCTTCAACCACCTCACTGGCCAGCTGCCAGGCCTGCGCGCCGCCCAGCAGCACGACATCCCGCTCGATCCCGAGCCGCAGGCCGTAATCGGAGACGATGCCGCTGGCAAACGAGTGGTAGGTGGAAACCTTCGGCTCCAGGGCGTCGGCGCTGAGCAGCGCCCCTGCCACAGCGCCGCCGGAGTCGCCGGTGGCCGACCGCTGCAGCGCACTGAGCTTGGCGCGGATGCGGCTGGCCAGCTCGCCGGCAGCCTTCCGCGTGAAGGTCACACCGAGGACTTCCTCCGGCTTGACCCAGCCGTTCGCGACCAGCCAGACGACACGGTCGGCCATGGTGGCGGTCTTGCCCGAGCCCGCGCCCGCGATGACTAGCCGGGGCGCAAGCGGCGAGGAGATGATGGCCGACTGTTCCGGCGTCGGGAGGTTTTTCTCACCCAGTAGAGCAGACAACTCTTCGGGACTGAACCTGGGCTCGGGAAGCTCCGCCGTCCGGCTCATTCGGTAACCTGCTTTCCCCGCGCACACAGCGGACATACCTCCGGCAGCCGGCAGCCGTGGCCGCCGAAACCGGCCTTGGCGGGATCGTGCCTTGCCTCAAATTCGTGGCCGGACATCACCGCGGCTGCGTCGTTCACCATTTCCATCGCCCAGTTGTCCGCCGGGTCCAGCGGATCCTGGTGCTGGATACCCGGACTCCTGGTGGTTGTGCCCAGCTGGGCAAGCACGGCTCCGCCGGGCTGCGGATCGGCCTCGGATGCCGCGGTGGCACCAAAGCCGCCGGCCAGAACGGCCGCTTGGTAGGCGCCCAGCTGCGGGTGCCTGCCCAGTTCGGCCTTGCCCGGCTGCCGTTTGCCCGTTTTAAGGTCGACGATTACCAGCCGCCCCGAGGCATCGATCTCCAGCCGGTCCACCTGTCCGCGCAGGACGGCTGACCGGGGACCCTCATCGGTGGGAACATCCCCGCGGGGAACGGCAGCTGGCTCAGGCAGAATCACCTCAAAGTCCTGTTCGACCCCGGCAAGGCGCCGGCCCTCGCTGCGCATGACCAGGATGTACTGCGCGAGTTTCCGGACCATGGTTTCCGCCCTGCGGAAGTCGAGTTTGCCTTCCCAGTTGTCTTTCATGCCCAAGGCCGGCCAACGCCGGACGAGTTCGGCAAGGTATTCAGCTCCGCTGGCATCCGGGAGGTCCTGGGCGATGGCGTGCACGAGGGTGCCGAGGCTGCGGGCAAAGTCCGTGGCCGCTTCGCCTCCGGCGGCCTGGATGAACCAGTCCAGCGGCGACTTCTGCACCGACTCCACCTTTGACGGCGAAACGTAGACGGTGCCGCCCGGAGGCACAACACGGTCCACGGACGTCAGCGGGGCCAGCCCCCACCAGGTGTCCGGATGGGCTCCGGGAACTGGCGGCTCCGCCGTGGCAAGTCGGGCCAGGACACGCACGGCCTCATCCGCCTCTGCGGCCAGCCTGCCGTCCAGCTGGGCGTACTGGCGGAGTTCCGCCACGAGCGCACGCAGCGTCAGGGGCCGTTCCACCGCGGTGTAGCCGCGCCCCTCCTGGTCCGGCAGCAGCGGCGCGACGTAATCCAGGAAGGAGGACGGCTGCTCATCTTCCGAAGACACGGCGGTGCACAGAAGCACGTCCTTGGCCCGGGACACCGCCGTGGAAAAGCTGCGGAGTTCGTCGTAGCGGATCTCCCGCAGCCGGCTCAGCGGGCCGAGCTGGAGCGCATACTCCACGCCATGTTCTACGGCGTCCGCGAACAGTGTGCTGCCCAGGAGCTCGCCGCGGAGGCGTGTATTGGGCCAGACGCCCTCCTGCAGGCCGGCGACGATGACGAACGGCCATTCCCGGCCGGCGGCGCTGGCAGGCGTCATGAGCTCGACGGCGTCGTCAACCTGGGCACGCGCCGCCAAAGTGTCCATGGGCAGTTCCTGGTTAAGCAGGTATTCGAGGAACTGTTCGGGGCCGGATCCGGGCATCTGGTCCACGTAGCGCTCGGCCGTGTGGAACAGCGCCATCATGGCGTCCAGGTCCCGGTCCGCCCGGGCTCCAACAAGCCCGCCTGCGAGGGCCGCGGCCGTCCATGCCGACGCGAGGCCGGTGGAATGCCAGAGGGCCCACAGCACTGTCTCTGCGTTGGCTCCGGGTGCGGCAACGGCCTTCCGGCCGGCCTGGATCATCCGTGCGACCCTGCGGGCCGAGCGGCCCTCGATGCCGAGTGAGCCGAGCGCCCCGGGCTCAAGGAGCGCCTCCACCAGCAGGGAATCGCTGGAGCGGCCTCCGCCGCCCAACAGTTCCTCCCGCCGGAGCGACTGGCGGAGCCGGCGCAGTTCGAGGGATGTCGCCCCGCCGATCCGGGAGGTCAGCAACGACACGGCGGATTCCGGCGTGAGGACTGCCGCGTCCAGGGCCACCGCGTAGGCGTCGAGCAGCGGACGGACAGCCACTTCATCGCGCACGGCGGATTCAGCCACCGGAATCCGGACCGGAATCCCCTGACCCGAGAGATAGCGCTGCAGCTGGCTGAGCTGGCCGCCGTTCCGGACAATGACGGCAATGTCCTCCAGCGACCGCCCGTCCCTGAGATGCGCCTCGAGAATCCTTTGAGCCACGTACCGCAGCTCATGCACCGCCGAGGGCAGAAGATGCGCTTCCACGGTGCCGCCTGCCGGCTGCGTGGCGTCACCCGGTTCCCCAGCAATATCAGCAGGGTCGAAGCCAACCGGGTCCAGACGGCGGGCGAGCTGGCCGCCGGCCCGGAGGGAAATCCGGTCCGCCACCCCGAGCCAGGCCCGGGCCACCGCCGGCTGGTGGCGGTGGGCACGGGACAGCGGCTTCTCAACGGCCGTCCGTTCCTCGCCGCCCAGCAGGCCCGGAAGCTCAGCCACGAGGTCCGGCCGCGCTCCCCGAAACCCCTGCACCACCGTGTCCGGTGCGGATGTCACGTAGACATCCTTGCCGGCGGCCACATCTGCCAGGAGTTCGAAGACGGCGGGATTGGCCTCCTGGATGTCGTCCACAAGAATCAGCTGGAGACGGTCGCGTTCGGCCGCCAGGAAGTCCGGGAAATCCTGAAAGAGCTGGCGGGCTGCGGTGATGATGCCCGCGGGATCGAACGCCTCCGGCATGCGAAGGTCGAGGACATCGCGGTACTCGGCGTAGAGGGCCGCAGCAGCAATCCAGTCCGGCCGTCCACAGGCGTGGCCCAGGCCGGCGAGGTCCTCGGCGGCGCGGCCCGTCTCTGTAATCCGGTCGAAGAGCTGGCGGACCTCGTGCCGGAACCCGCGGGTAGGCAGGGCGGCCGTGAGGTCACCGGGCCAGGGCAGCCCGAGGCCCGGCAGGGCGTGGCCCTCCAGCAGTTCCTTGATGATGAGGTCCTGCTCGGGCCCTGACAGGAGCCGCGGTGCCTTCGACAGCGGCAGGAGCCCTTCCGCCTTTGCACGGCGGATAAGGTCAAAGGCATACGCCGCCCAGGTGCGGGCCGGGGTGGTGCTCAGGCTCCGGTTCAGCCTGGCAGTAAACCGGTCCCGCAGGGTGTCGGCTGCAAGCCGTCCGGGGGCGAGAATGAGGATCCGCTCGGGGTCCACCCCTTCCGCTTCCACCCGGCGGATTGCCGCTTCGATGAGGACGGTGGATTTGCCGGTACCCGGCGCTCCGGGGACCAGTACGGGGCCAGCTCCCCGGGGCACATCGACCGCGGCCCGCTGGTCCGCTGTGAGGACCGGAACTCGCGAGTGCACCTGGCGAGGGGGCAGCAGACGAAGACCCGCAGGGCGAAACGGGGCCGCGGAGAAAGAGTCCGCGTGGTCCCGCTCCGCAGTGAGTGCGGATGCCTGCTCGGCTGAAGTCTGATCGGCGGAGGTCTGATCGGCGGAGGTCTGATCGAGTGTTGCGGTCACACGGACATTCCATCACCCGGGACTGACAATTTTCGCAGCGACGCTTCCAGCCGCCCGGCAACCACGTCCAGGGCGTCAAAATCGGCGTCCGACGGCGACCACCGCGCAGCGGTCAGATCCACGCGCCACCGTCCTTCGCCTGTCCTCGCAAACTCGCTATAGTCCCCGCGCAGGGGCGTGCCCTCCTGCAGGTAGTGGTCGAGGGCCTCGGACTCATGGCCGTCCGGGGCCAGTCCGCTTGCGCGCAGCACGCGCCACCATGGCACGCCGCTGCCGTAATGGCTCAGCACGGACCCCACCTGCCGCGGCCCTCCGGTGCCAAGAAGCTCAGCGACGTCGCCATAAGCCACCGCCGAACCGGCCGGAATGAGGTCAACCACCGCCAAAACCGCCTCCACGTACTCCGCCCGCATGCCTTCAGACTATCGGCCGGCGCGCATCAGCAGCGGTCAGGACGGGCGCCGTGTGCGTCTTCCCACAGCGTGTCTTCCCACACCCTGCCGGACACGCGCGGGGCAAGCACCTTGACTGTCGGTGCCTCCGGGTAATTTGGTGCCATGAGCACTTGGAACACTCTCCCCCGGGCCGCATTCGACCTCGAAACCACGGGACGCAACTCCCGTGCCGCCCGGATCGTGACGGCTTCCGTCACCGTGGTGGACAGTTCCGGGAACGTGATTCGGGAGCATGAGTGGCTGGCTGATCCGGGGGTTGAGATTCCGGCGGAGGCCAGCGAGGTCCACGGGATCACCACCGAACACGCGCGCAGCCACGGCCGGCCTGCGGCCGAGGTCACCAAGGAAGTCGCAGCCGTGCTCCAGGGGCTTTTCGACGACGGCGTCCCAGTGATCGCGTTCAACGCCAGCTACGACTTCACCGTCCTGGCCGCCGAGTCGGCCCGCTACGGCGTGCCGCAGCTGAGCCGGTTCCCCGTCCTGGACCCCTACATCATGAATAAGCAGGTGGACCGGTACCGGAAGGGCAAGCGGACGCTGACCGCCCTGTGCGAGGAGTACGGCGTGGACCTGGAAAACGCCCACACATCTGCCGCGGACGCCTTGGCAACGCTGCGCATGCTCGATGCCATGGCCGGCAAGTTCCCCAAGCTGAACATGCCTGCCAGCCAGCTGCACCAGCTTCAGGTGGACTGGGCCGTGAACCAGGCCGCCGACTTCCAGCAGTACCTCCGCAAAACCAAACCCGCCGCCGTCATCGAGGGTGACTGGCCTGTCCTGCCGCCGGAAGACGCGAGCCGTGGCGGCTTCTAAAATTAAGCTCAGATAAGCCAAAGGCATGGCAGGAACAGAACGGAACCCGCTGGGACGAAGATCACAGCTTCCGCGAAACCGCGGGCGGGGAACCCGCCGTCATCCTGATTCAGGAAGTCCCCCGGAGGCCGCAAATAACGCGGCGGGGAGACCACAACGCCAGTCAGTAGTGCGGTAGAGGCGCCTGCCGCCGAACAATGTTCGGAACTGGCTGGCCTTTCCCTGCGCTGACATAATTTAGTTCAGAACCGTGCTTGTGCTATGCCCTGCCCAAGTCCTACCTCCTGAGGATAAATGATCACAGTCACCGACCTGCGCAAGGTCTACCGTCAGGGGAAAAAGGAAGTGGTGGCCCTTGACGGGGTTTCGCTTTCTGTCCCCAAAGGCTCCATCCACGGCATCATCGGCCACTCCGGCGCGGGCAAGTCCACCCTGGTGCGCTGCCTGACGCTGCTGGACCGCCCCACGTCGGGGTCGGTCAACATTGACGGTACCGAACTGAGCTCTGTCAGGGACTCGGAAATCCGCGCCGCCCGCCGCCGCATCGGTATGGTCTTCCAGCACGCGAACCTCATGGATTCGCGCACGGCCGCCGGAAACGTGGCCCATCCCATGGAACTGGTCAAGGCGCCGAAGGACAAGATCCGGGCCAAGGTCACCGAGCTGCTGAAGATTGTGGGCCTCGAAGGCTTCGAGAATGCATACCCCTCCCAGCTTTCCGGCGGACAGCGCCAGCGCGTTGGCATCGCCCGCGCCTTGGCATCGGACCCGGACGTCCTGCTGTGCGACGAGCCCACGTCCGCGCTGGATCCCGCCACCACCGATGAAATCCTCGACCTGATCCAGGACCTGACCCGCCGCCTGCAGCTCACGGTGCTCATCATCACCCATGAGATGCACGTGGTGAAGCGCGTCTGCGGGTCCGTGTCCCTGCTGTCCAAGGGGCGGGTCATCGAGTCCGGTCCGCTCGCCGAGGTCGCCTCGGACCTGGACAGCAAGTTGGCGCGGGCGCTTCTGCCCCTGCCCGCGTCGGAACCCATAAAGGGTGCGCTCCAGGCCGGGCCGGTACTGGAGATCCTCTTCTCCGGCGACGGCGCCAAGGAGCCCGTGCTCACGGGAGTGGCACGGCATTTCGACATTGACCTGAACGTTCTTGCCGGCAGCGTCGAAACCCTCGGCGGCCAGCAGTTCGGCCACCTGCGGGTCCAGCTGGGTGACGACGCCGACTTCGACGCCGTCCTGGGCTACCTCCGCGGCCGCGGCATCAGCGCCAAGCTGGCCGGTTCCACCGCCGACGCGGCGGAACTCGCTGAATTCGCCCCGGCGGACACCGACTTCGCCGCCGAGACGGGAGACTCCAAGTGAACGAGATCTTCAGCAACCCTGTCCTGGCCAAGGCACTGCCGGAAGCCATCGTCGAGACCCTCCAGATGGTTGGCATCTCTGCGTTCTTCACCGTGCTGGTGGGACTGCCGCTCGGCGTCTTCCTGCACGTCACCGTCCCCGGCGGGCTGCGGCCCATGCCGGTGGTTAACCGGATCGTCAGCGACATCGTCGTGAACATCACCCGATCCATCCCCTTTGCGATCCTGATGGTGGCACTGATCCCGCTCGCCCGGCTCCTCGTGGGGACCAGCCTCGGACCGGTGGCTGCCTCCGTTTCGCTGTCCATCGGAACCATTCCGTTCTTCGCCCGCCTGGTGGAGGCCTGTCTCCGCGACGTCCACCACGGCAAGATCGACGCTGCCCAGGTGATGGGCTCCACCCGGATGCAGGTCATCAGCAAGGTGATGCTGCCCGAATCCCTGCCCGCGCTGGTTGCAGCCGCGACCACCACTGTTGTGACCCTGGTGGGCTACAGTGCCATGGCCGGTCTCGTCGGCGGCGGCGGACTGGGCAAACTCGCCTACAACTACGGCTTCCAGCGCTTCGACGTCACGGTCATGATCGTCACCATCGTGCTGATCATTGTCCTCGTCCAGCTCATCCAGCTCACGGGCGAATGGATCTCCCGCGGCCTGGACCACCGCTAACAGTCTTCACCGCAGGGAGTAGCCGCTCACTGCACCTGAATCGGATCTCCCCGGCGCCGCCGTCGGGATCCAGGTTATTTTGAAAGGAACGCATCCCATGCGTAAATCACTCACCCTCCTCGCCACCGGCATCGCCGCGGCCCTGGCACTGACCGGGTGCGGCGGTTCCTCCGCACCCAGCGCCGAGTCCAGCCAGGCACTTGACCCGGCCAAGCCGGTCACCCTCACCGTCGGCGCCAGCCCCGTTCCGCAGGCCAAGATCCTTGAATTCCTCAACCAGGACCTCGCCCCGAAGGCCGGCCTCAAGCTGGACATCAAGGAGATCGAGGACTACCAGACGCCCAACACCGCGCTGAGCGACGGCTCGCTGGACGCCAACTACTACCAGCACCTGCCGTGGTTCGAGGACCAGGTCAAGACCAAGGGCTACGACTTTGGCCACGGCGCCGGCGTACACATCGAGCCGTACGCCGCCTTCTCCGAGAAGGTCAAGAACATCAGCGAGATCAAGGACGGCGCCAAGATCGCCATCACCAACGATCCCTCCAACCAGGTCCGGGCGCTCCGGGTGCTGGAAAAGGCCGGCCTGGTCAAGGACATCAAGGATGACACCTCCGTCATCAGCCTGACTGATGCCCAGAACCCGAAGAAGCTGAAGTTCTCCGAGAACCAGCCTGAACTACTGATCAACGACCTGAAGGATCCCTCCGTGGACCTGGCCCTGATCAACGGCAACTTCATCCTCAAGGCCGGGCTCAGCACCACCGACGCCCTGGCCGTGGAATCCACCGAGAACAACCCCTACGCCAACTTCCTGGCCTGGCGCTCGGAGTCCAAGGACGACCCGCGCATCAAGAAGCTGGACGAACTCCTGCACTCCGCCGAGGTCAAGGCCTTCATCCAGAAGGAATGGCCCAACGGTGACGTGACCGTAGCCTTCTAGGCCAGCAGGACACCGAGAACCAAAGAACTCCGGCACCCGCCGCGGCGGGTGCCGGAGTTCTTTAATCAAGAGAAAGTCCGACGGCGGTTTAGGCCTTCGCGGCGGCGGCCGCCTCCGCGGCGGCGGGCAATGCCTCGAAGATCCGGTTCATGGCGGCGTCGTCGTGCGCCGCGGACAGGAACCAGGCCTCGAAGACGGACGGCGGCAGGTAGACGCCCGAATCCAGCATGGAGTGGAAGAAGGGCGCGTAGCGGAACGACTCCTGCTTCAGCGCGTCGCTGTAGTTGTGGACCCCCTGCTCCGACGTGCCGAAGGCCACTGAGAACAGGTTGCCGGCGCGCTGGATGGAGTGGTCCACGCCGGCCGCATCCAGCGCGGTGGAGAGAGCGCCGGACAGTTCCAGTGACCGCGCGTCCACGAACGCGTACACGTCCCGGGTGGCGTGCGTCAGGGTGGCGACGCCGGCGGCCATGGCCACCGGGTTCCCGGACAGCGTGCCGGCCTGGTAAACGGGACCGAGCGGCGCGAGGTAGTCCATGACGTCGGCACGTCCGCCGAGGGCCGCCGTCGGCATGCCCCCGCCGATGACCTTGCCGAACGTCAGCAGGTCGGGGGTCCACTTCTCCGTGGCGTCGGCGGCGCCGCCGGTGAGGCCCCAGTAGCCGGAGTATCCGGTGCGGAAGCCGGTCAGGACCTCGTCGACGATCAGCAGGGCGCCGTGGGCGGCGGTGATCCGTGAGAGGCCGGCATTGAAGCCCTCGCCCGGGGTGACCACGCCCATGTTGGCCGGCGCGGCCTCGGTGATGACGGCGGCGATGTTAGGGCCGTGCTCGGCGAAGGCGGCCTCGACGGCGCCGAGGTCGTTGTAGGGCAGCACCAGGGTCTCGGCGGCGGTGGCGGCCGTGACGCCGGCGGAACCGGGCAGGGCAAGGGTGGCCACGCCGGAGCCTGCGGACGCGAGCAGCCCGTCGAGGTGGCCGTGGTAGCAGCCGGCAAACTTGATGACCAGGTTGCGGCCGGTGAAGCCCCTGGCCAGCCGGATAGCCGTCATGGTGGCTTCCGTGCCGGTGGACACCATGCGCAGCCGTTCAACGGCGGAAACGCGTTCCTTGACGATGGCCGCCAGGTTGGCCTCGTCGGGGGTCGAGGCACCGAAGGAGAGTCCGCGGTCCACCGCGGCGTGCACGGCATCGAGGACGGCAGGGTGGGCGTGTCCCAGCAGGGCCGGGCCCCAGGAGCATACCAGGTCCACGTAGTCGTTGCCGTCGGCATCGGTCAGGTAAGGGCCCTTGGCCGCCACCATGAAGCGGGGCGTGCCACCGACGGAACCGAAGGCGCGGACCGGGGAGTTCACGCCGCCGGGCATCAACTGGCGGGCGCGGTCGAAGAGTTCCTCGTTGCGAGGGGTACTGGAAGTCATGGTTCCCATTCTTTCAGTCTGCGGGAGTGTCGCCGGACAAGGTTTCACCGGACAGGAGCTCGGCGACCCGCGGTGCCACCACGGTGCCGAAGAGTTCGATGCAGCGCATCATGGATTCGTGCGGCAGCGTGCCGTTGCCGTATTTCAGGTCGAAGCGGTCGACGCCGAGGTTCCGCTTGAGCAGCGCGATCTTCCGCGCCACCGTCTCCGGTGAACCGACGTACAGGGCGCCCTCGGGTCCGCACATGGCGTCGAATTCCCGCCGGTTTCCCGGGCCCCAGCCCCGCTCGGCGCCGATCCTGTTGCGCTGGGCAAGCCAGTGCGGAAAGAGCTCCTCGCGGGCCGCCTCGTCGGTCTCGGCGATGTGGCCGGGCGAGTGGGTGGCGATCTGCTGCATGGGCTGGCCGTACTTGGCAATCGCCTCGCGGTACAGGTCAACCAGCGGAGCAAAGGCGCGGGGCTGGCCGCCGATGATGGCAAAGATGATCGGGTAGCCGTACTCCGCGCACCGCAGGACGGACTCCGGGGTGCCGCCCACGCCGATCCAGGCCGGCAGCAGGTGGTGCTCCAGCGGCGGATAGACGCTCAGCCCGGCGAGGGCCGGCCGGGTGCGCCCTTCCCAGTGGACCGGCTTCTGCGCCCGCACCCTGTCGAAGAGCTCGAGCTTCTCCTCGAACAGCACCTCGTAGTCCGCCAGGTCCAGGCCGAACAGCGGAAAGGACTCGACGAACGAGCCGCGGCCGAGCATGACCTCGGCGCGGCCGCTGGACAGGGCGTCCACGGTGGAGAAGCGCTGGAACACGCGGATCGGATCGTCCGAACTCAGGACGGTCACGGCCGAACCGAGCCTGATGTTCGTGGTCCTCGCCGCGGCGGCCGCCAGGAACACCTCGGGGGCGGACACGGCAAAGTCGCGGCGGTGGTGCTCCCCCACACCGAAGGCATGCAGGCCGACGGCGTCAGCCAGCACCGCCTGGTCCAGGAGCTCCCGCAGCACCTGGGCATGCGACTTCGGCTCGCCGGCACCGTCCACTCCGACGTCGCCGAACGTGTTCAGGCCCAGCAGGATCTGCCCGTGACCCACCGGAGCCGTGGGCCACGCGGCCGATGCTGTGGCCTGGCCCGGGACCGCCTCCGGCATCAGGATTCCTTGAGCCAGCCGGCGATTTCGCTGGCCCAGTACGTGAGGACCATGTTGGCCCCGGCGCGGCGGATGCCGAGGACAGACTCCGTGATGGCAGCACGCCGGTCGATCCAGCCGTTGGCGGCGGCGGCCTCGATCATGGCGTACTCACCCGAGATTTGGTAGGCGGCGACCGGCACAGGGCTCATCTCGGCGACATCGGCAAGGATGTCAAGGTAGCTCATGGCCGGCTTGACCATCACCATGTCCGCACCTTCGGCAAGATCCAGTTCCACCTCTTGGATGGCCTCGCGGCGGTTGGCGGCGTCCATCTGGTAGGTCCTGCGGTCGCCCTTCAGCTGCGAGTCCACCGCTTCCCGGAACGGGCCGTAGAACGCCGACGCGTACTTCGCGGCGTAGGCCACCACAGCGGTGTTCACGTGGCCGGCGTCTTCCAGGGCCTGGCGGATCACGCCGATCTGTCCGTCCATCATTCCGGACGGGCCCAGCGCGTGGGCGCCGGCGTCGGCCTGGGCCACTGCCATCTTCGCGTAGATCTCCAACGTGGCGTCGTTGTCCACGTAGCCGTCGCTGTCGAGGACGCCGCAGTGGCCGTGGTCGGTGAATTCGTCCAGGCAGACGTCGCTCATCACCACCAGGCTGTCCCCCACCTCGGCCCGGACGTCGCGGATGGCCTTGTTGAGGACCCCGTCCGGGTCCAGGGACGCCGTCCCCTCCGCGTCCCTGGACCCGGGAATGCCGAACAGCATGATGCCGCCGACGCCCAGCTCCACGGCTTCGGCTGCCGCTCGCTTGAGGGTGTCGGTGGTGTGCTGCACAACGCCCGGCATGGAGGCGATCGGGTTGGGCTCCGACAGCCCCTCGCGGATGAACGCGGGAAGGATCAGGTCTGCCGGGGCAAGCCGGTGCTCAGCCGTGAGCCTGCGCATGGCGGGGGTGGTGCGGAGCCGCCGGGGGCGGTGGTGCGGAAAGCTCATGTCCTGTCCTTCACTGTGGGCCTGCTGTTGATGAGTGGTTGTTAGGGGCAACTGCCCGGATGACGGCCGCCACGAGCCCTTCCGGCGTGGGCTGCCGGGCCGTGGCAGCCACGACGAGTCCTAGGGATTCCGCCTCAGCCGCTGTCGCCGGGCCGATGGCCACGAGGCGGCAGGAGCCGAGCGGCGCCAGGGTGGCGCCGATGCGCCGCACCGCGCTGGGTGAGGCGGCGACGACGGCGGCCAAGGCGCCGTCGTCGACCTCGGCTTTCGCTTCCGCGGGCGTCAGCAGCGGCAGCGGGCCTGTGCCCGCACTGCCGCTTTGGCCAAGGCGCCGCGCCGGTTCTGCCGGGAAGTCCACCGTGGAATAGGCCACCACAGTGCGCACCCGGGCGCCCTTCGCCGCAAGCCCCCGGGCCAGCGCAGGGGCCGCGATATCGGACTGCGGCAGCAGCACGGCGGCAGGACCGCCGGGCCATCCGTTGACGATCCCGGAGGCTGAATGTTCTTGCTCCGGCTCGAAGTGCACGGCAATCCCCGCAGCCTCAAGCGCCGACCGGCTCGCGGGGCCCACCGCGGCAACTCGGGTTCCGGCCGGAAGCCAGTCGCCCAGTCTCACGGAGCGCTCTGCCGCCTTTTCCTGCAATGCCAGGACGGTGGTGGCACTGCTGACCACGAGCCACTCAAAGCTGCCCGCGCCCAGCGCCTCAAAGGCGTCGTCAAGCGCTACCTGGTCCGGGGCGCGTTCGGCGGCCGTCAGCGGCAGCAGGAGGGGAACGGCGCCGGCCAGCCGCAGTGCCTCCGTGAGGGGCCCGGACCGCTCGGGGCTCCGCGTCACCAGGATGCGGCGCCCGTCCAGCGGGCGCCGGCCCGCCGGGATTTCCCCGCTCGTCGTTCCCATTCGGTGGCCGGCTGCGGTCAGGAAGCCGTCAGGTCCGCGATGTCCGCAGCCCCCGCTGCCAGCAGGACCTCGGCGAGTTCGATGCCGAGCAGGGTGGCGCCCACCTCGGTGAGTCCGTCCGTCGCCCGCTTGTCCCGCACCGAGGCGGCGCCGTCCACGGCGCAGACCACGGCTTCAAGGTGGAGCATGCTGCCCTTCCGGTAGGCGTACGCGCCCACGGGGGCGGCGCACCCTGCCTCGAGCCGGGCAAGCAGAGCACGTTCGGCCGTGACCGCAAGCCTGGTGTCGGCGTCGTCAAGGGCGGCCAGTGCCTGGGCGAGCACGCCCTGCGACCCCTCGGTGGAGCCGGCCCGGCGCGGCGCCTCGGCTGTGCGGCATTCGATGGCCAGTGATCCCTGGCCTGCTGCCGGGAGCATGATGTCCGTCTCCAGGTACTCGGTGACGGTGTCCAGGCGGCCTATCCGTTCCAGTCCGGCGGCGGCCAGGACTACGGCGTCGAGGTCGCACGACTTCCCGGCAACCACCGCGTCGGTGGCGTTGCCGGGCAGCCCGGGCACCCGGCCCAGCCGCGTGTCCACGTTGCCGCGGATGTCCACGATGTCCAGGTCGGGGCGTACGGCGCGGAGCTGCGCTGCCCGGCGGGGAGAGCCGGTGCCGACGCGGGCGCCCTTGGGCAGGTCGGCCAGCTTGAGCCCATCCCGGGCGCAGAGGACGTCGCGGACGTCCACGCGGGGCGGGGTGGCGGCCAGCGTCAGGCCCAGGGCGGAACCCGTGGGCAGGTCCTTCAGGGAGTGGACAGCCACGTCGCACTCGTTCCGCAGCAGCGCGTCGCGCAGTGCGGCCACGAAGACGCCGGTGCCGCCCATCTGGGACAGCGAGCCAGTGAGGACGTCGCCGTCGGTCCGAACATGGACGAGTTCGACGTCGAAACCTCCGACGGCGGCCAGCCGGTCGGCCGTCTGCTGGGTCTGGGTCAGGGCGAGCTTGCTCGCCCTGGTGCCGATCCGTACTGTCACTTCGCGTCCTGCCCGGCGGCCGGGTAGGGGTCGTGCCCCTGGCCGACGGTGGTGTCGGCGCCGGCAATGGTGGGCTTTTCGCCGCGGAAGTTTTCGCAGCAGCCGGGGCGGCAGACGTCGTACCAGGGGCCGAGGCCGGTGAGGGCCTGGCGGTCCGCGATGTTGTTGGCTACCGTGCGTTCGCAGATCAGTTCCACGAGCCCCTCGACAAAGCGGCGGTGCGTCCCCGGCGTGGGCACGCGTGTGGCGGCAAGTCCAAGCTCCTTGCAGGTCTGCAGCGCTTCAGTGTCGAGGTCCCAGACCACCTCCATGTGGTCGCTGACAAAGCCCAGGGGCACAATCACGATGCCCGCGACGCCCTGCTTGGCTAAGTCCTCGATGGCATCGTTGATGTCCGGTTTCCAGCCACGGGATATGTGGGGCGCCGGACCGCGACTGGTAGACGAGGGACCACGGGGCGGACAGGCCGGAATCGGCTTCCACGCGGCGCATGATCTCCGCGCCGTTGGCGAGGTGCTGGGCCACGTAGGCGGAATCCTCCGCGAATTCACGAGGCTCGTCCTCGGAACGGCCGGCGGCCACTGCATCCCGGGTGGGGATGGAGTGGGTGGCGAAGAGAACGTGGATGGGTGCGTCAGGCTTACCGGCGGCGGCAAGCTGCGCGCGCACCTCGGCAACTCCCTCGGCGGTACCTGCAATGAAGGGTTCCACGAAGCCGGGGTGGTCGAAGTACTGGCGGACCTTGTCCACTTCCAGCCTGCCGTCGAGCCCGGTTTCGGTCAGGGCCATGCCGATGTCCTCGCGGTACTGGCGGCAGCTGGAGTAGCAGGAGTACGCGCTCGTGGTGAGCATGAGCAGCCGGCGGTGGCCGGCGTCGTACGCGTCCTGGAGGGTCTGCGGGATGTAGGGATCCCAGTTGCGGTTGCCCCACAGCACGGGGAGGTCGATGCCGCGCGCGGCCAGCTCAGCCTCGAGGGCGGCCTTCAGCTCGCGGTTCTGCTGGTTGATCGGGCTGATGCCGCCGTTGGCGCGGTAGTGGTGGGATACCTCTTCGAGACGCTCATCGGGGATTCCCCGGCCGCGGGTGACGTTGCGAAGGAACGGGATGACGTCGTCCTGGCCTTCGGGACCACCGAAGGAGGCGAGGAGGACGCCGTCGTATTCCTTGGGGGCAAGCCTGCCGGTTTTGGCGACTGCGTTCACGGCGTCTTCCTGCGGGTCCAACGGACTCATGCGAGGACCTCGGCGATCTCGCCCGCGGTGATCCGCCGCCCCGTGTAGAACGGGATCTCCTCGCGGACGTGGTTGCGCGCTTCGGTGGAACGCAGGTGGCGCATCAGGTCCACGAGGTCCACAAGCTCGGGCGCCTCCAGGCCAAGGATCCATTCCCAGTCGCCGAGGGCAAACGAGGAAACGGTGTTGGAAATGACTTGCGGGAAGTCGCGGCCCAGCAGGCCGTGGTCGCGCAGCATCGTGCCGCGTTCGTTCTCCGGCAGCAGGTACCACTCGTAGGACCGGACGAACGGGTACACGCACAGCCATTCCGCCGGCTCCACGCCCCGGGAAAACGCCGGCGTGTGGTTCTTGGCAAACTCCGCTTCGCGGTGCACACCCATTGCGGACCAGACGATTTCGGTTCCTGCGAACAGCTTGCTGCGGCGGATGTCTCGGATGGCCTGCTGCAGCGCCTCGGGCTTGGGGCCGTGGAGCCAGACCATGACGTCGGCGTCGGCGCGCATGGCGGAAACGTCGTAGCTTCCGCGGTGGGTAACCCCTCCCCCGGCCAGGCGCGCCACCAGGGAGTCGAAATCCTCGGCGGCATCGGCGCTGCGGAGGGCCTCGGCGGAGCGCTTGAAAACGGTCCAGAGGGTGAAGAACTGCTCAGCTGATTCTTCGGTTTTGGTGACAGATTCGGCAGGAGTGTGGCTCATGGTTACTATCCTGCCCCTTCCATGCGGCCTAAGTCGAAAAAGTCAACTTCTACATCGCGTAGAAGTGGCTAACTTCACAGCGACCGACGGATCCGAACTGCCGCCACACCCGCCGCCCCGGCGAGCGCGAGGAGCCCTGCACCCCACCACACCTGCGGCTCAATAGTTCCGTTCCGTGTGAGGCCCATGACAGCAGTTTCGGCAGGTCCGCTCATGTAGGGCGAGCTGATCGTCGCCATGTTGTTGGGTCCCGCGAGCTGCGCCGAGCCCCAGACTCCGCCGGCAACGCCCGCGGCCGAGCGTCCCCGCAGGCCGGCGCCGCCTGAAAGACCCGTGATCTCCTCGAACGGGCTGGCTTTCGCGGATGGGGTTTCGGTGGTCGCTGCAGTACCTTCGGCCGCCGGTGCCGGGGATCCGGGGGCGGATCCGGCAGGCGCTGATCCAGCCGGGGAAGAGCCGCCGGTTCCGGCCGGGGATCCTGACCAGCTGCCCGACGGCGACGGGGTTCGCGACTGAGACGGCACTGAGGCTCCCGACTGCGACGGGGTTCCCGACTGCCATGGCGCTGGGGTTCCCGATGAGGACTGCGTGCCCGAGGGCTGTGTTTCGGACGGTTCAGGTGCTTCCGGAGAGCCTGATGGCCGGGCTGGCCGGGAGGGCGTCGCTGTTCCGGAAGAGGTCGGGGCTTCCGAAGAGGTCGGCGCGGGCGACGGCGCCGGCTCGGTGTGACCCGGATCGGACGGCGCCGGAGCGGCGTGACCCGGATCGGAGGGCGCCGGAGTGGCCTGCGTGGGCGTGGCCGAGGCAGTAATCGACGGGTCCGGCGTCGGGCTGGCTGTGAGGGTCACAGATGGAACCGGCGTCGGGACCAGCGGCGCTAGCGTCGGCGGCAGCGATTCAGAGGGCGACGGCTCGTCCGTTGGCGAGGGCCCGGCGGGGCCGGCTGCTCCGGCGTCCGACTTCCCGCCGTTCGACTTGCCTTCGCTCTTGCGGTGATTCGACAGGGCGGCAGCCGCCCAGGCATCGAGGCCGGCGGCGTCGACAGGCGCGCCGAGCCCCGTCCCGGCAGCACCGCCGGTCTGCTCCGAATCGCCCAGCAGGTTGGATGCGGGCAGCTCGGACGCAGCAGCGTTGGATGCAGGAACCCCTGCGGACAAGACCAGTACCGCTCCGAACGCTGCCGCTGCCGTGCCGCGCCGAAGACCCCCATGGAAACCAGTCAGCGAACGAAAACCATCGGACTTCTGATTGACCATAGTCATCGACCCTAGACACAATTTCGCGCTAGGGAAAACTTGCGGGCAGGCCAGCCAGAAGGTATCGCGGGCGGCGGGTAAGCTGCCTCCCGGCAGCCGTCCGGGAGGGCGGGGGCGCCTACGCCAGGAAGGCCGCGACCTGCTTTTTCGTGTCGGCCACCACAGCCGCCAGCCCGTTACCGGCCAGCCAGCCGCCGACCATCAGCAGTCCGTCCGTGCCGGCGCAGATCTGCCGGACTTCAGCAACCCGTTGCCGGTGCCCCACAGCGGCAAACGGCAGCGCTCCGGCCCAGCTGACAACGTCCCAGTCCACCAGCACCTCCCGTGTGACGGGCACCGTCAGCAGCGCTGACGCATCCTGCAAAGCCATGTCAAGCAACGCCTCATCCGATGCCGATTCCGGCCCCGGTGCGGCGGCAGCCGCAGCGGCTGACGCTCCCTCGCTGCGTCCGTAGGAGAGCCGCAGCACGTGCCTGCCGCGTCCGGCCGCCTCCGCCACCCAGTCCCATTTGCCGGTGGCATGGGTGAGGGCCTTCGCCCGGATTCCCTCCGTTTGCGGCGCCACCAGGATTCCCGTACCACGCGGACGACGGTCCAGCGCGGGGAGGTCAACAACGAGTGTCACAAGCTTGACCACAGGCCCGGGCCCGGGCCGATGCCCTGCCAGCGCCGGGACCGCTTCCCCGAGGAGCCGCACTGCGGACGGTCCGTCCAGGGCAACCACCAGGACGTCAGCCTTGTAGCTGTCCTCCCCCGCCGCTACCTCCCAGCCATGCGGGGTCCGTGCAACGGCGGTGGCCGACTTGCCCGGCAGCAGCTGCACACCGCGTGCCCGGAGGTCCGCCACGAGCTCTGTGACGAGGGTGTGCATGCCGCCCTTCAGGCCGGCGACGGCCGAGCCTGCCTTGGCAGGTTTGCCCTGCGTTGGGGAGCTCGGCGCTGGCGTGGTTTGCGATCCTGCCCCCTTGCGCTGGGCAGCCACGGCCGCAGCCAGCGAGCCGTGCCGGGTGATGCCCGCCCGGAGGCCCGGGGCCACCATATCGACGTCGAGCAGGCCCGGATCAGCCGAATGCACGCCGCCCACCACGGGTTCGACCAGCCGCTCGAGGACGCGTCGTCCCATCCGGGCCAGCACCAGTGCGGAAACGCTGGAAACCTCGGCGGTTGTCCCCACGGAGGCGGGCAGCAGCTTATCCAGCGAGGCGCGCAGGGAGCCGCCCAGGCCCAGCGAGCGGCGGACCTCCGGGTCCCATGGATTGGCCGGGATGCCCAGAACACCGGTCTTGGGAAGTTCACGGGGGCCGCCCGGCAGCTGCACCCAGGCGCCGCCGGGCCGCGGGGCAACAATATGCCCGCCCAGCCCCAGTTCAACGGCCAGGTCAGCCACGGCGGTGGAACGGGTGGCGAAGGACTCGGCCCCGCTGTCCAGGGTCAGCCCGGCCACGTCATGACGGCCGACGCAGCCGCCCCAGGCGTCGGCAGCTTCCAGCACCGTGGTGTTGATGCCAGCCCGGGCCAGTTCCCGGGCGGCCAGGAGCCCGGAAATGCCGCCGCCCACCACCAGCGCCGTGCGCCCGGCAGCCGGAGGACTGCCCGCAGCCACGGCCTCTACTCCGGAGAGATGGAGTGGATGAGTTCGACGACGCGAGTCAGGACGTCCGGGTCCGTTTCCGGCGGCACGCCATGGCCGAGGTTCAGCACGTGGCCGGGGGCCGCAGCACCCGATGCGATGACCTCGCGGACGTGCGCCTCAAGGACCTCCCACGGAGCGGACAGGAGTGCCGGATCGATGTTGCCCTGCAGCGGGACGGTGCCGCCCAGCCTGCGGTTGGCCTCGTCCAGCGGCAGCCGGTAGTCCACGCCGACGACGTCAACACCGACGTCGCGCATGGCCACCAGAAGCTCCGAGGTGCCGGTGCCGAAGTGAATCAGCGGGGCGCCCAGGTCGCGGACGTGGTCCAGGGCGCGGGACGAGGCTGCGGCGACGAAGCGGGTGTAGTCCGCCAGGCCGAGGGAGCCCGCCCACGAGTCAAACAGCTGGCCCGCGGAGGCGCCCGCCTCCAGCTGGGCGCGCAGGAACAGGCCGGAGGCATCCGCGGCCCAGTTTGCCAGCGCCGACCACGTCTCGGGGTCGGCGTGCATCATGGTGCGCGGGCCAAGGTGGTCCCGGGAGGGCCGGCCCTCCACCATGTAGGCGGCGAGTGTGAAAGGCGCGCCGGCGAAGCCGATGAGCGGGGTCTTGCCGAGCTGATCCACCGTCAGCCGGACGGCTTCCCGGATTGGTTCCAGCGACTCCTCAGTGAGGCGGGGCAATGCGGCGACGTCGGCGGCGGTCCGCACGGGCTTGTCCAGGACCGGCCCGACGCCTGGCACGATGTCAACGCCGACGCCGGCCAGCTTCAGGGGGATGACAATGTCGGAAAAGAAGATGCCCGCATCCACGTCGTGCCGGCGCACCGGCTGCAGGGTGATTTCCGAGGCCAGTTCGGGGCGCAGGCAGGAGTCCAGCATGGCGACGCCCTCACGGACCTTCAGGTATTCCGGCAGGGAACGCCCCGCCTGGCGCATGAACCACACCGGGCGGCGGCTTGGCTTGCCGCCGCGGTATGCCGTAATAAGCGGAGAGTCAGCAGTGCGTCCGTCGCGAAGCGGATGGCCTGCGTCGAGTCCGGTACCGGCGGGTGTTACAGCGCTAGAAGTCATGCCTTTGATTGTGCCCAAAATCGCCCCTAAAAGATAACGACAGCCTGTCATCCGCGGCAGTCCCACTATGGGGTGGCAGGAATCACAGGCCCTAGAAACCGGGTATCCGGATAAAGGGTTGTTCTACGCGCCTGCGAAAAAGCTATGATTGTCGTGCTGTGGTTCTTTTCTCATTGGTGGCTACACACGCCGACATCGACCTCGAAACCGTTGCTCAGCTAAGCAACGGTTCCTCTGGCATTGCCACGTCCGCCCTCGCCGGTTCGCCGGCGGTCAAGGGCGCAATCGTCCTTGCCACCTGCAACCGCTACGAAATCTACGGCGAGGCGCCGCACGCCGACGACGTCGAGGCCGCACGCGCCGCCCTGGTCGGCCAGATCAGCGATTCGAGCGGGCTCAGCGAGCAGCTGGTGTCCCGGTCATTCAGCACCCGCACCGGCCCCGAGGTCACCGAGCACCTCTTTGCCGTGAGCTCCGGACTCGACTCCGCCGTCGTAGGCGAACGTGAAATTGCCGGGCAGGTGCGGCGGGCCCTGATCACGGCCCAGCATGAGGGCACCGCCAGCGCCGGGCTGGTCCGCCTGTTCCAAGCCGCCTCCAAGACCGCCAAGGATGTCGGCGCGCAGACAGCCCTGGGCTCCCGCGGGCTGTCCATCGTCTCGGTGGCACTCGACCTCGCCACCGACCTTTCCGAAGAGACCGACTGGTCGAAGAAGAAGGTCGTGGTGTTCGGCACCGGTGCCTACGCCGGCGCCACCATGGCCCTGCTCCGCGACCGCGGCTGCCGTGACATCTCGGTGTTCTCGTCGTCAGGGCGCGCAGCCACCTTCGTGGCAACGCGCGGCGGGACCGCCCTCGACGGCGACACCCTGCACGCGGCCGTCGCCGCCGCCGACGTCATGATCGGCTGCAGCGGCTCGGACACGAGGGTGGAAGCCGCCGAGCTCGCCCAGGTCCGCGCCGGATCCGCCCAGCCGCTGATCGCCATCGATCTGGCACTCACACACGATTTTGATCCCGCGGTTGGAGAGCTCGACGGCGTGGAGCTGCTGACGCTGGAGTCCGTGCGGCTCGCAGCGCCCCAGGAGCAGGCGGAGTCACTCGCGCAGGCCAGCGGCATGGTTTCCGGCGCCGCCCGGGCGTTTGAACAGGAACGTGAAGCACGCTCGGTGGATTCGGCCATTGTGGCCCTCCGCCGCCACACCATGAACGTGCTCGACGCGGAAATGGAAAAGGTGCGCGCCCGCCACGGCTGCACCGCCGCCGCCGAAGAAGTGGAGTTTGCGCTGCGCCGCATGGTCAAGCAGTTGCTCCACGTCCCCACCGTGCGCGCCCGGGAGCTGGCGTCCAACGGCCAGCAGGACGACTACGTCGCTGCGCTGGAAACCCTGTATGGCATCACCGTGGAGCAGCCGGCTGCCGCGTCCAAGGCCGAGTGCCCTGTGGACCACAGCGGCGTCGCTGCGGGCAGCCTGTCGAATACCGGTCCCCTGCAGGGCTCCGATGATCTGCAGGACATCGACGCCCGCAGGAACTCCGCCTAACCTGCATATGTTCTGACAAACAGAACCCCACAAGCTTTCCATAGGTTCTCCGCGCAGCATTGAAGTTGCCCGTGAAAGCCATATTGGGGAGCCATCATGAATTTTTCTTCGCCGGCCTCTGCCGTGCCGCCCCTGAGCCGCCGGCAATTCGGACTTATCGTGGGCGGTGGAACGCTTCTGCTGGTAGGCGGTGGGACCTACGGCATCGTGTCCCGCAGCAAACCCGGCGGCGGAGCCGGACTCTCCACAACCTTCGGCACACTTTCCCTCGTCGACGCCGGACGCCTGGCCAGGCTTGATGCACAGGGGCAGCCTGCCGCCACGCCGCTCGCCTCGGCCGTATCGCAGGTCACGGACGGAACGCGCAGGGCCGCTGCAGCAGGCCAGCCCGGAATCCAGCGCGTTTCCAGCCGCCAGGGTGCCGCGGTGGACGATCACCACGGCGACCCCCTCCTGGACTTCGACTGGCCGCAGCCCGGAAACTTCACGTGGGGCGACGTCGTCGTGCTCGAAGTGGCACTCACCAATGTCCGGCCCGAGCCGGTCCTGTTCAGCCCGGGACAACTGCGCCTCAAGCTGCTGCCCTCCGGCATCACCGTAGCCCCGCAGGACGCCGACCGCGGCCCCGGCACAATTGCCGCCGGTGCCACCGAAAAGGTCTGGATCAGTTACTTGGCCCCGCACGATTCGGTCGCCATGGAAATCGAGTACACAGGGTTGGAGGACGATGCCCCGCTGGCCCTTGCGCTCCCGCTGCTGACGGTCGCCAAGGTAGCCTCATAAGCCGGCTGGACCTGCACATCAACGACGGATACCTTCCGATGGTGGACGGGACGCTCGTCTACCACCGGGGGTACGGCGACCGGCAGACTGCGGTCAAGGACCCCAAGCCCAGCCTTTTCGTGAGCCCCCGGGTGTTCCGGCGCAACGGTTCCGTCGTGGCAAGCCGGACCTATCCACTTGGCGCCGCGGTCCCGCCCAAGGGACGGCCGGCCCCGGCGGCCAGGGATCCGGCCAATCCGGGCCAGTTCCTCGTCCACCGCGCCCGCTGGGCCAGCTTCTTCCCCGACAGGACGCTCATCGCTGTGACCGGGAGCACCATCAGCATTCGGGTGACCAATCATCTGGCCCAGGACCACGCACTCCAGTTCCTGCATGCAGGCGCAGCAAACGCCCACGTCGGCACCGGCGCCATCAAACCGGGCCAGACCAAAACCATGACCTTCAAGGCGCCCGCGGAAGGCACCTACCTGTACTGCGACCCCGGGGCCGACCCGGCCGATCCGACAGCAGACCCGGTCCAGCGGACACTGGGCCTCTTCGGCGCCCTGCTGGTGGTCAATCCGGACTCGCCCTGGCGCGACGGCGCCCACGGGCCCGAATTTGAGCGCCAGTGGCTCTGGATCCTGCACAACGTCGACCCCGTCTGGGCCGGCATCGCCTCCCGGCAGGGCACAGTGGACCCGGACAAGACGCCGGTACAGCCCCGCTACTTTACCCTCAACGGACGCAGCGGCTTCCAGTCCTTGGCAGTTTCCACGGATGAGGCGCTCAACCGGACGCGGGAGGAGGACACGCTGATGTCCGGCTCAGCCCGGGACGTTGATGTCCGCAATTTCAGCCTGAGTGCTGCAGCCGGAACGGTCCGCACCGGCCAGTTCATGCGATTCATCGACGCCGGCGTGGTCCACCACCAGCTCCATTTCCACGGTAATCATCTCTGGACGGTGCGCCGCAACGGCGAGACGTTCCCCCGCGCACGGGGCAGGGTGGACGCCGACGGCCACGTAGTCCTCCAGCAGTGGGAGGACGTTGTCGAAATGCACCCGCTGGACCGGAAGGACCGCCGGTACATAAGGACTATCCCGTGACCAAGGGAGCACGGCGGGCGTTCGTCGACGGCCCGGAGTACGACGTTGACACCGAGACCATGCTGGTCCCGTATTCCTTGGACCCGCGCTGGCATGAACTCAACCACGCCGCCGGGCTCTCGGGCGACGACGCCGGCCTGGACAAGTTCGAGCCAAGCACTTCTACCTGCTCGGCGGCGAACTGGCTCCTGTGCCCACGGCAGAGGGCCCGATCCAACTGACGCGCATCAGGGCCCGCATGTCCGACGTGGGCACGGTCAAGCCCACGCTGCTGCGGCTGCTGAACGCCAACTATTTCCCGGTGAATGCCTATTTCACGGACGCCGCAGGGAAAAATGTCGCCATGGCGGAGCTGATCGCTCATGACGGCCGGCCGTTCCGGGACACTTCAAACCCCAATGCGCGGCATGGCCGATCTCGGCCACCGGCCCTATACGCCAGCCTCATCAACTTCGGCGCGGCGGAACGGTACGACATGCTCCTGCGCGCGCCGGCGGCCGGTGACTACAAGCTCACCGTCGACCTGCTGGACTGGATCACCGGCAAGGTCCTCCATACCCGGCAGATCCCGGTCATCGCGAGGTGACGTTGGCGGAAACCGCGGTGAGGAAGGCTGAGTCAGTAGACGGGCTTCTGCGGCTCCACGTCGCGCACCCAGGCGAGGATGCCGCCGTCGAGATGGCTGACGCGCTGGTAGCCAGCTTTCCGGGCGGCGGCCAGCACGGCAGCGGACCGCGTCCCGGCCTTGCAGTGGAACACGATGTCCTTGTCCTGCGGCAGCTCGCCCCACGCCTCGCCGGAGAGGATCCGCCCCTGCGGGATCAGCACGGAGCCGTCGATCCGGACAATGTCGTACTCCCCCGACTCACGCACGTCCACGAGGTCGAAGTCCTTCAGCCCGGCCTGCCGCGAGGCCAGCATCGTGGCCAGCTGCGTTGCCGTCACGGTATGCTCCGTGTCGGTTGTCTCCACCGGGGCGACGCCGCAGAAGGCCTCGTAGTCGGTGAGCTCCGTGATCCGCGGGGCATCCGGGTCCTTGGACACCCTGATCTCGCGCCAGCTGCCGCCCAGGGCGTCGTACAGCGCCACGCGGCCCAGCAGGGAACGCCCGACGCCGGTAATCAGTTTGACGGCCTCCGTCACCATCAGCGATCCGACGGCCGCGCACAGCATTCCGAACACGCCGCCCTCCCCGCACGACGGCACGGAACCGGCCGGCGGCGCCTCCGGATAGAGGTCCCGGTAGGTGGGGCCGTGCTGCTCCCAGAACACGCTGACCTGCCCGTCGAAGCGGAAGATGGACCCCCACACGTACGGCTTGCCGAGGATCGCGGCGGCGTCGTTCACCAGGTAGCGAGTGGCGAAGTTGTCGGCCCCGTCCAGGATGAGGTCGTAACCGGCGAAAAGCTCCAGGGCGTTGGAGGCATCCAGCCTGACGTCGTGCAGGCGGACCTCCACCAGCGGGTTCAGCTCGGCAATCGCGTCCCGGGCGGATTCGATCTTGGGCCGGCCCACGTCCCGCACACCGTGGATGATCTGCCGTTGCAGGTTGCTCAGGTCCACGGCGTCGTCGTCGATGATCCCGATGGTTCCCACCGCCGGCTGCGGCAAGGTAGAGCAGCGCCGGCGAGCCCAGGCCGCCCGCGCCGATGACCAGTACTCGCGCGTTCTTCAGCCGGCGTTGGCCGAGTGCGCCGATTTCGGGAATGATGAGGTGCCGGGAATACCGCTCCACCTCTTCGGTGGAGAGCCCGGCCGCGGGATCGACGAGGGGGCCCGGGAACGTGCGGACTGTATTTGCCGTGGACGGAGAAGCCATACTTCAATGTATGCCTGAAGATACCGCGCGGTCATATTACCCCCGGGTAAAGTGAAGTTAACTGCAAAGGAAAGAAGGCCAACAGTGGTTCATCATGCACCGGTTGATCGAACTCAGGCCGCGCAATCCAATGCCGGTCCGGTCCGCGCCTCCGGCCAGCGTTCTGCCAGGCTGCCGCGAGACGAGCGCCGGGCCCAGCTGCTGGCCGCAGCCCAGGAAGTTTTTGTCGCCAACGGATACCACGGCGCCGCGATGGACGAGATCGCGGAAACGGCCCACGTCAGCAAGCCTGTGCTCTACCAGCACTTCCCGTCGAAGCGTGAGCTGTACCTAGCCCTGCTCGACAGCCATCTCGAGGCACTGACCGAGCTCATGCTCGGAGCAATGAGCTCCACCACGGACAACAAGGAGCGCGTGCAGGCCGTCATGCGTGCCTATTTCCGTTTCATTGACAGCGACGACCAGGCACACCGGCTGGTGTTTGAATCCGACCTGATCAACGACGCCGATGTCAGCTCGCGCCTGGAGACGTTCAACAAGACCTTCGCCGACGCCATAGCGCGGATCATCGCCGAGGACACCAAGCTCCCCCTGCTGGAGGCCCAGCTGCTGGGACGTGGGCTTGCGGGCATGGCCCAGGTCAGCGCGCGCTACTGGCTCGAAACGGACGGGAACCTCGACCTCGATGTGGCCAGCGACCTGATTTACCGTTTAGCTTGGCGCGGAATCTCTCGCTTCCCTAAAGAGACCTAGACTACAACTGAAACTACCTTTGAAATTTCAACCTTGACTGGCTGGGAGGCCTTGCTGTGGAAGTAAAGATCGGCATTCAGAACGTCGGCCGTGAAATTGTGCTGGAATCGGCTCAGGATGCTGACGCTGTGGCGAAAGTGGTGGCCGAGGCCATCGCCAAGGGCAGCGAGCTGCGCCTGAACGACGAGAAGGGCCGCCAAATCATCATCCCGGCAAACGTCCTCGGCTACGTCGAAATCGGCGCAGAGGAAGTGCGCCGGGTCGGCTTCGGCGCACTGTAGGCCGAGCAGTGCTGTCCCTCGTGATCGTAGTCCTGGTAACTGCTGCTGCCGGGTTCATCGTCTGGGCCAACGACCGGCGCCACGCCAAGTACGGCATCCTCGTGCCGGCAGGCACCGCTGCTGCGGTGGGCATGCTCGCCTGGATCATCTGTATCTGGGCGGGGCTGGGCTACCAGCCGGGCCTGACGTGGCTGCCGTGGGTCCTTCCCATGGCGGCCGGGACGGCTGCTGCCCTGGCAGTGGCGGTCTACTTGGGCCGGGCGCGCGCCAGGCAGGACACCCAGCGGCTGACGGCAGCGCTGAAAATTTAGCCTCTGCAGGATCTGGCTGGCTCCACGCCCCCTGGACTTCAGTGACCACCACCCAAGCGGGTGCGTGGTCACTGTCCTTTAAGATGCTTCTGCATTCGTCAAGCCGTGACTCATACCTGGCGCGAGCTCTCTGCGCAGTTCCTTGTCTTGCCGAACAATCCCTAGTGGGGATGGCCATCATGCAGCGGCTCATTGGAGAACAGAGCCATGGGCGGATCAAAGTACGAGCGCAGGGACTCCGTCCCACAGCACTCCTCCCTGCGTGAGCGCATGAGGGCGGAACTCGAAGCCTTTGGCCCCTATGCAGTCCGCACAGACACACAGGGAATCGAGCCCGGCAGCATATCCCCACCCGTAAGGCGAGGTACAACCGGAGAGACGGTCATTGCAAGCTTCGCCATCGCGTCAGGACCGGGCGCCGGAGCCGACGCACCCGAGTGCCTGGCGACTTTCAAGCCCGACCGACCAAGCCCCTATCACGCCGCATTTCTCATCACAGCCCTTGCCAACGAGCTGACCGAGTTTGCCAGAAGCCGGTTGCTTTCAGGTCGGGGAAGCTTTCCGCTTTTGGTTTTCGCGTGTCATGAAACGTCCAGCATGTGTCCCAAGTCGGCCTGCTGGGTGGCCGGTGGCACAACATTGGCTCAATACATCAGCGGATGTACTGTGAGTCTATGCAGACTCTGACACACGCTCCGGTGCTGGCCCGGTTCGGTTACGCGGTCTCTGACCCGACGCGTGCCCGGGTCCTGCTGGCACTGGCCGATGCGCCAGCCTACCCTTCTGACCTTGCTGATGCCCTGGCGGTGTCGCGTCAGAGCATGTCCAACCATTTGACCTGTTTGCGGGGCTGCGGCCTGGTGGTGGCTGTCCCGGACGGCAGGCGGACGCGGTACGAGCTCGCCGACGCCCGGCTGGGTCACGCCATCCGGGATCTGATCGGAGTGGTGCTTGCCGTGGATCCGGCGTGCTGCGCCCCTGACGGGACGTGCCTGGCATGAGCGCGGTGCAGCTGTCACTGGCGCCAGCGCGGCGGGCGGTCCTGAACCACCGTATCCGCGTCTTCGCGGCGGCGACGATCACCTACAACGTGATTGAAGCCGCGGCGGCGCTGTGGGCGGGCGGCGTCGCGGACTCCTCCGCGCTTATTGGTTTCGGGCTGGACTCGGTAATCGAGGTCACCTCCGCCCTTGCTTTGTCATGGCAGTTCTCCTCCAAGGACCCTGAGCGGCGAGAACACCTCACCCTGCGGATCATCGCCCTGTCCTTCTTCGCGCTGGCGGCCTTCGTCTCCGTTGACGCCGTCCGGTCCCTGACCGGCGGCGGGGAGGCCAAGCACTCGACCCCCGGGATCGTGATCGCCGCGCTGAGCCTGGCCATCATGCCTGTTCTGTCCTGGCTGCAGCGCCGGGCGGGCCGTGAGCTGGGCTCAAAGACAGCTGTCGCTGATTCCAAACAGACGCTCCTCTGCACCTACCTCTCCGCCGTCCTGTTGATCGGCCTCGTCCTGAACAGCACGCTGGGCTGGTGGTGGGCGGACGCCGGCGCCGCCCTTGTGATCGCGGCGATCGCCGTCCGTGAGGGTGTCAACGCGTGGCGCGGGGACGTGTGCTGCACTGTCCCGCAGGCGGTGCCCGGTGAAGACCGCGAAGCATCGTCTGAGCCTGCCGCGGACGGCTGCTGCGACAGCTGCAAGGCATCAGAACCAGCGCCTGCAGCACAGGTACTGGGCCTGCCGCTGACCCGCCGGGAAAACTAAGGACCGTGTCCAGGACTCCTCGAAGGTCATCTGGTCTCCGACAAAGTGGTCTTGCTGACGGATCGCTACTCCGGCGGGGTGGCAACGTCCGGACCGCGGCCTTCCTCGGTGTGCAGGCAGAGCCGGTTCCCCTGGGCATCAGTGACCACCACCCAGTTGGGTGCGTGGTCACTGTTCATTAGCGCCCCGGTTGCCGCGGTCTTCTCCAGTACGGGTGCCGACTCGGCCTTGGAGCGGTGGATGTCGAGATGGAGGCGGTTGTCGTTCGGCGTCAGCGTCTCCTGGAACCAGAGGCCGGGACCGCGCCCGTAGGGGTCAACCAGGTCCCCGGACCGGCCCCTTCGGTAGCCGAGAGCTACGCGCCAGACCTCGGAAATTTCCGCCGCGTCAGCCGTGTCGATGCCGATGTCCACCGACCGGTACAGGCCGGGCTGGGCCTCGGCACCTGCCGCTGAGGCGGCGTCGCTGACGGAGGCGGCAGCGCGGACGTCCCGCGTGGACACCTCGCCGCCGACGTCGTGGGAGCTGAACCGGATGAACACCCGGTTATAGCGCCAGTCCAGGTCCGGATGGTGGTCCATGTCCTCTGCCACGCGCCCGACGGCGGCTATCAGCTCGAGCGCGACCGCCGCCGTCGGCGTCTTATAGACAGTGACAAGCCCGCCGAGGCGGTAGCGCCAGTCGGGCAGCCCGGCGAGCGCTTCGTCGATCTGGGGTCGGGTGAGAATGTCGTCCGTGGCGGCCACAACTGGCTCCTTAGCAGTACCGGCTGAGCCGCCCCACGCCGGAGCGGCAGGGATTGGCCGGACTTAGAGGAACTCCGCCCGGCCCTCCATGGCCGACGACGCCAACGCATGCTCACGGCGCGGGATCCGCCCGGCCGCACGCGCCAGCCTACCGGCGATCACGGCGTGTTTGAAGGCCTCGGCCATCAGCGCGGGGTTCTGGGCCCGGGTCACGGCCGTGGCCAGCAGCACGGCGTCGCAACCCAGTTCCATTGCCAGGGCCGCGTCCGAGGCCGTGCCGATCCCTGCGTCCAGGACCACGGGAACGGAGGCCCGTGACACGATCAGCTCGATGTTGTGCGGATTGAGGATGCCCAGGCCCGTGCCGATCGGCGCTCCCAGCGGCATGACGGCCGATGCACCCAGGGTCTCCAGCCGAAGCGCCAAAACGGGATCGTCATTGGTGTAGGCGAAGACCTTGAAGCCCCGGTTGACCAGCTGCTCGGTGGCGTCCACCAGCTCCACGGCATCAGGCAGGAGCGTGTGCTCATCGGCTATGACTTCGAGCTTGACCCAATCGGTCTCCAACGCTTCACGGGCCAGCTCCGCCGTCATGACAGCGTCCCGGGCCGTGAAGCAGCCGGCGGTGTTGGGAAGCACGCGGATTTTGTGGTCCACCAGCAGCTGGAACAGCGAGCCGGTTTCGGCAGGCGAGTAGCGCCGCATCGCAACTGTGGTCAGCTGGGTGCCGGACGCGAGCAGCGCTGCGCCGAGACCGTCCAGGCTTGGAGCGCCTCCGGTGCCCATGATGAGCCGCGAAGTCAGCTCCACCCCGTCAATGACCAGGCTGTCTGTTGTTTCAATCATTGTTTCTGCCATCGTCTTCATCCTCCCTGGACTGCCGTGACAAGTTCGATCTCGTCGCCGTCGGCGAGGGCGGTGGCGTACCACTGGCTGCGCGGCACGACGGCCGAGTTGCGGGCCACCGCCACACCCAGCCGCTGGCCGTCGGCGGCCTGCCCGCTGGCGGCCAGTTGGCGCCCCGTGACCTGGCTGACGAGTGAGGTGACGGAGGCGCCCTCGCTTACTTCCTGTTCAACGCCGTTCAGTGTGATGTTCATGCTGGTTCCTTGTTCTGGTCAGATGTGACGCGGGTCAACGTGACAGTGCCCGCTGCTTGCGGTGTCCCTTGGGGTGATTAGCCGGGGACGGGGCTGAGAACAGCGGCAGATCCCAGTGGGCCCGGAAGCCCTGGTGAAAACCGGCCCGGCCGGAAGGCGGCCCAGCGCGGATCGGTGTTGCCGTCCATGAGCTGGCGGCAGATCGCCGCGGCGGCCGGGGTCAGCAGGACGCCGTGGCGGAAGAAGCCGGTGGCGATGATGAGGCCCGCCACGTCCGTGCCCGCACCTTGCCCGCCGGCCGGCACCCGGCCCAGCAGCGGGGCGTTGTCCGGCGTGCCGGGCCGTGCCCGGGCGGTGGCTTCGAGCAGCTCGAGTTCGGCGACTGCCGGCAGCAGTGCCTGGGCGTCGCGCAGCAGTTGGTAGACACCCCCGGCGCTGGTGCCCGGCACACCGTCCTCACGCTGGGTGGCGCCGATCACCACCGTGCCGTCCCCGCGGGGCACCACGTACACCGGCACTCCCCGCACCATGCCCCGCACCGTTGCGGTGAGCAGGGGCTGCAGGTGTGCGGGGACTCTGAGCCTGAGGATGTCTCCGTAAACCGGGCGCAGCGGCAGCTGCAGGCCTTCCGGGAGGTTCTGCAGGTGCGCCGCGGCCAGGCCGTTGGCCACCACCGTCTCGGCCGCCCTGACGGTTCCCCCGCCGGCCAGCCGGACCCCGCAGACCCGCGCGCCGTCCCAGAGCAGGCCGGCGGCGTGCTCCCGCACCGCGTATCCCTCCGCTGCCGCGATCTCCTGGCCATGGCAGGCCAGCTCGGCAGCAACCGCCCGGACGAGCTTCCGCGGATCCACCTGGTGGTCCGCCGGGATGTCCAGGGCGCAGGAGATCGCGGGGCTGAGCAGCGGCTCCCGGGAACGTGCCTCCCGGATGGTCAGCGGTTCAACGTTCAGGCCGTAGGCCCGCTGCACGTCCCGCAGGTCCATCAGGGCCCGGCGGTCGGCCGGATCGGCACCCACCGCCAGGGTCGGCGTCGTCAGGTAACCGGCGTCCTCGCCGGCTGTGAGCGTGGCCGCAAACTCCGGCCATCTGGCGGAGGATTCCAGCATCAGTTCCAGGAGCCCTTCCTCCTGGTAATGCAGTTCGCTGACCGGGGCGAGCATGCCGGCCGCAGCCCAGCTTGCACCGCTGCCCGGGGCTTCATCGATGAGCACCACCGACCGGCCGGAGCGCCGTGCCTCCCAGGCGATGCCGTGGCCAACCACGCCGCCGCCAATGACGGCTACATCTGCCTCAAGTGCGCCGGGCTCCAAGGCTCCCGCGGAGCATTCGTCGCCGCTGGTTTCAGGGTTCATGGAATTCCTTCCCTACGCCGGTACTAACCGGATCAGGTCAAGCGGTCGGCTCTGACGCCCTCTCAGCCCTGCGTCTTTATGACAGCAGCAACGGGCTCCCGCGGTACCTGCCCAGTTTAGAGGAACTAAGGTGGTTGCCATGACCGTGCACTCTGCCCACACCGCCGCCCGCCTGTACCTCTGCACCGACGCCCGCAAGGACCGCGGGGACTTTGCGGACTTCGTGGACGCGGCGTTCGCCGGCGGCGTGGACATCATCCAGCTGCGGGACAAGAGCATCGAGGCGGCCGAGGAACTCGAGCTGCTGGAAGTAGTGCATGCCGCCGCCCGCAGACACGGCCGGCTGTGGGCCGTGAATGACCGCGCCGACATCGCGTCCATCGCCGGTGCACCGGTGTTCCACGTCGGCCAGAAGGACCTGCCGCTCCGCGCCGCCCGGAAGCTGCTGCACGATTCAACGGTGATCGGGCTGTCCACCCACAGCACGGACCAGGTGGATGCAGCCATCGGCGCTGCCCACGGGCGCAGTGGCCTGGACTATTTCTGCGTGGGCCCGCTGTGGGCCACCCCCACCAAGCCCGGGCGCGCCGCCGTCGGGCTCGACCTGGTGCGCTACGCGGCGGAGGCCGTTCGCGCCGCAAACGAGGAACGGGTTGGCGGCCTGCTGCTGCCCTGGTTCGCGATCGGCGGGATCGACCGCACGAACTTGGAGCAGGTCCTGGCGGCCGGAGCCAGCCGCATCGTCGTCGTGCGGGCGATCACCGAGGCGTCAGACCCGGCAGCAGCCGCGGCGGAACTGCTCGATGCCCTCGACGCAACGTACCCGGCCGCCGTCTCGTAACCGAGACGGCCCGATCCGCGGGCGGCGAGTCCTGGAGCTACCCGCTCAGGCCCAGCTGGACCATCCGCCGGGAATGGTTCTCCGCGACTTCGGCGGTGATGCCCCGCACCAGCTCGCGTGCGGTGGCGTCCGTGGCACCGGGCTCCGACTCGACGAACAGCTCGCTCAGGAAGGCGTGGTCGTGGCCCACGCGCTGGGCCTGCGTGATCGCTTCGCCGAGGAGGCGGCGGCCCCACAGCGCCAGCCTGGACGCGAGCCGGGGGTCGTCCGCCAGCGCCCCACTGAGCCGTTCCCGAAGCACGGCCGTGGCCTCTTCCGACGACTGGATCTGCTGGATGAGGTCACGGGTTCCGGCATCCACAAACCGGGCCACGGCCCGGCAGAAATCGGCGGAGACCGTGTCCACCACGTAGGCCTTCATCAGGGATTCGTACCAGTCCGCCGGGCGGGTCCGCTCGTGAAAGTGGTCCACGGCGGACTGGAATGGCAGCATCGCATGTTCGACGTCAACGCCCATCCCCGCCAGCTTGGCGCTCACCAGTTCGTAGTGCTGGAATTCGATGACGGCGATCCTGCCGAGCACGGCGCGGTCGTGCAGCGTGGGTGAGTAGCGGGCGTCGGACGAGAGCCGTTCGAACGCGGACAGTTCGCCGTATGCCATCACGCCGAACAGGTCTGCGACGAAGCGGTCGTAGCGAGCGGTGTCAGCCGAGGAAGTGCCCATAATCCAAGACTAACGGCGCAATTCGGGCTAACCTGATTTTCGTGTCACATCACCGTCTGTCGCCCAGCGTCCACGAGCAGACCAACGCGCTCGAGGAGGCATTGAGCGCGCTGCGGACGGAGCTGGAGCTTCCAGGGGAATTTCCCGAGGATGTGCTCAAGGAAGCTGAAGCCGCCATTGCGGACCGGCAGTTTCCGGCCCTGGACCTGACCGGGGTGGACTTCCTGACCATCGATCCGCCGTCGTCCACCGACCTTGACCAGGCGCTCTTCATCGAACGCCTCGGCGAGGGATACCGGATCCTCTATGCCATTGCAGACGTTCCGTCTTTCGTGCAGCCGGGCGGCGCGATCGACGCCGAAACCCGCCGCCGCGGGCAGACCTTCTACGCCCCCGACGGCCGCATTCCGCTGCATCCGGAGGTGATCAGTGAGAACGCCGGCAGCCTGCTCGCCGGGCAGCTGTGCTCCGCCTTCGTCTGGGAGTTCGAGCTCGACGCCGCCGCCGAGGTGGCGTCCGTGCTGGTGCGCCGGGCGATGGTGCGTAGCCGCGCCAAGCTCAACTACAAGGGGGTCCAGGCAGAACTGGATGCCGGCACGGCCCCTCCCATGCTGCAGCTCCTGTGCGAGGTCGGGTGCAAGCGGGTGGACTTGGAGCGTGCCCGCGGCGGGGCAAGCCTGAACATGCCGGAGCAGGAGATCGTCCAGCTTCCCGACGGCGGCTACCGCATCGTCGCAGTGCCGCAGCTTCCGGTGGAGGACTGGAACGCCCAGATCTCGCTCATGACCGGCATGGCCGCCGCCTCCCTGATGCTCAACGGCAAAGTGGGGATCCTGCGCACCATGCCGGCCCCGGATGAACGCTCGCTCAGCCACTTCAAGCGGCAGACCCACGCTCTGGGCAAACCGTGGGACGGGCAGGAAAGCTACGGCGAGTACCTGCGCACCCTCGACCCCACCGACCACCGGCAATTGGCCATCCTCCACGCGGCCGGAATGCTCTTCCGCGGAGCCGGGTACACGCACTTTGACGGGACCGTCCCGGAGGACGCGGTCCAGTCAGCCATCGGCACGGCGTACGCCCACACCACCGCCCCACTGCGCCGCCTCGTGGACAGGTTTGTCCTGGTCATTTGCGAGGCACTGAGCAACAACCGGCCGGTGCCGGCCTGGGCGCGGGAGGCGCTCCCCTCGCTGCCCGAAATCATGGCGTACTCAGACCAGCTGGCGGGAAGAATGGAACGGCTGGCCCTGGACACTGTGGAGGCCGCGCTGCTGATCAACCACATCGGGCAGGAGTTCGATGCCGTGGTGATCTCCGGGTCAAAGCCGGCCAAGAACGGGAACGGAAACGGAGCAGGCAGCGGAAACGGAAACGGGAACGGCAAGGTAAACGGGAAGGGGACCAACGGATCCGGCCCCTCCGGAGTGGTCCAGATCGCCGAACCGGCGGTAACGGCCAGGTGTGCCGGCGAAATGGAGCCCGGCACCAGGGTCCGGGTCCGGCTCGTCTCCTCGGACATCGCCTCCCGCGAGATCCACCTCGAACTCGTCAGCTGATCCCCAGCCCACAGCTCGATGGTGCCGCAATCCGCAGTTCCTGCGGCCGCAACGGACCCCCGCGGCGGCCCGAGTCAAGGAAAACACGGGTTTGCCAGTAGACTGGCTAGGTAGTAATGGATGCCCGGTCGTTGATTTCCGTAAATTGAATTCAACAAGCCCGCCCCTACGCGATCTTGAGTCACACCCGCCGGTCCCCAGTGCCGGCAATTAGATAGCCCGCGATCGGCTTCCACTGGAATTGCTTGCGCGCCTGAGCGTGCTCCGGAACGGCCCCGCGGCCGGCCCGTTGAGCAGGCGGCGCCAATGCCTAAATGAATAAGGAAACTCCCCTGTGAGTGAATTGCATACCCACCAGCTTCTTTCTGACGACTCCGGCACCGAGACCATCGAGCCGGAAGAAACCATCATCTCGGATGAGAAGCCGCACGAAATAGCCGAAAAGTCGTTTGCCGACCTCGACGTCCGCGCTGACATCGTTGAATCCCTTGCCGACGCCGGCATCACGCACCCCTTCCCTATCCAGGCCATGACGCTGCCCGTGGCGCTGTCCGGCCACGACATCATCGGCCAGGCCAAGACCGGAACGGGCAAGACCCTCGGCTTCGGCATTCCTGCGCTGCAGCGCGTGGTGGGCCGCGATGACGCCGGCTTCGATAAACTGCCCGCTCCCGGTGCGCCCCAGGCCATGGTGATCGTTCCCACGCGTGAGCTCGCCGTGCAGGTTGCCAACGACCTCCAGACGGCATCCCGCAAGCGCAACGCCCGGATCGCCACGATTTACGGCGGACGCGCCTACGAGCCGCAGATCGACGCGCTGCAGAAGGGCGTCGAGGTGGTGGTCGGCACGCCCGGCCGCCTGATCGACCTCTACAAGCAGAAGCACCTCGTCCTGAAGAACGTCAAGATCGTGGTGCTGGACGAAGCTGACGAGATGCTGGACCTCGGCTTCCTGCCCGATGTGGAGACCCTGATCGCCGGCACGCCGCCCGTTCGCCAGACGCTCCTGTTCTCGGCCACGATGCCGGGCCCGGTCATTGCCATGGCCCGCCGGTACATGACGCAGCCCACCCACATCCGCGCCGCGGATCCGGACGACGAGGGCCTGACCAAGCGCGACATCCGTCAGCTCATCTACCGTGCACACAGCATGGATAAGATCGAGGTAGTCGCCCGTATCCTGCAGGCCCGCGGCCGAGGCCGCACCATCATCTTCACCAAGACCAAGCGCACTGCCGCGAAGGTTGCGGAGGAACTCGTGGACCGCGGGTTTGCCGCCGCCGCCATCCACGGTGATCTCGGACAGGGTGCGCGCGAGCAGGCGCTCCGTGCCTTCCGCAACAACAAGGTGGACGTCCTGGTGGCCACGGACGTAGCAGCCCGCGGCATCGACGTCGACGATGTCACGCACGTCATCAACTACCAGTGCGTCGAGGACGAGAAGATTTACCTGCACCGCGTGGGCCGCACCGGCCGCGCCGGCAACAAGGGCACCGCCGTCACGTTCGTGGACTGGGACGACATGCCGCGCTGGGGCCTCATCAACAAGGCGCTGGGGCTGAGCGTTCCCGAGCCCGTCGAAACCTACTCCTCCTCAGCCCACCTGTACGAGGACCTGGACATCCCCGAGGGCACCAAGGGCCGGCTCCCGCGCAGCAAGCGCACCCTCGCCGGCGTCGACGCCGAGGTCCTGGAGGACCTGGGCGAGACCGGCAAGAAGAACAGCCGCTCCGGCGGCCGCGATTCCGGCCGCTCCGGCAGCAGGGAAGACAGCCGCCGCGGCGGTGACGCGGGCAAGCGAACGGGTGAGCGCCGCCGTCGTTCCTCAGACTCGGGCACGGACACGGGGACCGGCCCCGCTTCCACTGCGACTGTTGACGGCGAGCAGCCGGTAAGGCCGCGCCGCAACCGCACCCGCACGCGCCGCCGCAACGGCGAAGTGGTTTCCGGCGGCGAATCCGCCGCGACCGGCTCGCAGCCCGGCACCGAGGCCCCATAGCCTCAATGACTGAAACTGTCTGGGCGCCGGACGGCAGCAACCTGGTGGTGCACGCGGATAACGCGGACTTCCTCCCCACGCTGCCGGACGGCGCCTTCACACTCATTTACGTGGACCCGCCCTTCAACACCGGCCGGGCCCAGCAGCGCCAGGAAACAAGGATGGTGCTCAACGCCGACGGCGACGGCGACCGGGTGGGCTTCAAGGGCCGCTCCTACGACACGATCAAGGGCGCCCTGCACCGCTACGACGACGCTTTCAGCGACTACTGGTCCTTCCTCGAGCCGCGTCTGGTGGAGGCATGGCGGCTCCTGGCCGACGACGGAACCCTGTACCTGCACCTTGACTACCGCGAGGTGCACTACGCCAAGGTGATGCTTGACGCCATCTTTGGCCGTGAATCCTTCCTGAACGAGATCATCTGGGCCTACGACTACGGTGCACGCGCCAAAAACCGCTGGCCCACCAAACACGACAACATCCTCGTCTACGTCAAAAACCCGGCCAAGTACCACTTCAACAGCGCCGAGGTGGACCGGGAGCCCTACATGGCCCCGGGGCTCGTGACTCCGGCCAAGCGTGAGCTGGGCAAGCTGCCCACGGACGTCTGGTGGCACACCATCGTCTCCCCCACGGGCAAGGAAAAGACCGGGTACCCCACGCAGAAACCCGAGGGCCTGGTGCGCCGCGTGGTGGCCGCGTCCAGCCGCCCGGGTGACTGGTGCCTCGACTTCTTCGCCGGTTCCGGCACACTCGGCGCCGTTGCGGCCAAGATGGGGCGCAGGTTCGTCTGCGTGGACCAGAACCAGCCGGCCATCGACGTCATGGCCAAGCGGCTCGGGGTGCACGCCGAGATCGCCTCCTACCCGCCCGTGTAGGTGCCCGCCCAAGTAGGTCGCAGCACAGGGCGTTCCCAGCGCTGGGAGCGCCCTGAAGTGCTACTTAGTTGGGTTAGCGGACGACGGCGGTGCCCGTGGCCAGCTCCTCGATCCGGTCGAGGACGTCCGGGGCGGTCAGGTTCTCGCCCAGCCGGTTCGGCTTGCCCAGGCCGTGATAGTCCGAGGACCCGGTCACCACCAGCCCGTGCTGGGCGGCCAGCTTCCGCAGGAATTCCCGGCCCTCCTCCGGGTTGTCCCGGTGGTTGACCTCCAGGCCGGCCAGGCCGGCGTCGATCATTTCGTGGTACGTGCTTTCGCCCACCACCCGCCCCCGTGCGGAGGCGACGGGGTGGGCAAAGACGGGAACGCCGCCGGCGGCGCAGACCAGTTCGACGGCGAGGGCCGGCGCCGGCGCGTAGTGCTGCACGAAATAGCGCGAATGGGAAGTAAGGATCGAGGTGAAGGCCTCGGAACGGTCCGCTACCACTCCCGCCGCCACCAGGGCGTCGGCGATGTGCGGCCGTCCCAGCGTGGCCCCTGGCGCCACATGGTGGATCACGTCGTCCCAGCTCAGCGGGTAATCCTCGGCGAGCAGCGTGACCATGCGTTCGGCGCGGGTCAGGCGGGCCTCCCTGGCCTTCGTGATTTCCTCCAGCAGCCCCGGGTGCGTGGGGTCGTGCAGGTAGCTCAGGAGGTGGACGCTGATCCCGCGCTCCGTCCGGCAGGAAATCTCCATGCCGGGCACCAGTGCCACGCCGTTGTCAATCGCCGCCCGGGACGCTTCCCCCCAACCATCCGTGGAGTCATGATCCGTCAGCGCAATGACATTCAGCCCTGCCGCCGCCGCGGCCGCCATGACCTCCGCCGGTGTCTCCGTGCCGTCGGAAATATTCGAGTGGGCGTGCAGATCTATCCTCACCAGCCCAGCCTAGTAGATGGCGCGCCCCTGTGGCCTGGATCGGCGTGATTCTCCCTCCCGCGCCGGTGTTGGCCTAAGCCGCTCGGCTGGTGAGACTATTGGACGGTGAACGATGCAGACAACACCCACAACGGTGAAAACACAGCTTCCCAGCCCTTGGAAGAGCGCGTCAACAACCGCTCCCAGCGGCCCAGTTCCGCGGCTTTCAAGGCCTTCATGGCCAGCAACTGGGCGGCCGCGCCGCAGGTGACCCCTGAACGGGACGCCGTCGCCAGCCACGCCGCGAGGAGGCGCCGGGCCATCTCCGACCAGTTCAAGGGTGAACGTCTGGTGCTTCCGGCCGGGCCCCTGAAGGTCCGGTCCAACGACTGCGACTACCGTTTCCGGCCGCACTCCGGCTTCGCCCACCTCACCGGCCTCGGGCTGGACCATGAGCCCGACGCCGTGCTCATCTTCGAACCTGTCGAGCAGGGCAAGGGCGACGACGGCGGCAGCCACCGCGCCACGCTCTACTTCCGGCCGCTGGCCGGGCGGGACACCGAACAGTTCTACGCCGACGCGCGGTCGGGTGAGTTCTGGATCGGGGCGCGGCCCACGCTGGCCGAATTTGAGGCCCGGCTGGGAATCCCCACCGCCCACATCGACGAACTCGAGATGGCCGTCACCAAGAACGTCGGCGCCCCTGAAATCGGCGGCATCTCCATCCGGCTGGTGCGCAAGGTGGACGAAAACATCGACGCGCTCGTGGACACCGCCCGCTACAACACCGCCAAGGACCCGGACAACCTGGACCTGGGCGTGCTGGACGCCCTCGACGAGAAGCTGTCCGAAGCACTCTCCGAGCTGCGCCTGACCAAGGACGAGTGGGAAATCGGGCAGATGCAGATCGCCGTGGCCGCGACTGTGGAAGGCTTCACGGAAGTGGTCAAGGCCCTGCCCCGCGCCCTGACGCATTTCCGCGGCGAACGCGTGGTGGAAGGAGCCTTCTTCGCCCGCGCCCGCGAGGAAGGCAACGAACTCGGCTACGACACCATCGCCGCCTCCGGCAACAACGCCACCGTGCTCCACTGGACCCGCAACACCGGCAAGGTCAACGCCGGGGAGCTCCTCCTGCTGGACGCCGGCGTGGAGGCCGATTCGCTCTACACGGCGGACATCACCCGCACGCTGCCGGCCAACGGCAAGTTCTCCGACGTGCAGCGCAAGGTCTACGAAGCGGTCCTGGACGCGGCCGACGCCGGCTTCGCGGCCGCCCGGATCGGCGTGAAGTTCCGCGACATCCACACCGCCGCCACCACTGTCCTCGCGGAGCGCCTTGCGGAATGGGGCCTGCTCCCGGTCTCCGTCGAGGAGGCCCTTAGCGAGGACGGCCAGCAGCACCGGCGCTGGATGCCGCACGGCACCAGCCACCACCTCGGCCTCGACGTCCACGACTGCGCCCAGGCCAAGCGGGAACTCTACCTGGACGGCGTGCTGCGGGAGGGTATGGTCTTCACCATCGAACCGGGCCTGTACTTCAAGCAGGAAGACCTCGCCATTCCCGAAGAGTACCGCGGCATTGGCGTGCGCATCGAGGACGACATCCTGATGACGGCCGAGGGCCCCGTGAACCTCAGCGCGGCGCTCCCCCGCACCGCGGACGACGTCGAGTCCTGGATGGCAGGCATCTACCAGGAGATCGACGCCAAGGGTTAACCGGCGCCGGCTCTTGCGGCCGGCCAGCCTCTACGAGCAAAAAGGGATGGGCACCGGATTTCTCCGACGCCCATCCCTTTTCGGTCTCACCTGTCGGGCTCGCCCGGCGCTAACGCTGGGGCTCGTCCTTGCTGTGCGCCGGCTGGTTGGCGTCGTTCACGCGCACGCCGTACTGCGGGCGGCCATCAGGCAGATCGGGGTAGCGAACAGCCGCCGGGCGCTGGCCAGCGCGCTGCGCGTCCGGGGTATCGGCAGCTTCCGGGGCCCGGCCGGGCTGGCCGGGCTGGCCCTCGACGGCCCCATACTGGGGTGCATCCGGAACCGGTGCGCCCGGACCCGATTCGCCCTGCGCCTGGGGAGTCTGGGAGCCCTGGGCGTCATTCCCCTGGGCATCCTGGGCCCGCTGGCCGTAGGGGTCGTTCCAGCCCGCCGGCCGCTGCGGCGCCTGGCCGTGGGACGGGCCCTGCGGCGGTCCCTGGTGCCGGCCCGGCTGCTGGTAGGGCTGGTTCTGGTGGTCGTGCTGGTTCTGGTGGTCGTGCTGGTTCTGGTGGTCGTGCTGGTTCTGGTAGTCGTGCTGGTTCTGGTAGTCGTGCTGGGTGGACGACGCCGGGCGCGCACCCTGGGTGGTGTCGGACGGCGTCATCGGGAGCTGCTGGAGCAGCCGGCGCGCCTCCTGGGCCGCCTCGAAGGCCACGACGACGTCGTAATTGGTGGCAACCACCTGGCTGGTGGACGTGAAGTCACGCTTGCCGCGCTGCATGGCATAGGTGACGATCCCGAACAGCATGAAGAACGCCGCACCCATCAGCACCGAGCTGATGATGGAAAACGTCCCGCCGGCAGGCGTGAAGAAGGACAGCATGACGCCGACGAAGAGGCCAAACCACATGCCGCTCAAGGCACCGGAGAGCGCAACGCGCGGGTAGCTGAGGCGGCCCGTCACCCGCTCCACCATCTTGAGGTCGTTCCCCACGATGGACACCAGGTGCACCGGGAACTGCTGGTCGGCGAGGTAGTCCACGGCCTTTTGGGCGTCCAGGTAAGAGGTATACGAGCCGACCGTGTCCCCCGTGGGGACAGTCTTCGACTCGTCCGAGCCGTTGGACGCAGCCTTCGGAGCACCAAATATGTTAGCCATAACCCCATTCTTGCCCATAAGGATGGGTGAAAGCTGAAAATTCAGCTAAAAGAGAGCAGACTCGGTAGCCTGTAGAGGTGAGCACGAATCCTACCCGCGTCTTTGTCGCGCGCCTCTTGGGACTGGACGTCTTCGACCCGTTGGGCGACCGTCTGGGGCGGCTGCGTGACGTCGTCGTGCTCTCCCGCGGAACCCGGGGCGCCCCGCACGTGGTGGGCATCGTCGTCGAAGTTCCCGGCAAGAAGCGCGTCTTCGTCCCCATGACCCGCATCACCTCCATCGACCAGACGCAGGTCATCTGCACCGGGCTGGTCAACCTCCGGCGCTTCGAACAGCGCGGCGCCGAAACCCTGGTGGTGGCCGAAATGTTCGACCGCCGGGTCACCCTGACGGATGGCAGCGGCGATGCCACCATCGAGGACATCGCCATGGACCAGCACCGCTCGGGCGACTGGTTCGTGAGCAAGCTGTTCGTCCGGCGCGGACATTCCCTGGCGCCCCTGAGCAGGCTGCGCCGCAACGAGACCATGATCATCGACTGGGCCGACGCGCACCAGGGAGCCAAAACAGAACCGCAGGCCGCCACGCAGTTCGTGGCCAACCACGAGGACCTCAAGCCCGCGGACTTCGCCGAGGCGCTGCAGGAGATGAGCGACAAGCGGCGCTTCGAGGTAGCAAGCGAACTGCAGGACGAGCGGCTCGCGGACGTTCTGCAGGAGCTGCCAGAGGACGACCAGGTGGAAATCCTCTCCGCCCTCGACGTCCAGCGTGCCGCTGACGTCCTGGAGGAGATGGACCCCGATGATGCCGCCGACCTCCTCGGCGAGCTCCCGTCCGCCCAGGCGGAGGAACTCCTTCAGCTGATGGAGCCCGAAGGCGCAGAGGACGTCCGGCGCCTCCTCGAATACGACGAGGACACCGCCGGCGGCCTCATGACCCCTGTCCCCGTCATCCTGCCGCCCGAAGCCACGGTGGCGGAGGCCCTCGCCCACGTCCGGCGCGAGGAACTCTCCCCTGCCCTCGCCTCGTCCATCTTCATCGCCCGTCCTCCGCTGGAAACCCCCACCGGCCGGTTCCTCGGCGTGGTGCACATCCAGCAGCTGCTGCGCTTCCCGCCCTTCGAGTCGCTGGGCAACCTCGTGGACAAGAACCTGGAGCCGCTCTCGGACCTGGCCCACATCAGCGAAGTCGCGCGCACCCTCGCCACGTACAACCTGAACTCCCTGCCGGTGGTCAACCAGGCAGGCCGGCTGGTTGGCGCAGTGACAGTGGACGACGTCCTGGACCATCTGCTGCCCGATGACTGGCGGGCAAACGACGGCGAGGCCCCGGTTAGGAAGCTTGGTGGCCGCATTGGCTGAAAACACGGCAAAGGCAACGCGACCGAGCGGAAAGCCGGCAGCCCAGGGAAGCCTGGACACGCCGCTGAGCGGCCGCCAGCGCATGCTCCCCAAGTTCTCGCCGAACCCTGATGCGTTCGGCCACGCGACGGAGGGCTTCGCCCGCTTCATGGGCACGCCGCAGTTCCTGCTCTACATGACCGTGTTCTGTGTATTCTGGCTGGCCTGGAATACCTTCGCGCCCACGGCTTGGCAGTTCGACAAGGTTGAGCTCGGGTTTACGCTCCTGACGCTGATGCTGTCCCTGCAGGCCTCCTACGCGGCGCCGCTGCTGCTCCTCGCGCAGAACCGGCAGGACGACCGCGACCGCGTGTCGCTGCAGCAGGACCGCCAGCGGGCGGAGCGGAACCTGTCGGACACCGAATACCTCACGCGGGAACTGGCCTCGCTGCGGATCGCGCTGCGTGAAGTGGCCACCCGCGACTACGTCCGGGCGGAACTGCGCAGCCTCCTGGAGGACCTGCTCGAGGCCCAGGAGGAGCTCCGCACGCACGAACCTTCCGGCCCCGGAAGCCATGAATCGCCGCGCGAACTGGTCCGGGAAAAGCTGAAGGAGAAGCGGGAGAAGCAACGCAATCCCCGCACGCAGCAGATCCCCAAGGTCAAGTCCGAAAAAACGCGGCAGGGCCGGGCAGCCCACCGACCCACCTCTCCCGAAAGCTGAGCACCACGGCATGAGCACCACCCTCCTTCAGGCAGTCAACGCTGCCCTGGCAACCGTCATCGATCCGGAACTCCGGCGCCCCATCACCGAACTGGGCATGGTTGATTCCGTGGAGATCTCCGACAACGGGACCGTCCGCCTTGCGGTGCTGCTCACCATTGCCGGCTGCCCCCTGCGCGACACCATCACCAGGGACTCCGAGGCAGCACTGCTGGACGTGCCAGGTGTGGCCGCCGTCGAGGTCGATCTCAAGGTCATGACCCAGGCGCAGCGCGACGCACTGAAGGAGCAGCTCCGCGGCCCCGGCGGTGAGCGCGGCATCCCGTTCAACCAGCCGGGATCCCTCACCAAGGTTTTCGCGGTGGCCAGCGGCAAGGGCGGAGTGGGCAAGTCCTCGGTGACGGTCAACCTCGCCTGTTCCCTCGCTGCACAGGGGCTGCGCGTGGGTATCGTGGACGCGGACGTGTACGGCTTCTCGGTGCCGGCCCTCATGGGGATCACCCAGGCCCCCACCCGCGTGGACGACATGATCCTCCCGCCGGTGGCCTACGGCGTGAAGGTCATTTCCATCGGCATGTTCGTCACCGGCAACCAGCCCGTGGCCTGGCGCGGACCCATGCTGCACCGGGCCCTCGAGCAATTCCTCACCGATGTCTACTTCGGCGACCTTGATGCGCTGTTCCTGGACCTCCCGCCGGGCACCGGTGACATCGCCATCTCGGTGGCGCAGCTGCTGCCCAAGGCCGAAATCCTGGTGGTCACCACTCCCCAGGCCGCCGCAGCCGACGTGGCAGAACGTGCCGGTGCCATCGCCACCCAAACCGGGCAGACGGTGGCCGGGGTCATCGAGAACATGTCGTTCCTGGAAATGCCCGACGGCGGCCGGATGGACCTGTTTGGCACCGGCGGCGGGGAGGTGCTCGCCGAGAGGCTCAGCGCGTCGACGGGCACGGACGTGCCGCTGCTGGGCCAGATTCCGCTGGATATACTCCTGCGGGAAGGCGGCGACTCGGGCAAGCCCATCGTCCTGGGCGGCCCGGACACGCCTGCAGCAGTGGCGCTGTCCGGCATAGCAGGGAAGCTCGCGGCCAGGCCGCGGGGACTGGCCGGGATGAAGCTGGACGTCCAGCCCCGCTGATTGATTAGGCCCGCTTATTGAGCCTGTCGAAACCCCGCTGGTTGAGCCTGTCCAAACCCCGCTACGTTGCCTCGGAATCGAAGGGGGCCCGCTCGCCCACGCCAAGGCTTTCGATGATGCGCGCCGGCCGCTCCTCGCTGGACGAAGCGGCGGCTGATGCCGCAGCGGCTACTGCCGCCGGACCGCCGGCGCTGACCGGCTTGGTGTCGTCTTCGAGGAGCGCTTCCTTGATGATGCGCCGCGGGTCGTACTGGCGCGGGTCATACTTCTTCCAGTCGACGTCATCGATGTCGATGCCGACTTCTTCCTTGATCTGCTCCCGCGCACCGGAGGCCATCCGACGCACTTCGCGGACCAGGTTTGCCAGTTTCTGGGTGTATTCGGGCAGCCGCTGGGGGCCGATCACCAGAATGCCGATGAGCAGCAGAAGGATAAACTCCGGGCCGTTGATTCCAAACACTTTAGGAAGATTACCCTTTCCGGGGAGGCAGTGACGATTTCGACCCGGCCCGTGCCCCCTGAGAGCATGCAGCAGGGACGGGGAAGCGTCTTAAAGCCCCAACTGGCGGACTATCTTAAGGAGGCCGCGTTCCACCCGGTCGAGGACAGTCTCCTCCGCTGCGGTGCTGCCGCCGGCCGTACCGGTCCCGGCGTCCAGACCCGGACCGGCAACGCTTCCTGGCGCTGCGAGCATCGCCAAAGCGTCGTCGGCCGAGGTGGCGGGCAGGTCCGACACGTAGGTGAAGGTGCTCCGTGGTGTCTGGTAGATCGCGCTCCACGGCGGCCCCGCCTTGACCCAGACCCGGCCGTCCGCCGTCGCTCCCGGCAGGTTAGCGGCAACGTAGCCGTCGCTTCCCGCCGGGTGGCCTGTCAGCGGGTTGACCGGAGACGGCGCAGCCGGCGACCCCTGGTGCTGTTCCAGAATCCTCGCCGTATGCTGCCCGTCGGTGAGGCGCAGCTCCACTGTGGGCCGGCCCGCCAGCACCGTCGTGCTGGCAGATACCAGGCGGAGACCCATGGCACGCAGTTCAGGGCATGTCCAGCCGGAGGACCGCAGCGCTGCGAGGCGGCTGTCTGTTCCCGGGGAATGCCCGGACTGGCCATAGAGCGAGGCCGTGCCCGCGGCGTACTGCCTGGGTTCACCGGCAACCGTGTAGGCTCCGGCGGCGACGGCCCCTGCCGCCACCACAGCCACCCCGCCGGCCAGCCCCGCCAGCCTCATCCGGCTGGGCCGGGCCATGGGGGCCGGCGCCATGGCCAATTGCTGGGTGCGGAGCAGGAGCCGCGCTGTCAGTTCATCACTGGCGGCCGGGACTGCGGCCGTACGGAGCCGCTCAATGTACTGGCGCTGCCGGTGCAGCGCGCTGGCGCATTCGGCGCACGCACGGATGTGGTCCGTTGTCTGCGGGTGCCGACCGCCGGCAAGCGGCGGAAACCGTCTGTTCTGTCTGAGCCCCTCCAGCAAGCGATGTAACCGACGCATGTTGCCGATCAGAGAACGCCGGCGATGCGGGGCATCTTCAGCCGCGGCTTGCGCGCCTGCTGCGGCCGCGGATCCCGGTGGGCAAGCTTTTCGCGGAGCATGGTCCGGCCGCGGTGGATGCGTGAACGCACCGTGCCCAGCTTCACGCCCAGGGCCACGGCGACTTCGTCGTACGACAGTCCCTCAAGGTCACACAGGACGACGGCGGCACGGAAGTCCGGCGGGAGTTCCTCGAGGGCGGCCTGGACGTCGAGATCCAGGTTGTTGAGTTCGAAGCTTTGCTCGGGGCCGGGTTCACGGCCGGGCAGCCGTGATTCGGCATCCTCGGCCAGCGCGTCAAACCGGATCCGGCTCTTGCGCCGCGCCTGGTCCAGGAAGAGGTTTGTGGTGATCCGGTGCAGCCAACCGTCCAGGGTCCCCGGCTTGAAGTTCTCCAGGGAGCGGAAGACGCGGACGAACACCTCCTGGGTGAGGTCCTCGGCGTCGTACTTGTTACCGGTAAGCCGATAGGCGAGCCTGTACACCTTGGCAGAGTGGTTGGTGACCACTTCTTCCCACGTGGGCATGGCCCACTCGGCAGCTTGCTCTTCAGTTGCAGGGACAGGTGCCGCAACGGATGCTGACATCGTCCACTCCCCTCGTGGATGTAATAACGCCTGACGTGCTTTACATCATTGATTCGGCGCCGATCACCACTTGGATGAGCGGATTATTATCATGTCAAAGTTGGCTGGGAATTTCCTGACTGCGGGGCCCCTCTTTGCTAAAGGCGCAACTTTTGGCCCGCGTTTGGTGCCAGCATTCGTAAATTTTCTTCACCCTCCGCCGGGCAGCAGAACAGTATCCGCCATCACAGGCGTGCCCGCTGTCACTTGCCCGTCGGGCGCCGTCCAACCAAGTACGCTGTAATAACATGCCCCCTGCCGCCCAGAAAGCGAAATCCATGAGCGCCGATAAGTCCACGAGCTGGTCCTATGCAGAAGATCTGCCTGCGGAGGATGAGGTCCTGCTGCGCGCCCGGGAGCGTTCGTTCGAGCTTGGCGTGACACCCATCGGCCGTGGCGTTGGTGCCGTGCTGACTGTGCTGGCAGCGGCATCCAAGGCGCAGACCGCCGTCGAGATCGGTACCGGCGCCGGCGTCTCGGGCGTCTGCCTGCTCCGCGGCCTCGGTCCGCAGGCCGTGCTCACCACCATTGACGTGGACGTCGAGCACCTGAAGGCCGCCCGGGAAGCGTTCCAGGAGTCAGGCAGCCCGGCCAACCGCACGCGCACCATTTCCGGCCGCGCCGGTGATGTCCTGCCGAGGCTCACCGACGCCGCCTATGACCTCGTCTTCATCGACGGCGACAAGCCCAACTTTCCCCGCTACGTGGAGCAGGCCGTACGCCTGCTCAAGACCGGCGGGCTGCTGATCGTCAATGACGCCTTGGACAAGGACCGGGTGTCCAACCCTGCGGCCCGCGACGCAACCACCGTTGTGCTGCGCCAGGTGGGCAGGGCCGTGCGCGACGACGACCGGCTGGCTTCCGCCATGCTCCCCACCGGTGACGGGCTGCTGGTAGCGGTCAAGAAATAGGCTGGCCGGTAAGAGTAGTCCGGCCGGCCCAGGCAGGCCAGGAAGACGAAAAAGGCAGGGCCCGCAGCCTTTCGGCTGCGGGCCCTGCCTTTACTCTTATTCGGTGACGCCGACGAGGCAGTCCTTGAGGTTGGCCGCCTCTGCGGCGTTAAGTTCAACCACGAGCCGGCCCCCGCCTTCGAGCGGCACACGCATGATAAGGCTGCGGCCCTCCTTGGTTACTTCCATAGGGCCGTCGCCGGTGCGTGGTTTCATAGCCGCCATGAGGAATATCCCCTCCAGTAGTCCCAGGACCGAGCAGCCCGGCCGGGCTGAGTCCGCGTGGTCAAAACAATGCCGCTCTGGCGGCCCTTCGGCAGCCGCCATGGCTGAACAGTGCGAATGCTTTTTGTCCTTGCTTATTAGCTATTATCCTGTAATTACCCGTCTGTAGCTAATCGATGGACAATCCGTTCACGTGCGGATTCCTGCGCCCTTCTGCGGGCTGATCTGGGCAAACCTATTTGGGAACCTCCGGCCCGTCACGGCGGATAGTCCCCTCCGCCCGGCAGCTGCGCCCACGCCCAGAGCCACACCACCCACACGATCTGCAGCAGGACAAACATCGTGATCACCGCACCACGGTAGGCCCGCGACCGGGAAACGAGTGCGGCAGCCAGGGCAAGCGGAAACAGTGGCAGCAACATGCGGAAGGTGCTGGTCTGTGGATGCAGGAACACCACGAGGTACCCCATGTAGCACACACACCACAGCCGGAGTTCTGTTCCCAGCCGGCGGACAGGCGGCGAGGCCATAAAGAGCCCGAACACCGCCACGACGACGAACGGTGCCACGAGTCCCAGCACCGGCCCGAACAGCAGGACGCCGGTGTCGAACCAAGGTTTGAAGGGCACCAGGTCGTGTCCGCGCCAGACGGTCTCGGTCTTCGTGTACGCAGCGATGTCGCCGGTGGCAGCCCACGCGATGGCGGGCCAGGCGAGGGCGCCTGCACCGCTGACGGCGGTCAGCCCGGCGAGGGACCACAGTTCGTTCCGGCGGTGGATGCGGCGCCCGTTGGCGGCCAGTCCGTGGTTCCGCGCCCCGAGCCATGCCTCACCGGCGCGGTACAGGAACAGGATGCCGATGGTCGCAGCGAACGGAACACCCGTGGGCCGGGAAAGGCACATGGCCAGAACCACGGGAATGGCCCACAGGTACCGCCGCCGGACAACCAGTAGCAGCGCAGCGGACAGCAGCAGGAGGTTCAGGGATTCCGCGTACGGCACCTGGAGCACCGGCGAAACGGGGAAGGTGGAGAAGAACGCGGCACCCCACATCGCCGGCCAGTGGGCTGCCCTCGTGCGGAACAGCACGTAGACCACCAGCGAGGCCGCCAGTCCGGCGAGCATCGCGATCAGGATGAGGGCGGCCGCGGGGCTGAGGCCGGTGGCAGCGGAGAGCATCCGCCCCAGCGTGGGAAACAGAGGGTAGAAAGCCCAGGTGTTCTCCTGCACGTTTCCGGCCGCATCCACCGGCAGTTCGTTCGGGTACCCTCCCGTCATGACGGACTCGTACCACCGCGCGTCCCAGATGTTGATGAAGTTCCAGTAGTCGGGCTTGCCCGGGAACCAGGGGTTGAATCCCTGATGCAGGGCGGCCGACATGAAGATGCAGGCGCTGACCAACCGGGCGGCCACGTACACCGCAGCCACCTGGGCCCACCACGGCCAGCGGACCAGACGGCCACCCAGCCGTGCCGCGGCGGTCCGGAACACCGTGTCCAGCCGCGTCCCGTGATCGGACGACGGGGGTTCGGCTGTTGCCGGCGGCAACGGGCCCGGAGGCGGCATTGGGGAGCTCACGTCCGGTCCTCGGCGGACGGCTGTTCGGCCCGGACCAATTGGGCGGCCGGCTGTTCCCCAGCGGCCAATGGTTCGGCACGGGCGCTCAACTGCTGCCGGAGGCTTTCTATTTCGGCGTTCCTGGCAGCCAGCTGGTCCCGCAGGTCGTCCAGCACCTGGTCCACCTGGTCCATCCGGTAACCCCGCAGCCCCAGCGCAAACCGGACATGGTCGACGTCGGCCGGTTTTGCGTCGTCGGGGAGCAGTACGGGTGGCAGGGACGCGACGGGTTCATCGAACCCGTCGTTGAAGCCGTCTCTGGCGAGAGGCGCGCGGGCGCGTTTCCTCCGCAGCATGCCCGCCCCGAGGTCGGTCCCGATGAGGACGGTGGCTCCAATCAGGACGATGGCGAGGAAAACGAGGAAGAAGCTCACACCCCCAATCGTGCCAGATGCAGCCCCGCCTGCTGCCTAGTCCGGCAGCTGCTGCCCAGGCCGCGTGCCCCGGGCAGCTGCTACTCGGGGCGCTGGTCCTCGTCGGAGGACGGCGCCCGGACATGGCCATGGAGGACCAGGTTCACAGCTTCCTCCGGACTGTCCACCACCTGGATGAGGTCCAGGTCCTTCTCGTAGACCATCCCCTCAGCCACCAAGGTCCCCTTGATCCAATCGATCATCGGCCCCCAGAACGCCGCGCCCAGCAGGACGATCGGGAACGATGTCACCTTCTGTGTCTGAACGAGAACCATGGCCTCGAAGAGCTCATCAAGGGTGCCGAGCCCGCCGGGAAGGACGATAAAACCCTGGGCGTACTTCACGAACATGGTCTTCCGCGCGAAGAAGTAGCGAAAGTTGATGCCGAGGTCCACCCACTGGTTCAGGCCCTGCTCGAACGGCAGCTCGATGCCCAAGCCGACGGAGACGCCGTTGCCTTCTACGGCGCCCCTGTTCGCTGCTTCCATCGAGCCCGGTCCACCACCGGTAATGACAGCCACGCCGGCTTCGGCCAGTTTGCGTCCCACCTCGACGCCCATCTCGTAGAACGCACTTCCGGGTTTGGTGCGCGCCGAGCCGAATACGCTGACCGCCTGGCCCAGGTCAGAGAGTGCACCGAAGCCTTCCACGAACTCGCTCTGGATCCGCATGACCCGCCACGGATCGGTGTGGATGAAATGTCCGGGTCCCTTGGTGTCGAGCAGTCGCTGATCCGACATCTCCACCGCAGCCTGTTTACGGCGCAGCTCTAGGGGCCCTTTCCGGCGGGGCTGTACTGATTTCGACGGGTCTGCGTTGATGCTCATCCCCCAAGGCTAACCTGCTGACCTGCAGGTATCTCTTGAATTACGATCAGCGGGAATTGGGGTGATTCCGGTCATAACGGTGCAATGTTCGCTAGATTCTTACTTATGACTACTCAACTGCCCGGCGATGCACTCGTCTCTCTGAATGCCGTCAACAAGCATTACGGTCAGCTGCACGTTCTGAAGGACATCAACCTCCAGGTCCGCAAGGGCGAGGTGGTTGTGGTCATCGGCCCGTCAGGTTCGGGGAAGTCCACACTGTGCCGGGCGATCAACCGGCTGGAAACCATTGACGACGGCGACATCGCCATTGACGGCAAGCGGCTGCCCGAGGAGGGCAAGGAGCTCGCCCGGCTGCGCGCCGACGTCGGCATGGTGTTCCAGTCGTTCAACCTGTTCGCGCACAAGACCATCCTGGAGAACGTGACGCTTGGCCCCATCAAGGTCAAGGGCGTCTCCAAGGCAGAGGCGGACAAGGAGGCCATGGCCCTGCTCGAGCGCGTGGGCGTGGGCCACCAGGCGCCCAAGCTCCCGGCTCAGCTCTCCGGCGGCCAGCAGCAGCGCGTGGCCATCGCACGTGCCCTCGCCATGAAGCCCAAGGTCATGCTGTTCGACGAGCCAACTTCTGCGCTCGACCCCGAGATGATCAACGAGGTCCTGGACGTCATGATCCAGCTGGCCAAGGAGGGCATGACCATGATCGTGGTAACCCACGAGATGGGGTTCGCCCGCAAGGCCGCCGACCGCGTGGTCTTTATGGCCGACGGCCAGATCGTCGAGGACGACACACCCGAAGAGTTCTTCACCAAGCCCAAGAGCAGCCGCGCCAAAGACTTTCTGTCCAAGCTGCTCACGCACTGACAACCGATCCAGCAGTCCCCACCAACATTTCAAGACCACCCGAATTCGCACCCAGGCCGTCACCGGCGGCCGCCCAATGAAAGGAATGTCATGAAGGCATTTTTGACCCGAAGGAAATCCCTTCTGGCAGCAGCATCCGCGGCCATCGCTCTTACACTGAGCGCTTGCGGCGGCGGCGGCGGCACCGGGACCGGGTCCAACCCCACGCCGGTCGAGAAGCCCAGCTTCGCTGCAGGCACAACCATGGAAAAGCTCGCCTCGGCCGGCAAGGTGACCATCGGCACCAAGTTCGACCAGCCGCTGTTCGGCCAGAAGGGCCTGGACGGCAAGCCTGTCGGTTTCGACGTCGAAATCGGCAAGCTGCTCGCCGCCAAGCTGGGCATCCCCGCAGACAAGATTGAATGGGTCGAGACCGTCTCCGCCAACCGCGAGCAGTTCATCAAGCAGGGCAAGGTGGACCTGATCGTGGCCACCTACACCATCAACGACAAGCGCAAGACCGAAGTCGACTTCGCCGGCCCGTACTACGAAGCCGGCCAGGCGCTGATGGTGAACAAGGACAACACGTCCATCACCAAGCCCGAGGACGTCAAGGGCAAGAACGTCTGCTCCGTGACGGGCTCCACCCCGGCCTCCACCATCGTGGAGAAGTACGGCGCAGTCCTGGTGCCGGCCGCCACTTACTCGGCCTGCCTCGAGCCGCTGCGCAACAAGCAGGTTGAAGCCGTCACCACGGACAACGTCATCCTAGCGGGCTTCGTCAACAAGGAACCGGACGCGTTCAAGCTGGCATCCGACGAGACCTTCACCAAGGAGCCCTACGGCATCGGCCTGAAGAAGGGCGACACGGAGTTCCGCAACTGGGTCAACGACCAGCTGGAAAGCTTCTCCAAGGACGGTTCCTACAAGAAGGCCTGGGAAGACACGGCCGGCGCGGTCATCAAGACGGCACCGGAGCTTCCGGCCATCGACCGCTACTAAGACGATCGTGGCGGTTACCGGCGGCTGTGCATGCCACAGCCTGCCGGTAACCGCCGCTTCCGTTTTCCGCACATTCCCCTGAACGCAGCTAAAGGATCCTATGGACGTCATCATTGAAAGCCTCCCCCAATACTGGGATGGCTTTCTCAGAACCCTGTTCCTGGCCGCCGTTTCCGGCATCATCGCCTTGGTGGCAGGCACGCTGCTGGCCGCCGCCCGCGTCTCCCCTGTTGCAGCGCTCCGCGGCTTCAGCATGGCCTACGTGGAGGTGGTGCGTAACACCCCGCTGACCATTGCCTTCTTTTTCGCGGCGGTGGTCCTTCCCCGCCTGGGCGTGACCTTCCAGCAGTTCGAAATCGCGGCCATCATCGCCCTGAGCGCCTACACCGCCGCCTTCATTGCCGAGGCTGTGCGCTCGGGCGTCAACAGCGTTCCTGTCGGCCAGGCGGAGGCAGCCCGCAGCATCGGCATGAAGTTCGGCCAGGTACTCTCCCTCATCATCCTTCCGCAGGCGCTCCGCACCGTGATCCCGCCGATGATCAACATCCTCATCGCACTCGTCAAGAACTCCTCGGTTGCCGGCGCCTTCTACGTGTTGGAGCTGTTCGGCTACGGCAAGCAGCTGGCAAACGACCATGGCGACGCCGTCATGTGGGTACTGGTGGGGGTTGCCTTCTTCTATCTCCTGATCACCGTGCCGCTGGGCTACCTCGCCCACCAGGTCGAACGAAAGGTGGCGATCGCACGATGAGTTCGGTTCTCTACGACGTCCCCGGCCCCAAGGCCCGCCGCGTCTCGCTGATCGGGTCAGTGATCGGCGTCGTGCTGATCGCTGCCCTGCTGGCCTGGGCCGTGATGACCCTGGGCCAGCAGGGGATCTTCCAGGCACAGCGCTGGGCGATCTTCGGTCAGGCTGATGTCTGGTCGCTGATCGCCAACGGCATCGGCGCAACGCTGGCCGCGGCGGCCATCGCAGCGGTCATTGCCTTTCCGCTGGGGCTTCTGCTGTGCCTGATGCGCATCTCCGACGTCGCCTGGATCAGGATTCCCACCAGGATCGTGCTCGAGTTCCTGCGCGGCATGCCCGTGGTCCTCATGATGCTGTTCGTGCTGCTGGTCTTCGCCACCAGCTCGTTCATCGCCGTGGTGACCGGCCTGGTCCTCTACAACGCCGCGATCTTCGCGGAGATCATCCGCGCCGGCATCCAGTCCCTCCCACGCGGCCAGCGTGAAGCAGGTTTGGCGATCGGCCTGACCAGCTTCCAGTCCCGGCTGACCATCGAACTGCCGCAGGCCGTCCGCCGCATGCTGCCGTCCCTCGTTGCGCAGCTCGTGGTCCTGCTGAAGGACACGTCGCTGGGGTACATCGTTGCCTACGGTGAACTGCTGCGTGCAGTGCAGGTGATGGCGGACTTCCTGGGCCCGCAGTTCCTGTTCCCGGTCTTCTTCGTAGCCGCGGCCATTTACATCGCCATCAACCTGGCGGTGTCCCGACTGGCCATCTGGATTGAGCGGCGCGGTTCCAAGAAGGCCGCCGGCGGAGTGGCAAAGGCCCCCACCGCCGGCGTGTCCACCGTAGTGAAGTAAACGTCGTGAAATAAGGCGGCAGGCACTAACAGCGAAGGGTCCGCAGCCAACCGGCTGCGGACCCTTCGTGCTTATCTGCCAGTGCCCAGACGTCTGAGTCTCAGCGCAGCATGCTCAGGACAGCCACGTCTGCAGTGCGCGCAGGCAGGTGCGGACGGCTTCGGCCTCCACGTGTTCGTTGTCCTTGTGGGCCAGCAGCGCGTCGCCGGGCCCGAAGTTCACTGCCGGAATGCCCAGTTCGCTGAAGCGGGCGACGTCGGTCCAGCCGTATTTGGGTTTCGGCTCGCCGCCCACGGCGGCAACGAAGGACGCGGCAGCAGGGTGGTTCAGTCCCGGCCGCGCGCCGGCGGCGCTGTCAGTGCGGACCACATCGAAGCCGTCCAACAGCGCGCGCACATGCGCTTCAGCCTGGTCGGGGGTCTTGTCCGGGGCGAAGCGGTAGTTGATCTCCACAACGCACCGGTCCGGGATGACGTTGCCCGCGGTGCCACCGTGGATCTTCACCGCGTTCAGGCTTTCGCGGTAGTCCAGGCCGTCCACGGTCACGGTCTGCGGGCTGTACGCCGCAAGACGTTCCAGGATGGGCGCGGCTGCGTGGATCGCGTTGCGGCCCATCCAGGCCCGGGCGGAGTGGGCCGCCTCGCCGGACGTGGTGGCGTGGAACCGCATGGTGCCGTTGCAGCCGCCCTCCACGGTTCCGTCTGTCGGTTCGAGGAGGATGGCAAAGTCGCCGCCGAGCAGCTCCCCGTGGTTCCGCACCAGCCGGCCGAGCCCGCTCTTGACGGCCTCCACCTCCTCATGGTCGTAGAACACAAAGGTGACGTCCTTGCTCGGTTCCGCCCCGCCGTCGAACATGGACGCCGCAAGTGCAAGCTGGACCGCAACGCCGCCCTTCATGTCCGTGGCGCCGCGGCCGTACAGGACGCCGTCGCCGGGGACCCCGGACGGCCAGGTGGACGGCACCGTTCCCAGCGAGTCTTCCGTAACGGGCAGCGGCACGGTGTCCAGGTGGCCTGCCAGGATGACCCGTTCGCTGCGGCCGAGGTTGGTCCGGGCGACGATGGAGTCGCCGTCACGTACCAGTTCGAAGCCGGGGAGCTGGCGGAGTGCCGACTCGACGGCGTCCGCAAGCTGGCGCTCGTTGCCGGAAACGCTGTTGATGTCGATCAGCGCGGCGGTCAGCAGTGCCACGTCCTGGCGCAGGTCAAGGGTTACGGGGGCTGTTTCGGCAATCACCATCCCACTGTATCCCGCGCCCGCCGGTCCCAACCGGGTAGCAGCTCAGGGCGTTCCCAGCGCCGGGAACGCCCTGAAATGCGACTCAGATATGAGCGGACCGGTTTCGGTGCGTGCACCTCGTCTCGATAGACTTGGCCCATGACTGAAACCGCTTCTTCCGCCGTGCCCGCTGCCCAGACATTGTCCGACGAATCCCGGTCGGCCTATGGATTCGGCGTAGCCACCATCGCCACGCGGAACGGCGAAGCCACCGTGCTGGATGCCTGGTTCCCCGCCCCCGCCCTCGGTGTGGCTGCCGAAAGCCTCCGCGCCGCGGAAAACGCCGACGAAACCCTGACGGACATCGCGGCCGCCGGCACTGACGCCGACCGCGGCACCGAGCAGAAGGTGGTGTTCGTCCAGATCAACCTGGACGAGGCCCCTGCGGACACCGCCGATGCCTATCTGCGCCTGCACCTGCTCTCGCACCGCCTGGTCCGGCCCAACAGCATCAACCTGGACGGCATCTTCGGCAAGCTCCCTAACGTCGTCTGGACTAACTTCGGCCCGTGCGCCGTGGACGGGTTCGAACTGACCCGCGCCAAGCTGCGCAAGCGCGGCGCGGTTACCGTCTATGGCGTGGACAAGTTCCCGCGCATGGTGGACTACGTCGTCCCGGCAGGCGTCCGCATTGCCGACGCCGACCGCGTGCGCCTGGGTGCCCACCTCGCCGAAGGCACCACTGTCATGCACGAAGGCTTCGTGAACTTCAACGCCGGCACGCTGGGGACCTCCATGGTTGAGGGCCGCATCTCCGCCGGTGTGGTGGCCGGAGACGGCACCGACGTCGGCGGCGGTGCCTCGATCATGGGCACCCTCTCCGGCGGCGGCAAGGAGAAGGTATCCCTGGGCCAGCGCGTCCTGCTGGGCGCCAACTCCGGCGTGGGCATCAGCATCGGGGACGACTCCGTGGTGGAAGCCGGGCTGTACGTCACGGCAGGCACCCGTGTCCGCCTTGCCGGCCCTAAGGACGCCGACGGCGAGGACACCAGCAAGATCGTGAAGGCCGTGGAGCTGTCCGGCGTGCCGAACCTGCTGTTCCGCCGCAACTCCACCACCGGTGAAGTTGAAGTCCTGCCCCGCCAGGGCCAGACCGTGGAGCTGAACGACGCCCTGCACGCCAACTGACCGCACGCCAACCGACCGTGAGGACATAGCCGGCACGCCATCCAGACGGGCGTGCCGGCAGATTGCTGGAGTAACAACGTGACACGCAGACGCAGGCTGCGCGGGGCTGTCATCACCGGCCTTTCCCTCGCCCTGGTCGCCGGCGGCATCTACACCGCGGCCACTTTGCTGCAGCGCTCCGAGCAGCTGATCACCGAGGAATGCACCGCCGCCATCGGCTCACAGCGGTCCGATCTGGCCACCGACCAGGCCGCGAATGCGGCGCTGATAACGGCTGTCTCGGTGCGCCGCGGGCTCCCTCCGCGGGCAGCCAGCATTGCCCTGGCCACCGCCATGCAGGAATCCAAGCTTCGGAACATCGGTCACGGCGACCTTGCCGGCCCGGACTCCAGGGGCCTCTTCCAGCAGCGCCCGTCCCAGGGCTGGGGCACCCAGGACCAGGTCATGGACCCGATCCATGCCACGAACGCCTTCTACGATGCCCTCGTGAAGGTGCCCGGCTATGCCACCCTGGAAATCACCGACGCCGCCCAGCGCGTCCAGCGCTCCGCCTACCCGACTGCCTACGCCGAGCACGAGGCCATGGGACGGTCCTTCGCCTCGGCATTGGCGGGTGAGACGCCCGCTGCCCTGAACTGCACGCTCCGCTCACCGGACACCGCCGGCAACCCCGCCACCCTGCTCAGTGAGCTGGAAGCCGCTTACGGAACCATCCCCACGGCGGCCTCCGACCGAACGCTGGAGGTGGACGTCGCCGACAGCTTTGCCTGGTCCGTGGCCCACTGGGCGGTGGCAAACGCCAAAGAGTATTCGGTGGAACGCGTGGACGTGGACGGAAAGCGGTGGGACAGGAAGGCGCGCAACGGGTGGCAGGATGCGCCGGATGCCGGCGGCCGGGTGGCCATCACGCTTGCTGCTGCCGGGGCCTGAATCTGACGCCGGTCCTGAATGCGCGGACGTCCTGAATGCGCGGACGTCCCGAAATGTGCGGACTTAAACGAGGATCTCCACGACCGGCTGCACGTAGCTGCGGAACACCTCGGGCTGCGAGAGCAGCTCGTGGCTCATGATGATCTTGTCCGGTTCCAGGTACCACGCCCGCTGCTCATCCAGCGGCAGCTCGATGATCGTCAGCGCAAAGTCCCGTGAATCCCGGCCGACTTCCAGGAGCCGGTCCTCCACGATGTCCTCGAGCAGGTGCGCGGAGCCTCCGGCCACGCGTTCGGCCTCCAGTTCGGCGTACTCCGCGCGCCGCTCCCGAGCCCAGGTCAGGGCTGCCCCGAAGTGCGCCTGCAGGACCTTGCGCAGCGCCGGCGAGTTGGCGAAAGACCGGAATCCCGGGGGCGACAGCTCAGGAGACATCTGCGGGTGGGCCTTCAGCAGCTGCTCCCACCAGGCTTCCCACTCAGTTTTCAGGGCGCCGATACCGCCCACTTCAGCGGTGAGGTGGGCATGGTCCACGTGGCGGACCTTCGGCGCGGCATGCGAAAGCGCCGGAAAGCCTGCGCCGTCGAGCCCGGCAACATCACGTATGTAAAGGGCAATAAGCATGGGCCCCGACGTGTCCATAGTGATTCGCCAGCCTGGACCGCCTGTGTGCTGCATGCGTATGCCTCCTTGGCATCTCGTTATCCACCCCGTTTGTGCGGCCACCCGCTCTCCGGCTTTCAGTCTATTCCCCCAGCCCGGGGACGTTAATGGCTGGCACCGACCCTCCTGCGGAGGCCCGCGACGTGGAATTCGAGCACGTCGAGGCACATTTCCGGCGACATCCAGCCCGGCTGAAGAAGGGCATGCATGGCCAGCCCGTCAAGGGTGGCCAGCAGGTGCTCGGCCGCAGTCACAAGCTGCGGTCCGGCATCGGCGCCGGTGGTATCGTCCTCATGCAGGAGCCGGGTGATCACCCGGCCGACGACGGCGGCCACGGCCCGGTGGCTCCTGTCCGCCTCGGCGGCCAGGAAGGGCCGGATCCGCGCCGCGTTCCTGAACGCCAGCCAGGCGCACGCATCCAGGGCGCGCTCTTCGTCCAGCGGCAGGAATTCGCCCAGCAGTGTTAATACGGCACGGCTCGTGTTTGGGTCACTGGCTGCGGGCCCGAGCCCTATAAGCGCTTTGTCGAGGCGCGTCAGGATGCGGCCGGAAACAGCTGCAAAGGAGTAGGCCAGCAGGTCATCGCTGCTGTCGAAGTAGTGCCGCACGGAGCCCACCGCGAGGCCCGCCTCATCCGCCACTTCCCGCAGGGACGCGCGCTCCAGTCCGTCTGTGGCGATGATCCTGCACACGGCGCCAACGATCTCCTGCCGGCGCTGCGCGGCGTCCACGATTTTCGGCACTCTTGTTTTTAGCACGGGTGCGCCCCCAAACCGCGGCGGCGCGGCGGTCCATGTTTTAACCCCGACGGCGGCCGCCCACCGGGAAGGTGGACGGCCGCCGTCGTGAATTGGACCCTTAGTTTGGGAGCCGGTGGAGGGCCCACACCGGCGAGGGGCCCGAACCGAGCGTGCGAGGTTTGGGAGCCGGTGGAGGGCCCACACCGGCGAGGGGCCCGAACCGAGCGTGCGAGGTTTGGGAGCCGGTGGGGACTAGCGGGCGGGGTACTGCCGCTCGGGCTCACCTGTGTAGAGCTGCCGCGGACGGCCGATCTTGGTGTTGGGATCGTTGATCATTTCGCGCCACTGGGCAATCCAGCCCGGCAGGCGCCCGATGGCGAACAGCACGGTGAACATCTTCTCCGGGAAGCCCATGGCCTTGTAGATCAGGCCGGTGTAGAAGTCCACGTTCGGGTACAGCTTGCGCTGGATGAAGTAGTCATCATTCAGGGCCTTCTCTTCGAGGCGCAAGGCGATGTCCAGGAGTTCGTCGTTGCCGCCGAGCTTCGTGAGGATCTCGTGAGCCGTGGCCTTGACGATCTTGGCGCGCGGGTCGTAGTTCTTGTAGACGCGGTGACCGAAGCCCATGAGGCGGACGCCGTCTTCCTTGTTCTTGACCTTCTCCATGTAGTCCTCGGGGCTTGGTGCCGTCGGCCTGGATCTGGCGCAGCATCTTCAGCACGGCCTCGTTGGCGCCGCCGTGGGCGGGACCGAAGAGCGCGTTGATGCCTGCGGACACGGAGGCGAACAGGTTGGCGTTGGAGGAACCGACCAGCCGGACCGTGGAGGTCGAGCAGTTCTGCTCGTGGTCGGCGTGCAGGATGAGGAGCAGGTCCAGCGCCTTGGCGACCACAGGGTCCACCTCGTACTGCTCGGCCGGCAGTCCGAAGCTCAGGCGCAGGAAGTTCTCCACCAGGTTGTGGGAGTTGTCCGGATACAGCATCGGCTGCCCGATCGACTTCTTGTGCGCGTAGGCCGCAATGACCGGCAGCTTCGCCATCAGGCGAATGGTGGAAACCTCCACCTGCTCGTCATTGAACGGGTCCAGCGAGTCCTGGTAGAACGTGGACAGCGCGGACACAGCCGAGGACAGCACGGGCATAGGGTGCGCGTCCCGGGGGAAGCCGCCGAAGAAGCCCTTAAGCTCCTCGTGCAGCAGGGTGTGGCGGCGGATCTTCTGGTCGAAGTCCTCCAGTTCGGCCGGCGTCGGGAGGTTGCCGTAGATCAGCAGGTACGAGACTTCCAGGAAGCTGGAGTGCTGGGCAAGCTGCTCGATCGGGTAACCGCGGTACCGCAGGATGCCTGCGTCGCCGTCGATGTAGGTGATGGCCGACGTCGTGGCGGCCGTGTTCATGAAGCCAGGGTCAAAGGCAACGGCGCCGGTCTGCTTCAGTAGCTTGGAAACGTCGTACCCTTCGTTTCCCTCAACAACCTTGATGCGCGGAAGTTCGAGTTCGCCGCCTGCGTGGCGCAAGATCGCACTGGTGGTCTCAGTAGCGCTGGTGGTCTCAGTCATGGAGTCCCCTTCATGAGGCCTCTTGGCCTCGCTAGAAAGCTGTATCCAACATCAGGTGAGCCGCGCGGGATCCCGCACGGCGGGACATCCAACGGCCGTGCTGCCTTCTTGTAGAAAGCCACCATTGATAGTCAGTTAAAAACTACCGCCACTTGCGGGTTGCCACTAATCCAGAAGCGCCAAATCATCCCCAAAACGGGCCAGTTGTGGCGCGAGTCACATCATTGTTACGGCGTTCCCAGAGTCAAAAGTCACCCTCGTCTCGGCATGACCACAATGCGAAAACTGGGAAACCGCTATGCCAGGCGGGCCACCGCGGCGTCGATCCGTTCGTCGGTTCCGGTGAGGGCCACTCGAACATAGCCGTGCCCCGCGTCGCCGTAGAACACACCCGGACCCACTACGATCCCCCGCTCCGCGAGGCGTGCCACGGTGTCCCAGGTTGCTTCGCCCGCCGTGCACCACAGGTACAGGCCGGCGGCGGACTCGTGCAGCGTCAGCCCGAAGGACCTGAGCGCCGGCAGGAGCCGCTCCCGCCGTCCGCGGTACAGGTCCTTCTGCTCGAGGACGTGCGCGTCGTCGCCCAGGGCCACGCGCATGGCTTCCTGCACCGGGTACGGCACGATCATGCCGGCGTGCTTGCGGCTGTTGACGAGGTTTGCCATGAGGGCCGCGTCACCGGCGACGAAGGCGGCCCGGTAGCCGGCCAGGTTGGACTGCTTGCTCAGCGAGTACACGGCGAGGAGCCCGTCGTGGGACGCACCGGCGACGCGTGGATCCAGGATGCTCGGAACAGCCTGTCCACCGCGCTGCAGGTCCCACTCGCCCCAGCCAAGCTCGGCGTAGCACTCATCGGATGCCACCAGGGCGCCGATTTCGCGCGCCTGGTCCACGATCTTCTTCAGCGACGCGGCGTCCCGGACGCTGCCGGTGGGGTTGCCCGGCGAGTTGACCCAGACCAGCCGGACTTTCGCCCGGGTAGCCGCGTCCAGCTCGTCGAGGTCATCAGCCGCAACCGCCGTGGCCCCGGCGAACGTGGCCCCGATGTCATAGGTGGGGTAGGCGACCGTGGGCCGGACGACGACATCTCCCGGTTTGAGGCCCAGCAGGAAAGGCAGCCACGCCACGAGTTCCTTGGAGCCCACCGTCGGCATGACGGCGCTGGGGTCCAGCCCCTCGACGCCGCGGCGGCGGGCGAACCACGCGGCGATGGCCTCCCGGAGCGCGGGCGTACCGTGCACGGTGGGGTAACCCGGCGCATCCGCGGCCGCCTTCAGGGCGTCCTGGATGACCGGCGGCGTCGGGTCCACGGGCGTGCCTATGGACAGGTTGACCACTCCGCCAGGGTGTTCAGCCGCTTTGGCGAGGTACGGCGCCATCGCTTCCCACGGGTAGTCGGGCAGGCTAAGGCCGAAACTGCGCACAGCTGTAGTCACGAAGGGGTCCGCCTCAGTGGTCCTGGTTCTGCGGCGGGAGCGCTGCAATCATCGGGTGGTCCTTGCCGGTGTTGCCCACCTTGGCGGCGCCGCCCGGGGAGCCGAGGTCGTCAAAGAACTCGACGTTCGCCTTGTAGTAGTCTGCCCATTCCTCGGGGGTGTCATCCTCGTAGTAGATGGCTTCCACCGGGCAGACGGGCTCGCATGCACCGCAGTCGACGCACTCATCGGGATGGATATAGAGGGAGCGTTCGCCTTCGTAGATGCAATCGACGGGGCACTCCTCAATGCATGCCTTGTCCTTAACATCTACACACGGCTGCGCGATTACGTACGTCACGTCCCTTGCCTCTCCACGTTGATTCCCGGCGGCTGGCCGGTTGCTGCATCCGGCCTGCATGCCGGGCTGTCCACTTCAGAGCCTATTATCTCCCAGGCCCGGCCCGCGAACGAAGCGGGCGCGTCACACTCCGGACAGGTCATACGATGGACGGGTGAGTCCGACGACACCAACGCCCCGCCAGTTCCTGGCCACGGCCCCGGCCGGAACGCGCGTGGTGGTGCGCTACAGGATCGACGGCGGCTTTACGGATGCGCTGGGAGACCTTCTGGAGTGCGGCGAAAGTGAGTGCACGGTGCGGACCCGGAGGTCCGACGTCGGCATTCCCCTTGACAGCGTGGTGGCCGCCAAACAGGTGCCGCTGGCACCTCCGCGGCGGGGTTCACGGCTGACCCCGCCAGCCGCGGGCTGACGGCCCGGGCCTAGGCCCTGTCCTTTTCCTCCAACACCTCGGCTTCCGAGGAACTATCTGCCAGCACGTCACCCGTCTGCACCCCGTCGGGAAGGGTGCGCATCGTGCGCAAGGGAGAGAACAGGACCGGGGCGGCGGCCAGGAGACTGCCAGCCGCTCCGATCATCATGGTGGTCACCAGGCCTATGTGCTCGCCCAGGTACCCCGAGGCCAGGGCCGACAACGGAATAACGCCCCACACGGCAAACCGGATGGACGCATTCATCCGGCCGAGAAGCCGGGGCGGGCAAACCCGTTGGCGCATGGTGAGCTGCACGACGTTGTACACCAGGACGCTGAAGCCAAACCCGAATTCGGAGATCACCAGCAGCACCAGTGAGACTGCGGGTTCGGGAACGACGCCGGCGAGCGGCACGAGCAGCAGAAAAACAGAGCTGACCACGGCGCACACCGGAATCACCGTGCCTTCGCCAACGCGGGCGGCCAGCCTCGGCGCCGCCACGGCGCCCAGCACTCCGCCGACCGCGCCAACGGTCATGACCAGGCCTATGCCCTGCGGCCCCAGCCCGAGATTGCGCAGCACCAGCAGGGGCGTCAGCGTGAAGATCAGCGTGCCGAAAAAGTTCATTCCGGCGGTACAGGCCGCAATGCGGCTGATGAGCGGATGCCGGAGCACAAAGGAGAGGCCTTCCCGGATTTCCGCGGGGAGCGGCCGCCGGTCGGCCGGGGGCACACGTACTTCTGAGTCCCGGGTGCGGGCCAGGAACACCGCGGAGAGCAGGTAGCCCGCGGCCTCCCCCACGAACAGCGCAGGAGCCGAGACAAGCGCCAGCATCGAGCCGCCCACGGCGGGTCCGCCGATGCGTGCAACCTGGGTGGTCGCCTCCAGCTTTGAGTTGGCCTCCCGCACCTGCGGAGACTCGACCAGCACCGGAACGTAGCTCTGGTACGCGACATCGAAGAACACCGTGGCCGTTCCCACGGTCGCCGCGATGACGTAGAGGTGCCAGATTTCCAGGCTGCCGCCCCACCACAGGAGAGGCACAGCGGCCATGGCGGCCATCCGCACCAGATCCGCGGCGATCATGGTTTTCCGCTTCAGCCAGCGGTCCACCCAGGCCCCAGCTGGAAGCCCAACAGCTAGGAAGGCGGCCAAGCCTGCGGCGGTCAGCACGCCAACCTCGAATTCGGACGCGCGGAGCATGCTGACGGCCAGCACGGGGAATGCCAGCTGGCCCAACTGCGCGCCGAACTGTCCCAGCGCCTGGCCGGCCCAAAAGGTGGTGAAGTTGCGGTCCCGCCACAGCGTTCCTGCTGTTGGGACCATCGCGGTTGGTTCGGCAGTCACGGCTTCAGTTTCGGGCAGTGATTGGCATATGTCAATCGTTCATTGCTCGTTACACTGGCGTCTATGACACCCCCGCCGGAAAGCGATGATGCAGACCTGGTGGCAAAGGGCCGCGCCCTAAGTTCTCCGCTACGGCTGAGGATTCTTCGTTTATGCCTGCACCAGTCACGTACCAACAAGGAGATCGCCGAACTGCTCGGCCTCAATCCCGCGTCCAGCCTCCACCACGTCCGCACCCTGGTGCGGACCGGGTTCCTGGTGGCCGAGGAGCGCCGGAAGGGGCGGCGGGGTGCCACCGAGGTACCCTACATCGCCAGCCGTAAGTCGTGGAGCACTCCCGTGGACAACGTTGCGCCCATCCTCATCGAGACGTTCCTGCAGGAAACCCGGGACCTTCCGCCCGAGGACATCGAGGTGTGGCGCCTCGGGGTGAAGTTCAACGCCGTCAGACGGGAGGAGATGCTGGCCAAGCTCCGCGCCGTGATCGAGGAGTACATGGCACTTCCCGCAGACAACGACGGCGAGGCCACCTCACTCATGATTGCGCACCACCGGGACCCGGCGGCAGACTAGCGGGCGGAACCGGACGAGCGGCTGTACCACCTGCACCAGGCCAGCATCGCGACGGTAACCACCACGATCCCGTAGACCCAGATGCCTCCGGCCAAGTCACCGGCAATGAGCCGCTTGCCTGGCTCCATCCCGGACCACCAGCCGGCCAGGGCATAACAGACCGCGCCGCACACCGCCGTCGGAATCAGCGTCCGGAACGCCGCACCAAGGAACAACTGAAGCGACGCCAGGAGCAGCAGCGCCGCCACGGCACCCATCGGCAGAACGGAACCGGCAGCAGCGAACTCCTGACGGTGCAGCGCGGTTCCGGCGAAGGCAGCAAAAAGAGCTGCCGGCACGGCGGCGGCCAGGCCGCCTGCCATGCCGGCAGCTCTTCTGTTCACGATTCCGGTTCCCTGCGGGAGGGTGCCGTTATGCCTTCGCGCGGGCGCGGTTGGCCTTGGCACGCTCGTTGGTGTCAAGGATGACCTTGCGGATGCGGATGGCGTCCGGGGTAACCTCAACGCACTCGTCCTCGCGGGCGAACTCGAGGGACTCTTCGAGGGTCAGGTCACGCGGCGGCGTCAGGTTCTCGAAGGTGTCCGAGGAAGCTGCACGCATGTTGGTGAGTTTCTTTTCCTTGGTGATGTTCACGTCCATGTCGTCGGCGCGGGAGTTCTCGCCCACGATCATGCCCTCGTACACCTCGGAGGTGGGCTTGACGAAGAAGGAGCCGCGTTCCTGCAGGTTGATCATGGCGAACGGGGTCACGACGCCTGCGCGGTCGGCCACCATGGAACCGTTGGTGCGGTATTCAATCGGGCCGGCCCAGGGCTCGTAGCCCTCGGAGATGGAGGCTGCGATGCCGGCGCCGCGGGTGTCCGTGAGGAACTTGGTGCGGAAGCCGATCAGGCCACGGGCGGGAACGATGAACTCCATGCGGCACCAGCCGGTGCCGTGGTTGGCCATATTGGTCATGCGGCCCTTGCGGGCGGCCATCAACTGCGTGACGGCGCCGAGGTACTCTTCCGGCACGTCGATGGTCATGTGTTCCATCGGCTCGTGGATCTTGCCGTCGACCGTCCGGGTGACAACCTGCGGCTTGCCCACGGTCAGCTCGAAGCCTTCGCGGCGCATCTGCTCCACGAGGATGGCCAGCGCGAGCTCGCCGCGGCCCTGGACTTCCCAGGCATCCGGGCGCTCGGTGGGGAGAACCTTGATGGAGACGTTACCGATCAGTTCCTTGTCCAGGCGGTCCTTCACCTGGCGGGCCGTGACCTTGGCGCCCTTGACCTTGCCGGCCAGCGGGGAGGTGTTGATACCGATGGTCATCGAGATAGCGGGATCGTCAACGGTGATCAGGGGCAGCGGCTGCGGGTTCTCGACGTCGGTCAGGGTCTCACCGATGGTGATCTCCTCGATGCCGGCGACGGCGACGATCTCGCCCGGACCGGCGGACTCGGTCGGAACGCGCTCGAGCGCCTTGGTGGCGAGGAGTTCAGTGATCTTGACGGTCTTGAGCTCACCGTTGGCGCGGGCCCAGGCAACCTGCTGGCCCTTGCGGAGGGTGCCGTTGTAGATGCGCAGCAGGGCGAGACGGCCCAGGAACGGGGAGGCGTCCAGGTTGGTGACATGCGCCTGCAGGACACCTTCCGGGTTGTAGGTCGGGGCGGGGATGTGCTCGATGATCGCGCTGAAGAGCGGCTCGAGGTCCTCGTTCTCCGGGGCGGTGCCATCAGCGGGCTGTTCGAGGGAGGCGCGGCCAACCTTGGCGGCGGCGTAGACCACCGGGACGTTGAGGATCTTGTCCAGGTCAAGGTCGGGAACCTCATCGGCAAGGTCGGAGGCCAGGCCCAGGAGCAGGTCCATCGACTCATGGACGACCTCTTCGATGCGGGCGTCGGGGCGGTCGGTCTTGTTGACCAGGAGGATCACCGGCAGGTGCGCGGCGAGGGCCTTGCGGAGGACGAAGCGGGTCTGGGGCAGCGGGCCCTCGGACGCATCCACGAGGAGAACGACGCCGTCCACCATGGACAGCCCGCGCTCCACTTCGCCGCCGAAGTCGGCGTGGCCGGGGGTGTCGATGACGTTGATGGTGATGGTTTCGCCGTTGGAGGACGGTCCGTTGTAGGCCACCGTGGTGTTCTTGGCCAGGATGGTGATGCCCTTTTCGCGCTCCAGGTCACCGGAATCCATGACACGGTCTTCGAGGTGGTTGTGCTCGGCAAAGGAGTTGGTCTGCTTGAGCATGGCGTCCACAAGGGTGGTCTTGCCGTGGTCAACGTGGGCCACAATCGCGACGTTGCGCAGGTCACTGCGAACTGCAGTTGCTACCGCGGTGTTGGTGGTGGATTCAGACATGCGTTATTGCTCGATTCAGTGGTGAAGTCAGCTGTTGTATCGCGACATTTCCAACCGGAACGCACGACGGATCAGACCCTTAACACAGGGCACCTGCCTCCAGTCTAAACGCTGAGCCATTTATTGGCCTAAAACGCGCGCCCGCACGCGCGCCGGACCCGTTACCAAATCGTGAATCCGATGGGGCGTCATGTGAGCAAAATCACTGGCTTTTCCGAAAGTGATCCACCACTATTGCTAGACCACTTACGAACAGGCCAGGAGTCCACGGATGTTACAAGCCTCGACGCGGGCCCTCCTGATTGGTCCGGTCATCGCCGCCAGCGTGTTTTTGGCGGGCTGCGGCGCAGCAATGGAATCGCCGCCGTCCGGTGCCGGATCGGCGGCGCCGGCGGTGCCGCGTGCCGCCGCCCCGGTGGCCGCCCCCGGTGAGGCCGTGGCCGCCGGTTCTGCGGTCGTGGGCGAGCTGGGGGCCGCCGTCGACCCCGCCAGCCTTCCGGCCGGAGCGCTATACCGCAATCCGGTCAACGGGCGGGACGAGGTAATCGTGGGCAACATCGCCCACACCGCACTGCTGATTGGCGACTCGCAGTCCGAGCCGCAGGCCAGCTGGCCACGCCGGGCCTTGGCAGGCCTGGGCTATGACGTCTTCTTCTGCGGCAAGGGCGGCACCGGCTACGTCGCCTCCAACGGCGCCACCGGCAACTACGTCGAGGCCCTGCAGCGCGGCGACTGGCACCTCCCCTACGGTTTCCCCCCGCTGGTGGTCATCGAGGGCGGCGGAAACGACGCGAAGCAAGGGGCGAGCGACGAGCAGATCTCGGCCAACGCAGACCGGCTTATTACGACGATCAAGCAGCGCTACCCGGGCGCGAAGCTGGCCATGGTGGGAACCTTGGGTAAGGGATCGGAGCACGGCGGCGCCCGGCGCGCCGAGGTGGACGCGCTGCTGGGGACCGTCGCCGCGGACCACGGTATTCCGTTCGTCAGTGTCGGGGACTGGCTCACGCGTTACGGGCTGGAGGCGCAGCTCAAGGACAGCGTCCACATGAACGGCGACGGGCACCGCGCCCTGGGTGCGCTGCTGGGTGAGAGGCTCGCGAAGCTGGGGCTGGCCCTGTCCTAGGGCCGTTTTTAAGCGAAAAAGCAAAAGGGAGCCGGTGGCCGCCCAGTGGCGGTCACCGGCTCCCCTGCTTTTGCTTCGCGCCGCGCTACTCTGTTCCGGTGACCAGCAGCTGTGCCCGCAGTTCCCGGCGCTCGCGCTGTTTTTCCGGATCCGGCAGGGGCACGGCGGCAAGCAGCCGCTGCGTGTAGGCTTCCTGCGGGTTGCGCAGGATCTGGTCGCGGGAGCCCTGCTCCACGATGCGGCCGCGCTGCATGACGCAGATGTGGTCTGCCAGCACGTCCACAACGGCGAGGTCGTGGGTGACGAAAAGGCAGGCGAATCCGAGCTCACGCTGGAGGTTCTGGAACAGCTCCAGGACCTTGGCCTGCACGGACACGTCCAGCGCAGATGTCGGCTCGTCCGCCACCATCAGCTTCGGCTTGAGCGAGAGTGCCCGGGCAATGCCGACGCGCTGTTTCTGCCCGCCGGACAGCTCGTGCGGGTACCTGTTCCGGTAGTTCCGCGGCAGCTCCACCTGGTCCAGCAGCGCCTCGATGCGCTTCTGCAGGTCGGCGCCCTTCGCCACGCCGGCAAGGTACATGGGCTCGCCGATGCTTTCGCCGATGGGCAGGCGCGGGTTCAGGGACGAGGACGGGTCCTGGAACACCATGCCGATGTGGCGGCGCACCTGGTGCAGCTGCTTGCCGTTCTTCTTCGCGGCGGAGATGTCCTCCCCTACAACGCGCATCGTTCCGGCAGCCACCGGCAGCAGTCCGACGGCGGCACGCCCGATGGTGGTCTTGCCCGACCCCGACTCCCCCACGAGGCCCACCACCTGCCCGGGATGGATGGTCAGGTTGGCGCCCTCGACGGCGCGGAAGGCCGGCACGCGGCCCTGCTTCGGGTACTCGATGGCGACGTCGGTCAGCTCCAGGACCGGTTCTCCCACGGGTCCCCTGGATTCGGCGGCTGCCAGGGCCGCCGCGTTCTCCCGCTCGCGGCGGACCAGTTCGTCGTGGTCTACGGAGTCAAGCTCGGCATGGGTGGCCGCTGCCAGCGCTGCTGTCACATCGACCTCCGGCGCAGTGTCCGTTCCGCCCTGGCCGAGGTGCGGCACGGCCGCAAGCAGCGCTTGGGTGTAGGGATGCTGCGGGTTGTGGAAGATCTGCTCCGCGGTGCCGGTCTCCACGATCAGGCCCTTGCGCATGACGGCGATCCGGTCCGCCAGGTCCGCCACGACGCCCATGTCGTGGGTGATTAGGACGATGGCGCTGTCCAGCTTGTTGCGCAGGTTCCGCATCAGGTCCAGGATCTCCGCCTGCACCGTGACGTCCAGGGCCGTGGTGGGCTCGTCAGCGATCAGCAGTTTGGGATCGCAGGAGAGCGACTGCGCGATCATGGCGCGCTGCCGCTGGCCGCCGGAGAGCTGGTGCGGGTAGGACTTGAACGCCTTTACCGGGTCCGGCAGCTCCACCAGCTCCAGCATCCGCAGCGCGCGCTCCTTGGCTTGGTCAGGTGAGATTTCGTTGTGAAGCCGCACCGTCTCGACGATCTGCGCGCCCACCGTGTAGACCGGGTTCAGCGCCGTCATGGGCTCCTGGAAGATGACAGCCACGTCCTTGCCGCGGACGCTGCGGATATTGGCCGCATCCGCGCCCAGCAGCTCCTTGCCGGAGAGCCTGACGCTCCCGGACACCCTGCTGTTGCTGGGCAGCAGGCCGAGCAGCGCCATGGAACTGGCGCTCTTGCCCGAGCCGGACTCGCCAACGATGGCCAGGACCTCGCCGGCGCGGACCTCATAGTTGAGGCCAATGGCGGCCGGCACCCACTTCTTTTCCACGCCGAAGTCGACGCTGAGGTCCCGCACTTCAAGGACGATGGAACCCTTCCCGTCGGCCCTCCGCCGTCCGGCGCCGGGCTCAATGGAGTCCGGCTCCGACGACGGGCGGTCAGGGCTGATGTAGTCAGACATGTTGGGGTTTTCCTTCCACGCGGGCCAGCGGAGCAGCTTTGATTAGTGCTGCGGCCGGGAATACTGAATTATTGGGGGCATGAGCACTGTGCCGCATGCCGGAAGCGCCGCAATTTTCAAGGCACGCACCAACAAATGGTTTGCCGGATTCTCGTGGCTCGTGGCGGCCGCCGGGCTGGCCGGCCTGGTTGTGGCGGGCGGAGTCCCCGCCCTGTCGGGTGCCGGGCCACTGCTGCTCATCGCCTACCTGGGCTGGCTGCTGTTCTGGCGTCCGGCGGTGGTTGTGCACGACGCCGGGGTCACCATAGAAAATCCGTTCCGTGCCATCACGGTGCCATGGGCGGCGCTGGTTCAGGTGGACACGCGGTACGCGCTGACCCTTGTCACGCCCGGCAGAAGCTACGGGGCCTGGGCGGCTCCCGCACCCGGCATCTGGGGCGGACGCAACGCCCGCCCGGAGGACCTCAGGGGGCTGCCGGACAGCACGTACGGGCCGGGGAACTCCGTCCGCCCCGGCGACCTCAAGAGCACCGACTCGGGGCAGGCCGCGCAGCTGGTCCGTGGACGCTGGCAGCAGCTGGTCGAATCGGGACTCCTTGATGCCGGAGCAGCCGAGAGCACTCCGGTCAGCGTGAAGTTCCGCTGGCGCGAGGCTGCCGCGACCCTGATCCTTCTCGGGCTGAGCTACTGGAGCGTGGCCGTCCTGTAGGCAGGCAGCGCGCTGCACCCGCCCGCGGCGTCGCAGCAGCAGCACGTCAGGCTCCCCTGTCCCCGCCGGCGGTCCGGCCGTCATCAGCCCTGCTGTCCAGGGCCGCCCCCGGCGTCGCCTCCGGGACTGTTGCCCCGGCGTCCCTGGCCTTCTTGGCGTTGAACTTCTTTTGCCGCGGGTCAAAGGCGTCTCGCAGGCCGTCGCCAATGAAGTTGATGCTGAGGCAGATGAGGACGATGAACAGGCCGGGGAACCAGAACAGCCAGGGTCGGGTGGCGAAGGCTTCCTGGTTCTGTGAGATGAGCAGGCCCAGCGAAGTGTCCGGGGACTTGACGCCGACGCCGAGGTAGCTGAGGGCCGTTTCGGTAAGAATCGCCGCCGACATGGTCAGGGTGACGTTGACGATCAGCACGCCCACCGCGTTGGGCAGGATGTGCTTGAAGATGATCCGGGCATTGCTGGCGCCGGAAATCCGCGCCGCGTCGACGAATTCGCGCTCCCGCAGGGTGAGGAACTCGCCGCGCATGAGCCTCGCCAGGCCCACCCAGCTGATGAACCCCAGGAAGATGCCGAGGGCGAGGACACCGTTGCTGCTGGCGAAGGCCGCGAACCAGCTGCCTTCATCCCGGCGTCCTGCCAGCTGGGCCATGACGGCGGCGAGGAGCAGCGCCGGGACGATGATGATGACGTCTGTGAGCCTCATCAGGACGGCTTCCATCCATCCCCGGAAATAGCCGGACAGTGCCCCGACGACCACACCGATCAGGCCGGCGATAAGGCCGATGACCACCATAATCGTGATGGACTGCTGGGCACCGCGCATGGTCATGGCGAACAGGTCGCGCCCGATCCGGTCCTGGCCGAAGGGATGCTCCCCCCAGGCCAGGGGCCACAGCGAAGCCGTGGGCGTGCCGTCGTTGACCAGCGGCGAGACGGCCTCGTGGGTGTACTTCCACCAGCCGGGGATCCCGGCATAGCCCACCGACGTGAAGGCCATAACGAAGATGATGGCGAAGACGGCAAGGCCGACGATGGCGCCGGAGTGGCCAAGAAACCGCTTACGGACAATTTGGCCCTGGCTAAGGCCCCTGGCTTCGGAGACAGGTTCGATGCCGGCAGATTCCTGCCGCAGGCCGGCCTCCTCCGCCATGATTTCATCCTGCTGACTGGGCTGGCTCATGCTTTCACCCTTACTCGTGGATCCAGTGCGGAGTAGGCGAGGTCCGCGATGAGGTTGAACGCCATGGCCGTGATGGCGACGCAGACGAAGACGCCCATGACGGGGTTCGGGTCAACGTGCTGGATGCCGTCCAGGAACAGGAATCCCATGCCCCGGACGGAGAAGACCGTCTCGGTGATGACCGCGCCGCCGATCAGCCCGCCGATGTCGAACGCGACGATGGTGGCCACGGGGATGAGAGCGTTCCGGAACGCGTGGCGCATGACCACGGTCCGTTCCGACAGGCCTTTGGCCCGCGCTGTGCGGATGTAGTCCATGTTCATGATCTCCAGCATGGAGGCCCGGGTGAACCTGGTGTAGCCGGCGAGCGAGATGAGGATGAGTGCGGTGGTGGGGAGGATCAGGTGCGTAAAGGAATCCAGGCCGAGGATCCAGAAGTCGCCTTCGATGTTCGGCGTGCCGGCGCCGATGGTGGCGATCGGCCGTCCCCGGACCCTGCTGTTGTTGAAGTACGCGGGCCAGGCCTGCATGAAACGGTCCAGCACGATGAGGAAGCCAACCAGGAAGGACGTGATGGCCGCCGCGCGCATGGACTGCCCGCGGTCGTAGCCGCCCATGAAGTAGCCGATGGCCATGCCGACCAGGACCGCGGCAACCGCCAGCAGCACGACCATCAGGAACGTGGCCTGGTCCAGCAGAGGCTGGACCACGAAGTAGAGGACCAGCCCTACGCCCACGGCGATCAGGGCGGACTGCAGCGCCTTGCGGTTCCGCAGGCCTGCGGTCAGCAGAGTTACGGCAAAGGCGATGCCCACCCCGGCGATGGCGATGACCACCGGCCCCAGGCCGGGTGTCTTGAACCACTGGGTCACCGAGAAGTAGGTGAGGACCGCGGCGACAGCAGCGAAGACGATGGCGCCAGTCGATGCCTTGCGTCTGGCGTCGCCGCCGGCCACGATCACGGCCACGGCGCCGAGGACGGCGGCGACGCCGAGAGAGACCGGCAGCGGAATCTCCGGGTTGCGGAGGAAGTTGTTGAAGCCGATGGCGCCGAATTCCTTGAGCAGGACGGCGACCCAGAAGATCGGCAGGGAGAAGAACAGGAAGGCCATGAAGGTCACGCCGTAATCCAGCGTGCTGTACTGCCGCAGGGCGGTGATGATGCCCAGCGTGATGCCCACAAGGATGGCCAGGACGGCGGCCCCGGTGACAAGCGTCAGTGTCTGAATGAGTGCATGGCCAAGGGCGTCTGTAATGGGCTGGCCGGCGATGTTCTTGCCGAGATTGCAGGATCCGGTGAAGGGCACCAGGCACTGGGCCGCACCGCCGAGCCATTTGAAATACCGCACGGGCGCCGGCGTATCGAGGTCCAGAAGTGCGGATCTCGAGTCCATGAGCTGCTGCTTGTTCGGCGCGCTGCTGGCACGGAACTCTGCGAGCGGGTCGCCTGATGCTGCGGTCAGCAGATACACCAGGAAGGACGCGCCCAAAAGGATGAGTGCGGCGGTGACAAGCCGCCGGACTATGTAGGTCACCATTGTGATAGAACCTCAGGATTCGGGCCCAGGGATTGCCCGGACCGGTCGCAGGTTTGGCGGCGCCTTACTGCTTGTGCTGCCAACACAGGCACTGCCGGGAGATGGCGCTGCAAGGCGCCGGGACCGTGGTGCATGGTCCCGGCGCCTCACCTAGCTAGTTGAACTTCGTGGCACGGGCTTACTTCTCGGCCCACTCCCAGAAGTTCCACCAGACACCCGTCTGGTTCGGCATGAACTTCACGCCGGTGATGCGGTCGCTGTAGGCGTCAACACCAACGGACTGGAACAGCGGGAGGCCGTAAGCCGAGTCCCAGATCTTCTTGTCGATCTGCTTGGTCAGGTCATCCTGCTTGCTGCGGTCAGTCGTCACAATGAGTTCGTCCATGAGCTTGTCGGCTTCAGGATCGCTGAACTTGTTGAAGTTGGAACCGTTTCCGGAGCGGAAGATCTGCGGCACGCCGGAGACCCCGACGCCCGGGTTGATCCAGCCGAAGATCGTGGCGTCATAGCCGCCCTTGCCCAGGGCCTTGCCCCAGTCAGAGGCGCCAAGTCCGCCGTCGATGATCTTGAAACCGGCCTTGGTTGCGGACTCGCGGATGAGCGAGAACGCGTCCACACGGTTCGGGTTGTCCTTGTTGTACATGATGCGGACCTCGGGGGTCGCACCGTTCAGGAGCTTCTTGGCGCCGTCAACATCAGCATCCGCGAAGGCCGAGGATCCGTTGCCCTGCACGGAGGCGTCGTAGGCCGGCTGCGCGGGAACGAACAGCTGCGAATCCAGGGGCTTTGCCTCGGGGTCGAGCTTCTTGATGATCTTGTCGACGATGTCCTTGCGCGGAACCGTCTTCATGAATGCCTCACGGACATTCTTGTCTGCGAAGGGTCCCGAGTAGTTCAGGTCGATGTGGTCGTAGGAGAGCTGGTTGCCCTGTTCGACCGTGACGCCCTGGCTCTCGAGTGCCTTGAGCTGATCGAGGGTGTCAGCCGATGCCTGCGGGGCGATGATGTCGGCTTCGCCGTTCTTCAGCGCCTGAACCTGGGCCGGGGAGGAACCGATGTAGCGGACGGTGATCTCGTCCAGCTTGGCCTCGGGGCCCCAGTTGTAGTCCTTGTTGCGGACCATGGTCAGGGACTGGTCCTGGTTGATGCTCTGGACAACGAACGGGCCGTTGGAGAGGAACAGGCTCGGATCGCTCGGCAGGGTCTTGGAGTCGAAGCCGGTGTTCCACATGTCGGACATGGCCTTGAGCTTGGCATCGGCGGTCTTGGGCGCCTTGGCGTCGCCGCGGGGCATGCTCTTGAGGTGGTCGATGAAGGCCTGCGTGTCGGCCAGGCCGGCCTTCTTGGCCAGAACGTGGGCCGGGATGTCAATGCCCGGTCCGCCCAGTGCGATCTCCCAGTCCGCGAACGGCTTGGAGTACTTGATAGTCATGGAGCGGTTGTTGTCGCCGATTTCGGGGAAATCGGTGAGCGCCAGACCCGTTGGGTCCCCGGCGTAGGAGAAGTAGGACGTTCCGGCCTTACCCTCGGCGTCGGCGTCGTTGTAGTACCCGGAGAAGGCTGCCCACTGCAGGAGCAGGTCGGCCGCGGTGACGGGCGTGCCGTCCGACCACTTCACACCTTCGTTGATGGTGTACTTGACGGTCAGCGGATCGTCGGACGTCTTTTCCATCTTGCCGAATTTGTCGTTGTGGACGATGTTCAGCTGGTTGTCGATGTAGTAGAAGCCGGAGTGTGTGGCGTAGCTGACCTTCGAGTTGATGTCAGTGTTGCCATCGGCCGTGTTGGGGTTGAAGGTGTTGAACGCGTTGACCTCAACTACAGTGGCTGTTCCCCCCTGCTTGCCGGCCGCATTACTGGACGGGGTTGTCCCGCCATTAGTGCTCGCGCAGGCGCTGAGCGCCAGTGCAGCCGCGGCTGCAACGCCTACTGCTTTGGAAATACGACTGAATCGCATTCCGCCTCCTATGTTTCTGTGAGTGTGGAAAAGACCTTCGCTGTGGGCGCCGGCCAGACCCGCTACATCCCCCCAGTGAGATGTGGCGAGTCTCACATGAGAAGTAGCCTAGACCCGAACGTGCCACCTGCGGTCCGAAAGTTGTCCCCCAGTAAAGGTTGTTATCGAGATGCAACCAAGCTGTTGCCGAGCGAAAAGTCCGCGTTCTTTTTCCTTGACGCCATGTTGCACGGAGGGTAGAGGAGTCAATCACAAAAAAGCCCCGATCCAAAGGATCGGGGCTTTTTGCCGTTAATACTCAATCACTGAGTAGCTCAGCGCAAACTCACACGTTGAAGCGGAACTCCACCACATCGCCGTCGGACATGACATATTCCTTGCCTTCGATGCGGACCTTGCCGCGCGACTTGGCCTCCGCCATGGAGCCCGCGTCGATGAGGTCCTCGAAGGAGACAACCTCCGCCTTGATGAAGCCGCGCTGGAAGTCCGTGTGGATGACGCCGGCTGCCTGCGGGGCGGTGTCGCCCTGGTGGATGGTCCACGCGCGCGCCTCCTTGGGCCCGGCCGTGAGGTAGGTCTGCAGCCCCAGCGTGTGGAATCCGACGCGGGCCAGCTGGTCCAGCCCGGATTCGTCCTGCCCGTTCAGTTCGAGCATTTCGCGCGCCTCGGCCTCGTCCAGTTCCACCAGGTCGGACTCGAGCTTGGCGTCAAGGAAGATGCAGTCGGCCGGCGCAACCATCGCGCGCAACTCGGCCTGCTTCTCCTCGCTGCCGAGAATTCCTTCGTCTGCGTTGAAGACGTAGATGAAGGGCTTGGCCGTCAGAAGGCTGAGCTCCTTGAGGTGCTCCATCTCCAGCTTGTCGCTCTTGACGGAAGAGTAGATGGTGTCACCGCGCTCCAGAACCACCTGTGCGGCCTTGATGGCGGCGAGCTCCGCAGCCTCCCGCTTCTTGATCTTGACCTCTTTTTCGATCCGGGGAATGGCCTTCTCGATCGTCTGCAGATCGGCGAGGATCAGCTCGGTGTTGATGGTTTCCATGTCGGAGCGGGGGTCGACCTTACCGTCGACGTGGATGACGTCGGGGTCATCGAAGACGCGCACCACCTCGGCGATGGCTTCCGCCTCACGGATGTTGGCGAGGAACTGGTTGCCCAGGCCTTCCCCTTCGGAGGCGCCCTTGACGATGCCGGCGATGTCGACAAAGGAGACAGCCGCGGGCAGTACACGCTGCGAGCCGAAGATCCCCGCGAGCTGCTGGAGCCTGGGGTCGGGCAGGTTCACGACGCCGACATTCGGTTCGATGGTGGCGAACGGGTAGTTCGCGGCCAGGACCTGGTTGCGGGTCAGTGCGTTGAAAAGTGTTGATTTGCCGACGTTGGGCAGTCCGACGATGCCAATAGTAAGAGCCACGGACATTTATTCTACCTGTTCGGCCCCCGCATCCCGTGCCGGGCTGTTGCCTTCCAATAAATGTCACAGCCCCGTGCCACAGTGAAGGCATGGAACCTTTTGCAGTCATTCTGGCCCTTTTGATGCTGTTGCTGGGTGCCGTGTCCGGCGCCGGCGCGGTATACGTGGTGTTGCGCCGGCGGAGCGCCGCCGTGGAAGCGGATTTCGACGGCGTTTCGGCGCGGCTTTCGGAAGTCAGTGCCCAGTTTGCTGCCGCGGATGCCGAGCGGAGGCTCCTGTTGGCCCAGAACCGGGAGCTGGGCATGTCGCGTGAGCAGGACGGAAGCGTACTGCGGGCCCTGGCGCCGGTGGCTGAGAAGCTGACGGCGGTGCAGCAGCAGGTATCCCTGCTGGAACGGGACCGGCTCGAACAGTACGGGCAGCTGGCCCAGCAGCTGCAGGAAGCCCGCCTCACGGACGAGCAGCTGATGCGGTCCACGCATGCCCTTGAGTCGGCGCTCCGGTCGAACAGCGCGCGCGGCCAGTGGGGCGAAGTGCAGCTGCGCCGTGTTGTGGAGGCGGCCGGCATGATGCGGCATGTCGATTTCCATGAGCAGCACCACGGCACGTCAGGCACCGAGGCCGCCGTCCGCCCCGACCTTGTGGTCCAGCTGCCGGGCGACAAGCAGCTCGTTGTCGACGCCAAGGTCCCCCTGTCCGCCTACCTTGAGGCGCAGGAGTTGGGGCAGTCGGCCGGCGACAAGCCCGGGCTCACCCAGGCAGCGCGGGAAAACCTCATGGCGGCGCACGCCAAGGCGCTGAAGGCTCACGTGGACGCCCTCAGCACCAAGAAGTACTGGGACATTTCGGGGAACTCGCCGGAGCTGGTGATCTGTTTCGTCCCGGCCGAGTCCATCCTCGCCGCCGCTCTCTCCGCCGACCCGGCGCTCCTGGATCACGCCCTGTCCAGGAATGTGGTGCTTGCGTCCCCCGGCACGCTGCTCGCGGTGCTCAAATCCGTGGCGTTCACGTGGCGCCAGGACGTTCTCACGGACAGTGCGCGGGAGCTCTTCGAACTTGCCCGGCAGCTGTACGAGCGGATGGGCACTCTCGGGGACAACGTCGGCAAGCTGGGATCCTCGCTGAAAAGCTCGGTGGACCGCTATAACGCGATGGTAGGCACGCTTGAGGCACGGGTGCTTCCCACCGCGCGGAAACTGAATGCCCTGGACACCAGCGGACTGGTCACGCCCCCGGCCGTGCAGGTCACGCCGCGGTCCCTGGCAGCCCCGGAACTGCAGCACGATGAACCGCAGCACCTGGACCTGGAGACCCAGGAGCTGCATGCCACGGAACTGGAAGCCGGCGCATTGCGGGCGACTGAGCAGGAAGAGGACGCCGCTTAACGGATCCGCCGAATGGACGCCGGCTCGCGTGCTTCTTCTAGCGCGAGCGGCGTCCGCCAAGGGCGCGGGATACGTCCCCCGCTTCCTTGAGCGTGGCGCGGAGCTCCTTCGGCAGGGAGAAGAGCAGGTCCTCCTCCGCAGTCACAATTTCCTCGACGGCGTCGTATCCGTAGTCGGCCAGGAGGCGGAGCACGTCCTTGACCAGGACCTCCGGAACGGACGCGCCCGAGGTGACACCCACCGTGGCAACACCCTCAAACCAGGACTCGTCCACCTCGTTGGCGAAGTCAACACGGTACGACGCCTTGGCGCCGTACTCGAGCGCCACTTCGACGAGGCGGACGGAGTTGGAGGAGTTGGCCGAACCAACCACGATCACCAGATCGGCCTGGGGCGCGATCTTCTTGATGGCCACCTGGCGGTTGGTGGTGGCGTAGCAGATGTCGTCGCTGGGCGGATCCTGGAGCGTGGGGAACCGGTCCTTGAGCAGCCGGACGGTCTCCATGGTCTCGTCCACGCTGAGCGTGGTCTGCGAAAGCCAGATGACCTTTTCGGGATCCCGTACCGTCACCTTGTCCACCTCATGTGGGCCGTTGATGATCTGGATGTGTTCGGGAGCTTCGCCGGCCGTTCCTTCAACCTCTTCGTGGCCGTCGTGGCCAATCAGGAGGATGTCGAAGTCGTCCTTGGCGAAGCGGACGGCTTCCTTGTGGACCTTGGTCACGAGGGGGCATGTGGCATCGATGGTGCGCAGTCCGCGGTCCTCTGCGGACTGGACCACGGCCGGGGACACCCCGTGCGCCGAGAAGATGACCAGGGCGCCCTCGGGCACTTCGTCAGTTTCGTCCACGAAGATGGCGCCCTGCTCCTCAAGGGAGCTGACCACATGCACGTTATGGACAATCTGTTTCCGGACGTAAACGGGCGGTCCGTAGTGCTGCAGGGCCTTTTCGACGGCGATGACCGCGCGGTCCACGCCGGCGCAGTATCCGCGCGGAGCCGCCAGCAGAACCCTCTTGGGGCCCGGGACCGGTGCCGCCGCGAGCACTTCCGCCGGCGAACGCCGCCGGCGCGGGACGGTTGGCATCGAAAGGGAAACTGCAGAGGAAGTCATTGCTCCATGCTACCGGCTGGGCCGCAGGCCTCCGGGCGGCTCATCGCCTGCGGGCAGGACCGCCGACCACCCTGAGCAGCAGGCCTGCCGCCACCAGGGCCGCACCCACGAACGCCGAAACCAGCGTCCAGGACGCAAACCCGGCAGCGGAAGCCTCGACGAACTCCCGCTTGAACAAGTCAGCCATTTCGTTTCCGCTCGCGGTGCCCATGACGGCGTCGGCGGCCCAGCGGGATGCCAGCGTCCACAGTCCGGAAAGCGCCAGTGCGCCCACTCCTATGCCAGCCAGGACTTTCCACCGCCGGCGTGCCGTCACGAGCGCCAGGAGGAACGCCACCCCGGCGCCGACGGCCAGGCTGTATCCCAGCGGAGAGTAAGCGGAAACCCGTTCGACGAGCTGGCGCTGGTTCGTCTGGCCGATGTTCACCAGGGTCTGGCCCGGAGCCTCCAGCGGAACACCAACCTGGCTGGAAATCTGCTTGGCCGCGAGGGCGACCAGCGGGGCCACATCCAGGGTCAGCGAGGTGCTGGAATCCGCCTCGGGCGGCAGGGACGCCGGGTCGGCGAAGTTGAGGCGGTGGCTCTTTCGCAGGGTCTCTTCCCAGGCAGCCGGGTACTCAGGCAGGCCGGTGAGGGAGGTCGCTGCCTTTTCCAGCACCGGCCGCACCAGTTCGGCCACCGGTGCCGGGATGGTGCCGCCTGTATCGATGCTGCTGACGGCGGCGGTCGCCAGGCGCTTCTGGAAATCCGGATCCTTGCCCAGCGGTGCCGCCAGGGCAACGAAGCCATCCTCCTGCACGATGTTGCGGTCCACCCATATCGCCGGAACGGCGGCGGCGGAAAGGAGAAGACCAAGGATGACGGCCAAGGCCGCAAGAAATGAGCGCAAGGGGTTCCTAGCTGGTCGGGTTTCTCGGCTGGTCGGGTGCCTGGCTGGTCAGCAGGACACTGCAATCCTAGGCGCGCCGTCCCACTATCGAAAAAGTAAGGCGATAAAAATGCCGGGCGACCAAAGATGCCGGGCCGTCTGAACTGCCGGGTTATCAGCAATGCCGGTAAATGCCGCGTTCACCAACAATGTCGGAGCCCGGTGATACAGCTATGGATAGAGTTGACTGACCCACCGCGCACGCACCATCCACAGGCAAAGGACCGCGACCATGCAACTGGCATTCGCCGCCAACGGGGCTGCACATGGCTGAAAACGCCACTGTCCCTGCACCCGGAGCGGTCCCTGTACCCGGCACGGCCCCGGCAGCCGGCCCCAGCACGGTGCCGGCCACCGCCGCCGAGACAAGCCCGGACAACCCGTGGCCGCTGCAGTTGCTCTCCCAGAAGCTCAAGACCCACATCGAGCGGGCACCGGCAGCCTGGGTTGAGGGCCAGGTCATCGAACTGAACCGGCGCGGCGGCAGTGCGTTCCTCACCCTCCGGGATGTGGACGCCGAGATCTCCCTGCCGGCTTCCATCTGGTCCAAACTGCTCGACCGGCAGGAGACGCCGCTTGAGCGCGGCAGCCGGGTGGTGGCCCTGCTCAAGGCGGAGTTCTGGCTGAAGACCGGGCGCCTGAACATGTCCGTGAAGGACATCCGCCCTGTTGGACTGGGCGATCTCCTCGCACGGATAGAACGGCTGCGCCATGCCCTGGCCGCTGAAGGCCTGTTCGCCGAGTCGCGGAAAAAGCGGTTGCCGCTGCTCCCCCACCGGATCGGGCTCATCACCGGACGCGACTCCGATGCCAAAAAGGACGTTCTGCGCAACGCTGCCCTGCGCTGGCCGGCAGTCGAATTCGAGATCCGCGAGGTCGCGGTGCAGGGCAACACCGCCGTATCCCAGATGGTCAAGGCGCTTCGTGAACTCGATGCCCGTCCCGAGGTCGACGTGATCGTCATCGCCCGCGGTGGCGGCGCGCTGGAGGACCTGCTGCCGTTCAGCAGCGAGGAACTCATCCGCGCCGTCGCGGCCGCGGTGACTCCGGTGGTCAGCGCAATCGGGCACGAGGCGGACCGGCCCATCCTGGACGACGTCGCCGACCTCCGGGCCTCCACGCCCACGGATGCAGCCAAGCGCATCGTGCCGGAAGTCTCGGAGGAACTTGCCCGGGTCCGGCAGGCTGAAGCCCAGCTGCGCCGCTCGGTGACGCTGCTGGTAGCCAGGGAAACGGACCGCTTGGCGGCAATCCGGTCCCGTCCGGTCCTCGCGGCCCCGGAGAGCATGATCACGGCGCGCGCGGACGATGTGGAACGGCTGGCCCGCCGGTCCACGGCGGCCATCAGTGCTGCCGTGACGAGGGCTTCCGACCAGCTGGTCCACCTCCAGGCGCAGGTCCGGGCATTGTCACCGCAGCAAACCCTGGACCGCGGTTACGCCGTGGTGCAGCTTTCCGGGTCCGGCGGGGCCGTTGTCCGCCAGCCGTCCCAGGCCCCCGCGGGAACACCACTCGCGGTAAGGGTGGCCGGCGGACGGTTCGGCGCGGAATCCACGGGCGCTCCATAAGCCGGGACGAATACGAACCAGCACCTCAAATGACGCCGGCACCGAAGACAGCACCACCGACATGACAGGCCAGGAAACATGACAGATCCGACCATCAATACAGATCAGCCGCACAGCACGGAACAAGATACCGCAGCCCAACCCGGCCCCGCACTTCCTCCGGACATCGATGCCCTCAGCTATGAGGAAGCACGGGAACAGTTGGTAGCCGTGGTATCCAAGCTTGAGGCCGGCGGGACCAGCCTTGAGGATTCCCTGGCGCTGTGGGAGCGGGGCGAAGCCTTGGCACGGCGCTGCGAAGACTGGCTGGAGGGCGCCAGGAAGAGGCTCGCGGCTGCCCGCAAGGACAGCTGAACGCCAGAGGAGGTCCAGCCGGAGGTTAAGCCCGCTGAGGACCGCCCGCCCTGGTCAGGACCGCTCTGGTCAGGACCGCTCGACGAGGCGGCGCTCCGCTTCCACGTCGAACTCGGCCTTGGGCCACTCCAGTTCGAGCTCGCCGAGTGCCTCCAGCAACAGTTGCTGCACGGCGATGCGCGCGTACCATTTCTTGCTGGCAGGCACGACGTACCAGGGCGCTTGGTCCGTGTTCGTGGCGTCGAAGGCTGCCTGGTAGGCAGCCATATAGTCGTCCCAGAAGGCACGCTGTTTCAGGTCCTCGGTGTTGTACTTCCAGTGCTTGGCTGGATTGTCCAGCCGGGCCAGCAACCGCTCTTTCTGCTCGTCATTGCTGATGTGCAGCATGACCTTCACCACCTTCGTGCCCACCGCCACCTGCCGTGCCTCGAACTCGTTGATCGCCCGGTAGCGGCGTTCAAGCTCCTTCGGATCGGCCCAGCGGTGAACCCGGTGGATCAGGACGTCCTCATAGTGGGACCTGTCGAAGACCCCCAGCATGCCGGCGGCGGGGACTTCCCTTTCAATGCGCCACAGAAAGTCGTAGGCACGCTCCTCCGGCGTGGGGGCCTTGAAGGACTTGAACTGGACGCCCTGCGGATCCATGGCGCCCAGCACGTGCTTCACGACGCCGCCCTTGCCGGCGGTGTCCATTCCCTGCAGGATCAGGAGGACGCGCTTGGTTCCGCCGAACTTGGACTCGGCAAACAGCTTCTCCTGGAGCTCCGCGAGCTTTGCGTCCAGCTCCTCGAGGAGCAGCTCGCCGTCGGCTTTGTTCCCCGGATACCCCAGCGTGGCGTCAGGGTCTACGTCGGCCAGCTTGAAGCCCTTGCCGACTTTCAATGATTCTGAGGGGAACTTCGTGAATTCCACAACGCCGGCCATCGGGTCCTCTTTCCACGGTTGACTGTGGGTAAAGGCTAGTTCCCCTCATACCTGCTGAGGAAGTCTCCCATCCGGCCAATTGCCTCCTCGATGTCCTTGACGTTGGGCAGGGTCACCATCCGGAAGTGGTCGGGCCGGATCCAGTTGAATGCACGGCCGTGGGAAACCAGGATCTTCTGTTCCTTGAGCAGGTCCAGGACAAACTTTTCGTCATCCCGGATGTTGTAGACCTCAGGGTCGAGCTTGGGGAACAGGTACAGGGCGCCCCGTGCCTGCTGGGTGCTGACGCCGGGGATGGCGTTGAGCATGTCGTACGCCTTGTTGCGCTGCTCCAGCAGCCGGCCGCCGGGCAGGATGAGGTCGTTGATGCTCTGGTACCCGCCCAGTGCCGTCTGGATGGCATGCTGGGCCGGAACGTTGGCGCAGAGCCGCATGTTGGCCAGCAGGTTAATGCCTTCGAGGTAGTCCGCGGCCTCCTTCTTGGGCCCCGAGATGGCCATCCAGCCTGCGCGGTAGCCGCAGACGCGGTACGCCTTGGACAGCCCGCTGAAGGTCAGGCACAGCACGTCGTCGCCGGTAAGCCCCGCCATGTTTACGTGCACGGCGTCCTCGTAGAGGATCTTTTCGTAGATCTCGTCGGCGAAGATCACCAGCCCGTGCTTTTCCGCCAGGGCAACGATCTTGCGCAGCGTGCTTTCCGGGTACACCGCGCCGGTGGGGTTGTTCGGGTTGATCACCACGATTCCCTTGGTGCGGGGCGTGATCTTGGCCTCGAGGTCCTCCAGATCGGGCTGCCAGCCGGACTCCTCGTCGCAGAGGTAGTGCACCGGACGGCCGCCGGCAAGCGCCACCGAGGCGGTCCACAGCGGGTAGTCCGGGGTGGGGATTAGGATCTCGTCGCCCTCTTCGAGCAGGGCCATCAGCGACATGGTGATGAGCTCGCTGACGCCGTTGCCCAGGTAGATGTCGTCCACGTGGATGCTCTGGATGCCGCGGGTCTGGTAGTACTGCGAGACGGCGGTGCGGGCGGAGAAGATGCCGCGGGAATCGCTGTATCCCTGGGCGTGGGGCAGGTGGCGGATCATGTCCACCAGGATCGCGTCCGGCGCTTCAAAACCGAAAGGTGCGGGGTTGCCGATGTTCAGTTTGAGGATGCGGTGACCCTCTGCCTCCATCTGCTGGGCGGCCTGAAGAATCGGTCCACGGATGTCGTAAAGGACATTATGAAGCTTGGTGGACTGCTTAAATTCTGCCATTCATCAAATATGCCACAAGCGGGATGTAGTTCCGGGGAGACGTGCCTCACACACGGTTGACCCGGAAGGCGCCCAGCCGCCCGCCCTCACTTAACGCCGACGGCGGCTGCCGGTCCCCGCGGAACCCGCAGCCGCCGTCGTGCTTTCCTCGTCAGCCCAGGGCCTACTTAACGATGCCCTTGTCCTTGAGCCACGCAGCGGCCGCGTCCTTGGCGTTCTGCTTCTGGCTGCCGCTCACCGCACGGTTGAGGTTGATCAGGTCCTCAGTGGTGAGGGTCTTGGAGACATTGTTGAGTGCCTCCTTGGCCTTGTCCGTCACCTTGGCGTCGTTGTAGAGCGGCAGCACCTGCTGGGCCTTGAAGTTGTTCTTCGGGTCCTCGAGCACAACAAGGTCGTTATCGGCGATGGACGGCGTGGTGGTGAAGATGTCAGCCACCTGGACCTCGTCGTTCAGGAGCGCCTGCAGCGTCAGGTTGCCGCCGCCGTCGCTGAAGGGCTTCAGCGCCTTGAGTTCGCAGCCGTAGTTCTTCTTGAGCCCCGGGAACCCGTAGGACCGGGTTTCAAATGTGGCGGGTGCGGCCATGGTCAGGTCCTTGCAGACCTTGGCCAGGTCCTCGATCGACGTCAGCTGGTACTTTTCGGCGGTGGCCTTGGTGACCACCATGGCGTCCTTGTCCTCGGCCTTCGATGGCTCAAGCACGGCGAGTCCTTGCGGCAGCTTGTCCGGAAGAGCCTTGTAGATGTCCTCCGGCGTGACCTCGGCAGCCTGCGCATCGACGTGGGACAGCAGGTTGCCGGAGTAGTCCGGAACGACGTCCACCGACCCGTCCTGCACCGCTTTGAAGTAGATCTCCCGCGAGCCGATGTTCGGCTTGGTGGTGGCGGTGACTCCGGCCGCGCTCAGGGCACCGGCGTAGATCTCGGCGATGATCTGGCTTTCCGGGAAGTCCGCGGAGCCGACGACGAGGGAACCGCCGGAGGTGGCACCCCCGGTTGCACTTGTGGACGGGGACGACAGCGGATTGCCGCTGCTGCAGGCGGACAGGGCAAGAGCGAGGCCGACACCGGCGGCGAGGCCGCCCAGGCCACGGCGGGTAAGAGTCGTGCGGACGGGGTAATTCATGCGGTGCCTCCTTGAACAGCGGCTGCCGCGGGCGCGGCGGCCGAGAGATCGGTGACGGCCTTGCGGCCACCCTCGGAACGTGCAGACAGTCCCGGTGAAACGACCAGCCGCTGCACGGCCGCCAGGACAAGGTCGACGACGATCGCCAGCGCCGCGATGAGGAGCGACCCTGCCAGCATCCTCGGGAAGTCCTGGAGCACCAGCCCGTCGAACAGGTAGCGGCCCAGGCCGCCGAGCGGAAGGTACGCCACCACCGACACGGTGGCGATCACCTGCAGCACGGCGGTGCGGACGCCGCCGAACATCACCAGGAGCCCGTTCGGAACCTCCACGCCGAACAGGACCTGCAGCTCTTTCATACCCATGGCGCGGGCGGCGTCCACCACGTTTGAGTCCACGCTGGAAATGCCGGCGTAGGTACCGGCCAGCAACGGCGGCACCGTAAGGATGACCAGGGCCCACACCGGTGGCATGAGGCCGCTTCCGGCGACGAGGGCGAACAGCACCAGGAGCCCGAGCGTGGGCAGCGCGCGGAGGGCGCCGGCCACGGCCACGGCCACAACGCGGCCCCTGCCGGTGTGCCCGATGTAGAGGCCGACCGGGACAGCGATAGCGACGGCGATGATCAGGACCAGGCCGCTGTACTGCAGGTGTTCGAGCAGGCGGACGGGGATGCCGCCCGGACCGGACCAGTGCGCTGGATCCGCGAGCCAGGCGAACGTTTCAGTGAAGATGTTCATGAGCCCGCCCCCGCGTGCACTTTGGCGTCCGCGAGGAATTCGGCGCCGGACCTGGCGTTCGCGTCGGTCTTTACGGAGCCGGCCCTGGTCCACGGTGTGAGGACCCGTTCCAGGATCACCAGCAGAGCGTCCATCACCACTGCCAGCAGCAGGATGGCGACAATCCCCACCACCACTTCCGTGACGAAGTTCCGCTGCAGCCCGTCCGTGAACAGCATCCCCAGGTTTCCCACGCCCAGCAGCGCGGCGACGCTGACCAGGGAAATGTTGCTCACCGACACCACGCGGAGGCCGGCGAACATCACGGGCAGGGACAGCGGCAGGTCGATCTGCAGGAACCGGGCGGCCGGCTTGTAGCCCATGGCCACGGCCGCCTGCCGGAGGTCGTCATCGACGGAATCGAAGGCGTCCATGGCAGCCCGCACCAGCAGCGCCACGGCGTAGATGGTCAGGGCGACGATGACGTTCAGCGGGTCAAGGATCCGCGTTCCCAGCAGCGGCGGGAGAATGATGAACAGCGCCAGCGACGGGATGGTGTAGAGCAGGGAGCTCACGGTGGCCACCAGCTGCCGCAGTGCGCTGTGCCGGCGCGAGAACTGTGCCAGCGGGATGGAGATCAGCAGACCCAGGACCATCGGAACCAGGGCCAGGACCAGGTGCTGGCCGGCCCGTTCAAAGACCATGGGGCTGTTCGCCAGGAACCACTCCATCAGAGGGCGCCCTGCCGGGTCTGGCGTGCGGACTCGATGACGGAGAGCACCTCCGCGCCCTTGACGATGCCGGCAACCTTGCCGTCGCCGTCGACCGCGACGCCGAGCCCCGATGGGGAGGACAGCGCGGCGTCCAGGGCGCGCCGGAGGGTGTCGCCCGGCCGGAACAGGGAGCCGCCGGGGACGAGCTGGGAGTCGAGGCCGGGGCCCTCCCACCCCAGCGGGCGCTGCTGGTCATCCACCACCAGGCGCCAGGCGTCCGCGCTGGCCCTGGCATCCCCGCCCCGGGTGACCGTTTCAACGGGGTGAACCGCGACGCCGTCGGCCGTGGTGAAGGCGAGGTGCCGGAACCCGCGGTCCCGGCCCACAAAGGAAGCCACGAACTCGTTGGCCGGTGCCCGGAGGATCTCCTCCGGGGCGGCGTACTGCGCGAGCTTGCCGCCGACGGCGAAAACAGCCACCTTGTCGCCCAGCACGGTGGCCTCGTCAATGTCGTGGGTGACAAAGACGATGGTCTTGGCCAGGTCCCGCTGCAGGCGCAGGAGTTCCTGCTGCAGTTCATCGCGCACCACCGGGTCCACGGCGCTGAAGGGCTCGTCCATCAGCAGGACCGGCGGATCGGCGGCGAGCGCCCGGGCCACGCCAACGCGCTGCTGCTGGCCGCCCGAGAGCTGCGACGGGTACCGCTTGCCCAGCGACGGAGCCAGCCCCACGACGTCGAGCAGTTCCTCCGCGCGCTTGCGGGCGTCGGCTTTTGGCACGCCGTTTAGCCTCGGCACGGTGGCGATGTTGTCCACGACGGAGCGGTGCGGCATCAGCCCGGACGACTGCATCACGTAGCCCATGGAGCGTCGGAGCTCGGCTGCGGGCACGGAAGTGACGTCGCGCCCGCCCACCGTGATGGTCCCGGAGGTGGGCTCCACCATCCGGTTGATCATGCGCAGGGAGGTAGTCTTGCCGCAGCCTGATGGTCCTACGAACACCGTGATGGAGCCCTGGTCAATGGACATGCTCAGCTGGTCCACCGCCGGTTGCCCGCTCTGGTACTGCTTGGTGACGCTCTGGAACTCAATCATGGCTTCGGCCATACCCGGCTTACCTAACTGTTGGGGGGCAACATCGGACGGTAAAGCGAATTGATCATAAGCACGCTGTTTTTTGGCTGTAAAGCGCGTCTTGACACAGCGTAACCAGTGCCCAAAGCAAGACCGCCGCAGGCACGGATACCGTGATCATTCGGAGACAAACACGATTGATTCGGCGCCCTCCCCGCCCGGATGGGTGGAGGAGTTTTTGTCCAGATAATGCGCTCTCCGAGAGCTTTTCGAGCCATTATCTGGACAAATACTCCAGTCTAGGAATGGCGGTAGCGTTCGGCGGCCCGCTGGCTCCGCCCGGCCACCACCACCTTCTGGTGCCATTCCCGCTGGTACGTCCTTCTCGCCGCAGCGTCGTGGCGCCGCTCCAGGGCGGCGAGCTCGCGCTGGAGCTTGAGGTAGCTGGCCCACCGCCTCTCCTCGAGGGATCCGTCGTCGAGCGCCGCCCGCACGGCGCACCCGGGTTCCCGGTCATGGGCGCAGTCGGAGAAGCGGCACTGCTCGAAGAGCACTTGCAGATCGCCGAACATCTCCTCCATGCCGTCCTCGGCGTCGAACAGGCCGAAGCCGCGGACACCGGGTGTGTCCATCAGCACCGCGCCGTTGGGCAGCGGCACCAGCTCCCGCGACGTCGTGGTGTGCCGCCCCCTGCCGTCGGTGGCCCGCACGTCCCCGGTCGACTGGACGTGGTGCCCCACGAGCGCGTTGATGAGGGTGGACTTCCCGGCGCCGGAGGGCCCGAGCAGGGCGAGCGTCCACCCCGGCTGCACCCGGGAGAGCAGTTCGTCGATGCCGTCCCCCTGCTCGGCCGAGGTGGTCACCACGTCCACGCCGGCGGCCTGCAGAATCACCTTCCCGACGACGTCATCGGCGATGTCCGCCAGGTCCGCTTTCGTGATGATCACCAAGGGCGTGGCACCGGAATCCCAGACCGCCACCAGGGTCCGTTCGAGCCTGTTGTGGCTCAGCGGACGATCCACGGGAACAACCACGCCCACCATGTCGATGTTCGCGGCGAGGACCTGCGCCTCCGTGGACGGGTCGAAGGCACGTTTACGGCTGAGCACGGAGGTGGGTGGAAGCAGCCCGACGACGGCCGGTTCCGCAGCCCGGTTGCGGCCGAGCCAGACCCAGTCGCCGGTGGCCGGCACGGCACCGGCCGGATACGGCAGGTGCACCAGTCCGTCGGCCGTGGCTGCGACGATCCGGTTCCGGTCCACCCGGACGACCCGGGCCGCGGCCTCGCCGCCGTCGGCCGGATGGGCCGCGAAGTGCTGCGCCACAACCTCCGTGAAACCGTACTGGCCTGGGCCGGGCATGGGCTCAGTGTTTATGAAAGGGGTTGGGTTATGGGTTTGGTTTTGAAGCTGGTTGGCACGAATGCCGGAAGAATTTTTCACTGTAAACCTCGGGTTGGCCCGAAGCGCCGCCGGCTGGCAAAGCAGTGCGCTGTGTGCGCTGGCTGGCTAAGAGTGGGCAGCAGCGGGGGCAGGAGTAATGAAGGTGTTTTCGAGAAGGCGCGGAGCGCGCACGAATTCTGCAGTCATCAGGTCCACCTCCCCCGTACGAAGTTCATGCCAGACTGGCCGCCGCCGGACAGAAGGTCCGGGGACTCCCCCAGAATAGCCAGCGCGGCGCCGGCTGGCTAGGGTAACCAGGCTGCGGCCGGAAATCAGTCCAGGACTTTCTGTCCAAGCGAGCGAATTCAGTCCAGCTTGCCGTTGACCGGCCGCTCCGAGAACAGCCGAAGCGCGGCGTCAACCAAGGACACCTTGTTCAACGAACCGACATCCTGCAGCGGAATCCACGCGGCATGTGTGGTGGTGCCGTTCGTTTCGTGGGTGAGCTCCCCGCCCGTCACCCTCGCCTCATAGACCAGGCGGAGTGCCTGGAAGTCGCGGTCCGCCCCGTCCAGCCGCGAATTCGCTGGCCAATGGCCGACGTCGATCCCGAGCATCTCGCCGATTTCGGCGTGGTACCCCGTCTCCTCGAAGACCTCACGGATGCAGCCGTCCACGGGGTGCTCGGCCAAGTCCAGCCCGCCGCCGGGCAGCGTCCAGCCTTCCTTGCCGTCCTGCTTCCAGTACGCCAGAAGGATGGCGCCGTCGCGGATGATGACCGCGTAGGCGGCGGGCCGGGTGTCGAAGAGAACGCTCATGGCTCCAGCGTAGCCCCGCGCTATCCGCGTGCAGGCGGCCGTCCTAGAGTGGGACTGTGACGAATCTGGAGCTTCTCCCGCAGGAGGAAACCTGCCCGCCCGCCGGCCCGGACACAGGGACGGGTGCCGGGCCCTGCCTGCAGTTGTGGCCGGCACGCGAAGTGCCGCTCGGCGGGGTCCGCGCGATGTCAGTGCTCCGCACCCTGCCCCAGCGCGGCCTGCCGACGGTGGGGGCCTGGTGCTTCCTGGACAGTTTTGGCCCCGACCGGACGGCGATGTCCGTGCTGCCGCACCCGCACACCGGACTGCAGACCGTGACGTGGCCGCTGGCCGGGCAGATCAGGCACCGGGACAGCGTGGGCAGTGACGTCATTGTTCGTCCGGGCGAGCTGAACATCATGACCGCGGGCCACGGCGTCTCGCACTCCGAGTTTGCCGTGCTGCCGGCGACGGACGACGGCGGTGCCGGGCTTCCGCTGCAGCGCGGGCTGCAGCTGTGGGTCGCGTTGCCCGACGGGGAGCGGGACAGGCCCCCCGCCTTCGAGCAGCACCGCGACCTGCCCACGGTCCATGGCCCGGGCTTCACCGCCACGGTGATGGTGGGATCCTTCGCCGGCGCTTCCTCGCCGGCCACGATGTACACGCCGATCGTCGGAGCGGACGTTCGCTGCGGCGGCGCCGCCGCTTTCCCGCTTGACCCGGCGTTCGAGCACGCCGTTCTGGTGCTCGACGGCGGCCTGACGGTGGACGGGCAGGAGATCGGCCCGGGACCGCTGGGCTACCTCGGGGCCGGGCGCGAGGTCCTGGCCGTGGATGCCCTGCCGGAGACCCGGTTCGTTCTGATCGGCGGCGAGCCGCTCCACGAGGAACTGCTGATGTGGTGGAACTTCGTGGGCCGAACCCATGAGGAGGTCGCCCAGGCGCGGGCGGACTGGGAGGCCCAGGCAGAGCTGTCCGACCCGGCGGCGGAAGGTGCCCGCTTCGGGCTGGTCCACGGCCACGGACCGGATGCGGGACGCGAGGCAGGCAGGATCCCCGCGCCGCCCTTGCCCGGAGTGAAGCTCAGGCCGCGGACCCGGTCCTAGGGCCCGGCAGCAACCCCGGCCTGGTTCCGTCCCGCCTGTTTCCGTCACGGCGTGAACGCACACAGCGCGAACGGACACTTGGGGCCCTCAGGCGGGGCCTCAAGTGCCCGTTCGCGCTTGATTGCACCAGTATCAGGGCTGGTCGCGGACCAGCAGCGGGACACCGAAGACGGGGTCCTGCGCCAGGATCCGCACGTCGCTGACTCCGGCTGCGGCCAGGTGCTTCCGGAATGATTCCTGCAGCCGGACAACGTTCATGCCCAGGCCGCTGCCCAGAATGACCGGACCGTCCAGCCCCAGCTGCCGGAGGACCTGCGCGGCCATCTCCGCCAGGTCCTTGCCCGCCTGGTCTATCAGGTCGCGGCTGACGCTGTGGCCGGCGTCGGCCGCCTCCACCACCAGCCGGGCCTGCTGCGCCCAGAAGCGCCGTCCGGTGTCCGGGGAGTGGAAGAGCGCGATCAGCTTGTTCGGGTCATCGGTGTGGCAGGAATCCAGGAGTGCCCGCGTCAGCTCGTCCGGTTCCTGCCCCTGGTTCATGCGCCTCAGGCTGTGCCGGACGGCCTCGCGGCCAAGCCAGTAACCGCTGCCTTCGTCGCCCAGGAGGTAGCCCCAGCCGCCGGCCCGCGCCTCGTCGCCGTCCCCGTTCGCGCCCCAGGCCGCCGAGCCCGTGCCCGCAATGACTGCGACGCCGGTGCTGGCGCCGCCTGCCGCGAGCAGGAGCCGGGAGTCGTGGACCACGGTAATCCGGGCCCCCGGGGCGTGCGGCTCAATGAGGGCGGCCAGGGCGGCCGCGTCCTCATCGGTGTCAATCCCGCCGGCGCCGGCGTAAACCTGCGCCACCGGCCCCCGGCCGATTTTGGCGAAAAGCTCCGCTAGGTGCGCCGCGGCTTCCGCACGGCTCACGTTCTGGACGTTGGCGCTTCCCACGCTCTGGTCGGCTACCGGTTCCCCGTGCTCGAATCGGATGCCCCTCGTCTTGGTGCCGCCGATGTCGAGGCCGATCACGACGTCGTTGGTCCGGGCGTCGCCGGACGCGCCCGTGCTGGACGAAACAGGGGCCGCACCGGATAGGTTGTCAGAGTTAGTCACCAGAACAGATTACTGATTAGCCCCTAGGAGCCAGCCATGCCCCACGCCGAGATTGGTACCCGCATCATTGCAGCGCCCATGGCAGGCGGGACGTCCACGCCGGGCTTCGTCTCGGCAGTACACCGCGCCGGGGGACTGGGCTTTCTCGCCGCGGGGTACAAGAGTGCGGATGCGGTCGGTGCGGAGATTCGCGCCTGCCGGGACGCCGGCGTCCGGTTCGGGGTCAACGTTTTTGTGCCGGACAACGCACAGCTGACCCCCTCCCCCGATGCCGTGGCAAGGCTCGAGGAGTACCGGAGCAGCCTGGGCCGGGACGCCGGGCGCTACGGCGTAACCGTCCCGCCCCTGGTGCTTGACGACGACGATGCCTGGGAGGCGAAGATCGACCTCCTGTTGCAGCACCCGGTTGAACTGGTCAGCTTCGCGTTCGGGCTGCCCGATTCCGCAGTTGTCGAGGCGCTTCGGCAGGCGGGGTCGACGGTCCTCGCCACGGTCACCAGCCGCGCCGAGGCAGAGCTGGCAGCGGACCGCGGAGCCGACGCCCTCATCGTCCAGCACAGCAGCGCCGGCGCCCATTCCGGTGCTTTCCTGCCCGGGACGAAACCTGGCGGCATGCCGCCGTCGACGGCTGACCTGATCCGGGAGGTGACGGCCGCCGTCGACCTGCCGCTGATCGCAGCCGGCGCGGTGTCCGACGCCGCCGCCGTCAGGTCGGTCATTGCCGCGGGGGCAGTTGCCGCGCAGGTGGGAACGGCGCTGCTGCGGACGGACGAAAGCGGCGCACGCCAGCTGCACAAGGACGCCCTTGGCGATGACCGCTTCACCGAAACAACACCGACCCGGGCGTTCACCGGCCGCTATGCACGGGCACTGGTCAATGACTTTGTCCGCGCCCACGGGGACGCCCCCGAGGGCTACCCCGCCATCCACCATCTGACAGCTCCCATCCGCGCAGCGGCCGCCGCTGCCGGTGACCAGGAGCGGCTGAACCTCTGGGCGGGCAAGGGCTGGCGCTCGGCCAGGACGGGACCCGTGGCCGAGGCTGTGGCCGCGCTCCTGAACGGTTAGAGCCCGGTGCTGGTTAGGGCCCCGGCGCCAGGGGGCCCGTCAGGCGCCTGAGCGGGCCCGGACCAGCCCCGCAAGCAGCCCGGGCCCCTCCTCCAGCACCAGCTCCCGGAAGAACCGGACGGCGTCAGGTTCGCTCTCCCGCACGCTGCGGCGCTCCCGCCAGGCAAGGCCGATCTCGCGGTACGCCAGTTCCGATTCGAGCGCAATTTCGACCCAGCCCAGGTCGCCGGTGTCCGCCGTGACGCCGAGGCCCGGCCCGCTGCCTCCCTCCGGGGGGAGGATGCTGACACCCAACCCGGCGGACACCAGACCACGCGCGGTGTGTGAATCCTGGCTTTCAAAGGCGATCCGCGGCCTGAAGCCGGCCTCCCGGAACAGGGCCTCCGCCAGGGAGCGCAGCCCGTAGCCGGATCCGAGCGCAACGAACGGATCTTTCCGGATCTCGGCCATGGCCACCGACTTCCGGTCCGCCAGCGGGTGCCGGTGGTGCACCACGAGCCTCAGCGGTTCCCGGTACAGCGCGGCGGAGCCGATGGTCCTGCTGGCGGGTGCCACGGGTGCGGTCAGGGCGAGATTGGCGGCGCCGGAGGAGAGTTCCGCCAGGCAGCTGTCGCGGGAGCCCTGACGGAGATCGAACTCCGTCTGCGGATAGCGGCTCCGGAATGCGCTGATGAGCAGGGGCAGCGTCGCCTCGCCGAACGTGTGCTGGAAGGTCACGGTGACCCGGCCGCGAACCACCTCCGATTCGTGCCGGATAAGGTCCAGGCCGGCACGGAACTCGGCGAGCGCCGATTCCACATAGGGCAGCAGCGTCGTGGCAGCAGATGTCAGCCGGACGCCCCTGCCGTCCCTGATCAGCAGATCGGTCCCCACCACGGCGCTGGCCCGCGCCAGCGCGCGGCTGACGGTCGACTGCGGAACGCCGAGCAGCTCGGCGGTTTCGGTGATGTGCTGCGTCCGCCCAAGCTCCGCCAGCAGCGGCAGAATAGGCAGCAGCTGCACCAGCTGCCTGTGTTCGATATCCACGGCTCTCCTCCGTCAATCAATCCTATCCGGCATGAATTATTGACGAATCATGCATTGGATACTAGGTCAGCATAGATCTACGCTGAAGGCATGCCAACGCCCCACAAACACGCCCCCGGAAGTCTGGGGTGGAACGGGCACCCGAAAGGTTCACAGGCCTACGGCAGGATCCTGGCAGGCCTCGCGTTCGCCGGTGTGGCCACCTTCGCGCAGCTCTATTCCACCCAGGCCGTGCTCCCCGTCATGGCCGCTGAGCTTCGAGTGACCGCCGCTGAAGCCGCGCTGACCATTTCGCTGGCCACCGTGGGCCTCGCCGTCACCGTCATCCCTTGGTCGTTCCTCGCCGACCGGATCGGGAGGGTGAAGGCCATGACCTGGGGAATCTGCCTGGCCACAGCACTGGGACTGCTGGTGCCGCTGGCAACGTCCTTCCCCGTCCTGCTGGGCCTCCGGATGCTGGAGGGCATGGCTCTGGGCGGCATTCCTGCCATCGCCATCGCCTATCTCAACGAGGAAATCGACCGGGCACACGCCGCCGTGGCCGCGGGCAGCTACGTCGCGGGCACCACACTGGGCGGTCTGGCGGGAAGGCTCGTCGCCGGACCGGCCGGGGAATTATGGGGATGGCGCGCCGCCGCGCTCGCGGTCTCCGTCCTGGCCACCGTGGCCGCCGTGCTCTTCCTGGTCCTCATCCCGAAGGCCCGCGGCTTCACCCCGGCCCGGGGCATTGGCCTCCGCAGTGCGGCCAGGACCCTCTCCGGCCATCTGGCCAACCCCAGGCTGCTGGCACTTTACGTGCAGGCCTTCCTGCTGATGGGCGGCTTCGTGGCCGTCTACAACTATCTCGGATTCCGGCTCTCCGGCGAACCGTTCAGCCTCCCCGCCACGCTCATCAGCCTCATCTTCCTGGCCTACCTTTCGGGCACCGTGACCTCGCGCTGGGCCGGAGCCCTGACCCAGCGCTTCGGCCGGCGCACGGTGCTGCTGGCCGGCATTGCGGTTATGGCGGCGGGCCTGGCCCTCACCCTTACGCAGGTGCTGGTGCTGATACTGGCCGGCCTCTTCGTCTTCACCGGCGGCTTCTTTGCGGCCCACAGCATCGGCGCGGGCTGGACCGGAGCCATCGCCCGGTCCGGCCGGGCACAGGCAGCATCGCTGTACAACCTCGCGTACTACCTCGGCTCCAGCATCCTGGGCTGGGCAGGCGGACTGGTGTTTCAGTCCCTCGGCTGGCAGGCGCTGGCGGCCGCCGTCATCATCCTTGGGTGCGCGACGGCGGTGATCACCGCCGTGGTGCATCCTGCTTCCGGGCGCGAACCGAGGCAGCGCCAGCAGGACGAGGCGAGCCTGCAGCATCCCTGAATAATCCGCCGCCCAACGGAGCAGGAGTCCTGCAGTTGTTCGGGAGTGCCGCCTGCCGGTGAATGTCTTGGCAACATTCGCGCCGCTAAGATGAACGGAGACCACTCCAGGAGGATCCGTGAGCACCAACGCGAAGAATATTCGGCCGGCGGCGGGACACGAACCCCTCGATGCCATTGACGAGCGGCTGCTGGCGGCTCTGGTGGACGATGCCCGGATTTCCAACAAGCAGCTGGCCGAGCTGGTGGGCATCGCCCCCTCCACCGCACTCATGCGCACCCGCGCGCTCTCGGACCGGGGCATCATCCAGGGGTTTGAGGCGAAACTGAGCCTTTCCGCGATTGGCCGGTCGGTGCAGGCCCTGATCGCCGTCCGGCTCCGTGCCCACGACCGGGAGCAGATCGACCGGTTCACCTCCCGTGTCCCCAAGCTGCCCGCCGTGCTGTCGACCTTCCACACGTCGGGCTCGGTTGACTATCTGCTGCACATCGCCGTCGCCACCACTGAGGACCTGCGGGACTGGGTTCTGGACAACCTGGCTACCGATCCCGTAGTCGGCCACACCGAAACCACATTGGTGTTCGACCACATGCAGGGCAACCACGGGCCGCTGCCGGACCGCGACTGACTCAACACCGGGACTGAGTCAACACCTGGACTGACCCAACACCCGGACTGCGCCAACCGGGACTGCGCGGCCCGGCAACGACCGGCCCGGCGCTACCTAGCGGCGGGGAAGCAGCAGGCCTGAGTGGGCTGCGCCGAGGACATCCCCACGCAACAGGTTCAATTCGTCACGGCGCCGCGCGGCGTCCCGCTGCTGCCGGACGGTTTCCTCCGGAACAACCCGGCGCCGCTCCGCCCATTCCACCAGGCCGGCGCCGACGCGCACGGCCACGGCTTCCAGCACGGAGGCACGGCGGTAGCCGGGGACGGACTGGTTGACCGATAGCGCGCTCATGGCTCTTTCCTTTCGGGGTTCGTTGGCTGCTTTGTGCTGGTGGATTCCGCTTGGGCTGTTTTTTGCTCCGCGGGCTGCGCTTTTCGCTGGCCGCGGCTGCCGGCGGACGCGGGGACACCGAGGATGGGGAACGCGTTGAAGTGGATCTGGACCGGCCGGGCGCCTTGCTGCTCGTCCTCACCCCGGATCTCCTCCAGCAGGCGGTAGGAGTAGGCGTCCATCGCCCGTGTATAGGCACCCAGCTGCCCTTCGTTCATTCGCACGTTGGCGGTGCTGACGATGGCCGCTTCCAGCCAGTCGCGGTCCAAGGTGTCCGCCCCGTGTGCCATGAAATCGGCCAGCACGGCCTGGCGGCGGTGTTCGAACTCCCGGTTGACCAGCCGTGACGCTTCCTGGGTGGCGGGGGAACTTGCAAGCTCAGGTGACGAGACCTCAATGGCGCCGCGCGGCCTCTCCCACCACCGCTCACGTGCCGTGCCTTTTCCCTCTACTTCCCGAACGAAGTCGTGCTTGGCTAGCTGGCGCAGGTGATAGCTCGTGGAACCGCTGGACTCCCCCAGCAGCTCGCCGAGGCTGCACGCCGTCTGTGCGCCGTACCGGGACAGCATTTCCAGGATCTGGACGCGCAGCGGATGTGCAAGCGCCTTCAGGGAGGCGGGGTCCATCTTCCGGACGGGGTACGGCAGATCCTGCACGTCGGGGGCTTCGGTGTTCGGCTTGGTGGCCATACCCCAACGGTACTCTTGCAAAGATTTCTTTGCAATGATTATTTTGCAACGATTATTTTGCAATCGGTTCTTTGCAACTGCTTCTTTGCAAGCGACCGTTTACGACGGCGGCGCCCCCGCCGCTGCCACCGGCGGAGACTGCGGCCCTGCTACCGAAGGAGGCTGCGGCGCCAGGTGATCGCGGCCAGCAGCGCCGCCGCAACGGCGCAGGCTGTCACGAATCCGGCGACGGCCGCGTCGAGACCGTAGGCCGCCGTCGCGAGCCCCAGCCCCACCACCGGCACAGCACTACCGAGGTAGGTAATCACATAGACGGTACTGACGATCTGTGCATGCCGGGACGCCTCCACCTTGCCCGCCACGTCGTTGAAGACGATCCGGAAGGCGACGCCCTGGCCGGCGCCTGCGGCCAGGCTCGCCGCTACCAGCAGCCACGGGTTGCCGGCGGCAGCCGCGGCAGCGATCAGCGCCACGGCGCCGCCCAGCACAGCCAGCCCCGCCGGCACAGCGAACCTGCTCCGGACGGCGATCAGCTGACTCAAGGCGGACGAACCCAGGGTGAGCCCGGCCAGCAGGCCGATCAGTGGCCGTGAGTCGGTGCCCAGGATCTTCGCGAAGTAGCTTGGCGCGAGGGACAGGCAGAAGCCGAAAACGGCAAAGCTGAGGAAGCCGACGGCCGCCGCCAGCCAGAATGCACCACGGGCCTCCCGGGACACCGTCGGCCGGCGCGGCGCCAGGGCTGTCAGCGGGCGCGGGCCTGCTGCCGGTTTGATGGCAGGGCGGGCGCGCAGCAGGTACAGGGGGATCAGCAGGGCGGCCAGGACGAGCGAATGGATGAGGTACGGCGTGGTGGTGGAGCCGGGCAGGAGGGAGAGGATCCCGCCGATCGCGGGGCCCGCCGCCACTCCCCCGGCCGAAGCCAGCAGGGTGAAACGGGAGGCCCACTCCGGGCGCTCGGGCAGCAGCTCACGCAGTGCCGCCGAGCTGGCCCCCGTGGCCAGGGCGACGGCAACGCCTTGGAGGGCCCGGCCGCCGCACAGCCCGGTGAGGCTGTCCGCATTCGCAAAGACCAGGCCACCCGCGAGCCCCGTCAGCACAGCAAGGAGGAGGGCCGCACGGCGCCCGATGTGGTCGGACCAGTGCCCCGCGAGCATGAGCGTGGCGACGAGCGCCAGGACGTAAGCGGCGAACGCGACGGTGATGCCCAGGGAACTGATGCCGAGCCGCATTTGCAGCAGCGGGTACAGCGGGGTCGCCAGGTTTGCTCCCACCAGGAGCGTGAAAATGACGACGCCGGCCATGGCCAGCCGTGAGGTGGTGGACGCATCCCAGCCCCAGCGGGTGGCCGCAGCCGGACGCATTCGAAGTTCGCTAAAGACGGTCATGCCCGTGCCCTTGCCTGTGCGTCCGTGTAACCGGCCCCTTGTGGGGGCTGCTTGCACGGATGGAATCTTGGTACCTAAAGAATGCGGCAGGAGTGCGTACCGAGTGCGTAATTTTGTGGGAATATTGAGCAAAACCATCAATCTTTGGCCGGATTAATGAACCGGAGTGACGATTTGAACACGTTGGACCCCACGGATCTGAAGATCCTGCTCGAGCTGATCCGCGACCCCCGCGTTCAGATCGGCGAGCTGAGCGAAAAACTCGGCATCGCGCGGAACACTGCCCAGTCACGCGTGCGTCGCATGCTCCGCTCCGGCATCCTGCACGACGGCGGCCGTGAGATCGACCTCGAGTCGGTGGGATTCGACGTCGTCGCCTTTGTGACGATTGAGGTGACCCACCGGGAGCTCGACGGCGTGATCGCCGCTTTGCGGCTGATTCCCCAGGTCCTCGAAGTGCACGAGATCTCTGGCAGGGGTGACGTCTGGTGCCGCGTGGTGGCCACGGACACGCAGAATCTGCAGGCCGCGCTGCGTTCGATCCTGCGTATCAAGGGCGTGATCCGCACCGAAACCGTGCTGGCCCTCCACACGCACATCCCGTACCGGACCGAGCCGCTGATCAGCCGCCTCGTGCAGTCTGCCGGGGCGCAGTCGGAATAAGATTCGAGGATGGATTGGCTCTCTTACTTCTTTCAGGTCAACTGGCTTGCGGTGCTTCTTGCCTTCATCGCGAGCATGGCCATCGGTTTCGTCTGGTATTTGCCCGCCGTGCTCGGCAAGCGGTGGATGGAGGCCGTGGGCAAGACCGAAGAGGACCTCAGGAACTCTGAGGGCGGCGCCGGAACCTGGGTTCCCATGATGGCGGCCGCAGCCGTGACCGCCATCCTCCTCGCAGTGCTGATCAGCAAGCTTGGACTCGACAACGCGTTGGCCGGTGGGTGCTTCGCCTTTGTGCTGGCGGTCGTGTTCCGCGTGGGAGGCCACGTAATCCACAATGGTTTCGCCGGACGTCCCGCCGCTGTGACGCTCATCGACTCCGGCCATGACGTCCTTGCTGTGACAGCAGCGGGAGCAATCATCGGCGCGATGTCCTGACCCGAACAGACGGAGACCTACAGACTGTGACCATCATTGACAACGCCGTCTACGTCGACGGGGTCCGCACGGCGGAGCCCGAAAACCTGGAACAGACGTTTGAAACGCTTGACAGCCACGGCGGAATGGCCTGGATCGGCCTGTACCGTCCCTCGAAAGCCGAGATGGCCGCCGTCGCCGACGAGTTTGGGCTGCACGACCTGGCCGTCGAGGACGCCGTCTCGGCCCACCAGCGGCCAAAGCTGGAGCGCTACGGTGACAACCTCTTCACTGTCCTAAGGCCGGCCCGGTACCGCGACGACACCGAATCCGTGGAATTCGGGGAGCTCCATATATTCGTTGGCCCGAACTTCGTGGTGACCGTCCGGCACGCGGAGATGTCCGGTGTGGGAAAGGTGCGCCGCCGCCTGGAATCCCGGCCGGACCTCCTGCGCCACGGACCGCCGGCAGTACTGTACGGACTTCTGGACCAGGTGGTGGACGACTACGCTCCGGTGGTGGCCGGGCTGGAAAACGACATCGACGAAATCGAGGACCAGCTCTTCTCCGGCGACTCTGCGGTGTCCCGCCGCATCTATGAGCTCGCCCGCGAGGTCATCCAGTTCCAGCGGGCCATCCATCCGCTGCCGGCCATGATGCAGCAGCTCAACGAGGGATTCGACGACTTCGCTGCCGACGCCGAGCTCCAGCACAATCTTCGGGACGTCGAGGACCACGTCGAGCGGGTGATTTCGCGGGCCGATTCCTTCCGCGACCTCCTGCAGAATGCCCTGACCCTGGACGGCACCCTTACTGCCAACCGGCAGAACGAGGCCAGTGCGCAGCAGAACGAGCAGGTGAAGAAGATCTCGTCCTGGGCTGCCATCTTCTTCGCCCCGTCATTCGTGGCCGGCGTGTACGGCATGAACTTTGACCACATGCCTGAGCTGCACTGGGCCTACGGCTATCCCATGGCGATGCTGCTGATGGCCGCCACCGCCGCCCTGATGTATCTCATCTTCAAGCGGAAGGGCTGGCTCTAGTGGCCGGTTTCCACCAGGGCCTGATCATCACTCCCGGCACGGAACGGCAGTTGGGCGCCTACGGGCTGTTCAGGCCTTCGCCATCCCAGCGGGAGGTCCTGGCCCTGCCCACCGGTCCGTTGTCAGTCAAGGGCGCCGATCCGGACATCCTGTGGGTCAGCTTCACGGAGCTGTGCGTCGGGGTCCGGTCGACGGCGGACTATCTTCTGCTGGCGGAAAGGTTCCCTGCTTGGGTGGTGGACGGCATCCCGTCACTTCCTGGAGAGTCCACTGCCAGCCCGGCTGACTGGCAGCGGTTCCTGGCTTTGTTGGACGTCCTCCACGAGCGGGAGATCACGCCGTTCCTCATCACCCCTGGACCGCATGGCGATCCCTTTGGCGCGCCGCAGGGCAGCGCTGCTGATGAACTTGCCGTCGTCCTGTCACGCATCGGAGAGCGGCTCTCCGAGCTTCGCCGGATCGAGTCGGACGAACAGTTGCCGGATGAGCAGTTCGGCGGCTGCTAGCAACAGCCGTAACCCGTCCGTCCTGAGCCGGTTGCGTCTGCTTACAATCGATTGACATCAACTACTGAGGGAAACATGAAGAAACTCACCACCGCCCTGCTTGCCGCCGGGTTCGTCCTCTCCGCTTCCGCCTGCGCTGCACCGCAGCTCACCACCGCACAGACGTGCGACCGGATCCGGACGGTTGTCTCGAACCCCACGAACTCCGTCGGCAAGACCGGCATGACCCGCCTGGCCAACCAGATCCGTCCCATCGAGGCAGTGTCCTCCGACGAGCTGCGGCCCGCGCTGCAAGCCATCCTGGAATACACGGACGAGTCCGCGAAGGAAACCCCGGATGAGGCGAAACTCACCGAGCTGAAGACCGGCTACGAGCAGGCCGGCAGCACCTACAGCAGGTTCTGCGGCGGTCAGTAGCCCGCATCTCTTACACGTCTGGCGGCCACGGGCAGGGCACTCCTCCTGCCCGTGGCCGATTTTCGCGTCGGCACAAACAAGGCCGCCCCTGCGCTCACGCGGGGCAGGCGCGAGTCACGTAAACGCGCCTCATTCGCTGGGATTAGTCAAGACAGTCTCCCGAATGGTCTGGAACGAGCCAAGGCTCTTCATGAGAGCGATACTAGGCGCCACCTTCCCCTCCAGGTGAGAGCCGCTCTAGACGTGAACCAAAGCCCGCCCCCGGACCTTGGGAAAACCTCGGGCATGCGGCGTCCACCCCCCACACAGGGGGTAAAAACGAAGCCCGACGATCAGGTAGCACCCGCATTTCACAATGTGCAGGCCGCAGACTGTTCCTGTCCCTGAAGCAGAAGGTAGCCGCGAACCGTTGCTTCAGAACGCCGGGTCCGGAACGCATTCCCCCGATGTACCCCGGACCCGGCGGACAATTCCATGAGGCGGCCAGGGGCCGCCGGAGCTTGCTGCCTGCGAGGCCGGCTGCGGCTCCCTGGTGATGCTGTCGAACTCTTGATCCGAACCTGCGATGACGGTGGCAGGTTCTTGAGCTGCGTCCGGGACCATTTCATTGAGAATCGCAGGACGGCGTGGACAACTGGATGAGGTGGCTGCATGGCGGAGGACGCGGACGCGGGCCAGGACCTTCCGGTACTGGATGACGCTGCATTGCGGGACCTCAGAGACGAAGCCGGGGAGGATGCGGCGCAGAAGTTCATGCAGGAGTATCTGGTGATGCTTCCCGTGCGGGCGGCCAAGATCTTCAAGGGCCTAACCCGCGGCGATACCGAGACCACTCTGGACGCCATCATCAGCCTGAGGGTCAGCTCCGGGATGGCCGGCGCGAGGCGCCTTGAGTCCTACTGCGGCAGTCTCGAGAGCGCACTGAAGCACGGCCATACCCCTGAAATGACAGCAGTGAAGGCCGTGCTGTTCGCGAACATCCGGCAGGTAGTCCGTGAAGCGTCCCGGCGCGGCCACCTCCCGCCCAAATTCCACGGTTCCGCAGAGTCCTGACTTTCAGCCGTGCTGTCGTCACGGGGCGAACTCGGCACAACGGAAGTGCAGTTCCCGCAGCGCCCCATTCAGGGGTGAGCCGGTGAACGGCAAGGCTTCCAGGTCGATGGGCCACTGCCAGTGCGATGGTATTGGTCTGCGTAACGCGCGGACGAGAGGCCCGCGACATCTCAGGACACCATTTGCTTGTGTCGCTACGGCGCACTTGCATCTAAAATTCAGGCGTGGAGCGTAATGATGCGCAGTACCGCACGTGGCTGGAGTTAGTTGGAGAAATCCTTCAACTGCCGTGTGGCCCGTCATTGCGATACGAAGAGCAACTCCTGGAGCTCTATACGGAGTCGTTCGACGGAGCGTGCTCAACGCGAAATCATGTGCGACACGATTGGGACAATCGCATCATCACTTGCTGGCCACCGAAGTACATCCCCGACGAGCCGCCAGGGGACTTTGACTACAGGCAACAACCGCTGTTGCGCTGGTATGCATGGACTGGACAAAGGGGACCACAATCCATCGGGCGGGTTCCTGACGCTCTAGCCAGCAACAACATCAAGCAGGCCTGGGACGAGATAGCCCGGCCCTGGAACGTGAACCATCAGTTGTCCATCCCGCTCCACTTGGGCGGGAATGACCTCCACTCCTATCTCGTCCAACGACCTGACGACTTCACGGAGCAAGAGTTCGACTTGGCATCACTGCTTCAACCAATCTTGACTGGCCTTGCCTTTCATCTCAGGCTTGCGTCGACCAGTGCCGAGGCTTCCGTGCAAGGCTCCACACAGGGATTGACTGTCCGGGAGATGGGGATTTTGACTCTGCTCAGCAAGGGACTGACCGCAGACAGTCTGGCGCGGAGGCTCAACATCTCGCCGCGCACCGCGGAAAAGCACCTGGAACACATTTACCGCAAACTGGATGTCGGTGACCGGCTGATGGCTGTCCAAAGGGGTTATGAATTGAGACTGCTGGACCGTTCACCGCTGTCGACATGAAGGCCCGAGGCGCCGGTCTGAGCATTCTGGGGCATGACCGACGCAGACGAAATTCGTCGAAGGGCAAGGGACGGTCCACACCGTTACCAACGGAAAAAGATGGGAAATTTCTCTTTTCCTTCAACCTCCATGCCAAGGGGTCGGAAGCGAGGGCAATGAGTACGTCATGAATTGGATCAGTAAGGAACGCTCCGACCAAGACAGCAACATGCTTGGCGAAGCCACCTTCGAAGCTGACTGCAGGGGTTAGGGCAGGACATTCTCCACCGCCCCTTATCGATGAGACTCAGGATCACCTCGGCTGGTCGCTAAGACCGGCCGGGATTTCCTTCTTTGAGGCGCTTACGGAGGTTGCAGAACCGCGAGGACACGCTTGCTTGCTGGCTGGGCTGGCTGACACGCGATCGTCGCAGTAAGGGCCAACCGCGACTCGTCACGGGCAGGGCTGGCCCTTCGGCACACACGTCTCGACCTTCACTTTGGGGGAGCAGTGTATAACCACCCCGTCGCAGATGACGTTCAATTCACAGGTGGTGTTGTTCTGCACTTTTTGAATCCTTCACCGCACACGGGCCGGCGGATTCGTGAACGGGCACGATTTTCCGCAAGAACATTGGACGCGGGCAGGACGAGCTGCCACGGTCAAGGCCAGGACCCGCTCCAGGACGCCTCGATCCCGGCAGAGGATCCGCGGATGGGAGGAGGCGAGGGGGCGAGGGGGCCGAGTTGTTGAACCACGGCCTGCTTGTCCTGGGTGGCCGCGGGCCGGTCGCCGACCGGAACGGATGATCCTGCGGCAAGGACTGCAATGAGTGTTGCCCCGGCTGCTAGGCTAAAAATCGGATGCATGATGTGCTCCTGATAACGGATCAGGCGAATCGGATCTGACTCCTATCAGCGGTCCCGGTGACGCCCACGGATGTGGATTGGTCCGCCTTCGACAGGATCGTCGGCAGCCTTCCTGCCCTTCTGCTCGAAGGCCAGGAAGATGCGCGCAGCCCACCCATCTCTACCTAGTTCTGCATCGTGAGTACCAGCTTGGGTGCGGCGGTGCTGCCGGCTTCCTTGGAGTTGAGCTCCAGGCCGTCGCTGCTGCTGCTGTCCAGGCCCAGTGAGAGCAATTGGCCGAGCTCACCGGTCAGGCCACCGACGGTCAGCGAAACGCTGTAGTTGGTGTTGGTCGTGGTCGGGCCGAGCCTACCGATGCTGGTGCCAAGCGGCGGACGGTTGTTATAGGTGATCCCAGTCTCGGACCAGGTATCAGTGGCGACCAGTTTGACGTTCTGCGTACCCGTGGACCCGTTCCCGGCACTGCGCAGCTGCAACGTGGCGCTCTGCAGCGTCCTGCCCGCATACGCCGACAGATCGAACTTCAAATACGTGGTATCCACCGGGCTCGCGTCGACACGCAACACCGTACTCGCGCCAAAGTTCGTCCCCGTCGCCCCGCTGGAGACAAAGCTGTCAGCAGTGGCCGTGAGCGTGACCGTCTCCGTGCCGCCGCCAGCGGCAGCCGTGGTGAAGGTCCACGTCCTGTCCGAGGCCAGCGCGTTCCCGGCAACATCCTTCACCCCATTGGTGCCGCCCCTGATCGTCGCCGTATACGTCGTGCCCGCCGCCAGGTCCGCATCAGGGTTCAACGTCGCAACCATGCCCGTGCTGTTGTACGTCACAGCAGCCGGCACCGTCGTTGTCCCCGTTGTCAGCGTGAACGTGGCCGGCGTGATCGTCGAGGCATCCATCGCCTCCGAGAACGTCCCCGTCACATTCGCCGTCACCGCCACACCAGTGGCACCAGCAGCCGGAGACGTACCCGTCACCGTCGGAGCCGTCGTGTCACCAGGCGGAGTGCCACCACCGCCGCCGCTCATCGTGAGTACCAGTTTGGGTGCGGCGGTGCTGCCGGCTTCCTTGGAGTTGAGCTCCAGGCCGTCGCTGCTGCTGCTGTCCAGGCCCAGTGAGAGCGATTGGCCGAGCTCACCGGTCAGGCCACCGACGGTCAGCGAAACGCTGTAGTTGGTGTTGGTCGTGGTCGGGCCGAGCCTACCGATGCTGGTGCCAAGCGGCGGACGGTTGTTATAGGTGATCCCAGTCTCGGACCAGGTATCAGTGGCGACCAGTTTGACGTTCTGCGTACCCGTGGACCCGTTCCCGGCACTGCGCAGCTGCAACGTGGCGCTCTGCAGCGTCCTGCCCGCATACGCCGACAGATCGAACTTCAAATACGTGGTATCCACCGGGCTCGCGTCGACACGCAACACCGTACTCGCGCCAAAGTTCGTCCCCGTCGCCCCGCTGGAGACAAAGCTGTCAGCAGTGGCCGTGAGCGTGACCGTCTCCGTACCGCCGCCAGCGGCAGCCGTGGTGAAGGTCCACGTCCTGTCCGAGGCCAGCGCGTTCCCGGCAACATCCTTCACCCCATTGGTGCCGCCCCTGATCGTCGCCGTATACGTCGTGCCCGCCGCCAGGTCCGCATCAGGGTTCAACGTCGCAACCATGCCCGCGCTGTTGTACGTCACAGCAGCCGGCACCGTCGTTGTCCCCGTTGTCAGCGTGAACGTGGCCGGCGTGATCGTCGAGGCATCCATCGCCTCCGAGAACGTCCCCGTCACATTCGCCGTCACCGCCACACCAGTGGCACCAGCAGCCGGAGACGTACCCGTCACCGTCGGAGCCGTCGTGTCACCAGGCGGAGTGCCACCAGGTCCCCTCGTTCCGCTGTCTGTCTGCATACCGCCATGGACCGGCCGGAACTCCCACGTATAGGAGCCATCAGGTTTGAGGCTCATCCTCAGATGGCCCCACGTGTCACTGAATTTCCTCTGCACATAGGCAGGGTTGCTGGTGAAGGTCCGCAAACCGATACCGCCGGTGGACACCTGGAACTGCTGCATCCCGTCCGTGACGCACTGATCCGCGTTGTTCACCGGGCAGGTCCGCTCATAGTTGTGCTGCGAACCAGACATGAGAACCTTGACCCGGTTCGCCCAGAACATGTCGATCCACGGCTTGGCCTGAGTAAAGCGGGTATGGGCCGATGTGTTTGATGTGAAGTATGGGTCGTGGTAAGCAACGGCTAGATGCTTCCCGGCGGCTTTCGCCGCCTTTATATCAGTGTCCATCTCCGCGGTCATGGCCTGTGCCCTTGCGGCGTTGTATAGCCAAGTAGCCGTAGGAGCTACCACGATGTGCCAGTTGCCCTGATCAAACGAGTACCATTCAAGGGCGTCCTGGAACCGGCCAAGAGTTGTGTTCGTTGCACTTTTCGTCGTAGACAAACATTCACCGTTCATGAACCTGTCCAGGTCATCATTCACACCGGGATCCACGTCATGGTTCGGCCCAGTCGTCCAGAACGTCATGGCTTTCGCCCCACCCCACAGGGTGTTCCACGCCCCGAGGGCCGAACAGGTGCCCTTTTCGTACTGGAAGTCGCCGAGGCCGATGAAGTTGTGCAGTGACCCGTCGTTCAGGCTGGTGATGATGCTGGCAGCGTTCTTGCCGGATGCGGACGAGGTGGACGTGTTCCCTGCCGGGTTCATGTCACCCACAGCAGCGAACTCGAACGGGTCTGTGGGCGGTACCGCCGTTGGGGTGACTGCGTTGAGCGTGGGCGTGGTGGGTACGGCAACCGCTCTAGGGTCACCACTGACCCCCGTGCCGAATAAAACAACGGCGCCAACAGTTACCGCCGTGAGAAGTGATGCGACAAAGGTTCGGGATTCAGTAATCATCGGGCACTCCCTGAGCGGGCCCCTGACGAATGACAGGACTCGCCTTGCAGGTAGAAGTATTAGATGCGGCGGCGGCCTCTGGGCCCGAAAACCACCGAGGGCCGGTGCTGCGGCGGCTGCGGCATTCCTAATGCCGCGGCGCCTGCCAGGAGGACGCGCTGTGCGGTCTTCATGATGGGGTGCCTCGTGGGGCCCTGTAGCTGTCACCTTTTGGTGAGCTGTTCTACATGCTACGTCCCGGTTTGAAGGGATACTCAGATGTGTCTTGCCTATGCACACAGCGGAGCATTCTTGCGGCGAGAGTCAGCTCTTATCGAACGTATCCGCAGGACCGGTGCGGCCACCTCTGTTGTGGTCCTATGCCTGCTAAACCCAAGGCTATAAAGGAGGCGTACCTATCCCAATACGCACTTATACGTATGCTCTGGACGAGCAGCCATGGCCGCCGTGACCGGGCGGCCGGCGCCGCTAGTTCAGGTTCATGCCGAACTGCCGGGTGAGGAGAGCCCTCTTGTAATGGGCTTCGGCGGAATCCACCTGGGCGGCCGGCGCGCTCGGCGAGAAGACCTGCAGGATGCTGAACTGGAAGTGCTGCCGGTGCCGGGCGTCGGCGGCAGCCAGCTCCCGGAGGGCAACGTTGCCGGCGTGGCCGTTCCTGGCGTACTCGCTCCAGCGGCCCAGGAAGCGTTCGGCGCCGTCGGCTTTCCCCACGTACAGTTTGCCGGTCGTGGTGTCGGCGATGAGGTAGATGCCCTGAACAGAGCTGAGTGCCGTCCGCCATTGCCCGCAGCGGTCGTCCGTGATGACGGCCTGGAGCTCGTCGTAGCTGACAAGGAGCGAGTCGAATCCGGGGAAGGCCACGCTGGACGGGTCGGCGATCTCGACGACAGTCATGCCAACCGCCTGATCTCCTGTCTTGGCCCAGTTCACCGGGTCATTTGTCCACTCAATAACCAGGCGGTCCTCCAGGGCAGCGAACACCGGCGAGGGCTGCAGGTCGAAGTAGCGGCGAAGGTCGGTGCGCTCTGCAAGGACTTCGCCATGGTTCTCGTGCGCGGTAAGGAACCGGGCACGCCGTCCGGTGGTGGCGAGGAAGTTCAGCCAGATCCTAGGAGGAGTCGCTGGCCGCTTGCTGTTGCGGATGCCCTGTTCCCGCACGTACGGCAGGAGGCTGGGCCCCATTGCATCCGCCCGCGTTTTCAGCCATCCGGTTTGAGCGTATGCCGGATGACCTGCACCTCCTCCGGTGCCAGCCCAGCCGCCAGGAAGAAATTTCCGAGGCTCAGTCCGCCCGAGATGTCGTTGTTCATGTCTTGCCTTCGCTCAATCCTGCCGGTCGGCAGCCCATAACTTCACGTCTGGGTATACGCCAGGACGAAAGAAGGCCGCCCCTCTTTCCAGCACTGCACTGGGTCCAGCACAACACTCCGAAGGGCAACCTCGTCAGCCATCCTATGTTCGGAGCCGGCAGGAGCCGAATCGGCGATTACGATAACGAGCAACACAGATTCCTGCTGAACCGGGTACCGGGCGCTACCAGAATCATGGGCGACAGGTTCCTTCCCTGGGAGGTCAAGCGGCGGCAGCTAGTGCCAGCCGAAGGTCCGCCAGCGCCATAAGCGCAGGCAGTTACGGCACGTCATCTCCGAGAGGCAGGGGCAGTTTGATCGGTTCATCGGCTTTCGTGATCAGGGCATCAGGGCACGTCGTGTCCTTCGGCGTGGAGCCCTTCCCTCCCCCAGACCCAACAGCTGCGTTGCAGGCGGCCACGGTGGGTGGGAAACAGGGAACTCCGCTGACGGTTCCACTGATTTACACCGGGGTCGCTTCGGGGCCCGTCCGCCTGGCTGTCGAGGTCCTCGGCGGAAGACCGAAGGTCACCGGGGCTGATTGGGAGGACATTCATGAGGTGTCCCTGGCGCTCCCTGAAGGCAAGACGTACTTCAACGAGCCCACAGGCTGGGACAGGAAGGACGTCGGGACCATTGAAAGGCGACGAGAAGGGCAGTTACCGCGCGCGGCGTCACGCCACCGGACGGGACACCCTTTGATGCTGTCGTGGAGTCACCAGTTGAGCGTCACCTGGTCCAGTTCTGGAGGGAGCCGCCGTCACCGATGTCTGTCCTGTCATCGCAATCAGAGGGAGGCAAGAGTGTGCCTCGCTTCATTGAGATGTGGCAGGGGCCGCCGGGCGCCACGGCCGGCAGCGAACCTCAACTGCTGTAGCCGGGAAGCGTAAAGAAGGACTTCGGATCGTCGGCTCCGAGCAGGTCGTGATGGAACACGATGGCATCCACCGGCCGGGTGTCCACGAACAGGACCGCGACCTCGCGGGAATGGACGACAGTGTACCGGACGGGCCCGTCCAGTCAGGAGTGGATGCGGTGTACTCCTCGACAAACAATCCGTCACCGAGCAGGCCCCGCTCCGAAAGCAGGTCGTAGACAACATTCCAGGCGAGACCCATCAACTCGTGGATGGCCGCCTCAACAGTTGGAGCCGTCATGCGACCATGCCACGTGCGCTGCTACGACGGATGGCTCGCCTGCTCACGCAGAAACACACTGGCGGGCTTGGGGCTGATTCCCCGCTGACGTAGAGGCTCATCGTCCCACGTGGCCTCGTAGAGATCCTGGTGCAGCCCGGCGCCGAAGACGGAGGCCAGTGCGTCGTTGCGGCGCTTGAGCAGACGCACGGCAAGACGGGCCACAAGGCGAGGCATCCGCTGGGTTTTCATCGGCCGGCCGGTCAGCTTTTTTGCAACGACGACGGCTTCGTTCTTTGACAGGGCCTCCGGGCCTCCGAACTCAACAAGGGCGGGCGGAGCAGGCTCGAGTGCTACAGCGCAAAGCAGGGCAGCGACATCTTCCGTAGCGACCCAACGCCTCTTGGTGTCTCCTTTGCCGATGATGGCTGCCTTTCCTGCGGCCATGTCGAAGCGTCCTAACGGCGCGAGATGGACTTCTTGGAAAGCGTCCGCCCGGACGATGACCGTTTGCATTGAGGAGCTGTGAAGCCGTTTCTCGATGGCGAGCTTGGCTTGTTCCAGCGGTGTACCGATGGCGTACTCCACCCCGGTGAAGGACAGGTAGACGAAGCGGCGCACGCCAACGGCCTCGGCGGCAGCGACTAGAGATCCCATACCCTCTTCATCTACATCTTTGATGGTGGACTGGCTGGTCCCTGCGAGCCGTCGCCCCATCGCCGTGGCCGTCGCGATCACAGTGTCAACGCCTTCGCATGCTGCCCGGAGGCTTGAAGGTACTGTGAGATCGCCTCGCACGACCTCCGCGCCCACCTCCTGCAAGAGCTCCTCGCGCTTGCTTTCCCTGAGAAGGCAACGGACCCGCTGCCCCTCCGAGCGCAACCGCCTGACAACACGGCTGCCGAGATCACCGGTGGCACCTACGACGAGAATCATGACGCACCACTTTCAAGCGACGAGCAGAATGGATGGAGCTTAGGGCCCAGTCCCTCGGGCGTCAACGGTCTCCCGCGCTGCAAACTGAGTCAGTCGTCAGCTACTCGTGTCCTCTTCCCCGTCGTTCGTCAGCTCGCCGGCCGCCACGCGCTCGGCGGTGCGCCGGTAGGCCTCGGCGATATAGTCCTCGAGGTCGTTGGCCCCGATGCGCCAGATGGCCCGGCCGCCGACCTGGATGGCGCGAAGCTCACCGGTCCTGATCAGTGACGGGATGAGGCTTTGCTTCACGTTCAGCTCTTTAGCCGCCTGGTCGATGGTCAGGAATCGGTTCTTCTTGGATTCATCGGGCACCTGACGATCCTATGTGCACGGGCGCTCTCATCGGGCTCGGTCTGCACCCGCCATGCTGCCGAACACGACAGCAGATCCCAGCACAGCGGCACCCGCGGCTACCACAAGCAGAAGTACTCCCCGAGGCTTCATAGTGGGAGCCTAATCCTTCGATTAGCCGCAGTCTTCCTCTAGGGCTCTTTCGACCGCGTTAGGTGATTCTTTGAGGAACCAAAACAGGCGGCTTGAAGAGAACGCATGCAGGGGATCCGAAGACTCAGAATCCCCTGCATTCGTGGAGCTAAGGGGATTCGAACCCCTGACCTCTTCGATGCGAACGAAGCGCTCTACCAACTGAGCTATAACCCCGTGGCGCCGTTTCCCGGAGGAACTCCAACGCCGGTTTCCCTAGGCTACAAATTTTCTTGCCGGTTTGCCAACCAGGCCTCAAATGTCGCGTGTCCGTAACGCTGTTCGGGCGCCAGGTTCTTTCCCTCACGCAGAAATCTGCCTGTCAATCCGGGCAGCGGCAGTTCGGTCACGAGGCCCCGGGCGCCGGTTATCCGTTTCCACGCGCCGGCCAGCGATCCCATGCTCAGCACCTCCGGCCCTCCGACCGTCTGCAGCGCGTGGGATCCACCGGACGGCGGCCCCAGCGCGGCTTCCAGCAGCGCCGACGCCACGTCGGCCGGGGAGATCGTCTGGAACCGGGCACCTTTGATCACCGGCACCAGGCCGACGCGGGAACCCGCGTCGAAAACCCCTGCCACCAGGCTGTGGAACTGCGTGGCCCGCACCGTGAGGGTTTCGAGCGGCGACCTAGCATACACGCGCTCCTTGTCCGCCTTTGACCGGTAATACGCGAGGGTGCTCTGGTCGCAGTTGACGATGGAAAGCTGTACGGCCCGGGCCACGCCCGCCGCCGCGGCTTCACCCAACAGCAGGGCGCCGCCGGCCGCATAACGCCTGAGTGCTTTGCCGGTCCGCGCTTCGAGGCAATCGACGACGACGTCGGCACCCGCCAGCGCTTCCGGCAACCCTTCTCCGGTGGTGACGTCCGCACGGAAGTAGGCGGCGCCGTCGTAATACTCCCGGGCGCCCGGGAGCGGCGGGTTCCGGCTCAAAACGGCGACGGCGTGCCCCAGCTCAAATGCCTGGCGCACCACTTCACTTCCAGCCTGGCCGGTGCCGCCGGCAACGCAGATGCGGACCATTACTGTGGCGCCTGGTGCTCCGCCGACGCCCGGCTACGCGCGCCGGCGCTGCAGGACGTCGTCAAGGTTGCTCAGCGCGCTCTGGGCCTTGGTCAGCGGCTTGGTGGGTGCGGCATTCGGGGAGGCTACAGGCGGTGCGGCGGCCGGACCCTGCTTGAGTGAAGGTTTGCCCACGGACTTCGGAGCCTCGGGCAGCGCCAGCGGCTCGGGTGCCTGACGTTCAGCTTTGGCCGCTTCAACGTATGTCGGCTTGGGAACTTCCACCGGCTCCCAGCTGGATTCAGGCGAGGCCGCCGGGCCCTGCACCGGGGCTGCGGCGCTTTCATCGCCGGCCGCAAGAGCAACTGCCAGTGCAGCCTCGCGAAGTTCGACTGCGGTGAGGGGCTTGGGCTTCGGCGCTTCCGCCTCGGCATCGAAGAGTGCACTCTCCCGGAGCTGCACAGGCTCCGGAGCTGGTGCCGCCTCCACGTGGCCCTCGGCGGCGGACTCCCGGCTGGCGGGCGGGCCCATGGCCGCTCTGAACGCGGCGCTGACTTTCCTGCGGCGGTCACGCACGGCGAGGCGCCGCAAAACCACGACGGCGGCAACACCGGTCAGTAACGCCGTGGCCGGAACCCAGGGGTTGCCGAGCCCAAAGAGGCGCAGGACCCCGGTCACAATCGCAGTTAGGAAGGACAGCAGCCCAACGAACGCGATTGCCGTCCGTCCGTACCGGATCCGAAAAGCACCGGCCCCCTTGGCGGCAGGCCTGCTGCCGGACGGAGCCGGGGTAAGGCCTGTTGCTGGTTCGCTGCTCTTCCTGGTGTCCATGCGTTTCTCCTGCTGGGCGGTCATATACACAACCGTCCCGGCTTGCGGGTTTGCAGTTTCGGCGTCGACGCTCTCCAGCGTCAGGTCACCGGCAGCCTGGAACTGATGCCGGCCGTTGCGGAGCACGTAAGGGGCAACCCAAACGATCCAGAGCGCAACAGCAGCCACAAGGATGACTGAGCTGCTAAGGGGGAAGTCCACAGACAAAACCGTATGAGGAATGTTGGGGCTCTTGTGGCATTCGTCTCGGTGTGTCGCGGCCGAGCTTCAAATCAATGGACTTATGTGTGGAACCCGGGTCTGACCAGCGGCTCTGTCGGTCTGCGGGTCAGACGGGCCTGACCCGCAGCCAGCGGCTGAGGAGTCCTTCGGGAATTTCCTCTGACGTCAGCGCGAAGGAGCGGTGGTCGGCCCATTCCCCGTTGATGTGCAGGAAACGCGGGCGGTAGCCCTCGTCCCTGAAACCGAGCTTTTCCACGACTCGCAGGCTTGGGCCGTTTTCGGGACGGATGTTGATTTCCATCCGGTGGAGGCCAAGCGTCCGGAAACAATGGTCGGTTGCCATCGCCACCGCCGTCGGAGCGATCCCATGTCCGGCCCGAGCCTGGTCCACCCAGTAGCCGAGAGTCGCCATCAGGGCGGATCCCCACACAATGGAGGAGACAGTCAGCTGCCCCACGATGACCGGGTCACGGAATCCGGGTGTCCACTCAGCGATCACAAACGGCAGCGCCGTGGCCTGGGCTGCCTGGGTATTCAGGGACCTGACCATCTGCCGGTAATCGGGCAGAGCCCCGCCCGGGATCGGATTGGAGGCCTCCCAAGGTGCCAGCCATTCGCTGTTTCGCGAGCGGACCTCGGTCCATTCCTTCCGGTCCCGGTACCTGATGGGCCGCAGGACAATATCCCCGCACTCCAGCGTGACCGGCCAGATGTGGCTGACCCTCATGAATGGTTACTCGGACAAACGGGCGGCAATTTGCGGAAGCCACTCACGCAGACCAGGTCCGAGGTCGTCGCTGTCGATGGCGAGCTCCACGCAGGCCTTGAGGTAGCTGAGCTTGTCCCCGGTGTCGTAACGGCGGCCGCGGAAGACCACGCCGTACACACCGCCGCCTTCACCGTCCCTGCTGGCCAGTTCCTGCAGGGCGTCCGTCAGCTGGATTTCGCCGCCGCGGCCGGGTTCGGTCTTTTCCAGCACATCGAAGACATCGGGGTGGAGCACGTAGCGGCCGATGACGGCCAGGTTGGAGGGCGCGTCTTCGACGTCCGGCTTCTCCACCAGCTTGTTGATCTTGACGAAGGCTTCGCCATCAATTTCGGAGATGTCCGCGCAGCCATAGGCACTGATCTGGGACGGTTCCACCTCGATGAGGGCCACGACCGAACCCCCGGTCTTCGCCTGCACGTCGATCATGATGCTGAGGAGCTCGTCGCGGGCATCGATGAGGTCGTCACCGAGGAGAACGGCAAACGGCTCATGGCCCACGTGCTGGCGTGCACGCAGCACCGCGTGGCCAAGGCCCTTGGGGTCACCCTGGCGGACGTAGTGGATGTCACCCAGGTTGCTCGCGGCCTGGATCGACTCCAGCTTGGCGGTGTCGCCCTTGGCCTCAAGCGTCGCTTCCAGGGTCGGAACGCGGTCGAAGTGGTCCTCGAGCGCGCGCTTGTTACGGCCGGTGATCATCAGGACGTCGCTCAGGCCAACCTTGACGGCCTCCTCGACGACGTACTGGATGGCCGGCTTGTCGACCACCGGCAGCATCTCCTTGGGCATGGCCTTGGTGGCTGGCAGGAACCTGGTGCCGAGCCCAGCAGCGGGGATCACGGCCTTGCGGACTGAACAATTAGTGGAAGTCACTGTTCTAATCTATCCGAGGGAACATTCATACGGTAAATGCTTCCGGCAGCGGCCGGCCGCCTGCCGCTGCGACAAAGGAAGAGACCCATGCCAACAGGGACCATGCCTTCGAAGGACGTCATCCGCTCCCGGCACCGGCAAATCCGGGCCATGATGACGCCGGCGGACCTCTCAAACGCCGGCGAGGGCATCGCCTCCCATGGCCTGCCCTGGGCCGAGGCTATCGCTGCCGGCAACCCGGCCACGTTCACCGCCTACCTCGGCGTCGATTTCGAACCGCCAACCCTTCCCCTGCTGCACGCCCTGCATGAGGCAGGCCACAGTATCCTGCTCCCGGTCTGCGAGCCGGACCGCGAGCTCAGCTGGGTCTTCTGGACTCCGGACAGCGAATTCGTCCGCAGCCGGTATGCGCCCATCCAGGAACCGGCCGGTGAGCGCCACGGCCTGGACACGGTGCGGGCTGCGGCCGGGATGTTCATGCCGGCGACCGCCGTGGACCGCAGCGGAAACAGGATCGGACAGGGCGGCGGCTACTACGACAAGTTCCTGGCTGCAGCCAACGCCGGCGGCCTGCACCTTCCGAAGGCCGCCATCATTTACGACTCCGAGCTCCTGCCCGCACAGACCATTCCGGCTGAAGACTTCGACCGCCCTGTCGAGGCAGTGCTCATGCCCTCCGGGCTGGTAGCCTTCGCGTGACCTCTCCCGGCCGGGATGATAGAATTGGCACTCAGGCCCTGCGACTGCTAATGGAGTCATTTCCGCCTCGGTGATCCGTCAAGGAGAATCCGGGAAATGAAGCCAGGCAGCACGGGACCTGTCGTTTGTCCAAGAGGAGGATCTACAGTGCCCACGTATGCCTATGCCTGCAAAGATTGCAGCCATGCCTTCGACATCGTGCAGTCTTTCACCGACAGCACTCTGACGTCCTGCCCCGAATGCCAGGGCACGCTTCGTAAGAAGTTCAACAGCGTCGGCGTGGTCTTCAAGGGCTCCGGCTTTTATCGGACTGATTCGCGCGATTCCAAGGGAAGCACCGTCTCGCCCTCCCCCGCCGCGTCAGCACCGGCTGCCCCCGCCTCCTCCTCGTCGTCTTCATCATCGGCTGCCCCGGCAGCCGCAGCCGCGAGCTAGGCGAGTCCCTGCGGCACCTGCCGCCTTCAAACTTTGAGAGTCCGGCCGGGTTTACCCGGCCGGGCTCTTTTGCTTCGCCGCTTGTTCCAGGGCCCAAGGGTCCGTTCCCGCTTTCAGGGCAGTCCTTTGATGCGTTTCGGGCCGGCTTTTCCACATACGGCTCCCGGTGCCTGTCATCGGCCAGCAGGGGCCCGTAGCGTGGCGGCATGCCAGCTACCGGTATTTTCCCTGCAAGGGCATCCCGCCCGGCCGTCCGTCCCGGGCGCCGCAACGCTTTGCCCGGTTCTGCCGCCCGTCCGCGCCCGCGCGGACGGCGCTTCTCGGGATGGCTGAACCGTAACCGCCGTCTTGCCGTGGCACTGCTCCTCTCCGCGGCCGCGGGGATCGCCGTTCACCAGCTGACTCCTGCCCCTGCCCAGACCGTGAGCGTTCTGGCCGCTGCCCGTGACCTTCCGGCCGGAGCGAACCTGAACGGCAATGATGTCAGGACCGTCAGCGTTCCGCCGGCCATGGTGCCGGACGGGACTTTCGCTGACAACTCCGGAGTGGACAGCAAGCAGCTGGCAGCGCCGCTCCGCAAGGGCCAGCTCCTCACCGATGCGCAACTGGTGGGTCCAGGCCTGCTGACGGGAGCGCCGCCCGGGTCCGCTGCGGTGCCGCTGCGAATGGCAGACCCATCATCCATCCAGCTGGTATCCCCCGGACAACTCGTGAACGTGGTCCTGACAAGCGGCAACGGCTATGAGCAGGCATCAGCCTCGAAGGTACTCGCCAAGTCAGTGCCGGTCCTGTGGACCTCCGGCCAGGAAGGCCAAAGCGGCCAGTGGCTTGCTGCCGGGGATTCGGACGGGCTGCTGGTAGTGGCCGCCACCCCTGCCCAGGCCAGTGCCCTGGCGGGCGCGTCAACCCAGGGAAAGCTGTTTTTCGTTCTGGTGGGAGCCGGTGCCCGGTGAGCCCGCCCGTGCGAGTCCTCTGCCCCGGGCGAACCCTCTGGTCTGCGCGAATCCGCCGGTCCGTGCAAATCCGCTGGTCCGCGCAAATCCGCAGCGTGTTTGTCCGGTTGCTCAGCCCCAGTGCGGGGGCTTCTGCTCCTTCAGCCACGCGTCGTGGTCGTTGCCGGATTCCGCGTCGCCCCAGGCGCGCGGATCGTCCTCGGCAGCCCTCTTGGGAACGGCGACTGTCCGCGGCTGCGCGCCGGCTTTGGTGCGGCGCACCTTTGCGGGCTTCTCCCCGGCCGCGGCCTGCTCATCTTTGCGCTCGGTCCCGTCTTTGCGCTCGGCCCCGCCGTCAGTCACACCGGGCCCTCCTTCCGTTCCGTGGCCGCCCCGTCCAGGCTAGTCTCAGAACCGAAGCCTACTCCGGCGCCCGCGGCCTCGGAATTGGAAGTGTCGTGGTCCGTTTGGTCAACGTCCGCCTGATCGGTGCCGGTCTGACCAGCGTCCGTCCGATCAGCGTCTGTCTGATCCGCCTCCGGCTGGTCAACGTCCCTCTGATCAGCATCCCGCTCGTCAGCATCGTCACGGCTCAGCTCGTCGCCGAAACGGTCATCGAGGTTCTCGTAGGCGGTCTCCTGCCCCGGCTCAGGCTCGAGGTCGCCCACCGCGAGGGTACTGACGTCGTCATCCAGGAAGAATCCCGGTGCGCCAACCGAGCGAACCGAAGGCGAAGGCTTCTCAAGCCCGAGGTAGCCGCCGATCCTGTCGGCGCACGCCGAGGGGTCGGTGAAGACCTCGATGGTCCACAGCGGCATGTACCGCCAGCCGAGCCGCTCCAGCAACTGGGGGCGCAGCCGGCTGCGTTCCCGGACTGTCATCTGCCGGTACTGCTCGGTGCCGTCCGATTCGATGGCTACCGGCCGAGGAATATCGGCGTCGTCCTGGCCCATGGTGCTGAGCGGATCCGCCGCGGCCACCACATCGATGGCGCCGTCGTACTGGTGCCACACGCGGGCACCGCGGGCCCGCAGCCGGTCGCCGAGATCGGCAACCAGCGGATCGGCCCCGAGGGCCTGTTCACTGGCCGCTGCCCGGGATGCAGGAGTCCCCAGGTCGGTGTTTCCGGAGATCTCACGGTCCAGAAGTTCGAAAAGGTCGACGGCGCCGTGGGCCAGTCGAGTCCGGTCAAGGTCCTCCGGCTTGAAGCACGTCAGGACGTGCAGCGACTGCCGTGCCCGGGTCATGGCCAGGGCGAACTTGGCCCGGCCGCCCTCGGCGGACAGCGGACCGAAGCTGTGCAGGGCCCGGCCGTGCGGCGTCCGCCCGTAGCCCGGCGAAAAGATCACACGGTCGCGGACCAGCCCCTGGGCGCGTTCCAGGTCCACAACCCGGAAGGATTCTTCACCTGCCGTGAAGAATCCGGACAGCGAGGGATGGTTGGGCAGCTGCAGCCGGATGGACTCGCCGATGCGTGCCGCGTGCCGAAGGCTGGCGGTCACCACAGCCAGCGAGGTCCGGGGCTGCAGCCGGGCGTGTTCGAACACGAGTTCAACCACCCGCTTGACTTCGGCCACCACCGATTCGACACCCTCATGGTCCGCGCTGGGCAGGCCGGTGCCGTCGGGCAGATACTCCACCGTCAGCGCACGGTCCAGCCCGGTTGCCGATTGTCCCTCCGGCAGGCGGCGGAGGCCGCCGTCGTAGAAGTTCTTGCTCAGCTGCAGCACCAGGTCCTCGTCCACCGCGCGGTAGACAGAGCGCAGCGGCGCCGTCGGCAGCACCGCCGAAAGTGCGGTGAACGCGCTTTCGACACTGTGGTGCGACTGTTCGCCGGCGGCGAGCCGCTCCACCGCGACCGTAAAGGTGCGGGGGCTGGCTATCCTGTCGTCGCCGAAGACGATCACCTGCCGGGCGCGGGCGACGGCCGGAAGCACCGCCTGCAGCGACGTCGCCTCGGCGTCCAGGATCACCACGGCGTCAAACTTTTGCTCGGCCGGGAGGAGTCCGGTCATGAGGTAAGGGCTGACCGACCAGACGGGCACCAGCATGGGAACCAGCCCGGGCGCCTGCGCCGTCAGCGCAGCCAGCGTGACGCGCCCGTCCTTGAGCAGGCTCCGGAGCAGGTCCGCCTGGCGGGGATGCTCCTCGATGCCCGCGCGCCAGCGCTCGGCCAGCTTCCATCGCAGCCGTCCGGCGCCGCTGACGATGTGCGCGTTGTCCGCGAGCCGGTACTCCGCCTCAAGCTGGCGCAGCGCGTCGCCGTCGGACATGGCAAGGTAGTCGTCTCCGCTGATCATCGCTTCGAGCGCAGACTGCCACCAGGCCAGGTCAAGTTCGGCAGCGACCGACCCGGCCCCGACCTCGCGTTCCGAGAGGTCCGCCAGCAGCTCCCCCAGCCCGTGCTCGCGCATGTTCTCGATGAGCAGCGTGCGCTCGGGCAGGGTCTGCAGCGTCTGTGTGTCCGCGACCAGCCGTTCCAGTCGCTCCATGAGCTCCGGGTAGGGAATGTTTTCGAGCGAACCGCCGGCGGCCGTATGCCGCAGAGCGTCGCCCAGCATCTTCATCTCGCGGGTCAGTCCGCGGTGCATGACGCTGATCTCCGCCAGGCCGGACGGCACCGCCGGATGCCGCTGCGTGGTGGCGTACCCGGCCCACTGGACACGCTGTTCCTGGACCAACACCAGAGAACTGTGCAGATCCGCAATGTGCACGCCCGGGCGGACGTACTCCTTGGCCACCCGTCGCAGGCGGGACCGCTGCATCGAGGCCATGTCGATGCCCCGCTCCCTGCGCCAGGACGAGGACGCCGTCGCCGAAATCAGGTCGGTCACAGGCCGGTCGAAAATATCGGGGGTGAACTTGTCCAGGCTTTCGCGGACGGCCACCAGGAGCTTGAGCTGGGAGCCCCATTCGGCGAAGGTGGTGCCCAGACGGATTTCGGCGTGGCTGGCCACGTCCTTCATACGTTCCTGCAGCAGCGGCAGCTTCTTCGCCACCGCACGCGCCAGCTCCTGCGCTTCCTCGGTTTCCTTGCGGGTCACCAGCCGTGCACCGTGCCAGGGGCTGGTGGTCGATGCCCTGCTGAACGCACCGAGTTCGGCGGCGCGCTTGAGCCGGCCGGCCAGCTCCTCGCGGTCCCGGATGCTGTCCAGGACGCTGCGCTTGAGGCGGACGGTGGTGGCCGGGGCGGGCTGGATGGACGTCAACTCGGCGAGAGACTGCATGGCCTGATACGGCGAGCAGCCCCACCGCTGCCGCACGTTGTGCAGCGACGCGACGTGGTCAAGAAGCGCATGGCGGTGCTCGGTGAGCGTCTTGTGCAGGCTGCCGAGCCGCGGCTCTTGGGCCTTCTCATTGCGCACGATGGAGCGCACCAGCTGGCCTTTGAGCTGCTGCGGTGTTGCGTTTCCGGACAGCTGGAAAAGGATGGAGTCCAGGCCCAGGTTTTCGAGGCGTCCGGCCACCTGGTTGAGGCTGGCTCGCCGGTCGCCCACCACCAGGACGGTCTTGCCTTCGTCCACGAGCGCACCGATGGTGTTGATGGCCGTCTGCGTCTGGCCGGTGCCGGGCGGGCTGCTGACCACCAGCGAGTCCCCTGCACGGACGGCGTCAATCACATACTGCTGGTCGGCGTCGGCGTCGAGGAGCAGGAGCTCTTCCGCCGGGTCCCGCTCGTCCACGCTGGGGAAGCGCCCGGGCTGGAGCGCGGGCACGTCGACGATCTCACCCGACGCTGCCTTGGCCAGCGAGGCCACGAGTTCGTTCTGGCCGTTGATCCACGGATCGTCGAGGTTGCCGGAAAGGTCCGCGAAGGTCGAGACGAGCAGGTTGTGCTCCACATCGGCACCGTGGATCGGCTTGACCAGGGTGCTGATCCGGTCCAGCACGGGCAGGGGGTCGAACCGCGCAGTGCTGTACGCCATCCGCGTCACGGCGTTGACGTCGAACACGATCCCGTGGATGGTTTTCAGGTGACGGATCAGGGCCGGGTTGATGCGCGCCTGCTCCGTAAGTTGAAGTTCGTAGTCGTCTTCCCCGGGCCGGATGGTGAGCGACATGGCGGTCAGCATCACCGGCGCCGAGACACGCTGCGGTTTGCCCCCGACGGCGGAGGTCCACACCACGGTGCCGGCCGAGAAGTACCCTGCCTCGATGCCGCGGTCATTGGCCAGTTCGAAGATCTTGGAGCGCAGGTTCCGGCAGGCCCGGGCGGCCACGACGTACTGCTGCTGGTCACGGATCAGCGTGGAGAGCCGCGTCCGGCGCCCGGCCATGAGCTGCGCCAGGCCCGAAGGATGCGCGTGCGTGAGGTCGATGGAACCCTCGGGCGTCTTGGTGAAGCGCAGCATGGTGTCTGCCCCCGTAACGGGCTTGAGCCCGGACAGCCATTTCCTGAGCTCCTCCGAACCCTCGGAGTCGACCTGACCTACTGACACTGCTGCCTTCTTTTCTGTGCTTGCGCGTGACACCTTGGACCATACGGGCATAGTTTCGAGCGTAGCCGGAAACCGCCGCGGTTGAGAGACCGCAACACTGGGACGGCCCAAGTTGCGGCGCATTTCGCACCGTTGCCGGCCATGCTACCCGGGAGTGCAAAATGGCCGGCCTCCCTGCGGAGGCCGGCCATTTTCACAACTCTATTCCCACTCGATGGTTCCCGGCGGCTTGCTGGTGACGTCAAGCACCACCCGGTTGACGCCGTCCACCTCGTTGGTGATCCGGTTGGAGATCCGGGCCAGCAGGTCGTACGGAAGCCGCGACCAGTCGGCCGTCATGGCGTCCTCGGAGGAGACGGGGCGCAGCACGATCGGGTGGCCGTACGTGCGGCCGTCACCCTGGACGCCGACGCTGCGGACGTCCGCCAGCAGCACCACGGGCATCTGCCAGACGTCGTTGTCGAGTCCGGCAGCGGTCAGTTCAGCGCGGGCGATGGCGTCTGCCTTGCGCAGCAGGTCCAGGCGTTCCTTGGTGACTTCGCCCACGATGCGGATTCCCAGGCCGGGACCGGGGAAGGGCTGGCGGCCGACGATTTCCTGCGGCAGGCCGAGCTGGGCGCCCACGGCACGCACCTCGTCCTTGAACAGCGCGCGCAACGGCTCGACGAGCTCGAACTGCAGGTCCTCCGGCAGACCGCCCACGTTGTGGTGGCTCTTGATGTTTGCTGCACCCTCGCCGCCGCCGGATTCGACGACGTCCGGGTACAGGGTGCCCTGCACGAGGAACCTGATCTTTTCGCCATGCGCGGCGGCGTCGGCGATGATCGCGCGCTCGGCCTCTTCGAAGGCCCGAATGAACTCGCGGCCGATGATCTTGCGCTTGGTTTCGGGGTCGCTGACGCCTGCCAGCGCCGCCTGGAAACGCTCCTGCTCGTTGGCCACGTAGAGGTTTACGCCGGTGGCGGCAACGAAGTCGCGCTCCACCTGCTCGGCCTCGCCTTCGCGCAGCAGTCCGTGGTCGACGAAGACACAGGTCAGCTGGTCGCCGACGGCACGCTGGACGAGGGCTGCGGCAACGGCCGAGTCCACGCCGCCGGAGAGGCCGCAGATGACCCGGGCATCACCGATCTGCTTGCGGATGCGCTCGACCTGCTCCTCAAGGATGTTGCCCGTGGTCCAGTTCGGTTCCAGCCTGGCGCCCTTGAAGAGGAAGTTCTCCAGCACTTGCTGGCCGTAGGCGGAGTGCTTCACTTCGGGGTGCCACTGCACGCCGTACAGGCACTTCTCCTCGTTGGCGAAAGCGGCAACTTCCGCACCTGCCGTAGTGGCCAGCACCTCGAAGCCCTCGGGAGCCTCGTGGACAGAGTCACCGTGGCTCATCCAGGTGTTCTGGTGCTGGGGCATTCCTTCGAGGACGGAACGGCCTTCGCCGAGGATGGTGGTCTGGGTGGAGCCGTACTCCCGCAGGCCGGTCTTGTCCACCTTGCCGCCGAGGGCGTTGGCCATGGCCTGGAAGCCATAGCAGATGCCGAAGACCGGGATGCCGGCCTCGAAAAGGTCGGCGCCGACGCTTGGGGCGCCGTCTGCGTACACGCTGGCGGGGCCGCCGGAGAGGATGATGGCGGCAGGGTTCTTGGCCAGGAGCTGCTCAGTGCTGTGGGTATGCGGAACCACTTCCGAATACACATTCGCTTCCCGGACGCGGCGGGCAATCAGCTGCGCGTACTGGGCACCGTAGTCAACAACCAGCACCGGCTTCTGGGAAGTCTGGGATGCAGTGGGAGTAGTCACCGTACTAGCCTACTTTGCGCGCTTGTCCCGACGCATCTTGAGCGGGCCCGCTGTGACGCACGGAACGCGGATCAGTAGCGGCTGGCGGCCTGAGGGTTGGCGGCCAGCTCAGCCTCAACCTCGGCGTGGAACTTCTTCTCCACGATGAAGGACAGCAAAGGGACCACGCCGCCGAGTGCCAGCAGGATCATCTTGGCGAACGGCCAGCGCATCAGCGTCCACAGGCGGAAGTTGGACATCAGGTACACGACGTACATCCAGCCGTGGACGATGAGCACGGTCACGGACACGTTGAATCCGCCGAGGACGCCCTTCGGTTCCGCCTGGGCGAAGCCGAAGCCAAACGGCTGGCCGGTCAGGGCGTCCGTACCGCCGGCGAAGAGGTACTGGCCGAAGCCGTAGCGGGCCACCAGCTCCGCGCACAGCAGCAGCAGCATGGCACCCGTGAGGTAGGCCATGACCTTGTAGAACTTCAGGGCGGAGCGGATCTGCGCCTCCGTGCCGCCAAAGCGTCGCTTCTTCGCCGCCCCGGAAGGGTTCGAGGGCTGGATGGCCGGCTTGGGTTCGATCATGGCTGTACCTTTTGTTGGATCTCGTTGGGTTGGGTAGGTTCGGGTCCGCCGCGGCCACCGGCGTCATCCTCGGCGTCCTCGAGGCTTCTGCGGTAGTCGTCCTTGACCAGCCGCCACCAGATGAACAGTGCGAAGCCGGCGAAAACGATCCACTCCACGGAGTAGAACAGATTCAGCCAGTTGACCTTCGCGGCCGGGGGCTGGGCGGCGATGCTGAGCGGCTCCAGGCCGCTGCCGGCGGCAGCACCGACGTCGGCCGTTCCTGACTTTTCCGCCGTGGCGGAAACGAAGGCGGGGTAACTGCTGACGTTCCAGGCGTTGATGAGTTCGGCCACAGAGACTGCCGTCGCCCGGCTGGGCTCAGGGGCCGTGTTGGGAACCGGGGCCTCGGACGGCAGGAGCCGTCCCGTCAACCGGATGACGCCCGACGGCGGGGCGCTGGCGTCGGCGGGATCGGCGATCCAGCCGCGGGCCACCGGTATGTAGGTTTTCGGCGAGGCTGCCGCGCCTTTGAGTACCGGGGCGTCTGTCACCGCGAAGGCCGTGACCACCCAGTATCCGGTCTTGCCGTCCTTAAGGCGGCCCGGCACCAGGACCTGCTTCTCCGGATCGTAGGTGCCGAATGCTGTGACCATCTGGTCCGCCACCGAGCCGCGGAAGAAGTCGCCGGGCTGCAGGGTCTTGGTCAGGGCCTGGACCTGCTCCGTGGTGGGGCTGACCGGCACTTCTGGCTGCGTGGAACGGCCGAACTGCCATTGGCTCAGGAGCACAAAGACGCCCGAAACGGCGATCGCAAAGACCAGGCCTGCGATCCACCGGGGCTGGAGGGCTGTTTTCCACACCCCTTAACGTTACTTCGTCCGCATGTAGAACAACGAAACGCCTGCCCAGGAGCGGGGCTTAGAGAGCAGCCGGGTCCCTACGTGGCGACGGAGTCGACACGAAAGGGCCTGCCCCAATCTCTTAGTGGTCGAAGAAGACCAGGCTTGAGTTGATGAGCTCTGCGATGATGTCGGCATCGTAGGCCCGGCGCAGCGACTCCCGGAACGATTCCTTGGACAGGGACCGCGCCAGGGTGGCGAGCACTTCGAGGTGGTCGGAGAACGAACTCGCCGGCGTGGCGATGAGCAGGACCACGGTGGCGGGGCCGTCCGCGGCCCCGAAGTCGAGGGCCTTGCCGTATTTGGTGATCCCGACGGCGATCGAGGTCTCGGAGACAAACTCGCTGCGGGCATGCGGCAGGCCCACTCCCCCGGGCAGGCCGGTGGCCAGCTGGTGCTCACGGGCGTTCACGTGCCCCAGGAAGCCCTCGAGGTCTGAGACGCGGCCGGCGTCATACAGCTTCCGCGCCAGCTGGCTGGCCGCGTCCACCTTGTCCTCGGCATCCAGCTCGAGGATCACCATGTCCGGTGTGGTGAGCTCGGCATCATAACGGTCCAGTGGTTCCGCCAAGTGGTGTCCCTTCAGTGAGGCCGGGGCCTGTCCGGCGGCGGTCTGCGAAATCAGCGCAGCGGAACGATGTCCTCCGCGCCCAGCCGGGCAGCATCGGCCGATTCATCATCGGGCTGCTGCTGACTGAGCCGTTCGGCTTCCACCCGCGCAAGGTAATGCTTGATTTCGCTTTCCCGCTGCGCATCGCTCCAGCCAAGAATTTCTCCCATAAGCTTAGCGACTACCGGTACGGCAGACACACCACGGTCCCACGCCTCGATGGAAATGCGGGTGCGCCGGGTCAGGACGTCGTGCACGTGCCGGGCGCCTTCATGGGTCGCCGCGTAGACTGCCTCCGCCTGCAAGTAGTCGTCCGCACCGGGCAGCGGTTCGGCCAGTTCGGGCCGGTCCTGAATGATGGCCAGCACCTCCGACGTCATGGATCCGTAGCGGTTCAGCAGGTGCTCCACGCGCGCCACGTGCACCCCGGATTCCTCGGCGGTCCGGTTGCGGCGGTTCCAGGCGGCCTTGAACCCGCTGGCGCCCAGCAACGGGATGGTCTCGGTGCAGCTCGGCGGCACGCGCTCGTCCATGCTGCGGACGGCTTCGTCCACGGCATCCTTGGCCATGACGCGGTACGTGGTCCACTTGCCGCCGGCCACCACCACCAGGCCGGGCACGGGGTGGGCCACGATGTGCTCGCGGGAGAGCTTGGCCGTGGAGTCGTTTTCCCCGGCCAGCAGCGGCCGCAATCCGGCGTAGACACCTTCCACGTCTTCCCGGGTGAGCGGCCGTTTGAGGACCTTGTTGACGTGTTCCAGAAGGTAGTCGATGTCCTTGCTGGACGCCGCCGGGTGGGCCTTGTCCAGGTGCCAGTCGGTGTCCGTGGTACCGATGATCCAGTGCCGCCCCCACGGGATGACGAACAGCACCGACTTCTCCGTCCGCAGGATCAGCCCCACCGTTGACTGGAAGCGGTCCCGCGGCACCACCAGGTGGATGCCCTTGGACGCGCGCACCTTCAGCTGGCCCCGGTCGGTGACCATGGCCTGGGTTTCGTCCGTCCAGACCCCGGTGGCGTTGATGACCTGCTTTGCGCGGATGTTGAAGTTGGAGCCGTCCTCGCGGTTCACCACCTTGGCGCCCACCACACGTTCGCCTTCTCGCAGGAAATCGACGACGGCGGTCTGGTTGACCGCGTGCGCGCCGTAGTAGGCGGCGGTCCGCACCAGGTTTGCCACGTACTTGGCGTCGTCCACCTGGCCGTCGTAGTAGCGGATCGAGCCGACGAAGGCGTCGTCCTTCAGGCTCGGGGCGGCGCGCAGGGTGCCCCGGCGCGACAGGTGCTTGTGGAACGGCACGCCCCGCTTGTGCCCGCCGGAAATGGACATGGCGTCGTACAGCGCGATGCCGGCGCCGATGTACGGCCGCTCGACGAAGTGTTTGGTCAGCGGGTACAGGAAAGGCACCGGCCGGGCCAGGTGCGGCGCCAGCTCGGAAAGCAGCAGCCCCCGTTCCTGCAGCGCCTCCTTCACCAGAGCGAAGTCGAGCATTTCCAGGTAACGGAGGCCGCCGTGGATGAGCTTGGAGGACCGTGATGAGGTCCCGGCGGCCCAGTCGCTGGCTTCCACGATGCCGACGCTCAGGCCGCGGGTGACGGCGTCGAGGGCCACACCGGTGCCGACAATGCCGCCGCCGACGATGAGGATGTCTAGTTCCTTGCCCGGCTCCGTTGAAGCCTTTAGCGCGGCCAACGCGGCCTCCCGCGCCTCGGGGCCGAGTGCACCCCTGGTCACCGCCGGACGTTCACCGAAACCGGTCATGACAGGCCTCCATCCTCATCGAACGTTGTAGTTCACCAGAGTACTTCGTACGTCTGCCGATGGGCAGGGTGCGGACTGTGTTGCCGGGGGCCGCAGGTCAGTTGCCGGCGTAGGGCGAAACCACGACGTCGACCCGCTGGAACTCCTTGAGGTCCGAGTAGCCGGTGGTGGCCATGGAGCGGCGGAGCGCGCCGATCAGGTTGGAGGTCCCGTTGGTGTGGTGACCCGGACCGAAGAGCACCTCTTCCAGCGGACCGACAGTTCCGATGTTGACCCTGTCGCCGCGGGGCAGCTCCAGGTGGTGCGCCTCCTGGCCCCAGTGCCAGCCCTTTCCGGGGGCCTCCTCTGCCCGGGCAAGGGCGGTGCCGAGCATGACGGCGTCGGCGCCCATGGCGATCGCCTTGACGATGTCGCCCGAGGTGCCCATGCCGCCGTCGGCAATCACATGGGCGTAGCGTCCGCCGGACTCATCCATGTAGTCGCGGCGGGCGGCAGCGACGTCGGAGATGGCGGAGGCCATGGGCGAGTGGATGCCCAGGGCCCGGCGCGTGGTGGTGGTGGCACCGCCGCCGAAACCGACCAGAACGCCGGCCGCGCCGGTGCGCATGAGGTGCAGGGCGGGCGTGTAGCCGGCGGCGCCGCCCACGATGACGGGGACGTCGAGTTCGTAGATGAACTGCTTGAGGTTCAGCGGCTCGTGGTCCTTCGAGACGTGCTCGGCGGAGACCGTGGTTCCGCGGATCACGAAGATGTCGACGCCGGCGGCCACCACGGTCTTGTAGTGTTCCTGGGTGCGCTGGGGGGTCAGGGACCCGGCCACGGTGATGCCTGCCGCGCGGATCTCGGCCAGACGCGACGTGATCAGTTCAGGCTGGATGGGTGCCTGGTAGAGCTCCTGCATCCTGCGCGTGACAGCCGGACTGTTGGTTTCGTCCGCCAGCGCGCCGATCTCATCCAGCACGGGCTGCGGGTCCTCGTACCGGGTCCAGAGGCCCTCGAGGTCCAGGACGCCCAGGCCGCCGAGCTTGCCCAGCGCAATGGCCGTCGCCGGGGACATGGCGGAATCCATGGGTGCCGCGATGACCGGCATGTCGAACTTGTAGGCATCGATCTGCCACGAGACGGAGACGTCCTTGGGGTCACGGGTGCGACGGTTGGGGACGATCGCAATGTCATCCAGGGAGTAGGCACGACGCCCACGCTTGCCACGGCCAATCTCAATCTCGTAAGTCACTGCTCTAGGTTATCCCAGCTACAGTGGCCGAATGGGCGGACGCTGGGTCTTCGACGGCCACATCGCAGGCATCGGGACGGGCTCCGGACTGCGCGCGGTGGTGGGGATCTGGCAGGAATCGCCCTTCGGTCCGTTCGCGGATGCGATGGTCCAGCTGCCGACGGGGCGGCGGGTATTGCTTGCTCCAACCGACGAGGTGGCTGAGTTCATCGCCGCCACCTACAGCTTCGAGGAGGTCCGCGTCGTGGACGTCTCTGCCGTGCTGGCAGGGCTATCGTGGACGGTCGACGCCGGTCCCTTGGCTCTCCGGGCCATCTGGCCGCTGTCAGCCCGCTGGCGGCGGTGGCCACCAGGGGAGCCCGGACCTTCGGCACGGCGGGGAACGGCAGGCTCGAGTATTACGGGGTGAGCGACCTGCACCACATCAGCTCCGCCGTCGCCAGCTGGGAGGGCAGGGACGCCGGACCGCTGTCCACCATCAGCCCTCCGGTGACCTTCGGATTCAGCAGCGTCTCTCCGCGGCCCAGCCTCGCCCGGGTCCGGACCACTGTGGCGGAAGCTAGATCCCCCCGGCCTCCTCAACACTGAGCTGGGACTCGAACATCCGGAAGTACCGGCCGCGTAGAGCCACCAGTTCCCGGTGCGTGCCCTGCTCCACGATCCGGCCGTCCTCCAGCATGTACACGATGTCGGCCTTCTCGATCGTGGCGAGCCGGTGGCTGATGGCGATGATGGTACTACTGCGCTCGGCGAACAGCCGGGTGAAGATGCGGTGCTCTGCCAGCGCGTCGATGGCGGAGGTCGGTTCGTCCATGACCATGAAGGAGGCGTTCCGGTAGAAGTTGCGCGCCATGGCGAGCCGCTGCCACTGCCCCCCGCTCAGCCCGCTCCCCTTGCGGCCGCGCGGATCCTCCATCCAGTTGCTGACATGGTTGTCCAGGCCGTTGGGCAGCTTATTGATGAAATCCAGTGCCTCGGCATCGGCGGCCGCCCGGCTGATTCGCTCGTCGTTCCGGGGCGAGTCGACGTCACCGAACAGGATGTTTTCTGCAGCGGTGGCGAACTCGTACTTGAGGAACTCCTGGCTCAGCACCGCCAGGTGGCGGTGCCAGGAGGTGACGTCGACGGCGGCGAGGTCCACCCCGTCGAGCATCACCTGCCCGGAATCCGGGCGGTAAAGCCCCGCCAGGATGCGGATCAGGGTGGACTTCCCGGCGCCGTTCTCCCCCACGATGGCGATGTGCTGGCCCTCGCGGATGGTCATGCTGATGCCGCGGATCACTTCGATGTCACTGCCGGTGTACGTGAAGCGGATGTCGCGCAGTTCGACGGTCTTGGGTGCCTCCAGCAGCGGGGGTGCGTGGCTGGAGTGGACGGGCAGGGCCATGAACAGCTCGTAGTCCTTGAGGTTGGCGAGGTCCTCATCGATCGAGCTGAGCGAGGACACCAGGTTGTTCGCCGTGGACAGCGCCCGGCTGACGATCTGCTGGACGTAGAGGAACTGCCCCACCGGCTGGGCACGGGCGATGATCTGGCCGACCACCCAGATCAGCGAGACAACTTCCGCGGCGTACTGCAGGGCGTCGGCGGCCAGCTGCATGGGGATGTACCGCTTCTGGAAGTCCAGCCGGCGCTTCTCGTCCGCGTCCCGGAGCCGGGAGCGCAGTCCCATGAGGTATCCGACGATCCCGTACAGGCGCATCTCGGCGATGTGCTGGGGGCGGAGCAGGTTGGTCTCGATCATCCGCCGCTGCCGGCGCGAATCCACCTGGGTGTTCCAGTGCGCGATCTGCTCGCGGGACAGCTTGAACTGCAGGTAGACGCTGGGGACGATCGCGACGAGCACGATCACGGCGATCCACCAGCTCACCAGCAGCAGCGCGCCGATGGCCAGGATCACCGACACCAGCTGCGTGAAGATGGCCGCGATCCGGTCCAGGACCCTGGCGTAGGAATCGGAGAACCGCTTGGCGCGGTCGTAGAGGTCCACCGTTTCCTTGTCGTCGTAACGCCAGAAATCCAGCGCAAGGAATCGCTCGTACATCAGGTCGCCCACGATGGCACCCACCCTGAAGCTCATGAGCTGCTGAATGTAGCGGTCCACGCTGCCGAACGCGCCCCAGAACAGTCCGAGCGCCGCGGTGATGATGACGTAGACGATGGCCTGCCGGCCGGCGGCGGCGTCCCCGCTGTAGGCGGCCGCCAGCGCAGTGGTTGTCAGGCCGGCGAAATAAGTGGTGACCAGGGGCAGCACCGCCGAGATCAGCGATCCGGCCACCTTCATGAGCACGGCACCCGGCGAAGCGCGGAAGCTGACGCGCAGGACCTGGGCCACAGCGCGGGCGTAGGGCTTAAGTGCCAGCCGCCGCCGGGGTTCCCGTTTCGGGTTCAGTTCGGCGGGATGGCGAGGTTGGGACATGGCTCCAGCCTAGTCCCGGGCGTGTCCGCCGGTTGAGCCTGCGAAACCGAGGTTTCGGCAGGCTCAACCAACGGCGGTTTCGGCAAGCTCAACCAACGGCAGTTTCGGCAAGCTCAACCAACGGCGGTTTCGACACAGGCTCAACCAGCGGCGGTTTCGACAAGCTCAACCAGCGGCGGTTTCGACAAGCTGAACCAGCGGGACTGGGCCTAGCGGGAACCGTAGTTCGGCGCCTCAACCGTCATCTGGATGTCGTGCGGGTGCGATTCCTTCAGCCCGGCCGGGGTGATCCGGACAAACTTGCCGCGGGCCTTCAGCTCGGCAACGGTGGGAGCGCCCGTGTAGAACATGGTCTGGCGGAGGCCGCCCACCAGCTGGTACGCCACCGAGGCCAGAGGGCCGCGGTAGGCCACGCGGCCTTCGATGCCCTCGGGGATGAGCTTGTCATCGCCGGAGACGTCGGCCTGGAAGTAGCGGTCCTTCGAGTAGGACGTGTTTTTGCCGCGCGACTGCATGGCGCCGAGGGAGCCCATACCGCGGTAGCTCTTAAACTGCTTGCCGTTGACGAAGATGAGCTCGCCCGGGGATTCGTCACAGCCGGCCAGCAGGGAGCCGAGCATCACGGTGTCAGCACCGGCGACCAGCGCCTTGCCGATGTCGCCCGAGTACTGGAGACCGCCGTCGGCGATCAGGGGAACGCCGGCCGGAATGGCCGCCTTCGCCGATTCGTAGATGGCGGTGATCTGCGGAACGCCCACACCGGCCACCACGCGGGTGGTGCAGATGGAGCCCGGGCCGACGCCCACCTTGATGCCGTCGGCACCGGCGTCGATCAGCGCCTGGGCGCCTTCGCGGGTGGCGGCCTGGCCGCCGATGATGTCCACGTGCGCCGCGACCGGATCGGACTTCAGGCGGCGGATCATGTCCAGCACACCCTGCGAGTGGCCGTTCGCGGTGTCCACAAAGAGGGCGTCCACGCCGGCGTCCACCAGCTTCATGGCGCGTTCCCAGCCGTCACCGAAGAAGCCGATGGCGGCACCGACGCGCAGCCGGCCCTCCTCGTCCTTCGTGGCCAGCGGGTACTGCTCGGCCTTGGTGAAGTCCTTGGTGGTGATGAGGCCCTTCAGGCGCCCCTGCTCGTCCACCAGCGGGAGCTTCTCGATCTTGTTCGTGGCCAGCTTGTGCGAAGCTTCCTCGCGGCTGATGCCGACGTGGCCGGTGACCAGCGGCATCTTGGTCATGACGTCGCTGACCAGGCGGATCGGGAAGTCCGACTCCGGCACGAAGCGCGTGTCGCGGTTGGTGACGATGCCGAGGAGGCGGTTGCCGTCGTCGACCACGGGAAGGCCGGAGACGCGGTAGCGGGCGCACAGCTCGTCGAGTTCCAGCAGCGTGGCCTCGGGACCGATGGTGAGCGGGTTGGTGATCATGCCCGACTCGCTGCGCTTGACGCGGTCCACCTGGTCAGCCTGGTCGTCGATCGCGAGGTTGCGGTGGACGACGCCGAGGCCGCCCTGGCGTGCCATGGCGATGGCCATGCGGGACTCGGTGACGGTGTCCATGGCCGCGGAAAGCAGCGGCGTCTGGACCGTGATGCGCTTGGAGATCCGGGAGGACGTGTCGGCCTCGGAGGGGATCACGTCGGTGTGGCCGGGAAGCAGCAGGACGTCGTCGTACGTCAGGCCGATGAAGCCGAAGGGGTCGTGCTCGGGCTGGGTCATGAGTGCGCCTCTTACCTTGGTTTACAGGTTCACGGGTAGGGGTTGCAGCCGATGACCAGCCCGTCATTACGGGACTGGCCTGTGCAGGGGTGGCTCGGGGCCAGGAGGTGGTTCTGGAGGAATTGAATTAATACTAGAACCTTGGCGGCGATCCCCATATTCCGCGCGGGCATTGTGAGCAAGGGCACTCCCGGCAGGCTACTTCCATCCCGTAGCGGCCAGGAGCCGCTTCTCGAACATCGGAATCATGGACTGGACGTAGGTCTTGGTGAGGTGGTTGTCGTCCTTGTAGACGTAAACGTTGCCCACCACAGCCGGGCAGATGCCGCCGGCGCAGATGAAATCGCTCATATCCATCAGGTGCAGCCCATCCACCTTGCCCCGGTACGCATCCAGCGGCGACTTTGCGGCAAGGGATTCGCCCAGCGGCGGGTTGCACTCCGGCGCGTCGGTGCCGTACTTCTGGACGCATTCGGGCATGTTGAGGGCGAAGCGGGGGTTGTCCCGGACCCCCACCACGTCTATCCCGGCGTCAGTGAACGGCTTGATGCCCTCCGGGTAGCCGGGCACCTCAGTTTCGAACGGGGCTTCCTTGTGCGTCAGGGATGCCACGGTGAACACTGCGTCGGGCTTGTGCTCCATGACGTACTCAGCGCTGGCCTTGTTGAAGGCGTTGCAGTCGGCGTCGCGCTCCGGGGATTCGGCACCGAACCGGCAGTTGCCCTTCAGGAGGGTGACCACCTCCCAGCCGTGGTCCCTGGCGATGGGGCCGAGTGCGGCCATGTACTGCTGCGCGTGGGAATCGCCGAGCACCACGATCCTCTTGGTGACCTTGTCCGGCTTGCTGTTCTGCAGGCAGCCGCTGAGCAGCGGGTCGCTGGGGACGTTTTCGTCGGTGCACAGCCCGTCGATGTCCGCCCACTCGTTTTTCATGGCGGCAGGTGCCGGGATCACGGTGGCTTCCGGCGTCGGTCTGCCGGCGTTCTCCGGCGCCAGGGCGGCGGCACCGGGAGTCAGTTCGCGCGGCTGCGCGGCTGCTGCCGCCTCTTCGGCGGTCAGCTTGGTCTGCCACACCGCGACCGGACCGGCCAGCAGGGCACCACAGGCAACAATCACGACGGCGGTGCGCCAGGCCCGCAGTTGAGGCCAGTGCCATTCGCGCAGGGGCTTTTCGACGAAGCGGGTGGTGAGTACAGCCAGGACCACGGAACCGGCCACAATGGCGAGGCCCTGGACCAGGTTGGGCTTTTCGATGCCGGTGGCTGCAAGTGACAGGACCAGGATGGGCCAGTGCCAGAGGTACAGGGCGTAGGAGTTGTCCCCCAGCGCGACCAGCGGCTTTGAGGTCAGGAGCCTGTCCACGCCGAACCGGCTGCCGCTTTGGCCGGCCACGATGATGGCAGCCGCGGCCAGGGTGGGCCACAGCGCAATGAAGCCCGGGAAGGACCGGTCAACGGTGAGCAGCAGCCCGCAGGAAATCATGGCGGCGAGCCCGGCCCAGCCCAGCACAACGCGCAGCGCTTTCCCCGGCTTCAGGTGGGGCAGCACCAGTGCCAGCAGGGATCCCAGTGCGAACTCCCACAGCCGGGTCCGCGTGTCGAAGTAGGCGTAGGCCTGGTTGCTGGCCGTCTGGTCGATGGAGAACACCAGGGAAGCGATGAAGATGCCGCCGAAGGCAAACATCAGGACGGTCCGGTAGCTGACATCCCGGCGGCCTCGCAGCATCCGCCACACCAGGGCGGAGCCGGCGAAGATGAGGGGCCAGAGAATGAAGACCTGGCCCTGGATGGACAGCGACCAGAAGTGCTGGAGGGGGCTGGCTCCGGAGTGGTCCTGCGCGTAGTAATCCACTGCCGTGCTGGCCAGCAGCCAGTTCTGCCCGTAGAGGAGGGACGCCCAGGCCTCATTGAGAACGTCAGGCCAGCGGCTCTGCGGCAGGACCAGCCAGGTTCCGGCCAGCACACCGAGGATCACCACGACGGCGGCCGGTATCAGCCGCTTGAAGAGGTGCAGCCAGTGGCTCACGAGGCGCAGCGGCGTGCCCTTTTCCACCTTGCGGACGAAGGACATGGTCAGCAGGAACGCCGAGATGAGGAGGAAAATATCCACGCCGCCGGAAACCCGGCCAAGCCACACATGGTACGTGACGACCATGAGCACCGCGAGGGCACGAAGGCCCTGGACCTCGGGCCGGTAGCCCGGTTTGGCCTTCAGCCGGGCAGCCCGCGGCTCTTGGCTGTGTTCCTTCGTTTCTGGCACAGAAAACCCCTCAAACGGCAGCACAAAGTATCCACGTTACCGTTTCGTGATTTTTCAGACCAATCAAACGCGCCGGATGTGACCGGGGTCTCAGTCGGGGAAATGCCCGGCCATACGCAAAGGAGGCCCGGCCAGCGACAGCTGGACCGGACCTCCTTGTGAAGCCGCGAGAGCGGGCGGCAGCCTAGTGGCTGTGGCCTGCGTGCTCGTTTTCCTCGGCCGGCTTTTCAGCCACGAGGGTTTCGGTGGTGAGCACCAGCGCAGCGATGGAGGCTGCGTTGCGAAGAGCTGCACGGGTGACCTTGACAGGGTCAATGACGCCCGCCGCGATCAGGTCCTCGTACTCGCCGGACTTGGCGTTGAAGCCGTGGTTGTTGTCCTGCTCGGCAACCCGGGCGGCCACAACGTAGCCATCGTGGCCGGCGTTCTGGGCGATCCAGCGGAGCGGCTGGACCAGTGCACGGCGGACGATGCCGACGGCAGCGGCCGCGTCACCTTCGAGTGCCGTGACGGCCGGGTCCTCGTCCAGCGCCTTCAGCGCGTGGATCAGGGCGGAACCGCCACCGGCCACGATGCCTTCTTCGAGGGCGGCGCGGGTGGAGGACACTGCATCTTCGATGCGGTGCTTCTTTTCCTTCAGCTCAACCTCGGTGGCTGCGCCGACCTTGATCACGCCGATGCCGCCGGCGAGCTTGGCCAGGCGTTCCTGCAGCTTTTCCCGGTCCCAGTCGGAGTCGGTGCGGGTCAGCTCGGCGCGCAACTGCGCAACGCGTGCTGCAACGTCCTCGGCCGAACCTGCGCCGTCGACGATGGTGGTGTTGTCCTTGGTCACCGTGATGCGGCGGGCAGTACCCAGCACCTCGAGGCCAACGGAGTCCAGGCTCAGGCCCAGTTCCGGGGACACAACCTGGGCGCCGGTCAGCGTGGCGATGTCCTGCAGCATGGCTTTGCGGCGGTCGCCGAAGCCCGGAGCCTTGACGGCAACCACGTTCAGGGTGCCGCGGATGCGGTTGACGATCAGCGTGGACAGAGCCTCGCCGTCGACGTCCTCGGCGATGATGAACAGCGGCTTGGAGCTCTGCAGCGCCTTCTCCAGCAGCGGCAGGAATTCCTGCACCGAGGAGATCTTGCCCTGGTTGATCAGGATAAGGGCGTCCTCGAGGACCGCTTCCTGGCGCTCGGTGTCCGTGATGAAGTACGGGGACAGGTAGCCCTTGTCGAACTGCATGCCCTCGGTGAGCACCAGCTCGGTCTGCGTGGTGGAGGATTCCTCGATGGTGATCACACCATCCTTGCCAACCTTGCCGAATGCCTCAGCGAGCAGCTCGCCCACCTCGTCGCTCTGCGCGGAGATGGCGGCCACGTTGGCCACCTGGGTGCCCTCGACGGGACGGGCGTTCTCCAGCAGGCGCGCTGCGATGGCCTCGACGGAGACCTCGATGCCGCGCTTGATCTGGCCCGGAGCGGCGCCGGCGGCAACGTTGCGCAGGCCTTCCTTGACCAGGGCCTGAGCGAGCACGGTGGCAGTGGTGGTGCCGTCACCGGCGACGTCGTTCGTCTTGGTGGCGACTTCCTTGGCCAGCTGGGCGCCAAGGTTCTCGTACGGGTCGTCCAGTTCGATTTCCCGGGCGATGGTCACGCCGTCGTTCGTGATCGTGGGGGCGCCCCACTTCTTGTCCAGCACGACGTTGCGGCCGCGGGGACCAAGCGTCACCTTAACCGTGTTGGCGAGCTTGTCGATGCCGGCTTCAAGCGACCGGCGGGCAGCGTCGTTAAACGCAAGCTGCTTTGCCATGGTTTGTCCTTTCAAGACAGAACCCCGCGCAGCCGCCCGGTCAGACAGAATCAGACTCGGGCAGCGGCACGGGGATCTAAAGAGTTACTTAACTACGATCGCCAGAACGTCGCGGGCGGAGAGCACGAGGTACTCGGTGCCGCCGGTCTTGACTTCGGTTCCGCCGTACTTGGAGTAGATGACGACGTCGCCAACTGCTACGTCGACCGGTACGCGGTTGCCGTCTTCGAAGCGGCCGGGGCCTACTGCAACAACTTCGCCTTCCTGCGGCTTCTCCTGGGCGGAGTCCGGGATGACCAGGCCGGAAGCCGTGGTCTGCTCGGCTTCGAGCGGGCGGACAACAATACGATCCTCAAGAGGCTTAATAGAGACCGACACTCGGACCTCTCCTTTTCGTCAAAATTCATGGACAGTAAAAACTGTTGCGCCGTGGCGGCAGACCGTCGTCGCGGTGCCGGCAGCAGCCAGGCTGGCAGCTCTTCGTGTGTTAGCACCCTCCTAGGGAGAGTGCTAATGATGACTCTATGTAAGGGGTTAGCACTCGGTCAAGGTGAGTGCCAGAATTTCATCCGCCGTAACGGGCGCGGACCCTTCGTTCAGCGCCCGGCGAGGTCGTCAAACCCCAGGTCCTCGCCGCCGTCGGCGTCTTCGTCCCCGGCTTTCCGCTGTTCGCGGACAAGCACGACGGCGGCCGCCGCGGCGGTCACGACCGACACGATGAGCACCACGATGCCGCCAACACGCGCACCCAGGTACAGGTCCCGGATCTGCCGGGCTTCCTCGGTGGCATCGCTGATGTTCTTGCCGCCCACGGAGTAGACGGTGGCATTGAAGGAGTCCAGCAGGAAGATGATCACCAGCAGGATAAGACAGACGACGGCGACTCCGGCTCCGGCGATCAGCACCGGGCGTGCGTACCGGACCAGGCGGCTATGCTGTGCCGGACCAGGGCTGGTGCTTTCGGGCTGATCGGGGGTTGGCGTTTCGCTGGATTCCATTCAGACCACCCTATCGGGAAGAGCTTGGGGCGGCCGCTCCACTAGGCTTGACCCCATGTCTGAAGCACCGCAGGACCAGATCGCCCCGCTCCTCACAGAAGAAGGATGGGAGCTGCTGGCCTCGCTCGGACCCTACCGGGAAGACGACTCCTTCACCCTCAGCTCAAGCCTCCGCAAGGCCGGCCACTCTCCCGAACTCGTGTCCGCCGTCCTGACGCAGTCACGGCTCCGGACCAGGGCCGAGGCCAAGTTCGGGGAGTTTGCCCTGCAGATGCTCTTCACCCAGGCCGGCCTGGAGCAGGCCACCCGGCTCAACGTGGCGGCCCGGCACGCCCAGCGCTTTGCCCAGGCGGGCGTCCGCCACGTTGCCGATCTGGGCTGCGGCCTCGGCGCGGACGCCATGGCCCTGGCCTCGCTGGACATCGCCGTGACCGCCGTGGAGGTCGACGAGACCACGGCCGCCTGCGCCACGATCAACCTCATTCCCTTTCCGCACGCCACGGTGGTCCACTCCGACGCGACGTCGGTGGACCTGGAGGACGGGGCCGGCGTCTGGCTGGACCCTGCCCGGCGCACCACCACCACGTCCGGTACCAAGCGGATCTGGGACCCCGAGGCGTTCTCTCCGCCGCTTTCCTTCGTGGAGTCGCTGGCCGCCGCGGGGCGCGCCGTCGGCGTCAAAATGGGGCCCGGCATGCCGCACGAGTCGGTGCCTGCCGGCTGCGAGGCACAGTGGGTCTCGGTGGGCGGCGACGTCACGGAAGTCGCGCTGTGGTTCAACGCCGTGGCCCGCCCTGGAATCCGCCGGGCCGCCTTGGTCATCGGTGCGGAGGGCGCCGCCGAACTTACCAGCGGGGAGGAGTTCGACGCCGGACCCGTGGCCCCCGTTGGCCCGGTGGAGGGTTTCCTGTACGAGCCGGACGGCGCCGTCATCCGTGCCGGGCTCGTGGCCGACCTGGCCCTCGGCCTGGGCGGCCATCTCGTGGACGAGCACATCGCCTACATCTGCGCCCCGAAGCTTGTGGATACTCCGTACGCCCGGGCCTACCGGGTCCTGGAAGTCATGCCGTTCAACGTCAGGGCGCTCAAGGCCTGGGTCCGGGAGAACGGCGTCGGCGTGCTGGACATCAAGAAGCGCGGCACGTCCGTCACCCCGGAGGAGTTGCGCAAGCAGCTGCTGTCTGGGGGTAAAGCCGGCAGCAAGGGCGCAGGCAAACCCGGCGGCAAGGCCGCGGGCAAAAAGACAGCCACCCTGGTCCTCACCCGGATCGGTGAGGAAAGAGTGGCTGTCTCCGTGGAGCCCGTGTAACCCCTGGTTGCTTAAAGGATCTACTGGGCGCGGACGAACGCCTCGGCGTCCCGGACCTGCTCCTCGGTGGGGCGGATTCCCGTGTACAGCACAAACTGCTCCAGCGCCTGGATCGTGGCCACCTCGGCACCGGTGATGACCTGCTTGCCGGCCGCCCGCGCTGCCTTGATGAGCGGCGTTTCCGCCGGCAGGGCCACGACGTCGAAGACGATCTTGGCGGCTTCGATGGTTTCGGCGGGGAAGGACAGCGCATCCGCCTCCGGTCCCCCGGCCATCCCCACCGGCGTGACGTTGATGACCATGTCCGCGGTGGCCTCCGGGCCGCTGCCCAGCTCCCCGCGCCAGGCAAAGCCGTACAGATCGGCGAGCGCCCGGCCAGTTGCTTCGTTGCGGGCGATGATGGTCACGTCCTTGAATCCCGCGTCGCGCAGGGCCGCGGCCGTGGCCTTGGCCATGCCGCCAGCGCCCTTGAGCAGCACCGATGACTCCGAAGGCACGGCGTTGCGCTGCAGCAGCTGCTCGATCGCCGTGTAGTCCGTGTTGTATGCCGTCAGGCGCCCGCCGTCGTTGACGATGGTGTTGACGGAATCGATGGCCTTGGCGGACGGGTCCATGGCGTCCACCAGGGCGATCACGTCCTCCTTGTAGGGCATGGAGACGGCGCAGCCCCGGATCCCCAGGCCGCGGACGCCCGCGATCGCTTGGGCCAGGTCGGTGGGCGCGAAGGCCTTGTAGATCCAGTTCAGGCCCAGCTGGTCGTACAGGTGGTTGTGGAAGCGGGTCCCGTTGTTGCTCGGCCGGGCCGAGAGGGAAATGCACAGGGTCATGTCTTTATTCAGAATCGGCACCCCTCCATTAAACGGCGGGGCAGGCTTTATTACCTGCAGCCGGCTGTTATCTGCAGCCCGTGCCGGACCGGTAGGGTCCGACGGCGGCCGGCAGCTTCCCGGGGGCGGCGGCCTTCCCCATCAGGACGGCCAGCAGCGCCTTGTACGCTCCGGGCGTGCGGCCGTAGAGGGCGATCTTCGTGGGCGCGACGGACTGCGCCAAGGGCCACGGCGCATCCAGGGTCACCGCAATATCGCCCTTCGCGGGCCCGCCACCGTAGCCGATCAGGGTAACCAGCGGACCCGCTCCCAGGGAGATCCCCGCGTCCTTGGCCGCTGCGGCAAATCGCGCCCGGTCCTCTGGCGTGCCGCCTGCCACTCGCACGCGGCCGGACACGGAGGCGCCCTTGCATCTCCCCGTGACCACCGTAATGGCCTGGGCCGAGATCTTCGCGGAAAGGTCCCCGCCGCTGCCCGGTGCTGCCGGGGGCTTCGGCTGTGCGGTCCGTCCGCGCCAGACCATCATGGTGACCACCCGGCGGGCCGCCTCATCGAGGCGCGACAGCGGGAGCTTTCCCTCGGTGACAGCCCGGACAACGGCGGCATGCGCGGCGGTTGCGTCCGCCGGCATCAGCAACAGGTCCGCCCCGGCCGCCAGCGCGGCGGGCGCCGCGGAACCGTGGGGATAGCGGTCCGTCACCGCGCCCATGTTCAGCCCGTCCGTGACCGCCACGCCTTTGAAGCCGAGGCCGCGGAGTGCCGTATAGGTCGCCTTCGAGAGGGACGCCGGCACTCCCGGGTCAAGGGCTCTCACTGCAATGTGGCCGGTCATGATCATCGGTGCTCCCGCACTGACCGCGGACTGGAACGGCTTCCAGTCCCGCGCCTTCAACTGCGCGACGGTGGCGTTTTGGACCGGGAGCCCCTTGTGGGAATCGGTGGTCACCGAACCGTGCCCGGGAAAATGTTTGACGGTGGGCAGCACGCCGCCGGCCAGCATGCCTTTGGCGAAGCCTGCACTCAATGATGCCGCGGCGCGGGGGTCGGCGGACATGGACCGGGCTCCGATGGTGGGATCGGCGGGACCCATCGTGACGTCGGCCGCGGGCGCGAAGTCGACGGTGAAGCCCAGCGGCGCAAGTTCCGCCGCCAGCCCGGCCCCAGCCTCGGCGGCGAGGGGCACGCTGCCGGCCGCGCCGTAGCTCATGGGAGTGGGCCAGCGGGTCAGTGGGGCGCCGACGCGGCTCACCGCTCCGCCTTCCTGGTCAACGCCGATCAGGCCGGGCCAGGTGCGGCCGCCGGAGCGGGACGCCTCGTCCAGCCGGCGCGTCACCCCGGCCAGCGCAGGGACGTCCACCAGACCGGTGGCGGTTCCGGGCACATTGTCGGCCATGATCATGGAACCGGCAAGGTGGAGCCGTTCCACCGTGGCGGCCTGGGTTTCGTGGTCAAGGCCGGTGTAGAAGGGCAGGAGCACCTGCCCGGCCTTCTCCTCGAGGGTCATTTTGGCCACCGCCGCGGCTGCGGCGTCGGCGTCCCGCTGCTGCGGGCCCCAACCCAGCGCCGCGGATTCCTTCGTTGCGGGCTCCGCCGTGGACGGGGCGGGTCTCTGTGTATTTGTCTGGGGTGAACCGGAGCGCGGTGAAGAACTCTGTGCCGCCTGCGGTGAGCCGGAAGCGGAAGCCGCGGGCGCCGTCGTCGTACCCTGTCCTGGTTCGGGTGCTGGCGGCGTGCACGACGCAACCGCGAACAGCGCCGCGAGCGCTGCCGCAGTCCGGGAGCATGCAATGCCGGAGCGTTTCCTGGGGGAATTCGGGCGGCTGGTTGTGTGAACACTCTCACGCGCCCTGTGTAGCCAAGCCATCACTTCGATGCTACCCCTGCACTAGACTTGAATGACCGTTCCCCTGCCAGCCGTTCGCCAGGAACGGACGGCGACCGGACCCGACGTCATCAGGCCAGCACACAGCGAGGAACACATGAAGATTGATTTCGCTTCATCAAGGCAATCAACTCTGGGTGTGGAATGGGAACTCGCGCTGGTGGATGCGCAGACCGGTGAACTGTCGTCGGTGGCCAACGAGGTCCTGCGCGGGGTCGTGGCACGGCACCCCGAGCTGAACGAGGATGACGAGCACCCCCACATCAAGCAGGAGCTGCTGCTTAATACCGTGGAGCTGGTTACCGGCATCTGTGAAACCGCCGCGGAAGCGAAGGAAGACCTCGCCCGCTCCCTGGCTGCCCTTCGTGAAGTCACGGACCCGATGGGCGTGGAAGTGTTCTGCGCCGGGAGCCACCCCTTCAGCCCGCCGCAGCTGCAGCCGGTCACGGACAAGGAACGCTACGCCAAGCTGATCGACCGCACGCAGTGGTGGGGCCGGCAGATGGTGATCTACGGGGTGCACGTCCATGTTGGCCTGGACCGGCGCAGCAAGGTCCTCCCGGTGCTCGATGGCCTGGTCAACTACTTCCCGCATTTCCAGGCCCTGTCCGCGTCCAGCCCGTTCTGGGGTGGCGAGGACACCGGCTATGCCTCGCAGCGGGCGCTCATGTTCCAGCAGCTGCCGACGGCGGGACTGCCCTTCCAGTTCGCCAGCTGGGAAGAGTACGAGTCCTACGTCCAGGACATGACCACCACCGGCGTGATCGACAGCATCTCGGAGATCCGCTGGGACATCCGCCCGGTGCCGGCCCTCGGAACCATTGAGATGCGCATCTGCGACGGCCTGGCCACGCTTGAGGAAGTGGGCGCCGTGGCAGCTTTGACGCAGTGCCTGGTCCACGAATTCTCCACCATCCTCGACGCCGGCGGCAGCATTCCCACCATGCCGCCCTGGCACGTCCAGGAAAACAAGTGGCGGGCCGCCCGCTACGGCATGGATGCGATCATCATCCTCGACGCCGAGGGCCACGAGCAGCTCGTCACCGACCACCTGCTGGAGACCCTCAACCGGCTCGAACCGATCGCCGCGAAGCTGGGCTGCCTCGATGAGCTGGCCGACGTCGAAAAGATCATCAGCCGCGGCGCGGGGTACCAGCGCCAACGGCGCGTGGCCGCCGAAAGCGGCGGAAACCTCCAGGCCGTGGTCCTCGATCTCGTGAAGCAGATGCGGAACGGCCCCCACCGCGTAACCCAACTAGGTAGCAGTTGAGGGGGTTCCCAGCGCCGAGAACGCCCTGATCTGCGACTCACTTCGCGCCGAGACCGTGGTCACCGGCATGGACGAGTCCGGCGCGAAGGCTATGCCGCTCGGTTCAATGCCGGCCATCACCAGCTGCGCCCCGAGCGCGGCCACCATCGCGCCGTTGTCCGTGCACAGGTCCAGCGGCGGAACGTGCAGCGTGATGCCGGCGGCCGAGCACCGCTGTTCGGTCAGCTGCCGCAGCCGCGAATTGGCGGCCACTCCCCCGCCCAGCAGGACATCCGTGATGCCACGCTCGCGGCAGGCCAGGACTGCCTTGGACGTGATGACGTCCACCACGGCTTCCTGGAATGCTGCGGCGATGTCCGCCACCGGCACGGGATCACCCGCGGCTTCGAACTGCTCCACGCACCGGGCCACCGCGGTCTTCAGTCCACTGAACGACCAGTCGTAGCGGTGCCGGCCGGGCTCCTCCGCGGTGCCCATGTATTTGGCCTGCGTCAGGCCGCGGGGGAACCGGATGGCCTTGGCGTTTCCTTCGCGCGCCAGCCGGTCAATTGCCGGGCCGCCGGGGTAGCCCAGGCCCAGGATCCTGGCGACCTTGTCGTACGCCTCGCCCGCGGCGTCGTCGATGGTGGAACCGAGCAGCTCGACATCATCAGTGATGCTACGGATCCGCAGAATCTCGGTGTGCCCGCCGGAAACCAGCAGGGCGCCGAGGTTGTCGGGCAGTATGCGCTTGTCCTTGCCGTCACCGCCGGTGTTGCCGCCCGTTCCGACGCCGGGCCGCGGGTTGAGCAGGCCGACCCCCACATGGGCCACCAGATGGTTGATGGCATAGAGCGGTTTGCCCGTGGCGACGGCGAGCGCCTTGGCAGCGCACACGCCGACCATCAGGGCACCCGCCAGCCCGGGACCGGAGGTGACTGCGATGGCGTCGATCTCGTCCAGCGTCACGTCTGCCTCCGCCAGGGCCGCCTGCAGGGCGGGGACGAAGGCATCCAGGTGGGCGCGCGAGGCAATTTCGGGGATGACGCCACCAAACCGGACGTGCTCCTCCATGGACGAGGACACCGTGTTGGTCAGGAGGTCGGCGCCGCGGACGATGCCTACGCCCGTTTCGTCGCAGGATGACTCAATGCCGAGTACTAGCGGCTGCGAGCGGTTCATTTCTGGTCTGCCTCCGTCGGAGCGGTCTCGCCGGCACGGCCGGCTTCGTCAGTCTGCACAGTCTGGGGTTCGGCCTCGTGCACGATGTCCTGGTGCACAGCGAGCACGTCCTCCAGCTGAAGCCGCATGATCAGGGCATCGACGCCGTCGCGGTAGTACCTTTTCCGCACGTGGATCTGCTCGAAGCCGAAGCGGATGTACAGCTGCTGGGCGCGCGGGTTGTCGGCCCGGACCTCGAGCAGGATGTCGGCTGCGCCGCGGCGCCGCCCCTCGGCGATCAGGTCAGTGAGGAGCGCGGTGCCGATTCCCCTGCCCTCATATTCGGGAACCACGGCGATGGTCTGGACGTCGGCGATCGGCTCCACGCACATCAGTCCCGCATAGCCGACGATGCCCCCCGAAGCCTCGGCCACGAAGTACCGGCGGGTTTCCACCTGCATCAGTTCGTCCCGGAACATCTGCAGCGGCCATGCGTCCACCGGGAACAGCCGGACCTCCAGCTCGTGGACGGCAGGGATGTCCGTAGGAAGCATGTCCCGTATGGTCACGCCCGAGTCCAGCTGGCGGGGCAGTGCAGGCGCGTTACCGGATGTCGGGTCGCCGGGTGTGTCGGAAGCACCAGGTGTTTGAGGCAACAGGTTCACAGGGCACGCTTTCGGGGGCCGGGGACCTGCGCGTCAGATTCACGGAGGTAGAGCGGCGTGGAGTCAAGGAGCTCCTCGCCCGCTTCCAGCCTCGCCAGCGCAAACTGGCCCAGGTACAGCGCGTCCGGCTGTTCAGTGCTGAAGTCCGGATCGGCGCGGAGGGCCTCAGGGTAGAGCCCTGCGCCCGCGCCGTAAGCCGGGAGGTCTGGAAGGTCCGCGGCGAAGCCCACGTGCGGCCCGTCCGTGAGCTTCGGCAGCTGTCCCGCGGCCAGGGTGTAGCGCGCCCAGTAGACCTCTTTACGCCGGGCGTCCGTGGCCACGAGGAACTCGGCCGGCGCATCGGTGGACTCTGCCACCTCGAGGGCGACGGCGTCGAGGCTCATCATGCCGTGCAGCGGCGTGTTCCAGACAAAGGACAAGGTACGCGCCGTCGCAATGCCGGACCGGAGCCCTGTGAAGGGACCGGGACCAACGCCCACAACGATCGCGTCAATGTCGGCCCCGGTAACCTCGGCGTCTGCCAACAGCCGCTCGATTCCGGGCGCAAGGACCTCGGCGTGGCTCCTCGTGTCCTCAGTGGAGAAGCTGCCCACCACGCCTTCGAGGGCGTCGTCGGACACCAGCGCGGCGCTGGCCACGGCCGAGGTGTCAATGGCAAGAATGAGCATCAGGAGATTCCTTCCGCGGCGAGAACAGGCTGTTCGGCCCAGCGCGGCCCGAAGCCGCGGATGATGATGGTGCGGGGCACGTCGTCGTCCTCGGACTCGAAGTCCAGGACGGGCGCTTCAGAGCCGGGCGCCGCAGCGCCGGGTCCCGTCGAATCCACGCCGGCGTGAAGGTGCCCGGGAGCGGCGCCGCCCAGCTGGCGGTGCAGTTCCACCTCAAGCCGGCTCTCGGTCAGGTGCTCCACGCGGTCCCGGCCCCACTCCACCACGGTCACGGCAGAGTCCAGCGTGTTCTCCAGGTCAATGTCGTCGATTTCCGACGCCGACCCCAGCCGGTAGGCGTCCACGTGCACCAGGTCCGGCCCGCCCGGGCGCGGCCCGTCGGGGAGGTTGGGGTGAATGCGCACCAGCACGAAGGTCGGGGAAATGATGCCCTCGCGGACGCCCAGGCCCTCGCCGAGGCCCTGCGTGAAAGTTGTCTTGCCGGCGCCCAGTTCGCCCGTGAGCACCAGGAGGTCCCCCGCCCGGAGCACCTCGGCCAGAGCTGCGCCGAGCGCGTGGGTCTGCTCCGCCGTCGTGACCGTCAGGGTCTGGACCCACACCGGAGCGTTGCCGGTTTCCGGGATGCTCACGGCGCCGGCGTTTCAGTCGCGTGCGATTCGGTTGCGGGCGATTCGCCGGCCGGCGCTTCGCTGCCGGGGGATTCGTTGATGTAGGTGCGGGGCACGCGGGGGCTGATGCGGGTGACGATCTCGTAGTTGTTGGTGCCGGCGGCGCGGGCCCAGTCGTCGGCTGTGGGGCCGCCGTCGGCGCCATCGCCGAAGAGGACGGCCTCTGCTCCGAGGACGCTGTGGCCGCCCCGGGTCACGTCCAGCGGGCCGAGATCAATCACCATCTGGTCCATCGCAATCCGTCCCACCACCGGATACGTGACGCCCTCCACGCGGACCGGGCCGCCGGTGGCAACGCGGGGAACGCCATCGGCATACCCGAGCGGAATGAGCCCCAGCGTGCTGGCGCCGGAGGTGTGGTATTTGAAGCCGTAGGAGACGCCCTGGCCGGAGTGCACGTCCTTGCAGTGGGACACCACGGTGCGCAGGGTCATCGCCGGGCGGAGGCCCAGTTCAGCGGAGTCCTGCCCCTCGAAGGGCGAAAGGCCGTAGATTCCCAGCCCCACGCGGACCAGATCGAAGTGTGTGTCGGGCCGGGACAGCGTAGCCGGGGTGTTGGCCAGGTGGCGGACTTCGGGGTCCACGCCGGCGTCTTCGGCAATGGCCAGGACCTCGCGGAACGCGGCAAGCTGGTCATCGGTTTCCGGGCGATCGGGTTCGTCGGCCACGGCAAGATGGGAGAAGATGCCCACCACGCGCAGCAGCCCCTGGTCCTGGTACTCCACGGCTTCGCCCACTAGGCGGTCCCACACCTCGACGGTGGCGCCGTTGCGGCCAAGCCCGGTGTCCACCTTCAGGTGGACACGCGCCGGCCGTTCCTGTTCCCGGGCGGCGGCCACGATCTGTTCCAGCTCCCAGCCGGAACAGCCGATGTCGACGCCGGCGGCCACCGCGGCACCGAAGTTGCTTTCCGGGGTGTGCAGCCAGGCGAGCAGCGGCGCTTCGATGCCTGCCGCGCGCAGTGCCAGCGCTTCGGAGATGTGGGCGACGCCCAGCCAGCTGGCGCCGGCTTCAAGGGCCGCGCGCGCCACCGGCACCGCGCCGTGCCCGTAGGCGTCGGCCTTGACGACTGCCATGACCTTCGCCGGTTCGGCGGCCCCGGCGAGCCTGCGGACGTTGTGCCGGATGGCCTCGAGGTCGATCACGGCGGAGCGTTCGTGGGCCGTCCGGTTGTAACCGCGGGACGGCCCGGCCGTGCCCGTTACTGCCGGGCGGTCTCCTGTTGCTGCTGGATAAATCACTCTACTGATTCTAGTGCTGGCACTTCGGGCCGAATAATTGCCGTGCCGACGACTCAGGCGTCCGAGAGGTGGGCGATGGTGGCGGCCGCGCGCCGCTGGGCCTCCTGCGGAACGTCGCGGACGATCTCGGCGAGGAAGGAGTAGCGGCGCAGCCACTGACTCCCGCGGCGTTCCGGCCGGGCGTTGGCGCGCTTCCACCAGTCGGCGATGTCGCCCCAGCCCGGCGCCGCGAGGGACCCGCCCACCTCCTGGACGGCCAGGGCGGCGCAGAGGTTGGCGAACCGCAGCCGGTCGCTGAGGGGCCATCCTGCCAGGCTGCCGACGATGAACGCGGCCCCGAAGCAGTCCCCGGCACCGGTGGGATCGTAGGCGGCCACGGGCAGCGAGGGCACCCATTCCTCCTCGCCTGTTTCCGAGTCCACGGCCACGGCCCCCTGCGCCCCCAGGGTCACCACCGCCACCGGCACCCGGTCCGCCAGGGAGTACAGCGCCGCCCAGGGATCGTTCTTGCCGGTGAAGGCCATGGCCTCGCGCTGGTTGGGCATGAAGGCGTGGAAGTACTGCAGGTTCGCAAGCCGCGCGTGGGCCCATTCACCAGTGGGGTCCCAGCCGACGTCGCCGAACAGCTTCACTCCCTCTTTGTGCGCCGCCAGCGCCCACGGCTCCAGTTCATGCCCGAGGTCCGCCACGGCCGCCAGCGCGCGGGGTGGATTCCCGATCAGTTCGGAGGAGGTCACCGGCGCCGGGTGCCCGTGCGTGACCATCGAGCGGTCGTGGTCTACGCTGAGGGATACGGTCACCGGCGAGTGCCAGCCCGGGATCCGGCGGGACAGCGACAGGTCCACGTGCTCCTGCCGGTCCAAAATTTTCCAGTTGTAGTCGCCGTAGCCGTCGTCGCCGAAGGCCGCCGCCAGCCCGGTCCGCAAGCCAAGGCGCGCGGCCGCGATGGCCTGGTTGGCCACCCCGCCGGGGCAGCTGCCCATTCCCTCGCTCCAGATTTCCGTTCCGGGCTCGGGCGCATGCGGCAGCCCGGTGAAGATGATGTCCTGAAATACGGTCCCGGCGAGCAGCAGGTCGAACTCTCCGGCCGCCTGGGGACGGACGGCGGAGAGCGGGTCGAAACGGCTTGCGGGATTCGCCTCCATGTTCGGCACATTACGCTGTGTACCTTGGCGTTGAAACCCCGCGATGTGGGGGTCGGAGTGCGACGGCGGGACTGCGGCGCCGCAGTTCAGGCCACGTTGCTGGCAGCAGCGCATAGACTCCTGCCATGCGGCTCATGATCGCCGGCGGCGGCGGATTCCGGGTTCCCCTTGTTTACCGTGCCCTGTGTTCCGGGCCCTACGCCGGACTGGTCAGCGAGGTGGTGCTGTTCGACGTCGACGGCGGCCGGCTGACCGCCATCGAGGCCGTACTGCGGTCCATGCCTTCGAAGGTGAGCGGCGCGCCAAGCGGAAGATCCGCCGTCGGACATTCCGCCTGCCGTCCACCTGCGGTGACGTCCACGACGTCCCTTTCCCAAGCCCTCAACGGGACGGACATCGTGTTCGCCGCCATCCGCCCGGGTGGCACGTCCGGCAGGGTTGCCGACGAAAGGGTGGCCCAAAACCTCGGGCTGCTGGGGCAGGAAACCACCGGCGCCGGCGGAATCTCCTACGCGCTGCGATCCATCCCGGCCATGCTGGAGCTGGCCGCGAACATGCGGAAGCACTGCCCGGACGCCTGGCTGATCAACTTCACCAACCCGGCCGGGATGGTCACCGAGGCGCTGGTTCCCGTGCTGGGCCGAAAGGCGATCGGCATCTGCGATTCCGCCAGCGCCCTGGTCCACCGCGCCGCCCGGGCGGCCGGGGTGCCGCTGCCGGCGGGAAGGCTCGACGGCGTGGGCTACTACGGGCTGAACCATCTCGGCTGGCTGTACCGGCTGGAGAGCGGCGGCCGGGATGTCCTCCCCGGCCTGCTGGCCGACGCGGATGCCCTGTCCGGCTTCGAGGAGGGCAGGCTGTTTCCGCAGCCGTTCCTGCGCGATCTGGGACTGCTGCCGAACGAGTACCTGTTCTACTACTACGAGGCGGCGCGGGCGGCGGCGGGCATGCGGGCCATGGCCAGGACCCGCGGTGAGTCGATCCACGGCCAGCAGGCGGAGCTGTATCCGCGGCTGGCCACCGCCGGCGGCGAAGCGTACGGCTTGTGGGAGGCCGCGCGGCGGTCGCGCGAGGAGGGGTATCTCGCCGAGGCCAGGACCGGCGGTGAGGCGCGGAACCCCGAGGACCTTGCCGGCGGCGGTTACGAGCAGGTGGCGCTGGCGGTGATGCGGGCGCTGGGCGGGGGTGCCGGCGTCGATGGCGCGGGTGCTGGGGCGGGTGCCGGGCCTGGTGCCGGTGCCGGCGCTGGCAACATTGTGGCCGGCGCCGCCGAGCTGATCCTCAATACACCGAACTCCGCTGGACAAGTTCTCGCCGGAGCGGGCGGCTCCCAAGCCGCTATTCCCGGCCTGCCGGCGGACGCCGTCGTCGAAGTTCCCTGCACGGTCACACCGGAGGGGGCAGTGCCCATACCGCAGGCCAGGCCCGCCGAACCGCAACTCGGCCTTCTGCAGGAGGTCAAGAAAGTGGAGCTGCTGACTGTGCGTGCGGCTTCTACTGGCGACCGCGATGCGGCGCTGGAAGCCTTCGCCGAACATCCGCTGGTCGGCTCGGCGGTGCTGGCCAACGCGCTGCTCACCGGCTACGAAGGCGCGTTTCCGGAGTTGCCCCGGTTGTGGCGCCGCTGAACGCGCCAACGGGCGGCGTTGAGGGGCCGGACCGTTTTAGCAGGGCCGTGCTACATCCGCCCGCCGCCCTGGTTGGCGTGTGAAACACCACGCTGGCAGCACTTGAACCCCCACCGTGGCCGGGACTGTTCAGGAGTAGTGTTTTATCCGATGCAGTTCCAGCAGTACGGAGAGGAAGGAGGCGCATGTCCGTGGTCAAGCGGGTGGCTTTCCTGTCGCTGCACACCTCCCCCATGGAACAGCCCGGATCCGGGGACGCCGGCGGCATGAACGTCTACATCCGCGGCCTCGCCTCCGCCCTGGCTGAAACCGGCATCGAAGTGGAAATCTTCACCCGCTCCACCTCCGCCGGGCAGCCCGCCGTCGAACATCCCGACCCCGGCGTCTGCGTGCACAACGTCCTGGCCGGACCGCCCCGCAAACTCCCCAAAGAAGAACTCCCCGAACTGCTGCACAGCATGGTCGCCGAAATCGAACGCATCCGCGCCCAGCAGCCCCACGGCCGCTACGACCTTATCCACTCCCACTATTGGGTCTCCGGAATCGCCGGCATCGAACTCTCCGGCCTGTGGAACGTCCCGCTCGTGCACACCATGCACACCATGGCCAAAGTCAAGAACCTCCTCCTGCACTCCGGCGAACAACCCGAACCCCGCCGCCGCGAAGACGGCGAACACCGCATCGTCGACGGCGCCACCCGCCTGATCGCCAACACCACCGCCGAAGCCGCCGAACTCGTCTCCCACTACGGCGCCGACTTCGACCACATCGACGTCGCACCCCCCGGCGTCGACCTCTCCGTCTTCACCCCCGCGTTCCGGACCCGTTCCCGGACCGAACACGGCATCGCACCCGGCACCTTCCACCTGCTGTTCGCCGGCCGCATCCAACGACTCAAAGGCCCGCAGATCCTACTCAAGGCCGCCGCCCTGCTCCGCCAACGCCGCCCCGACATCGACCTCAAACTCACCATCCTCGGCGCACTCAGCGGCGCCAAGGACTTCAACCTCAAAAGCCTCGTCAGCGCCGCCGGACTGGACGACGCCGTCACCCACCACCCGCCGGTCGGCGCAGCGGAACTCGCCGCCTGGTACCGGGCAGCCGACGTCGTCGTCATGCCCTCCTACAGCGAATCCTTCGGCCTCGTGGCGCTGGAAGCCCAGGCCTGCGGCACCCCCGTGGTCGCCACGCGCGTCGGCGGACTCGCCCGCGCCGTCAGCCACGGCCGCACCGGCCTTTTGGTAGACGGCCACCGGGCCGCCGACTGGGCCGACGCCCTCGAAGCCCTCCACGACGACCCTGCCACCCGCCACAACATGGGCACCGCCGCCGCCATCCACGCGGCAAACTCCGGGTGGCAACGCACCGCCGCCATCACCCTCGACAGCTACCACGCCGCCGTCGACGAATTTGCTTCCAGCCACCCCATGGCCGCCGCCTACGGGTCATGGCTCACAGGCTAAACACATTCGGAAAGGACGACGATGTCTGACAGCACTCCCCCGAGCGATACCGGCCAGAGCAGCGCTCCACTGAGCGACCTGGACATTGCCCGCAGGGCAGTGCTCCGGCCGATCGAGGAAATCGCCGCGGCCGCCGGCATCGATGCCGGGGCCGTGGAGTTCTATGGCCGCTTCAAAGCCAAGATCGACCCCGCGAAGCTGTCAGCCCCGGCGCCCGCCGGAAAAGTAGTCCTGGTTTCGGCGATGTCGCCAACGCCCGCCGGAGAAGGAAAATCAACCACGACGGTGGGACTCGCGGATTCGCTTGCGCGGGCGGGCCACAAGGTGATGGTCGCGCTGCGGGAGCCCTCGCTCGGTCCCATCCTCGGCATGAAAGGCGGGGCCACGGGCGGCGGGCTGTCCCAGGTGCTGCCCATGGACGAGATCAACCTGCACTTCACCGGCGACTTCCATGCCGTCACATCTGCCAACAATGCCCTCATGGCCCTCGTGGACAACCACATCTACCAGGGCAATGAACTGAACATCGACCCGCGGCGCATGACATTCAAGCGGGTCCTGGACATGAACGACCGTTCCCTCCGCGAGGTGGTCATCGGACTCGGCGGCCCCACCCAGGGCGTCCCGCGCCAGGACGGCTTCGACATCACCGTCGCATCCGAGATCATGGCGGTCTTTTGCCTCGCCACGGACGTGGCCGACCTGCGGGACAGACTGGGCCGCATCACCTTCGGCTACACCCACGACCGGGCTCCGGTTACCGTGGCGGACCTGGGCGTGCAGGGCGCGCTGACGCTGCTGCTGAAGGAAGCGATCAAGCCGAACCTCGTCCAGACCATCGCCGGCACCCCCGCACTGGTCCATGGCGGGCCGTTCGCGAACATCGCCCACGGGTGCAACTCGCTGATTGCCACGCAGACCGCCCGCAGGCTGGCCGACATCGTGGTGACGGAGGCGGGATTCGGGGCCGACCTGGGGGCGGAGAAGTTTATGGACATCAAGGCGCGGATCGCGGATGTGGCGCCGGCCGCCGTCGTGGTGGTGGCGACCATTCGGGCACTCAAGATGCAGGGCGGGGTGCCCAAGGACCGGCTGGGCGAGCCGAACGTAGAGGCCGTGGCAGCAGGTGTGGTGAACCTGCGCCGGCATGTCCGGAATGTGGAGCGGTTCGGCGTGACGCCGGTGGTGGCGGTCAACAAGTTCCCCTCCGATACCCAGGAGGAGCTCGACTGGCTGCTCGGCTGGTGCGCCGGCGAGGGCATCCAGGCGGCGGTGGCGGATATCTGGGGACGGGGCGGGGGCGGCGACGGCGGCGATGAGCTGGCTGCCAAGGTCGCCGCTGCGGTGTACGGACCGTCGTCGTTCCGGCATCTCTACCCGCTGGACATCTCCGTGGAGGACAAGATCCGCACCATCGTCCAGGAAATCTACGGCGCCGACGGAGTCGACTTTTCGGTGCCTGCCCTGCGCCGCCTGGCGGATATCGAGAAGAACGGCTGGTCCGGGCTGCCGGTCTGCATGGCCAAGACGCAATACTCTTTCACCGACGACGCCTCGCGACTGGGGGCGCCCAAGGGCTTCACCATCCACGTCCGCGACCTCATCCCCAAGACCGGCGCCGGCTTCATCGTGGCCCTGACCGGAGCGGTGATGACCATGCCGGGCCTTCCGGCCATTCCGGCGGCCATGCGGATGGACGTGGACGACGACGGCAATCCGGTCGGCCTCTTCTAAACCCTTCCTCACCTTCGTCGCCCCAACCCAGACGCTTCCTCACGTCCCGTCGCTTCAACCCCAACGCTTCCTCAGGTCCCGTCGCTTCAACCCCAACCCCTCCTCAGACGAGATCGGCAAATCCGGACGCCTGAGGATGGTCCAGCTGGCTCTTACGCATTCCACGCTTGATCTGGCGGATGGCCTGCTCGAAGCCGTCAGCCAAATCCTTCTTGCCAAACACAACAACGGTCCACCCGGCAGCCTCGAATGCTTTGTCACGCCGCTTGTCGCTGAAGATTTGGGGCTCGAGAAGGTGGTGGTCGCCGTCGTACTGTAGGGCCAGCCGCCGATGCCTGTAGCCGAGGTCGGCAGTCGGCCCGAGGGTCTTGTCCTCTCGCAGTGGCACCTGCAGCTGAGGCTCCGGAAGGCCTGCGTCCTCCATCGCGAGGCGGAGTAGCGACTCGGGCGCAGAATCCGCTCCGACGCGCATCCGCTCGATCGCGGCACGCGCCCGGACCACTCCCTGAAGATTCGGATGGCGGGCGACGAGGGAACGCAGTCCCTCAAGCGTGTCGAACGGCTCGGTGCGGTCTTCGAATGCCGCTCTGGGAACGCGAATCAGTTCATCGCCCATGCAGACCAGCTCGCTCTCCGACAGCCGTCTCGCCATATCGAGCCAGGTGCGGGACCTGCTGCTGATGCGGATGCCGTCGACGATTTCGACCTCGCCTTCCGCTGCCAAAACCGAGTGCCCAATCACACCTCTTCGCCGCACCTCCGGCAGGGAATGGGGTTTGCTCAAGTGCAACTCGGTCGAATCTGCCAGCCATGCCGGCAGGATTTGGCTTCGAATCCGGGCCGCCGTGACATGCGAGATCCAGGCGCCGGGCGAAGCCGCAGAAAGTGCCCGGGCCGCCTCCTCAAGCTCGAAGCTCCAGGTCGTCGGGCGGTACAGTTCACGACTTACATGCACGACGTCGGCCCTGCGCAGTCTGTTAGGTGGAACTCCGGACGCTTTCGCGGATCCCAGCGCGAACGGGGCAGACACCAGACTGACAGGAAGATCGGTGCGTGATTGCATACGGCATTGTCGCTCGAAGTCGACCGGACCCGCAGAAGTTATCCACAGGCAGGGTTTTGCGCTAACCGCAGCTGAGGAAGCGTTCGGTCCAAGCGACGAAAGGTGATGAAGGGTTCGGCTTGAAGCGACGGAAGCTGAGGAAGCGTTTGGGTTGAAGCGACGAAAAGTGAGGGGGCGTATGACCGTCCGGGTTTTACTTAGAACCCGCTGCGGTCCCTGCTGGGGACACAGCCGCCGTCAGCCGCTCTGCAGTCCGCATCGTGCCAGGGCGACGGCCCTCGCCGCGCCGGAGCGAAATGAAGACGACGGCGACGCTGAGCGCCACCAGCGCGGCAACGTACAGGGCGGTCGGCAGATCCTCGGTCAAGAGGCGAGGAATGGCACGCCCCGGAACCGCAATGGCGAAGCCGAACGCCACAGCGATGCCGATGTAGCTGCCGATCATGTTTCCCCTATGCGCCGGGATGTTGCGGCGCACCGCACTGATCAGCCCAAGGGTGACCGTCACGATGGTGAACGCGGACAGCCCGTGAAGCCAGCTGAAATGCCCGTCACTGACGATCCAGAAACTGCTGAAGCAGACGTAGTACATGGCCGCGACCCACAGGTGTCCCATGGTGCGGTGGATGCGGTCCCGGCGGCGGCGAAGGATCTGAAACGGACCAATAGCGAGGACAAAAAGGGCGGCAATGACGTGGCTGGCAAGCAGTACATTCCAAGGCTCCATGCCTCTAGGATAGGAGCACTATCCAGTGGTGTAAATCAAGATAGCCCGCGCGGCAGCAGCTATCTAAGAGGCTGCCATCCGCCGAGGAAGGAGCAAGCATGCAGCTGAAGGAGCTCAGCGAGCGGACCGGAGTCTCCCCTGCCAGCATCAAGTTCTACCTCCGCGAGGGCCTGTTGCCCGCGGGCCGCTCGATCCACGCCACCCGGGCGGAGTATTCAGAGCATCACGTGAGCCGGCTGGAACTGATCCAGGCGCTGCGGCGCGTGGTCGGACTGAATATCGCCGAGATCGGCTCCCTGCTCAGAATGGCCGACGGCGGTGCACCCCGCCTTGATCTTTTGGCGGCGGTCCAGCGCACAGTGCTGGGCCTCGACGACGTGAGTACGGAGCGCGGCGACCTGCGCACCCCGGCGGGTGACGCCGTCGTGCGTTTCCGGAACTGGCCGGACGTCCCGAGCGACGCCAGAAACGCCCTCAATGCCCAACTGGTCCTGATGGAAAGCCTCGGCGTACCTGTCACGGCCGAGCTGCTCGACGCGTACAGCCAAGCGGTGGACGCCATTGCCGCAGTCAATATTTTGGCCACAACCGCGCCGGAAGACATCAATCAGCTGATCATGACGGCGGCCGTCGGCATGCATCTGCATGGCCAATTGGTCCTGAAGCTGCTGGCCCTCGCACATGCGAGCCACGCGATTCGGCGCTACGACAAGGACGCTTAAACAGCGATGCTCCCCCACAAGTGAGGGAGCATCGCGTGAAAACCTGCAGGACCTGAGGAAGCGTCGGGTTGAAACCTGCAGGACCTGAGGAAGGGTACGGGGGGTTAGCGGTCGAGGTCGCCGCGGATGAAGGCCTCGACCTTGTCGCGGGCGAGGTCGTCGTTGAACTGCTCCGGCGGGGACTTCATGAAGTAGCTCGAGGCCGACAGCAGCGGGCCGCCGATGCCGCGGTCCAGGCCGATCTTCGCCGCACGGATCGCGTCGATGATCACGCCCGCGGAGTTCGGCGAGTCCCAGACCTCCAGCTTGTACTCCAGCGACACCGGGGCGTCGCCGAAGTTGCGGCCCTCCAGGCGCACGAAGGCCCACTTCCGGTCATCGAGCCACTGCACGTAGTCGGACGGGCCGATGTGGACATCCTTCGCAGCCAGCTCGGCCTCGACGTTGGAGGTCACCGCCTGGGTCTTGGAGATCTTCTTGGACTCGAGCCGGTCCCGCTCCAGCATGTTCTTGAAGTCCATGTTGCCGCCCACGTTCAGCTGGTACGTGCGATCCAGCGTCACGCCGCGGTCCTCGAACAGCTTCGCCATGACGCGGTGCGTGATGGTGGCACCGATCTGGCTCTTGATGTCATCACCCACGATCGGCACACCCGCGGCGGTGAACTTGTCAGCCCACTCCTTGGTGCCCGCGAGGAACACCGGCAGGGCGTTCACGAACGCCACGCCGGCGTCGATGGCGCACTGGGCGTAGAACTCCGCGGCTTCCTGTGACCCGACCGGCAGGTAGCAGACCATGACGTCAGCCTGGGCGTCCTTGAGCGCCTGGACCACGTCGACCGGCTCGGCCGGGGACTGCTCGATGGTCTCCAGGTAATACCGGCCCAACCCATCCAGGGTGTGCCCACGCTGGACCGTCACGCCGCTGGGCGGAACGTCTGCGAGCTTGATGGTGTTGTTTTCGCTGGCCAGGATCGCATCGGCCAGGTCGACGCCGACCTTCTTGCCGTCCACATCGAACGCGGCCACGAACTGCACATCGTTGACGTGGTACTTGCCGAACTCCACGTGCATCAGACCCGGAATCGTGGCCTGAGGGTCGGCATCCCGGTAGTAATGGACACCCTGGACCAGCGAAGCGGCACAGTTACCCACGCCGACGATAGCAACACGAATCGGATTTGAAGACACGGAACTCCTTTGAGAACAAACTTCATGTGCCCTGCGCGTCCGTACCATGCTGTACGAAGGCGTCTGACGGGCACCGCGCCACGCGGCGCGCTTATCAGTCTAACCAAACGCCGCCGGGGCCGGCTTTGTTCCCGCCGGTCCCAGCAGCTTGGTTACGTACACCTGCTCAGACCCGCTGCGCCCAAAGGTTGATTTCGGATTCGACGGCGAACTCATCGATCGCGGTCAGCTCCTCGCCGCTGAACTCAAGGTTGTCGATGGCGGCCAGGGTGTCCTCGAGCTGCCTGACGCTGGACGCCCCGACGAGAGCGGAGGTCACCGGGGAGCCCTTGGGCTGGTCGCGCAGAATCCAGGCGATGGCCATCTGCGCCAGCGATTGTCCGCGGTCAGCGGCGATGGCGTTCAGCCCGCGGACCCGGTCCAGTTTGTCCTCCGTCAACGAAGATTCGGACAGGAACCTGGCCTTGGCGGCGCGGGAGTCGGCCGGGACGCCGTTGAGGTAGCGGTCGGTGAGCATACCCTGGGCCAGCGGGGAGAACGCGATGGAGCCGGCACCCACCTGCTCCAGCGCCTCGTAGAGGTTCGGCGAGCCGTTCTCGGTCCAGCGGTTCAGCATGGAGTAGCTGGGCTGGTGGATGAGCAGCGGGGTGCCGAGCTCCTTCAGAATGCGGGCGGCCTCGAGTGTCTGCTCCGGGGTGTAGGAGGAGATGCCCGCGTACAGGGCCTTGCCGGAGCGCACGGCGTAATCCAGCGCGCCCATGGTCTCCTCCAGCGGCGTCTCCGGGTCCGGGCGGTGGCTGTAAAAGATGTCCACGTAGTCAAGGCCCATCCGCTGCAGCGACTGGTCCAGGCTGGAGATCAGGTACTTCCGGGAGCCCCATTGGCCGTACGGGCCGGGCCACATGTAGTAACCGGCTTTGGTGGAGATGACCAGCTCGTCGCGGTAAGGCTTGAAGTCGTCCTGCAGGTGCCGGCCAAAGTTGGTCTCCGCGGAGCCGTCGGGCGGGCCGTAGTTGTTGGCGAGGTCGAAGTGGTTGACGCCGAGGTCGAAGGCGCGGCGCAGGATAGCGCGCTGTTCGTCGAAGCGCTTGTCGTCACCGAAGTTGTGCCACAGGCCCAGCGAGATCGCCGGCAGTTTCAGGCCGCTGCGTCCGACGCGGCGGTACGGCATGGTGTCATAGCGGGTGTCCGAGGCCACATAAGTCATATGTTCTATCCTGCCAGCCGCACCAAGGCTGCGGGGCTGGCGTCCACCATTCGGTCACCGGCGGTGGACGCCAACCCTGGCTAGTGTGGCCGGAGCTCAGTCACTGACGACGGCGGCGCTGAGCGGGCCGAGCTCCGCGCGCCCACTTTCCAGCCGGACGGCGTCGTCGGTGGCCAGCAGCAGGGCCGTCCCCGCACCTTGCAGGCTTACCGGCTGCTCCGAGAAGTTGAGCAGCACCTGCACGCCGCCGCGCCGGAACCGCAGCCAGCGGGCGTCCTCGTCGAACTCCACCTGCGTGTCCTCAAAGCCCAGCTTGGTGAGGTCCGGCGTGGAGCGGCGCAGCGCGGTGAGCGAACGGTACAGCTCCAGCAGCCGGGCGTGGTCGCCTTCGGCGGCCTCCGCCCAGTCCAGCTTGGACCGGCGGAAAGTCTCGGGATCCTGGGGATCGGGCACGACGGCGGGATCCCACCCCATGCGCTCGAACTCCTTGATCCGGCCTTCCGCGGTGGCCTTGCCGAGTTCCGGCTCCGGATGGGAGGTGAAGAACTGCCACGGCGTGCTGGCCCCGTACTCCTCGCCCATGAACAGCATGGGCGTGAAGGGCCCGGTCAGGGTCAGCACCGCGGCGAGCGCCAGGCTCCCGTACGGCAGGGTCTGCGAGAGCCTGTCCCCGGTGGCGCGGTTGCCGATCTGGTCGTGGTTCTGCGAGCAGACCACCAGGGCGGCGGGGTGGACGGCGCTGGAATTGATCGGCCTGCCGTGGTGCCGTTCCCGGAAGCTGGAGTAGCTGCCGTCGTGGAAGAAGCCGTCCCGGAGCACCTTGGCGAGGGCGCCGAGCGAGTCGAAGTCGCTGTAGTAGCCCGTGGTCTCACCGGTGACGTTGACGTGGACGGCGTGGTGGAAGTCGTCGCTCCATTGCCCTTCCAGCCCGTACCCGTTGACGTCCCGCGGATACAGCAGCCGCGGGTTGTTGAGGTCGGATTCGGCAATGAGTGTCAGCGGCCGTCCCACCTCGGCGGAGATCTGGCTGGCCAGCGCCCCGAAATCCTCCAGGATGTGGACCGCGCGCTCGTCCTTCAGGGCGTGGACGGCGTCCAGCCGCAGGCCGTCAACGCGGTAGTCGCGCAGCCACATGGCCAGGTTGTCCAGGATGAACCGGCGAACGTGGTCGGAGCCGGGCCCGTCCAGGTTCACGGAGTCGCCCCACGTGTTGCCCTCGCCCTGCTTGAGGTAGGGCCCGAACCGCGGCAGGTAGTTCCCGCTGGGGCCGAGGTGGTTGTAGACCACGTCCTGGATGACGCCGAGACCTGCCGCGTGGGCGGCGTCGACGAACCGTTGGTACGCTTCCGGTCCGCCGTACGCCTCGTGGACGGCGAACCACTGCACGCCGTCGTAGCCCCAGTTGTGCGTGCCGTTGAACGCGTTCACGGGCAGCAGCTCGATGAAGTCCACGCCCAGGCCGGCGAGGTAGTCCAGCTTGCCGGCTGCCGCATCCAGCGTCCCTTCGGGCGTGAACGTACCGAGGTGCAGCTCGTAGATCACCGCCCCCTGCAGTTCCCGGCCCTGCCAGCCGTCCTCCTGCCAGGTGTGCGCGGCGGGGTCGAAGGTGCGCGACAGGGCGTGGACGCCGTCGGGCTGGCGCCGGGTCCTGGGGTCTGGCAGCGGGGTTTCGTCGCCGTCCAAGAGGTACCCGTAGTCGACGTCACCGTCAGCGGGTGCGTCGGCGGCGGTCCACCAGCCCTCGTTCTCGGGTCCTGTGCCGGGCCGGCGCTGCATGGCGTAGCGCTCCCCGCCGGCCAGCAGCGTCACGGATCCGGCCTCCGGTGCCCAGACGTCGAAACGCTCCGGGCCCTGCACAGGCTTCGCGGCTTCGCGGGGGTAGGTTGCCTGGCCTGTCTGCGTCATCGCTCTTCTCCTGTCTCGGGTACCAGCAGCGCCACCGGGTAAGTCCGGAAGATGTCAGTGATCTCCACGGCCCCCGGTCCGAAGCCGGCACCGGTCAGTTCGTCCTTCATGGCGGTCTCCAGTTCGACGGCGGTGTCCCGCCAGCCGCCGTCACGTTCCAGTCCGTAGGGAAGCCGGGTTGCGAGGGTCATCGCACCCGGCGCTGCCGCGGTGCCGCGGTGGAACGCGAGCAGGTGCCCGGCGGCGGGGCCGCTGGCCTGGACCGGGCGGTAGCCGGTGAACAGCTCGGGCCGGTCCCGGCGCAGCCGCAGCGCCCGCGAGGTCACCAGCAACTTGGTCCGCTCGTCTGTGAATGACGGGGGCAGGTCGCCGGCATCAAGCTGCTCCAGCGCGGCGCGGCGGTCGTCGAAACTGAACGGGCGCCGGTTGTCCGGGTCTGTCAGCGACCGGTCCCAGAACTCCGTGCCCTGGTACACGTCCGGGACGCCGGGCATGGTGAGCTGCACAAGCTTGGCTGCCAGGGAATTCGAGGCGCCGTGGGGTTCCAGGAATTCCACGAGCGACTCGACTTCAGCCCGGACCGCAGGGTTGTCGAACGCGGCATCGACGGCGGCGGCCAGCTTCTCCTCGAACGCAGGGTCCGGATCGGTCCAGTTGGTCGAGTTTCCGGCTTCGCGCGCGGCCTTCAGCGCGTAGTACTGCAGGCGCTCCCGGCTGGCGGGCCAGGCACCGGCGATGGCCTGCCATAGCAGCGCGGACAGCGGGCCGTCCGGCAGCGGAGCCAGCTCGCGCAACCGGGTCAGGGCTTTCTCCCATTCGCCGGCAACCTCGGAGATGACCGAGATCCGCGCCCGGGTGTCCTCGCTGCGTTTGGTGTCGTGCGTGCTGAGCGTGGTCATGGACAGCGGCAGCTCCGCCTGCCGGCGGGCCATCCTGGCATGGAACTCGTCAGGCTCCACGGCGAACTCGGTGGGGTCGGCGCCCACTTCCGTGAGGGTGCCCAGGCGGTTGTAGCGGAAGAACGCGGTGTCCTCCACGCCCTTGGCCATGACCATTCCGGAGGTCTGCTGGAAGCGCCGGGCAAGTTCCAGGTCGGTGTCCAGCAGCAGCGGCTGCAAAAGCTGGACGGCCTCGTCGAGTTCCGGCCGCCGGCGCGCGGCAAGCTCGCAGGCTTCCTTCAGGATCTCCGCTCCCTCCGGCAGGTACGTGCGGTAGACCGGGAAGGCGGCTATGATTTCGCCGATCGCGTCGGCCGCGGTGTCAATCGAAACGCCTGCGTCATCGGGAACCAGTCGGGCCAGCCGCAGGATCTCCGAGTGGAGGATGCCGTCGGTGATCCGGCGCTTGGTTCCGCGGATCATGTCCTCGTAGTCGGCAGGCTCGCCGCCGCGCAGCGAGGCATCCAGCCGGTCCAGAGCTGGCTGCCCGCTAGGGTCCACGAGAACCCGGTCGACGTCTGCGAGGGCGTCGTAGCCCGTGGTGCCCTCGCATTCGAAGCTGGCGGGCAACTGCTCCCCCGGCTCGAGGATCTTTTCGACCAGCAGGTAGGCGCCGCCAGTGGCTTCCCGGAGCCGCTTCAGGTACCCCTCGGGGTCGGCAAGGCCGTCCGGGTGGTCGATCCGGAGGCCGTCCGCGAGCCCCTCGCGGAACCAGCGCACCACCTCCTGGTGTGCCTCGTCGAAGACGGCGGGAATCTCCACGCGGACGCCGGCGAGCGTGTTCACCGCGAAGAAGCGGCGGTAGTTCAGCTCGTTGTCCGCGCGCCGCCAGCCCATCAGTTCGTAGTGCTGCCGGGCGTGGACGTCGCGCGGGGAGTCGCCTTCGGTGTAGCTGCCGTCGGCCAGCGGGAAGCGGTGGTCGTAGTACCGCAGCTCCCCGTCCTTGATTTCGAGCTGGTCCAGGTCATCGTCGCTGCCGAGGATCGGGAGCCGGATGCGCCCCCCGCCAAGGTTCCAGTCGACGTCGAACGCTTCCGCGTACCGGGACTGGCGCCCCTCTTTGAGCAGCGACCACCACCAGGGGTTCTGCACCGGCGTAGCGACGCCGACGTGGTTGGGCACAATGTCGATCAGCACCCCCATGCCGGCGGCGCGGGCCGCCTTCGAAACGGCGGCCAGGCCCTCCGGGCCGCCCCGTTCGGGGTCGACTGCGGAGGGATCGGTGACGTCGTACCCGTGGTCAGAGCCCTGCTCGGCGGTCAGGACCGGAGAGAGGTAGACCCAGTCGACGCCGAGCGAGTGCAGGTACGGCACGGTTTCGGCGGCGTCGAACAGCGTGAATCCCTGTCTGATCTGAAGCCTGTACGTGGAGACTGGCGTTTTCATGCGCCCTCTCCTGCCGGCTTGCCCGCCTTGGAATTCCCGTTCCGCCGACCGGCAGGCTTTCGTACCGGTTTCTCCGCCGGCTGCTCCTCCGCGGCCTTCGCAGGCTCAGCAGCGGGCTCAGCAGCGGGCTCCGCGGCAGGCTCAGCCGCAGACCCTGCAGGCGGATCAGCCGGCTTCTTCGTCTTTGCCGGCTCGGGAAGAGCGGGTGCGGTGAGCGTCGCGGTCTCAGTGGTGGCCGTCTGGGTCAGCGCCGCCAGCGAGGCAGCAACGGAATGGTCTGGCTCCTCCTCCGGGGCGCTGTGGGCGCGGAGCACCACCAGGGACTTCGCGGCGACGGACAGCAGGCTGCCCGCGGTGGCCGGCTGAGAGTCCGCGCCTTCACCCGCTGTGTCGATGATGACGTCCCAGGCCGGTGCATACTCGTCCGGCGGCAGCGTGAACTCAACGTCGCCGTCGTGCGCGTTGAAGTACAGCAGGAAGTTCACGTCCGTGATCCGGCGGCCACGGCTGTCGTGGCCCTGGATGCCGTCGCCGTTGAGGAACATTCCCACGGAACGGCCGAAGCCGCTGTCCCAGTCCTCCGGCGACATGAGGTTGCCGTCGGGATCCAGCCATACGATGTCCGGCAGCCGCTCGCCTTCTCCCCGCCGTACGGGCCGGCCGTCGAAGAACCGGCTGCGCCGGAAGGTGGGGTGCTTGGCACGGAGTGAGTTGACGGCCGCCGTGAATTCGATGAGCGGCTGGTCCACGCTGTCCCAGTTGACCCAGGTCAGCTCGGAGTCCTGGCAGTACCCGTTGTTGTTGCCCTGCTGCGTCCGGCCCATCTCGTCGCCGTGCAGGATCATGGGCACGCCCTGCGAGAGGAGCATGGTGGCGATAAAGTTACGCTGCTGCCGCGCCCTGAGCCCCAGGACCTTGGGATCGTCCGACGGGCCCTCCGCTCCACAGTTCCAGGAGCGGTTGTGCGACTCGCCGTCCTTATTGTCCTCGCCGTTGGCGTCGTTGTGCTTCTCGTTGTAGGACACCAGGTCACGCAGCGTGAAGCCGTCGTGCGCGGTGACGAAGTTAATGGACGCCACGGGGCGGCGGCCGGAGTGCTCGTAGAGATCCGCCGAGCCGGTGATGCGCGAGGCGAACTCGCCGAGCGTGGCAGGTTCACCGCGCCAGAAGTCGCGCACGGTGTCGCGGTACTTGCCGTTCCATTCCGTCCACTGCGGCGGGAAGTTGCCCACCTGGTAGCCACCGGGCCCGACGTCCCACGGCTCGGCGATGAGCTTGACCTGGGACACCACTGGATCCTGCTGGATGAGTTCGAAGAACGTGGAGAGCCGGTCGACGTCGTAAAACTCGCGGGCCAAAGCGGCGGCGAGGTCAAAGCGGAACCCGTCCACGTGCATCTCGGTGACCCAGTAGCGCAGCGAGTCCATGAGCAGCTGCAGGGAGTGCGGCTGGCGGACGTTCAGGGTGTTGCCGGTGCCCGTGTAGTCCATGTAGTACTGCTTGTCGTCCTCCACCAGGCGGTAGTAGGCCTCGTTGTCGATGCCCTTGAAGCTCAGGGTGGGGCCGAGGTGGTTGCCTTCGGCGGTGTGGTTGTAGACGACGTCGAGGATGACCTCAATGCCGGCCCGGTGCAGCGAACGGACCATCGCCTTGAAGTCCTGGACCTGCTGGCCGGTGTCGCCGGTGGAGCTGTAGGTGTTCTGCGGCGCGAAGAAGCCGATGGTGTTGTAGCCCCAGTAGTTGCTCAGGCCCTTCTCCTGCAGCGTGCCGTCGTTGACGAACTGGTGCACGGGCATGAGCTCGATCGCGGTGACGCCCAGCTTCTGCAGGTGGGAGATCACGGCCGGGTGTGCCACGCCGGCATACGTGCCTCGCTGCTCCTCGGGAATCTCCGGGTGCAGCTCGGTGAGCCCCCTGACGTGCGCCTCGTAGATGACCGACTTGTGGTACGGGATGCGCAGGTTCTGGTCGTTGTCCCAGTCGAAGAACGGGTTGATGACCACGCCCATCATCATGTGCGGCGCGGAATCGGCGTCGTTCTTGGATGAAGGGTCGCCCATGTTGTACGAGAACAGGGCGGGATCCCAGTCAATCTGGCCGGCGACTGCCTTGGCGTACGGGTCAAGGAGCAGCTTGTTGGCGTTGAAGCGCTGCCCGTTGTCGGGGTCGTAAGGACCGTGGACGCGGTAGCCGTACTTCTGCCCTGGCTGGATCTGGGGCAGGTAGCAGTGCCACACATAGCCGTCCACCTCGCGGAGCGTGACCCGGGTTTCGGTCCCCTCGTCGTCGAAGAGGCAGAGTTCCACCTTTTCTGCGTGCTCGCTGAACAATGCAAAGTTGGTTCCGGTACCGTCAAACGTGGCTCCCAGCGGGTAAGCCGATCCGGGCCAGATTTCCATTCGTGCTCCTATACCTCGTCCAACACTCTGTCCAACAGGTCTTCACGCACTACCTGCACGGAACTTGGTCTTACCGTAGCGGGTGGATATGACAATTACGTGACCCACACGCTAATTACTAAGCATGCTGACTTTACCCCATATTTCGGGTAGCGCGTCACAAATCCGCCCCGCTGTCAGCGGGCCGCCGGCTGCAGCCGCCGCTCCGGACAGTCCGTGCAGGCTTGCCCCCATGGCGGCAATGGCCGCCCAGCGTTCGTCTGGATCGATTCCCAGCCCCCGGAAGCGCCCGACGTCGGACCCCACCTGGGCGAGCAACGCACCGATGATTCCGGCCAGCACATCACCGCTTCCGGCGGTGGCCAGCCAGGGCGTTCCTTCGGACTGGCTGTAAAAATCCTGGTACGGCGACGCCACCAGCGTGCTGGCGCCCTTCAGGAGCACGGTGGCCTCAGTCAGGCCGGCGGCGCGGCGCACAGCGGCGAGGGTGGAGGCTTCGACAGCCTCGCGGTCCATGTCGGCGCCGAGGCGCTGCAGCAGGGTGGCCAGCTCACCGGCGTGCGGCGTCAGGACAACCTGCGGGGCCAGCACGTCCGGCAGGACAGGCAAGGCACCGGCGTCGGCCACGGTGGGCAGGCCGGAGTCGACGGCGTCGCGCACGCGCTGCATCTCTTCCTCGTCCTTGCCGTCCATGCCGGAGCCGACCAGCCAGGCCTGGACGTGGGTTTCTGCCACGGTGCCGGTGCTGCAGACCACCTCGGGGCAGCTGTGGCGGATGAGGTCGGAGACCTCCGGCGGCCCGACGTAGCGGACCATTCCGACGCCGGCGGAGAGCGCCCCGCGGCAGGCGAGCACGGCGGCGCCGGGGTAGGCCGGGGAACCCGCCACCACCCCGAGGACGCCGCGCGAATATTTGTGGGCGCGCCGCGCGGGCCCTGGGAGCAAGACGGCCAGGTCGGCGGCTTCCAGGCGGCGCAGGGCGGGCCACGGGAGCGACTCCTCGATCCCGATCTGGACCACCTCTACCCGGCCGGCAAAATCCGCTCCCGGGTCCGCCAGCAGACCCGCTTTGGCCCCGCCGAAGCTAACGGTGATGTCGGCGGGCAGCACGGGGCCGGCGGCCTCGCCCGTGTCCGCATCCACTCCGCTGGGCACGTCGCACGCCACCACGAGGCCGTGGGTGCCACCGGCAAGCTGGGACACGAGCTCCGCCGTTTCTCCCCGGAGTCCGCCCTGGGCGCCGGTTCCGAGCAGGGCGTCAATAACGACGTCGGCCCTGCCGGCCATCGCTGCCAGCTCGCCGGCGTTCGCGTCAGTCAGCGCCAGCACCCGGCCGCCGGCGCGCCGAAAGGCGGCCAGACCGTCGGGATGGGCGGTGGCGGAGGCGAGCACCGCCGTCGTCCGCATTCCCCGTCCGGCAAGGTGCGCGGCGGCGATGAGGCCGTCGCCGCCGTTGTTGCCCTTGCCGGCCAGGACAACAACGCTGGAGCCGTACAGGCGGCGGCCGAGGCTGCGCAGTTCCGCGATGGCGGCGCCGGCCATGCCGCGGGCCGCCCGCTGCATGAGAACAGCGCCCATACCTGAATCCAGCAGGGGCTTTTCAGCCTCCCTGATCTGGGTTCCGGTATAGGCGCTGATCATTTTGGTCAGTCGGTCCGGGATCAGCCCTCGGCCAGGACGGTGGCCGTGGCAATGCCGCCGTCGTGGCTCATGGACAGGTGCCACCGTTTGACGCCCTTGGCTTCGGCCACGGCGAGCACCGTTCCCTTGACCTGGACAGTCGGTCCGTTCTGGTCCAGCCCGATCCAGCAGTCCTGCCAGTTCATGCCGGCCGGCGCGCCCAGGACCTTCGCCACAGCCTCCTTGGCGGCAAACCGCGCCGCCAAGGAGCGGGTGTTCAGCTCCCGTTCGGCCGGCACAAACAGCCGGTCCCGGAGTCCGGGGGTGCGCTCCAGCTGCCGTCCGAAGCGCTCGATGTCCACTACGTCTACGCCGATGCCAACAATCATGGGCTTACTCTACTGTGACGCTCTTGGCCAGGTTGCGCGGCTGGTCCACGTCGTAGCCCTTCGCGGCGGCAAGTTCGCACGCGAAGATCTGCAGCGGCACGGTGGTCAGCAGCGGCATGAGCAGCGTCGGGGTTTCCGGGACGTAGAAGACGTGCTCGGCGTAGTCCCGGACCGCTTCGTCGCCTTCCTCGGCGATCACCAGGGTGCGGGCACCGCGGGCCCGGATCTCCTGGATGTTGGACACCACCTTGGAGTGCAGCGAATCGCGGCCGCGAGGGGACGGGACCACCACGAACACAGGCTGGCCTTCGTCGATCAGCGCGATCGGGCCGTGCTTGAGCTCACCGGCGGCGAAGCCCTCGGCATGGAGGTACGCGATTTCCTTCAGCTTCAGCGCACCCTCGAGCGCCACCGGGTAGCCCACGTGGCGGCCCAGGAACAGCACGGACTTCTCGTCCTTCATGCTGCGGGCCAGCTCGCGCAGTTCCTCGGCGGAGTCCAGGATCTTCTGGATCTTCGCCGGGATCTTGCCCAGGTCGGCCAGCACATCTTTGACCTGCCCGGAGAAGATGTTCCCGCGCAGCTGCGCCAGGTACAGGCCCAGCAGGTACGCCGCGGTGATCTGGGCCAGGAACGCCTTGGTGGAGGCCACCGCGATCTCCGGGCCGGCGTGCGTGTACAGCACGGCGTCGGACTCACGTGGAATGGTGGAACCGTTGGTGTTGCAGATGGACACCGTCTTGGCGCCCTGCTCGCGGGCGTACCGCACAGCCATCAGCGTGTCCATCGTTTCACCGGACTGGCTGATGGACACCACCAGAGTGTTCTCGGTGACGATCGGGTCGCGGTAACGGAACTCGTGCGCGAGCTCCACCTCGGTGGGGATCCGGCACCAGTTCTCGATCGCGTACTTGGCCACCATGCCCGCGTACGCGGCCGTGCCGCAGGCCAGCACTATGATCTTGTCGACCTTCTTCAGCAGCTGCGGATCAATCCGCAGCTCATCCAGGGTCAGCCGGCCGTTCAGGTCCGAGCGCCCCAGCAGGGTCTGCGCCACGGCGTCGGGCTGGTCGTGGATTTCCTTCTCCATGAAGGAGGTGAAGCCGCCCTTCTCGGCCGAGGCCGGGTCCCAGTCAACGTGGTACTCCTTGCCCTGCGCCGGGGCGCCGAAGAAGTCCGTGATCTCCACCGTGTCAGCGGTGATCGTCACGATCTGGTCCTGGCCCAGCTCCACCGCACGGCGGGTGTAGTCAATAAACCCGGACACGTCCGAACCCAGGAAGTTCTCGCCCTCGCCCAGGCCCACCACCAGCGGGGAGTTCCGACGTGCAGCCACGACGACGTCAGGCTGGTCAGCGTGCACCGCGAGGAGCGTGAACGCGCCCTCAAGCCGCTGGCAGGCCAGCTCCATGGCCTTGGTCAGGCCGCCGTCGGAGCCGTCGCCGCCCAGCTTGTTCCGGAAAATGTCGCCCAGCAGCGCCGCAGCCACCTCGGTGTCCGTCTCCGATGCGAAGACAACACCCTTGGCCAGCAGCTCCTGCTTCAGCTCAGCAAAGTTTTCAATGATGCCGTTGTGGATCACAGCGAGCTTCCCACCATCAGACAGATGCGGGTGCGCGTTCTGATCCGTCGGGCCACCATGCGTGGCCCACCGCGTGTGCCCGATGCCGGTCAGCGACTCCGGCAGCGGCCGCTCCTCCAGCTCGGCCAGCAGGTTGCTCAGCTTTCCGGACTTCTTCCGCGAGGAAATCTCCCCGTCAGCCACCACAGCGACACCGGCGGAGTCATAACCCCGGTACTCCAGGCGGCGCAGCCCCTCAAGAACAACATCCAACGCACCGTGCCCGGCATCAGCCCGGCCCGACGAACGGCCTACATAACCCACGATTCCACACATGGGTATAAGCCTAACCGGCTTTGCGGAGAACCGACGTCGGATGACATCTCTCCCGGCCGTCCGGAAAAGGCTGCGGCCACGGAGACTTCCACCCTAACCGCCCCTTCATCAGGCACGTAGGACCGGGCTATTTTCGCTACAGCGGTCGCGAGGGGTGCGTCACGGCGAGGGCCGCGCGGCTCCGGCTGCCCGGCGCCTTCGGGCGCTCAGGAACACGAGCAGCGCACACTGGCCGATGAGGGCGGCGGCCGCCATCGTCATCCAGAAGCCGCGGTCCGCGCTGCCGACCGCCTCGGCCACGTACCCGACGATCGGAACCGCATACCAGAGCTTTCCCTTAATCTGGCGGGCACGGACGGGATCGGCGTCGTTGGCGTCGTTATTGTCGCCCTTAGTGATCAGCGTCCGCTCCCCCTCTTGAACGGCGCCAAAGCCCACAATCCGGTGAGTCCTTACTTCGGGACGGCCCGGAGCGGGCTGGTAGGTGACGACGTCGCCGTACTTCAGTTGGCTGAAGGCCACAGGTTTCACTATGAGGAAGGTGCCCGGCGAAAACTTCGGAGCCATGGATTCGGTGTGCACCGTATAGGTGAAAGATCCGGTGGCCTGGGGAACTGCGACGAGGACCAGCGCCGCCAAGGCGATAACCAGGAGCACGCTGAAGTTTGCCCAGCGTCTCGCCGCGGCGAACCGGCGCCTGCGGCGAATCTGCAGGATACGCGTGGCCGCTCCCCCGCCGCGCCTGCCACCGAAGTCGCGGCCCGTCAGCTGGGGCACCTGCTGTGGAACTACCTTCCCCATGTTGGGACCCTTCAAATATGCGTCGGTTCTCCCTCTTCACTGAACGGTCCCGCGGCCGGCTCAGGAATCGGTAACGCATAGGGTCAAGATTCACTCAAGAAAGGCCGCATTTCGCTCTCGGCGCCGGGCGGGGCAGAATCTCTAGGGTGACTTTGCAACGCAATGAAGCGAACGGGGAGGGTGTTTCTCCGTTCGTGGAGCTGGACCGGCAAACCTGGTCCCGGCTTTCCGCCCAGATGGAGCAGCCCCTTAATGAAGAGGACGTGCTGCGCCTTCGCGGCCTCGGTGACCCCCTGGACATCAGCGAGGTGCGCGAGGTCTACCTCCCGCTGTCCCGGTTGTTGCACCTGTACGTGGAAGCCGCCGGCCAGCTGCATGCGGCCACCACCACATTCCTCGGCGAGCAGACGCAGCGCACCCCCTTCGTGATCGGCGTCGCCGGCTCTGTGGCCGTGGGCAAGTCCACCATTGCCCGTGTTCTCCGCGAGATGCTGCGGCGGTGGCCGGGCACTCCGAACGTGGAGCTCATCACCACCGACGGGTTCCTGTATCCGCTGGCCGAACTCAAGCGCCGGCAACTGCTAGACCGCAAGGGTTTCCCGGAGTCCTACGACCGCCGTGCGCTGCTGCGCTTCGTCAGCGAAATCAAGGGCGGCGCCGAGGAAGTCCGGGCACCCTGGTACTCGCATATCACCTACGACATCGTCCCCGGCAAGGAAGTGGTGGTCCGGCGTCCGGACGTCCTCATCGTCGAAGGCCTAAACGTGCTCGCTCCCGCGCGGCCGCGGCACGACGGCCGCCAGGGGCTGGCGGTCAGCGACTTCTTCGACTTTTCCATCTACGTGGATGCCAAGACGTCACATATCGAGGAATGGTACGTGGACCGGTTCCGCAAGCTCCGTTCCACTGCCTTCGCGCAGCCGGAGTCGTACTTCCACCGCTACGCCACGCTTTCGGACTCCGAGGCCGAAGCGACGGCCCGCGACATCTGGAAACGCATCAACGAACCGAACCTGGAAGAGAACGTGCTGCCCACCCGGGGCCGCGCCCAGCTGGTGCTCACCAAGGAAGCGGACCATTCCGTCCGCAGGATGCTGCTGAGAAAGGTCTAGCACGCATGTGTTACAACTGCCCTTCCGAGCCCTCCGCCGAGGCCCGGCCCGGGGATCGGCCCAGCCGCCGCGCGGTGGCGCGGCTGTTGATGGCGGGTGCCGGCCTGTCTGCCCTGGCGGCCTGCACCCCTGCCTCTGCACCGGAAGCTTCGGGAACCACTTCGGCGGCTTCGGGCACGGCGTCCCCGGGCGCTTCCGGTGAGGCCTCTTCTCCGGTCCCGTCCCGGTCTGGATCCACCTCCACCGGCGCCTCTGCAAGGCCCAGCGGCGCGGCTTCCCCAACAGCCTCCGCTTCCGCTGCGTCGTCGGCCAGCGCGTCCGCCACAGCGCCGTCCACAACCGCACCAACCACGACGGCGGCGGCAGCCCCGCCGTCGGCCGCGTCCCGCCTGCCCAAGCAGTACTCACTCACCGCGCCCGCCAGCCCCTGGGTGATCGTCAACAAGCACCGCCCGCTCAAGCCGGCCAGCTACGTCCCGGCCGATCTGGTCCAGCCCCGCGTTGCCCTCGCCGTCACCGGCGAGGCGGCCCAGCTGAACCGTACGACGGCGGCTGCCGCAGAACGGATGTTCGCCGCCGCGGCGGCGGACGGCGTGACCATGACGCTGGCGAGCGGCTACCGCTCCTATGCCACGCAGACCGTCACGTACAACGGCTACGTGAGCTCGCAGGGCCGGGCGGCGGCGGACACAGCCTCGGCTCGGCCGGGCCACTCCGAACACCAGACGGGCTGGGCGTTCGACATCGGCGACGGCGGCGCAGCGTGCAGCTTCCAGCCGTGCTTCGCCGAGCAGCCGGCCGCCGTCTGGGCCAAGGCCAACGCGCACCGCTTCGGCTTCGTGGTGCGCTACCCGTTTATGCAGCACACCACCACCGGGTACTTCTACGAATCGTGGCACCTGCGGTACGTCGGTGCTGAGGCGGCCACGGACATGCGGAAACGCGGCATCGCCACCCTGGAGCAGTATTTCGGCCTGGAGGCCGCCCCCGGCTACCGCTGACGCGGCTGCACTGTTACCTGCACGCCGGTGGCCGGTCAACGTCCCGTCAATGCGGTGCGGTAGTTTGGTTGGCATGCTTAGTGGATTCAAGAAGTTCATTCTCAAGGGAAACGTCATCGACCTGGCCGTGGCGGTGGTCATCGGATCGGCGTTCAGCGCCGTGGTGGATGCGCTGGTCAAAAGCGTTCTGATGCCGCTGATCTCGTTACTGGTCGGAGAGCCGAACTTTGACAATTTCCTGGCGTTTGGCGACGTGCGGTTCGGCGTGCTGCTCACCGCGGTGGTCAACTTCCTGCTGGTTGCCTCCGCGCTCTACTTCGTCATCGTCGCCCCGATGAACCGGCTGATCGAGCACCGCAACCGCAAACTGGGCATCGGGCAGGACGCGAAGAAGGAAGCAGCCGAGGATCCGCAGATCGCCCTGCTCAAGGAGATCCGCGACGCCCTGCAGGCCGAGAACCAGGCCGTGAAGTAGCGCCGGCCGGCGCGCGCCAAGCGCAGCGAAAAAAGCAGCCCGCCTCCGTCAGGGAGGCGGGCTGCTCTGTGCTTTGCGGGGCGACGCGGAACCTAGTCGCCGACGAGTTGCAGGGCCAGCTGGGTCTTCACAACCTGGGCGAGACGTTCGGCGATGACCTGGGCGGTCTGCTGGTCGCTGGCCTCCACCATGACGCGCACAACGGGCTCCGTGCCGGACGGGCGCAGGAGCACACGTCCGGTGTCGCCGAGTTCGGCCTCGGCTGACTTCACCGCTGCGGCCAGGGTTGCGTCGCCGCCGACCCGGCTACGGTCCACGTCCTTCACGTTGATGAGGACCTGGGGCAGCTTGGTCATGATGGTGGCGAGCTCCTTGAGTGGGCGGCCCGTCAGGGCTACCTGCGCCGCCAGCTGCAGGCCGGTCAGCACGCCGTCACCGGTGGTGGCGTAGTCGGCCAGGATGACGTGGCCGGACTGTTCGCCGCCCAGGTTGTAGCCGCCGTCGCGCATTTGCTCCAGGACGTACCGGTCCCCCACGCCCGTCTCGCGCATGGCGATGCCCGCGTCGCGGAGGGCGATCTTGAGGCCGAGGTTGCTCATAACGGTGGCAACGAGGACGTTGTCGGTGAGCTTGCCGGCTTTCTTGAGGGCCACGGCGAGGATGGCCATGATCTGGTCGCCGTCCACCTCGTTGCCCTCGTGGTCCACGGCCAGGCAGCGGTCGGCGTCGCCGTCGTGGGCAATGCCGAGGTCGGCGCCGTGCTCCACCACGGCCGCCTTGAGCGGGCCGAGGTGCGTGGAGCCCACGCCTTCGTTGATGTTCAGGCCGTCCGGTTCGGCGCCAATGACAACCACATCAGCACCGGCGTCCTTGAAGACCTGGGGGGAACAGCCGCTGGCGGCACCGTGCGCGCAGTCCAGGACCACCTTCAGGCCATGGAGGTTGTGCGGGAGGGTTCCCAGGAGGTGGACGATGTAGCGGTCCTCGGCGTCGGAGAAGCGCTGGATGCGGCCCACTTCGCCGCCCACCGGGCGGACGGGGTCCTTGCCCATTTGGGCCTCGATGGCGTCCTCCACCTCGTCCGGGAGCTTCTGGCCGCCGCGGGCGAAGAACTTGATCCCGTTGTCGGGAGCCGGATTGTGGGAGGCGGAGATCATGACGCCGAAGTCAGCGTTCAGGTCGGCCACAAGGTAGGCGGCGGCGGGAGTGGGCAGGACACCGGCGTCGTAGACGTCGATGCCGGAGCTGGAAAGCCCGGCCTCGACGGCCGCGGCGATGAACTCACCGCTTGCACGGGGATCCCTCGCCACTACGGCGCGCGGCCGTGCACCTTCGCTGGTGCGTTCATGGCCAAGCACGACGGCGGCGGCCTGGGCCAGCTGCATTGCGAGCTCGGCTGTCAGCAGGCCATTCGCCAGGCCCCGGACACCGTCTGTTCCAAATAATGTAGACATCGCGTCCAAGTTTAGACGATCCGGGTCCACCTCCCGGCCCCCAGCAACGGCGACGGCACCGTGCGTCGGCGTTTGTCCTGTTCAGAGCTTCATGGCAGCGCGTCACATGCGGCTGGCCACCCAACCGCTGCTCGACGGCGGACGGGGCTTAACGGCAGAAGCCCGCCCCGCCATATGGCGGAACGGGCTTCTGGAAGCACCTGACGGCGCTTCGCAAGCGGATTTAGCGCTTCGAGTACTGCTGAGCCTTGCGGGCCTTCTTGAGACCGGCCTTCTTACGCTCGATGACGCGGGCGTCACGGCGCAGGTAACCGGCCTTCTTCAGGGTGGCGCGGTTGTTCTCGGTGTCGATCTCGTTCAGTGAACGGGCGATGCCGAGGCGCAGGGCGCCGGCCTGGCCGGAAATGCCGCCACCGTGGATGCGGGCAATGACGTCGTAGGCACCGTCAAGATCGAGGATCTTGAAGGGCTCGTTGACGTCCTGCTGGTGCAGCTTGTTCGGGAAGTAGTTGTCCAGCTCGCGGCCGTTGATGGTCCACTTGCCGGTTCCGGGCACGATGCGAACGCGTGCGACGGCTTCCTTGCGGCGGCCAACTGCTGCGCCGGCGACGGTCAGTGCCGGGCGTTCCTTCTTCGGCGCTTCTGCTTCCGCAGGACCGCTTTCCGAGGTGTAGCTGGTCAGGGTTTCCTCAGCCACGACGGCTTCGGTGGTCTCTTCGTTCTGAGCCACGGTTCTCCTTGTATAAATAAGTTGTTTGGTGGCCAGGACTACTGGGCGACCTGGGAAATTTCGAAAGTCTTGGGCTGCTGGGCGGCGTGCGGGTGCTCTGCACCGCGGTAGACCTTCAGCTTGCCCAGCTGCTGTGCAGCGAGGGAGTTCTTGGGGAGCATGCCCTTGATGGCCTTCTCAACGGCGCGGACCGGGTTGGACTCCAGCAGTTCCGCGTAGTTGACGGAGGTCAGGCCGCCCGGGTAACCGGAGTGGCGGTAGGCGCGCTTCTGCTCGAGCTTGGCGCCGGTGAGGGCAACCTTCTCAGCGTTGATGATGATGACGAAATCGCCCATGTCCATGTGGGGAGCGAAGGTGGCCTTGTGCTTGCCGCGCAGCAGGATTGCGGTCTGGCTGGCGAGACGACCAAGGACAACGTCGGTGGCGTCAATGACGTGCCACTGGCGGTTGATATCGCCGGGCTTCGGAGTGTACGTACGCACGGTGTTTGCCTCGTTCTTGTTCTGGCGTTCTTGTTTAGGTGTCACGTAAGGGTGTGCACCTACTATCTATGCGTTACCGGAACAGAGGTGAGGGCTCTATGAATCCAGTGGTCCTGGAGTCCCGAATGTGCCCGAGGAGTAGTTATCCTGCAACCGGATTCTCAGCGGGCACGCATCATCGAGAAAGGACACGCACAACGACTACCAAGAATAGCGCGAACCGGCCGCCGGGGTCAAAATGGGGTATCCGGTGGCGGGGGTCGTGGAGTCCTGCGCCAGCGCCGGGCCCTTCCACCCAGGAGTCCATGTGCCTTCAGCAGGTATCGCCGGCAGCGCCGGGCCGCTCTTTGCAGTGACCATAGGACTCCTTGGCATTTTACTGAGCCTGCTTGCGGAACGCCTCATCGCCCGCACCCTCCCCCGCCTGGGTGGCTTGCCGCGCGTACGGACAAGAATTACGACGGCGGCACTCACCGGAGTGCTCTGCGCGGCCCTTGCACTGAGGGTCGGAATGGACTGGGCCCTGCCGGCCTATCTGTTGCTGGCCGTCCTCGGCGTGCAGCTGGCCCGCATTGATGTGGCCCACCATTTGCTGCCGAATCCCCTGGTGCTCACACTGCTGGTGGCCGGCCTGGCGCTCCTCCTGCTCAGCAGCACCGCCACGGCAGAGTGGGCCGAACTGCTCCGCGCGGCCACCGGGGCGGCCATCCTGTTCGTCATTTTCCTGATTCTGGCCCTGATCTCGCCAAGCGGCATCGGCATGGGGGATGTCAAGCTTGCCGCCCCAGTGGGCCTTTACCTGGGCTACTTGGGCTGGAGTCAGCTCTTCTACGGCGGGGCGCTTGGGTTCGTATTGGGCGGGATTTTATCCGTCGTTTTGATTAGGCTAAAGCGCGCCAATTTAGGCTCGGAAATCGCCTTTGGCCCCTCGATGCTGGCCGCGGCACTGAGCACTGTTTTATTCGCATCCTAAAGACCGGTATTTGTGGTGAAACGTTGGATTTCCTACAACAACCTTGATGATTTCTTGAGTATTCAAGTGGTCCAGTGCTTGCAGCTTTCGTAGTATGAGTACCGGCTTTAGTGGAATACCTATTTCCGCGGGGGAAGTCGGGTAGAACTACGCATTGTTGGCAGGCCGGTTTTCGGTGGATTCTTTAGCTATCGAAGCACCAGCCCTTTCGCGGTATGGGGGAGGCTGGAATTCGATGCATTTATTCCATCGAACTTAAGGAAAATACAATGACTACTCTCATGGTCTCGGTTCTTACCTTCGTTTCCGGAATCAAGGACCGGCTGGAATCCGAAAAAGGCGCCACCGCAACCGAGTACTCGCTGCTGGTGGCCTTCATTGCGTTTGGCATCATCGTCGCCGTTACCGCTTTCGGCACTGCCCTCAGCGGTTGGTTCACCGAAGTCTCCGGAGTCGTCAACGGTTGGGATGCCACACCGTAGGTCCTCGAACCACCGGGGAGGCGCGCCACGCTTCATAGCAATCGTGGCGCACCTCCCTCCTATCGGGCCTCAGTGAAGGGTACTGGCCATGACACGCAAAGAAGCAGTGAAACAGGAGCATTCCCGTGGTGCAGTAGCTGTTGAGTTCGGCCTCGTTGCGCCGATACTACTGGCCCTCCTTGCCGGCATTGTGGAGTTCTCACACGTCTACAATCTGCAGATTTCCGTCATTCAGGCCGCCCGGGAAGCCGCCAGGGAGATGGCCATCGAGGATGACCAGGACGCAGCAGCCCTTGCCGCAACCGCAGGCGCGCCCGGCCTGAACGGTGCAGATTTTGAGTACGCCTTCTCCCCCGGATCTTGCACGGCCGGCGAGAACATGACCGTCACCATCAGCTACCCCGCTCCAACACTGACGGGCATCTTCGGCAGCACCGTGACGGTCACCGGGACAGGAGCCATGCGATGCGAAGGCTAAAGGCTAAACCCTCGGAGGCCGAACGGGGTGCAGTGGGTGTCCTGGTGGCCGTCATGATGCTCGTCATCATCGGTGCCGGCGCACTCGCCGTGGATGTAGGGCAGATTTATGCGGAACGTGCCCAGCTCCAGAACGGTGCGGACGCCAGCGCATTGGGCGTCGCCCAGGCCTGCCACAAGACAGGCTGCACCCAGGCGGAAGCCCAGGCATTTGCCGACGCACTGGCCTCCGGAAACGCCAACGACGGCGACGCGAACGTCTCCGAAGTTGACCTTTCCGTACCGGACCAGGTGACGGTCCGGACCACCACGAAGAACGGCAGCAGCAGCGTGCTCGCCATGCTTTTCGCCAGCGCCCTAAACGCACCGGCAGTCAGCGTGGGCGCTCATGCCACTGCGTCAATCGAGGTTCCTGGATCAGGAGATGGCTTCCCGCTGGCCCTGTCCGAATGCCAGTACGACCTCACCGACGCAGTGGAAACGGGCGTCCTTCAACAGATCCGTTACAAGCCTGGAATGGCTGACTGCACGTCGACGTCCGGGCATGCAATTCCTGGCGGGTTCGGCTGGCTGGATCAGAACGGCGGTCCGTGCCAGGCCACCACCGATGTTGAAAATAACGCCGCCTACGATCCTGGCGCGGACTACCCGAGCAAGCCGGGCGAAAACTGCGATTCCGTCCTGCAGGGTTGGATCAACACCATCCAGGCCGGCGACGAAGTACTCGGCGTTTTCCCGGTGTTCGACAATGCCGGCAAGGACAAGGGAAAGGGCTGGTTCCACATTCGGGGCTACGCCACGTTTCAAATGGTCGGCTGGAAGTTTGGCGGCGGCTCAAGTGACCCACGGACGTACAACAATTCTCCCACTCCGGCTACTTCCTGCGTGGATCCTTGCCGAGGCATCATCGGCAAATTCAAGAAATTCGAATCCATTGATGCATTCGAAGGAAATTTGGGCAGCGGAGACGACCTCGGAACCGTCTTCATTCGCCTCACCAACTAATCACTCTGCTAGGGGGATAAAATGAAAACTCGCCTACTGGGAGGAATTGCCGCTTTATTGGTGGCGATTATTGGGACCGTCCTGCTGGTCAATTACGTGCAGAATGCGGATAAGCGCGCACTGGCGGACACGGAAACTGAATCCGTATACGTGGTGGAGAAAACCATCTCGGCCGGCACCGGAATCGATAAGGCTGCCGGCGCCGTTGTCCGGAAAGAAGTACCCAAACTGGCTGTGGCCGCCGGAGCCGTGACCGAGCTGAGCCAGGTTGGCCGGAAGGTCGCCGCCGTGGACCTGATGCCAGGCGAGCAGCTCCTCACCACACGCATGGTGGACGCCGATTCCATCCTCGGGCCGTCCCGCGTCCAGGTTCCTGTGGGCATGCAGGAAATCACCCTCAAACTTCCCATCGAGCGCGTGGTGGGCGGCACGCTTGCGGCCGGTGACACGGTGGGCGTGTTCCTCTCCGTGGAGGACTCAGCGGCCAAGTCGGGCGGGACGCAGCTGACATTCCACAAGGTTTTGGTCACGGCGGCCCAGTTCAGCAACGGCAGCACGGCCAAGTCGCAGGAGACTGCAGCCGAGGACGATTCTTCCAAGGGGTCGCTCAACTCGAAGAAGTCTGCTTCGTCGAATGACACCTATCTCATCACCCTGGCCCGCAACTCCGCCGATGCCGAGAGGATCATCTTCGCCACCGAGTTCGGCAGCGTGTACCTCTCCAAGGAGCCGGCGAACGCGGTGGAGAGCACGTCAGGCGTCGTGAATACCGGAAGGTTGTTCCGATGAGCCGCTTTGTCCTCATCACCCCGAACGCCGACTTCGAGCGCCGCATCCAGCTGGCAGTGTCCGGCATGCACGGCTCGCTGCGGGTGTTCCAGGCCGACTACCTGCCCGAAAGCCCGCAGGACTTCCTGCGGCAGCTTGTCGGCGAACCCCCAGAGGTCCTGATCCTCGGACCGGGCCTGCCGGTTGATGACTCCCTGAAACTGGCTTCCGTCATGGATCTTCAGTACCCGGAAATCAGCGTTGTGTTGGTGGTCCCGGAAACCAAGGAGGTCGTGCTCCAGGCCATGCGGTCGGGCGTCCGCGACCTGCTCGATCCGGCCGCGAACCCGGACGCCATCCGCGTCCTGCTGGAACGTGCGAGCCTCGCGGCCGCGGGCCGCCGTCGTGGTTTGGCCCCTGAGGCGTCAGAGCATGCCGACCACGGCGAGGGCGGGCGGGTCATCACCGTCATGTCCCCCAAAGGCGGGGTGGGCAAGACCACCGTGGCAACCAATCTCGCCGTCGGGCTGGGCAAATCCGCCCCCATGAGCGTGGTGATCGTGGATCTGGACCTCCAGTTCGGCGATGTTGCCAGCGGGCTGATGCTTGACCCGGAACACACCATCACCGACGCCGTGGTGGGCGCGGCCAGCCAGGACTCCATGGTCCTCAAGACCTACCTGACCGTCCACCCCGCCGGCATCTACGCCCTGTGTGCGCCCAGAAATCCGATCGAGATGGACAGGATTTCCGGTGAACAGGTCACTCGCCTCCTCAACCAGCTGCGCGAGGAATTCCACTACATCGTGGTGGACACGGCACCGGGGCTGGGCGAGCACGTGCTGGCAACGCTTGAACAGGCCACGGACGCCGTCTGGATCTGCGGAATGGACATTCCCAGCATTCGGGGCCTCAGGACAGGATTCCAAATCCTGTCCGAGCTCGGCCTCGTCCCGGAGAAACGGCACGTGGTGCTGAATATGACGGACCGCAGGGCAGGCCTCACACTGCAGGACATCGAGGCCGCCGTTGGCGCCCCCGTGGATGTTGCCCTCCCCCGTTCCAAGACGCTGCCCTACTCCACCAACAAGGGAGTACCCATCCTGCAGGACGGCAGCCGGGACACAGCAGGCAAGGGGCTCCGCCAACTGGTCGAGCGCTTCAAACCGAACTGGGAAGAAAGACCTCACAAGAAGCTGCACAGAAGGGCGGTAGTCCAGTGAACCTCACAGACCGGTTCCAGAACCTCCGGGGCGAGGCCAAACCCGACCCCGGGAAGCCACAGGCCGCCGACGTCTTCAAGCCCAGGCCCGCTGCCGCAACGCTCGGCAGGAAGCATGAGGAGCAGGCGGCACGCTCGGCGGCGAGCGCCGCCGCAGCTTTGGAGGCACCAGCCGTTGCTTCCGTTGCCAGCGAAGCCCTGAATGCACTGAAGGAACGGGCGACCCAAACGCTCTTTGAACGGCTGGGTTCACGGCTCACGGACTCCGCCCTCGAGGACGAGGAACTGCACCAGTTTGTCCGCGATGAACTGAAAACCGTCGTGGACGAGGAGCAGGTTCCGCTGTCTGGTCCCGAGAGGCAGCGGCTCATCCGTGACATCATCGACGACGTCCTAGGCCACGGCCCCATCCAGCGGTTCCTCGATGACCCGTCCATTACGGAGGTCATGGTGAACCGCTATGACCAGGTCTACGTGGAACGTCAGGGCCGCATTTTCCCCACGGACACGAAGTTCAGTTCGGATGAATCATTGCGCCGGGTGATCGACCGGATAGTGTCCAAGGTGGGCCGCCGCATCGATGAGTCCTCCCCGCTTGTGGACGCGCGACTCGCAGACGGCTCGCGCGTCAATGCCATCATTCCGCCATTGGCCGTCAGCGGGCCGGCTCTGACCATCCGAAAGTTTGGCCGGGACGTGCTGACGGTCCATGACCTCGTTTCCTTGGGCAGCCTCTCCCCCGAGATGGCGGAGCTCCTGAACGCCTGCGTCGTGGCCCGGATGAACATCATCGTTTCCGGCGGCACCGGCACGGGCAAGACCACCCTCCTGAATGTGCTGTCGGGATTCATCCCGCCGGAGGACAGGATCGTGACCATCGAGGACGCCGTGGAACTCCAGCTCCAGCAGGAGCACGTCATCCGGCTGGAAAGCCGCCCGCAGAACATCGAGGGCAAAGGTGAGGTGTCCATTAGGGACCTGGTCCGGAACTCGCTGCGTATGCGGCCTGACAGGATTGTGGTGGGTGAGGTCCGCGGCGGCGAATGCCTCGACATGCTGCAGGCTATGAATACCGGCCACGACGGTTCAATCTCCACCGTGCACGCCAACTCGCCGCGTGACGCTATCGCCCGCCTTGAAACGCTGGTGCTGATGGCCGGCATGGACATTCCGCTCCGGGCAGTGCGCGAACAGCTGGCCTCCGCGGTCAACCTGATCGTCCACATCACCAGGATGCGTGACGGCTCCCGCCGCGTCACCCACGTCACGGAGGTGCAGGGCATGGAGGGCGACATTGTCACCCTCCAGGACGCCTTCGTGTTCGACTACTCGGCGGGCATGGACGCCAACGGCCGCTTCCTCGGGAAGCCCGTGCCGACGGGCGTCCGGCCACGGTTTACGGAGCGTTTCGCCGAGCTCGGCATCGAGATCTCGCCGGCCGTGTTCGGAGCATCCCTCCCCGGCGTTGCGCCGGCAAGGGGGCGGTGACGGTGCCAGCCGACTCCGGCGTTTTCGTGGTGGCGCTGGGGCTGCTGTACCTCGCGATCGTCCTGGTCTTCGGCGTGGCCCTCAGGCCAAATTCGGGCATTCCGCTGTCCCGCCGCCGGCCCGACGTCCCAGCCCAGACCTCATCGCTGACTAGGCTGACCGACCACGCCGTGGGGGTGCTGAACAAGGGCCTCAGGAAGCGCGGGCCTGGCCTGCTCACCCAGGAGCGGCTGGACGAATGCGGCCTCAAGAAGGAACCGGGCGACTACCTGATCATGGCGGCGGTCATCACGCTGACGGCCGCCGTCGTCGGTTTCTTTTTAGGCGGCATTTTCGCCGCTGTCCTCCTGGCTCTGCTTGCCCTGCTGGGGCTGCACCTGCTGCTGAACGCCCTGGCCGGACGCCGCCGTCGGCACTTTGACCAGCAGGTGCCGGATACGCTCCAGATGTTCTCCGGTGGCCTCCGTGCTGGCCACAGTCTGCTTCGGGCCGTGGATGCGGCCGGGCAGGAAAGCCAGCCGCCGATGTCGGAGGAACTGGGCCGGATCGTCAATGAGACAAGGATTGGACGCGACCTCGGCGAATCGCTGGCGGACGTGGCCAGGCGGACCCAGAGCGAGGATTTCCTCTCCATCTCGCAGGCCATTGAGATCCACCGGGAGGTGGGCGGGGACCTGGCGGAAGTGCTGGACCACTTGGGCGACACGGTCCGCGACCGCAACCAGGTGCGCGGCCAGATCCGGGCGCTGAGTGCTGAGGGCCGGATGTCGGCGATCGTCCTCATGGCCCTGCCGGTGGTGATGTTCATCGGGCTGACGCTGTTCAACGAAATGTACTCCCGCACCTTTACCGGCACCCTGCCCGGCTACTTCATGATCGCCGGGGCAGTTGTTCTGCTCACCGTCGGCGGTTTCTGGCTGAGCCGCATCATCAAACCCAAGTTCTAGGAAGAAGGTGGTCATCATGCAGCCTGTGGCTTATGCGGCAATTCTGGCGGTGGTCTTACCCGTGACCGTCATGACGTGGTTCGCCTTCACCGGCGACCGGGCGGGGCTCCGCAACATGCAGGCGAACCTCGGCCGTGTGTCCAAAGCCAAGGGTCCTGCCCTCAGCGTCAACGAGAAACTGATGCTGGCCAGCCAGCGCATCATGCCGAAGGGCTACGCCGCGTGGCTGGACCGGCAACTCGCGGGTGCTGGCCGGCCCAAGGACTGGCCGCTGGCCCGGCTCATCATGGTCAAGCCGCTGCTTGCCTTCGCGGGCGCCGTTCCCGGGTACCTGTTCTTTGCCGGCGGCCCGTCGGCTCAGCGGTTCCTGATCCTGTTGGGTGTGACGGCGCTTTGCTACTTCACTCCCGACCTGTTGGTGCGCAGCCGGGCGCAGAAGCGGCGGGAGGCCATCCGGATGGAGCTGCCGGTCGCTCTGGACCACATGCTGATCTCAGTCCAGGCCGGCCTCGGGTTCGAAGCGGCGATGGGACGCGCCGGCACCAGCGGCAACGGCCCAATGGCCGAAGAGCTGATCCGAACGCTCCAGGACATCCAGGTGGGCAGGTCGCGCAAGGATGCGTACCTCGCCATGGCGGAACGGGTCGACGTGCCGGACGTCCGCAGCTTCATCCGGGCCGTGGTCCAGGCTGACGCGTATGGCGTTGCCATCGCCAGGGTCCTCAAGACCCAGGCCGAGGACATGCGGATCAAGCGGAAACAGCGCGCCGAGGAGCACGCCATGAAGATGCCGGTGAAAATGCTGTTCCCGCTCATCTTCTTCATCCTGCCCACGCTGTTCATCGTGGTCCTTGGTCCGACGGTGATGAGCATTATTTCGATGTTTGCGGGATAGGTTGCATCGGCTGTTTTGCAGGGCCCTTCGGTTTCGTGGAACCGAGGGGCCCTCGTGCTGTCCTCTTGGGGTGACACAAACGGTTCAAGGTTCAAGGTTTGCGCAAGGCAAGCGCAGGAAAAGCGCAGTCCGCTGAAGGTTGGCTCAGGATGTGGCAAAGAACCGACTTGAGGCGAATTTCCGTTGCTAACTTTCTTACAGAGCTGGTGATGGACCAGCTTTCCAACACTCGCTCAGGAGTAAAAAATGCTTGCTTTCTACACAGACCTCTCAGTCCGCCTTCGTCAGAACGAAAAGGGCGCAACGGCCGTTGAATACGGGATCATGGTTGCGCTCATCGCCGTCGTTATCATCATCGCCGTCACCATGCTGGGCGGCTCCTTGAACGCTATGTTCAAAGCGGTAGAGTGCCAGGTTGGCGGCGGCACATGGGCAGCGACCGAGGCAACCGCCACTGCGGCTGCTTCGGGAACCTGCACTCGCTAGCTCATAAGCTCTCAGTCAGGGAAAGCCTGCGAGGGCACCCTGAGGCGCAAGAGTAGCGGCGGCGACCGTGCCGCCGCTACTCCGATTTCCGAGTTGAACCGCCTGTATGGAAGGGCATTAGCATGTACCGGGAATCCGAGCGGGGTGCAGCCGCCGTGGAGTTTGCGCTGCTGGTACCAATCCTCATCGTGTTGGTCTTCGGCATTATGGAGTTCGGCCGCGCTTACAGCGTCCAGATGTCACTGGCAAACGCTGCCCGTGAAGGTGCCCGCAGCATGGCAATCACCAAAAACCAAGACACTGCCCGTACGGCGGCAAAGAATGCAGCATTACACCTCAGCCCGGCCCTTGAGAACGGCAACATCACGTTCAGTCTTACAGCCGGAACTTCGGGCTGTCCCACAAACGCGCAAACCACGGTGAACATCAGCTACAACCTCAGCACGATGACCGGCATCGTCGGACCGTTCACCATGACAGGGAGAGGAACCATGCTGTGCGGCGGCTAGCATCCGGGGCCGACGGGGAACGCGGCGGAATCGCTGTCATTGTTGCCATACTCATGGTAGTGCTGCTTAGCTTCGCCGCAATCTCTATTGACGTCGCAAAGCTCTACTCCGAACGGGCGCAGCTCCAGAACGGTGCTGACGCGGCCGCCCTGATGGTTGCACGCGCTTGCGCCACTGCAGCACCAGATGGCAATTGTTCTTCAAGCCCCTCCGACAATGTTAGAACGCTCGTTAGGGGCAATGCTGTGGATGGCCTCAGTAACGTTCATTCGGTCACGGTAAACGGGGTCGCCCATACAGTCGATGTCACCACAAGTGCGGAGGAAGCAGGCAGTTCACCCAACTCTGTCTCGATGTTCTTCGCCGGGATCTTGGGTGTTACTAGCGCCGAGGTACGGGCCAGTTCGAGCGTGCAGTGGGGCACACCGGTCAGGGGAATCATGGTCTTGCCCTTGGCAGTTGCGGAATGCAAGTTCAATCTCAGCCGGGATTCCCAGGCAGCCACCGAGCAGATATTGGAGTTCGGTTCGGGCTGCGGAAGAGTTCCAGGCGGATTCGGCTGGGTGGACGGTACCGGAAGTCAGTGCGGTCTCACCATCGGCGTTGGTATGGAGAGCGACGCAACGACATGGTTCTCCATTGATCCCGGCGCCAGTCCACCGACGCGATGTTCCGCCACCGACCTAAGCAAGATGAACAACCAGACAGTCCTCCTCCCGCTGTATGACAAGGCCGCCGGCACCGGCACTAACGCCGGCTATTTCATCAAAGGCTTCGCGGCCTTCCATGTCACCGGCTACAAGTTTGCTAATGACGGGTGGCCAACGGGGTCGGGGTTTGCCCAACAAGAGCCTGCGAGGCTACTTCGTTAAATTCGTGTCTATTTCTCAAGCCCTCGAACTCGGAACTGCCCCGGATTATGGCACTTCCGTCGTGAAACTCACCAGCTAGAACATGCCATTCAGTCTTACAAACCCCAGGAGCAGTTCGTGAAGTCTCGATTGTTGGCAGGAGCGGCAGCGGTAGTCCTAGCCATCGTGGGCGCCATGTTGGTCATGTCTTATGCCCAGGGCGCGGACCAGCGGGCCGTAAAGAACCTTGAGCCCGTGGCGGTTTTGGTCGTAAAGACAGCGATTCCTGCAGGAACTCCGGTGGAATCCATGTTGGCCTCGCTGACCACGGAGCAACTCCCGGCCACGGCGGTGACCGACTCTTCCCTTAAGTCCCTTGACGAATCCAAGGGCAAAGTGGCCGCCGTCGACCTGGTTCCCGGAGAACAGTTGGTGGCCGAACGCCTCGTCGCTCCTGAGGAACTCAAGACCCCGGGTTCAGTCGAAGTTCCGGCAGGACTTCAGGAAGTCTCCTTCCAGCTTGAGCCGGACCGCGTCGTCGGTGGCCGGCTTGCCCCTGGCGATCACGTGGGCGTCTTCGTGTCCATGGACGAAGGCGGCCTTGAAGACAGGGCCGCCAAGGAAACCACCAAGTTGACCATCCGTAAGGCGCTTGTGACCGCTGTCCAGCGCGCGCCGGAGGCGGCCCCCACGGCCGCGCCCGCGCCCACCGCGAGCGCCGACCCCAGCCCTGCCGATCCCCGGGACACTACCCTTCCGGAGGGGTCACTCATGATCACCGTCGCCGTTAGCGATGCTGACGCCGCAAAGATTGTCTTCGCTGCCGAATACGCCAAGATGTGGCTGAGCAAAGAACCCACCAACGCCAAGGACAGCGGTCCCCGGATCATTCAGCGGAGTGAGGTGTACAAATGAGCCGCTTCGTCCTGATCACCCCCAGCGCGGACTTTGACAGCCGCTTGCGGCAGGCCGTGGCCGGCGGGCTCCAGGGCGGCGTGCAGACATTTTTCACGACCATCCTGCCTGCCGGCCCGTACGATCTGTTCGCCCAGCTGAACCAGGAGCAGCCCGAAGTCCTCATCCTCGGCCCGGACCTGCCGGTCGAGGAGGCACTGCGTCTGGCAACCGTGCTCGACGTACAGGTACCGCACCTGATGGTGCTCTTGGTCAGCGAACCCGACCCTGCGCTGATCCTGCAGGCCATGCGGGCTGGCGTCCGCGACGTCCTCAGCCCCTCGGCTGATCCAGCTCACCTGCGGGTGCTGCTGGAACGCGCCTGCCAGTCCTCCGCCAACCGGCACCGCGTGGAGCAGCAAGGCCCCGTTGAAAACCAGAAGGGTGCCGTCATCGGCGTCTTCTCGCCCAAGGGCGGCGTGGGCAAGACGACCATCGCCACCAACCTCGCCGTGGGTCTGGGGAAGCTGGCCCCCATGAGCGTGGTGCTTGTGGACCTGGACCTGCAGTTCGGCGACGTGGCCTCCGGCCTGTACCTGAATCCGGAGCACACGGTCACCGACGCCGTCTCCCCCGCCGCCAGCCAGGACACCCTGGTGCTGAAGGCCTTTCTCACGGTACATCCCGCCAGCATCTACGCGCTGTGCGCGCCCGTCAGCCCAGTTGAGGCCGACTACATCACCCCGGACCAGATAGCTCGTCTCCTCGAACAGTTGGCCGAAGAGTTCCAATACGTCGTGATCGATACCGCGCCCGGGCTGCCGGAAATCGGACTGGCAGCCATGGAAGCCTGCTCGGATGTGGTCTGGGTCAGCGCGATGGATATCCCCAGCGTCCGTGGCCTCCGTTCAGGCATGGACATCCTTCGCCAGTTGGAAATCCTGCCTGCAGGGCGTCACGTGGTCCTGAATATGGCGGACTCCAAGTGCGGACTTACTGTGCAGGACATCGAATCCACCATCGGAGCTCCCGTGGACGTCAGCGTCCCCCGGTCCCGGGCCGTGGCCCTGTCCACCAACCGCGGCATGCCGGTGCTGCTGGATGCCAAGAAGGATCCCGCGGCTAAAGGCCTCAGTCAGTTGGTCGACCGGTTCGGTCCGGCCGCGGGCGCCAAAGAGCAGCGGAGCAGCCACCGCCGGGTGGTGGTCTAGATGAAGCTTTCCGAGCGTATCCAGGCCGCGCAGCTCCGATCTGAAGTTCCCAGTGCCCCGCTGCGCATCCCGCCTGCGCCGATGCATGCCCCTTCACGGCACGCGTCCGACCCTGCGCTCATGCGCGCTGCTGCCCCGTTGCAGGTCCAGCCTGCGACCTCGGCGTCGATAAACGCTGCCGCGCGACCAGCTGTGTCCGCCTACCAGACGCGTGCTGCACGGCGTGCAGCCGAGGCCGCTGCCCAGGCGGCGGGTGCTCAGTCGCAAGCTGTCTCGTCCGCTGCCACAGCGCCGGCCGCGGTGACGGCGCCCGCTCGGGGCGCCGCGGAGGAGCGCGCTGACTCGGCTGCTACTGCTCCTAGCATGCAAGCTCGCGGCCGCCGACTCGCTGTGCATGGGGCACCGGCACCCGCGCAGCCGCCCATCGCAGCGCAGACGGAACCGTCCAAGACCAAGGCCCAGCAGCCGGTGGACGTTTTTGCCGCACTCAAACAGCGTGCCGCGACGGCCCTCTTTGAACGCATGGGTGCTCGGTTCAATGACTCAACGCTCACGGAGCAGGAACTCCGCCGAACGGCTCGCGAAGAGCTCATCCGCATCATCGACGCCGAACAGGTGCCGCTGACTGCGGACGAGCGGACGCGTTTGGTGGCAGACGTTGCCGATGACGTGCTGGGCTACGGCCCGCTCCAGCGCTTGCTGGACGATCCTGCCGTCACCGAAATCATGGTGAACCGGATGGACCAGATCTACGTTGAACGAAAAGGAACACTGACGCTGACGGACTCGCGGTTCAGCTCTGAAGAGCACCTGCGGAAAGTCATTGAGCGCATCGTGTCCAAGGTGGGCCGGCGCATCGACGAGTCTTCGCCGCTGGTTGACGCGCGCCTGGAAGACGGCTCGCGTGTCAACGCTGTGATCCCTCCGCTGGCCGTCGGCGGTTCATCATTGACCATTCGTAAGTTCAGCAAGGTGCCACTCACGGTCCAGAATCTCATCGACTTTGGGACACTGACGCCGGAAATGGCAGAGCTGCTCAACGCCTGCGTCAAGGCCAAGCTCAACATCATCGTTTCCGGCGGTACTGGCACCGGTAAGACGACCCTGCTCAACGTCCTGTCTTCCTTCCTTCCTTCCGACGAGCGCATCGTGACCATCGAGGACGCCGTAGAGCTCCAGATCCAGCAGGACCATGTGGTGCGGCTGGAAAGCCGCCCGCCGAACACGGAAGGCAAGGGCGAAGTGACCATCCGCGAACTGCTCCGGAACTCCCTGCGTATGCGCCCGGACCGGATTGTGGTGGGTGAGGTCCGCGGCGGGGAATCCTTGGACATGCTCCAAGCCATGAACACGGGCCACGACGGTTCGCTGTCTACGGTGCACTCCAACTCGCCCCGTGACGCCATCGCCCGTCTGGAGACTTTGGTCCTCATGGCAGGAATGGATCTGCCGCTGCGTGCCATCCGCGAACAGATTGCCTCCGCGGTGAACCTCATTGTCCAGATCTCCCGTCTCCGGGACGGTACCCGCCGCATCACGCATGTGACGGAGGTACAGGGCATGGAGGGTGACATCGTTACGCTTCAGGACGCCTTCGTCTTCGACTACTCGGCCGGAGTGGACCAGCACGGAAGGTTCCTTGGAAAGCCTGTCCCGACCGGCATCCGCCCTCGCTTCATCGACCGCTTTGAGGACCTCGGAATTCACGTATCGGCCGGTGTCTTCGGCGCACCCCCAGTCTCACCCGAAAGGCACTGACTCATGATCGTCACACTGGGCGTCGTCCTTGTTGTTGCCGCTGTGGTGCTGGGCTGCGTGGCGGTGCTGATCCCCCGCACCCCCACTGTGCCGCTGGACCGCCGTCGTCCGTTCCGGTCTGAAGCGCATTCGCAACTGACGCGCTTTGCCGGCTCCGCCGTCCAGGAAATCGAGCGTTTCCTCGCCAAGCGGAACATCCGGTACTTCAACCGGGAAGTCCTTGAAAACGCCGGTCTGCGCCTGAGCCAGGCAGACTTCCTACTCCTTGTATTGATCGGCGCGTTTGTCGGCGGGCTGATTGGCCTCGTGGTGGCGGGGCCTTTGCTGGCCATTCTCCTGGTCATCGCGGCACCGTTCGTTGGCCACCTTCTGCTAGGTGTCCTGGCCAGCAAACGGCGCACCAAATTCGGTGACCAGTTGGGCGACACCCTGCAATTGCTGTCCGGCAGCCTACGCGCGGGGCACAGTATCCTGCGTGCCGTCGATGCTGCCGCCAACGAAGCACAGGCGCCGACCTCCGAGGAAATGCGCCGCATCGTCTCGGAGACGAGCCTCGGCCGGGACCTGCTCGTTTCGCTCAACGACACTGCTGAGCGAATGCAGAACGAGGACTTCGTCTGGATCTCTCAGGCCATCCAGATCAACCGCGAAGTGGGTGGCAACCTGGCTGAAGTCCTGGACCAGGTCAACGAGACCATCCGCGAGCGAAACGAGATCAAGGGCCACATCAAGTCCTTGGCCGCAGAAGGGAAATTCTCCGCCTACATCCTCATGGCGCTCCCCGTCGGCATCGTGGCCATGCTCATGGTGGTCAGTCCGGGTTACATGGACAAGATGGTTTCCACCGTATTGGGCTGGATCATGATCGTTGCCTCGATCATCCTGATGACCATCGGTGGTCTCTGGATGCGCAAGATCATTGACCTGAAGTTCTGAGGCGCTCATGGATCCCCTGATTCTCCTTTCCCTCCTCTTGATCTGCCTGCCGCTCGGCTACCTTGTTTGGTCCTTGCTCTCCACGGATAAGAAAGGCCAGGCGGTTGCCCACGACATTCTGTCCAGGGGGGCCGACCGCGCCGAAGTGGAGAAGAAGACCAGCACGGGTCGGCTTGAAAAGATCGGCCGCCGGCTGACTCCTGCCGGCTATGTGCAGAAGCTTGATCATCTGCTCTCCCTTGCTGGCCGCCCGGCAAACCTTCCGCTGGGCCGCGTGCTCGCGGCCAAGCCAGCGTTGGGTCTCGTGGGCGGCCTCATTGGACTGTGGCTGAGTTCCATCGGAACGACGCCAATCATCAAGCTCATAGGACTGTTCGTCCTGTTCCTGGGGTACTTTATCCCGGACCTGCTGCTCTACAGCAAGGGTCAGGAGCGTCAGAAGGCCATGCAACTGGAGCTTGCCAATACCCTGGACCAGATGCTGATTTCAGTCGAGGCGGGCCTCGGCTTCGAGGGAGCCATGGCCCGCGCGGGCGAGAACGGCAAGGGGCCCCTCGCGGAGGAACTGGTCCGCACGCTGCAGGACATGCAGGTGGGCCGCAGCCGCCGGGAGTCCTATATCGCCTTGGCGGAACGCACCAACATCCCGGAACTGCGCAGCTTCGTGCAGGCAGTGGTGCAGGCGGACACTTACGGCATTGCCATCAGCCGCGTCCTGCGAGTGCAGGCCAAGGTGATGCGGGTGAAGCGCCGGCAGCGTGCCGAGGAGAAGGCGATGAAGCTGCCGGTCATGATCCTGTTTCCGCTGCTGTTCTTCATCTTCCCGGTCCTGTTCATTGCCATCCTGGGCCCTGCCGTCATCAACACCATCGAGACATTCGCCAACCAGTAAAGTGGGGGGCTTCCGCAGGATTTTCCACACCACAAGGTACCCGCAGGGTTTCCACAGGATCCAAGCTCAATCAGGGTTTTCCCAACCTCAGAAAGTAGCCTTAAGTCATGTCCATTTCAGGTTCCGGAGCAGCCGAGAGCAACGCCAACGGCGTCTGTCTTCCGGCGCCTGGCATCCCTGATGGCTTGGCTTACAACGAATCGGAGAGTGCCACCTTGCCCGTCCTCGACTTGGATGTACTTCACGACCTTGAAGAAGACATGGGCAACACCGGGGTGGCACACAACTTCGCCCGGGACTACATCAGGATCTGGGATAAACGCCGGACGTACCTCGAAGCGTCCGTCGAAGATGACGACGCCGAGGCCGCCATGGATGCGGTTCTCAGCCTGAAGAACTCTGCATTGATGGTTGGCGCCACACGGCTGGCGAAGCTGGCCGTGGACCTGGAGCAGCTGGTCAAGCGCGGCGACCTGTCAACAGCACGGCAGCTGCTGCCGTGCGTGGCCCTCACCGGCGCTGAAACCGTCAGTGGGCTGAAGCTCGGCTACTTGCCCCCGGACGCCTAAACACTACTCCGCCCGCTTTGGCGCCAGCCGGTAGCCCACGCCACGCACCGTGACGAGCCAGCGGGGGTCCTGCGGGTCCTCACGGAGCTTGCGGCGCAGGTTGCCGATGTGGACCTCGACGGCCCTTTCGTCGGCTTCGCTGATGTAGGTGTCCTCGCCGTAGTACTCGCCCCGCACCACGCGCACCAGATCTGCCCGGGTGCGCACCGCGCCCGTTCCCTTCAGCAGCTCGTGCAGCAGGTCGAATTCGCTCCGGGTCAGCCCCAGCGGCGTGCCTCCCAGGGCGACGGTCCGGGTTTCGGTATCGAGTGCCAGCCCGTTGTGCTGCAGTACGGCGCCCCGGCGCGAACCGGCGGGAGCGGCGGAGCCAACCGGCCCGGACTCCGCAGAAGACGGAGCATCGGCACCGGAAGCAACGCGGGGCCTGCGCAGCATCGCCGTTATCCGGGCCCGCAGTTCCCGCGGCCGGAAGGGCTTGACGATGTAGTCGTCCGCTCCGCCCTGGAGTGCCGTGATGGTGTCAAGCTCCTCATCCCGGCCGGTCAGCATCACAATGTAGGCGTCACTGAACTGCCGGATGCGCCGAAGGACTTCAAAGCCGTCAATGTCCGGAAGACCGACGTCGAGAGTTATTACGTTCGCCTGGCGCTGCCTGGCCACATCAACCCCGTCACGCCCGGTCCCTGCCGAGTGCACCTCAAAACCAGCCTGCTGCAAAACCGCGTCGAGGAGATTCCGAACGTCCACATCATCCTCGATGACCACGGCAACACCAAGATCACCCACCACTACCTCTATCCAGGTAAAACCACCGCACAGCCCAGCGCAATGCGGTAAGCGTTACCAGATTACCTACGCTACAACGTAGAAGGGCTCGAAGAGCGAAAATTACCCATATCTTTTAGACGTACACCGGACACCAGCGCCGCCCCTCCAAATACTAAAGAATAGGTGTGCATAATGGGCATCATGTCTTCGTATAAACACGAGCGGTCTTGGAATTCGGAAGAGCAGGCCAGTACCGGGCGCAGCCGCATTGGGTGAGCACGTGCTGGTCCGCGACACGGACCGATTCTTCCGCCGGCTGCAGCCCCGCATCCAGGTGGCGCTCTGCCAGCTCCCGGTGACGGTCATTCTCGCCGCGCTGGCGATTGCCGCCCCCGCTGTCTGGCCGACGCTCATCGAGAGCGGCGTGTTTATTGCGGCCATCATCATGATGATGGCGTTGTTTCTTGCCTGCTTTCTGATTCCCTGGGAGCGGCTTCCGGCCAACGCCTATCTGGTAATTCCGGTGCTGGATCTGGTGGTCATCGGACTCGCCCGTAATGGCGCCGTCCCTGCCGTAGCCGGGCTGGGAGTTCTGGCGATATTTCCGGTGATCTGGCTGTCCAGCTCCGGGGCCTTCGCCCGGACCACTATCTTCCTGAGCTTTTTCGGCACCTTGCTCATCTCCTCTCCGACACTGGTGCAAAAGTTTCCCAACATTTCACCTTCGGACATTGCCTCCGCATTTCTGCTTCCGCTAATGATGCTGGCCGTATCGCTGGCAATCAGGTTCGCCAGCGCCAACGTCCGGCTACAGCGCCAGAGGCTGGAGAAAAAGGACGCCGAACTCCGCGAACTGCTCGTGGAAAGCAGAAACCGCGAACGGCTGCTCAAGACCATCCTGGACACCACCGACGTCGGGATTGTGGCCGTGGATGCGGACGGCCAGAAGGTTCTGGTCAACGACCAGCAGAAAACCTTCCGGCAGGCGGCGGCCCCCGCCGGCACGGAGCAGCCGCTGGAAGCACAGCAGCTCATGTTCGGCCAGGACCGGGTGACCCCGCTTCCGCTGGACAAGCGCCCCATCCGACGCGCCGTTGCCGGCGAGACTTTCGCCGATTACCTGGTGTGGCTGGGCGAGGGATCCTCGCAAAAGGCCGTCTCCACGGCCGCGCGGATCATCAAGAACGACGACGGCGGGTTCAGCGGGGCGGTCATCGCCTACACCGACGTCACAGGCTTGGTGGAGGCACTCTCCGCGAAGGAAGAGCTGATCTCCAACATCTCTCACGAATTCCGCAGTCCGCTGATGTCAGTTTTGGGCAATGTTGACCTGGTGCTGGATGAAGCGGATGGCCTGTCCCCCGACTCCGTGCACCGGCTGGAAGTGGTGCAGCGCAATGCCGAACGGCTGCTTTCTCTGGTCTCCGAGCTGCTTGTGTCGGCGTCTGCCGTCCTGGCTGTGCATCCTCGCCGGACCGACCTGGCAGGGCTGATCGAGAACAGCATCGGCTCCGTCCAGGCGCAGGCCGACGCCAGCAACGTCTCCCTGGCCACCGACGTCCCCGCGCCCCTATGGGCGCACGCTGACCCGCTCCGCATCGGCCAGGCTCTGGACAACCTGGTGTCCAATGCCGTCAAATACTCTCCCGACGGCGGCAAAGTCACCGTGAGTGCCCGGCGCAGTGACTCTTGGGTGCAGCTGACGGTCCAGGACACTGGCATGGGCATCAGTGAAGAGGAAACATCGCGCATCTTCACCCGGTTCTTCCGCACCCAGGCGGCGCGCCAGGCCGCCATTCCCGGGGTGGGGCTGGGCCTGTCCATTACCAAGACCATTGTGGAGCGGCATGGCGGTGCCATCTCCTGCGCCAGCAAGCCCGGCGCAGGCACCACCTTCACCCTCACGCTGCCGGCGGAGGGCGCGCCGGAATCCTGACGCTGGGGTCAGGCCCAATCCGGTTTTCCACATAGCCCCGGGGCAGCGTCGTTTTTGTCATAGGCCGATGGCATGCTTTGGGTATGGATAACAGTGCGGCTGCGGATGCGTTGGAGGCTATTAGTGCCTCGGCCGCGGCGGTGGCTGCCAAGTTCCGCAAGGCGGCTGATCCTGGTCCCGCGGACGTGGATTCGCTGCCAGGTGAGGCGGAGCCGCCGCAAGATGAGGCGGATCCGCTGGGTGCTCGGGCGAATGCCTGCCTGGACGGTCTGGCCGACGTGGCCGGGATGGAGGCCCGGCTGGCGGCCGTGAAGGTGCATTTGGCCGCCGCTTTCGCCAAGGCGGAGGAGGGCATGACTCCGCCTGACACGTCTGCGCAAGACCGCACCGTCCGGCAGATGTCCGCGACAGCTGAGATTGCTGGCGCCCTGACTGTGAGCGAAGGCGCGGCGGATCGACTGCTGCTCGAATCCGCCACGCTGACGAGGGACCTTCCGTTGACACTGGCCGCCCTGCAGGCGGGAACTATTTCCTGGCAGCACGCGCGGGTGATGTGCGACGAAACGGACGGGCTGGATCCGGCCGTGGCCGCTGCTTTTGAGGCGCATTTCCTGGACCCGGACGCGCCCAACGCGGCTCGGGGTTGCCCGGCGGGAGAGCTGACACCGGCGAGGTTCCGGGCCAAGGCCCGCTATTGGCGGGAACGGCACCACCCGGTCAGCATCGAAACCCGGCACACCAAGAGTGCGAAGGACCGGCGGCTGGAATACGTTCCGGACCGCGACGGCATGGCCTGGCTCTCGGCGTACCTGCCCGGGGACCAGGCCGCGGGGATCTGGAACCGCACCCCCGCCGCCGCCCGCGCCATGCAGGGCCCCACCGAATCCCGCACCCTGACCCAGCTCCGGGTCGATGCCGCCGCCACGTGGCTGCTGGGCCCAGCTCATCGGGTCGACAGCGTGCCTGATGACCCGACCGCAGAATCCCTTCCCGCAGTTTCCCTGATCGCAGACTCCGTCCTGGCCGATGAGGTGCCAACCGGTGGTGTGCCGTCCCCGGCGGCGCAGGTCCTGGTCACCGTTCCGGTGTACTCACTGCTCGGCCTGACGGAGGAACCGGCCACGCTGGACGGTTATGGTCCCATCCCGCCGTCCATTGCTCGCCGGCTCGTCGCCGACGGCGGGACGTCATTCCTGCGGGTCCTGACCGACCCCCGCGACGGGGCGCCGCTGGAGATCGGACGCACCAGCTACCGGCTGACGAAGCCGATGCGCCAATGGCTGCGGCTCCGCGACGCAAAATGCACGTTCCCGAGCTGCAACAACCACTCCTTGGACAACGACGCCGACCACATCCTCGCTTGGGCCGACGGCGGCGGAACCGGGGTCGCCAACCTTGGCCAGCCCTGCCCCAAGCACCACCGCCTGAAACACACCACGGCGTGGAGACCCGTCGGCGCCACCCGCGACGCCCCTCCCGGCTGGATTTCGCCGTCAGGACGTTCCTACTCGAGCGAACATCAGGAGTGGGAACCACCCCAATGGCCACGACAAATCCAAGCCATGCTCAGTAGTGATGACCGAGCCGGACGCGAACAGCCCGGCAAGCCCGGCCTGCCCGACCCGCCATCCGACCAAGACTGGCGCACGCCCCCGGACTGGCCGGAACCGGCCGGCTGGCCCGATCCGATGGACCAGCCGGCCGGGCCGGAGGAATTCGAAGGGTTCGACGATGACTACGGTCTCGCCGGCTTCGAAGGTCGCGAATGCCAGGAAGCTTATGGCGCCCCGGACGATGTCGACGGCCCCGAGGCCTTCGTCGGCACGGAATCACCACTGCCAATGGATCTCTGGCCCGACTGGGCATCAGGTACAGCCGCGTAGGAAGCGCGCGTCAGTAGGGAGACGTGCCCTCGTCCCTTGCCCTTAATCCAGCGGCAGGGTCACGGTGACGGACGTTCCCGCAGCCGGAGCCGTGACGATCGCCATATTGCCTCCCGCAGAACCGACGGCGAGGCGCATGAGCCTCAGCCCCATGCCCGAGTGCCTGCCGTGGGTGGCAGCCTCAACGTCGAAGCCGCCGCCGTCGTCGGTAACGCGGAGCTGGACCGCATGGTTGTCCCCGGATCGGCAGACACAGCAGAGCCGGACGGTCACCGAGGACGCGTCGGCATATTTATGGATGTTGCTCAGGAGCTCCTGTGCCGCCCGGTAGAGCAGCGTGGCGGACTTCCTGTCCACTTCCATTCCATGATGGGGCGCCTCGAGGTGCACGGCAATCCCACGTTCGCGCAGCGGGAGGGCCAAACGGTCAATCGCCCCCGCGACGCCAAGCACGTAGAAATCGACCGGATGCGTATCGGTAAGAACGCCACGGACTGCGACGACGTCGTCGCTTGCTAGTGATTTCATGTCTTAACGGTGCGCCCGGTGCCTTGTTATTTTCTTGTAACCCTGGCGGCGTGTCCCCCGTTTGCAGGGGCGCATTCTGAGCGTCAGGGAAAGCAACGGAGTAGCTGCGCCCTGACCTGCGGCTACGCCCGGCGCTGGCCACTACGCCAGGGTGTAGCCGGCTCCGCGGACGGTCTTCAGCCAGCGGGGCCGCCTCGCGTCGTCCCCCAGCTTGCGGCGCAGGTTGCCGACGTGGGTTTCGATAATCCGGCCGGGGTCCCGCCCACCGGCATTGCCGCCGACCAACGTGCCTGCTTCCCGCTTCAAAAGACCCAAAAGCTCGACGAGTTCCGCCTTGCTGACCACGCCGCTACCGTGCTGCAGCAGGATGAACAGGAGGTCGAACTCGGTACGGGTCAGCTGCAGGGCACGGCCGCCGAGCGTTGCGTCCCGCGTTGCGTTGTTGATCTCCAACCCGTTGTGCTCGAAGGCCTGGGCTGCTGGAAGGGCTTGGGCTGCTGGAAGGCCCTGCGCTATTGCAAGGCCGTGGGCCGGAGCGGGTGCAGGCATGGTCTTCACCTTGGCCGAGGCCAGCAGCCGGGGTGAAACCAGGGGCGCTGTCCGCGGCGTGACGATCGGGGGGACGGTTAGCTGCCGCGGCCGGCGCAGCATGCCGTCAACACGGGCCCGCAGCTCCCGCGGCCGGATGGGCTTGACCATGTAATCGTCAGCCCCGGCATCGAAGCCCTTCAATGTGGCCCCCAGGCCGCTTCGCGCGGTGATGATCAGGATGTAGGTGTCGCTAAACTCGCGGATGCGCCGCAGCACCTCATAGCCGCCGATATCGGGAAGCACCAGATCCAGTGTGACGGTGTCCGGCTGCTTGGCACGCACCAGCGCAAGCCCGGCTTCGCCGGTGTTAGCGCAGTGCACGTCGAAACCGGCTTCCCCAAGCGTGGTGCGCAAGACCGATCGGACTTCCTCATCCCGATCGATAACGACAACGACGCGATGATCATTCATCCCTTACCCCCTGTAAGGACCGCATGATTAAAGACTGCGACTCAGCCTACTAGCCGCGGGGCGAAAACAGCGGCACAAATCTTACTGACGCACCGCCCGTGTGAGCTCTGCCCGGGCCAGCAGTTCGCCGTCGGAGGGGTAGGCCACTTCCTCGAACACCAGGGGGTGCGGCGCGGCAAGGACGGAGCGGGCATCGCGTTTCCTCGCCAGCAGCCGCTCGTGCAGCCACTCCGGACGTTCCTGCCCCTCCCCCACATACAAGGCCGCGCCCACCAGGGCGCGGACCATGTTGTGGCAGAAGGCGTCGGCCTGGACCGTGACGACGATGACGCCGTCCTGCCCGCGCGAAAACTCGAAGCGCTGCAGCTCCCGGACGGTGGTGGAACCTACACGCGGCTTGCAGAAGGACCGGAAGTTGTGCAGGCCCAGCAGCTGCGCCGAGCCTTCGTTCAGCAGGTCCACGTCCAGGGGCGTCTTGTGCCAGAGCGTGTCGTACCGGCCGAGCGGATCCCACTTCTCCGGTCCGTCCGCGATGCGGTAGCTGTAGCGGCGCCACAGGGCGGAGAATCGGGCGTCGAACCCTTCAGGGGCGACGGCGGCATGGTGCACCATGATGGCGCCGGTCTGGTCCCCCAGCCCGCGGCTGAGCGTGCCCCTCAGGCGGCGCAGAAGGGCGACGGCGGGATCGACGGCCGCACCACGGTTCAGTCCCAGCCACTCGGCTTCGGTGAGGTCCAGGTGGACCACCTGGCCGCGGGCGTGCACGCCGGCGTCGGTGCGCCCGGCCACAGTGACGCGCACCGGCCGGCGAAGCAGCAGCGCCAGCGCGTCCTCCAGAACTCCCTGAACGGTACGCAGCCCCGGCTGCACTGCCCACCCGCTGAACGGGCCGCCGTCGTACGCCAAATCGAGCCGGATACGCAAAAACCCGCCGCCCCCCAAAACGGGGGCAGCGGGTTTTTGGTGGGTCATAGACTCAAGTCTATGCGAAGGATTTAGCGAACTACTTCGCGTCCTTGGCCTCGTCGGCAGCAGCCTCGTCAGCGGCAGCTTCCTCGGCCGGAGCCTCTTCAGCAGCAGCTTCCTCGGCCGGAGCTTCCTCAGCGGCGGGAGCCTCTTCGGTTGCAGCTTCGGTCTCAACGACCTCTGCCTCGGGAGCTTCCTCAGCGGCCGGAGCAGCAGCGGCAGCAGCCTGGGTGGCCTCGGCTACAACAGCCTGCTTGGCGGAAACCGGCTCGAGAACCAGCTCGATGACAGCCATGGGAGCGTTGTCGCCCTTGCGGTTGCCGATCTTGGTGATGCGGGTGTAGCCGCCGTTGCGGTTCTCCACAGACTGCGCGATGTCGGTGAACAGCTCGTGGACGATGCCCTTGTTGCTGATCAGGCCGAGAACGCGGCGGCGGGAAGCGAGGTCGCCACGCTTGGCGAAGGTGACCAGGCGTTCTGCGTACGGCTTCAGGCGCTTGGCCTTGGTGACCGTGGTGGTGATCCGCTTGTGCTCGAACAGTGCGGAAGCCAGGTTCGCGAGCATGAGACGCTCGTGAGCCGGGCCGCCTCCGAGGCGCGGACCCTTAGTGGGGGTAGGCATAATTGTTTCTCCTCATATGGAAGCCGGGAGGCTGCGCACAACTCGGTGCGGACCAGCCCCTCGGCCAAGATCTGCTTGTTAGAGCTCGTCGTCGCTGAACGCGGCGTCGTCCTCTTCGATGGCTGCGGCGCGGGCTGCCAGGTCGAAACCGGGAGGCGAGTCCTTCAGGGACAGACCCAGTTCAACCAGCTTTGCCTTGACCTCATCGATGGACTTCGCACCGAAGTTGCGGATGTCCATCAGGTCAGCCTCGGAGCGGGCAACGAGTTCACCCACGGTGTGGATGCCCTCACGCTTGAGGCAGTTGTAGGAACGGACGGTGAGGTCCAGATCCTCGATCGGCAGAGCCATGTCTGCTGCCAGGGCAGCATCCGTCGGCGACGGGCCAATCTCGATACCCTCAGCTGCGGTGTTCAGCTCGCGGGCCAGACCGAACAGTTCCACCAGGGTCGTGCCAGCGGAAGCAACGGCATCGCGCGGGGCGATGGCCTGCTTGGTCTCGACGTCGACAATGAGCTTGTCGAAGTCGGTGCGCTGCTCAACACGGGTGGCTTCCACGCGGAAAGTAACCTTCAGCACCGGCGAGTAGATGGAGTCAACCGGAATACGGCCGATCTCTGCGTCGCCGGACTTGTTCTGAGCTGCCGAAACGTAGCCGCGGCCGCGCTCGATGGTCAGTTCGAGTTCGAACTTGCCCTTCGAGTTCAGCGTGGCAATGTGCAGATCCGGGTTGTGGAACTCGACGCCGGCCGGCGGAGCGATGTCCGCGGCGGTGACGACTCCGGGGCCCTGCTTGCGCAGGTAAGCAACAACCGGCTCATCGTGCTCGGAGGACACAGACAGGTTCTTGATGTTGAGGATGATCTCGGTGACATCTTCCTTGACACCCGGAACCGTCGTGAACTCATGCAGCACGCCATCGATCCGGAGGCTGGTTACAGCGGCACCGGGGATGGAGGAGAGCAGGGTACGGCGGAGGGAGTTTCCGAGGGTGTAACCGAAGCCCGGCTCCAGCGGTTCAATGATGAACCGGGAGCGGTTTTCGGAGACGACCTCTTCGGAGAGGGTGGGGCGCTGTGCAATGAGCACTTAGGTTTCCTTTCGGCGAGCATCCGCTATATGACGCAACACAGGTGGTGGAAAATCGGTCTGAGGACTTAACGCGGCGGGCTTGCCCGGACCCGAAACGGGTCCGGGCAAGCTCCGGCTGCGGAAAATACTTAGACGCGGCGGCGCTTCGGCGGACGGCAGCCGTTGTGCGCGGCGGGGGTGACGTCCTGAATGGAGCCAACCTCGAGGCCGGCAGCCTGCAGCGAACGGATGGCGGTTTCGCGTCCGGAACCCGGTCCCTTGACGAACACGTCAACCTTCTTCAGGCCGTGCTCCTGTGCACGCTTGGCGGCGGCTTCGGCAGCCATCTGCGCAGCGAACGGGGTGGACTTACGCGAGCCCTTGAATCCAACTTCACCGGCGGAAGCCCAGGAAATCACAGCACCGTTCGGGTCCGTGATGGACACGATGGTGTTGTTGAACGTGCTCTTGATGTGCGCCTGGCCAAGCGCGATATTCTTCTTGTCCTTCTTACGCGGCTTGCGAACCGCGCCACGAGTCTTCGGGGGCATTTCTTCTCCTACAGAAAGTTATTTTGGGGGAAGGCCGTGCTGGTCCCACATTTGCCGTCAGGCAAATGGGGTTTAGCGGGCCTTCTTCTTGCCGGCGACGGTACGCTTCGGGCCCTTGCGGGTACGAGCGTTGGTCTTCGTACGCTGACCGCGTACGGGCAGGCCCTTGCGGTGACGCAGGCCTTCGTAGCTGCCGATTTCAACCTTGCGGCGGATATCTGCTGCTACTTCGCGGCGAAGGTCACCCTCAACCTTGTAGTTGCCTTCAATGTAGTCACGCAGCTCTACCAGCTGCGCGTCCGTCAGGTCCTTGACCCGAACGTCAGCGCTGATGCCGGTGGCAGCCAGGGTTTCGTGTGCACGGGTCTTGCCCACGCCGTAGATGTAAGTAAGCGCAATTTCCAGCCGCTTTTCGCGGGGAATGTCTACGCCAGCGAGACGAGCCATAGTGGCGTACTCCTTGTATAAACCGGAGGTCGTAGGCAGTACACCCGCACTTTCAGTGCGGCCCCAGCCTCCGACCGGGGGTTAACTGTCCGGGCCCATACGTCCCAGTTCAGCTTGTGCTGCCTTTATTTACTTGCGTGGGTTAGCAACCCAGGGATTCCCTGACGGGAATTAGCCCTGGCGCTGCTTGTGGCGCGGGTTCTCGCAGATCACCATGACCCGGCCGTTACGGCGGATCACTTTGCACTTTTCGCAGATCTGCTTGACGCTCGGCTTGACCTTCATGGCGTTCCTTTGCGTGATAGCAGTTGGGCCGATGGAGCGGCCTAGGCATTGCCTTGGCCGCCCAACGTTTACTTGTAGCGGTAGACGATACGACCACGTGTCAGGTCATAAGGGCTCAGCTCCACCACTACGCGGTCCTCAGGGAGAATCCTGATGTAGTGCTGGCGCATCTTCCCAGAGATGTGTGCGAGGACAACGTGCTTGTTGGTGAGCTCAACGCGAAACATCGCGTTGGGCAGCGCCTCAGTCACTACGCCCTCGATCTCAATGACCCCGTCCTTCTTGGCCATATCCTCCGCTAACTGTTGTTTGCCACAGACCTCCGGCTGGCGCCGGGCATGACTGCGGACGTTTTTTGATTTGATTGATCGTCGTCCTCCGGCCCACAAATGGGCGTGGCAGGGCAGACAACCAACATGCAACTCTACGGCATTAGGCCCGGAAAGTTAAATCCAGCCATGCTAGCGCACATTGCCCCCGTATGCACCAAATTCGCGCGCAGGAGTTGTCACCGCTTGGGCACTGCTGACCCCGTCCAGGATGGCCAAACGTACGACGTCGGCTGCCGCGCTCTGTAGCGTAATGAGGCTTACCTGCCGGGCGGCTTCCGTTCTCCTGTCCAGCTCCTGGCCACCGGTGGCGAGGCAGAACACGGTGTCCCCGTCAGCCAGGGTGTGGCTCGGATTCAGCGCACGTGCCAGCCCCGCGTGGGCAGCCGAGGCGGTCCGCTTGCACTCGGCCACGTCGAGCACCGCGTTAGTGGCGACGACGACGAGGGTTGTGTTGAGCGGTAGCTGATTAAGCTTCTCGGCCGAGCCCCGCTGATTGAGCTTGTCTTCCCGCTGATTGAGCCTGTCGAAATCACCGGCCTCGGTTTCGACAAGCTCAACCACCGGACTGGAGGGCTCAACCGGCGGACCCGGCGGCAGCCCCAGGGCATTGACCACTGCCAACGCCCCGACTACCACACCGTTCTCCAGGGTGACCGACGCTGTGCCCACTCCCCCTTTGAACTTCCCGCGCCCGATGACGGCTCCGGTGCCGGCACCCACATTGCCGCGTTCGACGTCGTGCCCTTCCGCCTGCGCGGCCGCGGCGACTGCCGCCGCGTAGCCCATGGCCTCATCCGGTCGGGCGCTGAAGTCGCCGCCGCGGCCGAGGTCAAAGATGGCGGCAGCGGGAACGATGGGAACCACCCCTCCCGTCACGGCGAAGCCTCGGCCCTGCTCCTCGCACCAGCGCTGGACGCCGTGTGCGGTGACCAGGCCGTAGGCGCTGCCGCCGGTGAGCACCACGGCGTCCACCGTCCGCACCAGCGTGGTGGGGTCCAGGGCATCGGTCTCATGGGTGCCTGGTCCTCCCCCGCGAACGTCCACCGAGCCGACTGTCCCCGCAGGGGGCAGCACTACGGTCACCCCCGTCAGCCACCCGCCGTCGGACTTCTGCTGGTGCCCCACACGCACGCCCGGCACATCGGTGATCTTTCCCTGCGCCGCGGCTCCGTCACTCGGTCCCATGGCTCCCATTCTGCCCCACCCAACTAAGTAGCAGTTGTGGGCGTTCCCAGCGCTTGTCATGTCTCAGGACCTCGTGGACACTTCCTGTCTCAGGACTTCGTAGACATTTGATGTCTCATGGCTATGTGGACACTTCGTTCTCTGGCGTTGGCTGGCGGGCTTTGAGCGTCGGGTAGATGCTCCGTTTCTTGCGGGCTCCCCGGGGGTTGGCTGCGACCCCTGAGGGTTTGCCGTTGCCGACGTAGGGAGTGCCTTGGGCCGGCCGGCGGTGGCTGATGATTTCGGTCCCTTGCGCTCCGAAGAACATGATGACGGCATCGTCGTAGAGGATATGGACAGTCGTTCCGATGTGTTCATTGCCCAGTTTGAAATGGGTTCCCAGGATCGTCGCGCACCCGTTCCGGTCCACTGTCCGTTGCGCGCTTCGCCGGCCCGGTCCGGCCACGGCCGGTTCCGGCGGGGCGGGCGGGGGTGTCTTCGGGGTGGCGTCCCAGGCTTCCCGGGGAGTCAGGCCGGGAGGCAGGCCCTGATGTTCACGTTCGTTGTTGTAGTAGAGATCGAAGGCATCGACCTGTAATTGCAGGACGGGCATTGATGGCGCCGGCGGCTGCCGGTGCAGGTATCTGTGCAGGGTCTGATGGAAGCGTTCGTTCTTGCCCTGGGTGGTGGGCTTATAGGGTTTGCCCGTGATCGGCTCGATGCCCCTGGCTTTGAGGAATTCGACCAGCGCGCCGGTGCGTCCGCGGCGGGTGGGGTTCAGGGCCGAGCCGTTGTCGGAGAGGAATTTCTGCGGTGCACCGTGGCATTCGATGGCCAGCGTGACGACGGCGATCGCGGCGGCACTGGTTTCCCCGGTGGCCACCAGGGACGCCAGTGCCAGACGTGAATGGTCATCAATGAGCTGGAAGATCGCCACCTTCCTCCCGTCGGCGAGCTGCCACTCGGTCGAGTCGATCTGCCAGCACGCATTGGGCTGGGGATAGACGAACCTTTTGTAAGCGCTTCGCGGCTTCTTTCTCGGCTCCGGCACCACGACCCCCGGCCCGGGCAAAGATTCTGGCGACCGTGGCCCGGGACGGCGGCCTAAAGCCCTGCCTGGAGAGCTTTGCGATGACAGAGAGCGGGCCGTGGTCCAAGCCCAGCTTCTTGAGCTCCGCCCGGGCACCGAGCAGCAGATCCACCATGCCCGGTGCAGTCGCGGTCGGCATCGCAGAGGGAAGCGTGGGCCTCTTCTCCAGCGCTTTCACCGGCCCGACCTCAGCGGCCGCCGCCCGGACCCGGTAGAACCAGGCCCGGGAAACATTGTGCTTCCTGCAGAATGCGCTCACCGCACCCCTGGGCGAATCCTCGGACCATGTCGCAACACAGCAGCAAACCCGCAGCCCAAGTGTCCACGAGGTCCTGAGACAGAGTGTCTACGAAGTCATGAGACAGAACTGTCCATTAAGTCATGAGACTCCACAGGCGTTCCCAGCGCTGAGAACGCCATGTGCTGCTACCTAGTTGGGCAATCCTTGGGGAATCGGGACCGGCACCACGCCAAGGGGCGCAAGCCTGGCCGCGCCGCCGTCGGGCGCCGACAGTACCCAAATGCCCTTCTCATGCACGGCCACGGAATGCTCCCACTGGCACGAACGCTTGCCGTCGGTGGTGACCACGGTCCAGTCGTCCTCCAGCACTGCCGTCTCGATGCCGCCGCGCACCAGCATCGGTTCGATGGCCAGGCACAGGCCGGGGCGGATCTTTGGACCGCGGTGGCTGGTGCGGTAGTTCAGGACGTCGGGGGCCATGTGCATCTCTGAGCCGATGCCGTGGCCCACATAGTCCTCGAGGATGCCCAGCGGCTTGCCCGGAACCGAGGAGACATAGTCGTCAACTGCCGCGCCGACGTCGCCGACGAACTTGCCCTTGGCCAGGGCGGCGATGCCTTGCCACATGGCCGTCTCGGTGACGTCGGAGAGGCGCTGGTCCTCCGGGTCCGGCGTTCCCACGATCACAGTCCGCGCCGAGTCGGAGTGCCAGCCGTTGACGATCGCGCCACCGTCGATTGAGATGATGTCCCCGTCCTTCAGGACTTTGTCGCCCGGGATGCCGTGGACCACTTCCTCGTTGACCGACGTGCAGATGGTGGCGGGGAACCCGTGGTAGCCGAGGAAGTTGGACTTGGCGCCCGCCTCGAGCAACACGGCAGCGAAGACCGCGTCGAGCTGCCGGGTGGTGACGCCCGGGGCTGCCGCGGCCACGGCCGCGTCGAGGGCGCGGCTCAGGACGAGCCCGGCCTCGTGCATGGTCCGCATCTGGGCGTTGGTCTTATATTCAATCCGTGGCTGGCCGAATGCCATCAGCGGTTTTTCCTTTCAGTGTGCCTCCCCGTTCTGGTTGCCTGATGCGGGCCCAAAAGCGCGGGGCTAAATGCCGGAGGCCCCTCCCGGTGGTGCGGGAGGAGCCTCGTAGCGTTGGAACTAATTTCAGGCGGCCTGAGCTTCCTTGATGGCCTGCATGACGCGGTCGGTGACCTCGTCGATTTGGCCGATGCCGTCAACCTGGGTCAGGATGCCGCGTTCGGCGTACTTGGCCACGACGGCTTCGGTCTGCTCGTGGTAGAGGTCCAGGCGGTGGCGGATGACGGCCTCGTTGTCGTCACTGCGTCCGGTTTCCTTCGCGCGGCCCAGCAGTCGGGCCACGAGTTCCTCATCATCGGCGGTGAGCTGCAGGACGACGTCCAGCTTCTGGTCGCCGTCGGCCAGGATCTGGTCCAGGTAGTCAACCTGTGCGGTGGTGCGGGGGTAGCCGTCCAGGAGGAAGCCGTTCTCGACGTCGCCTTCGCTGAGGCGGTCGCGGACCATCTTATTGGTCACGCTGTCCGGGACGAAGTCGCCCGCGTCCATGTACTTCTTGGCCTCAACGCCAAGCGGGGTCTCACCCTTCACGTTGGCGCGGAAGATGTCACCGGTGGAAATCGCAACGACGCCGAGGCGTTCTGAAATGCGTTCCGCCTGCGTGCCCTTGCCCGAACCCGGTGGTCCGATAATCAACATTCTGGTCATCGCAATAGCCCTTCGTAGTGACGCTGCTGTAGCTGCGCGTCAATTTGCTTGACGGTTTCCAGGCCAACGCCCACCATGATCAGGATCGAGGTGCCACCGAACGGGAAGTTCTGGTTTGCGTTGATCAGCACGAGCGCCACCAGCGGGATCAGTGCCACGAAGCCAAGGTAGAAGGCGCCGGGCAGCGTGATCCGCGACAGGACGTACTGCAGGTAATCCGCGGTCGGCTTGCCGGCACGGATACCCGGAATGAAGCCGCCGTATTTCTTCATGTTGTCGGAGACCTCTTCAGGGTTGAAGGTGATCGCCACATAGAAGTAGGTAAAGAAAACGATCATGGCGAAGTACATCACCATGTAAATGGGGTGGTCACCGCGGGTCAGGTTGTTGTTGATCCACTCAACCCACGGCTGGATGGACTCCCCCGGCTTCGGCTGGTTGAACTGGGAGATCAACGCCGGCAGATACAGCATCGAGGAGGCGAAGATGACGGGAATGACGCCGGCCATGTTCACCTTGATGGGAATGTAGGTGCTGGTGCCGCCCACTGTGCGGCGGCCGATCATCCGCTTGGCGTACTGCACCGGGATGCGGCGCTGGGACTGCTCAACGAAGACCACCAGGGCAACGGTCAGCAGGCCGATGGCCAGCACGATGAAGAACGTGCCCGGGCCCTGGGCGGACCAGATGGCGCCCAGCGAAGTGGGGAAGCCTGCAGCGATGGCCGTGAAGATCAGCAGCGACATGCCGTTGCCGACGCCCTTCTCGGTCACGAGCTCACCCATCCACATGATGAGGCCGGTGCCGGCCGTCAGCGTGATGACGATGAGGATCGTGGTGATGACGCTCTGGTCAGGGATGATCGGCAGGTTGCAGCCGGGCAGCAACTGGCCGGATCGCGCCAGCGACACCAGCGTCGTGGCGTTCAGCAGGCCAAGGGCGATCGTCAGGTACCGCGTGTACTGCGTCAGCTTGGACTGCCCGGAGGCGCCCTCTTCGTACAGCTGCTGGAAACGCGGGATGACCACACGCAGAAGCTGCACAATGATGCTCGCCGTGATGTACGGCATGATTCCCAGGGCGAAGATGGAGACCTGCAGCAATGCACCGCCGCTGAAAAGATTGACGAGCTGGTAGATCCCGCCCTGGGTCTGCCCGTTCGACAAGCATTGCTGGACATTCTGGTAGCTCACACCAGGCGAGGGGATGAAGGCTCCCAAGCGGAAGATTGTGATGATTCCCAGCGTGAACAACAACTTGCGTCGCAGATCAGGCGTCCGAAACGCCCGGCCGAATGCGCTTAGCAAGCGTCCTCCTCAGTTGTTAATAAGTCTCGTGATGCAGGTCTATAAACCCAACAACCGAGTCTAACCGGTGTTTGCGGCATGCGAACAATCCGGAAGACCCAATAGGTATGAAAAAACTCCCGGCACAGGGGCCTCGGCCCCCGTGCCGGGAGTTTGCGCAGCAGGCTGTTGCCCGCCGGCTCCGGGACAGAATCCCTTAGAGCGCGGTGGTGCTTCCGCCGGCTGCAGCGATCTTTTCAGCGGCGCTGGCCGAGAATGCGTGAACGGTGACGTCAACCTTGACGGTGATGTCGCCGGTGCCAAGCACCTTCACGGGCTGGTTCTTGCGAACGGCACCCTTTTCGACCAGGTTCTCCACGGTGACAGCGCCACCTTCCGGGAACAGCTCGTTGAGCTTGTCCAGGTTTACAACCTGGAACTCAACCCGGAACGGGTTCTTGAAGCCGCGCAGCTTCGGCAGGCGCATGTGCAGCGGCAGCTGGCCGCCGGCAAAGCCAGCCTTGATCTGGTAGCGGGCCTTCGTACCCTTGGTACCGCGACCGGCGGTCTTACCCTTGGAACCTTCACCACGACCAACACGGGTCTTGGCGGTCTTGGAACCCGGGGCGGGACGCAGGTGGTGAACCTTCAGAGCGCTCTGCTTCTCAGCAGCGGCGGTCTCGGCCTTCTCGGCCGTGTTCTTCTCTGCCATTACTTCGCCTCCTCAACATTCACGAGGTGCGGAACCGTGTTGAGCATTCCAACGGTCACGGCGTCAGCAGTGCGGACAACGGTGTGTCCGATCCGCTTGAGGCCGAGCGACCGAAGGGTGTCGCGCTGGTTCTGCTTGGCGCCAATGACGCCCTTAATCTGGGTGATCTCCAACTTGGCGTCGGAGGGAGTCAGGTTCTTAGCCATAACCTAGACACCTGCCTTCTGGTTCATCAGAGCCTTCACCAGTGCCGGCGGAGCGATCTCGTCGAGGGGCAGGCCGCGGCGTGCTGCCACGGCTGCCGGCTCTTCGAGGCGCTTCAGGGCATCAACGGTCGCGTGAACGATGTTGATGGCGTTGGAGGAACCGAGCGACTTGGAGAGGATGTCGTGGATGCCCACGCACTCCAGTACTGCACGGACCGGACCACCGGCAATAACACCGGTACCGGCGGAAGCCGGACGCAGCATTACGACACCAGCAGCGGCTTCACCCTGAACGCGGTGAGGAATGGTGTTGCCAACGCGGGGAACGCGGAAGAAGGACTTCTTGGCCTCTTCAACGCCCTTGGCGATAGCAGCGGGAACTTCCTTGGCCTTGCCGTAGCCGACGCCGACCATACCGTTACCGTCACCAACGACGACGAGTGCGGTGAAGCTGAAGCGACGACCACCCTTGACGACCTTGGAAACGCGGTTGATGGTGACAACGCGCTCTACGAACTGGTTCTTCTCGGCTTCACGTCCGCCATCGCGGCCGCCACGGCCACCGCGGTCGCCGCGGCCCTGGCCACGGTCGCCACGCTCGCCGCGACGGGCGCCACCACGGCGGTCATCGGCAGCGGGGGCAGTGGTCTCAGCAGCTGCGGCTTCGGGGGCCTTTTCTTCTGCAGACACAGTGTCCTTTTCCTTGTTTGCTTCGGTCACAGTGACAGCCCACCTTCGCGTGCGCCGTCAGCGACGGCGGCGATCCGGCCGTGGTACTTGTTACCACCACGGTCGAAGACAACAGCTTCGACGCCGGCAGCCTTGGCGCGCTCGGCGACGAGTTCGCCAACGCGCTTGGCCTTGGCGGTCTTGTCACCGTCGAATGCACGAAGGTCAGCTTCCAGAGTGGACGCGCTCGCTACGGTCTGGCCAATGGTGTCGTCGACAACCTGGACAAATACGTGGCGTGCGGAGCGGTTGACGACCAGACGAGGACGTACAGCCGTTCCGGAGATGCGCTTGCGGATACGAAGCTGGCGGCGGCTGCGTGAAGCAGACTTGCTCTTGTTCGTACGCTTCTTGTTAATGGCGATGGCCATGGTTACTTACCAGCCTTTCCGACCTTGCGGCGGATGACTTCGCCCGCGTAGCGAATGCCCTTGCCCTTGTACGGGTCAGGCTTACGCAGCTTGCGAATGTTGGCAGCAACCTCGCCGACCTGCTGCTTATTGATGCCTGAGACAGAGAGCTTGGTCGGTCCCTCTACTGCAAAGGTGATGCCAGCCGGAGCCGAAACGTTGACCGGGTGGCTGTAGCCGAGAGCGAACTCAAGGTCAGATCCCTTGGCCTGAACGCGGTAACCGGTACCGACGATTTCGAGCTTCTTCTCGTAGCCTGCGGTGACGCCCTGGATCATGTTGGAGATCAGGGTGCGGGTCAGGCCGTGGAGCGAACGGGAGGCCCGCTCGTCGTTCGGGCGGGTGACGGTCAGGGTGCTGTCTTCCAGCGCAACCTCGATCGGGCTGGCCACAGTGTGGCTCAGCTCGCCCTTGGAACCCTTGACGCTGACGACAGAGCCGTCAACCTTGACCTCAACGCCGGCAGGAACGGTGATGGGGAGACGTCCAATACGTGACATTATTCTCTTCCTTTCCCGTTACCAGACGTAAGCGAGGACTTCGCCGCCCACGCCCTTCTTGCCGGCCTGCTTGTCAGTCAGGAGGCCGGAAGAGGTGGACAGGATAGCGATACCCAGGCCACCCAGCACGTGCGGCAGGTTGGTGGACTTCGCGTAAACGCGGAGACCCGGCTTGGAAATACGACGGACACCCGCGATTGAACGCTCGCGGTTCGGACCGAACTTGAGATCAAGGGTCAGCTTCTTGCCAACTTCAGCGTCCTCTTCCTTCCAGCCGGCGATAAAACCTTCGGCCTTCAGGATGTCAGCAACGCGAGCCTTGAGCTTGCTGTAAGGCATAGACACGGAATCGTGGTATGCCGAGTTTGCGTTACGCAGGCGCGTAAGCATATCTGCGACAGGATCTGTCATAGTCATTTGGGCACTTGCCCTTCCTCATAACGGTTTCCGCCGTTCTGTCCCTGTGGGATCAGAGCGGCCGGACCTTTTACGTAGTTAATTAAGCTTCGGTTTTGAACGGGAAACCAAGCGCCTTGAGCAGCGCGCGGCCTTCGTCATCGGTCTTGGCAGTGGTAACAACCGTGATGTCCATACCGCGGGTGCGGTCGATGGAGTCCTGGTCGATCTCGTGGAACATAACCTGCTCGGTCAGACCGAAGGTGTAGTTGCCGTTGCCATCAAACTGCTTGCCGCTGAGGCCGCGGAAGTCGCGGATACGGGGCAGGGCCAGCGTGACCAGACGGTCCACGAATTCCCACATGCGGTCGCCACGCAGGGTTGCGTGTGCACCAATGGGCATGCCTTCGCGCAGCTTGAACTGGGCGATCGACTTGCGGGCCTTGGTGACCTGCGGCTTCTGGCCGGTGATCAGGGTGAGGTCGCGGACAGCGCCGTCGATCAGCTTGGAGTCCTTGGCGGCATCTCCAACACCCATGTTCACTACAACCTTGACCAGACGGGGAACCTGGTTCACGTTCTCGTACTTGAATTCCTCAAGAAGCGTGCTCTTGATGGAATCGGCGTACTTGGTCTTCAGACGAGGAACGATCTTCGTTGCCGGAGTCTCGAGAGTCTCAGTCATTAGATGTCCTTCCCGGAGCTCTTGGCCACGCGGATGCGGACGGTCTTCTTGACGCCGTCCTTCTCTACGGTGTCGAGGCGGAAACCAACGCGGGTCGGCTTCTTGGTGGACGGGTCAACCAGAGCCACGTTGGAAACGTGGATGGAAGCCTCGACAACCTCGATGCCGCCGGTCTTGGTGCCGCGCTGCGACTGGCCGACCTTGGTGTGCTTGGTTACGCGGTTGATACCCTCAACCAGCACGCGGTTGGTTTCCGGGAACACGCGCAGGACCTTGCCCTGCTTGCCACGGTCGCCGCCGCGCTCAGCCTTGGCGCCAGTGATGACCTGTACCAGGTCACCCTTCTTGATCTTAGCCATGGACTAGAGCACCTCCGGAGCCAGAGAAACGATCTTCATGAACTTCTTGTCACGGAGTTCACGACCAACCGGTCCGAAGATACGGGTACCGCGGGGGTCACCGTCGTTCTTCAGGATTACAGCTGCGTTCTCGTCAAACTTGATGTAGGAACCATCCGCACGGCGGCGTTCCTTCTTGGTACGGACGATGACAGCCTTGACGACATCGCCCTTCTTTACGTTGCCGCCCGGGATTGCATCCTTGACGGTGGCGACGATGACGTCGCCGATGCCTGCGTAGCGACGACCGGATCCACCGAGAACGCGAATGGTAAGGATTTCCTTAGCACCCGTGTTGTCGGCGACCTTGAGTCGCGACTCCTGCTGAATCACTATTTACTCCTTGCGTCGCGCCGGTTCTCAGACCGAAAATCTTCCTACGGAATGAGCCTTGCGGAACGGTTGATCGGGGTGTCTCTTGACCTGACTGGATTTTGCCAGACCAGGCCTAAACGCCCGTGCCACAAACAGTTGCTTCCCAAGCCCGTGGAGGCGCAAGGAGGCACTATGCCGTGGCACGATTGTTTACGAGGTTTGCTGTCGGCGCACAGAAGGCGCCATACAAACTCAATATCCTAGCACGTTTCCCCGGCATCCCCATATCACAACCGGCAGGGGCCGATCCACTCCCCCACGGACCCGGCCCAACGCCGTCGAACGTTCCCGGCTTAACGCGGAAACCCCCGGTCCCAAAGGGAACGGGGGTTTCCGTTACAGCCGCCAGGGGCGATGCTGCGGGTGTTACTTAGCCTTCTCGAGGATCTCCACGAGCCGCCAGTTCTTGGTGGCGGACAGCGGGCGGGTCTCGGCGATGACAACCAGGTCGCCGATGCCGGCGGTGTTCTGCTCGTCGTGTGCCTTGACCTTGGAGGTGCGGCGGATAACCTTGCCGTACAGGGCGTGCTTCACGCGGTCTTCAACCTGAACAACGATGGTCTTGTCCATCTTGTCAGAGACCACGTAGCCGCGACGCGTCTTACGGTAACCGCGCTGCTCAGCCGTAGCTGCCGTAGCAGTTTCCGTCACGTTCTCGTCCTTTTCACTCACTTGGCGTCCTCCTCGGTCTCAGCCTCGGCGGGCTTTTCAGCCTTCTTAGCTGCAGACTTCTTGGACTTCTTTTCTTCCTTGGCTTCCACAACCGGTGCGGCAACCTCGGCACGAATGCCCAGCTCACGCTCACGGAGAACGGTGTAGATGCGTGCGATGTCCTTCTTTACCGCGCGCAGACGACCGTGGTTCTCCAGCTGTCCGGTGGCGGACTGGAAACGCAGGTTGAACAGCTCTTCCTTGGACTTGCGGAGTTCTTCAACGAGACGCTCGTTGTCGAAACCATCCAGCTGTGCGGGTGCAAGATCCTTTGACCCAACTGACATTTCTATTCACCACCTTCGCGACGCACAATGCGTGCCTTCAACGGGAGCTTGTGGATCGCCAGGCGCAGTGCCTCGCGAGCTACCTCATCACTGACACCGGAGAGTTCAAAGAGAACCCGGCCCGGCTTGACGTTGGCGACCCACCATTCCGGCGAACCCTTACCGGAACCCATGCGGGTTTCGGCAGGCTTCTTGGTCAGCGGACGGTCCGGGTAGATGTTGATCCAGACCTTACCGCCACGCTTGATGTGGCGGGTCATCGCGATACGGGCAGATTCGATCTGACGGTTCGTGACGTATGCCGGGCTCAGGGCCTGGATGCCGTACTCACCGAAGGAGACCTTGGTACCGCCCGTGGCAGCGCCGGAACGACCCGGGTGGTGCTGCTTACGGTGCTTGACTCGACGTGGGATAAGCATTTAAGCCTGTCCTCCTTCTGCTGCCTGTGCCGGTGCTGCTGCCTCGGCTGCCGGAGCTGCAGCAGCAGGTGCTGCGTCGGCTGCCGGACGGTCGGTACGACGACGGCGGTCACCACGGTCAGCGCCACCCGGGCGGCCCGGACGGTCGCCGGAGCGGCCACGGGACGGAGCAGCAGCTGCCTGCTGAGCCAGTTCCTTGGAGGTGACGTCGCCCTTGTAGATCCAGACCTTCACGCCGATGCGGCCGAAGGTGGTCTTGGCTTCGTAGAAGCCGTAGTCGATGTTCGCGCGGAGGGTGTGCAGGGGCACACGGCCTTCGCGGTAGAACTCCGAGCGGGACATTTCTGCGCCACCCAGACGGCCCGAGCAAGCGATACGGATACCCTTGGCACCGGCACGCTGCGCGGACTGCATGGCCTTCTTCATCGCACGGCGGAATGCCACGCGGGAAGTCAGCTGCTCTGCAACACCCTGGGCAACAAGCTGGGCTTCCATCTCGGGGTTCTTGACCTCGAGGATGTTCAGCTGGACCTGCTTGCCGGTGAGCTTTTCGAGCTCGCCGCGGATGCGGTCTGCCTCGGCGCCGCGGCGGCCGATGACGATGCCCGGACGTGCCGTGTGGATGTCCACGCGGACACGGTCGCGGGTGCGCTCAATCTCGACCTTGGCGATACCGGCGCGCTCCATGCCCGTGGACATGAGCTGGCGGATACGGATGTCTTCGCGAACGAAGTCCTTGTACCGCTGGCCGGCCTTGGTGCTGTCAGCGAACCAGTGCGATACGTGATCGGTGGTGATGCCGAGTCGGAACCCGTGCGGGTTTACTTTCTGTCCCACTTAGCGAGCCTCCTCTTTCTCCGGGGTAGCGACTACCACGGTGATGTGGCTGGTGCGCTTCTTGATCTGAAATGCACGACCCTGAGCACGCGGCTGGAACCGCTTCATGGTCGGGCCTTCATCAACAAACGCTTCGCTGATGATGAGGTCACCTTCGTCGAACGCAACACCGTCGCGGTCCGCGAGGACCCGGGCGTTGGAGATTGCCGACTGAACTACCTTGAATACCGGCTCCGAAGCTGCCTGGGGGGCAAACTTCAGAATTGCCAGAGCCTCGTTCGCTTGCTTACCACGAACAAGGTTGACGACGCGCCGGGCCTTCATAGGCGTTACGCGGATGTGGCGCGCAATTGCCTTGGCTTCCATTGCTTTCCTTCTCTCGTCTTTGACGTAAGTGCAGGCGCCTAGCGGCGCTTGCCCTTACGGTCGTCCTTGACATGGCCGCGGAATGTCCGCGTGGGAGCGAATTCGCCGAGCTTGTGCCCGACCATCGACTCGGTGACAAACACCGGGATGTGCTTGCGTCCGTCGTGCACGGCGATCGTGTGCCCGAGCATGTCCGGGACGATCATCGAGCGGCGGGACCAGGTCTTGATGACGTTCTTGGTGCCCTTTTCGTTTTCCCTTGCGACCTTCACAAAGAGGTGCTGGTCAACGAAAGGACCTTTTTTCAGGCTGCGTGGCATGTGTCCAGGCTCCTATCGCTTGTTCTTGCCAGTACGACGGCGACGAACAATAAGCTTGTCGCTCTCTTTGTTGGGACGGCGGGTGCGGCCTTCGCGCTTACCGTTCGGGTTGACAGGGTGACGTCCACCGGACGTCTTACCCTCGCCACCACCGTGCGGGTGGTCAACCGGGTTCATGGCGACACCACGGACGGTCGGGCGAACGCCCTTCCAGCGCATACGGCCAGCCTTGCCCCAGTTGATGTTCGACTGCTCGGCGTTGCCGACCTCGCCGATCGTGGCGCGGCAGCGGACGTCAACGTTGCGGATTTCGCCGGAGGGCAGTCGCAGCTGGGCGAAGCGGCCTTCCTTGGCGACGAGCTGAACAGAAGCACCGGCGGAACGGGCCATCTTGGCACCGCCGCCCGGACGCAGCTCAACCGCGTGGATAACAGTACCCACGGGGATGTTGCGCAGGGGCAGGTTGTTGCCAGGCTTGATGTCAGCGTCGGCGCCGGCTTCCACGAAGTCGCCCTGGGAGAGCTTGTTCGGGGCGATGATGTAGCGCTTGGTGCCATCAACGTAGTGCAGGAGGGCGATGCGAGCCGTACGGTTCGGATCGTACTCGATTTCGGCAACGCGGGCGTTGACGCCGTCCTTGTCGTGGCGACGGAAGTCGATCAGACGGTACTGGCGCTTGTGTCCACCGCCCTTGTGACGGGTGGTGATCTTACCGGAGTTGTTACGGCCGCCCTTTTTGGGCAGCGGACGTACCAACGACTTTTCCGGCGTCGACCGCGTGATTTCGGTGAAGTCAGCTACGCTCGAGCCGCGACGGCCCGGCGTAGTCGGCTTGTATTTACGGATTCCCATAATTTATTTCCTCGTTAAAGTGGTCTCCGCTACGCGAGCGGACCGCCGAAGATGTCGATAGTGCCTTCTTTGAGGGTCACAATGGCACGCTTGGTGTTCTTGCGGGTACCCCATCCAAATTTGGTGCGCTTGCGCTTACCGGCACGGTTGATGGTGTTGATCGATTCGACCTTGACGGAGAAAATCTTCTCCACGGCCAGCTTGATCTCGGTCTTGTTCGAGCGGGGGTCCACCAGGAAGGTGTACTTGCCCTCGTCGATCAGGCCGTAGCTCTTTTCCGAAACGACGGGTGCAAGCACGACGTCGCGCGGGTCTTTGATGGTGGCTGCGCTCACTTGGCATCCTCCTCGTTCTTTGCAGCCTTGTCAGCAACGAATGCTTCGTAGGCAGCCTTGGTGAAGACTACGTCGTCAGAAACGAGAACGTCGTAGGTGTTCAGCTGGTCTGCGTACAGAACGTGAACTTCCTCGAGGTTGCGCACGGACAGTGCAGCAACATCGTTGGCGCGCTCAATGACAACGAGCAGGTTCTTGCGCTCGGAGACGCCGCGCAGCGTTGCCAGTGCTTCCTTGGAGGACGGCTTGTCGCCGGCAACCACATCAGCAATAACGTGGATGCGTCCGTTACGGGCGCGGTCAGACAGTGCGCCGCGCAGTGCAGCAGCAATCATCTTCTTGGGGGTGCGCTGGCTGTAGTCACGCGGGGTGGGACCGTGGACAACGCCACCACCGGTCATGTGAGGAGCACGGATCGAGCCCTGACGGGCGCGGCCGGTACCCTTCTGCTTGAACGGCTTGCGGCCTGCACCGGAAACTTCGGCGCGGGTCTTGGTCTTGTGGGTACCCTGGCGAGCAGCAGCGAGCTGTGCAACGACGACCTGGTGCAGCAGCGGCACGTTGGTCTGAACGTCGAAGATCTCTGCAGGCAGGTCAACCTTGACAGTGCTAGTCATTTAACTAGGCTCCCTTCACGGCGGTGCGTACGAGTACGACCTGGCCGCGGGCGCCGGGGACGGCACCCTTGATCAGGAGCAGCGACTTCTCGACGTCAACCGCGTGAACAGTGAGGTTCAGCGTGGTGTGACGAACGGCGCCCATGCGGCCGGCCATTTTCATGCCCTTGAAGACGCGGCTCGGGGTGGATGCGCCACCGATAGAACCGGGCTTACGGTGGTTCTTGTGGGCACCGTGGGAAGCTCCAACGCCGTGGAAGCCGTGACGCTTCATAACACCGGCGAAGCCCTTACCCTTGGTGGTGCCTACGACGTCGATCTTCTGGCCGGCTTCGAAGACCTCTACAGAGAGCTCCTGGCCCAGCTCGTACTCAGCAGCATCTGCGGTACGGAGTTCGACGACGTGACGGCGAGGCGTGACGCCTGCCTTTTCAAAGTGACCAGCCAGCGGCTTGGTGACCTTGCGGGGATCGATCTGGCCGTAGCCGATCTGAACGGCGACGTAGCCATCAACTTCTGCGTTGCGCAGCTGGGTGATGACGTTCGAGTCAGCCTGGACAACAGTGACGGGGATGAGCTTGTTGTTCTCGTCCCAGACCTGGGTCATGCCGAGCTTCGTGCCCAGCAGGCCCTTTACGTTACGGGTTGCGGTCATAGTCTCTCAGCACCTCCCTACAGCTTGATTTCGATGTTCACGTCGGCCGGCAGGTCGAGACGCATGAGCGAGTCAACAGCCTTGGGCGTGGGGTCGATGATGTCGATCAGACGCTTGTGCGTGCGCATTTCAAAGTGCTCGCGGCTGTCCTTGTACTTGTGGGGAGAGCGGATAACGCAGTACACGTTCTTCTCCGTGGGCAGCGGCACGGGGCCGACTACCGTTGCGCCTGCGCGCGTGACCGTCTCAACGATCTTCCGTGCTGAAACGTCAATGACCTCGTGGTCGTATGACTTCAGCCGGATGCGGATTTTTTGTCCCGCCATGTCGCCTGACTCTCTTTCAGTAAGTGCTGCTCTGTTTACTTGCGTGTTGCATGTGGCTGCCGAAGCATTTGAAGTCGTAACTACCACCCGCCGCACAAGCTGAATCCGGATGAATCCGGGTTCCTCAACCTGCCGACGTAACCGACCCCCGCGGTCGGGCGTGTCGCGCTGTGCATGACGCACGAGCCCGCATTTCCTTGGGGGGTGGGTTATGTTTGGGCTTCAACCTGGACCCTGGCACCCGGCATTATCCGGATCGGGACACGAAGAAGCGCTTGAACAACTCAACTAGTATGCCGGAATTTGTCCGAGGAAGCGAATCGGGCCCTGAGTTGTATCCTCTGCCGACCGCGGCACCCGTTGCCGAGCGCTATTGTGAGCGTCCAGGCGCCCCAAGGGCTACTGCTTTCTGCCCGGGGCTACTGGTTCTTGTTGGCCCGGTTGATCCGCTTGGCGCGTTCAATCTCGTTGCGGAAGTGCTTCTTCGTCCAAACGATGCCCACCACCACGGCGGCAACCACCAGCAGGAAAATAAGCCAACCCATGATGCTCCCTCTTTGCCACGAATCTGTCGCGAGCACTAACCCTATCAGGCCGGCCCGCTGCCCAGCGGAGGGAACTGCAGATACAAAAACAGCCCCGCTGCGAGTAGCAGCGGGGCTGTTTTCGAACATCACGTCAGACCGTTAGCCGGCCCTTCGATCCGCAATCAGCAAGAATTACTTGTTGATCTTGGTGACACGTCCCGAACCAACGGTGCGGCCGCCTTCACGGATAGCGAAGCCGAGGCCCTCTTCCATAGCGATCGGCTGGATGAGCGCAACGGTCATCTCAGTGTTGTCGCCAGGCATAACCATTTCCGTGCCTTCCGGCAGGGTGATAACGCCGGTTACGTCCGTGGTACGGAAGTAGAACTGCGGGCGGTAGTTCGAGTAGAACGGGTTGTGACGTCCGCCTTCGTCCTTGGAGAGGATGTAGACGTTGGCCTCGAAGTCGGTGTGCGGGGTGATGGAACCCGGCTTGACGACAACCTGGCCACGCTCGACGTCGTCGCGCTTCAGACCGCGGAGCAGGAGGCCACAGTTCTCGCCGGCCCATGCTTCGTCGAGCTGCTTGTGGAACATCTCGATACCGGTAACCGTGGTCTTCTGGACCGGGCGGATACCGACGATCTCGACCTCAGAGTTGATGGCGAGGGTACCGCGCTCGGCGCGGCCCGTCACAACGGTGCCACGACCGGTGATGGTGAAGACGTCCTCGATCGGCATCAGGAACGGCTTGTCACGGTCACGTACGGGGTCCGGAACGGACTCGTCGACAGCAGCCATCAGGTCCTCAACGGACTTGACCCACTCCGGGTCGCCTTCCAGGGCCTTCAGGCCGGAAACGCGGACGACCGGTGCTTCGTCGCCATCGAAGCCCTGCGAGCTCAGGAGCTCACGAACTTCCATTTCAACGAGGTCGAGGAGTTCCTCGTCGTCAACCATGTCTGCCTTGTTCAGCGCGACCAGCAGGTAGGGAACACCAACCTGGCGGGCGAGCAGAACGTGCTCGCGGGTCTGAGCCATCGGGCCGTCAGTAGCGGCAACCACGAGGATCGCGCCGTCCATCTGAGCAGCACCGGTGATCATGTTCTTGATGTAGTCAGCGTGACCCGGAGCGTCTACGTGTGCGTAGTGGCGCTTCTCGGTCTGGTACTCAACGTGGGAGATGTTGATGGTAATGCCGCGCTGACGCTCTTCCGGAGCAGAGTCGATCGACGCGAAGTCACGCTTCTCGTTGAGAGTCGGGTACTTGTCGTACAGCACCTTGGAAATGGCGGCCGTCAACGTCGTCTTACCGTGGTCAACGTGACCAATGGTACCGATGTTAACGTGCGGCTTAGTCCGCTCGAACTTTGCCTTTGCCACAGGTTCCTCCTAGAACGTTTTTCAAATGGCTTACCTTCAACCGCGCTTATCGCGGCAGAAACTCCAGTAAGTCTACTTGGGGGGCTTTGGATTGGTGAAATTTCAGATTCAGGAACTAATACTAGTGCCTGAAGCCTGTTCGTGCTGTTGGCCGGAACCAGGACGGAACCAGTGTTCCGGCCATCCGCACTAGGTGTGTTCCGCAGAGGAAACGCACCCGGTTTTTCGCAGCTTGTCGCGTGGACAGTCCTAAGGACTACTCGCCGCGGGACTTCTGGATGATCTCGTCGGCAACTGCCTTCGGAACCTCGGCGTAGCTGTTGAACGTCATGGAGTACACAGCGCGGCCCTGGGTCTTTGAACGCAGGTCACCGATGTAGCCGAACATGCCGGACAGCGGTACGTGTGCGCGGACAACCTTGACGCCCTGGGCATCCTCCATGGACTGCATCTGGCCACGGCGGGAGTTGAGGTCACCGATAACTTCACCCATGTATTCCTCAGGGGTGCGGACCTCGACATCCATCAGCGGTTCGAGCAGAACAGGGTTCGCCTTGCGTGCGGCTTCCTTGAAAGCCATACGGCCGGCGATCTTGAACGCCATTTCCGAGGAGTCAACATCGTGGTAGGCGCCGTCAATCAGCGTGGCCTTGATGCCGACAACCGGGTAACCGGCCAGGACGCCGTCGTTCAGTGCATCCTGGATACCGGCGTCAACCGAGGGGATGTACTCGCGGGGAACGCGGCCACCAGTGACCTTGTTCTCGAACTCGTACAGCTCGCCTTCGGAGGTGTCCATCGGCTCGATCGCAATCTGGATCTTTGCGAACTGGCCGGAACCACCGGTCTGCTTCTTGTGGGTGTAGTCGTGACGCTCTACAGCACGCTTGATGGTTTCGCGGTAAGCAACCTGCGGCTTGCCAACGTTAGCCTCGACCTTGAATTCGCGGCGCATGCGGTCCACCAGGATGTCCAGGTGAAGTTCGCCCATGCCGGCGATGATGGTCTGGCCGGTGTCTTCGTTGAGGGAGACCTGGAAGGTCGGGTCCTCAGCGGAGAGCTTCTGGATGGCCGTGGAGAGCTTCTCCTGGTCACCCTTGGTGTTCGGCTCGATGGCAACCGAGATCACGGGCTCCGGGAAGCTCATGGACTCCAGGACGATCTGGTTGCTGGAGTCGCACAGGGTGTCGCCCGTGGTGGTGTCCTTCAGACCGATGGCTGCGTAGATGTGGCCCGCGGTAGCGCCGTCGACCGGCATTTCCTTGTTGGCGTGCATCTGGAACAGCTTGCCGATGCGCTCCTTCTTGCCCTTGGTGGAGTTAACCACCTGCGCGCCTGCTTCCACGTGACCGGAGTACACGCGGATGAAGGTGAGCTGGCCGAAGAACGGGTGCGCGGCGATCTTGAACGCCAGTGCAGAGAACGGCTCTTCGGAAGAAGGCTTGCGGGTCAGTTCCTTCTCTTCGTCGCGGGGATCGTGACCGATCATCGGCGGGACGTCGAGCGGGTTCGGCAGGTAGTCGACAACAGCATCGAGCATCGGCTGAACGCCACGATTCTTGAACGCGGAACCACAGAACACCGGGTAGATCTCGGAGTTGATCGTCATCTTGCGGATGCCGGCCTTGAGCTCATCGATGGTGATTTCTTCACCTTCGAGGTACTTCTCCATGAGTTCCTCGGAGGCCTCTGCGACGGCTTCCACGAGGTTTGCGCGGTATTCCTCGGCCTTGGCCTTGAGGTCTTCCGGGATCTCGCGGATTTCGTACTTGGCGCCCATGGTGACGTCGCCCTTGGCATCGCCAGGCCATACGAGCGCACGCATGTACAGCAGGTCGACGACGCCGATGAAGTCGTTCTCGGCACCGATCGGCAGCTGCATAACCAGCGGCTTGGCACCGAGGCGGCTGATGATGGTGTCCACGGTGAAGTAGAAGTCAGCGCCCAGCTTGTCCATCTTGTTGACGAAGCAGATGCGCGGAACGTTGTACTTGTCAGCCTGGCGCCAAACGGTTTCAGACTGCGGCTCAACGCCTTCCTTGCCATCGAAGACGGCGACTGCACCGTCGAGGACGCGCAGGGAGCGCTCAACCTCAACCGTGAAGTCCACGTGGCCCGGGGTGTCAATGATGTTGATCTGGTTGTTTTCCCAGAAGCAGGTCACGGCGGCAGACGTGATGGTGATGCCGCGTTCCTTTTCCTGTTCCATCCAGTCGGTGGTCGAAGCGCCGTCGTGCGTTTCGCCAATCTTGTGGTTCACACCTGTGTAGAACAGAATGCGCTCGGTGGTGGTGGTCTTGCCGGCATCGATGTGGGCCATGATGCCGATGTTGCGGACCTTACTAAGGTCTGTAAGCACGTCCTGTGCCACGGTGTCTCCCTTTCGGATGGACTACGCGTTCGCCGCCGGCTCGTCTGAGCCGGCGGCGTACGGGAAGTTTTACCAGCGGTAGTGGGCGAAGGCCTTGTTGGACTCGGCCATCTTGTGGGTGTCTTCGCGACGCTTCACAGCGGCACCGAGACCGTTGGAGGCATCCAGGATTTCGTTCTGGAGGCGCTCGGTCATCGTCTTTTCCCGGCGGGCCTTGGAGTAGCCGACCAGCCAACGCAGCGCGAGAGCGGTGGAGCGGCCCGGCTTAACCTCAACCGGAACCTGGTAGGTGGCGCCACCGACACGGCGGGAGCGGACCTCGAGGGAAGGCTTGACGTTGTCCATGGCCTTCTTGAGGGCTGCAACGGGGTCGCCGCCGGACTTCGCGCGGGCACCTTCGAGGGCACCGTAAACAATGCGCTCGGCGGTGGACTTCTTGCCGTCAACCAGCACCTTGTTGATCAGCTGGGTAACCAGCGGGGAGCCGTAGACGGGATCTGATACGAGCGGCCGCTTGGGGGCCGGACCCTTGCGAGGCATATTACTTCTTCTCCATCTTTGCGCCGTAGCGGCTGCGCGCCTGCTTACGGTTCTTCACACCCTGGGTATCGAGGGCACCACGGACGATCTTGTAGCGGACACCGGGAAGGTCCTTCACACGACCACCACGAACGAGCACAATGGAGTGCTCCTGGAGGTTGTGGCCAACACCGGGGATGTACGCGGTAACTTCGATACCACCGTTGAGGCGCACACGTGCAACCTTACGCAGAGCCGAGTTCGGCTTCTTCGGGGTGGTGGTGTAAACGCGGGTGCAAACACCGCGGCGCATCGGGCTGCCGTTCAGCGCGGGTGCCTTGGTCTTTTTGACCTTCGGCGTGCGGCCCTTGCGGACCAGCTGGTTAATCGTAGGCACTTTCGTGTTCTCCGTTGGTTGATCTCTGCCCCGCGCCAGGCGAGAGCCTGTGTTGCGTGAGAGCTTTGGCGTTGTCCCTGCGGCTTCGGATCCCAAAGGGCCCGTGGGCGTGCAAAAGCGCGGCATTCGTTGCGCACGTAGCCCGCAACCCGGAAACAGGCTCCACCCAGCATCATGAGAACAAAACCGAAATGATGCTGCGGCGGCCTTCATCCACTGCCACACAGAACAATTACACAAAGTCTAGCATGGCTTGATCTTGAGCCTTAATCGGGTGTAGGGCGCAAAAGGGGAAGGACCCCGCACTGAGTGAGTGCAGGGTCCTTCGTTTGCCTGGCGACTAAGGGCAGGGCGGCTGGGTCCCTACATGGCGCGGAACGCGACACGAAAGGGCCCGCCGTGCCCGTTAGCGGAAGTCGTTTCCGAGGTCGTAGTCATCCAGCGGGATGGCGTGGAACTCAGGAGCTCCGTCGCCGCCCAGCGTGTCGTAGGAGAAATCGCTGAACGCGCTGGGGCCGGTGAACAGGTTGGCCTTTGCTTCTTCAGTCGGTTCCACCGTGATCTCGGTGTAGCGCGGGAGGCCCGTGCCGGCCGGGATCAGCTTACCGATGATGACGTTCTCCTTGAGGCCGAGCAGCGGATCGCTCTTGCCTTCCATGGCCGCCTGCGTCAGGACGCGGGTGGTCTCCTGGAAGGAAGCTGCGGACAGCCAGGACTCGGTGGCCAGCGACGCCTTGGTGATACCCATGAGCTCGGGACGTCCGGAAGCCGGAGTCTTGCCCTCGGATACAACACGGCGGTTGGCGTCCTCGAACCGGCTGCGCTCTGCCAGCTCGCCGGGGAGCAGGTCGGAGTCGCCGGATTCGATGACCGTGACGCGGCGCAGCATCTGGCGGACGATGACCTCCACGTGCTTGTCGTGGATGCCAATGCCCTGGCTGCGGTACACGCCCTGCACTTCGTCCACGAGGAACTTCTGTGCGGCACGCGGGCCCATGATGCGCAGGACCTGCTTCGGGTCGACCGGACCGTTGATGAGCTTCTGGCCCACCGTTACGTGCTGGCCGTCTTCGATCAGGAGGCGCGACCGGCGCAGGACCGGGTAGGCGATCTCTTCGGAACCGTCGTCCGGAGTGATCACCAGACGCATCTGGCGCTCGGATTCCTCGATGGTGATGCGGCCGGCTGCTTCCGCAATCGGCGCCACACCCTTCGGGGTACGCGCTTCGAAGAGCTCCTGGATACGGGGCAGACCCTGGGTGATGTCGTCGCCACCGCTGGCGGACACAGCACCACCGGTGTGGAACGTACGCATGGTCAGCTGGGTACCGGGCTCACCGATGGACTGAGCGGCGATGATGCCCACAGCCTCACCGATGTCCACGGTCTTGCCGGTTGCCAGCGAACGGCCGTAACACAGGGCACAGGTGCCGACACTGGACTCACAGGTGAGCACGGAGCGTACCTTGACCTCGGTGATGCCGGCTGCGAACAGCTCAGCGATCACGACGTCGCCGCAGTCGGTACCGCCGGCAGCCAGGACGTTGCCCTTGGAGTCAACGACGTCCACGGCCAGCGTACGGGCGTAGGCGCTGTTCTCGACGTTCTCGTCCAGTGCCAGCTCGCCGTTGGCGTCAGCCACGGCGATCGGCGTGACAAGGCCGCGCTCAGTGCCGCAGTCCTCTTCACGGACAATGACGTCCTGCGAGACGTCCACCAGACGACGGGTCAGGTAACCCGAGTTGGCGGTACGCAGCGCGGTGTCGGCAAGACCCTTACGTGCACCGTGCGTCGCGATGAAGTATTCCAGCACCGACAGGCCCTCACGGTAGGAGGACTTGATCGGACGCGGGATGATTTCACCCTTCGGGTTGGCCACGAGGCCACGGATACCCGCGATCTGGCGGACCTGCATCCAGTTACCACGTGCACCCGAGGACACCATGCGGTTGATGGTGTTCATCGGCGACAGGCTGTCACGCATGACCTGGGCGATTTCGTTGGTCGCCTTGTTCCAGATCTCGATCAGTTCCTGGCGACGCTCGTCGTCGTCAATCAGGCCCTTGTCGTACTGGCCCTGGATCTTGGCAGCGCGCTCCTCGTAACCGGCAAGGATGACCGGCTTCTCGGCCGGAACCTCGATGTCGGAGATAGCAACGGTGACACCTGATCGGGTGGCCCAGTAGAAACCGGCATCCTTCAGGTTGTCCAGCGTTGCCGCGGTAACAACCTTCGGGTAGCGCTCGGCGAGGTCGTTGACGATGCGGGACAGTTCGCCCTTGTCGGCAACTGCCTCAACCCACGGGTAGTCCTCGGGCAGTGTCTGGTTGAAGAGAACCTGGCCCAGGGAGGTGTCCACGAGAGCGGTCTGACCCGGCTCCCAGCCTTCCGGAGCTTCCCAGCCGGCGTAAGGGACAAAGCCCTCAAGACGGATCTTGACCTGGGAGTTCAGGTGCAGCTCGTGCAGATCGAACGCCATGATGGCTTCCGAGACCGAGGAGAAGATGCGGCCTTCGCCAGCTGAACCGACACGCTTGGTGGTCAGGTGGTAGAGGCCGATGATCATATCCTGCGAAGGCAGGGTCACCGGGCGGCCGTCGGACGGCTTCAGGATGTTGTTGGACGACAGCATCAGGATGCGGGCTTCGGCCTGGGCTTCGGGGCTCAGCGGCAGGTGGACTGCCATCTGGTCGCCGTCGAAGTCGGCGTTGAAGGCGCCACAAACCAGCGGGTGGAGCTGGATGGCCTTGCCTTCAACAAGCTGCGGCTCGAATGCCTGGATGCCGAGGCGGTGCAGGGTAGGTGCACGGTTGAGCAGCACCGGGTGTTCGGTGATGATCTCTTCCAGCACGTCCCAGACCTGCGGGCGGTAACGCTCAACCATGCGCTTGGCCGACTTGATGTTCTGGGCGTGGTTGAGGTCAACCAGGCGCTTCATCACGAACGGCTTGAAGAGCTCCAGCGCCATCTGCTTGGGCAGGCCACACTGGTGCAGCTTCAGCTGCGGGCCGACGACGATGACCGAACGGCCGGAGTAGTCGACGCGCTTGCCGAGCAGGTTCTGGCGGAAGCGGCCCTGCTTGCCCTTGAGCATGTCGCTTAGGGACTTCAGCGGACGGTTGCCCGGTCCGGTGACCGGACGGCCGCGGCGGCCGTTGTCGAAGAGGCTGTCAACAGCTTCCTGAAGCATGCGCTTCTCGTTGTTGACGATGATCTCCGGAGCACCCAGGTCAAGCAGTCGCTTAAGACGGTTGTTGCGGTTGATCACGCGGCGGTAGAGGTCGTTGAGGTCGGAGGTCGCGAAGCGGCCACCGTCCAGCTGGACCATCGGGCGCAGTTCCGGCGGGATGACCGGGACAGCGTCAAGCACCATGCCGAGCGGGCTGTTGTTGGTGGTCAGGAACGCGTTGACCACCTTCAGCCGCTTCAGGGCACGGGTCTTGCGCTGGCCCTTGCCGTTGGCGATGATGTCGCGCAGGTTGTCGGACTCGGCCTGCATGTCGAAGTTCTCAAGACGCTTCTTGATGGCTTCGGCACCCATGGAGCCTTCGAAGTACATGCCGTAGCGGTCACGCAGTTCGCGGTAGAGGCCTTCGTCACCTTCGAGGTCAGCGACCTTCAGGTTCTTGAAGCGGTCCCAGACCTGCTCGAGGCGCTCGATCTCGGCGTCGGCGCGCTTGCGGACGTTCGCCATCTGGCGGTCCGCGGAGTCGCGTGCCTTCTTCTTGTCGGCAGCCTTGGCACCCTCGCCCTCGAGACGGGCAAGCTCGTTCTCAAGGTCGCGGGCGATCGTCGCGATGTCGGAGTCGCGGTTGTCGATCAGCTGCTTCTTCTCGACGTCATGCTCAACCTGCAGGTTGGGCAGTTCCGCGTGGCGGTTTTCTTCGTCGACGCTGGTGATCATGTAGGCAGCGAAGTAGATGACCTTTTCGAGGTCCTTCGGAGCCAGGTCAAGGAGGTAGCCCAGACGGGACGGAACACCCTTGAAGTACCAGATGTGGGTTACGGGAGCAGCCAGTTCGATGTGGCCCATGCGCTCACGGCGCACCTTGGCACGGGTGACCTCGACGCCACACCGCTCACAGATGATGCCCTTGAAGCGCACGCGCTTGTACTTGCCGCAGTAGCATTCCCAGTCACGGGACGGGCCGAAGATCTTCTCGCAGAAGAGGCCGTCCTTCTCGGGCTTGAGCGTGCGGTAGTTGATGGTTTCCGGCTTCTTAACCTCGCCGTACGACCAGCCGCGGATGTCTTCCGCGGTGGCGAGGCCGATCTGCATGAGGCCGAAGGAGGATTCGCTGGACATATGGTCCCTGTTCTCTCTTGTTCTCTAAATTCTGAAGTCTTGGTTGCGGGAAGAGTCGCGGGGCCGACTGCGGGTGGTCACCACCCGCCGTCGGGACCCCTGCTAGACCTCTTCTACGGAGCTGGGCTCTGCACGAGACAGATCGATGCCCAGTTCTTCCGCAGCCGTGAAGACTGCGTCATCAGAGTCACGCATTTCAATTGTGGTTCCGTCGGTGGAAAGCACTTCCACGTTCAGGCACAGCGACTGCATTTCCTTGATCAACACCTTGAAGGATTCGGGAACACCCGGCTCAGGGATGTTCTCGCCCTTGACGATCGCCTCGTAGACCTTCACGCGGCCGTGAATGTCATCGGACTTGATCGTGAGCAGTTCCTGGAGCGTGTAGGCGGCGCCATAAGCTTCGAGCGCCCACACTTCCATTTCACCGAAGCGCTGGCCACCGAACTGTGCCTTACCACCCAGCGGCTGCTGCGTGATCATGGAGTACGGGCCGGTGGAGCGGGCGTGGATCTTGTCGTCCACCAGGTGGTGGAGCTTCAGGATGTACATGTAGCCGACCGAGATCGGATCCGGGAACGGCTCGCCGGAGCGGCCGTCGAACAGGCGGGTCTTGCCCGAGGAGTCGATCAGGCGGTCACCATCACGGGTCAGGTTGGTGGAGTCGAGCAGGCCCGTGATTTCCTCTTCGCGGGCGCCGTCGAAGACCGGCGTTGCAACAGTGGTCTGGCCACTCTCGCGCGGCAGGTTCGGCAGCTGCTTGGCCCACTCCGGCTCGCCTTCGATCTTCCAGCCCGTCTTCGCGACCCAGCCGAGGTGCGTTTCCAGCACCTGGCCGACGTTCATACGGCCCGGAACACCCAGCGGGTTCAGGACGATATCAACGGGGGTACCGTCGGCAAGGAAGGGCATGTCCTCGATCGGGAGGATCTTGGAGATAACACCCTTGTTGCCGTGACGGCCGGCGAGCTTGTCGCCGTCGGTGATTTTGCGCTTGGCAGCCACGTAGACGCGGACCAGCTGGTTGACGCCCGGGGGCAGTTCGTCGTCGTTGTCGCGGTCGAAGACGCGGACGCCGATGACGGTGCCGGACTCGCCGTGCGGAACCTTCAGGGACGTGTCGCGCACTTCACGGGACTTCTCGCCGAAGATGGCACGGAGCAGGCGCTCTTCCGGGGTCAGCTCGGTTTCACCCTTCGGGGTGACCTTTCCGACCAGGATGTCGCCCGCTTCAACCTCGGCACCGATGTGGATGATGCCGCGCTCGTCCAGGCCTGCCAGGACTTCCTCGGACACGTTGGGGATGTCACGGGTGATTTCCTCGGCACCAAGCTTGGTGTCGCGGGCATCGATCTCGTGCTCCTCGATGTGGATGGAGGAAAGGACGTCCTCGGCAACGATGCGCTGCGAGAGGATGATGGCGTCCTCGAAGTTGTGGCCTTCCCATGACATGAATGCCACGAGGAGGTTCTTACCGAGGGCGAGCTCGCCCTGGTCCGTTGCCGGGCCGTCGGCGATGATGCCGCCAACTTCCAGGCGCTGGCCTTCGTTCACCAGGACACGGTTGTTGTAGCAGTTGCCCTGGTTGGAGCGGGCGAACTTGTTGATGCGGTAGTTGGTTTCCGTGCCGTCGTCGTTGAGCATGATGACGAGCTCGGCGGAGACCTCGGTAACCACACCGGCCTTCTTGGCGATGGTGACGTCACCGGCGTCGACGGCTGCGGCGCGCTCCATGCCGGTGCCCACGAACGGGGCCTCGGAACGGACCAGCGGCACAGCCTGGCGCTGCATGTTGGCACCCATGAGTGCGCGGTTGGCGTCGTCGTGCTCGAGGAACGGGATCAGGGCGGTTGCCACGGACACCATCTGGCGCGGGGAAACGTCCATGAACTGCACTTCGCCGGCGGGAACGAGCACGGGCTCGCCTCCGCCACCGCGGGCACGGACCAAGACGGTCTCTTCAGCGAAGCTCTTGTTCTCGTCGAGCGGAGCGTTGGCCTGTGCGATCAGGACCTCTGCCTCGTCGTCGGCCGTCAGGTACTGGACGTCGTCGGAAACGACGCCGTCCTTGACCAGGCGGTACGGCGTTTCGATGAAACCGAACGGGTTGATGCGGCCGTAGGACGCCAGCGAACCGATCAGACCAATGTTCGGGCCTTCAGGGGTTTCGATGGGGCACATACGTCCGTAGTGGGACGGGTGAACGTCTCGGACTTCCATGCCTGCACGGTCACGGGACAGACCGCCCGGGCCCAGCGCCGACAGGCGGCGCTTGTGGGTCAGGCCCGAGAGCGGGTTGTTCTGGTCCATGAACTGGGACAGCTGGGAGGTTCCGAAGAACTCCTTGATGGCTGCCACGACGGGACGGATGTTGATCAGGGTCTGCGGCGTGATGGCCTCGACGTCCTGCGTGGTCATGCGTTCGCGAACGACGCGCTCCATGCGGGACAGGCCGGTGCGGACCTGGTTCTCGATGAGCTCGCCGACGGCGCGGATGCGGCGGTTGCCGAAGTGGTCGATGTCATCGATCTCGACGCGCAGCTCGTGGTCTTCGCCATCGCGCTTGCCCATGAGGGTCTTCTCGCCGGCGTGCAGCGCGACGAGGAACTTGATCATGGCGACGATGTCTTCAACGTGCAGGACCGAAGCTTCCTTGTCACCAAGGGAGCGGTCGATGCCAAGCTTGCGGTTGATCTTGTAACGGCCAACCTTGGCCAGATCGTAGCGCTTGGAGTTGAAGTACAGGTTGTCCAGCAGGGACTGGGCAGCCTCGACTGTGGGCGGCTCGCCCGGACGCAGCTTGCGGTAGATGTCCAGCAGGGCATCTTCGCGGGTTTCGGTGGCGTCCTTCTCCAGCGTGGCACGCATGGAGTCGTACTGGCCGAACTCCTCGAGGATCTGGCCTTCGGTCCAGCCGAGGGCCTTCAGCAGCACCGTGACCGACTGCTTGCGCTTGCGGTCGAGGCGCACGCCGACCTGGTCGCGCTTGTCGATCTCGAGCTCGAACCAGGCGCCGCGGGACGGGATGATCTTTGCGGTAAAGATGTCCTTGTCGCTGGTCTTGTCAGCGGCGCGCTCGAAGTAGGCGCCCGGGGAACGGACCAGCTGGGAAACGACGACACGCTCGGTGCCGTTGACGACGAAGGTGCCCTTCTCGGTCATCAGCGGGAAGTCACCCATGAACACGGTCTGCTGCTTGATTTCGCCCGTGTTGTTGTTCATGAATTCGGCCTTGACGTACAGCGGTGCCGAGTACGTAGCGTCCCGGTCCTTGCATTCAGCCATGGTGTACTTCGGATCAGCGAACTCCGGATCGGAGAAGCTCAGGGACATGGTGCCCTGGAAGTCCTCAATCGGGGAGATCTCTTCGAAGATGTCGGAAAGACCGGAGGTGGTGGCGACGCTTAGGTCGCCTTCTTCGACGGCCTTCGCAACGCGGGCCTGCCAGCGTTCATTTCCGACCAGCCAGTCGAAGCTGTCCGTCTGCAGGGCAAGCAGATTCGGAACGTCAAGAGGTTCGTGAATCTTTGCGAATGAGAGCCGGCGAGTCGCACCATCGGTGCTTGCCGTATTAGCGGTTTCGTTATTAGAGGTGCTCGAGGCGACCAAGAGGGATCCTTCCACAGACCTTCAGGCGTTTTCAGATCTCCCCCGCTTTCACCCTGCGAACTGACTCCGCAGTGCTACCATCCGGTTCCGCTATATGACCCGGGACCTGGTTCTGCCCATGCTGGTGACGTTGTTCACGGCACATTGATGGAGCAGCTAACAGGCTAAGCCCACCGCTATATGAAGGCTGAAGGTAAACAGGGAAGACGCAAATATCTACGATACGGCAAAACCCCACGCGTGTCTACCCCACTTGCCAGCAGAATGCAAGCACCGTTGCCACGGGCACCTAACCGGAATGCGCCCCGCCTCCCCAGCGTTTGTATGGATAGGTGACCGGGCTCACGATACCCTTAGGCCAACCATCGGCAAAGATCGGAAGAGAAAACCATGAGCAATCCCGCGGACAACAGCGACGTTGTCATCCTGTCCGGCGCGCGCACCCCGCAGGGCCGGCTGAACGGCCAGCTCGCGAGCTTCACCGCCGTCGAGCTCGGGGCGCACGCCATCAAGGCGGCCATCGCGGCCAGCGGGCTGGAAGCCGACCGGGTGGACGCGGTCATCATGGGCCAGGTCCTGCAGGCCGGGGCCGGCCAGAACCCGGCACGCCAGAGCGCCATCGGCGCGGGCATCGGCTGGAACGTCCCCACGGTGACCATCAACAAGGTCTGCCTCTCCGGGCTTACCGCCGTGATCGACGCGGCGCGGATGATCCGTGCCGGCGACGCCACCGTCGTCGTCGCCGGCGGCCAGGAATCAATGACGCGGGCGCCCCATGTCCTCCCCGGCTCCCGCCAGGGCTGGAACTACGGCACCGTCCAGGCGCTTGACGTTGCGGCACACGACGGCCTGACCGATGCGTTCGACGGCCAGTCGATGGGCCTTTCCACTGAATCCAAGAACCTTACGCTGGGCATTGACCGGACCGCGCAGGACAACGTGGCCGCCAATTCACACCAGCGCGCAGCGATCGCCTCGAAGAACGGCGTGTTCGACGACGAGATCTCACCGATCAGCGTCAAGCAGCGCAAGGGTGATCCCCTGGTGGTCTCCACCGATGAGGGCGTCCGGCCGGACACCACGGTTGAGTCCCTGGCCGGCCTGCGGGCCGCCTTCGTCACTGACGGCACCATCACGGCCGGCAACTCCTCTCCCCTGTCCGACGGCGCCTCCGCCCTGGTCCTGACCTCGCGCAAGTTCGCGGAGGAGAACGGCCTGGAGTACCTGGCTGTTGTGGGCAAGCCCGGGCAGGTGGCCGGGCCGGACAACTCCCTGCACTCCCAGCCCTCCAACGCCATCGGGCAAGCTTTGGACCGTGCCGGCTGGAGTACTTCCGATCTGGACTTCATCGAAATCAACGAAGCATTCGGTTCGGTGGCCGTGCAGTCCCTCAAGGATCTGGACTACCCGCTGGAGCAGTGCAACATCCATGGCGGTGCCATCGCGCTGGGACACCCGATCGGCGCCTCCGGTGCGCGGCTGGCGCTCCACGCGGCGCATGAGCTGAAGCGGCGCGGCCAGGGCAAGGCGGCAGTCTCGCTCTGCGGAGGCGGCGGCCAGGGCGAGGCCCTCCTGCTGTTCCGCGACTGATGAACGCCGCTCCGGCGTCGGGCGCCGTTCCGGCGTCGGGCGCCGTTCCGGCGTCGGGCGCTAACGGGACGGACGACGGCGGCCGGCCCGGCGGCGGCGCGGGCAGGGAGCGCTTCCTTGCCGACGCCGCCGCGCGCGGCCTGGACGTCCAGCTCGTCGAACGGCTGGCCGCCCACAGCCTCGAGGAGGCGGCCGTGATCCTTGGCATCAGCCCGGCGGACATTGTGAAGTCCCTCGTGGTGAAGCACAAGGATGGCAGCTTCCTCTTCGCCCTTATCCCGGGCGACCGCCAGATCTCCTGGCCCAAGCTGCGCGGCCTGGTGGGCGTCAACAAGCTCTCGCTGCCGGCGGCGGATGTGGCCCTGGAGGCCACCGGCTATGAGCGCGGCACCATCACGCCATTGGGCAGCACCACGGCATGGCCGGTCTATGCGGACCTGACCATCGCCGGCAAGCGGATTTCCATGGGCGCGGGCCAGCACGGCTACAGCGCCTTCGTCGACGCCGACGCCCTGGTTTCCGCCCTCGGCGCCGTGCTCGCGGACATCAGCGAACCCAACTAGGTAGCACTTGAGGGGGTTCCCAGCGCTGGGAACCCCCTCAACTGCTACTTACTTGGGTTAAACGCAGGAATCCCCGCCCACCGGAGTGGACGGGGATTCCTGAACAAGCAGTGTTACTTGACGGTAACGCGGGCGCCAGCTTCTTCGAGCTGAGCCTGTGCCTTCTCGGCAGCTTCCTTGGTGGCGCCTTCGAGAACAGCCTTGGGAGCGCTGTCAACCAGGTCCTTGGCTTCCTTGAGGCCCAGGGAGGTGATGGCGCGAACTTCCTTGATCACTGCGATCTTCTTGTCGCCAGCAGCTTCGAGGATGACGTCGAATTCAGTCTTCTCTTCGGCTTCCTCAGCGGCAGCGCCACCGGCGGGGCCGGCAACGGCCACAGCAGCAGCGGTAACTTCGAAGGTCTCTTCGAAGAGCTTGACGAACTCGGAGAGCTCGATGATGGTCAGTTCCTTGAAAGCTTCAATGAGCTCTTCGTTGCTGAGCTTCGCCATGGTGTGGCGTCCTTCCTGTAAAGGTGGCCGGGGGCTTGATGCCGTTCCGATCCACCGGAGTCTTTTTGGGAGAGAGTTAGTTCTCTTCGGCTGCGGCTTCGGCCGGAGCCTCAGCTGCTTCTGCGTCCGCCTCTGCGGCAGGAGCTTCTTCAGCGGCGGGGGCTTCGGCTTCAGCCGGAGCACCGTTCTCTTCTTCAAGCTTGAGGCGCAGTGCGTCAATGATGCGTGCAGCAGCGGCAGCAGGTGCCTTGAGGATGCCTGCAACCTTGGCGAGCTGCAGCTCGCGGGACTCGAGTGCTGCCAGGGCAGCAACTTCGCTGGCGTTCAGTGCCTTGCCCTCGAAGTAACCGGTCTTGATGACCAGCTGCTTGTTGGCCTTGGCAAAATCCGTCAGGCTCTTGGCAGCTGCAACTGCGTCACCCTTGATGAACGCAATTGCAGTGGGGCCGGCGAGCTGGCCGTCGAATGCTTCGACACCAGCTTCCTTGGCTGCAATGGCGGTCAGGGTGTTCTTGACGACCGCGAACTTGGTGTCCTGGCCGAGAGAAACACGCAGCTGCTTGAGCTGTGCAACGGTGAGCCCACGGTATTCGGTCAGGACAGCGGCGTTCGATTCCTTGAAATCGTTAGTGATCTCAGCTACTGCTGAAACCTTGGTAGGCGTTGCCATAACCCTCCTTCCGGGGATAGTGCCGGTATTCCGGGTCCCCGCTCAGGTGAGCTAAAACTAAAAACGCCCCGCGCAGATGCACGGGGCTTGGCTCAACGCTGTTCAAAACAGCGGAACTTTGCTTCGTTCACCTGCGCCGGCCGCCCTATGTTCAGGGTCCTTCGTCCGGAAACCCACTGGCTCTTTCGCACACAACTGCAGAGTTGAGCTGAGCTCGAAAGAGTGGGAATCCAACAACCGACGGTCTTTGGTAGTTCAAGCTTAGGGGACGGTCCTGTGCATTACCAAATCGGCCGCTCCTCCGCCACCACGACCTAACTCCTCCTCGGTCCAAGGTCCGGCAGTTCCTTTTGCCAGATTCCAGTGACTCCCGCCGTCGTGAACCCAAGCTGGCGGTTGACCGTGAGGAGGTACCGGTTTTCCGGCGCGTTCCAGGTGTAGATCACCCGCGCAGCGGGGAACTGCTCGGTAAGGCGCTCCATATTGGCAACCTTGATGAGCAGGCCGAGCTTGTTGCCACGGTGCGCCTGCAGCACCACCGTGTCATCCTGGAAGACTACGTCCTGCCGCTGCGCCAGGACGCTGATGGTCGTCAGCCCCACGAGCGTCTCGGTAGCAATGTGTTCGACGGCGGTCACCACCGTGCGCCGCCCCTGGGAGATCATGACTTCCTCGGCTTCCCTCAGGATCCGGGCATCGAAGACTATGTCGTCGGTCCCCTCCACGGGTCCGGCGTCGCCGCCGGCCTGGTTTTCGAGGGCTGCCACCGATTCCAGCCAGCGCTCCGGGCAGCGGTCGGTCCAGTGGTGCAGGCGGTAGCGGCCGTTGTTGGCTTCCTGCGCCTCAGCCTCGAGCTCCGCTACCAGCTTGCTGTCCAGCGGCAGCGCGCACGAGCTGAACTGTTCGATGTGCTGCAGCGTGTAACCGGTGCGCTGGGCGAAGTCCACCTCGCGGCTCCCCAAGGGCACATAGCCTTGGCCCGATCCAGGCACCAGCTGCTCGGGCGCGAATTCGTGCAGGGACGCACCGGGATGGTTGGTGTCCACCAGGATCATGGTGCGGCCCTCGTTCCGGGCGAAGTGCTCCGCGGCTTCCAGCAACTGCCTGCCCACGCCTTGGCGCTGATACTCGGGGAGGATGTCCAGGGTGAATTCGGCGAGGTCCAGGTTGTCGGCGAGGGGCAGGGCGATGTCCACAGTGCCCACGATGTCGTCGCCGACCTTTGCCACCAGGATTACCTGGCGCTCGTACGGGTCTTCCAGTTCGAGGAGCTTTTCCAGCGGCGTGTAGGCGAGGTCGTCACTCCCCCAGGTATCCATCCGGACCTTGCGCCCCACCTCCACCGCGGCGAGGAAGTCCGCTGCGTCGGCAGCATCCACTGAGTCCGGAATCCACAACCGCTCAATCCGCACCTCTATTGCCATCATCCCCAGCCGTTCCGCCGCTTGCCATGAAGGCTGCGGGCTTGAGTCCACGCGGTGTATCCGTCGCCAGCATATGCCGGTTAACGCCGGCGCTGCCACTCACCGTCGTACCCTGCCGGACGGAAGCCCAGCGCTACATTGATAGCCAGCATGTGGTCATTCTCTGCGGCGTTGAATGTCAGGACCCGTTCCACTTCTGGATGGTCCTGCTGCAGGCGCCGCAGATTGCGCACCTTAACCAGCATCCCCAGCCGGTGCCCGCGGTGCGCCTTGGCCACGAGCGTGTCGTCCTGCTCAGCCAGCCATGGTTTTTCGTCCGAGTGCTGCAGTACCGAGTAGGCGGCCAGCTCGCCGCTCGCCTTATGCCGGGCCACTGCCACCAGCGACTCCAGGCCCGTCCGCTTCCACTCGTCCTCGACGTGCCGGACGCGTTGCGCGTCCCACATCTCGGCGTCGTAGTGCAGCGCACCTGCCGGGGAGTCCGTGCTCATCCTGGACATGAGCAAGGCCATCTGTTCCACGTACTCATCCGGGCAGCGGTCCGTCCAGCTGAGGCTTTCGTACTGGTCCCCGGCAATGCCGGCGGCCTCGCGTTCCAATGCGTCCAGGACACCGCCCGACGGCGGCATGTCCAGTGCGCTGAAACGCGTCACCTGCTCGAGGGTGTAACCGGCCGCCACGGCGAACCGGACGCCGCGCGCCGCGGCCGGGACCCCGCCCGTCCCCGTTCCGGGCCTCAGGATCCCCGGGCCGTCCAGGTCGAACCCGGGCGCGTGTTCGGTGAAGGACTGCAGGGTGCTGCGCCGGTCCTCCCCCGCGAGTGCCTCTGCGTGCCGCAAGAGGGCCCGTCCGATGCCCCGGCCGCTGAACCCGTTGAGGACGTCCACCCTGAGGAACGCATCCTGGAGGTTTTCCTTTTGCGTAAGCCTGACCCAGGACCTTGCCACCATGCGGCCGTCCAGCCGTACGAAGAAGAGCCGCAGCTTCGCGTAGTCGTCGTCGCGCCACGCTTCCAGCCTGGCCTTGCGGGGCGATGCCCGGTCCAGGTTGCCCCAAAGCTCCAGCACCACAGCGTCGCTGAGGTCGCTGAACTCGTGGAAGTCCGCGGCGTCGGGAGCGTCAAGCGACGCAGGCAACAATAGCGGCTCGATCCGGTAGGAGGGCGTCGTCACCGGATCAGCCTAGCCGCATCGCCCTGAGTCCGACAGAGCCCCGTCGAGAGCGAGCCGGCGAGCCCGCTGGAGTCCCGCCGTCGCACTTCCGGCAGCGAAAGGACCACCGTAAAGCAGAAGGACCGCCCGGCAAACGCCGGACGGTCCTTCTGCTTTTGGCCGGATATCCGGCCGAGATTCGCGAGACTTATGCCTCGATGAGAACCTTGGTGACGTTGGGGTCAACGGAGATGCCGGGACCGAACGTGGTGGCAACCGTTGCCTTCTGGATGTAGCGGCCCTTGGAAGCGGACGGCTTCAGGCGGAGCACCTCTTCGAGGGCAGCGGCGTAGTTCTCGGCCAGCTTGACGGAGTCGAACGAAACCTTGCCGATGATGAAGTGCAGGTTGGAGTGCTTGTCGACGCGGAAGTCGATCTTGCCGCCCTTGATGTCGTTGACAGCCTTGGTGACATCGGGGGTGACGGTGCCGGTCTTCGGGTTCGGCATCAGGTTACGCGGACCCAAGACCTTACCGAGGCGGCCAACCTTGCCCATGAGGTCAGGGGTGGCAACGGCTGCGTCGAAGTCGGTCCAGCCGCCGGCGATCTTTTCGATCAGGTCATCGGAACCAACGAAGTCGGCGCCGGCAGCGATTGCTGCTTCGGCCTTCTCGCCCGTGGCGAACACGAGGACGCGGGCGGTCTTACCGGTGCCGTGCGGCAGGTTGACGGTACCGCGGACCATCTGGTCAGCCTTACGGGGGTCAACACCCAGGCGGAAGGCAACCTCAACGGTGGCGTCGAACTTGGACGGGTTGGTGTCCTTGGCCAGCGTCACTGCCTCGAACGGCGCGTAGAACTTCTCCGCGTCGATCTTGGCTGCGGCTGCCTCGTATGCTTTGCTGCGCTTTGCCATGCTGCTTATTTCTCCTTGTGCAGTTGTGGTCTGCGGACCGCGCTGGGCCCTGCCACAGCCGCTAGTCCGGCGTGGACTGGCGGCATTTCAATGTTTCAGTGGTGCCGGTTTCCCGGCGGTGCTGTCCGGCGTCGTCCCCGGTATCCCGGACCCGGCGCCGCATCAGCGGTAAGGGAATTAACCCTCGACGGTGATACCCATGGAGCGGGCGGTGCCGGCGATGATCTTCGCTGCGCCTTCGAGGCTGGTGGCGTTGAGGTCTTCCATCTTGGTGGTGGCGATCTCGTTGACCTGTGCCTGGGTCAGCTTGGCAACCTTGACGGTGTGCGGGGTAGCCGAACCCTTGGCGACGCCTGCAGCCTTCTTGATGAGCTCTGCAGCCGGCGGGGTCTTGGTGATGAACGTGAACGAGCGGTCTTCGTAGACCGTGATTTCAACAGGAATAACGTTGCCGCGCTGGGCTTCCGTCGCAGCGTTGTACGCCTTGCAGAATTCCATGATGTTGACACCGTGCTGGCCAAGCGCGGGACCGATCGGCGGGGCCGGGTTAGCGGCACCTGCCTGGATCTGCAGCTTGATGAGGCCGGTGACCTTCTTCTTGGGAGCCAATGTAGGGTCCTTCTCTCAAATGCGTCCTGGGACACAGGAGCGTGCCTCAGGTGGTTGACCGCCATGGCGAGGCGGTCGGCCGTTCCGGAACTGCTAAAGCGGGCTGTTCCGGAGCGAAATCTGTGGTGATCAGTTAGATCTTGGTGACCTGGTTGAAGGCCAGCGTGACCGGGGTCTCGCGCTCGAAGATGGACACCAGCACCACGAGGGTCTGGGAATCCACCTTGATCTCGGAGATCGTGGCGGGAAGGGTCTCGAACGGGCCTTCCTTGACGATGACAGACTCGCCGACCTCGAAGTCGACGTCGACCTGGGCGGCAGCCTGCTTGGTGGGCTTGCCCTTTTCCGCCTGCTCTTCTTCGAAGACCGGGGCCAGCATGGAGAAGACCTCATCGAGGCGCAGCGGCACGGGGTTGTGGGCGTTGCCTACGAAGCCGGTGACGCCCGGGGTGTGGCGAACGGCGCCCCAGGAGGCGTCGGTCAGGTCCATGCGGACCAGCACGTAGCCGGGGATGCGGACGCGGTTGATGACCTTGCGCTGAGCGTTCTTGATCTCAACGACTTCTTCCATCGGAACCTGGATTTCGAAGATGTAATCTTCCATGTCCAGGGTCTGGATGCGGGTCTCAAGGTTGGCCTTGACGCGGTTTTCGTAGCCGGCGTAGGAGTGGATGACGTACCAGTCACCCTCCTGGCGGCGCAGCTTGGACTTGAACTCTTCGGCGGGATCGGTGGCCTGCGCGGCAGCGGTGGCCAGGACGTCGGTCCCTTCGGCGCCTTCCTCGGCGTCCTCTCCGGTCACGTCGTCAGCGTCGGCGTCGGTCTCGGCGTCAGCGACGTCGGTCTCGTCGTCGGCGTCAGTATCGGCCTCGGCGTCAGCGTCATCGACGTCAGTATCGGCCTCGGCGTCAGTATCGATCTCGGCGTCAGCGTCGCCTTCGTACTCGGCGTCGCCTTTGGAATCGGGCGCAGCAGACTCAACCTCAGAGCCCTCAGCGGACTCAGCCGCGGGGTTCTGGGTTTCATCCAGCTCAGTCTCAGTTACCTCGAGCTCCTGCTCAGACACTTGGTCTCCTGCTTCCTCATTGCTAATTGCCTATTTAAATGGCTCAATTCCGCACACCCCGCAGCTCCAGCCGATTCCGGCCGGGAGTCCACGCAGTCTGCGGACCGATCGCGTTAGCGGCCCGTGGCGCCTGTACCGCCGAAGACCCAGCCCACCGCGGTGCCGAACCCCAGGTCCAGCAGAGTGACGATCACCATCATGATGACCACAAACACGAGCACCACTAGCGTGTAATTGATCAGTTCCTTGCGGGTGGGGGCGACGACCTTCTTCAGTTCGCCAATGACCTGGCGGATGAAGAGTGCTATGCGAGCGAAGAAGCCGGCCTTGGCGGCCTTCTTTGCGGGGCGGCCCTTGGAGCTGCTTGCAGCTGTTTCGGTCACCTGTTCCTCACTCATCCTCGCAAGTCGGATTACCCGGCTCTGAACTGAACCTTTGTTTGCTGCGCTTGCTCCGGCTTTTCGCCGGAACAGCCTGCGCAGGGCAGACAGGACTCGAACCTGCAACCTGCGGTTTTGGAGACCGCTGCGCTACCAATTGCGCCACTACCCTATGCATCAAAAACCGATGAAAGCCGCACTTCCCCAAGACGATCTGGGGCGCAAGTCATCATCCGTGTTTTCAACACCGGAGAACCAGTCTACGCAACAACTGCGCTTACGTCGAACCAGCCTCATTTCGGACCGTTTTTCAGCTTCAGAATCCGCGCCGCACCGCAGTCACAAATCCGCGTTCCACCTCGAACGATCCGGTGAACAGCATAGAGTAGATTCCGTCGAATTCCACCATTCAGCTCTCCAGCTGCAAGCGAAGAACGGACCCGCCATGTCTGCCGCCCGCGTTTCCCAACGCATTTCCGCCATTGCCGAATCCGCCACCCTGGCTGTCGACGCCAAGGCCAAGGCGCTGAAGGCGGCGGGCCGGCCGGTGATTGGCTTCGGCGCTGGCGAGCCCGACTTCCCCACTCCGGGCTACATTGTCCAGGCCGCCATTGACGCCGCCAGCCAGCCGAAGTACCACCGCTACTCCCCCGCCGGCGGCCTGCCCGAGCTGAAGAAGGCAATCGCCGAGAAGACGTTCCGGGACTCAGGCTACAAGGCGGACCCGTCCCAGGTGCTGGTCACCAACGGCGGCAAGCAGGCTGTCTACAACACGTTCGCCACCCTCGTGGATCCGGGCGACGAAGTGATCGTGCCTACCCCGTTCTGGACCACCTACCCCGAGGCCATCCGCCTCGCCGGCGGCGTCCCGGTGGAGGTCTTTGCCGGCCCGGAGCAGGACTACCTGGTGACCGTGGAGCAGCTCGAAGCAGCCGTCACGGACCGCACCAAGATCCTGCTGTTCGTGTCGCCATCGAACCCCACGGGGTCCGTCTACTCGCCCGAGCAGGTCGCCGAAATCGGGAAGTGGGCCGCCGCCAAAGGCCTGTGGGTGGTCACGGACGAGATCTACGAGCACCTGACGTACGACGGCGTGCCCTTCACCTCCATTGCCACAGCCGCCCCTGAACTGGGCGACAAGGTTGTGATCCTGAACGGAGTGGCCAAGACCTACGCGATGACCGGCTGGCGCGTGGGCTGGATGATCGGGCCCGCCGACGTCATCAAGGCCGCCACCAACCTGCAGTCGCACGCCACCTCCAACGTGTCCAACATCCCGCAGATGGCCGCCCTGGCAGCTGTCTCCGGCCCGCTCACCGCGGTGGACGAGATGAAGGTCGCCTTTGACCGCCGCCGGAAGGCCATCGTGGCCGGGCTGAACGCCATCGAGGGCGTTGAATGCCCGACGCCGAAGGGCGCCTTTTACGTGTACGCGGACGTCCGCGCGCTGCTTGGTAAGGAATTCCCGACGGCGAACGGCACGGCCCGGCCCGAAACCTCGGCGGCGCTTGCGGCGCTGATCCTGGATGAGGTGGAGGTCGCCGTGGTTCCTGGCGAGGCCTTCGGCCCGTCCGGCTTCCTTCGCCTCTCCTACGCCCTGGGCGACGAGGACCTCGCCACTGGCGTCGGCCGCCTGCAGGACTTCCTCGGCAAGGCGCAGTAACCCCCAACCCTCCCTCACTTATTGCAGGAAAAACACGGATCCTCCCTCAGATCCTGCAGAGAATTCTTAAACGCTCCCGCACCAAAAAATGGTGCGGGAGCGTTTGCCTTTGGGCGGCAGGACGTGAGGACGCGTCTAGGGAAAGGCGGCAGGACGTGAGGAAGCGTCTGGGCTAGAGGAGGCGGCGCTCGGCGGCCCACTTGGTCAGTTCGTGGCGGCTGGACAGCTGCAGCTTCCGGAGCACGGCCGAGACGTGGGTTTCCACGGTTTTGATCGAGATGAAGAGCTCCTTGGCCACCTCCTTGTAGCTGTAGCCGCGGGCGATCAGCCGCATCACCTCGAGTTCCCGGGCGGAGAGCTTGTCCAGTTCGTCGTCGGCAATGTCGGCCGGGGCGGTGCCGAACGCGTCCAGGACAAAGCCCGCCAGGCGCGGGGAGAACACCGCGTCGCCGCCGGCAACCCGGAACACGGCGTCGGTGATCTCCGCGCCGGAAATGGTCTTCGTGACATAGCCGCGGGCGCCGGCGCGGATGACGGCCACAACGTCCTCGGCCGCATCGGAGACGCTCAGGGCAAGGAAGCGGGTAGTTCCCAGGAACGCCGCGGAACCGGTGATGACTTCCCGCCCTCCCCCGCCGCGGCCGCCGGGCAGGTGCACGTCCAGCAGCACGACGTCGGGCCGTGCTGCGGCAATGACTTCGACGGCCTGTTCCACGGTGCCGGCCTCGCCGACCACCACCACGCTCGGATCCAGGTCAGCCTTGAGGCCGGACCGGAATATCGCGTGGTCGTCCACGATCACCACCCGCACGGTTCTTCCCGCCGTGCCTGCCCCTGCTGGTGTAATCATGACTTCCCTTCTCCGCTGTCCGCGACGTCCGCAGGCAGCCTGAGGCGCACCTCCGTGCCGTCTGGACCGCTGTTGATTGCGGCGTTGCCGCCGTGCCGTTTCATCCGGCCAATGATCGATTCGCGCACGCCCAGCCGGTCGTGCGGGACCGAGTTCAGTTTGAAGCCCGGGCCGCGGTCCTTGACGAAGACTTCCGCGCCGCCGTCGGACACCTCCAGGTACACAGAGACGGGACCGCCGCCGTGGCGGGCAGCGTTCAGCATGGCCTCACGGCTGGCCTGGACCAGCGCTTCGTGGCGCTCTGTCACCCCCGTGTCGCCCACGGTCACGACGTCGACGGCGTTTCCGAGGCCGTCCTCAACCTCCGCGGCGGCGGCCTTGATCCGGTCCGAGAGCTGGCCGGCGTCGCGGGCGGGATCCTTGAAGAGCCAGCCCCGCAGCTCGCGCTCCTGCGCCCTGGCCAGGCGGACGACGTCGTGCTCGTTGCTGGCACGGCGCTGAATGAGGGCAAGGGTCTGCAGCACGGAGTCGTGCAGGTGGGCGGCGATCTCGGCCCGTTCGGTCGCCCGCACGCGGCCGGCCCGTTCGGTCTCCAAGTCACGCCAGAACTTTAGGCCCCAGGGCAGCAGCACCAGCGCCACGCCGCCCAGCACGGCCACGGACGCGAGCAGCGCCAGCCAGGTCTGTTGCCATGAGCCGGACCCGGAGACCATAACCAGAACCCCCGCCACCACGAGCGCCAGGCCCGCCGCCAGCCGCGCCCAGCCGCCGGCCTGGTCCGCCTTGGTCTTGTCCACCAGTCCGGCCCGGCGGGTTTCATCCAGCTGCATCCATGCAATTGCGGCGCCGCCGAGGATCGCAGCCGCCGGGATCAGCGTGCCGAGGGGCACCTCCACGCCCAGCAGCCTGGCGATCAGGATCGCGGCGACGAGCAGGAGCCCGGCGCCCAGCAGGATCTCCTTGCCATAGCGCATGCTCCGGATCCGGAACCAGGTGCCAGCGGCAGGTGCCGCTGGCTGGGAGGCGGTGCCGGCGTCGTACTCCCCCGCCGACGGAGAGACGGTGGGAGGGAAAAGAACGACGGCGGGGGCCGGGCCGGACTGCACGCTCACTGGCGGCAGGCTCACGGCGGGGGCAATGGGCGACGCCGGACGCCTGGCATTGCGTTTGGCGTTCTCGTCCGCGGTGGGAACCATGATCCACAGCCATCCGTAGAATGCGAGCCCTGCACCCCCGGCGAAGGCGGCCACCACCATGCCGATCCGGACCATGCGCACCGGCCAGCCAAGATGGACCGCCAGGCCGGAGCACACGCCGGCGATCACGCGGTCGCTGCTGCGGACCAGAGGAGGGCGGACAGGGGCTGTGGTCATGAATCAATCCAAACACGGATCAGGGTTCACGAGTCCCGTTCTGAGGGTGAACCCGGGGTAAGTCAGGGACGGCTCAGGGTGTTCCCCAATAGAGGACTGAACAGCACAAACGGCAGTATCGAAGTATGAACTCGCAGACCCCCAACCCCAATGAAGGCCAGCAGCCGGGCACCCCGTCCGAGGGCAGCACCGGCCAGGAACCGGAACAGCCCACAGTGCGGGAAAACACGGAACCGGAAAACACAGAGCCGGAAAGCAGCACAGCCCCGGAAAGCAGCACAGCCCCGGAAAATCCCACGGAGCCGCTGTTCCCGCCTCCGGCCGCGGATGAACCGCCGCACACTTCCGCTGGAGCCACCCCTCCTTCCGGAACGCACGCCGGGTCCAATTCCGGAACCCACGCCCGGCCCGCTTACGGCGCTCCCGTCTACGGCACTTCCGGCTACGGCCGTGCCGCACAGCCGTTGAACTTCTTCGACTGGATCCGAAGCCACGGAATACACCGGGGACGCGACCGGTGGATCGGCGGCGTCTCGAGCGGCATCGCGGAAAGGATGGGCATCGACCCGCTGATCGTGCGCGGCATCTTCATCGTGCTGACGCTGCTCGCAGGCATCGGCGTCCTCCTGTACGGCCTCGGCTGGGCTCTGCTGCCCGAGCCCGACGGCCGGATCCACACGCAGGAGGCGGGCGCCGGCCGGTGGAGCACAGGCATGACGGGCGCGCTCATCACCTCGGTCATCGGCCTCACCGGCATGGGCGGCGGCTTCTGGGGCTGGGGCCACGACGGCTTCGGCTTCTTCTGGGCGTTGTTCTGGATCGGCGGCGTCATCTACCTCATTTACTTCCTGACCCAGCGCAACAAGAACCGCAGCGCAACACCAATGGACTCCACCACCGGCGGCCGGGCGGCCTACGGCTACGCCGGCACCGGCAACGCACCGGCGGCAACCGCGGCCGGATCCTCCGCATCTCCGTCCTCGACAACACAGTTCCAGGCGTCCACCTTCGCTGCCGGCAGCCATACGCCTACCCAGCCCTACACGGTACCGCCGACTCCGGACGCCATCCCGTCGTACAGCCCTGCAACCCCGTACGGCTCCGCAGCACCCACGGCCCCTTACGCCGGCGGCCTTCCGCCACGCCGGCCCGCTCCGGTCCCGACGCCGGCACCCAAGCCGCGGCCGAGCGGCCCCGGAGTTCCCGCCGTGGCCATCACCGCCGGACTGGCGCTGCTGGCGGGCGGCACGCTCAAGGCGCTCGACGCCGGCAACCTGATTGATCTCGGCGACTCGGCCAACGCCGTGGTCTGGGCAGCCGGCGCGGCGGTCCTTGGCCTTGGCATCCTGCTGGCCGGAATGCGCGGCAGGACCTCGGGTGTTCTCGGGTTCTTCGCGGTGGTGGCGCTCATCGTCGGCGGCATTTTCAGTGCAGTGCCCAACGGTGACCGGTTCCGCTTCCAGAATGCGGACTGGAACCCGATCAGCATCGAACAGGCCCGCCAGGGCTTCCAGATCACCGGAGGCCGCGGAACTGTGGACCTCACGGGTTTGAACCTGAACCCGCCCCTGGGCACCGACGTCGTAATCCCCCTCGACGCCACAGCCAGCAACGTGACGGTCGTCATTCCGCGCACCGTGCCGGTGGATGTCCGGGCCGACATGACCCTGGGCAACCTGAACGAGGGTGCGGACAGCCGAAGCGGCATCACCTCCCGGCAAAGCAGCTACAACTCGGACAAGCCCGGGGCCCGGCTGATCCTCCAGATCGACGGCACCGTGAGCAACGTCACCATCCAGGAAGGAAACTGACATGAGCAGTCTTGATCCGTCACCGGACACAAACCCCGCGCCCAAACCGCCCACCGCGGTTACGGACGAACCCGCCGAAGCGCCCGCCCGGGTGGGCACCATCGTCTGGGGACTCGTGGTCCTCGCCCTGGCCGTCCTGATCACCATCTCCCAGCTGGGGATCGTGGTCCTGAACGGTACATACGTGCTGATCGGCCTGATGCTCGGGGCCGGGGCCGCGCTGGTGATCGGCGGGCTGCTCTCAGCACGAAAACGTGACAACAGCACAACAAACGGGAAGTCTTAAACCATGGAAAAGTTCTACAGCATTGTCAGGGGCCTTGGCCTGAAGCGCGGACCTCAGCGCTGGCTGGGTGGCGTATGCGGCGGAATAGCCGAGAAGCTGAACGTGGACGTGGCATTCGTCCGGATTGGTTTCCTCATCTTTTGCCTGCTGCCGGGCCCGGCCATCGTCTTCTACCTGGCGGCATGGCTGATCCTGCCGGACCAGAACAACTCGATCGCGCTCGAGTCCTTCCTCGAAAAGCGCGGCACAGGCCGGTAGTACACCGGCGGGCCGGCAATACCGCCCCGCAGGCAGCCGCCGTCGTCCGTTTCACACAGTGCCCCCGTTCCCGCCGGAACGGGGGCACGCTGCCGTCCCGGCCCTTACCTGTCCCGGTGTCCGGGCCCCGGCGTCCGGACCCCCCCGGGGCTGTAACCGTTTGTGTCCTACCCCACACTCCCCACTAGAATCTCTAATTGAGCTCAGCGTGGCGCTCTGCCCGTAACACCTTCGAACCAGGATTTGAGCCAAGAAAATGAAAATCGGAATCCTCACCAGCGGCGGCGACTGCCCCGGACTTAACGCGGTTATCCGCGGCGCCGTCCTCAAAGGCATTGCCATCCACGGCCACGAATTCGTGGGGTTCCTCGACGGCTGGCGCGGAGTGGTTGAGGGTGACATCATCCCCATTCCCCGTACTCTTGTCCGCGGTATTGCCAAGCAGGGCGGCACCATACTGGGCACGTCCCGGACCAACCCGTTCGAGAACGGCGGCGGACCGGACGTCATCAAAGCCCACATGGACCGCCTGGGCATCGACGCCATCATCGCCATCGGCGGCGAAGGAACCCTCGCGGCCGCCAAGCGCCTCACCGACGCCGGCCTGAAGATCGTCGGCGTTCCCAAGACCGTTGACAATGACCTCGACGCCACGGACTACACCTTCGGCTTCGACACCGCCGTGCAGATTGCCACCGAGGCAATCGACCGGCTGCGGACCACCGGCGAATCCCACCACCGCTGCATGATCGCCGAGGTCATGGGCCGCCACGTCGGCTGGATCGCCCTGCACGCAGGCATGGCCTCGGGTGCTCACGCCATCCTTATTCCGGAGCAGAAGACCAGCATCGAGCAGATCACCAAATGGGTGACCGAGGCCCATGACCGTGGCCGTGCGCCGCTGGTGGTCGTGGCCGAGGGATTCGTCCCGTCGCACATGGAATCACCGCACTCCGAACGCGGGCTGGACACCTTCGGCCGGCCGCGGCTGGGCGGGATCGCCGACCAGTTGGCCCCGGAAATCGAAGCCAGGACCGGCATCGAGACCCGCGCCACCATCCTGGGGCACATCCAGCGCGGCGGTGTCCCGTCCGCTTTCGACCGCGTCCTGGCCACCCGGCTGGGAATGGCCGCCGTCGACTCCGTGGTCGAAGGCCGCTGGGGCACCATGGTGTCGCTGAGCGGCACCGACATTGACCACGTGGCCTTCGAAGCCGCGCTTGGCAAACTCAAGACGGTCCCGCAGCACCGCTACGACGAGGCCGCGGTCCTCTTCGGCTAAGCCCCGCTCCGCGCCCGTCCGGCTTCCTGGAGCGCGAAATGGCAGATAATGCCCTGTTTTTCGGTTTTTGAGGGCATTATCTGCCATTTCGCGCTTGGCTTGAGGGCCGCAACTGTCCGTTCGCGCGGGGAAGAGGGGGCTGGGCACGTGGGACGGCCGGGATCGGTAGGCTGGGATCATGAGTCTTGACCCCGGATCCGCCGCCATCATCCAGCTGGCCTGGGCGCGCCGCCTGGGGCTCGACGACGGCGCTTTCGCCCGTGCGCTGGAAACCAACGAGCGGATCACCAGGGTCGACGACTCCGCACACTCGGTCGAGTTCGTGCGACTGTTCGGCAGCTCGGCCCTGGTGGGTCCGCAGTGGGCGCTGGACGCCGCGGCCGGCATTTCGGACGAAGAGATGGCCCAGCACGTTACCCTGCTGACCATCACCCGCCGGCACGGCGGACACGGCCAGGGCTCCGCCGCGCTCTTCTTCGCCGACGACCTGCCGCTGCTGCAGCCGGCAGAGGAGCTGACGGTGTCGCACGGCAACCCCGAGGCTATCGAGCTTGAAGGCCTGTGCCCGCCGGATGACGTGAACGAGGTGGGCCTGTCCGACCTCGAGAACCGGTACACCATCATTCACGACGACGAGGGGCAGCGCGCGCCGGTGGCCTGCGGTGCCTACTCCGAATGGGAAGGCATTCTGGCCAACATGGGGGTTCTCGTGGCCCCCGAGTGGCGCCGCCGCGGAATGGGATCACTCGCGGCCTCGGTGGCCGCCCACGAGGCGCTGGTCTCCGGGCTGACGCTGCAGTGGCGCACCGACGTCAGCAACAAGGGCTCGCTGGCCACGGCACGCAGCCTGGGCTTTTCCACGGGCGGCATCCAAACCAGTGTGCGACTCGGCTAGCCGCCGTTAAGCTGCTAGCGCGTTGTCGCCTCCGCGTCCTGGCCGGCGGCGGGCCGCTGGCCGCCCCAGCCCTGGACGGCTTTGGGCCGGGCGAAGAACAGTGCCACCGCGGCGCCGAGTACGATCACAGCCGCAGGCAGCATGATCGACTGGCCCATCGCCGTCGAAAAGCCTTCGTGGAGGACCTCCGGCAACTGGCCGCCGAAGCTAGCCGACTCGCTGCCGCCTGATCCGCCAGGCGCCCCCGCAGCGGGGAGTTCCGCCGCGAGCCGGGCCTGCATGAGCACGGCAATGGCGGCGCTGCCGAGGACGGCACCGATCTGCCGCGTGGTGTTGTAGACGCCCGCGCCGGCCCCCGCCTGCCGCATGGGCAGGTTGCGGGTGGCGGTGGAACTCAGAGGTGCCCAGATGCCTGCGTTGGCGAAGCCGAGCACTGCGCTGGGTAGCAGGAACAGCCACACCGGGGTGTCCGGGTGCATGAGGGCTGAGTTCCAGAACAACGCCACCGCCATCAGCAGCAGGCCGGTGGACGTGATGTATCTGGTGTTCACCCGGTCGATGATCCTGCCCACCAAGGGCGCCAGCCCGCCGGAGATCAGTGCCATGGGCGCCATCATCAGGGCAGACTGCGTGGGCGTCATGTCCCGCACGATCTGGTAGTAAAAAATAAGCGGCAGTCCAAAAGCGGTGACGGCGAACCCCACGGTGGTGATCCCGATGTTCGCCAGCGAGAAGTTGCGGTCCCGGAAGAGGCCCAGCGGTAGCAGGGGCTCACCCTTGTTGGCCGCCTGCCAGCCGACAAAAAGCGCCAGCACCACGATGCCGCTGATGATCAATCCCCACACGGTCACCGGACCCGTGATGGTGCCCCAGTCGTACGTCTCGCCTTCCTGGATGCCGAACACCAGCAGGAAAAGCCCGACAGCGCTGAGCACCACGCCGGGGATGTCGAACCTGTGCGGGTGGGTGGTGAGGGACGGAACGAAGCGCCAGGCAAGGATGAAACCCACGATTCCGATGGGCACATTGATGAAGAAGATCCACTCCCAGCCAAGGCCGTCCACGAGCACGCCGCCCAGGATGGGTCCGACGAGCGTGGCCACGCCGGCGGTGGCACCCCACAGTCCCATGGCGGCGCCGCGCCCGTCCGGCGGGAAGATTCTGGTGATCACGGCCATGGTCTGCGGGGCCATCAAGGCAGCGCCGAGGCCCTGCAGGACGCGTGCGGCGATAAGCATTCCGACGGTGCCGGACAGACCGCACCACAGCGACGCAAGGGTGAAGACCACGAGGCCGGCCAGGTACAGCCGCTTCGGCCCGAACCTGTCACCGAGCCTGCCGGTAATCAGCAACGGCACCGCATAGGCCAGCAGATAGGCACTGGTGACCCAGATGACGGCGTTGATGTCCGTGTCCAGCCCCTCCATGATGCGCGGGTTGGCGACCGAAACAATCGTGGTGTCGATCAGGATCATGAAGAACCCGATGACAAGGGACCAGAGTGCGGGCCAAGGCCTGCTTACGTTCTCCAAGTGCTCAGCCCAGCAATTCCAGGATGTCGGCCCGGGCGAACATCTGGGCGGCGGCGCGCGCAGAGGGGGTGCCGGCGTCAGGATCTGCTCCCGCGTCAAGCAGCACCCGGGCGACGTCCGAGTAGCCCTTGAAAACGGCGCCGGCCAGCGGGGTCTGGCCGCGGTCGTTGGCAGCGTTGGCGTCACCGCCGTGGTGAAGGATCAGTTGCACGGTCTCGGCAAAGCCGTGGTAGGCGGCGAGCATGAGCAGCGAGTCGCCTGCGGAGTTGGTCAGCGTGGCCGGGGCGCCGGCGTTGAGGTAGCTGCGCAGCAGCTCGGTCTCGCCGTTGCGGGCGGCGTCGAAGAGGGTATGCGCCAGGGCGAGGGTTTCCTCATCCGGCTGCTGCGGAGCCTGGTCCCCGGGCGCGGTGGAGTCTGTCATTTGTGGGTCCCCCTCAGGAATCCTGTCTGCCTTCCGACCACCTGGCCGGCGTCGGGCGCCACGATTATTTCCTGCGCGGCTGTGTACGGTTCGTCCCCGTCCATAACCGTCAGTATTTCATCCGCGGCGACGGAACGCTTGATGACTGCCAATGCGATGGCGCCCATCTCGTAGTGCTGCGCCACGGACGTCACGGTGCCCACCTTGCGCTCCCCCACCCGGACCTCGCTGCCGGCGGCCGGCATGGTGTGCTGGGAACCGTCGAGCTGCAGGAACACCAGGCGCCGCGGCGGGTGGCCAAGGTTGTGCACGCGCGCGATCGTCTCCTGGCCTTTGTAGCAGCCCTTGGCCAGGTGCACGGCGGTGCGCAGCAGGTCCAGTTCATGCGGAATGGTCTTGTCGTCCGTTTCGGCGCCGAGCCGCGGACGCCAGGCGGCAACGCGCAGGGCTTCGGCGGAGAGGACGCCTGCGAGCTTGCGGTCCCCCACCGTCTGCTCAAGCTCTGGCGCGGGTACGAGATATTCGAACCACGGGCGTTCGGCCCCGGGGTGGGTGTCCTCGGGAACCACGGAGTAGGCGTACCCGCCCGCTCCGACGTGCGGCCAGGGGTCCTGCCACACCTGCAGGCCAGCCCATTCGGGCACGGCCTTGGTGGATCCCACCACTGCCCAGTCGGATGAGACGTCCGCCACCTCGACGCGGAGCATGAACTTCATCCTGGTCAGCCACTCGGCCAAGGGACCCGCCTCGGCCGCCTCGACGATCAGCCAGGTGGTCCCGCCGTCGTCCACCACGCGCGCATCGAATTCGATGCGGCCCTGCACACTCAGGAGCAGCAGTTCGCTGGACTCACCGGGCTGAAGATTGGTGACCTGCTGGGAGGACAGCGTGTTAAGCCAGCTCAGGCGGTCGGGTCCGGTGACCGTCACCACACCGCGGTGGGAAAGATCGACGACGGCGGTCCCGGCCGCGAGGGCGCGCTGCTCCCGCAGCGGTTCGCCGTAGTGGGACGCGACGCCGGCGTCGGCGCCGCCCGCTTCAACGGCGCCAGGGCGCGACAACAGAGGGCTCTTGGTAGTCATATGAAAGGGAACGTCCTTGGCTGGGAGGGTATTCCGGCCACCTAGCGGTACTCCGGGTTTTCGAAACCAAATTTGGTTCCGGCCTTCCATTCTTCCGGAAGGTTGCCATAGGCGGGAATTCCGCCGGCGTCCTTGAGCGTCCGGGCCAGATGCAGGAGGTTCCACGTCATGAACGTGGTGTTCCGGTTCGTAAAGTCGCTCTCCGGGCCGCCCGAACCCTCATCCAGGTAGCTGGGTCCCGGCCCGACGGGGCCGATCCAGCCGGCGTCAGCCTGCGGTGGGATGGTGAAGCCGATGTGCTGCAGGCTGTAGAGGACGTTCATGGAACAGTGCTTGATGCCGTCCTCGTTGCCGGTGATCAGGCAGCCGCCCGCCTTCGGGTAAAAGGCCCACTGGCCCTTCTCGTTGAGCTGGCCCGAATGGGCGTAGAGCCGCTCGATGAGCTTCTTGGTCTGCGAGGAGTTGTCCCCCAGCCAGATGGGCCCGGCCACCACCACGATGTCCGCGTCCTTGACGGCCGGGTACAGCTCGGGCCATTCGTCGGTTGCCCAGCCGTGCTCGCGCATGTCCGGGTAAACGCCGCTGGCGATGTCGTGGTCGACAGTCCGGATGACCCGGGTGGCCACGCCCTGCTTCTCCATGATCAGCCGGCTCACCGTGATCAGGCCCTCGGTGTTGCTCGTCTCCGGCGAACGCTTGAGCGTGCCGTTGAAGTACAGGGCTTTGAGGTCGCTGTAGTCAGCCGGGGGCTGGGACTCATCCATCGGACACTCCATCGGGTTGCTGCGGTCTCAGGCATGGAGACCTGAGGCCAAAGTAGCCGAAAGGAGCGCCGCCGAACAGGGTTTCGGAACAGCGGGCGTGCGCAGCAGCGGGGTGGATGCGGTCAGGCGACCTTATTAAGGAACGCCGAGGCGTGGGCCTCCAGGCCATTGCCCGGTTCAGCAGCCGCGGAGCTTGCCGAGGGGCTGCCGGTGGCCACGTCCCACCGCCAGAGCAGGTTGCCGTCGACCAGCCCGAAGATCCGGGTGGCCGCACTGTAGTCCTTGGAGTGGCTGCCACGCATCACCATGTCGGTGCTGAGCTGGATCTGCGGGCCCTTGATCTGCCCGTAGTACAGCTCCGAGATGCCGCCCGGGTGGCTGATCGACACTGAGATGTCGAAGCCGCCATCCTTGTTGCGGAGCGCCTCAACCTCGTCGGCGCTTTTCAGCACCGGCACGATGTCCCCGGGAACGAGGCCGGGGCCGCTGTCAGCCTCCAGCTGTTTGCGCTCCAAGGCCCAAAAACCGGTCTCAACAGTGAGCGGCCGGAGCCTGGTGCCGTCCTCGTCGGTAAGCCAGCTTTCCGCACGGTACTGCAGGTACGGCAGACCGTTGTGGGTGAAGGAAACATGCTGCAGGAAGTGCTCTGAACCTTCATCACCGGCCCCGAGCCGGCCACGGCCCTCCCACTCGCCGATGAGCCAGGACAGGGGAACCAGTTCGGGAGTCAGGTCCGTAGGAATTTCAATAGGCACAGCCGCTACCTCTCGAAACTGCTAAGCAGGGGTTTTACCGCTGTCCCTTGAACAGTCGGTAGACAACAAAACCGGCAAACCAGGCCATGGACAGGCTGGCAACGCCGAGCAGGACAAGGAAGAAGATTTCAAATGCAAGTACGGACATGATGCCATCCTAACCCGTCAGGAGATGAGTAGTTTGTCTATGAAGTAGGCGAGCGAACCGACCGCCGAAATAGGCGCCAGGCCCATGCCCAAGGCAGCCGGAAAGTTCAGCGGAGCGCCCCGGAGGGTCACCAGTCGGCGGAAACTGACCAGGACCGCCCCGACCACCACACCGAACACGGCCGCGGGCAAAACGGTGATGTCGGAGAACACCAGGCCGGCGAGCGGCCCGGCCAGTCCGGCCAGGGTGATGCCCAGGGGCGCAATGATCCGGTCCGGCCAGCGGATGAGGCCGGCGAACAGTGCGACGGCGGCGCTGATGCCGGCCACCAGCACCATCTCCTTGACACCGTTGAACCTGGCGCTGGCGATCCAGCCGGAGCCCAGGCAGGAGAGGAGGACGCCCACGCTGCAGCCGAGTGTCGACTCGAGGCGCTGCGCCTGGCCGGTGCCGCGCACCAGCTGGACAAGGAAGACGGCGGTGACACCCAGGGCAATGAAGCCGGGCGTCCAGTTGAGGTAGCCGGGGGCGGCCGCGAAAGTGGCCGCAACGGCCGAGCCGGCCCCTGACAGTCCGATCACGGCCGCGAGGGTTTTCTTGGCGGGGATTCCCAGGTAGTGGGGCCAGCCGACGCCGATCCCCAGGGCAAAAAGCACGGCAACCGCCAGGAGGACGTCCGGAGTCCGGAAGACGCTGGCCACCAGCGTGGCCAAGCCCGCCAGGCCAACGACTCCGATGCTCCATGACTGGAGCGTCCGGCCGGCAGCGACAGGAGTGCTCACCTCGGGGGCAGGCCGTGGCGTACTCATCTCGGACTCTGCACTCAAATCTGCTGCGACCTCATCCTGGCTGTGCCGTTGACGGGCAGGGGCTCGGCCCCCTGACGGTTTCAATCCTGCCCTATGTGACCGCCATATGTCGTAAACAAGGCGCGCGGGTATGGCCCATCAGTGTCTGTCAGGGAGCCGTTGGGTATACTCAGACATCAGCTCAGTCGCCCGACGATGCGCGGACAGCCCCTTGGAGGAATAATGTCGCACATCCTGTTACTGACCAACAGCACCGGGTCATCGGTGGACATTTTGCCTGCCCTGGAGCTTCTGAACCACCGGGTGCACATCCTTCCCGCCGAGCCCACCGCCCTGCTCGAGACTGACCCCTGCGACATCGTCCTCCTGGACGCGCGCAAAGACCTCGTGGGCGCCCGCTCCCTGACCCAACTCCTGAAGGCCACCGGCCTCAGCGCACCACTGGTGCTGATCCTCACCGAGGGCGGCATGGCGGCCGTTTCCTCAGCCTGGGCCGTCGATGACATCGTGCTCGACTCGGCTGGCCCCGCCGAGGTGGAGGCACGGATCCGCCTCTCTATCGCCCGGGCTGTACCGGAGCAGGAGGAGGCTCCCTCCGAGATCCGGGCCGCCGGCGTCGTTATTGACGAGGCGAGCTACACGGCGCGCGTCAACGGTGCGGCACTGAACCTGACCTTCAAGGAATTCGAACTCCTGAAGTACCTGGCGCAGCACCCCGGCCGGGTATTCACCCGGCAGCAGCTCCTCACCGAAGTCTGGGGCTATGACTACTACGGCGGCACCCGGACGGTGGACGTCCACGTCCGGCGGCTGCGCGCCAAGCTGGGCGCCGACCACGAGAACCTGATCAGCACAGTGCGCAACGTGGGCTACCGGCTCACCCTGATCCGCCAGCAGGAGGACGAACTCACCGAGGCGTAGGCCTCAGGCCGGACCCCACGGGGCCCGCCGCCGAGTGCCTGCACCCCGGCACCACCTGCAGTAGAAACACAGAACGGCCCGGCTCACCAGAGCCGGGCCGTTCTGTACTTCTACTTATAAGTGGAGGACATACGGTTCGAACGTATCGAGGCCACCCCAGTGGTGGATCCCCCTCGCAACCTGCCATGAATGCCGGCTGAGGTAACGACTATACGGGGCGCCACGGCCTGTTCCAAATCGGGCGTGCCCGGGTGGCGTCCGTATAGCCTTACAGCATGAGTCCTGCGCACCCGGAGAAATGGCCCGTCCTTGTCATCAAGGGCGGCGTGGATGAAGAGCTGCTGCGGGATGTCCGCACCCTGCTGGCCGCCGCCGAGGAATCGGACGGCAATCCGCCCATTTCCGAACAGACCCTCGTGACCATGCGCGCGGCGGACTCGGGCCCGCACACGCTGCTGACCCTTGCCCTCTACGCCCCGGATGAGGAGTCGGACCCCGCCACGGCACAGGACCTGGCCGGTTTCGCCGTGGTCGTCGAGGAGCCGGACGGGACAGGCGTGGTGGAAATCGCAGTGCACCCCAGCTATCGGAACCAGGGCGTGGCAGACCGGCTCGTTAGCACGCTCAAGTCCTCGCGCGGCCTGGACGGGCTCAAGGCCTGGTCGCACGGCAACCATGAGGCCGCTGCGGACCTGGCGGCCCGGTACGGCTATGGCCCGGTTCGGGAACTGTGGAAGATGCGGCTCACCACCGCCGCCGCTGACCTGCCCGACTTCGGCCTTCCGGACGGCGTCTCGATCCGCGCGTTCGTGCCGGGCAAAGACGAAGAGGCCTGGCTCGTAGCCAACCGTGAGGCTTTCGCGCACCACCCGGAGCAAGGTTCCCTGACCAGGGCCGACCTGCAGGCCCGGATGGACGAGCCCTGGTTCGACCCCGCCGGCTTCCTGCTGGCGGAGGGCCGGGACGGGCGGCTCCTGGGCTACCACTGGACCAAAGTGCATCCGCGGCACGGGACACACCCTGCCATTGGCGAGGTGTACGTGGTGGGCGTAACGCCCGCCGCCCAGGGCATGGGCCTGGGCAAGGCGCTGACCATCGCCGGGATCCGGCACCTCCAGCAGCAGGGCCTGCACGCCGTCATGCTGTACACGGATGCGGACAACACTCCGGCCGTCTCTCTGTACCGGCGGCTGGGCTTTACGCGCTGGGATATGGACGTGATGTACGGGCCGGTTGAGGGGCGTTAACCGGCTCTTTGACGCCTGATTTAGCCGCCCCGAAATCTTCGGGTCCCGGACCCGTGAATGCTTGTAAGGTTGAAACCAAACCCGCCAGTACTCAAGGAGAGCGCATGCAACCGGAATCCGCCGGAACAGCCACCACCGAAATCAAGGTTGCCCCTGTGCGCGCCCGGTTCGGCTCCTCCGAAGTGCCGGCCTCCCGCGCCACGCAGGACCGGATCGACATCCCTGAGTTCGCCGCCATCCTGGAGCCGGATGGCGAGATCAGCCCGGACCGGTTCCTGGACCGCGAGCTGAGCTGGCTCGCGTTCAACTCCCGGGTTCTCGAACTGGCAGAAGACCCCAACCTGTACCTGCTGGAGCGCGTCAACTTCCTTTCGATCTTCGCGTCCAACCTCGATGAATTCTTCATGGTCCGCGTGGCCGGCCTGAAGCGCCGCATCGCCACCGGACTCGCCGTCCCGTCCCCGGCCGGCCTGAGCCCCGTGCAGGTCCTGGAACAGATCGGCGAGGCCGCCCACCGCCTGCAGCAGCGGCACGCCCAGGTCTACGCGGAACAGATCCGGCCGGCCCTGGCCTATGAGCACATCCACCTCATGCACTGGGACGAGCTCGACGACGAAGCCCGGCACCGGCTCAGCGCCATGTTCGCGGAGAAGGTCTTCCCCATCCTCACTCCGCTGGCCGTGGACCCCGCCCACCCCTTCCCCTACATCTCGGGCCTTTCCCTGAACCTGGCCGTGGTGGTCCGGAACCCCGTCAGTGACAAGGAGCTGTTCGCCCGCGTCAAGGTGCCGGACCAGCTGCCCCGCCTGATCTCCATCGACGGTCCCCGGGCCGGGACGGTGCCCGGCCGCGTGGCACGGTTCATCGCCCTCGAGGAAGTCATCGCAGTCCACCTGGACCAGCTCTTCGCCGGCATGGAAGTACTGGAGCACCACACCTTCCGTGTGACCCGCAACGAGGACGTTGAGGTGGAAGAGGACGACGCCGAGAACCTCCTGCAGGCGCTCGAGAAGGAACTGCTGCGCCGCCGGTTCGGTCCGCCCGTCAGGCTCGAGGTCACCAACGACATCAACCCGAACATCCGCGCCCTGCTGATCCGTGAGCTTGGTGTGGACGAGTCGGAGGTCTACTCCGTTCCGGCGCCCCTGGACCTGCGCGGTTTGTCCGTGATCGGCAACATCGACCGCGCGGACCTGCGCTATCCCAAGCACGTGCCCCACACCTCGCGGTACCTGAACGAGTCCGAGACGTCCAAGGCCGCGAACGTCTTCGCCGCGATGCGCCGCCGGGACATCCTGCTGCACCACCCGTATGATTCGTTCTCCACGTCCGTCCAGGCGTTCCTGGAACAGGCGGCGGCGGACCCCAAGGTGCAGGCCATCAAGCAGACCCTGTACCGCACCTCGGGCGACTCCCCCATTGTCGACGCCCTGATCGACGCTGCCGAGGCGGGCAAGCAGGTGCTGGCCCTCGTGGAGATCAAGGCCCGCTTCGACGAGCAGGCGAACATCTCTTGGGCCCGCAAGCTGGAGCAGGCTGGCGTCCATGTGGTCTACGGCATCGTGGGCCTGAAGACCCACTGCAAGCTCTCCCTCGTGGTCCGCCAGGAGGTGGACGGGCTGCGCCGCTACTGCCACATCGGAACCGGCAACTACCACCCGCGCACCGCGCGCTACTACGAGGACCTCGGGCTCCTGACCGCGAACGACCAGGTGGGCGAGGACCTGTCCAAGCTGTTCAACCAGCTGTCCGGGTACGCCCCCAAATCGACCTTCAAGCGGCTCCTGGTGGCCCCCCGGTCCGTGCGTTCGGGACTGATCGACAGGATCGAAGCCGAAATCAGCAATGCCCGCGCAGGCATCCCCGCGCGCGTGCAGATCAAGGTCAACTCCATGGTGGATGAGTCCATCATCGATTCCCTGTACCGCGCGTCCCAGGCCGGCGTGAAGGTGGACGTCATTGTCCGCGGCATCTGCTCCCTGCGCCCCGGCATCCCCGGGCTGAGCGAGAACATCACGGTCCGCTCCGTCCTTGGCCGCTTCCTTGAACACTCCCGCGTATTCGCCTTCAGCAACGGAGGCGACCCCGTGGCGTACATTGGCTCCGCCGATATGATGCACCGCAACCTGGACCGCCGGGTGGAGGCGCTGGTGCAGCTGTCCGGCGGCGAGGACACCGCCTACGTCCTGGACCTGATGCGCCGGTACATGGACCCCGAGACGTCCAGCTGGCACCTTGACAACGACGGCGAGTGGACCCGCCACCACATCGGCGACGACGGCAGCAAGCTGGACGATGTCCAGTCCTGGCTCCTGGCATCACGCTCCCGGCAGCGTGCCGTCGTCCGGCGGTAGGAACCCGGCCTTTGAAGAGCAGCGACTCACCCATAGCGGATCAGACCGATCACCCGGGCGAGCCGGTCGCCGTCACGGCCGCCGGCGCCCTGCCTTGGCGCGTCAAGAAGGACCAGCTGGAGGTCCTCCTGATTCACCGGCCACGGTACGACGACTGGTCCTGGCCCAAGGGCAAGCTTGACCGCGGCGAAACTGTGCCCGAGTGCGCAGTCCGCGAGGTGGAGGAGGAGATCGGCCTCGTGGCGCCGCTGGGCATCCCGCTCCCGCCCATCCATTACCATGTCTCCGCCGGGCTGAAGGTTGTGCACTACTGGGCCGTTGAGGTCACCGGCAATTCCCTGCGGCCTGACGGCAAGGAAGTGGACAGCGTCATGTGGTGCGCACCGGAGCGTGCGGCCGCGCTGTTGTCCAACCCGTCCGACCGGGCGCCGCTGGAATACCTGGCGGCGGCCCACGCCCGCAAGGAACTGCAGACCTGGCCGCTCGTCGTCATGCGCCATGCCAAGGCCAAACCTCGATCGTCGTGGACCAAGGCGGAAGGCGAACGGCCCCTGGCCGCCACCGGTATACGCCAGGCCCAGGCCGTGCACCGGCTGCTGAAGGCGTGGAAGCCGCGGCGCGTGGTCAGCAGCCCGTGGCTGCGCTGCGTGGCGACCATCGCCCCCTACGTCAAGTCTTCGGACGCCAAGGTGAAACTGGTGGATGCGCTTACGGAGCACCGGCATGCCCGCAACCCCAAAAAGACTGCTGCCGTCGTGGACGCATTGTTCGACAAGCAGCGTGCAGTGGTGCTGTGCACGCACCGGCCGGCCCTCCCCACCGTGCTGGGCCAGCTCGCCGGTTACATGACCCCGCGGCTCAAGGGCCTGCTGCCGGTAGCGGATCCATATCTCGCCCCCGGGGAAATGATCATCTGCCACGTGGCGCACGGCAGCAACAGCAGGATTGTCTCGGTGGAGCAGTTCAAGCCCTTCGACGACTGAGTCTCCACCGCCGTCCAGCCATCCGCCTTGACCCCGCCATCTTTGTATCAAATACTTGATACAAAAATGGCGCTTCGGGATCAGGCGCTTTGGGGATCATTGGGGGATCTGGTGCCAATACAGTTTGAGTTGCCGCCCATGGCGCTGCTGGGACCGCTGCTAGCCGCAGTGGGCATTTACGGGTTATTGCGCTGGGTTGTCTGGCTGCTGGGAACGCAGACGGTCCCGGCGGAAATGTGGGAGGCGACGGCAGCCGCCGTCGGGTACGTGCTGGTGGCAGCCGCCGTGCTGCTCTCCTTGATCCGTGTGAGCGCTTTCGGCCCGAGGAGCTCGCCGGCCGCTCGGCGCGCACCGGTGGAACCTGCGCGATGACAGTCGGCATTTCGGTGGACCTCGGTTCCCCCACTCCCCCGTATGAGCAAATTCGGCTGCAGATCAGCGCGCTGATCGCCGCGGGCGGGCTCACAGCCGGAACGCGGCTGCCGGCAGTCCGCAGCCTCGCAGCAGACCTGGGGCTTGCCGCTGGGACCGTCGCCCGGGCGTACAAGGAACTCGAACAGTCCGGGCTCATCGAGACCCGGCGCAGAAACGGAACCGTCGTCCTCGGGCTTCCGGCCGACGGTTCCCCGGGCGCCGGGGCGCCCGGCTCCGGTGCGTCCGGCTCCGGCGCGGTCGGAGCGGAACTGGGCGCCGCCGTCGAACGTCTCATCCAGGCCGGGGCCAAGGCGGGACTGCCCGATGAGGAGCTTCTTGCGCTGGTCCGTGTTGGTCTGCAGCGGCGTCGCGGCCTGCCTTCGGGCCCGCCGTCGAGCTCCGACTAGACTGGACGGGTGAGCACCCCAACGCCCTATGAAGACCTTCTGCGCGACGTCATGGCCAACGGCACGCACAAATCAGACCGCACCGGCACCGGAACCAGCAGCGTTTTCGGCCGCCAAATTCGCTTTGATCTGGGCGAAAGCTTTCCGCTGATCACCACCAAGCGGGTGCACTTCAAGTCCGTTGCCGTCGAACTGCTCTGGTTCCTCCGCGGCGACTCCAATGTGAAGTGGATGCAGGACCAGGGCGTGACCATCTGGAACGAGTGGGCCGATGCCGAGGGTGAACTCGGACCGGTCTACGGCGTGCAGTGGCGGAGCTGGCCCACGCCGGACGGCGGTCACATCGACCAGATCGCTGAGCTCGTGGAGAGCCTGAAGTCGAACCCGGACTCGCGCCGGCACATCGTCTCGGCCTGGAACGTGAGCGAGCTCAGGGACATGGCACTGCCGCCCTGCCATGCGTTTTTCCAGTTTTACGTGGCGGACGGCAAGCTGTCCTGCCAGCTGTACCAGCGGTCCGCGGACATGTTCCTGGGCGTGCCGTTCAACATCGCTTCCTACTCGCTGCTAACCTGCATGCTGGCGCAGCAGACCGGCCTCAAGCCCGGCGAATTCGTCTGGACCGGGGGGGACGTGCATATCTACGAGAACCATATGGACCAGGTCCTGAAGCAGCTGGAGCGGGAACCGTACGAGTACCCGCAGCTGAAGATCACCCGCAAGCCGGAATCGATCTTCGACTACACCCTGGACGACTTCGAAGTGGTGGGCTACCGGCACCACCCCACCATCAAGGCGCCGATCGCCGTATGAGCACGGAGGGCACTATGGATGCGCAGGCTTTCAGCGAGGACATCGCCGCGGGGATGTCCGGGATCGGACTCGTGTGGGCACAGACGCCTGCCGGCGTCATCGGCAAGGACGGCGACATGCCGTGGAACCTGCCCGAGGACCTGTTGCACTTCACCAGGGTCACCACCGGCCATCCCGTCATCATGGGCCGCAAGACCTGGCTGTCCTTCCCGGCGAAGTACCGTCCGCTGCCCAACCGGACCAACATCGTCATCACCCGGCAGGAGAACTGGGGCAGCTCGCCCGAGGCGGAGGGCGCCGTCGTCGTCAAATCCCTCGATGACGCCCTGCTGGAATCACAGTTCGCCCCAGGATGCGAAGCAGTCTGGATCCTCGGCGGCGGCGAAATTTTCAAGGAGTCCACGGGCCTGGCCAACGTCGCGGTGGTCACCACCATCGATGTTGATGCCGACGGCGACACGTACGCCCCGGAGCTCGGCGACGGTTGGGTGGCCGGGACGTCCGTGCCGGCCGACGGCTGGCTGACGGGGGCCAACGGCACGCGCTACCGGTTCACCAAGTGGAACCGCTCGGAAGGTTAGAACATGCTGCGTAAACCGGAAACCCTCTTCGTGCTCGGCTACATGCTGCTGCCACTGTTTGCCCTGCTGTCCGCGATTGTCGGGCTCACGATGATCCTGGGAGGCAACAAAATTGCCGGCATCATCGTGCTGGTGGTCGTGACGCAGGTGTTCACCTTCGGCGCCTTCTTTGCGCTGCGAGCCCGCAAGACCGCACTGCTGGAGGAGCCCGACCGCCAGTAGCGTCCGGATGGGGAGTGCTGCCCATCGCGGCGGCCCGGGGCGCGAACTAGAGTGATGGCTGGACTTAGCAGCAAGCCGTGCCGTGCGGAACGGTCAGATTTTGGGGGACGATGTGTCAGGTAATTTGTGGGGCGCCGATGTCGCGCAGCTTCGCACACTCGCGCAGCAGTTCGGAAAGGTTTCCGACGACCTGATGCAGACGTCGTTGCATCTGACCAACCAGATCAACAGCAACCCTTCTTGGAAGGGCAACGACGCCACCCAGTTCCGTTCGGACTGGAACGGCAACCACAGGGCTCTTATCCAGCGGACGGTGCGCGCCCTCAACGACGAAACCCGCAGGCTGCTGGACAACGCCAACGAGCAGGAGAAGGCCAGCGACGCCGCACCGGGCTCCGGCGGCGGGCCCGTCACCCTACGCGATCCCGGCGGGGCGCTTGCAGGCGTTCTGGGCGGGGGAATTGCGGCGCTCAGGGCCGGCATGAACGTCCAGAAATACATCAAGGCCCCGCTCACCCTGGCCAAGCACGTTGGGCAGTACAGCTGGGTTCTGAAGAACCGCGGGAGCGACGTCATCAAGCCGTTCCTGACGAAGGGCCGGCACCGGCTTGGCGGTCCGGTCTTTGAAGGCCGTCACCTATGGCAGAGCACCGCAGGCAATGCCGCCCTCGAGAAACTCCTGAAAAGCTCCGGGGAGTCGAGCCGCGCCCTCCGACTCATCGACAACGCTTCCGACATCGCGTCACTCAAGAACCTGCACGAGTACATTCCCCCGTTGGAAAGGTTCGAAGGGTTCTTCGCGGAGAAGTCTAAGTTCGGCGTGGGAAAAAGTTGGGAGTGGCTAGGCAAGTCCGGCCTAGCACGCGGCCTGGGCTGGGCTGGCGTCGGTTTCAGCGCTTACGACTCCGTGAACAGCTTCGCTAACGGTGATGTCAAGGGCGGGCTTGAGGGGATCGGCAAGACCGCGCTCGGCATTGGAAGCTTCATGCCGCCTCCCGTGGGGACCGTCTGCCAGGTAGCCAGCGTCGGCATACTTGTGTACGAAAACTGGGACACCATCAGCAGCGTGGGAAAGAACATCGGCGAAGGCATAGTCAACGCTGTGAAGGACCCCGGAAAGTTCGTCAGCGACACGAAAGATACGCTGGTTGACGCAGGTAAGTCTGTGGGCAAGTTCTTGGGATTAGGCGATTAGGAGACAAGCATGACTGTTCAGGACCCAACCCAGCAGGAGCCGCGCCTCGGCGTCGACGTCATCGGTTTCGGGGTCGGAGAGTTTGCTTACCTGCTCAACGTTTTCGAAGGCCCGGCCCGCGACCGTTCGGTCAGCATCTTCCGTGCCGAAGAGATGGTCGACGATGTAACGCTGTCGACTGCCGGCGCTTCCTCTTTGCTGGCACGGGATCTGGCTACTATTGACGACGACGGCGATTTGGGTGTGAAAGGCGTGGCCGCTGCCGTCGCCACCGCCCTGGGCCAGGCGACCCGGTGGACGGAAATCTCGCTCCTGACCGGCGAAGCAATGGACAATGTGGCAATGCTGGAAGCACCTGGAGTTTCGCTGATGCTCCAGCCTCGGTTCCTGGGCACTTGGTTCGTCTTTGCCCAGGATCCCGAAATCAGCTCGACAGAAGCCACTTTGCGCGTAGTACGCCAGCACGTCGAACAAAACCATGGTGGCTCCGCATATCTGGTTTTCAAGACCCTGGCTTCCGAGGAACACCTACTGATCCGACGTGAGGAGACCTCTTGGACCACCGGCGTTCCCGATTTCGACAAGGACGAGGTGGCGGAAACAGCTGGCCTGGATGACGCCGGGCTGCTGGCGGCGATCGAGGATGCCCGTGGCGAGGCGTAGTGAAGGTGTCCCCCAGGAGCCGGGGTACGTTCCGCGCCAAACCCCCGAGGACAAGCTGATCTTTCGCAAGGCTGAAAACGGTGAAATGGTGGGCTACACGTCGGCTGAATACGGAGTCCGAAAGGACGACGGCGGAGGCCTGGTTCAGCCCATGAACAAATCCGGCGGGCTGCTCTTCCTCGCCATCCTCCTCACCGCCTGCCTGGGAGGCCTTATCTACGGCGTGGTGCAAGCGGCCATCACCGACCAGTGGCACATTCTTGGCGAAGTTTGGTGGGTCTTCCCGGCTACTCTGTATCCCTTCTCGGCCGCTTGGGCGGGCTATTTCAAGGAGCGCCGGGCCGAGAAGCTCCGCCAGGCCCGCAACCTTCCGCGGCCCGTCGACTGAGGTCCCTGCCGCCGCGGCAGTGACGTAACGGACTGCGGCCCGCCAATTCCAAAGATAAACTGGCTCAATGACTACAGCAGCTACTCCGTCCGTTGGACTGGTCGGTTGGCGTGGCATGGTCGGCTCCGTCCTGATGCAGCGCATGCAGGAAGAGGGCGACTTCGCCAACATCAACCCCGTATTTTTCTCCACCTCGAACGCAGGAGGTGCCGCCCCTGCCTTTGCTGAGGGCGCAGGCAAGCTCGAGGACGCGTTCGACATCGACACGCTGGCGAAGCTGCCCATTATTGTCACCGCCCAGGGCGGGGATTACACCAAGCAGGTCCACGGCGAACTGCGCAGCCGCGGCTGGGACGGCCTCTGGATCGACGCCGCCTCCACCCTGCGCATGAACGACGACTCCATCATCGTCCTGGACCCGATCAACCGGGACGTCATTGACAAGGGGCTCGCCAACGGCACCAAGGACTTCGTCGGCGGCAACTGCACCGTGTCCTGCATGCTGATGGGCCTCGGCGGCCTCTTCAAGAACGGCCTCGTCGAGTGGGGCACGTCCATGACGTACCAGGCGGCTTCCGGCGGCGGCGCACGGCACATGCGCGAGCTGCTCAGCCAGTTCGGCACGCTCAACGCCGAGGTCAGCACGGAACTGGATGACCCGGCCTCGGCCATCCTGGACATCGACCGCAAGGTGCTGGCCCACCAGCGGAGCGACATCGACGCCACCCAGTTCGGTGTCCCGCTGGCCGGCTCGCTTATCCCCTGGATCGATGCGGACCTCGGCAACGGCCAGTCCAAGGAGGAGTGGAAGGCCGGCGTCGAGACGAACAAGATCCTCGGCACCTCGGATGAGAACCGCGTCATCATGGATGGCCTCTGCGTGCGGATCGGGGCTATGCGCTCGCACTCGCAGGCGCTCACTTTGAAGCTGCGCGAGGACCTTTCCGTTGCCGAGATCGAGAAGTTACTCGACGAGGACAACGAATGGGCCAAGGTGGTGCCCAACTCCAAGGAAGCCTCCATGGCCGACCTGACCCCCGTGGCGGCATCGGGCACCCTGACCATCCCGGTGGGGCGCATCCGCAAGCTCGAGATGGGCCCGCAGTACATCAGCGCCTTCACCGTCGGCGACCAGCTCCTCTGGGGTGCCGCCGAACCGCTGCGCCGCATGCTCACCATCGCCACCGGCACGCTGTAACCGGGCTTCGCGCCACTCAACCGGCCCTGCCCCGCACGACCCGGCCCCGCTCCCCTGCGGGCCGCTCATGCGGAGCGGGGCCGGTTTTGTGCCTGCGCCCGGGCGGTCGCGGCCAGGACACGCCGCCTGACGTCAGCGGGAGAAGCCAGATGCTGCCACTCAAGCCTCAGGACGACCCACCCTTCCTCGGTCAGAGCGTTCTCGCGGGCACGCTCAGCTAGCAGCACCTCTTCGGTGGGCTTGAAGTCGCTGTATTTGCCCTTGCCGTCGAACTCGATAATGACCCGTCGTCCCGGATCGGCGAAGTCCGCACGGAATAGTCCGGCTCGGGTGGGCAACTCGTACTGCGGTTCGAAGCCCTGGATGCCAATCGCATGCAGGAGGAGCCGGGTTCGCGTTTCTCCGGCGGATTCCGATCGGGCATCGAGGGAGGGCAGCAGCGTCATGGCACGGCGGCTTCCACGCTTGACTTCACTTTGCTCCAGCATCTGCCGCATCCTGGGCAGATCCGCGCCTTTCCGCAGCGCATGGTCGCCGATCACGGCTGCTTCATTGAGCGGCAGCAGGCGTGCGCAGTCGAGAACGGTGCGTTCCAGGCTGGTTGCGTAGATTTCCCTTCCGTCCGCGACCTGCAGGGTGACGACCTCGGAGTCGTCAAGCGCGAAAAGGTGGGTCTTCACGTCCGGGCCAGTGCTCGTTCCAGAGTTCGAATAGCCGGTTGTCACATGTACCAGCGGCCCGCAGTTCCAGACACTGCAGGCATGGAGCCGGGCCGCGCTGACGTGGCTATAGCGCGCTGTTCCGCCCGTAGCCTCATAGTGGGCCCGGATTCTGAGGTCGTCACGCTCCCACGGCTTGATCTGGCTCCAGTATGAGCTGCGCACATAGGCGCCGCGGCGGAGCCTGAGCAGGACGCCGTTTCTGACCGCTTCGGTAAGGAGCCTGTCGTCTATGCCCGCCTCCACCAACTGCCGGGTTGAAGCCACAGGTCGATTCGGCCATCGCGCTTCGATGGCCACATGGAGTTCCTCGCGCCGCATGCTCCAACGTTCTGTCCGTTGATACATCTGCGAACAGGCTGCCATTGCCCCATGTGGACAAGCCGCCGAGGACAGGACGGGCCCACACCTCGACCGGCCGTTAGCCGCACAACCGGCCGTGCCCAGGGCCGGTCATGCGGGGCAGGACCGGTTGTGCGAGGGAACCCCGTGCGTCATGCGGGGCAGGACCGGTTGTGCTGGCTACGGCCACCGTGCCTGGGCGTCAGGACGCGAGGAAGCTCTCGTACCTTTCGGCTGCCCGGCGCAAGCCCGCCAAGGTCGCCGGGCCCAAGGGCTTCGAGTCATCGAAGGGAACGGGTACGACGGCGGCCGCCCGCCCGCTCCCCTGCCTCGCCCAGGTGCCGGTCACCTCGCCGCCGGCCACGACGGCCTTCTTGAACACGCCGTTGCCGCCAGGAACAATCTTCTGCGCATGCTCGGGCGGCAGCACGATGCTCCGGTCCGTGTAGCCGAGGACAAACTCATCGAACCCCGGAAGAGCAAGTACCGAGCGTTGTCCCGGCACGCCCTCGTCCAGCAGTTTTGCGGCCTCCGGTGACATCCAGAACTGGGTCCCGTTGTACTCAAGCTCCACCAGCTCGCCGCTCACTTCCGGCAGGGCCCGCCGCACCTCGGTCAGCGGAATGCTGGACCACCACGCGAAGTCGCGCAGCGTGGCGGGTCCGTGGCCGCGCAGGTACCTCAGAAGCAGCTCGGCGATCCCCTCCTCACGGCCCAGGTCACGGGACGTCGTGATCCAGTGGTCGAACGCTACGAACTTCTGCTGGTTGCGGTCCAGCGGCCCGGGCACCAGTGAGGCGCTCTGGCACAGCATCCAGAGCAGGTGAATCCCGCGCTGCGCCTTGGTGGGCTGCCCGGCCGCCTCGAAGGCCGCGAACAGTTCCTCCCGGCTGGCGGCCCGTCCGCCGTCGACCAGGCCGAGGGCAATATTCCGGCACGCTTCGACGTCGCTGCCGGTGATTTCCAATTGCCGGTGCCGGCCGGCCGTTCCCTGGATCATCCGGGCCGTGGTGATGTTCAGGATCCAGCGCAGATCCTCGGGAGCCAGCAGGTGCAGCGTGCCCCGCATGGGCCATGAGCGGACCACGGACCCGTCATCCAGGGCCCCGCGGACGTCGCTCAAGCCTGCGTCGGGTACGCGGACACCCACGGCCCACAGCGCCGACTGGAGATCCTGGGCCTGCATCGCGGTCATCGAGCGGACTGCCTCCGGCACCCGGGTGAATCCGGTCCCCAGCAGGCCCTGCGACGCCAGCCTCAGCCGGCCCATAACCTTGGGCGTAACCCGGATCCTCACCGCTGCTGCCATGGACCCATCCTAGGGCTCCCCCGTAACGGAGCAGCCGGTTACCGGAGCAGGCTCCGCCAGACCTAGAGCGAGAGGCCGATCAGGAGCGGTTCGGGGTGCAGTTCGATGCCAAAACGCCCGACGACGCCGGCACGCACCTCGCGTGCGATCGCCACCATGTCGGCGGCGCTGGCCGAACCGCGGTTGGTGATGGCCAGGGTGTGCTTCGTGGACAGCGAGGCCCGGCCGCCGGAGACGCTCCCGTCCTCCAGCCCGAAACCCTTGCCGAATCCGGCGTTGTCGATCAGCCACGCCGCGGACAGCTTGACCGCGCCATCGGAGCCGCCCGGGTACCGGGGAGCGTTTTCGGGCAGTCCGTCCGCCACGGAAGACGGCACGATCGGGTTGGTGAAGAAGGAGCCCGTGGAGTAGGTATCGCGGTCCTCCGGGTCCAGCACCATGCCCTTGGACGCGCGCAGCCGCAGGACCTCCCGGCGCACGTCGTTCGAGTAGGCACGCTTGCCCTGTTCTACGCCCAGGACCCTCGCCAGCTCGGCATAGCGGATAGGTGCGCTCATGCGGCCCAGCGGCAGCTGGAATTCGACGGTCAGCACGACGTAGCGCGGAGAGCCGTTGACGGTGGTTTGCTTGAGGATCGAATCCCGGTACCCGAATTTCAGCTCCGAGTTGGTGAAGGTCTTCACTGCGTTGCGCTCCCGGTCCCAGGTGCGGACCGCGGCGATGGTCTGCGACACGTCCGAGCCGTAGGCACCGACGTTCTGCACCGGTGTGGCGCCGGTGGCGCCGGGGATCCCGGACAGCGCTTCAATGCCGGACCAGGCGTGGAGCACGGCGTGCTTTACCAGCGCGTCCCAGTTGTGGCCGGCCTGGACCACCACGGATACGCCGCCGCAGGAGTCCTCGGCGTTGACGGTGAACCCCTCCGAGGCGATCTTCAGGACGGTTCCGGGGAACCCGTCGTCGGAAATCAGGAGGTTGGAACCGCCGCCGATGATCAGCAGCTGCTCACCGGCGGCGTCCGCGGCACGCACCGCCTCGATGATCTCGGCCTCGGTGCGGGCCTCGACGTATTTGCCGGCGGGACCGCCAACGGCGGCCGTGGTCAGATCGGAAAGCCTTGGAGGGGTCACCATCACGTCACGCCAACCGGACGAGGGCCTGGGCTTTCATGAGGACCTTCTGACCGTCGAACACCACAGTGAGGTCCACGCGCGCGGTGCGCGCATCGGCATCCAGCGCGCCGACCGCGCCGCTGACGTCGATTACGGCACCGGCGTCGCCGGATCCCGTGGTGTCGGAGACCAGCACCGGCTTGGTGAAGCGGGTCTGGTAGTCGACGACGGCGGCCGGGTCACCGGCCCAGTCGCTGACCAGCTGCACGGCGGCGCCCATGGTGAACATGCCGTGGGCGATGACGCCGGGAAGCTCGACGCCCGTGGCGAAGGCTTCGTTCCAGTGGATGGGGTTGAAGTCGCCCGATGCGCCGGCGTACTTGACCAGGTCCTGCCGGGTCACCTCGATGCTGCGGCCGCCAATGTCCTGGCCGACGCTAAGTTCTTCGAATGTGGGGCTCATGGCTACTGTCCCTCTCCGCGGACCAGGATGGATGACTTGGTGGTGGATACCGGCTCGCGCCCGTCCCCGTCCGTCAGGGCAAAAATCTCGCTGCGCGTGGTGATCATGGCGCCGCCGCCCATCGCGCGCACGCCGTCGACGTGCAGTTCCGCCACGAGCCGGTCGCCGGCAAAGATGGGGCGGTGGTGGGTGAAGCGCTGGTCCGCGTGGACGACGCGGGAGAAGTCGATGCCGGCTTCCGGATCCTCGATCAGCTGGGCGTCGGCGCGCTGCGCGATAATGATCGCGAACGTGGGCGGGGCCACGAGGTCGGGGTGGCCCAGGCCCTGCGCGGCGTCAACATCGAAGTGGGCGGGGTGGGTGGCCTTGACGGCGCGGGCGAACTCGCGGATTTTCTCACGGCCAACGTCATACACCTCAGCGGCAGGGTAGCTTCGTCCCTGCAGGTCCGGATTGATAGTCATGGGTTCAAGCCTATCGGGGCGGGCGTGCAGGTCCCCTATTTCGGGATGTTCTTGCGGACCCGTTGGCCGCGGACCACCAGACCGACCATGTGCAGCACCAGGCCCAGGCCAATCACCGGCAGGGACGCAACCATGAGCCCCTGGTTGGCGGCGACATGGCCCGCGATGTTGAGGATCAGGCCGACGGCGATGAGGCCCATCGCGGCGAAGACCAGGGTTTTGTAGGACTTGGGCGCGGCGGCCCAGAATTGATGCAGCACCGTGCCAGTTTACCCAGTCATGACGGCGCGCCCTGAGAAACGTTGCGCCTTGAGAAACGGGGCGCCCTCAGAATAGGGCTTCCTGCACCGCCGGCACCTCCGAGCTGTACTCCCCCGGTTCCACCAGGCGGCCCTTCAGCAGCCCGAGGTTCACCACGAAGTCCAGCTCCGAGCCGTCCAGCCCGGCCAGGCCGTGGCTGCCGCACAGGGCCCTGAGGGTGAAGCCGTGGCTTCCGCCGTGCATCCCGTGCGGGTAGGCGTGCCGGGAAGCAGCCGCGCACAATGCCGCGGCCTGCGCCGGGCGGACCCACTGGTCATCCACAACGGCAAAACCCCCGACGGCGGTGCCCGCCAACAGGGTCCGCACGTCCTCCGCCCGGCGCCGGTTGAGGAGGTCAAGCTCATCGGCGGGGAGCGGGTCCGTCAGGGCGGCAGCCTTCGCCGTGCCGCGAACCTGCTGGGCAAGGCCCGCTTCGCTCGTGGCCAAGTCCTCCAGGACGCGCACCAGCCTCCCGTCCTCCGCCAGGGCTACGTAACGGGCAACCACGGCACCCTGCTCGGCCAGCCGGTTCCATTTGCGCGGCTGTGAGGCGGTGCCGATCTTGCTGGCACCGTTGGCGAAGGTGGCCACGTAGAGCCAGTGCGGCTGCATGAGATAGTCCCGGAGGCCGGCCGGAACCCGTCCGCCACGGTGGAAGTCGTGGATCAGCCGGGTGTCGTCTGCCAGCTGGCAGGGCTCACACTGGCTGCCCCGGACCGCCTGGGCACTGTCCGGGCAGGTGACGTGCCGGCGCTCGGCGGCGGAGAAAACCCTGGTGTGGCCGAGGCAGCACTTGACTCCGTCCGCAACGCGGAACCCCAGACGGGTGCCGGCGTCGAGCGTCATCTCACTGAACCCGCCGGAATGGTGCTGGAGGCGCAAAACAGGCCTGCCGCCGTCGGCCGCTGCGGAAACGGCCGGCGGCCCATCCCAAAAGACCCCGTGCACCAGATAACGGGTATCGGTCACGGGGCCTCCTGGTAATGCTGATGGCGCTTACAGCGCGGGCTGCACACCAAACGCTACCGCGAGCTTCATGATCTTCTCTGCGCGGCCGAGGCGGGGCAGGTCCGAGCCATCACGGATGACGCGGCCGTTGGCCTCGAAGTCGGCCATGAAGTCGGTGGCCCAGGCGACGTCCGACGGCGTGGGGCTGATGACCTCGTTGATGACGCTGGTCTGGTCGATGGCCAGGCAGAGCTTTCCGGTCATGCCCATCATCACCGTGACACCGGTCTGCTCGCGCAGGATCGGGTGGTTGGTGCCCACCGTGGGTCCGTCGATGGGGCCCGGCAGGTTGCCCACCCGGCTGGCCACGACGAGCTTGGCGCGCGGGTAGGCCATGGCCTCCTGGGTGTTCGCCATGCCGGTGTCGCGGCGGAAGTCGCCTGATCCGAAGGCCAGGCGGAATGCACCCTGGGCCTTGGCGATGTGGTTGGCCTCTTCGATGCCGAGCGCGGATTCCACGAGGGGGATGACCGGGGTCTTGCCGTCCATGCGGTGGAAGCTTTCGGTGACCTGGTCTGCCGACTCCGTCTTGGCCAGCATGACGCCGAGCAGCCCCGGCGTGCCGCGCAGGCCCGCGAGGTCGTCGGCCCAGAACTTGCTGGTGGCGTCGTTGATCCGCACCCAGGCCTGGCCGCCTCCGGAGAGCCAGTTCACGACGTTCTCGCGAGCGGCGTCCTTCTGCGAGGGGTCCACGGCGTCTTCGATGTCCAAGATGATCGAGTCCGCGCGGGACACGGCGGACTGGTCGAAAAGCTCGGTTTTCATTGCGTTGACAAGCAGCCACGAGCGGGCGATCTCGGCGGGGATATTGCGTTCTTGCCGGGTGATCTCGGCTGTGGAGGAAGACGTCATGGTTCTACCGTATCGGGCGCGCGCCCGTGTGCGCGACGCAGATCGGCCCCGCAGGGCAGACCAATACGAACAAAAGCCACAGTGTACCGCCCGTCGCTGGGATCTTTGCTGCCGTCTGTCACGGACACTCATGGACCGCAACGGGGCGCCGCATGTCCCGCTGTTGCGCCGTGTTTCCGCCGATTTCTAACGGTTTCCCGCCGTGACCCGGGCACTTTTCTGCTTCGTCCGAGTGCGCTTACATCAATCCATCGGCCGTTGCAGCGGCCGGAGCGAATGTGGCGTACCAGCCGACCAAACCCCTGAAGGAACCCCCATGAAACGACACCTGACCATACTGAGTGCTGCGGCCGCCGTCGTCATCGCCCTGACGGTGTCCGGCTGCGGCGGGAGCGCCGCCGGCGATGACACAGGCGGCACCGGAACGCCCGGCGCCAACGAAGTGAAGGAGCTCCGCTACCAGGGCTGGGCCAACAGCGTGACCCTTCCCGAGCTGGCGGAGGACCTCGGCTACCTGGGCGACGTCAAGCTGAACTGGGTGGGCAACACCATCAGCGGCCCGCAGGACATCCAGTCCGCAGCGACGGGCCAGACCGACTTCGGCGGCGCGTTCGCCGGCGCCGTGGTGAAGCTCGTGGAGGCCGGGGCTCCGGTGAAGGCCGTCATCAACTATTACGGTGAGGACAGCAAGACCTTCAACGGCTTTTACGTGAAGGAAGACAGCACGATCAAGACGGCCCGGGACTTCATCGGCAAGAAGATCGCCGTGAACACCCTGGGCGCCCATTCCGAGGCGGTCATCAACACCTACCTCCGCAAGAACGGCCTGAGCGCGGACGAGATCAAGCAGGTCCAGCTCGTGGTGGTTCCGCCGAACGACACGGAGGAAGCCATCCGCCGCGGCCAGGTGGATGCCGGCTCCCTCGGCAGCATTCTGCAGGACAAGGCCGTCGCCAACGGCGGGCTGCGGTCCGTCTTCAGCGACTTCGACCTGTTCGGCACGTTTGCCGGCGGACCCTACGTCTTCCGGGAAGACTTCATCGCGCAGAACCCCAACACGGTCCGGACCTTCACCACGGGCGTGGCGAAGGCCATCGAGTGGGAGCGGGCCACGCCCCGCAAGGACGTCATTGCCCGGCTCACCAAGATCCTGAAGGAACGCGGCCGCAACGAGAACCCCGCCGCCCTGCAGTACTGGAAGAGCGTCGGCGTCCCCGCCAAGGGCGAGATCAAGGACGAGGACTTCACCCGCTGGGAGGAGTACCTGAAGTCCGCCGGCATCATCAAGTCCGGTTTGGACGCCAAGAAGCTGTACACCAACGAGTTCAACGGTCTCCTGACCGCTTCAAAGTAACGCCCGATCCAAACAACCGCCCGATTCAGAAGTATCCGCAGCACAAAGTGAGGAAAGAACGATGACTGTCATTACCGAAACCAAGCTCGAATTCTCCAAGCTGGGCTCCCGCATCGGCGCCGAGATCCGCGGCCTGGATCTCAGCGGCGATCTGCCGGCAGAGACCGTTGCACAGATCCGTGCGGCCCTCAACGAGCACAAGGCCCTCGTGTTCCGTGAAGCCAGCATCCTCTCCGACGAGGCGCAGGTGAAGTTCGCCAGCCTCTTCGGACCGCTCACCAAGGCGCACCCCACCGTTGCGTCGGTTGAGGGCGAGGAGAACGTCCTGCCCGTGGACAGCGAGAACGGTTCAGCCAACAACTGGCACACCGATGTTACGTTCGTGGTCAACCCGCCGCAGGCGTCCACCCTGCGCAGCATCGACCTGCCGGTCTACGGCGGCGAGACGCTGATCGCTTCCTCCGCCGGCGCCTACGCCGACCTTCCGGATGAGCTGCGGAACTTTGCCGACACGCTGTGGGCCATCCACACCAACGACTACGACTACTCGGTGCCCAAGAACCTGGAGCACGCCAACGCCGAGGATCGCCGCAAGGAGTTCACCCGGCTCAAGTTCGAGACCGCCCATCCTGTGGTGCGCGTGCACCCGCTGACCGGCGAGCGCGGATTGTTCATCGGGGGCTTCGCGCAGCGCCTGCGGATCGTGGGTCTGTCCAACACCGAATCCAAGGACATCATCCGGCTGCTCCAGGCCTACGTGACCCGTCCCGAAAACGTGGTCCGCGTGAACTGGGAGCCGAACCAGCTGGTGCTCTTCGACAACCGGATCACGCAGCACTACGCCCCGGACAACTACGACGGCCAGCCGCGCAAGCTCAACCGCGTCACCATCGCCGGAGACATCCCGGTGGGCGTGGACGGCAAGCCGAGCCAGGCCCTGAAGGGTGATGCCTCCACGTACTCGGAGATCGCCCCGCTCTAGGGTTGTTACCCAAGCAGGTCGCAGCAGATGGTGTTCTGAGCCCTCAAAACGCCGTCAGCTGCGACCTACTTGGGTTTAAGGGATGTTGCTCCCGCGGGCCGTGACCCACAGCCGGTACCACTCGGCCCGGGTCATGCTCTGGGCCACGCGCGAGGCCCCCGCGCAGGCACGGATGCGGTCCGGGTTGGCTGTGCCGATGACCGGCGCGATCCCGGCCGGGTGCTTCATCAGCCACCCCAGCAGCACAGCCTCGACCGTCGTGGCGTTCTCCCGGGCCATCTCGGCCAGCAGCGAGGCCGTGGCGCTCTCGGCTGGCGTGGGCCGTTCGGGCGGGTTGCCGGTGTAGTGGCCGCGGGCCAGTGCACCGTAGGCCTGCAGGGTGATCCCCTGGCGTGCGCAGTACTCCAGCGTCCCGTGCGGAAAGCTGTAGCTGTGGGCATCGGGATGGTTCACCAGCACCGTGCTCTCCAGCCAGTCGCGCTTGAGCAGGCTGAGCTCCAGCTGGTTGGCCACCACCGGGGTTTCCAGGCTGTCCTGCAGGAACTCGATCTGCGCGGCGGACATGTTGGACACCCCCAGCGCCCGCACCTTCCCTTCCGCCATCAGCTTCCCGACGGCGGCCGCCACCTCCGCAGGGTCCATCAGGGGATCCGGGCGGTGCAGCAGGAGGATATCCACGTAGTCGGTGCGCAGGCGCTCGAGGCTGCCATTCACGCGCTCGATGATGGCGTCCGGGCTCAGGTCGTAGTGGGTCTCCAGCCCCCGCTCGTTCAACCGGATCCCGCACTTGGTCTGCAGCTGGATGCGCTCCCGCAGCCCGCTGCTGCCGGCAAGCACCTCGCCGAAGACGGCCTCTGCCTTTCCGTGGCGGTAGATGTCGGCGTGGTCGAAGAGCGTGACGCCGATGTCCAGTGCTGCCTCGATGGCCTCAGCCGCGGCTTCGACGTCGGTTATTTCGTGGGGGTCAGTCGACCAGTCCCCGCCCAGGCCCATACAGCCGTAAAGCAGCCGGCCGTTCGGGACTGCAGTCTGTTCAGTCATGGCATCACTCTTTCACTAGTTCCCTGCCCCGCCCAGAGGCAGGCCCTGCTCCAGCTGCTAGGGAGGGTGGCTAAACGGAGCGGCCGGCGGACCCCGGTCAGTCAAGACGGGGGTCCGCCGGCGGCGTGCTATTCAGTCAGCGGCCAGCGTAGCCAGACAGGATCAGCGCAGCCAGGCCGTGGTGTTGGCCGGCAGCTTGCCACCTTCCAGCGGTGCGCTGCTCACCAGCACCGTGCCCGCGGGAAGGTCGACGGCGGTGTCCCCGAAATTGGTCACGGACTGCCAGCCGCCGGGACGGCTGAAGTGCAGGACGTCCGGGTTTCCGGTTTCGATCCATTCCAGCTCTTCGGCGGCCTGCAGCTCGCGGCGGAGCTTCAGCGCCGTGCGGTAGAGCTCGAGCGTGGAGCCCTGGGTGCCGTCCTGCGCCTCAACGGCGTAGCTGCTGAACGAGTCGGGCTGCGGCAGGTGCGCGCCGCCGTCGCCGAACCCGAAGGACGTGCCCTCCACGGACCACGGCAGCGGCACGCGGCAGCCGTCGCGGCCCACTTCCACTCCCCTGTTGCGGAAGAACGACGGGTCCTGGCGTTCGGCCTCCGGGATGTCCGCCACTTCCTGCAGGCCCAGTTCCTCGCCCTGGTAGAGGTAGGCGGACCCGGGAAGCGCGAGCATGAGCAGCGTGGCGGCGCGGGCGCGGCGCTGGCCGAGTTCGACGTCGAGTTCCTCCTCGGGTCCGCCGGCCAGCAGCCAGGCCTTGCCGTCCTGGCCCTTGGCGTGCTTGCCCTTGGAGCCCTTGGGCAGGCCGTAGCGGGTGGCGTGCCGGACGACGTCGTGGTTGGAGAAGACCCAGGTGGAGGAGGCGCCGGTGGCGGCCGCCTCTGCCAGGTTGCGGGTGATGATCTCGTGGAACTCCTCGGCGTCGAAGTCAGCCTGGAGGAGGTCGAAGTTGAACGCCTGGCCCAGGCCCTCGGGGCTGGCGTAGCGGGCACGGCGGGTGGCATGCACCCAGGCCTCGGCGACGGCGGTGCGCGGCGGGTTGTACTCGTTGAAGACCTCGCGCCACTCGGCGTAGACCTCGTGCACCTCGTCGCGGTCCCAGAACGGGTGCGACCCGTCGTCGAATCCGTCCGTACCGGAATTTGCGGCGCTCAGCTCAAGCTTGGACAGCAGCGGTTCGGTGAGGTCCTTGGTCAGGGCGTGCGCCACGTCAACGCGGAAGCCATCCACGCCCCGGTCCGACCAAAAGCGCAAAGTCTTGAGGAAGTCATCGCGGATTTCCCGGTTGGCCCAGTTCAGGTCCGGCTGCTCCTTGGCGAAGATGTGCATGTACCACTGGCCGGGGGTGCCGTCCGGTTCGGTGATGCGCTCCCAGGCAGGGCCGCCGAAGACGGAATCCCAGTCCGACGGCGGGAACTCGCCGTTGGGGCCCTTGCCGTCCCGGAAGATGTAGCGGTCGCGCGCCGGGGAACCCTTCGGGGAGGCGAGGGCTTCCCTGAACCATTCGTGCCGGTCGGACGAGTGGTTCGGGACAATGTCCGCGATCAGCCTGATGCCGGCGGCATGGAGGGCGTTGGCCATCTCGTCGAAGTCCTCGAGGGTGCCGAGCTTCGGGTCCACGTTGCGGTAGTCATCCACATCGTAGCCGCCATCGGCGAGCGCCGAGGGGTAGAACGGGCTGAGCCAGACGGCGTCGATTCCCAGCGTCTTCAGGTACGGGACCTTGGCCGTTATGCCCTTGATGTCGCCCAGGCCGTCACCGTTGGAGTCGGAAAAGCTGCGCGGGTAGATCTGGTAGACGGACGCCTGGCGCCACCAGTTCGGATCGGCCATGTGGTCGGAATCGGACAGGGTTGCCAGCGTGGCGGTGGTGGACAAGGGGTGATCCTTTTCTTGTGGTTGGGGTTGTTGCTGGACTGGTTTGATGGGTCTACTTGACGGCCCCGCGCATGACTCCGGACAGTACCCAACGCTGGGCCAGGATGTAAACCACCAATGTGGGGGCCATGGCCATCAGGTAGGACGCGAACGCGAGGCTGTAATTGGTGTTGAACTCTCCCTGGAAGAGCATCTGCACCACGGGAAGGGTCTGCAGGGCGGGGTCGGCGATCATCATCTGCGGCAGCAGGAAGTCGTTCCAAGAGCCGAGGAACGCGAAGATGCCCACGGTGGCGTTCATGGGGGCGAGCAGCGGGAAGATGATCTTGCGGAACACCTGCCAGGTGGTGGCACCGTCCATGCGGGCCGATTCCTCCAGCTCCGCCGGGATGGAGCGGACGAAGGCGATGTACAGCAGCGTGTTGAAGGAGATGCCGCCGAGCACGTGCAGGAACACGACGCCGCCCGGGTTGTCCAGGCCGAGGAGTGCCGTCTGCTTGATCAGCGGCAGGATGATCACCGGAAACGGAATGAACATGGCCGAGAGCAGGTACACGAAGGAACCCCGGAAGAAATTCCGGTTCCAGTTACGAGCAATGGCGTAGGCCACGAGGGAGCTGCAGACCAGGGATCCCAGGACGCTAAAGACCGTGACAAAGGCGGTGGACAGAAACGCCCGCGGGAAATTCGTTGCCACATAGGCGGCGGCGAAGTTCTCCCAGTTCATCGGGTTCGGCCAGGCCAAGCCTGTGCCCGTTCCGATCTGCTCCGGGGACTTCAGCGCCATGGCCACCGTGAAGTACAGCGGCAGCAGGACGGTCAGGGACGCCACCAGCATCAGCGCGGTAAGCCACCAGTTGATCTTGTAGCCTTCACGGCCGGACCTGCGGGACCTGCCGGCTGCCGGGGCCGTGCGGTTCACCGGCTTGGAGAGTGTGGATGCGGTCATTAGAGAGAAACCCCCCGGCGCTGGATTAGGCGCAGCTGGATAACGGAGATCAGCAAGGTGATCAGGAAGTAGATGACGGCGTTGGCCATCTGGTAGGAGTAGTCCCCGCCCGTGAAGCCGGAGAAGATGCGCATGGCCACCGACTGCGTCGCCATGCCGGGACCGCCGCCGGTGAGGCCCACGATGATTTCGTAGGTTCCCAGGAAACCCTTGAAACCGAGGATCACGTTGATGACGAGGTAGCCGAGGATGAGCGGCAGCGTGAGGCTCAGGAACTGCCGGAAGCTGCCGGCGCCGTCCAGGTCTGCGGCTTCATACACCTCGGAGGGCACGCTCTGCAGGCCCGCCAGGTAAATGATGGTGGCACCGGGGGCCGCCTGCCACACCGTGACCAGCACAATGGCGATCCAGGCGAGGTTCTCATTGGCCAGGATGCTCGTGGCCAGTGGTGTGTAACCGAGCCGCTCCATCAGCACCGGCAGGGTGTTGGAGAAAAGGTAGTTGAAGACGAAGGACACTACCAGGGCGGAGAGCACCATGGGAATGAAGAACACGGTGCGGATCCCAGTACGCCATTTGATCTTGGCGTTCAGGCCCAGCGCGATGGCCAGCGCCACGACGTTCACCACCACCGTGGTGGCCAGGGCGAAGACGAACGTGAAGATATAGGACTGCAGTACTGCCGGGTCTTTGAAGATGTTGACGTAGTTGGACAGTCCAATGAACTTCCAGTCACCGTAGCCGGCGTAGTTCGTGAGGCTGAAGAACACGCCCACGAGCGCCGGCAGGGTGATGAAAAAGGCGAACAGTGCCAGGACCGGCACCACCATCCAGTAGTACGTGGGGTCGATGCGGCCCTGGGCGCGGGCGGTGCTCAGTGGGGCCTTCGGGGGAACGGTCGACGCGGCGGCCGGGGTTGCCTGCGCCGTCTCTGCGGTTGTAGTCATTGGGGGCTCCTGGATTTTGGCGGGTCAGACCGCGGTGCGCTCGGCGACCCGGCGCCATTCGTCGTCGAGGGCGGAAAGGAACTGCTCGCCGTTCTTGCCGTACACAAAGGACTGGATGTAGTTGTACAGAGGTACCGACGGCGGGAAGTAGGTGGTGGCTCCCTGGTAGTACCGCCCCTCCCGCACAGAGGCGGCGAGGCCGGTGATCTGGGGATTTTCGACGGCGGGTGCGTTCTTGAGCGGCGAGAACGCCGCGTTCTTCTCGTTGTACGTGTTCACCACCGAGGGGTCCAGCAGGTAGCTGACGAACCGCCGCGCTGCCGCCATGTTCGGGGTGTTGCGCGTGATGCACAGGGCCATGTCCACGTTCACCCGAACCTTGGTGTCCGCGGGGTTGGTCGTGACGGGCAGCGGGAAGCTGCCGAGCCTGACGTTCTTGTTGGCGGCCACAAGCTGGGAAAGCGCCCACGGGCCCTGCAAGTACATCGCCGCTTGGCCCTTGGCGAACGCAGCATTGCCATCCGCATAGTTCTTGCTGGTGGCCCCCTTCTGCGAGAAGGAAGCCAGCTCCAGCATCTTGGGCAGGACCGGGCCGAAGTTGCTGGTGAACGACTCCGCGGCGTCCGCGCTGATGGCGGCGCCCTTGGCCGTGAGCCTGGCGAAGAAGTCCGCTATGTCCAGGCCGCCACCGGCCACGTAATCGAACATGCCCTGCCCGAGGGTCCAGTTGTCCTTGAACGTGCCGTAGATGGGGGTGATGCCTGCTGCCTTGAACTTCTCGCAGGCCGCGACGAACTCGTCCCACGTCGTGGGGACGGACACGCCCTGGGCTTCGAAGATGTCCCGGTGGTAGATGACCCCGGCAGCGGCCAGGGAGAACGGAAGGGCGCTGGTTTCGTGCCCGTTGTACTGTCCCCACGAGCTGACCAGGTCCTGGACCTTGGGGTCGATCGTGGCCGCGGCGGGCAGGTCGGAGAGGTCCGCGAACACGCCCTTGCGGACGAAGTCGGCGGTGGCCTGGGCGAAGCCGCGGGTCACGACGTCAGGCGGGTCGTTGCGGACCAGACCCGGAACGAAGTTGCCCTCGTTGAAGTCCTGGATGACGCGGATGTCCGGGTTGAGCGCCTCGAACTCCTTGATCACCTGGTTGAAGTAGGCCACCACCTCGGGCTTGTTCTGCATGAAGCGCAGGGTGGTGACGCCGTTCTGGCTGCTGGGCACAGAACCGCAGCCTGCCAGCGGAAGGACGGCGGCCGCGCCGGCGAGCCCGGCCGCCTTGAAGAGCGCGCGGCGGCTGAGCGGGGTTGCGCTCACAGTGCGGAGGCCGGTGCGGCGTGCTGGCAGGTGGCGCGCGGTTGCGGATTCCGGAATTGGGAGTACTTCAAAGGGCTGTTCACAGTTGCTCCTTTGCAAAAGGCTGAGGCAAAAGCTGGAAGGAAATCCACTGGGCCGGCGGCCGTCCGGCCCAGGTGGTCTATTTATATGGAGTCTAAATTTAGTTCCTCAAGTATTATGAGGGGCAGAGCACAAGGAGGTCAACACCATGTCCGAAATGACGGCGGCCACACCCCAGCTGCTGCGGCGCGTGAGCGCCGGGGCGGTTCTGGACTTCATGCGTGCCTCGGGGGCGGTGACAGTTACCGAGGTCATCCAGGCCACCGGACTGACCCGGGCCACGGCCATCTCTGTGTGCGAGGACCTCATGCAGCGGGGGTGGATCACCGAGCTGGAGAACCAGCGCGCCTTTGGCGGCTACCAGAAGGGGCGGCCTGCCCGGCGGTTCGAACTCAACGAGCGGGCAGGCTACGTCCTGGGAATGGACGTGGGTTTCTCGAAGGCGACGGTGGTGGTGTCCGATCTCCGCGGAAAGGCGCTGGGACGGGCCAGCCAGCCGTTTGAGATTGAGGACATTTCCGCCGAGGAACGGGTGGCGGTCATTGACCGGGCCGCCATGATGGCGCTGAACGGCGTCGGGGCCTCCCCCGACGCCGTGCTGGCCGTCAGTGCCGGCATCGCCGCCCCGGTGGACCGGAAAGGCAACGTCCTCGCATCCCAGCACTTCTGGGGGCTGTTCGACGTCGGCCTTGGGTCCGCGCTTCACAAACTCCGGGGATGGACGGTGCTGCTGGAGAACGACGCCAACCTGGCCGCCCTGGGCGACCGGTGGCGGGGCGCGGCGGCGGGTGTGGACGACGTCGTCGTGATCCTGGCGAGTGAGCGCTTCGGTTCCGGCGTTATCGAAGGCGGCCGCCTGCTCCATGGCAGCGGCGGCGGCGCGGGTGAACTCGCGTACCTGGACCTGGTGGAGGGCGTGGGCGACACGTTCGGCATAGCGACGCTGGCGCGGACCTGGGCCGCGGAGGCGCTGGAGAGCACCGCAGAGACGTCCCTCCGCGACCATGCGGCCACGGGGGCCGAGGCGGAGCACGTCTTTGCCGCGGCGGCTGACGGCGACTCGGAGGCTCTGAAAATCCTGGACCGGCTGGCCGACAGGATGGCCCGGGTAATCGGCTCGGTGGCCACCATGATCAACCCCGAACTCGTGGTGATCGGCGGGGCCGTGGCCAACTCTGCGGGGGTCCTGCTCGAGCCCATTGCCGCCCGGCTGCCGGAGTTCACGGCCACCCCGCCGCGGGTGGCGGTCTCGCCGCTGGGCGATGCAATCGTGACAGTGGGCGCGGTCCGGCGGGCCCTGGACTACGTGGAGACGAACACTCTGGACCTGGAGCTCAACCTCCCGGCGTAAACCAAGACAAGCGCGAACGTACACTTGGGGCCCCAAAGCCACGCACGTTGGGGGCCCCACTGTACGTTCGCGCTGTTCTACTCCGGCATGATCCCTACTCCGGCATAATCATGGTCCGCAGGTCGAGCTGGCGCAGCACCCTGTCAGCCACCTCGGGGTCCATGTCCGGCTCGCTACGGGCCGCAACCACTTCCTGCCGGGCGGCGTCCAGTGCGATGGTCTGGACCGTGATGGCCAGCTCCCTGCCCCGCTCACGCTTCTCGGCAAGGCTCTCGTTGCGGAGGCTGCCGTCCAGCAGTTCGGCATGGAGCCGGGTCATTTTCTCCTTCACCAGCGCCACCTTCTCCGGCGGCAGCTCTTTCATGAGCTCGTTGTCCTTCAGTGCGGCCACGGCGGCCGCCTGGGCACGACGGGCCAGGAGCCGGGCGGCGTCGCGCTCCTCCGTGCCGTCCTGGGACGCGTCCAGGACCTTCATTAGCCACGGCAGGGTCAGCCCCGGCAGCACAAGCGTGGCCAGCAGCACCGCACAGGCCGTGACGAGGATTTGGTCACGCGCCGGGAACGGCGTGCCGTCGGCGAGCGCAACCGGGAGGGCCAGCGCCAGGGCCAGGGTGGCCAGCCCGCGCATGCCGCACCAGGTTAGTATCAGGACCTCCTTCGCGGAGGTCGGCTGCAGCAGGTTCTTCCGTTTGCGGGCGGAGACGGCCAGCAGCCCCAGCCAGCCGAACCGCACTGCGAACACCAGGACGCAGACCACGACGGCGGTCCCAGCCATTCCGAAGATCGCGGAACCTTCCGCCCGGACCACATCCTGGATCTCGAGCCCCACGAGCCCGAAGGCAAGCCCCGTGACGAGCAGCTCCACCACGTCCCAGAAGGCCGTCCGGGTCACCCTCTCCGCGGCGTCCTGCGGGCGGGCGTGCCGCTGCATCTCCAGGGCGGTGACCACAACGGCGATGACGCCGGAGGCGTGGAATTCCTCCGCCAGGATGTAGGCGGCAAAGGGCACCACCAGGGTCACAGCACTGCGGGCTACCATCGAGGCAACGAGCCGCGTGATCAGCGACGTCAGCCAGCCCATGGCGATGCCGACCAAAACGGCAAGCGCAGCTCCCACGACGAACTTGAGGACGACGTCGGGCCCTATCCGTGTACCGCCGACGGCGGCGGCAACAGCTGCCTGGAAAATGACGATGGCGGCGGCGTCGTTGAAGAGCCCTTCGCTCTGCAGCACCGTGATCAGCCGCCGGGGCATGTGCACCCGGCCGGCAACGGACTCCACCGCGACAGGGTCAGGTGGGGCCACCATGGCTCCGAGCGCGATGGCGGCCGGGATGCCGATCCCCGGGATCATGAGCCAGGCGGCGCCGGCGACCACCGCGGTGGAGATGACCACCAGGGCCACGGCGAGCATGATGAGCGTGCGCCACCGGACCCGGAATACGGCCCAGGAGCTCCGCTGCGCCGTCGCGAACAGCAGAGGCGGGAGGAAGATCGGCAGGATCAGCTCGGGCGGGATCTCGATGTCCGGGAAGCCCGGGATGAAAGTCAGCGCCACGGCCAGGAGCAGCATCAGGACCGGATAGGGCAGCCGCAGCCGGTCCCCGAGGCCCACGGCCACCACGGTGGCGAGCAGGAGCCCGATGATGAGTGCCAACTGGTCCATGTGCCCACTTTCCCCGGAGTGCACCGCCCCTCGGACGGAAGGCGGCCGCACCTTCAACCCTACCGGGAACACTCCGGCCCAACGTCTGGCCAATTCTGCTGCGCCCGGAACGGCGCGAACGTACACTTGCGGCCCCCAGCCGACCCTCTCTGGGGGCCGCAACTGTACGTTCGCGGTGTGCCCTGGCGCTGGCCCGCGTCAGCTGCGCTGCTCCCTGCCGGGCTACTCCAGCGCGCCGAGCGCGGCCGCGACCGGCTCCGTGCCGTCGCGGAATTCGATGGTCCGGCCGGCGGTTCCCGGCAGGTCCAGCACCGAGGCTGCAACGATAGCGACGTTGGCGCGGGAGGTCTGCGTGCCGGCGCCGGCGTCTTCGGGGTTCACGTCGATCAGCCCGTTACCCGGCCCCTCGGTCAGGGAGCCCGGCCCCAGAATGGTCCAGGCGAGTTTGGTGCCGCGGAGGTACTCGTCGGCGTCGGCCTTGGCCTCGGCGTACGCGTGGAAGCTGTGCCCCTCGGGAACCCCGTGGTCCGGGCCAGCACCAAAGTAGGACACCATCACGTACCGCCCGACGCCGGCCTCTGCGGCCGCGTCCATGGAACGGATGGCGGCGTCCCGGTCCACGGCATACGTGCGGGCCGGGTTCCCTCCCCCGGCGCCGGCTGACCAGACCACGGCGTCGTGGTTCCGGAGCACGGCAGCGATTTCCGCCGTCGTTGAGTTTTCAACGTCAAGGACCGACGGCGATGCACCGGTGGCGGCGACGTCTGCCGCATGGTCCGGGTTGCGGATAAAGGACGTGACGCTGTGCCCCTGTTCCGTGAGGAGGGCGGACAGCTGCAGGGCCACCTTGCCGTGGCCGCCGATGATTGCGATATGGGTCATGTCCCCATTGTGTCCCAACCCTGTGTCACAGGCGCTGCACCCGCCGCAGGCCATCAGCCCGCCCGCGGGTCATTCCGTCCGGTCGGCGTAGCGGAGGAACACCGTGCCGTTGCCGAACCGCCGCTCCTCGAGCAGCTCAAGCCGTAGGCGGACGTCGTCCGGGAGGAAGCGCTTGCCGCCGCCCACTGCCACGGGCGAGAGGAACATCTGGAACTCGTCCACCAGCCCGGCCCGAATGGCCGCCGCGGCGAGCTCCGCGCCGCCCACTGCCAGGTCCCGGCTGGCGTCTGCCTTCAGCCGTCCGACGGCGTCGGCGCTGAACTCCGGCTCGATCCTGGTCCGGGCGGTGGTCACGTCCTGCAGGGTGCGGGAGAAAACCACCTTGTCCGCAGCCTTCCAGAGGTCGGCGAAGTCGCGGATGTAGGCGGGCAGGTCGGCGATCTCGCCGGAGTCCTCCGGATGCTCCCAGGCGGCCATCACCTCGTACATCCGGCGGCCCAGCAGGTGAGTTCCCGCCGGCCGCATCAGCGCGTTGACGAAGGAATGCACCTCGGCGTCCGGCTCGGCCCAGTCGAAGTTGCCGTCCCGGTCCGCGATGTACCCGTCGAGAGACATGAGTCCGGAGTAGATCAGTCTGGCCATGCCGGTTCCTGTCGTCCGCCTGCCTGCGTGTTTGCCTCCTGCAGCAGTCCGACCTTAGGTTCATGTCGCCCGAAAGACAACGGTTGCGCTGTTTCCGGCGGCAGTCGCAGCGTTCCCACAGGATTGCCTCAAGACCTGATCAAGGATCCGGTTCTCCCGTATTCAGGCTGCCATGCTGGTTGATGCATCAAGCAATTCATACCGTTCCAAGAATCATCATGGGGGAATCATGCCGCTCGGCACGTTCAATCACACAGGCCCGTTCAAACAGGCCCGACGCCGGGCGGTTGCCATCACGGCGTCCATCACGTCCGGCCTTTGGGTCTGGTCGCTGTCCGCTACCGCCGTGGCCGCCGGCCTGCTGCTCACCGGGCTGGCTATCCCCGCCGAGGCTGCCACGTACTATTCCGCGCCGCTGCGCACCGCCGCCCGTGCCCTCGCGGTGGGCGCGGAGAACAACGTCGGCTACGACCGGACCCGCTACTTCGGCACCTGGCTGGACACCAACCGTGACTGCCAGAACACCCGCGCGGAGGTCCTGCTGCAGGAGGCAAAAGTCGCCGCGACGTACACCACCACGCGCCACTGCACCGTGCGCAGTGCCCGCTGGGTCACCAGGTGGGACAACCGCACGCACACCGTGGCGTCGGCCGTGGAGATCGACCACACCGTTCCCGTTCACGAGGCGTGGGGCTCAGGTGCCCGCTACTGGTCGCAGGCGCGCCGGGTGGCGTTCTACAACGACCTCGGCGACGGACGGTCGCTGAACGCGCAGACGGCTGCGCTGAACTCCGCCAAGCAGGCGAAGGGGCCTGAAGCCTGGATGCCGCCAGCCAACCGCTGCGAGTACGTCGGCAACTGGATCGCGGTGAAGATCCGGTGGGGCCTGCGCGTGGACAGCGCCGAGAAGGCAGCCCTGATCCGCTACGCCGACTCCTGCCCGAACGTACGCATCAGCGTCACCAAGGCTTAGGCCTGCGCGGGAGCCCCGCACCGCCAAACTGAGCAGTTCAGAATGGCGGTGCGGGGCTTTTTTCGTGCTTTGGGCGTGGGGCCGGTCCAAGACGGGGCACTTCGACTCGGGACACCCCGGCCGCCGTCGTTATCTACGACGCCGGTTCCCCCAAACTGCCCCACGACGGCTCAGGGTGGGCGCCGGGCCCAAAACCAGAACATGCCCAAAAACAAAAGCAGGCCAGGGGCTGAATGCCTCTGGCCTGCAGTCTCTGTAGCGGTGGGGAGGCTCGATCTCCCGACCTCACGATTATGAGTCGTGCGCTCTAACCAACTGAGCTACACCGCCATGAATGAGAAAAACCCGCGCCAAGCCGGTCAAGACCGCCTTGACACAGGCCCTCATTCAGAGCCCCCCACCGGAATCGATCCGGTGACCTCGTTCTTACCAAGAACGCGCTCTACCACTGAGCTAGGGGGGCAACGAGTAAATACTCTACCGGAAGATTTCACACTCAACAAATCGGCGGCAGAACAGGGTCCGCAGGGCCGAAAATCCACGTAAATACCGGCCCGGAAGGGGCTGTGGGCGACCTCCGGGCACTCCTCCAGGACCGTTCAGGACGCGGATGTGACGAAGCAAACACAGCGGCGGACTTAAATAGAAACGGGCCGGCTGTTCAGCCGGCCCGTTTCTATTCGGATGCGTTGTTCACGCCGATGGCGTGGTTACCACTTGCCCTTGCGGTTGAAGTCGCGGTGACCACCCTCGTTGCCGTGGCGGGGCTTGCGTGCACCATCACCGTGGCCACCGAAGCGGGAATCGCTGGACTGGCCGCGGTTGGCACCGGAGTCACCGCTTACACTGCGCTCCGAACGGTCGCTGTAGGAGCGTCCACCACGGTCCGCGGAGGAACGCTCGCCGTCGTTCTTGCGGAATTCCCTCTTGAACCCGCCGTTGCCCTTGAAGTTGCCGCCACGGTCTCCGCCGCCGGAGTAACCGCCGCGGTCGCCGCCACGGTTGCCCTGGTAGCTGCCGCGGTCACCGGACGGCTTGCGGCCGTTGTCCAGCTCGAGGTGGATCAGCTCGCCGCCGATCCGCGTGCGGGACAGGGCCTTCAGCTGATCGGGGCTGAGGTCGGCCGGGAGCTCCACGAGCGAGTGGTCCGAGCGGATGTCAATGCCGCCGATCTGCGACGACGAAATGCCGCCTTCGTTGGCGATGGCGCCCACGATGGAACCCGGCATGACGCGCTGGCGGCGTCCGACGGCGATCCGGTACGTGGCGTTGCCCTCGGTCAGCGTGCGGGTCGGGCCGCGGGAGCCGAAGCCGTCCTTGGACCGTTCGCGCTTCTGGTACTCCGGAGCAGCAGGCAGTTCCTTGACCAGCAGCGGCTGGCCGCCCTGCGCCATGACCGCAAGTGCCGCAGCGATTTCTGCTGCCGGCACGTTGTGCTCTTCCTCGTAGGACGCGATCAGGTCACGGAATGCCGCCACGTCTTCGGACTCGAGCGTCTCGGTGATGCGCTCGGCGAACTTGCCCAGACGCAGCGTGTTGACGGTCTCAGCGGTGGGCAGGTGCATCTGCTCCACAGGCTGGCGCGTGGCCTTCTCAATGGAACGCAGCAGGTACTTCTCGCGCGGAGTCATGAACAGGATCGCGTCGCCGGATCGGCCGGCACGGCCGGTGCGGCCGATGCGGTGCACGTAAGACTCGGTGTCGTGCGGGATGTCGTAGTTGACCACGTGGCTGATGCGCTCGACGTCCAGGCCGCGGGCGGCGACATCGGTGGCAACCAGGATGTCGATGCGGCCTTCCTTGAGCGCTTCCACGGTGCGTTCGCGCTGCTGCTGCGGGATGTCGCCGTTGATGGCGGCAGCCTGGAAGCCGCGGGCGCGCAGCTTGTCGGCGAGGTCCTCGGTGGCCATCTTGGTGCGGACGAACGCGATGACGCCGTCAAACTCTTCGACCTCGAGGATGCGGGTCATGGCATCGAGCTTGTGCGGGCCCATGACCTGCAGGTAGCGCTGACGGGTGTTCGCGCCCGTGGTGGTCTTGGACTTCACCGAGATCTCGGCCGGGTTGTTCAGGTACTGCTTGGACATCCGGCGGATCTGGCTCGGCATGGTGGCGGAGAACAGTGCCACCTGGCGGTCCGACGGGGTCTGCTGGAAGATCTGCTCCACGTCTTCGGCGAAGCCCATGCGGAGCATTTCGTCGGCCTCGTCCAGCACCAGGTACTGGAGTTCGGACAGGTCCAGGGAGCCCTTGGCAATGTGGTCGATCACTCGGCCGGGAGTACCGACGACAACCTGTGCACCGCGGCGCAGGCCGGCGAGCTGGGGGCCGTAGGCGGAGCCGCCGTAGACGGGGAGGACCGTGAAGTCATCGATGTGTTTGGCGTACGAGGTGAAGGCCTCGGCAACCTGGAGCGCGAGCTCGCGGGTCGGGGCGAGTACCAGGGCCTGCGTCTTGCGGGACGGGCCGTTGAGGTCGTGGAGCTCGGCCAGGCGGGACAGTGCCGGTACTGCGAATGCTGCAGTCTTACCGGTGCCGGTCTGGGCGAGGCCCACGACGTCGCGGCCTTCAAGCAGCAGCGGGATGGTTGCTGCCTGGATCGGGGAAGGCTTTTCGTAGCCGACGTCCCGCAGGGCGGCCAGCACGCGGCCGTCGATGCCGAGATCGGCGAACTTCACGCCTTCTTCATCGTCCTCATCGGCCTTGGCAGCGGGGGCCTCAGCGGCAGGGGCTGCGGCCTCGACGGGCTCGGCTGCGGGGACAGCAGCCTCGGTGAATTCAACGTTGGCGGTTTCGGCGGTCGCCTCTGTGGCTTCGGTGATCTGGGCGTCGTCGTGATTTTCGGGCATAGGGAAATATTCCTCATCCATAGGGGGCCAGGCGGCACAACCCGAGGTGAGCGGAGCCGCAGTTCATGTGCCGTGGGCGCCGGGCATACATTGACCGGCCGGTCACGTAGAAGTCCGGCGCTTTCGCAATCCCGTGGCAGGACTTCACACTGCATCTCTTGGCTGCTATCCCAGCAGTCTGTACAGCGTTTTCTTCAGCCGGCTCTCCCTATGAAACTGCCCGCATCACATTTGCGGGCCCCAACACTTGCCAGTCCTGCCTCAAAAATTGGGCAGGAATAAGGGATTTCCGGAGTGGGGGATATTTCAAGTGTAGGGCATGACCCCGCATACGGACGAACCGAGGGGCCGGCAGGGGCGGTGAGCTTGCGCACACGCGGCGTTTCTGCACCGCTTTCGGCGGCAACCGTACCCCGCGCCCACGCCAGTTCAGAGGCACTTCGGGCCAGCCCTGCGTGCTAGCGGCCCACGCGGCGGAGCATCTTCTCGAACCGGTCGTGGTACTCGGGCTGCAGCCGGATTTCACCGTCGGCCTCGGCGTCGCGCAGGGCCTCGATGGCATCGACGTCGGGCTCGCTGAACCAGCGGCCGACGGTCACGCCATGCTTCGGAACGAAGAGACGGTGAACGTGGTCGCCTGCCTGCACAGAGCCGGTCTTGGTGACGCGCAGGTAGGCGCCCACCCGGCCTGCCTGCGTGAAGCGCTTGACCCACTGGGCCTCGTCCATGCGCCGCTGGAAGGTCGCGCATGGAACGCGCGGCGAGGTGACCTCAACTTCAACATCCAGCCCGATCCGCCAACGTTCACCGATGACGGCGCCCGTGGTTTCAATTCCCGCGACGCGCAGGTTCTCACCGAAGATCCCCGGCGGCAGCTCGCGCTGCAGCTCTCCTATCCAGTAGTCCGCGTCAGCCTGGGAATAGGCGTAGAGCGCCTGGTCCTCTCCCCCGTGGTCGATGCGGCTGGCCTGGATGTCACCGTGCAAACCAAGCTTGTGCACCTTCACCGGCCCGTCCACGGGCCGCTTGTCGATGGCGGTGACGCCCACGCTTCCCTCGTCCGGAAGGAGCTGGTGGACCCGGCAAACGGCAAGAAGAGTGGCTGTGTGCATGGCATTAGTCTAGGTTCTCGGGCTGACCAGCGCTTTTGGTGGTTCCAAGGGACCGCTGTGCGAGGAAATTTATTCACTGCAGCACCTTCCAGCCACTAGGCTTGCTGCAGTGTGAACCGGCTGGACGAACAGCCGGTTTCCGCCGGCCGTAGCCAAGCGTTCCGGCCGCCAACAGCACCCGCGTTCAGCAGCGTGGAGCAGCAGGGGGAACCATGGACCCGGAAAAGGACCCGAGCAAGGACGCTCACGGGGGCCGGAGCGACCACGTGTCCGGCGGGGACGGCCCGTCTGGCGGCACGGCCAAGGCCGCCGCCATGGCAGGTGCCAAAGCCTGAGCTCCACCCCGAGCTGCTGACCCCCGGCACGCCTGGACAGGAAGGCCCGGGACAGGAAAGCCCTGGAAAGCCAGGCACGGGCAAGGCCCGCAAGGGAACCGCGGGCGCACAAAAGCAGGGCGAAGGAAACCAGAAGCAAACCGGCTTCCCCCAGCCCAGCCCCGTCTTCGACCCGTTCGCCCGTGACCGCGAGCGCGACGCCGCGGCGCGGAAGAAGCGGTCCCAGCGCCGCACGGTGGTGGTGGGCCTCGGCGTCACGGCGCTCCTGGCCGGCACCATCACGGCGATCGTGGCCAGCAACGAGCAGGACCCCGACTACGCCCAGGTCTGCTTCAACGACGAAACGGGTGAGCGCGTCGAGGACACCCAGTGCAACAGCTCGGCCGGACGCGGCGGGGCCCTCTATGCCTGGTACTTCTATGCGCGCGGCGCCAGCGTCCCGGGCCTTGGCCAGAACAGGACGGCCTATCCCAACTTCACCAGGACGGTGCCGCAGGGGGCCAAGACGTCCACGGGCTACAGCAGCAAGGGCGGCACAGTCAGCCGGGGCGGCTTCGGCAGCAGCTCCAAGGGCGGAAGCACGGGAGGCTAGGAGTGAAGCGGTTACTTTCGGAGCCCCGGCCGGACTGGAAGCAGAAGATTGAAGAGCAGGGCCTGGTGTTTTCCACCACCACCCTGCCCGGCGGCAAGAAGATCGAGTACTGGAATGAGGCCGCCTACTACGAATTCACCATGGACGAGGTGGAGGCGCTCGAGGTCACAGCCGAGGACATGCACAGGATGTGCCTGGAAGCCGCAAAGTTCCTGGCCACGGGCGCCATGGGCCCGATCGGCATCGGTCCGCAGGCGCTGGAACTGGCCGCCGAGTCGCTGCAGGCCGGGGACGTGGACATCTACGGCCGCTTCGATTTCATCTATGACGGCCAGGGCGGCGCCGCCAAGATGCTCGAGTACAACGCGGACACTCCCACCGGCCTCATCGAGGCGGCCGTGGCACAGTGGTTCTGGCTGCAGGACGTCTTCCCGGAGAAGGACCAGTGGAACGGGATCCACGAGGCACTGATCCGGCAGTGGAAGAAGCTGCAGTACCGCACGGGGATGAGCACGCTGCACGTGGCCCACTCCGAGGCCGAAGAATCTGGCGAGGACTGGATGACGGCCGCCTACATGCGGGACGTCGCCGGCCAGGCCGGGTGGACCACCATCGGCATCAACATGTCGGACATCGGCTGGGACCCGAACCTCAAGCGCTTCGTGGACATGGACAACTTCATGATCAGCACGATCTTTAAGCTCTACCCCTGGGAGCTGATGATGAAGGAGCCCTTCGGCCACCGCCTGCTGCAGCGCTCGCACAATCCCCGCTGGGTGGAACCGGCCTGGAAAATGCTGCTGTCCAACAAAGCCCTCCTGGCCGCCCTCTGGCACCTCTACCCGGACCACCCGAATCTGCTGCCCGCGTACCTCAATGATCCGGGCCCGCTGCGGGAATGGGTGGCCAAGCCGCTGCACGGCCGCGAAGGCGACAACATCCGGATCCATGCGGAGGGCATCAGCCTGGAGAAGCCGGGCGGATACGGCCGCGAAGGCTGGTGCTACCAGCAGTACCACTCCCTCCCCGACTTCGACGGCAACCACCCGGTCCTGGGCCTGTGGGTGGTGGACGGTGAATCGGTGGGTTGCGGCATCCGCGAGTCCGACGGGCCGGTCACCGATTATTTCTGCCGCTTCGTCCCGAACACCATTGACGCGCCGGCGCCGCTGAGCGCCCAGGCGGCACAGGCCAACGCGAACAAGGCAGGTATTGCGCTATGAAAACAGGTGCCAAATGAGAACCCGAACGACAACGACGGCCGGCGGCGCCGGGGGCCAGCCTGGCGGTGCCGTCCCCGGCAAGGGGCTCCGCGCCGGGATCCTGGACCTCGGTGACTCCGTGATGCTGGGCCTCGCCTCCACCGCCCCGGTGTACTCGCTGGCCGCGACGCTGGGGCTGATCGTGGCCGTCAACGGTAATTACACGCCACTGATCCTGGTCCTGGGATTCATTCCCGTGCTGTTCATCGCCTACGCCTTCCGCGAGCTCAACAGTGCCATGCCGGACTGCGGCACCACCTTCATCTGGGCCCGCCGCGCTTTCGGCCCCTGGGCCGGGTGGCTGGGCGGCTGGGGCGTGGCCCTGGCCGGCGTCGTGGTCCTGGCCAACCTGGCCCAGGTGGCGGGCCAGTACCTTTGGCTCCTCATCGGCGACGGGTCGCTGGCGGGAAACAAGGCGGTGGTGACGGCCACCGGCGTCGTTTTCATCGCTTTCATGTCCATGGTCAACTACCGCGGGATCCGGCTGGGTGAGCACGTCCAGCGCACCCTGACGTACGTGCAGTACATTGCGCTGGGCATCTTTGCCGTGGCCATAATCCTTCGCATCGCCGGCCTGACCGGCGGGGCGCCGGCGGGCCAGCCGTTCGACATCGAATGGTTTAACCCGGCCGGGGCGTTCGCCGATCCCGGCGCAGTGGTCCACGGCATCCTGCTGGCCCTCTTCATCTACTGGGGCTGGGACACCTGCCTGGCGGTGAACGAGGAAACCGAAAACCCTGCCACCACACCGGGCCGCGGGGCGGTGATCTCGGCTTTCGTGCTGGTGGCCATCTACGTCTCGGTGGCGTTGCTGGTAATGATGTACGCGTCCGTGGGAACAGAGGGAATCGGGCTTGCCAACGCTGAAAACCAGGACGACGTGTTCCTTGCGATGAAGGACGTGGTGCTGGGTCCTTGGGGCTGGCTGATTGTGGTGGCAGTGCTCGCGTCCGTGCTGTCCTCCACCCAGACAACCATTCTGCCCACCGCCCGCGGCACCCTGTCCATGGGTGTACACCGGGCCCTGCCGCCGAAGTTCGGGGAGGTCCACGAGCGGAACCAAACCCCCGGCTTCTCCACTCAGGTGATGGGCGCGGCCGCGGTCGTGTATTACGTGGCCATGAGTTTCCTCAGCGAGAACCTGCTGTCCGATTCCATCAGCTCCATCAGCTTGTTCATCGCTTTCTACTACGCCCTCACCGGCTTTGCCTGCGCCTGGTACTTCCGGGACACTCTCCGGGCATCGGGCCGCAACCTGTGGTTCCGCGGCATCCTTCCGCTGCTCGGGGCCCTGCTGCTGACCGCGGCGTTCTTTATCTCTGCGGCGCAGATGTGGGATCCGGCCTACGGGAACACGCAGATATTCGGCGTGGGCGGGGCCTTTGTCAGCGGCGTGGTGCTGCTGGCCTTGGGCTTGGTGCTGGCCGCGGTCTGCCGGTTCCTGCCGTCAACCCGCGGATACTTCATGGGCGGGACGCGGGTTCCTGCGGACCGGTAGACCGCGGCACGGGATCCTGCGACACGTAGGATGCTGCAATGAGCAATGACGCCCTTGATCCTGTGGAAGCCCCGGCCGAGTACGGGCTCCCGGACCCTTCGGATGTGCTGGCGCTGGACTCCCTGCTGTCCTCCGATGAACTGGCCCTCCGGCAGCGGATCAGGGACTTCACCGACCAGCAGATCCGGCCCGACATCGCGGACTGGTACGAGCAGGGTGTCTTCCCCCTGCACCTGCCCGCTCAACTGGGCGAGCTGGGCCTCCTGGGCATGCATCTGGAGGGCTACGGCTGCCCCGGCCGGTCCGCCGTCGAGTACGGCCTGGCCGCCATGGAGCTGGAGGCCGGCGATTCCGGAATCCGGACGTTCGTCTCGGTCCAGGGGTCGCTGGCGATGAGCGCCATCCACAAATGGGGCTCGGAGGACCAGAAACAGGAGTGGCTCCCCCGGATGGCCGCCGGCGAGGTGATCGGCTGTTTCGCACTGACCGAGCCGACGGCGGGCTCGGACCCGTCGTCGATGACCACTACTGCGCGGCGGGACGGGTCCGGCGAGGACGCCGGCTGGGTCCTGGACGGCGCCAAGCGGTGGATCGGGCTTGCCTCCGTGGCCGACATACTGGTGGTCTGGGCGAAAACCGACGACGGCGTCCGCGGCTTCCTCGTGCCCGCCGGCACGGCCGGCGTCACGGCCACGCCAATCGGGCGGAAACTGTCCATGCGCGCCTCGATCCAGTGCGATGTGGCGTTCGACGGCGTCCGGCTGGGTCCGGAGGCGCAGTTGCCGGGCGCCCTGGGACTGAGTGGCCCGTTCAGCTGCCTCAACGAGGCCCGATACGGCATCGCCTGGGGTGCCATGGGCGCAGCCAGGGACTCCTATGAGGCGGCGCTGCGGTATTCGATGGAGCGCCTGCAGTTCGGCAAGCCGCTGGCCGGCTACCAGCTGACGCAGGAGAAGCTCGTGAACATGCTCCTCGAGATCCAGAAGGGCACCATGCTAGCCCTGCACCTGGGCCGGCTCAAGGATTCCGGGCGGCTCCGGCCCGAACAGATCTCGCTGGCCAAGCTGAACAACGTCCGCGAGGCCATCAAGGTGGCGCGGGAAGCCCGGACCATCCTGGGCGGCAACGGCATCACGCTCGACTATTCGCCTCTGCGGCACGCCGCCAACCTCGAATCGGTGCGCACTTACGAAGGAACGGACGAGGTGCACACACTCATTCTGGGCCAGCACATCACGGGGCTCCCGGCGTTCCGCTGAGAGACTGGCTGAGACTGTTGTGACCGCTGGTTGAGCTTGTCGAAACCCGGCTAGTCGAGCGCCGAAACCCGGTTTCGACAAGCTCAACCAGCGGGAGTGCCCAAGCTCAACCAGCGGGAGTGCCCAAGCTCAACCAGCGGCGGCCGCCCCTTGCCGTCGCCCAAATCGCGGTCCAGAGTAGGGAACATGACGCACCCGCCAGACACGAGCCGTGAGAGGAAACGGGCGGCCGTTGGCACAGCGGTGTTCGCTTTGGCTCCGGGGGCGGTCGCCGGCCTGGTCCCGTGGCTGCTGACCCGTTGGGAGGTGCAGCATCCGGTACCCGGCGGTGCCGTGGCCCAGGTGGCCGGCACCCTCCTAGTGGGCGCGGGCGCGTCTGTGATTGCAAACTCGTTCGTGCGGTTCGCCACCGAGGGCGTCGGAACGCCGGCCCCGTTCGCGCCGCCGAAGCATCTGGTGGTCAGCGGGCTGTACCGCCATGTCCGGAATCCCATGTACGTGTCCATTGCCGCTGCCGTGGTTGGCCAGGGCCTGCTGCTGGGCCAGCCGAAACTGTTCGGCTACGCCGCGCTGGCGGCGGTGCCGGTCGCGGCCTTCGTCAGGTTCTACGAGGAGCCCGCGCTCGCGCGCAAGTTCGGGGCTGAGTATGAGGAGTACCGAAAGAACGTTCCGCGCTGGCTGCCTCGGCTGACGCCGTGGCGGCCGGACCACTGACTACGTGCCGGGCGTGCCGGCGGACCAAGGCCTACGTGAACAAACGCACCGGCGAAGGCGCGCATGCTTCCGAACTCACCACCGTGGTTCTTCCTTTAAGTCATCGCGGTTTCCGGGGTCGCGAGCTGGTCCCTCATGTGGGCGCCCGATCGTCCGGGAAGCTGCCTCTGCTGGGCGGCTCCTGAGCATCCAGAGGGCGAGCCAGATGACTGAGGCGCCCAATAGCGCGAGGGCTGTATCGAGTGCGAGCTCCGGGACGAGGTTGCGCAGCGCGATTGGAACGGCAGCGATGGCGTAGGCGATTGTTGGGATCCGGGGTGCGTTGCCGTCCCGCAGCAGCGCCAAACAGTACAGGATTGATCCGAGCAGGAAGATCATGGAGGCTGCCACAAAGGCTGTTCCGAGCGGACCACCCCGCAACGCAGCGATCTGGGAGGGATCGAGTCGGACAAACACCAGGTTGATCACCCATTCCGCGCCGGTCGCGGCGCTGAGCCCAATGACATTCAGCGCGAGGGCGACCGAGGAAAACTTTGATGATCGGCGCAGGGCAACCCGGGCGAGGCCGACGACCAGGATGATCGCGAGTGCCTGTGCCAGGGGCGCAGCTAGCTGCGTCGCTGAGCTGACCGGAATCAGTTCGGCACGCTTGGCCGCATTGACGAACAAGACGGCGGCTGCGGCCAGGCCCGTAACTGCTGCGAGGCGGGCCGGAAACAAGGTAGGGGATTGGTTGTCCAGGGATGGGCTGGCGAGCGTGAGCATGGCGTTCATCTTTCGCGAGGGTGCAGTGGGTGTGTTTGGAATTTCAGGATGCCGGTGTGCGGTGATTTAGGCGCGGATGTCTCTAGGGGTGGGTGCTGAGACGGCAGCCGTCATTCCTTTCGTGATGGGACTGGGGCTGAAGCCTTTGGTGACCAGCCAAACGCCCAGCGAAAACTCCCAAAGCGCGATCGGGGCAGTTGCGAGCACCGACCATACGGAGAGCGTGTCGTTGATGCCGAAATAGGTTGCCGTGGTGGAAGCGAGGAGCAACGGGGCGCCGATGAGTCCCAGCAGCGGAAAAACCCGGGGCACCAGACGGGACCTGTACAAAAGGGAACCCAGAAGCAGGGCGTTCACGGCCGGCATGAGGGTTTGTCCGAGGAGGAACGTCCAGCCATACATGGCAGCTAGCGCCTGGCCCGTGGGCAAAGCGTCTGCTCCGGCTCCGGCCTGCCGCAGGGTCACGACCGATAGAAGGCAAACGACGCCGGTGACAATGGCGGCGGCTTCTAGGACACGTGCGCCGACGAAGCCGAGCGCGACCGCTTCGTTTTGCCTCTTAACGACCGGGTACAGTGCGACCGCGGTTCCGATGCAGGCAAGGGCTACGACCATTTCCAGGGCTCCGCCCCAGAGCGTGGCGGTGTCCGGGCCGGGGCCGGTGATGTAGTTTGGGTCCGTTCGCACCGGACCATAGAGGGCGAGTGTCGGGATTGAGCTAAAGGTGATCAGGTAGAGCACGCCCGCGGCCAGCGCGGTCTTCCTTGGAGAGTCCATCGGGACTCGTTTCGTTGCTGCTTCTGGTCGGATGCTGGTCATGGCGTGGTTCTCCTTCGTGGACGCCGGTGGAGTATGAGGTTTGGGGTTCTGTGGTGGAGTGGGGCTTGTCGGTTCAACCTGAGTTACAGATAGCAGGGGCAGGCCGATGTCGCGGACTTTCTGGAGCAGACCATGCAGCGCGGCCTGGTCTGCCACCTGACTCTGGATGACTGTGGTGCCGTCGCTCGCGTTCGTCAGGCTCGGCGCATCGAACCAGGCAGCCCACCGGGAATCCAGGTGGCCTTCGAGGCGGATCTCGTACCATCCGGAGTCGTGGTGATGGCCGACCGGTACGTCGCTCACGTGCCCTCCTGTTGCTTTATCCGGCCGGATGGACCTCGGCTGGCGCTGCGTCTGTTCGTTGTCCTGATCGAACAGTAGAAGGAGACCTAATGACCGCGCCTCATCACATGTGGTGATTAGCGTGGTGATTAATTCACAGGCCTTTGGCGGCGTTTCCCGGCCGTCCGCGGCATCGGCTTGGGCTAGTAGCGGTCGCTGGCTCGGGAGAACAGGTCGAGTTCCTGGGCCTGACGGACTGCTGCCCGACGGTTGTTCACGCCGAGCTTGGCGTAGATGTGACTGGTGTGCGTGCGCACCGTGTTCAAGGACACCATGAGCACGCGAGCGATGTCTGGGCCGTCGAGGTCCGTTACTAGCAGCCGGAGAACGTCTAGCTCGCGTTCACTCAGGGGCGCGATCAGACCCTGCCTGACGGGCGCGGTGTCCTCGGTGTTGTTCATGGCCGCCACGAGCCGGCGGAGGTGGCCCGGGGCCATCCGTTGTTTCACAGCCGCTCTCAGCAGGGAACCCATCGGTGCGCCCTCATCAGCGAAGATGCGAACGTAGCCCTCCGGCTCCGCCAGCGCCACTGCTCGATGCAGTGAGGCAAGCGCCGCGGGGATGTCACCCCGCGTCTGGTCGGCGAGCGCCTGAAGCACGAGGATCTCGATGACGCTTCCCGTTCTTCCGCCATCCTCTGCCGCTCGCAGCAGGCGACCCAGCAGCCGGATGGCCTCCTGGAGGGAGGAGGCTGAGCGCTCGTTCGCGGACCTGGCCAGGAGCACCCTGGCAAGAGTGATGTGCTCGAACTCCCGAAAGTAGCTCAGGTCATCTTCAGCCGACAGAGCTCGCTCCCGCACCCAGCCGAGCGCTTCACCCAACCTCCCTTGCGCCACCAGGATCCGGGCCTTCAAAGCCGGCACCGGACGTATGTTGGGGAAGTAATCGCCCGTATAGAGCCGCTCCGCCTCAGCCAGGAGGTCGAGTGCACCGGCTAAATCGCCTTCTGCCTCAAGGATCCGCGCCATGGCAACCCGCCAGCGATACAGGTTTTGAGGCAGCTCACCAACGGGACCCAACTCCTGGCTGCGCAGCAGGAGCCGGGTGGCTTCCTGCAGGTCGCCGCGCTCCCGGCAGACCCCACTCATCCCCACATGCATGTCCGCTGTCCCCCGCAGAACCGATCCGCGCTTCCCGGAAGCACGCTCCAGGGCCTGTTCGTAGGTGCGCATGGCATCGCTGAGACGCCCCTGCGCAAGGCGTATGTCCGCCAAGGCGATCGCGCACCCGAAGGTGTCCGCGAGGTGCCCGGCACGGTGCAGGCCGGACATGCATTGGGCATAGGCCCGATGGGCTGCCTCGAGCTCCCCGTCCCCCCAATAGGCGAGTCCCAGCAGACCACACGCCGCGGCACGGCCGAGATGGTCGTCCTCAGGTGCAAGATCAAGTGCACGCTGGGCGTGACTCACCGTACCGGATCCATCGCCCCGGCCAAGAGCCAGCGCGGCCCGATAGACTTCAATCGTTTCGGGAAGGCGGCGAAATTCTTCATCGTCGGCTACGACCATTTCCGTTGATCGGCCGTGGATTGCCTTACTCATACCCGTCGGTGGATCCAGCCACCGTTCCACGTCCCGCAGCCGGGCCTCGACTCCCTCCACGTCGCCAGTCACAACCAACGCGCCGACCAGCCCCACCCCGAGCACCGGCCTCACACGGACCACATCGTCGGGGAGAACTTTCAACCAGGCGCGCAGCACGGCCTCCTGCCGGTTCCGCCGAATGTCGGGAACCGCCAGCTCGACAAGGTCCGCCGCCCGTTCGAAATCCTCCCCAGCCAAGGCATGGCGGATGGCATCGAACGCCTCACCGTTCTGTTCGTACCAAATGCTCGCCCGCCGATGCAGATCCGGGACCTCGTCGCCGCGCTCCTCCACCAAGCGCGCCTGCAGAACATCCGCAAAAAGCTGGTGATAGCGATACCACTCACGGCGGTCATCCAAGGGAACCAGAAACAAGTTCGCCCGCTCCAACGCCGCCAGCCTGAGCTTGCCATTGTCCTGTCCCGTAACGGCATCGCACAGAGGGCCGGTAAGCCGGTCAAGGACGGAAGTCTGGAGCAGGAAGTGTTGAACATCCTCCGGTTGACGCTGCAGAACCTCCTCGACCAAATAGTCCACGATGTATCGGTCGTTCCCGGCAAAGCCCGCGATGAACGCGGCGATGTCTTCCCGGCCCTGCATTGAAAGCACAGCGAGCTGGAGCGCCGCGATCCACCCCCTCGGTGCGCCCCTCCAGCACTGCCACATCCCGGGCCGGCAACGCTGTACCCAGGATGCCGTTGAGATACTCCGCCGCCTCGTCCGTAGTGAATCGCAGATCAGCGGCACGAATCTCGACGAGCTCTCCCCGGGCCCGCAACCGCGCCAGCGGCAACACCGGGTCAGCCCGGCCGGCAATCACCAGGTGCACCTGCGGCGGCAGATGCTCCAGCAGGAAAGCGATCCCGTCCTGTATGTCACGCGCGTCAATGACGTGATAGTCATCGAGAACCAGGACGACATTGTTCGAAACAGCATGGAGGTCATTGAGAAGAGTGGCGAGGAGCGCTTCGATTGGAGGCTGCACCGACTGCAGGAGCGAGAGCGCAGCCGCACCGGCGCCGTTGGTCACCCTCTCCAGCGCCGTGACGAAGTACGTCCAAAACAGCGCGGAATCGTTGTCACGCTTGTCGAGCGAGAGCCACGCCGCCGACCGCCCATCAGCAGAAACAGTTGCCAGCCACTCAGTCAGCAGCGTCGTCTTACCGAACCCGGCCGGAGCCGACACGAGCGTCAGCGCGGAATCGGCTCCACGGTTCAGGCCCTCGAGCAACCTCGGACGCGTGGTCAGGCCGGGTCGCCGCCTAGGGACGTGGAACTTGGTCTCGAGAAGTGGGCCCACCATGACCGCCTCCCCTCACAGACAGTGTACGGCTGCCGTGACTGAGGTCTCCACCAACAGGCGTTGTCGCATGGAGTTCGACCCGCCACCCATTGCCAGTGCAAGGAACCCGAAGTTAACATTGGTTTCCGGCCCGAGGAGGTTAGCGATGCTCGATGAGGCGGACCTCCTGCAGGCGTTGCGGCGTCACTGGGAGTACTCCAGCAAGGAGGAGGACGTCTCCCACGAGATCTACCACGACGACGCTGTGCTTGAGTTCCCTCTGTCGGGCGAACGGTTCGAAGGCGTCGAGAACTTCCGCGAATGGCGACGGCAGTACCCGGCGAGGCTCAAGTTCCACACTCGACGAATAACTCATCGTGCCAACTTGGTGGTTGTAGAGAACCTGATCAGCTACGACGGCGCACCATGGATGTATACCGTCAGTCTGATGGAGTTCAGGGGCGACCGGGTTGCTCACGAGCGGCTCTACATCATGGATGGCTGGGAAGCTGCAGAATGGCGCATCCCATGGCGTGCCGAGCGTTCTGCAGACCCGCCCCCACCACCTCCCTAGCTCGGCAGTTGTAGTCGCTCCCCGCACCCACACCGCTGACGAGGCCGACGGCGTCCGTGACCCTCACTCACCTCGACCAAGGTGTGCCCTAGCCATGTTCGATTTGGCGCCTACAGGAACATCGTCGAAGGAGGGCCGACAGCGTCAGGCCGAGAACCCTCCGTCGGCCTTAATGAGCTGACCGGAAACCCAGCGGCCTGCCGGGGACAGCAGGAAAGCCGCGGTTCCCGCCACGTCGGCGGGGGTGCCCAGGCGGCCGCCCGGCTGGTGCCGGACCAGCGCTTCGCGGGTCTGGTCATCCATCCAGCCGGTGTCCACGGGCCCGGGATTGAGCACATTGGCGCTGATGCCGAGCGGCCCAAGTTCACGCGCGGAGGCGATCACGATCCGGTCCAGCGCACCTTTAGACGCACCGTACGGCAGATTGAACGCTGTGTGGTCGCTGGTCAGCGCGACGATCGCGCCGCCGTCGTCCGCTGCCTGCTGCGCGAAGGCGCGAATCAGCTGCCAGCTGGCCCTGGTGTTCACGGCAAAGTGCCGTTCGAAGCTTTCGAGGGTGGTGTCCAGGATGCCCGAGTCGACGGATTCGGCGTGACTGAGGACCATTCCGTGCAGGGTTCCTGCCTGCGCGGCCACGTCCGCCATCAGCCGGTCGACGGCGCCCGGGTCCTGAAAGTTGGCGGGCAGGGCTACCACCTTGGAGCCGATGGCCGCCAGTTCGGCGGCGAGCCGGCCGACGTCGTCCGGCTGGATGCCCCAGGGCATGCGGGCGTCGTAGTCCTGCCAGTAGGTCAGCACCAGGTCCCAGCCGTCGGCGGCCAGCTGGCGGGCAATCCCTGCGCCGATTCCGGCGAGCCGACCGACGCCGGTCACCAGTGCGGTGCTCATTCCGGCAGCTCCGCCACGGCGTCTCGCCGAAGGACCACGAGCCAGCACGCCATGATGGCCAGCGCGCAGAAAACTCCGGTGCTGGATGCCATGATCCACAGGACCGGCGTCTGGAGGTCAAGGTTTTCGGCGCCGAGGGCCGTGCCGATGGTTTTCGGCGAGAACAGGAACACAATGGTGGACACGCCCAGGACGGCGCCCATCACCCCGCGCTGCAGCCGGTACCGCTGGGGAGTTTGGCGCAGGGTCCAGGCGAACGCCGGAAGCACCGCGGCCATCCAGACCCAGTGGTGCGACCACGAGACGGGGCTGATCAGGAGCATGGTGAGAGCCGTGGCGGAAATGGCCACCACCCTGGCGCCCTGGCTGCTGGCGGTCCTGATGAGTGCGGCGCCCAGACCCACCACGAGCAGGCTCAGGAGCAGCCACGGCACGTTCACTGCGTTCGCCGGAACCCCGAAGTGGAGCAGCGCACCCTTGATGGAGAGGTTGTCCACGTAGCCTGCGCCGCCGATCCGGGACGTGTCGGGAAGGATCTCCAGCCAGAAGCTGAGGGATTCGGCCGGGCGGAGCAGCCAGCCCAGCAGCACGGTGAAGGCGAAGCCGGCGCACATGTTCAGCAGTCCGCGCCAGTCCTTGCGCACCAGGAAATACAGGCCGAAGACCAGGGGTGTCAGCTTGATCCCGGCGGCAACGCCCACCAGGAAACCGCTGCCGGGCAGACCATTCCGCCAGCGCGGGCTGCGGGCCAACAGGTCCGCCGTCATCAGCCCCAGCAGCAGGATGTTGATCTGGCCGAAGGCCAGGGTTTCGCGCCACGGCCCCAGACTCAGGACGGCCAGGAACAGCACCACCGCGCCGAGCCGGTTGAGTGCGGACCGGACGGTCGGCGAGGAAAAGGTGCTGCGCCAGCTGGGCTTGCTGTTCCAGTAGCGGACGCCTAGCGCCGCCACCCAGCCGGCCACCGCCACGCCGGCGGCGTTGAACAGCAGCAGCGCGGTGGCCTGTGGCAGTTTCGCGAGCAGGCTGAAGAGCAGCGCCGCGAACGGCGGATAAGTGAAGGGCAGTTCCGGGCCGCCGGCCCAATTGACCGTGGGCAGGTAGAGGCCCGACGGCGCCACGCCGGCGTCGTTGAGGATCTTGCCGCCGTACCAGTAGACGCTGAAGTCCAGGCCCTTCTCGCCCCACACGTCCAGCCTGGAGGTCACAAAGAAGGCTGCGGCGAGCACCGTCAAAAGGACCACCAGTTCGACGGCGGCCAGTGCGGGCCAGCGCCGGCGGAGCCCCGGTTCGGAGGACATCCGGAGATCCGCGGTCTGATCGGGTCCCCCGGGCCCGCCAGGTCTGTCGTTCTTCGTTCGGGCAGTAAGCAGTGCCATTCAGTGTCCCCCAGCTGTAGTCCGGCAGTGTGCGCCTCCGGGACGCGTAGCGCGTTCAGCCGCAAGAGCGGGGCGCCGCTACGGGCGCCCCGCTTAGTCTACTGAAGCCGTGGCCACCGCTGCGGGCTTCCGTCGCCCGGCGTCTTTGCGGATGGTGGCGCTGATGACTGCGGCGATGGTGCACATCGCGGCGGCACCGAACCACGCGTAGTTGTAGTGGCCGGTGGCGTCCCGGATGGCTCCGGCGGCCAGGGCGGCCGCGGCGGCACCCAGCTGGTGCGCCGCGAACACCCAGCCGAACACCACGCTGCCGTCCGCACCGAACACCTGGCGGCAGATCGCGGCAGTCGGCGGAACCGTGGCCACCCAGTCCAGGCCGTAGATCACAACGAACACGATCATGCTGGGCTGGACCGAGGAGCCCAGCAGCAGCGGGAGCACCAGGAGTCCAATCCCGCGGAACTGGTAGTACACGGCCAGCAGGATCCGCGGGTTGAACCGGTCGGTCAGCCAGCCGGAGGCGATAGTGCCCAGGATGTCGAAGATCCCGACGACGGCGAGCAGGCCGGCCGCCGTCGTCTCCGGCATGCCGTGGTCATGCGCGGACGGGATGAAGTGCGTGCCGATCAGCCCGTTCGTCGTGGCGCCACAGATGGCGAACCCGGCAGCGAGCGCCCAGAACGTGCGGTTCCTGCTGGCGCTCCGCAGCACCAGCAGTGCCCGGACGGCTGCGTTGCGGCGGGGTTCCGCAGACTCCGGGGCAGCAGTCGCAACTGAAGGGGCGCCCGACGGTTCCTCGGCACCATAAGGCAACGCCCCGACGTCGGCCGGTGAGTTTTTCAGGAACTTCAGCACCAGCGGAACCACGGCCAGGGCACCGGCGGCGATGAGCAGCGAGGCCTGGCGCCAGCCCGGGTCCTGGGCGAGCATCGCGATGAACGGCAGGAAGACCAGCTGCCCGGCGGCGCTGCCGGCGGTCAGGATGCCGATCACCAGGCCCCGGCTCCTGGCGAACCAGGTGTTGGCGATGGTCGCCGCGAACACCAGCGCCATGGATCCGGTGCCCAGGCCGATCAGCAGGCCCCAGGTGAGGAGGATCTGCCAGGACTGGTTGACCAGCACGGTCAGGGCGCTGCCAGCGCCAATCAGTCCGAGGGCGACGGCGGTAACGGCGCGGATGCCGAACCGTTCCATGAGGGCCGCGGCGAAGGGGGCCGTGAGTCCGAACAGCACCAGGTTGATGCTGACCGCGGCCGATAGCACGGTGGTGGACCAGCCGAACTCCTGCTGCAGCGGCACCATGAGAACGCCGGGCGCGGCACGGAAGCCGGCGGCCCCGACGAGCGCCAGGAACGCCACTGCAGCCACGGTCCACGCCGGATGCAGGCGGCGCCGTTTCTTCGGCCCCTCCTCTGAATTCTTCAACCCCTCCTCTGGAGTTTTTGTACAGATATTGTCCTCTAATGGGCCTTCAGGTCGCGATATCTGTACAAAAACTCCGGGGTCCACAGAGTTGCTCATGCGGCTGTTCCTTCTTCTCCGCGGCCTTGTGTGCGGTTGGTCGGTGTGTCTGTTGGCTGGGGCGCCGTCGCCAGCGGGAGCGGTTCTTCGCTTCGGGTCAGGCTGTGCCAGCTGGTGTTTTCCGCGGTGAGCCGTTGCCCGCATTCGGTGCAGGTGTCAGCAGAGCCCGTGCGCTGCCCGCAGGTTGCGTGGACCACGTACATGTGGGCCTGCTCCGACGGTGCCTGCAGATGCTTTTCGGACCAGATGACGACGGCGTTGAGCACCGGCAGGGCGTCCTCGCCTTTAGTGGTGAGGACGTATTCCTGGCGGGTGCGACCGCCGTCGTCGTAGGGCTGTTTTGCCAGCAGACCGGACTCCACGAGGGAGGCGAGCCGCCGGGTGAGGACCGAGTCAGCCACCTGGAGGCGCGTTTTCATCGCGTCGAAGCGGCCGTTGCCGAAGAAGACCTCGCGGAGGACCAGCATGCCCCAGGGGTCGCCGAAAATGTCCAGGCCGCGGGCCATGCTGCAGTTGCGCTGGGACCAGTCGGAGCGGAGAGCCATGCTGCGACCCTAGCTGACTTTCTTGAAGAAAGCTAGCACTGGGGCGGTGGCCTAAATCGAAGTGACAGAACACGGCAATGTTTCTCGGAAACACTGCCGTGAACTGCCATCTCGAGGAGACCTGGCTAGGGTTGCCGGCCGATCCCTTTCCGCGAGGGCCGGTATGCGGCGGCCCAGTACAACAAAAGCGCCACGCCGCACAGCACGCCCAGGCTGGAGACCATGAGCGGCCATTGCGCCTGCGGGTTTACGCCCCACAGTTCTGCGCCGGCCATCATGGCGAGGTCCTTCGGAGTGAGGTAAAACGCCGCTCCGGCCGCTGCCACGAGGATCCAGCCGGCCACCCGCATCCGGCCTTGCCTGGAGGGGACGCGGTGCATCGCAAACGCCATGGAAGGCAGCGCCACAGCCATCCATACCCAGTGGTGCGACCACGAGATCGGGCTAATGAGAAGCATGAGAACCGCCGTCGCAGACACGGCCACGAAGTTTTCGTCAGCGGCAACGGTCCATTTGATCACCAGCGAGGCCACCACCACGAGCGCGAGGGAGAGCACCAGCCACAGCAGGCTGGTAACCCCTGAGTCCGGCAGTCCGAGGTGCAGCAGCAGCCCCTTGACGGAAAGGTTGTCCACGTAGCCGGGATCGCCGATGCGGCCGGTGTCGGGAAGGACTTTGGTCCAGAACGTGACAGAGGCGTTGGGCAGCGCGGCCCAGGCCACGGCGATGGATCCGAAGAATCCGGCGGCCATCCATCCCAGCGCCTTGAAGTCGCGGCGCATCAGGAAGTACAGCCCGAACACCAGGGGCGTGAGCTTGATCCCTGCCGCGATCCCGATCAGCAGCCCGGCCGGCCAGCGGATCTCACCCGCGCGGGATTTCCCGTGCAGCGCGAAGTCGGCGAGGATCAGGCCCATCAGGATGATGTTGACCTGCCCGAACACGAAGGTGTCCCGCCACGGCCCCAGCAGCACGATGGCTCCGGTTCCGGCCAGGGCCACGGTGCGGAACCGCCAGTCCGCAAAGGCGTCCCGCCAGCGGGTTATGCCGAAGTAGTGCCGGGCGAGCCAGGCGGATACCACCGCGGCTCCAGACAGCGCAGCGCCAATGAAGAGCACGCTGCTCTGGCCGAGGCTCAGGGTGGCGAGGCCGGCGAACAGCAGCGCGGCGAACGGCGGATACGTGAAGGGCAGGCCGTCCCGGACCGCGTAAAGTTCGCTGACGCCGCTTTCACCGGTCTGCAGCACCTTGGTTCCGCCGTAGTAGTAGACCTCGAAGTCGTTCATCATCGGGGCGTAGTGGGAGTACAGCACCGCGAGGGAGGCGGCGACGGCGAGCGCACCCGCCGCCGTCGTCAACCATCCGCGCGCGGTCGGCCGCCCTGTGGCCGGCGCTGGTGCCGACGGCGCCGGCGCCTGTGTCCGGTCGGGGGTCTCCGGAGCCGCCGTCACTGGATGAACGTGAAGGCTTGCTCGAGGTCCGCGATGAGGTCCTCGACGTCCTCGATGCCGCAGGAAAGCCGGATGAGGTTGACGGGGACGGCAAGTTCCGTGCCCTTCACGGAGGCGTGGGTCATCTCAGACGGGTAGTTCATGAGCGACTCAATGCCGCCAAGCGACTCGGCCAGGGTGAAGACCGACGTGGATTCAGCCACCTTCCGCGCGGCTGCTTCGCCGCCCTTGAACTGGACGGAGATCATGCCGCCGAACTTCTTCATCTGCTTCTTGGCGAGGTCATGACCGGGGTGCGAGGGCAGGCCGGGGTACAGCACCGCCTCCACCTCCGGGCGCTCCAGGAGCCATTCGGCCACGGCCTGGGCGTTGTCGCTGTGCCGGTCCATGCGCACGCCCAAGGTCTTGAGCCCGCGCGTGGTGAGGAACGCGTCCATCGGGCCGGAGACTGCGCCCACGGCGAACTGTACGAAGCCGATCTTCTCGGCCAGCTCAGCGTCCTTGACCACGATCGCGCCGCCCACCACGTCGGAGTGGCCGCCGATGTACTTGGTGGTGGAGTGAACCACCACGTCGGCACCGAGGTCGAGCGGGGTCTGCAGGTAGGGCGATGCGAAGGTGTTGTCGACGATCAGGAGGGCGCCGGCGTCGTGCGCCAGCTTGGCGAGCGCCTCGATGTCGGTGATCTTCATCAGCGGATTGGAGGGGGTTTCCACCCACACGAAGCGCGTCTTGTTGGCGGCGACGGCGGCCGCCACGGCGCCGAGATCCGCCATGTCCACGGGGGTGTTGCCGATTCCCCAGTCGCCGAGGACGCGGCTGATCAGGCGGTACGTGCCGCCGTAGGCGTCATTGCCCAGCACGATGTGGTCGCCCGGACGGCTCAGGGCACGGATGAGCGAGTCCTCGGCGGCCAGGCCGGAGCTGAAGGAATAGGCGTGGGTGCCGCCCTCGAGCGCCGCGAGCTGCTCCTGCAGGGCGTCGCGGGTGGGGTTGCCGCCGCGGCCGTATTCGTAGCCGTCCCGCAGATTTCCGATGCCGTCCTGGGCATATGTCGAGCTGAAGTGCAGGGGCGGAACGACGGCGCCGGTGCGCGGCTCGAAGGCTTGGCCGGCGTGCACGGCGCGGGTGTTGAATCCTTGGTTCTCAGAGACAGACATGGGGATTTCCTTTCGGCTTGTTACCGCTGAGCGAGCCTGAAACCGCTGATCGAGCTTGTCGAGATCCGGGTTTCGACAAGCTCAGCCAGCGGGTCAGTTGCTGAGGTAGGCGAGGAGGTCGTGGCGGGTCAGGATGCCTATGGGCGCGCCGACGAATGTCACCATCACGGTGTCGACGTCGGAGAGCAGTTCGCGGGCGGCGGAGATGGTTTCGAGCGAGCCGATCACCGGCAGCTTCTCCCCCATGTGCTCGGCGATCTTGTCCGTCAGCTTGGCCTCGCCGCGGAACAGCTTGGCGGTCAGGGTACGTTCATCCACGGCCCCGAGGACTTCGCCCATCACCACGGGCGGCTCCGCTGAGAGGACCGGGATGTGGCTGACGCCGAACTCGTTCATGATGTTGATGACGTCGCGGACGGTTTCGTTGGGGTGGATGTGCACCAGGTCCGGCAGTTCGCCCGTCTTGAATTTGATGACCTCGCCAACGGATGCCTCCTCGCCGCCGGATAGGAAGCCGTAGGAGCGCATCCACTGGTCGTTGAAGATCTTGGCGAGGTAGCCGCGGCCGGAGTCGGGCAGGATCACCACCACCACCGCGTCCTCGGGGAGGTCCCGGGCGGTGCGCAGGGCGGCCACGACGGCCATGCCGGAGGAGCCGCCCACCAGCAGGCCCTCCTCGCGGGCAAGGCGCCGGGTCATCTCGAAGGAGTCGGCGTCGCTGACCGCTAGGACCTCGTCCGGGACCGACTTGTCGTAGTTGCCGGGCCACATGTCCTCGCCCACGCCCTCGACGAAGTACGGGCGACCGGTGCCGCCCGAGTAGACAGAACCTTCGGGATCGGCCCCGATGATCCTGACCCGGCCGCCGTCGGACTCCGGACGGTCCGCCGACACCTCCTTGAGGTAGCGGCCGGTGCCGGTGATGGTTCCGCCGGTGCCGGCGCCGATGATGCAGTGCGTCACCTTGCCGTCGGTGTCCCGCCAGATCTCGGGGCCAGTGGTCTCGTAGTGGCTCAGCGGCGCCGCGGGGTTGGAGAACTGGTCCGGCTTGTACGCTCCGGGGATCTCGGTGACCAGGCGGTCGGACACGCCGTAGTAGCTCTGCGGGCTGTCAGGCTCGACGGCGGTGGGCGTCACCACCACTTCGGCGCCGTAGGCCTGAAGGACCGCGCGCTTGTCCTCGCCCACCTTGTCCGGAACCACGAAGATGCACTTGTAGCCCTTTTGCTGCGCCACCAGAGCCAGGCCGACGCCGGTGTTCCCGGAGGTGGGCTCGATGATGGTGCCGCCTGGCTTGAGCTTGCCGTCACGCTCGGCTTCCTCGACCATCTTCGCCGCGATGCGGTCCTTGATGGAGCCGCCGGGGTTCACGTATTCCAGCTTCACGAGGACGGTGGCCTTGATGCCCTCGGTGACGTGGTTGAGCTTGATGAGCGGGGTGTTGCCGATGAGGTCCAGGACAGACTGGGCGTACTTCATGGGTACCAACTTACCGTCTTGGACTGCGGGACCCGCGCCGGCCCGGGCGGCGGGCCGCGCGGGCCCGGGCGGCGGGGCCCGATGGCCATGCGTAGCCGCCATGCCTAACCACGCTATGCCTAGCCAAGGAGCGTGCCGGCAGGGCAAGCTGGCTACGGCACCCGCGGCCGGGTGCCACTCATCAGTGCCGTCGAAAGGAACCGTGCCGTGGACTGGACCCTCGAAGTGGTTGTGCTGCCCGTGAGCGATATCGGCCGGGCCGTGGAGTTCTACCGGGACAAGGTCGGCTTCCACCTGGACCACGACACGCAGAATGAGCACATGCACGTGGTCCAGCTGACGCCTCCCGGTTCGGGGTGCTCGATCGTGATCGGCGACCTGCCGTCGCAGAACGAGATGGCGCCGGGCTCCATGCGGGGCCTGCAGCTGGTGGTCGCGGATGCCCGGGCGGCGCGCGACGAACTGCTCAGCCGCGGCGTGGAGGCGAGCGAAATCACCGTCTTCGATGAGCGCGACGGCGGAACGTTCTTCGGGTTCAGCGACCCGGACGGGAACACCTGGGCGGTGCAGGAGCTCCGGATCCGCGCCCAGCAGCCGCTGATCCCGGTGGAGGCCCGCGGCCGCTTCGGCGAGGAGTAGGTCAGCCGGAAGCACCGCCGGCATCGGCCGGGAGGTTCTCCCAGAGCCCTAGGATGTTGCCCTCGGTGTCCTTGAAGTAGGCGTAATGGCCCATCCCCGGGATGGTCTCCTTGGGCTTCACCACGGAACCGCCCAGCTGCTCAACCGTGCGCAGCGTCGCGTCAATATCCTCAACGTCCACGGTGATGACCGGTGTGGTCAGTTCCCCCTCCCGGGCCATCATGCCGCCGTTGATGGCGCCCGGCTCGGTGGGCCTGCCGGTCTTCTCGTCCATCGGCGTGGTGATCACCACGTTGTAGTCCATCTCCGGCATGGGGTCGATCCGCCAGCCGAGGGCCTGATTGTAGAAGTTTCTCGCCCGGTCCTGGTCGTCCGCGGGGATTTCGAAATGCACCACGCCACCCATTGCCATCACCTACAAGTTGAAGGAAGGGACACGGCCGACCCGCGCCACACAGGGGATTGTAGTCCTGGCACCGTCTATGGTTAAGGGCCTGGAAAAACCCGGCCGGCGGCCCCGGCCGGAAGTTTGTCGGTCCGGCGTGGGACGATGTTTGCATGACCATTGCTGACGTTCCCGCCCGGCTGGCAGCCGCGGCGGATGCGTCCCTCAGGTGGCATCCGGGTGCCCCGTATGACTTACACCGCACCTTGGGCATCCTGATGCGCGGTAACGGTGATCCCTCCTTCGCCTCGCGGCCGGACGGGCTGTGGATGGCGTTCACGACGCCGGATGGTCCGGTGACGCTGCGGCTCACCGTGGCTGGCACGGGCCCGGAGCCGTACATCGATGCCCAAACCTGGGGTCCCGGTTCCGGCGCTGCCCTCGCCGGCGTTCCCCGGCTCCTCGGCGCCGGTGACGACTGGACTGCTTTCGACGAGCCTTCATTCACCGCGACACTCCCCCACATGGTGCGTGATGCCCGACGCCGGAATCCCGACGTCCGCCTCCCGTCTACCGGGCGGATGGTTGACTCGCTCGTGCCCACCATTCTGGAGCAGAAGGTCACGGTAATTGAGGCGCGGCGGGGTTTCCGCTACCTCATGTACCGGCACGGCACGCCCGCGCCCGGCGCCGGTACCGTTGCGCCGGTCGGGTTGCTGGTGCGGCCCACCGCCGAGGGATGGCTCCGCATTCCGTCCTGGGAGTGGCACAAGGCGGGAGTCGGCCCGCAGCGGTCGGCGACCGTCATGCGCGCCCTGCGATCCGCCGTCGCCCTTGAACGTCTGGCGTCCCTCCCGGCGGCGGAGGCAGCCGCCAGGATGCAGACCATCCCGGGAATCGGCGTGTGGACAGCAGCCGAGGTGGTGCAGCGGACGCACGGCTGCCCAGACTCCATCGCGGTGGGCGATTACCACCTCGCCGCGTATGTCGGCGCGGCGCTGACCGGACAGCGGACTGACGACGCCGGCATGCTGGCCCTGCTGGAACCGTGGACGGGACACCGGCAGCGGGTGGTCCGCATGCTCGGCCTGAGTGGCTTCCGGAAACCCACCTTCGGCCCGCGGATGACCATCCAGGACCACCGCAGCCACTGACCCGCCCCCACAGACCAGCGCGAACAGACACTTAAGCCCCCGTTCCAGGGCCACAAGTGTCCGTTCGCGCTCAGAGGCCAAGCCGGGCGACGGCTTCCTCGCGCATCTCCACCTTGCGGACCTTCCCGGACACCGTCATGGGGAAGCTGTCGCGCACATCGACGTAGCGGGGCACCTTGTAGTGCGCCAGCTTCCCGCGGCAGAACTCGGCCACCGCCGCCGCGTCCAATGGTGCCGCCCCGGGCTTGAGGATGATGCAGGCCATGAGCTCCTCGCCGTACCTGGCATCCGGCACCCCGATCACCTGTACGTCCTGGATGGACGGATGGGTGTAGAGAAACTCCTCGATCTCGCGCGGGTAGATGTTCTCGCCGCCGCGGATCACCATGTCCTTCTTCCGGCCCTCGATCACCACGTACCCGTCGTCGTCCATGCGTGCCAAGTCGCCGGTGTGCATCCAGCCGTCACCGTCGATGGCCTCCGCTGTCTTGTCGGGCTGGTTCCAGTACCCCTGCATGACGGCGTAACCGCGGGTGCACAGTTCGCCGATTTCGCCGCGCTCCACCACCTCTCCGAGCGCGTCCACGATCTTGCTTTCAAGCCGCGGCATGGTCCGCCCCACGGTTTCCGTCCGCTGCTTGAGCGTGTCACCGTCGCGGGTCATAGTGGACACCGGCGATGTCTCGGTCATGCCGTAGCAGATGGCCACGTCCAACATGTTCATCTCGGACATCACGCGGTTCATCACCTCGATGGGGCACAGCGAGCCGGCCATCACCCCGGTGCGGAGCGCGGAGAGGTCGTACGAGGCGAAGTCGGGCAGCGCGAGTTCGGCGATGAACATGGTGGGAACCCCGTACAGGGACGTGCCGCCGAAATCCTGCACGGCCTCCAACGCGGCGGCCGGCGTGAACCCGCGTCCCGGGATGATCGTCGCGGCGCCGTGGCTCAGCGCGTTCAGGTTGCCGATCACCATCCCGAAGCAGTGGTAGAACGGCACCGGAATCACCACCCGGTCGTGCTCGGTGTAGTTGAGCAGCTCGCCGATGGAATACCCGTTGTTGAGGATGTTGTGGTGCGTCAGCGTGGCGCCCTTGGGGAAGCCCGTGGTTCCGGACGTGTACTGCAGGTTGATGGGATCGTGCGGATTGAGGCCCGCCATGCGGGCCAACAGCACCGAATGCCCGACGGCGTCCGCCCGCTTGAGCAGCTCGGCGTACGTGAGCTCCTGCTCACCCAGGGGGACACCGGCGTCGAGCCCTTCTAATTCGAAGTCCGGCAGGAACACGAGCTCCCGGAGGTCCGGGCATCCCGTGAGCGCGTGGCGCGCCATCCCCACGTAGTCGCTGGTCCGGTCCGACGGCGCCGTGACCAGCATCCGCATGCCGTTCTGCTTCACCACGAACTCCAGCTCGTGGCTGCGGTAGGAAGGATTCACGTTGACCAGGACCGCCCCGATCTTCGCCGTCGCGTACTGCAGGATGGTCCATTCCGCGCAGTTCGGGCTCCAGATGCCGATCCGCTCCCCCTTGGCGACGCCAAGGGCGAGGAGCGCACGGGCCAGCCGGTCGACGTCGTCGTTCAGTTTGGTGTAACTCCAGCGGCGGGCGTCCGCCCCGGGCACCGCAGCGGCCTCGATCAGCGCGTCGTGCAGGGGGAACTGCCCCACCACGCGCTCAAAGTTCTCGCCGATGGTTTCCTCGAGCAGGGGGACGTCCGCGTCCCCGGCGGTGTAAGCGCGCATGATGGCACGCTATCAAGCAGCCCGGTGCTAGAGAAGCAGTACGGGCCGCCCGTTCTGTGTAACAGGTCCGGGCGCACCGGTGAGGGCCGGTATTGTGAAATCCATGAGTGCACCCATCGACCTGCAGGCCACCTTCATCCCCAACGACGGCGAGTTCTTCCGCGTTAAGCTCGCCCTGGAAATCGCCATTGACGAGGTAGTCAACGAACCTGGCTGCATCCGCTACGAGCTCACGGAGGCGACGGAGGAGAAGCTGGTCCTGACCGAACGCTGGGAGTCGGAAGAGGCCCTCGACGCGCACTCCAAGGGCATTGCCCTGCAGGACCTGAACGAATCCCTCAGCGCCCTCCTGGCCGAACCTGCCCAGGTGGAACGCCTCTAACTTCTTTAACAAAAAACAACTGTGAGTCTTTACGTGGCTGGTCTGGGACTAGCTGGCAGTGTTGATGCCGGTCGTTCTGCTTGGTGCGTGACTCGAAAAAACAATTGCCCCTCGAGGGTGCGTTTCCCCCGATTTGTCCACGCTGGGTGGAGCGGCCGGCGCTGACCTGTCCCACGTCGGTGGCTTGATTAGAAGCTTGTCCAGCCTCTGAGGTTGTGGCTCATCACAGTTTTGCCTCGGGGTGACTCTTCCCAGGTCCGGCGCCGGTCGTGCTGCGGCCATTCTTGCCCGTTCGAAAGGAAGGAGGGTCGTGCGTTGACTATCGTTTCGCAGACCCGCCCGTTCGTCATCGGCGTGGACTGTCACGCCCGCACCCACACATACGCCATCATCGAGGCCAGCGCTAAGCAACAGGTCGCGTGCGAGCAGTTCCCGACCACCTCGGCAGGGATTTCACGCGCACTCGCCTGGGTAGGCCGAAGGACAGACGGCGATATGGGGTGTCTGTGGGCTGTAGAGGGTATCGGCTCATATGGGGCCCGTCTGGCCAAGGCAGTAACGGACGCCGGTTACGACGTCGCCGAAGCTCCACGGATGAACGCCCGAGGCCGTCGGGGGCTGGGCAAATCGGACCCGTTGGACGCCACCGCCATCGGAGCCGCTGTCCTGGGCTTGGAGGAGTCCCAACTCCGGGTTCCGCGACGGGATGAAGGAACCCGTGCCGGGCTCAGGATCCTGAGTGCGGCACGGGATCAGCTGACTCGGGAACGAACAATGAACGTAAATGCACTCATCGCCCTCCTCCGGGCACATGACCTTGGAGTCGACGCCCGTAAGCCTCTTGTTCCCGCGCAGATCGCTGCGATCACTAGATGGCGGGAACGGCAGGAGCAGATGGAATTAGCGATTGCGCGGGAGGAAGCGGTTCGCTTGGCGCGCCGCGCTCTCGAAGTGACCACTCAACTGGCGGCTAATCAGAAGCGCATGACTGAGCTAATTCAGCAAAGTCCCGCCGCCCCGCCCCGCTGCTGGAGATGGTGGGCGCTGGCGCCGTTTCAGTCGCTGCCGTCCTGACTGCTTGGTCGCATCCAGGAAGGGTTCGCAGCGAAGCTGCTTTCGCGTCACTGGCAGGGGTAAATCCCTTACCGGCCTCAAGCGGTAATACTGTCCGTCACCGGCTCAACAGGGGCGGTGATAGGCGCCTCAATCGTGCCTTGCACACCATCACCATGACCTGGATGATTCACCATCCCGGAACGCGGGAGTACGTCGCCAAACGCACCCAAGAAGGCCGCAGCTACCGCGAAATCCGAAGATCCCTCAAGCGCTACCTTGCCCGAACCCTCTACCGTCAGCTCAACACCCTTTACGCCTCTATGGATCCAGCCCGCCCAAGTGTTGCAGGGGCAGAGCCCAGCCAACTCGTCGGAGCGCGTCGCGATTCCGCGCCACGCCTAGGCCTCATCGCTGCCCCAGCGTCCTAGTGCGATGATCGCCTCACGCAAGGCAAGCCCGCGATCGGTCAGCGCATAGGCCCGGGTGTTGTGCCGGAGGGGCAGACGGGACAGTATCCCGGCCGCTTCGAGCTCGCGCAGGCGGGTCGCGAGAATGTTCGTCGGCACTCCGAGGTCGCGCTGCAGATCGCCGTAGCGCTGCGGCCCGTCGAGCAGCCGCTCCACGATGAGCAAGGCCCACCGTGCTCCAACGATATCGAGGGCCGCGGCGAGGTCGCTCACTCGGTCGGATCGGCGTCCGGTTTCATCCAAAACGGCGAGTAGTGGTAGCCGTCAGGGTCGTCGAACTGGCGCTGGTACATGAAGGGGTAGTCGTCGATATCACCGATCCGGCCGCCGGCGGCACCGGCGCGCTCGACGAGCTCATCGACTGCCTGACGGCTGCCGAGGTCGAAAGAGACCGTGACCTTCGAGGGTGTATCGGGTCCGCCGACCAGCTCCTCGGCGCCGCCGACGCTCGCATACATCTCGCGGCTGCCGAGCATGACGTACTGCTCGGGCGCGATCGCGAAGCATGACACGTTGTGATCGGATATTTCTGGGTTGAGGGTCCAGCCCAGGGCGGTGTAGAAGGCGGTCGCGCGCTCGACGCTCTCGACCGGGCAAGTGATGAAGAGGCTCATGCGCCCCATACTTGCAAAATGCAAGTATGACGTCAAGATCACGGCCGCGCAGTCCGCAACTTGCAGGCGTGTAGGAGCACGTTCAGAGGTACGGCCGAGAATAGGGACCAGACCGTGCGTTGGGCATTGGAGCAGAGATTTGTCGCGCTCCCATGGGTCAGCTAAAAATTTTCTCGAAACCTTAGCGTTTTGAGACGGGAAGGTTTCGAGTGGGGAACCCATGTATACATGACCGTTCGCGCGATAGCTGGCATACGGGGGAGTCAGCGGCACGTTCAGCTTCGTTCGGTGTTCTCGGCGGCTGAAGTTGTTGGGTTTGCCTCGGGTGTTTGGTGCTGGGTTGTTTGATTGTTGGTTGCAGCCCAGTGAGCGAGTAGTTGGAGGCTGTCGTGGGAGGTGGAGCCGGGCTCGGCCGTGTAGGCGAGGATGGACAGTCCTTTGTCAGTGGCGACTTCCAGTCCTTCGAAGGTCAGGTCCAGGTCCCCGACAATGGGGTGATGAACTTGTTTTGATCCGGAGTGATGGAGCCGTACGTCGTGGGCTGCCCAAAGGGTGCGGAAGTCGTCGCTGCGGGTGGCCAGTTCTCCGATGAGGTCGCTGAGGTCCCGGTCGTAGGGTGCCCGTCCTGCGGCGCTGCGCAGGAGCGCCACCGTCTGCCGGGCCGCGTCGCCCCAGTTCCGGTAAAAATCCCTGGAGCGGGGGTCCAGGAAGAGGAAACGGCCGAAGTTCGCCGGTCTCTGCGGCTGGACGTACATCTCTGAGTAGAACGCCCTCCCGAGCTGGTTCGAGGCGACGATGTCCAGCCGTTCGTTCTGCACGACGGTGGGCAGAGCGGTCATCGCGTCGATCATCCTTTGCACCCCCGGACGTACCTGCTGTGCCCGGGCTGGACCGCGCCGGCGTGCCGGGTGCGTGCCTTCGTTGGCGGCGCGCACCAGGTCGTAAAGGTGGACCCGCTCGGCGTCATCAAGCTTCAACGCCTGGCTGATGCCCTCCAGGACCGATTCCGAGACGCCCTTGGCGTTCCCCCGCTCGAGCCGGATGTAGTACTCGGTACTCATCCCCGCCAGCAGGGCAACCTCTTCGCGGCGCAAGCCATTGACGCGGCGCCGGCGGTAACCGAAGACGGGGAGGCCCGCCTGTTCCGGGGTGATCCTGGCCCGCCGGGTCATCAGGAACTCACGAATCTCGTTGGCGCTGTCCATCCTTCGACGCTACGCCCCAAACCCGGCGTTAGGGGGTTACTGCCATTAACCGGGTAGGCAGGGACTCCCTAGCCCGTTGCAGGCGATATTGACTGAAGACAGTCACCTACACGAAAAGGAAACACCATGACTGATCAGGAAGTTTGGTTCATCACCGGCGCCGCCCGCGGAATGGGCATCGATATCGCCCGCGCGGCACTCAACGCCGGCCACGCAGTGGTCGGCACCGCACGCGACGCACACCGCGTCACCGAGGCTCTGGGTGAGCACGAGAACCTGCTCGCCGTGTCACTGGACATCACCGACGAAACCGAGGCCAGCACCGCGGTCAAAGCGGCCGTGGAACGGTTCGGCCGTATCGACAGGCTCGTGAACAACGCCGGGAACTTCTACGCCGGGTTCTTCGAAGTCATCAGCCCGGCCCAGTTCCGCCAGCAGATGGAAACGAACTTCTTCGGGCCCCTGAACGTCACCCGGGCTGTGCTGCCGGTCATGCGCGCCCAGCGCAGCGGCCACGTCATCACCTTCAGCTCCACCGCCGGGCTCACCGGCCAGGAGTTCGTCGCCGCGTACTGCGCCTCGAAGTTCGCGACCGAGGGCTGGATGGAATCCCTCCGCTTCGATCTGGAGCCCTACGGCATCAACACCACCATCGTCGAACCGGGCTTCTTCCGCACCGAACTGCTCGTCGAAGGTGCCTCCACGATCTGGCCCGAACTCTCCATCGATGACTACGACCAGCGCACCCAAGGCACCATCGAGGCCTGGAAGGGCATGAACGGCAAGCAGGGCGGAGACCCGGCCAAACTCGCCACCGCCCTCATCACGATCACCGCCCAGGACCAGCCACCGCTGCGCTTCCTCGCCGGTGCCGACGCCGTCCAGACCGCAGAAGACAAGGCACACCTGCTCCTCGAGCAGGCCAACGCCTACCGCGAACTGTCTTCCTCCCTCGCCCACGACGACGTCCTGACCGGCCAGTAGTAACTGCCTGCCCGGGCAGCACGCCACCGGGACAGGGGCTTAGAACCTCGCAAAAGCACTACGAGGAAAGACACACGACAACGCCCCTTGGATACGCGCGGCACCGAACCGTGCCGCGCGTATCCACTGCTGGGCTGGCCGACAGCATGTCCTGGCCTGCGAGGGCGGGACAGGCTCGGGTCGTTCAACAGCTACTCCTCGAATCAAACTCCCGCGTCACCCCTGCTGAATTCGTTCTGAACCAGCTCCAGGCCGGTATCGGCCTTTGTATGAAAAGGACACTGCTATGACTTCCAGACTTACCGGAACTGTCGCGATCATTACCGGTGCCAGCAGCGGCATCGGCCACGCCACTGCCCTTGAACTCGCTGGCCGGGGCGCTTCCGTCGCTCTTGTCGCCCGCCGTCAGGACCGCCTCGATGAACTCGTCGAAGAAATCGAAAAGGCCGGCGGGACAGCGCTGGCGGTACCAACAGACATCTCCAACCGCGCCCAGGCAGAAGCCGCCGTCACCAAGACCATCGAGGCATTCGGCCGGCTGGACATTCTTGTCAATAATGCCGGGCTGATGATCCTCGGGCCCTTCGCCGAAGCCGACGTGAATGACTTCGAACGGATGATCGCCATCAACCAGCAAGGGCTGCTGTACATGACGAAGGCGGCCCTGCCCTACCTGCAAAAAGCAGCGGGCGATGACCTTCGCCAAGTGGCCGACATCATCAACATCTCCTCGGTTGCGGGGCGCACCGCTTACCCCATCATGGGCGTCTACAACATGACGAAATTCGGGGTCAACGGCTTCAGTGAAGCCCTCCGTCAGGAACTGGCCCAAACCCACGTCCGCGTCGGTGTCCTCGAACCGGGCAAGGTCGCAACCGAACTCGACTCCCACAACACGGACGAAGTACGCGCCGACATCGAAGCCAACTTCGGCGGGTTCCGCATCCTGGACCCACAGGACATCGCCGACGGCATCGCCTACATGGTCACCCGCCCCTGGCACACCGCGATCGGTGAACTCTGGATCATGCCCACCGAACAGGGCTGACACCCATCCCGCCCTCCGGGCAGGCTATTGCTCCGATGGCGCCGGCAGACGTCTCGTAACCCTTGGGATACGAGACGTCTTATGCTTCTGTTCGGAAAAATCACGATTCCCGTGAAATGACGCAACTTTCTCAGCGTCCAGAGATTCTCATAACTATGTCCCGAAACTTGCCGGTGGAATCGGCATAGTGATCTTTAGTTATGCGACACATCGGAGGCAGGCCATGACGAAACTTATCGGCTACGCACGAGTTTCGACACGGCAGCAGTCAACCGACCGGCAGCGGGCAGATCTACTGGCCGCCGGCGTTCGACGCGATGACCTCTACATCGACCATGGGGTCTCCGGAGCACGCGCGTCACGACCACAGTTTGATCGAGCACTCGACGCACTGATCGAGGGGGACACCCTCGTCATCACGACTTTGGACAGGCTCGGGCGATCCACCCAGAACATGCTGACCTTCGCCGATGAACTCCGTAGCAGGCGCGCCGGCCTGCGCGTACTGAACCTGGGCGGGGGCGACGTCGACACAGCAACACCGATGGGGTCAATGTTGTTCACGATCATGGCCGCCCTTGCCCAGATGGAACACGAGATCAAGCGCGAACGCGTCACGGATTCCATCAACAAACGAAGAGAAGCTGGCCGGGACCTTGGCGGCCGGCCGCGCCGGGTTACCGATAGCCAGATCCGAAGCGCCGTTCAACTGGTCAAAGGCGGCGAGCCCGCAGCGCAGGTTGCCCGGGACCTGGGAATGTCCCGAGCAACCTTTACAGGCGGTCACGAGCGCTTGCCGACCAGAAGGCTGCCATTTAGCGCCCACACCCTCCCTGCTACACGCCGGTCCGTCCTGCCGGTTCCGGCGTGAACCCTTGTGCGTGGTGGGGTGCTGGGGAAGCGGCTCGCTGGGGCGAACCGGGAGTCGGGCGTCCACTCCGCTTCGCGCCGTGGCCGGCTGTTGGGTGCTGCCGGTCATCACCAGGTGTGTCTACGACGTTTTGGCTGCTGTCCTGACGGATTGTACGTGCCCGCTCCGGCCCGTCTAGCCCCTCCGTAAACTCCGGGGCCTGCGGACCAGGAAATGCCCTGCGACGCTCCTTCGTCGCTGATTTCCTCCGGGAATTTCAGGTCTTGGGGGATGGAGGGGTCTTCGGCCCGACGTGCTGCTGCGGCAAGACGATGGACAAGATCGAGTGATCCGAGGATCAGTTGGCTGGTACTGGCTCGGTGTGGCCGTTGAGAGCCTTCTCGACGTCGGCGGCGACCAGATAGTGGTTGTTGAGCGCGATGGCGGCGGCGGACCCGGCGGCCGCGGCGTTGATCAGCTGGGCGGTGGGGTCCACGACGTTGCCGGGTGCCCACACGCCGTCGATGCTGGTGCGACCGGTGCGATCGGTGGCGACCCAGCCCTCGTCATTGACTTCGCAGCCCAGGGCGGTCAGGATTTCGTCGGACGGTACGAAGCGTGGGCCGACGAACAGCCCCGTGCGTCTGACCATCGGACCCTCGGCGAGTTCGACACCGCGGACGCCGGTCTCGTCGGACACGATCCGCGTCACTTCGCCATCGACGATCCGCACGCCGCGAGCGGCCAACAGCTCCCGCTCGTGGGCCTCCAGTTCGATCCGGTGGGGAAAGAACACCATATCGTCGGACCACTGCCGGATCAGCTGCGCCTGGCGCAGGCTGAACGCACGGTCCTCCCCTCCGATCACCCCGAGCGCGCTGTCCCGTACCTCGTAGCCGTGGCAGTACGGGCAAAAATGCACATCCTGGCCCCACCGCTGGCGCAGGCCCGGGATCTCGGGGAGCTCATCGCGGAGCCCCGTGGCTACCACCACCGCGCGTGTGTCCAGCCGCCCGCCCCCGGCCAGGCGCACGGCGAACCGCTCCCCTTCGAGGCGGTCGATGCCGACCGCTCGGCCCGACAGCAGCTCCCCGCCGTAGCTGGCGACCTCTCGCCTGCCCGTGGACAACAGCTCGGCCGGGTCCATGCCGTCGCGGGACAAGAAGCCGTGCAGGTGCGACGCCGGGGCATTGCGCGGTTCGCCGGCATCGACCACCACCACCCGGCGTCGGGACCGACCCAACATCAACGCCGCGGACAACCCAGCCACCCCGCCACCGACCACAACCACGTCGTACTCCGCCATAACACTCACCCTTCCGGACCATCAGATAAAACCTCTAGAGGAAAGTTCTAGCATAGATACCGAGGATTGTTCTACTCCGGGGTAGGATGGACCAATGACCAGGACCCCCACTCCCAGCACGGGCCACCGGGCCAGGCCCGGCTCGCGCCGGGAGGACATCGCGGCCGCCGCGATCGAGCTGTTCCTCTCTCGGGGTGTCGCGGCGACCCGGGTGGACGACATCCTGGCCGCGGCCGGCGGCGTGAGCGTGGGAAGCTTCTACCACCACTTCCGCGACAAGCTCAGCCTGGCCGCCACGGTCTATCTGGAACACCTGCAGCGCTTCCAGCGCGACCTGCTCGTCGAGCTTGACCGCCACGCTCGCACCGAGGACGCCGTCCGCGGGGTGGTGGTGGCCTACCTACGGTGGGCCGGGGCTGATCCGCGGGCTATGGGCTACCTGCATCAGTGCCGCGAGCCCAACGTCGTCGAGATCTCCGAAGGCGAAGAAGCCCGGCTCAAGCAAGGCTTTTACGATCGGCTCGCCGGCTGGCTCGGCGAACGCGCCGCGACCGGGGAGCTACGAGCGCTGCCGCACGAGCACAGCCTTGCGCTATGGCTCGGGCCCGCCGAACAGCTCGTTCGGGCCGCCATCGAACCCTCCGGGCATTCCACCGCACCGGAGCCCGACGCCCTGGCCGCACACCTCGCCCACGCCGAACGAGTCCTCGCCGACGCCGCCTGGCAAGCCCTTCGACGCCCCGCCCCGGGCGACACTGCCGACCAAGCGCGCTAGTAACGGCCAGCGGCAGCGCCGCAGCAACCACAATCGCCACTCACATCCGAGGCATGGCCGACGTCGTGAGCACCGAAGCACACGTGAACCCTGGAGTGCTGGAGAACACCCGGCAGTACGCCGCACTGGACTGGCACAATGAAATCGTGGCCGTCCTGTTCGCGCGCGAGCATCGGGCGGCAATGAATTAGCCAGCATGGGTGCCCATTTCGTCAATTACTCAAATGAGTAAATGGGCACCCGCCTGATCGCCCAATCTGCGCCAGAGTGCGCGGGTGGTCCGACGCATGTGGCAGCCGGCGCCTGTGGTCACCAGCGACGGACCGCCGTTCCCGGTTGGTTCCAGTGTGCCCACCAGGTGCGCCGGCCCCGCCCAAGATCCGAGAACCCACGAGCGGTTCCGGTGGAAGCCTGGGAAAAGGAATCATGCTCGCAGGGCTCACACCCTTTGGGCGTCCGCTGGCGCAGCCGGCTGTTGGGTGCTGCCGGTCCGTCGCAGGGCTCCTGCCCGTCATCACCAGATGTGTCTACGACGTTTTGGCTGCTGTCCTGACGGATTGTACGTGCCCGCTCCGGCCCGTCTAGCCCCTCCGTAAACTCCGAGGCCTGCGGACCAGGAAATGCCCTGCGGCGCTCCTTCGTCGCTGATTTCCTCCGGGATTTCCTGCCCCTTGCCCTGCGGGTAGACAGGCCTCCGTCGGGCACAGCTCCGCAAGCTTCGCCAGCAGCCAAAACAACGGGGGAGAGGGGAAGCTGACCGCTCACCACGAGCGCCCCACCCACCGCTTGACAGACATAGAAGCATCGGGGTCACCCCGCACCCAAACCGAAAGGTTACTGGGCGCGGGGTGACCCCGTTGCTGTTTTAACGAGCGCTTAGGGCCCGGGATCCTTTAGAATTCGGGGATCTGCGAGCCATCCTGGGGCCCGGCGCTCTTGCCGGCGCTGTTGCCCGCGGCTGCAGCTGCCTCGGCCTGGGAGCGGGCCACATGGGCGTGGACTTCCTCCATGTCGAGCGCCTTGACGGCGTCAATGACCTGCTCGAGCTGCGGGGCGGCCAGCGCACCGGGCTGTGAGAAGACCAGCACCTTCTCGCGGAATGCCATCAGCGTGGGGATCGAGGAAATGCCCGCCTCCGCTGCCAGCTGCTGCTCGGCTTCGGTGTCCACTTTCGCGAAAACGACGTCCGGGTGCTTTTCCGAAACCGCGGAGTACGTGGGGGCGAACTGGCGGCAGGGGCCACACCATTCAGCCCAGAAGTCCACCAGGACAATGTCGTTGCCCTCGATGGTCGATGCGAACTGTTCACCTGTGATGTCAACGGTAGCCATGGTTCAACCGTACGCGAGCCGTGTCCGTAAGTCCCGCGGCCCGGTGGCTTGTTCGCTCCCCGCGTCACCGGGAATATTCTGCGCCCGCCATTTGCCGCTCAGCCCCCCCGGCACGCGTGGGCGGCCTCGGCGCACGGGCAACGGCGGATACTGCGGGAAACAAGTGCCCGGGTCCCGGAAAAACAAGTATTCCCTACTCGTGCGGTGCCTGTGCGCTGGTTCCTACACTCGAATCAGGCTGGGGCCGGCACGTTAGCGAGCAGCGTGCACCACTCATGAATAGCGGTCATGCGCCCCATATGCCGTGCTTCCGCCCCATGGGCCCGAGCGCCTCCTGTGTCTGCGCGTCACCGTCCGCCGCGCACCCGGACATCCGCCTGCGCACGAGGCAAAGGCCCGCCATGAACAAGCAGGAGACGCCAGATCCCCAGAGCACGCCCGGCCACGAGAACGATCCGCAGCGCCTGACATCCGCGCCCCCGAGCTTCGTCAGGCCAGCCCCGGTGCGGCATGTACCGCTGGCGGGCAGGCCCGGGGCCCGGGTGCTGCTCATCTCGGCAGCGGTGGCCGCTGCCCTGCTGGCGGCGTCGGCGGGCGTCAACGCGCTTGTGGCATCCGACGCCGGGAGCCCGGCTGCCGCCGTCGGCCAACCGGCCGCGGTCGAACAGTCGCCCGCCCCCACTCCGCCGGCAGCAGAGGCAGCAGCGGCGGCACCTGCCACCAGCACGCCAGCCGCGGCGCCCGCCGCGGCGCCTGCCGTGGCGCCAGTTGCCAAAGCACCCGCGAAAGTACCCGTCAAGGCGACGGTCAAGGCACCGACCGGCGCCAAGGCTCCGGCACAGAAACCCGCAACGGCACCGAAAACCACAACGGTCCGCAAGGTTGCGCCGGCCCCTGCGCCCAAGCCCACCACGTACCGGGTGGTTGCCGGCGACACGGTCAGTTCCATTGCGGCGCGCTTCAGTGTCAGCACCGGCGGTGTGCTCACAGCCAACGGCCTTGCACCCAGCTCCGTCATTTTCCCAGGCCAGAGGCTCAAGCTCAGCGGACCCGCGGTGGCCATAGCGGCACCGGCAGCGGCTCCCGCTCCGGCCCCAGCGCCCGCACCGGCACCGGCACCAGATCCCGCTCCGGCACCTGCACCGGCTCCGGCTCCTGCGGTGCGGACCATCTACGTGGCTGGCGCCGGTGGCCAGGCGATGGTGGACAGCTGCATCGGTCCCATCCACTTCACGCCCACCGACGGATACTCGCTCTTCATCACGGAGCACGACTTCTGCGGCGGCTGGGCGCGGTTCTCAGGAATCAGCGTCGGCGAACGCGTTGACATCCCGGGGTACGGCTCGTACCGTGTCTCGGCGCGTAGCCAGGTGCCGAACCCCGGCACCACCAACGACGTCGCCGCGGTGTTCGGCGGATTCCCCCGCGCGGTCCTGCAGACGTGCATTCCGGGCACCACCCAGATGCTCGTCATCGCGCTGAACTGACCGGTCGGCCGAAACGGGGCCCTAGTTAGTCGTAGCCCAGTAACCCGGCGCTCCTCAGCCCCGATCCCAGAACCGGAAAGCAAAAGACCCCCGGAACCAGTAGGTTCCGGGGGTCTTTCCAATGTGGCAGATGAGGGATTCGAACCCCCGTAGGCGTTGCCAGCTGATTTACAGTCAGCCCCCTTTGGCCGCTCGGGTAATCTGCCGAACTTCGAAAGAAGATCACCCCGGCCGGTGTTTCCATCAACCGCGGGCAAGACAACCTTACAGAACTTCTGCCGAAGAATAAAATCGGGGATCAGCGGGCCGAATATCCCCTGAAATCAGGCTTCGCCGAGGATCCGCCCGGCCAGCTTTGCCTCGAACCGCAGGGCCTGCTCCTCGGTGATCTGGTTGAGCTGCACCGCCCGCTGGAGATCCGCCTGCACTCCCTCCAGCCGGGTTGAGGCATCGGCCACGGGGCTGAGGATGATGGATGCGGCCACGGCAGCGGCGGCCACGGAGGAGGCGGCGGTGGCGATGGTTCCGGCGGCTGCGGCCGTGGACCTGGTGACGTAGCGGACGGCCTTATGGGACATTGCTTTCCTTCCGAGCGGCTTCCAACTGCTACAACTCTGGGCTCCTAAACTTCGTTCCCGCCATGACTTGGCTTTGAGTGAACTGTGAATTCCGCCCACCTTCACTTCCCCGCCATCCGTACTACGCTGGAAGCCAGATATCCGCACCCTGCCCGGAGCCTCACCGCCCGGGCGACGCAGGCACCAGCAAAGGAGAGTCATGGCAGGCGAGTCCACGTTCGACGTCGTAAGCAAGGTAGACAAGCAGGAGGTGGCCAACGCGCTGAACCAGGCGCAGAAGGAACTCGCCCAGCGGTATGACTTCAAGGGCGTCGGCGCCGAGGTCGATTTCAGCGGCGAGAAGATCCTGATGAAGGCGAACTCCGAGGAGCGCGTCCTGGCCGTGCTGGACGTGCTGCAGTCCAAGCTCATCCGCCGCGGCATCTCGCTCAAGTCCCTGGACACCGGCGAACCATACGCGTCCGGCAAGGAATACCGGCTGGAGTCCTCCATCAAGGAAGGCATCGCGCAGGACCTCGCCAAGAAGATCAACAAGCTCATCCGCGATGAGGCCCCGAAGTCCGTCAAGTCCCAGATCCAGGGCGATGAGCTCCGTGTCACCTCCAAGTCCCGGGACGACCTCCAGGCCACTATGGCCCTCCTGAAGGACTTCGACGAGGCCGACCTTCAGTTCGTGAACTTCCGCAGCTAAGGAACTTCCGCAGCCGGACCCGCCAACGGCCCCGGACCCCTGAAGGGCCCGGACGCGGAACCGGGCCGGGGACACGCCCATCCGGATGCCCCCGGCCCGTTTGCGCATCCTGTGACAACGGACGTGGGCCGAGCCCCGAAAGGACAGGACATGAATTTCGCGGTCAATCCCGAGCCGTGGGACGCCGAGGACGGGGTCAGGCTCCGCGGCATGCAGCGGGCCGAACTGGATGCCCGCTACGGCAGCGACGACCACGAGCCGGGTTCCGCGCCCGGCGCCGGGAACATCACCCTGTTCCTGGTGGCCAGGAACCACGAGGGGACGGCCGTTGCCTGCGGCGCACTGCGCCGGCTTGACGCCGGGTCCGCGGAGATCAAGAGGATGTTCGTCCTGCCCAACCATCGAGGAAGCGGCGCCGCCACAGCGGTTTTGCGAAGCCTGGAGGCCGAGGCCGCCCGCCTGGGCCTGACGGAGCTCAAGCTGGAAACCGGCACAGCCCAGCCCGATGCCATCCGCTTCTATGAGCGTGAGGGCTACCGCCTGATCGACAACTTCGGGCCGTACGCGGGCGAGCCGCTGTCCGTCTGCTACGCCCGCCCGCTGGCCTGACGACGCGCACATATCAGGCGACGCGCAAATTTCCGCTCGCTACAGGTATTCCGCCCGCGCCAGGCATTGTGCGCGTTGCGGGTCCGGTGCGCGTCGCAGGGTGGGGTGCGTGTCGCGGAGCAGGGCTTACGACGGCGGCCCTCAGCTGAGCGGCCGGCTTGCCATCCGCTCCAGGCGGCTGATGCGGTCCTGCATCGGCGGGTGCGTAGCGAAAAGCTTGCTGAGCCCGCCGCCGCGGAACGGGTTGGCGATCATCAGGTGCGAGGCGTTGACCAGCCGCTGGTCCTGCGGCAGCGGTGCGGCCTGGACGCCCTGGTGGATCTTGCGCAGGGCGGAGGCGAGCGCCAGCGGGTCGCCGGTGAGCTGCGAGCCGTCCTCGTCGGCGTCGTACTCCCTGGTCCGGGAGATGGCAACCTGGATCAGCGACGCGGCCAGCGGCGCCAGTAGCGCCATCGCGATGAGGGCCAGCGGGTTCGAATTGCGCCTGTCCCCGCCGCCGAAGAACAGCAGCATCTGCCCCACCGAGGTGATGACGCCGGCCACCGCCGCCGCCACGGACGAGGTCAGGATGTCGCGGTTGTAGACGTGCATGAGCTCGTGTCCAAGGACGCCGCGCAGTTCCCGCGGCGTGAGGAGCTGCAGGATCCCCTCCGTGCAGCAGACCGCCGCGTTTTGCGGGTTCCGCCCCGTGGCGAAGGCGTTGGGCGCCATGGTGGGCGAGACGTAGATCCGAGGCACAGGCTGGTTGGCGCGGGCGGAGAGCTCCCGGACCATCTGGTACAGCTGCGGCGCCTCGGCTTCGGAGACGGGGTAGGCCTGCATGGACCGTAGCGCGATCTTGTCGCTGTTCCAGTAGCCGTAGGCCGTGGTCCCGACGCCGATCAGCGCCATGATCAGGATCGGGGCGGAGCTGCGGGTGTTGGCGGCAATGAGGGCGCCCAATCCCAGCAGGATCGCCCACAGCACGCCAAACAGTGCCGCGGTTTTCAGCCCGTTGTTGTGATTGTGCACTTTGCCTCCACAGCTCGGAAGTCGGAACCGGCTTCGCCGTTACGGAACGGGATTCCGCGCGTCGTACTTGAGGAAGCCGGATTGCCACCGCGCCACCATCCACGCCACCACCCAGTAGAACCCAGCCCTCACTAAGAATTTTAGTGCCGCCGCCAGCCAGCATGTCGCCCAACCGCGGACCGCCGGCGACCACCACAATGAAGACGCCCTGCAGCCGGCCGCGAAGGTGGTCCGGGGTCGCCGCCTGCAGGATGGTGGTGCGGAAGACGGCACTCACCGAGTCGGCAATTCCCGCGAGGGCGCAGCATATCGCCGCCGGAACCAGCCAGAAGGTCACGCCGCCGGAACCGGACCGCCCGGCCAGCACCACCACGACGCCGAACGCCGCAATAGAAGCGCCCCAGCCCATGACCGACCACACCACAGCACTCCCCTGCCGCTGTACCGCGCCGAGCGGCCCGGAAAAGAGGCCGGCGAGGAAGGCGCCCACTGCGACGGACGCCAGCAGGATGCCCACCGTGGTTTCCCCGCCGCCGATCATGAGGGCGCCGATGGCCGGCAGCAGTGCACGCGGCTGGGCGAGGATCATCGCGATGAGGTCGAGGATGAACGTCATCCGCAGGTTGGGCCGCGTGCCCAGGAACCGGAAGCCCTCCACGACGGACCGCATCCCGGCCCGGCCCGCCTCCTCGCCGGGCGGCATGGGCGGAAGTTTCAGCAGGGCCCAGAAAGCAAAGACGAAGCTGACAACGTCCAGCGTGTACGTCCAGCCAAAGCCGACGCTGGCCACCAGGACACCGGCGAGCAGCGGCCCCGCCGTCATGGACAGTCCGAAAGTCACCATGTTCAGTGCGTTGGCGGCCGGCAGGAGCTCTCTCCGCAACAGCGCGGGAATGATGGCGCTGCGGGCGGGCTGGTTGATCGCCTGGGCACCGCTTTGCACCGCCACCAGAGCGTACAGCAGCCACACATTACCCACATGCAGCCATGCCTGGAGCGCGAGCCCGCCGGTTGTCAGCCACAGCACCGCGGACGACAGAAGTGCCACCGCGCGTCGGTCGTGGGAGTCGGCGATGGATCCGCCCAGCAGGCCGCCCAGCACCAACGGGACCAGGGCAAAGATGCTCAGCAGCCCCACGTAAAGGCTGTCCTGGGTCAGCCGGTACACCTCAAGGCCCACCGCCACCAGGGTGAGCTGGCTGCCCACATTGGAGACGGCCGACCCCAGCCAAAGCCGCCGGAAATCAGCGCTCTCGCGCAGCGGAGTGATATCGGCCAGAAGCTTTCCCACCCGGCAACTCTAGCCTCAGCAGAAACTTAGCCTCGCCTTATTGTGATCTAGTCAGAATAAGTGTTTCAATGGAGTCATGACCGATCACCCGGAAAGCCACGAAGCATGGGCCGGAGCCCTGCGCGCCCACGGCCGCCGGGTGACCAAGCAGCGGCTGGCGGTCCTGGCCGCCGTCGAGCATCACCCGCACTCCCCGGCGGAAAACATCCTGGCGGCCGCCCGCGAGGAACTGCCGGATCTGACGGCGCAGTCCGTGTACGTGGTGCTGGGTGATCTGACGGACCTGCAGATGCTACGCAGGTTCGAGCCTCCGCATTCCCCGGCGCTGTATGAGACGCGGGTGGGCGACAACCACCACCACGCGATCTGCATCAGCTGCGGACGGGTGGAGGACGTCGACTGCGCTGTCGGCCATGCCCCGTGCCTGACACCGCACTGGAGCGAGGATTCCCACCCCATGACCATCCAGATTGCGGATGTCATGTACCAGGGGATCTGCGGAGAGTGCCAGCGGGCCCAAAAACTTCCTTCAAACGTAACTGACAAGTAATCAAGAAATAGGAGAAAGATGACTTCGAACATCTCTGCGCCTGCCGTGTCCACCACGCAGTCCGGCGCCCCGGTAACGTCCGATGCCCATTCCAAGGCTGTCGGCGCTGACGGCGCAATCATCCTCACGGACCACTACCTGGTAGAAAAGCTCGCCCAGTTCAACCGCGAGCGCGTCCCGGAGCGTGTGGTGCACGCCAAGGGCGGCGGCGCGTTCGGCACGTTCAAGACCACCGAGGACATCTCCAAGTACACCAAGGCCGCGTTCCTGCAGCCGGGTGTGGAGACCGAGATGCTGATCCGTTTCTCCTCCGTCGCCGGCGAGAACGGCTCCCCGGACACCTGGCGCGACCCCCGCGGCTTTGCGGTGAAGTTCTACACCTCCGAGGGCAACTACGACCTCGTGGGCAACAACACCCCGGTGTTCTTCATCCGCGACGGCATCAAGTTCCCGGACTTCATCCACTCCCAGAAGCGCCTGCCCGGCTCACACCTGCGCGACGCCGACATGCAGTGGGACTTCTGGACCCTCTCCCCCGAGTCCGCACACCAGGTCACCTGGCTGATGGGTGACCGCGGCCTGCCCGCCTCCTGGCGCGAAATGCAGGGCTACGGTTCGCACACCTACCAGTGGATCAACGCCGAGGGTGAGCGGTTCTGGGTCAAGTACCACTTCAAGTCCAACCAGGGCGTCAACTCCATCACGGGGGAGGAAGCCGAAGCCCTCGCCGGCTCCGATGCGGACTTCTACATTCGCGACCTGCACGAGAACATCGAAGCCGGCAACCTGCCCTCCTGGGACCTGCACGTGCAGGTCATGCCGTACGAGGACGCCAAGACCTACCGCTTCAACCCGTTCGACCTGACCAAGGTCTGGCCGCACGCGGACTACCCGCTGATCAAGGTCGGCACCATGGAGCTGAACCGGAACCCGGAGAACTACTTCGCGCAGATCGAGCAGGCTACCTTCGCGCCGTCGAACTTCGTGCCCGGCATCGCCGCGTCCCCGGACAAGATGCTCCAGGCCCGGATCTTCTCCTACGCGGACGCACACCGCTACCGCGTGGGCACCAACCACGCCCAGATCCCGGTGAACCAGCCCAAGAGCCAGGTCAACAACTACAGCCAGGACGGCGCGGGACGCTTCCTGTTCAACGCTCCTTCGGTTCCGGTCTACGCACCGAACACGTTCGGCGGCCCGGCCGCCGTTGAGCCGCAGAGCCCTGCCGGCGGCTGGGAGAACGACGGCGAGCTGACGCACGCTGCGCACTCCCTGCACGCCGAGGACAGCGACTTCGTCCAGGCCGGCGCGCTGTACCGCGAGGTTTACAACGAGGCCGAAAAGGCCCGCTTCCTGGACACCATCACCGGTGCCGTGGGCGGCGTGAAGAGCCCCGGCATCAAGGAACGCGCCATTCAGTACTGGACCAACGTTGACGCCGAACTCGGCGCCAAGCTCCGCGCCAACCTCGGCGCAGCACCCCTCTCCGATGCCGAAGCCGCCAACAAGATCGGCTAACAGCACCAGATAGCAACAGGAACCCCGCCCGGCACAGTGACCCGTTCACAGCCGCGGCGGGGTTCCCTGCGTCCGGAGATGTTCCCCGAGGCATGCCCTCCGTTACGCCGTGTCGCTGCCGGAACTTCGGCAGAACCGGACGGCATGGCAAAATCGGCAAGGCATCTTCCGCCTCACCGTCGTCCAAAAGGAACTCATGAGCATCGTCCAGCAGGCGCCGGGTGGGGCTGCGGCCGGGACAAACGCGGGCGCAGGACTCCGGCGCAGACCGTCGTTCCGGCCCGACATCCAGGCGCTGCGCGCCCTGGCAGTGTCCCTGGTCGTCCTGAACCACCTGTGGCCAAAGGAACTGACCGGAGGCTACGTCGGGGTTGACATCTTCTTCGTGATCTCCGGGTTCCTGATCACCTCGCATCTGCTGAAGGAACTCCTGGGAACTGGGCGGATCCGCCTGGCTTCGTTTTATGCCCGCAGGATCCGGCGACTGCTTCCGGCGGCCTTCCTGGTCCTGACCGTGTCGCTCATCGCCGCTATGGTGTGGCTACCTTTTTCGCGCTGGGAAGACACAGCACACGAAACCCTCGCCAGCGCCCTTTACGCGGAAAACTGGGTGCTGGCGGCCAAGTCCGTCGATTACTCGGCGTCAACGTCATCGGCAACGGTGGCCCAGCACTTCTGGTCGCTCTCCGTCGAGGAGCAGTTCTACCTCATCTGGCCGCTTCTGCTCATTGCGCTGTTCTGGTGGGCCGGCCGCCGCAACAGGCCTGGAATCCCCGTAGTGTTCGCCGGGGTAGCCGCCGTGACGGCACTCGGGCTCGTGGCCTCTGTGCTCACGACGGAGTTCTCGCCGAACCAGGCGTATTTCGTGACCCCGGTCCGGGCCTGGGAGTTCGGCGCGGGTGCGTTAACCGCCCTGGCGCTCGGGCGGCACGGGCTGCCGTCGCCGGCCTTGAAGGGGGTCGGCCCCGCCGGGTTCATACTGATCGTGGGCTCTGCCCTTGCCTTCAACGACGGGACCGCCTTCCCCGGCTTCCTCGCTCTTGTCCCAGTCCTGGGCACTGTGATGGTCATCTATGCAGGGAACGATAACCGCCGGCCTGCCTTCAAGCCACTGATCAGCATGCTTCCGCTGCAGTACCTCGGCAACATCTCGTACTCCCTGTACCTCTGGCACTGGCCGCTCATCGTCATTGCCCCGTTCGCCTTGGGGCGCGCCCTGGGCCACTTCGACAGGATCGGGATAATCCTGCTCGCCGTTGTCCTGGCAGGCCTCACGAAGGCGTATGTCGAGGACCGCGGCCAGTCATCCCTGTATCTCACCGCGTCAGCGCGGCGGACGTTCGCGGCGATGGCCGTCGGCATGGCCCTTGTTGCCGGGCTTGCCGGCCTTCAGCTGCAGGTCAAGGAGATCCGTCAGGAGGCAGCGGAACAGGCGGCGGCAGCGGCCGCCCGGCAGCCTTGCCACGGTCCGCTGGCCCTGCTCCCCGGCGCCGACTGCACCGATCCGTTCGGACCGTCCGCTGCCCCCGTGATGTCGGCTGCCAATGAGTACTGGAAAACGCCTCCTTCATGCGACCGCCCTGACGACGAGCTGAAGGCCGCGGAGACCAGGACGCACCAGCGCTGTGACTTCTCGGGCGGGAGGCCGGAAGCCAAAACTGTGTGGCTGGTGGGCGACTCCCACGCACAGCAGTGGCAGGCGGCGGTCTTCGCGGCGGCCAAGCAACGAGGCTGGATCGTCAGGACGGCCGTACTGGGAGGCTGTCCTGTGGCGGACGTCAAATTCACGGGCTACGCAGACAGCGCCGACCAGAACTCCACCCGGACCTGCATGGACTGGGCGAACAGGGTGACCGACGCCGTGGCGGCAGACCGACCCGCGGCGGTTTTCACGTCCATGTTCGCGCGGAGGCAGTCCGTTGACGACGGCTCCGGCCGTCCGGTCTCCGAACAGTTCTCCACGGGCCTGCAGAAGACCTGGCAGCGGTGGACCGACGCAGGGTCAAAGGTGTATGTCCTGGCCGATCCGCCGCTCAACCAGGCGGTGCGGCAGCCTGACTGTACCAATCTGCATATCCAGGATCCGGCGTCCTGCGCTGTGGACCGCGCCCTTGCGCAGCCAGAAGACCCGCTCATCACGGCAGCCAAGTCTACGTACAACCGCGACGTCCAGCTGGTCGACCTGACCGATTACTTCTGCGATCCGCGCAAGTGCTACACGGTTGTTGGCGGAGTCAATGTCTACTTCGACGCCAACCACCTCAACCGGGAGTATAGCGAGCTCCTGGCACCGCTGCTGCTGGGCAGATTGGCGAAGTGAGCCAGGTGGTGCCGGTCCGCGCGCATGTTTTCCACATGGGCGAGGTGCCCGTGGCCTAGCGGGGTCAGCGTCCCTAGGCTTCATTCATGAGCACATTCGAGGGCATTCCCGCAGCAGCAACGGAGTTCTATGCTGAGCTGGAAGAAAACAACAGCCGGGAGTGGTGGCAGACCCACTCAGGGGTGTACCGCGAGTCCGTGAAAGGGCCCCTGGCCGCACTGCTCGCCACTCTTGAGCCCCGCTTTGGACCGGGGAAAATCTTCCGGCCCAACCGTGACGTCCGCTTCTCGCAGGATAGATCCCCGTACAAGACGGCCCAGGGCGCTTTCGCCTCGTACCAGGAAGGCGTGGGGTTCTACCTTCAGATCAGCGCGGACGGCCTGCTGGTCGGCGGCGGTTACCACTCACATTCTCCCGCGCAACTGGTCCGCTACCGGAACTCCGTGGACGCAGCAGGCAGCGGCGGACAGCTGCAGCGCATCGTGGACGCCGTCGCAGCAGCAGGCTTCGCCATTGAAGGCGAAAAGCTAAAGACGGTGCCGCGCGGCTTCCCGAAGGACCACCCGCGCGCCGAGTTGCTCAAGCACAAGTCGCTGTCCGCGGCTGTTACCCTGGGCGAGCCAGACTGGCTCAGGTCGTCGGAAGCGGAACGGGAGATCGCCGCCCGGTGGGAACAGCTCCGGCCTCTAGTGGACTGGGTGGGGCGGCACGCCGCCCCCTGACGGCATGAGGGGGCGGCGGTTCAGCGGAACCCGGGACGGCCCGGGCCCGGGGTCGCGCTAAACCTTGCTCAGCTCGTCGCCGTCCCGGTCGCCGAGCTCGCTTGCAGGGCCGTCCACGGCTGCTTTGGCGCCGGCGAACTTCTCGTTGAGCCGGGAGTGACGCTGGCCGTAGGCGAAGTAGATGGCAATGCCCACCACCAGCCAGATTCCGAAGAAGATCCAGGTCTCCACGGCGAGGTTGGTCATCAGATACAGGCACAGCACCGCGGATACGACAGGAAGCACCTTGCCGAACGGGACCCGGAAAGCCGGCTTCAGGTCGGGGCGCTTCTTGCGAAGCACCAGGATGCCCAGGCTGACCATCACGAACGCGGACAGCGTGCCGATGTTGATCATTTCCTCGAGCAGGTCCACGTTGGTGAGCCCGGCGACCAGGGCAACGGCGGCGCCGCAGATGATCTGCAGGCGGGCCGGCGTCGAACGTTTTTCGCTGGTCTTGGACAGGGAGCGCGGCAGCAGGCCGTCCCGGCTCATGGCCAGCACCACGCGGGCCAGGCCCATAAGCAGCACCATGATCACAGTGGTCAGGCCCACGAGGGAACCGAAGGCGATCACCTTCGCGGCGTCGGTGTTGCCGACCGCCTCGAAGGCCGTGGTGAGTGTGGGGCTTTCCGCCTCGGCGAGCTGCGTGTAGGAGACCATGCCGGTCAGGGCAAGGGATACGAGGATGTACAGCAGCGTCACCAGTGCCAGGCCGCCGAAGATGCCGCGGGGCAGCGTCTTCTGCGGGTTCTTGACCTCTTCTGCGGAGGTGGCCACCACATCGAAGCCGATGAAGGCGAAGAACACCAGCGCGGCACCGGCGAAGATGCCCATGGTGCCGTACTGCGCGGGGGCGGCTCCGGTGAGGAAGCCGAAGAACGACTGCTTTAGAACGTCGGCCGCGCCGGCGTTAGCCGTCGGCTCAGAGGCCGGGACGAAGGGGGTGTAGTTGGAGAACTTCAGGTAGCTGAAGCCCACGATGATCACGAACACCACCACGGCGATCTTGATCAGCGTGAAGATGTTGCCCACGCGGGCGGACAGCTTGGTTCCGAGCACCAGCAGCACGGTGAAGACTGCCACGATGAGGAATGCGCCCCAGTACAGGTCAACGCCCCCGAGCGAGATGGCAGCCGGTATTTCGACGCCCATGAGGGCGAAGACCTTGCTGAGATAGATGCCCCAGTACTTGGCGATCACCGCAGCCGCCGTGAAGAGCTCCAGGATGAGGTTCCAGCCGATGATCCAGGCCAGCACTTCGCCCATGGTGGCGTAGGTGAAAACGTAGGCGGAGCCTGCCACCGGGATGGCGGTGGCGAACTCGGCGTAGCACATGATCGCCAGGGCACAGGTGATGGCGGCGACCAGGAAGGAGACGGTGACAGCGGGGCCGGCGAAGTTTGCAGCGGCCTTGGCCCCCACAGAGAAGATGCCGGCGCCGACGGCAACGGCGACGCCCATGATCATGAGGTCCCAGCTGCTCAGGGAGCGCTTCAGCTTGCGTCCGGGCTCATCGGCGTCGGCTATTGACTGCTCGATGGATTTGGTCCGGAAAAGGTTCATTGGAAGTCCACAGTCCTGATAGGGGATGGAAACAGACCTATCAAGTGTAGTGTCCATCCAGTGGACGGCCATATTTGTCCCGAATGTTGAGACGGCTGGCACGCAAAACCACGCCCGGCCCTCCTCCGCGCTGCGGCTGCGCGGTGTGGTGGAGGGCCGGGCGTGGGTCCTTGGCGGCCGCACCCTGAGTCGAAGGTGCGGAACGACGGGCACCGCCCGCGGTGCTGAACCATACGGGAGGTGACCGTTAGTGGACTAGCTGATAACTCGCATCACGTTCCAGCCACTGCCTGCACTGGTCCGAGTGGGGAACAGGCCGGCACCGTTGCCCTGGTAGGACCACAGAACGCCGCTGTTGTCCCGTGCTACCAGGTCATTCCTGCCGTCGCCGTTCAGGTCGCCAGGGGTGCTGATGGCGGTCATGGCGTTCCAGCCGCCGCCAGCCCTCACACGGGTCGGGAACAGGCCGGCACCGTTGCCCTGGTAGGACCACAGAACGCCGCTGTTGTCCCGCGCCACCAGGTCATTCCTGCCGTCACCGTTCAGGTCAGCAGAGGCGCTGATGGCGGTCATGCCGTTCCAGCCGCCGCCGACCCTGATGCGGTTCGCGAAGATTCCGGCACCGTTGCCCCGGTAGGACCACAGCACACCGCTGTTGTCCCTCGCGAGCAGGTCGGCCCTGCCGTCACCGTTCAGGTCACCGGAGGCGCTGATGACGTTCATACCATTCCAGCCGCCGCCAACCCTCACACGGGTCGGGAACAGGCCGGCACCGTTGCCCTGGTAGGACCACAGAACGCCGCTGTTGTCCCGCGCCACCAGATCACCTCTGCCGTCGCCGTTCAGGTCTCCCGCGGCGCTGATGGCGGTCATAACATTCCAGCCGCCACCAACCCGCACACGAGTCGGGAAGGAACCCGCGCCGTCCCCTCGGTAGGTCCACAGCACTCCAGTGGAGTCCCGCGTCACCAGGTCAGTGCGCCCGTCACCGGTGAAGTCACGCAGTGCGTTGGCAGCGACCACAGGGTTGGTTGCCGTGACTGCCGCCGAGGTGCGGGATTCGCTGACGAACCCGTCCTTCGAGCCGGTCACCTGTACGGTGATCGCCTTGCCGACGTCTGAAGCCTTGACTGTGTAGGTTGAGCCGTTGCCACCGACAATGGCGACGCCTGCGCTGAACCACTGGTAGGCGAACGTCACCGGCTGGGGGCCCCAGGTTCCGGTGTTGGTTGTCAGAATCGAACCAACAGCCGTGGAACCCGTAATGCTGGGCACTGCCACGCTCAGCCGTGGGACGGCCGGAGTAACGGCATTCGATGCAAGTGATGGTGCACTGGTTCCGATGGCGTTGCTGGCAATCACTTGGAATGTGACGGCCGTGTCGTTTGTGAGGCCCGTGATAACTACGCTGGTGGCGCCGTCCGGGACGTCGATAAGACCTCCTTGCTGGACACCGCCGGAAAGCACGCGGACCTGGAAGCCGGTTGCGACGCCGCCGGTAGTGGCCGGAGTGAACGAGACGGTAGCCTGGCCGTTTCCGCCGAGGGCGACCACGTTCACGGGTGCCGCCGGAGCAACGCTGTCGGAGAACAGCAGTTGTTCGATGTTCCGCAGGGTGTCGGTACCGTCCGTGCCGACGTTGTCCGTCACCGTGGTGGTTGACCCAGGTGTGCCAAGGTCAGTTGGGTTGCCGTCGGCGTCGGTGGTGGTGACGGTGTAGTTGGCCCGCGGACCGGAGAACCGTGCCGAGTCCGTGCCGCCGGAGGCCGTGAGGATCTCGCGGACCGCCACGATGTTGCCGGGGTTCACGGTTCCCGCGAAGACAGCTTCCTGAAGCGTCGGGCCCGTCAGGTTGCCATTGGCATCCTTCAGGTAGCGGCTGGTCATGGCGCTCTGCCCTGCTCCGTCGGCAGCGGCGCTGCCGATCTCGGTGGCCGGATCATTGGGGTTAGTGCGGACACTGAGCCGGACGCTGAGGTAGGCGTCTCCGTCGATGACGTCGTCGGCTCCGCGGCCTTCGATTTCGTCGCTTCCGCCGCCGCCCAGGAGCACGTTGCCAGCACCCCAAACCAGGGATCCGGAGGTAAGGAGCGGGCAATCCTTGGAAGCGGACGCTGCGATGACCGTATCCGCGGACGTATCGAGATCGGGAACCAAAGCGTCAAGACCCGTTATGCGGTTGAGTCCTTCCTGGTCCAGCACGTTGCAGCCGATAAAGCCGCCACCGCCCACGCCACTGGGAATAACGTCGTCGCCGCGGATCTTGTCATCGAATTTCCAGCCAGAGGCGGCCTCAACTTCGTTGAACTTGTCGCGGACATCGGCCGTCAGGATGTCGAGCGGGACAAGCGGAAGATCAAGGTCCAGGTTCTGCGGTTGAGGGTCACCAAGGCCGATCTCCCAGTCGTAGCCGGAGGCTCCTGCAACCTTTTCGATGCCAGGGCCGCCGAGGCCGATATCGTCGCCGCCCTCCATGTCGTAGTCGTCGTCACCGCCCTGGCCGATCAGGATGTCGTGTCCGGGCTTCTGGGAGTCATCCAGGAAGAACAGGTTGCCGCTGTCCCCCTGCATGAGGTCGGGCTGATCGCCGCCTTCTTCCCAGTCATCACCGCTATCGCCGAATGCGGCGTCAAGGCTCTGACCAAGCATGACGAAGTCGTCGCCGGCTCCGGCAAACGTCTCGTTGGCATTGGCTCCGCCGTTCGTGAAGTCCTTGCCATCGCCACCCATAACGATGTCCAGGCCGGGGCCGGCGTCGATCGCGTCATTGCCGGGGCCGCCCTTCGGGACGTCGTCACCGGCGAGGTCGGTGATGATGTCGTCACCGTTACCGCCGAGCGCGACGTCGGCGCCGTCACCACCTTCGATGACGTCATTGCCTGCACCGCCCCAGAAGGTGTCGCTGTCGTTGCCGCCGTAGATTCGGTCAACACCGTCAGTGCCGTTGTAGACGGACTGGCCGTTGATCCCGGAGGGGTCGACGGTGTTCCTTGCACGGTACTTGATCGTGCCGTCAGGCATGCGGATCAGCAGATCTGGCTCACTGCACTCTGAGTCCGGGTCATCGAGCACGGTGTTGCCGTCGGCCGCAAAGCCAGCGGTGGTGCCTGCCAGCTTCTTCAGTTCGAACTTGCAGTCCGATGTGGCGAACACATCGGCCTTCAGGCTGTGCACGTTGGTGTTGCGCATCATCAGTTCGGCGAAGGAGTTGCCTTCCAGCTGCGCCCTCAGGTTCATGCCCGGCGTGCGGGCCAGATAGTACAGGCGGTCGCCGTTCTGCAGGTCCGTCAGCTGGTTCTCAAACACGTAGTTGAACGTGCTGCCCAGCAGGCCGCCAAACACCACCGTCGTCTCCGCAAGACCGCCGACCCAGAGGTCGACGTTGTCGAGGCCGGTCTTGGAGTTGGTGCCGTCGTTGGACCAAGCTGTGCCCGTACTGTTCATGAACTCCGCGGCGTCGGTCGGAGCGACTTCCCCTGCGGCGGGGCTGACGATGAGCCGTGCGGCCTCCCGCTTGCCTGCCAGCGTTGTGGCGCCCGTGATGGACGGGTGCTGGCCGTAGGCTGCGACGAAGTTGACGAGGGACTCCGGGTGCTTGAGATTCTCGCCGAAATCGACCCAGCTGATGTAGGGCTTCAACTGGCCGTCATTCGTTTTGTTGAAGAGCTCACGGCGAAGGACGTTCAGCCGCGGGATTCCTTCAGAGCGGGCCCGTGTCATGTTGATCGTGGGAAGGTCCAAAGGCAGGCCCAGGAGGTTGTTGCGGAGCGTGTCGGTCACGAACTCATCCAGTTCGTTGCCGGCCTGGTCCGCCATTCCCATGATGATGCTTCCGGCGGCCTCTTCGGAGGTCAGCGGCCCGGCAGCGCCGCCGTTGGTGTACTCGGGCGGGTTGAGGAAGCCGTCGAGCAGCGAGATATCGTTCTGGCTGCCCTTGGTGTCGTCAGAATCACCGAATGTTCCGTTGAGGCCGGCGCCGTCCTCGTTCCTGCGCGAGATCGTTTCGGTCAGCATGGAGTGGCCGAAGCGGTACACCGCGTGGGCGAATTCAGCCTTGACCGCGGGGTTGAGCTCCGTCTGGGTAAACGCGAACGGCTCGAACGGGTTGATTGCTGGCTGCACCTTGCGGGCGAACTCCTCGAAGACCAGGTGCTGGTACTCCATCTCGGTGATGAACCGCGCAGCCTGGAAGAGCCGCTCACCGTTCCAGCCTGCGGCACCTGCAGCCAGCTTCCACTCGGCCAGGGCCTTGACGCCACTGGCAGACGTATCGGTCGTCAGGACGTTCTCAATGTCGTCGACGAGCCGGTCGTGCTCGGAGTGGAAGATCTGGTGGATGGCCGTCAGACCAATGTTCTCGTTGACGCGGCCGTCACCGGCGATAAAGTGCGCGTTGAGCATCTCGTCGTCATAGGTGCCGGGGGCCTGGCTGGCAAAATCGGCCGTGGCCGTAGTATTCGTGTCGGGCGTCGGTGCCACCTTCGGGGTAGCAGGGTTGTGGTCCGTGTCCTGAGGGGACGGGTCAGCGTTGTGGGCGATGTCTGTCAGGAACGGGGTGTCAAAGTACAGCACATCCGCCGGAACCGGTACGGTCTCGTCTACCGTTGTCGTCGACGGGTCGTCGAGATGTCCCTCGACCATGCCGGTCTTGGTCACGTACTGCGGCAGTCCGTTGGGCCCGGGGATGAACTTGCCGTAAGGGTCCGCGGCGATCATCGGGACGTTCAGGACGTCCTTGTCTTCGAGCCTGAGGCCAAGCTTGGTCGCGGCCTGGGCCTTGGTCGTGGCCCAGGTGGCCATTCCACCGGCCGTCGGGCCGGTAGGACCGCCGAGCAGCTTGCCGGTGGGGACGGGCTTGCCGTCGGCGTTGTCGACGTACTCCCGCACGAACACCTGGTGTGAAGCGTGCGACGTGTAGGTCTGGCTCTGGTCGACCCACGGTGAGTCCGTGTTGTTCGCATCCTGGACATCATCCTCGGTACCCATGACACCGTCCGTACCGGGCTGGTTCTGGCCGCGGGTCAGCACCATGAAAGCCTGGCTGGCGGGGACCTCATCGCCGGTGTTGGCCTTGCCGTCGGGACCAACGGTGCGGAGCGGGTCGTCATCCTTGAGCGGAACGAAGACGGTTCCGCCGCTCTTGACTGTCTGGTCGACGCCATGGTCGAAGAACTGACCGAACAGCGTGAACATTGAGTTGTAGGGCGGGGAAAGGCCGACGTCGGTGGTCACGTTTTCGATGAACAGCGTGCTGTGGGACGGCACGCAATCTGCGGGGGCGCCGACGACGGGCGGAGTGGCCAGGGGATCGGGGTCTGTTGTGCAGGGAACGACACCCGTGTTGCCCTGTGTCCTGACAGGGTTACCGGCGGCGGCGACGGCTGCCGGGTTGGTGGAAGTCTGGTCCACGATCAGGTTGCTGATCACGCGAGGCTCGGAGTCCACCACCGTCCCCGACTTTTGAGCGTACGACGAGGTGGCCGGACCACCGAAGGCCGATGCATTCTCGGCACTCGTGAACTTCGGCGTTGTGAGGCGTGGGAATTTCTGGTCAGCTGCGCCGAACGTCTCCTGGCCCGGCTGCAGGTTGTTGCATGACCCGTCGACGGTCCGCAGGCCCGCCGAGACCAGGGGACTGGGGATCTGATCGGGCCCTGTGCCGATCAGGGTGTCACACGGGTGTTCGGGTGAGTACGTTGCTGCGTGGCGCTCAGAGATCTTTATCTGCTTCAGAATGAATGCTAGGTCCGAGGCTGTGATCGTAAAGCCTTCCCCCACCGGTGCCTGAACCGCGTTGGCCGCAACTACTGGCAGCCCCATCGCTGCCGGCATCGCCAAGGTGGTGGCCGCCGCTATCAGGCGGAAGGACATGGACTGTTTGCTGCGCTTCTTGCGTCGTTGACGCCGGTTTGATGGTGGATCTGTGGGAACTGCAGATCGGCTTTGATCTGCACTCCCGTCTGACTTCCAGGCTGAATGGTTCATGGCACACCTGCCGCTAGGAGGAATGTAACGGTGCCATCGTCCGGTGGAGTGCCCGTGAAAACCTTGGGGGTGTGGCTGGCAGGCCCGCTGAGCCACCCAAATTGGGGGTTCCCAATCGCGGTTAATACGTGCAACGCCCGGACGGAGCCCCTTATTTGGGGTCCCCGTCCGGGCGTAACATCATGGAGTTTTGCTGGGCAAAGCCGGTCTACACTGGCCAGTCCATGAGCGTGGAGCGGATCAAGAAGCGTTTGCCTTCCGGTGCCTCGACGGAAAATCCGCTCCCCCGGCCCTCCACCACGTCCACCGTCAGGGGGTGTGGCTCCAGTAGCCGAACTGTTCCCGGGACATCCAGAACTCCAGCGGATGTCCGCCGTCGTCCATGCCCGTGAGCCGCAGTCGTCCGCGGGACCGGACCCTCCGCCGTCGTCCGCGGTAGGGGCCTTCCGGTTGGAGTTTTTGTACAGATCATGCGCCTCGAATCGTGCCAAACGGCCCCTATCTGTACAAAAACTCAGGCGCGGGAAATCTCGATCATCTCCTCGCGCGGCACCACCTTAATGCGTTCACGCAGGACGCCGTCGGACGCGGCAGATTCCGTCCACGATGCGCCGAGGGCTGCCTCGTGGGCGTTCAGCTTGTTCCAGCCCTCCCACGTGGTGTACTCGATGCCGCGCTCCTCGAGCAGGTCGATGATGGCCTGCGGGTCAGGGTTCTGGGCCGGCGGCAGGGTGAGCCGGTCCTCGAGGAGGAAACCGATGGTCTCCAGGGCATCGCCCTTTGTGTGCCCGATGAGGCCTACCGGCCCCCGCTTGATCCAGCCGGTGGTGTAGATCCCGGGGACGGGGTTGCCGCCGGCGTCGAGGACCCGGCCACCTTCGTTGGGGATGACCCCGCGCTTGGCGTCGTATTCGATTTCGTCCAGCGCGGAGCCGTGGTAGCCGATGGCACGGTAGACGGCCTGCACCGGATAGTCGATGAACTCCCCCGTGCCCTTGACGTTGCCGGTGCCGTCCAGCTGCATGCGCTCGAACTTGATGCCGGCAACCTTGCCTGACCCGCCGTCGTCGTAAATCTCCACCGGGCTGTGCAGGAAATGCAGGTGCAGGCGGCGGGAGGACGGCTGTTCAGCCTCGGCGTGCTCCTCGACGAGCCAGTTGGTCATGGTGTTCACCATGGTCTTGGTCTGGTTGTTGCTTCGGATCGCGTCGTCGGAGGCCTCGTCGAATTCGAAGTCCTCCGGGTACAGCACGATGTCGACGTCGCGGGCGTGGCTGAGTTCGCGCAGCTCCAGCGGGGTGAACTTCACCTGGGCGGGGCCGCGGCGGCCAAAGACGTGGACGTCGGTGACCGGCGAGTTCTTCAGGCCCTGGTAGACGTTGTCCGGGATCTCGGTGACGAGGAGCTCGTCGGCGTGCTTCACGAGCATCCGGGCCACGTCCAGGGCCACGTTGCCATTGCCGATGACCGCGATTTCCTTGGCGTCCAGCGGCCATTCGCGCGGAACGTCCGGGTGGCCGTCGTACCAGGACACGAAGTCGGCCGCACCATAGGAGCCGTCGAGGTCGATACCGGGAACGTCCAGCTCGGCGTCCTTGATGGCACCGGTGGAGAAGATGACGGCATCGTAGAAGGCGCGGAAGTCGTGCAGCGTGAGGTCTCGGCCATACGTGACGTTGCCCAGGAACCGGATGTCGCCGCGGTCCAGGACCTTATGCAAGGCGTTGACGATGCCCTTGATGCGCGGGTGGTCCGGGGCCACACCGTAGCGGATCAGGCCGTACGGCGCCGGGTAGGCCTCGAAGAGGTCGATGCTGACCTCAAAATCGCCGTCCTTGACCTCGTTGGACTTGGTCAGGATATCCGCGGCATAGACACCTGCAGGTCCTGCGCCGACGATCGCGACGCGGAGCGGGCGCTTGGCCGTGGATTCAGCTGTGTTGGACACCGTAAGCCCTTCCGGAACGGGAGACCGCGCCCCACCGGCGCGCAGTTTTCAATTCTAATTGTCCGCCCGGCCGGGCGTCCCACCCGTGACAGCGCACGGCGGTGCGTGACGGCTGGCGCCCCCGGTACGGGCGTGCCTACGGACGGCGCTGTGCACCTGCCTACGGGGCCGCACACCTCCGGGGCGCCCACTTCAGGGCCCGCCCCGCCCGCCTCAGCCGCTCTTGCGAAGGGCCACCACATCGCCCTCGCGGTACAGCAGTGCCCGCAGCTCCGACTCCGCCGAGTCCAGGCGCTTGGGGTCTATGGTCTCCCCGGCTGCGAAGTGGTCCAGCAACCGGGGGTCCACGTAGCTCTTGCGAGCGATCGACGGTGTATTGCCCAGCACTGCTGCCGCCTCCATCATGGCGACGCTGATGGCACGCTTCCGCTTTGCCTCGGTTTTCTGCGGCCCGCTCCGGGCCAGGCTGACGGCGGCTGCGACGGTGCCGCGCAGGGTCCGGAAGTCCTTCGCGGTGAAGTCGTCGCCCGTGCGTTCCTTGACGTAGCCGTTGATGTCGGCGCTGGTTACCGGGTGCCACGACCTGCCGTTCTTGTAAGCCAGCAGCCGCGCGTTGCTGCCGCGCCGTTTGAGGGCCTGAGCCAGAGGAGCCAGGTCCGGGTCATCGATGCGGGACTCCCAGGTTTTGCCGCTCTTGGCCGGGAAACTGAGGTGCAGGCATTCCTTGCGGACACGGACGTGGGCGCAAAGCAGGGTGGCGAGCCCGTGGCTGCCGTTTTCGTTCGTGTACCGCTCTGACCCCACCCGCAGGGAGCCGCTGTCCAGCAGCCTGAAGGCCGCGGCCAAAACGCGCTCGCGGGTGAGGCCATCGGACCGCAGATCCATGGTGACCAGCCGGCGGGCGGTGGGCAGCGACTCGGCGAGCTGGAGCGCGCGGTTGAATTTCACGCGGTCTTTCCGTTCGCGCCACTCCGGATGGTAGATGTACTGCCGACGGCCCACCGCGTCCAGCCCCGTGGCCTGGATATGCCCGTTCTCGAAGGGCGCTATCCACACGTCGGTCCAGGCGGGCGGAATGCCGATGCTTTCCAGCCGGTCCCGGACCGGACCGGGCGGCAGCGTGGAGCCGTCCAGGTCCCTGTAACTGAACCCGGCGCCGGCTCGCACCCTCCGGTAGCCGTGACCGGAGGCGTTGCTGTGGCGGAGCCTCATGGAGCCGCCGTCCCGCGCTGTGTCATACACACATGGTAAGCATACTGACCAATCCGGTCGCGCAGGCAACTTTTGCTTCGTTACAGGCGGAATACCACTCCTTAGGATGGTGTTATGGCTCTTGTGCCTAAACCCGACGGATCCGTCTCCTCCGCTGTTCCGACTGTCCCTCCGCACGGCGCCGCGCCCTCGGGCGTGACCAGCTCCGGCCAACTCGGGGGCGCCCCGCGGGCCGGCAGCGCGCGGGCACCCAGTTCGCCCGGCGCACCCAAGGCGGTGGACAAGGAGACGACGGCGGGAATCCTGTTCGGCATCGGCGCTTACGGCCTGTGGGGGCTTCTTCCGCTGTACTTCTTCGTTCTGCTGCCGGCCGGTGCCGTGGAAATCGTGGCCAACCGGGTGGTGTGGTCCCTGATCTTCTGTGCCCTCCTGATCACGGTGACCAGGGCGTGGCGCGTTTTGGGCGCCGCCCTGCGGAACCGCGCCGTCCTTGGGACCTTGGCGCTTGCCGCCGGCCTCATCGCGGTGAACTGGCTGACGTACACCTATGGCGTCACCACCGGGCAGGCGGTCGAGGCTTCGCTTGGCTACTTCATCAACCCGCTGGTGTCCGTCCTCCTCGGCGTGTTCGTCCTCAAGGAGACGCTGCGGCCGCTGCAGTGGGCCGCCGTCGGAATCGGTTTCGTCGCCGTGGGGGTGCTGACCGTGTCCTACGGGAAACTGCCCTGGATCGCCCTGACCCTGGCCGTCAGCTTCGGTCTGTACGGCTTCGTGAAGAAGCGGGTGGGGCCCCGTGTCGACGCCGTCACCAGCCTCACGGTGGAGACGATTGTCCTCACTCCCCTGGCCGCGGCCACGATGATTTTCCTCGCCGCGAGCGGCACTGCCACGCTGACCGCGCACGGCCCCGGGCACTTCTGGCTGCTCCTGGCGTCCGGCGTCATCACGGCCGTGCCGCTGGTGTTCTTCGGCGCCTCCGCCCGCCGGCTGCCCATGACCACCATCGGGCTGCTGCAGTACTTTGCACCGGTGCTGCAGTTCATCGTTGCCCTGGTGGTCTTCCGGGAAGCCATGACGCTGGAGAGGTGGATCGGCTTTGGTGTCGTGTGGCTCGCCCTGCTGGTGCTCACCGTGGACATGCTGGCCGCGACGCGGAAGAGTTCAGCCGCCAAGCGGCTCGCCCGCAGGGAAGCGCGAACGGACACTTGAGCCCCCGCCGCGGGGCCACAACTGTCCGTTCGAGCTCAGAAGGGCAAGAGCGATCAGGGGGCCGAGTCCTCGCGGTCGTAGTCGCGCGGCACAACCACCATGGGAACCGGCAGCGCGCGCAGCACCTTGTTGGCCGTGCTGCCCAGGAACATGCGGTTCTTCTCAGCCAGGCGCGAGGAGCCCACGATGAGGATCTCGCCGTCGTCCCATTCGAGTCCGTCGATGGCCTCTTCAATGGTGCGGCCATGGGCCACGGCGACGCCGACCTCGTGACCGGCGGGTACCTTCCCCGATGCGGCCGTCAGGACGGTGTTCGCGTGGATGTGCGCGGCATTGATGGCCTCCCCGGCGTCACCGGCGGCGTCGAGCTCCACCAGCGATACCAGCCGTAGCGGCACACCCCGCCTCTTTGCTGCTCTGATGGCGGTTTCGATTGCGGCCTCGGCGCCGGCACGCTGCCCCACGGCCAGCGTCAGGCGGGTGACAGGTGCCGTCCGCTGGTAGCCGCGCGGCGCGAGTGCCACCGGAACGGGTGAGGCGTGCAGCAGCGCGTTGGCCACGGACCCGACGGCGTAACGCTTGAACAGGCCGGCGCTGGCGGCGCCCACGGCGATGAGTCCCGCCTCGAACTCCACCGCCGCATCGATGAGCCCCCCTGCGAAGGAATCGGCCTCCCGCACATGGAATTTCGCGGGCAACCCCTGCGGAACGAGGGCCAGGCCCTCCCGTTCTGCCGTCAGCACCTCCTGCTCCGCGGCGCTGACCCGGCTGCCCTCCGGGTTTAGGGCCACGTACGGCGTGCCCGGCTTCACCACGTAGACCAGATCCAGTTCGGCGCCCTGGGCAAGTGCCAGTGACGTGGCCAGGGCGACGGCGTCTGCCCCCCGCTCTGTGGGTGTGTAACCGACTACGTATCGCATGCTTGACCCCTCTTTGGGTAGTGCAGACCGGCGCCCGGATCGCGGCGGCGCTCACCGGCCTGCGGCGTGAAGTGCAGTGGTGAGGATGACTCTACAGCGGTGCTCGCGGCGGTGGGCGGGAACGCAACGGGAGTACGACGGCGGCGAGAACGACGGCGGGCCGGGCACCTTTTGGTACCCGGCCCGCCGTCGTCGTACGTCCCCCGCGCGAACGGACAGTTAAAGCCCCGTTTGCGCCCTGGCGAGGGGCCTTAACTGTACGTTCGCGCTGAAAGCGGCTGGGGAACTTAGGCGTTGGCTTTGATGGCCGCGGCGAGCACCTCGAGGCCGTCCAGCAGCAGCTCGTCGCTGATCACCAGCGGCGGCAGCAGGCGGATGACGTTGCCGTAGGTTCCGCAGGTCAGGATGATGACGCCTTCCTTGAGGCAGGCGGCTGCAACGGCCTTGGTGAGCTCCGGGTTGGGTTCCTTCGAGCCGGCCTGGACCAGCTCGATCGCGAGCATCGCACCGCGGCCACGGATATCGCCGATCACCGAAACCTGGGTTGCGAGTTCGCGCAGCTTGCCGAGGGACAGTTCCTCGATGTGCTTGGCGCGGGCGTTGAGGTCGTACTCCTGCATGGAGCCGATGGAGGCAAGCGCGGCGGCGCAGGCCACCGGGTTGCCGCCGTAGGTGCCGCCGAGGCCGCCCGGGTGGACGGCGTCGAGCAGGTCCGCGCGGCCGGTGATGGCGGACAGTGGCATGCCACCGGCGATGCCCTTGGCCATGGTGATGATGTCCGGAACGATGCCCTCGTGGTCCACGGCGAACCATTCGCCGGTGCGGCAGAAGCCGGACTGGACCTCATCGGCGATGAAGACGATGCCCTTTTCCTTGGCCCAGGCGGACAGCGCCGGCAGGAAGCCCTCGGCCGGGACGATGAAGCCGCCCTCGCCCTGGATCGGCTCGATGATGATGGCGGCCACCTGGTCCCCGCCGATCTGCTTTTCGATCGCGGTGATGGCGCGCTTTGCGGCCTCGGCACCGGTAATTTCCGGGTTTTCTTCACGGAAAGGGTAGCTCATGGGCATGCGGTAGACCTCGGGCGCGAACGGGCCGAAGTTGGTCTTGTACGGCATGGCCTTGGCGGTCAGCGCCATGGTCAGGTTGGTGCGGCCGTGGTAGGCGTGATCAAAGGCGACGACGGCGTCCCGGCCGGTGGCCAGGCGGGCCACCTTGATGGCGTTTTCCACGGCTTCCGCGCCGGAGTTGAAGAGGACCGTGCGCTTCTCGTGGCTGCCCGGGGTGAGCTTGTTCAGCTGCTCGGCGACCGCGACGTAGCCCTCGTAGGGGGTGACCATGAAGCAGGTGTGGGTGAAGTGCTCCACGGCCTCCTTGACGGCACCGACGACGGCGGGATCGGACGCGCCGACGCTCGTCACCGCGATGCCCGAGCCGAGGTCGATGAACGAGTTGCCGTCGACGTCATGGATGATGCCGCCGTCGGCGTCTGCGACGTAAACGGGGACGCTTGAGGCGACGCCGGCGGCGACCACTGCCTTGCGGCGTTCGGTCAGGGCCACGGACTTGGGGCCCGGGAAGTCGGCCTGGACGCGGCGCTTCTGCTCGAGGCGGTAGGTGATTTCTGATGCTGTAGCGGTCATCGTGTTTCTTTCTTTACTGAACGTGGGTGGGCCCACGCCGGCAGGGTTCCCTGGCCGAGCGGAGCGAGGTTGGGGCGCCGGTGGGGAGAGCTCAACCAACGGGCTGGTCAGGCATCAAGGGCGGACATGACGTGCTTGATGCGCGTGTAGTCCTCGACGCCGTACATGGAGAGGTCCTTGCCGTAGCCGGACTGTTTGAAGCCGCCGTGGGGCATTTCGGCGGTGAGGAGAATGTGCGTGTTGATCCAGACCGCACCGAAGTCAAGATCGCGGCTGACCCGCATGGCCGTGCCGTGGTCGCTGGTCCAGACGCTGGAGGCCAGGGCAAACTCGACGTCGTTGGCCAGGTCCACGGCTTCCTGTTCCGTGCTGAACTTCTGCACGGTGATGACCGGGCCGAACGTTTCCTTCTGCACGATGTCGTCCGTCTGCTTGGCACCGGTAATGATGGTGGGCTCGAAGAAGAACCCCTTCTCGCCAACGCGGTGGCCGCCGGTTTCGATCCGGCAGTGCACCGGCAGCGAGTCCACCACAGAACTGACCGCCTTGAAGTGGTTGACGTTGTTCAGCGGACCGAAGTAGTTGTCCTCGTCGTTCTGGGAGCCAGTGTGGAGGGTCTTGGTGTGTTCCACCATGGCGGCCACGACGTCGTCGTGCACGGAGTCCTCCACCAGCACACGGGTGATCGCCGTGCAGTCCTGGCCGGCGTTGAAGAAGGCGAACTCGGCGATGGCGGCCGCGCTCTTCTTGATGTCGGCGTCCTTGAAGACGATGGCCGGGGCCTTGCCGCCGAGTTCCAGGTGGGCGCGCTTGAGGCCCTTCGCGGCACCCGCGGCGACGGCGATGCCCGCGCGGACGGACCCGGTGATGGACACCAGGCCAGGGACCTTGTGCTCCACCATCAGCGCGCCGGTCTCGCCGGTGCCGAGGATCACGTTCAGAACACCGGCCGGCAGGATGTCCCCGGCCAGTCGCGCCAGCACCAGGGTGGATTCTGGCGTCGTGTCGGAGGGCTTCAGGACCACGGTGTTGCCCGCTGCGAGCGCGGGTCCGATCTTCCAGATGGCCATCAGGAACGGGTAGTTCCAAGGCGCCACCTGGGCCACGACACCGATCGGCTCGCGGCGGACGAAGGAGGTGTGGCCCTCAAAGTATTCGCCGGCGGACTTGCCTTCGAGGATGCGGGCGGCACCGGCGAAGAAGCGCAACTGGTCGGCGCCGGCCGCCACTTCCTCGGACGCGATCAGGGAACGGACCTGCCCGGTGTTGCGGTGCTGGGCATCGACGAGTTCGTCGCGGTTGGCCTCGATGGCGTCGGCGAGCTTGAGCAGCATGAGCTGCCGCTGCCCGGGGGTCACGTGCTTCCAGGTCTTGAAGGCGTCTTTGGCGGCGGTCATGGCGGCGTCGACGTCAGCCTCCACGGATACGGGCGACTTGGCCACGACGTCACCGGTCACGGGGTTCACGATGTCCAGCAGGCCAGTGCCGGCAGGCGTGACAAACTCGCCGTTGATGAAGTTCTGCAAGGTTTGAACCACGGTGTACAACCTCTTTCGTCCTGAATAGTGTGATGCGGCTGACTCGAGCCTATGCCAGCCCGACACCGCGGGGAATAGCCACCTGCACACCCGTGAAGCGGGGCTTTAGTGCGATCGGCCAGCCTCCCGCTACCCTTGATCCATGGCAATTTCCCTCGCGGCGCTGCTGGCCGTGCAGTCTCTAGGGCTCAAGAAATCCAGCCTCGCGGAGACCACTTCGCACCAGGACATCCGCTGGGTGGCGGTCACCGAACTGGAGGACCCGCAGCGCTTCCTCAACGGCGGCGAACTGGTGCTGACCACCGGACTGCGGATGAAAAGTGCGCCCGAACAGCGCCGCTTTGTCCGCCAGGTCCAGCGCGCCGGCGCCGTGGGGATCGGGTTCGGCGTGGGACTCTCGCACGACGCCGTTCCCCCGGCTTTGGTCGCGGAAGCCAACCGCTGGGGGCTACCGGTGGTCGAGGTGCCATACGGCACTCCGTTCATTGCGATCAGCAAGCTCGTGGCCGACGCACAGTCCGCGGACCACTACTCGAAGCTTGAGCGTCTCATTGCCGGGCACCAGATCTTGGCCCGCGCACTGCTGACGGGTGGCGGACTGGCTGAGCTCCTGCGGCACCTGGGCGGCATGCTCCGCACCGAGATCGCGCTCACACAGTTCACCGCCCAGCTGTACAACAGCGGCAGCGAGCCGCCATCCGCGGACTCCTGGACCACGTACCCCATCCCCACCGGGCGCCGCGATGCCTGCACGCTCTGGGTGAAGCAGCCGTTCGAGGATTCCGGCATCATCGGCTACGCGCAGAACCTCATCAGCGTGGAGCTCAACAACATGGTTAAGCAGCGCCAGGCCGAGAGGGCTCTGTGCGGGCAGGTGCTCGAGGACGTGATCCACGGGACCCTGGATCCCAGCGAGGCACAGCGCCGTCTCGCCGGGACGGGCATCAACAGCACGCGCAAGAATGTGGTGATTCTGGCCGGCTCCGAGGCGCACCACAAGCAGCTGGTCAGTTCCTCACTGCCGCAGGCGTTGGAGAACGCGGTGACCGCCGTCGTCGGAAAAGATCTGGTCACCGTGGTGCCCGACGACGGACGCGGCGCCACAGTCATGGCCAGGAGCCTCAGCGACCACCTCGCCGAGGCCGGGATCCACGCCACCATCGGGATCGGCGGTGCGTACACCAAGCCGAACGGCCTGCGCTGGAGCTACTTCGAGGCGCGCGATGCAGCCAGCCACGGGTTGCCGGTGAATGAACCCGAGCGGCTCAGCCTGACCTCCCTGCTCCTGGCGAGCGAGGACGTGCCGCTGGCGGACATGGCCAACGAGTCACTGGACCCGCTCCGTAGCTTCGATGCCGCCCATGGGGCCGAGCTGATGGCCACGCTGGAGAGCTACCTGAACAGCAATGGCTCGGTTGCCGCCGTCGCCGAGGCCCTCACCCTTCACCGCAACACGGTCCGCTACCGGCTGGCGCAGATCACCGAACTCACCGGGTACGACCCCTCCGTCACCGCGGACCGGGTGCAGCTGTGGCTGGCCCTGGCGGTCGCCCGGCTCGGGGCGCGGCACTCCGGCTGAGTCAGGTCACTGCGCGGCACACAGGCTGAGCCGGCCTGCCGCCCTGTCCTAGGGACCGCCCTTCAAGCGGATTCGCGGGCAAAGGCATCCAGCCGGGTTGCAAGTCCAGCCGGGTTGCTCAGGGCGACCAGGTGCCCGCCCGGGATTTCGTCAATCCCCAGGCCAAGCCGGGTCCGGACCACGCGGCGCTGAAAGTCCACGGGGAAAAAGCGGTCATCGTGGCCGATCAGGACCCTCGTGGGCACGTCGGGCCAGCGGTCGATCTCGCAGGGCTGCCCGAAGGGCGTGTCGGATGGCCCACGTTGCTCGCCGGCGCCTGCAGCGATTACTTCGGCGGGAACGTCGTGCAGGAAGTGCACGCGTTCATCGAAATCGCCGCTGCGTCCGTTCAGCCTGTCATTGAGCTCGCGTGCCTGTGGCTGGCCGGTGGCCTCCCACCACTCACCGGGTGTCTCGCCCGGGAGCGGCACCATCGGATTAAGCAGGACGATCAGCTCCACGGGCACGCGCCCTGCAACAACCGGTGCCGTGAAGGCGCCCATCGACTGGCCCACGAGAACCACATCGCGCTGATCATCAATATTCGCGACGACGGTGTCGGCGTAGTCGCGCAGGCCCAGGCGGGGGTCGTCCTCGCGGATGTCGACCGCAATGGCCCGGTGCCCCAGCCGTTCCAGCTCCGGAACCAGCCGGTGCCAATACCAACCCACTCCCCCGGCGCCCGGGACAAGAACGAAAGTGCTCACGCGTCCTCCTGCCATGTGTCGCTTAGGTGGAGTTTCCGCCCCAGGCCCCGCTCAGCCAGGACTGCTCAGCCACCGGCCGCCGCTATCCCACTCCGCGCCGGACCAGCTTCCGGGACTTCCGGTGCGCCTTGCGGTACTTGGTTTGGGCTTTGGCGGCGTTCTTCTGCTCCCGCTTCAGCAGCGAGCCGTAGGCGGCAGCTACCGGTTCCGGCAGGTCCGGGCCGCCGGCCAGCTTACCCAGGAAGATCCGCGCCATCACACTGTCGTGGTGGTCGCCGAGGATCTTCTGCTGCTTGTGCGCGGCCTTGGCGAGCCTCGTGGCACGCTTTCCGAAAACGGGATCGACGGTCTCGGCGGCGTGGCGCAGCCGTTTGGCGTCCTTCCGCACCTGGTGCAGCGCGGTTTCGTGCGCCGTAGCGTCTTTCAGCTCCATGCCGGGCCTTTCGCCGGCGCCGTCCTTGGCCCGCAGAGCCGCCGCCTTGTGGGCACGGCGCAGCCGTTTGACCGGCTTGCCCACCAGCTTGCGGGCGGCCTTGCGTGCGGGCGCCGAAGCTGCCGGCCGGACCGGTGGGTGATCACGGAAGTCTTCGAGGTCGTCGAGGAGGCGGAAGTAGCGGTCAGTCAGGAGCACCTCCTGCGTCTTGCGGTAACCGGCGTCCAGCCTGGTGCCCAGCTCCCGCTCGATCCGCCGCTTCACGTCGTCGGCCGGCTCCCCCGGCGGAAGCTTGCCGGTATGCGTCCGCAGCCGCTCCAGCATGACTTCGGCGTCGCGGGGCGTACCAAGGATCCGGCCCAGCCACTTGAGTTCGTCGCGTAGCCTGCCCACGGCGCCCCGGCCGTAGAGCTTCCGGTAAACCGCCAGGACCGACCTCACGCGACGCGTGGCCGAACGCATCGCATGGACCGCATCCGGCTCCTCCAGCCGCACCCGCGCGTCATTGGCCAGGATTTCGCTGATCTGCCCGTCCAGGTACGCGCTGACGACGGCGGACGCCGGCCACTTCTTGCCCGGTTTCCTACCGCCGGGCTGCTTTACGCCGCCTTCAGTTGCTGCCGTGCCATCAGGTTCGGCCGGGCCGGGAGCTTTCGGCGCGGCCTCGCCCAGTGCGCGGCGCAGCTTGGACTCGTGCGCCGACGGCCGGGCACCTGCGGCGGACAAGACTTCCGCGGCCGCTGCGAACACCTCCGGCTGGCCGTGAACCAGCTCGAGTTCCCATTCGCGCCACTGCTGCTCCCGGCCGGCGGACTCAGCTGCCGGTTTCTGGCCCGCGCCCTGAAGAAGTTCGGCGTCCACGGTGTCATCGGCAAAGTCGGCGAGGTGCACGCCATCATCCCCGTACAGGGCATGGGTGGTGCGCCGCGTGTTCAGGCGGGCCACGGGCACGGGATCCGATCCGCGGAGGTAGGCGTGCAGGTGGGCCAGCAGTTTCCCGGGAACGACGTCGGCCTGGCCCAGCGGGGCGTGGATCTCCCGGCGGGCTCCCGGCGCCTCTTCCGATGCGCGTCCGGCGCCCGCCGCGGGCTCCGGTGCCAGCTTTACATGCCAGCCGGCGTCAGCACCGCCGCTCCTGCGCCGCAGCGTGATGCGGCGGGAGGCGAGAACCAGATCCTCCGTGTCGAAGTAGACGGCTTCCAGTTCAGCATCCTGCGGCTCGCCCACGCGGCCCACGCCTGGGATGGCGGCGAGGTCGGGCAGCGCCGCATCGGCGCCGACGTCGTACTTCTTCTCTGTTTCAAGGCCTTCGGCAGTCATGGCCGGACGGCGTCCTTTCCCCTTGCCGGGTCCCTGCGCGTGCTGCGCCTGCTGGCCTGAGTCTATGCCCGGGCCGGAAGGGCCCGCGAGAGGTTCCCCACAAAAGTCTAGACATCAAACGTCAAACGTCTAACGTTAAGGGATGGCGACCACTTCCTCAGCACCTCCCACCACGGCCACGTACCCCGCCAAGCCGCGCACCGCCGTCGTGGCCGCCGTTATTGCCCTGGTCCTCATCGGCCTGAACCTGAGGGCCGGTATCACCGGCGCCTCAGCGCTGCTGCACGACTTGCAGCAGGTGCTGGGCTACGGGCCGCTGGTCGCCTCGCTGATTCCCTCTATTCCCACGCTGTGCTTCGCCCTGGCCGGTGCCGCGACATCATGGCTGACCGGGAAGCTCGGCGCCGAGAAGGCCATTCTGCTTTCTCTCGGCATGCTGGCAGGCGGGCTGCTGCTCCGGGGCATTCCCACCACCGGAATGCTGGTGGTGGGCACGGTGGTTGGGATGTCCGGCCTTGCTGTCTGCAACGTGTCCATGCCGTCCTTCATCCGGGAGCACTTTGCCGCGCGCACTTCGCTTATGACTGCCGTCTACACGGTAACCATGACCAGCGGCGCCACCGTCATGGCTGTAGTCGTGGTTCCGCTGTCGCAGTTGCTCGGGTCGCCGTCGGCTGGACTGGGCACCATCGGGATCCTCGCCCTGTCCGCGTTTCTGGGTTTCCTGCCCGTGACGCTGCACGCCCACCGCAACACTGCCCGGAAAACAGCCGGACACATCTCCCCGTGGCCGCTGCTGCGCACCAAGACCGGGCGGCTGCTCACCGGCATCTTCACCCTGCAGGCGCTGCTGGCCTACGCGCTGCTCAGCTGGTTCCCGTACATGCTCACCACCATGGGCCTCAGCGCGGCGGACAGCGCCCTCATGTTCGGCGTCATGCAGCTGGTCTCGGTACCTGCCGGAATGGTGCTGATCGCCATCGGGTCCCGGCCGCGAATGCTGCGCCCCGCCGTCTACCTGGCTACCCTCACAATGACGGCCGGTATCGCCGCGCTCCTCTTCCTTCCCGTGTCGCTGGCCATCCTCCCGGCGGTGCTGCTGGGCTTCGGGCTGGGCATCTTCCCCCTGGTGATGGTGATGATCAGCCGCAGCGGCCGGAGCACAGCCGAGACCACCGCGCTGTCCACGCTGGCCCAGTCCACCGGCTATCTCCTGGCCACCGTCGGGCCGTTCGGCATGGGCCTGCTGCACAGCGCGACGGGGAGCTGGACACTGCCGCTGGCGTTGCTCCTGGTCATCGCCGTGGTGCAGATCGTCGTGGCACACCTGCTCAGCAGCCGCCGGGCTTCCGGAGTCAGCGCCACTGGCACCGGCGCTGCCGGAGCCAACGCTGCCGGAATGAAAGAATAGGACGCCATGACCCTGAGCACGTCGCACCGCCCGCCGCTGGCGGAGGAAGTCACCGCCAAACTCCGCGAAATGATCCAGACGGGCGAGTGGCCGCTGCAGCAGCGCATCCCGTCCGAAACGGAGCTCATGACCGGACTGGGCGTGTCCCGCGGGACGCTCCGGGAGGCGGTCAAGGCGCTGGCCCACAGCGGGATGCTCGAGGTCCGCCGCGGCGACGGAACCTACGTCCGTGCCACCAGCGAAATCTCGGGGGCCGCGCGCCGGCTGTACAGGGAGCACACGGACGAACACGTCCTGGAAGTCCGCGTGGGGCTCGACACGCAGGCGGCCCGCCTTGCCGCCCGGCATGCAACGGCCGACGACGTCGCCGCCATGCGCGTGCTGCTCGCGGAGGGTGAGGATGCCTGGCGGGCCGAGGACTTCGCGCGCTGGGCCCGCGCGGACTGGGGCTTCCACGAGCGGGTGGCACAGGCCTCCGGCAATCCGCTCCTGCACGAGCTTTATGTCAGCTTCGGCGACGTGTTTCATGCCGACCTGCTGAAGCAGCACCGGCGCCCCGGCTTCAACGGACTGCCGCAGGCGGGCCACGGAGAGCTCGTGGATGCCATCGAAGCACACGACGGCGAGGCGGCCGTGGCCAGCGTGCACCGGAACCTCAACTCCTGCGCGGAGTGGCTGCGGGAGTAACGGGCTTTCGCCCGAACAGGGAACATCAGTAGGTTTACTAATCAAGGCAGTTGACTGATTGCCCTGATGAGTAGGAGTTCCCATGGCCCGAACAGCCCGACTGTCCGAGCAAGATCCACCCCAAGAGCTCGCGTCCGGTCCGCTCCTGCGCCGCAAGGCACCCGGGCAGCCGGACCACAAACCGCCCCGGGAGCTGTGGTCCGACAACCTGGGCAGGGTGGGGATCCGGTGCGCCCAGGTCCTGCTGGTCCTTGCCGTGGCAGCCGTGTCCGTGTACGGACTCCTGCAGGTCCGGCTGCTGGTCATTCCCGTGCTGATCGCACTGATCCTTGCCGCCGCCATCGGGCCGTTCGTCAACCTGCTGCGGCGCCGGGGACTGCCCGGCGGGGCCGCCACGGCCGTGGCATTCGCGGCCCTGCTGCTCCTGCTGGCCGGCGTCGGCACCGTAATCTACTTTTCTGTCCGCAGCCAGTGGGGCGAGCTGGTCCAGCAGGCCTCCGAGGGGCTCGACGAACTTGAAAGCTTCCTCCTCTCCGGCCCGGTCCCCATTGACCGCGAGCAGCTGAACCAGGCCCGGGAAGGCGCCGTCCAGTTCGCCACGAGCAGCCAGGTCCGGTCCGGCGCCATCACCGGCCTGTCGGTGGTGACGGAGTTCCTGGCCGGCGCGAGCCTCATGGTGGTGATCCTCTTCTTCTTCCTCAAGGACGGCTCGAAGATCTGGAACTTTCTCCTGCGGCCCTTCTCCGGGGAACGGGAAGCCAGGATGCGGCGTGTGGGCAAGCGGACCCTCGAGGTGCTGGGCGGCTACGTCCGAGGCACAGCCATTGTGGCACTGGTGGATACCGTGGCCATTGGCGCAGCGCTGCTCATCATGCAGGTGCCGCTAGCCATTCCCCTGGCCATCATCGTCTTCATCGGCGCCTTTGTTCCGCTCGTGGGAGCCACCGTGGCCGGAATCCTGGCAGCCTTGGTGGCCCTCGTCGCCAACGGTCCGGTGGTGGCGCTGATCGTGCTGGCAGTGGTCATCGCGGTCAACCAGCTCGAAGGCGACCTGCTGCAGCCGATCGTCATGGGCAAGTCATTGCAGCTCCACGCCCTCGTCATCCTCATGGCGCTGACGGCGGGCACCATCCTGGCTGGCATCATCGGGGCCGTCCTGTCCGTGCCGCTGGCGGCCGTGACGTGGGCGATTATCCAGGTGTGGACGGCCGAGGACCCCCACCTCCAGGACATGAACCCCGACCTGCCGCCGGCGGACAGCCAGCCCACGTAAGCACCCCGCTTCAGTGGAGCTGATCCGCGCACGACGGCGGCCGGGCACTTTAGGTGCCCGGCCGCCGTCGTGCGTTACTGCCTAGAGTCCGTTATCGTCCTAGGCGGACGCCGTCAGCGCAGCCCCTTGACGACATTCTTGGGCCGCTGCATCTCTCCGTGCTTGGCGCCAAGGACGATGACAGAAGCGGCGAAGGCGGGGATGGTCCACTGCAGCACCTTCAGCTGCTTCTGCGCCGACTGCAGTTTCGTGGAAGAGCCGGGCCGTGGCTCGGTGGCACCTTCGGCACCCTCTTCGGCCAGCTTGTCCACCTTCTTCCCCAGCGAACCCGCATACAGGGTGACCGCTGCCCCCGCTACGGTGACGGCCGTCTTGTAGAGGGTGTCCCGGGCCACGCCCTCCTGGCTAGCGATCCTGTCCTTGTTTTCCAACGCGATGAACAGGTCTGCCAGCAGGTGGGTAGCGAAGGCGGCCGTCTGGACCGGCGCCCACTTCATCCAGCCGCGGCTCGAGAGGCGCGTGCGCTCGGCAGGGTCCTTCGCCTCCGCGGTTGCCCCATTGAGGCCGACCGCCCCCATCAGCGAGCCGCCAAACCAGGCCGCTGCCGTGAGGTCATGAACAGACCGAGCAAAAAGATTTCCAGCCATGATGTCCTTCCTAATACGAGAGGTTCAATCCGGAACAGTGGCTGCCGGGGGCCCTGGGTCCAGGTGCCCGCCAGCCGTACCAACGACATGGTCCCCATATGGTAAGCACACTTACTAACGTTACGGTAGCCCGTAATATCAATAGTTCTGTGCGTAAAATCAAGGCCATGGGATCAACAGGAACACTGTTTGGCTGGGCATTCGGCGACTCCGAACGCGAGGACGACCAGGTGTACGTGGACGGGCTGAAGGGCGAGGCGCTGGCGAACGCGACGCAGGCCGCGAAAAGCAAGGGCTTCGATGTCGAGGCGGGCTCGGAAGTATTCACCGTCCTCAGCGCCGGCGACGCCCTCGTCGACATCGACACGGCGCCCGACGACCTCGTAGTGCGCTGCACGGTGAAACTCGTGGGTGAGGGCGCCGAGCGCCTTCACGCGGAAGGGCCGATGAACGGCTGAACGCCGTACGGCAAAACGCAGGACGGCTAAGCGGGAACGGCTACCGGAGGGCACTACGGACAACGACTCGACCATCAGCGAGGCGGCCGACGCCGCGGAGGCTGCATCGAACCACAAGGCGCTCGACGTCGTCGCGCGTTCGGGTTTCGCTGTGATGGCCCTGCTGCACATCATTCTCGGCGCGATAGCGATTGCCCTGGCCCTCGGCCATCCAGGGGAAGCCGAGCCCACCGGCGCCATTGAGCAGCTGGCCGCCAACCCCTGGGGCCCGGTAGTCATGTGGGCCTGCCTGATCGGGTGCGCGGGGCTTTCCCTCTGGCAGCTGAGCGAGGCCACACTCCGGGCCCGCCGCCTGCCGCGCAAGGAACGGATCGGGAAGCTGATCTCCTCCGGTTTCCTCGCGATCGCCTATGGAAGCGTCGGGCTCAGTTTCGGCGGCTTTGCGGTGGGGCTGCGCGGCGACTCCGGCGAATCAACACGGGACGTGAGCGCGGCCCTGCTCAGCAACCCCTTCGGCGGCGTGATCCTCAGCGCCCTCGGCCTGACCGTCATCGGCGTGGGCATCTACTTTGTGGTGAAGGGCCTCCGGCGTGGCTTCAAGGAGGAGCTCTTCCACTTTGACGGTACCCGCCGGGGCAAACTCATCGACTCCCTGGGCGTGACCGGACACGTCGCCAAAGGCATCGCTCTGTTCCTTGCCGGGCTGCTCTTCGCCATCGCGGCTGCGAAGCACACCCCCGAAGAATCCACCGGCCTCGACGGCAGCCTGAAGGCACTGCGCGACCATGCGTACGGGCCCTACCTGCTGTTGGCCATCGGCGCAGGCTTCATTTGCTACGGAATCTTCGCCCTGGTGCGGTCAAAGTTCGGCAGGATGTAGCCATCGGAAGGGTCCAGTCATGGGAAGGCGACATATGAAAAGACGATTCAGTGGCGATCCGGGCGGGGCGCCACAACGGACGTCCAGCCGGGCGGCCAACCGGGCGGCCGACCTCGCCGGGCGCGGATTCGCGGCGGCATTCCGTGCGATCAAGGCAGTGCGCCCCGTCCGCCCCATCCATCCGCGGGGCATCAGCCTGGTGGGGGAACTGAACCTCACGGGCGCCGCGGGCCGAGCAGCGGCAGGTCTTCCGGCGGCCAGCGGAATCGCCTGGCTCGACGACGCCGGGACCTGCCAAGTACGCGGGCGGTTTTCCCGCTCGGTCGGCCTTCCCGAGTCGCTGCCGGACATCCTCGGCCTGGCGCTGCGGACTTCGGGCCCATCCGGTGCTGCCGGCGCCAGCGGCCCATCCGGTGCTGCCGGCGCCGGTGACATCCCCGACGTCGGCGACAGTGCCGACGTCGGGGATGTCCTGTTTGCTTCGACCGGCTGGGGCGTGCCGGGCCGGTGCATGCTGCTGCCGAAGCTGGACGTTGGCACCGCCAGGTTCACCACGCTGATGCCCTATAAGGGCGCCAACGGCCCCGTCCTCTTGGGGCTGCGCACCCTGTCATTACCCGGGCGTGCGACCGGCAGGGCGGACACCCGAGGCAACTTCAAGGAGTCGCTGGCCACCGGAGACTGGACCTTGGCGCTGCACTACGCCACCCCGGCTGGCAGGTGGGTGCAGGCCGGTGTGCTGCACCTGAGGGCCGCTGCTCACGACGCCGGGCACACCGACAGTGCGGAAACGGACAGTGCGGAAAGGGACAGCGCGGACACGGACAGTGCGGACACGGCCATCCGGTTCGATCCGCTGGAGCATCCCCTGCCCGGTGCCGGGACCTATCTCTGGGCCCGCCAGCTCCGGGAGCGGTCGTACCGGGCCGCCCGGCGCCCCTCTCCCCACATTATTGGCGCCCCGGATCCCGCCGGGTTCACAGCTGCAGACCGGAACTCCGCCACCAGGCGCCAGGGTTCGGCCGACGAAAGGAACACCATGTCAACCGTCACGCAGGTCTTCAATTCGCCGGCATCGGCAGTCTGGAAAGTAATCGCGGATGGCTGGCTCTATTCCGGCTGGGTGGTGGGCGCCTCGAGAATCCGCTCGGTGGACGCGCGCTGGCCGGAAGTCGGTGCCCTGCTCCACCACTCCGTGGGCGCTTGGCCGCTGCTCATCAATGATTCAACCAAGGTGACGGCGGCCAGCCCGGGGCGGCAGCTGGAACTGATCGCACGCGGGTGGCCGCTCGGTGAGGCCAAGGTGATCATCACCCTCGAGGACCTGGACACACAGTGCCGCGTCACGATAGCTGAGGACGCGGTCCGCGGCCCCGGCCTGGCGGTTCCCAAGGCGCTGCGCGACCCAATGATCACGGTGCGCAACCGGGAAACGCTGCAGCGCCTCGAGCTCATGGCCGCCGGCGGCGCGGGAGCCCCAGGACCCAAAACGGGAGCTTGAGCGCGGGGGCTTAAAGCAACGCGAGGTCACTTAGCGCCCAATATTCCTTATGGAATGGGCGCTAAGCGACCTCGCGTTGTTAGGGAGAGCTGCCAAAAGCTAGACGCTGGCGGCAATCCCGTCGCGGGAGATGGAGACCATGTCCTCGCGCGGCACAACCTTGATGCGCTCACGCACAACCTCAACGCCGTGCGAGCCGCCGGCTGCGGTGGCCTCGGCGCCCAGGGCGAGTTCGTGGGCGTCCAGTGCGAGCCAGCCTTCCCAGGTGGTGTATTCCACGCCGCGGCTTTCGAGCAGGTCGACGACGGCGCTGGCAGCAGGTGCCTCGGCAACCGGCAGGTTTTCGCGGTCTTCCAGCAGGAAGGTCACGGTCTCGAGGGCATCGCCCTTGGTGTGGCCGATCAGGCCGACCGGTCCGCGCTTGATCCAGCCGGTGGCGTAGATGCCCGGGACGTGCTCGCCGGAGGCGTCCAGGACGCGGCCGCCGGCGTTCGGGACAATGCCCTTCTTGTGGTCGAACTCGATCTCCGGCAGGGCGGAACCGAAGTAGCCGATGGCGCGGTAGACAGCCTGGACCGGGTAATCGATGAATTCGCCGGTGCCACGGGCGTTGCCAGTGCCGTCCAGTTCCGTGCGTTCAAACTTCATGCCGCTGACGCGCCCGGGGTTCTCGGCGTCGTCGTAAATTTCCACCGGGCTGTGCAGGAAGTGCAGGTGCAGGCGGCGGGAGGCCTTGAGCTCGGAGACGTCCTCGGGCTGCTCGGCGATCCAGTTGGTGAGCGTTCCAACCATGGTCTTGATCTGGTTGTTGGTCTGGATCTGGCGGTCCGATTCCTCGTCGAACTCGAAGTCCTCCGGGTACAGGATGATGTCCACGTCCTTGGAGTGGGACAGCTCGCGCAGCTCCAGCGGGGTGAACTTGACCTGGGCCGGGCCCCGGCGGCCAAAGACGTGGACGTCCGTGACCGGAGAAGCCTTCAGACCGGCGTAGACGTTGTCCGGGATTTCGGAGACCAGCAGGTCGTCTGCGTGCTTGGAGAGGACGCGGGCCACGTCGAGGGCAACGTTGCCGTTGCCGATCACGGCGATTTCCTTGGCATCCAGCGGCCATTCGCGGGAAACGTCCGGGTGGCCATCGTACCAGGACACGAAGTCGGCGCCGCCGAAGGAGCCCTCGAGTTCGATCCCCGGGATGTTCAGGTCGGCGTCCTTGATGGCGCCGGTGGCGAAGATGACGGCGTCGTAGTGCGCCTTCAGGTCCTCGATCGAGAGGTCAGTGCCGTAGTCCACGTTGCCGAAGAAGCGGATGTCGCCGCGGTCCAGGACCTTGTGCAGCGCGTTGACGATGCCCTTGATGCGCGGGTGGTCCGGGGCCACTCCGTAGCGGATCAGGCCGTAGGGTGCCGGGTAGCGGTCAAAAAGGTCGATGCTCACGGTCAGCTCGCCGCTCTTGACGGCCTCGCTCTTGGTGAGGATGTCCGCTGCGTAGACGCCGGCCGGGCCGGATCCGATGACGGCCACGCGCAACGGGCGGGCGGCGGTTCCTACGGGGGTGCTGGTTGACACGGCTGTGTTCCTTTTCTTCGGTCCCACCCAACTGACTCGCACTTGTTGTCGTTTTGAGGGCTCATAACGGCAACAACTGCTAGTCAGTTGGGATTCGGGGGCTAGGGGGTGAGAACGCGGTTGGTGCGGGGCTTGTTGGGGCTGGTGGTGCTGTAGTCAGCGGTTTTGAAGTGCGACGGCGCGAAGGGGCTGACGCGGACAACGTCACCGATGACGATCACTGCAGGATTGGCGACCCCGGCGGCCTCGGCCTGGTCGGCGATGGTGCCGAGGGTGCCGATGGTGACGCGCTGGTCCGGCAGGTAGCCGTTTTCCACAATACCAACTGGTGTGTCACCGGGCAGACCGGCTTTGCCGAGGGCGGACGCGGATTCGCGCAGCTGGCCCACGCCCATGAGGAGCACCACTGTGTGGTCGGCGCGGGCCGGAACCTCGGACAGTTCCTCGTGGCCTGTGACAACGCTGAAGCCCTTCGCCAGGCCGCGGTGCGTGACCGGGATGCCGGCGGCCGCGGGGACGGAGATCGCGGAGGTCACACCGGATACCACTTCGACCTCGACGCCGTGCCGGCGGCAAAATTCTGCTTCCTCGCCGCCGCGGCCCAGGACGTAGGGGTCGCCGCCCTTGAGGCGCACCACGCGGTGGCCTTGAAGGGCTTCGTCGACGAGGATCCGGTTGATCTCGGCCTGCGGCACGGGGTGGTGGCCGGGGGTCTTGCCCACCTCAATGACGCGGACGTCCGGGGCAAGTTCGTTGAGCAGCTCACGAGGGCCGAGGCGGTCGGCAACTACGACGTCGGCCTGGCCGAGCAGCCGGCGGCCGCGGACGGTGATGAGGCCGGTGTCGCCGGGGCCGCCGCCCACGAGGGCCACCGATCCCCGGTGCGCGCGGCGGCGGCGCAGCGGCAGGTCGCCGGATTCCAGGGCCGTGGCGACGGCATCGCGCAGGGCCATGGCACGGCGCGGGTCTCCCCCGGCATTGACGGCGATCTTGACGTCGTCCACTTCGGCGACGGCGGGTGTCCAGGCGGCTGAGGATTCGTGGTCGGAGGCGTTGACGCACCAGACGCGCTGCGCCTCGGCGTCGGAAGCTACCCCGGTGTCCACGGCGGGATCGCCGGTGGCGGTCTGAACGAACCAGACGCCGTCCACGTCCTCGGACCGGTAGGCGCGGGGCTCCCAGGTGAGAAGGCCGGCGTCGGCGAGTTCGCGGAGCGCGGCGGTAGCGTCGGGGGCAACCACGGTGACGCGGGCACCGGCGTCGAGCAGGCCCTTCGCGCGGCGCGCAGCAACGCGTCCGCCGCCCACCACCAGCACGGGGCGGCCGAGGAGGCGCAGCGCCGTGGGGTAAATGTCCTGAATTGCCATGAATCAACGGTAGGGCTGTGTTACGGGCCCGGCCAACGGCACGGAAACACCAGTTCACGCAAGGTAACGCTGCGTCACATTGCCACCGGGTCTTGTATCCGACTGCTCCCGGTTTCAGGGCTGCCGTCGCGGGGCACTTTGGCGAGCATTTGAGCCTGTGGGTGCCCAACTCCCGGCGCGTCCAGTGTCAATCTGCCCAGTTTGGTCGCGGAGAAGGCATCTGAGCGAAAACAGGCAGCAGAAAGCCCGACGGCGGGAGTCGCCGTCGGGCTTTCGGGTTCAGTGCGGAGATGCTTAGCGGGTGCTGCCTGCCAGGAGGCCACGGCGCTGGAGCAGGCGCTTCTCGATCGGCGCGAACACCAGCAGCTCGATCAGGATGCCCACGGCCAGGATCAGGAGGATCGCGGACATCACGATGGTCATGTCGGCGAGGTCGCGGCCCTGGTTCAGCATGGAGCCGAGGCCGAAGCCGATCGTGCCGCCCACCGCGATGATTTCCGCGGCCATGAGTGAACGCCAGGAGAATGCCCAGCCCTGCTTGAGGCCGCTGAGGTAGCCCGGAAGTGCCGCGGGGAGGATGATCTGCACGGCCATCTGCAGCCTCGACGCGCCCAGGACGGTGCCCACGCTGCGGTACTGCGGCGGGATTTGGTCAACACCGGAGATCAGGCCGTTGATGATGGACGGGATGGCGCCCATGAACACCACGAAGTACACCGTGGCGTCGGTGAGGCCGAACCAGATGATGGCGGCCGGCACCCAGGCCACCGACGGCAGAACCTGCAGGCCGGAAATCAGCGGCCCGAACGCCCTGCGCAGCGGCGCCACCTGGGCCAGGAGCAGCCCAACCGGTGTGGCGATCACAACGCTGATCAGGAACCCCAGAAGCCCGCGCTGCAGCGACGTCCAGACGGCCTCCTGGAGCGACCCCTCAGCCCACAGCGTGCCGAACTGCTCCAGCACATCCATGGGGCCCGGCACCTGGTCGCGGCGCTTGAGGCCCAGCGAGACGTAGAACTGCCAGATGATGATCAGCACCACGACGGCGGCGATCGGCAGCAGGATCCGGCTCCAGTCGACGCGAACCTTGCGGACCGCATCCGATTGAAGCGAGTCCAGCCCGGATTCCAGCTCGCGCAGGTCCGCCGAGCCGGTTGAGGACCGGGTCAGCGCGGCGTGCACCTTCTCAGCTGCGCCGGGTGAGCTTGCCGAAACCGTGGTCTCGGCAGGCTCGACCAGCGGGGTTTCGGACTCGACGGGGACGGTGGCGGCATTCGGCGCGGTCGTCTCGGGCGACTCAGCCACGGGAGATGAGTTACTTGGCATGGCGGCGGATCTCCTCTCGCAGCCGGGCGGTGATGACCCCGGTCAGCTGTCCGGCAAGACCGGCGTCGGTACGGTGTTCTTCGGTGACTTCCCATTCCTGCACAACGCGGCCGGGCCGGGAGGACAGCAGCAGGACGCGCTGGCCCAGCCGGACCGCCTCGCGGACGTTGTGGGTCACGAAGACGATGGTGCGTCCGGTTTCCTTCCAGATGCGCTCAAGTTCGTCATGCAGCAGGTCGCGGGTGATGGCGTCGAGCGCCGCGAACGGCTCATCCATGAGCAGCAGCTGGCGGTCCTGTGCGAGTGAGCGGGCCAGGGCCACACGCTGACGCATGCCGCCGGACAGCTCATGCGGACGCCGGTCGGCTGCCTCGGCAAGATGGACCAGGTCCAGCAGTTCGGCAGCTTTCACGCGCCGCTCGGCCTTTCCGACACCGCGCAGCTTCAGCGCCAGCTCCACGTTTTCGCGGGCGGTGAGCCAGGGGAACAGGGCAGAGTCCTGGAACATGAAGGCGGCACCGTCGCTGGGCACCTCAAGGGCGCCCGACGTCGGGAGCTCCAGTCCCGCCATGATGTTCAGCAAGGTGGACTTGCCACAGCCGGATGCACCGAGGAGAGCGACGAACTCGCCCCTGCCGATGGTGGCGTTGACGTCGTCCAGCACCGGGGCACCTTCGCCGAAGCGCTTGCCCAGGTTCTCCAGTACGACTGGCATGGTCCCGTCCTTTGTTCGTGATGCGTTAAATACAGCGGCGCAGATGCGGGGCCGGGCTAATCCTGGCCCAGCCCTGCAGCTGTGGTTTTTTCCGTGGCCACTGAATTCAGCGCCCGGAGATCGAAGAGGCCGTTGAGGTCGGCCTGCTTGGTGGTGCCGGCATCGACGCCGTCCTGCAGCAGCTTCTTGTACGTTCCCGCCAGCGGGTCCACCGTAAACACGATGTTCTTCAGCGAGCGGTCAATGACGTTCTGCGCCAGTGCCTTGCCGGCGTCCTGTTTGAGGGCGGCGTTGACGACGGCGGACTTCTCGGCGGACGGGGTGTCATGGAGCCACTTCACGGCTTCAACATGGCCCCTGAGTAAGGCTTTCACGGTCTGCGGGTGCTCCGCGGCGAACTTCCTGTTCACGATCAGGATGGTGGTGGGGAACTCGCCCGGCTTGCCGGTCAGCGACCCGTCCCACAGGTCCTTCTCGTCCACCAGGACCTTCGCCCCGGCTTGCAGCACCAGACGGGAGGCCCAGGGCTCAGGCACCCACGCGCCGTCGAGCTTGCCGTCCTGGAACAGCTTCAGCGTCTGGGCGTTCTCGGTCGGGTTGATCGCGACATCCCCGTCGCCGTCGGGAGTGGTCTTGTAGCCCTGCTTGCCCAGCCAGGCGCGCAGCGCCACGTCCTGGGTGCCGCCGAGCTGCGGGGAGGCCAGGGTCTTGCCCTTGAGGTCCGCCGCGGTCTTGATTTCCGGCTTCACCACCAGCTGCGCGCCGCCGGAGGCCGCCCCGGCGATGACGCTGACGGACTCGCCCTTGCTTTTCACGAACGAATTGATGGCCGGATTCGGGCCGATGTACGTGGCATCGATCGCGCCCGCGTTGAGCGCCTCAATAGCGGCCGGGCCGGCGTTAAACACCTGGGTGCTGAGCTTGGTGTCGCCCAGATTCTTGGCAATGAGACCTTGCTTCACGCCTACGAGCGCCGGGGCGTGAGTGATGTTTCCGAAGTAGCCCAGCTTCAGCTCGGCAGCCGGGGTACCCGCCGCGTCTGGAGCCGCCGAGGCATTGGAATCCCGGGCCACAGCCGACGCGACAACCGCTCCGACACTGATCAGCAGGACCAGTCCGACGGCCAGCGCGACTTCCAGGGCGCGGCGGCGCTTGGGCGTCTGGCTTTCGCCTGCCACAATGCGGGTCATGCCCGGCCTGGAAGTACTCATGGATTCACCATAGGGACTGGCGTAAACACGGTTCAACGGAGCGGAAACCCGGGGTCACGCACGTTCATGCAACGTCATATTCGGCCACAAAAATCCGCCTGCCTGCGGGCCCCTGGAATTCCCGCGCTAATCCCCCTTGACATTGACCAGTTGGCGCAGCCGGTGCCGTACCTTCACGAGGTCCGCGGCGTCCTGCATGACCTGGTCGATGGGCTTGTAGGCGGCCGGGATCTCGTCGATGAACGCCTCGGTGGCCCGGAACTCAATGCCGTGCATGGCCTCCTTGAGCTGGGCCAGCGAGAAAGCTTTGCGCGCCGCATTACGCGAATACTCCCGGCCTGCACCGTGCGGTGATGAGTTCAGGGAGGCAGTGTTTCCGAGTCCCTCCACAACGTAGGAAGCCGTTCCCATGGATCCCGGAATCAGGCCGGGATCGCCGGCTTCGGCCTTGATGGCGCCCTTGCGCGACACCCAGACCGATTTTCCGTAATGCGTTTCCTGCTGGGTGAAGTTGTGGTGGCAGTTGATCCGCTCCGTCTCCCTGACCGTTCCGCCTACCCATTCACTGAACTGCCGGATCACGCGGTCCATCATTTCCTCGCGGTTCAGCAGGGCGAAGTGCTGGGCCCAGCGCAGCTCCTTGATGTACCGCGTGAACTCCGGTGTACCCTCCTCCAGGTACGCGAGGTCCGGGTCCTCCAGGGTGATGCGCTTGTCGCGGGCCACGCCCTGCGCCACCCTGATGTGATGCTGGGCTATTTTGTTGCCGATGCCTCGTGAGCCGGAGTGCAGGAACAGCCAGACGGCGTCGGTCTCGTCGGTACACACCTCAATGAAGTGGTTGCCGGAGCCGAGTGAGCCAAGCTGCAGGTCCCATTTCGCCACGTACTGCGCCGGGTTGAATCCCGCCTTTTCGGCACGCCTGTGCAGTTCGGCGATGCGCGGCTCCGCAGTGGCCGTCACTTTGCGGTTGTTGTGGCCCGCGGACAGCGGAACGGCGCGCTCGATGTTCTCCCGCAGCGGCTTCCGGTCCCGCGGCAGGTCTTTGAGGGTGTACTGGGTCCGCACCGCGATCATGCCGCACCCGATGTCCACCCCCACGGCGGCCGGAATGATGGCGCCCAGCGTCGGGATGACGGATCCCACCGTTGCGCCCTTGCCCAGGTGCGCGTCCGGCATCAGCGCCAGGTGCGGGTAGATGAAGGGCAGGCGGGAGGTCGTCAGGGCCTGCTCGCGGGTCTTGTCGTCCAGGATCGATGCCCAGTTGATGAGCCGGCTGGTGATGGATTCCATGCTTCGCCTCCCACTGACGATCATGGTGGGGCGGGAGGCGGGTGGCAAGGGCAGCCGGCACGCCGAAGTCGCGGGAACGCAGCGAGGCCGCCGTATCGATACGGCGACCTCGTGCGTTTCCGGCGTACTCGGCGGAATCAGATGCTGTAGCGCTCGTCCTCGTGGTCGCCCGGGTGGTCCTTGACCAGGCCGGCGGCGAGGGTGTTGCCGTCGAGCGGGTCGATCACCAGGAACGCGCCCGTGCGGCGGTGGTGCAGGTAGTTCTCGAGAGGCAGCGGGGCGGCGAGCCGGAGCTGCGCGTGGCCGATGTCGTTGAGCTCCAGGCTGGAGGCACCCTCGAGGTTGAAAGTGGCCAGGTCCAGCTTGCCGTTGACGCTGCGGACCAGGGCCTGCACGGTGCGGGTGCCGTGCTTGACCAGCACCTTGGCGCCCTCGCGGAGCGGCTTCGGGGACAGCCAGCACAGCTGGGCGTACAGGTCGGCCGAGCTTTCGCGGACGGTGCCGGCGGCGGCGATGGTGTCACCGCGGGCGACGTCGAACTCGTCGGCCAGGCGGATCGCCACCGACTGCGGGGCGGAGGCTTCGTCCAACGAGGCACCGGCGAAGTCGATGCCGATGACGGTGGTGGTGCGCGGGTCCTGCCCGGGCGTCAGCACGCTGACCTTGTCCCCCACCTTCACGGAGCCTTCGGTGATCTGTCCGGCGTAGGCGCGGTAATCGCGGTACTCCTCGACGTCCAGCCCGCCGGCAACCGCGTCCGGTGCCAGCGCACCCTGCGGCCGGATCACCAGCTGCACGGGGAAGCGGAAGCTCTCCAAGTGGCTTTCGAGCTCGTCGGCGGCGGGCAGCGTCTCGAGCACCTCGAGCAGGGCGGGGCCCGTGTACCAGGGGGTGCGCTCCGAACGCTCCACCACGTTGTCGCCGTCGAGCGCGGAAACGGGAACCACCAGCAGGTCGGTGATGCCGTCCGAACCCAGGCCAAGTTCACGGCCAACCTTTTGAACGTCGGCCTCGATCTCGCGGAACACGGTCTCGCTGAAGTCCACGAGGTCGATCTTGTTCACGGCCACGATCACGTGGGCCACGCGCAGCAGCTGCAGCACGGACAGGTGCCGGCGGGTCTGCTCCAGGACACCCTTGCGGGCGTCAATGAGCACGACGACGGCATCCGCGGTGGACGCGCCGGTCACCGTGTTCTTGGTGTACTGCACGTGCCCGGGGCAATCCGCGAGGATGAAGCTGCGGCGGTCCGTGGCGAAGTAGCGGTAGGCGACGTCGATGGTGATGCCCTGCTCGCGCTCGGCACGCAGGCCGTCGGTCAGCAGCGCCAGGTCGATGCCGCCAGCGGCACCGCCGAATCCGCGGTCCGCGGAGGTGCGGGCAACGGCGTCGAGTTGGTCGGCAAGGATGGCCTTGGAGTCGTGCAGGAGGCGGCCCACCAAAGTGGACTTCCCGTCGTCGACCGATCCTGCGGTGGCGAAGCGGAACAGCGAGGCCGACGCGAGCGGGGCCTCGTCCAGGAGCGCCGCGGCGCGGGCGGTGTCAATGTCGGTAGTCATTAGAAGTAGCCGTCCTTCTTGCGGTCTTCCATGGCAGCCTCGGAGATGCGGTCATCCGCACGGGTGGCGCCACGTTCGGTGATGGTGGAGGCGGCAACTTCGATCACGACGTCGCGCACGGTGGCGGCGGCCGATTGGACGGCGCCGGTGCAGGACATGTCACCGACGGTCCGGTAGCGGACCGTCTTGGTGATGACTTCCTCATGCGGCAGCGGCTGGGAGACCTCGCCCACGGCGCGCCACATGCCGTCGCGGGCAAAGACCTCGCGGTCGTGGGCGTAGTACAGGCCCGGAAGTTCGATGTTTTCGCGCTCGATGTACCGCCACACGTCCAGCTCGGTCCAGTTGCTGATGGGGAATGCACGGACGTGCTGGCCCACGGTGTGCCGGCCGTTGTAGAGGTTCCACAGCTCGGGGCGCTGGTTGCGCGGGTCCCACTGGCCGAACTCGTCACGGAGGCTCAGGATGCGCTCCTTGGCGCGGGCCTTGTCCTCGTCGCGGCGGCCGCCACCGAACACGGCGTCGAACTTGTTGGACTGGATGGCGTCCAGCAACGGGACGGTCTGCAGCGGGTTGCGGGTGCCGTCGGCACGCTCGGCCAGCTCACCCCGGTCAATGAACTCCTGCACGGAGCCGACGACGAGCTTCAGTCCCAGCCGCTCAACAGTGCGGTCGCGGAAGTCGATGACCTCGGGGAAGTTGTGGCCGGTGTCGACGTGCAGCACGGGGAAGGGAACCTTGCCAGGCCAGAACGCCTTGGTGGCCAGGTGCAGCATGACCACGGAATCCTTGCCGCCGGAGAACAGCAGCGCAGGCTTCTCGAACTCGGCCACGACCTCGCGGATGATGTGGATCGCTTCGGATTCGAGGGTGTCCAGGCTGGAGAGGCGCGTTGATGCAGCTGCGTCGGTCACCAGGGTGGGCTCCTCAGTTAGGAAAGTGCTCATACGTGTAGTCCGCATTCTGTCTTGTCGGATCCTGCCCAGCGGCCGGCGCGGGGGTCATCGCCGGGCGCCACCTTGCGGGTGCAGGGCTGGCAGCCAATGGACGGGTAGCCCTGTGAAAGCAGCGGGTTGACGGGAAGGAGGTTGTCGTCCGAGTACTGCACCAGCTGGTCGAACGTCCAGGCGGCCATGGGGTTGACCTTGACCAGGCCGTTGGCTTCGTCCCATGTGATGAGCGGGGTGTTGGTGCGGGTGGGTGCCTCGTCGCGGCGGACGCCGGTGAACCACAGTTCGTAGCCGGCGAGCGTGCGGCGGAGCGGGGCCACCTTGCGGAGGGCGCAGCACTGGGCAGCGTCGCGTGCGAAGAGGTCCTTGCCCAGGAGCCGGTCCTGCTGTTCAACGGTGTTCTCCGGGAGCACGTCCACCACGTTGACGCGGAGGTTTGCGGCCACCTCGTCGCGCGTGGCATAGGTTTCCGGGAAGTGGTAGCCGGTCTCCAGGAACAGGACGTCGACGCCGGGAAGCTGGTCAGCGACCAGAGCCGGCAGGACGGCGTCGGCCATGGAGCAGGCGACGGCGACGGCGGGCATGTCGAAGTTGCGCTCGACCCAGGCGATGACGTCGCGTGCCGGGGCGTCCCAGCCGAGCTCGGCTGCGCCGGCCTCGGCGAGGGCCTTCAGCTCCTCGGCGGAGCGCTTGGCGGGGCTTGTCGAGACGGGGGTTTCGCTCCCCATCCGCTCCCCAACCTCGCTAGCTCGGCCGGGGAACCCTGCGGCCGTGGGCCCAGGCTCAACCACCGGGTCGATTCCCAATGCGTGCTTGCTCACTGGAGTGCCTCCTCGTCAGCTGCGTGGGCCCACTCGGCGAAGGTCTGGCCCTCGGCACGGTCGGCGACGAACTTGCGGACAACCCGCTCGACGTAATCCGGCAGGTCGGCCACATAGACCTTCAGGCCGCGGACGGTGCGTCCCAGGCCAGCCTCGTCGCGTTCAACGGAAGCCAGCCCGCCGCCCAGGTGGACCTGGAAACCCGGGGTGGGGTCGCCGTCGGGCGTGGGCAGCATCATGCCCTTGAGTCCGATGTCCGCGGTCTGGATGCGGGCGCAGGAGTTGGGGCAGCCGTTGATGTGCAGCGACAGGGCCTGCGGGAGCTGGCCGCTGTCCGCGAGGTCGGCGAGGCGGCGTTCCAGCTCTGCGACGGCCGTGGCCGCGGTTACCTTGGTTTCGACGATGGCCAGCTTGCAGTATTCGATGCCGGTGCAGGCGATGGTGCCGCGGCGGAACACGGACGGGCGGGCGGACAGGCCCAAGGCGTCGAGTTCGGCCACGAGCGGCTCCACCTCGTCCTTGGGCACGTCCAGCACCACCAGCTTCTGGTGCGGGGTGGTGCGCAGGCGGTAGGAGCCACGGGCCTCGAGGGTGTCCGCGAGCTTCACCAGCTGCGCGCCGGAGAGGCGGCCGGCAATGGGGGTGGCGCCGATGAAGAACTTGCCGTCCTTCTGCTCGTGCACGCCCACGTGGTCGCCCGGGGTGGACGGCTTGGGCGCGGCGGGTCCGTCAGCCAGCTTGTAGCCGAGGTATTCGTCCTCGAGGATCTGGCGGAACTTCTCCGGACCCCAGTCGGCCATGAGGAACTTCAGGCGCGCCTTGGTGCGCATGCGGCGGTAGCCGTAGTCACGGAAGATGCTGGTGACGCCGAGCCACACATCCGCTGCCTGGTCCGGCTTCACGAAGGCGCCGAGGCGCTTCCCGAGCATCGGGTTGGTGGAGAGGGCGCCGCCCGCCCAGAGGTCGTAGCCGATGCCGAGTTCGGGGTGCTTGACGCCAACGAGGGCGAAGTCGTTGATCTCGTGCACCACGTCCTGGCTGGGGTGGCCCGTGATGGCGGTCTTGTACTTGCGCGGCAGGTTGGACAGCAGCGGGTTGCCGATGAACCGTTCGCCCAGCTCTTCGATGAGCGGGGTGGGGTCGATGATCTCGTCCTTGGCGATGCCGGCCACGGGCGAGCCGAGGATGACGCGCGGAACGTCGCCGCAGGCTTCGGTGGTGGACAGGCCGTTGGTCTCGAGGCGGCGCCAGATCTCCGGGATGTCCTCCACGCGGATCCAGTGCAGCTGGATGTTCTGGCGGTCCGTAAGGTCCGCGGAATCGCGTGCGAAGTCCACGGAAATCTGGCCGATGACGCGCAGCTGCTCGGTGGTCAGCGCACCGCCGTCGATCCGGACGCGGAGCATGAAGTACTTGTCCTCAAGCTCGTGCGGCTCCAGCGTTGCTGTCTTGCCGCCGTCGATCCCGGGCTTGCGCTGCGTGTACAGCCCCCACCAGCGGAAGCGGCCGTGCAGGTCCTGGCCGGGAATGGCGTCGAACCCTTCCTTGGCATAGATGGACTCGATACGCTCGCGGACGTTGAGGCCGTCGTCTTCCTGCTTCCAGGTTTCGTTGGCGTTCAGCGGGGTGGTTCCGTCCACCTTCCACTGGCCGTGAGGCTTGGCGGCGGGGCGGGAGGCACGGGCCGGGCGCGCGGGCTTGTCCGTGGCCGCTCCGGCTAGAGCTGTATCAGTCATGCATCGACTGTAAAGCCGCCCGGAAACACGTCACAAAGGCCCGGAAATGCTAAGTCACCTAAGGAAACATTTCGTCATGACTCGCCGGGAGGCCTTGAACGGCACCGCTGGCTGTGCTTCGGACGACTGTGCTTCCCGGCGCTTTTCAGGACCTGACGGCATGGGCCGCCAGCGCGGCGTCGTAGCGTTCCAGCGCGATCTCCGCGAGCACCGGCGAGGGCAGCAGCGGCTCGGTCACCAGGTCCGCCCCGGCCTTGGCCAGCTGGTCGTGGAAGAAGCCCGGCGCCAGGAGGTACGAGGCCACCACAACGCGCCCGCCAACGCTTACGCCCCCGGCAGACTCCCCCGCCCCGGCGCCGCCCGCGGCTTCCTCGCGGAGCATGGCGACTGCTTCGGGCACGGAAGGCTTTGCCGAGGCACCGTAGGCGGGGACAACCCGGTTGGAGCGCAGAGCCCGCAGCTGGTCGGCCAGTTCCTCGACGCTGACCGCCGCGTTCGGGTTGGACGAGCCCGCGGCGGCGAGGACGATCGAGTCGTTGTCCGTGACGCCGGCTTCCCGCAGCCGCTGGTCCAGCAGGGCGGCGAGGCGGGGGTCGGGTCCCAGCGGCGCCGCGGCCGCCGTGCCCGGCCGGCTCTTGACGGCCTTCGCGATGTCCACCTTCACGTGGTAGCCCACACTGAGCAGCAAGGGCACGACGACGGCGGAGGCACCGGCGGTGCCGTCGGCCGTTACTACGGACGCTGCTGCGGGGTCCTCTGGGAGCCCGGCCACCACGTCCACCAGATCGGGCTGCTGGACGTCCACATACGCTTCGCGGACGTCGAGCCCCGGACGCAGCGCGGCGATGGCGTCACGGAGGGCATTGACCTCGGCGGCTCCCTGCGCGTTGGAGGTCCCGTGGGCACAGGCGATCAGGATCGGGCTATTCATAGGGGCTAGCGTAACGTTGGAGCTGCACTGTCCGCCCCTTGAATTTTGCCGGGACGCTCCATGACCTTTTCTTTTGACACCGCCCTGGCATGGCTGGACCTGACCGGCATCTTCTTTTTTGCGGTGTCCGGATCGCTGCTCGCCGCGCGCAAACAGTTCGACCTCCTAGGGTCCCTGCTGCTGGCCTCCCTGGTCTCGCTGGGCGGCGGCGTGATCCGCGACATCATCCTCAATTCAGGCCCACCCGCCGCGTTCAGCAACCCGGCCTATCTGGTGCCGCCCCTCCTGGCCACTGGGCTGGTCTACTTCCTGTTCTCCAGCGTGCAGCGCTTCACGTCACTGCTCATCCTGTTCGATGCCGCTGGCCTGGCCCTGTTCTGCATCACCGGTACACTCAAGGCGCTGTCCCTCGGGATGAACCCCGTCGCCGCCGTGCTGCTCGGGGTCACGACGGCGGTGGGCGGCGGACTGCTGCGCGACATCACCGCCAACGAGGTGCCCCAGCTGTTCGATGCCCGGGACCTTTACGCGCTGCCTGCCTTCACGGGCGCCGCACTGACCACAGTCCTGTGGCTGCTGGGTGCCTTCAACGCCCTCTCGGCGTGCGCCGTGGCGGCCCTGGTCTTCGCGTTCCGGGTGGTGGCCTGGCGCCGGTCATGGCGCATTCCGCTGGCCGTCCGCGGATGGCACCGGCTGGGGCTCGAACCCGGGAATTCGAGGGGCCGGGATTAGCTAGGATAAGAGCCATGACTGACATGTTCCTCGAGAAGTTCCGTGCGCTTGTTCCAAAGTATCTCGAAGACGAATGGCAGGAAGAGGACGGGCTGTCCGCCGAGGAACTGGACGCGGAACTCTCCGATCACAAATTCACCATCCCCCTGGTGCTGCGCGAGTTCTACCTGGCACTCGGCGGGTGCGAGGACCTCATGGAGGCCTACCACTACTTCTGGGACCCCGAGGAACTCGAGGTGGACGATGAAGGCTTCCTCATGTTCCTTGAGGACGAGGAAGAAAACTTCACTTGGGGCTTCCGCACCGGCGACCTGAGCGTCCCCGACCCCATCGTCTACCGCCGGAACAACGCCCGCGGCCAGTGGAAGAGCGAGGAAGGCACCTTCTCGGAGTTCGTCTTCGACATGTTCGACTGGGCCTTCAACGACGAGGACTAGTTTTTGCTGCCGTCCTGACCCTGTTTGCCCGCGGACGTGCTGCGGCTCGCCGCTTTCCTCGGCGTGTCGCAGTACCCGCGGCCGCAAAGTAGGTCACGACGGCGTCACTCAGGGGCGAATCTGCCAAGTGTTCGCAGACGGAGCACCGCCAGGACCTCGTCCACCATGGCCTCGGGGTGATAGACGACGTCGTCATAGTAATAGCGCAGCGTGAGAAACCCTCCGCGCATGCCGGCGTTGTTTCTCCGCTGGTCTTTCTTGACCTGCCGGGGTTCAAAGTGCGTGGACCCGTCCAGCTCCACCACGACGCATTCCTCAACCAGGCAGTCAACCTCGCCCACCCCCGGCAGGGGAACATGCATGCGGACAGTGAGTCCGGCCCGGACAAAGTGGGTATGGGCCAGGACCTCCAGCACGGAATCTGCCCGCGGTATCAGCAGACCCAGCACCGCGCGGGCACGGCCATTCCTGTTCCCGATGAGTTTGTCCCTCAGAAATTGGGCGGATATCTGGCCCCGACCGGTGGCTGACTGTACCAGCGCGAGCGCTTCAAGCTCCGGCAGGCACTTAAGTGCGTGCAGGAGCACGTCGGCCAAGCCCGCCACCGGATAGCCCGGTTCGGATGCCTGCATACATGGAGCGTGGTCAATCACCCCGACCTTTGGCACCCCATTGCCGCAACTCAGGTGCACTTCCCGTGGAGGATAAAGGGCCCACAGACTGTAGAAGCGGGCCGCCGACACGCAGGTGAGCCGGCCGTTCGCCCTGAAGGCGGCCAGGACGCCGTCGTCCGCCGCGTGCAGTGCGTAAAACCCCCCGCAGCGGCCGGTACAGTCGGCCGGAATGCACCGCAGCCTCAACGGCGGGACGGCGGAACCCGGCGCGAAATAGGTCTCCCCTTTTAGCCGCTCCCCCGCGGCGAACCAGATATGTCTCAAGGTCCATCACTCCACGGTCCACGCGCCCAGAGGTGTTGGGGAGCCGCCGGTTTGCCTATGTGCACAAAAGAGACCCGGTCCGTCAGGACCCCGTTTCACGGCCGGCTCCTCAGGACGCGCCATGCCAACGGCGTGTCTTTCAATGCGGGTGACCAAACAGGGTCAGGACGGCGGCGTTGAAAGTGTGTGACACGCCGATTAACAATCGATTTTGCGGATGTGACAAATCTGTCATAGAGTGTTCACGGATCCACTGAATGCCTCCGGTGGATCTGATGCGAACGGAGAGACGGTCCCGGTTCCGCGCAGCGTTTGACTCGTAACGCTGCAAGGAACCGGGGCCGTTCCGTTTAAGCCGGCTAAAGCCAGAAGGGCCAGCACCCCCTGGGAAGCCGGGCCCTACCTTGAGCCGTCCTAGCTGGCGCGGTCCACCACGGCGTGCGCGAAGCTGGACAGCGAGGCCTTCACAACGCCCTCGGGCAGCGGGTCCAATGCGGCGATGGCGTCGGCCGCCCAGGCACGGGCCACCACCCAGGATTCCGCCGCGACGGGGTGCTCGCGCAGGCCCGGCGACGGCTTCGGCGAGGGCCTCATCCGAGGAGAGGTCGCCGTCGATCAGCTTGAGAAGTTCGACGGCGGACTGGTCACCGTCCGCCGCGGCCTTACGGAGCAGCAGCACAGGCAAGGTGGGAACGCCTTCACGCAGGTCCGTGCCCGGGGATTTGCCGGATTTGACCTTGACACCCGTGACGTCGATGACGTCGTCGGCAAGCTGGAAGGCGACGCCCACCTTTTCGCCGTACTGCACCAGAACGTCCTCGTAGGCCTCGTCGGCGCCGGAGAAGATGGCACCGAACTGGCCGGAGGCCGCCACCAGCGAACCGGTCTTGTCGGCAATCACGGACAGGTAGTGCTCCACCGGGTCCTCATCCGGGCGCGGCCCGACGGTTTCGTGCAGCTGGCCCAGGCACAGCCGCTCGAAGGTCCGGGCCTGGATGCCGAGCGCGCGGCCGCCCAGCTCGGACACGAGGATGGAGGCGCGGGCGAAGATCAGGTCACCGGTGAGAACGGCCACTGAGTTGCCCCAGACCTCGTGGGCCGTGGGTGCGCCGCGGCGGAAGGGCGCGGAGTCCATGACGTCGTCGTGATACAGCGTGGCCAGGTGCGTCAGCTCAACCACGACGGCGGCCTGCACCACGGCGGGCAGCGACGCGTCACCCAGGTGGGCACAGAGCAGGGTCAGCAGGGGGCGGATGCGCTTGCCGCCGGCTTCCACGAGGTGACGCGACGTTGCGTCAGCCAGGGGGTCGGAGTTGGCGATGGCTTCGCGGAGTTTCTTCTCCACCCGGGCCAGGTTGGTGGTGAGGGCAGGACCCAGGTCGGGGTCTTCCGCGATGGCCGCAAAGCCGGCCGGCAGCTGCAGTCCGGTGGCGATGGCAGTGGTGTTGAGGCTGGGTTCGGAGTCCGGCAGGCCATGCCCGGCGTGCGTCCAGCTGTGGTTCGCGGAGTTGGTCACGGGTTAACCCTAACTTTTTGTTGCGGAAACCGCTGATTTGGAGCCGGAGGGGGGCAAGGGCGGAAGAGTTGGAAGTGGCCGGGACCAGCAGTTCGAGCACACGGATCACGCGGTCCTCGAAGCCCTTGGCCGATGGGTCGGTCAGGTTGGCCAGCAGCCGGACCACGAAGCGCATCAGCACGGGAATGGGCATCCCGGTCCGCAGAGCCAGCTTCATAACAGCGGGCTTCCCGATCAGCGCTGCGAAGGCACGCCCCAGCGTGAAGTGGGATCCCCACTGTTCACGCACATAGTCGGCGTACCCCGCGAGCCGGGAATCGGCGTCGGACGCGTTCCAGCCGCCTGAAGCGGAACGGGAACTGGCGTCAATGATGAACTCGGCGGCGAAGCGGGCGGACTCCATGGCATAGGAGATGCCCTCTCCGTTGAACGGGGACACCATGCCGCCGGCGTCGCCGAGGAGCAGAAGGCCGGGCGAGTAGTGCGGGGTGCGGTTGAAGCCCATGGGCAGGGCGGCGCCGCGGATCTCCCCCACCTGGTTCTCCGGGGTGAAGCCCCACTCGGCGGGCATGCCGGCGGTCCACTCGCGGAGCACCTGCTTGTAGTCCAGCTTGCCGAACTCCTTGGAGGAGTTGAGGATGCCCAGGCCCACGTTGGACGTGCCGTCGCCAACGCCGAACACCCAGCCGTAGCCGGGCAGGAGCTTGCCGTCGCGGCCGGGAAGTTCCAGCCAGCCTTCCATCCAGTCGTCGTCATGCCGCGGCGAGGTGAAGTAGGTGCGGACGGCGACTCCCAGGGGCCGGTCGTCGCGCTTCTGGATGCCGAGGGAGACGGCGGTGCGGGTGGAGTTGCCGTCGGCAGCAAGCACGACGTCGGCGCTGAAGTCGAGCGTCTCCCCCGTCTTCCGTCCGGACTCGTCCAGGATCGCTGCGCGCACGCCCGTCACTCGGCCGTCACCGTTGCGGAGCGCCTCGGTCACGCTGTGGCGTTCCAGCACGGTGGCGCCTGCGGCCTGCGCATGCCGGGCAAGTTCCTCGTCGAAGCCCAGGCGGGTGCGGATCAGGCCGTACTGCGGAAAATCGGACACCTCAGGCCACGGCAGTTCAATGCTGCGGCCGCCGGCGAGCAGGCGCAGCCCCTTGTTCCGGCGCCAGCCGTCCTGTTCGGGGTGCGGCAGGCCGAGCTTCTGGATCTCGCGGACAGCCCGCGGAGTGAGGCCGTCGCCGCACACTTTTTCGCGCGGGAAGCTGGTCTTTTCCAGGACCGTGACGTCAATGCCGGCTTTGGCGAGGTAATACGCGGCGGTGGATCCGGCGGGACCCGCGCCAACAATCAGTACTTTCACAGTGTCAGCGGGCGGTCCGCGGGATGTTGCGGCGCAGTTTGGCCACCGGGCCGGTATGGGCGGCGATGGCTTCCACCGAGCCGTCGCCCGTGAGGGGTTTGTGGGCGCGGTGGACGGCCACGATGCCGCCGCTCAGGTTGCGGTAGGTGACATCTTCCCAGCCGGCGTCCTTCAGCCACGCGGCGAGGTGGTCCTGGTCCGGCCAGGCCCGGATGGACTCGGCCAGGTAGACATATGCATCCGGGTTGGAGGAGACCTTGGTGGCGATGGCCGGCAGGGCGCGCATGAGGTACTCGGTGTACATGGTGCGCCACAGCGGAACCACGGGCTGGGAGAACTCGGCGATGACCAGCTTGCCACCCGGCTTGGTCACCCGGAGCATCTCGGCCAGGGCCTTCTTGGGCTCGTTGACGTTGCGCAGGCCGAAGGAGATGGTACTGGCATCGAAGGTGTTGTCGGCAAAGGGCAGGTGGGTGGCGTCACCGGCGATAAAGTCGATGTCCGGGCGGCGGCGCTTTCCGACCTTGAGCATGCCGAGGGAGAAGTCGCAGGCCACCACGTTTATGCCGGCATCGGCATATGGCTCGCTGGAGGTTCCCGTTCCGGCGGCCAGGTCCAGGACCCGCTGGCCGGCGCTTACGTCCATGGCTTCGACCACAACCTTGCGCCACCGGCGCGTCTGCCCCATCGAGAGGACATCGTTGACGACGTCGTATTTGGGTGCGACGTCGTCAAACATCGTGGCTACTTCGTCCGGACGCTTATCCAAGAATGCTCGGTTCACCATGACATTGTCTCAAAAGTTCCGCAGGGTCCGTGACACAGCCGCCGTCGGGCGTGGTGGCCCGGCTGATCCGCCGCGAAACGCCCCCAACCTGCTGCGCGGAGTACTGTTGACCCATCATGACCAGCACGCTCCGCACCCTGACAGTCCCTTTGGATGGAGAATCGGCTCCCGAGGGGCTGCCGCCATATCTGGTCCGGGATGACGTTCTGTGCTGGACCCGGCGCGAGGCCGGCCTGGTGGGCTTCGGCGAGGCGGCGCGCTTCACCGCCACGGGCCCCGAGCGGTTCCTCGAGGCGGACATCTGGTGGCGCCACCTGGTCATTGAGGCAGACATCACCGATCTTGTGGAGCGCCCGGGCACCGGCCCCGTGGCGTTCGGTTCCTTCGCGTTCTCCAAGGCTTCCACCCACGAATCCCGCCTGATCGTGCCGGAGATCGTCGTGGGCGTCCGGGACGGCCGTGCCTGGCTAACCCAAATAACGGCCGACGACGGCGAACTCACCGAGGCGGGCGCGATCGCGGCCCTGAAGGGGTGGCTGGAGTCGGACCCGGCTGCCGCCGTCGGCTCCCCCGCAGACGGCGGGCCGACCGCGGGCCCGGCCGCCGCCGTCGTACATCCGGACCCGGCCACGCTCCCAGACCAGCCCACGCTGAAAACCGGATCCCTCAGCGAAGAGGACTGGATGGACGCCGTCACCGCCGGCGTCGCCCAGATCCGCACCGGGAAACTGGAGAAGCTGGTGCTGGCCCGGGATATCGTCGCGACCGTTCCCGAGGGCGTGAACGCCGCCGAGGTGCTGCGGCAGCTGGCCGGCCGGTACCGGGAATGCTGGACCTATGGGGTCGACGGCCTCGTCGGGGCGACCCCGGAAATGCTCATCCAGGTGGAGGGCCGCACCGCGCAGGCCCGGGTGCTCGCCGGGACACTGGACCGCCGGGACGCCCTCGGCGAGGCCGGGCTGCCGCTGGACTATGCCGAGCGGGTCCTTGCCGGATCAGAGAAGCAGCGGCACGAGCACGAGATCGCCATCCAGTCGCTGACCACCCAACTGGCACCTTTCTCCGAGGCCATGAATGCGCACGACGAACCGTTCATCCTGGAGCTGCCCAACGTGTGGCACCTCGCGTCCGACGTCAAGGCCGAGCTCACCGAGGTGGAGGGCCACGTCCCCACCTGCCTGGCGCTGATCAACGCGCTGCACCCCACCGCCGCCGTGTGCGGGACCCCCACGCAGGTGGCGGGGGCACTGATCCGGAAACTTGAACACCTGGACCGGGGCCCGTATGCCGGTCCGGTGGGCTGGCTGGACGCCGCGGGCAACGGCGAGTGGGGCATCGCGTTGCGTGGCGCCGTCATCGAGTCCCCCACTACCGTTCGGCTATATGCCGGGTGCGGAATTGTCGAGGGCTCCCAGCCCGAGGCGGAGCTCGCGGAGACGTGGGCCAAGTTCCGGCCGATGCTGGAGTCGCTGAAGATCAGCAGCTGATCTGATCCGGCGGGCATCTCGCCCAGCCTAATGTCCAGGCAGAGCGTCCGGGATACCGGACAGTCCTACGGTTAAACCCCTTGAAAAGCGCTGTGGTTTAGTTATCAAATAGTAAAACTTAGTTTTCTGTGATGTACATCTCCTCTTCGGCGATACACTATGAACCGATTTAGTTCCGCATACCCCTGCAACAAAAGGTAAAGAAATGCAGCTCAAGTCCCGTGCCACGGCCAAATTCAGCGCCAAGGCAGCCGCAATCCTCGCCGTCGGGGCCATCAGCCTCACCGCTTGCGGCGGCGGCGGCTCCACGCCGGCTGCCACGAGCAGCAGCGGCGTGCAGCTCATCAATGCCGGAAAGCTCACCATCTGCTCCGACGTCCCCTATGAGCCCTTCGAATTCCAGAAGGATGGCAAGATCGTGGGCTTCGACATGGATATCGCCGGCGAACTGGCCAAGGACATGAAGGCCGAAGTCAACGTAGTGGACAGCTCCTTCGAGGCCATCGAGACCGGCACCGCACTCACCGGCTGCGACGTCTCCATCTCCTCCGTGTCCATCACGGATACCCGCAAGGCCCTCATGGACTTCTCCGATCCCTATCTGAACGACGACCTGACGCTCGTTGCATCCGAGGCCTCCGGCATCACGAACGTCGAGGGCGCCAAGGGCAAGAAGGTTGGCGTCCAGCAGGCCACCACGGGTGCCAAGTACGCGAAGGACAAGGGCCTCGACGCACAGCAGTTTGAGGACACCGGCCTCCTGGTCCAGGCGCTCAAGGCCGGCACCATCGACGCCGCCCTGGGCAACCAGTCGGTCCTCGGCTACGCCATCAAGGATGACTCCAAGTTCAAGCGTGTCGAGAACTACGCCACTGGGGAAAAGCTCGGCATCGCGGTCAAGAAGGGCAACACCGCCATGCTCGACCAGGTCAACACGACGCTGAAGCGCCTGACCGACGACGGAAGCCTCAAGAAGTTCGAGACCAGCTGGTTCGGCGAAGCCGCCAAGTAACCGGCGCGCCTGACACCTACACGGCAGGGGCCCCGTCCGGGATCTGTTCAGCAGTCCGTACGGGGCCTCAACTGCGCAAAACGAATGTGAGTACACCATGGCAATGACCGCGCGACAGCGGGCCAGAGTAAGTCTGTACGTCCAGGCAGGGATTTTCGTTGTGGCCGTGGCCGCACTGATCCTGGCCACCGACTGGAAGACCCTCACCACCAATGTCTTCAACTTCGGCAAGATCGGCCCGATGTTCCCGGACATCTTCTTCTCGGGCCTGAAAAACACCCTGATCTACACGTTCCTGGGGTTCATCGTGGGCCTGTCCGGGGGCCTGCTGCTGGCCCTCATGAAGCTCTCCAGCTTCCCGTTGTACCGCTGGATCGCCACTGGCTATATCGAATTCTTCCGAGGCATCCCGGCGCTGCTGGTCTTCATCGCCTTCGGCTACGGCGTTCCGCTGGCGTTCGGTGTCCAGTGGAACGTGGCCGTCGTGGTGATGGTTTCACTGGGCATGGTGGCGGCCGCCTACATCGCCGAGACGCTTCGTGCCGGGCTGCAGGCCGTGCCCAAGGGCCAGACGGAAGCCGCGAGGTCGCTCGGCATGCCGCAGTGGCGGGCGATGGTCACGATCGTCATCCCACAGGCCTTCAGGATTGTCCTCCCGCCGCTGACCAACGAGGTCATCCTGCTGACCAAGGACTCCTCGCTGATCTACGTGCTGGGCCTGACGGCGGCGCAGTACGAACTCACCAAGTTTGGCCGCGACGGCATCTCCAGCCTCGGTGCGGGACTCACTCCGCTCCTCGTGGCGGGTGCGTTCTACCTCGTGGTCACCATCCCGCTGAGCCTCCTGGCCCGGAAGTTCGAAAGCCGCTCCGCGCGGACCAAGCGTTAGGCAGGGAAGTCATGAACGACGTCGAAATTCACTCCCGCACCCAAAGCGGGCGCGTCCACGCCGCCGGTGTGGCCATCAAGGACCTGCGCAAATCATACGGCTCCAACGAGGTCCTCAAGGGCATCAGCCTGGACGTCGCACCGGGAGAAGTGGTGTGCCTGATCGGCCCGTCCGGTTCCGGCAAGTCCACCCTGCTGCGGTGCGTCAACCTGTTGGAGCAGCCTAATGAAGGCAGCATCCACGTGGGCGGCTTTGACGCCACGGATGCAGATGTGGACATCGACAAGATGCGCCGCAAGGTAGGCATGGTGTTCCAGCAGTTCAACCTGTTTCCGCACCTGAACGCGCTGCGCAACTGCACGATCGCCCAGACCAAGGTGCTGAAGCGCCCGCAGGCCGAAGCGGACAAGATCGCCCGCGCCAACCTTGAGCGCGTGGGGCTTGGCCACCTCGCCGACCGGTTCCCGGACCAGCTCTCCGGCGGCCAGCAGCAGCGTGTGGCGATCGCCCGCGCGCTGAGCATGGACCCCGAGCTGATGCTCTTCGACGAGCCCACGTCGGCCCTCGACCCGGAGACCGTGGGCGACGTCCTCTCGGTCATGCGGAACCTGGCCAAGGAAGGCATGACCATGCTCGTGGTCACGCACGAGATGGGCTTCGCCCGCGAAGTCGCGGACCGCGTGGTGTTCATGGACGGCGGCGTGGTGGTCGAGGAAGGGTCCGCCGAGCAGGTCGTCGGCTCCCCCACCCAGGGCCGCACCAAGGAATTCCTCCGCCGCGTGCTGGACCCCACCCACATCGAGATCGCCGAGTAGGTTCGGTTCCGGCGGGCAACTGCCCTGGCGCTGCAGGATTCCCGCAGCTCCAGGGCATTTGCGCGTCAGGACTCAGGCCCCCGGCGCGTCAGTTCGCCGCGGCTCGCACGACCACCACGTCAAAGTCCAGGTCAAAGTAGCGGCCCACCCATCCTTTGGCCCCCGTGATGCCGAACGCACAGCGGTCCAGGTGGTCCGCCCTGGCTAGCACTTGGATGCGGTCGGGATTTTGGGCTTCCCAGGACGAGACGGGCAATTGCACGGGAACGACAACCCCATGCATGGCCACCGTCCCGACGAGCACCATCCCGCGTTCGTCCTCCCGCACCCCGGTGGAAGCGAACTCGATGTGCGGAAAACTGGCCACGTCCAGCAGTCCCGGACCCTTGACATCGCCATCCCGCTTCGCATTGCCGGACGTGAAGCTCGCCGCGGCGATGGTTGCGGTGACGTGGCAGTCCGCGAGCGTTTCGCCAATCTCCAGCTGCCCGGATGCAATGCTGAATTTGGCTCGCACCGTGCCCAGGCCGAACATGTGCCGGCCTGTGTAGGTGATGGCCGAGCGGACACCGTCGATGCGGTAGGTTCCGGCGCTGGGGATGGCAAGGACTGTTGTCTCTGGCTGGCTGGTCATGGCCGTATTCCTTTGAATTTTTGCCGGGCTCCCCCATACCTGGCAATTGCTGATGTATCATCAATTTTGCCGTGTATCATGCTGATACGTCAACAACTTTTTATGAAAGGAACCCCGTTGCCAAAGCCCCGCTGGTTGAGCAAGGACGAGGAGGAAGCGTGGCTCGCCTACATCCTCTTCAGCCGTCAACTGGCCGCAGGGATGGAGCGCCAGCTGGCCGGAAGCGGCGTCTCCGGCGCTGATTACCAGATGCTCGCTCCGCTCGCCGAAGCCGGGGCCGCCGGCATGCGCCCCCGGGACCTGGGATACAGTGCGGGCTGGGACCGCAGCCGGCTGGCGCACCAGCTGGGACGCATGGAAAAGCGGGGCCTTGTCACCCGCGAGCCGGCCGCAGACGATGGCCGCGGCACGGTGGTCCGACTCACCGAAGCCGGGCGGGCTGCCTTGAGAGCGGCATCACCGGGCCACATCGAGTGGGTCCGGGAAAACTTTCTCTCGCTGATGACTCCCGAGGACCGTCGGATGCTCGTGGCCCTTTCCGAACGGGTGATGGCCAAACTCGAGCCTGAGTCACACGCGCGCTAACCCGCGAGGACTCCCGCCGCCGCTTCCGCCACTGCCGCCTTGATTTGACGGTGCAGGGCGCGGAGTTCATGCCGGTCCGTGCGCACCTCGATGATGGTGCGAGCCGTAAACGGTGCGGCCAGCGCCTCGGCGAGTCCCGCCGTCGTACTCACCGAACAATGCCCGACGCCGTATGCCGAGGCAAGTGCCGCAATGTCCACTGAGTGCGGGGTGCCGAAGAGGCGTTCGACGGCGTCTCCGTAGCCGCCGGACTCGGCGACCGCGCCGTGTTCCAGGAGGCTGAAGATGGCGCCGCCGGAGTCGTTGAGGACCACGATGCGCAGCTGCGGCTGTTCCTCGCCGGCGCCGAGGAAGAGGCCGCCGGCATCGTGCAGGAAGGTGACGTCCCCGAGCAGCAAGGTGGTTTCCTGGTGTCCGCCGAGGGCGATGCCGGTGGCGGTGGAAATGGTGCCGTCGATGCCGGCCAGGCCCCGGCTGGCGAAGACCGTGGCGGCCGGCTCCGGTGCAGGCTGGCCGGCGAGGTCGACGTCGCGGATGCCGTTGGATGAGCCGAGGACCAGCTGACCGCGGGCGTGCTGCCACACGAGCGAGCCGACGGCGGGACCGGTTGCCGCGTCTGCCGCGGCGAGTATACCGTCGACGGCATGCTGGGCGGCAGCGCCTGCGAGCAGCCAGGCGTCGAGCCAGGCGGACGAGCCCCGGCCGGCGAACTCCGCCAGTTCGGGCAGCCCGGCGATCGGCGTTTCCCGGCGCCGCCCCGGCTCGTACCAAGCGACCGGCACCGGCTCATAGAGTGCTGCGGGGATGTCCGTCCGGGCCAGCAGCGCGGAGACCGGCCGGGAGAGCGTGGGGCGCCCGAACACCACGGCGCGCTCGATGGGCAGCGCCGAGTCCGGGCCGAAGTGCTCCAGCAGCAGGCGGTACGGTCCCACGGCGTTGGGCCCAAAACGGGAGTTGGACGACGGCTCGGCCAGCAGCGGCAGGCCATGGGCGCGGGCGAAGGCCTCGGCGACCGGACCGGCGTCGTGCCCTGCGAGGACCACGGTGCGCCTCTCCGGGAGGCCGGCCGGGGCAGGGTCAAGGGTCATGGTGAGCGGGTCGGTGCCGATCCGGAACGTTCCGTGGCCGCGCTGATCCGGCAGCCGCTCCCCCGCCTCGGGCACCAGCGGATCACGGAAGGCGAGGTTGAGCTGGACGGGTCCCGGCGGTGTGTCCTCGAAGGCACCCGTCGCGGCGGCGAGCGATGTTTCCACCGCACGCTGCGGGCTCTCGCCGGCGGGAACGTCGACGGCGAAGCGGACGTGCTCGCCGAAGAGGTCCAGCTGGACGGTGGTCTGGTTCGCGCCCGTGCCGCGCAACTCTTCCGGCCGGTCGGCTGAGAGCACCACCAGCGGTACGGCGGCGTGGTTGGCCTCCATCACCGCAGGGAGGAGATTCCCGACGGCGGTCCCTGACGTCGTCAGCACAGCTACCGGCGCGCCGGTGGCCAGGGCCAGGCCGAGCGCGGTAAACCCCGCCGAACGCTCGTCAATCCGCACCAGCAGTTCAACTTTCCCCGCCGCCGAGGCCTCGGCCAGCGCATAGGCCATGGGAGCCGACCGCGAGCCCGGGGCTACAACGACGTACCGGACCCCGCCGTCGAGCAGCGTAGCGACGGCAATCCGTGCGGAAGCCACGGACGTAAGCCTGGTCTCGGCGCCGGGGCGAGGGGCTGGGCCGGCCGCCACGGGGTCAGCCGCTGAAGCATCGGATACGGCGGCGGACGGCTCAGTGGGTTCGTGCGAAGTCACCGAACCAGTCTGCCACCAACCGACGCTCCATCCGATCCTGCCGCCAAACTCCAAACGCTTCTTCACGTCCTGCCGGTAAAGGGCCAACGCTTCCTCACGTCCTGCCGCCAGACTCCAAACGCTTCCTCACATCCTGCCGCCAGACTCCAAACGCTTCCTCACGTCCTGCCGGTAAAGAGCCAACGCTTCCTCACTTTCCCAAGGAAAGTGAGGAAGCGTTGGCCGAGAACCTGCAATATCTGATGGAGCGTCGGGAAAAACCCGACCAGACGTGAGGAAGCGCTTGGTACAGAACGAGGCGGAGCCTAGGAGCGGAACACCTGGATCACGGCCGGGCGGGGAGCCCGGACCTGACCACGGCGGGGAGTCGCGCCGGCGGCAACGTAGTCCGGGAAGTACGAGTGCGGCGCCTCGAAGGTGCCCTCCTCGCCCGGGTGCTGCACGGAGACGAACACGGTGCGCTCGGTGTCGTGGACGATCGGCCCGCAGGTTTCGGCGTCGCGGGGCACGGCCAGGAACTGCTCCACGCGGCCGCGCTCGGGGCCATCCAGGGTGACCTTGAACAGGCCGTCAGCCTTGCCGATGCCGGAGGGGGCGCCGTCGGTGGAGATCCAGAGATTGCCCACGGAATCGAAGGCCAGGTTGTCCGGGCAGGAAATCGGCGAGACCTGGTCGGCCGGGAAGCCGGAAAAGTAGGTGACGTCGCCGGTGGAGGGATCGCCGCAGACCATCAGCAGGTTCCACGTGAACTTGGTGGAGGTCTGGTCGCCGGTCTCCGTGATTTCGACGATGTGGCCGTCGCGGTTTTCGTTGCGCGGGTTGACCTCTGTGGCGCCTTCCTTGCCCGGCTTGCCGCGGTCCGAGTTGTTGGTGCAGGCCACGTAGACCTTGCCGGTGTGCAGGCTGGGCTGGACGTCTTCGCAGCGGTCCATCTTGGTGGGGCCCACCTTGTCCGCGGCCAGCCGCGTGTACACGAGGACTTCCTCGACGGACATGCCGGCAACCATGGACCTGCCGCCGACCACCAGGGGCAGCCATTCGCCGGTGCCGTCGAAGGAGCCGTCCGACGGAACCGAGCCCTTGCCGTCAATCTCAGCGGCCGGGGCGCTGCCGGCGAACTTCGCAACGTAGAGGTCGCCCTCGGAGAGGAGCGTCATGTTGTGCCTGCGGTCGCCCTCGCGGTACTTGGCCTTGGAGACGAACTTGTAGAGGTAATCGAAGCGCTCGTCGTCGCCGGAGTAGGCAACCACGTGGCCGGACTCGGCCACGATCACGTTGGCGCCCTCATGCTTGAAACGGCCCAGGGATGAGTGCTTCTTCGGCGTGGACGTGGGGTCGAACGGGTCCACCTCCACAATCCAGCCGAAGCGGTTGGTTTCATTTTCGTAGCCGGCGTTGTTGGCGTTGAAACGCGGGTCGTCCAGCTCCCACTGCCGCGCCGTGGCCTTGTTGGTGAGGCCGTAGCGCTTGTCCGAGGCGGACGTGCCCGGAGCGACGAAGTAACCGTTGAAGTTTTCCTCGCCCGAGAGGATGGTGCCCCACGGGGTGGTTCCGCCGGAGCAGTTGCCCAGCGTGCCGTTGATCCAGCGGCCCTCGGGGTCGGCCACGGTCTTGACCAGGTCCGAGCCGGCGACGGGCCCGGTCAGCTCGTAGCTGGTGCTGTTTAGGTAGCGGCGGTTCAGCGGGGCGCCCTGGACGTAGCTCCAGGGCTTGTTCTTGTTCTTGCGCTCCAGCTCGACGACGGTGAGGCCGTGGGCAGCCGCACCCACCGCCCGCACCTGCTCGGCGGGCATGCTGGCAGGGAACATGATGTTCTCGTTGGTGTATTCGTGGTTCGCGAAGAGCAGAGCGCGCCGGCCCTTGCTGCCGGGGATCTCGAGGATGTCCGAGTAGTCGTTGTTGTAGCCGAACTGGCGCTCCTGTGCTGCTGCGGTCTGGTTGCCCAGCTCGAGCGCCGGGGCGTCCTTGAAGATGGGGTCACCCCAGCGAATCACCGGCTGCCAGGTGAATCCTGCCGGCACCGTCACGGCGTCAACGTCGGACGCAATGGAAGGGATGGCGGTGAACTGCAGCTTGGACGCGCCCGGGCTAAAACCGTTTCTGGCGGCGGACAGTCCCGTCCCGCCGTCGGCGACGGCCTTCTCGGTGGACGTCACGGCACCGCCGAGGACGACGGCGAGGGCACCGGCGGCGCCGAAACCCAGGGCGGCGCGGCGGGACAGCGTGGTGGAGGCAATGTCGCGGAAGTAGCTGTTGGAGCTCGTGTTGCAGACGTCGCCCGCGCAGGCGTTGTCGCACTTGAGGGCGCAGGTGACAGGGCTGCGCTTGCCTTTGGTGTGGCCGAGCATGGGCAGCAGGGCGAACTTGCGTCCGGAGATTTCAGACATGGGAGAGAGACCTTCCAAGGGTTTAGATGCGGCACCGCCACCCTGCCAGGGAAAGCCAACCGGAAGCCGACACTCAGATGAAGATCCGGTGAACTCGGCACGCGGATGAGGAAGCGTTCCGGGAAACCCTCAGGACATGAGGAAGCGTCGCCGGAAAACCCGCAGGACCTGAGGAAGCGTTTGTTGGGAGGGGGTTAGGCCGGGGCCGGGAGCGCGGCGTACGCGCGGCGGAGCCGGGCGAGCCACCATTCCCGGCGCCCGGACGGGGCGGCGTACTGCTCAAGCAGCCCCTCGTCGGCGACGGCATCGCGCAAGGTGATGGCGCCGTCGTCGGCCACCAATGGTTCGGTAATCACGTCCGCGGCGAGCAGCGAAACCGTTCCCAGCCCGCATGCATAGGGCAGTTCCGGCAGTGCGGCAGCGAGCGCGAGCCCGGCACGGATCCCCACGGAGGTATCCAGGGCGGAACTCACGACGGCGGGCATCCCCGCCTGCGCGACCAATTCCAGCGCCCGCCGGACTCCCCCGAGCGGCGCCACCTTCACGACGAGGAGATCTGCCGCACCTGCCCGCGCCACCTTGAGGGGATCGTCTTCCTTGCGGACACTTTCGTCGGCCGCGATCAGCACAGCCACGCCCGCCGCACGGAGCCGCCGCCGCACCTCCGCCAGGCCCTCAATCTCCGGCACGGGCTGCTCGGCGTACTCCAGCCCTACTTCGGCCAGCCGGGTCAGCGCCGCCACCGCCGCCGGAACGTCCCAGCCGCCGTTGGCGTCCACGCGGATGGCAGCGTCCGGAAGCGCGGCACGGACAGCAGCGACGCGGGCAGCGTCGTCGGCGAGCGTCTGGCCGCGTTCTGCCACCTTGACCTTGACGGCGTCCACGCGGCCGAATCTGGCCAGTATCTCGGGAACTCGCTCCGCTTCAATGGCGGGCACGGTCGCATTGACGGGGATGCTGGTCCGCAGGGGCTCCGGGAAACCGTGCCAGCCGGCCTCGATGGCGGAGGCAAGCCAGCGGGAGGCCTCGGCGTCGCCGTACTCGGGGAACGCGCCGAACTCGCCCCATCCCATCGGACCGCGGAGGAGCAGCGTTTCGCGTTCCAGGATCCCGCGGAACTTCACGCGCATGGGCAGAACCACCACGCGGGCGCTTTGCAGCAGTTCCTCGAGGGGCGGGTGCGGGAGAGGCATGAATTCACTGTACCGGCGTGCCCGCCACCGATCGGCCAAGGCGAAAACCAGCGAACAGAACTACGCCGGCCCCTACGCCATTGGAGGGGTCGGCGGCCTTTGGGTGGCGGTTCATCTGGGAGTCATACCGAGGGGACCGGTTCCTGTTCGTGCTCGACGACGGCCGGAACCTTGGTGCCCCCGACTCCGAAGCGCGCGATCACCGTGGTGCCCCGTCCGGGAGCGGAGATCAACTGGAGCGTGCCGCCGGCCTCGCCGATGGTGTCCTTCATGATGCGCAGGCCGAAGTGTCCTTCCGGCGACCCCTGGCTCTGGTCGAAGCCGCAGCCGTCGTCCTGGATGCGGATCTCCGAACGGCGGCGGTCCTGATGGAGATGGAGCTCAGCCCTCGTCGCTTTGGAATGCTTGGCGGTGTTGGCCAGGGCCTCACGGGCCACCCGGTAGAACAGCGCCGCGCGGTCCCGGTCCAGCTCACACTTCTCCGGCAGGTCCAGCTCCAGGCTGATCCCGCGTTCTTCGAGCGGATCGCCGAGCCGGGCAAGTGCGCCGGAGAGGCCGAGGCGGTTCAGGTCCGGCGGGTACAGCTCGCTGGTCATAGCCCGCAGGCTGCGGACGTTGTCCTGCAGGATCCGCCGGGCGTCGGAGAACAGCGCACGTTGGCCCACCGGGCTGTGCAGTTCCTCGGACTCCATCACGTAGGACAGCCCCGAGAGCTCCTGGATCACCTCGTCGTGCAGGTCCCGGGCAATGCGCTGGCGCTCGAGCTCGGAGGCTTCGATGGCCCGGCGAAGCAGGCGGCTCCGGCCGGCTTCGTAGGCCTGGATCCTGCGTGCCAGCTGGACTGCCGGGAACAGCTGGGCAAGCTGGAGGACTGCAAGTGATAGCAGGAACGGCGGGACCATGCCGAACAGAACGGCAGCCTGCTCCTGGCGGACACCGTCGTCGTCGTAATAGGTCTCAAACACCAGCTTTTGCCCGTCGGGGGCAGTGACGGGCACGTAGACCTCCACGAGCTCGCCGTTTTCGACGTTGGGCGTGTTGACCTCGTCCTTCTGCATCTCGAGGTTGGCCGGGACGTCCCCGCCGTCCAGGATTTCTTGCGCCTCGTGCGGCAGGCCGAAGGTGTGGCCGATGAGCTTGAGGTCGTCCGAGTAGACGATGCGCCCGTTTTTGTCCCAGAGCCTGATCTCGAATACCGAGGACTCCCCCATCCAGGGGCGGAGGCGCTCCTCCAGCCGGTCAACCGCGGTGGGCTCGCCGGACAGGACTTCCTCGTCCAGCAGCGGCCCCACCACGTTGTTGGCCAGGTGGTCGGTGGCCTCCTTGGAGTTCTCCAAAGCATGGCGTTCCGCCTCGGACCAGATCCAGAAGGCCACCGGGGTGGTGACCACCACCAGGGCAACCAGCCCCATCAGCAGGAACCTCCGGACGGCCTTGAAAACCTCGGAATTGTGGTAGGCCGGCGATTCGAACGGGCGGAACAAGGCAGGTTTACGGAGCGATGGTCTAGCCATTGGACGGCTGCTCGAGCATGCCGCGCCGTGACGCTTCCATGACCGATTCCAGCTGCGAGTGGGTTCCGAGCTTGGCGAAGATCGCCTTCACGTAGCCGCGGCAGGTGTTGAGGGAGATGTCCAGCTTGCTGGCCACTTCCTTCGACCCGTGGCCACCGGCCATAAGCCGAAGCACATCTAGTTCCCGGGGGGTCAGGACGGGTCCGCCGGGCTCCATTTCGCGGGCCACGGGGGCCGGAGCGGGGGTGGACATGCCCAGCTGCGCCACCAGGGAGGGGTGCACAACCATGTTGCCTGCCCGCGCGTAGCGGAGGGTGTCCAGCAGGGTGGATAGCGATCCGCCCTTGGGCAGGAAGGCGCAGATGCCCATGGAGGCGGCGGTCCGCAGCGCTTCCGGCGTCGGGTCGCCGGTGAGCATGACGATCCGGGTGTTCGGGGCGTCAGCCAGGATGCGGGCAGCGGCGGTGAGGCCGTCACCGTCGGGGAGGTGGAAGTCCATGATCACGACGTCGGGCTTGAGGGCGATGCTCTGCTCCACGCCGCTCTTGGCGGTGGTGGCCGAGGCGACGCTCCGCAGGTCGGGCTCGCGGTCGAGGGCTGCTGTCAGCAGTTCGGTGAACGTGCTGTGGTCGTCGATGGTCAGGATGCTGATTTCCCGGGTGACTTGGGAAGTTGCCGGGAGCTGAGCACCCGAATCATTGAGGTCCATGTCATCCTCACTGGCGGCTGTTGCCTGGAGCAGCCGGGCGTGCGCTTCCCGAAGCTGGCGTCCGGGGAGGCAGCCGATCTCCTGGTCCATGACCCGGCGGCAGCGCCCGTAGGCCCGCAGTGCTTCCATGTATTGCCCGGATTCTTCCAGGCCCAAGATCAAGGCGGTCCAGGCTCGCTCGTTGATGGGATCGTCCACGAGCAGTTCGCTGGCGAGGGCCACCGCGCGCTCCGGGTGTCCGACGGCGACGGCGGCTTCAGCGGCCCGTGCCTTAATGCTCGCGACGCGGGCTGAGTGGAGCGAACGCTCTTCCTCTGCCCAGCCGGCCATCAGCTCATCCCCGAGCAGTGGCATGGAGGCGATGCCGAGGGCCTTCTCGAGCAGCCGGAAGGATTCCTCGGGTGAGGCGTGCCCGGCCTGCTTCAGAAGCTCGTCGAACCGGTCAAGGTCCAGGTCAACCATGCTGCGGTCGATCATGTAGCCTCCGGTGACTGTGCGGAGGGCTCCGCCCTTGCCGCTTCCGGGCTGAAGGTGGCGGCGCAGGACGCTGACGTAGCTTTCCAAAGTGGATAGTGCCTCGGACGGCGGCTGGCCATTCCACAAAACTTCGATCAGGTGGTTCTTAGAGACCGGGGTCCCCAGCTTGAGCAACAGGATTTCAAGGACCTGGCGGGGCTTGGGCCCGCCGAGCTCGTGGGATCCGATCTCCACGCCGCCGCGGCGGACACGGAGCGGCCCCAGGATGTTGATGGACAACTTCGTCGTTGTTCCACCGGTGTCTTCCATTGAGTTCGGAAGGTACTCGTCGTCGTTAACCCTCCGGGTCCAACGAGTATCTTCTGCAACAGTTTGTACCATTTTGTGCACCTACTATTCCCCATGAACTGCATTCCCCATGAATGGCTTGGATTCATACTTGTCACTCGGGCAAGTATGGGCACGAGTAGCGAGTACTCGAATTTCGGCGGGGCCACTACTTGGTTGGTTTCGCACCAAGTGGCCCATCACCAGGTTGGGGTGGCCCGCGGCTCCCCTGGAACCCCTTGCCGGGAATGCAGCGGCACCGCAAACACCAAGTTTTTCCCAAGAACCCGGGGCTAGATTCGTATTACCGCAGTAATAGCGGTGTGATTGCGATCCTCGTCCCCGGAGGACCGCCGAATCAGCGTGAAATGGGTGATCGAATGAGACAGACCATGGCCGGGCCGGGTACAACCAAGTATTCCGAGTACTCGGCGATGAGCGTCTTTGCCGACGGCCCCGGATTCGAAAAAAATTTTGCGTGGCCGGCCCTGCCTCGCGACGTATTACGTGCATCACACATCAGATTCGGCCAGGTGGACCAATGAACACGGCGGGCGCACTGCGCACGGAAGTACGTTCCGTCCGCTTCCGGCTGCTGGCCACGCTGCTCGTCTTCATGGCTGTGGGCCTGTTTGTCGCCGGCGCCGCCACCCATGCCGCCCAGCTGAACAGCCTCAATGACCGCGTCAACGCCGAGCTGCAATTGCCGCGCAAGAACCTGGACGAGCTCGCCAAGCGCGGCCAGCCCAATTCCGGCGCAGCTTACGCCTCCCTGAACAACCTCTTTACAACTTATCTGCGCAACGGGGCCCCCGGGGGCTACGAGTCAGTGATGACCGTGGTCCGCGGCCGCGGCGTCATCCTGCCCGCCGGAACGCAGCCGACCAATCTCAACACGGCCGCTATCACCGGCAACATGTGGGATTGGAGTGTGCCCCGTCAGACCGTAATGCGGGACATCGACCTCGACGGCCGGCAGGTCCGCCTGGCCATTACATCGGTGTCCCTCGCGGGTGGCCGCCCAGACCAGGGTCTTCTGATTGCCTCGAGCGAGATCGGAGCCCAGCGCGCGGAGGTTTTCGGTTCGATGTGGACCTTCGCTCTGGCGTCCATCACCACGCTCGCAATGACCGGTCTGGTGGGCTTTCTGGTCACCGGGCGGCTGCTGCGCCCCGTGCGGCGGCTCCGCGAGGCCACAGAGGCCACCACATTTGAGGACCTGACCAAGCGGGTGGAAGTGCCGGACAGCACCGACGACATCGCTCAGCTGGCCATGAACTTCAACCGAATGCTCGAACGGCTGGAGTCCGGATCCGACAACCAGCGCCGCTTCATCCACGACGCCAGCCACGAACTGCGCACCCCCATGACCATCATCCGCGGCTACCTGGAGCTGCTCCGGGCCGGGGACCCCGACGACGTGGACCAGACCCGCGAGCTGCTCCTGGACGAGCTCGACCGGATGCAGGAGCTGGTGGATGACCTGCTGATACTTGCCGGCAGCGGACGGCCCGACTTCGTGACGCCCGGCTGGGTGGAGGCGGATGACCTCCTGGAGGACGTCTTGAACCGCGTCCGGGTCCTCGGCGAGCGCCAGTGGCGGCTGGAGGCCAGGCCCGGCGGCCTCATCCGCGCTGACCGCCGCCGACTCACCCAGGCGCTGGAGCAGCTCGCCGCCAACGCGGTCAAACACACCTCCGCGTCGGACCGGATATCCATTGGCGGCGCCTGGGTAGAGGACGACGACGGTGCTCCCCAGGGCGGGCGGGCAGTAGTTGTGCGGGAGCTGGAAGCGCGGGACTCCGCATCGAGGGAGCTGGAAATCTGGGTCTCGGACACCGGCACCGGCATTCCGGCGGACGAGCATGAGCGCATATTCGAGCGCTTCGGCAAGGGCCGCAACTCGGCGGCCATGGAAGGCTCGGGCCTGGGCCTTTCCATCGTCAAAGCCATCGCCGAGGCACACGGCGGCACTGTGCTTCTGGAGTCGGAGGAGGGCAAAGGCAGCCGCTTCGCCCTCCGGATACCCTCCGGCGGCATAGATGAGAGCGATGAAACGGATGGCTCCGCCGCCGCGGACACCGGCGGCGGCACCGAGGGCTTCGACGCCAGGGATGATGCGCGACCCAAAAAACGGCGCGGCGGCGGCAAACCGAAGCTGGCCGGACCGGCGTCGGGCATTGAACTGGCCATCCGGACGGGAGGTACGCCTTGACGCGGATCCTGATCGCCGACGACGAGCCCCGCATTGCGGCCTTCCTCGCCAAGGGCCTCACAGCGGCCGGCTACACCACCACCCAGGTCTTCGACGGGGTGAAGGCGTTGGATTACGCGACGTCCGGGGAGTTCGACCTCCTCATCCTGGACATCACCATGCCGAGGATGGACGGTCTTACCGTCCTCAAGAACCTCCGGAACATGCACTCGACGATTCCAGTGATCGTGCTGACGGCGGCGGACAGCCTTGAGAGCACTGTGGCGGCGCTCGACGGCGGTGCGGACGACCACATGACCAAACCCTTCCGGTTCGAGGAACTGCTCTCCCGCATCAAGCTCCGGCTCCGCGGGGCGCAGGTCGTTCCTTCCGCCCCGACGTTCGTTTGCGGCGACCTGTCGCTCGACGTGAACCTCCGCACGGCCGAGATCCGCGGCCGCGTGATCGACCTGTCCGCGAGGGAGTTCGTCATGGCGCGGACATTCATGGAGAACTCCGGCAAGGTGCTCAGTCGCGAGCAGCTTCTGAGCCGGGTGTGGGGCTACCACTTTGAGGGGTCGTCCAACGTGGTGGACGTATACGTACGTTACCTGCGGCACAAGCTCGGCGCGGACCGCATCCAAACCGTCCGGGGTGTGGGCTACCGTCTCGTGTGCCTTGCCGCTGATGACACGAACGGCCATGGCGATCCGGTTTAAACCCCTTAACCGCGCTAGACTCGCCCCCGCCCGGCGATGAGAAGACTCTCATCTGCGTCTCATCCCTGCCTCACCTTCACACTTCAAAGTGAAGACACGAAGGAGGGCCGGCCCATGAAGAAGTGGTCGTTGCTGAGCATTCCGCTGGTGGGTTTCGCCGGAATAACTGTCTGGGCGCAGGCCGTTGCGGGGGCTCCGACAGGTACGGAACCCGGCGTGACTGTTACCGAAGGGGCCCCCCGCCACTCGGTCCAGAAGCTTGACGGATCCACGGAAAATCGGCGGCTGTCGCCAGCCACCGGCCCCACTGCCTCACCCAAGGCCACGTCGCCGGCGCTTAAATCGGCTCCGAACGATGCCACCTCCTCCCCGCTCTCCACGAAAGCAGCAAAACCGGCCCAGACGGCGCCGGCGCCCGATGACCCTTCCGCCGATTCCACCGAGGAGTCCGGCGTCGAGTTTGTGGAACCGGCCCAGGTCACTTCCCCGGTATCGGCACCCACCGACGATTCAACGTCCTCGAGCCAACTCGATGACAAAGGCGGTCTCTCCAGCAACAACGGCAGGAGTGGCAGCAGCAATGGCTAGGCGTACCCCGCGGCAATCCGAAGAAGCAGTTTCTCCCCGCAAGAAGGAGCCAGTGATGCACACGGAATTCCGCGACCTGTATGAACCCATCCCGCCGGAACGATGGGGGTCGACGGTGGACGCCCCCTTTGGCCAACCCACGACTGTTATGGTGGACGACTCAGAGCTCCATCAACAGGTCCTGGATATCATCCACAACGTGCTCGCCACGGCTGATCCGCGATCGGAGGTCCGACGCCGGCTCCTGCGCCATCTGGCAGAGAACCCCGGACATCCCGAACAGGCGCTGCTGGACCACCTGCGGGACCGGAACCGGCGCGGCGGACGTTCCGCACACAGCGGCCGGGCTGCAACAGCGGATCCGCACGTCTAGCAGACGAACAGCGCAGCACAGGCTGCCCCACAGACCGGGTACCCGCCGCGGCACGGGTACCCGACGTATGTCCGGCCCGGGTTGGTTATCGGGCTTGGTCCACCCAGTCCCTCAGAAGCCAGTCCCTCAGAAGAGCAGCAGCACGAAGCCACCGACGGTGCTCACGATGCCCACTCCGGTGAGGATCCAGCCGAGGACCAGGATGACGTTGTCGTGCTTGGGCGGTTTCAGGCCCCAGCGTGAAGGGTGGCAGAGGTCGTAGTGGAGCTCCACCTGGGTGCCGGCCACGAGGCCCCGCGCGACGTCGGAGTCCACCAGGGTCTGGCGCGAGACGTTCTCCTGGTCGGTCCAGCGAAAGCCGGTGAAGCCGCCGGCGGTGTAAACCTCACCCGTGGTCTTGGTCCAGGCGCAACGGCGCCGTTCGATAATTAGTCCCCACGCGAGCAACGGCACGCCGGGGAGGAAGCCCACCCACGTCATCATTTCCAGGATGGGGCCAAGTACATCCACGAGACCGCCCATGCACCAACTTTAGCCGTCAGCCAGCCTGCGTTTAGCCCCCGGGACAGCCCCCGGTTCAGGGCGTCAGCTGCCGGTTTCCTCGGGGTGCTCCCGGGCGCGCTTCGCTTCGGGGGTCTCGCCTTGCTGCGGGATGAAATCCGGGTCCAGCTTGGTGCTGAGATCGGTTTCGTCGCGGTCTGTTTCTGCGCGACCGGACTCTTCGGAAACAGCGCGGGACTCGTCTGGTTTTTCGGTCATGCCCCCAACGTAATCCCCCTGCCCAATGGAGTCGAGCATCCGGCAGGGCCGGGAAGGCCGGGCGAACAGCATGCACCCACCGGCCGGACAGGCGCCTCCCAGCAAACTGTGACACCCTTGTGACGATGACTTTCCAGCTCAGGGACCCCCGCCGTAAGAAGCAAGGCCGCCAGCAGCAGGGCCGTCAGAAGCCCCGCCGGCCTGCCGGACGGATGCGCCTCGCGGCGGGCACCGGCTTCCTCTTCGCCGTGGCCACCCTGGCCTGCGCCACGGGGCTCGCGGCCACCTACTACTACTTCGTCCGCACCACGACGGGCCAGTTCATCGACGAGTCCGCCCTGGTGGAGGCCGTGGAAATACACGGGCCCGCGGGCAAGGTCACCACCCGGTTCCTGGACTGGCTGCCCACCATCTCCCTGCTGATGGCCGCCGTCGTCGTTCTTCTAGTAACGGTGATTCACCGCCGATGGCGGGCCGCAGGCATTGCCGTGGCGGCGTGCGTCGCGGCGAACATCGCAACGCAGGTACTCAAGGACTTGCTGCCGCTGCGGCCGTTCCGGGGCGTAGAGACGCTGGAGCTGAACTCGCTGCCGTCCGGTCACACCACGCTGGCGGCGTCCGCGGCGGCGGCCGTGTTCCTGATGTCGTCACCGCGGTGGCGGCCGCTGGCCGGCTTTGTCGGCGGTACGTTTGCCATCGCTTCCGGGATGTCCACACTCGTGAACCAGTGGCACAGGCCGGCGGATGTGGTGGCGGCGTTCCTGGTGGTGGGCTGCTTCATGATTCCCGCGGGCTGGCTGATTCTCCGCAACGACGGCCACGAGTGGAACGTCTGGGACGGATTCGGCGGGCACTGGGGTTCGGCGCGGCTGTGGATCGGGCTGCCGATGGTGCTGGGGCTGGCCTCGGCTGCGGTGTCCGTGTATTCGCTGGTCATGATCGCTCCGGGCATCGGCCACGAGGGCAGCACCACCAACTACTTCTGGGCGGGCATCTCACTGATCGTGATCTCCGGGTACCTGGCCACCGTGGCCACGACGTCGCTGTTCGCGTATGCCGTCCGACGCCGGGACTCCCCTGGGCGCTGACCCCCCGCCCCTGTTCCCACCCAAGTAAGTAGCAGCAGAGGGCGTTCTGAGCCCTGGGAACGCCCTGTGCTGCTACCCAGTTGGGGTGGGCGGCCTTTACAACCGCAGCCCGGGAAGCCCACAATGAGTCGCACCACAGCCTCCACTGATTCAACAGTGCGCTGAAACTGGACCTGCGAAAGCAGAGGTGCGCGGAAATGAACGACCAGGCCGGGGCGGACAAAGCCCTGAAGGAAAAGCACCGGGCCATGTGGGCGCAGGGCGACTACCCTGCCCTCGCCAGCGAGCTCATAGCGGATCTGGGCGCCATCCTGGTGGAAGCCTGCAACATCAAACCGCGCCAGCGCGTCCTGGATGTCGGCGCGGGCGCCGGCAATGCGGCCATCCCCGCGGCCATGATGGGTGCCCGGGTTATAGCCAGCGACCTCACCCCGGAGATGTTCGATGCCGGCCGGCGGCAGGCTGCCGACCGCGGTGTTGAGCTCGAGTGGGTGGAGGCCGACGCCGAGAATCTCCCCTTTGCGGACGCCGAGTTCGACGTCGTCATGTCCTGCCTGGGCGCCATGTTCGCCCCGCACCATCAGGCGAGCGCCGACGAACTAGTGCGTGTCTGCAGGCCGGGCGGGACCGTCGGGCTGCTGCACTGGACCCCGGAAGGCTTCATCGGCCAGATGTTCGCCGCCATGAAACCCTTCGCGCCGCCCCCTCCGCCCGGCGCGGAGCCTCCGCCGCTGTGGGGCAGTGAGGACCACGTCCGTGAGCTGTTCGGCGACCGGCTGGGCAACATCCGGGCGCAGAAGCGGACCGTTGCCATCACGAGCTTCCGCCAGCCTGAAGACTTCCTGCACTATTTCAAGTCGCACTACGGCCCCACCATCTCCGTGTACAAGTCTCTGTCCGGCGACGACGGGAAAGCCAAGGCCCTGGACGACGCCCTCACGGAACTTGCCAGCACGTACATCGAAGCCCACGGCGATACGCCCGCCCAGATGGAATGGGAGTATCTGCTGCTCACGGCGAAGGCCAATGCCAAGCCCCAGGTAACCGGGCTGTGACGGACTCCCCCGCCTCGCGCCGCGCCCTTGAGGTGGCCTCCATTCCGTCCTTCCAGAGGATCAGCGAGCACCTCAACCATTCCACCTACGCCCGCCGCAAACATCTTCCCGGCATCTGCGACTTCACGCTGGGCAACCCGCACCAGATGCCGCAGGACGCCTACGTGGACGCCCTCCGGGACGCGCTCCACCCGCACGACGACCAGTGGTTCGCATACAAGACCAACGAGGTGGATGCCCGGGAGGCGGCAGCGGAGTCGCTGAGCCGGCTGCTCGATGTTCCGTTCGAACCCGAGGATCTGTACCTCACCACCGGCGGCTTCACCGCAATCGCCCTCGCGCTGAAGGCGGTTACCGACCCTGGCGACGAGGTCATCTACAGCCTGCCGCCCTGGTTCCTCTATGAACCGCTCGCTGTGGAGGCCGGACTGGTCCCGGTCAAGGTCCGGATCGACCTCGAGACCTTCGACCTCGATCTGGCGGCCATTGAAGCGGCCATCACGGAGCGGACCCGTGTGGTGATCATCAATTCGCCGAACAACCCCACCGGCAGGATCTACCCGCCGGAACTCCTCCGCCGGCTGGCAACCCTCCTCGACGAGGCGTCGGCGCGGATTGGGCGGCGGATCTACCTGGTGTCCGACGAGCCCTACAACAGGATCGTCTTCGACGGCGCCCGCTTCCACAGCCCCGCGGAGTTCTATCCCTACACACTGCTGGCCTATTCGTACGGCAAAACGCACTTGTCTCCGGGCGAGCGGATCGGCTACCTAGCGCTGCCGCCGAGCATGCCGGACCGCAAGGAACTCGGCAGGTCAGTAGAGGCGATGCAGTTGGCCATGGGCTGGATTTACCCCAACGCCGTGCTGCAGTACGCGCTTCCGCGGCTGGAGACGTTCACCATCGACGTCGGCCAGCTGCAGCAGAAGCGGGACCGGCTGGTCCAGGAGCTGGGCGGGATGGGATACCAGCTCCGGCCGCCCGAAGGCACCTTTTACCTGTTCATCCATTCCCCCATTCAAGACGACGGGGCCTTCACCGAGGCGCTCGGCCAAGAGGACGTCTTTGTGCTTCCGGGCGTCCTGTTCGAGACACCGGGGTTTTTCCGGATGTCCCTTACGGCCAGCGAGGACATGGTGGAGCGCAGCCTGCCCCACTTCCGGGCGGCCATCGAACGGGCGGGGCAGGACCGCCCCGAAGACGCCGAAATCAAGCTCCCCACGGGCCTTATCCCCATCATTCCAGCCAACCCAAGGAAACTGCCATGACCGTCCTGCGGACCACTCCGGAAAGTGAGGCGACCGGCCTCACCGCCAAGATTTACGACGACGATGTCCAGTCGCTAGGCTACGTCACCACGCACACCAAGACCATGGCGGTAAATCCGGAAGCTTATGAGGCGTTCGAGGCCCTCCTGGGCACGATCACAGCAGACATGGACCTCCGCCGTTACGAGCTGGTCACCCTGGCGGCAGCAGCAGCCATCGGATCCACGCACTGCAGGTTGGCCCACGGACGCAAGGCCCTGAAGACAATTCCGGAGGCGGAACTGCTGCTGATCGCCCGTGATTTTCGGAACGCCGGGTTGCCGCCGGCTGAAGTAGCCATGATGGAGTACGCAGAGAAGCTCAGCAGTAATGCTGCGGAAATGACCAAGGCAGACGGCCTCAGGCTTCGCGAGCACGGCTTCAGCGACAAGGAAATTATGGACATCACGCTGGCGGCGGCGGCTCGGAACTATCTGAGCCGTTCCGTGCTGGCCCTCGGCGTCGAGCTCGACCGGCCTCCCACATTGAGCTCAGAGTTGCAGGACGCCCTCTTGGCTTCGATGGAAACGCGCCGGGCCTAGCTGTATTACTGAATTACCGACCGGTCTGCCGTTAGCAGAACACAAACTACGGGACACTGATCCCGGCGGCGGTGCCGCCGGGAGTCACCGTCTTCCATAAGTTCGGGCTGCTGACCGGCGGCGGCGGGTCCCCGACAGAGTTGCGGGTTGCGGGCCGACGGACCCTAAAGGATTGGGGTTGCCGGCCCGGCACGTCAGGGGGGTGCAGTGCCGGGCCGGCCAGCTGGCTGAACGACCACTCGCGGCTGTGGCTTCGGACCAGATGGAAAAAGAGTGCCAGCGGTTCCTAGGGAAATCCCATTCAACCTTGGAGAACCGAGACCCCCCAATCCGGCGACGGCTACCCGCGTGTTCGCACGGCGAGGCCCGTTCCCGGCTGGGGGGACCTCGCCCTCTTCGGCGGTCCAAGGTTCACCGGTAAATCCACCATGACCTGGCGCAACAATTGCGGCAGACGGTACTTCCCCTCACCGGGATTGCCGGCAACGCCGCCGGTCTCAGCGCATGCCGGAAGGGCCCGCGGGGCGGCGCAGGTGGAAGGTGAATAAGATGATGACAACGGACCCGTACTCAGGCGGTGACAGCCACTGGCAGTCCCGCAAGCCGGAGAGGCTGCCTGCTCATCAGGCTGCCGGAGGACCCGCAGCAGTTACAGGAGGGACACGTTCCGGCGAAAAGCCCCTTCAACAGCCAGCGCACGATCCCGCCGCAGTCACCCCGCGGCGGCCCGCCCAGTGCGCTCCCCAGGGCGGCATACTGCAGCGCCAACTGATGCGGCTCATCGGCGAAATCCTCGGTGACGAAGGTCTGAGATCGGACCTCCGGTTGTCACTGCTCAGGCACATCTCCGAGCATCGAGGTCACCCCGAACAGGCAATGCTGGCGCATTTGCACGAGATCCAGGACAAAGGATGATGCCCGCCGCTTCCTGACTTCCCAACACGCAATTTTTCCAACGACCCCTGGAGTGGTCCATGAAAACCAGAGCAGCCCTCGCGCTTTCCGTGGCCGGGATCCTCGTGACCGGATCCGCCGCCCTCGCCGTCAATACGCAGGTACTGAGCACCACGCCGTCTGGTACCGGCAACGCGAACAGCGTCCTCCTGCCGAACAACTCCAGCAGCACTGCGGCACCGATCGCCGCCGTCAGCGCGAAAGCTACGCCGAACGTAACGTCCGTGGTGGACGGCGGCAGCACAGTTCCCGCCCCCGCGAAGACTACCGGGGCGCCGGAATCCGGTGACGGCAAGGGCGGCCGGCGGACGACGCCGTCGCCGTCGCCGTCACCGTCGTCCGAGCCTGGTGACGCTGGGGACCATAAGGACGGCACTGCGACGCGTACGTCCGACGCCGGCCCTGCCGTGTCCCAGCCCGGCGGCACCTTCGGTTCCCCGTCAGGGGGCACCGTCGCTGCCGGAGATCCCGCCGTCGTCGCCGCCCAGCCGGGCGACGACAAAGGCGGCCTGCGGACCGTGCGGGAACCGGGCCATGACAAGGGCGGGCAGCGCAACGCTTCCGAGCCCGGAGAAGACAGCGGCGGCCACGGTTCGGACGACTAAAGCGCAATTTACCTCGGGGCGAAAGCCCCCGTAGCGGGCCTTCTGCACTCAAGCGGGAGGCCCGGTCGCATTACCCGAAATAAGCCGGAATTTAGAACCGCCACGCCGCGGAATAGGAAACTCGTTCTTTGTCTAATCCACAAATCAACCTGTATCGTATTCATTTAGGTAGACCGAAATTCCTCTGGAGCCACAACCTCCAGGGACCTCGCCCTGCATCGCAGCGCGCCAGCCACTCTCGGCCCCAAAAAAATCCCCAAACAACCCAGCAATTCCGTGCTGTCCGGAACTACCCGGCCAGCCCAGCTCCCGGCACCATTCTCAGGGGAGCACAACAGTGATGAAAGGCCGGCTTTATGTTCGCCGACACCCGCACCACCTTGACCCGCCCTGAAACCCGTACCGCGACAAACTCCGCACCCAGGTATCAATCCCAGCGCCGTTTCCCGGCCCGCCGTAACCGCGCCGCACTGAGGACTCCCACGTCCCGCAAGCAGACCGTCCGGCTGTTCCTGCTGGGCGTCCTCTGCACCGCCGGCTGGCTCGCGTCCCTGCTTGCGGGGCACTTCGCGGAGTTCGGTCCGGAACTGCACCGCATCGGGCTTGCCGCCCACATCCTCGCCCTGGTGCTGTCCTTCGGCACCATCCTCGTTGTCGACTGGCTGGGCCTGCTGTGGCTCATGGGCAAGGTGCACATGCACGAATCGCCCAAGCTCGAGGCCGCGGCCAAGCCGCTGATCTGGGGCGGCCTGGCACTTCTGCTGGCCTCCGGAGCCCTCATCCAGCCCGACATCACCAATCCTGTGACCGCCGTGAAGCTCGGCTGCGTGCTCGTCCTGATGCTGAACGGCCTGAGCATCGCGCCGGCCATGCACAAGATGTTCGCGCTTCCGCGGGAAACACGCTTCAGTGAACTGGGCCGCCGGCTGCGCCTCAGGCTGCTGATCGCACTCAGCATCTCGCAGGCGTGCTGGTGGACGGCTGTGCTGATCGGCCTCGTGAATAGCACGCTCCGCCGCTGGACGGGGATGTAACCCAGAAGCCGAACGGCCCACACTCCCCTGCGCAGGCCGCCAACTAACTCGCAGTTGTTGTCGTTTTCGAGGCTGAAAACGACAACAACTGCGAGTCAGTTGGTTAGGTATGTCAGTAGTTGCGGCGGTGTTTGAGTCTGGGAAGCACGACGGCGAACACGCCTGCCGCCGCGAACCCCAGTACCCCGGTGGCCGTCACCCCGGCGCCGAGGGAGGCAGCGGCAGTCACCGCGGAGAGGAGCACCGGCCCGCCGGTGGAGCCGGCGTCAGCCATGAACCGCCAGAGGCCCAGGAACTGCCCGCGGCCGCGGTCGGGCGAGAAGTCGGCACCCAGCGTCATCACCAGGCCCGAGCTGATGCCGTTGCCGAAGCCGATCAGCAGGGCCGCCAGCAGCAGGCTGGTGAACCCGGCGGTCAGCGGGATCAGCACCAGCGCGGCGCCCATGATCAGCGTGGACGGGATGGCCACCCACTGCCGCCCGCGCCGGTCCATCACCTTGCCCGCGGGATAGAAGACCAGCATGTCGATCGCACCGGAGAGCCCGTACACCAGCGAAGCATGGGTGGGGTCGAGGCCCAGGTGGTCAGCCCACAGCGGGATCACCACCTGTCGGGAGGCGCGCAGGGCGCTGAGCAGCAGGATGCCCATTCCGGCAGTCAGGAAAACGCCCGCATATGAGACGGCCACGCCGCGCAGTGTGGGTTCCGGGCCGGCCTTGCCATCAGATCCGTGCACCGCCACCAGGTCGGGGACTGCCACGGCGAGGACGGCTGCCGCCGCCATGCCGGCCACGCCCACCCAGTACGCGCCGCTGATGCCAACGAATGCCATTGCGGCGGCGCCGATGAACGGCCCAATGAAAGTTCCGATGCGGCTCACGCCGCCCAGCGTGGACAGGGCACGGGCGCGGAACTCCACGGGAACAGCTTCGGTGAGGTACTTCTGCCGGGCCAGGCTGAAGACGGCAGCGGACATCCCGACGACGGCCATCGCCACCGCGAGCAGCCAGAGCCCGTTGCCAATCACCAGCGACAGCCCGCCGGCCACCAGGGCGAGCGACCCCGCGGCGGCCGCACCCACGATGGACCACCGTTCGCCGAACTTCAGAGTGATCATCGACGCCGGCAGGTTGAAGAACCACGCGCCCAGCCCCATGAGCGTGACGATCAGAGCGGCCACGGCAACGGATGCGCCCAGTTCACGGGCGGTCAGCGCCACAACCGGCAGGATGGCGCCCTGGCCAGTGCTGAACAGGAGGGCAGGGCCGAACGCCGGAACAGCGATGCCGCGAAGGCTGAAGGGCGGCGGGCTGTTCGGAGTCATCCCCATCATCGTAGGCGGGGGCCGGGGCGGCCCGGCGAAAACGCGGGCTCCACGAGGCCAGAATCACAACGATTTGATTTACAAGGCGCCCGGACCTGAATCGAGCTTGGCGAAAGTACTAGGTGTGCTTAGCCTTGAGTCAGGGCGAGGCGCGCGGACCCCAACTGGACATCGAGCATGGTTCCGAAACAACTGAACAGCCGCAGGAGTAATCATGGAAGTCTGGCCGGGCAGCGCGTATCCACTGGGTGCGACCTTTGATGGGATGGGGACAAACTTCGCGCTCTTCAGCGAAGCGGCCACCGCCGTCGAGCTGTGTTTAATAGGTGGCGACGGCACCGAAACGCGCGTCGAGCTCCTCGAAGCAGACGGGTATGTGTGGCACTGCTACCTGCCCCAGATCCAGCCCGGGCAGAAGTACGGATACCGGGTCCACGGGCTCTATGACCCCGCCAGGGGCCAGCGCTGCAACCCCAACAAGCTGCTTCTGGACCCCTATGCCAAGGCCGTCGCCGGGCAGGTGCACTGGCACCCGGCCATGTTCTCCTACAGCTTGGGAGACCCCTCCTCCCGCAACGATCAGGATTCGGCGCCGCACACCATGCTGGGCGTGGTCATCAACCCGTTCTTCGACTGGGCCGGGGACCGGCCGCCCCGGATCCCCTACCACCGCTCCGTCATCTACGAGGCGCACGTCAAGGGTCTCACCGAGCTGCACCCCGAGGTGCCCAAAGAGCAGCGCGGCACCTATGCCGGCGTCGCCCATCCTGCCGTCATTGCGCACCTGCAGCGGCTGGGCATCACGGCCATCGAGCTCATGCCGGTGCACCAGTTCGTCAATGACGGGACGCTGCAGGAGAAGGGCCTGAGCAACTACTGGGGCTACAACACCATCGGCTTCTTCGCACCGCAAAACACCTACAGCTCGATCGGCCAGATGGGCCAGCAGGTCCAGGACTTCAAGGCGATGGTCCGCTCTCTGCACCGTGCGGGGATCGAGGTGATTCTCGACGTCGTCTATAACCACACGGCGGAAGGGAACCATCTGGGGCCCACCCTGAGCTTCAGGGGGATCGACAACGCCGCGTATTACCGTCTGGTGGAGGACGACAAACAGTACTACGTCGATTACACGGGCACCGGAAATACCCTGAATGTCCGGCAGCCCCACTCCCTGCAGCTGCTGATGGATTCGCTGCGGTACTGGGTCACCGAGATGCACGTGGACGGGTTCCGCTTCGATCTCGCCTCCGCTTTGGCCAGGGAGTTTTACGACGTCGACCGGCTCTCCACGTTCTTTGAACTGGTGCAGCAGGACCCGATCGTGTCGCAGGTGAAGCTGATCGCGGAGCCGTGGGACGTTGGCCCGGGCGGTTACCAGGTGGGCAATTTCCCGCCGCAGTGGACGGAGTGGAACGGCAAGTACCGCGACACCGTGCGTGACTTCTGGCGGGGAGAGCCGGCCACGTTGGGCGAGTTCGCATCGCGGCTGACCGGCTCCGCCGACCTGTACGAGCGGTCGGGGCGGCGGCCGGTGGCGTCCATCAACTTCGTCACGGCGCACGACGGCTTCACCCTCCGGGACCTGGTCTCGTACAACGAGAAGCACAATGAAGCCAACGGCGAGGGCAACCGCGACGGCGAATCGCACAACCGCTCGTGGAACTGCGGCGTGGAGGGCCCGACGACGGATCCGAACGTGCTGGCGCTCAGGGCCCGGCAGCGGCGGAACTTCATCGCCACCATGCTGCTGTCGCAGGGCGTGCCGATGATCGCGCACGGCGATGAACTGGGCCGCACCCAACAGGGCAACAACAACGTCTACTGCCAGGATTCCAAGCTCAGCTGGGTCGACTGGGACGCCGTCGACATGCCGCTCATGGACTTCACTTCAGCCGTGAACCGGCTGCGCGCCCAGCACCCCACGTTCCGGCGCAGCACATTCTTCGACGGCCGCCCGGTGCGGCGCGGCAAGGGCGAGAAACTGCCGGACATCGTGTGGCTGAACGAGGACGGCATGGAGATGCTCCCCGAGGACTGGGGCCGCGGCTTCGGCCGGACCATCGGCGTGTTCCTCAACGGGGACGGCATCCAGGGCCGGGACGACCGCGGCCGCCGGATCACAGACGTGAACTTCCTGCTGTACTTCAATGCGCACGACGACGACATCAAGTTCACGCTCCCGGCCGTTGAGTTTGCGGAGGCCTGGGACATGGTGATCAACACGGCCGGCACCGGAGTGGAGCGCGGTCCGATCGACGCCGGCTCGGTGCTGAAGGTGGCCGCCAAGTCCATGGCAGTCCTGCGCGCCCGCGGCCTGAGCCAACCCGAACCCAACCTCTCCATAGCCGCCGGCCTGCAGTCCCCCGGCCGCGCGTAAACCCTACCTGCCCCAGACCCTTCCTCACCTCCCGTCGCCTAAACCCAGACCCTTCCTCACCTCCCGGCGCCCGCCGGCCGACGTGAAAGCGGGTCACGCGGAAATCACCCGGTGGAAACCGCCCGGCAATGTGGCGGCCCCATTCTGAAAGGGCGCCAGTGGCGCAACAGGATCAAGGCGCTGATTGCGCCAGGACGGAGCCCGCCATGGCTGAATCGGCCGCATCCGACGGATCACCCGGGCGCATCACCGACTGCCGAAGCCTCTCCCCCGGCGACGTGGTGGAGGCCCGCTACAACGGCCGTCTTTACTACGAGGGAAAAGTGACGGAAACGGTGCCGGTCCTCGGCATGTTCTGGATCCTCGAGACCCGGACCGGCACCCGGAAGCTCCTTGACCCGCTGGCCCTGCACGTGGTCCGGTTGGCGGCAGCTGAGGGGACCGGCCCCACGCGCTGACGAGTCGGTGACGTTTGCCACAACCCGCATTGCTCTGTATTTTTAGCCTCACAGCGATCTTTCGGGCGGCATTCAGGTAGAAACTGGGGTCTCGCCGTCGTACTTCGGATGATCAGCAGTACGAGCGTCTCTCCTGCACGGCCCTGCCGGACTCTTCGGGGTCCTCTGCCTTGAGCCGCTCTGCCGCGTGCTGAAACCGCCGGGGCCGTCCGGCGGCCGCTTCGTGTATTAGGGGACGCACAAACTATGACCGCTGTATCTAAATGGGTCGCTGCCGGTTCGTCGGCAGCAGTTTTCGCCGGCGGCCTTTTTCTGGGAGCCCCAACAGCCGCCGCGGCACCCGGCGACGCCGCCTGCCAGCAGGCCTTCACCCAGTATGAATCCGCGCTCGCTGCCCGGGGCATCACCCAGGCAACCGTTGCCGATCTCGAGTCCACATTCGACTCAGCGGCGGCCGCGGAAGCTGCGTACATGCCCCTTCAACAGGTTGTCGACGACGCTGAGGCTGCTCTGGCCGCGGCCGAGGCGCAGCTCGCTGCCGACGAGGCCGCCAAGGACGCCGCAGAAGAGGCACTGGAGGAAGCCCAGGCTGCCGGTGATCCCGAGGCGATCGAGGCCGCGCAGATCGCTCATGACGCGGCGGACGAGGCTCGTGGAGACTCGAGAGACGCTGTAGAGCGGCGGGAGTCGGAGTTGAACGCCGCCCTGGTTTCACCGGAGCTCATCCAGGCACGGGACGCCTTGGATGCAGCGGTCGCCAACTTCGAAGCCTTGCTGGCAGCCGTCTCGCTCGACGAAGCTTCCGCCACCAACCTCATGGGCCTTTTCGAGGCGTACCTGACGGCCTGCAACCAGGACTCCCCCGGCGCTGATCCCGCTGCTACGCCGCCGGTCACCCCGCCTGTCGCTCCGCCAGTCAACGCACCGGGAAGCACGCCGGCCGATGCACCGGGAAGCACGACGTCGGCAGTTGCCGGTGCGGTAAGTGTGGCTCCCGCCGGGGGCGGCACCGCCGCTGTAGCAAAGAACAAGGGCCTCAACGTACAGACCGCGGTCGAAGCCGAGCCGAGCGTTGATCCCGGACTGGCGCTCCTGGCCGGGCTCCTCGCGGCGGGAATCGCTGTGCCGACAGGGGTCGCCATGAGGATGCGTCGCATGGAGCGCACCCGCAAGTAGGCACATCACGTGATAGCACCCCTAACGTCCGGCCAGCGCCGGCCCAGCCGCTGGCGCTGGTTTGCTGTGCCCTCCGTCGCCGCCGCGGGCTTGGCAGCCGCTCTCTTCCTGGCCCCGCCGAACGCTGTGACCCCGGACGGTGGCGGCAGCACCGCCGTCGTGCCTTCCGCCGCTCCTGCGGTGGCGGGTTCCCCGAGTGCCGCGGCCGTTGCCCGAAAGGCGGGTCAACCGCGGGCCGCAGCGCCGACGGCGGTGTCGATCGAGGCTGCTGATCTGAATGTGCGGGTCCTGCCGCTGACGCCCAGCGCGGACGAGATGGCTTCGGAGTCGCTGGTGCCGCCGCTGACCCTCGATGCCTACTGGCTCACCAGCTATGGCGTGCCCGGCACCGGCTCCGCCAACACGACGTACATCGTGGGGCACAGCTGGGACGACAGGGATGCCCCGTTCAACCGCCTCAGTGATGAGAGCCTCATTGGCAAGGCGGTCACCGTGACCACTGCGGCGGGCACACTGAAGTACGTCGTGGATTCGGTGACGACGCACGACAAGAACACGCTCAAGGACAGCGACATCTGGAACGTCGTGCCCAACCGGGTTGTGCTGATCAGCTGCTACACCGAGGACCCGTGGGGCAAGAACGTGGTGGTCACGGCCTCCCCTGCCCTGTAGGAACGCCTCCTCAGCTTTCGTCGCCTAATCCCGGACGCTTCCTCAGCTTTCGTCGCTTGTTCCCACACGCTGTCTCAGCGGCAGAAGCAGTCCTATTCATCATTGATGCCGGGACCCTTGATCTCGACAGGCTCGATCAGCGGTGAGGAAGCATCCGCAAAAAACCCGACGAAAAGTGGGGGAGGGTGTGCGGGAGGAGCAGCCGGGCTAGCCGACGTGGATGCCGGGGCGGCGGGCGGGGTCGGGCTCGTTTTCGCGGATGATCTCCCGGACCACGGGGGCGGTGTCGCCGCGGCCCAGGAGCAGGTATCGCATCAGGTGAGCCAGGGGGTTGCCCTCGGCCCACTCGAAGTACGCGTGCGGCCGCACCCCCGGTGGCGTCGCGCAGGGCCAATAGGATCGCGGCGATGGCGTTGGGCGCGGCCGGGCTGGTGGCACGCAGGATACGGTGCCCGGCCACCTCGACGCCGCGCACCTCGAGGACGTCACTGAAGCCCGACGGGTCCGTGACGTCGATCTCGAGGAACATCACGTCGGCCGTGCCGGGCACGGGGTTGTTCTCCCGCTGCGCGGCCTCCTTCTCCGCGTACTCCGCGGCGTCCCTGGCCTGCGGGCGGTTGGCGATGATGTTGATCCGCCCGTCGTAGTCCAGCGTGTCCGTCACGAAGCGCCGCGCTGCCTCGTCGAACTCGATCCGGTCCACCCGCAGCTCGGTGGTCCGGGAGACACGGGACACCAGCGACACCACCACGATGCCCAGGATGAAGAACCCGGAGATCGCCAGGCCGTCCGGCTTCTCGATCACGTTCTCCACCAGCGCGTACAGCATGACGAGGGTCAGGAGGGTAAAGCCGACCGCGGCCCCCCGCTTCTTCTTGCGCGCGGCGGAGATGCTTACGGCCACCGCGCCGGAGACCATCATTGCCAGGATGCCGGTGGCATAGGCGCCGGCCTGGGCGTTGACGTCGGCCTTGAAGCCGATGGTGATGAGGATGCTGATGGCCGTGTACACCAGGACCACGGGACGCACCGCGCGCGACCAGTCGGGCGCCATGCCGTAGGAGGGAAGGTACCGGGGCACGATGTTGATCAGCCCGGCCATCGCGGAGGCACCGGCGAACCACAGGATCAGGATGCTGCTGATGTCGTAAACAGAACCGAAGCCATTGCCGAGCCGTTCATGCGCCAAGTAGGCCAAAGCACGGCCGTTCGCCGGCCCGCCCTCCTGGAACGCCTCGGCCCGGATCAGCACGGTGGTCACGAAGCTGCTGCCGATCAGGTAGACGCTCATCACCACGGCCGCCGTCGTGAGGAGCTTGCGGGTATTGCGGATCCGGTTCTGCAGCATCTCCTCCGGCGTGGCACCGGGCGCCTTCACCAGTGGCATCATGCTGACGCCGGTCTCGAAGCCGGAGAGGCCCAGCACCAGCAGCGGAAACGCCAGGACCGCCGGGCCGGCGATGTTGCCAAAACCGCCGCCAAAGGAGGTGAGTTGCGACATCCAGGCGGCGACGGCACCCGGCTGGGTGACGGCGTCGTAAATTCCAGTGCCGATGACGACGGCGTTGAGCAGCAGAAAGACACCCACCAGCGGAATGGCCACGGCCACCGCCTCGGAGAAGCCCAGCAGGAACACCCCGCCCAGGATCAGCAGCATCACCACGGTGATGGGCACCGCCTGGCCTTCGAGGAACGGCGGCAGGTAGGGGTTCTCCAGCATGTGCACGGTGGCGTCGGCCGCGGACAGGGTGATGGTGATGATCCACGACGTCGCCACGAACCCGAGCAGCACCAGCACGAACACCTTCCCGCGCCAGAACGGCAGCAGGTTTTCGAGCATGGCCACGGACCCCTGCCCGTGCGGGCTCTCGTGCGCCACCCGCCGGTACATCGGCAGCATGCCCAGCAGCGTCAGGCCCACGATCAGCAGCGTGGCCAGCGGCGACAGTGCACCGGCGGCGAGCGCGGCGATGCCCGGCAGATACGACAGCGTGGAGAAGTAGTCCACGCCGGTCAGGCACATGACCTTCCACCAGCTCTGCTGATGCCCGGTGCCCTCCCCGGACTCCGGCCCCACCGGCTGGTGCACCTTGTGCTCCAGCAGCCACCGCGTGAGCGCGCCGCCGGGGCCATCTTCCCGCTCTGGGTTGGGCACGCTGGCCGGAACGGAGTACTGGGCAGGTGCGGTCATGAAGTGTCTTTCTGGATTTGCGGGAAAGGCCCCGTCGTCGGGCCGCTGGAGAGCGACGGGAGGGCGGCCGGGGAGCGCTCACGGGTTCCGCCGTCGGACGGGCGGGACGGTGTCCGACGGCGGGGGCTACTTCGTTGCTCTGATGAGCCGGTAGATCATGTAGCCGGTTGCGCCGATCCCGAGGATCAGCCACAGCAACGGGGCGCTTTGGGTCAGCATGGCAGGACACGGCCTTGTGTGCTTGAGGTGGCCACGGGGTCCTTCGATTCATATGGGCAGTTTGCTGATGACCACGGGAGCCTAGCATCGGCCGGATTCCGAAAAGCGCCAAGACCGGGGATCTTAACGCTTTCTTAACGCCTCCCTCTTCATACCGGCCTCGGGGAATTCCGCGGTGGTAGCGTGACGCGTATGCGCGACGTTCCTGCCCCGAAGGCCCGGCCTGCAGGCAGGAACGCCCCGCCGGCAGGCAGGAGGTCCCGGCCGGCAGCGAAAACTGCCAGGCGCGCGGCCAAAAATGCAACGAAAACTGCCAAAACCAACCGGAAAGCGGCCGGATCGGACCGCGGGTTCAGTGGGCTGTGGCCCGCCGGCTCGAAGGTGTTCCCCCGCATCCTCAACGTTTTCGCGCCGCAGCACCCGGCCCAGGTGATCGTGCTCGGGTTCGCCGGGGCTGTCGCCGTCGGCACGATCTTTCTCATGCTGCCCATCTCGCGGAACGGCCCGGAGGGCGCACCCTTCCTTACTGCCTTGTTCACCTCCACGTCCTCGGTGTGTGTCACGGGGCTGATCACCGTTGACACGCCGGTGTACTGGAGCGGCTTCGGCAAGGCGGTGATCATGGCCCTGATCCAGATCGGCGGCTTCGGGGTCATGTCCTTCGGCACGCTGCTGGGTGTGCTCATGGCCCGCCGGCTCGGCCTGCGCTCACGGCTTTCAGCGGCCGCGGAGACCAAGAGCACCGGCTTTGGCGACGTCCGCCAGGTGCTGCTCGGCGTGCTGACCATCAGCGTCACCGTGGAGATCGTGCTCGCCGGCATCCTGGCGGCGAGGCTCGTTGCCGGCTACGGCTACGAGCCCGGGCGTGCGCTGTGGCACGGCGTCTTCCATGCGGTGTCCTCCTTCAACAACGCCGGATTCGCTCTGCACACGGACAACCTCATCGGCTTCTCCGGGGACCCGTGGATCTGCCTGCCCATCGCCGCCGCTGTGATCATCGGCGGCCTCGGCTTCCCGGTGCTGTTCGAGCTGCGCCGGCAGTACCAGCGGCCCATCCACTGGAGCATGAACACCAAGCTGGTCCTGGTGGGCACCGCGGTACTCCTGGTCAGCGGCACGGTCTTCCTCACCGCCGTCGAGTGGTCCAACCCGGCCACGCTGGGCGGGCTCAAGCCCGGAGAGCGCATCCTGGCCGGCTTCTTCCAGTCAGTCATCACCCGCACGGCTGGATTCAACAGCATAGACATCGGACAGATGCACCCCGTGTCCTGGATGGGCATGGATATTTTGATGTTCATCGGCGGCGGCCCGGCCAGCACCGCAGGCGGCCTGAAAATCACCACCTTCGGTGTGCTGTTCTTCATCCTCCTGACGGAACTGCAGGGCGGCACGGCCGTAAACATCTTCGGCAAGCGCCTCTCCCGGGCGGTGCACCGGCAGGCGATCGCGGTGGTTCTGCTGGCCCTCGCGCTGGTGGTCGGCTCCACGATGTTCCTGATGCTTATCACGGACTTCGGCCAGGAGCGGATCCTGTTCGAGGTGGTTTCGGCGTTCGCCACGGTGGGACTGTCCACCGGCATCACCGCCGCCATGCCGCCGGCCGGGCAGGTGGTGCTGATCCTGCTGATGTTCATCGGCCGCCTCGGCCCGGTGACGCTCGGCGCCGCACTGGCCCTCCGCGAACGCCCGCTGCTCTACGAATACCCCAAGGAAAGGCCCCTCATTGGCTAAGAACTTTTTCTCCCGGCCCGCCGAAACAGCGGCGCAGGCGGACTCGGTGGTGGTGATCGGCCTGGGCCGCTTCGGCGGGTCGCTGGCGCTGGAGCTGGAGGCGCAGGGCACCGAGGTGCTGGGCATCGACTCCAACGAGGACACCGTGCAGTCCTACAACGGCCGGCTGACCCACGTGGTCCGGGCGGACTCCACCAAGGAAGAGGTGCTGCGCCAGCTCTCCGTCCACGAGTTCGATCGCGCCGTGGTGGGCATCGGCAGCGACATCGAGGCGAGCATCCTGACGACGTCGCGCCTGCTCACGTTCAAGAAGCCGCAGATCTGGGCCAAGGCCATCAGCGAGCCGCATGCCGAGATCCTCAACCAGCTTGGCGTGGACCACGTGATCCGCCCCGAGCACGACATGGGCAAGCGCGTGGCCCACCTGGTCCGCGGCTCGCTGCTGGACTACGTCGAGTTCGAGGACGACTTCGTGATGATCCGCACCAGCCCGCCCGCTGAGGCCCGCGACCGTCCGCTCGGCGTGCTGGGCCTGCGCGACAAGTACGGCATCACCATCGTGGCGGTCAAGCGCCCGGGCGGTATCTGGGGCCACACCACGGCGCAGACCGTCCTGTACGACGACGACCAGATCATCGTGCAGGGCAGCAAGACCCAGGCGGAGCGGTTCAGCAACCTACCCTGACGCTTACCGCATGGCAGGTTATCGCATGGCCGGTTACCGCGTGGCCGGTGCCTCAATAAAGACCACCTGGCTCAAGCTTCTGACAGGCCTCCGACTCCGGGCGGCAGGCTTGCCGACGGCGTTAGCCGGGATCCCGGCGTCGGCCGCCCTGGGCTTGCCGGTACCGTTGGAAAGCCCGACGGCGTTAGCCGCCTTTGCGGTCTGGATCCGCCGCACGCTAAGCTGCTCGAGGTCCAGCAGCCGGCGCGTGCCGGTCCGGGCGTCGATGATCCAGAACAGGCCGATGTCCTGGAACGTGCTGCTCACGGTCCCACGGTGAGCCAGCCGTCCCCGGTGCCAGGCCTCGATCTCGTCGCCTACAGCCAGCTCTGCACTGGACCGCACTTCAGGCTCCACATCTTCGTTCACGGCCGGTCCCCCTCCATTGGAATGTTGATGGGACCAGCCTGCACCACGATGTTTTCTAAAACGTTTCGCGCTGGTGCTTGGAGTGTGTCTGCGCTGTTTCCGGCGCCGCCTGCGAGCGCACCTTTGGTTGGCACGTTCGCGTTGCAGACGGTGTTTCCGTTGTAAACGGTGCCCCGGCCTCTGGATTAGTCGTCGGAGCCCCAGGAGGGGAAGTTGACGCCCGGAGGACCGCTGACCACGGCTGTGATGCGTCCACCCGGGGAGACAATGCAAATTCGGTCAATTCTGGCCTCTGTGTCAACGCAGCCGCTGAGTAGCTTGCGCCCGTCGGGCGACCATACGGCCTTGAAGAATTTCAGGTCCGGGGTTCTCGGCTGGATCACCCGAAGTCGGTTGCCATCCGGATGGACCGAAAGGATCGATCCGTAGTCTGGGGCCTTCGTGTTTTCGGGTTCGATGTTGAACGTGATCGAGCGGCCGTCGGGCGACCAGTCCGGGTGTTCCAGGCCTGGGCGTGGCGAGACAACCTGATGCAGCCCTGTTCCATCTGAGTTGATGACGTAGATAGCCTCGAGTTGCCCCTCGGGGCTGTCGCCGGTGATGCGTCCGAAGGCTATTCGCGTTCCGTCGGGCGAGAATACCGGTTCGACGTCCAGGGCGTTGCGGGTGAGCTGCTTTGGACTGGATCCGTCAGCGAGCATTATCCAAATTGACACGCTGAAAGTTGGTTGGCCGAACGGAAACGCGTCGTACACGATGGACTTGCCGTCGGGTGACCACTTGGGGCATTCCTGTACGCCGGGGGCCGTCGTGAGGGCTTTTCGGTTCCGTCCGTCGGGCTCGATCGTGGCGATGTGGACTCCGGCATCGTCAATGAAGTCGAACGCGATCCGGTCTCCGTCGGGGGCCCAGTCCGAGAAATTGGCTTGATCCTGGGTCAGACGCCGTTGGTGGGATCCGTCAGAGTCGGCAGTCCAGAGACTGAAACCGTCGATGGCCGGGTCCAAGCGCCCAAATGCTATGTCTCCGTTTTCGGGTTTCCGCTCCTGGTCAGCCCTCGACGCTGTCGCAGGCATGGGACCTATGAGAGACAGCACCGCCGCAAGCACAGTGATAAGGGCAGGCTTGGTACGCATGCGCTACTCCTTCGACTAGGCCCCGTCTTGGCCGGGGCGCCACTGTATCGAAGGAGGCCTCTTCGTCTGCGCAAATATCCTCCGCCGGGCCGCCTTAGTCAATACTCTGGACAAACCGCAAGCAGCGGTTATCGCCTAGCTCTCAAAGTTCTTGCAGCGCGCATCCGCGTTAAGGGCAGGAGCCTTCCGGAGCCGCCGCCGATAAACTGGGAGTGGCCGCCGCGGCAGCGGGCCGCCCCGGCTTTCCCAACAGGAGGTCATGATGGGTTTGGGTGACAAGATCCACAATGCCGCCGAGAAACTCCACGGCAAAAGCAAGGAAGCAGCCGGACGCGCCACCGGTGACAACCGGCTCAGGGCTGAGGGCAGGGAGCGCCACATCAGGGCCGACCTCAAGCAGGCCGGCGAAAAGATCAAGGACGCCTTCAGGAGGCACTGACCCAAGGTCCCGCTTCAATGCTCGAGGCCCTGTCCGGTAAGAGCGGACAGGGCCTCGCCGCGTCTTCGGCAGCCCTGCTACCGGAGAGCGGCGAGGGTCGACGCCAGCGCGACGTGGACGGCCGTTCCGGCAAGGACACTGACCACGGCGTTCCCGCGCCAAAGGTGCAGCCCGGCTGTGACGGCGAATCCTGCTGCGACCGCGATGGTCGTCGGGGTGAGCGAGGTGGGAGGGAGTCATCGCCGGATACCGTGCACTCATCGACCCAGTCGCCGCGGGCCGGAGCTTCTGCGTCATCATATCGGTCGAGATCACCATGACCGACCGTCAGACCGTTGAAGACTTCGAAACAGCTGTCGCAGCGCTGGAGGAAGTAACGGAAGTCCGGCGGGTCTACGGAGTGCCGGACTATATCGTGAGGGTCGACGTCGCAGACGGCAACGAGTACGAACGGTTCCAGACCCAGAAGATGACCAAGCTGCCCGGAGTCCATCGCATCATTTCCCATCCGATGATGAAGCTCATCAAGAGCCGCTACTGAGCGGCACGGCTACCAACCAGGGCAGGCGTTAAAAAACCGTTAAGATTCCGCCGCGGCCGGCGTAAATGCTGTTGGGGCGAAGCGCGGCACAGTACCTTTGATCCAATGCCGTCCTGCGATGGCCCCCAACACCGCAGGGCGGCATTTCCATGCCCTCGGGCGAGGGCCCCACCTGCCGAAAAGTACGACGGCGGCACTCCCGACGCCGCCTCTGCCCGTGCCCGATCTCCCCCACACCAAAGAAAAGTAAGCCACCTCACTATTTCACCCATCCGGCCCCGGCGCTGCTCCGAACTGCCTGTGTCCCACCTACGGGAGATCCACCACCACTCGCACGAGGAGAACGCTTCCGATGAATAAGACTTTGCGACTTTTGGCCGTCCCCACCCTCGCACTTGGCGCGCTTGCCCTCTCCGGCGCACCGGCCATGGCCGCCGACGGCGACCAGGCCTACCAAGCCACGCTCGGCCAGCTTAACGGCAGCTCCGCCTCGGGCACCGTCACCCTACACGTCACCGGCAACCAGGCCCACGTGGTCCTGAATGTCTCCGGCCTCGCCCAGACATTCAACAATGCGCCGTACCCGCACGTGCAGCACATCCACGTCGGTGCCAAGGGCCAGTGCCCCGGCCCGGCGGCGGACACCAACGGCGACGGAGTCATCTCCACCACCGAAGGCGGACCGTCCTACGGCAAGATCGGCACCACGCTCTCCACCAGCGGGGACACCAGCCCGGCGGCTGGCCTGGACCTCAAGGTTGCAGGCCAGGGCGGCGCCTACACGATCGACCGCAGCTTCCCGCTCAACGCCGAGACCAAGGCAGCCCTGCAGAACGGCACCGCCGCCGTGGTGGTCCACGGCCTGGATCCCGCCACGTTGAGCGCCGCCGGCCAGGCTGCCAAGAGCGACCTCGTGCCCAGCCTGCCGCTGGCGGCCACATCGCCGGCCCTCTGCGGCACCCTCGCCGTCGGCCAGATGAACATGCCGGTGGGCGGCGCTGACACCGGCGTTGCGCAGACTCCGCAGAAGAACGACGCCGGTGTGCTGGCTTTGGGCGGGGGCCTCGTCCTTGCTGCCGCTGCGGGAGGAACGTACATCGTTCGCCGCCGCAAGGCGGCCGACGCCGCGTAGGTTCCCGCCCGGACCGCGCCCGGCGGCAAACCGGATCGGGCACGGGTTCCGGCGGCCGCGGACGCCTTGGGGGCGCCCGCGGCCGCCGACTCCTGCCCTATCCGCCCCCGTTGAAGAGCCCGTCACACCGCACCGGTCACGCCGAAGGACCACCAGGACAGGACGCGAGAATGAGCAGAAAACTGAAAGCCCGCACCCACACCATGGCGTCTTTGGCCGTAGCGTCGCTACTGCTGTCCGGCTGTGCAGCAGCCGTGGGAAGCACCAACCCTGTTGAGTCGGCAGCAGCAACAGCGCCAGCACCGCAGTCCGAAGCACGGGCGCCGGCGGGCGCAGCGGCCACGCACGCCCGCGACCAGCACGCAGCAGCCCAAACGGCCGGCCCGTCCGAGGCCTCCAAAATGATCTGTGCGCAAGAAGCCAAGGAGGACATTTCCTCCATCCTGGCCCTGCAGCAGGCACCGCACACCGTCGACAACTGGTCGGACAGCACCTACAGCTGCACCTACCACCTGGCCGGCGGCCCCCTCGTGATCTCCGTGAAGGAATCCCCGGACCCCGCCGTCACGCGCAAACACTTCGACGCCCTGCAGGTGAAGCTCAACGCGGAACCCATCAAGGGCCTCGCCAACCTCGGCTTCCCGGCGGCCCAGACCGCCGACGGGTCGGTCGTCTTCCTCAAGGACAACAGCACCCTGCACGTCAACGCCACCGGGCTGCCCGCCGCCGTCGGCCCCCAGAAAGTGTCGCGCACGGATTTCGCCTACCAGGTGGCCACCACTATCCTGGCCTGCTGGAAAGAACACCACTGAGCATGTACTCCCCTAACGCCACGCCTCCCTCGCGCCGCCGCAAGAATCCGGCGGCCGCCCTCCTGTTTCTGGGCGCGCTCGTCCTGAGCGGCTGCGGAACGGCGGCGCCGTCGTCGGCACCCACCGCCGGAACGCCGTCGGCAACGCAGTCCGCTGCTTCAGCGCCAGGGTTACCGTCACCGGCCGTAAGTACGACGCCGGCAGCCGCCCCGGCGGCAAAGGTCCCCTCCCCTGTCCGGCCCGCTCCCGCTCCGGCTCCCGTGACAGTCACGGTGCCCGCCATCGGCGTGCAGACGCCGCTGGTGAAGCTGGGACTGCGGAAGAACGGGTCGCTGGAGGTGCCGCCGGACGGGCCCGGCGCGCCCGCCGGCTGGTATTCGGGATCGCCGTCACCCGGCGAAACCGGCCCGGCCGTGATGCTGGGCCACGTTAACGCCACCGACGGCGGCCCCGGTGTCTTCGCCAACCTCCGCGGACTGAAACCCGGGACCGAGATTATCGTGCGGCTCGCCGACCGCAGCACCGCCGTCTTCGCCGTGACCAGGGCCGCGGCCTACAGCAAGAACAGCTTCCCCACGCTGGAGGTCTACGGCAACACCAAGGGCCCGGAGCTGAGACTCATCACGTGCGACGGCTACGACCCCGCTTCCGGTCTGTTCAACGACAATTACGTGGTCTACGCGAAGCTCAAGGCCAAGCCGGCGGGCTGACGTAACCGCTGGTGGCTCCGGCAGGGCGGAAACGGCGTACGCTCATTGATATCTGAGTGCCCCAGAAAAGCCGTGTGACCATGCATCATCTGAGTAAATTGGCAGTTATAGGAGCCGCGCTTTTGCTCGCTCTGTCTGCAGCGAGCGGCCCGTCCCAGCCCGCAACAAGCAAGTCCGTTTCAGCAGCAAGGGCCGACTTCCTGCCCGCAATGCCGCAGCCCGCCATAAGCCAGCCTTCAACAGGCCAGCCCGCAGCTGTCCCCCGTACCGTCCGCAAGCCCGCCGTCCCCCATACTGCCGCCGTGGCGGCCGCACCCACCCCGGCGCAGCAGCTCGCCCGGCTCACACTGGCGCAGCGTGTCGGCCAGCTGTTCATGGTGGCGGCCACGGCTACCGGCGCGGACGCCAACACCATGTCCGGCCTCACCAGGTTCCACGTCGGCAACGTCTATCTTGCGGGGCGCAGCCGCGCGGGCACTGCGGCGACGGCCGCCGTCGTGCGCCGGATGACAGCAACCGTGTCGGCGGCCACCACGGGCGGCATCCGCCTCGCGGTAGCGACGGACCAGGAGGGCGGCTTCGTCCAGGTCCTAAGCGGCCCCGGCTTCTCGGCGATCCCCACAGCGCTTGCCCAGGGAACACAGGCGACGGCGGCCCTCCAGGCAAACGCGCGCGTGTGGGGAAGCCAGTTGCGCGCGGCCGGGCTCACCATGAACCTGGCACCGGTTTTGGACACAGTGCCGAGCAGACAATTCGCCCCGCGCAACGCGCCCATCGGGTTCTTTGCTCGCGAATACGGGTTCACGCCGCAGGCGGTCTCAACCCACGGCGGCGCCTTCGCGGCCGGCATGCGACAGGCAGGCATCGCCCCCGTCGTCAAGCATTTCCCTGGTCTGGGACGCGTTGTCCTGAACACGGACACAAGCCGGAACGTCAAAGACACCGTCACCACGCGCACCGACCCTTACCTGATGCCGTTCCGGACCGCGATCCAGTCGGGCGCCCGATGGGTGATGGTCGCGAGTGCCTACTACACGCGCATCGACGCCGGCCACATCGCGCCGTTCTCACCGCTGATCATGCGGACGATGTTGCGCTCGGACCTGCACTTCACCGGCGTCGTCCTGTCCGACGACCTGTGCAACGCGGCGCAGCTGGCTCCGTGGGCCCTGGGCACCCGGGCCACGAGCTTCATCCATGCCGGCGGAACCATGCTGCTGTGCGCTAACCCCCGCGCCATTCCCGCCATGTACACCGCGGTGCTTCAGCTTGCCCAGCACAATCCCGCCTTCGCCGCGGAGGTCAACGCCGCCGCGCTGAAGGTGCTGACGGTTAAAGCCGGACGGTAAGCGGTAAAGCCGGACGGGAAGCGCGAACGGACACTTGGCGCCCTTGCCTGAAGGGCCTCAAGTTTCCGTTCGCGCTCGACCAAGCCGCGCTAGCTGAGCGCCGGCACCTGCACCTGCCCCGGCTTGAAGCGGGCGCCGGAGCCGGGGTACGTGGGCACGTCGATCCGGGCGTGCGTGTGGACCTCACTGACCGTCGCCTTGGTGTGCTCCGCGATCCGCTCCAGCGTGGTCACCCACATGCCATCCATCGCCTTGACCCGCTCGATCAGCCGCTCCAGGGCCACCGCTTTGGACGGCCGGCCCGAGATGAACGGGTGGTTGGTGAGCACGAAGCAGCTTCCCTGCGAGTGGTGCGCCTCCGCCTCAAGCGTCCACATCTCCAGCACCTTCGCGGGGCTTTCGATCACGCCGCTGCCGGTCACGCCGGGATAGAACGCGTACTGCTCCCAGTCGTCGAGGGTCCAGTCAACGGGGATCTCCACGATGTCGCGGGTGTCGCCGGCGCCGGAGGGAGAACCCGAGGCGACAGACATCCGGTACGGCGCGTCGCCGTCGAGCAGGCTCGAGTCGTAGAGGAAGCCGCGGTCCGCGAGCAGCGCCGGCGAGTGCCAGTTCAGCTCCCACCACGGCGCCCGGTACCCCACGGGACGGATCCCGGCGACCTTCTCCAGCGCCTCCAGTCCCCGGTCCATGTAGCTAGCCTCGGTAGCGGCGTCGATCCCCTGCATCGGCTCGTGCAGGTAGCCGTGGTGCGCAACCTCGTGGCCGCCGTCGACGATCTGACGCACAACGTCCGGGTAGCTTTCTGCCGTGAACCCGGGGATGAAGAACGTCCCGTGGACCTCCTGCCGCGCGAGGATCTGCAGGAGTCGGGGCACCGCAACCTTGGGCCCGTACGACTGGTGGCTCATGAGCGACATGCGCCGGGTGCTGGTGGGGTCGTGCGCAATGACGCAGGATTCGGCGTCGACATCGAAGGTGAAGGACGCGGCGGCGGTGAAGCCGGCGGGCCAGATGATGGGGTGCTGGGAATCCGCAAAGGTGCTGGTGCTCATGCCGGAGTTCCTTTCGTCAGAGGGCGAAGTGGAGAGGTACAGAAACGTTTAGAGTTCGACGGCGGGAACCGGCTGGGGTGCCTGGGCAGCGTCAGGCGCGCCTGCCGTGGAGGCGGTGCCGCCGTCGGACGTCACCGTCACGTACGGCCAGTGCAGCCGGGGGCCGAGAACCGCGTAGACCGCGGCGCTGGTGAGGCCGCCGGCCAGCCAGGAGAGGTCCCAGCCGCCCAGGGCAACCGCAATGGGGCCCTGCATCACCGGAACCAGTCCGTACATGAACAGCCAGGTGGCCACGATGCCGGCGAGCAGCGCGGTCACGCCGGCCCAGTTGACCACGGGCAGGCGGCGGGTGCCGACGCCGTCGAATAGCCGTTCCACGTTGCCGGGCCAGCGCTTCTCAAGCCAGAAGTAGTGCACCAGCATCACGCCGCCCCAGGCTGCCACCCAGGCCACCAGGCCGATCAGCCAGGCGTCCAGCACCGCTGCGAAGTCCTCCTGGAAGATGAAGTAGACCACGGCGATGAGCGAGAAGACGCCGACGAACAGGTTAAGTTTCCGGCGGCTGATGGTGATGTCGAGCGCCTGCGTGGCCACGGAGAACGTGTAGATGTTCAGGATGTTGGTGGCGATGGGCCCGTGCAGCACCATCAGGAGCACGGGCAGGGCCATGGCGCCGAAGTTCTGGACGATGAGCTTGCCGGGGTCCGACCTCGCCACTGTTGGTGGCGAGGCTGGCGCCGAGGACGCCGAGCCAGACGACGGGGATGAACTGGCCCAGGACGGAGGCCAGATAGACCTTCTTCTGGGGCACCGAGGTACTGACAAAGCGGGAGTAGTCGGCGGCGTAGGTGAACCAGGTGATGCCCCAGCCGATGCCGATGGCCGTCATCACGGCGCTCATGGCGGCGATACGCTCGGAGCCTTCCAGGATGTTGCCGGCGGGGCCTGCGTAGGTCCAGTCGATCTTGAGGCCGAACCACGCCACGGCGGACATGACCGCCAGGATGATGATGGTGGGTGGCACTGTCCATTTTTCGAAGGCGGCGATCGCCTTGTAGCCGAACCACGCGATGGCAACCTGGGCGGCCATGATCAACGTGGCGACGCCGATCTTCCAGGCGTAGTTGTGGGCCGCAGGGTCCACCCAGCCCAGCGTGCCGAAGAGTGCCATGACCAGATCGAGGATGATCCAGGTGTTGACGGCGCACCAGCCCACCACCAACAGCGCCTGGATGGCGGCCGGCAGGTAGTTGCCGCGGCGGCCGAACGCGGCCCGGGCCAGGACCATGCCGGTGGCGCCGGTCTTTTGGCCGAGCAGGACGAAGCAGCCGAAGAGCAGCATGCCGATCAGGTTGCCCAGGACCAGGACGGTGACGGTGTCGGCGAACCCAAGGCCCAGGTTGATGCCCAGGGCGCCGAGGACCCAGTTGATCGGGGCGAGGTTGGCGCCCGCCCAGATCCAGAACTGGCCCGACACTTTGCGGGTGCGCGCGGATTCGGGAATGGGCTGGAGCCAGGCTTCGAAGTCCTCGGCCTGCTCCATTGCGGGCTCGGACTGCGGTGTTGAGGAGTTGTGCATCGGAAAAGCCTCCGTGTGAGGAAGAAGAGCCTCCGTGAAGAAGGGATGGATTAAGCGTATGTGCACCACATCACAGCAACAAGATACGATCCGTCTAAGAGAATCCCTTTCCTTATGACGGAGTGTCATGTTCCTCGAAGAAGTCCTGAATCACCGGAGCGTCCAGTCGGCTGACCCGCTCCTGCGCGCCGCAGCGTCCGCCGTCCAGGGCAAGCAGGTGCGGTGGGTGCACTCAAGCGAGGTCCTGGACATCGCTCCCCTGCTCCGGGGCGGCGAGCTCCTCCTCAGCGGCGGGCAGGCTCTGGCCACGGCCACCGATGAACGGCGGGTGGACTATATCCGTGAGCTGGCGGGGCGTGGCGTCGCCGCCCTTGCCATCGAGACCGGCGCGGACCTGCCGGACATCCCTGAGTCGATGCTGGTTGCTGCCGAGTCCAACGGCCTGCCGCTGTTCGAGCTGCGCAAGGTGGCTCCCTTCGTGGGCATCATGCAGGAGATCAACTCGATCCTGGTTGGCCAGTCCGTGGAGCTGCTGCAGCGCGGCGACGAGATCAGCCACGCCATGGCCGCCGAACTCGCCCACGGCGGCGGCTTGGACGAGGTGCTCGCTGTACTCGCCGGAAAGACGGGGACGAGCGTGCGGCTGGTGTCGCCCGCGGGCCTGACGCTCGGGAGTGCTGGAGCGGCCGGCGCCGGTGGCGCGGGCGGTGGTCCGGGAACCGCCGGTACGGGGACCGTGAGTACCGGGACTTTGAGTACGACGGCGGTCGACGTTCCGGTCCGCGGTGTGCTGGCAGCGCGGCTGGAGCTGGAACTGCCCGAAGGTATCGACCCGACGTTCATCCGGGTGGCGGGCGAACGGTCGGTCGACATTCTTGGCCTGGGCGCTGCTGCAGCGGATGCCGCCGGGCCTGAAGGAACTGGCGGGAGCGGAACTGATGCGCGCCGTGCATTCCGGCGCCCAGCCATGGCGGCTGGAGCAGCTGGGGGCGGCGGCGGGCTTCGCCATCGACGGTCCGGTGGCCGCCGTCATGATCCGTTCCGCCGCATCGGGCAGGCTCCGCCCGGCGCTGGACACGATCCTGGCAGGGTCGGTTCCGCATGCCGCGAGCTACGCGGACAAGCTGGAGCTTATCGCACTGGCCGGCCTCCCCGGCGAGGGAACCCGGTCATCGCGGACTTCGCTGATCGAGGCGCTGGGCAGCCTCGATGTCCCGGAAGGTTCCGCGATCGCCGTCGGACCTCTGGGGCAGGGCATCGGCGAGGCGGCCTGGTCCATGACGGAGGCCCGCCGGACGCTGGACCTGGCCCCGCGGACTGGGCGTGCTGGGCGTCCCGCCCGGCAGGTGCGGGACGCGGACGCGTTTGGTGCCGAGCGCCTGGCTGCCGAGAGTATCGACGCCGGTGCCCGCCGCGACTTCGTCCGCCGGACGCTGGGGCCCATCCTCGAGCACGACGAGCAACGGAACTCGCAGCTCGTGCATACTCTGACCGTGTGGCTCGACTCCGGCTGCAACACGGCGCAGGCGGCACGCGAGCTGCATCTGGAACGGCAGTCGATGTACCACCGGCTGCAGCGCATCTTCGAGCTCTGCGGCGGCGACCCCCGGGGAACCGGCCGCCTCGTGGGCCTGCATCTGGCAACCCGCCTCGCCCCGCTCCCCTAAGCACCCATCGAGGTCCACCCGGGTCAGACCCTGTACACCCCGCCGGGTGAGGAACACTGGCACGCTGCCGCGCCTGGCTGTTTCATGGCGCACATCGCCATGCTTGAGAACGGGGACGACCCCGCCACCACCACAAACTGACTCGAGCACATTACCGACGACGAATACAACGGCGCCCAGTCCTGACCGTTCCTCAAGACCGGCCTTGCGGACTTCCTCGCTGCGTACCGCGAGGCCCACGCCGAGGGTCGCACCGGGGCAGGAGCTGGCGTAATCCTGTTCGGTGCCCGGCCTCCCGCAATAATCAGCCCGATTGAAGGCGACTCTCGAGACTGAAGACAAACGCTCCTTCAGATCCTGTCGCTTCAAGCCGAACGCTCCCGCAGAACCCGTCGCTTACGCGTCGGAATTCTGTTTCAATGCCGCCCGCGTCCACAGGACCCGTTAACGCTCAGGAGAATTGGCGCAATTGGATGCACTGAAACCGTGCGGCCTGGCGCTTGAAGAATCCCACTTCTACCCCATCATCGGCGCTCGATGTCGCCTCGCATGAATCTACCTGAGGCCCGCTGGTGGTCTGGATATGCTCGACCCATGTTGCCCGAACGCTACCTTGCCGAACTCGCACACCTCCTGGGCTCCCTCGAAAGGCTGGCTCGCCAGCCGGAGAACATGTTGCGCCGTTCGGTTCCGGCCTGTCCGGGCTGGAGTCTCGATGCGCTTTTCGGGCATCTCGGCTCGATAGAACGATGGGCTGCTGCCGTGGTCCGTGCCGGCAAGTACGTCCAGGAACCGGCCCCGCCTGCAGAGAAGGCAGCAGCATGGTTCCTCGAAGGGGTGCCTTGCTTCCTGGCCACGATGACTTCCCTGGATCCCGTGGCGCCGTGCTGGAACTTCGGCCCTCCCCCGCATACGGCCGGATTCTGGTTACGCCGGCAGGCCCACGAACACGCGATCCACCTCGTCGACGCCCATCAGGCATCCGGCTTGGCGGATCCGGAGTTCGCCGAGGGCTTCCTGCTCGACGGCGTCGACGAGGCCCTGGCAATGTTCGCCCCACGGCAGCTCCGGCTGAAGCGGATGACCGACCCAGGGCAGGCCGTGACCTTCCGCATACCCAACGGCACGGCATGGACTCTCGGCAGCGGGGACATCGCGGCATCAGTCACCGCAGCGCCACGGGAAATGTATCTGGGCCTCTGGGGACGCTCCAGCCTTTCAGACGCCGCCATACTCGACGGCGACGTCGGCCTTGCGTTACGTGTCATCCGTGGTCCGCTTACGCCATAAAGGAACCACTTCCGGTAAAGGGTGAGTGAGCGCTCCGAAAAAGCCGGTCAGAAGTGAGAGAGCATTTGCACGTGTAGGGCCAGGCCTATGGATCGCAACGCGAGATGGTCATTTTTAATCTTTCCGCATTACGGATTTATCTTTCCGGAAACACGGGTTTCCTAACGTGGGATGTGATCTTGCGGCATTCAGTGTGCCGTTGTCCTTCAACGAACAGGCACAGGCATGAACATCACCGGGCCCACCGCAGCACCCCCTGCGAAGAAGAAGCCGCTTTATAAGTCCCTTTTCTTCCAGATTCTGGTGGCAGTCGTGGCCGGCATCCTGATCGGCCACATCTGGCCGGACATCGGTGCAGGCCTCCGGCCGCTTGGGGACGGCTTCATCCAGCTCATCAAGATGATCATCGCCCCGTTGATCTTCCTGGTGATCGTCACCGGCATCGCGGCAGTCAGCGACGTAAAGGCGGTAGGCCGGGTAGGCGTCAAGGCTCTGGCCTACTTCACGGCCGCCACCCTTTTCGCCCTCGTTTTCGGCCTTGCGGTGGGGAACCTGGTCCAGCCCGGTGCCGGCCTAAACATCGATCCGGCGTCGCTCTCCCAGGACGCCCTCAACGCCAAAACCGCCACAGCCCCGCCCAAGGACGCGGGCGCCTTCCTTCTGGGCATCATTCCCACCAGCGTGATCGGCGCCTTTGCCAGCAACAGCCTCCTGCAGGTGCTGTGCTTCTCCGTGTTCTTCGGCGCCGCGATCGTCGTCGTCGGCCGTGAACGCTGTCTCCCCGTGATCACCCTGATGGAAACGGTGCTGGAACTGTTTTTCAAGATCATGAGCTGGGTCATGCGGGTAGCGCCGGTGGGCGCATTCGGCGCCATGGCCTTCATCATCGGCCAGTACGGCCTCGGCTCCCTGAGTACCTATGCACTGCTGATCGCCGCCTGCTACGGTGCCGCGATCATCTTCATCGGCCTGCTGTTCGTGGTGGCCTGGGTGTACCCGCGGGTGCCGCTGTGGCAGTTCTTGAAGTACACCCGGGAGGAATTTCTTCTCGCCCTGGGGACCGCGTCCACCGAATCCGTGCTGCCCCGCATCATGACCAAGCTGACGAATGCCGGCTGCTCCCGGGCCACCACCGGCTTGGTGGTCCCCACCGGTTACTCCTTCAATCTGGACGGCGCGGCCCTGTATCTGTCCATCTCGCTGCTGTTCCTGGCGCAGGCCTTCGGCTACAACCTGGATCTTGGCCAGCAGCTCGCCGCCCTGGGTGTCCTCATGCTGACCTCCAAGGGCATGGCCGGCGTGCCCGGGTCCGCATTCCTGGCGCTCTCCGCCACCGCCGGTGCCCTGGGGATCTTCCCGGTAGCCGGCGTCGCGCTGCTCCTCGGCGCCGACCGGCTCATGGACTCCATGCGGGTGGTGGTGAACCTGCTGGGCAACTGTGTCGCCACGTTCGTGGTGGCCAGGTGGGAGGGCCAGTTCGACCGCGCCGCCATGCTGCGCGCCTTTGCCGGCGAGATGACGACGGCGGATGCTGGGCCGGAGTCAATTGGCGCCGGAGTGCCGGGTAGGCCAGCGGCGGGGACCGACGTCGAACTTTCGTCTGCTGCCGCTACGCCCGCAGCCGTGCGATAGCGGCCTGCTCCCTGTCGTGCCAGTGCAATTTCGTCCCCGGTCATCGCTGCGAATCATAGACCAGGCGCCCTTGCACGGGTAGGCGGCCATGGGCGAAGACGTCGCCAGGGTGAACAGCGCGAGGATTCCGACGGCGGCGAGCCGCTCCAGAGGGCCGCAAGGCCCCCAAAGTGAGGAAGCGTTGGGAGTTCGACGACGAAACCTGAGGGAGCGTTGGAAAAAACCCGACGAAAGCTGAGGGAGCGTTGGATACGCAAGGGCCCGGCTGCGCTTAGCGCGGCCGGGCCCTTCACGTATTGAACTATGGAATTGGTGCGTCGTTACGCGCGGTGGGTGGCGTCGGACTTCTCCTGCTCGCCGCCGTCCACAGAAGCGTGGTGATGATGGCCGGGGTGGTGCTCCTCGTACTCGATCTCCAGCTCGTCGGCAGAGGTGAGGCCGTTGGGCAGGTCCACGGTGTGGCGGGGGCCGGTGTAGGTGTGCTTGACCCGGAGGGCGCCCCCCGGCCGGACCCGGTTGGGCGCCAAGAAAGACCTTCTCGCTGGCAGAGGACGCCATTTCCAAATTCGAAACCAGAGTTCGAAAGTTCTCTAAATCAGAACCGCCGTCGCGTCGAGGCAACACCAAGCCTGAGGGGGCAGCGCTATGAATCGTTACTCAGTTCCGCTGATTACAGCCGTACTGGGCGGGTTGCTTCTCACCGGTTGCTCGGCCCCATCAGAACTCAAGGCACTCGACCGCCCGGCGACGGCGGAAGACCGGCTCCCGGACGGAGTCGAGGTCAGCGATGTCGAGAATCCGGAAAATGTCCGCCTGCTCGCGGTTGATGACGGGGTCAAGTACTTCGCCGTAAGAAAGCAAGAATCCCATGCGGCATGCCTGATAGTTGTTCCGACCGCCACTCCCCCGATGTGGGGATCGAGTTGCTCGAGCCCGGTGACCGACGGCGAGATCGTCAAGGTCGATGTCCGCGGCGCCGGGTCCACCATGCTCGTCACCGACGGCTACGACACGAACCAACTGCAATCAGAGGGCTGGAAAAAGGTCCACGACAACCTGCTCGTCGCCCGCGGCTAGCCCGGCCAGGACGCTCCCTCAGATCCTGCCGCTTCCACCCTGACGCCCCCTCACATCCTGCCGCTTCCCTCTGGACGGGTCCCGTCGGATTCTGAATGAGCGCTATGGATTGACTGTGGCTCTCACTACCGAGAAGAGCCTGGCGTAGTTCGGGCACACGCTCAATTTCTCATCAGCCGGAACACGCGCACCGTCCAGTGCCACGTTCTCCCCCTCGGACAGGGATGAACCATCCGGCAGAGCAAGTGATTCGCCCCTGAAAGCAGTGCCTTCCGGGAAGACCAGCGTTGTCGTTTCTCCGTCGCGAGTGCGCACCACGATGCATCCGGCCACGTCCGCCGCCAGGCTGCCGATGAGCTGGCCGCTTTCCTCGGGAGCGGACGAGACTCCGGCGTGCACCACGGCCTTCTTACCTCCGGCACTTTGCACCACCGCCGTCGGCATTTCCTGCTGAACTGACGGCTCGGCGGACGCGGCTGCGGGTTCCTCCTGCGGCGCCGAACATCCAGCAAGCAAAAGCGCGATCGCCGCCGCAAGACCGAAGGCAGCCCGGTGCACCATCGCTGCCCCCTTAAGATTCGACGCCGATCCCTGGCCCCCAGCATAGGATACGGGCAACGGCCGCTCGTCAGCCGCCGCCGGCTTAAGTGCGAAAAACCTTCCCCCGGAGGCCGTCGCCGAATACCGTAATGCCTGACGACCCTATTTGGAGGCACCGATGCGCAAAGTGACCGCCGGACTGTTCCACTCCGTGGACGGCGTAGTGCAGGACCCGTTCAAGTTCCAGTTCGACAGCTTTGATGAGGACCTTGGCAAGGGACTGACCAAGATGATCAACACAGTGGACACGGTCGTCCTCGGGCGGGTCAGCTATCAGGAATGGGCGGGCTACTGGCCGAACGCTTCCCGGGACGAGGACTTCGCCGCGTTCATCAACCCGGTGGAAAAGTTCGTCGTATCGCGCACCCTGTCGGAGCCGCTGGAATGGGAAAACTCGCACCTGATCGAGGCACCGCTGGAGGAGTTCGTATCAGATCTTAAAAAGCGCGACGGCGGCGAGATCGCCGTATGTGGCAGCATTTCAGTCACGCGACAATTGCTGTTCGCCGGCCTCCTCGATGAGTTGACCCTCATGACGCATCCAGTCGTGGCCGGCAGCGGGCGGCGGCTGTTCGAGGACGGCGACCCGCTGACCAGGCTGGAACTCAAGGACCAGTACAGGACCAGCAAAGGCAACGTCGTCAGTACGTACATCCGTCGCACCGACTGACGCTTGGACGCCTCCTGCTGCCGGCACCGGCACGGTCAGGTTCGGAGCGTCTTGAGTGCGGTGGACCAGGAGATGAGCTGGTCGAGCAGCGGCTTCAAAGCCTCTTCAGCATCATCGCTCGGCGTGAAGACGGTGTAGTTCTCGAACTCTGACGCGAAAGGCAGTGCCACCTGGGCCCGGACGCCAGCCATTTGCAGTTCGGCCGTGATCAGGCGGAGATTTTCGACGGCCCGCACTCCCCCGGCACTTCCGTAGCTGACAAATCCCGCGGCCTTGTTGTTCCACTCTGCGTATAGGAAATCCAGCGCGTTCTTCAGGGCACCGGGAACGGAGTGGTTGTATTCGGCGGTCACAAAGATGAATCCGTCGAAGCGCGAAATCACCTCCGCCCACACCTTCGTGTGTTCGTGTGCGTACTGACCCATCGAAGGCGGTACGGGCTCATCCAGCAGCGGAAGGTCGTAGTCCGCCAGATCAAGCAACTCGAAGTCCGCGCCTCCCCGGGCACTGGCCCGGGAGTACACCCACTCCGCCACCTGCCGGCTGCGGCGCTGCGGACGCGTACTCCCGATGACCACCGCTATCTTCACCATCATTCGATCCCCTTCATTGCGGTGATTCCTTGATACAGCGGCGGAGGCCGGGAAGCCATAGCCAGGATCTTCACCTGCAGCAACGACTGAGGAAGCGTTCGGGAAAAACCTGCAGGACGTGAGGAAGCGTTCGGGAAAAACCTGCGGACGTGAGGAAGCGTCAGGGAAAAGACGCCCAAAAGTGAGGGAGCGTTTCATCTCGACGTGCCCGCATCGCGGCTTGCGTCGCAACGTCGTTGCAGCTAAAGCAACGCCCTCGCGCGCGGTCAAGAGCACAATTCGGCGCCCGACTTGACGGTCCTCGCGAGAAACAGGAGTAAACCGCCTATTGACGGTGAGCTGGGTCACGCCTATCCTGGTGCAACAGTGTTGCAACAGAAGCAACCCCAAAGTTCTCATTGGTGGACACATGGAACACCCGATAACCCAATCGGCCGGAGCAGCAAAGTCGCTGAGCTCCCAGCCCGCAAAAGAAGCACCCCACACCGGCGACGAAGTCAGCAAGGACACCCGACGCCGGGTCATCACCGCGAGCTTCATCGGCAACTTCGTCGAATGGTTCGACTACGCCGTCTACGGCTACCTGGCCGGCATCATTTCCACGGTCTTCTTCCCTGAAGCAGACCGCCAGACAGCACTCCTGGCAACCTTCGGCGTCTTCGCCATCTCCTTCTTTGTCCGCCCCCTGGGCGGCTTCTTCTGGGGCCACATCGGCGACCGGCTGGGACGGCGGAAAGCACTGTCGCTTTCGATCGTCATCATGTCCGTGGCCACTTTCTGCATTGCCCTGATCCCCGGCTACGGCACCATCGGCCTTCTGGCGCCGGTGCTGCTCCTGCTGGTCCGCGTCGTTCAGGGATTCTCCGCATCCGGCGAGTACGCCGGCGCCTCCGCCTTCCTGGTGGAGTACGCACCGGCACATCGGCGCGGACTCTATGCCGCCGTCGTACCCGCAAGCACCGCGGCGGGCCTGCTCCTGGGCAGCCTGCTGGCCGCGCTCCTTACGAGCGTCCTCAGCGAATCCCAGCTGCACGACTGGGGATGGCGACTGCCGTTCCTGCTCGCGGCGCCCATGGGCCTGATCGGCCGGTACATCCGCACCAAGCTCGAGGACACCCCCGCCTTCCGCGCCCTCGCGCAGGAGGACCACGGCACCAAAAAGCCCGCCCGGGACATGTTCCGGAACAACCGGAGGCAGCTGATCATCGCCACCGGCGCGGTGCTGCTGAACGCCGTCGGCTTCTACGTCATCCTCAGCTACATGCCCACCTACCTCTCCGAGGAACTGGGCTTCGGAGCCGGGGAATCGTTCCTGGCCACCACCATCGCCCTGGCCAGCTACATCGGCTTCATCTTCCTCACGGGCATCGCGTCGGACAAGTTCGGCCGCAAGAGGATGCTGATCACCGCGTCCGTGCTGTTCATGCTGCTGACTGTGCCGGCGTTCATGCTCCTGAATACGGGCAACTTCCTGGTGATCGTGCTGGTCCAGATACTCCTGGGCGGCATGCTCACCCTCAACGACGGCACCCTACCCAGCTTCCTGGCCGAACTCTTCCCCACGAAGACCCGGTACAGCGGCTTCGCCGTCAGCTTCAACCTCTCCAACGCCCTGTTCGGCGGCACCGCCCCGTTCATGGCCACGCTCCTCATCGGCCTCACGCACAACAATCTGGCCCCCGGCTGGTACCTCGTGGCCGCCTCACTGGTTTCCCTCATCGCAGTCCTGTTTGCCGTGGAGACTTCCAAGAAGCCCCTGCAGCAGCACTGACAACACCCACCCGAGAAAGAAAAGGAAAGAACAGAATGACCATTACCGAGAATGAAGCTGTCAACGACGTCGCCAAGCTCGAGCGCCTCAAGGTCCTTAACAACGGCGAGAAGGTCTCGCTGACCTTCTCTGACGCCGAGTTCGAGCGCCGCATCGCAGGCCTGCGCAGCATCATGGCAGAGAAGAACCTGGACGCCGTCGTCCTGACCAGCTACCACTCGATCAAGTACTACTCCGACTTCCTGTTCACCTACTTCGGCCGCTCCTACGCCATGGTGGTCGCCAAGGAGGACACGGTCACGGTCACCGCAAATATCGACGCGGGGATGCCCTGGCGCCGCAGCTACGGCGAGAACCTGGTGTACACGGACTGGCGTCGGGACAACTACATCCACGCCATCCAGGAAATCCTGCGCACCCGCGGCATCAGCGTCCGCCGGCTCGGCGTCGAGGACGACTCCCTGCCGCTGGACAACCGCAACAAGATCCAGGCCGCGTTCGGATCCGCCACCCTGGTGGACGTCGCACAGGCCGCGATGCGCCAGCGCATGATCAAGTCCGCCGAGGAAATCGAGGTCATCAAGCACGGCGCCCGGATCGGCGACCTCGGCGGCGAGGCCATCCGCAACGCCATCACCGCCGGCATCACCGAGTACGAGGTGGCGCTCATCGGCACCGAGGCCATGGTGCACGAGATCGCCCGCACGTTCCCCAACTCGGAGATCCGCGACACCTGGGTCTGGTTCCAGTCCGGCATCAACACCGACGGCGCGCACAACTGGGCCACCACGCGGAAGATCCAGGAACACGACATCCTGAGCCTGAACTGCTTCCCCATGACCTCCGGCTACTACACGGCTCTGGAGCGGACGCTGTTCTACGGCGAACCGGATGCCCGTTCGCTCGACCTGTGGAACATCAACGTCGAGGTCCACCGGCGCGGCCTGGAACTCATCAAGCCCGGCGCCGTCTGCAAGGACATCGCCGCCGAGCTCAACGAGATCTACGTCTCGCACGGCCTGCTCGCCAACCGCACCTTCGGCTACGGCCACTCCTTCGGCGTCCTCAGCCACTACTACGGCCGCGAAGCCGGACTTGAGCTCCGCGAGGACATCGACACCGTCCTCGAACCCGGCATGGTGGTCTCCATGGAACCGATGATCACGGTCCTGGACGGCCAGCCCGGCGCCGGCGGCTACCGCGAGCACGACATCCTGGTGGTGGGCGAGGACGGCGCCGAGAACATCACCAAGTTCCCGTTCGGCCCTGAGCACAACATCATCGGCGCCTAACACCTGGGTAACTGGGGCATGCCCTCCCCCGCCGTCCGTTGTCAGCAAGGCTTTTGTTTTAGCAGCCTTGGGTTAAGTACGACGACGGCGGACGGCCGGGAGGGCATGCCCGCCCCGCTTCCGCATGGCAATAAGAGCGGACGCACGACAGCGAAGAAATATAGTGAACACCATGACTCCCCCGGCAACATCCGCAAATCCCGTCCCCGACGCAGGCAAAGACGCAGGCAACGGCGACGCCCGCGGCGCCTCGGTGATAGTCAACGCCATCGCCGTGCTGCGCAGCTTCACCGCGGACGAGCCCATGCTGGGCGTCACCGAGATCGCCAGCCGGGTGGGCCTGCACAAGAGCACTGTGTCGCGGATCCTCTCCACGTTCGAGCAGGAGCACCTGGTGGAGCGGGACCCGGATACGCGCCGCTTCCGCCTGGGGCTGGGCCTGATTGCCGTAGCTGGTCCCCTGCTGGCCGAACTCGAGGAACGCCGCGTGGCCTACCCCGTGCTGCGGGAACTCACCGAACGCACCGGCGAAACCAGCGCGCTGATGGTGTGGAACGGCACCGAGTCCATGTGCGTGGAGCAGATCGCGAGCCGCCAGCAGGTCAAGCACACCACCCCGCTGGGCGCACGCTATAACGACGCCCTGAGCGCCTCGGTCCAGATTTTCCTCGCCGCCGAACAGCCCGAGCGAGTGAGCGCCCTGCTCCGCAGCGGCACCGTCACCCTGCCCGGCCTCGACGACCACTCCGTCGAGGAGTACCTGCAGCGGCTCGAGGAAGTCAGCAGGCGCGGCTGGGCAATCAACTACGGCGAGACGTCCATCGAGGAAGTCGGCATCGCGGCACCCGTGTACGACCACCGTGGCGACATCGTAGCTGCGGTGCTCGTCCCTGCGCCCCGGTTCCGGGTCTCCCCCGATACGCTGCAAAGCCTCGGCGAAGCCTGCGCCGCAGCGGCCCGGCAGGTCACCCAGCGCCTGGGCGGCGTGGCCCCGAAGCAACGCCGCAGCGCGTAGGCGGCACCGCCCCAAGGCGGAGGCAGCATCTTGCCCAGTGCTGCAGCGCAGCTACGGGATTGTGGGCCTACGAGGCCAAACGCTCACGTGCGTTGTGTCCAGAGCCGGCCGGTTCAACACCGCGTTCGGGCTGGTTGATTTCGGCCCAGACTGCATCGAGTGAGAGGCCCAGGACATCGGCGATCGCAGCGATGGTCGGGAAGGCTGGGGTCGCTACGCGGCCAGACTCGATCTTGCGGAGGGTCTCCGGCGAGACACGTGCATCCAGCGCGGTCTCGAGCATCGAGCGGCTTCCCCTGGCGCGGCGCAACAGGGCACCGAGGCGCTCTCCGCGCTCGACCTCTGCTGATGTAAGCGGCAACCTGACCATGGCTCCAATTCTAATACCGGGATAATATGGCCGGTATAGTTATTGGTAGATGAGAAGGGCACAGCATGATCGAGATCCTGAACCCCGCCGAACTGGCCCGAGCAAAAGAGTCCGGCGCCTTGGTGGCTGACATTCTGCACACGCTGAAGAGCCGCAGCGAGGTGGGCACGAACCTCCTGGAAATCGACCGCTGGACCCAGAGCATGATCCGCGAGGCCGGAGCGGAGTCCTGCTACGTCGACTACGCACCGTCCTTCGGACGCGGGCCGTTTGGCCACTACATCTGCACAGGTGTCAACGACGCCGTGCTCCACGGGCTGCCACGCGACTACACGCTTGCCGACGGCGACCTGCTGACTCTCGACCTCGCCGTCTCCAAAGGCGGAGTCGCTGCAGACGCCGCCATCAGCTTCATCGTGGGCAATTCAGAGCCCGCGGAAAGCGTCGCGATGATCGACGCGACCGAACGGGCATTGAGCGCAGGGATAGCAGCTGCCGGACCCGGAGCCCGCATCGGCGACATCTCCCATGCCATCGGCTCGGTCCTCAGCGAGGCGGGGTACCCGATCAACACCGAGTTCGGCGGTCATGGCATCGGATCAACGATGCACCAGGACCCGCACGTTCCAAACACCGGACGGCCTGGCCGCGGGTACAAACTGCGCCCGGGCCTGATGCTCGCACTGGAGCCGTGGGTCATGGCGGACACGGCCCAGCTCGTCACTGATGCCGACGGGTGGACGCTCCGGAGTGCCACAGGCTGCCGGACGGCTCACAGCGAACACACGATCGCTATCACTGACGATGGAGCCGAAATCCTCACCTTGCCGAGGCACAACTAGCCACTTGAAGGAGCGCAGGCCTCGGGCCCCTTCATATTGTCTGGTCCTACTCGACGATGTCCTCGGCGATGTCCTCTGCCCACAGGTCCGGGTTGTTCTCCTGAAAGGTGCGCATCATGTCCACGCAGCGCTGATCATTCAGGACCACCACCTCCACGCCACGTGACCGCAGAAGCTCGAATTCGCCGTCGAACGTGTGCGCTTCACCCACCACCACGCGGGGAATTTTGAACTGAATAATGGTTCCGGTGCACATGGCACACGGGGCGAGGGTGGTGTAGAGCGTGGTGTCCCGGTAGCTCTTCTGCCTGCCGGCTGCACGAAGTGCGGACATCTCGCCGTGCGCGATCGGATCGCCGTTTTGGACTCGTTCGTTGTGTCCGCTCGCGATGACCACGCCATCACGGGCGAGGGCTGCTCCGATGGGGATGCCGCCTTCGCGGAGGCTTTTATGGGCGGCTTGGTAGGCGGCTTCGAAGGCGGTGTCTGCGGCTCTGTGTGGCTGCGGGGAGGCCGTTTGCTGCTGTTCGAGGGTCATGCGGCCATTTTCGCAGGCGCAAGACCGGGTTCTAAGCGTCCGACCCACTGATAGCTCGGCTTCAGCAGCTCAACAGTCTTGGCGCGGTCTTGCCACCCGCCACGACAAGCTCGCACTCACCAATCGTGGCGGAGCCGTTCCACAAGCCACCATCATCTGGCTAACAGCTCCAGGAGACAGCTCTGGGAGCCCTTTCTAAGGTGCTTCTGTCTCAGTGGCAGCCGGCACAGCATCCGGTACAGCCGCTAGTGCCGGAGTCGTGGCCGCGGGAGCCGGCACAACAACCGGAGCCGGTGCTGGCGCTGGGGTAACCGTGGGTGCCGGCGCATCAACCGGAGCCGGAGCGGGCGTAACCACGGGAGCCGGTGCGACAGCCGGTGCCGGAGCCGGCGTAACCACAGGAGCCGGCACAACAACCGGAGCCGGTGCCGGCGTAACCACAGGAGCCGGCACAACAACCGGAGCCGGAGCCGGCGTTACTACGGGAGCTGGCGTTGCCGGCTTGGGCGCAACAACCGGAGCCGGAGTTGCCGGCTTAGGCGCGGCCACCCTCGGTGCCGGAACCGGCTTTGCCGGCTCGAGCTTGGGCGCTACAACCCTCGGTGCCGGAACCGGCTTCGCTGGCTTGGACTTGGGCGTGGGCGTGGCCACCTTCGGCGCCGGAGCCGGAGTCACCGTCTTGGGCGAGGCCACCCGCTGCACCGGAACCGCGGCCCGCCAGGATGAAGGCTGCGCTGCGGAAACAGGCATGGCGGCAGCTGAGGAGGACCTTGCCGCCGAACCGACAACGGCAGGCGATCCGTGTTCATCGTTCACTGCGGCATGGCGGGCGCTGGCCTCCACCGGAACAGCCCAGGAGGGCGTCTCCGTAGCGGTGCTGGGTTTCCGATAGTCGGTCATCTTGATGTTGGCGACGGGCCCCGAGTGACGCAGCCGCAGCAGAGTCCAATTGTCGGGGTCCGTGTGTTTGCCGTTCAAAATGGTTTCGAAGTGGAGGTGGCATCCGGTTGATGACCCGGTGGTCCCGACCCTGGCGATGAGTTGCCCTACTTGGACCGACTGGCCGTTCTTCACACCGATGCTCTCAAGGTGGTTGTACGTGGTGATCAGGCCGTTGCCGTGATCGATTTCCACTCTGTTGCCGCCGCCCCACGGATGCCATCCCACAGCCCGCACCACGCCGGCATCCGCTGCATACACGCGGGTTCCGCATGCCGCGGAGAAGTCCTGGCCCCAGTGAAACTCACCAGCCGAGCCGGTGATGGGACTCGTCCGCAGCCCAAAGTGGGAGGTGGGGGTAAGGACCTCCAACGGCGCCATCAGGTTTCCTGCCGCGGGGCGTCGCACCGTGCGTGAAGCGGCATGGAGTTTTTGGCTCACTGGCTTTGCCGCCGTAAAGACCACGGTACGGGTGTAGGACACGAAGGCGTCCGCGGAGGCCGAGACGGCACCGGCAGTTGAAACGGAGGTGCCTGAAACTGAGGTGCCTGCAGCCGAAGCAACGGCAGCCGAGGCCACCATGGCCGATCCGAGGGGCACGCCGACGGAGGTGTCACCGCGCATGCCGGCCGGCACCTGCCCGGATGAAAGACCGGACGAAAGAACCGGGCCAGTGCCCTGGAATCCAAAAGCATAGACCGCCAGGAACGCCGCGCCCGCGCCAATGCGAACGGCACGACTCAGGACGGGACGACCCAGAACGGCATGACATAGGTCCTGAGGCGTGCGCCGGACAGTGGCAGGTGCCAGATGCTTTGACATTAGATCTCCCCATAAAAGGCCGCCGGATGCTGGTGGATGGCGGCATGCTCCTAACATGGGAGCATGCCGGGCGGGCCAGCGAAACCGATACGGCCGCATATGTGGATAAGCTCAGAAAATCTTGACCGGGCCTTTCCCGAACTGCGCAAATCTTCAGCTGACGTTGAGCAATCCGGTGCGGCCGCAACCCTAACCCTCACCAGGAATCAGCCCGAGAAAATACCCGTAGTCCCCGGCATCCAACGGGAGTATCCTGGGTCGAGCCCGGCCCGTGACGCCCGGCCAGCCCCCTCCAGAAAAACAGCAAGCACCGGCGCCCCTCCCGGCAACAGGAACCAACAAAACTAGCGCACAAGTGTCAATGTAGACCGCCCAGGAGGGCCCCGTGCCTGCGCCCAGCAACCCCAGCAACCCCACCCACAGCGCCCAAAGCAACAGCACCACCCCCATCCCCCAGCCGCCGCCGAAGCCCCTGGTAGGCAACCTGCCCGATATTGACACCAGCCAGGGTGTCATGGGCCTGGTGGAAGTGGCCGAGGAGTACGGGCCCATCGTCCGCATCCAGGTGTTCAACCGCGGCATGGTGGCGCTTTCCTCCCAGGAGCTCGTCAACGAGGTCTGCGACGAGTCCCGCTTCGGCAAGGTGCTCGGAGTCTCACTCCGCGAGGTCCGCGACTTCGTGGGCGACGGCCTGTTCACCGCGGAAACCGAGGAACCCAACTGGCAGAAAGCACACCGCATCCTGATGCCCGCCTTCGGCCCAAAGGCATTAACCAGGATGTTCGCCGGCATGGACGACGTCCTCGAGCAGCTGCTGCTCAAGTGGGAGCGGCTCGGCCCGACGGCGAGGATCGACGTTGCGGACAACACCACGCGGCTGACCCTGGACACCATTGCCCTGTGCTCGTTCAGCTACCGGTTCAACAGCCTCTACCGGGACGAGATGCACCCCTTCATCGGGGCCATGGTCCGAGCCCTGGTGGAGTCCAAGGACAGGTCCACGCGGCTGCCGGTGCAGAACAAGCTCATGATCCGCAAGCGGCACCAGCTCGACGAGGACAACGCGCTCATGCTGGAGGTGGCCGAGCAGCTCATCAGTGACAGGCGCCGCAACCCCAGTCCGGAAGGCAGCGAGGACATCCTGGACACCATGCTGAACGCGGCGGACCCGGTGACCGGCGAGCGCCTGCCCGAGGACAACGTCAAGATGCAGATGGTCACCTTCCTGGTGGCCGGGCACGAGACCACCAGTGGCCTGCTCACGTTCACCATGTACGAATTGCTCCGGAATCCGGAAGTGCTGAGGAAGGCCCGTGCCGTGGTGGACGAGGTCCTCGGCACCGAGGCGGCACGGTTCGAGCACCTGCCAAGGCTGGGGTACCTGGACCAGATCCTCAAGGAGACGCTCCGGCTGTGGCCCACCGCCCCGGCGTTCAACGTGGCGCCGTACGAGGACACCGTGATCGGCGGCCAGTATGAGGTCGCCAAGGGAACGCCCCTCATGGTCCTGATCCCGCAGCTGCACCGGGACAAGGCGGCGTGGGGCGAGGACGCCGAGCTCTTCAACCCAGATCGCTTTTCCCCCGAGCGCGTCGAGTCCATTCCGGCCAACGCGTGGAAGCCGTTCGGCAATGGCCAGCGCTCCTGCATCGGCCGCGGGTTCGCCCTGCAGGAGGCCATGCTGTTCCTGGCCAAGGCCCTGCAGCGCTTCGACATCACCCCCGCGGATCCCAGCTACGAGCTGCACATCAAGCACACCCTCACCATGAAGCCGGAAGGGCTTTACATACACGTACGACGGCGGGACGTCCGGATAGGCGCAGCGGCGAGTGCCGCCGTCGTACAGGAAAAAACAGCGGAAACGCCGGCGGGTGCTGCCGCCAACGGCGTTCCGGTGCGCGTGCTGTACGGGTCGAATGCGGGGACCTCCCGTGACTTTGCCCAGCGGATAGCGAACGACGCCGGGCGGCGGGGCTACAGCCCCAGCATCACTTCGCTGGACGACGCGGCCGGCGGGCTGCCCACGGTGGGACTGGTGGCCGTCGTCGCCTCCTCCTACGAGGGGATGCCACCGGACAATGCCAAGAAGTTCATGACCTGGACCGCGAGCCTGCAGCCGGGCACTCTGACCGGGGTCCGGTACACGGTGTTCGGCAACGGCAACAGGGACTGGACGCGGACCTACCAGGAGGTGCCCAAGGCCATCGACGCGCGGCTCGAGGCGGCCGGGGCGGAGCGGATTTACGAGCGCGGCGAGGCCAACGCGCGCGCCGACTTCTTCGGCGATTTCGAGGAGTGGTACGCGGGATTCTGGCCTGCGGTGGACGGCGCCCTCGGGCAGAAGACCGCCGCCCCGGCCGGGGAGCCGCAGCTGGAGGTCCAGTTCGTGGGCAACGTCCGGGATGCGCTGCTGCGCCAGAATGAGCTGGCGGTGGGCACCGTCGTCGCGAACCGGGAGCTGGTGGACATGACAAAGCCGGGCGCACGGTCCAAGCGGCACGTGGAGATCGCGCTGCCGGAGGACATGAGCTACCGGACCGGCGACTACCTGGCGGTGCTGCCGCTGAATCCCAGCGACCTGGTCCAGCGGGCCCTCACGCGGTTCAGCCTGGACTACGACTCCCACGTGGTGCTGGCCATGGAGCACGGGGACACGTTCCTGCCCACCGGCACACCCGTGGCCGTGGGCGAGCTGCTGAGCAGCTATGTGGAACTCGCGGGTCCGGCCACCCGGCCGCAGCTGGAGCAGCTGGCCGAGGTTGCCGGGGATCCTGCCGAGCGCGCGGAGCTGGAGGCCCTGGCGCAGGACCGGGAACGGCATGCGGCGGAGATCGTGGACAACCGCATCTCGCTGCTGGACCTGCTGGAGATGTACCCGTCCTGCCAGCTGCCGTTCACGTCGTTCCTGCAGCTGCTCACCCAGCTGACCCCGCGGCGGTACTCGATCTCGTCCTCGCCGCTGTGGAGCCCCGACCACGCGACCCTGACCTTCGCCGTCGTCCAGGCCCCGGCGTGGTCCGGGCGGGGCACCTTCGAGGGGGCCGCCTCGACGTACCTGGCCCAGGCGCGGCCCGGGTCACGGGTGGCGGTGCAGGTGCGCCCGTCCAACGCGGCGTTCCATCCGCCGGAATCGCTGGCGGTGCCGGTCATCATGGTGTGCGCCGGGACCGGGCTGGCGCCGTTCCGCGGCTTCGTGCAGGACCGGGCACTGCGGGCACAGGCCGAGGGGATCGAGCCGGCACCTGCCCTGCTGTTCTTCGGCTGCCGGGCACCGGACACCGACTTCCTCTACGCGGCGGAGCTCGCGTCCTGGTCGGAGCAGGCCAATCTGGATCTGCGGCCGGTCTTCTCCAAGGCACCCTCGGACGGGCAGAAGTATGTCCAGCACCGGCTGTGGGCAGACCGGGCGGACGTCAAGGAGCTGGTGAAACAGGGGGCCACGGTCTACGTCTGCGGCGACGGGAAGAACATGGCGCCGGAAGTCCGCGAGACCTGCGCGCGCATCTACCAGGAGGCCACCGGCGCGTCTGCGGAAGACGCCGACGCGTGGATGGACGAGGTGGAGCGCAGCCACGGCAGGTACGTGGCGGATATCTTCACGTAAAGGGGCGGGTTGCGTCGCGTCACGAGTTGCGCAGGGACCAGGAACGCCCACGACGCAGGGCATCAGCCAGCCGGGTAACCGAGTGATGCGACTCGGCGGTCCCGACGCCCGAGAAGGACCCCGCCTGCCATAAAAAGAAGTGAGAGCGTTTGCGGCGACTTCACGGAGCCTGCGCCCATCTGTGACACCGATGAACTGCTCGTCGAGCCAGTCGGCAGTCCTTTTCCGCTCCTCATCGCGCTCTGATCGGGCAACGGACCGGATGCCACCATTTTGGTGTTCATATCCTGTATAGGTCGCCGTTTGCGACACACTTGGTTGCGTGGCGGACAGGTACAGGGCATGAGTCATCTTTCGCGTGTTCCTGACCCGGAGCACACCTTCCGAGTGCTGTACGAAGTGATCTATCCTGACGTGCTCAGATTCGTTCAACGGCGGGCACATCCGGATCATGCCGAGGACGTCGCGGCTGACGCGTTCCTTGTTGTCTGGCGTCGCCTCGATGAGGTACCGCGCATCCATGAGGACGCACGGGCATGGATTTTCGGCATCGCCCGGAACATTCTGCTGAATGCACACCGAGGCGAACAGCGGCGCCAAGCACTTGGCGTGCGGCTGGCGGATGCCACAACCCGGCTGCACTTGGATGAGGACACTCATGCAGTGATGAGCCGCGTGGACCTGAGCCGTGCATGGCGCCTCCTCTCCGAGGTCCATCAAGAGGCTCTCGGCCTCACTGTCTTCGAAGACCTCACGGCACCGCAGGCAGCTGCTGTGCTTGGCATCTCACCTGTCGCGTACCGCCTGCGAGTGAGTCGTGCCCGCAGAGCACTCCGGCTTCATCTCGAACACCTACCAGAGCCCGCTGGCACGCCGACGGCTTCCCTTGGAAGGACAACCACGCCATGACCCGAAACCAAGACATTGACGCCCTGCTTCGTACCCTCGACGCCGCTGACCCGCAGCGCTCCACAAACGCACACCGCGTCCGCCCCGACCTGCAACGCATCCTGGCCACCGACACAGGGCAGGAACCACAACAGCAGTCCGCACCCTCAGGTGTTATCGACAAAACGCGGTCAGCCAGACGGACCGGCCGGCCCGTTCGAAGGTTCGCAATCGTCGGCGGAATGGTGGCTGCCGCCACCGCAGGCCTGATCGTCCTGCCCTCCCTTTCAGGTGGCGACCTGGCCTTTGCCAGCTGGACCCCCGCACCGGCCAGCATGAGCGAGCAGGACCGCGCCGCCGCCGCCGCCGACTGCCGCTCATCCCAAAAGGGGACGGGCGGCGGAATGTACGCCGCTGACGTCGTGTCCGCTCAGCTAGCGATCGCTGAGCGCCGCGGCGTATGGACCACAGTCGTACTGTCGGGAGCCGGCGGGTTCTCGGTCATGTGCATCACCGACGACTTCGCGAGCCTCTTCACCAAGGGCATGATCGGCTCGATCGGAAAACCAGCCAATCAGGCCTCACCAGGGCCTCGCGAGCTTATCGCCACGGACTTGGGAACCGGCAGCATGAGTGCCGGTTACATCTCCCTGGCTGCAGGCGCGGCAGGTTCAGACATTGCGGAAGTCAGCTATGTGAGCCGCGCCCACCAGAAAGTGAAAGCAACGGTATCCCAAGGGCGGTTCGCTCTCTGGCTACCCGGCGACGAACTGCAGGACGCGGCGTCTAACGGCGTCGAAGTCGAAGTGACCTACCGTAACGGCACAAAAGGAACCAGTCACTTGACCCTTTAAGCTATGCAAACTGTCGTGGCCCGCTTCCGGCTCCCGGCGGGGCAGCAACTGCAGATGTAGGGTTGTGCTGACGAACAGATACCGCCCGTCCAACACGAGGAAGCCGCGAGGTGCAGGTGTGAACGAGTACGAGGCCTCACTGGTCATCAAGTCGGGAGCGGAACTGCTGTCATCGGCTTCCTCCGACCCCCGCTCGGAGGAAGGCTATAAGGCGGTCAGAGCCAATATCTCGGAGGCACTGGACCGCATAGCGGAGGCGCTTGCGAACTTCGAGGCCGGTTCCGGAACGCCGAGCCGTTCAGCCGGCTGGGTCCAGGACCTTCACCGCGTAGCGGACGACCTGGTGGATCGATAAGGCTGAAGGGCCGATGACAGCGAGTGGACCTGAACAGGCAACCGCAGCCCGCTTTGACCGGGCTGTCCTGATTTTCAACCCGGGTAAGCCCGGCATGACCGCCAGGATCGAGGAGCTGCAACGGGATCTGGCCGCCGGAGTGCCGGATCTGCAGATTGACGCGCTGCCGACGGAGTTTGCCGGGCACGCACGGGACCTTGCACGGTCCGTGGCGGCCACCGGGTCCCCGCTCATTGTTTCGGTCAGCGGCGACGGCGGGTACAACGAGGTTGTCAACGGGGTGATGGACGTCCCCGGCAACAGGGCGGTGTGCACCGTGCTCGCGGCAGGGAACGCCAATGACCATCACCGGAGCATGCCCACAAGGCCGTTGCCGGAGGCTGTCCGGGGAAGCAGGATCCGGCACATCGACCTGCTGCGCATTACGTTTACCGAGGAACAGCAGGTACGGGTTCACTACGCCCACTCCTACATAGGCTTCGGGCTCACACCATTGATGGCGATCGGCATCGAGAGCGGCGGAAAGGGCAAAATCCTGGAACTTCTGTCCGTCGCCCGCACGCTCTCTCATTTGAAGCCGTTCGAGCTGGTCCGGGCTGACGGGGCCACCGCCCGCTTCGACAGCCTGATCCTGGCCAATATTTCGCGGATGGCCAAGTATGGGACGGTCAGCGAGTCGGACGGCCCCCACGACGGCCGGTTCGAGGTTGTGACGCTCCCCCACTCCGGGCGCTGGAAGATGGCCCTGATGACCCTTCGGGCCGTGACGCTGGGACTCGGGAACCAGCCAAGCGTCAGCAGCTACGCCTTCACCACGCGGGATGCTGTTCCTTGCCAGATTGACGGCGAGGTCAGGCATCTTCCCGCCGCCACCCATGTTCTGGTGGAAAGCGCCAAGGGCGCCCTGGCCGTTGTCTGACCCAGCGGATCAGCGGCCAACGCCCAGGGTCCATTCACTCCGGGAGATCGCGTACTCGACGCCGTGTTCATCGCCCGGGATGAACACGGGCCAGTCAGCGACGAAGGAACGGATAAGGCGCATTCCGGACTTCTCCATCACCCGTCGCGAGGCGGTGTTCACTGCCATGGCGTTAGCAACCACCCGCTGCACGCCGAACTCGGTAAACCCCTTGGCGATCAGCGCCCGGGACCCCTCGGTGGCGTAGCCCTTTCCCCAGGCCTCGCGCCGCAGCCGGTAGCCCAGTTCGGGCTGGTCAGGCGGATCGCCGGGGGCGGGCCGGTAGTGGAACCAGCCGAGGAAATCTCCGGTTGATTTCTCGACGGCGGCCCAGAAGCCATAGCCGGGGAATTTCCGGTAGTAGCCAAGGAACGCCGGCAGCACCTCGTCTTCAACCTCTTCCCGGGGCGTAGGGGCACCGCCGGTGATGTACCGCATCACGCGCGGATCGCCGTCGAGCTCCAAGAGCAGGTCCGCGTCGGTGGGAGTGAACTGCCTCAGCATCAGCCGCTCGGTCTCCAGGAAAATGAGCATGCGGACATTCTCGCACCGGGGCGGCAGCAAACGCCCTACTTGGCAGTCAGTTCCTTCCGGCGGAACGTCCCGGCGATGGAGAGCTTGCGGCCGTATTCGATGGAGCCGTAGCGGAACAGGTGCACGGCCAGGCGCAGGATGAGGATCCCGACGATGAACACCTCGACGATCACGACGGCTGATTCGACAGCGCCCAGCGTTCCGAAGCCGTTGCGGAGCAGCGCGGTGACGGGGGCGGTGAGCGGGAAGTAGGTGAAGACCTGCACGATCAGGGCTGTGGGGTCGCTGATGATGAGGCTGACGGCGTAGAAGGGCACGAAGATCAGGGCCATCAGCGGCCCGAAGATGGTGCAGGCTTCCTTGGCCGTGGGCATGATCGCGCCGATGGCCACGAGCACGCCGGTGAACAGGGTGAACCCGCCCAGCAGCAGCAGAGCGCCGGTGATCATCTGGACGGGCTCGAACACCAGGGAGGACAGGTCGAAGTCGGGCAGTGCTACTGAGTCGCGGAAGAGGAAGTAGCCCACGGCGATCGGTGTGAGGAACACCGCCACCTGAAGGAGCCCGACGGCGAACAGGGAGATGATCTGACAATTTCGGCCGTCCCGTTTCCTGGCTCGATTTCCGCCCGGGAAAGTCTCGTCAGCACCCCGGCCCCACGAGTACCTTTGTGCCATGACGGAGGACTTTGACCTTTACGCGGACGAGTCGCAGGAGACCGCGGATGATCCGCGCCGAATCGGGTACTGGTTTTTCAGGGCGCTGCATGACAGGGAAAAGAACCTGGACGACCTTCATCTGATCGTGACCCCGGAGTCCCGGCCGTTGTGGGGATCCTTCGAAATCGCCGCCGCGCTGCTGGACGCCATCGAGGACCCCGGCATGCTCCAGGAAGCCGTCTACGCCCACGGAGATCTCGAGGTCTGCTACATGCGAGTTATCCGGGAGGCCAAGGAAACTACGTTCATCACACCGGCCACAATTCTGGATGACCCGCTGCTGATCACGCTCGTGTGGCGGCCTGACCACGGCCGGTGGATGGTTCACGGCTTCGGTGACATGGTGCACCCGGACAGGGTGCCGCGCGGGGCTTAGTCGCCGGCACCATCGTCGTCGACCCACTCGAGCAGGTCGCCCGCCTGGCAACCCAGGACCCGGCACATCGCGTCCAGGGTGCTGAAGCGGACCGCCTTGGCCCGGCCGTTCTTCAAAACCGCCACGTTGGCCGGGGTGATCCCGACCCGCTCGGCGAACTCCCCCACGCTCATCTTGCGTTTGGCCAGCTCCACGTCGATGCGCACCACGATCGCCATCAGATCACCCCTTCCATATCGGCCCGCAATGACGTCGCCTGCCGCAGCAGGTCCCGCATCACCACGATCAGCAGAACCAGCACCGCACCGATCAGCGTGACGCCAATCAACACCGCAGGCATCCCGGGATCGCGCAGCTCGGGGGTGAAATAGATGTACGCGATGAGGGAGGCGGCCATGGCCGCCAGCAGCAGCCACGCTGCGACGAACGCCCACGTGATCACGTCCACCCACCGCATCGAGGCCGCGGTGAAGATCCGGTCACGCTGGACCAGGGTCAGCAACCGCCAGATGCACACGATCACAACCTGCAGGCATACGGCTTCCAGTTCCCAGAACAGCAGCATCGGCCATCGCCAGGGATCCGCCCTCGGCCCCTCCTCGGTCGTGAAGAGAAACTCGCCGGGGAACGACATGACCTGGGCCACCAGCAACCCGAGGAACACCATTACCAGCAGGACCCTAAGCGGGAGGACCAATCGACTAACGATAGACATGGCCTGATGGTCCGATTTTTTCTATCGAAAGTCAATATGACGTACCATTTTCAGTCCTCCGCACTCCTGAAGGCCTTCGAAGCTAGACTGACAGCCGATGAAGACTGGGGAAAATCTTTCAGGCCGATTGAACGTGCCGCTGCTGCGCCAGGCAGCTACCTGTTGCCTGCTGCTCGCCGCCGTGACAGCGTTAGCAAATTTGGGCGGCTTGGTATTGGTAATCGCGGGAGGCGTGCTGCCTGGCTGGGCTGTTAGCACCATGCTGCTCGTAACCTCGCTGGCACTGCTCCTCATAAGCCGTCGCGCGGCTGGAGGAGGGAGCAGGACGCGCCGAACCGTGCTCATTAGCCTGTTGCACCGGCTGGTGGTCTTCGGCGTGGGATTGAGCAGCTTGACCGGGGCAATGGGCGACTTGAGTGCCACCTACCACGTACTCGAACCAGAGGGTCCGAACGGCTGCCGGCCCGTGGCGCGCGAGTATTCTTTCCTCTTCGCGGGCAGCGGTGAAGTATATGCGGTCGGTCGCGGCGGAATCGGGTCACGGGTGAGCTCTTGGACTGCGGACGACGGCTACGAACCAATCGCTGACGGCTCCTATCGTCTGCGCTGGGAGGCTGACAGCGGCATCCTTAGACTCATGGGCGGGATCGATCCTGTATGGCCGGCGATGCACGAGGTCACATGCGGTTGAACCCGCACATGCGAAAGGCAAGGAGAACCGATCTCCTTGCCACTTTCAGGATATAGCCCGCCAGGGGGCTTGCCGCAAGGCCCCCACCCTCAACCAGAATGGTTGGCCGCGGCTAAATTTTGGATTGGGGTTCCACATGATCGATGTAATCATTAGCGGCGGCGGGCCAACCGGGATGATGCTGGCCAGCGAGTTGCGGCTGCACGGCGTGGACGTGCTCGTACTGGAGAAGGACGCGGAGCCGAGCGTGGCGGTCCGCTCGCTCGGCCTGCACCCGCGCAGCATCGAGATCATGGACCAGCGCGGCCTGCTGGACCGGTTCCTCGCACAGGGGCAACAGTACCCGGGGGTCGGCCGCTTCGCCGGGATCGACAAACCCCTGCCGGCGAACCTGGACACCGCACACGCCTACATCCTCGGCATCCAGCAGCCGGTCACCGACCGCCTGCTGGCGGTGCGCGCCGTCGAACTCGGTGCCCAAGTCCGCCGCGGCTGCGAGGTGACGGGCGTCGAGCAGGACGACGACGGGGTGAGCGTCGGGCTCGCCGACGGCACCGGGCTCCGCTCGCGCTGGCTGGTCGGCTGCGACGGCGGACGCAGCCTGGTGCGCAGGCAGCTCGGCATCGGCTTCCCCGGCGACCCCGCCACGAACGAATGGATCCACAGCGAGATGGAGGTGACAACGCCGCCGGACGAGCTGGCCGGGGTGGTGGACGAGGTCCGCAAGACCCACAGGGGGTTCGGCGTCGGCCCGGCCGGGAACGGGCTGTTCCGCGCCGTGGTGCCGGCGGCCACGGTGGCCGAGGACCGCTCGGTGCCGCCCACGCTGGAAGAGCTAAAGACCCAGCTGCGGGCCCATGCCGGCACCGACTTCGGCGTCCATTCACCGCGCTGGATAACCCGGTTCACCGACGCCACCCGTCTGGCCGAGCAGTACCGCGCGGGCCGGGTGTTCCTCGCCGGCGATGCGGCGCACGTCCACCCGCCGCTGGGAGGGCAGGGTTTGAACCTCGGCATCCAGGACTCGTTCAACCTCGGCTGGAAGCTCGCTGCCGAAATCAACGGCTGGGCGCCGCCAGGGCTGCTGGACACTTACTTCGCCGAGCGCCACCCGGTCGCCGAGGGCGTGCTGACCATCACCCGCGCCCAAAGCGAACTGATCTCCCCCGAGCCCGGCCCCCAGGCCGTGCGCCGCCTGCTGGCCGAGCTGATGGACTTCGACGACGTCAGCCGGTTCCTGGCCGAACGGATCGCCTCGATCGGGGTCCGGTACGACTTCGGCGAAGGACCGGAGCTGCTCGGCAGAAGGCTGCGCGACATCCCCTTGTCAGGGGGCCGTCTCTACGAGCTCACCCGCGAAGGCCGCGGGCTCCTGCTGGACCAGACCGGCACACTCTCCGTAACGGGCTGGACGGACCGGATCGACCTCATCGCGGACACCAGCGGGGAACTGGACGCGCCCGCAGTCCTGCTGCGGCCGGACGGCCACGTCGCATGGATCGGCGAAGACCAGGACGAGCTGCTCCCCCAGTTGGAGAGATGGTTCGGCGCCGCCTCCGGAGGCGGCGAAGAGGATTGACTCCGACGACGGCGGCTGGCTTTTATGCCGACGCCGGGCGGTATCGCAGTAAGGCGTTGCTGGATCCCGGGAACGCCCGGACGTCCAGCAAGGAAAGGTTTGCGGGCCGGAGGAACAAGGGCAGGCCTGCGGTGAGGGCGCCCGGACTAACGGTCAGATGCAGTTCGTCGATAAGCCCCTGGGCCAGCAGGCCGTTCCACATGATGCGGCTGGCGAAGATCAGGATGTCTCCAGTCCCGTAGAGTTTTTCCTGTTGCAGCCACGTGCCCACTTCGTCCCGTCGGACGACCGTCGTGGTGGCGGCCCAGGGGTGGTCCGCGGGGACATCCAGGGAGTCCGACACCACGACCTTGGCTATGCGATTGTAGAGGCGGCTCGTTTCCCGGTTGTCGGAACTCAACGCGCGGTTGGTGGGGTCCTCGCCAGCGTCAGCGATGGCGGGCCAGTAGGCGCCGAATCCTTCAAAGGATGTTCGGCCCAGCAGCACCGTTCCCGCCGACCGCAGCCGTTCAAGGTTGTAGGCGTCGAAAGTCTCATCCATGTTCAGCACCGTCGGGTTCCCGCTTTGGTCCGCGTAGAAGCCGTCCAGGGAGACGATGTTGTTGACAACAGTCCGGCGCATACACGAATCCTAGACGACGCCACGATCCCTTTGGCGGCCGGCAGCGGACTTGGCTAGGCAGGCCTGTCCCGGAGGGTGGACGTAAGACCACCGCCACCGGCCGGTTCAAGTCTCCGCCGCCGTCCTTGGAAGAAGGATGGAGTTCCTTGGGAGATCCCAGGGAACAGCGGTTTGGAATCCGAACCCAAGGTGCCTCAACCACAGCGGCGAGGGGACTTCTTTGGTAGGCCCTTGGCCAGATTCATAGGGTCCCGAAGTGTTTCCCTAAGGTGTCGCTGCCAAGCTGTCGGCATCTGGCTGGGGAGTTAGACCGTAACTCATTCCAATCAGTATGCCGGGTTCGGCAGAGCAGCCCGGCGGCCAACTCTCGCTTCAGGACGTGCAGGCCGCCTAGCGGCCGCGTCGCTGATGCCGCATCACGGATTGGACTGCGGAAATGCCTATCACCAGCAATGTCGCTTGGGACACGCGACTGGAAACCTTCAAGGGCAGGGACACTGCCCAGTACATCGAAACAGTCATGGCAATGGCCAGCCGCTGCGCTGCCTGCCGGCTTCCACTTGGCGCCGGCGCCGCCGTATCCCTGACTGTCGATATCACCGAAAGCCACGATTTGGAGGGCATGGTGTCCCTCACCTTCGATCCAGCTGTCTATCACCTGCAGTGTCAGGGGCCTGCCCTGAGGTTGCTTCAGTCGGCCGACTTTGGCAGCGATCTGACCTCAGTCGGTGCGCGTCTCGTCCTGGCCGGAGGCGCAGGAAGCGAGAGGAGTATCCCCGTGCTTGCCTACACCCTGACACCGAGCCTGGTCTTCGGAGCGCCCGGCGGTGAGATGACGTCCGCCCTGGTTTCAGCCCTGCTCAACCATGGGTTCCAGATGTCGTTGACCGGCAGCTATGGGGAGATCGTACGGCGATCTGTTCCCGCGCGGGACACCTGCACCTGCTCGGTGAGCGACGGCGGAGCAATTGCGCTGCATGTGGACGGAGAACTCATGCATTCCCAGCAGCTTGATCAAACGGACGTCGGCGATGCCCTGTGGCTGGAAGGAACCGCGGCAGGCCGCGTCCTGGTCATAAGCGGCGACAACCTAGTTTTCACAGACACCGGCCTGGAACTGGGCGTTGCGGCGCGCCTCGGCACACTGGTCACCGGCATCGTCCCGGTGATCGCGTGACCACGCGCGGGATGGCGGTCGTGGACCGCGAAGCCGGCGCCCCGTCCGCTCCATCAGTTCGGGAAGGACTCCTGCAGTTTCAGCTCAGGCGCCTCATCGGTGAAATCCTCTCCCAGACGAACCTCGAACCCCATATCCGCGCGTCACTGCTGCGACACACCGCATTGCACCCCGAGAATCCTGGGCAGGCGCTGCTTTACCACCTGCAGGATGTCCACGCGCCGGACGACTTGTCAGCTAGTGGGCGCCACTCCCCCATGGAAGCGGCGCCCGGTGTATGAAGGCTCGGCCTAGGACGCCGCGCCCAGGGTGATGTCCGCGGTCTGCTCCTGGCCGTCGCGCTGGAAGGCGATCTTCACGGTGGATCCGGCGGCCTGCTCGCGGGCGGCCGCCGTCAGCTCAGAAGCGTCGGTGACGGTCCGGCCGGCCAGGCCGGTCACCACGTCGCCGGCCTGCAGCCCGGCCTTGTCCGCCGCCGACCCGGAGGTCACCGAGGCCACCTCGGCGCCGGCGGTGAAGTCCGACGACGACCCTGACGTTTTGTCCTGAACGGACAGTCCCAGCTGGCCATGGGTCGCCTTGCCCGTGGAGATGATCTCCTCCGCCACCCGCTTCGCTTGGTTGATCGGGATGGAGAAGCCGACGCCTATGTTGCCGCTCTGGGTGGACGAGGAGGACGACGATCCCGCCGATGCAATGGCCACGTTGACGCCGATGATCTCGCCCTGCCCGTTGACCAGCGCGCCGCCGGAGTTGCCGGGGTTGATGGCTGCGTCCGTCTGGATGACGTTGATGCTGATGGAATCCTGCGTTGAGGATCCCTGGGACGTGGCGGACGACTCCGTCTCGATCGTGCGGTTCACGGCGGAGACGATGCCGTCGGTGACGGTGCCGCTGAGTCCCAGGGGTGCGCCAATGGCGATGGCGGTGTCACCGACGTTGACACCAGAAGAGTCACCGAGGGTTGCCGGAATCAGTCCCTGGGCGTCGATTTTGATGACGGCGAGGTCGGACAGCGGGTCCGTGCCCACGATGGTGGCCTTGTAGACCTGGCCGTCATTGGTGCGGACCTCGACGGCGGCATCCGCCACCGCTCCGTCCAGGGTCACCACATGTGTGTTGGTGAGGATGTGGCCCTCGGTGTCCAGGATGATGCCCGAGCCGGTGCCCCCTGAACTGCCGGACCTGACGCTGATGGTCACCACGCTGGGCGAGGCCTTCTGCGCAGCAGCGGTGGCGGCGTTAACGCTCTCCGTGTTGTTGACGATGACCGGGCTAATGGCTGCCTGCGCCGTGGTGGTTGCCTGTGCTGGCGCGTCGGGCCACAGTGCAAAAACCCCGGAAGCCACCCCGCCGCCCAGAAGTCCCGCCGCCACGAGGCAGGTGACGAAGACCGCGGGACCAACCCGCTTCTTGTCCCGCGGCCGGACCGGCGGCACAGGCGGCGCAGGGCTCACAGCGCCAAAAGCCGAAGGGGAAGTGGCAGGAGGAATACTGGCGAGAGGGGCCGTCCCCTGCGGATCATCGGCGTGAGGGACAGGATTGTGGCTGGTCTCCGTGTACATGTGTGGCTCCTCAAGGGTACCGCTCCGATGATTCCCGGAGCTTTCTCCCTAATCCTGTCCACCAGGCCTTTGGCCCTTCTGTCGCGGTGCTGTGATGAAGCTGTGAAGCCCGCGATGGGGCATGCACGGCAGAAGCGGCCTCCGCAGGCGCGCAGGAGACCGCTTCCTTTATTTTGATTCCGAGGAAACGCTGGTGAGAACGTCCCCTCGGTATCAAACCTATTTGTTCCGTACCGGTCGGCTACGCGGGGCTAGCCGTGCCGGGGCGGGGTATAGCTCCCACCATTGTTGCCGTGGCCGCCATTGTTGCCGTGGCCGCCATTGTTGCCGTGGCCGCCATTGTTGCCGTGGCCGCCGTTGTTGCCGTGGCCGTGGCCGTGGCCGTGGCCGTGGCCGTGATTACCGTGGTGACGCGGCTTGTGGTGGTGGCGCTTGTTCCATTCGCGATTGTGCCCGTCGCAGTCCTTGCCGTTCCTGTCGTACCCCTCGTTGTCGTAGCCCCATCCGTCGTAGCGATGACTGTCGTACTTGTTGCTCTGTGTGGACGAATAGGTCGTCTTCGACCCGGTATCCGCAGAGGCAGCTCCAGCAGTGAGTGCCGCGCCGCCAAGGGTCAAGCCTGCGGCGATAACGGTGGTGCTGATAAGGCGAGATGCTGTGTTCATTGGAGTTGTTTCCTTGCGAGTTGTTATTCATAAGGAGCCGTAGACCAGAAGGGTGTGCGGCATTGCGAATGTGCGTCATCTGGGCGCACTTCACCTTCCAGGTGCGATCTACGGTTGTTTATCCAAGCGATCGGTTACGGCGAATCAGCGCCACACTTGGATAGTTTTCCCATGGCCGTGAAACATCAGGCGATGAACAACTTTGTGCCTATTGCTTCCAAGAGCCCTGGTTGCGAGTGAGCACATATTGTGCCCGGCGGGCTACCTGTTCAAAAGCAGTGGAGCGGTCAATGCTGACTTGAACCAATGGACTGAGCGGTAGCCCGAAACTTTCTGCTTTCCCCGGTGTCCTGGGGCTGATAACTACGCTACCGGTGAATTCCGATATTGAAAAGGCCTAATTTATTGTTTCGGCGAACTTTTCTTTATTACGCAAACTCCGCGCAATCAGGGCGTGCATCATCATCATGTCGGGTCAGTTGAAAAAGCGCATGCCCTATTACCAAGCTCTATTTGCGTGCGACTTTCTCATAATGCCTCATACATGAATAAGCCATGATGACGCAGCGGAATTAACCGGCCGCGCCAGGCCTGCTGTGCGGGATTAGCGCTGGGGGTAGATGGGGTGGACTGGATCCTTGGGATGCGGGTACTTGGGCAGGTTGCCGCGGCATTTGCCCTTGTCGTGATGCTTGCCTTTGTCCTTATCCCAGTGCCTCCAGTGGCCGCTGCAGTCCTTGCCCTGGCGGTTGTGGCCGGCCTTGTCAAAGCCGTCTTTGTCGTAGCTGCTGTGCTGCGTGGACGAATAGGTCGTCGTCGGCCCTGCGTCCGCAGAAGCAGCTCCAGCAGTGAGTGCCGCGCTGCCGAGGGTCAGGCCCGCGGCGAGCGCAGTGGTGCTGATAAAGCGAGATGCTGTATTCATTGGAATGGTTTCCTAGCGAGTGGTTATTCAAAAGGAACCGCAGAGCAGAAGAGCCCGCATCATTGCGGCGCTCTACGCTTGGGCGCAGTACACCCATGGGTGCTGTCTACGGTTATTTATCCGAGCGTGCCATTATGCTGATTCGGTGCAGCACCTGGATACTTTTCCCATGCCGGTCAAAACATCAGGCCGTGGAATACTTTGTGCCTATTATTTTGAAGAGCCATGGTTGCAAGCGGCACAATTCATGCGCTTGGGTGGGATACCTGTTCAAAGCAGCGGAGCGGTAACTGTGACCGGAACCAAAGGGGTTGAACAGCTCCCCCGCCCTTTCAGTTTTTCCCGATGAAAGCGGCGTGGGAACCACTCTACCGACGGATGCAGAACCTGAAAAGGCTTTTGTTTTTATTACGACTATATTCTTTTATGAGTACTTCTTAACAAAAGGCGCAGCCTATATGCCGCATCGCTTGGGATTCCTCGCCAGCGCATTCCGCGTGGGTCAGACACCACAATGAGGCAAGCATCCGGACACGCAAGTTCGGGATCTTTCATGCTTCTGCTTTTATTGTGGCCGCACCTCACCGTGCAGCTGTAATGAAAAGTGGGCGCGGACTCTAATACTGGTCTGTCCGCGCAGAGGCTCCCCTCTGGCCCTACCGCGATTGTGCCCCTGTGGCTAGAGGACTTTCGGATTACCTACACTAAGTGACGCGCAACTAGAGCGCACCCACAATAACTACTCGTTTTTCGGCGTCGCCCACTACTTGTTGCCTCGGGCACGCAGTGACCAGCAGGTATGCCGTCATGCGCTCACAAAGAGGCAGGCAAATGCATCGAAGCGTGACGACCGTAGGTAACATGACTGGCCTCAGGGCTGAGGCACAACTCTACGTTCTCGCTGAGAACTACCCCCAGCCACCGCCCATTCGGACACGCGGGTACCAGCCGGCGGAGCCGGTGCCGGTGCCGGCGTACAGCCAGAGGACCCCGTCGCTGTCGACGGCGAGGACGTCGTTCCTGCCGTCACCGCTGAAGTCGCCGCGGCCGGCGATGGTTGACATAGTGTTCCAGCCGCCGCCCACCCGGACGCGCGGCAGCCAGCTGCTGCGTCCGTTGCCCGGGTACAGCCAGAGGGTACCGGCGCTGTCGCGGGCAAGGAGGTCTGCTCTCCGGTCGCTGTTCATGTCGCCCGCTCCCACCAGGGCGGTCATCACGTTCCAGCCGCCGCCCACCCGGACGCGCGGCAGCCAGCCGCTCCGGCCGTTGCCCGGGTACAGCCACAGAGTTCCGGCCGTGTCCCTGGCGAGCACGTCGGCCTTGCCGTCACTGTTCATGTCGCCCGATCCCACGAGCGAGGTCATCACGTTCCACCCGCCGCCCACCCGGACGCGCGGCAGCCAGCCGCTCCGGCCGTTGCCCGGGTACAGCCACAGAGTTCCGGCCGTGTCCCTGGCGAGCACATCGGCCTTGCCGTCACTGTTCATGTCGCCCGATCCCACGAGCGAGGTCATCACGTTCCACCCGCCGCCCATGCGGACGCGGGGCAGCCAGCCGCTCCGGCCGTTGCCGGGATACAGCCACAGCGTGCCGGTGCTGTCCCTCGCCACGGCGTCGGCCTTCCGGTCGCCGTTCAGGTCCCCGGTGGGCACCAGCATGGTGATGCGGAGCAGCGCCGCGGCGGCATCCAGCAACCCGGCGCCGCATCCCTGCGGGCAGCCGCCGGGGATGGCCCTGGCAGTGCGCTGGAGGCGTGCTACGACGGCCGCCGGTGTCGCCGTCGGGCCCATCTGGGCCATGAGAAGTGCTGCGGCAGCGGAAATGTGCGGTGCTGCTGCGGACGTCCCTTCCGCGTAGGCGTAGTTCTCGATCTCTGGCGTTGAAGGATCGTCGTGCGTCAGGGACGGGATCCCGCCTGACGGATCAGCGGACATGTCGCCCCCGGGGGCGGTGATGTCGACGCCGGGCCCGAAGTTAGAGTACGGCGCCAGGGCGCCGCTGGGGCCGCTGGCGGCGACGCTGACCACGTTCCGGCAGTTGGCGGGGGTGGAATTGGAGGCCTGCGTCATCTCGTTGCCGGCTGCCGCAACCACAACGGATCCCCTGGCCGTGGCGGTATCAACCGCGTCCTGGAAGGCCTGCGGGCATGTTGGCAGCAGTCCGCCGAGGCTCAGGTTGATCACCCGGGCCGGCGTCAGGTTGGGCGGCACTCCGTCCACCGGGGCTCCAGATGCCCAGAGGACGGCATCCGCGATGTCCGAAGTTTGCCCGCCGCAGGGTCCCAGCACGCGGACCGGCAGAATCTTCGCTTTGGGGGCGATGCCCGCGATGCCCTCGTTGTTGCCTGCGACGGCGGCGATGATGCCCGCCACGTGTGTGCCGTGCCAAGAGGACGGCATTGCGGCTGATCCGTCAGCGCACTGCCCGATGTCTGTCGAGTCGCCCATGTCCGTGGCGTCGGGGTCACGGCCGTCGTCGTTGTCGCGGGCATCTTCGGAATTGGTGATCATGTCGTAACCGGACAGCATGTTCGCGTCCAGGTCAGGATGGCTGGTCTTGCCGGTGTCGACGACGGCCACCACCTGGCCGGCACCCTGGGTGACGTCCCACGCCCGGGTGGCTCTGATGCCGGCGGTTTCCGAAAACAGGTTCCACTGGAGGGGGTAGAAGGTGTCTTGCGGGTCGGCGGCTTTCGCCTGCAGCTTGATGTCGGGTTCGGCGTAGGCGACGGCAGGGTCCGCGCGGAGCGAGGCGAGCAGTTTCTCAGCATCGCCGTCGCCCAGTTCCTTGCTGGTGCGCACCACACGCGCTCCGCCGGCCGTGGCGCGGAGGTCCTTCGCCGTGGCCCCAAGCCTGGCGGCCGCCGTGCTGAAGGACCGGGCGCGGAGCGCGGATCCGGACCGCGCCGGGTCCTTGAACTTCACGATGAACTGGTCCGTGGGCGGGGTGACAACCGAGGGCGTGCGGGGGATGGAGGGCAGCGGCGGTGTCCGGTCATCGGCCGCCGATGCAGGGGGCACGATGACGGCAGTGGCCACAAGAGCGGCGATGCCGGCAGACGTCATGAGGGCAGAAAAGCGTGTTCGGCGCATGACAAACATCGAGACCATCCTGTCCGGCGTCCTTCAGGCGCTGCCGCCGGGACGCAATCATGGAACGCGGCCCCCGCCGCGTTCAGGACGAGTCTACCGGGGGTGCTAGAGCGATTGCGAGGTGGGGTGCAGTTGCCAGTGAAATGGAAAATTGGGCTGGTCAAGGCGAATTGATTCCCGAGGCAATCCTCTGCCGGTAGCCTGCGCTCATGACGGGCGGCTCAGCCAGGGGAAGCAATGAATACGAGTGGCAATCGGGGCCGCCCGATTCACTTGAAGGTATGCCACCGCAACGTCAGCGCCTAGTCGCTTGGGGCCTACTTTGGTTCCTGATTTTAGGGTCAGTAGTTGGGGGCATACGTAGTTGGCTCGGCTTGTCCGAACCTTGGCGTTCTTTGCTAATCACCTTCGTTCGCGCGGCAGTCTTTATCCGACTTATCCGAGGAGCAGTGCTGGAAGGTCGGCAGCTTCGGGGCGAAGGCATCGATCTGCCGTCGCTACCGGTCAGCCGAAAATCGCTGATCGTCAACCTTGTCTTTGTGATGGTGCTGTGGACTGTTTACGTTGGCTGGGTTTCGAGCTTGAGAGAGCCGGTGTTTCCGTTGCTGGGTCGCAGCTGCCCTCATGCTTGCCTGGATTGCTGAACTAATCGAAGGGCCGGGAGCTGGCGGCACAGCTTTGCTCGTCATGGGGGTGATTCTTGGGGCATACTACGGTGTGGGGATGAGCCGTAACGACTTAGCCCGAGTGGAACAAGCTCCCAGGACCTGATTACAGGCCGGAAGCCTAATGAGCACAAGCCTACTACGGCCTTGTCACATGACGCTCTGAAGGCAAAAGCGGACCCAGATAAAGATCGTGATCAGCCGTGACACCAATATCGACGTCTGCCACCTGGCGCGGAGGGGCTCCCTCGGTTGAATCGTCCCGCTAGCGATGGCCCTGGATCAAGCCGTCTTAGTCGTCTTGCATCACGTTGACATGCCCATGTTCAGGGCCGTCGGCCCCTGAGCCGGCCCACGACATGGGCGCTTCGACGGAGCACCGACGCCATTCTGAATGACCGCGAGGAAAAAATGGCGTCGCGTTCACGACTTAGTTCGGCGTGGCTTCGGGCAAGAGCATCGCGCTCGGACCTTACATCGTCCAGTTCGGTCCATAGGCGCCCGATGCTGCCGCTCAGGGTGCGGAACAGGGTCCGCTGCTCCCTGGCCTCCCGGGACCAGGAGCCTTTTGCGGTCAATTGGGTTACTTCGGCCAAGCCGGCGGGAGTTTCCGTTTGCGCGCCCGTAAGCACCGCAGCCACGCCGTCCCACCACTCCTGCTGGCTTTGCACAGCGCCGGGGAGCGCCTGCGCGAGATGCTGGCGGACTTCCTCGCGTCGCAACCAAGCCTCCGATATCCCACTGTCCATTGCCCCGGATGCAAGGCTGGGGAGGGGAAGGGACCAGTCCCCCAGCCCCCAGTTCCCCATGGCTCCGTGCAAGCGGACATCTGAATAGGCATCGTTGGATACGGCGACCACTGGCACCCCTGCTGCCAGACCGAAGACAGCCGGGTGGTAGCGGTTTGTCAGTACGAGTTGGGCCGCTTTGGTGATTGACGCCGCTTCACCCACCGGGAGCACGGGGAGAGTCGTGAGGCGGCCGCTGCGGGAATTCTCGATGAGGATTCGGTGCGAATCATGGTCGCCACCCGAGTCGTCGGACCCGAGGGGACCCATGTGGGGAAGGAGGTACACGGGGAGACCGGTCAGATCAGCGGCACGGTCGAGGATCGCGGCCAGCGCCGGGAGGTTGTTGCTTCCTTCCCGCCACGCGTCGGGGCCGAATGTAGCCGCGATGTACTGCCCATCCGGCAGTTCCGTTCGCTGCGGGCCAGTCTGCGCATCCACCTGGTCCGACGCAGGACCCATCTCAATAAAGCTTCCGTCGTCGAGAACCCTCACCAATCTTTCAGGTTCCAGGCCAAGTTCCAGCCCCAAAGCGTGGGACGAGGGCTCGCGGGCCCCTACGAGGGTGGCGGAGACCAGCAGCTCCTGAAGAACGGTACGGTCCTGCGGCAGCAGCGCGGGCCCGAACGTCTGGCCACTGACCACCAGTGGCTTCCCCAACTGTTTCGCGATAAGCGCGACGGCGGCACGTTCATACAGCAGCCAGCCGAACAGGGAGTTCATGTTGCCCCCGCCGGCTATCAGCACGCCGTCGGCCTCCCCGATCGCTTCGATCACTGACCAAGTATGGTCGGCGGAAAGCAGGGCCGACCGGTCACCAGCAGCGGCCCGCCGGACCAAATCGAGATGGCGGGCCCGTTCCGCGGGCGGCCAGGGAAACTCGACGGTATGGGCAGCGCCCACCCCGTAGAGCCGCGATGTCTGTGCCGGGTCGCGGGACAGCAGGACAAACTCGGCGTCCATCCGCTTTTTCAGCTCGTCCACAGCGGCGACTGTCATGGCCTCGTCCCCTACGTGGTACGCAGCCTGACCGAGATCCCCTTGCACAACAATCTTCACTTAGATGTCCTCTTCTGGCCCGCGGCGCATGGATGGTCGACGGCAGGCTGATACACACCTGTCCCATGGACAGGGCCAATAAGATTTGAAACAGGCGAAGAACCGGGCACAACGCCCGGCTCCTCAGTGGGCTGGCCCCTACCTCTGAAGCAGGCGGTCCTTCAGCCGGCGGTAGCGACGGCGCAGCAGACTTACGAGGCTCGCGTCGCTGATGGCCTCCTCCAGCAGGCGAAGCCGCTCCTCGGACCGGGCGGAGCGGTCGATGAGCTCCCGGAGCAGCCCCTCGGAGTAGTTTTGGCGGTTGTGGAAGTGATGCGCTTCCGTGTCCTGGTGCTTGGTGACGTACAGGAGAGCACCCAGGCCGGCCTCGGAAACGTGACTGCGCAGGTGCTTCTCGCGCACGGCGCGGTCGAAGTCCTGGTGCGCGGTGTCCGAGACAATGACGCTGTTACCGAGGTCCCCGGTGGATTCGCGGCGCTGGTGCCAGAAAGCCAGTGGCTCGCCGTCGATGAAGCCGATCCGGTGTGACTGCAGAACCCGCAGCTGGAACTCCCAGTCGCCCACCACGTCCAGGTCCTCGTCAAAGTAGCCGACCTCGTCATGGAGCGCCCGGCGGTAAAGGAGCGAGATGGGCACGCACCGGTTGTGCCGCAGCGTGTCGAAGAGTGTGATGGCGCGGATGTCCGCGCAGAAGATCTCGCGGCTGATCTCCTCGACGCCCGCGCCGACGATCCGCTCATAGACGATCTCGGTGCGGACGGCGGCCCCGGCGTCATCCGTGGCGTCCAGGTGCGCCACGGTGCGGGCGAGGAAGTCCGGGTGCCACTTGTCGTCGTCATCATGGACAGCGATGTAATCGGAGTTCGAGGCCTTGATGCCGGCGTTGGAAGCCGCTTCCATGCCCCGCCCCACCTCGTGGTGGATCACCAGTACCCGGCTCGCCAAGTTCGTCGCTGTACTTCTCGACGACGGGGTCCACTTCGCTGGTCCGGCCGCCGTCGTTGACCAGCACCAGGAGCCAGTCCGTGAAGGACTGGGCCAGCACGTCGCGGATGGCACGGTCCAGGAGCAGGGAGCGGTTCCTGGTCCGCATGACGATTGCCACACGGGCGGAGGGCGTGACTGTCATGGCTGTATTGACCTAGCGTGAGGGGGATGATGTCACTTGAGGATATCCGACGGCAAGCTGCCGCACATTCGAGGAAGAGTCCGCGACCGAATATTAACCCCAGCGCCGAACGTCCAAGACATGTATGTCTCCGCGACACATATTCTGCATACGTAACACCCCGCAGAACCGGAAGGCTTCCCCTGCGGTTATTGGTCAGGACTAGGGCACGGGCTCTGTCCTCACTTGGACGGGCGAATAGGCAGCAACCGTCGTTCCGTTACCGAGCTCGCCGTAGGAATTGCCGCCCCAAGTCCACAGGTATCCACCGTCCAATATGGCGGCCCCTCCACCCGGCGCGACATCGACGCGAATCGTACCGGCCAAGCCTGGTAGCTTCCGCGGTAGGTACGAATCATCACTACCGCCCACACCTAGTCGTCCGCCATCATTCCTGCCCCACGCCCAGACTGTGCCGTCTATGCCGACAGCAAAGGCACTCATGTCGAGAGATGCAATCTGTTGGACCACCCCCAGACCATCCACTTTATTGGGCGTGAAGTCGCGCAAGGTTGTGGCCGGGGTAGCTCGTTGTCCCCGCTGGTTAGAACCCCACGCCCAAACTGTTCCGTCCTTGGCAAGAGCAAGGGTCCCGCTACCATCCATGACCGCATCCTCGATGGCCGGGAGCCCTTCAACGAGGCGAGGTGCTAGTTGCGTCGACTGAGTTGTTTCGAACGGCGCCATTGTACTATCCCCCCAGCACCACACCGCTCCGTCTGATCCGATAGCCGTCAATGCGCTGCCGTTGATCGCTACCTTATTGACCCCGACTGGCCCAACGACCGTGTTGGGCACTCGTGAGTCCGTCGTGGTGCCGTCGCCAAGCTGGCCGAAGTAGTTCTCCCCCCAGGCAAGGAGCGACCCGTCAGTGCGGATGGCGACGGCAACCCGACCATCGCTGGAAATGCTGCGAACGGCTGTGGCCCCCGCGACTGGTATGGGCGTGGAACGGGCAGTAACTGTTCCATCGCCCAAGAGGCCCGTTTCGTTTTGGCCCCAGGCCCAGACCGAACCGTCAGTTCTTATTGCAAAGACCGTTTCCAGCCCGGCGACGTCGGCCACGGCGGAAAGGCCCTCGACTTTGACCGGAGTAGCTGATGACCGTCCGAGAGGGTCTGACCCCCAAAACCATAGCGATCCATCAGTTTTGATCGCATATACAGCCCGGTTGAGGACGCGCAGCAACCGGACGTCCGCGATTCCGCTAACTTGCCGTGCGAACAGCGACCCGGTTTGACTGTTGTTGGCCTGCCTCCCACCCCATTGCCAGACGGTCCCGTCGTTCTTGAGAGCAACCCGCGACATCCAGCCACCAGCGACGACTTGAGCCTCGGAGAAGGCTCCGCTGACAGCAATGGATATAGGCAAGACCGTCTGTGTCTCGGCCCCCTCGCTGTCAGCCACCGCAACGGTCACAGACCTGGTTCCTTCCGCGGTAGGAGTTCCGCTAATGGTGCCTGTTGCGGCGTCGAGTCTGAGTCCTGCCGGTAGCGTCCCCAAACTGACCCGCCAAGAGTAAGGAGCTGTTCCTCCTGTAGCGGACAGTTGGACGGAGTATGTCCTCCCTGCGGTGCCCTGAGGTAGCTGGGTATTCGTAATGGAAAGCTTGGGAGCTTCCGCGGGCAAGTCGGCACCGGGGAAGGTGGTGGCATAGTCCCATTGCCAGGTTTTGATTCTCCAGGTGTAGTTGCCACTGACGATTACTGCGTCGAGCAGTTTCTTTTCAATGATGGGAACGGTGAGTTCGACGCCGATGATGACGTCGCCTCTGATGTAAAGGGACGCGTCGACTCTGTTTCCGGTCGTGGCCATGGTGATCGATGCGGAGGCACCCGCCTGCGCACCGATTGTCAGGGTAGGCCCGGCGAAGCCGTAGATTAGGAGACTTGCCTTGAGGGTGGGTCCGAATCCGGCCTCGATCTTTCCGGTCACAGCGGCCGTGCCGTTCGGCCCGAACACCGGCGTGCTGAATTTAGTGACCGGGCCGGTGTCCACGCTTCTGAAACCGCCGTTGGATGAGTAGCGGACGCCGAAGTCCTGGCTGCGCTCAACCCCAAGATCCACCGTCAGGGACGTCGCAGCCGAAAAATTGGCTTCGAGGTAGACGGTGCCGCCCGGCCTGATCACGACAGGAATCGTGAGGACCATGAAGGTGATAGGCGCCATCTTGAGTGTGGCGAGCTCGTGTTTCATGCGGTTGTTGGTGGCGGTTTTCAAGAACGCACTCGCTGTGGCCTTTGCGCTCATCTCCGTATGCACGATCGTTGAAAATTCTTCAATTTGCACCTGGGGCCCGCCCCAACCCCAATGAAGGTTGGTCCTAAGGGTGAAGGTCAGAGTGAACCCGACTTTCGCTTCACCGCTGAGTGAGACTCCGGCTGATGAGGCGATCGTGGCCTTGGCCTTCTGAATCGTCGATTCGGGCGTCTTGCCGAACGATAGGCAGCCTTTGACGGCGTCGCAGGTAATCGTGTCCTTCAACGCAATGTGGCTTGCGAATTGGAGGCTTTCGTCGATTGTCACCGCGAGGGGCGCTATCCCGGCAGGCCGGAGTGATTGCGCCGTCATTCTTGCCGGCGCCGCATTGAGGGGAACAACTTCGGCATCGGTCCAGCTGGATGTGGCTGTATCGGTGTAGGTGTCCAGGGACACGTCTGACCCGGTCTCTACCGTTGCAGCGGCAATTCCTTCGTCCTGCACCGTGAGTCCCGGGGAGTTGTCGCCGTCGGCCCCTGTTTCAGCGGTGGCCAGTCCCCTGCTGCTATCCAGGGGCACCTCCTGGCTGAAATCAACCTGCAGGAACACATCAGCCAGCGTCGCCGGGGTAGTCGTTGCCACGGTGGAACTGCCCACCTGGTCAACGGCCGATACTTGCCGCAGCAGACCGTCCGGGGCTGCGGCGCTGGGTCCTTCGACGATGATCTGGCCAACCGCCAGGTCCGGGCTGTTGGCCACCGTCACCGAGGTGGGAGTGACAGACTGCACGGGGTTCACCGCCTCGTCCAGCTGCACCGCATCAGGTGAAATGATCTGCGTGGAAACTGTCGGTAGAACGGCGTTCACCAGGACGCTGGAGGAGCCGGTGTGCCCCGCCCTGTCCGTGGCGCTCACCGTGAAACTTACCTGGCCACTCTGCGGAAGGCCCGTCTCGAAAGACCAGCGGATGCCCCCCGCGGTCTGCTGCACTTTCGGTGTTCCTACCGCAGCCCCGCCCACGGTTACCAGCATTGCCGCAACGTGGGCCGTGGACGACGCCACCGTGCCTTCCAGCACGAGCTTCCCGGTCTCCCCGAGATCCACGGTGGCCGAAGACGCGGGGGAAGTAATGCTTACTTCCGGCGCCGGACCCGAGGCAGCGGGCGGCGCGGAGAGTAGGGTTCCCAACGGTAGAGCGACGGCGGCAGCAGAGCCGGCTCCAATCCTTGCCGTCGGCTGGCCCTTTCGCAAGGGAATGAAAGCCAGCTGAGGCTGGGCGCCTCGTCCGGCGTCGATCACTGCACCTCCAACCCCGGGAGTGGAACCCGGAGCGACATCGAGGACGCTGGTGGCCGCACCGGCGGATTCTGCAGAAACCAGCATCAGTGCTGCTTCGCTGCCGGCAGGGCCCTTTAGAGGAATCGGAGTGCCCGCCGACGTGGCCGTGAACTTTTGGGGTGTTGGTGCGCTAGCGGGGACAAAGCTTCCACCCACGTTCACGTTCGGCGCTTCCTGCGCGGCATCGGTGACGTACCCGCGGACGTCCATCCGCAGCGATCCCGTGCCTGTGCGCAACGAGGCACGCGCGGTGCCGGCCTCGGACGGTAGCAGCATCGTCGTAATCGACGTCACTCCAGCCCCGACGGTCAGGTCCTGATCATCGAGCCTGAGAACGTCCGGGGCTGCCAGAGTGACGGTTGCGGTAACGAACACAGCCCGCACCTCGGAGGCCGGCACTCCTCCGGTTCCTGTGAGGCCGACGTCGAAAGGGGCTGCCGAAAGCTGCGAGCCGGCGAGCTGCCGGTCCGTGTCAGCGCGCGTGACCGGCGCAGGCAGTGCGATAGTCGATCCGGGAACCGTCCCAGCCCCGTCAAACGTGGCGATGAGTTGAATCGTGACCTGTGTGTCGTTCGAAGCGGAGACGGCGACTGCCCCGTTAATCAGCGGCGCCAGGACGGTCGTGGAGGCAGAGGTTCCCGAGGGAACAGTGAGGGCGGGAGCGCCAGTCACGCTGACAGTGACGGCGTCCTTGGCATCCTTCACCGAAAGCCGCACCAGGCCGGCGTTGTGGCCGGTGGCCAGCGGGCCGAGATGCACGGTACTGGCGGTCCCGGCAGCAAATGGCCGGGCGCGCACCAGGAACCGGTACATGAACGCCGCCATCGCATCGCGGTTGACTGCCTGCAGCGGCCGGAAGGTGCCGTCCGCCCACCCGGTGGAGACCCCGGTGGAGGCAAGCCAGCCGATTTCCGTGCTGAACGCGCGGCCCGCCGGAACATCCCTGAAACGGGTTCCGGTCGAGGCGGGGGGCGCGGGTTTTCCGGCGAGGCGGTACATAAACGCGGCCATCGCGTCCCGGTTCACGGGCTGCACCGGCCGGAAAGATCGCCGGTTACCGGGCTCCGCCCAACCGGTGGAGATGCCCTCGGCCGCCAGCCAGGTGATCTCCTTATAGAACAGGTAGCCGGGGGCCACGTCCATGAAGGGCGACACCTTCGGGGGCGTGAACGCGGGTTTTCCCGCCAGCCGGTACATAAAGGCAGCCATGGCGTCCCTGTTGACCGCGGTTATCGGCTTGAAAGTGCCGTCCGGCCAGCCGGTCGAGACACCGGATGCGGCCAGCCAGCCAATCTCCCGGGCGAACGCTGCACTGGTTGGAACATCCTTGAACGTTTTGCCGGCCGCACCGTCCTGAGGGTACTGCGCGTCGGAGTAGACGGCCGCCGGGGCAGCCGTGTCAACGACCGCTTCGGCCGCGAGATCAACTGCACCGGCAGAAACCGCTCCTGACACGGCCAGAGCCACGGAAACCACGCCGGCACTGAAACCCACGAAGGCTCGCCTGAACGTCGCACGGAACATGATTCCCCCAAATCGGCGCCGCTCAAGGGCGCAACAGCAATCCAAGCAGACCCTCTACCGGTCCGAAGTCCCAGGCGGGCCCGGCAACCTTGTGAAAACGGAGAAGAATCGGGATCAGGCTACAGCTCTCACAACCACACCCATAAGCCCAAACACCGGGAATCCAAATATGACGTGAGGGCCTCCGACCCGTTAGCCGCAGTGGCGCCGGTCCTACTGGCCCACCAAAGTCTTCTCGGGCTCAGATGTATCCGCGACAGGGCCGCCACGTGAGCCCCTGTTCCTGAGTCTGGCCTCGACTGGGCGCTCAAAGAAGGTGTAAGCGGCGCCGGCAAGCGGTATGGACACCGCAATTGCGACGACGGCGAACATGACACGCTCGGCCAGGCTCACCGGGCCGAGTTCCAGGGCTGTCCGCAGTACGAGCTCGTGAACCAGGTAGAGCGCGAAGGACCACTCGCCCAGTTTCACCATCACAGGGGCGCTGGCGAACGTGGGGCGCCCCCCGCAGCGGTCACGGTCCGCATAGGCCGCAATCAGGAGGGCGAAGCCCGGGATGCAGAGCGCACCTGCCAGCGGCCCGGCCGTATGCCACGGCGCGATGCCGTCGACGACTTCGAGAATCAGGAAGGAACCGATGGCCGCGGCAGCACCGACGCCCACGCCGAACCTGGGCTTCCAGCCATTCCCCATGGCGATGGCCAGGCACACACCCACAATGAACTCCGCGATCCGGAACGCCGGGAACGTGTAGAACAAGGCTCCCCAGTCGAAACCGGGGACGACGGCCAGCAGGACGGACACGAGTGAAACAGCGGCAACGAAAACCGCGGCGCCGACGCGGAAGAGTCTCCCCGCTTCAAGGCGTGCAAGCCGCACCGCCAGGAACGGGAACACCGCATAGAAGAACGCTTCACAGGACAGCGACCAGGACACCCCGTTATAGGCGTAAACCCACTGCTTGTCGCCGAGCCAGCCCTGTACAAGGAGAAGCGAGGTCAAAAGCTGGGGAACGGACTGGTCCCCTTGGGTGGTGAAAACCAGGAGGACGGCGGCCAGGGCCGTGAGCGCATGCAGCGGCCAGATCCGGGCGAACCGGCGCCAGTAGAACTGCCGCTTGGAGGTGCCCGCTTTCATGGACCAGGCGAGCACGAACCCGGACAGCAGGAAGAAGAACGTCACGCCCGTCTGCCCCATGGACACAAGCGGGTACATCTCGGGCACCAGCGTCACTGACGCGTGATACAGGACCACGAGCATGGCGGCTATGAACCGCAGTCCTGTCAGTGAATCCAGCCGGGTACGCGAAACGTTCATCCTTTACTCCATGTGTGACGGCAATGAACGGACTAGTCTACCGGGGCGCCAGGTCGGCCAAACCACAGTCGGCACCACCGGCCAGCAGTTCTTCACAACGGACGGAACCGGCCGCTGGCGCTGAAAGTGCTTCCCACCGACGCGCGCGGGATCGCCGCGCGGAACCCCTCCGCCGGAGCCTTGGACGGCAGCATCGCGGACCAAGTGGCCCAGCTTGGCAGTGGCTCCAATTCTCCGGACGCGTTCTGGACCACCGTCGTTACGGGCATCGGCGTCCAGCCCCGCGGCGCACAGCAGCACGCAACTCTGGCCGACGCCGCGCACGCTTCCGCCGCTTCACTCCGTGCATCCGGCGCGTCCGTCAGCCTGGACGAGGAAAACATCAGCCTTCTGGCCAGCCAGCACGCCTACAAGGCCGCCGCGCGCGTTATGACGGCGGTTGACGAAGCACTGGACGTATTGATCAACCGCAACTGGACTGGTGGGACGCTAACCATGCTGAACCGGGTAACTAACAACACCGTGGCTATGAACTCGCAGCGCAACCTGCACTCCTCACAGTCGCGGCTTGCCGCGCTGCAGGACCAGGCCATGACGCTGAAAAAGATCGCACGGCCCTCCGACGACCCCGCCGCCGCCGGGGCGGCGCTGCAGACGCGCGCCGAGCTGACCGCCGTCGGGCAGTACGGGCGCAATATCGATGACGGCGGCAGCTGGCTCAATGCCACGGATGCCGCCTGTCCCGGACCACGAACGTGCTCAACCGAGTCCGCGACCTCACCGTCCAGGCGGGGAACGGCGCGCTCAGCGGAGTGGCGAAGGAGGGCATCGCCGTCGAGCTTGAGAGCCTGGACAAGGAGCTCCTGTCCGCCGCTTACACCAAGCACCTGGGCCGCAGCCTTTTCGCCGGCACATCCGACGCCGCCACGGCGTTCAGCACTGCCACGCCCCCGGTATTCGCGTGTGAGGCCGGGACGGTGGAACGCAGGATCGGGCCGGACCAGACCGTGCGGGTGGACACCGACGGCGCCGCGCTCTTCGGCGACGGCGCCACGTCAGTCTTCGCAACCGTGGCCTCGATTGTTGATGACCTGCGGCAGGGCAAAGACGCTATGGCGCGGCTTGACCAGATCGACGGCGGCCTCAAAGCTACAGTGAGCGGACGTTCCGATGTTGGCGCCCGCCAGGCTTTGCTCGAGCGCGCCGGAAACACAAACACCGAACTGGAGGCATCCTTGGAAGCACGGCGATCAGATCTGGAAGTTGCCGATCGTGGCAGCGCCATTTTCTGCTGCGCGGCATAGACGGGGCGTACGGACTCTACGCCCTTGAGGCAGCCGCAAGGCCGGAGCTGCGCGTGTTTGTGGCCGACGCTTCCCTCTACGTTCTCGATTACTCACCCAGCTGCCGGCCGAGTCGCTGGATGAACTGCAGCTAACCGACACCGCCCGGCGCACCACGCTGGTGGTGGTCAACCCCGCGTCTGGAAAGCCCACCGTCGACCCAGGCACCCATAGTCCTGAATGACCAAACAAACCGCTGCACGCAGGTAGTGCTCGACGGCCGGGACTATCCTCTCCGGGCGGAACTGTCCTCGGGTTAGGCTACACGCAGCTCGTTTTGGTAACGGGCGCCGTTTGCGTGGCGCTGAGTGACGTCCACGTGTTGGTTGCGTTGAACGTTCGATTGGCCTTGATGACGTACGTCCAGCCGGTCGCCGCATCGCCGTTGGTGAGCACCACGGTCACCGTTCCGCCGGTGGCCGGCACGCCGGGGCCTGAGCCCTCCAGTTTTTTGTTGGGGCTGTACACGAGCAACTCATAGGACGTGGCGCCGGATGCCGAGCCGAAGGGTTTTATTGAGATGACGTTTGTGTACTTGCGGCTGCCGCCGCTTCCCGTCATGACGCATTGCGTGGTCGCATCCTGCCCGGGGACCGGAGTCCCCAGCATTGCCACGGTGCTGGTCAGGGGTGCGGCAGTACTTGAGGTAAAGGCTGCGAAAGCCATGGCAGGCACACTGACAAGGAGGGCTGCAAAGGTCACAACTGCGGCGATATATGCCGTCACTTTGTTGCCTCGCACCGTTGATCCTTTCCGTGAGTGGGCCTGTTCCTGCAGGGAGTGCAGTGGTTACCGCACGGCCTCGGGCTTTTCTTCCGGCTTCCGCGACCAAATGGAGGCCAGGACGCCGACCACCAGGACACCGGTGGCGCCGTAGAGGAGCACGCTGCGGGTCACGGGTTCACGGAGGGTCCGGATCACCGTGCCGAGATACGGGACGGTGGCGACGTGCCGGTAGACACGGTTCCCGGAGAGAACGGCCTTCCACGGGTCCACCCCCGGATTGGCGTCGCCCTTGGTCTGCACGGTAGCCACGCCCCCCGCCGTCGTCATCTCCACGATTCGGTGGGTCTCCACCCGGTGGTCATCCACCGGAATGCTGTAGGTGATGACGTCGCCTATGCGGAGCTCCTCCACCGGCACGGGCACGGTGACCACCACGTCGCCGGGGTTGATGCCCGGGGACATGGATCCGGTCAGCATGGTGGAGGTCTGGTAGCCAACGAAGCGGGGGCCCACGGCCAGGAACAGGAACGCCACGGCGGCGGTGACGAGGACCAGCGTGAAAACGGCCGAGACGACCCTGTTTCCGATGGACCGGCTCTTGCCGGCGGCCGGCGACTGCCGGGCCCGCTGCTCCGCGTCGAGGCCGTCAAGGTGCGTGATGGCGGTCATGGCCGTGTCTTCCTTCTCAGTTCTCTGTTCCTGGCCTGCATGGACATGCGCCCGGGTGCGGCGGCCCCCGAAGGACCGGGCCGCACCCGGGGGTCTGCTACTTGACGGTGGTGCCGCGCTGGGTGGCGGTGAAGGTGAAGTTCACGGTGGACGTGGCGCCCTGGAACGTGTCGCCGGCGGTGGAAGGCAGTGTCTGCGTGACCAGCAGGTTGTCATTCTGGCCGCCGGTGAGGGAAGCCAGCTGCGACAATGCGATGTTGGAGCCGATTACCGGCCGGCTGGCGAGTACGGACTTCTTGGTGCCGCCACAGGTGTAGGCGGCGCCCTGGGCGCCGGCGGTCCACGCCTGGTCGCAGGATTCGATGACGATCTGCAGGCCGTTGGCGGTGTCCGTGGTCAGCACCGAGGAGACGGTGGGGGCCGTTGTGAGCGTCAGCGCGGCCAGATCAGCGGTGCCGGAGTTGTTCAGGGTGATGAGGCGCTGGACCTTGTCGCCCGGGAGCAGGCCGGTGGCGGAGAGCTGGAGGTTGTTGGAGCCGCCGTTGGCCACCATGTCGATCTTCATCGTGGCGTTGGTGACGGTGGTGCTGGCCTCGGTGGAGGACGTAAAGGCACCGTACGTTCCCATGCCGGCAACCGCGGCGGCTGCGCCGAGGAGCGACGCGCTGGCGATGAGCTTGCCGGTGGTGGTTTTCAGGTTGAGACCCATGACATTTTCCGATCAGTAGCGTTGTTGTTCTCCGTGGTGCTTTGCACCGTGAGGCTGCTTTTGCACCCTTCCGGGTTCGTATGAACAGCATGCTGCCTAAAGATCAGGTTTCCTGCCGGACGGTGTCAACGTTCGATCAAGAGTCTGTCAAGGCTGAGTCAACAGGGTTCGTCACAGGCAGCAAGGAGCCCAACGGCCCCCCACAAATGCCGTTGGGATCCTGCTGCCCCTAAGAGGCTAAGCCAGTCCGCTGCGGTGCGGTCATTACGTAACGGCCGACGTCGGAATATGTCACCGGAACTGGGGACATCGGAAGCTTTGTGACGGTTGCCCGCCAATTGTCGAGCGCCCGCGATGCAAGGCGAACAATTGCGGCAGAAACGGCGCGCCAACAGCTTATCGCCGTCGTCCCTGGCAAAAGGGGGAAGCCACAGTGAAACAGCCGCGCGCAGCAGGAAATTCGTGCCAACCCGGCACCCGTCACCGTCGTGGGGACGGCACCCACGGTCGGTGCCCTTCTAGAAGCCCGACCGGGAATCTGTGCTATGAGGAAAGCGGCGGCAACGAAAGAGCTTCCCCACGTCAAGAGGTGAAAGCCAGTACCACCAGGAATGGGACCATCCCATAGAAGAACGCTTCGCAGGAGATCGACTGGTTTCAATCAGCGGCAGCAGCGAGGCTGTCGCTGATTGAACGATGCAAGAGCATCTAGCCCCCTCACATAAACCTAAGCACCGGTTCAACCGACGCCGGCGGGCCGGAAGGCGACGGGGCCAGCCGACGCCGTGGCGAAGTAGAGCTCCGCGGCGGTGCCTACGGCGCCAACCCTGAGCGCAGAGACCTTGTATTGCCCTGCACCTGCTCTGCCGGCTTCCGCGTTCCCTGTGGGAGCGCCGGGCTGATCAGGCTGTACGTTCACCGTCAAGCTGAGGGCATTGGCTAGCGGGGCCAGCGCGGTTCCGGCCTCCGCCGCGACGGGCACGACGGCGGAGCGGATCGCGGCTTCCGCCATTGGAAGCAGCCCGCCAGCTGTGAACAGCCCCTTCTGGAGGGCGCCAGCCACCACTTCCCCAGTCCCGTCTAACAGGGCGGAAGTGACGGAACCGAGAAGGTTCAAACCCACAGTGCCCAGGACCTCCGTGGACAAGACTGGTGCTGGTGGAGACCCGGACGCAAACGCTTCCACCGTGGCGTCATTGTGGAGGGTAACCACGGCCAGCGGGACACCGGCGAGGGTCAGCGGGACCTTGGTGTCCACTTCAACGGAGGTTGCGTTGACTGCTTTCTTCACTTCGCCGGTCAGGGAGTCGCCCCACTTCTGCAGGAGCACCGAAGTGCGCTGGGTCAAGTCCTGTACCGCGGCGTCGTCCAGCACCAGTTCGGTGTTGGGTGCGCGTCCGTTAAGCCCTGCTGGTCCAGGCACGAGCTTGGAGAGGTCAAAGGACATCCGGGAGTTGGCCAAGTCCACCGTCACCACCCCATCGGTCAGGGTCTCCCCCAACAGCTGGCGGGCGGCTGTCAGATCCGGAGGGCGGAACGTGATTTTGGTGGTAACGGATCCGACGCCCAGCCCGCTGCTGTCTGGCACCAGGCCCTTCACTCCCGCCTTGATGGCTGTTGCCAGGGAACCCGTCGGTGAGGAGAGCGCGTCGAGGTCCCCGGCGGTGCTATCCAAAATTCCGGAAACGCTCGTGGTCAGTGGCTTGATTGAGTCCGCAGAGAGGTTCAGCCGGAGGCCCGCGATTCCGTAGCTGCGCGTGACCACCGGGCTCGGGTTGAGCGCGGGCCAGCCATTGTTCAGCATGCAGGCGTCAACCTCGGAGGAGCTGGCTAGAGCACCGACGTCGAGGGTCATGGCAGCCTGCGATGCCGGTATGAACGACGCCAGGTTGACGCTGGCCGCGGTCGGCGTGCTGGCGGAGCCGTTGGCAGTTCCAGTCCCGTCAATGGCGCCTGACTGGTCACTGACCAGGCCCGCGGCCCCGCCGGCCTGGCCGCTTGCCTTCGCCCGCGCCCACTGGGTGTAGGCCCCGGTGCTTCCGGCTGGCTGGTTCAGTCCCACCGCAGCTGAGAGCAACGGAGAACCGAAGGCTCCGGCCTCCAGAGCGGACGTGAATGTTACGGGATCCACGCGTGTAGCGGTTGCCGGATCCACGAAAACGGCACCGGCAGTGTTCCGAAGCGAAATGCCGTGGACTGCTGCAAGCGTGTCCAGGTCCTCGCCGCCCAGGGAGCCGGACAGCTCGCGTGCTGCCGATTGTGTCTGGAAGAGCGTGGTTGTGCTGCAGTCGCCAGCCACCATGACGCCCGCGCCCGCGCTGACGTACTCGTCGTCCGTCCACGCGGCGAGGGTTCCGGAGGTGGCAGTAAGCAGGCCCATGGTGGCGACAGAAAACACCGCGAGCGGTGCCAGTCTTCGCAGCCGACCGGCCATGGCACCCGTTTGGGCTTTCACTGAAACCTCCGACGGCGGCCCAGCAGTACCGCTGCACCTGCGGCAGCCAGCACGATTCCGGCGCCGAGGTAACCGAGGATCTGTGCCCCGGTAGTGGCAAGCGGCTGCGTGGATGTCTCGTCCCCGCCGGCCACAACACCGATGCCGAATTTCAAAGTTCCCGTGTCGGGGCCGGGCTCGAAGCCTGCGGAGCCTGGGCGTTCCAAGGTGAACAGCACCCACGGGGCGTCGGCGGTGGTGAAGCTGCCGAGAGGGTAACTGAACGTCCCGGCAGCGGCGAAGCTGTCTGCGGACAGGATACGGCGTTCGCCCGCCGGGCAGCTCAGCCGGGCGTTATTGCCGCTGGTTCCCTGCCACTGCATAGGGCAGGAGCGGGCGCTGACCCGGTAGGCGCCGGGCCCTGCCGCGAGGGAGCCTGCTGCCTGCAGCTGGACGGTTGCCGAGGCCGACGCCGGGCCGTCCAGAACCACGCCCACCTGCCAGCTGAACGACTGGCCGGCGGAAAGCGCCGGAAGGTCCAGCGGGTAGACCGATGAGGTCAGACGAAGCATTCCCTCTCCCCCGGTTTCCGGCACGGGCAACACGGCGTCAGCCGCGGCGGCGGGGCCGGCACCCGCGAGCAGCATGAACAGAACGGTGCCCGTTAGCACGGCGCTACCGCAGCGCGGCCGTCCCAACTGGCACCTCCCCGGCCGGTTCCGCTGCGCCGCCCTCGGAAGACCCGCCGTCGGACGTTATGAGTTCCTGCCGCGGCCAAAAGACCCAGCCCACGAGGCCAGCCAGCAGGACAGTGCTGCCGCCAATCGCCCAGGGTGAGCGCGCGCCCATCACCCAAGAGCCGAGCTCGGGAACGGCGAAGAGCATCGTGCGGGCTGACTGGACCCGGTATTCCACCGGGTCCTCCGAGGTGTTGGCGTCGCCTTTCAGGATCAGGACGGCACCGTCAGCCGACGCGGCGTCCGGCATGACGGTGACCACGCGGTGGGTGACCGGAACGGAGCCTGCCGTCCGCTGGACGGTCGCAACGTCGCCGGGTTTGAGGGACGACGCCGGGACCTCGCGAACCGCAGCCAGCGCACCCACCGGATACGACGGTTCCATGGAGCCGGTGCGGAACACGACGAAGCTCACCTTGAATAACACGGAGGCGAGGATACAGGCGATGCAGGCCGCGCCGAGCACGGACAAGACGGTCAGCCCCAGGGACCCTGCACGTCCTGCGGCCCGCCTGTAGATTCCACGCCGTGAGGAGGCACCGTCGGACTCGAGGCGGTGCCTGGGACGGGTACCCATGGGCAAGTAGCCGGACCGGCTAGAGTCCCACCGAGCTGGTGAACTTCCACAGCGGCACAACGTTCTTGCCCTGCAGTGAGGTGTCGTCTATGCCAGCTGGCAGGGTCATCGCGAAGCACAGGTTCACGGGTGCCCCGGCCTTACCGGCGTCACCTGCGGGGAGGGTAAGGGGAACGTTGCTGGTCTGGCTTAGCGGCTTGTTCGGCCCCACCAGGACCGTCCCGGCGGACTTGTCACCGCCGGCGCTGCAGTTGGCAGCGTCGAGGCCGGTCCAGGCCCGGTAAACCAATGCGTTGTATAGCGCGGTACTGTTGGCGTTCCCGATGGCAGGGTCGGTTGCCTGAAGGGCGTCCGTCAGTTTTGCCGTCAGCGTTTCGGATCCGGCCTTGGCGCGGAGCTGGAACGGGGCGTAGACAGTGTCACCCGGCAGCATGCTTGCGGCGCTCACCGTGAAGTCGAGGCCGCCACCGTTCGGGTTCGGCTTGTGAGTCCATGACTCCTCGGCAAACGGGGCCAGGGTGTTCTGTTCCATCGCGTAGGTCTTGGTACCGGGGGTGTCGTTGGGTCCGGCACCACCGAAGACCCACTCGTTATCGGTCCAGGCCGCGAGCGTGAATGCGGCCCCTACTCCGAGGACCAGTCCCGAGGCCAGAAGGGCGCGGACTTTTCCGGGGCGCCCAGCAGATGTCGACAGTGCGGCGGCGCGGACAGGCATGATTTCCCCCATGAACGGTTGGCTTGGACTTCCGGTGCGGAAGCTGTAACCACCGTATGGTTGCTGTGCGCAACTTTCGATCAACATCGGATCAACAAAGCCCAAGGATTGGCACAGCAAAATCTTGAGGTCAAACGATGTGGGCGTACCCGGCATGGGAGTCACTCCCGTGACTCCCGGGCGGGTGCACCTGAACCGGGCGGGCACGCTGGGCTACTCGACAGAGGGAACAGTCACCCTCGGGCGGATGCTCCAGTCGCTGCCTCAGCTTGTGGCTCCGCGAAGATACCCTTCTCGTGGGACTGAGGGGACTGAGGCGTATCGGCCACCGGGCCGCGCGCCCCCTGTTGTGGCAATGACCGCCCATTCTATCCGCGCCGATGGGCGCCAGCGGCCAACTGTTTTCTTGCGCTAATCGTGACGAAGTCCTGCTTCCTCGCTGGGGGTAGCCGCCGCAGACCTTGATCCGGGCAACGCAGTATTGGCTACAGACAGCCAACCAGCAGCGAAGACGAAGGAGCCGAAAGTGGCAACGAAAGCAGAGAAAAAGGGTTACCGCTACTGCGATTTTTACTGCTTTATGTCCCTGGCGGACTTCACCGCCTACATGGCCCGCGACGACGACGAGAACAGCTTTTCAATCAGCGGCAGCAGCGAACCTGCACACTAGTTGGCTTTTATCCCCGGACCTACCGGTAACCGGCAACAATCGCGGCAGCGATCCCCTTGGACGCACGCCGTGTCTCCGGCTTCAGGTGGTCCAGGGTCATCGTCGGCCACCCCCGTCGTGTGGCACGGCGATCAGCAAGTGACCCGACCCGACTCGGACTAGTTATGCCTGGCGTTAATTGGCCACCAGACTATTCTCAGGCTGAGGTGTGTCCGCCGCCGGGCCGCCGTCCGAGCCCCTGTTTCGGAGCCGGGCCTCTACAGGACGCTCAAAGAAGGTGTAGGCGGCGCCGGCAAGCGGGATGGACACAGCAATTCCGGCGACGGCGAACATGACGCGCTCGGCAAGGCTCGCCGGGCCGAGTTCCAGGGCTGTCCGCAGAACGGGCTCGTGGACCAGATACAGGGCGAAGGACCATTTCCGCAGTTTCACCATGGCCGGGGAACTGGCGAACGTGGGGCGCCCTCCGCAGCGGTCACGGTCCGCATAGGCACCAACCAGGAGGGCGAAGCCCGGGATGCAGAGCGCGCCCGCCAGCGGTCCGGCCTGATGCCATGGTGCGATGCCGTCGACGACTTCGAGAATGCACGGAGCCGCTGGCGGCGGCAGCACCCCACACCGAACCTGGGCTTCCAGCCTTTTCTCATGGCGATGGCCAGGCACACACCCACGATGAACTCTGGATCCTGAACGCGGGAAACGTGTAGAACAGGGCTCCCCAGTCAAAACCGGGGACAAGGCCAGCAGCACGGACACGAGAGCAACAGCGGCGACGAAAACCGCGGCGCCGACGCGGAAGAGTCTCCCCGCTTCAAGGCGTGAAAGCCGTACGGCCAGGAACGGGAACACCGCATAGAAAAACGCCTCACACGAGAGCGACCAGGACACCCCGTCATAGGCATAGACCCACTGCTTGTCCCCGAGCCAGCCCTGCATAAGGAGCAGCGAGGCCAGAAGCTGGGAAACCGACTGGTCCCCTTGAGTGGCGAAAACCAGGACGACGGCGGCCAACGCCGTGAGCGCATGCAGCGGCCAGATCCGGGGTACATCTCGGGCACAGCGTCACCGACGCGTGATACAGGACCGCGAGCATGGCGGCGATGAACCGCAGTCCTGTCAGCGAATCCAGCCGGGTATGCGAAACGTTCATCCTTACTCCGAGTATGACGGCAATGAAGCGTCAAGTTCACCGGCGGAAAAATAGCACCGCATTTCGCTCGAGCCTGAGGAATTGCGTGGGCGACAGCGCCGCAACAAATGGACCGCCGTCAGCCCGGCCAGCGGCAACATCACGGTGGTCCTGGCAGGCAGGGCCACGCTGGCCATCTTGGTTCTTGTCATGCTGCATGCAAAGGAAATGGGCGGAAGAATGCACGCACCGCGTACCGCGGAGATTACCGCTATCATTCGGAAAGTCATCAATGAATTTGTCCCGCGGAAGCCTGCGGTCATTTGGGGGATCCTAATGCTAAAACGACTCGTCGCCACGTTGTTTGCCACAGCCCTGGTTGGCGCCGGGCTCGCACCCGCTGCCGTTGCAGACGCCTCGGGCTGTACCCGGAACGGAGAATTCGAGGCCATTTCGTATACATGCAGCGGACAGAACATCGATCTGTCTCAGGTGCCCACTGATGCAACTAAGCTGCGCACCAGCGGGCACGTTCAAGACTGGACCGCTCTTGGAAATCTGACGTCCCTAAAAAGTCTCAGTATCGAAGGGGCCATGAACGATGACGTCGCAGCCATCCATAACGCTGCTCCTTCTGTTGATGGGATCAGCCTGGAGGGGCCTGCGATCACGGACCTCTCCCCTCTCTCCGCTCCGGCAATGTCGTGCTCCGATTCGAAGCCTTGCGTGTCCGGGATCAAGCTAGTGATCCCGGGCGTGAAGGACATCTCCCCGCTGTCGAATCTGAATTCCGGGGGATGTCTGCCTGTGGATTGCGTGCGCTTTCTCACAATCGATGCACCTGCCGTTACCGATTTCTCACCATTGGGTTCCATCCAGAATCTCAGCTCACTGACTGTGAGCGCTTCCTCGGACGCTCGTGAGCAGCACGTCATTTTGTCGGCGTTCCCATTGCCGAACTACAAGGGGCTCAACGGTTCGCAGCTGATGGCAGCCCACGATCCCGGCTGGCCTTATCCGCAGCACACCCTCCAAGGCTCGACAGCTCGCGCAACCTATTACGCAGAGGGGTGGGTCGATTACTTCGTCTGGCCTCTCGCGCAGTCAACCGGTTCCACGACCCTTGAGACCTACGGCACCAAGGTGGAGGCCTCGGTCTCACGAACCTACACTGTCACCAAGCCCGCCAGAGGTGACTTCAACGGTGATGGCAGGTCGGACCTTCTAGCGAAGGATTCCACGGGGGTCCTATGGCTCTATCACGGAACCAACAAGGCCACCCTGCCAACGAGAACGCGCTTGGGCGCGGGCTGGAACTCGATGACCATGATCGCGAGTCCCGGAGACTTCAACGGGGACAGCAGGGCAGACGTTCTGGCGAGGGACACCGCGGGTGTTCTTTGGCTGTACCCCGGGAACGGCAAATCCGGGTGGGGCACGAGAGTTAGGTTGGGGGCCGGATGGAACGTCATGACCGCCCTCGTCGGCGCCGGGGACTCCAACGCTGATGGCAAGGTCGATCTGCTGGCGCGCGATTCTGCCGGAGTTCTCTGGCGCTATCCAGGCAACGGCAAGGGCGCACTGCTTCCGAGGATCAGGATCGGCGCGGGCTGGAACACGATGAATTCCATTGTTGGTGGAGACTCCATGGGAATCGACCACATCGCCGACGTGATCGCGAGGGACTCAACTGGAACCCTGTGGTTCTACCGCGGCAACGGCCAAGGTGGGTTCCTTCCCCGCAGCAGGCTGTACACCGGGTGGAAGGGCATGACCGCCATAGCGAGCCCAGGTGACTTGGGCGGCGACGAAGACTCCGACCTCTTGGCCCGCGATGCCAGCGGAGTTCTGTGGCTGTACCGCAATCCTGGCCTGCCAGCTGTCCGCATCGGGGGCGGCTGGGCTGGCATGAAGGCCATCGTCTGATTACAGGAGGGCTTACGGGGCTCTGCCCCGGTCTGCACAGCAGACAGACCTTAACTCCTGCATCATCAGCTGATCGAGGTCATCACGTTCCAGCCGGCACCGATCCTCGTTCGCGGCCCGTATTCGCCCCGGCCGTTTCCAGGGTAGAACCACAACACACCGCTGCTGTCCCTGGCCACCACGTCGGCCCAGCCGTCACCGATCCAGCCGGAGTTTCGCAGCCTTTCGCTGTTGAAGTCTCCGGTGCCGACAACCGCCGTCATGGCATTCCAACCCGCACCCACCCGCAGCGGATAACGCAAGCCGCCTGCGCCATCCCCTGGGTAGAACCACAGCACGCCGTTCCGGTCCCGGGCCAGCAGGTCAGCCCTGCCGTCCCGCATGCGGTCCTCAGCTGGCGTGATGGCAGTCATGGGGTTCCAGCCGCTGGTGACCTTCATCCGGGTGGGAAAGGCGCCGTCGCCGTTGCCCCGGTATGACCACAGCGCACCCCCGCCGTCCCGTGCCAGCAGGTCCGCTTTGCCGTCGTCGTCAAAGTCTTCGGTGGCGGCGAGGGCCGTCATGACGTTCCAGCCGCCGCCAATCCGCGCCCGGGTCCCGAACGTGCCTTTGCCATTGCCCGGATAGAACCACAGCACGCCGCTGCTGTCCCTCGCCAAGGCGTCAGCCTTGCCGTCGGTGTTCAGGTCCCCGGCGCCGGCGATCACGGTCATGACATTCCAGCCGCCGCCCACCCTCGTGCGCGTCAGAAAGGCGCCCTTGCCGTTGCCCGGTAGAGCCAGAGCACACCGCTGCCGTCCCTGGCCAACACATCGGTCCGGTCGTCGCCGTTGAAGTCATTCCGCATAGCGGGATAACCGAAGGCCGGTCCCCGGCCCAAGTCATATCGGGCCCAGCCGTACAGTCCCGACGGCGCTGGCTTGACGGGTCCCATCCAAAGTGGTTGATCCAGCCCGTTGCAACCAGGTCCCCGTCAGGTGCCAATACCGCACCAGCCACGTACGCACCCCCTTCGGAGAAAGCCGACATGACCACCCCGCCTGTGCCGAAGGTTCTGTCCAGAGTCCGGTCTGCATCCAGCCGCATCACTGCGAAGGAAGTCACTCCGTGCAGCGTCTGGTTTCCTGTGGCCAGCACTCTGCCGGCTCCGTCGATCTGGAGGCTGACGATCTGCATATCCAGGGGAGGCGAAGATGTCTGAAACTTCCCGTCGGCACCGTACCCGCTGATCCGCCAGTCCTGGGCCACAACGGTCCTTCCGTCCGGAGAGACCGCCACCTCGTAACCTGTGGAGGCAAGGGGAACTGAGCCGGCCAGGCCGAAGGTAGCATCCAGCCGTCCGTCGGGCAGGAAGCGAAGCAGGCGCCCCTGGAAGCCGCCAACTCCTCCCGCCACGACCACTCGTCCGGCACCGTCGACTGCCATGTCTTCTGCAGCCCAGCGGATGTCGGGGTTTCCAGGATCCGCCGGGAACTGGTCGAAGCTGGATGCCAGGACCCCTTCGGCCGTGTAGCGCCAACCTGCTATTTTTTGTCTCAAGGTGTCACCGTCGGACATCTGCACGGCCCCGGCCACCGCTATGGTTCCATCCGCAGCAATGCCGACGTGGCTGAATATAGGTTCTTGCCAGGGATTGTTGTCGTTGCTGCCGCCAGGAACTGCAACTCCGGACGCGCCAAAGGTCTCTTCCAGAGCACCTCGCTCGTCCAGGCGCATCATCTGATGGCGGCTCAGCACCAGTACTTTGCCGTCGTCCTGGACTTCTACGTCCAAGACGTCCGGGGGTACAGACATCGTCCCGTCATCCTGGAATCCGTCGTCCGACACGTCCGGGAGGGACGTAAACATCACCACGCCGCCTTCGCCGAAAGCCGGATCCAGTTCCCCGTTCGGAAGCAGACGGATCACCAGGACAGGGGGCAAGGACAGGTCCTGGAGCAACCCAACGGTCACAGTACGCCCGTGCGGATCTACGTCGGCAGCAACGGCCCCCACGCCTCCGCCGCCCAGATCGAGCACGGCTCTTCCCCGCTCGCCAAAGGAATCGTCCAAGTAAGGCGTATCTGCGGCTACGGCCGCGGGCGGAGCAACAAGACCCGCCACCGCAAGCGCTCCTGCGCACAGCAGTGCGAGAAGGCCGTTCCTCAGCGAGTGAACCGGCGCCGATAGGTCAGAAGCGAACATGCTGTCCCCCAAAGCATCCGCGGGCTGTTATCAACGAACAGTAACAACGGCGCGGCCCGGCAACCAACGCACTTCGGCAGGAGTGCAAACTAATACCCACAACTTAACGCGAACGGCCCCTGCGCGGTGTCGCGCAGGGGCCGTCACGATCTGACGCTGGCGGTCAGTTCCAGCCGGCGCCCATGGATGACCGGCCCAGCCAGTTTCCGGCACCGTTGCCCTTGTACAGCCAGAGCACGCCGGCAGCATCGATTGCCAGGGCATCGGTCCTGCCGTCGCTGTTGAAGTCGCCGCGGCCTGCGATGGTGCCCATGGCATTCCAGCCACCACCGGTGCTGGTCCGCGACGCGAAAGCGCCCCGCCCGTTGCCGCGGTAGACCCACAGGATTCCGCTCCGGTCGCGAGCCACAATGTCAGCCTTGCCGTCACCAGTCAGGTCACCGGGACCGACGACGGCGGTCATCACGTTCCAGCCGCCCCCCACCCGGCTCCTGGTCAGCCAGCCGCCACGCCCGTTCCCCGGGTACACCCACAACGTGCCAGCCGTGTCCCGGGCCAGAACGTCCGACTTTCCGTCACCGTTCACATCACCCGGCCCGACAATCGAGTTCATGACATTCCAGCCGCCACCCACCCGGATCCTGGCCAGCCAACCGCCGCGCCCGTTACCCGGGTACACCCACAGCGTCCCGGCAGAGTCACGGGCGAGCACATCGGCCTTGCGGTCCCCGTTCAGGTCGCCTGCTCCGACGAGCGAGTTCATGACGTTCCAGCCGCCGCCCAGCTTTGTGCGTGCGAGCCATCCCCCGCGCCCGTTGCCCGGATACAGCCACAAAGTTCCGGCGCTGTCGCGGGCGATCAGGTCGGCCTTCCCGTCGCTGTTCAGGTCACCCGCGGGTACAACCAAGGTCATGCGGAACACGGCCTTGAACGTCGCGGACCAGGATGCAACCGCGCCGGCCTTCAGGACGTAGTCCGTCTTAGCTTTCGCGGTGACGCTGACCGTTCCTGCCCCGGCATAAGTCCCGGCAGCAACCGCCTTGCCGCCGACCAGATACTCGACACCCTCCATGACGGGCACCGTGTAGGTGTCCTGAGCGGTACCGTCCTTGTCGGTGAATACAACGGCAGCCGGTGTCACTTCGAATGGGGTCGCCTTGAACGTCGCCGTCCACTCAGTGACCGCACCGGAATTGACGACGTGATCGGTCTTCGCCCGTGCCGTCACAGTTACGGTGCCGGCGCCCCGGTAGGAGCCCGCTTCGACGACCTTCTCCCCGACCAGGTACTCCACACCCTCAGTCTCGGGAACGGTGTAGGTGTCCTCCGCGGTGCCGTCCTTATCTGTGAACACCACCGCAGCCGGTGTCACCTCAAACGGGGTCGCCTTGAACGTCGCAGACCACTCCGTCACAGCACCGGCCTTCAGGACGTAATCCGTCTTCGCCCGCGCACTCACCGTCACCGTACCGCTACCCGGGTGGGCGCCGGCTTCGACGACCTTGTCCCCGACCAGGTACTCGCTGCCCTCAACGGCCGGGATCACGAAGGCATCCCGTGCCGTGCCGTCCTCGTCCGTGAACACCACGGCCGCCGGGACCACCTCAAACGGGGTCGCCTTGAACGTCGCCGTCCACTCAGCGACCGCACCGGCCTTGACAACGTAGTCCGTCTTCGCCCGCGCCGTCACCGTCACCGTACCGCTGCCCGGATGGGCGCCGGCTTCAACGACCTTCTCCCCGAGCAGGTACTCCACACCCTCAGTCTCAGGGACGGTGTAGGTGTCCTCCGCTGTGCCGTCCTTGTCGGTGAACACCACCGCCGCCGGGACCACCTCGAACGGGGTGGCCTTGAACGTCGCGGACCACTCTGTGACAGCACCGGCCTTCAGGACGTAATCGGCCTTCGCCCGCGCACTCACCGTCACCGCACCGCTACCCGGGTGGGCGCCGGCTTCAACGACCTTCTCCCCGACCAGGTACTCCACACCCTCAGTCTCGGGAACGGTGTAGGTGTCCTCCGCGGTGCCGTCCATATCCGTGAACACCACCGCAGCCGGTGTCACCTCAAACGGGGTCGCCTTGAACGTCGCCGACCACTCCGTCACAGCACCAGCCTTGACCACGTAATCGGCCTTCGCCCGCGCACTCACCGTCACCGCACCGGAGGCCGGGTACGTTCCGGCTTCGACGACCTTGTCCCCGACCAAGTACTCCACACCATCCGTGGACGGGACCGTGTAGGTGTCCTCAGCGGTTCCATCCTTGTCCGTGAACACAATGGTTTGAGGCTCCACGTCCTGCAGGATAGTGGATGTGGCCGCACTGGTGCGTGTCTCACTGCGATAGCCGAGTTTGGTGCCGGTGATAGTTACATGCAAGTTGTGCCCGCGATCTTCGGTGCCAACCTCGTATGTGGCGTTTGTTGCACCTTTGATGGCAGATTGTGAGTGGAACCACTGGAATGTGTGTGTCACAGGCGAAGGCGTCCAGTCGCCTAGCTCCGCTATCAGAACGCGCCCGACGCGAGGCGTGCCAGTAACGACAGGCACAGGAGAACCCGTGAGCAGGCCAGGCGCTACTGCGCTCGTTGACGGTGAAGTAGCAGATACGCTGTCGGCCTTGGCACTGCTGCCGGTGACCGTGACTGCCAAAACAGCACCTAAGTCTGACGGCGGAACGCTGTAGGTTACCTCGGTAGCGCCTTGAATTTCGACGCCGTTCTTGGTCCATTGGTAGGCGAATGCAACGTCCTCGGGTACCCATTGCCCTGTCTCAGCTGTCACAGTATTGCCCACAGCTGCGCCACCCGTAACCGTTGGTTCACCGGGTGAAATCGAAAAAGACTCGATTGGTCCAACGGGGGCTGAAATCCGGGAAGCCGTAACGTACCGGCTCTTCGTACCCGTGACCTTCACGCTGATCAACTTGCCGAGTTCAGAGGCACCGGGGGTGAACGACGCGCCTATCTCATTCGGCAGAGGATCCCCGTCCGCTAACCACTGATAGCCAAGCGTGACCGGCGCCGGTCCCCAGGTCCCCGGCTCCACCGTCAAGGTACGGTTGACTGCCACAACGCCAGTCACGGAGGGCGAGCCAGCAGTCAATTCCGGATCAGGCCGAACTGCGGCTCCGGCGTTGACGATGGGAAGGGATGGCGGGCAGACGGTCCCGATGATGCAGGGGGAGCCAGAGAAGCGGACGGTCGCTTTTAGTCTTTCTTCAATGTAGGACGGGGTCGCCTTCTCACCGAGATTGGCCACCAACATGGCAGCAACGCCTGCCACGTGCGGGGCCGCCATAGACGTGCCTTGCGAGAAGTAGTACGCCTCCGCTCCCGGCGATGTCACGCCTTCGTTCAGAGTGGACGCGATACCGTTTGATGCACTCCAGCTCATGTCCCCGCCGGGGGCCATGACGTCAACTTCTGGTCCGTAATTCGAATACGGGGCGCGCTGGGCGTTGCGCGTGCTGGCGCCAACGGTAATTACGTTTTGGCAATTCGCGGGGCTAGATTCAGCTGCCGGACGGTTCTCGTTACCAGCGGCGACTACCACTGATGCCCCGCGCGAAACGGCGAAATCTATGGCGGCCTGGTAGGTCTCAGAGCACGTGCCGCTGCCGCCAAGACTGAGATTGATGACTTGGGCGGGGTTAATGTTTGCGGCGGTCCCTTCAACCAAACCTCCTGCCGCCCAAATGATGGCGTCAGCAATGTCAGAGGTGTATCCGCCGCAGGCTCCCAAGGCCCGTATCGGCAGAATTTTTGCCTCCGGCGCGACGCCGGCTACGCCACTGTTGTTGTCTGTCACCGCCGCGATAGTTCCGGCAACATGAGTACCGTGCCAAGAAGACTGCCCGGCTACAGAGCCGTCATAGCACTGGCCAGCCCCTTTCCAGTCGCCCGGATCGCGAGGATCCGCGTCCCGCCCATCGCCGTCCCGCGTCAGGAACGGATTCCAGATCATGTCGTAACCCGGCAGAACGTTCGCATTCAGGTCGCTGTGGTTCGTGATGCCAGTATCAACGACGGCTACGACGACGCCTTCGCCTTTGCTGACCGTCCACGCTTCCGGCACTCGCATGCCACCTTGCGATTCAAAGAAATCCCATTGAAGCGGAAAAAAGGTGTCATTGGAGGTCTCGATGGACATAGGCCTCATGACCAGGTCGGGTTCTGCGTATTCCACATCCGGGTCAGCCCGAAGAGCACCAAGAAGTGCTCGGACCTGATCAGTGGACAGCTTCCGGTCGGCCCGAAGTACACGCGCTCCGGACGGTGTCGCACGCAGATCCTTCAGCGCAGCGCCGACCTTTGATCCTGCGGCAGCATAGGAACGGCCACGCTCAACCGCACTTATTCGTGCTTTATCCTTGTACCTGACGATAATCTGCTCCGTCGGTACATCCGCTGACTGGGGAGACATCGGTATGGCGGGCAGTGTTGGCTCGTCGGCCACGGCTGGAGGGGCGAACAGTCCGCCGCCGATGAGAGCGCCAACGGCGGCCAAAGTTAAGTGCGGGAAAAACCGTGCTCGCGGCAGGCCAATCAATAGAACCGTCCTAAGGTCGTGCGTCGACCACAGACGAGTCACTACGCGGGATGGGGGCCGCGTCCCCCGCGTCCATGTTGAATTGTAGCTATAACTTCAAGCTTCAATTTCCATGCAACAACCCCATGCGCCCTCTGTGGCCGGGCGGGTTAGCCGTTGCCGTCAGTGAGCACTGGTCCCCCAAGTAGTGCGGGACGCTATTTAGTGGCTGGATCTGGACCTGATGATCACGGCGGAGAGGCCACTTGCAGCGGCCAACGATCCGAGCATTACTGCTAGTGCCCATGCGTATTCAAAGATAGACATTGCCACACCCTTTCAGTTGTGATGCGGCGACACTACCGGCGCGAATCGGCGCCCCCTGAGAATGAGCACAGCGTGCTGGATCAAAATTTGGCCACGAGGTCTGCCCGGACGCGGCGGCAAGGAGCCCAACGGCCCCCCCCATATAGCCCGTTGGAATCCTTGCGCCTGCTGAGAGGCTAGCCAGTCCGCCGTGGCTCGGTCAGTACCGTACCCGGCTGATGGCGGAAGTTGTCACCGGAAGTGGGGACAGCGGTGAGCTTCGTGACGGCTGCCGGCAATCCCCCGTCGCCGGTGGGCAAAAGGTGGTCGCCGCATCCGTTTCGCGTCCGACGGCGGCACTCACGTTCCGGAGATGACGGTCACCTCCGATTCGCCTGAGCAATGCTTCTGCCGGGCGGCGTCGTCCGTGCGGTTGTCGAGGCAGCCTCCGAAGCGGTCACCACCTCCCGCCGCACTCCGGGCGGGCCGCTGCGACGTCTACCTCGCCGGGCGCCGCAGCGGGCGGACCGCGTGCGTCACAGTCACCGTCCGTGACACTGGGAACGGCTTTGACCCCAGAATGGTTTCCGACCGCCGGCTGGGGATCCGGGCATCCATCGCCGGCCGCATGGAGGCCGAGGGCGGATCCGCAACCATCACGTCCGCCCCGGATGCAGGCACGGAAGTACGGCTGGAATGGGAAGGGACGCGGCCTGATCCGGAAGATTTCCACCCGGATAAGGATCGTCCTGTGCTCTGTGTTCGTTGCCGTCCACATCTGCCTTGGGCTGCTGAGCCTCGATTTGGTGACCGCCGGCTGGCCGGTGCTGCTGGCCATGGCCATCTACGTAGCGGCCGTCGTGGTGCTCCTGGTCCCCCGACCGGGCCGGCTTCCGCTGGGCGCTGTGGTCACGGCCCTGGCCGCGGTGGGCGCCATCGTTCTCCTCGTTGGCAGTGCACTCCCCCGCAGCACCTGGCGGGGTATGCGGCCTGGCACCTGTCGGCCAGCTACACGGTGCTGGTGGTGGTCAACATCCGCGGCCGGGTTCTGCTCTCGCGGATCGGCGTGCTGCTGTCCGCCGCGTTGGTTACGGTGTGGGCGTCGGGGACCAAGATGGGGCTGGTGGGCGGGCCGATGCTGAACATCGCCACCGTGGACTGGGTGCTGGTAAGCGCCGACATCGTGCATCTGCTGCGCACGAACGACCGCAAACTGACCCAGTACCGCAGCGACGCCCGTGCCGCTGCCGATTGGCACGCCGCCGAACAGGCCCTGAACGTTGCCCGGACCCAGTGGCTGGAGCACGTGCGGAAGGTCGCAGGGCCGGCGCTGGCCCGGATTTCAGACCCTGCTCACACGATCACCGAGGACGAGCACCGGGAACTGTAGCTCATCGAGGCCCGCTTCAGGGACGAAATCCGCGGGCGGATTCTTGCCCCCGGGGAGGTTCTGGAGGCGGCCTGCAAGCGCGGGAACGCGGCGTAACGGTACAGATTCTGGATGATCGCCGGCGGGACCTTGAAGCGCGGACGCTTGCGGCCGTTTCCGCGAAGGTGGCAAGTGTCCTCGACGAGGCTCGATCCGGCACGGTCACGGCGAGGGCCAAGCCGCACGGGGCCCCTTGGCTGTGACGATCTTCGCGGCCAGCGAGGAGGCGCCGGATGAGCCCACGGTCGTCGAGTTCCCGGAGCGGTCACCATACTCCGGGTTCGCATCGCGTTCCAGTGGGCAGGTGCCGTCAGCGTGTAAGTGCCATCCAAACGACGGCAGCCGTCACCGCGGCCAGGGTTCCCAGCCCCGCGTGGGAAAGGGCCTGCAGTCGGCGCTTCTGTGCCCGGCACCGCTGAAAGCGGTCACGATTCGGGTTCCCCATGTCCCGACGCTAGGTGGGAGTCCTTGGATTTACCTTGCGGCGAAAGGATGAGCAGTTAATTGCCAATGGAAGTGCCCGAATTCATGGGCAGAGCACACAAAACCGGACAATAGGAGGAAGAATGGAACGAGGGGGTACTTGTCAAGACCCGACGTCGCAGGCGCTGGTACGGGACCACGAGCATGTCGGCGATTATCGCTCCCGTCCCATCGTGCCCGGCTGCCGGCGCCATTCGTCCAAGGACGATTCGGTTAGCGGGTAGGTATACCGGCCCTCCTTCGGGGCCGAACCTGGCAGTTACTGCCACGATTGCAACGGGGGTTGCGGCAACCGGGATTCCGTCACAGAAGGACGCCGGGGACACGTTCAAGGGCGTGACGCAGCGTCTCAACTTCGGGGACACCGCAGCCGCCAAGGGCTCTGTCGTCAACGTGAACCACTATGGCGACGGCACCGGGAACACCGCGTCTCCGGGGCAGACGTATGGACTGGACATTCACAACTACCCAGGTTCACAGTCCGCCCTTGTGATCCATCAGTATTCATCCCTGGCGCGGGCGATTGCCCTGGACAACACTGGCACACAGCCGATGGTGGAGATCCACAACACACAGAACCTCGTCCTGAATCCCGGCTCTGACGGAACAGGCGACTTCATCCTGCTCCGCGACCACGGCACTGCCGTGTTCCGCATCGACAAAGACCTTGTGTTCCGGCTCGGCGGCACGAAGGTGCCCACGTTCCTGCACACGGCGGCTAAGGCGCTCAGCGTCCAGACTGCCAGCGGCTACAACGGCGACACGATGGACATCACCAAGGCCGGGACGGGGAGCGGGAACGGGCTCAAGGTCAACAACTCCGGGACCGGGATCGGTGTCTACATCGCACAGACCGGCGCGGGGAAGGCCCTGCAGATCGACGCGAACACCGCATCTAACGCGGGCGTGTTCACCAGCCTCATCCAGGGCTACGACTACGGACCCAGCTTCTCGACCGCCGCAGACAGTGGCGTCACCCTCACCGTCACCAAGAACGGAACGGGCGCGGGCGCGGTCCAGCAGATCGTCAACAAGGGCACCGGCGATTCCCTGCAACTCCGTGACGCGTCGGCGCAGAAGTTCACCGTCTCCGCAGTCGGTGGAATCACCGTCATCAACGGCGTATCTGTCAACATCATCGCCGGCACCGGCTCGCCCGAAGGCGCACGTTCGGCTCCGGTGGGATCCGTGTACCTCCGCTCGGACGGCGGCGCAGCGACCTCGCTCTACATCAAGGAAACCGGTACCGGCAACACAGGATGGGTGGCTAAGTAGGTGGATTTGGAAATCGAGAACGGTCACGGAGAAATCAGCTTCAGGCTGGACGGGTACTTCGGTGAATCTGGATTAACGATCGACAACGTGCCAAAGCCCCGCGATGGGATCATGATCAGCACCGACAAGGACGGGAACATATACAAATGCAAGTAACCCTTGAAGAAGCCTACGCAGAAGCCTGCCGGGTCATCGGAGAGCAGATCGTCACTCAACGACTCATTGCTAAGCAGTCGGAAAGCGACGACAGCACGGCCGAGCATTAATTGTTCCGGCGCAGTTAACTGTTGGTACAGTCTGGTTAATTTTGTGACCAGACTGGGGGACCAATGTCAGTGCATGGGGACGCGCATGATGCGCAAATAGATATGGGCAATGAGCCTGGTACAGGCCGGCGGGGGCTCGTCCGGATGGGCATGGCGGCGGCAGTAGCTGCCGCCATCTCCGCGCTTGCGATGCCTCAAAAAGCCGCAGCAGCGGACACGCCGGACACGTACGTCCTAGCCAACCGGGACGCTGCTGACAGCTATCAGATCGTGTGGCGGCGCATCAACTTCAGCGACACCAAAGACGCCAAGGGGTCCGTGTTCAACATCGACCACTGGGGAACGGGCGCGGGAAACACCAAATCGCCAGGACAAACCTACGGCTTGGACATCCATAACTTCCCCGGCGCGGAACGTGCCCTAGTCATCCACCAGTATTCGAGTGTTGGCCCAGCGGTTCACCTCGATAACACCGGGAGTAAACCCATGGTGGAAATCCACAACACGCAAAACAACGTGATCAACCCCGGCTCCGATGGGACCGGGGATTACTTCTTGCTGCGGGACCACGGCACCGCTACCCTGCGGGTAACCAAGGATCTTCAGTTTCGCACGGAAGGCGCTCCGCCGTCCGGCGCGAAGGGCATCCTCATCTATAACGCGGTCACCAAACCGCTGTCAGTCCAGACGCCGGCCAACACAGTAGGGCTGGAAGTCGTCAAGACAGGCCCGGCAGGCGGCGAAGTCCTCCGCGTGGACAACCGCGGTACAGGGAAGACCGCTTCCTTCAAGAACGCGACTGGCGAAGTGTCCGGCATCAACCCCAACGGCGAGTACGAGAACAACGTTCCCGGGCAAGGCCTAATCCTCAAATCACCCAACGGCACCCGCTTCCGGATCACGGTCGCTGACGACGGAACATTGAGCGCCACGCCGGCCACCCCATAGGGGTCAGACAGCTAGTAGTGGGAGGCCCCGCACTTTTCGCAGATGCGGGGCTCTCTCCCCTTTTGAAAGGCAGGCCGCTTTTGCTGGCGGACTACCGCTGCCAGGCTGAGTGCGGCGAAGTTAGGCCAGCTAGGCCCGCCGCCCTGCTTGTCCCTGTGCGCGATGAAGTGCCGGGCGTGAGGACGTGCCCTGACCAAGGCCGGGCCCCATTCGTCCAATACCCAGTCCTTGAACACGTATCTCTTGCTGACATAGAGCCCGAGGACGTCGTACAAGGCCAGGGCCCGGTTGATCTTGTCGTATTTCGTTGCATCCTCACGCATTAGACGTGCGGGGTCGTCCTCGTTTTCGATCTCGTTGTGCAGCAGGCGCCGGCCCTCCTGCACCTCGACGTCGACCAGCTTGTCGTGGATATTCAGGAAGTTTTCTTGCTTGGCTTTCAGCCAATTGAAGAACAGGGCGCCGGACGCAATAAGGACGGCAGCGATCGACAGTGAGGCTGTCAGCCAGTCCTTGACCAGCAGTGAGGAATCAGGGTGCGCAGCGGCACCCACGAAGGCTTGGATTAGGTAGCAGAGGAGGAAGCCGACAGCGACGGCCGTGAGGATGGTGATCGTCCAGATTATTCGCACCGATGAAGTTTACGGGCCAAAGAAGCTGCCGGGACTGTCGTCTAGCAGAGGGTCGGATAAATCCGGTTATGCTCCCTCATCGTTCTTGGGGGCGGGGTCACACCTCAGGAGCCATTGGCTTTCGCGTGAGACCGACCTACCGATACCCATCCACGATCGCAGCAGCGATCTCCTTATAAGCCCGCCGCGTCTCCGGCTTCAGGTGATCGAGGGTCACCAGGTCGCCGTCAGCCACTCCCCTGTCGTGCGGCACGGCGATGAGCTCGCGGCACATCCCGGCGAGGTGCTCTTCGATCGCGTCCTTGTCCACCCGGTTGGACACCTCGTCCTTGTCCGTGATCACCACGATTGCGTTGCGCGCCAGGTCCTCATAGCCGTGGCCGGCCAGCCACTGCAGGGTGCTGCGTGCGCGCTTCGCACCACTCACCGCGTAGCCGGCGGCGATGATCAAGTTATCTGCGGACTGCAGGATCCCACTCATCGCATTGTGCGTCACGCCGGTGCCGCAGTCCGTCAGCGCCACGGAGTAGTAGCTGGAGATGAGCTTGCGGATCCTCAAGTATTCCTCGGCGGTCAGCGAGTCAGACACCTCGGGGTCCTGCTCACCAGCGATGAGGTGCAGCCGACCGGAGTGGTGCATGTAGCGCGACAACTCAGTCAACGAGTCGACCGAGTCGATGTTCTTGAGTAGGTCCGTAATCGTCCGGGGCGTGGCCTTCTGGTAGATGCCCTCCCCGAGGGCGCGCTCCACGAGGTCGCCGGAGTCCGGGTTCGCGTCGATGGCGCAAGGCGGGTCCCCACGGAACTCGGCCAAAGTGAGGCCGACCCCAACAGTGGTGGACGTCTTGCCGATCCCACCCTTCAGGCTGAGCACAGCGGTGTTGAAACTGCCCTGCAGCTGCCGAGAGATCCGGCGGGCCACCTCATCTTCCTCGCGTTCCAGAGCGCTCGGGCCGAGGTTCCAGGCGCCGCCGGTCGCCCGGTACAGGAAGCCCCGGAAGCCCTTCTTCGGGCGCGGCTTCTGCTGGCGGACAAACGACGTCGGCAATGCGGTGGCGTCCGCAACCGGCACCTCAGGCTCCGGGAGGCTTTCCGGTACGTTCGACGGCGGTGCTCCCGCAGGCTGGCGGGCCGGCGTCGGCGGAGCCGTCGGGGCGGGAGGGGTGTCGGAGAGAGCGTCGGCTGCCGCGGCAGCTTCCGCCCAAGAGGAACTGCGGACAGGACGGGGTGGTGCGGTGGGCTCAGGTGTCACGGCGGGAAAGGTTCCTGTCCAGGCGTCGGAGCCGTCGTCATTGCGGCGGCGGAAGCGGCGGCGGAGCTCGGGCTGCTCCTCGTCGGGGCTGGCCTCGGCTAATCGGTTGTCCGCTGGCTTGGGCATGGTCGTTCCCCCCGGGCTCGCAGCGGCGTCCCGCTGCGGTGGTCGATTGGTCTCGTTCAAATAGCCATTCTAGGCGCTGGCAAAGTACCTATTGATCAGCGACCTAGCTAGGGCGTTCGTCGCGGCGCCAGAAGACACGGTTTCTCAGCTGTGAATGAGGGCTGCCACAACAACAGCGGCAGTGATCGTTAGCAGAATGCCCAACGCCAGGTAGCCCCACCATTTGGGTCGACTGCGGTGCGGGTTGATGTCGACGTACGGCACGGCTATTTCCGCCCACCCGGAACGGAAGAGGCTGCCGCCGGGGCAACGGCAACTGCCCTGCGCTTGAGCCGGAGCATCCAGTAGAGCCCGGCGAACGGAATCAACAGGCTGCCCAGCAAGCCGGACAGCGCGAGAACGAAATCGGTGACAGCCACGGTTGAGACCTCCGTAAGCGGCAGCTCCTTCGACACAACCAGAGCGACCAGGCTCAGGGTGCGACAAAGTGGCTGGGAATGGACCCCCCATTTTCGGGTCGTTCGCCAGCCTACTTAGCACTTAAGGGCGCTGTCCAATTGGACACGCCCATTGGTGCAACCACTATTCATCTATTGCGCTTCATGCCTCTGCCCCTAGCGCCGGAGGGCCAGCGTCACCACCACCGCAGTCGCCACTGCCAGAACCGCCAGCCCGACGAATGACAGTGCGCGAAGCTGACGGCGGCGTACTTCGCGCCGCGATTCCCGACCGTGTCGGCCTCCCCCACGGAATCCCATGGCAGAGACGCTACGGACGGAAACTCAAGGAAAGCGCAAGCAAAGATCAAGGTTTGATCAAGATGTAGTGCTTCCCACCTAAATAGGCCTAGATGCCGTCGCCGCCATCAGTGGCTGCGTTGTGGTGGTGCAATCTCCGCCGCAGCCGCTGCGGGCGCCGGCCCTGCCCCGAGTGACGCCCGGGAAGCGGCGACAGCGGCTCTACGGGCAGACCGGACACTGCGACCCTAGTGGGCTCCTGCGCACGCGGCATGTCCTGCAGGTCGAGCCAGGAACGCTCGGGGAACGGGTCATCGGCCACGATGTGTGTATCAATGAAACGGCCGATGACCGCGCTGATTCCGGTATTCATGACCCAAACCTAAAGTGGCGCAGGTCACACTCCCAGCGTAGTAAATACCTGTGTTTCCCTGCGTCCGATACCCGGACAGCAGCGAGTACTTGGTTCAATGCTGCGAGCGGGTTTCTTGTAACCGTTTGATGAACCAGCGCGACTGCTCCGGGCCGTACGGCAGCACGGGGATGGCCTTGGTGGCATCAGCGGGCGTGTCACGGATCGACTGCCGGGCCTGACGCACAGCGGTGGTCATCGTGTCGGCCATGGTCTTGACGAACCGGTCGCTGCAGGGTTCGCCGTGCCCCGGGACTAGGAACTCGTAGCGGTGCCGGAGAGCCGAGAGGTGCCGGAGCGCGTCGGCCCACTCCTCCGGGTACGAAGCTTCGAAGGACGGGTGCGAGCCCTGTTCCACGAGGTCGCCGGCGAACAGGGTGGTGGTGGTACCCACCAGGAGGTCACCGTCTGTATGGCCGCGGCCCAGGTGGAACAGCGTTACAGTCTGACCACCAAGGTCCACGAGTACGGGCTGGTCGCGAACAATCGCATTGGGGACCACGATCTCCACGTTCTCACCGACGCCGACGGCCATTTCCGGTTCGGTCTCGGTGACCTCGCTGCGTTGGGCGTCGCCGTCTTCACCGATCTCCTCGGCGCAGTTCTCGTGCGCCCAGAACTCCTCGACGCCAGCCTCGGCGAAGACCGCGTTGCCGAAGAAGTGGTCGTAGTGTGCGTGGGTGTTTACCACCACGAGCGGCAGCGGGGTCTTCTCCCGCACGGCGTCCAAGATCTCCTTGCCTTGCCTCGGTCCGCATCCGGTGTCGATCACCATAGCCCGTTCGGTTCCTACGATCAGGCCAGTGTTGAGCTTTGAACCTTCAGTCACCAGCACATAGTTGTCCGCGCCGACGTCGAGCCATCGTGACATTGTTTCTCCAAAAATCTGCGGAGCATCTGCGATCTTCTGGCCTCGATTGTACTCATCTAGCTTGGGATTATCAGGGAAGCGCTATAGCGCCAGACCAGAGGGACCCAGCGCGTGGCCGCAAATTCACTCATTCGAAACACCGAGCTAGGTATGATCTGGCCATGGGGACTAAACAACAGAAGCACTTCTGCGAGACCTGCAACACGATCACCAACCACGTCACGTCATACAAGGATGACGGAAGGGCACGAGGCTCTCGTAAGGTGCAGCGACCACTCAGACACAACGCTGTGAGACGCGTGGTCACCTGAATGCCGACGCATTCCATGCTACAAATCGGCCAGTAGTGAAGTTGGGGACTCGATCGCATCCGCAACATAACGAAGGAATCCGGCGGCCGTACCGCCATCGCAGACCCGGTGGTCAAAGGTCAGCGTCAGCTCAGTGACTTTGCGAACGGCAAGTTCGCCTTCGACGACCCACGGCTTGTCGATAATCCTGCCAATGCCGAGGATAGCCACCTCCGGATAATTAATGATTGCCGCAGAACCATCCACGCCAAACACGCCATAGTTATTAAGCGTGAAGGTTCCGCTGCCCAGTTCGGTTGGGGTCGCCTTGCCCTCGCGCACGACGGCGGTCAGCCGCTTAATTTCTTCGTCGAGTTTGCTGGCACTCAGTTTCTCAGCGTTGCGGATCGAAGGGACCACCAACCCCCGGTCCGTTTGAGCGGCGAACCCTAGGTTCACCCCATCAAACGCCAGGATCTCCTGGGACTCCCCGCCGGAGGCGTCCTCCCTGCTGACGAAGCGCGTGTTCAGCTCCGGATACTTCTTCAAACCTGCTGTAACAAAGCGGGCGAAGAAGGCGAGCAACCCTGGGGTGTGGTGCGGGTCGGCCTTCTTGAGTCCCGCGCGCAGGTCGATCAGGGCCGTGGCGTCGACGTCTACCCAGACCGTAGCTTCTGGGATCTCGGAGCGACTGCGCGACATGTTCGCCGCCACCGCTTTGCGGACACCCCGGACGGGCGTCCAGCTGATGATCCCCAGCCCAGTGCGGGGATCGACGTTCGCGCTGGTCGAGCTTGTCGAGACCGTGTCGACGGGCTCAACCAGCGCACGCAGTTCGGTCTCGGGAGGCTGCGCTTCGACAGGCTCAACCACCGGGGACTTTATGGCGGCTTCGACGTCGCGGCGCATAATTAGGCCGCTCTCTCCAGACCCCTGCATGTGGCCGAGGTCCACACCATGCTCCTTAGCCATCCGGCGGACGAGTGGAGAAATAACAGCACCGAGCTTGCCGGGGACTCGAGTGCGCAGGAGGAAGGCATCGTCTGCGGGAGTTGTCAGTTTGGTTTCGGCCTCGTTCTTGGCTTCGACAGACTTGGTTTCGACAGGCTGGGTCTCGACAAGCTCGACCGGCGGAGTGGACCGCCGCGGACGGGTCCGGCGGACGGTTGCAGTGACACCCGGCGTTCCATACCCAATGAGGAGGTTGCCGGAGCCTGCCCTTTCTTCGGTGCGGTAGGTTTCGGCTGCTGTCCTTTTGGTTTCGTCAGGCTCAACAAGCGGGTTTTCGGTTTCCGCGATATTGATTTCGACAGGTTCAACCAGCGATGCCAGCGGAGAAACTGAGATGAGTGGCTTGCCGACGTCCAGGGTCTGGCCCGGCGCGCCATGCAGTTCAGCGACCGTGCCGGCGTATGGGGACGGGACTTCCACTACCGATTTGGCAGTCTCCACCTCGGCGATCGGCTGGTCTACACGGATCTCGTCACCTACGGCCACGAGCCAGTTAACGAGCTCGGCTTCGGTCAGGCCTTCGCCCAAATCCGGCAGGAGAAATACTTTCGTTTCCGTCATCGATCAGTCTTCCCACTGGAGGTTGTCAACGGCCTCGAGGATGCGGTCCACGCCGGGCAGGTAGTAGTGCTCGAGCTTCGGTGCCGGGTACGGAACGTCGAAGCCCGTGACGCGGCGGATCGGTGCGGCAAGGTAGTGGAAGCAGCGCTCCTGAATGCGGGCCACGATCTCCGAGGACACGGACGCAAAGCCGTGTGCCTCCGCGATGACAACAGCTCGGCCGGTCTTCCGGACGGACGCGGAGACGGTCTCGTCGTCGAACGGCACGATGGTGCGGATGTCGATGACTTCTAGCGAGCGTCCCTCCTCGGCGGCTGCGGCGGCCGCGGCGAGGGCCGTCGGGACGCAGGGACCGTAGGCGATCAGCGTCGCGTCCGTGCCGGAGCGGGCGATGGCGGCGTGGCCCTCGGTGGCGTTAGACCCGACGGCCTTTGCGTCGTACTCCTCGCGCAGTGCGTCGAGGTCCACCAGGTCCTTGGACCAGTAAAGCTTCTTGGGCTCCATGAACATCACGGGGTCATCCGAGTCGATGGCTTCCCGGAGCATGCGGTAGGCGTCGGCCACCGTGGCTGGCGTGTAGACCTTCAGCCCGGCAGTGTGGGCATAGTAGGACTCGGAGGAGTCGCAGTGGTGTTCCACCCCCCCGATGCCTCCGGCGTAGGGAATACGAATAACCATCGGCAGCTTCACCCGGCCCTTGGTGCGATTGTGCATCTTGGCCACGTGGCTGACGATCTGCTCGAAAGCCGGGTACGCAAAGGCGTCGAACTGCATCTCGATGACCGGCCGCATGCCATTGATGGCCATCCCCACGGCCATGCCCACGATGCCCGACTCAGCCAGGGGCGTGTCGAAGCAGCGCTGTTCACCGAAGCTCTTCACGAGCCCGTCGGTGATGCGGAAGACACCACCCAGCATGCCGACATCCTCACCGAAGACCAGGACGGAGTCCTCGGCGCGCATGGCGTCCACCATCGCAGTGTTCAGCGCCTTGGCCATGGTGACCGGCTGCGGTCCGGCATCCTCGGCGCTTGCCGCAGCGGAAGCAGCAGCCCGCGCGGTGGCCGCGCTTACGTTGCCGTTGGCCTCGGAGGAAGTGGTGATAGTAGGGCTCATTTCTTGGCCTCCTCTTCGGAAATTGCGCCGGCAGCATCACGGGCCAGCTCGTCGGCGAGCAGGGCAGACTGCTGAACGAGCTGCGGCGTCCGCGTCGCGAAGACATATTTGAACAGGTCCTGGGGATCGACGGGGACGTCCTCGCCGAGGCCGGTACGGAGCTGCGCGGCAACTGCCTCTGCCTTTTCGGCAATCCGGGCGTCGCCGCCGTCGTCCAGCAGACCCTTGTCAGTGAGGTACTTTCTCATCCTCGTGAGCGGATCTCGGGCGACCCACTGGGCAACCTCACTGTCCTGACGATAGCGGGTCGCGTCGTCGGCGTTGGTATGGGCCTGCATGCGGTACGTGTGCGCCTCGACCAGGAGCGGGCCCGACCCTTCGCGGGCAAGCTTGACGGCGCGGTCAAGCACGGCGAGGAGGGCGACGACGTCGTTGCCGTCCACACGTTCGCCGGCCATGCCGTAGCCGACGGCCTTGTGCGCGAGCGACGGAGCGACGGACTGGTGGGCCAGCGGCACGGAGATGGCGTACTGGTTGTTTTGCACGAAGAAGACGACAGGCAAGTGGAAGACTGCGGCGAAGTTCAGTGCCTCGTGGAAGTCGCCCTCGCTGGTGGCGCCGTCACCGCACATGGCCAGGACCACCGTGTCTTCGCCGCGCAGTTTGGCTGCGTGCGCGACGCCGACTGCGTGAAGCAGCTGGGTGGTGAGTGGTGTGCACTGGATGCCGACCTTGTGCTTGAGAGGGTCGTATCCCCCGTGCCAGTCGCCGCGGAAGATCGTCATGGCCTCGATGGGGTCCACACCGCGGGCCATGACGGCGACAGCGTCGCGGTAGGTGGGGAACATCCAGTCGCCCCCAGCGAGGCAGAGTGCGGCGGCCACCTGACACGCCTCCTGGCCGTGGCTAGAGGGGTAGACAGCCATGCGGCCCTGACGGACCAACGCAGAGTTCTGGTCATTGACCCGCCGGCCGACAACGAGCTGTTGATAGGCGGCCAGCAGTTCCTCGTCGCCAGGGAGCGGATACTCGTGGCCCGGTTCGGCGCCCTGCTCGGAGTTGTGTTTCAGGTTGCCGTCCTGGTCCACCATCTGGATCTGGTGGCGGGCCGGAAGCATGTAGTCCTCTGCCGTGATGCCAAACTTGCGCAGGGCCTCTGCCGCGGCGCCGGCCAGCCGTAGATCCTCGGCGTCGTCCTGCCCGGGCTGGCTCTGCGTCGTGTAGCTCGGAGTCTCTTGTTGAGGTGCCGTGTGGTCTGCGGAGATCGTCATTGGCCCATCCTTTTCTAGCCACTATTCGCTTTCAGTATGGTCCGGAATGATGTTTCGTATCCAGCATCAGCAAAAACCATGGAGAAACACGTCCTCCTCCCCTATTCTGAAAGACAAATCGTCAGTGTGAGCAAGATAACCGGCGGGGGTCGTAGACAAAATGGCGGAAATCAATGCGGAGCACGCCACTGTGCCGTTGGACGATGTGGACCGAAGCATCATTGCGGAGCTGACAAAGGACGGCAGGATGTCGGTGACGCAAGTGGCGGAGAATGTGCACATCTCGCGCGCGCATGCCTACACGAGGATTACTCGGCTGACCGGCGAAGGCGTACTGACGAAGTTCACGGCGCTGGTTGACCCGATCAAGGCCGGGTTTAAGTCGTCGGCTTACGTGACGCTGAAAGTGCGGCAGCATTCGTGGCGGGAACTGCGAGAACAGTTGCGGGCTATCCCGGAGGTCTATCACATTGCCTTGGTGGGCGGGGACTTTGACGTCATCCTGCTCGTTCGGGCCATTGACAACGTGGACCTCCGGCGAGTGATCTTCGATCAGCTGCAGTCCATGCCCGGAGTATTGGATACGCAGACTTTTTTGGTGTTTGAGGATATGGACACACGCTGAGAGCAACCAATAAGAGCATGTGAATGCACCGGTCCCACCGCAAACCCATAGAACCCGGACCGGCGTAAGCACCTTCCGCCCTGTCAAGGGTGATCCGTTCACATTTCGGGAACTCACCGCGATAGAAGGCTCAGGGCCGTGCGCGTCCGATCCTCTCGGCACCATTCAGGATCGGCAGGCCCCAGCACGATACGTCCCGGACTGCAGCCTTCTCGTTCACGCTCACTGCCGAATCATTCACAATGGCTCAGTTGCGACACCGCGTTGGTAAACTTGGCGATTGGTAGACACGAGCAGCCCAGGGGGAAAACATGCTAACAATTATGCCTATTTATGGCACCCGGCCAGAAGCCATCAAGATGGCGCCGATTGTCAGTGCGCTGCAGTCGACCGCCGACTTCAATTGTGTCGTTGCCGTCACAGGCCAACACCGAGCGATGCTCGATCAAGTAAACAAACTTTTCGGAATTATACCTGACGTTGACTTGAACATACACCAGCGGAATCAGTCGTTGAACGGCATCATGGCGCGAACGCTAGAAGGCATGGAGCAAGTTCTCGCACTTCATCGGCCAGATGCCGTTGTCGTTCAGGGCGACACTACAACTTCGACTGCCGGCGCCATCGCAGCCTTCAATAACGGCATTCCGGTCATACATGCGGAAGCCGGCCTTCGGAGCGGGGACTTATTGTCTCCATATCCGGAAGAGGGCAACAGGAAGCTGACCTCGCAGATTGCAAAACTGCACCTAGCTCCCACAACAATCAGTCGAGCCAACCTTCTTCGTGAAGGTATTCATGCTTCAGACATCGTGGTGACTGGCAACACTGTCATCGATGCCCTTCTAGCCACGCGAACTAAGAATGTCAGCTTCGACGACCCCCGGCTTGAAGAACTGTCAGAGTCAGGGCGAAGAGTACTCCTCGTAACCACTCACCGACGTGAGAACCAAGGCGAGGCTATGAGAGGCGTCGGGCGCGCAATTGCGGAAATCGCAAAGACGGAACCCGAAGTTTCTGTCGTTCTACCGGTCCACAAGAACCCGGTTGTTCGAGAAGCTGTACTGCCTCCGTTGGAGGGGCTGGGCAATGTCATTGTCACAGAGCCGCTCAGTTACGGGGAATTTACGCGCTTGATGTCTCTGTCCACCGTAGTCCTCACGGACTCAGGAGGAGTGCAGGAAGAGGCCCCGAGCCTCGGAAAACCCGTGCTCGTCATGCGCGAAAACACCGAACGCCCCGAGGCTGTGACTGCTGGCACTGTAAAGCTTGTCGGGACTGAGACAGCAAGAATAGTTGAGGAAGTACGGCGTCTACTAAACGATCCAGCGGCCTATGCACTCATGGCGAACGCCGTCAATCCTTACGGGGATGGACTCGCCGCAGATCGTACCGTTGCCGCCATCTCCCAGCTATTCGGATTCGGTAAACGCATGTCAGATTTTGAGGAAGCCATCTAATGTTCCACCGCTTCTGCCCGAATCGAGCGAAAAACACACAGATCTCGAGAAAGAGACTTAAAGAATGACTACAATTCAATCAGTAGCAGTGGTTGGCCTGGGGTATATAGGTCTACCCACGGCAGCGATTCTCGCAACCCACGGACTTGACGTCACTGGCATCGACGTTAATGCAGACACGATAGACGCCGTAAACCGCGGTGACGTTCCGTTTGTGGAACCAGATTTAGAAGTTCACGTGGCGGGCGCGGTTCAACAGGGAAGACTCCGGGCCACTACCGAAGCGCCGTCCGCAGATGCCTTCATTGTGGCCGTTCCCACGCCGTTCGGCGAAGACCTTCAAGCTGACCTGACGTATGTCAGAGCAGCAGCTAGAGCCATTGCGCCCAAGCTCAGCGGTGGAGAACTGATTGTTCTCGAGTCCACCTCACCGCCGGGAACGACGCAGATGATGGGCGAATTGATCATCAGCCTGCGGCCGGACCTGACGTTGAACGCGGACCTAACAAATTCAATCTACGTGGCCCACTGCCCGGAGCGAGTCCTACCGGGTCGAATAATGATAGAGATGGTGACCAACGACAGAATTGTTGGCGGACTCACTCCCGAAGCGGCAGAAAAGGCCAAAGAACTCTACGCTCGGTTCTGCCAGGGAGACATCCACTTAACGGATGCCATCACAGCGGAGATGGCGAAGCTCGTTGAAAATTCCTACAGGGATGTCAACATTGCTTTTGCCAACGAACTCTCCATGATTTCGGATGAACTCAACATCGATGTCTGGAAGCTTATCGAACTTGCCAACCACCATCCGCGGGTCAATATCCTTCAGCCAGGACCAGGCGTAGGAGGACACTGCATTGCCGTCGACCCATGGTTTATTGTTGCCGCAGCGCCTAAGAGTGCGAACCTCATTCGAGTCGCGAGAAATGTGAATGATGCTAAGCCGGCTTACGTCACTCGGCGTGTTCTTGAAAAAGCGGAACGTTTTCATGAGCCACGCATCGCCCTTTTGGGCCTGGCCTTCAAATCGGATATTGACGACCTGCGCGAATCCCCTGCCCGCAAGATTGTCTACGACCTAGCCCTGAAACTTCCATCTGCGTCGATATTTGCAGTTGAACCACACGTAAACGAATTGCCCATAGAACTCGACGAACTCTCCAATGTGGAGCTTCGGGATATTCACTCAGGTATTCGTGATGCTGACATAGTCGTCCTGTTGGTCGACCATAGCGAAACCAAGCGGTTTCCCAGAGGCCTACTGAACGAAAAGATAGTCATCGACACAAAAGGTGTGTGGAGGTAGCTTGTAGCTGCTCAGACTCTCAGGCACGTGGTGAATCTGGTTCGCGACTCGAAGCCTCAGGGCCTTGCCGTTGACGTACAGTATTGACTGACGACGATAGCAGGGAGTCGGTGGGCCTAGGCCTTGTCAACGGCCCGGCCACGTCAGCCCTTGACCTGCTGGGACAGGTTCTGCCGGGTCTCGGTCATGGCGTGGTTGGCCAGGAAGATCAGGTGGAAGTGCTCGAGCGCGGCAGCGGTGCGGAGAGCCACATGCTTAAAGCATTGCGGAGCGCCGCAGTGGGGTCGATCGCGATGACCTGCACGGCCAGCCAGCAGCGCAAGGGCCGGGGCGAATAGCCGGTCTCCGCGCCTGTGTGATCCCGTCCGTCAACGACGACCAAGAACTCGCCGGCGTCAAGGTCCACGATCCTTGGCTCTCACTGCTCAAAATCGCGTCCAGGTTGATAATTCAGGCTCTTGGAAGTAGCCACGGACCGGAACCGGTGTTCATCGAGGCCCAGCATCCGTGGCCTGAGTTTGTCCATGTCAGGCAGCCGCAGCAGGCAGGCCTCGCGTAGTGCAGCCCGGACCATTCACTAAGGCACGGCGTGTCGGTGACGTCGAAAACTGAGCCATTGTGACGGCTTGGCGTCTAGCGGTGGTTGCAACACCTGAGCGATTAGGAGTTGCTGGGAGAGATGAAAAGACCACGAAAGTCCCGGGGCGCTCCTCCAAAGAACGCTGCACGGGCTCACTATGATCAGCTGATGAAACAGGGAATAGGCAATTCCGAAGCGTGCCGGATCGTAGGAATCAGCCGTAGTTCCGGCACTCGATGGCGGCACGGCCACACGGTCGTTCTGAAGTCCGGAGACATCAAGAAGTACGCTCCCATCTCTCATCAGAGGCCAGCCGTGATCTCCGCCCGATTTCTCTCCGAGTCGGAACGGATCACGATCGCGGACCTGCTGCATGCCCGGCGGAGCATCCGTGCCATTGCCATGGAGCTCGGGCGCAGTCCATCAACCGTGAGCCGGGAAATTCGACGCAACATTCACAAACCCTCTGGCAACTACCGTCCGAGGACGGCCCAGCGCAGCGCGGAACGCAGAAGGAGCCGCCAGCGAAGCGGGAAGATCGCCGGCAACCCGGAGCTGCAGGACTTCGTCCGCGAGCACCTCGAACAACGCTGGAGCCCCCGCCAGATCAGCAACCGGCTGCGCGCTGTCTTCCCGGAACAACCGGAAATGCACGTCGTGCCTGAGACCGTCTACCAGGCCCTGTACGGGCGCGGACGCTTGGATCTGGCGGTGAATCCAGCCGTCTCACTGCGGACCGGTCGGACCGGTCGCCGGCCACGCCGCCGGAAGGAACACCGGACCAAACGCTTCCCCGACATGGTCATGATCCGTGACAGGCCCGCAGAAGTGACCAGCAGATTAGTACCCGGGCATTGGGAAGGCGATTTAATAATTGGAAAAGGCAGCCGCTCGGCCATTGCCACACTGGTCGAACGGACCACCCGCTTCATCATCCTCGTGCATCTGGCAGGCAACCGCGGAGCAGAGAATCTGCGCGACCGGCTGGCAGAAACGATGAGCGCCCTCCCGGCCCATCTACGTCGTTCCCTGACCTGGGATCAGGGCACTGAAATGGCCTGCCACCAGGACTTCACGCAGCGGACTCTCATGCCGGTCTACTTCTGCGATCCCGCCAGCCCCTGGCAACGCGGCTCGAACGAGAACACTAATGGCCTGCTCCGCCAGTACTTTCCCAAGGGAACCGATCTGGGCGTCCACACCGCCGAACACCTTGCCTCAGTCGCGAATCAACTCAATCGACGGCCGCGTGAAGTTCTAGGCTGGGAGAGCCCCCTCGAGCGCCTGACTACACTGGGTTCACCACTGACAGACTCATAAACCGTTGCAACGACCGCTGACTTCCGCCCGGTTGAAGACTGAGCCACCCGTTCCAAACGATTGGGTGGTGATACCAGTGGACGATTGGGCGCTTATTCGGCGGTTGCATCTCGCCGAGGGTGAATCGATGGGTCGATAGCAGCGCGGCTGGGTATTTCCCGGAACACACCGTTGCGAAAGCTGTCAGCGCCGACTGCCCACCAACATATGCGCGGACGCCGCAGGAGTCGGGGACCAAGGACCGAGCTGGTATGTCGAGCGCCGTTGAAGGACAACCTGCGGATGCCGGCGACGGTGTTGGCCGAGCGGGGGCTGGTCAGGCTTCGGGCGTGGTTTCGGGAGAACGTGGCGCGGATCCGGCCGGAGTAGGCCTTGGCGGATCCTGCCGATCAGATCAGCCACGAACCCGGCGACCAGGCGCAGTGCGACCTGTGGTTCCCGGAGACCCTGATACCCGTCGGCGCCCGCAAAGCCAGGGTGCTGCCGGTGCAGGTGATGGTCCCCTCGCATTCGCGGTTCATCATGCCCAGGCTGATCCCGTCGCGGATGACCGGGGACCTGCTGGCCGGAATGTGGGAACTGCTCGGTGGATTGGGGGCTCATCGCATTTGAGGGTGTAGCCGTCGTCTGAATCCGCCGGTCTCGAGGAGCGATCGGGCGATGTAGTTGGCCAGGTTCCGAAAGCCGAGGGCGGAACCTCGGAGGTGTTCGAGCCGGCCATTGAGCGCTTCAGTGGGACTGTTGCTGGTGCCGGGCCGGTCGAAGTACGCAAGCACGTCCCCTGCACGGCGTTTCAGCGTCCGGCCGAGCGTAATGACTTCGGTCAGCGCACCGGGAACGCCGGTGCTGACCGCGTCGATCAGTGCTTGCATGAGCTGTTTCCCGTGGGTGCCGTCAGGTTCGCGGTAAGCGGCGATGACGCGCTGATAGATGCCCCAGGTCGCTTCGACTTCGGCATGGCCGTCCGCAATGAACAGGGCCTCCAGCCTGTCCTTCTGCTTGTCGGTCAGCAGATCATGTCCGGTGTGCAGGGTCCGGCGGGCTGCGTACAGCGGGTCCCCGGACCGTCCGCGGTGACCAATGGTCTGCTGCTGAACGCGCTGGCGGCACCTGTCCAGGGCATCGCCGGCAAGCCGAACGACGTGAAACGGGTCCATGACCTCAACCGCATCCGGGAGCTCCTCGGCTGCTGCGGTCTTGAACCCGGTGAACCCGTCCATCGCAACGACCTCGATCCCGTCCCGCCAAGCCTTCGGCCGCCGGCAAGCCAAGCTTTGAAGACCTGTTTCGAACGGCCCTCGACCATGTCCAGCAACCGTGCCGGGCCGGTTCTGTCACGGACTGGGGTGAGGTCGATGATCACGGTGACATACTTGTCCCCGCGCCGGGTGTGCCGCCACACATGCTCATCGACCCCAATCACGGCGACCCCGTTGAACCGTGTCGGATCTTCAATCAACACCCGCTTGCCCTCAGCAAGGATCGCGCTGTTCGCGGTGTGCCAAGACACGCCTAAGCCCTCGGCAACGCGGGCGACGGTCAGGTGCTGACACACGATGCCCTCCAGTGCCCAGCGCAGCCCGCCGCGGGAGATCTTTGCCCGTGGCTGGGCGGCTTTGGAGATGTCCTGCCGCCACACGCGACCGCACCCTGTGCACTTGTAACGCCGGACCCGCACCAGCAGCGTCGTGGGCCCCCAGCCCAACGGTTCGTGCGCGAGAGGCCGTGTGACCGTGCCGCGGGCGATGCCCTGCGCACCACACGAACGGCACCAGTCATCCGGATCAACGGCACGGCATTCCAACACCGCCCGGCCAGGGGCGAGAAGCTGCCCGGCAGCTTCGAGCCCAAGCTCATCGAGCCGGCAGAACGTAGTCAGGTCAGGAGGCAGGAAGGTAGCGTGGGACACGTCGAGGTCTTCCGGATGGGCAGTGTAGGAACTTCCATCATCGGAAGACCTCGACCCCTACCCGGGAACCGACGCGCCCACCCCGGCTACACCCTCAAATGCGATGAGCCGGATTGGGGGGGGCTCTTCGTGGTTGATGGTGAAACAGGTTCCGTGTCTTGAAAGCTGAAGGGCTCGTAGCCCTGCTGTGATGGATGTTCTCTACGCATTCATCAAAGTCAGGAGCTACGAGCCTTGGTCGAGCCTACTTCCCCACGCCCGGATGCTGCCACCGCCATCTTCAACCTGCCCGACTACCGAGTCATCGATACTGAGGTCCTCGCCTTCGGGCAGCGAAGGGTCAGCGTCAATGCCACCGCCGAGGCCGGCCATTCCCGGCGGCCTCAACGACTGCGTGACATACCTGTCGCCGGGCCGATCGAAGTGGTCTGGGCCAAGCGGAGATTCTTCTGCGATGAGTACCTGTGCCCGCGCCGCACATTCACCGAGGAAACCGCCCAGGTCCCGCGCCGGCCACGGTACACCCGCCGGCTCCGTGAGGCCTTTGTGGCTGCCGTAATCGGATCCGGAAGAGCCACCGCTGAGGCGGCCTCCTCGTTCGGCGTTTCGTGGTGGCTGGTGCAGCGAGCCTTGGACTCCGCGGCAGTGACACTGCCCGATGTAGATGCCCCTGGCACCGCGGATGCTCGGCATCGATGAACACCGCTACCGGTCCGTGCCGTTTTCCGCGATCCGGTGTTGAAGACGCCAACCGAGAATAGGGCCAAGAACGCCAACTGAAAATGAGGCCACTGACCATTATGGAAGGTGATCACATTGGATGTTTGGGCGCAGATACGCCACCGATACGCGACGGAGAAGATCTCCAAGAGAGAGCTGGCAAGACAGCTTGGTGTTTCCCGTGGGACGGTGGACCGGGCGTTGGAGGCGGACCGTCCGCCAAAGTATGAGCGGAAGCCCGCCGGCTCCAGCTTCGATGCGTACGCGCAGAGAGTCCGGGCGCTGCTGGTGCAGACACCGACGATGCCGGCCTCGGTGTTGGCCGAACGTGTCGGCTGGACGGGTGCCGCCTCACTGTTTCGGGACAAGGTCCGTGCCATCCGGCCCGAGTATTTACCCGCTGATCCGGTGGACCGTCTGGTCCATGAACCAGGCAAGGCAATGCAGTGCGACCTGTGGTTTCCGCACGAGCCGCTGCCGCTTGGCCACGGGCAGGAAGGCAAGCCACCGGTACTGGTGATGACGAGCGCCTTCTCCGGATATGTTCAGGCCAGGATGCTGCCGACCCGCACGACCTTTGATCTGCTGGGCGGGATGTGGTCACTGCTGCAGGAAACCCAGGCGGTTCCAAAGCAGCTCTGGGACAACGAGTCAGGAATCGGCCAGGGACGGCTGACCGAACCTGCCGCGGCATTCGCCGGAGTGCTGGGCTGCGAGATCCGGCAGCTGCCACCACGGGATCCGGAATCCAAGGGCATGGTGGAGCGGATGAACCGATACTTCCGCCAGGGCTTCATGCCCGGACGGCGCTTCGCGTCGCCAGCAGACTTCAACGATCAGCTGGTGGACTGGCTGCCGTGCGCCAACGCCCGTTACTCCCGATCCCGGCACGGCAGGCCGGCCGAGCTCTTCGACAGGGACCGGGAAGCGATGCGGCCCTTGTCGCCGGTGGCGCCTCAGAGCGCGTTCCGCAGCAGCGTCCGGCTGCCACGGGACTACTACGTGCGGGTCTTCTCGAATGACTATTCTGTGGATCCGGGCGCCATCGGACGGATCGTGGACATTGTCGCGGACCTGGAAACGGTCACCGTGAGCATTGACGGCCGGCCGCTGGCCAGGCACGAGCGCCGCTGGGCCCGGCACCAGATCTTCACCGATCCCGAGCACGTGAACAAGGCCGCCTCCCTTCGGCAGCTCCACCGCACGGTCAAAGCCGGACGGGCCACGATCGTGGAGGAACGGGACCTGTCGGTTTACGACGAGCTGTTCGGTGTCTGCATCCCAGATGACGCCCTCGAACTCTCCGCGGCCGGACGGTGAGCACGGGGATGAAGGACATCGACTACTACGCCCGGGCGCTGCGCGCGCCACGGATCGCCGACGGCTACCGCTCCCTCGGGGACCGGGCACGGGAAGCAGGCTGGTCCCACGAGGAATACCTCGCCGCGGTCCTCTCCCGCGAGGTCGCCGAACGCGAAGCCTCCGGCGCAGCGCTGCGGATCAGTGCCGCCCGATTCCCCGGGCACAAGCTGCTGGAGGAATTTAACTTCGACCACCAGCCCGCCGCGGACCGGAACCTCATCGCGCACCTGGGCACCGGGGTGTTCCTCGAGGAAGCCAAGAACGTGGTCCTGCTTGGCCCACCGGGCACCGGAAAAACCCATCTGGCCGTCGGCATCGGCATCCGCGCCGCGCGCGCCGGGCACCGCGTCCTGTTCGATACCGCGACCGGGTGGGTCTCTCGCCTGGCCGAGGCCCACGACCGCGGCCGGCTGCCGCAGGAACTGGCCAAGCTACGCCGCTACAAACTGCTCATCGTCGACGAAGTCGGCTACATTCCGTTCGACCAGGACTCAGCCAACCTGTTCTTCCAGCTGGTCTCCTCCCGCTATGAACACGCCTCCCTGGTGCTCACCAGCAACCTGGCCTTCAGCCGCTGGGGCGAGGTCTTCAGCCATGCGACCGTGGCCTCAGCCATGATCGACAGGATCGTCCACCACACGGAAGTCCTGAACCTCACTGGAAGCAGCTACCGGCTCCGAAACAAGACGAAAACCCAACTTCAGGCACAATAGAACAGCAAACCCGTGGCCCTATTTTCAGTTGGCAAAACTGGCCCCATATTCGGTTGGCGTTAACATCCGGCCACTAAGGCCTGGAAACGATACGAACCTTGGATGACCACCATTGTCGATCTGGACACCGGTCAGGTCCTGGGGATCGTCGACGGCCGTGACAGTGAAGGCGTCGGGACCGGCTGTTCGCCCGGCCCCTCGAGTGGCGCCTGGGCGTGCAGGTCGCTGCCATCGATCCGTCAGCGGCGTTCCGCAAGGCTCTGCGGATGTGGCTGCCGCGCACCGCTGTCTCGGTCGACGCGTTTCATCTGGTCAAGCTGGGCAACGACATGCTCACCGAAGTCCGGCAACGGCTCACGCAGCAGGTTCATGGCCGGCGGGGGCGCTCCATCGACCCTGTCTGGGCGAACCGGCGGCTGCTCCTGCGCGCCGGGGACACACTCTCGGACCGGCCCGGGACAGGCTCAGCACCGTGTTCGCCACAGATGATGCCACGGGGAAGCCGCAGGCCGCGTGGCTGGTCAAGGAACAGCTCCGGGCTCTGCCCCGAGACCCTCCAGTTTGGCTAGCGGGTATCTGACCACCGGGTCTCTCGCCGACGCTGCCGCCGCGAAAGACCGGCTGCAGGCCTTGGTACTTCAAGCCGCGCAGCCGGAAACGAACCGGCACTGGCGCACGGTCTGCAGGTGGTGGAAAGCGATCGAAGTCCTCATTGTCACCGGAGCGACAACTGCCAAAGTGGAAGCCAACAACACCGCGATCAAGCACATAAAAAGAACAGGCCGGGGATTCACCAACGCACGGAACTACAAAACGCGTATCCTGTTGCGCAGTGCCGCCAGAACAGCGGCATGAACATTCATCGCGGCAGAACATTCACCACGAACCGTGAAGAGCCGACTTGGGGGCTGTTCCGCGGCGGCTGATCTGGGACAACGAAACCGGCATCGGCCGCCGAAACAGCTACGCCACCCGCATGGCCGCGTCCGTCGGTGTCCTGGCCACGCGGATCGTTCAGGTCAAACCCTTCGACCCGGAAACCCAGGGCGTAGTTGAGCGGGCCAACCGATTGCTGGAGACAACCTTCCTACCCGGCCGGGTCTTCACTTTGAGCCCCTAACGTCTTATGGACACCAATGGAGAATCATTTCCGATATTCATCCACCAATTTGAGGTAGCGTTCAAGAACGCGGCCCCAATCATATTCAGCCGCTGCATCGGCGGACCTAGCGCTTATTCTGTCGATCTGCGCCTGGCGCTCGTCAGAGGTCCACAAACGCAGAGCTCCGGCCAGGCCATGGGCCGTAGGTTCGCAAACAAGCTCAGAATGAACGTCTGACACGATTTCAGGCGACGCCCCGGCTGAAGTAACGATTGGCACCAGGCCAAGTGCCATCGCTTCGATAGTAGCCAAACCAAATCCCTCGAAAGCCCTTGTCGGGAGTACGAAGAGTTGCGCTCGCGAAAGAAGCGCAGACTTTGCTTCTTCGGAAACCAGACCATGAAACGTTACCTTCTTGTCGATTCCTAGCTCCACAGCCTTCAGTTTCAATTCGGCAGTCAACGAGCCCGTTCCCACGACGTCCAACTCCCAGCCGTCACTTGCGATACCGGACCCGGCAAAACCTTCAAGCAGGAGGTCGACGCCAGTTCGCCATTCCAACCGACGGAGCGCGATTAGCCGCTTCGCCGATTCCCGAGTTCGCGGCGCAATCTCAATGCCCGATACTTTCGAGCCTCCGGGAATTACATGCACATTCTCGCGCCTCATCCACGAGTACTGTTGGAGTAGAAGTTGTTTTGAAAAGTCGCTCAGAACCACGACGCAGTCGGCTTTCTTCAAACACGAGGCTTCTAGATACCCTAGAATGCCTACGCGCAACCGTGTACCCATGTTAAACGATAACGATTGTTTCGCCTGCGTGGCTAGCTCCAGCGCGGGGCTTGCATGAAAAACATAAACCTGCAGTGCTTTGCTCCGCCTAGAAAAGAATAGGTTGCCCAAAATCGAAGTATGCGCAACACGAACGCTGCCGCGTAACCGGGCGTGCATCGGAAACGAAACAAGAGAAAGAGCGGTCAGTAAAAGCCCTCTCAACTTGCCTCGCACGTTGGGCAGCAGCTGGACAACTTTAGCGTCTGGCACGATTTCAGAGATGGAAGCAGCGCCAGAAGGAGACCACATGCGCGTCCAGATCCGCGTCGATCGTCCGCTGTCGGCGACCACCTGAGCGAATTCACTCGCGTAGCGTTGCAGGCCTCCGACCCAGTCGGGGTGGAACGCATCACTAATAAAATCCCACTCTTCGTCACGCCGTACCAAGTAGAAAACCTCCCATTAGGACAATGTAGCCCAGGTTGTACAAAGTTGTGGTGCCACTACGACGCACCCAGCCCAATAATGCCGCTTGTACCAGCTGAACAGTCAGAGTAGACAGGGCTATTCCTAGAACCCCAAATTCCAGAATGAACAACCAGTTGCCGACCACATTCAGCAGCAGTAAGCCGGCAGCAAGGCCGACCATCGACTTAACTTTGGCAGTGCGATTCCAGAGCCGCATGTGTATCTGATTCAGAACAGCCGAAGGAGTCGCCAAAGCGTAGACAAGGCACAGGGACAACAGGACACGAGCGCTGCCTGTACCGTAGTTTCCGCCTCCCAAGACCACTTGCACAAATACCGGGGAAAGGGCTAGGAAGACTAACCCGACTAAAATCGGCACACCGGCCAAAGCAAAAGCTGGAAACTCACGCTCTTGAACGCTCGCTCGACTGACAGCCGCGTTTCCCATTGCGATACCGATAGAGGATACGGCTCCAGTGTAAAGAATCGCACCCAAGTTGAGCAAGACAAGGTTTTCAGCCCCGAATCCGTTGGCAAAAAAACGATCAACAACAGGAGTGGCAATATTTATCGCGGAAATACCCGAAATGGCGAGACCTTGGGCTACTACTCCCTTTAGAGATGCATTTGAAGAAATTCCGGCGAGCGCGTGGGCGCACCTCCAGGTAATGAAACACATGAGAGCGGACCCAACCAAGTTTCCCCACGCAGCACGTTCCACTAATGAACCCGACGGCAGGACCAAAAAGACAAGACTGATCAACGGCGGCAGCGCCGACGTAAGCATGCCCAGGAAACTATTGCCGGCACGAAGAAGTCGTCCGTTGGCCACGCCGTATACTGCGTAGAATGGAACGGCAAGCGCAAATATAATGAAAAGTAGGCCACGACTCGCATCGCTCAGTAGATAGTATGCGCCGGCAAGCACCAGCGGCAGAATACCCGAGATGAGACCGAATATCGTGACGTACTTATCTGATCCTGAACGCCTTATTACAAGAGCAGACGCAACGCCCGAAACGAGGCCTGCGACTGCTAGAAGTATGGTCGATGCAAGTACGTAGTTGGACATCTCCTCTGTAGGACCGACTTCATGAGCCAGGAAGAACTCCCTTGCAGCCCCGAAAACCCGCCCCAACACGAGCACGAGCGCACCGCCAATTGATGCACGCCAAAGCATTAGTGGACCAATCTCTGCGAGCCGCCAATTGCTGGCGTTTCCATGCTGCTCGTACTACCTGGTCCTCTGGATGTCTGGGAGAAGGCCAAGCAGCACCAAAGTGGAATAATCACCCACGCGCCGTACCAGCCATTCCAAAAGTAAAGGCTCGCATACAAGGCCAGAAGCGCCACAGACTCCCACTGCCTCCAGTTCTTGACCAGCTTCAAGATGACGGCGAAACCAATTAGAAAAACGACCACGACCCCTACGTCTGATGCCATCGCAAGCCATGACGACTCGATACCGAACCGATCGCCGTTCTGAACAGGACTATGGATTCTCTTTGCGGTAAGCACACTGCCCAGCGGGACTCCACCGAAAGGTCTCTCTCTAAGAGAGTTCAATACAAACTCGGTTGTAAACGCCCGGTCCGGGTCTGCATCCCGCAGGTTTTCAAAAACCGAGAACCTTAGTGCCAACGAGGCTGCGGCCGAGGGCAGTGCCGTAACGAACAGAAAAAAAGCCACTACGGAACCCGTAATCAGGGCTACTGATCGGCGTATACCCAAGGAGTACATCGCGACCAACAATCCGACGACGAGTCCAATGAGTGCGCTCTTCGAGCCGGTCATTATAAGAGCAACTATGAAAATCGATCGCATAACATTGGCATAACGCAAATCCTTTGGAATCGCGAATATCGCGACAAGTAGGATCGCACTGCTGAAAAGTGGGTTACCCGCGGGGCCAAGAGCCCGAGTACTGCGAAGGTAGTCACGGACGCCGGGCACGTCAGCGAGCAGGTTGTTGGAGCTTAGATCAGTGACGTATTCAATTATTATCAACACCGCATATACGCAACCCACGAGAAAGAGGTGTCGTCGCATCAACTCAGAGTCAGGCGGGCGGACCAGAAAGCTGATCCCGATCGACACGCAAGGAACTACCCAGACAAGCAGGCTCGACTCTGCAGCGCCCCACAGTAACGAAGTTACAACATATGCTACCGCGGGTAGGAACACCAAAATGGACACCATCCATTTTGACACCGGAGGTTGCTCGCCTTTTCTTGAGAACAACCGCAGGACAGCCAACCATATCCAAGGATTGAAAATCATACTGGCATTTATGAACGGTAAAAACTGCCACGGAATCAGAAAAAGCCACACAAATGACCTATCAAATCCCAAAAGGATTAGTAATCCGGTACCGGCCAGAAGCCCCAGAATAGCGATGCCGAACTTTGGAAAGAAGCCAATGAGAACACACACGACAACGATGGCCGTAATCGTCGACGCCACGAGCACGTGAGACTGGGAAATCGCGAAACGATGCTTCCCTTCCCATATCGGGTTACTTCTCATCAAGGACTCTTTTCAATTGCCGTTTGTCAAGCATCGCCACGAGGAGGCAACATGCGCGCAGCAGGGGCCACGACCCTGCCACCCGCCGGAACATCCGCAACGACGACGGCGTTTGCTCCAATAACGGCGTTGTTCCCAATGACGACGCTCCCCAAAATCGCCGCGCCAGGAAAAATCTTCACGTCATCGCCTATCGTCGGCAACACGGGACTCCCACCGCGCCCACCAATAACGACTCCCGGCGAGATCGTACAACCGTGGCCAATGGTTGCGTTCGGATGGATCACAACGCCAGAGCCCCCATAAGCAACCTTGCATTGTCTCCCTATGCTGCATTCCGAGGGTATGTGCGCCCCAAATAGCAGCCTCCCCAATAGCGTGCAGACGCGCGGAAGAACTGGAATGTGATGAACATGGAAGTAGTGGCCGACTCGATAAAATATTAAGCTCATTTAGAAAACGTCCGTCTTTTCATAGTGACAAATTCTCGGACGACATAATAGATAAAGCGAGAGTTTCCAACCAGGTATCTCATAAACATGCGTCGTGGCTCCTGCAAAAGCCGATGCAACCATTCCAGTCCAAAGGTCTGCATCCACTTCGGCGCACGAGACGTTACACCTGCCATCACGTCGAAGCTGCCTCCGACCCCAATAGAAAGTCGAGCATTCATTCGTTGCAATTGATCCCTGAGGAAATTTTCCTTGAACGGCGAGGGTAGAGCGACAAAGACTAAGTCTGCTTGTGTGTCGCATATTATTGACGCCATTTCTTCATCGCTCATGTCTTTGCGCCAGAACCCATCATGGAAACCAACGACCGACACGCCCATGTCCCTCACTTTTTCAGCCACAGCAGACACAACGTCCGCGGAAGCCCCAAGGAGGTATACGCTTAGAGACTTAGCAGCAGCAGCCCGGAGCATCTGATCCATGAAGTCTATGCCCGCAACACGTTCAGGGAGTCCCTGCCCCAGTAATCTGCTGGCCCAAACTATTGACTGTCCGTCGGCGTTAACCATTGCACAATCGGAAATGGTCCGCTTCAAGGAATCATCATGCATGGCACTGACAATCTTTGCGGCATTTACAACGACGTGTTGATGGGTTCCGCCCCCTTTAACTAAATCTAAGGCTTTAGACACAGATTCCGCCATGGTTAGCGAATCGATCTCAATACCGAGAAAATTAATCTTCCGTGCCATTTGAGCCATTTCCGTCCGTAACCATAACTTTTGCAAGAGCACAGAATGCGTGAGCCTGATTCCACCGCATATACGGTACGCTGCCGGGCTTGTCCCGGAAACCCCCGTCGGGCCCCTGATGCGACAGTAACAACTGCACTGTGGGATGAGCATGACCAGGAACGGCGAGCGGATCCTTAAATTTCGAAAGACCGCCGACAACCGTTGCGATGTTATGAACGTCTGTACTGGGGCTTCTATCGCCAGCGTAATAGAAGGGGAGACGATCTTGGCTCAGCAAGGATTTATGCCAGTAGTCAATGCCTGACTTGAGCTGATCACGAGAGCCGATCTCATAGTCCGCCAGTCGGGACAATGATTCGAGTACGTAAACCGTGTGAAAGTTGTCGATCCAACTGAGATTGCTGCCCTCGCCATAGGCCCACGACCCATCAGAGCTCTGATGCTGCAGAGTGATCTCCGCGGCTGCACGGACTGCTCCCAGGTCTCCCCCCATCCGTGCAACTGTCTCCGCCGCGAGGAGGTTTCCGTTGTGAATCAAGGCGCTAGACGCCGGTGTGTAGTGGAAATATCCGCGCGGATCGATTAGCGAATAAAGCCACTCAAGAACCTCCGGATTTACCTCATCCAACCTCTTCTGGACCGCAAGTGCCCGTATCACAAAAGCGGTCGCGATAACGTTGGGTGTGCCGGCCCGATAGTGCGCCCACCTGGTTTGAACGTCAAACTCATACCCCCAAGGCCCGCCTGCCTGGCTGGCCAGCAGCCGGTCTCCGAGGAGTCTCGCCTCATCTTGTCGCCCTAGCAGCCAAAGCCCCTCCGCAAACAATGCTGTTGCCTTGGCCATGCGAACAGGTCGGATGCCGGTCATAGCTCGAATCGTTAGGTTGGAACGCTTAATGACCTGCTGCCAGGCTTGCCTTGGTAACCGTCCAACGAGCAGCTTGGCTAGTGGCGACGTCAAGCCGTCATAGGGGTCCGCACCTGCGAAGTCATGTCGCTTCGCAAAGTCCAGAGCATGGAGAGCGGATGCCCGTACCTTCAAATCGTCATTCATCGTTTTGTCCTTGGATAATCAGAGGCGACCGCATATTCGAACTCGAGCCTCGAGCGATACGAAGATATATCAAAGTTCTGCTCCCAACTGCGACGAGCCTCATTTCCAAGCCTCACCCGGAGTTCTGGATCCTCGACCAATCGCTGCATGGCCTGCCTGAGTCCGTCGACATCTCCCACGCTTACAACAAGCCCGTTGACGCCATCCACAATGACGTCACCGATAGATCCCACCGCCGTCACTATCGGTGCGAGTCCCCATGCCATCGAGTCGAGAAGAGCTAGCGGAAGTCCTTCCGCATGCGAGGGCAAGACGAAAATAGATGCTCTGTTCAGAAGGATGGCGAGTGCGTCCTGCTCAATCCAACCGGTATATTCGACGAGATCGGAGGAAGCCAGCATTTCGCTCATTGATACGCTGTCTGCATCGCCCGCAAGCGTCATAGTCCAGGGGCTGCCGGTCTCCAGACCTTCTAAAGCAGTCAGAATTTCGGGAACACCCTTACGCGAGCCGGATCTGCCAATGAAGATCATCGAGACCGGGTCATCGCTGGATGTCGGAGGCGCCTGCGGTCCGGGCACTGCATTTTGCAGAACAGCTACTTTCGAGCCAGGAAGGCCGATCTCCTCCGTCACAAAGCTTTTCCATGCCGAACCAAGCACCAGCACTCGCGCTGATCTTTTGAACATCGATCGCACGAGACGTTTGACTATGCTGTGGCTACTCGAGTAAAACTCACGGTACGATGCCCCATGCAAGTGCAGGACATACTTTTTCCGTTTCCTCCAGAGCACAGCAGCTATCACTAGCTTCCTGTATGTGCTCCCGCGTGAGGCTAGGTTCAGATGAAAGATCGCATCATCTTCGCAGACGCGCAGGACGGTCCATAGCGCTTTTGCAAATGTAAGCAAACGCCTCTGGGTTGTGCCACTGTCTACGAATTGGTAGTCGCTTTTGGCGTCGAGTGTCCCAGACAGGTGTTCCATCATTATGCCAATGCCGCCTGGAGATCCTGGCGGGGGGCCGATCACGATAACCCTGGTCATTTAGAGTTGCCTCGTTGCATCCGATATCCGAAGGTCGACGAGCTTCTGCTTTCCATTGATAGTATTCGGCAGAGTGTTGACAACAGTCGACTTGAAGACGATGCGGTCCCCGCAGTTCTTTTGCAGCTCCGATGCGAAGACCTCGGCATCTCTTGCCGATGCGTTTTCTTTCAAAACAACAAGGACTTCAGTGAAACCCATTTGAGTTTGAACAAAGCGAAAGGCAAACACAGAGGCATAGGCAGCGGAGTGGACGTTCAGAGCCGATGTAGAAATTGGTGCGCCAGTTAACGTATACAGGTGCTCTTGAACGCGCTTGCCCCTAATTTCGCTAACGATCGGTGAACCGCAATCCCCATATCCTTCTAGCGTCGCCATGTCCCCGGTGTCATATCTCAAGAGCGGCATTCCGGTAAGTCGGAGCCCCGTGGCCACCACCCGGCCCTGCTCGCCCGGGGCAACCGGGACGCCATTGTCGTTCAATATCTCGACGAATCCATAGAGAGAGTTGAACCGGTAATTCATCGATTTCTGGTCGAACTCAGCGAAAGCAACCCGTTCACTCAGGCCATAAAAAGGAGTGACCATTGCTTCCGGAAATGCTTCTGCAAGCGTTCTTTGCTGCTCTACCGTTAGCGGCTCGGAGACTGGAAAGATCCCTTTGATCAACCTGCGATTTAGGCGCGTGCCTGTCGTCAATGCTGCCTCGGCGACGGCAGCTAGCGCAGAAGGGTACCCGTGAATGTAGCGTATCTTCCGCTTGAGTATCAAACGCCAGTAGTCTTCGACGGATGCAGGCGAGAGATCGAACGGAGAAAGATAAAGTTCCCTCGTGGAGCGTGACAACAAATATCTCTGACCCGAGGCGCCCAAGTTTTGCCCCCTGAGAACAGCACGCCAGTCGTTCACTTTGTATCCCGCGTTCCTCCAGGCATCACAAACGTAAGCCCATTCACTCGCCCCCCTGACCTTGTCCAAGTAAAAAGCTGCTGGTTTACCTGAGGACCCACTCGTTGTGACCAAATCGACTTTCGATCGAGGCACCGTCAGCATTTGATCACGGAACTCTGAAAGGTCCTCACGGGTTAGAACCGGAAAGCCGGACAAAGCTTCATAAATGTCACCGCTAGCGCAATCAGAATAGGAGCTGTGACCGGAGTAATAGGGGCTTGTACGTGCTTTGGCTACGACATACTCCAGACGTCTGCGCTGCTCCCGCGCCGCCCATTGAGGATCTTGCCTGCGCTTTTCAAGCAAGGCAGTTGTAGACGAGAAATCGGCTCCAAGCCGCACCCGAGCTGGCATCCAGTAAGAAAGTCGACCGAATAATTCACGAACTGCGGGGCTGCTGTGAGCAAGACTCTCCCGAATTGTACCCAACATTGTTGATCCGTTCTCATCTAGACTCTGCGCCGAATATGGCGTCTTATGCTGAGGAGATAGCAAGGTCTGGCCCCATCCAACCTGGACGTGCCGATTCATCGCGTTCGCGGCCTGCGCCGGCATGATCATCTTGGACGAATCGACCGACGCCTAGCGATGCCAGCGCAGAGGTCGTAGATGTGTCCGCCGCTCGCGCTACCCCCAGTTGAAATTTTCTTCGAGGACACGGCGAAATATTATCAGACAAGATCCAGACCCTGCTCGAACGACGACGCCTGCCCAGGTGCTGTCTCGTGGCCGCGAAGGCGCGGCCACGAGAAGCCAGTTTCTTCCTTTCCGAGCGGTTGTCTCGTTGCCGACCACGCCACTCAGGTGACGGAAATCGAGGTAAACGGTTCGGTGCGAAGAAGATGAACATAGGCAGAATTCCGGTGCCGCAAGCCCTACATGACCGAGGTCAAGCCTGCGTGACGTCTGTACGGAGTTACTTCGCTCGCAAGATAGACTGTGCGGACTTGTGTCTCCTAAGGCATGACAACAGTGGCTAGAAAGGTCCCATTTTGGAGTTAAGCGACTACCTCCGCGTTTTGCGGCGTACCTGGCCCACAATCGTCGCCTGTACTTTGCTTGGCCTCCTTGTAGCAGCCGCAACGTCGATGATTGTGAAGCCGACTTATACAGCCCAGACCAAGTTGTTCGTGGCCATCCAAAGTTCAGGATCGGTTTCCGATCTGCAGCAGGGCAATACGTTTAGCCAAGCGCGCGTGCAGTCCTACGTGGAGACCGTCGGAACCCCCGCAGTTTTGCAACCGGTCATTGATAGCCTCGGACTCGACACCTCACCTGAGGAACTCAGCAAGAACGTTGAAGCCCGTTCGGATTCCAACACGGTAATCATCTCGATTGAAGCCATCGACTCTTCTCCCGTCCAGGCAGCAGCAATAGCGCAAGCCGTGGGCAATAGCCTCATCTCGGCCATTGACGAGATCGAAAGCCCCAAAGAAGGTGGCGCATCGCCCGTTCGTTTATCAGTCGTTACTCCAGCCAGCGCCCCGGTTGCTCCTTCCGCTCCAAATACCCGTCTGAATATGTTTCTCGGAGCCTTTGCCGGCCTTGCCTTAGGCGTTGTGCTAGCTGTCCTGCGATCGACGCTTGACACCAAGGTTCGGGGGGAGTCGGACGTCCGGCGCGTTTCGCAGGTTCCCATCCTTGGCGGAATCTCCTTTGACGGGGATGCCACCAAGAAGCCGCTGTTGACCCAGGCCCCGGCGCAGAGCCCAAGGGCTGAGTCCTTTCGCCAAATACGCACGAATTTACAGTTCGCTCACGTCAGTCACGAATCTAAGGCGCTACTTGTGACGTCGTCTCTTCCGGGCGAAGGAAAGAGCACCACGGCCACCAATTTGGCCATCGCAATCGCTCAGGGCGGGCAGTCCGTTGTCCTAATCGATGCAGACCTTCGTCGGCCCAGGGTTGATGCTTATCTCGGACTCGACAGGAACGCCGGACTGACAACGGCACTAATCGGAAAGGCAGACGTAAACGATCTGCTACAGCCTTGGGGGGACGACAATCTGTACGTACTGACTTCGGGACAGATTCCACCAAATCCAAGTGAGCTCCTCGGGTCCGAGTCTATGAAGCAGCTGATACTGCGCCTGGAAAACGCGTTTGATTCTGTAATCATCGATGCACCTCCGTTGTTGCCTGTGACCGACGCAGCCGTGCTGGCCCAGCAAGTCGGTGGCGTCGTCCTCGTGGTTGGCTCATCCATGCTGAAGATCCCTGATCTACAAAAATCACTGAGTTCACTAGAAATGGTTAACGCTGATGTGTTGGGCGTGGTGATGAACCTTCTCCCTGTCAAAGGCCCGGACGCATATGCGTACAGTAATTACAGTTACGAGTCCCTGCCGAACAAGTTCAGCCGGACATCTGCCAGCTCGGAGCGCAAAGGTCGGACGATTTCCACGCTCGAGGACGATCCGCTTTTACCAGCCCTCCGCGGACGCTCCGAACAACGCTAACCGTTGAATTGCCAAGAGAAACCTCGGCTCTTGTCTGAAGATTCACTCCGCTGCAGAAATGTCTTTCTGTCATCTGAGCTGTAGCATGCGTCCGTACGTGAGACATACCGCCAGAAGTATCGCGACGGCTCGTGGTCACGTATTACTAGTTGTCATTGGTGCATGAGGTACCCGTCCAATCATTTCCGTGTTCGAGTTTTGGAAATGCTCTTCCGAGACTTTGGATGTTAGGAATCGAGAAGAATTTTTGCACGATCAAAAACGAAACCGCAGTCAGCGTTGATCTGAAGAGTCATCAGACTTGCAGATTTTCGGAATCTGGTTTCTCTCAGGCGTAGAAAAGGAGTCACTGCATTGGGGGCTAATGACAGTTGGCGTGTTCGTACCTCGCGCTTACTGGGAGCAGTGGATGCTTTCGTTGTGGTTTGGGCGGTGGTCGGTGCTTACATCACCCGTTTTGGACTGGAAACGGACTTTGCTTCCATGGGACACGAGGCTGGGTACGCGCTGTTGTCCCTTGGACTGATCGTAGCGTGGTGGCTAATGCTGGCCGCCTGGAACAGCAGGCACGCCCGTGTACTGGGAGCCGGAGCGGATGAATATAAACGAGTCGCTGCTGCATCGCTGTGGTTGTTCGGACTAATTGCAATTTTCTCTTACGTCTTTCGCATAGACACAGCGCGAGGGTATGTGGGTTTCGCACTTCCGGTCGGGCTACTGGGGCTGCTGTTGGCCAGGTGGTTACTCCGCCAGCACCTAAACGTTCATCGAGCGCAAGGCGGTAGCATGTCGCGTCTGCTGTTACTTGGAGGACCGAGTGCTATCGCGCACCTGGCCGCTTCTTTGGAACGTTCACGCGGGGCTGGCTACCTTCCTGTTGCCGCGTACACTCCTGGAGTCTTTGATGAGGCAGAATTCGAGCCGGAGTCAAGGCTTCCTATCCTCGGTAGTGCCCCTAACACTTCCTCCATAATGGAGGCCATTGACCTCTGCGAAGCAGACGCAGTGGCTGTGTCAGCGGGCGTCCAACTACACCCGCAAATACTGAGGCATTTAGGGTGGGAACTCGCGTCAAGAAATGTGGGTCTCATTATGGCTCCCGCACTCACAGACATTGCAGGACCTCGAATTCACACGCAGCAAGTGGCCGGGCTACCACTCATTCACGTCACGACGCCTACACTGGAGGGCGGGCAGCGAGTCGCTAAGCGGCTCTTCGATATTGGGGTGTCTGGTCTCCTCATAGTGGCGACATCCCCACTTATGGCGATAATAGCGGTCCTCATAAAAATCGACAGCCAGGGACCCGTCCTGTTTCGACAGGAGAGGGTTGGAATGGAAGGTCAGCTCTTCGGGATGCTCAAATTTCGATCGATGGTTCCCGACGCAGAGACGCGGCTCGCAGAAATTTCCAAGCTAAATGAAGGCAGCGGGGTCCTCTTCAAGATCAAGAACGACCCGAGAGTGACACGAATCGGTCGCGTCCTTCGGAAGTACAGCATGGACGAACTTCCTCAGTTATTCAACATCTTTGCCGGCTCCATGAGCCTCGTCGGGCCAAGACCTCCGTTGCCCAGAGAGGTCGAAGCCTACGAACGCGATGTGCGCCGCCGGCTACTTGTCAAGCCGGGGCTCACGGGCTTGTGGCAGGTAAGCGGACGCTCAAATCTCTCGTGGCAGGACTCGGTTCGACTCGATCTCTACTATGTCGAAAATTGGTCACTCGCAGGCGATCTCGTCATAATCCTCCGTACGGTGCGTGCTGTATTTCGCAGCACCGGGGCCTACTAAAGGTGGCGAACCACTATTCATAGCCGGAAGGATGTCATTTTGATGTCGGACGCCAATGTTGGGAACCCCCACAACCGCAGTAATGTGCAGCATGCGCGTTCTGAAGATTCGACTAGAAGTCGGTTCCGACGCCAAATTATTATCGCCTCAGTCTGGATCACTGCAATAGCAGTTCTTGCTCTGGCCGCCGTATTTTGGCTGCAAGCCAAGGCCTCCATCATCAGAACGGAGCTCGACGCAGCAGTACAGCTTGTCCCCCAGCTAAAGGACGACGTTGTGCGCTACGATGCGGCAGCAGCGACCGACGCGGTTGATCTGTTGAAGGAACACACCGGGAAGGCTCGTGCGGCTGCCGGTGACCCCTTGTGGACAATTGCCAGTTCGGTCCCCTGGATCGGAGCCAATTTTCAGGCCGTGAGCGAGATATCGACGGCTGCCGACGATGTGGCCAGGCTGGCAGCCGACCCACTGGCGGACACTTTGCAATCGCTCGACTGGAAAGCCCTAATCCCGAGTTCCGACGGAGTTGACCTTCAACCACTGACTGCGGCAAAACCAAAGTTGGCGGCGGCCGCTCACGCAGTTGGTCAATCGTCGGATAGGTTGAACCGGATTGATACACGCGATCTCCTTCCTCAAATTTCGGACCCGCTTCTACTGGCTAGAGACCAACTCAGCTCCTTGCGGGATGGCATCGCCTCGGCCGCCGATGCGGCCAACGTTTTGCCGGGGATGATGGGCGAGCAATCCCCGCGGCGGTACCTCTTGCTCATCCAGAACAACGCTGAATCACGTGCTACCGGCGGCATTCCTGGCGCTCTGGCTGTTCTGAACGTGGACAAAGGAAAGCTCTCCCTGGATTCGCAGACCAGTGCAACCGCCATGGGCGCCTTTAATCCGACAGTGAGGGTCGATCCTGAGCAGAGTCGAATCTATTCCGCACGTCTCGGCAAATTCATGCAGGATGTCAATCTCACTCCTGATTTCCCGACAGCGGCACTGACAGCAACGGCCATGTGGAAAACAGAAAACGGTGAGAAAATAGACGGTGTTCTTTCGATTGACCCCGTTGCACTCGGCTACATTCTTGACGCCACAGGCCCAGTCCGCATGAGCGATCCGCTCCTGCGGGAGGTCGCCCGTGACGTTCTGCCCACGGAGCTCACTGCGAAGAATGTGGTTCCCACATTGCTTTCAGATGTTTACTCGAAAATTGGCGAACCGGATGTGCAGGATGTGTATTTTGCCGGCGTCGCCCGAGAAGTGTTCACAAAGCTATCTGCCGGAAGTGGTGACGCCAGGAAGCTCGTCGACGGACTCACCCGTGGAGCATCCGAACGCAGAATTCTCTTGTGGTCCTCCAAAGCCGACGAGGAGTCTATCGTTTCCCGATATCCGCTTGGTGGTTCCGTGACTGGAGCCGCAATCTCCCCCGCACAATTCGGTGTGTACTTCAACGACGGCACTGGCGCAAAAATGGACTACCACGTGAAGAGAACTGTGCAGCTCGTCGAAGAGTGTCCGGCTGATGGGTATGGTCAGGTCAAGGTTCGCATCACGAGCACCAATACGGCGCCCAAGGACGCGGCAACATCTCTACCCACGTATGTGACGGGCGGCGGTGCTTTTGGCGTGCCTGCAGGAAGTGTCCAAACAAATATCGTTGCCTACGGGCCCGTCCAGTCGAACGTCGAAACAGCATTCGTGTCAGGCAAGAAAACTGGTTTCGCCTCTTATCGACACAGCGGTCGACCGGTAGGTTCGGTCACCGTCCGCCTAGCCCCGGGGGAGAGTAGCACTGTTGACTTCATGTTCGGCAAGATCGTGCAGCACACCGTGCCGCAGCTTTCCGTCACGCCAACAGTTCAGGCGCTGAAGGACGTGGTTTTGGACACGATTCGGGCAAAATGTGCGCCCGCTTCGTAGCCAGGCCATTAACAGTATGTAAAGTGCTTGGATTGACTTTGGAAGCCAGGCCCGGTGAGTGCTAATCTCTACTTGGGTAAAACCACGAGATTCGCCCCACGGTCACATGGGGATGGGGAATCTCCACAATTATGTGACATCCGTGTTGAAAAGGTCTCAGGGGGGACAAATGAAGAAGTCTATTGCTGCGCTCGCGCTTGCAGGAACCATCGTACTGACCGGCACCGCGCCGGCCTTTGCCACTACCAACAACTACCCGGCGCCCGGAACCGGAACCGGAACTGTCTCAGACGGCACAGTCACCCCGGGTGAAGTGTTCACCTTCTCGGGAACAGGCTTTCTGGCTGGCGAACTCATCACCATCACCGTAACTCTCACCAGCACCCCGCAGGCACTGGGTGGCGGCTTTTCAGGCGGTGCCGCAATGTCGGTTCCGTCCAAGATCACTGTGCTGGCTGCTCCGCAGACCTTCACCACGACTGCAGCTGCTGACGGATCCTTCGCGTTCCCGCTCAGCCTCAGCGAACCGGGTACCTACACCCTGACTGCAACTAGTGCCACGCACTCTGTCTCCCAGAGCGTCACCGTGGCCGAAGCTGCGGGAACGGGCACAGGCCTTTCTAACACCGGCGGTAACGGTGCCGGTCTGGCCAACACTGGTGGGGGCCTGGCCAACACCGGCGCAGACTCCAGCCTGGTGCTGTGGTCGCTCGTTGGCGCGGGTGCGCTCGCCGCTGGCGCTGCTTCGGTGGTCGTAGTTCGCCGCCGTGCTAACGCTGAGGCATCTGCCTAAGCACAAACTCAACGCCTCAAGGAAGCGGGCCTGTTTCGGAAACCCGGAGCTGGCCCGCTTCTTTGTTCTTGAACAGACATTCGCTGCAACAGGAAAGCCCCGACTGCCGTCGGGGCTTTCCTGTGTCTTGCCTTCCTTGCAACTATCCGTTGAACTCCTTCATCCATGCCTTCAAGTCCTCGCCGAACTCGGCACGCTCCGAAGCCAGGGTGATGACGGCTTTCAGGTAGCTCAGCTTGTCGCCCGTGTCATAGCGGCGGCCTCGGAATACTACTCCGTACACGCCCGAGCCCTCCCCCTCGCCTGCAGCCAGCGTCTGCAGAGCATCGGTCAGCTGGATCTCCCCGCCACGGCCGGGCTCGGTTTGCTCGAGAACATCGAACACGGCTGGATGAAGAACGTAGCGGCCGATGACGGCCAGGTTGGACGGCGCCTCGTCCACCGACGGCTTCTCCACCAGGCTGTTCACGCGAACGTAGCCTTCACCCTCAACCACTGAGATGTCCGCGCACCCGTAGGCGCTGATTTGCGACGGCTCCACCTCGATGAGGGCAATCACTGAACCACCGGTCTTGGCTTGGGCTGCGATCATCGTTGTCAGGAGCTCGTCCCGCTCGTCGATAAGGTCGTCACCTAGCAGAACCGCGAAAGCCTCATCCCCGACGTGCTGGCGGCCGCACAACACCGCATGCCCCAGGCCCTTGGGCTCGCCCTGCCGGACGTAATGAATGGGTCCGAGACCTGACGCGTGCTGCACCGCGTCGAGGCGAGCCCGGTCGCCCTTCAGCTCCAGCGTGTGTTCCAGAGCCGGAGCGCGGTCAAAGTGATCCTCCAGCGCCCGCTTGTTGCGGCCGGTGATCATCAACACGTCGTCCAGGCCGGCGTTAATGGCCTCCTCCACGACGTACTGAATGGCCGGCGCATCTACTACCGGCAGCATCTCCTTCGGCATCGCTTTGGTGGCAGGCAGAAAGCGCGTGCCAAGTCCGGCGGCCGGAATAACTGCTTTACGAACGGATTTCCCCAATGTCATGATCGAACCTTATAAATTGACTTGCGCAAAGTGAAATTTCAGGTCCTAGATTTCGGTGCGGACCCAGACTCCCGTAGCGTTTCCATATGGGGAAATGGAGCGGGGCCGACGCCGCCGGGGCGGCGCGTGTGCTACTGGGCCTCTACCTTGGTGCGCTCGCCTTCGTAGCCTTCTGGCCGACGCCCGTTGACCGTCCCGTGGCTGGGCGCCTGCAGACTGTGCTGTTCGCCCTCCACCGCTCGGGGCTTCCCGAGCTGGTCAACTACAACTTCGTGGAATTCGCGTCCAACATCCTGCTGTTTGCGCCTATTGGGGTGCTCGCTGCACTGTCTTTCCCGGCGTTCCATCGTGGACGGGTTGTGCTGAGCGCGTTTCTGGCTTCCTGCTGCATGGAACTGGGCCAAAAGCTGTTTTTACATGACAGGTTTCCGAGCGCGATGGACATCGTGGCGAATACCGCCGGGGCGATGCTGGGGGTTTGGGTTCTGGGGGTCGTTGAGGAATGGGTGCGAGCGCGTAGCGACAGATGATTTCGACAAGCTCAATCAGCGGATCTCAACAAGCTCGATCAGCGGTCGATCAACCGGCGAACTTGGGCTCGCGCCTTTCTTGGAACGCCCTGAAGCCTTCGGCGTAGTCCTCCGTCTTGCAGAGGCGCGCTTGCTCAGCGTTTTCCTCCTGCATCGAGGCCCACAGGCCCAGTCGCTGGTCGCGGATGTGCGCCACCAACTCCTTGCTGGCCTTGAACGCGCCCGTCGCGCCTGTCGCCACCTTGGCCACGATCGCGCGGGTTGAGTCGAGCAGCTCATCCGCCGGCAGGGCCCGGCTGAACATGCCCTGCGCCACGGCTTCGGCGCCGGAGATCAGCTCCGCCGTGTAGATCAGATCCAGCGTCCGGTGCATGCCCAACCGCTCGGTGAAGTACCAGTGCGCGCCCGAATCCAGCGTGGCCCCAAGCTTCGCGAACGGCGACCCGAACTTCGCGTTCTCCGCCACGTACACGACGTCCGTGGCCAGCAGGAGCCCCAGCCCCACGCCTAGGCAGGCTCCCTGGGCTGCCGCGAACGTCGGCGCCGGGAACGCACTCATCTTCTGCAGCAGCGGCTGCACCAGCCCGCCCAGGTAGGCCTCGGCGTCGTCGCTCTCCGGCGTGACGCCGCCGATGTCCCGGCCCGCGCAGAAGGCGCGTCCCTCTCCCCTGAGCAGCAGGGCCCGCACCTCACCGCGCGAGGCGGCGGCAGCGGCGTCGTCGTACGCCTGGGACAGCTCCGCCAGCGCCTGCTCGTCCAGCGAGTTGAGCTTCTGCGGGGCGTTGAGGACGATTTCGGCGACGCCGTCGGCAATGGAAAGGGAGATCATGGGTTCCTTCTTTCGGGTTTCGACAAGCTCAACCAGCGGGGTCTTGGTTTCGACTATGCCCCTTGGTTTCGACAGGCTCAACCAACGGGGCCGGATGGGTTTCGACAGGCTCAACCAACGGGATTTCGACAAGCTCAATCACCGGGCGGCGTTTCGACAGGCTCAACCAACGGATTTCGACAGGCTCAACCAGCGTGGGTTTCGACAGGCTCAACCGGCGAGGGTTACACGTCGAAGTCGACTGTTACTTCCTTGCTGGTGGGGTGCGACTGGCAGGTCAGGACGTAGCCCTTGTCCAGTTCATCCTGCTCCAGCGCGTAGTTTTCGTCCATGGTCACGGTGCCGGTGACCACCTTGGCGCGGCACGTGCCGCACACTCCCCCGGCGCACGCGAACGGCACGTCCGGGCGGACCCGCAGCGCGGCGTTGAGGATGGACTCGCGGGCGTGCGTGGGGCTGGTGACGTCGCCCTGCAGGCCGTCCAGCTTGAAGGTGATCTTGTAGGTCTCCTTGGACTCGTCCTCGACGACGGGACGGCCGGCGTTGCCCTCGGGCCGGTCCGGCTTGCCGGAGGTGAACAGCTCGAAACGGACGTGCTCGGGCTTCACGCCGCGCTCGGCCAGGGTGTCCCGGCACAGCTGCACCAGCTCGAACGGCCCGCACAGGAACCACTCGTCCACGTCGTCCGCGTGGATGGCGGTCCCCAGCAGCGCCTGCAGCTTCTCGGCGTCGATCCTGCCGCTCAGCAGCGGCGCGATCCGCTGCTCGCGGGACAGCACGTGGTGCAGCGCCAGACGCTGCGGGTACTTGTCCTTCAGGTCCGCCAGCTCCTCCAAGAACATCACGTCCATGGCGGCCTTGTTGGCATAGATCAGGTCGAACCGGGTGTCCGGGTTGGCCGCCAGCAGCGTGCGGGCAATCGCGATCACCGGAGTGATACCCGAGCCCGCGGCGATCGCCACGAAGCTCCCCGGCTCCCCCGCCAAGTCTTCAGGATGGTTCATCGAGTTCATCACGTTCTGGTCCACGGCCTGCCCGTCCCGGCCGTGCTTGGAGACGAACGCGCCCATGGGGCTCATGACCTCCAGGGTGTCCCCGGCCTTGAGCTCGGCGTTGGCCCACGTGGAGAACAGCCCGCCCAGGTCCTTCTTGATGGCCACCCGGATCTCGCTGCTGCCGTCCGCGAAGCTGCGCGGCTCGGCGCAGATGGAGTAGCTGCGGCGGATCTCCTTCGGCTCGCCGGCCTCGTCCGGCAGCGTGGTGCGCAGAGCCACGTACTGGCCCGGCAGGTAGTCGAACTGCCCGGCAAGCTCCGCCGGCACATGGAAGGAGACCTCGATGGCGTCCTCCGTCAGCCGGCGCACCTCCGCGACGGTGAGGGAATGAAAGGACGGACGACGGCGGCCGGCGGCCTGCGCCGATTCGGCTGCGGTCTGGCGGACAACGGGCATGGGCTTTTCCTTACAGGACTTTGAAGTAGTCGAACGGTTCCTTGCAGTCCTGGCACACGTAGAGCGCCTTGCAGGAGGTGGAACCGAAGCGGGTGAGTTCCTTGGTGTTCAGCGACGAGCACTGCGGGCACTTCACGGCCAGGCTCAGCCGCACCGGTCCGTTGTGGCCCAGGGCCGCTTTACCGGAGGGCGGGGCAATGCCGTACTCCTGCAGCTTGGCCTTGCCGGCATCCGTCATCCAGTCCGTGGTCCACGCCGGGGCGAGCACCAGCTCCACGTGCACGCTGGGGTAACCCTCCTTGTGGAAGGCGGCCTTGAGGTCGTCGCGGATGGCGTCCATCGCCGGGCAGCCCGAGTACGTGGGCGTGATGGTGACCTGGACAGCGGGAACCAGCCCGCCGTCGTCGAACAGCCGCACAGCGCGCAGGATGCCCAGGTCCTCGATGGTGAGTACGGGGATCTCCGGGTCGCAGACCGTGGCGGCGATGGCCCACGCCTTCTGATCGGCGGTGACTCCGGTCTTGGTCTCGGAGTCCGAGACGTACACGGCAGTCACCAGCTTGCTCCGGGATGCTCGCGGGCCAGCACCTGCATCTCGGCGAGGACGTAACCCAGGTGTTCGGAGTGCTTGCCCCGGCGGCCGCCGCCCGGCGCGAACGGCACCTCGGGGACCTCCAGCTCGGCCTCCTTGAGGACCTCGCCGGTGAGGCGGTCAAAGTCCGCCTTCAGGCTGGAAGGCTCGACGGCGGCACCCGCCTCGGCGAGGCGGGTCACCAGTTCGTCGGTTTCGAAGAGCTCGCCGACGTACGGCCAGATGAGCTTCAGGCCGTGGATCATGCGGCGGCGGGACTCGTCCGTGCCCTGCGCGAGGCGGAGGACCCACTGGGTGCTGTGGTCGCGGTGGTAGTCCACTTCCTTGACGGCTTTCGCGGCGATCGCGGCAAGCGTGGCGTCCGTGGATTCTGTCAGCCGGCGGTAGAGCTCGAACTGGTAGTAGCTCACCACGAACTGCCGGGCGATGGTGACGGCGAAGTCCCCGTTGGGCTGCTCGAACAGGTGCGCGGAGCGGAACTCGTGCTCGCGGCGGAAGTAGGCGAGGTCATCCTCGGTCTTCTCGTCGAGGCCGGCCGCGTAGCTGAGGAAGGACCGGGCGTGGCCCAGCTGGTCCAGTGCGATGTTGCCCAGGGCCACGTCCTCTTCAAGTTCCGGGGCACGGGAGATCCAGTGGCCCAGGCGCTGGGCGAGGATCAGGGCGTCGTCGCCCAGGCGCAGCGCGTATTCGGCCGCATCCTCGGAGGGCTTCACCAGGCCGGTGCGGACCTCGAGCGCGATGTCCTCCGGGCGGAGCGCGTTGCCCGGGGTGATGCGGGTGGCGCTGGCGGACGAGTCACCGCTGCCTGCTACTCCAACAGAGATGTCGCCGTGGCCTGTGGTCTCTGCCTGTTCTGTCTGCTCGGGAGTCACAGGTGCTTCACTCCTTCGCTCTTGGTGTAGTACGTGGCGTGCCGGTAGTCCTTGCCCTGCGGTGATTCGAAGAAGGCGCCCTTGGCATCGGGGTCACTGGAGGCAATGGCGTCCGCCGGGACCACCCAGATGGACACGCCCTCGTTGCGGCGGGTGTAGAGGTCGCGGGCGTTGCGCAGGGCCATGGCGGCATCCGGCGCGTGCAGGCTGCCGGCGTGCACGTGGGACAGGCCGCGGCTGGACCGGACAAAGACCTCCCAGAGGCCCCAGGCGCTGGTTGAGCTTGTCGAAACCGAGCCTGTCGAAACCCCGCTGGTTGAGCTCTTGGTTTCGACAGGCTCAACCACCGGATTGCTGGTTTTGACAGGCTCAACCACCGAATTGCTGGTTTCGACAGGCTCAACCACCGGGCTGTTCGCAGTCACCGGCTTCTCGCCCGGGAATTCTGGGTTGCCGTGGGGGCTCATGCTGCGTATTCCTTCTGCTTGTTAACCTGTTTTTCCGCATAAGCTGCGGCTGCCTCGCGGACCCAGGCGCCGTCGTCGTGCGCCTGCCGGCGGCGCTCAAGCCGCTGCGAGTTGCAGGGGCCGCGTCCGGCCAAAACTTCCTTGAATTCGTTCCAGTCCAGCGGGCCGTGTTCCCACTTCCTGGTGTCCTCGTTGTAGCGGACCTCGCTGTCCGGGAGGGTGAGGCCCAGGACCCTGACCTGCTCCACCATCATGCCGACGAACCGGCTGCGCAGCCCATCGTTGCTGAAGCGCTTGATGTTCCAGGCCATGGACTGCTTGGAGTTGGGGGAATCGTCGTCCGGCGGGCCGAACATCATCAGGGCCGGGGCGTACCAGCGGTTCACGGCGTCCTGGGCCATCTGCTTCTGTGCGGGCGTTCCGTTGGAGAGTTCCAGCAGGATCTCGAAGCCCTGGCGCTGGTGGAAGGACTCTTCCTTGCAGATGCGCACCATGGCCCGGCCGTAGGGGCCGTACGAGGCGCGGCACAGCGGCACCTGGTTGCAGATGGCGGCACCGTCCACCAGCCAGCCGATGGCTCCCATGTCCGCCCAGGTCAGCGCCGGGTAGTTGAAGATCGAGGAGTAGCGGGCCTTGCCGGCGATGAGGTCGTCCATCATCTGGTCGCGGGACTGGCCCAGCGTCTCGGCGGCCGAGTAAAGGTACAGCCCATGGCCCGCCTCATCCTGGACCTTGGCCATGAGGATGGCCTTGCGCTTCAGGCTGGGGGCACGGCTGATCCAGTTGGCCTCCGGCTGCATGCCGATGATCTCCGAGTGCGCGTGCTGGGAGATCTGGCGCAGGAGGGTCTTGCGGTAGGCGGCCGGCATCCAGTCCTTGGGCTCAATGCGCGAGTCGTCGGCCATGACTCGGTCGAAGTAGGCCTGGCCGTCGGCCTCCCGCTGGTCCTGGCCTTCTGTTGCGTTGGCTTCCTGGGGGGCTGCCGGCTGGTCAGGCACTGACTGCAGATTCTGCGCTGCCATGGTTGCTCCTATGCATTCACGTCCGTACTCGGATTATTTACCGACCGTTCGTTCAGGATATGCGGAAGCGGCGAAGGGCGTCAAGCAATGGGGGCGGTGCACTCGGTCGGTGAACGCCAGGGCAGACAGCCGAATCGGGCGGGGCTAGGGTAACGACATAGAAAGCAAGTATGTGACCGACTGACAGGAGCAGGATATGACGCACCACATCACTGCCATGCTCAATGCGCACCCCGGGGGAATCGGAACTGAGGACAAGGAGAAGCTGGCCGCGTGCATTGCCGCCTGCTTCGAATGCGCTCAGACCTGTACCGCGTGCGCCGATTCCTGTCTCTCCGAAGACATGGTGGCCGATCTTGCCAGATGCATCCGGACCGACCTGGACTGCGCCGACATCTGCGCCGTAACCGGCGCGGTCCTGACCCGGCAGACCGGCGACAGTTCCGCCATCGTCCGGTCCATGCTCGAAGCCTGCCGGACCGCCTGCGCCGCATGCGCTGCGGAGTGCGAAAAGCACGCCCAGATGCATGAACACTGCAGAATCTGCGCCGAGGCCTGCCGCCGCTGCGAAGCCGCCTGCACCACGCTGCTGGAGTCGCTCTCCTAGAAAATTTCGGCAGGCTAAATCACGGTACCGCGAGGTCTGGACGCCAACGGTCAGCATACTTAGCATTAAGCCGTGACCGTGAAGTGCCTGCCGCGCCGACACACTGGGCCCGACTGGCGCGGTCTGAATGCCCGAGCAAACCATCATAAGGAGAGCGTCATGGCTACAGCACGTGAAATCATGACCGGCGGGGTTGAATGTATCGGCGAAAACGAAACCCTCGAAGCGGCCGCCCGGAAGATGAAAGACCTTGACGTCGGCGCACTGCCGATTTGCGGGGAGGACAACAGGCTCAAGGGCATGATCACAGACCGCGACATCGTCATCAAATGCTTCGCCGAGGGAAAGGACCCGCGCACGGCAAAGGCCGGGGATTTTGGCCAAGGCAAGCCGGTGACCATCGGTGCGGACGACTCGATTGAAGACGCGATCAGGACCATGGGAGAGCACCAGGTCCGCCGGCTGCCGGTCATCGACGGCCATGACCTGGTCGGCATCCTCACGCAGGCAGACATCGCCCGAAACTACCCTGAAGACCGCGTCGGGGAGCTCGTAGAGCTCATCTCGTTCTACTAGGCCTATTGCTCCTGCCATCGGGCCTATGCTGGGGCCATGCCAGGTTCGGGCAGCGGGATCCCCGCCGGGCTTGTCCCGCCAGTTCCACTGGCGTTGGCCAAGGCCGTGAACAGGTTGCCGGCCGCACATGCGCTGCCCGGAACTTTGTGTTTTGAGCCGAAGTGGGACGGTTACCGCCTAACTGTTTTCCGACGTCGGGATGGCACGGCTCTCTGGTCCCGGCAAGGCAAGGACCTGACGAAGTACTTTCCCGAACTGGTGGCCGCGGCCACCGAGATGATTCCTTCCGGCTGCATCGTGGACGGCGAGGCCGTGGTGTGGACCGGTGGGAGACTGAACTTCGAGGCCTTGCAGCAGCGTCTCTCCGCGGGAAAGAACCGGCTGGAAGCCTTGGCCAATGAAGTCCCCGCAAACTTCGTGGGGTTCGATGTCCTGTGCATCGCGGGCCACGATGCAAGGGACCTGCCGCTTCGGGAACGCCGGGCGCTGCTCGAGGAGCTGGCCACCGTCTGGTCGCCTCCGCTGTCCCTCTCCCCGGTGACCACTGACCGGGATCTCGCCCTGCAGTGGTTCGAGGATCTGGGTGCCGCAGGACTGGAAGGCCTGCTGATCAAGGGCGACGCGCAGCCCTATCTGGGGGCCAGCGCATTTGGCTGAAATATAAGCGACGGTGGGAGACGGACATTGTCTGTGGGGCCGTCGTCGGGCCGATTTACCGGCCAACCGAAATCGTGGCAGGTCTTCCGATCGACGGAGAGCTGCGGATCGTGGGCCGGTCAGCGGTCCTGCGCCCACGCGACAGCATGGCACTGGCACGCTGGCTCAAGCCCCCGGCCGGCCCGCACCCCTGGCCGGACGTGGTGAAGGGCACCACCCTTGACCGGTTCAACCGTGACGCGTCGTCGGTGGCTTTGACGCTCGTGGAGCCTGTCGTCGTGGAGGTTTCCGCAGACACCGCCTGGTCCGGGCAGGCTTTTCGGCACGCTTTGCGCTTCCTCAGGGTCCGTCCGGAGCTGCCGCCGGATGGTGTTGAAGCGCCTGGAAACCTGGCCGGGGGCTGAATCGGGACACGGAGTCAGCGAAACAGGATCAGCAGCGGATTTCGACAGGCTCAATCACCGGGTCGCCGGCAACCACACGGCGCTCGGCAGGGCAGGCGGGGCCGGGCCGGGAGCGCCCAACAGCGCTACTTCGCGGGGCGGGTAACCGTCTTCTCTTTGCTGCGCACCGAGCCGGCCGTCCCGGAGATCGACGAAATATCCGGCGAAAGAATATTTTGAGCCCCGACGGTCACCGTGCCGGCGGCAGAGACGGGCCGGCTCTTGGTGCCTTCCGACGATACAAAGCGGATGCCCTCGGAACGGGATTTGGACTCTGCAAATGTCTTGGTCGCATGAGCCGTAGCCCGGAAGGACACGTCCGCCGTGATTGCCGAAACTACTGGGTTCTCGGGGTCGGCATAGTTCGTGAATTCCATGGACATCCTCAGCTGCCCTCTAGACAGCCCGTTCGGAACGGCCAGGTTCAGGGTACCCGTCTCCCCAGACCCATCAATCAGTGTCACGAGTGTGCAGGTGTTGACCTGCGAGACCGACACAAAGCCCAGCTTCTCGGGCGGAGTCGCTCCGCGGGCGGTGAAGACGCTGCCGAACACGCTGACGTTCGTCTGTATGCACCCATCCGTGCGGACGAATTCCGCGGTCACTCCCTCGCCTCTCATCTCGGTTTTCGTAGTGACGCGCTCCGACGCGGTGCTCGGTCCGGCGCCAGCGAGTTGAACAAAGAGTGTTCCGGCTAGTGCCAGTACTCCGAGTGCTGTCTTTTTCATGGCGCCTCTCTCTTTCGTAGGGCCTCGAGTCCGCAGGGTCATCGGATCGTATGAGCATGAGGTTGGGAAAACAGTGGAACGGTCCGGACTCGCGCGCCCGGTGGCCCTTTTGATTCCCAAGGTGCTCCATGCTGCTTCCAAGGACGAGTACTGACAATGCGATTGGGACGGCGGTGGCCGTTGGTGCAACCTCCGGATCTGGCTACCTAACCCCAGTCCGCCGCCGGTCCCGCCAAGCGCGATTAGGAGGTATGGGGCGACACGGACCACGAAGTACCCCGCCGCGAACGGGAACCCGGGCTGACCAGGAAGGAGGCGCGCACCCCCATGCGTCGCAATCGTGTTATCGCTGGAACGTCCGTTATTCTCCTAGGCGCTGCTGGTCTCTGGGCCGCGTCCCTCGCTATCGGCGGTGGGAACACTGCTGAGGACGTGCCGCCGCAACCAACTACGACTCTCACGCCGAGTTCGCCACCGTCCCCTAGCAAGCCCAGGACACCTGCGCCTGATGTTCGGATCGCCGCTGTCGGTGACATGAACGGCGTCAGGACCATTGACCCTGATAGCCCGTCCGGTCGGAACGGTGCGGCGATCACCCGGCTCGTGCAGAAGAACGAGATTGACGCGTTCCTGGGGCTCGGGGACTTCCAGTACGCCACCCCGCATTGCGCTGACTACGTGAAGTACTGGACGCCGCTGTGGGGTGGCACCAAGCCCAAGTTGTACTGGGTGTCCGCCCCCAACCACGACTGGGAACCAGGCCGCAACGAAGACCTCGACAACTTCATGAACGGCCAATGCCCGGGCGCCCCGGCGAAGGCCGCGATCAACCGGCAGCGTGGGTTCATCGAGAACGGGGATCCGTACTCGAAGGACTTCGGGAACTGGCACTTCGTGTTCCTGTCGTCCGCGTACTGGCGGTACGACCCCGAGCACGCTGAAGCGTTAACGACTTGGCTGGACGACAACCTCACTGCTGCTCAGGCGGCGGGCAAGTACCTGGCAGTCGTGTACCACGAACCGTACTTCACATCGAACACGGACGAACATGAGCGGGCCCTTGACCACAAGCCGTGGATCGACGTGATGTATAAGCACCGGGTCCGTCTGACCCTGTCAGGGTCGCAACACAACTACGAACGCACATGTCCGGTGAACAACGAGGACCAGTGCGTCTCTGACGGTATGACGGCGTTCCAGGTATCCACGGGAGGTATCGGCCTCCGCCCCTTCACCAACAGTCCGTCGTACATCGTGAAGCGGTTCAGCGACACCCACGGGTTCCTTCGGATGACACTCAAAGACAACGGGTCTTTCACCTGGAACTTCGTTCCAACATCGGGCCCGGGCAAGGACTCAGGAACGCGTTCCGCACCGGAGCCCTCTGCCGACGGATAGAGGATCTCGACAGGGTCAATCACCGGGTCCCCTGGATTTCGACAGGCTCAATCACCGGGTCCTACGGATTTCGACAGGCTCAATCACCGGGCCCCCCGGATTTCGACAGGCTCAATCACCGGGACATGCTCAATCCCCGCCTGTACGCACTGGGGGTGAAGCCCAGGTACTTCTGAAAGTCGTTCGTCAGGTGTGCGTGGTCGGCGTATCCAAGCTCGGCCGCTATCGCGGCCAGATCCGCTGAAGCATCCAGCCGCGTCCGCTCGGCAGCGTCCTGAAGGCGTCGACGGCGGATCAGCGCGGCAGGGCTCAGGCCGATGTACTTCTTGGCCACACGCTGCAGGGTCCGCTGCGAAACCGCCAGCGCAGACGCCGCGTCCTCCACTCGGACTAGGGACGCGTCCGAACCAATGACGTCCATCAACCGGTTGGCCAGCAACGCCTCCTCGGACACCGCAGGCCCAGCAAAGCAAGCCAGCCACCCGGCAAAGGCATCCGCTGCCCGCTCGCGGCGAGTATCGCCGTCGTGCGTTTTCATGACCTCCGAGACCGAAAGATGCAGTCCTTCCGCGGCCACGGCCACTTCTGTGTCCCGCAGGCTGGAGGGATCGTCGGTGAACAGCGGCACGGCCGCCGGCCGCAACAGCGCACCAACCGCCCAGCCCCGTCCAGCCAAATCCCGATGGGCCGCCCGGGTAGTTGGGCCGGAGAAGACCACGGCACCAGGCTGCACCACGAGGTTGGAGCCGGGGTACGCGATCAGGTGCTGGCGGGAGGTGCGGCCGGGCTCGATGTCCCACTCGGGAATCCAGAACCACTGGACCAGGTCCGCCATGGAGGGCGGCGCCGGAAGGCGGTGAAAACTGGGAAGCCGGGCCGGGTACAGGATCCCCTTGAACGAACTCTCCATCGGTCCCTTCAGACTGTCGCGAATCTCCAAGCGCCGCCGCTGACGGGGCACGTAGCGTCATAGACATGACAGATACTACAAGCACCGAATCCACCACGGCCGCCCACGGAGAGCACACCACGCACGGAATTCCGAACGGACTGACGAGCCTCACGCCGTTCCTTGCGGTGACCAGCGCCAGGGAAGCGATCGCGTTCTACGAGGACGTGTTTGGCGCCCGGGTAGTCGCCGCCACGGAGATGCGCGGAGTAGTAGTCCACGCCGAACTCGACTTTGGGAACGGCCACCTCCAGCTCGGCGAACCCAACCCCGAATACCACCTGGTTCCGGCGCCGGAGGGAGAAAACGACTGCTACTCCCTTGGCCTCTACTGCCCGGACGCAGACAAGCTGGTGCACCGGGCCGAACAGGCCGGAGCCACTATCCGCGAGCCACTGGCCACGTTTGTCTCAGGCGACCGTTACGCCAGCATCCGGGACCCCTTCGGCGTCCGCTGGTCTATCATGACCCGTGTGGAAGACCTCTCCGAGGAGGAAAGCAACCGCCGGGTCGAAGAATGGGCGGCGCAGCAGGGCTGACGCCGGGGACCCGCGTCCGGCTGACGGATGCGGGTCCGGCAGTCTGACCCGCTCAATCAGGCGGCGGTGACTGCAACGGTGCGGGTGGCGAGTACCTCCGACGTGAGCCAGTGCAGGAAGCTGATGCTGATGGTGTACTTCCCGGGAGCGGGCGGGCGCAGCAGGAAGTCGAACTTCTCCGCGGCACCGGAATGGATGATGTCGGTCAGGAGCGGCTGCCCGGCCATCGACGGCTGCACCGCGGGGCCCGTGGGGCTGGGGGTGTTCCAGAAGGGCCGACCATCGTGGGCGATCAGCTCGGCGATCCTGGCAGGTCTCCCGGCCGCGTCCGTAATCCGTGTCAGGGTGGGAAAATAGTCGACGTTCAACATCCGCACCAGAGTTGGATACTTGCCGGCCCGGACCACGTTGGCCCGCATTTGGGAGACGGCCCAGACGACGTCGTCGCCCCTCGGCCGAGTAGGGATGTTGCCCCCCAGGAGGAAGAAGTGCTTGGGCTCGAAGCGGTTGAGCCCAGCGTCCTCGCCGTTGAGCCCGGCGGCGTGGTTCAGTTCGTGCCAGCGGGGATCAATGGAGTACGGCGCGATCAGGGTTTCGGTGGCGATGTCATACAGCGGCCCATCAACCGAATGACGGCGGGCGCCGGCCGGCGCCGGTGCAGCGGGATTGGCTGGAGGGTCGACGACGATCGGCCCGAACATGCCCATCTGGACGTGGAGCGGGGTGTTGACGTGGCAGTGGTAGAAGTAGGTGCCCGCCGCGCCGCGGTTGGGGTTGCCGCGTACGCCGACGTCGGTCCTCCACTGGTAGGTGTAGTGTCCCGTGACCTCGAAGGAGGTGTGGCCCACTCCGTCGTTGCGGGGGTCCGGTTCGATGCCGTGCCAGTGGATGGTGTGCACCCTCTTGCTGGGCTTGACGGTGCCCTGGAACAGTTGCCCCTCCTGCATCCGCACCGTGGTTCCGGGGATTTGGCGGCCGAATTTGTTTCCCTCGAAGCTCCACATCTCGTGTTCGGAGCCGTCGGGGAACGTGAACTTTCTGTTGAAGAAGTCCATCTCGAGGAAGACGTCCGGCTTCAGCGGAAACTCGGTTTCCGGGCTGCCCTCGTGGGGCTGGTCCGATGAGAAGTCCACCTGGCTTCGGAACGTGTGGTGCGGATCCGCGGCCGTCGGCGGCGTCCCTTCACTGGGGGCGGGCTGGCCGGCCAGCACCCAATCCGCCACGAGCCCGCCGGGGTACAGTCCGCCGCGCGCCGTCTGGGACGGTTCCGCATGGCAGTGCATGGGGTACGTCCAGTCTTTGTCCCTGGCATTCCACACCTGGTCGACCGTGTCCGGCGGCCTCCGGACCGGCAGAATCGATTCTTTGTGGTCCAGCGGTTGCAGCTGGACTGTGTCTTCCCACTGCTGGAGCACCACGTCGCCCTTGGGCGTCACCCGGCCGTGTGAGCGTGGGAAGTCGAGGCCGTTGGACCGCACGGTCCACACGTGGTTGCCGTGGTAGTGCAGCTGGTGGTCCACGATGCCGGCGTTGAGCATCCGCATGAGGTGCCCGCTGCGGATGGCCCCGGCCGCCGGGGAGGCACTGAAGTTGCGCACGTCCGTCTCGCGCGGATGGCCCGAGGGCAGCGTGTCCTCGTGCCGCCGGTCATTGAACGCCAGGTCAGTGGTGACGGCCAGCGACTGGAACCCGGCGAACCCGTTGATGGTGAAGTAGTTTGGCACCGCCGGGGTGGCGACCGGATCGACTCTCTGACCCCGCGATGCGATTCGCGCCCAGTTCGAGTCCACGTCATGGCACAGCCAGAGCCACTGGCGCTCGAATTCAGCCGCTCCCGGGGCCAGCCGCCACGCGTTGCGCGGATCGATCACCACCAGTGCCCCGTAGAGGCCCAGCGTCCGTTCCACCGGCTGGTTGCCCGGATCGGTGTACAGATAGGTCCCGGGCAAGGGCGCCGGAAACCGAACCAGCTTCGATGTCCCCGGCGCGACTGGCCCGGAGCTGACGTCGGTCCCGCCACCCCCTGCACGGTGGAACCGCATCTCGTGCGGCTGCGCGAGGTTGTTGTGGACCATGATCTCGATGGTGCTCCCGGTCTCCGCTATCAACGTCCGGGGCGGAAAGAAGCTGGCCCAGTAGCCCCGCCGGGCAAGGAACTGCCGGGGGAATGCCGAGTCCGGCCGCAGCGGCGCGGGCCTCCCATGCGGCGGCACAGGAGCGCCCAGCGGATAGGTCCGGCTGACCACCACCCTTCCGTTCGCGGTGATCACCCGAGGCGTCATGGCCAGCGCCGGAGCCGGATCATTGACCGCCGTGCGGCGATCCCCGAAACCACGGTGATAAACCAGGGAGCCGTCCACCATCGGAACGAACCCGTCGTTGACGTGGACATCTAGGACTGCCATTGCCGACCTCCTGTGTATTGGAGACCGGAAATCTGGGTAGACACAGGTCCAAGTCGCCCCCAATTGCGAACAGACACGGCTTCATGGTGCCGACGGAAACCTAGAGAAAACTTGCGGCACTTTCGAGAAAGGAGCATGTCCTGACATACGACATCAGCGGGACCCCACTTAACCCTTTCGGGTAAGTCGTTCCGGGACCCCTTAGACAGCACTGGCTAGACTGTGACCGTGCCGCCCACCTCTACTCCCCCGCCCAGCTCCACCCCCCGCAGAAGCCGCTTTGCCGAAAAACTCCTGCCCGGCGGCACCGAGCCGGACCCGCGTTTCACCCTGGCCAACGAGCGGACCTTCCTGGCGTGGATCCGCACGTCCCTGGCGCTCCTCGCCGGCGGGATCGCGGTGGAGGCCTTCACGTCCGACGTTTTCGCTGAGCCCGTCCGCCGCGGGCTGTCCGTGCTGCTCCTCCTGCTGGGCATGCTTCTCAGTGCGGGGTCCGCTATCCGCTGGCTGCGGGTTGAGTCGAGCTTGCGCTCGAACCGGCCGCTGCCGTTGCCCCTGATCGCCCCGTTGCTTGCCGCCGGCTGCGCCGTCGCAGCGGCGGTGGTGATCGCCGTCGTCGTTCTTGCCTGAACCATGGACGAAAGCCCGGCTACCGCTCCCCTGCCCGACGACGGTCCCCTCCACGGCGATCCGGGACTGCAGCCCGAGCGCACAGCGCTCGCCTGGGGCCGGACGGTCCTGACGCTGATTGCCGCGAGCGCGATGAGCCTGCGCTGGCTCCCGGACCAGGGGCCGTTCGTGCTGGCGATGTTCGGCCTCACCATCGCCGCCGGGACCGGCATCTATGCCACCCAGCGGCGGCGCTACCGGCGCAGCATCGCGGGGATCAGGGCGGGACGTCTGGCACCCGATGTCGCGGCGGTCTTCTGGACCGCGGGCGCCTGCGTCGCGCTTGGAGCGCTGGGCATCTGGCTGGTGCTGTCCTGACCGGATGAGCCGCGCTTCATGAAAGCGCATTTTTGAATCCGACAAATTTTATGCTGAAAAACGGCTCCCGGCCTTGTACCGTGTGGTGTGGGCGGTGAACTTAGAGCTGGTGCTGGGCCGGTTCAAGGATTCACCAGACGTGGAGTTGACCATGACCGGCTTGGGAGTGGCAGTCGTTATTGAGGACGACGCAGATATCCGCAATCTTCTGCGGGCAGTCCTGGAACAGACGGGCTTTTCCGTCTACACCGCGGCCAGCGGCCTTGAGGGGGTCGATCTGGTGCGGCGCCGGCTTCCCCGTGTTGTTACTGTCGACGTCGGCCTTCCGGACGTCCATGGTTTCGAAGTGCTGCGGCGCATCCGTTCGTTCAGCTCCGCCCGGGTGGTGATGCTTACCGGCCGCGCCGACGAATCGGATATCGACGAAGCGCTGCGACGCGGGGCAGACGAGTACGTCACGAAGCCGTTCCGGCCCAGGGAACTGCGGACCCGGATCGAGGCGCTGCTTGCCGCCGGGACCGCGGGCCCGGTTCACCATGCGGTATAGCTGACAACCCGTTACCGACGCGGGTTAATTCGCCGCTGGCCTTCCGGCCCTGTGCCGTCCGTGGCGGTCAGGAGCCCCCGGTGCGGTGGCGGGACCCGTCCAGGTAGCCCATTCCTTCGCATCGACTGTCGGCCGTCCCAGGAAGTGGCCCTGGCCGGCGGCAACTGCCAGCCGGGTCAGGACGGTCAGCTCATCGGCGGTTTCGATGCCTACCGCAGCCAGTTCGGCGCCGGTCTGCCGTCCGAATTCGACCATGTCGGCGACCAGGTACTGGCGGCTTGGGTCCCGGTGGATCTCTGCGACCAGATCACGGCCGATTTTGATGACATCCGGCCGGAGGGACCGGATGTGGCGCATGGACGCAGCGTCCGTGCCGGCCTCATCAACCGCCAGACGCAGGCCGGAACGGCGCATCGGCGTCAGGACATCCAGAAGCGGGCCCAACTGGTCGCCCTGAAGTGGTTCGGTGAGTTCCAGAACCATGCGCGAAAGCTCCAGAGGTGCTTGGTGGAGGAATCCAGGAAGCCGGGGATCGAGGCATACCGCCGGGGAGACGTTCAAGGCGACCGCAAGTTGAGGTGGAAGTTCCTGGGCCGCGGCCACGGCCGTCTGCAGCGCAGAGAACTCCAGGTCCGCTCCCAGCCCGACGGCGGCGGCATTCTTGAACCAGGACCATGCACTGTCCCCGTCCTCCCAGACAAAGCGGGTCAGGGCCTCCGCGCCGATCACACCCTTGCGGGCAAGATCGTGGACCGGCTGGAAGGCTGTGACCAGCATGCCCCCGTGCAGGACGGCCTCAATGGCCGCCCGATCCCGGGCGGTGACGCCCTGCTTATGACTATCCTGCTGGACGCTCGCATCCCGTCTGTCCGGCTTAGGCCGGTCGCTCGCCCGCCTGGCAAGGGAGCGGCTGAAGATCAGGTGCTCGTGCAGCGCTGCTTCGGGATGGCCAGGATGCGCTGCGACGTGCTCGCGCAACCGCTCCCGGATTTCGGCCCCTTCGGGATCTTGACCGGCCAGGACCGCCTCGATGATCTCATGCGCCTGCGCCCGCACCAGCGGGACCTCATCGGCGCTCTCCCCCACCCAGCCGTCATCCTCGGGGAACGGACTATCAACCAATTGACACTCCTTAAGCCCACCCCACGAAGTAACCTGTCATGCGGTTCCAGATTACGCGATCTGGGGTATTGCAGGAACAGCTGATGCAGGGGATGAAGATCGCCGCCTGCAGTGCCGCGGGCAATTTCCTTTGTTCGGGTCACGCCACGGCGGCGAGACGTGTGCGGCTGGCGGACCAGACGGCCAGTGCCGCCAGAGTAAGGATGAGTGCGGCGATCATGACGGCGGTCCAGCCGCCCGCACTCCACAGCGGCCCGGACATGGCAGACCCGGCCGCGCCGCCGATGAAGTTACTCACCACCACAGCGGTGTTGAGTCTGCTGCGCGCCGAACCCGGGAGGGTCAGGAGCCGGGTCTGGCTGAGGACCAGGTTCGCCTGCGCTGCGACATCAAGCAAGATCACGATGACGATCAGTCCGATGATCGAGCTGCTGGCGAGCCACGCACCGACCAGACTCAGGCCGAGCAGGGCGAGCGCCGCGCCCGTGGCAGGAACGGACCAGCCGCGGTCGTGGATGGTGCCGGCCCGCCGGGCGGCGAGGGCGCCGGCCAGTCCGGCGAGTCCCACCAGCCCGATCTGCCCGACCGAGTACGAGAACGGCGGCGCTGCAAGCAGGAACGTCAGCGATGTCCAGAACAGGGAGAACACCGTGAAGCCGAGCCCGCTGATCAGCAGCGTCGGCGGTACGGCACGGTACTGCGCCACCGTGGTGAACACGGAGGCGAGCAGCCGCCGGTAGCGGATCGACTCCCGCGGTTCAAGGCGAGGGATGAGTGCGTGCAGCACGAACGCGAGGGTCACGGCGAGAATGGCTGCGATGACGTAAATGGCCCGCCAGCCGAACGCTTCCGCTACAAGACCGCTCACGGTACGGGAGAGAAGCACGCCAATCAGGGCGCCCGACGCGATCGTTCCCACAACCCGGCCGCGCTGTTCCGGTGCTGCAAGCTCGCTTGCCAGGGGCGAGAGGAGCTGCGCCGATACGGTGGTGAGCCCCACTCCACCCAAAGCGGCGAGGAGGAGGGAGAAGTTCGGTGCCGCGGCCGCTGCGAGGAGCATGAGCGCTGACACCCCCAGCACGGCAGGAATAAGCCGGCGCCGGTTCAGGACGTCACCGAGGGGAACCACGAGGAAGATGCCGAGCGCATAACCGATCTGGGTGACGGTAACCAGCGCGGCGGCGCTGGAGGAGGCCACGCCGAGTGAGCTGGCGATCTCTTCGATCAGTGGCTGTGCCCAGTAGAGATTTCCGACGGCGAGCCCGCCTGCGATGGCGAAGACGATGGTCCGGGTCCGGTTCATACCGGCGACAGGAGTGATGACAGGAGTAGTAGACACGTATTCCATTTCACCCCCTGTATGGGGTCTATGGCAGGGCGGCTTTGTCATCGGTCCGGCGTGCCTAGGCACAGCAGACCCTCCCACGGCTCACCCGCCCGGAGTAGCGTGGAAGGCATGGATTATCAGGCGGAGCTTCAGGGATTCCTCACGTCGCGCCGCCACCGGCTTACCCCCGAGCAGGCGGGTCTGCCGCCGTACCCAGGGATCCGCCGAGTACCCGGGCTGCGCCGCGAGGAGGTCGCCCAGCTCGCGGCGATCAGCACGGACTACTACACCCGCCTTGAACGGGGAAAAATCACAGGAGTCTCGGACGAGGTGCTCGAGGCGATCGCCCGCGCCCTCCAGCTCGGTGACATCGAACGCGACCACCTCATGTCCCTGGCACGCGCAATCCGCCCGTCGCCGGCCTCACGTCGGCCCCGAAAGGCGAAACCACGCGTCCGTCCCCAGCTTCAACGGGTACTCGACACCTTCCCGGCACCGGCCTACATCCAGAACGGCCGTCTGGACCTCGTGGCCGCGAACTCGATCGGCTGGTCCCTGTTCCCCCAAGCCCAGGAGGCCAATCCCGGGCAGTTCAACCATCTGCGCTTCCAGTTCCTCGATCCCCGGGCCCGCGAGTTCTACCGGGACTGGAACATGGGCACAAACAACTCCGTCGCCCTGTTGCGTGCGGCTGTGGCTCATGACCCCAACGATGAGGAGAGCATGAAGCTCGTGGGCGAGCTCTCCATGAAGAGCGACAGGTTCCGGGGCCTGTGGGCAGCCCATGACGTGCTTCGGTTCCGGCACGGGGTGAAGAAGTACCACCACCCGCTCGTGGGTGACCTCGATTTCGATTTCGAGTCCTTCGAGGTCAGCGGAGAACCCGATCTGCTCATGGTCGTTTACGTCATCGAGCCCCACTCACCAACTGCTGAGGCTATGCAACTCCTGGCCAACTGGACAGGCACCGGTCAAGGCAACGCGATTGAACAATCCCGCAGTGATGCAGGGGCGGACCCGCGGGCGCGCTGACGTTACCCGTCTGGCTGGTGCCGTCCTAGCCGTGGGCGCGGGGCCGAAGCAGAGCGCGCTCCGGCCCGCACCGACCAGGGTGGGCTAGGCAGCCAGGGCGACCGCCCGCCGTCGGGCAGGCACAGCCGCAACCAGCAGCGCCGCGATGGCGACGGCGGCACTCAGCACCAGGCCGGGCCTGTACTGCTCAAGCATGGCGGCGGCACTGGGGACCGTGCCGCCGTCGGAGCGCCCTCCGCTGACCATGGCGGTGGTGACTGCCAGGACCAAAGCGGCCCCCACCTGCGTGCTGGTCTGGATGAGTCCGGCTGCCAGGCCCTGCTCGGAATCCTTGATGCCGGCGGTGGCCTGGACATTGATGGAGGGGAAGGCCAGGGCGAAGCCGATGCCCAGCAGGATGATCGAGGGCAGGATGTCCAGGGCGTAGTTGGGTGTGGTGCCCACCCGGAGGAACAGGACGTAGCCGAGGCCCATGGAGGCCAGTCCGGCCAGGATCAGCCGGGTGGCACCGAACACGTTGATCAGGCGGTCGGCAAACGGCGCGCTGGTGGCGACGATCAGTCCGGTCGGCAGCAGGGCCAGGGCCATCGCCAGCGGGCTCCACCCCAGGGCGGACTGCAGGAAGAGCGTCACGATGAACTGGAAGCTGAGGTAGGAGCCAAACAGTCCAACCGCGCTGATGTTGGCCCGTGCCACCCAGCCCTCGCGCAGGATGCCAAAGCGGATGAGCGGGTGCCTGACCTTGTTCTCGATGACGGCGAAGGCTGCCAGCACCGCGGCAGAGATGATGAATCCGGCGATTGTTGCCACAGATCCCCAGCCCTGTTCCGGTGCGGACACCAGCGTGTAAACGAGTCCCAGCATGCCCAGCGCCAGGGTGACAGCGCCCCAGACATCGTGGCCGCTGTCCGTGGCATCGGGCGCGTCCCGCGGGATGAAGCGGTGGCCCAGAATGACAACCAGGACGGCGATGGGCACGGATACCAGGAACGTCCACCGCCAACTCAGGCTGGTCATGAGGCCACCGACGACGAGCCCCAGGGAGAAGCCGCTCGCGCCGAACGTGGTGAAGATGGAAAGCGCCTTGTTGCGCTCGCGGCCCTCCGCGAAGTTGGTGGTGATGATGGAGAAGCCCGTGGGGGCGGTGAAGGCGGCCGCGAGGCCCTTCACGAACCGTGTGGCAATGAGGATTGCGGGGTCATCCACGAGTCCGCCCAGCAGGGATGCGGCAGCGAAGACCGAGAGGGCAATGAGGAAGATGCGGCGGCGGCCCAGAAGGTCCGCGAGCCGGCCGCCCAGAAGCAGCAGGCTGCCGTAACCGAGGACATACGCGGAGACAATCCACTGCAGCGCGTCCGTGCCGAGGTTCAGTTCGTGCCCGATTGATGGCAGGGCCACGCCCACCATGGACACATCCAGCCCGTCCAGGGCCAGGACGGTGCAGACAACCATCAGCAGGAGCCACTGGGCACGGGTCCAGCGGACGGCCGTGGCGACGGGGCCGGCAGTTCGTTCGAGGGTGGTAGGTGAGGTCATGTTTGAAAATCTATATGACGCGTCATTCAATGACAAGGAATATGACGCGGAATATTATGACGTGGACTTGAGTTCGCTTTTCGCCTAAAATCAGGGCATGGCATCGACGACGGACCGCACGCTGGTTGAGCAATGGCGCAGCATCCAGGACGCGTACTTCCGCACCTCCTGCGCCCTCGACCGGGCACTGGAAGCCAAGTTCGACATCGGCCTGAACGAGTTCGAGATCCTGGACCTTGTGGCGGAGCACAGCAAGGCATCGTGCCGGATGAAGGAACTCGGCGAACGGACCCCCATGAGCCAGAGTGCCGTCTCCAAGGTGGTGGACCGGCTGGAGAAGGCCGGACTGCTGACCCGCCAGTCCTGCACGGATGACCGCCGTTCGCTATACCTCGAGCTCACAGCGGCGGGCCGAAAGCTCCACCGGGCTGCCGCCGTCGAACACCGCGCACTCCTCAAGGAGAACCTGGCTTAGGGGCCTGGCGCCTTCACCCGGCGTCGGGATTTCGACAAGCTCAACCACCGGTCCGGGACCGGGATTTCGACAGGCTTATTCACCGGGGCGGTCCGGGGCTGGTGGCGTGGCCGAGGATGTGCGCCACGGGAGGGGTCAGGGACTGGACGGCGAAGCCGAACCGCCGGTTGTCCCGGATGGTGAATCCGGCCGCGGCGATGGCGCCGAGGGTGTCCCGGTTGGGGTGGCACCCGCCGGCCAGGCGCTGCCACGCCGGCGTGAGCAGATCTTCGACGGCGGCCAGCACAGGGCGGTCAGAGCGGACATGCTCGTAGTAGGCCAGGGTCCCGCCGGGGCGCAGAACGCGCCGGATTTCCGCGAGGACCGCCGCCTGGTCCGCGACGCTGCACAGCACAAGGCTGGCGACGACGGCATCCGCACTGCCGTCGTCGGCCGGGATCCGCTCGGCTGCAGCCGGCCGTACCGCCACCGGCACCGGGGCATCAGCGGCGCGGTTCAGGGCGAGGCTTCTGAGGTAGTCGTCGGGCTCCAGCGCCAGAACGTGCGTGACTGCCGGCGGGTAGAGCGCAAAGGCGGACCCGTCCCCCGCGCCGATCTCGATCACCGTCCCGTGCAGGCCGGCCAGCATGCGGCGGCGGTGCTCGGTGGCCCCGCGGCGGTTCATCCCTTCGACGGCGCGCGCGTAGGCGCGGGCGAACCGCGGATGCTGCAGGTGCTTCAGCGCGCCGCTGCCGGTCAGGCCCGCGTTGTCCATGCCGTTGACTCCTCATGGCGCTGTCTCTGAGCTTCGAGCTTTTCCGCGTCGTACGACCTGAGGCCGTGCTTCACCCCTAGGCGAATGATCCAGTACAGGGCTGTTGCGATGAGCATCGCCGGCACCGCGAACCAGAGAACGGCTGCGACTAGTCCAAGCATGTTTCCCCCCGTGAGCATTTTGGCGCTTGGCACAGCTTCTCACGGGAAACTCGAGCGCGTCACCGACATCCTGACTCGCCACCTCGCGCAGCCGCCCCCGAACAACGACTAAACCGACCCCTTGACGAATATACCCCCAGGGGGTATATTTTCTTGTGTTGTCAGTGAAGTGGTATGTCCAGGGGCTTCCCTCCCCGTCACAGCCGTTCAACCCCAGCGCACCCATCCGTCTTCGTGGAATGGAACTGACATGCGTGAATCAAACAAGCGCCTTGACTTGCCGCTCACCACCGGCTCTGCCGGCTGCGGCTGCTGCCCGCCGCAAGACCTCTCTGGGCCGGATGCTGATTCGGCGGCGGAGGCCGAGTACCGCCTGGAAGGGCTGACCTGCGGCCACTGTGTCGCATCGGTCGAAAAGGCCGTTCTCGGCCTTGGACGGCGTGGACGACGCCGCCGTCGAACTCATTCCGGGCGGCCTGTCCCGCCTGCGGATCTCCGGAAGCGCCGACGAGGCCGCTGTCCGCGAAGCAATCAACTCGGCCGGATACAGACTCCACACCAGCTGACCTGCCACCCGGCCCCGCCCCGGATTTTGATTCCGGGGCGGGCTTGATCTCCTCAAGGAGGAATCATGGAAGACCACACCTCACACCGAGCGCCGCAGACGGCCACGGCTGAGCACGCGGAACACGACACTCACGACGACCACATGGTCCACACACAGGGCCAGCATGCCGGGCACAGCACGGCCATGTTCAAGAACCGGTTCTGGCTCACCCTGGCCCTGTCGGTCCCGGTGGTGTACTTCAGCCCAATGTTCGCGCACATCCTCGGCTACATGCCGCCCGAATTCCCCGGGACGGCGTGGATCCCGCCCGTCCTGGGCACCGTCATCTTCGTCTACGGCGGGATGCCGTTCCTGAAGGGGCGGGCTGAACGAGCTGAAGGCCCGGCAGCCCGGGATGATGCTGCTGATCGGCATGGCCATCAGCGTTGCCTTCTTTGCCTCCTGGGTGACGAGCCTGGGCATCGGCGGCTTCGACCTGGACTTCTGGTGGGAGCTGGCCCTGCTGGTGGCCATCATGCTGCTGGGCCACTGGATCGAAATGCGCGCCCTCGGCTCCGCCCAGGGTGCCCTCGATGCCTTGGCCGCGCTGCTGCCGGATGAGGCCGAACGCATCACCGAGGCGGGCACCGAAACCGTCAGCGTCGCAGAGCTCCGTGCCGGGGACCTGGTCCTGGTCCGCTCCGGCGCCCGGATGCCGGCCGACGGCACCGTAACCGACGGCACGGCCGAATTCGACGAGTCAATGATCACAGGCGAATCCAAGACCGTCACCCGTTCCGCGGGTGACCCTGTTGTGGCCGGCACGGTCGCGACAGATAACACCGTCCGGGTCCGGGTCACCGCCGTCGGGGACGACACGGCTTTGGCCGGCATTCAGCGACTGGTCGCCGAGGCGCAGGCCTCCTCGTCCCGCGCGCAGGCCCTGGCCGACCGCGCCGCGGCCTTCCTGTTCTACTTCGCCGCCGGCGCCGGCGTCATCACCTTCATCGCCTGGACCCTGTTGGGCAGCGTTCCCGATGCCGTGACCCGCACCGTCACCGTGCTGGTGATCGCCTGCCCGCATGCCCTGGGCCTGGCCATCCCCTTGGTGATCGCGATTTCCACCGAGCAAGCCGCCCGGGCCGGGGTGCTGATCAAGAACCGGATGGCGCTGGAACGGATGCGGACCATCGACGTCGTCCTGTTCGACAAAACCGGCACCCTGACCAAAGGCGAACCAGAGCTCAAGGACGCAACCGCTGTTGAAGGCGTGAGCCCGGACGAACTCCTGGCCCTGGCGGCAGCCGTCGAGTCAGACAGCGAACACCCCGTTGCACGGGCGATCGTCCGTGCAGCACGGCAACAGGGACTCCTGATTCCCCGTGCCACCGGATTTTCGTCCATGACGGGACGCGGTGTCCGCGCAACCGTTGACGGCAGGACGCTGGCGGTGGGCGGACCGGCACTGCTTCGAGAATCCGGCATCACCGAACCGGCGGAGCTGGCAGCCTCCACGCGGGGCTGGATGGACCGCGGCGCGGCCGTGCTCCACGTCCTTGACGGCGACCGCATCCTCGGTGCGGTGAGCCTGGAGGACGCCGTCCGTGACGAATCACGCCAGGCCGTGGCGGCCCTGCAGAGCCGCGGCATCAAGGTGGCCATGGTCACCGGCGACGCCCGGCAGGTCGCCCAGTCCGTGGCCGCCGAGCTGGACATCGACGAGGTCTTCGCCGAAGTACTGCCCGCCGACAAGGACAAGAAGGTCGCCGAACTCCAAGCCCGTGGCCTGAAGGTGGCCATGGTGGGCGACGGCGTCAACGACTCCCCGGCACTGGCCCGCGCCGAGGTCGGCATAGCGATCGGTGCCGGAACCGACGTCGCGATGGAATCGGCAGGAGTGGTGCTGGCCGGCAACGATCCCCGGGCCGTGCTGTCCATGGTGGACCTGTCCCGGGCCAGCTACCGGAAGATGTGGCAGAACCTGGTCTGGGCCACCGGATACAACGTCCTCTCCGTGCCGCTGGCCGCCGGCGTCCTGGCCTTCGCCGGTGTCGTCCTGTCCCCCGCCGCGGGGGCCGTACTGATGTCCGCCTCCACTATCGTCGTCGCCCTAAACGCCCAGCTGCTGCGACGGGTGAAACTGAACCCGTCCCAGGCCCGTTAAACCCCGGACACATTGTGCGTCAGCATGGGGCTGGCAGGACAGTGCCGGTAGCCTTGAAAATGACCCGGAACCCGCTACGGAAGGAGGAACAACGTCATGACCTCACCCGTGAAGCGCCTCGTGAGGGCGTTCCTCTGGGCGGGCGGACTGGCCGCGGTCCTGGCGGTTGTCGCCGGCATTCTGGGCATGCACGTGATCACCGGCAATCATTCGATGCACTCCATGTCAGCCATGAGCGCGGGAACACCCGGAACACTGCAGGCAGTGCACGCGGACTCCGCCGCTGCAGGCCACTCAGATCACCTGGCGCCCGGTACGCAGGCAGTTCAAACAGCCCCTTGCCACGAGTTGGCCGGCGGATCCGCGGACCCGTGCTGCGGCAGCTGCACCGGCTTGCAGACCGTGACCGTATCCTGCACACCGTCGGCGAAGAGCGGTTCTCTGGCCGCCCCGCTGCCAGGCACCACCGTGTTCGGCGCCATCCCCGGTGCGGCCGCGTCCGGTCCCGTGGCCGGTGGTTATTCCTATCTTCCCGGAGGCCCTTCACCGGGCGATCTCTGCATCAGCCGGACGTAGAAAGCACGCCAACGCACAGGACCCTCGCCGGAGCTTCTCTCCGGCGCGAGCCCCGCGGGCCCACAGCGGCCCTTCGGCGCATCCATGCGCGCTCGCGCTCCCTCCTGGTGGCGCCTCCGCGCCCTGACAAATTTCTGAAGGACCTGATTTTCATGACCAAAAAGTTTCTGACCCTGTCCGCCGCCGCCGTTGCCGCGACCCTTGCCCTGGCTGGATGCTCCACCGGTTCAGGGCCCGGCTCCACCGGCACCTCGACACCCGGAATGGATCACGGCAGCTCCAGTTCCGCGCCGGCCGGCAGCTCCGCCGCTGCCGCCGCTGAGCACAACGCCGCCGACGTCATGTTCGCCCAGATGATGATCCCCCACCACGCGCAGGCGGTGGAGATGAGCCAGATGATGCTGGCCAAGAAGGACATCCCCGCGGAGGTGACCGCCCTGGCCACCAAGATCAAGGCCGCCCAGGGACCCGAAATCGAGACTATGACCGGGTGGCTGACCAGCTGGAACGAACCTACGCAGGCACCCACCGGTCACGACATGTCCACCCACGGTGCCGGTGGCATGGGCGGCATGGTGAGCGACGCCGACATGAAGAAACTCGACGCAGCCCAGGGCACGGAAGCGGCAAAGCTCTTCCTGACCCAGATGATCGCCCACCACGAGGGCGCCATCGTGATGGCCAAAACCGAAACCACCGGCGGGAAAAACCCCGACGCCGTCAACCTCAGCAAAGCCATCGTCAGCGCGCAGGAGGCCGAAATCCAGGAAATGCAAGCACTGCTGGCCAAGCTCTGATCTGGCCCGCGTGACCCTTGGCCGGCACCGGAACGTCCCGGTGCCGGCCAACCCCGGCCTCTGCACACCGCTGTCGGCCCGTTCCCCTGCACGGGCCACGCCGTTCACACCTTCCGCAGCATCGCTTCCATCTCGTCGATCAGCCCGTCCACGCCAGGGGAAGCGGCAATCGCCGCACCGATCCGCTGGCTGCCGGCACGGTACCGGCCGTCGCCCAGGACCTTTTGCACGGCGTCGCGGATAGCCTCCTGCTTGGGCCGGCCGGTCTTGAGGTTAATCCCGACGCCGGCCCAGGCCACCCGGGCGGCTCCCTCGGGTTTGTCCTCGGTGTCCCCGGCCACCACGATGGGCACGCCGTTTTCCATCGCGTAATGCAGGCCGCCGTAGCCGCCGTTCGTGACGTAGACGTCGACCTTCGGCAGGAGCTCCGCGTCCGGGAGGAACTCGGCGGCGCGGGCGTTGGCCGGGAGGGGCGGAAGCGATTCGAGCGGTCGGCGGCCGGTACTGACGACGACGGTCACGTCCTCCCCGGCAAGCCCCTCGAGCGTGGGGCCCACCAGGGCCGTGAAGTCCTCGTTGGAGACCGTCCCCTGCGTCACGTAAACCACCGGGCGGGAGCCGTCCAGCTCGCCCCACCAGTCCGGCTTCGGCGTCACTGAGGCGGATGCGGCATGGCGGGACATCGGCCCGAAGAAGCGCAGGTTGCCCGGCGCGTCCGAGCGCGGGTACTCGAACTCCTCCACGGTGAACTGGGCGATGAGTTCGGTGCGGCGGGCCCAGTCCAGGATGAACAGCCCGTCCAGCCCCACTCCCACCAATTCGCGGGTCAGGGCGTCCACCTGCCGCTGGCTGTCCTTCAGCACCACGTTGGAGATCAGCCAGTTCATTGCCTGGTTCCTCAGGCGGGCGCCCGGTCCCTTGCCGGGCGCCAGGCCGGAGCCGTAGGGGGCGCAGTCCCGGCTGGAAAGCGTCAGCGGCAGGATGCCGCAGGTGATGATCGGGGGCCGCTTGCTGCGCGGAAGCCTGGACAGGGTGGCGGCGCCCACGAAGGTGACCTCTGCCAGGACAGCGTCCGTCGGTTCGGCAGCGATCGCCGCCGCCAACGGCAGATACTGGCCGCGGGCAGGCTCGATCACCAGCCCGCGGATACCCTCGCGGATCGCCTGGACGCCGGTGGCCGCGCTGGGTTCGGTCGCGTGTTCGGCGCCCGGCCCCAGCGGGAGGTACTCGGCCCCGATGGCCTCTACTGCGTCCTGGTAGGCGGGGCCGGTGAGGAACCGCACCCTGTGGCCGCGATCAATCAGGCGGCGTGCGACTCCGACCATGGGCGAAACGTGGCCGTCGTGGGGGCCGCTGCAAACGATGACTGACGACATGGCTGGAGCTTATGGCCTGCGGCGCCCGGAAAATAGCCCTTTCGTCCCTACTCCCCCGCGGTGACGTTCCGCCTCATGACCACACGGGGCCAGGCGCCAAGGCCCTGTGACGCCTCCATCTCAACGATTCGATGCAGGTCTTCAGTCCACTGTGGTTCCGGCAACTCCGTGAAGCCCAGGCGGGCGTAATACGGCGCGTTCCACGGGACCTCGCTGAAGGTGGTCAGGGTGAGCGCCTGAAGCCCGCAACTTCGCGCCCAGCGCTCCACTTCTTCGATCAACGCCTTGCCAATACCCTGGCGGGAGCGCTGGGGGTGCACCGTGACCTGGGCGATGTGGGCACCCTGATCAATCTCATCGACGAGGATGTACGCGATTGGGCTGTCCACCGAATCAGTGGCGACCCAGGCCCGGCCCGCCACCGCGTAGCCTCGCAGGTCATTGAGGTTCGGCGGATCATCGTCCGCGATGGCATCCAGCCCCACCGCCCGGAACGCCTCGCCGGCGAGGACCTCAATGGCCTGCAGTGTTTCCAGGTCACCCGGTCTGGCTTTTCTGATCACTGCCCAAGTCAAGCATGAAGCCTTTCACCGCCGGCGCCGCGACCTGCATGCGCCGCGGCAGCTGCCCGGGTGGTACCTTAAGTCACCGTCCTATTTGGGCGGTTACTCAACTGTTTGGCACCTGCCGCGTACTCCGACGTGCGCTGCCGGCTGTCCGTGCATTAGGAAGCTGGGGCTTGTATGCGCATTTGGAAGAAATTACGCGCCGGCGGCGGTGCCGCCGTCGTTCTGGCCGTTGCTGCGGTGCTGGCCCTGACAGCGGCCGTCCCGGCCGGTGCGGTCACCGGTGATTATGCCAAGGACAACGAGCACCCCTTCGTGGGGCTGGTTGTTTTCTACGGTCCCCACGGCGAGTTCCACCACAGGTGCTCGGGCTCCCTGCTGACGCCCACCGTGTTCCTGACCGCAGGTCACTGCACCGCCGGCGCTTCCTCGGCCCGGGTCTACTTCCAGCAGGACGCCGGCGCGGACTGGAACCCTGAAACCGGAACGGATCCGGACACCGGCTACCCTGGCGCCTGCGCGGACGGAACGCGGGGAACGGAGTGCGCGGAGTCGCACGAACTGTACAACTACGGCTACACCAGCATGGCCGCGGTCCCGGAAACCAAGGACGTCGGCCTGGTGATCCTGAAGCAGCACATCATGCTCAAGGAGTACGCGCGCCTCGCGGCACCGGGGACCCTGGACGCGCTGACCACCAGGCGCGGACAGCAGGAAACAACCTTCACCGTGAGCGGCTACGGAATCTCCGAAGCCAACCCGGTTTCCGACACCTCGTTCCGGGAACGGCTCATGGCCGAGTCCAAACTGACGAACCTCACCAGCGCGAGCGCCGACGGCTACAACATCCAGACCAACGGCAACGGCAAGGGCCTCGGCGGCACCTGCACTGCCGACTCCGGCGGGCCGCTGTTCTACGGGACCGCCGAGTCCAACACCATCGCCGGCATCACCTCGTTCAACCACAACCGCTACTGCAAGGGAACGAACTTCTCCTACCGCACCGACCGGCAGGACGTCATCGACTGGATCACCGCCACCGCCGGGGACGAGTCCGCGGATATCGTCGTCGGGACGCCGTAGTCCGGGCGGTTCTGCGCCCGGGCGCCGCGGGAGCCCGCCGTCGGACACCCCCCGCACCACCCGTCGTCGGACACGTACGACGGCGGCCGGCCAACCGCCGTCGTACGCTCGCCGGAGCCGCCGCACAGTTTCCGGGCGCTACGCCAGGAACTCAGCCACGGCCTTCACCGCAACGGTCCGCACGGCATAAACCGGCGCGAACACGGGCCGTTTCGGCAGCAGGGGCGCGGGCGCCGGATGGTCGTGGACACCCGGCAGGGGAATGCGCGGCGGCGTGATGCGCTGCCACGCCCACGGCAGGAAGTAGGTCCGCGCCCAGGCAAGGTCGCCGGCCCTGGCATCGCGCCAGTTGCTGCGCGGCAGGGCCTTCGGCTCCAGCGGCTGCAGCGAATGCTGCACCTGCAGGGTGTCCAGCACCTGCATGGCGATGGTGTGGTGGCCCAGCGGCGAGAAGTGCAGCCGGTCCGGGTCCCACATCCGCGGATCCCTGAGTCCAGGCAGCGTCCACAGGTCCACCAGCAGGCAGTCGTGCGCGGCAGCGACGATCCGGATGTTCTCGTTAAAGATGGCTATCCGGGAGCGGCTCCGCCCCAGGATGGGCGTGCGCCGCCAGTCCGGCCCGGCGAACAGCATGATGGTGGCGCCGGTGTCACTCAGCCGTTCCACTCCGGCTTCCAGCTTGGCAGCCAGCTTGTCCGGGTCGGTCCGGTGGAACACCATGTCGTTCCCGCCGGCGGACAGTGTAATCAGGTCCGGTTTCAGTTCCAGCGCCGGCTCGATCTGCTGTTTAAGTATCTGGTCCAGAAGCAGGCCACGGATGGCCAGATTCGCGTAGGCAAAGTCTTTCCGCTCAGCGCTGAGCTCCTCTGCCACCCGGTCCGCCCAGCCCCGGAGCCCTCCGGCGCAGCGTTCCTCGGGGTCGCCGACGCCCTCGGTAAACGAATCTCCGATTGCCACATACCGGCTCCAGGGGTGTGGGGCCGTTGCGTCCGCAGCGAAGTTCCGGGGTCCAAAGTGGCCGATGTGTTTCATCGCCTCGTCCTCTCCCTTGCGCCCCTGGCGCGGTACGCCTGTGGCGTTATCCAAGGAACGTTCGAGCCCCGCGGGAAATTCCTGAAAGGTTCCCCCTTTTGTGAAATATTTCCGTCGGCGGGTGGGCTGCCGGTCTAGGGCAGCCACCGCCCTTGATGCTAGATTCGTGGTGCCTGCACCCCTCTGACCTGCAAGGAGCTTCGAGTGGTCCTCATCGGCGGCCTTCCGGCCCACATTCTGCTGGTCCACGGCGTCGTCGTCTTCGGGCCGCTCGCCGGCCTGGGCGCCGTTGTCTACGGACTGGCTGGCCGGACCCGCCGATATCTCGCCTGGCCGCTGGGCGTGCTGGCACTGGTCCTTGCTCCGCTGGCGCTGGTCGCGGCCGCCACCGGGGAGCAGCTGCAGGCGACCCGGGGTGCCACCGACGCCATCCAGGCCCACGCCCGGCAGGGCGACATCCTGAAGATGACCGCCGTCGTCTTCTTCTTTGTTGTGGTCCTGATGCTCGCCGCAACCGTCGCGCCGCTCGCCGAGCGGATCCCGGCACTGGCTGCACTCCAGCGTTCCCGTCCGGCGCGCATCGCGTCCCTGGCCCTGGGCGTGCTCGCCGGCCTCTTCGTCATGTATCAGAGCGTCATCACCGGGCATTCCGGCTCGTTCTCCGTGTGGGGCGGCTAGCTAACGGTTCACCTCACGCGGTGCGGTGAGCGTCCGCTGGGGCGCCTCGGTCGAGGACGCCGCATTTTCAGCGACCGTCCAGCGGGTCCCCAAGGTAGCCCCAGCTTTCCCCAAGGGAGGCGAGACAGAGTTGTCTCACTCGCACAGGCCGGCTTTCACGGGGCAAATGATGGCAGGTCCAGGCGCCGGGCCCGCAATGTCCCCCATGCATTCCGGGCCCGGCGGAAAGGCTTTTTCGTCAGCGGCATTTGCTGCCGAAGCAGGCGTTCCTGGCTGGGACTTTCAGACCCCGGCCCAGCGGCGGAGTGTGCTGTTGATCAGGCCGATGAGGACGGCCGTCCACCAGCAGGCCTGCGAGATGCTGAGCGCCACCATGAGCCGGAGCCGCAGCCTGCGGCCGAGTTCGCCGAAGCGGGTGTGTGCCGGCAGGGCCAGCAGTTGGTGCATGGCCGGGGCGATGCTCAGGCCGTTGAGCATGAGCACCAGGACGCAGCCTAGCTTGATGACGGTGACCGGATTGGTCAGGTCCGGGTCGATCAGGGCGCCTGAGGTTAACAGCAGCGCGAGCCCGCCCCAGATGAGCGGCTTCGCGGCCGCCTCCAGCTTCCCGGATTCGTGCATCTGCACCTTGCCCAGCAGCCACAGCAGGCCCAGCCAGTCAACCACCAGGATGGTGCCGAAGGACAGCACCAGGGCAAGGATGTGGACGGCGAGCCCGATCCGGTGCAGCTCCGGCCCGCACTCCACATAGTGCCCGACGAGCAACGAGGCCGCCCACCCTGCCGTGCACAAGGCTCCAAGCAGAACCAGCCTGCCTTTTTGCTTCTTCTGTTTCACCGGGGAACGTACTGCGTGCGTTGCGCTGTCGGGCGGTGCCGGGGCAGGTGCGGCTGGGGACATGATGATGCCTTTCAAGGGGATGCCGGCGTTGCAGCCGGCGGATGGCCCACCGTGCAGCGATGCGACGTCGGCCATGCGAGGGGAGAGTATGGTGCGCTGGTTAGGTAAACCTAAATTGGGAGATTACAGGCCGCGGACTGAATTAGGCAAACAAAATGTTCGCTAATTTCTCCATCGGTTTTGCTAAGTGCTTCCGGCTGGTTTTGCCACACCCCTGACGACCTTTGGCCCAACTGGCTAGCAGTTGTTGTCGTTTTGAACGCTCATAACGACAACAACTGCTGGTCAGTTGGGCTGCGGCATGTGGAACAATCGAATAGCCCTTCGAAAGGAGCCCTCCACCCATGCGGCAGCCGGACCAGGGACGACGGGTACTCTCCGGCTACCGGACGCCTGCGGGGTGGGCCCGGATACTGCACGGCTCCCCCGCCACCCTCATCTTCGTTGTTCTCTTCTGGGCCACGGGAGCGTTGTCCGCCAGCATCCGGTTCGGCCCGCCGTCGCTCCTTCTGCCCCACGTTGCTGCCACTTCGCACTCAATCCCCGATCACTGGTGGGCCCTGATGCTCTCCGCGTTCTGGGAGCGGGATCTGGCCGGGTACGTGGTGGGCACGCTCGTGGTGCTTCTTGCCGGGCTGCCGCTGGAGCGCCGCCTCGGGTCCCTGAAGTTCACGATATCCGCGCTCGGCGGGCACGTGCTGGGGATCGTGGCGACGCTCGCGTTCCTCGCCGCCGCCCGCGGCCTGATGGGTAGCTGGATCCGCGACCTAAGCGGGCACTTCTTTGTGGGGCCGAGCGCACTGGCCTGCGCGGCCGCGATGGCTGCGACGGCAGCCCTTTCCACCCTGTGGCGGCGCCGGATCCGCGTGGTCCTCCTCGCCGTGCTGCTGCTGTTTGCGATGTACGCCGGCGGCTTCGAGGACCTCGTCCGGCTCGGGGCGGCCGCGGCAGGAGGGCTGCTTGGCCCGGTGCTGCTGGGCCGCCGGCCACGCTTCGGCAGGCCCGCCGTCTCCCGGCACGAGGCCCGGATCCTTGTGGCACTGCTCCTGACGGTAGCGGCTGTGGGACCGGTGGTGGCAGGGCTGGCACCGCACGCCGTCGGACCTCTTTCTGTGCTGAAGTTCCTATTCACCAACATCCAGCCGGTGGACCCCGTGGCGCTGCAGGCGTCCTGCTCCCGCCCGGCCGGCCTCAGGGACTGTGCCGCCGCCCAGCTGCAGCTGCGGGCGGGGGCAGGTGGAATTTTCATGGCCATCCTGCCGTCGTTCCTGCTGCTCCTGTTCGCTGACGGCCTGCGGCGGGGGCGGCGGTTCGCGTGGGCGGGCGCACTCCTGATCCAGGCAACGCTGTCCCTGCTGGCAGCCGTCACCATCGCCGGCGTGCTGCTGCCGCCGCCCGGCCCGGGCTTGCCCGCCCGTGAGGGTGTGGGCGGGATCGAGCTGTCGGGCTACTCGCATCCGCTCAGCCTGGTGCTGCCGATGCTCCTGCCCGTCTTCCTGGCGGTGCTCCTGCTGGCCGGCCGGAACCTGTTCCCGGTGCAGGCTCCGCGCGGAACGTACCTGCGGCTGGCGCGCCGCGCGCTGGTTGCCCTTGTTCTGCTGAGCCTCGCCTACGTGGGCCTGGGCCTGGTTTTGGCCTCCGGATTTACTCCGGTGCCGGGCCTGCCCCAGCTTCTGGCCGACGTCCCGGACAGGTTCCTTCCCCTCGGCTTCCTGGTGGACCGCTCACCGGCGTTCTTCCCCGAAAGCACCGCCGCCGTCGTCCTTTACGAAAGCATCGGCGTCGTATTCTGGGCGTGGACCGGAGCCCTGCTGCTCCGCACGTTCCTGCGGCCGGCGCACGGCCGGCACAGCGCGGACGAGGAGCGTGCCCGGCACATCCTGAAGACCCACGGCGGCGGCTCGCTGTCCTGGATGACCACGTGGAACGGGAACAGCTACTGGTTCACCGGTTCGAGCTTCATCGCATACCGCGTGCTCAGCGGGGTGGCCGTAGCGCTCGGGCCACCGGTGGGACCGCCGGCCGGCCGGGAAGCCGCGTTCACGGAGTTCGCCCGTCACTGCCGGTTCAACGGATGGACGCCTTGCTTCTACTTCGTGCCCGACGAGCTCCGCGGCATGGCCGGATCGCTGGGCTGGGGCTCGGTGCAGGTGGCGCAGGAAACCGTGCTGCGGCTGGACGAGGTGTCCTTCCGCGGCAAGAAGTTCCAGGACATCCGCACGGCGCTGAACCGGGCGGCGAATGCAGGAATCCGCGCGGAGTGGACGTCGTTTGCCCAGGCACCGATCGCCGTGCAGGCCCAGATCGAAGCCATTTCGGAGGAGTGGGTGGCGGACAAGAAGGTTCCGGAGATGGGTTTTACGCTGGGGAGCCTGGACGAGCTGGACGACCCCGAAGTCCGCTGCCTGCTCGCGATCGATTCAGACCACACCGTGCACGCGGTGGCGTCGTGGCTGCCGGTGTACCGCAACGGATACGTGGTTGGCTGGACGCTCGACTTCATGCGGCGGCGCGGTGACGGTTTCCGCGCGAGCATCGACTTCCTCATCGCGTCGGCCGCGCTGAGCCTGCAGGACGAGGGCTGCGAATTCATGAGCCTGTCCGGGGCGCCGCTAGCGCGGGTGCCTGCTTCGTCCGTTGGGGGCGGGGCCTCCGGCGTCAGGTCCGCTGCTTCTGCGTCCGCCGGTGGTTCCTCCGCCGGGCCTGATGCGAACGGCGCCCTAGACCGGATGCTCGACTGGCTCGGCGCAGCGCTGGAACCGGTGTACGGGTTCAGGTCACTGCTGGCGTTCAAGGCGAAGTTCAAACCGGACTACGAGCCCATGTACCTGCTGTATCCGGACGCGGCTGCCCTTCCCGCGATCGCCAACGCCATCACCCGCGCCTACCTGCCGTCGATCAACCTGGGCCAGGGCCTCACCCTGGTGCGCGGCCTCCTCAGCCGCCGCTGACCCAGCTCACCCAACTAGGTAGCAGCTGAGGGCGTTCCCAGCGCTGAGAACGCCCTCAGCTGCGACCTGGTTGGGCTGGCGGGCCTACTTGAGTGCGAAGCCCGTGTGCTTCTCCAGCGCGTCGAGCAGCTCAGCCTGGAACGCCGCGTCATTCACGGCCGGATCGGGCTGCCGGCGCTGCTGGTGGAACCAGTAGCCTCCGGAGGCGCGGCCGTCACCCGCGTCCCGGGTGGCCAGCCACACCTGCGTGACGTGCCCCAGCTCCAGGTCATCGGGCGCACTGCGTCCGCCCATCCGGGTTGGTACCCAGCCTGGATCGACGGCGTTGCTTTCGACGTCCGGCCAACGCTCGGCCACTGCCGCCGAGAGCGCAGTGACGTACAGCTTGCTGTCCGAGTAGGCCGCCGGCCGCGTGGCCGCGTTCGTCCAGTCGATTCCCTGGAGGTCAGGCGTGCCGGACCGGTGCATGCCGCTGCTGATATACACAATGCGGCTCGGCTTCCCCATGAGCGCGGTCAGGAGGTACGGCGCGACGGTGTTCACCGCAAAGATCTGATTGCCGCTGTACACGCCCGCGTTATGGATGACGGCATCGAACGGGCCAAACTGGTCGGCCTGTTCCGCCACACGTGCCGTCTCGGTGAGGTCGGCCAGGTCTCCGACGACGGTCCCCAAAGCCTCGTCCCTGACCGCGCCGGCGTTCGCGAAGCGCGATTCATCCCTGGCGTGCAGCACCACTTCGTGGCCCTGCTGAAGCAGCGCCCGGGCAGCATTCAGCCCCAGTCCGCCGGCAGAGCCCGTGATGAATATTCTTGCCACTGTTTCACCGTAGTCGTAGGTCCAGGCGTCTGGCAGGTACTGACAGGGCCTCCCTCTGCAGCCACAGTCTCAGTAGGGTGGATATGAACAAAATCCCGTGCTGTCCGCCACAGTCGGGAAGAGACTTGGGGGTCCCTGTGGTTACCCCTTACAGCAGGGTCTGCCTCACGCCACGGCGATGGGGTTTAGTAGATGAAAGAAACGGCCGATCCCTTTCATCTGTGGCCCGTTCCACCACACCGACAAACAGGAGAACTATGCCTACCGTCAACGCTTACGCCGCGCCCTCCGCTTCCGAGGACCTCATCCCCACCACCATCGAACGCCGCGTAGTGGGCCCGCGCGACGTCCTCATCGAAATCAAGTACGCCGGCATCTGCCACTCCGACATCCACACAGTCCGCGGCGACTGGGGCCCGCAGCAGTACCCGCTTGCACCCGGCCACGAAATCGCCGGCATCGTCACCGAGGTCGGCTCCGAGGTGACCCGCCACAAGGTTGGCGACCGGGTGGGCGTCGGCTGCATGGTCAACTCCTGCAAGGAGTGCGCCAACTGCCTGGCCGGCGAGGAGCAGTACTGCCTCAAGGGAATGACCGGCACCTACGGCGCCGTTGACCGCGACGGCACCATCACCCAGGGCGGTTACTCCACGCACGTGGTGGTTACCGAGGAGTTCGTCGTCACCATTCCTGAGGGCATTGAGCTCGACGTCGCCGCTCCCCTCCTGTGCGCGGGCATCACCACCTACTCCCCGCTGCGCCGTTGGGGCGCCGGCCCCGGCAAGAAGGTCGCCATCGTCGGCCTTGGCGGGCTTGGCCACATGGCCGTGAAGCTCGCGCACGCCATGGGCGCCGAGGTCACCGTGCTGTCCCAGTCCCTCAAGAAGCAGGAAGACGGGCTGCGACTGGGCGCGGACCACTACTACGCCACGAGCGACGCCGGCACCTTCGAGACCCTCGCCGGCAGCTTCGACCTGATCATCAACACGGTCAGCGCCTCGATTGACATCAGCTCCTACCTGCAGCTGCTGTCCCTCGACGGCACGCTGGTCAACGTCGGTGCCCCGGCCGAGCCGCTCCCGGTCAACGCGTTTGCGCTGATCGGCGGACGCCGGGCCTTCGCCGGTTCCATGATCGGCGGCATCCGCGAAACCCAGGAGATGCTTGACTTCTGCGCCGAACACGGCATCGGCGCCGAGATCGAGGTCATCCCGGCCGACAAGATCAACGAAGCCTACGAGCGCGTCCTCGCCTCGGACGTGCGCTACCGCTTCGTGATTGACACCGCCACCCTCTAAGGCGATAAACGCTCGACGGCGGGCCGGTCCCTTAAGGGGGCCGGCCCGCCGTCGGCCGTTCAACCGGGGCAGCGGACAAGCGACACCAAATACGAAACTTTCAGGAACATACGTGACCCACGAACTCTCCGGCTCCGAAACACCGACGCAGACCCCACGCAGTAAATCAGCCACCCGCTCCGACGCATCCAATCCACCGGCCCGCACCGCACGGATCCCGCGAGCGGGCCTGCTCATCCTGGCCATGGCCGGGTTCACCGCCGTCACCACCGAACTCCTGCCGTCCGGGCTCCTCCCCCAGATCAGCCGCGACCTGGGCGTGGACGAATCGGCCGTCGGCTCGCTGACCGCTGCCTACGCCGCCGTCATCGTTATCACGGCACTGCCCCTGTCGAGGTTCCTCGGTGCGCGGATGCCACGCAAGACCCTGCTGATCGTGACCGTGCTTGCCTTCGCACTGAGCAACGTGCTGCTGGCCGCCAGCCCCAACCTGAGCCTGGCCATTGCCGCCAGGCTCCTCGGCGGCGTGGCCCACGGCCTGCTGTGGTCCAGCATGGCCCCTTATGTTGCACGGATCGTGCCTGCGCATTCTGTTGGCAAGGCCATGGCGATCGTGTTCAGCGGCAACAGCGTCGCCCTCGCCGTCGGTGCTCCGCTCGGCACGATGATGGGGTCGGTGCTGTCCTGGCGTGCCTCTTTCCTTGTGCTGGCGGGTGTCGCAGCGCTTCTCGCTTTGCTGGCCATTAAGCTGCTGCCCCCGGCTTCCGACGCCGACCGGGACTCGGCGCCCTCAATGCGCGCAGCCATGGCGCTGCCGGGGGTCATCGCGGTCGCGACCGCCTGGCCGCTGCTGCTCCTGGGCCACTTCGCCCTGTTCACCTACATCGCCCCGTTCCTCCTGGCCGCAGGCCTGCCCGACACCGCCACCGGCATCTCGCTGTCCGTCATCGGCGTCGCCAGCCTGGTGGGGATCTGGATTGCCGGCCTCACGGCGGACGCCCGTCCCCGGGGATCGGTCCTGACCGGGGTGGCACTGCTCCTGACCAGCTTCGCCCTCCTGCCCGCGCTCGGCGGCACGTGGACTGGGGCACTAGCGCTCCTGACCCTGTGGGGCATCACCTTCGGTGCGACCGGAATCTACAACCAGGCGGCAATCCTCCGTGCGGGCGGAGAGCACAAGGACGCCGCCAACGGGCTCGCCGTGGTGACCATCCAGCTGGGAATCGCCGTCGGCGCGGCGTACGGTGCCCTGGCCCTGAACACCGTCGGCGCGCTGCTGGTGCCACTCGCGGCGGCAGTTCCGCTGGCTGTGGCGCTGGTGATCATCTTCGTGAGTCGCCACTGCGGGTACCCGTCGGGCCCCCGCGAAGGGCGTCTGGCCCGCTCACCCAAGTAACTGGCAGTTGTTGTCGCTTTGAGCGCTGAAAACGACAACAACTGCGAGCCAGTTGGGCTGCCTCAAACTCTTGCGCAGATCTTGTGGCTACAGTGCCCGCTTCTTGAGTCTGGTGCTGAACGATCCTTTTACAGCATCGTGTGGCGTCAACGAGGAGGTCCGATGGAGTCGGTGCGGCGGAGCAGCCGGACGGAGACGGAAGCCGTAGGCGCCTTCTGGCGGTGGTGGTCCGTAGCGGGAGCCGGCCTTATCACTGCAGCCGTCATGAGCGGCGTTTACGGCGACCTCCCGGAAATCATCGGTGCCATGGTGATGGCCATTCACCCCGAGCTGCGTTGGGAGACCGGCCCGGGCGCCCGATCGCAGCATCGGCTCTGCATCACGGGCGGTGGCGACCCCCGGCTGCGGGTTCTGGCCGAGCGATGGCGGAGGGCGGCTCCTCCGCCCACTGAGTCCTGGGAATTCGCCGCGGCCAGGGAGCCTCAACCCGGCATGGTCACTGGCCCCCTCGAAGGTCTGGCGCAACCGGTGGACCTGGGGCTGGCCCGGATTGCCGTGGACTGGGACGACCGAAGCGCCCTGGCCGAACTGACGGTTTACCACCCCGCTTTCACGCGGATGAGCACCAACGACTGTCGCCTGGCGGGCCGCCTGCTGGCCGACTGGCTCCTCGGAGAAGACGATGTCCAGCGATGGGTAGGCGCCCTCAACGTGGCCCGGACCGATCCCCGGGATAGCCAGCCCGCCGCCGTCGTACCCGAATTCATCCAGGCCGTGGCAACCCGGAACGCGAACCCCCGCTGGACGATGCGGGAAGCCCAAACTTCCTCGGGGCAGAGGGTGATTGTCTGCACCCTGCGGCCATTGCGGTGGGTTGATCATCCGCTGCTGGACCTGCACACCGCGGTCCGCATCGGCTATCGGCGGACCGGGCCGGACGGGCTGCCGGACGGCGACGCACTGAGGGGGCTCCGACATCTCGAAGCGGACCTCGGCGCGTTGCTGGGCTCACGCGGCGAGCTAGTGGCCTCAGAGACGTGCAACGGGCTTCGGATCCTGCACTACTACAGCGACTCCGAGGACCAGAACGGACGCGAAAGCTTCGACCGCTTTGCCCGGGCCCGAAAGGAAGTCCAGGTGACCCACACCGGCGATCCGGGGTGGGCCCGGGTACAGAAGTTTATCTAGGGCACATGAACGGCAGCCGGATCCCGGGTTCTGGGGGGAATGCTCACGGGTCCGGCTGCCATGCCCCGCGGCCGTCTAATTCGCGCGTACCGCCGTCGGGACACCCCAATTCTGGCCGCGCGGACTTGGAAAAGGGATGGACAATGTGCCAGCCGTCGCGCCACGGGCCACCAGATCTAGGGGTATGCAAGCGCTAACTCCCACTTCTCTTTTGGTCGAGGCCGGACGATAATTAGATCAATCACCGGAGCTGGGCCGGCGGCGGTGTCGCCTGTCTGAGACCAAGGCGGCCCCCCCAGCCGCCGCCGTCCCTTAAATTCAGCCGCCTAAATTCAGCCGCCGCCCTTCAAAGGCCGCCGTCCTCACCCATGTAGGTCGCAGCACACGGCATTCCCAGGGGTGGGAACCCCCTGTGCTGCGACCTAGATGGGGGTTTCGGCAGGGAGCTGCCACTGACCTCGACAGGACTGAGCCCGCGTCCTATGGTGAGGAAATGAGCGATGTTCCAGCCGACGATGCTCCGGCGCCAGACAAGGACAAAAGCACCAGGGACGGCCTGGCCGACGCACTTTCCCCCGTCGTAGCACCCGAAAATACGGACGAGGAACGCTTCAAACAGCCCGAGGAAACTCGACCCGCGGACGAGCGCGAAGCAGCGGACTGATGAGCGAGGTTGTAAACCGTCTGGCAGCGGCGATGAATGCCCACGACCTCGAGGCGGCCGCCGCGCTGTTCCATCATGACTACCGCAGTAGTCAACCTGCCCACCCAGGCAGGGCCTTCGTTGGCCGAGCGCAAATGCATGCGAACTGGCAGGCGATGTTCGCCGGTATCCCCGACTTCCGCGCGGAGCTGGTTGGTTCAGTCGATGACGGGAACACCACGTGGAGCGAATGGTCCTGGACCGGAAACCGAGCAGACGGGCAGCGGTTCCGGGCCCGTGGAGTAGTCCTCTTCGAAATCACCGGAGGCCTGATAACGGCGGGCCGGCTCTACATGGAGGAACTCGAAAACATAGAGGAAGGCATCGAATCAGCCGTGCACTCCATGTCGGGGCGGACGCCGGACAAGCCACAGGACTGACCCGCCCCACTCAGCGATTTCAGGCGTGGGTGGGCTCCTCCACCAGCGCCGTGGCAATGCTGTCCGCATCCTCCAGCGCGGCCAGGTAGCGCTCGGCATCGAGGGCCGCCGCGCAGCCGGTGCCCGCAGCGGTGATGGCCTGGCGGTAGCGGTGGTCCACGGCGTCCCCACAGGCGAACACGCCACTCAGGTTGGTGCACGTGGTGGGCGAATCCACCTTGATGTACCCCTCGCCGTCGAGCTCCACCTGCCCGGCCAGCAGCTCGGTGCGCGGCACGTGCCCGATCGCCACGAAGAGCCCCGTGGCGGGCTGCGTCCGGGTTTCGCCGCTGCGCGTGTCTTTCAGCGTGACGCCGCTGACCTTGCCGTCGCCGTGGATCGCCGTGACGGCCGAGTTCCAGGCGAACGTGATCTTCGGGTTGTCCTTGGCGCGCTGCGCCATGATCCGGGAGGCGCGCAGCTCGCCCTTGCGGACGACGACGGTCACGGACTTCCCGAAGCGCGTCAGGAAGGTGGCCTCCTCCATGGCGGAATCCCCGCCGCCCACCACGATGATGTCCTGGTCACGGAAGAAGAAACCGTCGCAGGTGGCGCACCAGGAGACGCCGTGGCCGCTGAATTTCTTCTCCTCGGCCAGCCCGAGTTCCTTGTATGCAGAGCCGGTGGCCAGGATGACCGCCGGGGCCTCATAGGTTTCGCCGCCGCCGGTGACCACGCGCTTGAGGTGGCCCTTGAGCTGAACCTGGGTGGCGTCGTCGAACACCACCTGCGCGCCGAACTTTTCGGCCTGCTGCTGCAGGCCGTCCATGAGCTCCGGGCCCTGGACGCCCTCCAGGAAGCCAGGGAAGTTCTCCACCTCGGTGGTGTTCATCAGTGCGCCGCCGGCCGTGACCGAGCCCGCCAGGACCAGCGGCTTCAGGCCCGCCCGTGCCGCGTAGATGGCCGCGGTGTAGCCGGCGGGGCCGGACCCGATGATGATCAGCTGCTCGGTGCTGATCTTTTCAGCGACGGCGTCCTCCGGCTTGGCGTTCTTGCTCACCATTGGCTCCTTCTCTTCGGGCTCATTCACGGGAAGCTGCTACTGGGCGTCGACGTGGCGGGCGGGCAACAGCTCGGTGACCAGGGCTTCGATCCGGGTGTGGATCTCGTCGCGGATGGGCCGCACGGAGTCGATGCCCCTGCCCGCGGGATCCGCCAGCACCCAGTCCTCGTAGCGCTTGCCCGGGAAGTACGGGCATTCGTCACCGCAGCCCATGGTGATCACGACGTCGGACTCCTTGACTGCCTCGGTGGTGAGGACCTTGGGGACCTCGGCGGACATGTCGATGCCGACCTCGGCCATGGCCTTCACCGCGGCCGGGTTCACTGCTTCCGCGGGCTGCGAGCCGGCGGAGCGCACCTCGATCGCGCCCCTGGCCAGGCTGGTGAGGAACGCGGCCGCCATCTGGGACCGCCCGGCGTTGTGCACGCAGACGAACAGGACGGAGGGCTTCTTGGCGGGGTCGGCGGTCATGGTGTTCTCCTAGGTTGGTGGTCTGCAGGGCGGGATTGCGGAAAGAAGCGCCTGCCTGCCCACAGCGCCGCTTACACAAGTGCAACAAGAGCAGGCAGCTCAATCAAGAGCTCGGTCAGGGGCAGTACGGCCGTGGCGGGCAGCACAGGGCCTGCCCGTCGTCCAGGGCGGGCAGGCGCGTGGATGTTCTGGTGTGCGTGAGCGGTCAGCAGCAGTCCTGGCCGTCCTCGCAGCACTCGTCGTCGCAGCAGCCGGTGCTCATCCCTTCACCCCCTCCCCTTTGCTAGCGGGATTGGTCTTTGGCCAGCCGGTACTCGCTGGCCGGCGCAAGCGCTGCCGGGGCCGGGTACAGGGCACGCACCAGCACGAACCCCACGGCACCGCCGAGCAGCTGGGCCAGAATGAAGCCGGGCGCAGAGGCCGGGGCGATGCCCGCGAAGGTGTCCGTGATGGTCCGGGCAGCGGTTACGGCAGGGTTGGCGAAGCTGGTGGAACTGGTGAACCAGTAGGCCGCGGTGATGTAGCCGCCCACGGCGAAGGCCACCCGGTCCGTCCGGCCCGAGCGGAGAGTGCCGAACACGATGACCAGCAGCCCCGCCGTGGCGACGACTTCGCCCAGCCAGAGCCCGGTGCCGGTCCGTTCATGGTTTGAGAATGTCACGGCGTCCAGCCCGAACATGAGGTTGGCCAGGACGGATCCGGCCAGACCGCCCGCGAACTGTGCCGCGATCAGTCCCGCCGCGGTCCGGTTGTCCAGCACGCCCAGCACCCGCTCGGCCAGCGTCACCACCGGATTGAACGACGCCGATACCGGCTGGAGCGCCACGATCAGCGCGACCAGTGCCGCGCCCGTAGCGAGGCTGTTCTGCAAAAGCTGCAGCCCGACGTCGTCCGGTGACAGCCGTGACGCCATCACGCCGGAGCCGACGACGGCCATGACCAGAAAGGCTGTCCCCGTGAACTCGGCGGCCGCGCGCCGCGCCAGCGTGCTCATTTGCTGTGGCCCCCGATCAGGGCAGCCAGGTTCGCCAGGGCATCGGTCCGCGCCCGGTAGTACACCCACACCCCGCGTTTTTCCCTCTCGAGAAGGCCGGCCCCGTGCAGGATCTTCAGGTGGTGGCTGATCGTGGGCTGCGAGAGATCGAAGGCGCCGTTCAGGTCGCACACGCATGCCTCGCCTCCCTCATGCGAGGCCACCAGCGACATCAGCCGCAGCCGCACCGGGTCCGCCAGCGCCTTGAGCAGCGGCGCAATGCCCTCCGCCTCGGACGCGGACAAGGGTTCCCTGGACAACGGCGAACAGCAGGCGACCGTCTGGACCGGGGTGAGTTCCAAATTCATAGACACACGTAAATATTTACACTCATCTATGTCTTAAGCAAGAGAGTGGAGTTTTTGGACAGTTGTTGCGAGTTCGAGGGCATTTAGCGCGCAATACCTGTACAAAAACCTGCAGGTCCGCGAACCGGGCAGACCAGCATTACCGGCTGCCTGGTATCCATTGCTGGCCTCGGGTGCGGGGTCCACTATAGAGAAGAGCGGCAAGGCTCGCACCGACCGGCAGCGCCCATGGCCTGACGGATCTAGGGGGCACTCATGGACAAGACCGGTTCTGTTTTCTCAAACCGACGTGCTCTGCTGAAGGCAGCCGGGATTGGGGCGGCCGGTATTGCCGGTGCACCACTTCTGTCCGCATGCACCGGCGTACCCACACTGGCGACGCCATCGGGTTCGGCCTCCCTGCTCCCGGCCCCGCCGGGACAGATCGCACCATTGCTGGACGGGCCGAAAGTCACAAATGCCTTGGCCCAGCTCGACGGATTGATCCGAAATGCCATGGAACAGACCGGGCTGCCGGGAATGGCCGTGGCCGTGGTGTATCAGGACGAGGTGGTGTACTCCAAAGGCTTTGGCGTGCGGGAGGTCGGCAAACCGGAGGAGATAAGTCCTGACACGGTGTTCCAGTTGGCATCCGTGTCCAAGCCCATGGCGTCCACAGTGGTGGCAGGGGTGGTGGGGCGGCGGGTGATCAACTGGACCGACCGCGTCATTGAACATAACAAGAACTTCGCGCTCAAGGATGACTACGTCAGGAAGAATGCGAGCTTTGCCGATCTCCTGTCACACCGCAGCGGACTGAAAACAGGGTCGGGCGATCTGCTGGAAGACCTCGGATTCGATCGTGCGTACATCCTCGGCCACCTCAACCAGGAACCCCTTGATACATTCCGGTCCAGCTACAACTACAGCAATTTCGGCTACACGGAAGGCGGCCAGGCAGCAGCCGATGCGATGAAAATGTCGTGGGAGGATCTGGCCGACGAGATTCTTTTCCGGCCACTGGGCATGTCCGCCAGCAGTTACCGCCACTCGGCCTATGAGAAAGCGTCAGACAGGGCAACCATTCATGTCCCGCTCGGGAACAAGGTGTGGGCAGCGAAACACCGTCGCGATGCCGATCCCGAGGCCCCGGCCGGGGGCGCGAGTTCATCGGTGCGGGACTTGGCCAAATGGCTCCGGCTGCAGCTCGGCAAAGGCAGTTACGAGGGCAAGCCAGTTATTGATTCAGATGCCCTCCAGACAACCCACGTCCCCCATACAGTTTCCGGGCCGGCGTCGGCACCGGCCGCCCGCTCCCGTTTCTATGGGTTGGGCTGGAACGTCTCCTACGATGATCAGGCCCGTGCCCAAGTTGGACACTCCGGGGCATTCAATCTCGGCGCAGCCACCGCTGTCTCCATGCTTCCCGGTGAACAACTGGCAATCGTGGCCCTGACCAACGGAAGACCACAGGGAATCCCTGAAGCAATCACGGCCGGCTTTCTGGATACTGCGCAGCACGGATCTCCCACGGTCGATTGGCTGGCGTTCACCGCGGCCGTCTTCAAACAAATTGATGAGTCCGAGAAACCTAAGGTCGACTACACCAAGGTTCCGTCTAACGCTGCCCCTGCCAAGGCAAACAGTGCCTACACAGGGACTTATGCGAATTCCTACTACGGCCCGCTTGCGGTCCTCGAGCAGGACGGCAAACTGGCCATGAGGATGGGACCGTCTGGCAGTCCCACGACATTCCCGCTCACCCACTTCGACGGCGACACTTTCAGCTTTGAATCCATCGGAGAGAACGCCAACGGCCTGGCTGGTGCACTGTTTGCAGAAACAGTCCGCGGGTCCTCGCCCCGCGTCACTCTGGACTTCTACGACAGAACCGGGCTGGGAACCTTCACGCGGACCTCCACGCGTTGAAATGGCTTGTCGCCTCCGGAATGGGCCTATTCTGAGGGCATGTCGCAGTCCGGTGAGGTGATTCCCCCGGTGCTCTTGCCACCGCTCGAGGTCGCGCTGGCGAAGGGCGTGAAAGGCATTCCGCCGGCAGCCGCCTTGCCTGGTCAGATGCTATTCGAGCCCAAGTTTGATGGGTATCGTGTCTTGATTTTCCGGGACAGGGACCGGACCAGCCTGTGGTCACGCCAGGGTAAGGACCTGACCCGCTACTTCCCAGAGCTCGTTAAGGCGTCAGTATCGATGATCCCGGCCGGCTGCATTGTCGATGGTGAGGCGCTGGTGTGGTCGGAGGGCAGGTTGCACTTCGAGGCCCTGCAGCGGAGGTTGTCAGCCGGCAAAGAAGGACTGCGGCGGTTGGTCCTGGAGCTGCCTGCGAATTTCGTGGGCTTCGATGTCCTGGGTGTTGCCGGGCAGGACGCGAGGGGCTTGCCCCTCACGGATCGGCGCGCGCTGCTCGAAGAGTTGGCAACGCACTGGGCTCCCCCGCTTTCGGTGTCTCCTCAAACAGCTGACAGGGAGCTGGCACGGCAATGGTTTGAGGGCGTGGCCGGGGCCCGGTTGGAAGGACTGGTAGTCAAGAGCAGCATCCAGCCCTACGCGGGCGGAAAAAGGATCTGGTTGAAGTACAAGCACACCGAAACCGTGGACGTGGTCTGCGCCGCCGTCACCGGACCCATCACCCAGCCCTCGGCCATCATCGCAGGCCTGCCCGTTGACGGGGAGCTGCGCATTGTGGGGCGGTCCACGGTCCTGTCCACCAGGACGGCCCTCTCCCTGGCCCCGCACCTGTCTGCGCCGTCGGGGGCGCATCCTTGGCCCGAGGAAATCAGCGAATCGGCACTCAACAGATTCAGCAAGGACAAGGGCCCGGTGCGGCTGACGCTCGTGGAACCGGTCGTGGTCGAAGTGTCGGCCGACGTCGCCTGGTCCGGACAGTCGTTCCGCCACCCCCTGCGATACCTACGCATCCGTCCCGAACTGGACCCGGCCGCCGTCGAACTCCCCGCGCACCTGCCGGTGTAGCCGGCCCTGCCGCCCCTCGCCACCGGCCGAGTTTCGTGCAACGATGCGGCATGACCAGCAGCACCGGCGCCAACCAATGGCCCTCCCGCGCGGGATCACCACCGGGCCATGTTGTACTGCTCGGCGACTCGATCTTCGACAACAAGGCGTACGTCAATGACGGGCCCGACGTCGTGGAGCAGTTGCGCGGCGAGCTCCCGTCGGGCTGGAACGCCACGCTGCTGGCGGTGGACGGCGACGTAATCGCCGGAGTCCGCCGCCAACTCATTGCCCTTCCCGACGACGCCACCCACCTTGTGGTCAGCGCCGGCGGCAATGACGCGCTCGGCTTCGCCCACCTGCTCGAAGCCCCCGCCCGCTCAGTGGCGGAAGCCCTGGACATGTTCGCCGACGCGCAGGCGCGGTTCGCCGCCGACTATGAGTCGATGGCCGAGGCGGTTTCAGCGACTGGGCTGCCCGTAGCGGTGTGCACCATTTACGACACGCCCTCCTCCGGGCCCTTCTATCGGATGATCAGGACCGCCCTCACGGTCTTCAACGACTCCGTCACCAGGGCCGCGTTCTCCCGGGGCATCAGCCTGCTGGACCTCCGGCTCATATGCAACGACGACGGCGACTATGCGAACGCGATTGAACCCTCCGTCCAAGGAGGCGCCAAAATCGCGTGGGCCATCACCGCACTGCTGGATGGAACACGCCAGGTGCCGCGGTCAGCGGTCGTCGGCGGCACCTGACTTCATGCAGCTGTGCGGCACCTCAACCTTTCGAGGCGTGGAAACCTCCCTGCGGGGAGCGACGTTGTGGGTAAGGCGAGGCTATTGGGGTCGCAGCTGGCCCTTCACACCGTCCAGGCTAGCGGAGCGGACCCGTCGAGTTCCGGACCACCAGCCGGGGCGTGCTGGTGATGTCCGCGATGGGGGCGCCGGGATCGTTGAGCCGCTCGAGGGCCACACGTCCGGCAGTTGTTCCCAGCTCCACGGCATGGAGGTCCACCGAGGTCAGGTCAATGCCGCAGAGCCGGGCCGTCCGCGAATCGTCGTAGCCCACGAGCGACAGGTCCCCGGGGATTGTTAGCCCCATCGCGTACGCGGCTTCGCGGACACCCAGCGCGAACTGGTCGTTGTGCGTGAACACGGCCGTCGGACGGTCCGGCCCGGCCAGCAGCTCCGTCGCCGCACGCTCCGCGGCCTCCTGCGTGAAGTCGTCGGCCGCCACGGTCTGCGGGGTCAGGCCGGCATCCCGCATCATCTGCTCGTAGGTTTCCCGGCGGACGGTATGGCCATCAAAGGGCGGCCCGGCCATGTGCGCGATCCGCGTGTGCCCCAGTCCGAGGAGGTGTTCGACGGCGGCCCTGGCGCCGGCGCGGTCGTCAGGGTACACGCTGTCCACGCCCTCCACGCGGCGGGTGACACTCACCACCGGGATGATCTGCGCGAGTTCCCGGACCCGTTCGTCAGGATCGAGCAGCGCCGCGGCGATGATGATCCCCACCCGCGCCTCGATGAGTGAGTCCATCGCGCCCTGGTCCACGCCGCCGATGGAGCGGGAGACGCTGAGGATGAGCCGGTTGCCCGCGTGCGGCAGCGCCAGCCGCACGCCGTTGAGGACGTCGGAGTACACCTCGTTCCGGAGATCCAGGAGGTAAAGCCCGACGGCGGTCCGAGACTTGCTGGCCAGGTCGGCGGCTGCCGCATTGTGCCGGTATCCCAGACGCTTGGCGGCGTCGAAGATTGCCTGCCTGGTCTCCGGGCTGACGCCGGCAGCGTCACGGAAGGCGAAGGAGACCAGTGTGCGGGAGACTCCGACTTCCCGCGCGACATCAGCCTGGGTGGCTGGCCGGTGCTGCCGCTGGATGCTCATACGGCCATCCTCCCACGACGGGAAATGGCGGAAATTTCGGCATTTGTAAGTTTGACCTTACATTTAAGCCTTTCGCGCGTTAGCCTTGGATGTGACAGCGGGCACATGTCCCGCGCAAACTTGAGACAAGGGAGTCCTTATGTCTGCAACCCAGGCCCAGCGCGACGGCGCGCATACGCCCTCGCTGCCGCCGCTCACGAACGGCCCGCACCGCAAGCGCCTCGGCATGGTCGCCACGGTGGCGACCTTCGGCGGCCTGCTGTTCGGCTACGACACGGGTGTCATCAACGGCGCACTCCGGCCCATGACCGCCGATCTCGGCCTCACCCCGATCACCGAGGGAATCGTGACCAGCTCGCTGCTGTTCGGCGCTGCCGCCGGCGCAGTCGCCGGCGGCCGGCTCTCCGACACCTGGGGCCGCCGGAAGACCATCATCCTGCTGGCCGTCCTGTTCCTCGTCGGTGCCCTGTCCTGCGTGTTCGCGCCCAACTTTGAGGTCATGGTCATCGGCCGTGTCATCCTCGGCCTCGCCGTCGGCGGCGCCTCCTCCGTGGTTCCCGTGTACCTGGCGGAACTGGCCCCCTACGAGATCCGCGGCTCGCTTGCCGGCCGCAACGAACTCATGATCGTCATCGGCCAGCTCGCGGCGTTCGTCGTCAACGCCATCATCGGCAACCTCTGGGGCGAATTCGGTGGCGTTTGGCGCATCATGCTCGCTGTCGCCGCGGTACCGGCAGTCGCCCTGTTCCTCGGCATGCTCCGGATGCCGGAATCCCCGCGCTGGCTCATCTCCCGGGGTCGCAACCAGGACGCCCTGGCCGTGCTCAAGACCATCCGCTCGTCCGACCGCGCCGAGGCGGAAATGGCCGACGTCAAGCACCTGGCAGACGAGGAAAAGGAGATGAACCTGTCCGGCTGGGGCGCACTGAAGAACAAGTGGATCCTGCGCATCCTGCTCGTCGGCATCGGCCTGGGCGTCGCCCAGCAGCTCACCGGCATCAACTCGATCATGTACTACGGCCAGTCCGTGCTGGTGGAGGCCGGCTTCGACTCCCGTGCCGCCCTGATTGCCAACATCGCTCCCGGCGTCATCGCCGTCGTCGGCGGCGTCATCGCTCTGACCATGATGCAGCGGGTCAACCGCCGCACCACCCTGCTCCTCGGCTTCACGCTGACCACCATCTGCCACTTCCTGATCGGCATTGCCTCCATCGCGCTGCCCGTCGGCAACGCGGCCCGGCCCTTCGTGATCCTCTTCCTGGTGGTTGCCTTCGTCGGCTCCATGCAGACGTTCCTCAACATCGCCGTCTGGGTGATGCTCTCGGAGATCTTCCCCCTGCACATCCGCGGCTTCGCCATCGGCGTCTCCATCTTCTGCCTGTGGATCGCCAACGCCTTCCTGGGCCTCTTCTTCCCGACCCTGGTGGCATCCGTCGGCATCACTGGAACGTTCTTCATGTTCGGAGTGGTGGGCATCCTGGCCCTGATCTTCATCTACACCCAGGTGCCGGAAACCCGCGGCCGCACCCTCGAAGCACTCGAGGAGGACGTCACCACCGGCGCCATCTACCTGGTGCACAAGACCCCGGCGACGGCGGCGCACTAACAGTCCTTATAGCCGCACAGGACCCGTCCGCTGGATTCACCCGAACCCGGCGGGCGGGGCCTCTGCGTTTCCCGGCGTTTACTTGTCCGCGGGCTGGAACAGCTCGACGACATTGCCGGCCGGATCCTCCAGCAGGATCTGCTGGCCGCCCGGTCCCCTGACAATGTCGTTCCGGAAGGGAACACCCGCGGTCCGCAGCCTGTCCACCTCGGCGGCGATATCGCTCACGATGAGATGGATCCGGTTCCATCCGCCCGGTGCCGGGACCGCGCCGTCGGGCATTGGCCGGCCCGCCGAACTGGTGGGCCCGCTCAGCAGCAAACGCAACGGTCCGCGGACGACGTCGGCGAACGCCGGTGCCGCGTTCATCCTTACAGAGAAGCCGAGGTGCTTCGTGTAAAAGTCGACGGCGGCATCAACGTCGTCCACCATGTACCGGACGCTGACAAAGTCCTTAGTGCTGTTAAAGTCCTCAGGGTTGCTGGACATTTACCTTCTCCTCCTTGAATGGAAGCGGGATCAAACGTGCTGATCGACGATGACCGGGTTGCCATCGGGGTCCACCACAATGAAGCTGGCCGGCCCTGTTCCGTCGCCGGCCTCGGCAACGAAGGGAATGCCGTGGTCCTTCAGCTGGCGCTGAAGATCCCGCACATCGGTGAATGAGTCGAGCTGCTGCGCGTCCTGGCTCCAGCCCGGATTGAAGGTCAGGGAGTTCTTTTCAAACATGCCCTGGAAAAGGCCGAGCACCGTCTGCCCGTTCCGCAGGATCAGCCAATTCTGGTCAATGTCGCCCCCGGACCTGGTGAATCCCAGTTTCTCGTAGAACGCCGCCGAGGCCGTGATGTCCTTGACGGCCAAGCTGAGTGAGAAAGCGCCGAGTAGCATGTGCCGCTCCAGTCTCCGGAACTCTCCGGGCTATCAATCTCCACCGATACTAACTGCGGGCTGGCGTACCTACCCCCCAACAGCACTATCCCAGAGCCCTCTGACAAACACCCGCTCCCGGCAAGTCAGCAGCAATGTCATGACCTGCTAAAACGCGTCGGTGTGCTCCAGTTCGGGCAGGACAACCAGCGGATCGCCCGCAAAGTGCAGCCTGCGCGAAGACTGCCCGTCAATCCAGGCAAACACGACCGAGCCGTCAACGGGCACATGACCGACAACGCCCGCTTGGCCTGAGCGGACCTGTTTCCAGATCTCCGTCTCCGCCCCGGGGGTCAGCGTCCCCCACACAGCCGGGAGGTCGGCGTCGTGATCATTGCCAGCGTTCGCGTCCATGAACCAATAGAACCAGCTGCTCATGAACACTCCGTGAACGTGGCCTGCGAGACACGCCTGTGATCCCGCTTCAGCCAGGATGTGGCGTGAGACCAACCCGCGTGGGACCATGCCTCATGGCCAACGGCAACGCTGTCCGCGAGGCAATTGAGAAGGCGCGCGAGGAGATGCTTTTCATCGGTCCGGACCACCCGTACTATCCGCTCCTGGCAGAAATGGTCACCGCCGTCGAGGCGGCTTGGCGGCAGGGGTACGATGCGCACCGCGCCGGCAGGCCCAACAGCAATCCGTACAGCTGGCGCCCGTAGAGTTTGGGGTTTTGCCGGGCCCGGTTCGCGAGGGGGAGTGCGTCCGGACCCGGCAGTTCTGACGGTTCGGGGCTGGGATTCCGTTCCTTCAGGACACCGCCAGTATTGCCCGCTGACATGGGGAAATAGTTGGGGCACCTTGGGGCAATACCCGGGCAGACCCCACGCTCCCCCGTGCGGTCCAAGGACCTCCAAAGTTCTTCCAAGGACGAAGGCAGATCCTTTAAGCAGTGCCGGCGGCGGTGGCCCTTGGTCCACCCTCCGGGACCTGGCTGCCTAACCCAGCCCGCCGCCGGCCCCACAACAGCCGCGATGGATGGCGCCCGGACGGCCAGCCCGATCCCCGGGAACACGCCCGGGGCCTGACGCCTCCTATATACAACAGGGCTACTGCAAGGTAGATTCCATACAGGAATCCTGTGAACTCTCTCCAGGAACCCCTTCCGGCGTTGTGCACCGCCTGGAGGTAACGCCGCTATAGCCTCGTGGCGGCCATACCGCACCCTGGGGAAAGAGCCTGTCATGGCCACCTCGCATTTCCAGCAATTCCTTCACGACGCCACCTACCCCGCTCCCGAAACTGACAGCCCGCTGGGGCCGGACTGCCTTTACGGGCTATACACAAGCTGGTGCCTGATTCAAGGACTGACACCTAAACCAGACTCGTCGTTCCGGGCGGGCATGCGGCGGTGCCGTGTCAACCTCCGAGGCACTAGGCGGAAGATGAAGGGGCGGGCTGCAGCCGACTACATCCTCGCCAGCTACCCCTACGCGGGTTGACGATGTCGCTCAGATCGCCCGGCTTCCGTTCCGACGGCGCCGGACGGGCACGGGTCCTGCCTGTAATGTGCGCGTTCTGCGGCACCGACAGCCATCTCATCATCAGGTCGGTGACGGATATCCCGGACTGCCCCGCCGACGTCGTCCTGGTGGCCTACACCTGCGGCCGGTGCCGGCGCTTCAGTGAACATCCTGCCCACGTTGCCGACCTGTCCGCGGTCCTTGGCCGCCGGGAACAAAAAGGGGACGTGCTGATCTTCGGCGGGCATTACATGCACTGTGGACAACCGATGGCCAAGGCAGGATCCGAGCTCCGCAGGCTGTCCGCGCCGCTGTCCACCGAAGGTGCCGCCGAAGACACCCTGGACGTCTACCTCTCCACCCGCGTGCTCAGATGCAGCTGCGGTTTTCAGATGGAACTGCCGGAGTAAGCGGGATCGTACATTTGAAGGACAAACCTACCCCCGGGTAACTTTGGGTGGGGCCCCATCCTATTCCCCCATGCGGATGGTAGTCCCCGGAAAGCCCCGCACCGCCTTCACAATGGTGCGGGGCTTTGTCGTGCCGTGGCAGTGCACTTCTTGAGGTTTCCGCCCTAGACTGTGCACACCTACTACAGGCCGGGGGGCACGTTGGGTTCACGGGGGCTTTGCCTGGTCATCGAGGATGACCAGGATATTCGCGATCTGGTCGCGCTGTTACTGACGCGGCTCGGTTTTGACGTTCATGGAGTCAGCAACGGCATTGACGGCGTGGCCGCGGCGTGGGAACACCATCCCGTCCTGGTCACGGTCGACCTGAATCTGCCGGACATGGACGGCCTGGAGGTGGCGCAGCACATCCGGGCGCGCTCCGAGGCGCCGATGCTGTTCATCACGGCACGGGCGGAGTTCGACGACGAAATGGCCGGCATGGCATCGGGAGCCGCGGCCTACCTGGTCAAACCGTTCCGCCCACGGCAACTCACCGAGACGGTCAACAGGCTTTGTCCCGTGGGCCCGCTGACGGCGCAGGGCCCGAAGCCCCGCGTCTGACCGACTCGGTTCCTGCCCAATCGGTGGTCCACTGAATGAGATCCTTTAGCTCGTATCGTGAGACTGCCTTAGGCTCGAAAGGTGACCAGCAGCCTGCCTCCCTTTGTCGATATTGAGTGGTGCGAGGATCGGCCCAGAGAGATCGTCATGGCCGACGTCCGGTGGTACCTAGACGGAGCTTCCGGGCGGAGCGCCTACGAGGCGGGCCACATTCCCGGAGCTGTCTTCATGGATCTTGACCGCTGGCTCTCTGCTGAACCGTCACGGGAGGCCGGCCGCAATCCGCTGCCCGACCCGGAGGTCTTTGCCGAGGGGATGAGGAATGCGGGTATCAGCGACGCCGACACAGTGGTGGCCTACGACGATGCCGGCGGTGTCATAGCAGCGAGGCTGGTGTGGATGCTGCGCAGCACAGGACACCAGGCAGCCCTCCTGAACGGCGGCCTTGCCGCCTACACAGGCGAGCTCGAGACTCACCAACGTGCCCGGCAACCCGGCCGCTTCACCGCCACGCCCTGGCCCTTCCAACTGCTCGCCTCCATTCAAGACACCGCCCCCGGACAGGGCAAAATCGTTGTGGACGCCAGGAACCGGGACCGTTACGAGGGGCGCCAGGACCCAATCGACCCGCGTCTGGGCCACATTCCGCAGGCAATAAATCTGCCCTGCCGGGAAAATCTGGACCCTTCCGGCAAACTGCTGGCCAAGGAATTGCTGCACAGCAAAGTGGCTGGCGTCGGCATCCTCTCCGCCAATGACGTCATCAGCTACTGCGGCTCCCGGCGTCACCGCTTGCCACAACGTGCTGGTCCTGGAACATCTCGGCCTGGGCAAGGCGCGCCTCTTCGTCGGCGGGTGGTCCCAGTATGGGCACGCCATCCAACTGCCGGTGGAAACCGCCTGAAGAAGACGGCCGGGCCGACGTCGTTCTTTCCTATATCCCCAAGCGGCACTTCGGTTCCATAATGTCCCCATAAACTTCGGGGACCCGCGCGCCGGTCAACGCTGCGAGGCGCGGCAGGGTCCCAGGTGGCCGCCCCGGCTATCGGCGATACGGGCGGCGACGCGGCACGGGCACGGACGGCAAGTCTTTTCCCAGCACCGAATCAGGGGGAGCATCGCCATCAGTGCAACGAGGAGAGAACTGTCATGCTCAAGGACATAGACGTCACCGCTGTCCTTCCCGCGAAGGACGTGGGCAGGGCGAAGGATTTTTACCGGGACAAGCTCGGGCTGGAGCCCGCGGAGCCCGCGGACGACAACGTGATGTTCCAGTGCGGCAACGGGACCAAATTCATGCTGTACCAGACTGACAACGCGGGCACCGCAAAAAACACCCAGATGGGGTGGGTGACGGACGACGTCGAGCGGGACGTGCAGGAATTGCGGGGCCGCGGGGTCGTATTCGAAGAGTACGATTTCCCCGGTTTGAAGACCGAGAACGGCATTGCCACATCGGACGCAGGCAAGGCCGCCTGGTTCCTGGACAGTGAAGGCAATATTCTGAGCCTCTTCGAGCGCCCGTAGTTCCGGAGCAGGGTTAGCCGGAAAACCGGAAAGGGGCCGGAACCACGGTGTTCCGCCCCTTTCCGCCTATTCCGCGCACCCCCGGGCAGTGGAAGGTGTTTCAGCTGCCCCGCGACGCTCCCGCCCTCTGCGCTTGGCAGAGCAGAAGGCCCCCAATGGAGAGGATTGAAGAAACGATGAATTGATCAATTCCTCAATCACGAGTTTTGTCCACCGCCGCCAGCCCGTCAAGGACCCGAACCGTTAGTGCCCAAAACGAGACTTTTCGATGCTTCCGGGCCCGGTCGCCTGCGATCAGCCGGTTCCGCGCCCCGCCACCGTCTCGCTGGAAACTTCAGCCAGGGTCAGGCTCCGCTCCCTAGCCTGGACCAGGAGCCCGGCCAGGGCGTCCTCCGAGTGCTGCCGGTCCGGGCGCTGACCGAACGCACTGCGTTGGTTGTCACGGCACGCCTCTCCAGGGACTCCTCGAGCACTGCCATCGTCCATCAGGATGCCCTCACCGGCAAGGCCTGGCCCCGACGCGCCATGCCGGCCAGGGGGCCCGCGTCAGCCGAGGCCCGGGCATTCAAGACCGACTCGGCAGCGGAGAGGAGGTCTGCACTCTCGGGAAAGGACAGCCAGTACTGCAGCCGCCCCCGGAGCGGCGGCCGGTCACCAGGTGCTGGGCACGCAACTGCGCGAGCTGACCGGCCAGGTGCGACGGCTTCAGCCCCGTGGCCGAACAGAGGTCCGCCACCGACGCCGGGCCCGTCGCGAGCACGGCAAGAATCCGGACCCTGGCAGGATGCGCCAGCGCCTTGAACAACTCCCCTTCAGCAGCCGCGACCCATTCCGCGGGTCCTGACGGTCCCACCACCGCTGCTCCTATCTGCTTTTAACCGTATTATCGTCCAGAACACCTCGAGGAGCTTTGGTTATTGTGTTCCCAGGACTCCGGTTTCAGCATCAAATCGTTGCTATTCAGAAGCCTCCACCCCTCGCGGCGCGCGCCCTTCGCTGAAACAATTAGTGTTACTACTTTCGACGCCGCAGTCTGCGAGCCCGGACGGCGCTCCGCGGACCCGCGGACCCAGGAAAGGAACGAACGCGCATGCCAGTCTCAAGAATCACTCTTGCCCGGCCCGGCGTCTTTCCCCTGAGCCGGTCTGGCCCCCGCGGGCCATCCGGCCACGTCTTGGCCAGGCCCTGATGCCAGCCAACCTGCCCCTCGCGGACGAACTGGCTGCCCTTACCGTCCGGATCGCCGACCTGTTGCTGACCCATGAGACCGTCGACGAAGCAGTTTCGGCGCTGGCCCAGGCCCTCAAGGAAAGCGTTCCCGGCGCCTTGGGGGCAGGCGCCAGCCTGATGGATACGCGCGGCCGGCGCACCAGCACCGCCGCCACCGATCCCACCATCCTGCAGGCAGACCAGCTCCAATACGACCTCAGGCAGGGACCGTGCCTGACTGCGTGGGCCCAGCAGGCGACCGTGAAGATGACGGACAGCCGCACCGACCACCGCTGGCCCGCCTGGACGCGGGCCATCACCGACCTGCCGCTACGCTCGGTGATCAGCACGCCGCTGTCCACTCCCCACGGCGCCATCGGTGCGCTGAAGGTTTACTCCTCCATTCCCGACGGCTTCGATTCCAAGGCCATCCGCTTGATCGAACTGCTGGCACGCCCTGCCGCCCTGATGCTTGCGAACGCCCAGGCGCGCGATGCTGCAGAGCGCCTCAGCGACGGGCTCATCGGAGCGCTTGGCGCCCGCGACGCCATCGGAACGGCAACCGGGATCATCATGGAGCGCCTCCACGTCAGCCACGACCAGGCGCTCGCCACCCTTATCAGTGCCTGCCGCCGGCGCGAGGTACCGCTGCACGAGCTCTCCCGGGACATCATCGACGGCGGCGAGCTGTAACTGGCCGTCATAAAACCGCCACCACAGACGCCGCAACCGCCTGCACATAAGGGACGGCCGACGTCGGCCATTCCCTTATCCCGCACCTCCGGGGCTGACTCAATCCGGCAGGCCTACAGCAATCGCCTCCCCCGCGCAACTTTGGCGCGCGGGGCAGTTCCAAGGAAAATAGCGAGTCAGCACACAATGCACCGCCACGTTAACTTCAGGAGACACAGAACCCATGACTAACACCATTGCCCCGAGTGCCGGCCTGATCGCCGCCCCGAACGCAGCCATGGCCGCTTTGGACGAGATGGACCTTACGCCGCAGGGGCTGTCTGACGCGCCGGCAAATGAGCTGGATGCAGACACCCTCGTACACCCCGGCGCCAGCTAGGCTGCCCCAGCTTCAGTCGAGCAGCGGACGTCAGGTTCCGCAGAAGGTCCGGTAGGGACCAAAGGTTTCCGGCGCGGCCTCCGCATAACGTTCGACGCCGGGACGCTCGTGGTAGGGGTCTGTCACCGCTTCGAGCAGCCGCCGGAGCGGCCCGACGTCACCGTCGGTCGCAGCGTCGAGTGCTTCCTCTACGAGGTGGTTGCGGGGCACATACACCGGATTGACCCGGTCCATCTTGTCGGCGTCCGGCTGCAGGGCCCGCCAGCGTTCGGCCCAGGCAGGGAAAGCGTCCGGCTCAGGGAACAGGGTGCGGATCGGCTCGCCCTGGCCGCGGGCTGCGGTTCCAAGACGCCGGAAGAACGATGTGTAGTCGACGCGCCCCTCCTGCAGCAGCCCGAGCAGTTCGTCAATCAGGGGCGAAGCCACGTCGTCAGCGATGTTGCTGTCCAGTCCGAGCTTCGCCTTCATGCCGGCCAGCCAGGCTGCGCTGTACTGCCCGCGGAAGGCCCCCAGCGACTCCTGTGCCAGCGCGACCGCCCGCTCCTCGTCGTCGTCGAACAGCGGAAGGAGCGCCTCCGCCAGGCGGGTCAGATTCCACTCCGCCACCACCGGCTGATTCGCGTAGGCGTAGCGTCCGTTCTCGTCGATCGAACTGTAGACGGTGGCGGGGTCGAACGCGTCCATGAAGGCGCACGGACCGTAGTCAATGGTCTCCCCCGAGATAGCCATGTTGTCCGTGTTCATCACGCCGTGAATGAAGCCCACCAGCATCCACTTAGCCACCAGCGAAGCCTGCGCAGAGATCACTGCCGCGAACAGGGCAAGATACGGATTGTCCGCCTCCGCGGCATCGGGATAGTGCCGGACGATCGCATGGTCGGCAAGGCGGCGCAGGAGTCCGATGTCACCGGCGACCCGGGCATACTGGAAACTGCCTACGCGCAGATGACTGCTCGCGATGCGCGTAAGTACCGCTCCGGGCAGCGCTGTTTCCCGCTGGACGGAACGCGCAGTGGCCACCACGGCGAGGGACCGGGTAGTGGGAATGCCCAGGGCGTGCATCGCCTCACTGACGACATATTCACGCAGCATCGGCCCCACGACCGCGAAGCCGTCGCCACCCCGTGCGAAGGGTGTGCGGCCGGAGCCTTTCAGGTGAATGTCGCGGAGGCGGCCGCCGACGTCGGCTATCTCACCGAGCAGCAGCGCACGACCGTCACCCAGCCTCGGGGCAAACCAGCCAAACTGGTGGCCGGAGTATGCCTGCGCAACTGGAGTGGCGCCGTCGGGCACCTCATTGCCGATCAGCAGAGGAAGACCCTCCGGGCCCCGCAGGAAGTCCGGGTCAATGCCCAACTCGGCGGCCAGCGGCTCGTTCAGCACGAGCAGCCGGGGGTCGGGGACCTCCTCCGCCTTCCAGGGAATGGCCATTTCGGCAAGTTCGGTGGCGAAGCGACTTTCAAGGGTGACTGTTGATGCGGCTGCGGCGCTCATCTTTCAAGGATAAAGCTATGCCGAAAAGACGTCACCGTTGTGCATGCCGGACTCCTTGCGGACAGCTTATTCATCAAAATACGTGGACAGAGCAGAATCGCCACCCACCGAGGCAGCAACTGACGCCGCGACGTCACGGAGTTTCAGGTTCCTCAAGCTGGAGGCAGTCTTCAGGACCCGCAGGGCAGCCTCCTGGCTGCACCTGTTCTGCGCCATGATGATTCCGGTGGCGATGTCGATTGAAGTGCGCGACTGCATTGCGGCGGCCAGGTCGTTCCGCGCCTCGGTCAGCCGAGCCATCCGCAGGGCAAGCCGGAGGCTTTTGGATGCCTGTGCCGCGAATTCCTCCGCGCCACTGATGTCTTCGCCGGTGAACCCATGGGGCCGCGGCGAAAAGAGATTGAGCGCCGCGCGGGTTTCGGCCTCCAGTCCCAGCGGCACCGCGAGGATCGAGCCCACGCCGCGCCCAGCGACGGCCGACATATATGCCGGCCAACGGGGCTCAGACGCCACGTCCGGGACATGAACGATGCACATCTCGGCCATGGCGGCCAGGCAGGGACCTTCGCCAAACTCCAGCTGGACTTCATCCAGCATTCTGGCCTGGGCATCGCTACTGGCTACCGTGGCCGCTTTCTTCCTCCGCAGCACCGTGAAGGCGCACCGCACCTTTATGTGGGGAGCGGAGAAGAATGCCCCGGAATATTCAGCCAGCTCCTGGAGGAACTCGCCAACGTCAACGCTCTCCAGCACCAGTTCCTGGAGCCGTCCTGCGACGTCCTCACGGTCCCACGCCCGGGCTTCAACGCCCATAACAGCCTCGTTTCAACAGGCGGCGCCGCCCGGCATAGAAACCGAAACCGCCGCTTCCAAGAAGGACGGCACTTCCCAACATTTACTGCCAGATTACCTCTCCTAGAGACGTCCAAAGCGCTGCGGGGAGGACAAATCGTCAGGCCGCAATTCGCGCCATTACTTGCCCGCCAGCCATCAGAAACGCCGGGTCGGTGCCCTCCTGCGGCCTGCCAGCGTCTCTGCGACACCGATCAGGGCGACAGCGGCGATGACGGCAACGATGAACCCGAGGAAGTTCAGTTCGAAGATGTCGCCGGTGCCGAGGAGGCTGGCCACAACTCCACCAATGACGGACCCGGCTAGGCCCAGGAGCAGCGTGGCGACGATTCCCAAGTTCTGCCGCCCGGGCTTGATGAGGCGGGCAAGGGCTCCGATAACGAGCCCGGCGATGATGAATCCAATCATGATCAACAGCCTTTCTGCTGGCATCCAACAATTTTCAATTGATGTAGGAAGTGTACTTACTATTAGATGGTAACCATGCTTACTATTGCTGAGTGCTGGTTCATCAGCAGCAGCTAACCCTCAAAGGAAAGAGAGCAATGATGACCGAGAACCCATACGGCACCGGACCGGGCACGACAGGATTGGGCACCACCGGCGCCGACATCACCGGAGCAGGCAGCACTGACGCAGACATCACCGGCGTCGGCACCCCGGGCTACACGGGCACCACCGGTTACCAGGACGAGCCCTCCTCGAAGAAGGACGTGGCGAAGGACGAGGCCGCGAATGTTGCGGGCCAGGCTGCCGGCGCTGCCCAGAACGTGGCCGGGACGGCCGCGTCCGAGGCCAAGAACGTCGCCTACGAGGCGAAGAACAGCGCCAAGGATCTGCTGCATCAGGCAAAATCGGATCTCACCAGCCAGGCCGGCACGCAGCAGACCAAGGCCGCCGAAGGCATCCGCACCATCTCCTCGCAGCTGCGCACCATGGCCGACGCGCCGGACCAGCAGGGTGTGGCCTCGGACCTGATCCGGCAGGCCGCCGACCGTTCCGAGTCGGTCGCGTCCTGGCTGGACAACCGGGACCCGGGCTCGCTGCTGGACGAGGTCAAGTCCTTTGCCCGCCAGCGCCCCGGCACCTTCCTGCTCCTCGCGGCAGGCGCGGGCATGCTTGCCGGTCGCCTGGGCCGCAGCCTGCAGGCCGGCGCCCCCGAAACCGGACCCGCGGCCGGCGCCGGATACGCAGGCACCGTGCCGCAGTACCCCGCCCAGCCACCGGTCACTGAAAGCAGCCTCACCGCGGCACCGCTTTATGACGCACCGCAGGCAACCCCCACCACCTATGCAGAAACCGTGTATGGCGAGCCAGCCCGGCCGGGCTTTGACGCGCCGGGCTCTGCAGGGGTTCCGCTGCGCGATCCCGAGGACCCGTACGTTGAGGGTGGGGGTCGTCCCCTGTGAGCAGCCAGATACCCGATACACCTCCCACCCAAGCCCACGCCAAGGCCGACACCACCTCCCTCGGTGACCTCCTCGGTGAGGTCACCCGGGACCTGTCCACCCTGATCCGGCAGGAAATCGAACTCGCCAAGGCCGAACTCAAACAGTCCGGCACCCGTGCGGGCAAGGGCGGCGGCATGCTCGCCGGCGCCGGCGTCGCCGGGCACTTCGTGCTCCTGTTCCTCTCCATCGCCCTCTGGTACGCCCTCGGCGAGCTGGTGGGCCTGGGCTGGTCCGCCGTCGTCGTCGCCGTCATCTGGGGCATCATCGCCGCGATCCTCGCCTCCATCGGACGCAAGGAACTCAAAGCCATCAAAGGCATGCCCCAGACCATGGAGACAGCCAAGGAAATCCCGCCCACCCTCAAACCGAACGGAGACCACCGATGAGTGAGAACCCGGACGCCATCCGCGCCGACATCGAAGCAACCCGCACCCGCCTCGGCACCAACGTGGACGCCGTCGCCGACAAGGTCACCCCCTCCAACATCGTCCACCGCCAAACGGACAAGGTGAAGGACGCCGTCTTCGGAGTAAAGGAGAAAGTCATGGGCACCGCCGAACACGCCACCCACAGCACCTCCGGCAGCCTCCACCACGCCGCACACAGCACCAGCGGCGGGGTCCATCAGGCCACCGACGCCGCCGGGAACGCCATCAGCACCGCCGGCGAAGCAATCGCCGACGCACCCCACCAGGTCGCCGCGAAAACCCAGGGCAACCCCCTCGCCGCCGGGCTGATCGCCTTCGGCGCCGGGCTGCTGGCCTCCTCGCTGATCCCGCCCAGCCAGAAGGAACGCGAAGCCGCCGACGCCCTCAAGACCGCGGCCGAACCGATGACCAGCCAGCTGACCGAAGCGGCCAAGGACATGGCCGAAGGCTGGAAGGAACCCGCCCAGGACGCCATGGAAAACGTCAAGGCCACCGCCACCGACGCCGCCCAGCACGTCAAGGAAGAAGGCCAGACCGCCGCCTCCGACGTCAAAGCAACCGCCACCGACGCCAGGGACCACGTCCAGAACACGTGAGCCGGCATGAGCCTGGCTCATCCCACAGGACCGGAACGCTGGCCAACGCACCGGCTCCTCAGCATCGCTGCCCGTCTGGATGAGCTGCGGATCAACCGCAACCTCACGCACCTGGGCCTGACCAAAGGATCCCTGGACGTGTTGGAATCGGTGGCGGACCTCGAACCTGTCACCGTCTCCGACCTGGCCACCCTGCTCTGTGTAAGCAAACAAAGCCTGGGCAGGGTGGTCCGCCGTCTTCAGGGACTTGGGTTCCTGAGCAGGGAACGCAGCGGGGACCGGCGCTACACGGACATCCGGCTCACGCACGACGGCCGGGAGGTACTGGCCACTGCGGAGGCCCTGGTCCAAGGGCTAACGCAGAGCAGGCCGGATACAGAGTCCGCCCTGCGTCTGGACCTGGAACGCTACATTCGCGACCTGCGGATGTAGCGTTCCAGGTCTGGCCAGCCGTGGCGGAACCGCGATCTTCACTACTTGCTGTCAACCCCACCGAAACCACCCGCTGGCTGCGCCGTTGCCGCCTGCAAGGAGAACCATGAAAAGACCAAAACCGCGCGGTCCCGTCAGCGCTGAGCTCATCGACCTTCTGACCGGGGGGCCAGGAATCGATATGCCAGCACAATCAGAACTGCTGGGGCTCGTCTCCGAAACTGCGAGACTCGCGGACGACATCCTCACTGACGACGATCTCCAGCTCGCACTGTTTTGCCTCTACGAACTGCACTATGGAGGCCTGGAGGGAGTGGATGACGCATGGGAATGGGAGCCTGCGCTAATCGCCGTCCGCCGGCTTCTGGAAGAACCGTTCGAACAGGCCTTGCGCTCCGCCGCGCTCGTGGCCGCAGGGCCCCCGGCAGACGGTAAGAACGCGGCCGCGGAGGGCAAACCGGACAGCGACGCGGTGGCGGACATGCTCTTTGCCCTGGCTGCCCAGGACAGCGGACCCAGCCTCTCGCGTTACGTGGCCAAGAAGGCGACGGCTGAACAGCTGGCGGAGTTCCTCATTCACAAATCCGTCTACCAGCTCAAGGAAGCCGACCCCCACACCTGGGCGATCCCGAGGCTGGCGGGGCGGCCCAAGGCCGCCCTGGTGGAGATCCAGGCGGATGAGTATGGAGGCGGCCGCCCGCACCGGATGCACAGTGCACTGTTCGCCCGGACCATGGATGGACTGGGACTTAACAGTAGCTACGGCAGCTATGTTGACGCTGTTCCTGCCGTGGCCCTCGCCTCGGTGAACATGATGTCCCTGTTCGGCCTCAACCGCCGGCTGCGCGGCGCGATCACGGGCCACCTCGCGATCTACGAGATGACATCGTCCCGCCCCAACCAGCTGTACGGCAGGGGCTTCCGCCGCCACGGCTTCGGCGCCGAGGTCACTGAATACTTCGACGAACACGTGGAAGCCGACGCCGTCCACGAGCAGATCGCCGGCCGGGACCTCGCAGGAGGCCTCGCCGAGGCAGAACCTGAGCTCCTTGAGGACATCCTGTTCGGTGCCACGGCCGCCCTCGCAATCGATGCCAGGCTCACGGCGCACATCGTGGAAGCCTGGCAGGATGGCAGATCCTCGCTGCGCACTTCCTTGACCACGGCATGACAAAAGCGGCACAACCGGGTCCACGTCCGGACACGGAGTACATTCTGCCCCTGCGTTGGACCGAGGATTCCGGGATTGAGGAGCTGGCGGAATACATCTCGAAGCTGGCCACCTGGACCCGGGTAACTGTGGTGGACGGCTCCCCCGCGGAGTTGTTCGCCCGGCACCGGGTGCTGCTCCCGACGTCGGTCCGTCACATCCCACCGAAGGCCAACGACGGCGGCTCCGGGGGCGGCAACGGCAAAGTAGCCGCAGTCCTCACAGCAGTACGCCTCAGCACGGCCGAGCGGCTGGTGATTGCCGACGACGACGTCCGCTACACACGTGAGGGTCTGGCCGCGGCATTCGCCGCCCTTGACGACGCCGAACTGGTCCGCCCGCAGAATTACTTCACTCCGCTGCCCTGGCACGCACGCTGGGACACGTCCAGGACCCTCATCAACCGGGCATTCGGCGGGGACTACCCCGGCACGCTGGCAGTTCGCCGGTCCGCACTGGCAGCCACGGACGGCTATGCGGGCGTGCTCTTCGAGAACCTGGAGCTCATCCGGACCGTCACTGCTGCCGGCGGCCGTGAAAAGCAGCTGCCGGCATTGCTGGTGGCCCGGAGGCCGCCCACTGCCCGCCACTTCTTCAGGCAACGTATCCGGCAGGCCTATGACGACTTTGCGCAGCCCGCACGGCTGCTCGCCGAGCTTGCCGTGCTGCCCCTCCTGGCAGTGGTGCTGGCGCAACGGCGAGTACCGCGTGCCCTTGCGGTCCTCGCACTGACCGGTACCGTCGTCGGCATCGCGGAACGCGGAAGAAGACGCGACGGAGGCAGGGCTGTGTTTCCGCCAAGCACCGCCTGGTTTGCCCCGCTGTGGCTTTTTGAACGGGCAGCGTGCATCTGGATGGCCCTTGCTCTCCGGGCCAGCGGCGGGGTTCCCTATGCGGGCGTCAGGATCAAAACGGCAGCCCATTCCCCGGCCGCGCTCAGGCTCAGGCACCAAGGCAAAATCCGGCCGGTCCAAGGGGCCCACAACCAGAATGGAACACAACATGGATCATGAGACCAAGCAGCCAGGCGACCCCAGCTCGGTGGTGCTCTGCCCGGACGGGCCAATCCTGATCCGGGGCGACTTCGAAATAGTCACCCCGTCCGGCGACCCGGTCCCCCGGCATCGGAACACGGTTGCCCTGTGCCGCTGCGGGGCCTCCGCCATCAAGCCCTACTGCGACGGTTCCCACAAGCTGATCAAGTTCCGCACCGGCATTGCCGGCACAGTGGATGAGGACAGCTGATGTAGTTCCGGCGGATAGGGAGTAGGCTCAAAAATGAAGGCGAATCGATCATCAGCATCCTGCTGGCAGGACTCGGAAGGTCGGTCGACCTGTTCGTCACGTCACTGGCCGTGGAGGCAACCCAAAGTCCACGATCGTTCCCGGACCCTAAATCCGGCCGTAGAAATGGACCGGGCAACCGGCTCCACGTGGATCGGGGCATTTCATGGCCGCTGGCCAGCCGCCGACATCCGGGCGAAATCCCGCACCAACGCTCGAGAAGTTGCAGGACCTACTGCTCGAAAGCCCGGGGTTTGACGCGTTCCTCCTTGAGCTGACCGTTTTCTCGGCGTCGAAGCTCGCAGCACCCGAACCGATGCTGTGTGCGATTTCGGTCGAGCGCGACGGGCGGCCGGCCACCGTGGCCAGCAGCAGCGACACGGCCAAGCAAATGGACGAGAAACAGTACGGGTTCAACGACGGCCCCTGCCTGACGGCCTTAAGGGAAGACCACACCGTTCTGGTCGAAGACCTCAGAACATCCAAGAGATGGCATCGTTACTCACAAGCGGTGACGGGGGAAGGCGTTGTATCAGTCCTTGCCGTTCCAATCGATGCAGGGGCCAACGCAGCGGCGGCCCTGAACTGTTATGCCCTGAGCACGTCCACCTTTGGCACAGCGACCATTGCGGCAGTGGAATCGTACGGCGTGTCTCTGTCCCGCATTCTCCGCCTGGCGCTTCGAGTACACCGCTCCGGGGTGCATCCGGAAGGCTTGCACGGCGCCCTGCAATCAAGGGCAGCAGTAGACGCCGCCCTAAGCCTCGTCATGGCCCAGACCCGCGTCAGCCGTGAGGAAGCAGCCAAACTTCTCCATGAAATGGCGCGGTCCAGCAAACAACAGCTAAGGCAGATCGCGACGGACATCCTCAATGGTGCGGAGCTCCCGGATCGGCAATACCGTGATGGCGAGGCGGACCAGTAGGTCCAAGGCCTGGGTCATAGGACCGGGACTAGTATGGAGAGCACCTGCCGAATAATTCCCCAAAAGGGATGTTCACAACACTGATGACATGTGAGGCCAGCCCGTGACGCGGAAGCACCCAATCGCAGGCGAACTGCCCGAGATCTTCGCCCGGGTTGCGGGGCTGCTGCTCACGGAGCCAGTGGTTGACCGGGCCGTGGCCAACCTGGCTCAAGCGGCCCACGAAAGCCTGCCCGGCAGCGTCGGCGCGGGGGGCACGCTCATCGATGCCCAAGGCCGGCCGACGAGCACGGCCTCCACAAACAGCCTCGTGAAGCAGGCGGACCGCTTACAGTACGACCTCGGAGAGGGACCTTGCCTCACGGCCTGGGCAAGCGCCCAAACCGTGCGGGTAGACGATCTTCGCTGCGACCAGCGCTGGCCGGAATGGGCCGGGGCCAGCGCCCCTCTCGGTTTGTTGTCCTGCATTAGTGTCCCACTCCTGGTGCCCGACGTGACCGGAAGCGGCGCGCTTGAACCCATCGGAGCCCTGAAAGTCTACGCGGACAGGGCACACGCCTTCGATGCACGCAGCGAACAGGTCCTGTCACTCCTTGCTGGACCCGCGGCACTCATCCTGTCCAATCTCCAGACCAGGGAACGCGCCGCACAACTCAGCGAATCACTCAAGGGCGCACTGCATAGCCGGAGCCTCATCGACATGGCCAAGGGCGCCCTCATGGAACGGCTGCAGGTGAATGAAAGGGACGCCTTACAGGTCATGATCAACCGCGCACGCACGGAAAAACTCCTGCTCAGCGTAGTGGCCCTGGGGATTATCGAACCTGCAGCGGACCTCGACCCCGAAGCACCATGACCGCGGAGCGTGATGGAGAGGCGCAAAGAGACCGGACGGCCCACACATTCCGGCGGTCCGACCTTGATGTCGACGAACTGTGGATGCACTACTTCAGCATCGGCGGCGATGCAGGGGCAATGGAGATCGAGGCCTACCTCCACGGCTCATACATGCTGCGCCCGATCCAGCGGGACCTGCTTGACCACGCCATCCATGAACTGGGCGATTCCTTCAGGAACTGAGCCCGGGACTTGGGAGAGCCGGCCCGCGGCTCCCAGGTTAGTCCCGCCGTCGTAAGTCAACGGTGCCGTCGCCCCGGCACCGGCGCCAGCCGCCGTCGGCCCTCAACTCCAGTGCGTCAGCTCCAGGGGCGTCAACGGGGCTGCTGCGACGGATTGTTGGGGACGCCGTGCGACGGCGGATTGATCGCCGGTCCCGATGTTGCCGGGCTGACCTTGGAGCCGGTCTGGCTCTGGCCCACTTCCGGGGTGTCCGGAGCGGAGGAGCCGCTGGGCTGCGCGCCCCCCATTAGGGCCTCCAAACGGTGCTCCAGTATCTGCACCACCGGAAGCCTGTTGCCGTGCGCCCGCTCGTACTCCAGCAGCTGACCCACGCCGCCCTCGTCGAGCCCCGAGATCCGGGACGGCAGGGTTCCGCTGGGGATGTGGTCGTAGTCGGCAAGCGGCAGTTCATCGTGTCCAGGAATATCGTTCATCGAAGCAACCTCCTAAAACAACAGCCTGCACCGCCAACAAGGGACGGCAGGCAATGGTCGGTCCTGTCAAAATAGCAGTGATCGGGCGAGAGCATAAGTCAGCCGCTTCTGATCGCAAGCGCAGCCAGGCCCTGCCTATGGAGCAGCCAGCCGCCAGCGATTAGGAGCAGGCTGACGGCCAGGAACCCCATGTCCCAGACCAGGGGGCCTCCCAGATCGTCCCGGACGTGATGGACCTGGAGCAGCTGGTGATCCACGAGGCCTTCCACCACGTTGAAGATCCCCCAACCGGCGAGCACCAGGCCGAAATGAAAGCTCCAGTTAGGTGCCAGCCTCCCCTGGCGCCAGGCGCTGATAGTGACGACGGACGCTACAAGGACCAGCAGCCACATCACGAGGTGGAAAAACCCGTCCACGAGTGTGTTCACTTCCAGTCCGGCAACCGTGTTTACCGGGTGATCGCGGGTGTTGCTCACCATGTGGTGCCACTGCAGGATCTGGTGCAGGACGATGCCGTCCAGGAAGCCGCCAAGCCCCAGCCCGAAGAGAATGCCCCCAGCCTTCGACGGGGGAATTTCGGCTACTCCGTGAAGGTGTCCCTGTCTGGCCATAGGCGTACGCTACCCCTATGCCAAGGGGGAGCAAAGGCCTAGAACCGGACAAGGGGCCGGCGCCATCCTCGGAGCCGCCAACCGAACGCGCTCTTCCGGCAGCCTGCCTTGATGGGTAATCTGAAGACATCAGCAGCCTGTTTCTTCGAGCGGGCCGATGATGGTGGCTCGTGCAGGAGGGCTGTCAGCCCCACCGGCGGCTGGCCCAAGCGACACTGGGCCGGAGGCCTCTTTCCCCTAGGAACTGCATTGAATCTTTCAATGAAAAGGCCAGGCATCCCTCCAGCCGGCAGGCTTCTGAGAACCTTCGGCGTCGAAGAGGAATTCCTGCTCGTGGACCCCACCACAGGGCTGCCCGTACCTGCGGCGGAACTGTCACTGCAACATCATGCGCGACGCTCATCGTCCGGCAAGGCGCCAGCTTTGGCCCTAGAGGTAAAGCAGGAGCAACTGGAGATTGTTGGCCCTGTCTGTTCCACCCTGCAAGAGATGGCGGAGGCCATCCGGGCGGGCCGGACTCTGGCTGATGAGGCCGCCCGGTCGGTGGGCGCACGAGCGGTGGCGCTAGCCACCAGCCCCGTACCCGTCCTTCCGACCCTCGTACCCGATCCCCGCTACCTGAACATGGCAACCCGATTCGGGTTGACCCTGAGGGAGCAACTCACCTGTGGCTTGCATGTCCACGTCCGTGTCACGTCAGGAGAGGAAGGGGTGGCTGTCCTGGATCGGATCCGTGTCTGGCTGCCCGTGCTGCTGGCGCTGAGCACGAATTCCCCGTTCTGGCAGGGAACCGACAGCGGCTACGCTAGCTTCCGCCACCAAGCATGGAACCGGTGGCCGACGGCGGGACCTTGCGAACGGTTCGGATCCGAACGGGCATATCGCCGTCACGTTCAGTCGCTGATCGCCACCGGTGTCCTCCTCGACGAGGGAATGGTGTACTTCGATGCGCGGCTCTCCCGCAACCACCCGACGGTTGAGGTGCGCATTGCCGACGTCTGCATGGACGCCGGGCACGCCACGGCAATCGCGGCCATTGTTCGGGCACTCGTGGAACGGGCGTCCCAGGACTGGCGGGCGGGTATTTCGGCGCCGCGCCTGTCCGCCGCTCAACTGCGCCTGGCGGCGTGGAAGGCCAGCGAGGCGGGAGTGGAAGGCACGCTTCTGCATCCGCTGCTGAACACGCCATGCCCGGCCACCGAAGCTGTGCAGGCCCTCCTGACGTATGTCCGCCCCGCTCTGGCGGCCAGCGGGGACGAGGAGCAGGTCACCCTGGGACTGGCCCGGATCCTCACTTCCGGGACAGGCGCACAACGACAACGGGAAACGATGATGAACAGCCAGAGCCTAGCCGCGGTGGTGATGGACGCCATCAACTGCACGCACGGGACGGCCGGCACCCCGCGTCGCCGGTCCCGGCGCCTCCAAGCCAGCTGATTAACTTCGACAGGAGCACCGATGGACATTGACGACGGCATCCGCAACTATGTCGACATCCATACTCCACTGCTCCTGGAGCGGCTCACCGAGTGGGTCCGCATACCGTCGGTGGCAGGCGTTCCCGAGCGCAAACACAATCTGACCCGGTCAGCCAACTGGCTGGCCGGAGAACTGCGCGACGTCGGGTTCCCCACAACGGAGATCTGGGAGGGGGCAGAGGGTCCTGCGGTCTTTGCCGAATGGTCCAGCGCTTCGGGCGCCCCCACCGTTCTTATTTACAGCCACCATGACGTCCGTGCCGTCAAGGAAGAGAACTGGGACCAGACCTCCCCGTTCGACCCCGTGCCGCGGGACGGCCGCCTCTACGGCCGGGGAAGTTCGGATGCCAAGGGCCAGGTGCTGGCACACATCTGGGGCCTCCGCGGCTACCTTCACGCTACGGGGCGCACGGCACCGGCCGTGAACCTGAAGGTGATCGTCGAAGGGGAGGAAGAGGCGGGTTCCCCGGGACTGGCAGACATTCTTCGGGAGAACCGGTCCCGGCTGGATGCGGACGTGGTGATCTTCTCCGACACCCTGCTGTGGCGGGCCGACCATCCTGCCCTCTGTACCAGCATCCGCGGCATGCTCGGTGCGCGGCTCGAGATCTACGGTCCACTCACTGACATTCACAGCGGCGCGGTCTCCGGCACCGCACCCAACCCCGCATTCGAGCTCAGCAACGTGCTTGCGCAGCTGCATGACCAAAAAGGTAGGATCACGCTCCCGGGCTTCTACGACGACGTCGAGGAGATTTCCCCGCGCCGCCGCGCCGAACTGGCGGCGCTCCCGTTCGACCCAGAGGACTGGCTGGAGCGTTCCCATACCCGCACCATTGGCGGCGAGGAGGGCTACACCGTCCCGGAGCGGCTGTGGGAGCGGCCCGCCGTCGAAGTCATTGCGATGGCGGCCGGTGACCCCATCGGCGTCGCCCGCGCCGCGGTTCCGTCGATGGCATCGGCTGACCTCAGCATCCGCACCGTCTCCGGCCAGAAAGTGAATGAAGTCGCTGACCAGCTTCGGCGCTGGGTTGCCGCGACCATCAGTGACCGCTATGCCTACGAGCTATCGGTGGAAACGGAGACCGCCCAGGAAGCCTACCGAACCCCGGACTGCGTATTTATTGAGGCCCTTTCAGCGGCAATGGCAAAGGGGTTCGGGGCAAGCGACGTGGGACGAATGGGAAACGCAGGTGGCGGACCCGCTGACCTTCTCGCGTCGGCCCTGAATGTTCCGGTGGTCTTTTTCGGGACGGGGCTGGTGGAGGACAACTGGCACGACAGCGACGAAAGCGTGAACATCGACGTTTTGAAGGCGGGCGTAGCGACGCTGGCCTTCCTGTGGGATGAACTCGGGCGGCAGGACTAAGGGCACGTGCTCCGGATCGAAAGAAGCCGGTTTCTTCTAAGGAGGCAATAAATGAAGGCAATGGTGTATCGCGGACCATACAGGGTCCGGGTGGAGGAAAAAGACATTCCAAAGCTTGAACATCCCAACGACGCCATTGTGCGTGTCTCCTTGGCGGCGATCTGCGGCTCGGACCTGCATCTTTATCACGGCATGATGCCCGACACCCGGGTCGGGATGACGTTTGGCCACGAATTCGTCGGCACGGTCCACGAGGTCGGATCCTCTGTGCAGAACCTAAAGCCCGGGGACCGTGTGATGGTGCCGTTCAACATCTTCTGCGGGTCATGCTACTTCTGCTCCCGGGGGCTTTATTCAAACTGCCACAACGTGAACGCGAACGCCACGGCGGTGGGCGGCATTTACGGGTACTCCCACACCTGCGGGGGTTACGACGGCGGGCAGTCCGAGTACGTACGCGTGCCCTTCGCGGACGTGGGACCTTCCCTGATTCCGGAGTGGATGGAGGAAGAGGATGCGGTACTGCTTACGGACGCCGTTGCCACGGGCTACTTCGGTGCCCAGCTCGGTGACATCAGCGAAGGCGACACTGTGGTGGTCTTCGGCGCCGGACCAGTGGGGCTGTTCGCTGCCAAGTCCTCGTGGCTGATGGGCGCAGGGCGGGTGATCGTGATAGACCATCTCGAGTACCGCCTCGAGAAGGCCCGGTCCTTCGCCCACGCCGAGACGTACAATTTCGTGGAATACGACGACATCGTCGTGCACATGAAGAAAATCACGGATTACCTGGGCGCAGATGTGGCGATCGACGCTGTGGGGGCAGAAGCGGATGGCAACTTTACCCAGCATGTGACGTCCTCCCAGCTGAAGCTGCAGGGCGGGTCGCCGGTGGCGCTGAACTGGGCCATTGATTCTGTCCGCAAGGGCGGGACGGTGTCCGTGATGGGGGCCTACGGTCCCATGTTCAGTGCCGTCAAATTCGGCGACGCCGTGAACAAGGGCCTGACGCTGAGGATGAACCAGTGCCCGGTCAAGCGGCAGTGGCCGCGGCTATTCGAGCACGTCAGGAACGGCTACCTTAAACCCAACGACATTGTCACCCACCGCATACCGCTGGAACACATCGCTGAGGGCTATCACATGTTTTCCGCCAAGCTCGATGGCATTATCAAGCCGCTTATCGTACCGAGTCCCAGCTGAAAGGAGCGGACACCATGCCCTACACAGCGGACAAGCCGAAGCCCAAGGAGAGCAGTGAGCAACTACGAGCCCGCATCCCCGGGTGGGGCGTAGACCTGGATCCGAAGGACCGGCCCTCCGTGCCGCGCGAACGCACTGACCTCGCGACCGGCGCACATTGGGAGTTCCCCGAGCGGCAGGAAGAGAAGGTGCCGCGAGAGCGGTCCGTCGAGCACAAGTTTTTGACCCCCGTCTTCGGCACGTCCGCTCCGCCCGCCGGCCTCTCCGGAGCACTGCGCAAAGTCGCCTATAGGTACAGCGAGGGCCGCGCGGCCCACTGGCTGATCCTGCTCGCAGCCGACCGCATTAACGCGTGGGAGAGCCGTTTGGCGTCCTTCATCTCGCTGCACCCGGACAACCCCGTCACTGAAAGCGGCGTCCTAAGCGAGTTCTCCGGGCACGGTTTCAGGTCAAGATTTGGAAGGAAGCGCGCAGACCTCGCCCACCAGTGGATCGATCCGGCCGTCGCCGCAGGCCCCTGGATCCTCGCCTGCGCGGCCGTAGTGGCCATTGCCAGAAAGCTGCGGCGGCACAAGGCCTGACCGCCCCGACTAAAACGCGATTGTCCTGCTCAGACGGATGGGACAGCTTGACGGCACGCGCAGCACGGACTAAACAATAAGTAGCCTTAGTAATTGTTCACGTCCTGCACGAGGAGGAATTGCCATGAGTGAGAAGCCAGGTAACCAGACGCCGAACACCCCCGATGTCAGCGAGACCGAGCTGCGGGAGATGAAGGTGGATGAGCTCCGGCAGGAGGCGAAGGACGAAAACATCAGCGGAACTTCGGGCATGCGCAAGGAGGAGCTCGTGAAGGAAGTTGCAGGCGCCCGTTCCGAAGCCGGCGCCAGCCGTGGAAGCGAAGATACGGACACCGACGCCGACGATCTGGGCGCCGGCCCCGAAGGCGGGAAGATCCGGCACGGCGACGCCTCATCCAGCTCGTTGAAGTATTCGCAGGAGGTCACCTCCACCGAGGATGAGCCCGAACGTGAAGGCCGCAGCCTGGCCACGACCCACCACGAGGTCATCCGGCAGTGGGCCGAAGAACGCGGCGGAGTCCCGGCCACTGTTGAAGGCACTGAACACGGCGATCACCTGGGCGTGCTGCGGATAGATTTTGGCGGCAACGACAGCAATTTACGCCGCGTCAGCTGGGAGGAATGGTTCAAAACGTTTGACGGCCGCCGCCTTAATTTCATCTACCAGGAACAGCGCACTGACGGAACGCAGTCCAACTTCTTCCGGCTAGAAAACCCGGAACGTGAAGACGCCTAGGGGCGCCAGGGGCCTGCGATTTTGGCTCCTCGCCCTTCTCGCGCTTTCGGGAGGCGTACTTTCGGGGTGCGCCGCTGAGGGAACGGAGGCCGCAGAAGCGGCCGAGGCATTCCACCGGGATGTGGCCAGTTCCGATATGACGGCGGCCTGCTCGCGGCTCCAGTCCAAGACGCGGGAGGAGACGGCACGGTCGAGTGATGCCGGCACCTGCGAGAGCCAGCTGGAAAAGGCCAACATCCCGGACCCGGGAAAGCTGCTGAGCACCGAACAGTTCGGCCGTGACGCGTTCATTGAGTTCGAGAACGACACAGTTTTCCTGGCCGCCTCCGACGCGGGTTGGAGAATCACGGGCGCAGGCTGCACCGCGAACGGGGAAGAAGCCCCGTACACCTGCGAAGTAGGAGGCAAATAGAATGCGCTGGAGCTTTGCCCTGTACCTCATCCTGATCTTCGGCGGACTCGCCTACATGGCCGCCGTCGGTCTTGTTCGGGGATAGGCGGACCGTGAAAAAAGCACTCAGAAACAACGGCCTCAGCCTCTTCTTCGGCCTTATCTTCCTCTTGGCCCTGCTGGGTCAGGCGCTCACCGGCCATGCCCTCTTCAACGAGGAGCAGGTGGCTTCCGGACTGGAAGAAATCAGCTTCGCCCAGTACCTGGTGTCGTCTAACTTCGCCGTGGACGTCTCCGAAAACTGGCAGTCCGAATACCTGCAGTTCCTGCTCTACATCTTCGCGACCATCTGGCTGGTCCAGAAGGGATCGCCGGAGTCGAAGGAACTGAACGAGCCCGGCCCGGAGTCGGACCAGGAACAGCTCGTGGGCGAGTACAGCAACGCCAAGTCCCCGAAGTGGGCCCGCGTCTCCGGCTGGCGGCGCACCCTGTACTCCAACTCCCTGGGACTGACGATGGGTTTGATCTTCGTCCTGTCATGGCTGGTCCAGTCGATTGCCGGCAACAGCAACTACAACCAGGAGCAGATCCAGAACTTCCAGCAGCCCGTCAGCTGGGCGGAGTACATTGCGTCGCCCGAGTTCTGGAACCGCACCCTGCAGAACTGGCAGTCCGAATTCCTCGCCGTCGGTTCCATGGTTGTCCTGTCGATCTACCTCCGCCAGCGCGGCTCGCCGGAGTCCAAGCCCGTGGGCTCGGCGCACGACGACACAGGCACCACGGGCTAGCGCCGCCTCACAGCCCGTCGACTGCCCAGCCCTCCTGGTAGTCCGGGTGGTCCTTGTAAACGGCGGCGAGGGACATCAGGACATACTCGCTCGTGGAGCCAATCGCCGTGGGGACATCGGTGACCAGCGGGACGTTGCCCAGAATCACCCGTTTGGCCGCGCATTCTGAAAGTACGCGCCCGGGATTGAACCAGCCGACGACGGGTCCCGCCGACCCCTCCATCTCCAGCCCCCGCCGGGCATCCGCCTCGTCCTCGGAGATCCGCGCTTCCAGAAAATCGATCAGGTCGGCCATGTGAAGCCCCTCGCATTCTTCTTGTGTGGGTGGATGGAGTCAGTGATTGGACCGTCGGTCGCGCCGGAGTAACGTCAGTCGTCCTCCTTCGGGCGGTGCCGTCTTTGCGGAGCGAGCGGAACAACAACCACCGGCCGGGTCTGCCAGTGCGTGAGGTGGCCGGCCACCGAGCCGAGCAGCAACTGCTCTAGCCGGGCGCCCACCCCGCCTTCGCGCGTGCCCACCACAATGACCGAGGCATCCGCCGAATCCGCCAGCCCGGCCAGCGCCCGCGCGGGTTCCCCGACAAGGGTCAGGAGCGACCAGCGGATCCCGGCCTTGCCCAGGACAGCCTGCAGGTGCTCCCTCAGGTGGGCGCTCGTTTGCTCGGCATCGTCGACGGTTCCGTCCTGCCCCGCCGACTGGAGCAGGTCCTGGTCGTCCCGCTCGTTGCTGAGGTAGGAGGTGATGTCCACATAGGCACAGATGAGCTTGACGTTCAGGGAGTACGCCAACCGGGCGGCGCTTTGCACGACGGCGGGCGGCTGCCCGGGCACGACGCCAGCCACCACCGGGCCGGCAATCCGCTGGGGGACGAATTCGCCCTCCCCTCCAGGGGACCCGGCTTTCCTAGCTGGCTCATTCATGAGTGCTGCCATTCCCACTGTCCTCACGGCAGATCGACACGACTCTCAATGCCAGCCTACTAGGACCCACTGGCACAGGCGGGCAACCTGGTGGAGGATGGGCGCATGGCGGGACGGCGAGGTCGCACGCAGTTTGCCGTTGCCGGCTGGCTCTTCGGGTCCGTAACTGTCGTCCTGGGCTTGGTCATCCACGCTGTTTCCGGCCTTCCCGTGCCTGCGGCGCCGATCGTCGTCGCCGCCGCCGCGCTGTTGAGCCTGGCCGGCGCAGCCGCTGCTGTACGCGCCCGTTGCGGCGGCGCTGCTGACATTTCTGCTGGTTCAGCGGCTGAAAACATCGGACCCGAAGCGGTTCAGCCCGGGTGCCGCAGCGTACCCCAGATAGGGCAGGCCGAAGGTGTCCTCGATGCTGGCCAGCAGGCTGTAGTGGTTGTACAAACGGTTCGAGGCGGTGCCTGCCCTGGCCATCGGTGACAGCACCAGCGCCCCGATCAGTCCGCCCGCCGCTCCCCCGGGCAGCGCAGCATCCGCGCGTTCCTTCCCCTCCGCCTCATCGAAGGTGATGACCAGCATCCCGTCCTGTTTGTACGCCGGGGAGGCCAGGATCTCCGGAACATGCTTGCGGAGCCATGCGTCCGCCGACACCAGACCACCCTCCCGCCCGTCAACGCACGGGCTGTCATGCCCGTCATTGCACAGGTTGGGGCTGATGTAGGACAGGTTTGGTGTGGTCGTCACGGTTTTGAGGTCGGCGGCGAGGTTTGAGAAGTCGACGTCGTTGGCCTGGCACTCAGGCGTCGACGTGATTCCGGCAAAGTACACGAACGGGTTGTGCCGGGTGGCGTACTGGTCGCCCTCTTGCGCAGCATGGTTCGCATCACGAGCGCCCGGCTCCGGATGGAGGCACGGGGTGCCCATATCCTCCATGTACCCCTTCCAGGTCTTCCCTGCCGTGCTCAACTGGCCGGCAACCGTCTGCACGGACTCGGGGTACACGCAGCCGTGGCCCCGAGCCTGGCCCAGCGATGCTGTGCCGCTCGAGTCAAACGGCTCATAGTCCGGGCAGTCGCCCTTGGTGGCGGGGTTTGGGCCCTGTCCCGAAATCTGGGCGATGTAATTGGGCAGGGAGGCATGCCCGATTGCGTAGTACCGGCTCAGCAGCACGCCCTGCGGGCGCAGGGTCTGGGACAGGTACTCTGCGTCTGACCGATCGTTCCAGACATCCCGGTAGGACTTGTTCTCCAGGTTGATCACGAACACGTGCCCGGGCCTTGCCGCTGCCGGCGAGGGCGACGGCGACGGCGACGGCGACGGACCAGTTCCGCAGGCAGCAAGCCCCGTGAGGGCGCCCACCGCCAGCAGGGCACCCGGGAGGAGCTTCAGGCCACCCGGACTGCGCCGGCGCCACCCCGGGAGGCGCCACCCGTAGCGGCCCCACCCCGGAAGGTCCCACCTGTGAATCAGAGCAGCTCTCATTGGATCCTGCCTTCTGCAGCAACGTTGGTTCGTGGTCCAGGCTCCATAGGTCCCAGCTCCATGGTGGCACCGCTGTCCCGGCAGAAGCATGAACAAAAGCTGGGAGCTGTTTGGGAGGGCGCACCATGATCCTCCGGAACGCGGGGCGGCTCACATGTTAAGTTGAATTGGTGGGACTGACCTGTCCTGCGCGCCAGCCTGAGAGAGCCAACACGTGGAATCGCCTTCGCCAGTCCGAATCCTGACCGTCTGCACGGGCAACATCTGCCGTTCCCCCGTGGCGGAACGCCTGCTCCAGGCCGGCCTGGACCAGGTGCTTCCCGGCGGCTTCGAGGTGCGCAGCGCCGGAACCCGTGCCCTGGTGGGCGACCCCGTCCAGCCGCTCTCCGCGGACATCATCCACACCTTCGGCGGCACGGCGGAGGGCTTCGCGGCACGCCAACTGACGGGCAGGATTCTTCGGAATGTGGACCTGGTCCTCACCATGACCTCCGGACACCGGGGCGAGGTGCTCCAGCTGGATGCCTCGCTGCTTAAGCGCACCTTCACCATCCGCGAGTTTGCCAGGATGCTCGATGTCCTGGAGGAGCGTGAGGACCAGGCACCCCAGAGTGGCGGCCTCAACGGTGAACGGCTAGCGGCCAACACCAAGCTGTGGCGCAAGCTTCCTGCCCGGGCAGCATCCGTGAGGCACCTCGCGCTGGCCCCGGACGCCGCGGACAACGACGTCGTCGACCCCTACCGCCGCAGCGACGAGTACTACCGGCAGATGGAAGACGAACTGGCCCCGGCGATCATCTCCATCCTGCGTTTCGCCCGGCTGAACGCGCCCTCCTAAAACCGGCCCGCCGCCGTCGTTCTCACGGGCGACTTTTGGTGGTACCGTCCGATCATGAAAGCCCGGAACACTCCGGGGGCAGGGGACGACGGCGACCCCGCTCCAGGCGCCAATGGCGGCGCCAAACCCAAGCGGACCACACGCAACATAGTTTTGGCCGTGCTGCTCGGGATTGCCCTGGTGGCCGGCGGCTTCCTGTTCAATCTGGCCCAGATCTGGAATACCCAGACAGCCAAGACGGAGATCAGCGCGGCCCCGGAAAGCCCCCCGCAGACAGCCACCTCCAAGCCCTCGCCCAGCAAACCGGTGAAGCCGGCGCCAAAACCGGTGAAGCCACCGCCCCCGCCCACGCTGCCGATGAACATCCTGCTCATCGGCAGCGATCACCGTAAAGGCGACGCCCCCACTCCCAACGGCCTGCCGAACCAGCGCTCGGACGTCCTTATTCTCGTGCACCTCGCGGCCGACGGCAGACACGCCTACGGCATCTCGCTCATGCGCGACCTGTGGGTTCCGATCCCGGGGTACGGCGAGGCCAAGATCAACGCCTCGCTGGAGCAGGGCGGTATGCCGCTCGCTGTGAAAACAGTGGAATCGCTGTTCGGGCAGAAGATCCAGCACTCCGTCATGATTGATTTTGAAGGCTTCAGGGGAATCACCGAGGCGCTCGGCGGCGTGGACGTGAACGTCCGGGAGGCCTTCACCTCCACGCACGACACGCACCAGCATTTTCCCGCCGGAGTGAACCGGCTCAAGGGCCAGCGCGCCCTCGAATTCGTCCGCGAACGCTACGCGTTTGCCGACGGTGACTTCCAGCGCGTCGAGAACCAGCAGCTTTTCCTGCGCTCGACGCTGGGCAAGCTGCTCTCCGCCCGCACCCTGGCGAACCCGGTAACGCTCTACAAGCTGGTCAGCACGGCGTCCAAGTACATTACGGTGGACAAGGGCCTCAATGCTGCAACGATGGCCAGCCTCGCCTACAGCCTGCGGAATGTCCAGGTGCAGGACGCGGTGTCCTTCACGCTTCCAACGGCGGGATTTGGGACCAGCACCGACGGGCAGTCGATCATCCTGCCGGACTATGGCGCCATGGCCCAGGTTGGCGCGGCGCTGGGCAAGGACAGGATGGGGCAGTACGCTGCGACATTGGGGAAGTGAGACGTTCGGAAAATAAGGGGCATTTGTGAAAAAACTTCTTTGGATCATCGTTGCCGTCGCAGTGGCGTTTTTCATCATGGGCGCCGTCATCAAGGCGGTGGCCTTCCTGCTGTGGGTGGCGCCGGTCCTCCTGCTGGCAGCCGTGCTGGTGTTCTTCCTCAACCGGTCGGGCGGCAAACGCATCCCCTGACGCCCCCTCAGGTCCTGCTGCCTGTTCCCCAACGCTTCCTCACGTCCTGCAGCGAATGCTCAAACGCTTCCTCACGTCCTGCATGTTTCGGGCCAACGCTTCCTCATCCGGTGATGGAGTGTGCGAAAAGGCCGACGAAAAGTGATCGTGCGTCCGGGGTTGAGCGGAGGGTGGTTACTTTGCTGACATTCCGGGTACGGCACGAGTAACGTGAAAAATTCGCAGGCCTAGGCTGAACGGGAGTGCAATCGTGGGACAGAACGGAACCTCCGCTGACGGAACGCACAAGGATGCCCCGGTACCCGCAGCCTGGACCGCCGGCGCCGTGGAACTCATCCTGATCCGGCACGGTGAGAGCCAGGGCAACGTGGCCGCCACCGACGCAACGGTTTCCGGCGCCGAGGTGATCGCGGTCCCGGCCCGTGACGCCGACGTCGAGCTTTCCTCCACAGGGCGGGAGCAGGTGACGGCCCTGGGCCGCGCGCTGGCGGCGGTCCCCGAGGGCCGGCGGCCCGACGTCGTCATCTCCTCCCCGTACATGCGCGCCTACCAGACGGCAGAGATCGCCGTGGAGACGGCGGGCTGGCCCGTCCCCGTCCGCTCGGACGAACGCCTCCGCGACCGCGAACTGGGCATCCTTGACATGCTCACCGCCTTTGGCGTGGAAACCCGGCTTCCTCAGGAAGCAGAACGACGGCGGTGGCTGGGCAAGTTCTATTACCGCCCGCCCGGCGGGGAATCCTGGGCGGACGTGGCACTGAGGCTTCGCTCCGTGATCGGGGAGCTCAACGCGCTGGGCAGCGGCCACCGGGTGATGCTGGTCTGCCACGACGCCGTCGTCATGCTGTTCCGCTACATCCTCGAAGGCATGTCCGAACGGGAGCTCCTGGACGTGGCGGCCAGCACTCCGGTCCTGAACGCGTCGCTGACCCGCTATGTGCGACCGGACGGTGTGGGCCCGTGGACGCTGGACAGTTTCAACGTGGCCGACCACCTTATGGAGCAGGGCGTCGAAGTGACCGAACACTCCGGGGACGCCAATGTCCACCCGCGCTGAGCCTGCCAGGGCGTCTGCCGCCGACAGTGCTGCCACCCTGATCACTCCGACGCTGCTGCGGAGCTGGCCGCTGCCCTCGGCGGGATCCGACAAATACTCCCGTGGCGCAGTGCTGGTCATCGGCGGCGGGAGGCGCACTCCGGGTGCCGCATTGCTCGCTGGCACCGCCGCACTGCGCGCCGGCGCCGGCCGGGTGACCCTGGCCGTAGCGGAGTCAGTGGCCGTTCAGCTGGCGGTGACGCTGCCGGAGGCAGGGGTGATCGGATTGCCCCAATCCGCTGGCGGTTCCGTGGGTGATGCCGGGCTGGAAAACCTGCTCGCGGACTTCGATGCTGCAGATGCCGTCCTGATCGGCCCGGGACTGGACGACATCGATCAGACCGAGGCGCTCCTCCGCGCTCTGCTGCGGCATGAATCCTCCCGGGATCCGGGTGATGCTCCGACAGTTGTGCTCGATGCCTACGCCTTGGGCGCACTCCCCCGGCTGCTTGACCAACTGAGCCCTTGGGCGGGGCGGCTGATCCTCACGCCGAACCCCGCCGAGGCCGGGATCCTGCTGGGCCGGGATACTGGGGATTTGGCGGCCGACGTCGTCGAGCTCGCCCGGAAGTACCGCGCGGTGGTGAGCTGCCAGGGCGTCATTGCCGGGCCTCCCGGCGTGGGAAACCCCGACGGCGACTCACCGGTAAACGGCTCCCCCGGCGTTGACTTCCCGGACACCGGAGACCACTGGGAAATCACCACCGGATACGGCGGGCTGGGGACTTCCGGCAGCGGCGACATCCTGGCGGGTGCCATTGCCGGGCTCCGCGCACGGGGCACCAGCGACGCCCAAGCCGCCTGCTGGGGCACGCACCTGCACGCCGCGGCAGGCGACAGGCTCGCCAGCCGGGTGGGCAGCCTGGGCTATCTGGCTCGGGAATTGGCTGACGAACTACCCCCGCTCATGATGGAACTGGCCACGTAGCGGAGGCAGGCGCAGCCGGCGGGCCTCACCGGGTTTCGACAGGCTCAACCGGCGGAGACAGGCTCAACCGGCGGCTCATTTCAGTGACTTCAGGATAGACCGGAGGGACGTGGCGGCCTTGGTGGCAGCGGCCTGCGGCTCGGCCCGGCCCGCTGCAACGTCGCTGACGGCATTGGCTATTGGCAGTTCGTTCATAGCGGCACCGGCAAGGTCGCCGTGGCCCTGCACAATCCCCCAGTGCTCCAGGTCTCCGGAGCCCTGCAGCACGGTGGCGAGAACGTCCTTTCCGTAGATGCTGCCGAACCGCTCGGTCCTTCCCGTTGCCACGGGAATGGACATCCAGGCCTCCGCGTACTCGGCCGGATTTGCAGCACTGCCCAAGCGCACCGGAACCCGCTCCTCCGGGGCAATTGCAAGCCACTCGGCATAGCCATCGGTCAGGAAGTACTCCACGAACCGGCGGGCAGGTTCGGTGTCCGAATCAGCTGTCACGGTCCACGAGATCACTTCGCCGAAGTGCGCCGGCCGCTGCCCGTCTGGCCCCTGGAGGCCGGCAGCTACCCCGGTGTTCCGCGCCAGGAACAGCGGGTCTTTGCTGCATTCGGGGCAACCGGGTCGGGCGTCAACACGCGCGCCGGCCAACTCGTCCAGCATGTGCGTCGGCCAGATGGCCATGGCGGCCTTACCGGCGAAGTATGCGGCCCGCACCGAATCAATGTCCTGGATGCCAGGCCTGGAGTAGTCCTTGAGCAGGTCGCGGTAGAAGGCGAGCGCCGCCACGCACTGCGGGCTGTCGAACGTGATGCGGCCCTTGGCATCGACCATCTCGCAGCCGTTGCCCTGTGCAATGTGTTCAAAGGACTGCTGCGTGAAAGCCTGACCGGTCTTGTTGGCCGCGACAATGCCTGCCAGTTCCGGGGAATTGAGCTGCTTGGCTGCGGCAATGATGTCCCCGTACGTCCGGGGGGCCTTCAATCCAGCCTTGGCGAAGAGGTCCTTGCGGTAATAGAGCAGCTGCTGCCAGGCGGAGCCGGGAACGGCCAACTGGTGGCCGTTTTCGCGTGTCAGTTCGAGTGCCCGGGCGGTCCACGTTTCTTCCCCGAGGCTTTGCACTATGGCTGCATTTGTCTTGTAGTCGATATGTTTCGCGGCCGCTATGGTCTGGACCTGCCCCAGCGACAGGGAAGTCATCACGTCGGGAAGGTCACCCGAAGCGGCCGAGGACGTCAAGACCTGGTTGAAGCGGTGCGGGGGCACACCCACAAGGTCAGCCTTGATGCCTGTCGCCGCGGTGAAATCCTCGATGACGACCCGAAGCTTGGCCATGCGGTCCGGAAGCGTCTCTGTGGTCCAGACCGTGATGTTGTGGTGGTCGGCGTCCGGGCTGGGTGCGGGTGGTTGACCGTTGCCGGGAGTGCAGGACACCAAGAAGGCCGCCGCCAAGGACACCGCCGCTAGAACGCCCGCCCTGACATGGCCTCTGGTCCTATTCACCTGGCGCTCCTGCCAAACGGTGCCGCAGTATGAATGCACGCCGGGCGACGAACCCCGCGCACAACTAGGAGACCTGTGTCATAAGCGTATCCAATTGCTCCGCGGCTGTCAGTAGGGCGGGGCTTCCGCGGCGCACAGGGCGCACATGAAGGGACGGCCCCCGCTCGTTGAGCCGGAGGCCGTCCGCGAGAGGATCCGGATGCTGCTGCCGTGCGCTATTTGGCGCGGTGGCGTGCTCCCGGGCTAACCGCCCCTTCTGGCAGCCAATTTAAAGCCCCGGGTCCTCCCGTTCTCCGCCAGCTGCATCGGCTGGCCGTAGATGTTTTATAGCACCCCGCCCATTCCGCCACAAGGGTTCGGCCGCGGATTTTTTCCTTGCGGATATCCGGCCGTTTGGGGCAGGGATTCGGGACGTACGACGGCGGCCGGCCGGCTGTTCCGGCGGCGTCTCCGCCGGGTGGGGTGCTATTGCTCGGCCCGGCAGGGCGGGAGTATTTTAAGCGTGGGATTGAGCTCAAGCAGCAGGGCACCGATGCCCCCTTACCAGGAGCACGTCAATGACGACCATCTCCAACGCCCAACTGCCCGGCGAAGCGCAGCGTCCCTCCGGCGACCCCTTGTGGTGTTCCGAGTGCCAGACGGATGTACACCTGATCGTCGAATCGATCGAGGCCCTTCATCCCCCTCAGGACGGCCTAGTGGACGTGTCCTACACTTGCATCGAATGCGACAACTTCTATGCCCACCCGGCCGGCGTCCACGACGTGGCAGGTGTGTTGAACCGTCACGGCCAGCTGATGGGTGTGCTGCAATTCGGCGGCGAATACTTCCACTGCGGCGCGCCGATGACGTCGCTCAGCTCGGGAACCAGCAGCATCGCCGGCTCAGAGCTGGGCCGCCACCGCACCATACACGACGTGCATCTGCCCACCCGGCTGCTGCACTGCGCCTGCGGGTTCCAGATGGAAGTGCCGGACTGAACAAAAGACCCGCACTGAAGGGACACCCGAGTTTTTGTACAGATAATGGGCGCTAGGTGCCACTTTGGAGCCATTATCTGTACACAAAAACTCGGGGCAGGTTGGCAGAAAGCGGCGGCAGCCCGCCGTCGTCCGAGCAACTAAGGTGAGGAGAACGGCAATGTCCATCTTGGCACGCGACATCATGACCGGCGGGGCAGAGTGCATCGGCGCCAACGAAAGCCTGGAGCAGGCGGCCAGGAAGATGAAGGACCTCGACGTTGGTTCCCTCCCGATCTGCGGCGAAGACAACCGGCTCAAGGGCATGCTCACCGACCGGGATATCGTGGTCCGCTGTCTGGCTGAAGGCGGCGACCCCAAGAGCACCAAGGCGGGCGATCTCGCGGAGGGCAAACCGGTGACCATCGGCGCCGACGACACGGTCGACGAAGCCATCAGGACCATGCAGCAGCACCAGGTGCGCAGGTTGCCGGTCATTGACGGCCACGACCTGATCGGAATGCTCAGCCAGGCAGACATTGCCAGGAACTACCCGGAGGACCGGGTGGGCGAACTGGTGGAGTTCATCTCCTACTGAGCGCCGGAGTCCGTGTCGGGCTGCCCGTCGCCGGCATCAGCAGGCTCGGGTTCGGCAGGCTGGGGTTCGGCAGGCTCGGTGGGCGAAATCTGGGCATCCGGGTACACCTGCTCGGGGCGGTCGCCGTAATACCGGGCGAGCCAGCGGCACAGCCCGTCGAGGCCGGGAAACAGCACACGTTCGGTGACGTTGGCCTGGTCCAGGTGATTCCGGATGGCCCATTTCAACTCAGCCGGAAACACCACCTTGCGGTACAGCTCCGGATGCTCCGCGAGCCAGTCCGCCAGCGAAGCCTCCGGATCCGTCATGATCGAGAACACGGCGGACTGGTTGACGATCCGGTCATCCAGCGACGGCGGTTCGAAGAACAGCGGGACGCCGCCGCCGTCGTCGGACCTGTATTCATCGAAGTCTTCCAGCGACTCAGCGGCAGCGGTGAGGATCTCGGTGGTGAACAGGCCGTGGCCCAGCGGCTCCACATGGGTGCGCAGGCCAGACGGCAGCAGCTCGTGCGCCGCCACGTAGTCCACGCACCAAACCACGCCGGGCCGCCCGAAGCCCCGCAGGTTCGAGGTGGCGAAGTGGAGCGCGACATACGGGGAGAACGTCCAGTCGAGCAGGCGGGTGGGAAGTCCGTGGTGCTGCGCAACGCTGAGCCAGTTCCAGAGCGAATCCCCGGGCGTGGCATTCCGGTGGGCGTACTTCTTGAAATTGCGCAGCAGGTGCTGCTCCAGGCCGCCGGCGGCTTCTGCCTGCAGCCTGGCGAGGCCGGTCTCCAGCGGATAATCATCGGAGGAGAGGCCGCGGTAGGCGATGTTGATGCGGTACTTGGCCTCTGACGGCTGCCACTGGTCCTGGGTCAGGGCAAAGATCAGCTCCTGAAGATCTCCCACCTGGACTTCCTGTCCGTTTCCCACAGAACCGCCTTTTGGACTGGCGCCAACACAACTTGCGCTGGGTACTTATCTTCAGATACTAATCATGCTTACTATATGCATGCCAGCATCGGACAACCGCAGGAGAATCTATGCGCAGAGTGCTTGCCACTTTCACCGCCGTGCTTGCCCTTGCCGGTGCCGGGCTTTCGCTTGCTGCGCCGTCGTATGCAGGGCCATTTGCGACGGCCGCAACAGCGGCAGTCCACGCCGGGGCAGTTCAAGCTGTCACGGTCCAGACGGGCACGTCCGATGCAGCCGGAACGCCGGCGCCCACCGGAACGTCGTCCCCGTCCGCAACCCCGTCGGAACCTCCGGCCAACCCAGGCACAGGAGAACCGGCCGAATCGGAAGCCAACCGCCTCGACTACGCCCCGTACGTCATCGCGGCGGTGTTGATTATCACCCTGATCATCATCTTTGTCTGGCGACGCCGCCGCGGGAACAAAACCGTGGTCTAAGCGCCGCCGAGAACGGGCTTCCTTAACAGGGCACATCACAGTAGCCGTTTCACCAAAATTCCAACTAAGGAGTAGGCGCCATGACCACCATGAACAGCGCGGCCGGTGCAAGGTCCCGGCTGCAAAGGGCCGCCCAGGCCGTCGGAGCAGTATTCCTGCTCGTCGGCATCCTCGGCTTCATTCCCGGCATCACCACGAACTACGAGTCGCTGGGAATGGCCGGACCCGCCTCCGAGGCCCTGCTTCTGGGCGTCTTCCAGGTATCCATCCTGCACAACATCGTCCACCTGCTCTTCGGCGTGGCCGGCCTGCTCATGGCCCGGACGCCGGGACAGGCAAAGAGCTACCTGCTGTACGGCGGGGTCATCTATTTGGTCCTGTGGCTGTATGGCCTGCTGATCGGCCACGACACCGCGGCGAACTTCGTTCCGATCAACACGGCTGACAACTGGCTGCACTTCCTGCTGGGCGTCGGCATGATCGGACTGGCCCTCCTGCTGTCCCGCGACACCAGGAGGGTCCACGGTCCCGCCACGGGCCATTAACCAGTAAACCTTTTGCGGGGGTGCCGCAGGCGCTATCCTGATGCCGTCGGTTCTGTGAACCGCTCACGGTGTTGCCGGCACCCCCGCACCAAACGGGGCGTTGAAGCGCGATGCCGGGGAGTGGCAGAAGATGACCGCATATCAGCAACCAGTCAGCACCACCGCCGCTGAGGCTCCCAGCGTGGTGCCCCGCCGAAAAGGCAACATGGTGGTCAAGTGGATCACCTCCACCGACCACAAGACCATCGGGTACATGTACCTGATTGCTTCCTTCGTGTTCTTCTGCCTCGGCGGCGTGATGGCTTTGCTCATCCGCGCCGAGCTCTTCGAACCCGGCATGCAGGTCGTAGTGACGAAGGAACAGTACAACCAGCTGTTTACCATGCACGGCACGGTCATGTTGCTCATGTTCGCCACCCCGCTGTTCGCCGGCTTCACCAACGTGATCATGCCCTTGCAGATCGGTGCGCCGGACGTCGCATTCCCGCGGCTGAACGCGCTGGCTTTCTGGTTTTTCCTGTTCGGCTCCACCATTGCGGTGTCCGGCTTCATCACCCCGCAGGGATCCGCCTCCTTCGGATGGACGGCCTACGCGCCCCTTAACAACACCACATTTACGCCGGGCATCGGCGGTGACCTGTGGGTGTTCGGCCTGGCACTGTCCGGCTTCGGCACCATTCTGGGTGCGGTGAACTTCATCACGACGATCGTCTGTATGCGCGCCCCCGGCATGACCATGTGGCGCATGCCGATCTTCACCTGGAACACCTTCATCACCTCGGTTCTGGTGCTGATGGCGTTCCCGCCGCTGGCCGCCGCGCTGTTCGGCATCGGCGCGGACCGGCGCTTCGGCGCCCACATCTACGACCCTGAGAACGGCGGCGCGCTCCTGTGGCAGCACCTGTTCTGGTTCTTCGGCCACCCCGAGGTGTACATCATCGCGCTGCCGTTCTTCGGCATCGTGTCCGAGATCTTCCCGGTCTTCAGCCGCAAGCCGATCTTCGGCTACAAGGGCCTGGTCTACGCGACCATCGCGATCGCCGCCCTGTCAGCCACGGTCTGGGCCCACCACATGTACGTCACCGGCTCCGTGCTGCTGCCGTTCTTTGCCCTCATGACCATGTTTATCGCGGTGCCGACGGGAGTGAAGTTCTTCAACTGGATCGGCACCATGTGGGGCGGTTCGCTGACCTTTGAGACCCCAATGCTGTGGGCCATCGGCTTCCTCATCACGTTCCTCTTCGGCGGCCTGACCGGCATCATCCTCGCCTCCCCGCCGCTGGACTTCCACGTCTCCGACTCCTATTTCGTGGTGGCGCACTTCCACTACGTGGTGTTCGGCACCGTGGTGTTCGCGATGTTTGCCGGCTTCTACTTCTGGTGGCCGAAGTGGACCGGCAAGATGCTCAACGAGCGCCTCGGCAAGATCCATTTCTGGATGCTACTGGTGGGCTTCCACGCGACGTTCCTGATCCAGCACTGGCTCGGCGTTGAAGGCATGCCCCGCCGCTACGCCGACTACATGCCGCAGGACAATTTCACGGCCATGAACCAGTTCTCCACCATTGGCTCGTTCCTGCTGGGCGCCTCGCTGATTCCGTTCTTCTGGAACGTCTTCATCACCGCCCGGAGCCGGGAAAAGGTGGAAGTCGACGATCCGTGGGGCTTCGGGGCTTCGCTGGAATGGGCCACGTCGTGCCCGCCGCCGCGGCACAATTTCACGTCCCTGCCGCGCATCCGCTCCGAACGCCCGGCCCTGGACCTGCACCATCCCGAGCTGCGCATCCGCGAGCACGACGCCGTGCACACCCCGATAGCTGACGCTCTGGGCGCTGCAGACATCGGCGAGCGTGACGTGAAGAACCCGAACCCGGACGTCTGACTCCGCGGTTCCCGACACGGCGGCTCCTGACACTCAGGCCCGGCCGCTGCGGGAAGCACCTTCCGGCAAAGACCGAGGCCCCGGACTCCTTGGGGAATCCGGGGCCTCACTGTGTTCATTTCAGGTAGCTGTGTTCAGTTCGGGTAGCTTGCGGCCCGGCTCAAGCAGCCGCCGCGACCGGGAAGCGGCTTGCTCCGGCGCCCATACCGGCGTCGGCCGGGGCCAGGACGCGGACGTTGCATTCGGACTGCTGCGGATCAATAGAACGCGGCAGGTGGTGCGTTTTGGAGCATTCCCGCAACTGTTCAAGGGCGATGGGCTCCACCCGGGCGTGACTGACATCAACGACGAGCTGCAGGCCCTGACGGAGGTGGTTGGCGCGCTTCATAACGACGTAAAGAGCTTGGATGCTTTGGGCGGTTACATGTCCCTGGGCGGCGACCTGAGCCTCACCGCAGTCAAGGTCCACGCGGACCAGTACCTTGAGCTTCTGGTTCAAAACTTCTCCCCTCATGCGCGGCCGCGACGCTGCGACCGGATCTAACCCTAGCCTGCATGTGACTCAGGTAACAGGAAAATCCTGAATGTTGCGGAAATGGGACATTTCCCGACCGCTCGGCATACGGCCGTCCCACGCGCATTTTGGCCCAGGACGCGCAAATGGTCCGGCGACGCGGGGATTCCAGCGTCACCGGACCATTTGCGCGTCCTCAGGTGTTTCCGCGTCCCCAGGTGCGCCGCCGGGCGTCCTCAGGTGTTCGACGACGGCAGACGGTCGGGCGGGCGGCCTAACTGCGGGTCGGGTCGGGGCGCAGTGGCTCGGGCCCGGGGTCCGGCACCGGAAGCGGGCCGGGCGGCTCCGGCGTGGGAATGGGGTTCGGCGGTGCGGGACGGGACGGGTCCGGCCGCATCGGATCCGGTCCGGGCTCCGGCGGAAACGGCTCTGGTTCATGCACTGGCGGGATGGTCATGCTTCCCCCTCGAAGGCTCGTGTGGGTTCCTTATTGCTGACGCGAGTTCAGGATACGCCCGGCGCCTGAACGGGGACAGGGCCTTGGCTTGCGGCGGGGAACGCCAAAAAGACAATCTCTCCCCCGGTAGCGAACGGCGGCCCAAATGTCAGAGCCGCTCTATATATTGAGGAAATGACCCACACTCCCCTGCAGCAAACCGCAAGCTCCTCCGCCGCTGCCACGCCCCGGCCGCCCGTCGCCAGGAGGGTGCCGGCCGAGCGCACGCACCACGGGGACACCTTCGTGGACCAGTATGAGTGGCTGCGGGACAAGGAGTCCGAGGAGGTTGTGGCGCACCTGAAGGCAGAGAACGCCTACCAGGAGGCCCTCACGGCACATCAGGAACCGCTGCGCGAGGCCATCTTCCAGGAGATCAAGGGCCGCACCAAAGAGACAGACCTGTCCGTTCCGAACCGCAAGGACGGCTGGTGGTACTTCAGCCGCTCCGTGGAGGGCAAGGAGTACGGCATCCAGTGCCGGGTCCGCGCCCAAAACACGGGCAATCCGGTGGCGGACTGGACACCGCCGGCGGTGGAGGCCGGCGTCGAAATTCCCGGCGAGGAAGTCCTGCTGGACGGCAACGTGGAAGCCGAAGGCAAGCCTTTCTTCTCCGTGGGCGGGACCGCCGTCACCATAGACGGAAACCTTTACGCTTACGCCGTGGACAACTCCGGCGACGAGCGGTTCACCCTGCGGATCAAGGACCTGCGGACCGGCGAACTGCTGCCGGACACCATCGAGAACGTCTTCTACGGGGTTTCCTTCTCCCCGGACGGCACCCGCATCTTCTACACCGTGGTGGATGATTCCTGGCGGCCGTACCAGGTCAAGTCCCACGTCCTGGGCACCCCCGTCACCGACGATGAGGTGATTTACCAGGAGGACGACGCCGCCATGTGGCTGGGCTTTGAGCTCTCCTCGGACCGGCGTCACCTCGTGCTCGGCATCGGTTGCTCCGAGTACAGCGAAACGCGCCTGCTGCGCTTTGACGATCCCGACGCCGGCCTGTCCACCGTCATTTCCCGCAACGAACGCGTGCTTTACGAGGCTGAGCCGTTCCTGCTCGAGGGTCCGGACGGGCAGAAAACTGAACGCATCCTCATCACCCACAACCGCAACGCCGTGAACTCGATGGTCTCGCTGGTGGACCCGGCCGAGCTGTCCAAGCCGCTGGCCGAGCAGCACTGGACCACCGTCGTCGAGCATTCCGACGACGTCCGGGTCAACGGGGCGGGGGTCACCGCCACCCACCTCGTGGTCTCGATCCGGAAGGACACCATAGAGCGGGTCCAGGTGAGGTCTCTGTCCGGGCTGGGCACCGCCGCCCAGCAGGCTCCGGTGGAGCCGGCATTTGACGAGGAGCTGTACACCTCGGGGGTGGGCGGCTCCGACTACGAAGCTCCCGTCATCCGGCTGGGCTACACGTCCTACTTCACGCCGTCGCGCGTGTACGACTTCGTCCTGCCCACGCCCGAGCGGCCGGCCGGCGAACTGCTGCTGCGCAAGGAAAGCCCCGTACTGGGCGGCTATGATTCCGCGGACTACGTGGCCACCCGCGAGTGGGCTGAGGCCGCGGACGGCACCCGGGTCCCCCTTTCGGTGCTGCGGCACAAAGCCGTTGCCCGGGATTCGACGGCGGCCGGCCTGGTTTATGGCTACGGCTCATACGAGCTGAGCATGGACCCGGGCTTCGGCATCGCCCGGCTTTCACTGCTGGACCGCGGAGTTGTGTTCGTCATCGCCCACATTCGCGGCGGCGGCGAACTCGGCCGGCACTGGTACGAGGACGGCAAGAAGCTCAGCAAGAAAAACACGTTCACAGACTTCATTGCCGCCACAGACTGGCTGGCGCAGTCCGGCTGGGTGGCACCGGACCGGATTGCCGCGCTGGGCGGATCCGCGGGCGGCCTGCTCATGGGCGCGGTGGCCAACCTCGCTCCGGAGAAGTACACCGCCATCGTGGCACAGGTTCCGTTCGTGGATCCCCTCACCAGCATTCTGGACCCGGAGCTGCCGCTGTCGGCCCTTGAGTGGGAGGAATGGGGCAACCCGATCACAGATCCCGCGGTGTATGAGTACATGAAGTCATACACGCCGTACGAGAATGTCCGCGAGGTGCCCTATCCGAGGATCGCGGCGGTGACGTCCTTCAACGACACCCGGGTGCTCTATGTGGAGCCGGCCAAGTGGGTGCAGGAACTGCGGAACAAGACCACAGGCAGCGATCCGATTGTCATGAAGATTGAAATGGACGGTGGCCATGGCGGGGCCTCCGGCCGCTATGTGCAGTGGCGCGAGCGGGCCTGGGACTACGGCTTCATCGCGGATTCGTTGGGCGCCACGGAGCTGCTGCCCGGCGCAGGGCTGAAGTAGCCCATCCTTTGCTCCGGAAGTGCCCTTTTGAACGCGCAGAAGGGCATCGTCGGAGCAATGGATGGGTTTTCAGGGGGTCCTGCCTGCCGTGAGGTGTTTCCAGAAAATAGTAATCCTGCTTACTATTGACGGGCATACGGGCTCGGTGCACCTGTCCGCTGGGGGCGGGGAATCCGACGCCGGAACTGGAGCATAGCGTGAGCAATGAACAGGGATTGACCCCGCTTTCCGACGACGAACTCAATGCGCAGGCGGGCACTGCCCTGCCGGACAAGGAAGTAGCGTCCGTACTCGACCTTAATGCCGACCTCGACCTGGGCATCAGCGCCGCCGCGCCGATCGACCTCGCCGTGGCGGCCAACGCCAACGTCGCAGCCCCAATTGACGCGGCGGCCTCGGCCAACATCCTGTCCTTCGGGTCGGAGTCGCAGGCCCTCGCCGACCAGGGCGTCATCATCGACCAGGGCATCACGGCGGATGCCTCGGCAGACTCCGTGCAGGACAGCACCATCACCCAGGGGTCGGGTGTCGACGGCGGGAATGTCGACGGCGGGACGCTGGATGCCGCGGGCACGGGTACGGCCGCAACAGGCACGGCTGCAACAGGTATCGAGGCGGCCGGTGCAGGCGCTGGAGATGCCACTGCACTGCCGGACGGCACGCTGGCCGATGGCACTCTTCCCGACGGCGCCATTCCCGACGGCACGCTGCCGGACGGCACGCTTCCCGACGGCACAGGTGTCGGCGCCCTTCCTGCCGATCCGGCCGATGCCCTCGACGGAGACCTGCTCAATGTCAACGTGGACCTCGCGGCCGACGCCGACATCGCCGCCCCGATCAACGGCGCCGTGGCCGCGAACGCCAACGTTGCCGCGCCCATCGACGCGGCAGTTGCGGCCAACATCGGCTCGATCGACAGCGACGCCTTCGCCGTGGCCCAGCAGGACGCCATCATCACGCAGGACATCGACGGCGAGGCAACCGCATCGGCAGATCAGCAGTCCGATCTGCAGCAGTAGTTCCTGAATGAGCGCCAAACACAGCGGGCCGTCCGGCGTGGACGGCCCGCCGGTCTCCCCTACACCCTCAGCCGGCCCTGTTCCCCCCGGCCCATTTCCCTCACCAGGTCCGACGGCGGCTCCCGCCCCGGGTAGCCCGGCTGCGTCCCGCGCAACTCCGGCGGGAGTCTCGACGGCGGCAGGCGAGTTCCCGACCAGAGGCACCCGCGCCGCCGTCGTACTTAGCCCTGGCACAAATGGCGACGTGCCGGTGCGGGCGGCGGGAATCCAGCTCATCGGCGAGGCCAAGGGATCCGGCTACCGGGAGGCCCCCTCGCTGGTCCGCCGCGCCGACGGCCAGACCATCCAGCTCACCCGGCTGCTTTTTCACGTCCTCGAAGCCATCGACGGTGCCCGGGACATGGATGGGATCGCCGAGGTGGCCAGCACACGGTCCGGCCGGTTCATCACCAGAGACAACGTCAGGACGCTGATCGAGGGACAACTGCTGCCGCTCGGCCTCCTGCAGCTGGCGGACGGGTCGCAGCCGGAGGTCCGCCGATCGGATCCGCTGCTGGGCATGCGGTTCCGGTACACCGTCACGGATCCTGAGCGCACCCGGAAGCTGACGGCCCCGTTCGCTGTGCTGTTCAATCCCCTGATCGTGGCAGTTGTCGCCGCGGGATTCCTGGCATCGTGCTGGTGGGTTTTGATGGTCAAAGGCCTGGCGTCGGCCACGCACGACGCCTTCGCGAACCCGTGGCTGCTCCTGCTGATTTTCGCCGTCACGGTCCTGTCGGCCGGCTTCCACGAATTCGGCCACGCCGCTGCAGCACGCCGCGGCGGTGCTACTCCCGGCGCGATGGGTGCCGGGCTCTACCTCGTCTGGCCCGCCTTCTACACGGACGTCACCGACTCCTACCGGCTGGGGCGCGGCGGCAGGCTGCGCACGGATATGGGCGGCCTGTACTTCAACGCCATTGTTGCCGTCGCCACCATGGGCGTCTGGTGGGCCACAGGTTTCGATGCGCTGCTCCTGGTGGTGCTCACGCAGATCCTGCAGATGGTGCGCCAGCTCCTTCCCCTGGTCCGCTTCGACGGGTACCACATCCTTGCCGACGCCACCGGCGTGCCCGACCTCTTCCAGCGGATCCGCCCCACGCTGCTCGGAATCCTGCCGTGGCGCTGGGGCAAGCCTGAACCCGAGGCGCAGGCCCTCAAACCGTGGGCGCGCGCCGTCATCACGGTCTGGGTCCTGGTCACCGTCCCACTGTTGCTGCTCAGTCTGGTGTTGATGGTTGTCTCCTTCCCGCGGCTCTTGGGCACGGCGTGGGCAAGCCTGCAGCATCAGCAGGCCCTTCTGTCCGGAAGCCTTGCGAGTGGAAACTTCGCCGACGGTGCCGTGCGCGTGCTGGCGATTGCCGCCGTCGTCCTTCCGGTGGTGGGCGTGGTCTACATGCTGCTGCGGCTGGCGCGGCAACTCCTCACGGGACTTTGGACCAAAACCCGGGGCAAACCGCTGCAGCGCGCCACCGCCGTAGCGGCGGCCGGCGCCGTCGCCGCGGGGCTGGCGTGGGCGTGGTGGCCGCTGCCCGACAGCTACCGCCCGGTGCAGTCCTACGAACGCGGGACCCTCGCCGATGCCACGGCCGCCGTCTATCCCGTCTTGGCTGGTCGCGACGGCGCCCTTCACGAGGGCCGGACGGGGCAGACCGTGGCACTCTGGCCGGACGGTACGGCGCTGCCTACGCGGGAGCAGCCGCAACTCAGCCTAGTGCTGGTCCCGAGGCAAGGCGCAGCACCCGCTTCCGCGCCGGGCCAAACGGACCGCACCCAGCCGGGCCCCGAGCTGCGCCAGCCGGGCCAGCCGGGCCAGCCGGGCCCGGGTACGGCAGACGGCGACGCCGCGCCGCCGTCGTGGGTCTTCCCGTTCGACAAGCCCCCGGCCCCGGAGGAGGACGGCAACCAGGCCCTCGCCGTGAACACGACCGGCGGCTCCGTTAGTTACGACGTCGCGTTCGCGCTGGTGTGGGCCGAGGACGGGCCGGTGGACACCCGCAACGAGGCCTACGCCTTCGCCAGCTGTGCGGACTGCGCGGCGGTTGCTGTCGGGTTCCAGGTGGTGGTGATTGTGGGCCAGGCCGATGTGGTGGTGCCCGAGAACCTCTCCGCCGCCGCGAACTACAACTGCGTCCGGTGCCTGACGTACGCCCTGGCCAGCCAGCTGGTGCTCACCCTGGATGGGCCGCTCAGCACCGACGGCATGGCGAGGCTCAACGCGCTGTGGCAGGAGATCGCCGAGTTCGGACGCACGCTGCAGGGCGTTCCCCTGTCCGAGATCGAGGAACGGTTGAGCGCCTACAAGGAACAGCTCCTGGAGATCATCCGGACCGATCCCAGCGCCAAGCCCCAAACCGGCACCAGCACGACGTCGCCGGGATCATCGCCGTCGCCCGGAGCCAGTGGCGGTGCCGATGACGCGGCTGACCCGGGATCGGGATCCACGCCGGCTGCGCCGTCGCCGGGTGTTCAGTCGCCAGGTGCAGCATCGCAGGGCCTGCCGTCGCCAGGAACGACGGCGGACCCCGCGGTTCCCACACCGGGAACGGGAACGACGCCGGTCCCCGCCGTTCCCGCCCCAGCCCCCACAGGTGCGGCACCGGCCCCAACGGCTACGGCTCCTGCCAGCACGGCGCCCGCGTCACCCGCACAGGACCCGGCAGGCCCGTAGAGCCACTTGCGTCGTCGTATTACCGAAAATGGCCGCCTGCGTACTCGGTCAAGTCGTCGTATTACCGAAGTGGCCGCCTGAGACCCCGCCGGGCGGCCATTTTCGGTAACCGGTGGACCCGAAGACGCGAGACAGCAGCTTGAGCGGCGAAGCGACGATCGCAGGCCACGGGGCTCGCGCTGAACGGCGACGTGTCCCAGGCAACATATATTTGAATGATGCTCTCGGCGCTCAAGAAATACCTGCTGCTCCCGAAACTGGTGAAGCTGTCCTCCAACGCGCCAAAGGACCCCAGTGTGGCCTGGGACCAGTACTGGGGCAGAGTCGGGGCCACCGGCGCCCGCGGCGACGTACTGTGGGACTCCGGCAGTGACCACGAGCTACAGGCGTATCTGGAGCACCTGACGCGGCAGCTGGACCCCAACATTCCCATCGTCGACGTCGGGTGCGGCAACGGCGTCTTCAGCCGCGCGCTTGCCACCTACTTTCCGTATGTTCTGGGGGTGGACCTCTCAGCCAACGCCGTCGCCCGTGCGGCCGCTGAATCTGAAGGGCTGGAGCGGGTCTCTTACGTCGCGGCCGACATGACAGCTCCCGCGGGCACCCGTGCAGTGGCCGACGCCCTGGCCGCAGCCGGATTCTCCGGTGAAGCCAACATCTTCATCCGGGGCGTCCTCCACGTGCTGAAACGGCCTGCCCAGGCGGCGTTGGCAGGGCAACTGCACCCGCTCGTGGGCAAGCGCGGCCGCGTTTTCCTGGCCGAGACCGATTTCCGCGGCAATCCCATCCAGTACGTCAGCCACCTCGGAGCCACGCTGCGCTCCATCCCTGGGCCACTCGAGAAGGCCATCCGCGGGCTGCCCATGCCCGGCCACTTTGGCGCCGCCCAGCGCAGGCGGGCATTCCCCGAGGCCAGCTGGGATGTGGTGGAAGACGGCCCCGTCACCATTGAAACCCGGCCGCTAAAGTCCCTTGACCGCCCGGAACAGATCCCGGGCTACTTTGCAGTGCTCCAGGCCCGCTGAACCCGAAAGCCCCGCTGACCGGTCCGAAAGACTACTGAAGCTTCAGCCAGGAGACCGCTGCGGACTTGTCAGTGAAGAACCGCGTGGGGCATGGAAGCTTGTTGATGCCCAGGATGAAGTTGGCGAGCACCCGGTCCACCGGCGAGGAACCGAGCAGCGCGATGCGTGAAGCCTGACACGGGCGGCCGAACACGGCACGGGCTCCGCGGCTCACGTCGGCGGTGGTGGCCATGTCCACGAGCATGGGGTACCGGTTCTGGCCGCAGAGCGCGTTGACCTGCCCCATGGCCGCCTCGGCGTCCGCATCGGTGATGCTGGCGTCCCGGGCCCACGTCAGCCGCAGCAGTCCTTCGGCATCCAATTCCAGGTTGAACAGGGTATTCCGTCCGGTGCTGTTGGAATTCAATTCAAACCTCCGCGATGGCTAATGTGGACAAGTATCAAGGTACATCCCTCCAGGATGCGGCCGACGGCCCGCCTACTGATAATGTGAGTCCAAATTCACGGTAGCCTCAACAGGCACTCGCAACACAGGGGGCAAATGGTCCAGGCACCGGCGGAGTTCCCCTCCGCTCCTCGTGAGGCGGTGGTCGCGCTCGCCGATGCGGCCCGTCTGGCTTCCGTGGCGTCTGTCCTCGCCGACGCCGGTTTCACCGTCCGGAGGGCGCCCGACGCCGGATCCCTCGCCCGGGAGCTGGAAGGCGACGGGGCCGCCGTCGTACTTCTCGATGCGGGGCTGACGGACGGGTACAGGTGGGAAGGCACACCAGTGCTGCTCCTGGTGGATCTGGCCGGTGACTTCGACCTTGCCCGGATTGAGTCCTGGGGCATCGCAGATTACATCTCCAGGGACGCGACTGCCCGGGAACTCACCCGCCGGGTGGAGACCCTGATCGGCCGGGCCAGGGAACGCCGCCGCATCCGGGCCCAAGCCGAGTTTCTGCGCGAAAGCCTCCGCAACGTCTCGGCCGCCATCCGCGGTACCAACAGCCCCCAGCAGATGGCGGGGCACCTGGTCCGCGGCTTCGGGGAATCCCTTGGGGTGGACCACGTCTGGTTCACCACATTCCAGGACTCGCGCGTGCCAAGGATCAGCGCCCAGTGGCGCCTGCCCGGCCACTCCAAGTTGCCGGACACTCTCGGTTCCTTCGAGGAAGCTGCCCGGGAGCAGACGACGTCCCTGTGGTCGGCGGCCGAGGCCCTCGCGGTTCCGGACCACCAGAGGGACCAATCGGCAGCACTGGCCGAGAGTTTGCGGGAGTGGTCCGGCCTGGGCCCGGTCCGCGCGTCGGTTGCACTGCCGGTGGGAGAAGGCGAGACGGCCCTGGGCATCGTCTGGATAGCGCAGGTGGCGGGACCCCGCGACTGGACCAGGGCCGAGATCGCCCTTATCCAGCACGTCGCTGGCAACCTCGCCCACAGCCTTATCCAGGGCCACCTGATCAGCGCCCAGTTGCAGGTGCTGCAGCAGCTCCGGGAACTGGACAAGGCCAAGACAGACTTCCTTGCCACCGTCAACCACGAGCTCCGCACGCCACTCACGTCCATCACGGCCTACCTCGACATGATCCGCGACGGAGCCGGTGGCCCCGTTCCCCCCGGCATCGAATCCATGATGGACGTCATCTCGCGAAACTCCGACCGCCTCCGACGGCTAATCGAGGACATGCTCACGGTCTCCCAGCAGGACACCCCCGGCAACCTGAACCTCAAGCAGGTGGAGCTCGGCCAGGTCCTGCGGATCGTCGTGGCCGCACTGCGCCCGCTCGCCGAGTCACGGAACATCACCATCGCCGGCGCCGACTCGCACGAGGACGTCAAGGTCCAGGCCGACGAGGCGCAGCTGGAGCAGGTCTTCACCAACATCGTGGCGAACGCCATCAAGTTCACCCCCCATGGTGGCCGGATAAGCATCACCTTCATGTCCGCTGACTCCGCGGGCGGGAGCCCCTGCGCCGCCGTAAGCATAACGGACACGGGGGTAGGGATTCCCGAGCAGGAAATCGCCCAGGTGTTCACGCGTTTCTACCGGGCATCCAATGCTTCCTCTGCCGCCATCCCTGGCAGCGGCCTGGGACTCGCCATCGCACAGGACATCGTCCGGCGCCATGGCGGCTCACTGGACCTTTCGTCCGTTCTCGGCAAAGGAACCACCGTATCCGTGTCCCTTCCGGTCGACGGGCCCCAGGCCGAGGAGAACGCCGAGGACGACGGCGAGGAAGGGTCCGGCGGCCCCACTCCCGACGACGAAGCAACCGGCTGAGCCCAAATGAAAGCCGCCCCGGTCCTGAAGGTCCGGGGCGGCTTTCACAATTCCGCTTGGCCAGGGGCCAATCCTAGTGGGGCCACCAGCCAACGCTGGCGTAATTGACCTCGGAGCTCGAAGTGGAGGACGTGGAGGTGTCCTTCTCCTTCGACGCCGCATTGGCAGGAGCAGCGAAGCCTGCAACTGCAAGGATGCCGGTCATAACAAGTGTGGCGGCAAGTTTCTTCATCCGCTGTCCCTTTCGTCGTCTGTGGCTGTAATCCGAATTGCACATTACGGCCACAGTATACGGTCATCGGATCAAGGTTTGGTCAAGTCAAATCCTGTCAATTCCGCAGGATTCGCCATGTTTTTCCCGCCCGTTATTGCAATTGCCGTAACAACCGTGGTTCTGCCTCGTACCTCAGCCTCCCGTGGTCGGGATTGTGGATAATTGGGAGCATGCCTATGCAGCGTGACCTGTCCCCCTTCGTGATTGCAGAGCTGGCCGCACGCGAAAGCTGGAAGCGGCGGGACTACACCGCCGGACATGACCAGGCCGGGCACGCCGCGGAACTGGCCCGGGAGGCCGGCGACGAGCTGCGCTGGTGGAAGATGGTCCTGCTGCAGGCCGAATGCCTGCGGGACCAAGGCGCCATGCAGGAGTGCCAGAAGCTCGCCACGGAACTCGCTGCCCATCCGGTTGCGGGTTCGGCCCCCGATCTGGGTGCCCGGGCCGCCATGCTGCTGGCCCATTCGCTGCAGGGCCTTGGCCGGCTCCACGAGGCAGTGGATGCTGCTTCCACCGCGGCCGGTCTGGTGGCCGGCGACTTCGAGAACGTTTACCTGCACATCCACGCCCAGCAGGCCCTGATCGCCGCCCTCGCGGAGAGTGGCCGGCTCGAGGACGCCTGGCAGGAGTGCATGGACCTGGAGCCGCTGCTCACCGACCACGTGGACGAAGATACGGCCGGCAAGGCCTACTGGGTAATTGGCAACGTCGCGTTCCTCAGCAACCGGGTCAGTGAAGGCGGCCACTACCACGATTTGGCCGCGGGCAAACTCTCCCCCTCGCAGGACGTCGACCTGTGGGCCCGCTTCCACCGCGCATCCGCGGAAATGCGCCTGCAGGCCAAGCTGGCTGACGCCGCGACGCTGCGCTGCATCGAACGCGCGGAACTTGCCACCGAAGTGGTGGGCGGCAGCGAACGGGACATCCTTGAGATGTCCCTGGTCCGCGCCCACTGGTGCTACCTCACGGGGGACATGGAGACGGCTATCAGCCTCCTGACTCCGCTTCGCAGCAAGTTCCACATCCTTGCCACCCAGACCTCGGCGGAGGCCACCCTCATCCTGGGAAAGGCACTGATGGCGCAGGGACACGAACCGGAATCGCTGCAAATGCTTGACGAGGCCGCTACGCTGTTCGATACAGCTGCTGCACCGGAGCGTAGCGCCACCGTGCGTGGTTTCATCGCCTCCGCGGAGCCTTCGGACCGGCGCCAACAGCAATTTCTCCAGGGGGGGTAAATGCCAGAAGCGACAGTGTTTCCCGGTGCCGCAGCGCTGCAGCCGGAGTCCCCGGCGCGCCCGGCTCCCGGGCCCGTCGTTACCTTCACCGTGCTGCCTGGCCTCGCCGTCAAAGCGGTACTGCCCCGCGGCGCCGATCTGAACGAGACCGCGGCCAGCCAACTGTACAGCCGCCTTGGTGAGCTGGCCGGAGACCGGAGGGTCGCCGTCGTACTTGACGTGACCGGAGTGAAATCCATCAACCGCGCCGTGCGGGCCGCCTACGCAGCGATCCCGTCGGTGTCCGCCTGGGCGATCCTCGGCGAATCCCCAGTGGACAGGCTGCTTGGACACTTTCTGCTGGGCGGCGAATTCAGCTCGGTGCCGGCCCGGTACTTCAGCGCCGAAACCGACGCCCTCGACTGGTTGAGCCGCCTCGACGATGTTCTCTAACGACGATCCCCGGCTCGGGAAGCTGCTCGACGGAATCGTCCGCCTGGCAGCCGGGGAACTCCACACGCGCATTGAAATTTCCGAGGCCAGGGACGAACTGGACGCGGTGATCATGGGCACCAACCTGCTCGCCGAGGACCTGCAGATCATCTACCAGGAGCTCGAGGAGCGGGTGGAATCGCGCACGCGGATGCTCAACGCGGCGCACAAAGAGCTGCAGAAGATGGCGCTCACCGATTCCCTGACCGGGCTCTACAACCGGTCGGCGCTGGTCAGGGCCGTCAATGAGGCCCAGGCGGAGGCCGCCGGCGGCGGGCTGCCGCCGGCGCTGCTGCTGCTGGACCTGGACGCCTTCAAGAGCATCAACGATTCGTATGGCCACTCCATGGGCGATCAGGTGCTGGCCGAGGTGGGCGCACGGATCCGTTCGTGTGTGCGCGACGGCGACATGGTGGCCCGGCTGGGCGGCGACGAGTTCGCCGTCCTGCTCCCTGCCACCACGCCGGCCAAGGCGGCCGCGGTCGGAAACCGGATACTGGATTCGCTTAACGGAGCCCTGAAGGTGGACGGCAAGACCATCCGCTGCGGTGCGAGCCTGGGGCTGAGGATCGCCGAACCTGGCGAGACGTCCGAGGAGCTGCTCATGGAGGCGGACATCGCGATGTATGCCTCCAAGGCGGACGCCCGCAACAAGCTGCGGGTGTTCGAACCGGCCATGCTGCATGCCCGGCAGCTCCGCAACCAGCTCGTGGGGGAACTGCGCGAGGCCATCGCCACCGACCAGCTGGTGCTGCACTACCAGCCGGTCATTGAGCTTGCATCAGGAAAAATGGAGGGAGTTGAGGCCCTGGTCCGCTGGAAACATCCCAAGCGCGGCCTGATCATGCCGGACGAATTCATCCCCATTGCCGAGGAGACGGGCCTCATCTCAGAGCTCGGCAACTGGGTGCTCAAGAACTCTGTGGAACAGCTCCGGCTGTGGCGGAGTTCCCCAGAAACGAGCCGCCACAACTTCGACATGCGCATCAACGTCTCGGCCGCGGACCTGCAGCGGCTCGAGTTCATCGAGGACGTCCGGGATTCGCTCACCGCCGCAAACCTCGAACCTGCGCTCCTGGTTCTGGAGCTCACGGAGAGCGACATCATCAAGGGCAACGAGCTCGACCGGTACACGCTCGCCAGCCTGCGGAAGCTCGGCGTTGGCCTGGAGATCGACGACTTCGGCACCGGGTATTCGTCCATCAGCTACCTGCGGCGCCTGCCCGTGGACCGGGTCAAGGTGGACCGGACACTGCTCACGGCCCTCGGCAGCGACCCCGCGCAGCCGGCCCTGATCGCGGCCATCCTCCAGCTCATCCGGGCCTGCGGGCTGGAGGCCGTGTGGGAGGGCGTCGAGAACGCGGAGCAGGCCGAGCACCTCCGCAACACCGGCTGCATCAGCGGGCAGGGCTACTACTTCAGCCGCCCCCTCCCCGCTGCCGAGTTCACGGAACGCCTGGCCAGGCAGGACGTCTGGCCCGGCTGAGGACCGCTGATCGAGCTTGTCACCGCTGATCGAGCTTGTCACCGCTGATCGAGCTTGTCACCGCTGATCGAGCTTGTCACCGCTGATCGAGCTTGTCGAGATCCATGAGCCCGCCCCGCTACGCCACCGATTTACCAAAAATGGCCGCTTGAACCCGCCACCATGCGGCCACCTTTGGCGAAACGCGTTGGCGGCCAGGGCTCGCGGGCTTCGGCAAGCTCAACCAGCGGCCACGAGCCCAGCGCCTAGCGCCCGACGACGACGGCGGCTGTTGCCTCGGCGATGGCGCGCTCTTCGTCCGTTGGCACCACCAGCACGGGGATGGCTGAGGCTGCAGTGGAAATCACCCGGGGTTCCCTGGACCGTTCACTGTTCAGGCCGCCGTCGAGCTCGATGCCAAGCGCCCCCAGCTTCTCCCCCACCAAGGCACGGAACTGGTGCGAGTTCTCGCCGATCCCGGCCGTGAACACCAGCGTCTTCGCCCCGCCAACCGCCACGTGGTAGCCGCCGATGTACTTGGCCAGCCGGTAGGACGCGACGGCGAGCGCGGTGGCCGCCCGGGTGTCGCCGGAGTCGGCCGCCTCCACCACCGAGCGCATGTCGTTGTTGCCCGCCAGCCCCTTGAGCCCGGACTCGCGGTTGAGCATCGAGTCGAGGTCCTCCGCGTTCCAGCCGGTCCGGGCCAGGAACACCAGGATGGACGGGTCCAGGTCGCCGGAGCGGGTGCCCATGACCAGGCCCTCCAGCGGCGTGAAGCCCATCGACGTGTCCACGGACTTGCCGCCACGGATCGCCGTGACGGAGGCGCCGTTGCCCAGGTGGGCGATGACGCCGTCGAACTCCTCCACCGGGATATCCAGCAGCGCGGCGGCACGGTTCGTGACGTATTCGTGCGAAGTGCCGTGGAAGCCGTACCGGCGGATCCCGTGGTTGGTGTAGAGCTCGTCGGGAACGGCGTAGCGCCAGGCGTGCTCGGGCAGGCTGCGGTGGAAGGCGGTGTCGAACACGGCCACCTGCGGCATGTCCGGCCACTTCTTGGTGATGGCGCGGATGCCCAGCACGTTGGCGGGGTTGTGCAGCGGTGCCAGCGGGTTGAGCCGTTCGATGGCCCGGGTGATCTCGTTGTCGATGAGCACTGGCTCGCCGAACCGCTCGCCGCCGTGCACCACCCGGTGCCCCACCGCGTCCAGCTGCCTCTCGCCCAGCACCTCATGGATGGCCGCGTCCACCTGTTCGAGGGCTTCGGCATGGTCGGCCGGGCCCACCACCTCGCCGTCGCCCTGGCCGCCATTGGACACCCCGATCCGCTCGATCAGGCCTTCGGTGAGGACGCTGCCCTCGGCGACGTCGCGCACCTGGTACTTGAGCGAGGACGAGCCGGAGTTGATGACGAGCACGAGCATGGGGCCTCCTAAGCCTGAGCTACTGAAACGGCGGACGGTTCTGTGGTGCTGGGGACGGCCAGGCTCTGGGCCTGGATGGCGGTGATAGCCACCGTGTTCACGATGTCCTCCACGGTGCAGCCGCGGGAGAGGTCGTTGACGGGCTTGCGCAGCCCCTGCAGGACGGGCCCGACGGCGACCGCTCCGGAGCTTTGCTGCACCGCCTTGTACGTGTTGTTGCCGGTGTTCAGGTCCGGGAAGATGAACACCGTCGCCTGCCCGGCGACGGACGAGCCCGGCATCTTGGACTCCGCGATCGAGGCGTCCACGGCGGCGTCGTACTGGATGGGGCCCTCGACGGCGAGATCCGGGCGGCGCTCCCGGACCAGGTCAGTGGCCTGCCGGACTTCCTCCACGGCCTCGCCCGAGCCGGAGCCGCCGGTGGAGTAGGACAGCATGGCAACCCTCGGCTCCACGCCGAACTGGCCCGCGGTCTCCGCCGAAGCCAGGGCGATGTCGGCAAGCTGCTCCACGTTCGGGTCCGGGTTCACCGCGCAGTCGCCGTAGACCAGCACACGGTCCGGCATGAGCATGAGGAACACCGAGGAGACGATCTTCACGCCCTCCCGGGTCTTCACGAACTCCAGGGCAGGGCGGATGGTGTGGGCCGTGGTGTGCGCGGCGCCGGACACCATGCCGTCCACCACGCCCAGCTGGACCATCATGGTGCCGAAGTAGCTTTCGTCCTGCATGACCTCCAGCGCCCGGGCGAGGTCCACGCCCTTGTGCGCCCGCAGCTCGGCGTACCTGGCAGCGAAGTCCTGGCGCAGCTCGGAGGTTGCGGGGTCCACGATATTGATGCCGGCGAGGTCGATGCCCCGGCTGGCGGCAAGCTCCCGGACGTCAGCTTCCCGGCCCAGCAGCGTCAGGTCGCAGACGTCCCGGCGGTGCAGGATCTCGGCGGCCTTCAGGATCCGTATGTCCTTGCCCTCCGGCAGCACGATGTGGCGGCGCTGCGAGCGGGCGCGTTCGATGAGGTCGTGCAGGAACCGCAGCGGGGTCATCCGCTCGGCGCGGGGCAGGTGCAGGCGTTCAAGCATCTCGGCCTCGTCCACCTGCCGGGACCACAGGCCCAGCGCGGACGCCACCTTGCGCCGGTGGCCGCTCCAGATTTCGCTGCGGACCTCGGAGACGCGCCGGGCTGTGGTGTAGGTGTCATCCTCCGTGGCGAACACCGGGAACGGGGCGGAGGCCAGCAGCGGATAGATGTTGGCGTCCGGGGCCAGGCCGCCGGTGAGGATCAGCCCCGACGGCACCGGGAACTCGGGCGAGAACGACGACGCCAGGCAGGCCACCATTACGTCCGCCCTGTCACCGGGCACGATCACCAGCGCGCCGTCGTCGAGCACGTTCAAAAAGTTGCCCACATTCATGGCGGCGACCTTAACGTCACGGACGTCCCGCTCCATGTCCGCGCGGCCGGCGATCTGCCGCAGCGCCAGGGCCGCACCCACCTCGCCCGTAGTGGGCCGGGCGATGTCCTCCAGCTCCGGGAACACGTACACCGGCCGGCCGGACGCACCGGGCTTCACGGCAGCGATGATCGCGTCCACGTCCTCCGGGTCTGCGCGGTTCACCATCATGGCCAGCAGCGAGCATTTCTCGGCGGCGAGTTCCTTGCGGGCGACATCAACGGCGGCTGCGGCCTCCGCCACGCTGCGCCCCTTGGCGCCCACCACCGCCACAACGGGCGCGGCCAGGTTGTTGGCGAGGCGCGCATTGAGGTCGAATTCGACGGCGGCGTCGTGGCCGGTGAGTTCCGTGCCCTCCACGATGATCACGTCGCAGTGGCGGCCCATCTCGGCGAAGATCTCCACGCAGCGGGAGTCGATGTCCTCGCGCCTGCCCTCGGCGAGCAGGCCACGGACCTCGGTGAACGTCAGGCCGCCACGGCAGCGCTGGTCGTCCAGGTCAAAGCGGGATTTCATGAGCGCCACCATCGGATCCGCGCCGGCATCGTCGCCATGGACCACCGGTTTGAAGAATCCGATCCGGTCTGCGTGCCGGTGGAGCGTGTCCGCCAGGCCCAGCGCTATGAGCGACTTTCCCGATCCGGGAGTGGTCGCGCTGACGTATATCCCTTTGGCCATGATCTGTCCTCTGGTTGGAAGCTCCTGCGCGGAACGTGCTGCATTGGACGTGCCGGTTTGCTGACTGGACGCGCCGAGCCGCGCCCTCCCCCCATACTTTCACTTGTTGCCGCGCTTCCGGGAGCACACAATGGTGTTGATTGCCACGTCGGCGCACAATCGCCGTCCCGGATCCGGAGTGGGCCAGCGCCCCGGGACCGGCCCATCTGCAGCAGCCTCCTGAGCTGCAACGTCCTGAACGATGGTGGTCCTGATGAACCCCGCTGGCCGCGCTTCCGATCCATCCGCCCCTCCGCTGTGCCGACTCATCGCTGCCCGCCCGGTGGCAGCGTTCCTGGTCGTTGCAATCGCGCTGACGTGGCTGGTCCTCATCCTGTCCATTGCCGCCGTTCCCTTCGCCCTCCTCCATCTCCCGCTGGCCTTTGCGGACAAGGGCTCCGGCGCCACCGCGTGGCCCGACGTGATCGTGGCCCTCCTCCACGCCTCGTTCAACGCCTCGGATCAGACGAAACTAGCAGCAGTGTTCGACGGCGCATGGCAGCAGATTGCCGCGGCCACCCTTTTGCTGGTGGTCCTGGCGCTGCTCCGGAAATTCCGCACACTGAAGGCGGAGGCGGGCCATGGCGCAGCCGTCGCCGGCTGAGCAGCCCATGCCCGCCAGGCGGGCATTGCCCGTTGGCGGCGGCCGCCGTCGGGCCCGGAAGGAGGCGGCACGGCACCGGACCTTATCGCGGCGCGGAGCTAAACCACGGCGCCGGACCATAGGGCCGGGCGGGGCCCTGGCCTGGCCGACGGGCCACCGGCTCCCACTGTTCTTCGCCTTGGCCTTCGCCATTTCATGGCTGGCGTGGCCGCTGACCCTCCTCAACCCGAACAGCTCGCCCCTGGTCCCGTTCGGCCCGGCCCTGGCTGCAGGCATCACTGCATTCCTCGCGGGCGGCAAGGCCGAGCTGCTGCGGCTGCTCCGGCAGCTGGCCCGCTGGCGCGTAGCCGGCCGCTGGTACGCCGCCGCCGCTGGCCTGCCATGCCTGCTGGTGGCGGTCTCTGCCGGACTCACGGTCTCCGGCGGCGCGCCCGCCCCGGAGCTCGGCCCGAACCCGGGCTGGTTCATGCTGCTGGGCACGTTCGCGTTCACCCTGGTGGCGGTGGGCCTCTTCGAGGAGCTGGGCTGGCGCGGCTACGCCTTGCCGCTCCTGCAGCAGAACCGCCCGTCCCTTTCTGCGGCGATGCTCCTCGGGCTGGTGTGGTCGGCATGGCACCTGCCGGAGCTGCTGTCGGATCCCACCGGGCAGCGGCCGCCGCTTCCGTTCCTGCTGATGGTCCTGGCTCAGTCCGTGCTGCTGGCCTGGCTCTACAACAGCAGCGGCAGCGTTCCCATCTGCATGGTTTTCCACGCGGCATTCAACACTTCCGGGGCCTTGGTGTTTCCGGCCATGCTGGGGCCCGACTACCTCACGCTCTGGTGGACCGTGGCGCTCCTTCATGTCCTGGCAGCGCTAGTGGTCATTGCCGTCGCCGGACCCCTCCGGCTGGCCCGCACCCTTGACACGAACCCCTCCCATGGGATTACCTAATGAACATTCGGTAAATAAAGCTGGAGGCAACGACGCATGGCTGAAACGGCAATCCCCGGTGTGGCCCACCACATCCTCGAGAACGACTACGCCTCGGAATGGATGGGCATAGAAGTCCTCGCCCTCAGCGACGGCCACGCAACCATCCGGATGACCCTCCGGCAGGAAATGCTCAACGGCTTCGGCATGGCCCACGGCGGAATGATCTTCGCCTTCGCAGACTCCGCGTTCGCCCTCGCCTGCAATCCCGCGTCGCCTGCCGACCCCGACAGCATCACCGTTGCTGCCGGCGTCGACATCAACTTCCTCAAGCCGGCCTTCCAGGGCCAGGTGATCACCGCCGTCGCCGACCGCCGCTCCAGCGCGGGCCGCAGCGGCCTCTACGACATCCAGATCTTCGCTGCCGATCCCACGGCCCAACTGCCGGGGGAACTCATCGCAGAGTTCCGTGGACGCAGCCGTACCATCCCCAAGAAGTAGGAAGCAGACCATGACCCTCCACGCTCCTGAACCCACTCTCGCCGCGCACACCGACGCCGTGCTCGACCCCGAGGAGACCATGTCCCGGGACGAACTTGAGACGCTTCAGCTCAGCCGGCTCCGGCACACCGTCGCCTACGCCTACGACCGGGTTCCGCTGTACAAGCGCAAGTTCGACGACGCCGGGATCCACCCCTCGGACCTGCGCGAACTCGCGGACCTCGGCAATTTCCCCTTCACCACCAAGGAGGACCTCCGCCAGGAGTACCCCTTCGGCATGTTCGCCGTCCCGCAGAGCGACGTGGCGCGCGTGCACGCCAGCTCGGGCACCACGGGCCGGCCCACCGTCGTCGGGTACACCAAGCAGGACCTGGCCGACTGGGCCAAACTGGTGGCCCGCTGCCTCCGCGCGTCCGGCGTCCGCCCCGGCATGAAGGTCCACAACGCCTACGGCTACGGCCTGTTCACCGGCGGCCTTGGTGCCCACGCCGGTGCCGAAGCCCTCGGCTGCACCGTGATTCCGATGTCCGGCGGGCAAACCGAGCGCCAGATCCAGATGATCCAGGACTTCGAGCCGGACGCCATCCTGGCCACCCCCACCTACCTGCTTACCATCGCGGACGCCATGGCGCACATGGGCATCGACCCCACCTCCACGTCGCTGAAATACGCCGTGCTCGGCGCCGAACCGTGGACGCAGGAGATGCGGCACGAGCTCGAAGTCACCATGAACATCAAGGCCTGCGACATTTACGGGCTGTCCGAAGTCATGGGTCCCGGTGTTGCGGGTGAATGCGTGGAGACCCAAGATGGCAGCCACATCTGGGAGGACCACTTCCGCCCCGAGATCATCGACCCCTTCAACCCCGCTCCGGGCAAGGAAAACGTGCTCGCCGACGGGGAGCACGGAGAACTGGTGTTCACCTCGCTCACCAAGGAAGCCCTGCCGATCATCCGCTACCGCACCAAGGACCTTACCCGCCTGCTTCCCGGCACCGCTCGCCCGGCACACCGCCGGATGGGGCGCATCACCGGCCGCAGCGACGACATGATTATCCTCCGCGGCGTGAACCTCTTCCCGTCCCAAATCGAGGAAATCGCCCTGCGCATCCCCGAGCTCAGCCCGCACTTCCAGCTGGAGCTCACGCGGCCCGAGGGACAGCGCATGGACCAGCTGACCGTGAAGATCGAGCGCCGTGACAATGTCACCGCCGGGCAGAGCACGACGGCGGCCCACACCTTGCGTGAGCAGATCAAGATCCACGTGGGTTCTTCGTGCACCGTTGACGTGGTGGAGCCCGGATCGCTCGAGCGCTCCAACGGCAAGCTGCGTCGGATCTACGACCTGCGGCCGAAGGGATAGCGGCCTGCTTCCGTGGCCGGCGCCTGCAGGCCACGGAAGCCGCCTGCACGTATTGACCGAACGTTCATGAGAAAATATCCCATATGCCGAGTACAGCACCCAGCCCAGCAGCACCCACCAAGCGCGGCCGTCCCGGCTACGACCAGCAGTCCGTACTGCTGATCGCCGTCGACGTCTTCAACCGCCACGGCTACGATGCCACATCCATGGGCATCCTCGCCGAAAATCTGGGCATCTCCAAGTCGGCGATCTACCATCATGTGCCCTCAAAGGGGGACCTCCTAAAGCTCGCCCTGGACCACGCGCTCGGCGGGCTGGAAGCCATCCTGGAGCAGCCGGGGGCAACCTCCGGGGCGGCCGATGCGCGGCTGGAGTTCGTGCTGCGCGAAACCATCGCCGTGCTGGTGGACCGGCTGCCCTTCGTCACGCTGCTGCTGCGGCTGCGCGGGAACACGGACATCGAGCGCAACGCCATGGAACGCCGTCGTGCCTTCGACCACAAGGTGGCGGAGCTGATCTCTGCGGCCCGCGACGAGGGGTCACTGCGCCAGGACATCGATCCCCGCACCGTGACCCGCCTCCTGTTCGGAACCATCAACTCGATAGTCGAGTGGTACAAGCCGGGCGGTTCGCTCTCACCGGAAAAGCTGGCCGACGACGTCATCACCATGGCGTTCGACGGCCTGCACGCCAAGCCCGGACAGGCTGACAATTAGCCGTTGACGGATTGGGCGTTGACGCCGGGGGTCCTGATGCCCACCCTGAATGCATGGCCACGAAACTGTCGGATCTTCTGTTCGGCGCATTTCCTGATCTCCGGTACCAGCCCACCTCCAAAAGGGTCCGCGCGAGCATTGACGGAAGTCCCGTCGTCGACACGCTCGAAGCCCTGCTGGTCTGGGAACCGAAACGCGTCACTCCGGTTTACGCCGTGCCCGAAAAGGACCTGCTGGCGCGGCTCGAGCCACCCGCCGCTGAGGGGGACGGCGGCCCGGACGAGTATCCGGTCCGCCTCATGGCAGACGCCCCGCCGGCACTGGACCCGCGGACCGGGTTCAGGCGGCACACGGCGGTGGGCGAGGAGCTCGACGTCGTAGCATCCGCGTTCAGCAGGCCGCGGGCAGCGTTCCGGCCCTCGGATCCGGACCTGGCGGGGTACGTCGTGCTGGATTTCGGCGCGTTCCACTGGCTCGAGGACCACGAGGAGATTATCGGTCACCCGCGGGACCCGTTCCACCGCGTGGACATCCGCGCCACCCTGCGGCACATCGAAGTGAAACTCGACGGCGTGGTGCTGGCGGACACCGTCGGGGCCCATCTGCTCTACGAAACGCTGCTTCCCTTGCGCTACTACATCCCGCCCGAGGACGTGCGGCTGGACCTGCTAGAGGCCAGCCCGCACCGCACCGTCTGCCCCTACAAGGGCGAGGCCAGGTACTGGAGCTACCCGGAGTCGGCCCGCGGTAAGAACATCGCCTGGGCCTACGATTCGCGGTTCATCGACGCCCAGCAAATCCACGGCCTGGTCTGCTTTTTCAACGAGCGGGCGGAGGTATTCGTGGACGGCGAGCCGCAGGACCACCCGGTCACCCCTTGGTCCTGAACCCTCCCTCACCTTTCGCCGCCTAAAACCAAACCCTTCCTCACCTTTCGCCGCCTAAAACCAAACCCTTCCTCACCTTTCGCCGCCTAAAACCAAACCCTTCCTCACCAAGGTGAGAAAGGGTTTGGGGATCTGCGACAGTGTCCCGGATCAGAGCTGATATTCAGCCTGTGTTCCGAGCCTCTCGTGGACGCAGAGGATGTTGTTCTCGGTATCCATGAACCAGGCGCATTTTTCGGCGTCGGTTGAACAGATGTGATGATCGGTCTTCATATCGGGGAGGTCATAGTCTTGGAACCGAACGCCCTTGGACTCCATGTCCTGGACGGTCCGTTCTATGTCAGTGACCTCAAAACTCAAAGCGGTGTGCTCGGAGTGCTTTCCGTCCGTTACAGGCATCAGCTGCAGCATGGGGCCGTCAGCGTTGCCGAATAAATCGCTTCCATCTTCAGCCTTGCCACGGTGTGGGAGGCCCAACGTTTCCGCGTAAAATCCGCGGGCGCGGTCCGGATCATCGACAGGCAGGATGGTTGTGGCTGTTCTCAGTGCTAGGGTCATTTCGCCACCTCCTACGCGGGTCATTTTACGCCCGGAAGCCCCGAAAGATTATGGGAAATTCCAGACTGCCCGGCAGCAATTGCGGGAGGGTTCCAGGAAACCCGACAGGACCTGAGGAAGCGTCCGGAAAAACCCGACAGGACCTGAGGAAGCGTGCGGGCTACTTCTCCACGAGGGTGAGGACGTCGTAGGTGGCCACGATTTCGTCGTTCTGGTTGGTGAGGACGGCGTCCCAGGCCACCTCGCCGTACTCGTCGGTCTCGCGGGGCGTGATCTTTTTGGCCGTAAGCGTCACCCGGATGGAGTCGCCCGCAGCCACAGGAGTGATGAACCGCAGGCTCTCCAGTCCGTAGTTGGCTAGGACCGGACCCGGGGCGGGCTCAACGAACAGCCCGGCAGCCCAGGCCAGCAGCAGGTAACCGTGCGCCACGATGCCCGGGAAGAACGGGTTGGCTTCCGCGGCCGCCTGGTTGGTGTGCGCGTAGAAGGTGTCGCCGGTCGAGTTGGCGAACGCGGAGATGTCCTCGAGTGCCACCTGCCGCAGTTCCGAACGGACAGCGTCGCCGATGCGCAGGCTCTCCAGCGACTTGCGGAACGGGTGTGTGCCCTCGGTTTCCACCGTGAAGTTGCGGTCGGCGCCGGTGTGCCAGATCCCGGTCACGGCGGTGAGCATGTTGGGCGAGCCCTGGATGGCGGTGCGCTGCATGTGGTGCATCACTGAGCGGATACCGCCCAGTTCCTCGCCGCCGCCGGCGCGTCCGGGTCCGCCGTGGACCAGGTGCGGGACGGGCGAACCATGGCCTGTTGACGAACGAGCGTCCTCACGGTTCAGCATCAGTACGCGGCCGTGGTGGGCTGCGATGCCCGTGACCAGTTCCTGCGCAACAGAAGGATCGTTAGTGCAGACCGAGGCGACCAGCGAACCGCCGCCGCGGGCGGCGAGCCGGACGGCGTCGGGAATGTCCGTGTACCCGATCACCGACGACACCGGACCGAAGGCTTCCAGCGAGTGGACCGGCTCGGCCTCCGCGTCAGCCCAGCTGAGCACCACGGGAGACATGAAGGCGCCGCCCTCGACGACGCCGGTTGCGCCGTCCGCGCTGGTGACCGACGGCGAATCGAGGGTTCCGTACGCCAGCTCACCGCCGGCGTCGAGCATGGACTGCACGGCGGCGCGGACATCGGCGAGCTGCTCCACGGAGGCGAGCGCGCCCATGGTGACGCCCTCGGCGCGCGGATCGCCGAGCACCACGCGCTGCTCAACCCTGGTTCCGATGGCGGAAACGACGGCGGGCACCAGCTCCTGCGGCACGATGGCGCGGCGGATGGCGGTGCACTTCTGCCCGGCCTTGACGGTTATTTCGGTGACTACGGACTTGATGAAGGCGTCGAATTCCGGCGTGCCTTCGACGGCGTCCGGGCCCAGGATGGCGGCGTTGAGGGAGTCGGTCTCGGACGTGAACCGCACGCCGCCCAGCACCACGTTGGGGTGGGACTTCAGGGACTGCGCGGTGGATGCCGAACCGGTGAAGGCCACGAGGTCGCGGTAGTCCAGCACGTCCAGCAGCCCGCGGACAGAGCCCGAAATCAGCTGCAGTGAACCCTTGGGCAGAATGTTGGATTCGATGATGGCCTTCACCACGGCCGCGGCGACGTAGCCCGTGGGGGTGGCCGGCTTGACGATGGTGGGGACGCCGGCGATGAACGCCGGGGCGAGCTTCTCCAGCATGCCCCAGACCGGAAAGTTGAAGGCGTTGATCTGCACCGCGACGCCGGGAATGCGGGTGTAGATGTGCTCGCCTGCGAACGATCCGTCCTTGGACAGCACCTCCATGGGCCCGTCCACCACCACCTGGGCGTTGGGCAGTTCACGCCGGCCCTTGGACCCGAACGTGAACAGCACGCCGATGCCGCCGTCGATGTCGATCATCGAGTCGATCTTCGTGGCGCCGGTCTGGGCAGAGAAGGCGTAGAAGTGCTCACGGCGCGCGTTCAGGTACTGTGCCAACTCCTTGAGCTTGAGGGCACGCTGGTGGAAGGTCAGCTTGCCGAGTTCCGTTTGGCCGGTGGTGCGGCCGTAGTCCACGACGGCGGCCAGGTCCAGCCCGTCGGTGCTCACCTTGGCCAGGATCTCCCCTGTGCTGGCGTCCCGGACGGGGACAGCGGAAGCCGCCGAGCCGGCGTGGGGAGTCCACCAGGAATCCTGCACGAAACTGGGGACGGTTTGCACGGTGTCCAGGGTGGCCTCGGGGGCAGTGGCGGTGGTGGTCATCGTTGACGGGTCCTTCCAACGGGGACAAATCTGATCCGGCCAGAACATTACTGACCGTCCGTTCGGTAATATGTCTACAGTACATGAATGTGCCCCGCTGCACACTAGTGGCACCGCACACGACCCAAGGAGAGCACATGACGCCGGAAGCCCGCGACGCAGAACTGGCGGCCACCCAAGCACCCGAAGGCCCGACGCCCGGAGAGCTGTGGAAGATCACCCTCGGCGAGCTGGACGAGAAGATGGGCGTGAAAATCGTGGAGGAGTCCGTCGAGCGCGTCGTGGCGACCATGCCGGTGGAGGGAAACCGGCAGTCGTTCGGCCTGCTGCACGGCGGCGCCTCGCTGGCCGTGGGCGAGGCCGTGGGATCGTGGGCGGCGGTGATCCACGCCAGCACGCTGGGCAAGACCGCCGTTGGCGTGGACGTCTCCGCCACGCACCACCGCTCCGCCCGGACCGGCGTCATCACCATTACGGCCACCCCCATCCACCTTGGCGGCACCCTGACCACGCACGAAGTGCTGATCACCAACGACGCCGGGCAGCGGCTCTGCAGCATGCGCATCACCAACCTGCTGCTTGCGCCGAGGGCCTGACGTCGTCCCTGGCGCCGCCCTGACGTCCTCCGCAGCGCCGCCCCGGCTAGGCTGATCTGGTGACCGAGCTTGGCAGCCTGACCCCCACCCTGATCGCGGTGGGCCTCCTGATGGCGCTGACGGCCGCCGTCCTCAGCGCTTTCCGGGTTCCGCATGCCTTCGCGCCGGCCCTCGCCATCCTCCGCGGCGCGGCGCAGCTCGCCGCCGTCAGCCTGATCCTCGGCGCCGTGATCGCCAGCGCCGAGTGGGTGGCCGTGGCGCTTGCCGTCATGTTCACCGTCGCCACCCTTACCGCCGCACGCCGCCTCGCCTGGTCCTGGCGCCACCTTGCCGTCGTGGCCGGTTCGATGGCCGTCGGCATCCTCGCATCCCTGGTCATCGTGTTCGGTACCGGCGCCATCGAGTTCACCTCCCGCTACGCGCTGGCGATCGGAGGGATCGTGGTGGGCAATTCCATGGCGATCGCGGCGCTCGCGGGCCGCAGGTTCAACGAGGCCTTGATCGACCGCTGGGACCAGGTGGAGGGCTGGCTCGCTTTGGGCGCCTCTCCCCGGCAGGCCACCCGCGAGATAGCACGCAGCGCCGTGTACTCCGCACTCATTCCGTCGGTGGACCAAACCAAGACGACGGGCCTGGTCACGCTGCCGGGGGCCTTCGTCGGGGCGATCTTCGGCGGGCTTTCGCCGCTGGAGGCAGGCCGGTTCCAGATCGTGGTGCTGGCTTCGATCATGGCGGCCGGGTCGGTCACCGCCATCCTGCTCATCGGCATGCTGGCACCGGTCCGGGTACGGCCCGCACCACTCTGGTAGGAACCCAGCACCGTGCCGTTGACATTGCGCCGGGCGCTTTATACTCTGGCCGCTCCGGACCAGAGGCAGCGGCACTGCTGGGCCGGGTCATCATTGTCTGCCCCCAGCAGGTGCACTCATGAGCACACTTTCCACAAGGACCGCCGCCGCACTGGCTGCTGTCCTCTTGGTGGTCCTGCTGGTGGGCTGCGTCTCGAAGCCTGCCCCTTCGACGCCGACCACCCACTATTACGTGAGTGCCGTCGGAAGCGACACCAATTCCGGGACGTCCCCGGATTCGCCCTGGCAGTCGCTGATGAAAGTCAACGAGACGGCATTCAACCCTGGTGATTCCCTTAGTTTCCGCAGGGGTGACGAGTGGATCGGCGACGTCGTGCTGGACGAAAGCGGTACGCCGTCGTCGGCCATCAGACTGAACGGCTACGGCAACGGGAACCTGCCGACAATCACCGGCGGGGAGGGCGGAGACTGCTTTCGGCTGGACGGCAGCTACCTCGAGGTTGACGGGCTGCGCGCCACTGACTGCGGGTACGCGGGCTTTAACGTGGACGGCGACCACGTGGTGGTGAAGAATTCGGAGGCTTCCAACAACGCCGCCGGAATTAGGGTGGGCACGGGTTCCGACTTCGGAAACTACTCCAACAATGTCCTGACGGACAACAACATCATGAACGTCAACACCCCGGGAAGGCGGTGCGGCAGCGCGGATGAAGCCAACTGCAGCGACGACTCGGGTGCGTTCGGCGTGCTGGTCAACGGCAACGACAACGAATTCTCGGGCAATACGGTCACCGGTTCCACGGCATCCTCCCACGACTTCCGCCGTGACGGAAGCGCCTTCGAAATCTACAACGGCAACCGCAACAACATCCACCACAACAAGGCCATCAACAACAACGTGTTCTCCGAAATCGGACGGTCCGACGGAACGGCTGACGGCAACACTTTCCGCTACAACCTGGTCCGATCCTCGTGCGGCAAGAAATGCGCCGAGGCCGCAGGACTGATCATCCGCGGCCCGGACACACGCTACGGCCCCACCAACAGCACCACTTTCGAATTCAACACGGTATGGCTCAACGGCAGCCATTCGCGCGGCGTGGTCTGCCACGCTCTCTGCCCCTCTTCGACCGTCATCCGCGCCAACATCCTCGTAGCTGTGCGTGACGCCCTGTGGATGGACGGATCCGGATGGACGGAACAGTCCAACGTCGTCAACGGCCCCAGCAACGTCCCGCCGGACAAAAGCTCGACGACGGCTCCCGCAAAGTTCGTCAATCCCCCCAGGGACCTCCACCTCACCAGCGGCAGTTCGGCGATGGACCGCGCGGGCAGCAGCCCGTCAGGGGTGGACCTGGACCATGTGCCCGTTCCGCAAAAAGGGCGCTGTTCCGGAGCCGGACTGGCCGACGCCGGCGCGTACGAATATGACCCGGCCAACTGCTAGCTGTGGCGTAAGTCAGCCCCGGGTGGTAAGTCAGCCCCGACTGGCCGCCGCTCACGGCGGATGAACCGCCGTCGACGCTGGCACTCCCGGTAGCGTCTTCCGCGCGCTGCAGCGCGGGACGATAATCAGATATCCGCTCTGCACACCAATGGAGGTGGTGAATATGTCTGTATACACGTTGGGTATCTGGCTCGTGAAGCCAGGCCACGAGGACGACTTCGTGAGGGCCTGGAAGGACATGGCCGAGCGGACCCACAAGGATTATCCGGGTGGCCGGGGCCTGCTGATGCGTGACCGTGATGTGCCCAACCGCTTCATCAGCACCGGACCTTGGGCCTCACTCGAGCAGGTCGAACAGTGGCGGGCGTCGCCGGCGTTCACCGAGGGCCTCGCGTCGATCCGCGACATCATTGAGCACTTCGAGCCGCACACGTTGGAGGAAGCCGCCACGATCGGCTGAGCCGGTCCGGCTCCGTTCAGACCCGGTTCCGTTTACCTGGCATCAGCGCACCGTATCGCGCGGGCGCTTTCGGTTGCTGTGCCTTCTGTCGCTGTGCGGCTAGCGCCGGCTGCGGCGCCGCACGGCTACCAGCACCAAGCCGCCGAGCAGCAGAGCCGCTCCCGCCACAGCAGCGGCGAGCGTCAGGCCCGATACCCCTGTGTCGGCGAGCATCGGCGGCCCCGTATCCTCGTCCGGGCCTACAGCGCCGTCCGGGCCTGCAGCAGGGAGCATGGCCACCACCGTCGGCTGCGGGGCGGGCACCAGGCCCGCCGGCTTGGGGCCCTGTGCGGCCGCTGGCTGGGACGGCACGGGCGTCTGTGTTGGGCTCGGCGAGGCCGGGGAAGGACCCGCAGTGGGACCAGCGGGCTCTGGCGCTGCTGGATCGGCCGCAGCGCGGAAGGTGCTCAGCCCGGAGCGGCTGAAGCCGTTCATCGCCTGGGCGGTGAACTCCTCGGCCGCGACAGGCGCGCTAAAGGCCCAGTTTCCTTGGGCGTCCACGTTCACATCAAACGGTTCGCTGCCGGGGAAGGTGACCCGGACCTGCGTTCCCGCCGGAACGTCTATGGCCGGAGCCGAGGCGAGCCGGCCGGCGACGCGCTGGCCGGATTTGATGGGCCCCGGAGGCAGGACGCCGGCAAGGACAGGGCTGTTCAGAAACAGCCTCAGCTGCACGCCCGGAAGGACCGCCATGGATTCCTCGAGCGTTGCAGCCACCGCGAAATTCTCGGTGGAGAACCTACTGTTGCCCGCGGAGTGTGTGCCCACGGCGTAGTTTCCGCTGATCCAGGGGCCGCCGGAATCGCCGCCGCTGGATTCCACCGACCTGGACAACAATCCGCGGAAGGAACGCAGGTCAGCAGGGTCCCCCGAGCCCCCGGCCACAATGTAGATCCCCACCTCGTCGACAGTTCCGCACGACCACCCAATGGTCCGTCCGGAACGGCAGACGGGCTGCCCCTGGAACGGCGACGCCGTGCCCACAATTGGTACTGAGCCGGTTGCGAGATTGGTGGCATTCGCCCAGGTGGCGGCGGCCGGGCGCGCATCCAGGCCGGGGCGGATGGACTCGATGACGGCGATGTCGTTCCCAGGAGTGCCGGGATTCTTCGGATCGGTGACGCGCGAGTTCCCGGGGCCGCCAAACTGGCTGAACCCGAACGTTCCAAGTTTTCCGGTGACTGCGCTTTCGGCCACGGATCCGCCCGCGGGATCCCCGGCGGGCAGGGTCACCTCGGCGAGCCGCGCGGCGCCGTCGTCAGCGCAGTGGCCGGCCGTGAGGACCAGGGGCCGGCCGTCGGCGTCGAAGGCGCTGAACCCCGCGGAACAGGCCACCCAGCCGTCGATCCTGTACCCCTGTCCGCCGAAGAAGTCCTCCTCCCGGACCAGAGGCTCCCCGCTCTCCAGGACCACGTTGGCGTACTGCTGCACGAAATCCGACGGCGACAGGCCTGACCCGTCGGGCGAACCGGCAGACGGGGCAGCCGGACCGTCGGTCTCAGCGGAACGCCCGGACTGCGGTCCCGACTCGGGCTGGTTCACACCGCCCGTGCGGATGATGAACTTGCCGTCCGCCTCGGCCACGGCTTGGAGCCCGGCCGGTCCCACTTCCCGGAGGTAGGCCCGGTAAAGCTGCTCAATGCTCGTAGCACGGAGATCTGCCGCCGCTGTGTCCGGCTCGGCGGCAGGCAGGGTGGTGGGTGAAGAATCCTGGGACGCCGGGAGCGGGGAGGATTGGGAGGAAGGGGTCCCCGCGGCGGGCGCTTCGGAGGGTGCCAGCACGAACTCCTGCCGGGACACCGCGTCGGCCTCGTTGAGTGCGCGCACGGCGTTGGCGAGGTCCGCGCCGGCACCTCCGACCAGGATCCTGCCCCCGTCCAGCCTGATCGACTCGAATCCTGCGGCCTTCCGGAGCTCGGGCAGGGCGGCGGCCGCACGCTTGCCTTGCTCTCCTGCGGCGTTGAATTCCGTCATGGTCATGCCGAGGTCCCGCAGAACGGCGTCGGCAAGGCCTTCTCCGGACAGTTCGGGTGTTGCGGAGCCAACCGCCGGGTCAGCCGGGGACGGCACCGCCGCCGGGGCATCGGGCCCGTCCTGCCTCGTCGTGCTTTCCGCCGCCGTCGTGCTTTCCGCCGCCGTCGTGCTTTCCAGGGCAGCGTATGCGGGCACGGACGCGACCGGGGCACCGAGCGCCACCGCAGCCGCCGCCGCTAGGGCGAGTGCGCGCCGGAGGAAAGGGCCATATGTGGAAGAAGTCACAGGGAAACCCTAGCGCCGAGGACGGCCAGCACCGACTCCAGCTCAGGCTCGGTGACGCCGTTCCCCAGCAGGAATTCCCGGGTGTTGAGCTGCCGCACGAAGTCCAGAACCCGGGCGCCGCGGGTCTCCAGAAGCGGCGCGAGGGTTTGTTCGTCGAGGTAGCGTTCGTGCGGATGCGGCGGCCACATGGTCCGGTGGCGTTCGTTAATGCTGCGCATGGCGGCCTGGTAGCCGGCCACGATCTCGGCGTCACTGGCGCCTGCAAGGTCCTGGAGCATCGCTGCGATCATGCCGCTGCGGTCCCGGCCAGCGGAACAGTGGATCACGACGCCCCCTGGCGCAGCGGCCACCGCCCTGAAGACAGCGGCCAGCCGGTGCGGAAAGAGGCGGGCATTGGCGGCATAGTGCGCGGGATCGTTCAGGTAGGGGTCGCACAGTGCCTTGAACTCAGGGTTTTCCGGGTCCTCGGTGGGTGCATGAACGACGTCGAACGCGGCGAGCGCCTCACCCACGTCAGGATCGCTGGGCCTGGGCTGGCGTTCGGCGGCGTTGCGGAGGTCAATGATCGTGCGGATGCCATCGCGGTAGGCTTCCTGCCAGCCCGCCTCCGTGAGCCATTCCCGCCGCCCCATCCGGTAGACGGAGCCAGCCACAAGCCAGGCGTTCACCGCCCCGTCCCAGCCGATTTGTCCCCTCGCGTTCACGGAGCCAGCTAACCACACCTGCCCCGGCTGCCGCACGGGGTTCGGAGCAAGTTCCGGCTGATGGCGGCTGGCCGGCCAGCCCGGAGCCTTGACCGCCGGAGTACCCTAAGGGAACGGCGCCGCTCCTCAACCTGAGCAAATATGGGGGTTCTTCATGGCAACCAAACAGCCTTTGCGACGGCGGCTCGCCCGCCTCACCGGGGTCATCGCGGCGCTGGCCTTCGCCGGCCTGACTGCCGCGCCGGCCTCCGCGGACCGGTTTGATTCCTACGTCGCGCTGGGAGATTCCTATGCGGCAGGCCAGGGCGCCGGACCGTACGCGGACACCTGCCTGCGGAGTGACCACGGCTATCCGGCGCTGCTGGACGCGGTGCGCAAGATCAGCCTGGCCGGGAATGCGGCCTGCAGCGGCGCCACCACCAGCACGGTCCGGGCAGACCAAATCCCCTCGCTGGACAAGAGGGTGGATCTGGTGACCGTCACCGCAGGCGGCAACGACCTTGACTCTATTGGCGCGCTGGTCATCTGCTCGCAGGACTCCGGTCAGGCATGCACCGCCGCTCTGGCCCAACGGGCCGCCGTCCTGCAGACAGCCCTGAACACCCCGGCGGCAAGCCCGTTTTTCCAGGATCTTCTGGCCATGCTGAACGACGTCAAAGCGAAGGCACCGCGTGCTGACATCTATGTGACCGGCTACCCGTTGCTGTTCGAGCCATTCGCCGGCCCGGCTGCCGGTCCAATAAACGGGCTGACGCAGCAGCTGAACGCGGTCATTGCCACGGCGGCCCGCCAAGCGGACGGCGGGCGTTCGAAGGTTAATTATGTAGATGTGTCGCGAGCGTTCGCAGGCCACGGAATCGGCTCCGCGCAGCCGTGGATCGTGGTTCCGCCGCAGCTCTGCACTGCCTCCGCGGCCTGCGGCACACCGACCGACGCTTTCCACCCGACGGCTGACGGCTACGCCAACGGCTACGCGGCCTCCATCCGGGCGGCTTTCCGCTAGTTCCCGTGCTGCACCGGGACCGCCCGCTTTGCCGGCCTCAGTGGGTGTGCCAGGCGCTGCGCGTGGCTAGGCTGGTGTCATGATCACAGTCTCGGGCACTGTCAGTTCTTCCCTGCCGGCGCGGACTGCGTTCGCCTACCTGTCCGCCTTCGAACACACCAGTGAGTGGGACCCGGGCACCGCGGTGATGGACAGGCTGACTGAGGGGCCCGTCGCCGTCGGCCACCGCTACCATGCCGAGGCGCTGTTCCGGAACAAGCGCCAGCCCATCGAGTATGAGGTCATCGAACTGTTCGACAACCACATCAAGCTCCGGGGCGAACACCGGAACCTCGTGGCCTTTGACTCGCTCGACGTGCGGTCGCTCAGCTCCGGTTCCGACATCCTGTACACGGCCCAGTTCAGCATCAACTGGCCGTACAAGCTGCTGCAGCCGTTCCTCAAGCCGCAGTTCACGAAGCTGCGCGACCCTGCCCTGAACGGGCTCCGGCAGAAACTCGAATCGCTGTAACCGTCCCAGCCGCAATTCGTCACAGGAGGACTCCATGAGCAGCCAGAACCCCGACCCCCTTGAAGACCACATCACCGGGCTGGAACCGGGCGGCGGAGTGCCGCCGGGGGAAACACCGCCCGCTGAAGGCTCCACCGGCGGGCCGCAGGGCCACGACGAGGGCGGGCCGCCGCGGGGAACGCAGGTGGCAGTGCTGATAGTCATCGGACTTGTGGTGTTGCTGTGCCTGCTGTTCTTCGTCGGCTACATCGTCGGCCTGCTCTAGGCGGGCCTCGGTAGACGGCGGCGGGTCAGGTCCCGCGGGTCACTCATCCCAGTCGAAGAACCCTTTGCCGGTCTTGCGGCCCAGTTCGCCGCGGGCCACCTTGTCCCTGAGGATCTGCGGCGGAGCGAAGCGCTCCCCCAGCGTGGAGTGCAGGTACTCGGCGATGCCCAGACGGACGTCCAGGCCCACAATGTCGGTGGTTTTCAGCGGACCGGTGGGGTGCTTGTAGCCGAGCACCATGGCGGCGTCAATGTCCTCCGCGGAGGCCACCCCTTCTTCCACCATGCGCATCGCTTCCAGCGCAATCGCCACGCCGAGTCGCGAGGACGCGAACCCCGGGGCGTCATTGACGACGACGGCGGTCTTGCCCAGCGCTTCCGTCCAGCCTTTCGCTTCGGCCGCCAGCTCGGGTGACGTCTCCTTCGCCACCACCACCTCGACCAGGGTGGAGGCGGGCACGGGATTAAAGAAGTGCAGGCCCACGAAGTTGGCCGGCCGCTGCAGCTGGGCGGCGAGGTCGGTGACCGAGAGCGAGGAGGTGTTCGAAGCCAGGAACGCTTCGGGGGGAAGCTGTTCCTCGACGGCCTTCAGTGCGCTGACCTTCAGCTCGAAATCCTCCGGGACCGCTTCCACCACGAGGCCGCAGCCAGCGAAGGCCGAGTAGTCGGTGGACGTGCTGAACCGCGCCAGGACATCCTCCGGGGCTCCGTCCAGAACGCCGCGGGCAGCGGACTTGGCCACGGCGTCGGCGACCCGGGTGCGGGCGCCAGCGGCAGCATCGCCGTCGCGCTCCACCACCACCACAGTGGCGCCCTTGATGAGGAATGCGTGGGCGATTCCGGCGCCCATCCGGCCGCCGCCGAGGACTCCGACGTGTTGGGGAAAGGCGGTCATCACTTGGTCCCGTCTATGTTGCTCTTTTGGTTGTTCTTCCTGTCCAGGAAAGCCTGCATCCGGTCGAATTTGGCCTGCGATTCGAAGAGGATTCCCTGCGCCAGCTGGTCGATCAGCGGGTGCGCCTCCGCCGGTGCGTGGAACAACGACTTGGTGATCCGCACGGCCAGCGGGTCCTGGCGGGCAATGCGGTCGGCCAGCCGGTGGGCGGCGTCCATGAGCTCGGCAGCCTCGTGGAGTTCGGTGACCAGGTTGACGGCGAGGGCCTCCTCTGCCTTCAGCACCCGTCCGGCCAGCAGGATTTCCTTGGCCACCGGCTCCCCCACGAGTTCCTTCAGCCGCCAGCTGGCGCCGGCAGCGGCCAGGATGCCCAGGCCGGTTTCCGGGTTGCCGACCCGCACCGCCGGGGTGCCGATCCGGAAGTCGGCAGCGTACGCCAGTTCGGCGCCGCCGCCCAGGCAGTAGCCGTCCAGTGCCGCGATCACCGGCATGGGCAGCTTGGCGATCCGCGCAAAGATGGTGGAGTTGATACCCTGCAGCGCGTCGTCGCGGCGCCGTTCCCGCAGCTGGGCGATGTCCGCGCCCGAGGCAAAGACGCCCCCGGTGCCGGCGATGATGAGGACCTTGGGCTCCTTCTCCAGCGCGGCGCACACGGCATGGAGCTCGTCCACCATCTGCTGGTCGATGGCGTTCCGGACGTCCGGGCGGTTGAGGAGCACCACCACCCGGTCCCCGCGTTCTTCGACCAGGAGGGTGCTGAATTGCAGGGTGCTCAAGTGTCCGTTCGCGCTGTCCTGGTTCGTACTGTCCTGGCCCGGCACTACACGCGCTCCAGCAGCATGGCGGTGCCCTGGCCCACGCCGATGCACATGGTGGCCAGGCCGATCCGCGCGTCTTCGCGCTCCATCCGGCCCAGCAGGGTGATGGCGATCCGGGAGCCGCTGGAACCCAGCGGGTGCCCCAAAGCGATCGCACCGCCGTCGTTGTTCACTATGTCCGGGTCAAGCCCAAGGCGCCGCACGCTCGCAAGTGACTGGGTGGCAAACGCCTCGTTAAGTTCGACGGCGCCAAGGTCACCGACGCTGAGCCCGCTCCGCTTGAGCACCTTCTGGGTAGCCGGAACGGGGCCGATGCCCATGATTTCCGGCTCGCAGCCGGCGGACGCGCCGTCGATGATGCGGGCGCGGGGCGTGAGGCCCAGCCGCTGGATCGCGGCCTCGGAGGCCACGATGATAGCGGAGGCGCCGTCGTTGAGGGAGGAAGAGTTGCCGGCGGTGACCACCGAGCCGCCCGGAACCACAGGGCGGAGGCCGGACAGGACGTCCATGCTGGTGCCTGCGCGGGGCCCCTCATCGGTGTCCACCACCGTCTCGGCCTTGCGGGTCTTGACCGTCACCGGGACGATTTCGTCCTTGAAGCGGCCCGCCTCGATGGCCGCGAGTGCTTTTTCGTGGGACCGGACGGCGAAGGCGTCGGCGTCCTCGCGGGAAATGCCATCCACGCGGCCCACTTCCTCGGCGGTTTCCGGCATGGAGAACGTCATCTTGCCGTCGCGCGACAGCTCGCCCTTCTTGAACAGCGGGTTCACGAAGCGCCAGCCGATGGAGGTGTCGAAGATGTCGCCGGGCTTCGCGAACGCCGCCTGCGGCTTCTCCTGGACCCAGGGCGCGCGACTCATGGACTCCACGCCGCCGGCCACCACGATGTCCGCGGCCCCGGACTTGATCATCTGGCTGGCCATGATGATGGCGCTCAGGCCGGAGGCGCAGAGCCGGTTCACGGTGATGCCGGGGATGTGCAGCGGGAGGCCGGCGAGGATGGTGGCCATGCGCGCCACGTTGCGGTTCTCCTCGCCGGCGCCGTTGGCGTTGCCGAGGATGACCTCGTCGATCGCGTCCGGATCCATGCCTGCCCGGGCCACGGCCTCGCGGACCACCAGCGCGGCGAGATCATCGGGCCGGACCGCCGAAAGCGCTCCGCCGTATCGTCCCACCGGGGTGCGGGCACCGCCAACCAGAAAAGCCTCGACCATGAGAACATCCTTTTCGCAGAAGCTGGGCCGGAAACGAATAAATTACCGACCGTTCGTTCTATAAAGATTACACGGTGCGGGCAACCGGTCAACGGGACCGGAGTTTTTGTCCACTTGTCGCGACCTCACGTGCCTCGAAGTCGTGACAAGTGGACATAAACTCTTCCGCTTTCGTGGGCCGGGCTCGTCAGGCTACGACCACGCCCAGGTGGGCCGCCAGGAGTGGAGCCAGGAGTCCCAGCTGGTACTCGTCAATCACCACGCCGGCCAGGCTGCCCAGGCCGCTGATGCTCCGGAAGTCCGTGCCGCGCAGATCGAAGTCCTTCAGCTTGGCGCCAGCCAAGTCCAAACTTCCGATGGTGCAGTTTTTCAGCGCCACCCGGGCGGCACTTGCGGAGCCCAGGTCCAGCTCGCCGATGATGCAGTCACTGATCTGCACGTCCGCCAGCCGGGAGCCCCGCAGATTCAGGTAGTCCAGCTTGCCGCCGTCGATCCGCACCGACTGCCAGCCGCTCTCGTAGAGCTCCGCCGACCCCCATCTGGGGTTGCTGATGACGACGTCGTGCATGGTGGACCGGGCCAGCTTTAGTACGGGGGCGAAGGACTCCTCGATGACGCAGTCCCGGAAGGTGGCACCGCGCAACTGGGCTTCGTTGAAGGAGACGCCGGCGAATTCGCATTCGGCGAACGTGATGCCGCTGAGCTCCAGCCCGTCGGCGGCGGCGCGTGTGTACCGCCTGCCGTCGTACCGCTCGGCTCGCCTGAAGTCCGGCGCGCCGTCATCCCGCAGGCCCTCCAGCCGGACTGGCGCCAGCCTCGGCGGCGTGACCTTCGACGCGGCTCCCTGCTGGGGTTTCCCCGGGGACCTTCCCGCCACTACAGCCGCTCCGCTTTCGCAGCGATCTCGGCGAGGTCCTTCGCCAGGGCCTTTCGCGTCATGCTCATGCCCATCCGCCCGAACACGGCGAGCATCAGCCGGCTGAGCACGGTGGGCCTGAGAACCTCCGCGCCGAAAGTCAGGGTCAGGTCGGTCCCGCCGCCCCGCTCCTGCAGCGTGAACCGGGAGGTGTAGTCCGCTCCGCCCTGCAGCGCCTTGACTGTTGTGCTGCGGGGCGGATCCGCCTGGGACACCCACATTTCCACGGTTTCGCGCCGGCCCATCATGGACCTCGTCTCCTTCCAGCGGGTCCCTTCGCCGTACGGCCCCTCGCTGACCATCTGGATGGACTCGACCCCGGAAAGCGTGGCGGCCGACCCCGGAATGTCCGAGATCACCCGCCAGACTCTCTCCGGAGGGGCGTTCACGTGCTGACTCAGGCTGATGCTGTGATCCATCCTTCGAGCCTAGCCGCGGGGCCGACATTTTTGGTCTGCAGCGCACGCGCCTCCGTGCCCCACTTCCGGGAGCCCCGCAGCCGGCAGCCCCCTGGCCTCAACACGAAAATTCCCAACAGGGGCTTGAAATAGTAAGCATGCTTCGTGTTAGGCTGAAACGGCTTTGTCAGAGCAACCGGCAACGGAAGGTGGTTCCCACCATGGGTATCGGAGACAAGATCCAGAACGCGGCAGCGGACTTCGGCGGTAAGGCGAAGGAAGCAGCAGGCAACGCGACGGACAATGACCGCCTGAAGGCAGAGGGCCAGAAGGACCAGGTGGTGGCCGACGCCAAGAAGGTCGGCGAAGACGTTAAGGACGAATTCAAGCGGGATTAGTACATCCCGCACAACGGGTGCGCCGGACTCCCTTGGGGGGAGCCCGGCGTCGCCGTTTTTGCGTGACGGCCAGGCTGAAGCCCGGCAAAGACGGCCCATCCAAGGCACCTGAACTACGGCCGCCTCCCACCCCGCGACCTCGAGCCGCCCTCCGGGGCGCCTGCCAGCTGGTGGCGAACTATGGCGCGCAGGACCGCACCCTGCGGGCAGGGTGCGGTCCTGCGCATCCTGCGGGGCGCCGCGGCCAGGCTGGAATCCGTCCTGGCTGCGGTGGGCGTTGAACACGACGTCAAGGAGTTCGCGACGGCGGGGCACTCGTTCCTGAACGATCAGGAGGAAGGCCCGCGGGCACTGCGCCCGCTGGCGCGAGTGATGGGGGTTGGCCCGGATCCGGCCGCTGCCCCGGAGGCATGGCGCCGGATCGAGGACCACTCCGCCCGGCACCTCAAGAACTAGCCCCTCTGCGCGAACGGACACTTGAGGCCCCAGAATCGAGGGCCACAAGTGTCCGAAGAAACGACGACGGCGGGCGCCTCCGAAAAGGGGGGGCCCGCCGTCGTGATTAAGACAGGAAGCTAGCTGAAGAGTTCGCTTTTCGGCTCGTTGTTCTTGACCTTCTGCCAGCCGAGCCACAGAACCAGGGCGAAGAACGGAACGGTGGCAAGGGTCCACAGGCCGAGGTGGAAGACTTCGCCGGTCTTGCTGGTCATGGTGTCGAAGCCGATCAGCACCGTAATCGCGAGCAGGCCCACGAGCCCGGCCCAGCTGGTCCAGGGCGAACCCGGCATCGGCAGGCTGGAAACCTGGCCCTTGCGGTGCCGCAGCGCGATCTGGCTCGCAAAGATGGCGCCCCACGTGAAGATGACGCCGATGGACGCGGTGTTGAGCGCGAGGTCGAACGCGTGCGAGCCGCCCAGCCAGATGTTGAGCAGGATGCCCACCAGGTAGAACGCGGCGATGGCCAGGATCGCGGCGTACGGAACGTGGCGCTTGGACATTCGGGTGAGCCACTGCGGGGCATGCCCGTTGTTGGCCATGGTGCGGAACACGCGGCCAATCGAGTAGAGCCCCGAGTTGCAGGAGGACAGGGCGGCGGTGATGACGACCATGTTCATCACGTCGCCTACCCAGCCCAGGCCCATCTGTCCGAACACGGTGACGAACGGCGATGTGCCGGCCTTGTACTGGTCGGACGGGAGAAGCATGGCCAGCAGGGTGACGGAACCGACGTAGAACACCACAATGCGGAGAACGACGGCGCGGATCGCCTTAGGCACTTCGCGTTCCGGATTCTGCATCTCGCCGGCGGTGATGCCGACGAGCTCGATGCCGTTGTACGCGAAGATGACGGCGTTCAGGACCAGGACCATCACCAGGGCGCCCTTGGGGAACAGGCCGCCGTCGGCCGCGAAGAGGTTGGCGACCGAGGCGTGGCCGTCGCCGACCCTGGCGTTGGTGACCACCATGAAGGTGCCCACTGTCAGGAAGATCAGGATGGCGCCCACTTTCAGGCAGGACGCCCAAAACTCGAATTCGCCGAACGCCTTGACGCTGAGCAGGTTGACCGCCACCAGCAGGGCCAGCGCGGCGATGGCGGAGGCTTCCACCGGTACGTTCGGGAAGAAGAACTGGAAGTAGAGGCCGATCGCGATGAGTTCCGCGATCCCGGTCATGCCCCAGTTGATGAAGTACATCCAGCCGGACAGGTAGGCGCCCTTCTTGCCGAACATTTCGCCGGAGTAGCTGACGAAGGAGCCGGAGGTCTGGCGGTACATGATGAGTTCACCGAGGGCGCGCATCAGCAGGTAGGCGATGACGCCGGCGATGGCGTAGGAGAAAATCAGCGCAGGACCGGTGGAGGCCAGGCGGCCGCCCGCGCCCATGAAGAGGCCGACGCCGATGGCGCCGCCCATGGCGATCATGGTGACGTGGCGCCGGCCCAGGGTCTTCTTGTAGCCCTCGGCGCTGAGGGTCGAGTCGACGGCGGCGGATGGAGCCGTCGGGCTCATAAGTTCTGTTGGGGTACTTTGAGGCACAACTGTTCCTTGTAGGTCGGGGGTTGCCTTGGATAGGGCACTGCCGGTTCCGGAACCTGGAGATTTTGTACAGATAATTCGACTTCAAGTCCCGTCCCTCTTGAGGACCGTATGTGTACAAAAGCTCGTGAAGCATCGAAGGTTCGCACGGCCTATCCATCGTACAAGATTCCCGGAGCACTGCGTGACCGGGGCAACATTCCCCGCCCGGAACGGGCGCCGGGTACGTCGCGGGCGGCGCTACCGGCACGTCCTTAGATCAGGGCTCAAGCCGCCTGCGCAGGAGGCAGAACTCGTTGCCCTCTGGGTCGGCCAGGACGTGCCACTGCTCGTCGCCGGTTTGCCCGACGTCGGCGGGACGGGCGCCGAGGGCGAGCAACCGTTCCAGCTCGGCGTCCTGGTCCCGGTCGACCGGGTTGACATCGATGTGCAGCGGGAGCTTTCCGGTCCGCGGGTCGCTGCTGGGGCTCAGGATGATGGTGGGTTGCAGGCCGCCGAACCCGGCGTCGGGTGGGCCGATCTCGATCGCACCGTCCTCCCGGTCGAGTTCGACGTAGCCGAGGACTCCGCTCCAGAACCGCGCGAGCAGTTCGGGGTCGGCGCAGTTGAGGACCAGTTCGCTGATACGGCAAGCCATGAAGTTCAGTGTACGGAGACGTCCGGTGGGAAGGCAGCACATATTCGGACCCCGTGGCGCAATCTCTAATTCGAATGGAGAAAAGGCTCCCGGCCAGGCGCTGTTGGGGCTACTGTGAGCACCATGGCCGGGGATCCGTTCCCGGCCATGGCACCGCACCGTCTCATGCGGGCGCCGGCACTTGCGCCATTTGTTCAGGGGGAACTATGAGAAAGAGAGCTCTACTGCTGCCTGCAGCATTGCTGCTGGCAGCCTCGGGGTGTTCCGGCGGGGGCACTGGCCCCTCCGGACCAAGCCCCAGCGCATCACCAGCCAGTACGACGGCGGTGTCCCAGCCGCCGTCGGAATCCTCACCACCCACTACGGCCCCTTCCCTCCCCACCGATGTGTCCACATCTCTGAACGCTATCGACGCCCTGCAGGAGCACACCTGCGCGGCCGGTGCGGACGGTCAGTGGACGTTCAAGGGAACCCTGGTCAACTCCTCGGACAAAGCCAAGACCTACACCGTGGCCATCGCGGTCACCGTCGGCGCGGCAGTCCAGGGCCACACCCTGATCACGGAAACCGTCCAGGCAGGGAAATCGGCTGAGGTTTCTGCAGAGAACTTCGCCAAGACCACGGGCCAGGCCGGCACGTGCGAACCTGTTGTTTCGGTGGAGGATGCTTCGTGAAAAAACCAATACTTGCGGCTGCCTTGCTCCTGAGCCTGGTGGCCGGGTCCCTTGCGTCCTCGCCAGCCCTCGCGATCGATTCCACGCCTCCCCAGGCAACGGAAACTGCAGATGCTCCCACGGCAGCTGCGGAAACTCCTGGCACGGCCACGGCGACGCCAAGTCCCAGCGCGACCACCGCGGAATCGCCTCAGCCGGCAGAGTCCGTTGCTCCCGCGCCGTCAGAGCCGGCCCTGCCATTCGTGGCACCTTCGCCGTCCGTGACGCCCGCGCCCGCAGTCTCTCCCGCACCGTCCGTGACGCCCTCGCCCGCAGTTACTCCCGCGCCTGCTCCCGTCGTCGTCAAGGGCGCGATCGGCGTGAAATGGCGGGCCATGAAGGGAGCTGCCGGGGTCCTGGGTGCGCCAGTGGCGAACGAGGTGTGCGGCGCGGGCCTTTGTGGTCAGACGTTCAAGGGCGGAACGATGTATTGGGCCGCTGCCACCGGGGCCCACCCTGTGCTCCTGACAGCAGGACACACCGGCCCCTACTGGTACGCCAACGGCCGGGGCAAAGTGTTCGGCTACCCAGTCACGGACGAAGTGGCGGTTCCGGGAGGAACTGTTCAAAAGATGTCCACCGGCAGGCTCATCACTTGGTCGGGCAATGGCGCGTACCAAGTCTGGCTGCGGGGAGCCATCGGAGGTCACTGGAACACCCTCGGAGCAGTGAGTGCCCTCGGCCTGCCTCAGTCCAGGGAGACCTGTGGCCAGCGGAACGGCGGCTGCTACCAAAAGTTTGCCAAAGGCTACATCTACTGGAGTCCTGCCAGCGGGGCTCGGGCGGTGCGTCCGGGGAACTACGCCAAATGGGTAGGCGTAGGTGGATTGCCCGGTGCACTGGGGTACCCCGTGAGCAGCGAAACCTGCGGCCAGCCGGCCGGGGGTTGTATCCAGCGGTTTCAGGGTGGAGCCATCTATTGGTCTGCGGGAAGCGGCAACTGGGTCACCAAGGGCGGCATCGGCGCGCGCTACACCGCAGCAGGTTCAACCCGAAGTGGGCTGGGTTATCCCACGGCCAACGAAAAATGCATCCCGGGACAATGTATCCAGTCATTCCAGAGGGGCTACATCGGCTGGTCGACGACCGGAGGCACCCGCATCTATTCCATGACCGAGTGTGCCAAGCTGAACAACGGCCGGTCCAGGTACTCCACGAACGGCGCCAACCGGGTCCTGCTCACGTTCACCCAAGGCTACAAGCAGTCCTACGCGACAAATATTTACTGCGTCCGGGTGGCAGGGCTGTACGTTGCGGACTGGAAGACGGACGGCTACGTGGGAGCCTCCGGCTTCAAGGCGCCGGGAGTGCCCTCTGGCCCCACCCGCAACCTGTACTCACCCACCGGGTCCTACTCGGTAACCGAGGCATTCGGCCTGGGCAACCCGGGGACGCAACTCCCCTACCGCACGCTCAACCCCCGCTCCCGCTGGGGCGGCAACCCATGGACCGCGACGTACAACAAGTACTTCGAGTCCTCGTCCTGGGTGGGCTGGGACGAGAACATGTGGTACTTCGCCACACGCGCCTCGCATGACTACCGTCAAGGCGTGGTCATCAACTACAACCGTCCCAACATTGTGCAGGACGCCGGCTTCGCCATCTTCCTGCACATGAACAAGGTCCCGACGGCCGGCTGCATCTCGCTGGATGACTGGGCCGTGGTGGATTACATCAAGAAGTCGAGGCCGGGCGACCGGATCATCATGGGAACCTACGGCGCCCTGTTCCGGTAGCCACTCTTCGTAGAAGCAGGAAACCCAGGCGGTTCCAAAACCCAGGCCCGGCGGCATACCCGCCGGGCCTGGGTTTTTTTGGCGGCGGGCGGAGGTTCAGGCGAGCAGCGCCGCCTTTTCCAGCGTTCCCTCCGCCATCGTGTACCTGAGCCACGTGCCCGGCGTACCTTCGCCGGCCCGGCCACGGGACCTGTCCGCGCAGCGGTCGAACCATTCACCCAGGGCCCGATCATGGCTGACCATCACAACCGTTCCGCTGAAGTCCGCGAGCGCCGATTCCAGTTCCTCCACGAGCACGGGGGCCAGGTGGTTGGTGGGCTCGTCGAGGAGCATGACCTCGTTATGGCCCAGCAGAAGCCGGGCGAGCGACAGCCTGCGCTGCTGGCCGGCGGAAAGGGCACCCACCGGAACATGGAACTCGCTGGTGCGGAAGAGGCCCAGCCGCAGCAGCGCCTCGGCGTGGTGGTCGATGTTCCCGCCCAGCCCGGCAGCAAAAGCCGGCAGCAGCCGCAGGGATGGATGCTCGGGCAGCTCCAGCTCCTGCTGCAGATAGCCGATCCGGCCGTGGCGCACCACCTGGCCCGCGGCCGGCTCGAGGGTGCCGGCCAGAACGGAGAGCAGCGTGGACTTCCCGGCGCCGTTGGGACCGGTGATGAGGATTTTCTGCCCGCGCTCCACACGGAACTCGGGCACGTCCAGCCGGCCGGGCACCTGCGTATTGCGGGCGTGCAGGACCCGGTCGGCCGGGTCCCGGGGTTCACCGTCCAGGTCCGGCCCGGCGCCGTCCAGCCCGGCGTCGAGCTTCAGGCGTTCCGGTGGGCGCTCCACGGGGTTGTCCTCCAGGCGGCGCAGTCGCTCCTGGGCATTGCGGACCTTGCTGGCAGCGGCACGCTCCCACGTTCCCGTCTTGAAGTCGAAGCCCGCTTTGTCGTTGTCCCGTCGGCGCGCATAGCCCATCCGGCTAGTCACGGTGTCCGCCTGCCGCTGTTCCGAGGCCATGGCGTCGAGCCAGCCGTGGTACTGCTGTACCCAGCGCTGGCGTTCGGCCCGCTTCTCCTTCAGGTAGCCGTCGTAGCCGCTGCCGTAGCGGTTCACGGTGCGGCGCTCGGCGTCCACTTCGATCACGGCCGCGGCGACCTTCCGCAGGAGCACGCGGTCGTGGGAGACCACCACCACTGCGCCGCGGTGTGCCGCGAGGCGGCCCTCGAGCCAGGCAGTGCCGGCGGCGTCCAGGTGGTTTGTGGGCTCATCCAGGAGCAGGATGTCCGCAGGATCGGCCAGCAAGCAGGCCAGCGCGACGCGCTCCTGCTCCCCGCCCGACAGCGACCCCAGTGCCCGGCCACGGTCCACCCCGCCCAGGCCCAGCCGGTCCAATGCCGCCTCCACACGGGATTCCGCGGCGTAGCCCTCGCGCAGCTGGTACTGGGTCTGCAGGTTCCCGTACGCCTCGAGTTCGTTCGGCCCGGCCGCCGCGAGACCGTCCTCCAGCCGTTCCAGCTCGGCTTCCATCTCCCGGAGTGCCAGGAGCGCATTGTTGATCGCGTCGGCCACGGTCAGCCGGGCGGGTAGCCCTGACGTCTGCGCCAGGTATCCCACCCGGCCGTGCCGCTGGACCGTTCCGTCTCCCGGCGCCTCGATTCCCGCCAGGATCCGCAGCAGGGTGGACTTGCCCGCACCGTTCTCACCCACGACGGCGGCGTGCTCCCCGGCAGAGATCGCCAAGTCGACGCCGGAGAAGAGTTCGCGGTCCCCGTAGCCGTGGGAGACGCCGGACAGGTGAAGCTGTTCAGTTCGGGCATTTGATTCAGTCATAGGAAGTCCTCGCAGTCCAATGTGCGGCCCTGGAGCTTGTTCATGATCCTCAGGGCTTTATCTATAGCCTTGTCAGCGCAGGACGTCTGCCGGCAAATCGCGGATCGGCAAATGTGGCCGACAGATCCAGGTGACGGATACAGGCCGGGACATAGTCGACGCCGGGCGATGCCGGCGTCGGGGTCTAGGACTTCATGGGTCAAGCCTGCCCGCCGCCGGGCGGCCCCGTCAAGGTTCGCCCCGGCGCTGGCGCACTACGCTGGAAGCATGGTGAATACCAGACGCATGATCCCAACTCCGCGGCCGGAACTCTACCGGTTTTCGCCGCTGGACCTCACCGCCGTGGGGCTTTATGTCGCCGTCGCGGCCTTCTTCGCGCTGGCCGGGGAACTGATCCTGCCACTGCTGCGCCAGCTGGCCCCGACGCCGGCCGTCGCGTCCTATGGCGTGAACCTCCTCTTCTACGGCTGCGTCGGTGCCCTGGCGCTCTTTGCCGCCCACGGGGTGGTGTCCCGGGACCTCAAAGTGCTTGCCACCCGGCCCTGGTTCACCTTGGGGATGGTGCCGCTGGCCGTCGTCGCCATGATGATTGTCACCGCGATCCTGGTGGCCGTGGGCGGAACCACGGAGACGTCCGCCAACCAGGCCGGGCTGCAGGCGCTCATGCGGCAGGTTCCGGCCTGGCTCATGGTGCCGCTGATCGTCGTGGTGGGCCCGTTCGTCGAGGAGTACGTATTCCGGCACCTGCTGATCGGGAAACTGAGCCGGCGCGTCAACATCTGGATCTGCTGCGGGCTGTCCGTGGTCCTCTTCGCCGCCCTGCACATCGTGGGCCAGGAAGCGCTCACCCTCCCCGCGCTCATGCCGTACCTGGCCATGGGCGGCACCCTGGTGTTCGTCTACGTGTGGACGGGGCGGAACCTGATGTTTGCGTACTTCGTCCATGCCACCAAGAACCTGCTCGCGGTGGTCTTCCTCTACACCATCCCGCCGGAACTCCTGGACCAGCTGCAGCGGACCCAGAGCTAGAATCGCCCCGTCCCCTATCCCGGGGCAGCTCCGCCGTCGTAGCTTGGTGCCATGGGACTCAACATTCAGATCGCCATTGACTGCAAGCACCCGCACGACCTCGCCGACTGGTGGGCCGAAACGCTGGACTGGTCAGTGGAGCCGCAGGATGAGGGCTTCATCCGGTCCATGATCAGCCAGGGCTTTGCGACGGAAGACCAGACCATGACGCACAACGGCAAGCTCGTGTGGAAGGACGGCGCGGCGATCCGGCCCACCGAGGAACTCGACGCCAAGGCACCCGCCCGGCGCCTGCTGTTCCAGACCGTGCCCGAGCAGAAGACCATCAAGAACCGGGTGCACTGGGACGTCAGGCTCGACGGCCGGGACAAGGACGACGTCCGCGCCGAGCTTGAGGCCCGCGGCGCCACCTTCCTCTGGACTGCCAGCCAGGGGCCCCACGAATGGCACACCATGGCGGACCCCGAGGGCAACGAATTCTGCATCAGCTAAGCCGATTACTAGACTTGGACGGTGAGCAACGAATTCCCCGCCAAGGTATCGGACGTCTTTGACCCGTCCCGCTGGCGCACCGTGTCCGGCTTTGACGACTTCCAGGACCTGACCTACCACCGGCAGGTGGAGCGGTCCGACGACGGCACCGTGGCACGGGATCTGCCCACCGTCCGCATCGCGTTCAACCGGCCCGAGGTCCGCAACGCCTTCCGCCCGGGGACCGTGGACGAGCTGTACCGCGCCATGGACCACGCCCGGATGACGCCGGACGTGGCCACCGTGCTGCTCACCGGCAACGGCCCCTCTCCCAAGGACGGCGGGCACTCGTTCTGCTCCGGCGGGGACCAGCGGATCCGGGGACGGGACGGCTACCGCTATGCCGACGGCGAGACCCAGGAAACCATCGACCCGGCCCGTGCCGGGCGCCTACACATCCTGGAGGTCCAGCGGCTCATGCGGACCATGCCCAAGGTGGTCATCGCCGTCGTCAACGGCTGGGCCGCCGGCGGCGGGCACTCGCTGCACGTGGTCTCCGACCTGACCATCGCTTCGCGCCAGTTCGGAAAGTTCAAGCAGACGGACGCCACCGTGGGCAGCTTCGACGCCGGCTACGGCTCGGCGCTGCTGGCCCGGCAGATCGGCCAGAAGGCCGCCCGGGAGATCTTCTTCCTCGCCCGTGAATATTCTGCTGAGGACATGGTTCGGATGGCGGCCGTGAACGAGGCCGTTGACCACGAACGCCTGGAGGAGGTGGCGCTGGAATATGCCGCTGACATTGCCCGGCAGTCCCCGCAGGCCATCCGGATGCTCAAGTTCGCCTTCAATCTTGCCGACGACGGCCTGGCCGGCCAGCAGGTTTTCGCCGGCGAGGCCACCCGGCTGGCGTACATGACGGACGAGGCCGTGGAGGGCAAGGAAGCCTTCCTGCAAAAGCGCGACCCCGACTGGTCCCGGTTCCCGTACTACTTCTAAGCCCGCACTCGTCGGAAGGCACCCCATGTTCCGCAGGACCGCGCATCCAAGGCGCATGCAGTGAATATCGAGCCAGCCCTCAAGGCGCTGGCGGCCGCCCTCCACGGTGAGGGTCCCGCCGTCGAACTCTCCGCCGGCCCGCACGGCGAGCCGGTGGTGACGCCGGTCCCGACCCCCGGGTTCGAGGACGCCGTGGCCGTGGTGCGCACGTCAGGGTCCACCGGGACGCCCAAGGCGACGGTCCTGACCGTGGACGCGCTGGCGGCGTCGTCGATGGCCACCGCCTTCGCGCTCAAGGGCGAGGGGCAGTGGCTGCTGGCCCTGCCGCTGCAATACGTGGCGGGCGTGCAGGTGCTGGTCCGGTCGCTGTTCGCCAGCACCCGGCCCTGGGCCATGGACCTGTCCGAGGGCTTCACGGCCGAGGGCTTCACCGCGGCCGCGCTGGAGCTGACGGACAACATCCGCTTCACGTCGCTGGTGCCCACGCAGCTGCAGCGCCTGCTCGCCAGCCCGTCGGCGGACACGCTCGCCGTGCTGCGCCGCTTCAACGGCATCCTGCTCGGCGGCGCCCCGGCCTCTGCCGAGCTCCTGCAGTCGGCGCGCGACGCCGGCCTCCGGGTGGTCACCACCTACGGGGCGGCGGAAACCTGCGGCGGCTGCGTCTACGATGGCTATCCGCTCGAGGGCGTGGCCCTGCGGCTCGCCCAAGACGGCCGGATCCACCTGGGCGGAGCCACCCTCGCGGCCGGCTACCTGGGCGCGCCGCGACAGACCGCCGAGGTTTTCGTTGAGGAGGATGGCGGCCGCTGGTACCGGACCAACGACCTCGGCACCCTCGATGCCGATGGCCGGCTCACCGTACTGGGCCGCGCCGACGACGCCATCATCACCGGCGGTGTCAAGGTCTCCGCCGCGCACGTGCAGGCGGAGCTGGAAAAGTCCGACGGCGTGACCGCGGCTTTTGTGGCCGGCGTCGAGTCCGCAAAATGGGGCCAGGCCGTGGCGGCCTATGTGGCCGTGGCCGGGACCGCGTCCGGGGCCGATGGCGCTGGACGGGACGGGGCGGCGTGGGCTGAGGAATGGCACCGCACGCTGGGGCTGCTGGCCCCCAAGACCGTCCTTCCGGCCGGTGAGCTGATCATGCTGCCCAACGGCAAACCGGACCGGCTGGCCATGATTGAACGGCTCAACGCGCTCCATCAGGGAAAATAGAGTAGGCCTGCCGCGCTGCTGTCGCGTGTCCAGCGCACGCCCATGCTTTTTTGAACGTTTCACCGACCCAACGCGAGGTACTTACCGTGGCAACAGCCGCACAATGGATCCAAGGCGCCCGGCTCCGCACGCTGCCGGCCGCGATCGCCCCTATCCTGATCGGCTCGGCCGCGGCCTACGAGATGACTTCCTTCCGACCGCTCAATGCGGTTCTGGCGGCCCTCGTGGCGCTGCTGCTGCAGGTCGGCGTCAACTACGCCAACGATTACTCGGACGGGATCCGCGGGACGGACGAGAACCGGGTGGGGCCGCTGCGTCTGGTTGGTTCCGGTGCCGCCCGCCCCGACCACGTGAAGTATGCCGCGTTCGGTGCCTTCGGCCTTGCGATGCTCGTGGGGCTGGTACTGGTCATCATCACCCAGACCTGGTGGCTGCTGCTGGTGGGCGTGGGCTGCGTGATGGCGGCTTGGGGCTACACCGGCGGAAAGAACCCGTATGGCTATATGGGCCTGGGCGACGTCTTCGTGTTTGTCTTCTTCGGGCTCGTGGCCACCCTAGGCACCACGTACACCCAGGCCGGGCAGATCGGCCTGCCTGCCGTAATTGGCGCCATCGGCACGGGACTCATCGCCTGCGCCCTACTCATGGCCAACAATGTGCGTGACATCCCGTCGGACATCCAGGCCGGAAAGAAAACTCTTGCCGTGCGGCTGGGCGACAAGCACGCCCGCGAAAGCTACGTGCTGATGCTGGCCGTGGCCATTTTGCTAGTGGTGATCCTCGCACCCACGCGGCCGTGGATGCTGATTGTGCTGCTCCTGATCCCGGCCTGCCTGATGCCGGCCTGGCTGATGATCAACGGGCGGAAGCGCAAGAGCCTCATCCCGGTCCTGAAGCAGACAGGCCTCATCAACCTCGGCTACGCCGTGCTGTTCTCGCTGGGACTCGTGCTGAGCAGCGGGCTGTAGGCCTGGGCGCCTTGCTGTAAAACTAGGCGTCCTCACCGCGGGGTTCGCGGTTCTTGGCGTCGTTGCGGATGGTGACGTCCGGGTGGGTGTCGACCAGACGGTCCTCGGCCTGGGCATCGTCCACCTCACCGGCGGTGCGGATGGGCTTGGCACGGCCGGAGAAGCGGGCATGCAGGGACGCCGTTGCAGCATCGCGCTGCTTCTGGAAGAAGAGGTAGCTGATGGCGAAGGAAATCAGCCCTGCAAAGATGACGGCCAGAAACCACCCCAGCTGCAGGAAGACGAACAGCACAAACAGTGGGAGGAAGATTGCGAACCGGATCAGGGAGTATTTCAGAAAAGCCACTATCCAAGTTTAGCCGTCCTGCCTGGACGTAGCGTGCCGGTGGCATAGGCGCTCGGTTCCCCGTTGCTCCGGCCGCCTCCGGGCATGTGGCCTGGCGAAGGTCGGATGTCACCTGGAACTGCCGTTCGGCGTTTTGCTGGCGCATTACTGTGGGCATACTGTAATCTCCGCCGGGGCACACGGCGGCTAGACTGATTGCATGCCTCGTGTCGCCATCGCAGTCGCCATTCTCGCCATCTACGTCTACGGACTTGTGGACGTTATCCGGACCGATGGACGGCTCACGCGCGGGTTCTCAAAAACAACCTGGATCATCATGGTTGCACTCCTGCCGCTCATCGGCGCGGCGCTGTGGTTCCTGATCGGCCGCCCCCGGACATCGGCTGTGGCCCAGCCCGTCTACCAGCACCACCCCACCGCCCCCGACGACGACCCCGACTTCCTGCGGAACCTCGAGCAGCGCCGCCGCCAGGCCGAGGCGGAACGACTCCGCAAGCTGAGGGATGACGCTGCGCGGAAGAAGCAGGCCGACGGCGGCCCGCACCGCGCGGGCAGCACAGGCACGGGAACTACGGGCGCTGCCGCTCCGGGCACCACCAGCGGCACTTCGGATGCGGGCGGCCCTCCTGCGGGTGAGCCGGGTCCACGCAAGCCGGGCGCCGCGGGCGAGGCCAACGCCGAAGGCAATCCCGAGGCTAAATAGCACACACGCCTCTCGCCGAGTCAGGCCACGGCTGCCGGCCTGACCCGCAGGCGTTCGCGGGCCCTCGACCTGGCCCTGCCACGGTGTCCGTACCTCGGCCGCCGTGGAGATTACCCTCCTTGTCCGGGCGCGCGGGCTTGCACTCGCCACCGGACGGCCGTTAGCCACCTTTCAGCCGCTGCACTCTGGGTTTCCCGCTGCCCCTGCGTTTCGCGACGGCGTACACCACGCCACCCGGCCCAGCGGAGAAGCGACACCTACCGCGACGAAAACGCACGCAGTCTCGGCTTGCTGGTGGTGGTCCTGACGCAGTTTGACCTGGACCCGTTTGCACCGGGCATTGAGCCAAGCGCCGTCACCAGGGTGCGGGCGGCGCTAACAAGCCGTGGCTGGAAGCCTTCTCGCTGACCTTCGCCGTTTCGCCAATATGGGCCGCCCAGCTGCAAGCTGAGCGGCCCTTATTGGTAAATCGACGCGGCCCCGAAAGCCCCCCGCAGCGAGAAAAAGCCGCAGAACCCCCTACAGCCCCGAGTAGGAGTGCAGGCCGTTGAAGAACTGGTTCACGATGGTGAAGTTGAAGACCACGCACAGGTAGCCCACGATCGACAGCCATGCCGCGCGGGTCCCCGTCCAGCCGCGGGTGGCGCGGGCGTGCAGGTAGCCGGCGTAGACCACCCAGATCACGAAGGTCCACACTTCCTTGGTGTCCCAGCCCCAGAAGCGTCCCCAGGCCTTCTCCGCCCAGATCGCACCGAACATGAGGGTGAATGTCCAGCCGATGAAGGCGATCGCGTTGATGCGGTAGGACAAGTTCTCGAGGCTCAGCGCGGACGGCACCAGGCGCATGAACCCCAGCTTGTCCGCACCACCGGCCGCAATGGTCCTCTGCCGGTGCGACTGGACCAGCTGCAGCGCGGACATGGCAAACGTCAGGGTGAACAGCGCCGAGGAGAGCACAGCAATGGAGACGTGGATGATCAGCCAGTAGCTCTGCAGCGCCGGCACCAGGTGGCCCACAGGCGTCCAGAACGCCACGGACGCGGCTACCAGCATGATGATCACCAGACCCACCACGAACGTTCCGAGGAAGCGCAGGTCGCGGCGGACCAGCACCACGAGGAACACGGCCGCGGCCACGAACGCGCCAGTGGTGAGGAACTCGTACATGTTGCCCCACGGCACACGGCCGGCACCGACAGCGCGGGTCAGCACGGCGGCGGCGTGGATCGCGGCGCCCAGGACGGTCAGCGCCACGGCAACGCGCGCGGGTGCCCGGCGTTCGCCGTAGTGCATGCTGTCATCGGCGGTCTGCCCGGCCGCGCCGTTCGCAGAGGAGGCGTACGACGACGGCCGCTCGGCACGGTCTGCCGGTCCGGACAGGCGGCCCTCACCGCGGCCCGCGGTCCGCGACGTGGCCGCCCCTACGGACGCGCCCGCCGCCACCGGCATCTTGGCGGACGCATCCGCCGACGTACCGGCAGCAGCGGCCTTGACGTCAATCGCCTTCAGGGACTTGCTGCTCCTGGCCAGGTCCCACGCGAACGCGATGAAGGCGACGGTGTAGGTGCCGGCCGCCAGCAGCATGAAGAGCTCGCTGTATTGGCCCATGGTCTCGTTGATGGGAAACATTACTGGTCCTTCTTCGGCTCAGGCGAGCCTGCTGGTGAGGAGTTGGAAGGTGCTGTTTCGGGGTTGTCGGCGTCCAGGTTCCACTTGCGAGACAGGAGGCTGCGCAGCGTTGCGGCCTCGCCGGCAAGCCGGTGGTCCTCGCCGCGGGCCAGGAGGCCGTACTCCACCATGGTCCGGCCGTCGGCATGGGTGCCGGTGCGGACCCAGACGCGGCGCCGGTTCACGTAGAGCGAGACGATGAGGCCGGCCACGGCAAGCAGCGCGAAGATCAGCGCGGAAAGCTGCCCGGGGTTGTGGTGGATGTCCACGCCCACGTACTTCTTGACGCCGTCGAACGTGATGGACCCCTTGCCTTGGGGCAGCGTGTAGGTGTTGCCCGGCGCGAGTGTGATGCCACCCGCCTCAGCCTTGCGGCTGTTGAGCTCCTTGAGGCCCTTGACGTCAAGCTCAAACACGTTCTGCGGTGCGCCCTTGTCCAGGCCGAGGTCGCCGTAGTACGAGTTCAGGCTCAGCTGCGGGTTGATGAGGTCCGGGTCGCCGCTGAAGGAGATGCCCTGCTCGGTCACGAACGCAGTCGGCAGGAAGAAGCCGGCGAAGCCCAGCTGCTCGGGCTTCGCGTCGGGGACCTTGATCACCACGGAGGAGTAGTAGTTCTCGCCCTGCAGCTTGGCCACCACGGGACCCTGCATGGCGACGTTGCCGTTGCCATCGCGGACCGTGACCACCGGGGCGTAGCCATTGCCCGTCAGGTAGATGCTGGTGCCGCCAAGGGTCACGGGGTCGTTGACCTTGAGGACTTCCTTCTTGGCCGGCGCCCCGGGGTTTTCCTTGGTGGTGACGTCCGCCGTGAAGTCGATGGGTTGGCCGAACTTTCCCTGCGATTCGCGGTCGAACGTGGCCTGGAACTTGTCCAGCTGAATGGAGTAGGGCTGGAGCTGGCTGCTCTGGAAGTTGGTGCCCGGCGTGAACTGGTCATAGCCCACCAGGGTGTTCACGAAGGTGTCGCCCTCCACCAGGATGCGCTGGCCGCTGTAGCCGAACAGCCCGCCGACGGCCACGGACACCAGCACGCCGATCAGCGAGGTGTGGAAGACCAGGTTTCCCACTTCCCTCAGGAAGCCGCGTTCGGCCCCCAAAGACGGCCGCGCGCCGTCGTCGTGCCTTACCTCAACGCGGTATCCGCGTTTCTTCAGCAGCGCCGCTGCGTCCTCAATGGCGTCCGACGCCGGGATGCCGGCGTCCGCGGGCAGCACCAGGGTGCCGTACTCGGGCAGGCGGGACAGGCGCTTCGGGGTGCGCGGCGGCTGCGAGCGCATGGCCCGGTAGTGGGCGATGGCGCGGGGTACCACGCAGCCGATCAGCGAGATGAAAAGCAGGATGTAAATGGCCGAGAACCAGGCCGAGGAGTAGACGTCGTACAGCTGAAGCGAATCGAGCAGCTTGCCGTAGTCGGGGTGGTCCTTGATGTACTGCGTGACCACGGAAGGGTTGGCCGGCCGCTGTGGGAACAGCGATCCGGGCACCGCGGCCACCGCCAGCAGCAGCAGGAGGAACAGCGCGGTGCGCATGCTGGTCAGCTGGGTCCAGGCCCAGCGGAGCATGCCCACGACGCCCAGGGACGGAAGGGCGGCCCCGGCTTTGGCAGCCTTGACGGCGTCCTTGGGCGCGCCGTCCTTATGGGCAGGCCCGGGTTGCGGGGCGTCCTCGGCCGGGGATTTCTCGGTTGACTTCACACGCTCGCTCATCAGATCGGCAACTTCACATCGGTTTGGAACCAGTACTGCAACTCGGTGACCCAGGCTCCCCACAGACCCGTGGCCATCAGGATGCCCAGGACAATCAGGACTCCGCCGCCGGTGCGCTGGATGCCCAGCCGGTGCTTGCGGAAGAAGGACATCACTCCCGCGCCGCGGCGCACGGCCAGGGCGATCAGCAGGAACGGGATGCCCAGCCCAAGGCTATAGACGAAGGCCAGGAACGCGCCCTTCGCGGCGGAGGAGCCGCCGGAGAGGCTCAGGAGCTGGACGGCGGAATAGGTGGGTCCGATGCAGGGCGCCCAGCCGAGGCCGAACGTGATTCCCAGCAGCGGCGCACCCCAGAGGCCCGCCGGCGGTTTGGCATGGATCTTGGCGTCGCGCTGGAACCAGGAGAAGCCGCCCATGAACACCACGCCCATGAGGATCACCAGGACGCCCAGGACTTGCGTAACCCAGGCGTTCTGCCCGCCGGAGATCAGCGAGCCCAGCTGTCCGAACGCGCCGCCGAGCAGCACGAAGATCACCGAGAAGCCGAGCACGAACAGGCCGATGCCGGCGAGCATGCGGCCGCGCTTCTGCTTCTGCAGGTCCACGCCGGTGAGGCCGGTGACGTAGCCCAGGTATCCGGGCACCAGTGGGAGCACGCACGGTGAGAGGAAGGATACGAGTCCTGCCAGCAGCGCCACGGGGATGGCGAGCAGCAGCGAACCGTTCAGGATGGCTTCGGCGAAGGGGCTGTTCACGGGAGGTTACTCTGCCACGGTGGACTGGATGAGAGCTTTGAGTGTGCCCTTCTCGATCTCCCCCAGAACACGCGACGCCACCCGGCCCTGCTTGTCCACCACGAGCGTCGTGGGGACGGCGCCAGGGGGCACCAGACCGGACACGGCCAGCAGCACGCTGCCGTCCTTGTCATCGAAGCTCGGGTAGGTAAGGCCGAAGGTCTTGTCAAAGGCGTCGGCTGTGGCCTTCTCATCGCGCAGGTTCACGCCGAAGAACTGGACGCCCTTGGGCTTGAACTCCTGGTGGAGGGCTTCCAGCAGCGGCGCCTCAACCCGGCACGGCGCGCAGGCGGCAAACCAGAAGTTCAGCACGGTGACCTTGCCCAGGAAATCCTTGGGCGCCACGGCGGTGCCGTTGAACAGGGTGCCCTGGATTTCGACGGCAGATTTGCGGTCTGCAGCGGCGAATTCCGTCACCGAACCGTCGCCGGCCACGTAGTTCTTGTTGTCTCCGGCCTTGGCCTGCTTGGCCAGGGCGTCCTCCTGGGCGCAGGCGGACAGGCCCAGCGTGATTGCCGTGAGGGCCAGGCCGCCGGCGGCGAGGACGCTGCGGCGGGAACTTTTGGGCGTTTCAGTCATAACTTAGGCTCCGGGGGTGCTCGAGGCACCGGGAAGAAGGGCGGCGGCGGGTTCGCTGTACTCCACGCGCAGCAGGGCACCGTCGTCGCCGAAAACCAGGGAGGTGAGCGAAGTAAGGGTGCATTCGCGTTTCCGCGGATCGTGCCACAGCGGCCTGCCCTCGGCGCTGAGCCGCGTGGCCCAGATCGGAAGCTGGTGGCAGACCAGGATGGCCTCGGCACCGTCGCCGCCAAGCTCGATGGCCTTGGCGCGCGCTTCTTGGACGGCCTCGGTCACACGGGCTGCCTGCAGCTTGTAGGGCTCGCCCCAGGACGGCCGGAAAGGGTTGATCAGGTGCGGCCAGTGCTTGGGGTTGCGCAGCTCGGCCTTGGTGACCTTCATCCCTTCGAAGTAGTTTTCCGCCTCGATGATGCGGCCGTCGGTGTGGATGTCCAGCCCGAGAGCTTCCGAGGTGGGCTGGGCCGTTTCCTGGGCACGGGTGAGCGGCGACGCCACCAGGTACACGATGTTGGCGCCCTGGGAGACGCGTTCGCGGAAGTGCTCGGCGAGCGTCTGCGCCATCTGCCGGCCAAGTTCGGAGAGGTGGAATTCAGGCAGCCTGCCGTACAGGACACCTTCGGGGTTATGGACCTCGCCGTGGCGGAGCAAATGGACAGTGGCTTGGGGCATGTCTACCAGTTTCTCAAAGGGCAGGGGTAATGGCGAAATCTTCTACATCTAGTAGAACTCAGAAATTTTTAGAAAAGTTCCCAACCGATGGAATAAAAGATGCAAATGCATGTTTATACTGGATGCAGCAGTTAGTTGAGACTTCAATAAAAGCTTCAACGACTACCGGATAGACCCACTGATACAAGGAGAACCACCATGGCACTTTCCACCGAACTCACCCGCGGCACCTGGACCCTCGACAACTCCCACAGCGAAATCGCCTTCACCGTCCGCCACGCCGGCATCAGCAAGGTCCGCGGCCAGTTCAAGGACGCCACCGCAACCCTGGACCTCGCCGACGACGTGACGGCCACCAAGGTCGAGGCCACCATCCAGACCGCCAGCTTCGACTCCGGCGACGCCAACCGCGACGGCCACGTCCGCGGCGAAGACTTCTTCGACGTCGAGAAGTTCCCGGAGATCTCCTTCGTCTCCAACGGCCTCGTTGCCAACGGCGACAGCTACGAACTCCAGGGCGACCTGACCATCAAGGGTGTCACCCGCCCCGTCTCCCTCGAGACCGAATTGAACGGCGTTGCAGTTGACCCCTTCGGCAACACCCGCGCCGGTGTTTCCGCCGAGACCACCATCAGCCGCAAGGACTTCGGCCTGACCTGGAACGCCGTGCTGGAAGCCGGCGGCGTCCTGGTCAGCGACAAGGTTGCCATCAACCTTGAACTTGCCTTCATCGCACCTGCAGCCTAGGTTTCAGGCAGGTCCGGCAGCCACGATTACTGGCATCGAAACGCCCCGTCCGCGGACTCTCCGCAGACGGGGCGTTCGGCTTTCGGCCTTCTGGAATTGGCATGGTCCCGGGCTTAAAGTGAAGGCCATGAGCACCCCCAGCGATGAACCGGAGCCCCCTGAGCGCGGGGCCGTGCCGCCGTCCGGCAGCGACCATCCGCCGCCGGGACAGCCGACGCCGGGACAGCCGTTTCCGGGGCAGCCGTTTCCGGGGCAGCAGCCGCCCGCCAGTGGGGGCCGGTTCGCTTTCGAGATGCCGGCAGACCGGCCACGGAACTTCGGCGAGGCTTTGCCAGCCGGCGGCTTCTCCGGCCTCTTCGGCGTGACAGGGCTGCCCACAGAGCTCAAGGTGTCCTACTGGATCTGGGTCGGCTGGCCCTCACCATCGTGGCCGCGGCTTCGCTACTGCTGGCCATCATCAGCTCGAGTTTCCCGGCGGGCCAGGACGGGAACTGGCTGGGCTTCATGGTGAGTCTCGTGGCCACCGTGCTGATGTGGGTACCCAACTCCCAGAAATGGTTCGCCGCGGCACGGGACCGCCCCTGATAGATACCCGGCAAACTCCTCCCGGCAACGCCGCCGATTTTCAAAGCCGAGAATCCCCTGCCGGCAGCGTTTCCGCAGGTTGGCCCGCCTTTGGAATACCTCTCCGGAATGATCCACCGCGCACCCGCTGAGGGGTACGGTGGGAAGTGAACCATGCTGGGGAGGGCAGGCGTCTGAACCGGTAGCCGATTCAGACGTCACTACGCAAAGGACCGCTCATGAGCAATCCTCCAGTCCCGCACTCCAATGACCCCGGCTCCAACGAGCCCGACGACGGTTCCCAGCCAGGCAACGGGCAGCCCCGCTTCGGGCAGGGCACCCCCCAGTACGGCCAGAACGCACCGCAGTACGGACAGGACGGGCAGGGCGGACAAGGCGCTCCTCAGTACGGACAGAATGCTCCGCAGTATGGCCAGGGCGGACAAAGCACCCCGCAGTACGGCCAGAACTCGCCACAGTACGGACAGGGCGGACAAGGCGCTCCCGAGTACGGACAGCCCCCGTATGGCCAAAACCCGCCGCAGTACGGACAGTCGCAGTCCGGTCAGTCCCCCTACGGCCAGAGCCCTTACGGCCAGTCCCCCTACGGGCAGTACCCGTCGGAACAGGCCCAGGCAGCCACCGGCGCCGGCGTCCCGAAGTTCGTGAATTATTCCTTCTGGATGATCATCGCTGCGGGCGTCCTGTCGATCCTGTCCATCCTGATCACGATTCCCACCCTGGATGACCCGGCCATGCGGAGCACCTTCGAAGAGCAGCTGCGCGGCAGCGGCCAGAACATCGCGTTCGAGGACGTCAAGGGCTTCATCATCGGAACCATGGTGGTCTTTGCCCTGATCGGCGCTGGCCTCTACGCGCTGGTGGCGTTCAACGTCCGGAAGGGCAAGAACTGGGCACGCATCCTGGGCACCGTCTTTGCGGCACTCTCCGTGTTCACCCTTTTCCCGCTGGGCCTGAACACCCTGGTGGGCCTCCTCGGCATCGCCGCGATCGTGATGCTGTACCTGCCGGGAGCGGCACCATACTTCCAGAAGCCGCAGCCGTTCGCCAACCCCTACTCGCAGCCGGGCGGCCCGTACGGCCGCTAGGCGCAGCGCACAACTGCTAGCTACGGGCAAGCCGCCAGGCACCCCGCAAAGCAACAAGTCTTCCCGCCAACGGGCGCGGATTCCTGAAAAGCCGAGGTTACTCCGGCTGGCCGGGCGTCTGCGCCCGTTGCGCGTGGTAGGCCAGGATCTGCAGCTCGGTGGCCATGTCCACCTTCCTCAGCGTCACGTCGTCGGGCACCTGGAGCATCACGGGCGCAAAACTGAGGATGCTGCGCACGCCGGCACCCACCACCCGGTCACAGATGCTCTGGGCCACTGCGGCAGGCAGCGCCAGCACCACCATGTTGGTGCCGGTCCGCTCCAGGACGGTTTCCAAGTCCGCAACGTCGCTGACCCGCAGCCAGCCCACCTCGTTGCCCACCACCATCTGGTCGGCGTCGAAGATGGCAACCACGTCAAAGCCCCTGGATTCGAAGCCGCCGTAGCGGGCCAGTGCCTTGCCCAGGTTGCCGGCGCCGACAATCGCGACTTTCCAGTCATGCGTCAGGCCCAGTGCGGCGGCGATGTGGCGGCTCAGGTACTGCACCTCATAGCCCACGCCGCGGGTGCCATAGGAGCCCACGTGGGACAGATCCTTGCGGAGGGTTGAGGAGCTGACTCCGGAAAGCTCAGCCAATGATTCGGAGGAGACGCGCTCGGTGCCTTCGGCCAGCAAGGAGTTCAGGGCACGCAGGTAGATCGTCAGCCGGGCCACGGCCGCCGGCGGAATCTGCTTTCCGGCAGCACCGGTGGGCCCGGTTGGCCCGGGCACGGCTTGGGATGGTAGATCGAGCGAAGTCACTATCTGCTCCGTTGCGTCGCGTTGTGAGTCCACTCTAAATCCCCATCAGTTATGTCAACAAAGCCGACGCCATTGTTCGAAATCAGCTAATCCCCTGCGATGGCCCGGCGCAGGACACGCTCCAGGTGCGCCTCGTCGATCTTCCAGAAGTCGCGCTGGATCCCATCCACCAGCACCACCGGAATCTCCTCGGCGTAGCGGTCGCGCAATTCGTCGTCGGAGTCCAGCTGCCGCTCGGTCCACTCAAGTCCCAGCCCGGCAGTCACCCGGCCGACGGCGTCGCGTGCCGCGGCGCACAGGTGGCAGTCAGCTTTGGTGAGGAGAACGACGTCGGGATTTGCCATGCTTCAACCGTATCGCCGTTCCCGGCGGTGAGCGACGCGGCGGCCGTCAGGTGCGGGGTACTGCATTGACTAGACTCAGTGGCATGCCCGAGGAGAAGTACGTCGCTGTGGCCCACCGTCCGGTTGCGAAGCAGCAACACGGCGAGGCTGCCTTCTTCGACGTCGACAACACCCTCATGCGCGGCGCCAGCCTGTTCCACGTGGCCAGGAAAATGCACCAGCGCGGAGCCTTCACAATTGCGCAGGCAGCGGGTATGGCGTGGAAGCAGCTCAAGTTCGTGCTCCGGGGCGAGAACCTCAATGACGTCCACGCGGTGCGGGATGCCGCGCTGAGGCTTGCCGCCGGCATCACGGAGGAGGACATCAGGGCGCTGGGCGAGGAAGTCTACGACGAGATGATCGCCTCCCGGATCTGGCCTGGCGCGAAGGCCCTGGCCGAGCAGCACCTGCGGGTGGGCCGGAAGGTGTGGCTCGTCACCGCGACGCCGATCGAGGTGGCCACGGTGATTTCCACCCGGCTGGGGCTCACCGGCGCCCTCGGGACAGTGGGCGAGACCAAGGACGGCTTCTACACCGGCAGGCTCGTCGGGGACATCCTGCACGGCGCAGCCAAAGCCGTGGCGGTCCAGGGCATCGCGGACAACCACGGACTGGACCTGAAGCGCTGCTGGGCGTACAGCGACTCCTACAACGACATCCCGCTGCTGACGATGGTGGGCCACCCCGTGGCGATCAACCCGGACGCCCGCCTGCGCAAGCACGCCCGCGAACACAACTGGCCGGTCTACGACTTCCGCTCAGGCCGCCGGGCCGCCACCCTGGGCCTGAAAGCAGCCACTGCAGGCGGAGCAGTCTACGGCCTCTGGCGGGGCTACACCCGCTTCCGCGGCCCCCGCGCCTGACGCTGCTTTTCCCCTTCGACGCGCCGATTCCCCCACGACACGGGATTTGCCCCTGCGCCAGGCGTTTTGCGCGTCGCGGGACGGCCTGCGCGGCGCGGGACGCAAAAATGCCCGCACCCTCGAAAGGGAGCGGGCATTGACGCGTAGAGCGGACTCTACTTCTTATTGCGGCGCTGGTGACGGGTCTTACGAAGCAACTTGCGGTGCTTCTTCTTGGCCATACGCTTGCGACGCTTCTTAATAACTGAACCCACGAAAGTTCCTTACAAACTAGATGCAGTACCTGTCTGATGGAGAAGGTCCGTGGACTGAGCAACAGACTAAACAACTGACAGATTCTTACAGTGACGTAAAACGTTCCTTAACAGCGTACCGCTTATCCGGAGCACCCCCTGACCAGCACAGCTCCTGTGGCGTGCAGCGGCCCCCAAGGCGGCTGCAGCAACCACGGGATCGGTGCGGTCAGTCGGGTCCGGTTAGGCGGTGCCGGTATGACCGTCCACGACAGCACCCTTGAGGTACTGTTCGACGGCGGTCTCCGGGACGCGGTAGGAGCGGCCGAACCTGACGGCGGGCATCTCCCCCGAATGGACAAGGCGGTACACGGTCATTTTGGAGACACGCATTACCTCAGCCACCTCGGCCACGGTCAAGAACTTGGCGTTCGAGAAGTTCGACTCTGCGGACATTACCCATATTCCTTTGCTCTCAGCAACGACGCCGGTCTATCTGCGGTGTGCGCCGATGCTGAGCCATCGAACAACCGTGTGCTAGTTACTCTAGATGCTCACGTGGCCATTGTGAAAGCCCGGCGCTTCCGGGACGATGCGGCCAGCTGTTCGAGGACGGAGGCCGTCACATCCCACTCCATGCAGGCGTCCGTGACGCTCTGGCCGTAGGCCAGGTCCGAGCGTCCGGCAGCGTGTTCGGCCACATCGAGGTTCTGTGCACCGCCTACGAGGAAGCTCTCCAGCATGACGCCGGCAATGGCCCCGGCGGCCGTTCCCGCGTCCTCGAGCTGGGCGCCGATCTCGAGCGCCACCTCGGCCTGGCGGTGGTGGCTCTTGCCGCTGTTGGCGTGGCTGGCGTCCACGATCAGCCGCGGGTTGAGGTTCTTGGCGGCGAGCTTGGCGGAGGCCGCTTCGACGTCGGCGGCGGAGTAGTTGGGGCCCTTCCGGCCGCCGCGGAGGATCACATGGGTGTCGGGGTTGCCGGCGGTGGACACCAGGGCGGCCCGGCCGTCGCCGTCGATCCCGAGGAAAGCCTGGGCTGCGGCGGCAGCGCCGCAGGCGTCGACCGCAACCTGGAGGTCGCCGTCGGTCCCGTTCTTGAAGCCGATGGGCATGGAGAGGCCGGAGGCGAGCTGCCGGTGGATCTGGCTTTCCGTGGTCCGCGCGCCGATGGCGCCCCAGGAAATGAGGTCGGCCATGTACTGCGGGCTGATGGGCTCGAGGAACTCGGTGGCGGTGGGGAGACCCAGGGCGGTGACCTGCTGCAGGAAGCTGCGGGCCGCGCGCAGGCCGCCGGCGATGTCGTGGCTGCCGTCCAGGTGCGGATCGTTAATGAGGCCCTTCCAGCCGACGGTGGTGCGCGGCTTTTCGAAGTAGGCGCGCAGGACGATGAGCAGGTCTTCCTTGTGCTTCTCGGCCTGGCTCACCAGCCTGCGGGCGTATTCCAGTCCGGCCTTGGGGTCGTGGATGGAGCACGGCCCCACGATCACCAGCAGGCGGTCGTCCACGCCGTCCATGATGGCGCGGACTTCGTCGCGGCCGCGCTCGACGACGTCGGCCGCCTTCGCGTCCAGCGGCAGTTCCGCGATCATTTCCTGAGGCGTGGGCAGGGCGGTGATCTCGCTGACCCTCAGGTTCGACGTGATCTGGCGTTTCGACGTCGACGATGCGGGCGACTGCTGGGGTTCGGTGACTGTTGCGCTCAATTTGGGGTCCTGTTCCGCGTGGGAGCGGGCCCCTGATCAGAACCCGCCGTAGATATGGCGAAGGGCAGAGAGTGATCTCTGCCCTGTTGGCTCTGAAGGAAAGTTGGATGCGTGTCAGTTAGACGCGGGCCCCTCCAGAGCCAACGAAAAATACGCATACCAACGGTTAGTCATGGAAACGACCATAAGCCCACCCTGGTAGATCGCCAAATCGGCTGCGTCACAGTCGGACCACGCACCAGCCCAAAGAGACCCCGCCCACCCGGCAGTTGCTGGCTGGGCGGGGCCGTCAGGGGCGGGCCAGGTCTACGCCGTGGTTTGTTCCACCCGCTGCTTGGCAGGCTCGCCGTAGCGTTCCTGCTCGATCTGTTCCAAACTCTTGCCCCGGGTGTCCGGTGCCCAGATAATCCCGATGACCATGGCGGCCACCAACGCCCCGATCATGATGAGGCCAACAAAGGGGACACCTTGCTCGGCCAGCAGCGTCGGGAACCAGTAGCTCAGCAGGCCGACAACGATGCGGGCGACGAAAAAGAGCACGCCCTGCGCGCTGGCCCGGTAGCGGGTCGCAAACATTTCGGCTGCCCACAGAGCGTAGAAGGCCTGGGCTCCGATGCCGGCCGAAAGACCCCACAGTGCCGCGAAGAGTATCAATACCGGCATTGTGACGTGGACAAAGACCAGCAGGACCCAGGCGGCAAGGCCCAGCACGGCGCCGATCCCGTATAGCAGGCGGCGGTCAATGCGGTCGCCGTACTTCATAAAGCCGAAATACGTCGCTAGGACCGTAAGCGTCCACAGCAACACCTGCAGCAGATTCTGCTCAGCGGACGATTCAACCCCGGACGACTCGTAGACGCGCGGCATGAATATGCCCATCTGGCCGGCAACCAGGTTCCAGAGGGCATAAACGCCCACGAGGAAAAGAAGGGCCTTCAGGTTGGTGGCGTTCGTCAGCAATTCGCGGTAGTTGCGGCGCTTGACGCCGGATGCCTCCTCCAGCAGACGCGCTTCGTTCGACTTCTTCCAGGTGTGGGATTCGGAAAGTCGGCGGCGGATCCACCAAGTGACGAATGCAATGACGAAGAGGTGGGCGAAGACCAGACGGCTACCCAGCAACCCCAGCGGAACGACGACGGTAGCAAGGAGGAACACCAGGGCCGGAGCGAGCGACCACGCAAACTGCGCGGTACCCACGTGCCGGGCCCGCTGTTCAGAGGGCGCCTCTTCCGCGATGTAGGTCCAGGCGACGGGCACGCCGGCTCCGACTGCGATCCCTGTGAGGATCACGCCAACGATGAGCATCCAGGGGGCCACGGCAAAAATCACCAGGGCTGTGCCGATCATGTACAGGATCAGGTCGTAGGTGTAGATGAACTTGCGGCCGTAGCGGTCGCCGAGTGGGCCGCCGATCAGCGCGCCGACTGCAGCACCGAACGCATTGGCGCTCAGGGCGGCAATAAGCCCAACAACAAGGTTGCTGAATCCGAAATACTCCTGCCACAGCGTGAGGCTTGTCGCCAAGGCAATAATGGATCCGGCTTCGATGTAGTTGGACATGGATACCGCGACAGTGGCCTTCCAGCCGCCTATCTCTGGGGTGTTGGTCATAATGAATCTTTCTCCGGCGACGCCGTTGGCACCGGGCAGCCGCGATTGGCCCGCCCTGTATTGATACGTTTCAAGGACTCCTGCAACTCGTCAGTTCGTGGAGGAGTTCAAGGTGAGGTCGAGAGGCTCGTAGCGGCGCAGGCTGGTTCCGGCGCCGACGATCCTGCGAAGCTGCGGCAAACCGCCGGTGGCCACGCCTGCTGCCCGCGCTTGGATGAGCACGTTGCCGAGGGCTGTCGCCTCAACTGGGCCGGCGATGACGGGTTTGCCGGTTGCTTGGGCGGTGAGCTGGCAGAGCAGCGCGTTCTGCGAGCCGCCGCCGACGATGTGCACCACGTCGACCCCAACACCGGCGAGGCGTTCGGCGTCGGCGATGGTGCGGGCGTAGCCTGCGGCGAGGCTGTCCAGGATGCAGCGGACGATCGCTGCCGGGTCGTCGGGAAGGACGGCGCCGGTGTTGCGCGCTGCGGCGCGGATGCGGTCCGGCATGTTGTCCGGGGCGATGAAGGCGGGATCGTCGGGGTTGATCCGCGGCCCGCTGGGCGGGAGCGCCGCGGCCGCGTCGAGGAGATCCCCGATCGCGGGCCGGTAGCCGCCCTCCGCCCAGGCGCGCTGGCATTCGCTGAGCAGCCACAGCCCGCCGACGTTGCGCAGGTACCGGGTGGTGCCGTCCACGCCGCGCTCGTTGGTGAAGTTCGCCGCGCGGCTGGCTTCGGTGAGCACCGGGCTGTTCAGCTCCAGCCCCACGAGGGACCATGTCCCTGAGGAGATGTAGGCGAAGTTCTCCTGCTCCGCGGGAACAGCGGCGACGGCCGAGGCGGTGTCGTGCGAGCCGACGGCCACCACCTTCGTTGCCGCTGGCAGCCCGGTCCGTTCGGCGATTCCGGTCAGCAGCGTTCCCAACGTTTCGCCCGGCTGGATCAGCGGCGGGAACAGATCCTTGGGCAGGCCCATGGATCCAAACAGCTCGCTGGCCCACTCCCCCGCTAGGGCGTCGAACAGCCCGGTGGTGGAGGCGTTGGTGGCCTCGGTGCGGCGCTGCCCGGTGAGCCGGAATGCGATCAGGTCAGGGATCAGCAGCGCCTGCAGCCCGTCCAGGTCCGGTTCGGTGGCGAGCTGGTAGAGCGTGTTGAACTGCAGGAACTGCAGCCCCGTGGTGGCATAGAGCCGTGCCGGGTCCAGTTTGCCGTGCACCCGGGCGACGGCGGCGCGGCTGCGCTCGTCCCGGTAGCTGTACGGCTGCGCGGTGAGCTCGCCGGCCTTGTTGACCAGGCCGTAGTCCACCGCCCAGGTGTCGATGCCGATGCTCATGATCGTTTCCCCCTGCTCCGCTGCAGCCTTGCCGGCGGCAGCGAGGCCGGTGAGCACCTCGGCGAAGAGGGCGTCGAAGTCCCAGCGGAGGCCACCGTCGGACTGCATCACGGCGTTGGGGAAACGGTGCACGACGTCGAGCGTGGCCCGCGCCGGACCGCCGTCGGCGGCGTCTGCTCCAGTGCCGATGCGTCCCAGGATGACCCGCCCGGAGGAGGCGCCGATGTCGACGGCCGCGAACAGGCCGCCGTCGACACTGGCAGTTGGCACGGTACTCAACGCAGGAAGGCGGCCGCGACGCCGGCGTCCACGGGGATGTGCAGGCCGGTGGTGTGCGAGAGTTCGTTGCTGGTGAGCACGGCCGCGGCGTTGGCGACGTGCTCGGGCAGGACCTCGCGCTTGAGCAGGGTGCGCTGGGCGTAGTACTCGCCCAGCTTTTCCTCGTCCACGCCATAGACGGCGGCGCGTTTGGCGCCCCAGCCGCCGGCGAAGATCCCGGAGCCGCGGACCACGCCGTCGGGGTTGATGCCGTTGACGCGGATGCCGTACTCGCCCAGTTCCGCGGCGAGCAGGCGGACCTGGTGGGCCTGGTCGGCTTTGGTGGCGGAGTAGGCGATGTTGTTCGGGCCGGCGAACACTGAGTTCTTGGAGGAGATGTAGATGATGTCCCCGCCCAGGCCCTGCTCGATCATGACCTTCGCGGCAGCCTTGGCCACCAGGAACGAGCCCTTGGCCATGACGTTGTGCTGCAGGTCCCAGTCCTTCTCGGTGGTTTCCAGCAGCGGCTTGGAGATGGACAGGCCGGCGTTGTTAACCACCAGGTCCACGCCGCCGAAGGCCAGCACCGCTTCATCGATGGCGGCGGCCACCTGGGCCTCGTTGGTGACGTCTGCCTGGACGCCGACGGCGACGTCCGGTCCGCCGAGTTCGGCCGCGACGGCCTGCGCGTTACCGAGGTTCAGGTCCGCGATGACCACGCAGGCGCCCTCCGCGGCGAGGCGGGTGGCGATGGCCTTGCCGATGCCCGACGCCGCGCCGGTCACCAGGGCGATGCGGGTCGCGTGGGACTTGGGCTTGGGCATCCGGGCCAGCTTGGCTTCCTCCAGGGCCCAGTACTCGATCCGGAATTTCTCGGCTTCGTCGATCGGGGCGTAGGTGGAGATCGCCTCGGCGCCGCGCATCACGTTGATCGCGTTCAGGTAGAACTCCCCGGCGACGCGGGCGGTCTGCTTGTCCTTGCCGTAGGAGAACATCCCCACACCCGGGACCAGCACGATCGCGGGGTCCGCACCGCGCAGGGCCGGGCTGTCCTGGTCCGCGTGGCGGTCGTAGTAGGCCTGGTAGTCCTCACGGTAGGCGGCGTGCAGTTCCTTGAGCCGGGCCACGGAGTCCTCGATGGAGGCGTCCGCGGGCAGGTCCAGGACCAGGGGCTTGACCTTGGTGCGCAGGAAGTGGTCCGGGCAGGAGGTGCCCAGCGCGCCCAGGCGGGAGTGCTCGGCGGCCTCGAGGAACTCCAGCACGGCGGCATCGTCGCTGAAGTGGCCAACCTGCGGCTTGTCGGCCGAGGCCAGGCCGCGGATCACCGGAGCCAGCGCGGCGGCCTTCGCGCGCCGTTCGGCGTCGGCCAGCGGGGCATAACCGGGCAGTTTCGGGCCGAAGGGTTCGGCCTTGCCGTTTTGGGCGATGTACTGCTCGGCCTGTTCGATGATCCAGAGCGAGTTGGCTTCGGCTTCCTCGCTGGTCTCGCCCCAGGCGGTGATGCCGTGCCCGCCCAGGATGGTACCGATGGCCTGCGGGTTGGCGTCCTTGATCGCGGCGATGTCCAGTCCCAGCTGGAAACCCGGCCGGCGCCAGGGCACCCAAACCACCTTGTCGCCGAAGATCTTCGCGGTCAGCGCTTCACCGTCGGCGGCAGTGGCGATGGCGATGCCCGAGTCGGGGTGCAGGTGGTCCACATGTGCGGCGTCCACGAGCCCGTGCATGGCGGTGTCGATGGACGGTGCGGCGCCGCCCTTGCCATGCAGGCAGTAATCGAAGGCCGCGACCATCTCGTCCTCGCGCTCCACGCCGGGGTAGACGTTCTTCAGCGCCTGCAACCGGTCCAGGCGCAACACCGCGAGGTTCTGCGGCTGCAGCGTGCCGAGGTCCCCGCCGGAGCCCTTCACCCAGAGGAGCTGGACGTCCTCCCCGGTGACAGGATCCTTTTCGGCGCCCTTCGCGGAGGTGTTGCCGCCGGCGAAGTTCGTGTTCCGCTTGTCCGCGCCCAGGCGGTTGGAACGGGCGATAAGGTCCTGGACCGTCTTGTTGGTTGCTGTGTTCTGCATGTTCATGCCCTTATGCGCCCCATCCTGATTGCTGGCCGCCCACGCGGTCCTCGTTGATTTTCTTCTGGTAGCCGCTGGCCTTGTAGGCAGCCAGCGGGTCCGCGGGCAGCCCGCGGGATTCACGCCACTCGGCCAGGACGGGCCGGACGTCGGTGTAGAAGGCGTCGTTGAACACGGCGTTCGCGGCCAGGACGTCGCCGGAGCGCTGCGCTTCGGTCAATGCCTCGGAGTCGATGAGCAGGGCCCGGGCGGTCATCTCCTGGACGTTCAGGACCGAGCGGATCTGGCCCGGGATCTTCTCCTCCAGGTTGTGGCACTGGTCCAGCATGAGCGCAACCCCGGAGTCCTTGCCGAAGCCGCCGCCGCGGATCACCTCGTACATGATCCGGAACAGCTGGAACGGGTCCGCCGCGCCCACGATCAGGTCGTCGTCGGCGTAAAAGCGCGAGTTGAAGTCGAACGAGCCCAGCTTGCCCAGGCGCAGCAACTGCATGACGATGAACTCGATGTTGGTGCCGGGGGCGTGGTGGCCGGTGTCCAGGCAGACAAAGGCCTTCTCGCCCAGCGCCAGGGTCTGCGCGTATGAGGTGCCCCAGTCCGGAACGTCCGTGTGGTAGAAAGCCGGCTCGAAGAATTTGTACTCCAGCACCAGGCGCTGGTCCTCGCCCAGGCGGGCATAGATCTCCTGCAGGGACTCTGCCAGGCGGTCCTGCCGGCCGCGCATGTCATCCTGGCCGGGGTAGTTGGTGCCGTCCGCGAGCCAGATCTTCAGGTCCCGGGACCCGGTGGCATGCATGATGTCGATGCACTCGAAGTGATGGTCGATCGCGCGGCGCCGGACGGCGTCGTCCGATGACGTCAGCGAGCCGAACTTGTACTCGTCGTCCTGGAATGTGTTCGAGTTGATCGTGCCCAGCCCCACACCGAGGCCGGCCGCGTACTCCTTCAGGGCGGCATAGTCGTCCACCTTGTCCCACGGGATGTGCAGCGCCACGGTGGGCGCCAGGCCGGTGAGGTGGTGGACTTTGGCGGCGTCCGCCAGTTTCTCCTGGACGGTGCGCGGGGTACCGGGCGTGCCGAACACCTTGAACCTCGTGCCCGAGTTGCCGTAGGCCCACGATGGGACCTCGATCGCAAGCTCCGAAAGCCGGCCCAGTGCCGATGCTGTGTTGTTCATGATCTTTCTTTCGTCAGTGTTTGCCAGTGAAAGTAATTTGAAGATTTAGTGTTTGGCGGCGGCGTCAGCGTTGCTGCCGGTGGCGGCGGCCAACTGCTCGTCGAGGTTGAACACCTCGTCGACGACCCGGAAGCCCTCGTCGGGCGGAACATCACTGTCCCGGAAGAGCGTGGCCATCTCCGCTTGCCAGCGGTCGTTGACGTCCGTGAGGGCCATCCGGGCCCGCACCGCGTCGAAGTCGTCGCATTCGAGGTAACCGATCAGCAGCCCGTCGTTGTCCAGGAACAGCGAGTAGTTATTCCAGCCTGCCTCCCTGAGGGCAGCCAGCATCTCCGGCCAGACTGCAGCGTGGCGCCGGCGGTATTCCGCCAGCAGCTCCGGCTGGACGGAGGATCGGAAGCAAACCCTCATGTTGTACTCCTGTGGACGTTTCGGCTACGGCGGAAAAGCGGAAGCGAATTCGTTCGGCTTTGAATATTCTCCGCCTTTGAATCGTTTCATTGTTACGATTCAAAGTACTCTGGGTGGAAGAAGGGTGTCAAGCGTTTCACCCGGGCGGGCAAATCGATCTTCGGAGGTTCAGCAGAATGTCGCGGGCAGCCAGCATCAAGGACGTCGCCAACCACGCTCAGGTTGCGGTGGGAACGGTTTCCAACGTCCTCAACAACCCGGACCGCGTCTCCAAGCGCACAAAGGACAGGGTACTGAAGGCCATCGACGAGCTCGGCTTCGTCCGCAACGACGCCGCCCGGCAACTGCGCGCCGGGCACAGCCGGACCATCGGCGTCGTGGTCCTGGACGTCGGCAACCCGTTCTTCACCTCGCTGGTCCGTGCCGCCGAGGATGCGGCGGCAGTGAACGGCAGCGCCGTGCTGCTGGGCGACAGCGGCCACGACGCGAACCGGGAATCGCACTACATCGACCTCTTCCAGGAACAGCGGGTCCAGGGCCTGCTCATCTCCCCGGTGGGCGACGTGGCCGACCGCTTGGATGCGCTCCGGCAGCGCGGCGTCCCCACGGTCCTGGTGGACCGGCTGGCTGACGAGGACCGCTTCAGCTCCGTGTCGGTGGATGACGACGCCGGGGGCTACCTTGCAGCCCGGCACCTCCTCGATCTCGGGCGCAGGAAGCTGGCCTTCGTGGGTGGGCCGCTGTCCATCCGCCAGGTGTCCGACCGCCTTCTCGGCGCCCGCCGCGCCGTGGCCGAGGTGGACGGGGCAGCGCTGGAGGTACTCGATTCCGACGGCCAGTCCGTGCTTGCCGGACGCGGCGTGGGCAACAGGCTCGTGGGCCGGGGCGCCGGGGACATGCCGGACGGCATCTTTTGCGCCAACGACCTGCTGGCGCTCGGAGTGATGCAGTCGCTGACCATGATGAACGGCGTGCGCATTCCGGAAGATGTGGCCCTGATCGGCTATGACGACATCGATTTCGCCGTGTCCGCCGTCGTACCGCTCTCCTCCATCCGCCAGCCCACCGACGCAATCGGCAGGACCGCCATTGAACTCCTGACGGAGGAACTGGACGCGCAGCACCCGCGGCACAGGGCCGTCGTCTTCACGCCCGAGCTGGTGGTCAGGCACAGCACCGCGGGCGCCGAAGCGCCCCACTGACGGTCCCCTTACCGCCAGCGTCCGGTCAGAAGACACCCAGCAGGTCGGCTTCCGGCTTGAAGCCCAGCACTTCCAGGCGGGCGGCCACGAACGCGGCGATCCGCCGGGCTCCCCGCTCGTGGAAGTGGGTGTCGTCCAGCAGGCCGCCGGCCCAGTGCGCGTGTTCGCCGGGGCCAAAATGGAAGAACAGCTCCTTGGACCCCTCCTCGCCAAGCTCGGCGTACAGGGCCCGGGTCCAGGCGTGCAGGTCCACCACGTCGAGGCCCAGCTCGGCGCCCAGTTCGCGGACTACCGCGGGGTACTCCCCCAGCGTCTCCTCGAGGCGGCCATCGCTGAAGTGACGCCGCTCCACCGAAGTGCAGAGGACGGGGGTGGCACCCTTGGCCCGGACGTCCAGCACCATCCGGCGGAGATTTTCTTCATAGCCTCCCCGGGCGGCCAGGTGGCGGCGCTTCTGGTCGTTGTGGCCGAACTGGATGAGCACCACGTCGCCGCTGACCGCCTGGTGCAAGAGTTCGTACCAGAGCCCCTCCTCCCGGAAGGACTCGGTAGTTGCCCCGCCCTTGGCGAAGTTGTGCACGGCACCCCACGAGTAGACCTGGGGCGCGAGGTGGGCGCCCCAGCCACTCATCGGATACTCGTAGCTCGGGCAGGTGGCCACGGTCGAATCTCCGGCCAGCAAAATCTTCATGCTCTTCCTTCCGCATCAGTTCCCGTTGATGATCAGCCGCCGGCGGCCCGCCGGTCAAGCAGTTTTTGAAACGTTACACATCCCCCGCCAACGGAGTACACTGGGCAGCAGACGGAACGGGAAAGCGCTTGCTGCTTGAGGGCACATGCTACCCCGGCAACGGTTGACGATGGCGTCGCGCAGCACTGCAACGCCGGACAGGAGCACCTTGAATACCCCGCTCACCCAGCCCGCACATCCAATTCGGCCAATGCCGGATGCTGTGGGCGCTGGCGCCGCCTCCGGCACACAGCCAGCGTCCAGTGACGAGGCGGTGCCCAGTCAACGAGCCACCAAAGCCGCCTCCCCGCACCTCACCGGTCCCGCCCGTGTCGCGCTGATCGGCGTCCACGGGTTCGGGGCCCACCACCTGGAGAACCTCGAACGGCTGAGCCGGACCGGCGCGGTGGAACTCGTGGCCGTGGCGGACCCGCATCCGCCGTCGCCGGGCGCGTTGCCGGACTCCACGGCAGTCCACCCTGACCTGCAGTCCCTCCTGGCCGGCAACCACAGACCGGACGTGGTCATCGTCGCCACCCCCATCCAGACCCACGCGCCGCTTGCCCTGGCCACCCTGGCCTCCGGCGCCGACCTCTACCTGGAGAAACCCCCAGTGGCATCGCTGGCCGACTTCCGCCAGTTGCAAGAGGCCGCCGAGGCATCGGGACGCAGCGTGCAGATCGGCTTCCAGAGCCTCGGATCGCAGGCGCTGGCGGCCATCGGCGAGCTCCTCGAGGACGGGACCATTGGCACCCTGCAGGGAATCGGCGCGACAGGGCGCTGGGTGCGGGACCGCGCCTACTACAAGCGTTCCCGGTGGGCCGGCAAGCGGAGCATGGACGGCGTGGACGTGGTGGACGGTGTGGCCACCAATCCCCTGGCGCACGCCATCGCCACCGCCCTGCGGATCGCGGGCGCCCGCACCGTGGAGGATGTGGCCTCCGTGGAAACAGACCTCTACCGCGCGAACGACATCGAGGCCGATGACACCTCCGTCATCAGGATCCGCACCGACGCCGGGCTGCCGATCACCTGCGCCCTGACGCTCTGCGCCTCGGAGTCCGTGGAGCCGTACATCACCCTGCAAGGCTCCGAGGGAACGGCCGTTTTCCACTACACGGAGGACCGGTTGCACATCAGCACCGCGGACGGTGAACACTCGCAGGAGTTCGGCCGCGACGACCTCACCGAAAACCTGCTGGAGTACCTGGCCGGGGGCGCTGAACTCACCAGCGCCCTCAACGACTCGGGCGCGTTCATGCTGGTGCTCGAGGCTGTCCGCACGGCCGAGCCTCCGTTGCCGATCAGCCCTGGCCACGTGCTCTGGGAGGGCGACGGTGATGCGGCCCATGCGGTGATCCCCGGCATCGAGGACGCCCTGGAGCGGGCCATCGGCGCACACGCCACCTTCAGCGAACTGGCCCTGCCGTGGGCGCGCCCCGCTGAGCCGGCCGATGCCACGGTACTGTTCGACGACGGCGGCCGTCCGCTGGCAGTCCAGCGCACCGGCGCGCGGCTCAACACGGGGTTGGCCCCGCGCCCCTATCTGCATCCCGTCACCACGCTCGGCGGAACCGTTGTGACGGACCATCTCCCCGCGGACCACCCGTGGCATCTCGGCGCCGGCTTCGCGCTCCAGGACGTCAACGGCACCAACTTCTGGGGCGGGAAGACGTACACACGCGACGCCGGCGCGTACGTGTCCCGGCAGGACCACGGCCGGATCGAACTGCTTACCGCCGACGTGGACGAACCGGACACCCGGCAGCTCCAATGGCTCGGCACGGACGGACAGCCCCTGCTGACCGAACAGCGGACCCTCCGCCGCGAGATCCTCGGTGAGCGGGTGTGGCGGCTGGACCTGGGCACGGAGCTGACCGCCGTCGTCGACGTTTCACTGGGCAGCCCCGGCTCCAATGGCGCCGCCGGCAGCGGCTACGGCGGCTTCTTCTGGCGCCTACCCGCCTGCAGCGGTTCCCGTATTTTCACGTCCGACGCCGAGGGCGAACCGGCAGTCCACGGTTCCGTGGCGCCGTGGCTGGCGTGGACCGCATCCTTCGGCGAAGTCCCCGGCATCCGGTCCGGGCAACCCGCGACCCTCGTATTCGGCGCCCCGGCCGAGTCCGCCGATCCCTGGTTTGTCCGCTGCTCCGGGTACCCCGCCGTGGGGTCGGCCCTGGCCTGGGACAAGCCAGTGGCCCTGGCCGCAGGGGAATCGCTCCGGCGGAGCCTGAGCGTGTGGGTGTGCGACGGCGAACTGTCGCCAGCCGCCGTCGCATCCCTCGTGGCTCCGGGTAACACTAGAAGAGGCTGACCACCGTCCCGACAAAGGAGTCCCATGCCCACTCCAGAGCCCCCGCTCCCAACCCCGTCCTGGAACAGCGGTCCCGGCCTGGCATTCGGCGGTGATTACAATCCCGAACAGTGGCCCGCCGACGTGCGGCTGGAGGACATCGGCCTCATGAAGGAGGCCCGGGTGACCCTCCTCAGCGTGGCCATCTTCTCCTGGGCGCTCCTGGAGCCGCGCGAAGGAGAGTACGACTTTGGCTGGCTGGACGAGGTGCTTGACAACCTGGACGGCGCGGGCATCAAGGTTGCCCTTGCCACGGCCACCGCCGCTCCCCCGGCCTGGCTGGTGCGGAAGCATCCGGAGGTCCTGCCGGTGACGGCGGAGGGCACCGTCCTGGAGCGTGGCTCCCGGCGGCACTACTCGCCGTCGTCCGCTGTTTACCGCCGGTATGCGACGGGCATTACCCGAAAACTGGCCGAACGGTACAAGGACCATCCGGCGCTGGCGCTGTGGCACGTGGACAACGAACTGGGCTGCCACGTTTCGGAGTTTTACGGCCCTGAGGACGCCGCGGCATTCCGGCGCTGGCTGGAGCGGCGCTACGGAAGCATCGAGGCACTGAACGAGGCCTGGGGCACGGCCTTCTGGTCCCAGCACTATGCCTCCTTCGAGGAGGTCATTCCGCCGCGGGCCGCCCCCACCACCCTCAACCCGACGCAGCGGCTGGACTTCCAGCGGTTCAGCTCCTGGGCGCTGATGGACTACTACCGGAGCCTGCTGGCAGTGATCCGGGAGGTGACGCCCAACGTTCCGGCCACCACCAACCTCATGGTTTCCAGCGCCACGAAGTCCCTGGACTACTTCGACTGGGCCAAGGACCTGGATGTGGTGGCCAACGACCACTACCTGGTGGCGGCGGATCCGGAGCGGGAGATCGAACTCGCGTTCAGTGCTGACCTGACGCGCGGCGTCGCGGGCAACAGGCCGTGGATCCTGATGGAACACTCGGCGTCGGCCGTGAACTGGCAGCCCCGCAACCAGCCCAAGATGCCCGGCGAGATGCTCCGGAACTCCCTGGCGCACGTGGCCCGCGGCGCCGACGCCGTCATGTTCTTCCAGTGGCGGCAGAGTGTTGCCGGCGCCGAGAAGTTCCACTCGGCCATGGTCCCCCACGGCGGCCGCGACACCCGGGTGTGGCGCGAGGTGGTGGCACTGGGCGACGCCCTTGGCAAGCTAGGCCCGGTCAAGGGCTCCACGATCGAATCCCGGGTGGCCATCGTGTTCGATTACGAGGCCTGGTGGGCCAGCGAACTGGACTCGCACCCGAGCGAGGACGTGAAGTATTTGGACCTGATTCGGGCGTTCCACCGCTCGCTGTTCCTGCGCGGCGTGGGCGTGGACTTCGTCCACCCGACCGCAGACCTCTCCGGCTACGACGTGGTCCTGGTCTGCACGCTGTACTGCGTCACCGATGCCGCCGCGGCCAACATCGCCGGCGCGGCCGAAGCAGGTGCCACGGTGCTGGTCAGCTACTTCAGCGGCATCGTCGACGAACGCGACCACATCCGGCTGGGCGGCTACCCGGGTGCCTTCCGGGAGCTGCTGGGCATCAGGACCGAGGAGTTCCATCCGCTGCTCGAGGGCGGGCAGGTGACCTTGAGCGACGGCACCATTGGCCGGGTTTGGAGCGAGCACGTCCATGCGGACGGTGCTGAGACCCTGGCCACCTTCACCGGCTACCCGCTGGACGGCGTCCCTGCCCTGACCCGAAGGACCGCGGGCCGCGGCGCCGCCTGGTACCTGGCCACCCTCCCCGACCGCGACGGCATCGAACGCCTCCTGGACCGGCTCCTGGCCGAAGCGGGAGTGGCGGCCGCCGCGGAGGCCGCCGCCGGCGTCGAACTGACCCGGCGGGTTACGGCGGACGGGCGCCGTTTCCTCTTCGCCATCAACCACGGCCGGGAGGCTGCGACGGTGAAGGCCGACGGCGGGGAACTGTTGGGCGGCGGCCGTTTCGGCGGGATTGTCCCCGGCGGAGCGGTGGCCGTGATCGCCGAGGACTGAGCGTAGCGAGGAGTTTTTGTACAGATAATGGCCGCTAAACGCCCCCGAAGTCGCGACAAGTGGACAAAAACTCCACGCCTTGCGCGCTTTGGAGACGCCCGGGACTAGGGCTTGGCCGGGACAAGGAGCACATCGACGAGCTCCGCCAGCCCGCCGGCCATGTCCACCTTCTTGTCGTACAGCCACTGCAGCTGAAGGCCGTCGAACGCGGCGATGACCAGGCGCGCGAGCGACTCCGGCGCAACATCGGACCTGACCTCCCCCGCATCCTGGCGACGGCCGATGTCGAGCGCCAGCTCCTCCACCAGCCGGGAGTACCTGTCCTGGAAGTAGCCGTGGGAAGCGTGCCCGGGGTCATTGGCCGTTGCCGACGCCACGGCATACAGCGTGGTCAGCCCGGGCTCCTTCCTGTTCCGCTCCGCCACTGACGCCAGCATGGGCAGGCCAAATTCGGTCAATCCGCCAATGTCCCTGCTGCGGCGGTCCCGCTCCGCAAGCACCGCCGTCAGCAACTCCTGCTTGCCGCTGAAGTAGTGGAAGAGCGTTGCTTCCTTGACGCCCACAAGCTCGGCCACGCGCTTGAGGGCCGTGCCCTCGAAACCTTCGATGGCAAAGACATCTGTGGCGGTTTGGATGATCTGCTCGCGGCGTTCGGCGCCTTTGGCGTACTGCCCGCGGGGCTTGGAGGGAGACATCTCGCCAGTTTATTTCACACCCTTGGCCTATCGGGCAGCAAGTCATTTTGTGAGAAAACCTAGTAAGACTAGGTTTTTGGCGTTACGCTTTTCACCGAGGCCCAACGGCGGGCCTCTTTTCGTCAGGAGGCAATGTGGCCATCGAATCCCTATCCGAGGAGACCGCGGCTCCGCCCGCACTTTCCCCAACCGCAGGACCGTCCGTCAAGGCGCCGCGGGCCTACGTCATTGGTATGCCTATCGCCAGCGCCGGCCTCTGGATGGCCTTGCTCGCACCGGCCCTCGTCGTCCTCGCCATCAAGGTCTCCGAGATCACCACCCCGGAATCCAGGGCCGGAGCGCTGAGCCTCGTGGCCGGCGTCGGGGCCGTCATCGCCCTGCTGGCCAACCCGTTCTTCGGACGCCTGAGCGACCGCACCACGTCCCGGTTCGGCATGCGCAAGCCGTGGATCGTTGGCGGCTCCCTGATCGGGCTCGGCGCGCTCTTCTTCCTGGGCCTCGCCGGGGATGTGGCCAGCGTCCTGGGCGCCTGGGTTGTGGCGCAGCTCGGATTCAACGCTGCACTGGCTGCCCTCGTCGCGACCCTCCCGGACCAGGCGGCCCCCGCTGAGCGCGGCCGACTCTCCGGCCTCATCGGCATGACCCTGCCGATCGGTCTCGTGGCCGCGGCGTACTTCGCGCAGCTCTTCGACAACGCCTTCCAGATGGCGGTGGTTCCGGGCATCGTGGGGACCGCCCTGGCCATCGGTTTCGCCTTCACGTTCAAGGACCGGGTCCTCACCGAACGGCCGGCGCCCCTGAACCTCAAGGAAATCCTGGGGTCCTTTTACTTCGACCCGCGCCTCCACCCGGGCCTCGGCTGGGCCTGGCTGACCAAGTTCATGGTCTATGTGGGCTACTGCGCGGGCCTGCTCTACCTGCCGTACTTCTTCGCGGACCAGCTCCATGTGGCAGAGGAAAGCATCGCCTCCCTGGTCTTCCAGGCCACCCTGGTCAGCTCCGCCGGAACCGTGGTCACGAGCGTCGCGGGCGGCTGGATCAGCGACCGGATCGGCAGGCGCAAGACACTGGTGATCGCCTCCAGCCTCATCATCATGGCCGGCCTCATCGTGATCGCCATGAGCCCCAGCACCGACCAGGTCCTGGTGGGGCAGGCGATCGTGGGCCTCGGCCTGGGCTGCTTCGGCGCCGTTGACGTGGCCCTCATCGCCGACCTGCTGCCCAGCGGCCAGGCAGAGAATGCCAAGACCTTCGGGGTCTTCAACATTGCCCAGGCACTCCCCCAGTCAATCGTGCCCGCCGTCGCCTTCCCCGTCATCGCCCTCGGCGGCTACCCCGCGCTCTTCCTTGGCGGGGCCGCCGTCGGCATCATCGGCGCAGTCCTCGTCACCCGCATCAAAGGAGTCAAGTAAATGAACCCCACCCTGTCCGCACAGAAGACCGCACCGGCGGGCACTGAGCTGCTGCCGGCGGACGCCGAGGCACGCCTGCGAGAACTGGCCGGAAGCCTCAGCCTGGAACAGCAGGTCAGATTGCTGACCGGCGCCGACGTCTGGTCCACCCATGCCCTGCCGGAAATCGGCCTGAGCCGGATCGTGCTGTCCGACGGCCCGGCCGGCGTCCGGGGCGAAGACTTCGACGAGCGCCACGACTCAGTCTCCCTGCCGTCGTCGTCCGCCCTGTCCGCCACCTGGAGCGTGGACATCGCCCGCCGCTACGGCCAGGTGCTGGGCCAGGAAGCGCGCCGCAAGGGCGTCCACGCCGTCCTCGGGCCCACCATCAACCTGCACCGCTCCCCGCTGGGCGGCCGCCACTTCGAATGCATGAGCGAGGATCCGCGGCTCACGGCGACGCTGGCCGCCGGCTACGTCTCCGGCGTGCAGTCCATGGGCGTGGGCGCCACGCCGAAGCACTACCTTGCCAACGAGGCCGAGACCGACCGCTTCACCTCCGATTCCGTGGTGGATGAACGGCCGCTGCGCGAGCTCTACCTCGCCGCGTTCGAGGACGCCATCACCGAGGCCCGCGCCTGGCTGGTCATGAGCTCCTACAACTCCATCAACGGCACCACGGCCAGCGAGAACAAGCTCCTGGAAACCCCGCTGTCCACCGAGTGGGGCTTCGACGGCGTCGTCGTCTCGGACTGGACCGGCGTCCGTTCCGTGGATGCCGCCAACGCGCACCAGGACCTGGAGATGCCCGGACCCGTGGGCCACTGGGGCGCCAAGCTGCTCGCCGCCGTCGAGGACGGCCGCGTCAGCCGGGACGCGATCCTGGAAAAGGTCACCCGCATCCTGCGCCTCGCCGCCAGGGTCGGCTCGCTCGAGGGCTTCGAGGCCGCTGTCACCGCCGTCCCGGCAGAACTCGACGGCGCACTGGTGGCCCGCGAAGTGGCAGTCCGCGGAGCGGTGCTGGTCCGCAACGAGGGCGGCCTGCTTCCGCTCGATGCCACGGCGCTCGGCAACGTTGCCGTCATCGGGCACAACGCCGAGGAGGCCCGCACGCAGGGCGGCGGCAGCGCCACCGTCATGCCCAAGTACACCGTCTCGCCGCTGGAGGGCCTGCGCAGGGCACTGCCCGACGACGTACCCGTCACCTACGCCCGCGGCGCCAAGGTGGCCGAAGGGCTGCAGCCGTTCGCCCGCAAGGCGCTGCACAACCCGGTCAGCGGCGTGCCCGGCATGCGCGTGACCTTCCTGGCCGCCGACGGAACGGAGATCTCGGGCGAGGACCGGCTGGCTTCACACCTGATCTGGTTCGGCGTCGGCATTCCGGAGGGCACGGCGGCCATCCGCATGCAGACCGAGTGGACAGCGGAAACCGCGGGCGTCCGCCACCTCGGCGTGGGGACGGTGGGCCACATCGCCGTTTCCGTAGACGGCACCGAGGTCTTCAACGGTGAGCTGGAGGACGACACCGACGTCCTGGGCGCCGCGCTTTTCGATCCGCCCCAGATCATCCACGCCTTCGAGGCCACCGCACGTCAGCGGTTCACCATTGACGCGCTGTACCAACTGCCGCAGCAGCAGGAGATTCCGCTGACGGCCATCCTGCTCGGCGAGGAGACCATCGTCGCCGACCCCCAGGCCGAGATCCGGGCCGCCGTCGAGGCGGCCCGGACGGCCGACGTCGCCGTCGTCGTGGTGGGCACCAACGCCGCGATCGAATCGGAAGGCTTCGACCGCAAAGACCTTGATCTCCCCGGCCACCAGAACGAGCTTGTTGAAGCCGTGGCCGCGGTCAACCCGCGCACCGTCGTGGTGGTCAACTCCGGTTCGCCCGTGCTGATGCCGTGGCTGGACAGGGTCAGCTCGGTGCTGCTGGGTTGGTTCGGCGGACAGGAGTTCGGCGCCGCAGTGGCGGACATCCTGCTGGGCAAGGAAGAGCCCGGCGGCCGGCTTCCCACCACCTGGCCAGCGGCGCTCGGGGACGTTCCCGTCCTGAACACCACGCCTGTTGACGGCAAGGTGGTCTACAGCGAGGGCATCCACGTGGGCTACCGCGCCTGGCTCAAGCAGCAGGCCGTGGGCGGCGCCGCTCCGCTGCTGCCATTCGGTTTCGGCCTGGGCTACACGACGTTCGAGCTCGGCACAGCGCACGCGCCGCAGTCGGTTCCGGCCGGCCAGGACATCGTGGTGCACGTCCCCGTCCGGAACACCGGCACGCGCACCGGCCGCGAAGTGGTCCAGGTGTATTTGGCCCGCGAGGATTCCGCCGTGGAGCGGCCCGTCCGCTGGCTGGCCGGATATGCAGGGACGCACCTGGCGGCGGGCGGCACGGACACCGTCGAGGTCCGGATCCCGGCCCGCGCCTTTGGCCATTACGACGGCGGCTGGCAGGTTGAGCGCGGCTCGTTCCGTCTGCTGGTGGGCCGGCATGCGGCGGACGACTTCCAGGCGCTGGAGGTCGAGGTCCGCTAGCTACGGCTGGGCTCGGTCCGAATCCTTCGGGCCCAGCCCGGCTTCTTTGTAGTACCCCCGGATGTGGGCGGCAACCAGTTCGGCCGCCCGGCCGCCGTCGTCCTTCCGGATGGCCGCCAGGATCTCCCGGTGCTCGGCCCGGAGTCGCGAGGCCGTGGCATCCCAGTCCGGCAGGTTCGCCGTCAATTGCCCGGCATAGCCCTGGATGGCCTCCCGGAGGGACCCCATCATGGCGCTGACCACGGCGTTGCCGGCGGCATCTGCCAAGGCCAGGTGGAAGCGGACGTCCAGGGCAAGGAAGTCGTCGATGCCGTGGCCCTCGTCCATGTCGTCCAGCAGTGCCGCGGCCAGGTCGAGTTCGGGGGCATCCGGCCTGGCCCGGGCGGCCGCCCAGGACTCGAGCAGCACTCGCGTCTCCACCACGTCCTCCACCGGCAGGTGCTGCGTGGCGACGTGCAGCCGCAGCGCGGAGCCGAGGGCCGCCGTCGGATCCGAGATCACCACAGTCCCGGCCTCCGGGCCGGAACCCACGCCGGCCCGGACCACGCCCATGGCCTCCAGGACGCGGATGGCCTCGCGGACAGAGGTGCGGGACACGGCGAGCTGCTCGGCCAGGGTCCGTTCGGCCGGAAGGCGGCCGCCGACGGCGAGCTGGCCGCCGGAGAGCTGGTTCTCGATCCACCGCAGGACAAGTTGGTGCGTACGCATGAGCCCATGGTACTTGATGTGGTTGGACCACATGCTTTACAGTGTGGTTAGACCACAGCGGGGAGGCTCCTGTTCAGCATCCCCCGGCACGCCCACGGAGGAAAGCCATGACCCATACCATCCAGCCGAGCAATCCCGAGACCACCCCGGCCCCGGACGCGACGGACATCCCGGCCACGCGGCCCGCCACCGGTGTCGCCGTAGCAGCCGCAGTTCCGGCCGCCCTGAAGCGCCGCATCCCGAAGTACTCGGACCTCGCCCCGCTGATGCAATTCAAGAAGCCCGAGTTCAGCAAGGAAGCACGGCTCAAGCGCGCCAGCACCGTCTGGGAACTGCGCGACATCGCCAAGCGCCGCACCCCCCAGGCCCCGTTTGACTACACTGACGGCGCAGCGGAATCCGAGATCACCCTGCGGCGCGCCCGTGAAGCGTTCCTGGACATCGAGTTCCGCCCCGGCATCCTGCGGAATGTGTCCAGTATCGACCTCAGCACCGACATTCTTGGCAAGTCCTCCCGGCTTCCCGTGGGCATCGCGCCCACCGGCTTCACCCGGATGATGCAGTCCGAGGGCGAATACGCGGGCTCGCAGGCCGCCGAGGCCGCCGGCATTCCGTACACCCTCTCCACCATGGGCACGGCCTCCATCGAGGACGTTGCCGCGGCGGCACCCAACGGCCGGAACTGGTTCCAGCTGTATCTCTGGACAGACCCGGGACCGCTCTCTCGAACTCATTGAGCGGGCAGCGAAGGCCGGGAACGACACCCTCATGGTCACGGTGGACACCGCCGTGGCCGGGGCGCGGCTGCGCGACGTCCGCAACGGCATGACCATCCCGCCCGCACTGACGCTGAAGACCGTCCTGGACGCGTCCTACCGCCCGGCCTGGTGGTTCAACTTCCTCACCCACGAGCCGCTCACCTTCGCCTCGCTCTCGCGGTACACGGGCACGGTCGCCGACCTCATCAACTCGATGTTCGACCCTACCCTCACGTTCGAGGACCTGGACTGGCTGCGGGAAACCTGGAAGGGCAAGCTCGTGGTCAAGGGCATCCAGACCGTGGACGACGCCCGCAAGGTGGTGGACCACGGTGCCGACGGCATCGTGCTGTCCAATCACGGCGGCCGCCAGCTGGACCGCGCACCCATTCCCTTCCACCTCCTTCCGGAAGTTTCCAAGGCGCTCAAGGCGGACGGCAGCAGCGCTGCGATCATGCTGGACACGGGCATCATGAGCGGCGCGGACATCATCGCCGCCCTGGCCCTCGGCGCCGACTTCACGCTCATCGGCCGCGCCTACCTGTACGGGCTCATGGCCGGCGGCCGGGCCGGTGTCGACCGCGTCCTGCAGATCCTCGAAAAGGACATGGCCCGCACCATGGCGCTCCTCGGGGTCAGCAGTATTTCAGAGCTGACCCCCGACCACGTGCGGATCCTCGGCAAGTAATGCGTGGGCCCCAACTGGGTCGCAGCACAGGGCGTTCTGAGGGTTCAGAACGCCCTCAGCTGCTACTCAGTTGGGTGGGGCTACTTTTTGCGGCCGAACTTGGGCAGGTTGGCCAGCAGGTCGGCGGCCTTCGTCGCGGCGCGGCCCACGGTACGGCCTATCTGCTGCGGCACGGTGTCGTCCTGGCCGGCGCTCCCGGGCACCTGTCCCCCGGGAACCACGACGGCGGGACTCAGCTGGCCGCTCGCCGGCCGCCCGGGTGCGTGGGTAGCGTCGTCCGCCGCGCTCCCGGCATGTGCCGCGGCGGCTGCCGCGAAGGCGTCCGGGACTTCCGCGGCAGGGCTGGCCGCGGCGGGCGCGGGACTTCCGGCCGATGTTCCGGCTGAGGCGGCGGCCGCACGTGCAGTACCGGTCTGCGCTTCCTCAGCCTGCTGGGCTGCGGCGTCCGGTGACGCTTCGGCGGAAGCCGCGCGTCCGACGTCGAACGTTTCCAGCCAGCTGGCGACACCCGCCAGCGGCTTTGGATTCAGCGCGTAGTAGCGCTTCTGGCCCTGCGCGCGCATGCTCACGAGGTCGGCTTCACGCAGCACCTTGAGGTGTTTGGAGATGGTGGGCTGGCTGGCGGCGAGCTCCTCGACCAGCTCCCCCACTGCTTTGTCCCCCGCTTGGAGGGACACGAGAATGTCGCGCCGCGTGGCCTCCGCAATGACGGCAAATACGTCGTCTGTCACCATGAGACCCACCCTAGCGACATATACGCCAAATGGCATCTACTATTTCGCCTGTGGTTGGCCCCATGAAGAAACCGGAACTAGTCGAACCAGGGATCCAGTCCGTACAGCGGGAAGACTTCCTTGCGCGTGGCCATTACGGTGCGGTCGATGTCGTCGTTGGGATCGAAGCCCACCTCCCACGAGCGCCACCAGACGTCGGCGTCGTCGCCCATGGTCTCGGGCGTGTCAACGCCGTAGCGTTCCTGCACGTAAGTCCGCCACGCCTCCGGCACGGGGGTTCGCAGCGGCACCGGCCGGTTGGCAGCGATGCCGATCAGGTGGCTCCACGTCCGCGGCACAACGCCAGTGATGTGATACCCGCCGCCGCCGGTGGCGATCCAGCGGTTTCCGCAGTACCGGGCGGCGAGGTTCGCGACGGCGGTGGCTGCCTCGCGCTGTCCGTCCACACTAACGTTCAAATGGGTCAGGGGATCAAGCCGGTGCGAGTCGCAGCCGTGCTGGCTGACGATGACCTCGGGCGCGAAAGCGCCCACCAGTTGCGGGACCACGGCGTGAAAAGCCCGCAGCCAGCCGGCGTCCCCCGTTCCCGCAGGCAGCGCCACGTTCACCGCGCTGCCCAGGGCCCCGGGGCCGCCGATCTCGTTGGCGAAGCCGGTGCCGGGAAACAGTGACATGCCGGTTTCGTGCAGCGAGATGGTGAGGACGCGGGGGTCATCCCAGAAGATGCTCTGCGTCCCGTCCCCGTGATGGGCATCGATGTCGATATATGCCACCCGCTGCACACCGCCGTCGAGCAGTTTACGGACCGCCAGGGCGGCATCGTTGTAGACGCAGAAGCCGCTGGCGCGGTCCCGGGACGCGTGGTGGAGGCCGCCGCCGAAGTTCACGGCCCGGACCGCCGAGCCGTCCAGGATCGAGCTCGCCGCGAGGAGGGAGCCGCCAGCCAGGCGCGCCGCAGCCTCGTGCATCCCGGCGAACGCGGGATCGTCCTCGGTGCCCAGCCCGTAGGACTCGTCCGCGGCGGCGGGGTTGTCGCTGGCCCGGCGCACCGCGGCCACGAAGTCGGGGCTGTGCACGGTGGTGAGCTCGCCGTCGTCGGCCACGTCCGGGGCAGCCAATGTGACGTGCCCAAGATCCAGCAGGCCAAGGCTGCCGGCCAGCCGGGCGGTCAGGTCCAGGCGCTCCGGGGCCATGGGGTGGCCGGGGCCGAAGTTGTACGCCGTCATGGCAGCGTCCCACACCACCGTCGTTGGCAGTGCGGGGAGGCTGAGTCCGGGCTGGAATGTCATCACTGACAGGCTACCGGAGCCCGGTCAGCCCGTAGGCCCGGCCACGGCGCGGTGTTTAGTGGTTTACTACTGGAGGAAGCAGAGTCAATCGAGGAACAGCCGCACATGACCCAAAGCCAGTCGAGGTCCAAAAGCCCGGCCAGCTGGCAACCCGCACCGCCGGAGCGTGAGGGCCTGTGGATATTCACGGGCATCCGTGACTTCATCGATGACATTGCCAACACATCGCCGGCCCGGCTTGCCCTGAGCGCCTTCGTGGTGGTCATCGTCCTCTTCACCGCCCTCCTGTCGCTGCCGGCCTCCTCGGCAACCGGTGACTTCACGCCGCTCCACCAGTCCCTCTTCACCGCCGTTTCGGCCGTCTGCGTCACGGGCCTGACCGTGGTGTCCACCGCCGTGCACTGGTCCTTCTTCGGCCAGCTGATCATTTTGGTCGGTATTTTCGTCGGCGGCCTCGGCACGCTGACGCTGGCCTCGCTGCTGGCCCTCATGGTGAGCAAGAAGCTGGGGGTCAGGGGCAAGCTCATCGCCCAGGAGGCCATGAACAACGCGGGCCGGCTGGGTGAGGTGGGTACGCTGCTGCGGATCGTCATCACCACCTCGGTGGTCATCGAGGCCGCCCTCGCGATCGCCCTGATCCCGCGCTTCATGGTCCTCGGCGAGCCTTTCTGGCAGTCCGTCTGGCACGGCGTCTTCTACTCGATCTCGTCCTTCAACAACGCCGGATTCACCCCGCATTCGGATGGCATCGTCCCCTACGAAACAGACCTCTGGATCCTCATCCCGCTCATGCTCGGCGTGTTCCTGGGCAGCCTGGGCTTCCCCGTAGTCATGGTGCTGCAGCAAAACGGGCTGAACTGGAAAAAGTGGAACCTGCACACGAAGCTCACCATCCAGGTCTCGTTCATCCTGCTCGCCGCCGGAACCGTCCTGTGGGCGCTCATGGAATGGGACAACATCCGGACCATAGGCGGCATGGACCTCGGCGACAAGATCACGCACTCGCTCTTCGCCTCCGTCATGACGCGCTCCGGCGGCTTCAACCTGGTGGACCAGAACCAGATGGAATCCACCACCATGCTGCTCACAGATGCCCTCATGTTCGCCGGCGGCGGCTCCGCCTCAACCGCCGGCGGCATCAAGGTCACCACCATCGCCGTCATGTTCCTGGCCATCATCGCCGAAGCCCGCGGCGACGCCGACGTCAAGGTCTATGGCCGCACCATCCCGGAGGGCACCATGCGCGTGGCCATCTCGGTGATCGTCGCCGGTGCCACGCTGGTGTCCGCGTCCGCATTCCTGCTGCTGCACATCAGCGGCGCTTCCCTGGACCGGGTGCTTTTCGAAACCATTTCAGCCTTCGCCACCGTAGGCCTCAGCACAAACCTCAGCGCCGAACTCCCGCCGGAGGGCGTATACGTGCTGTCGGCCCTGATGTTCGCCGGCCGCGTCGGCACGGTCACGCTTGCCGCTGCCCTGGCCCTGCGCCAGCGCAGCCAGCTGTACCACTACCCCGAAGAGAGGCCCATCATTGGCTAATCCGTCAGGCGCCCCCAACCGCCCCGCCCACAACGCGCCGGTCCTGGTGATCGGGCTGGGCCGCTTCGGTGCCTCCACTGCCGAGCAGCTGGTGAAGCAGGGCCGCGAGGTGCTGGCCATCGAACGCGACAGGTCCCTGGTCCAGAAATGGTCGCCCGTACTGACCCACGTGGTGGAGGCCGACGCCACCAACATCGACGCGTTGCGCCAGCTGGGCGCCCAGGAGTTCAGCTCGGCCGTGGTGGGCGTGGGCACGTCCATAGAGTCCTCGGTGCTCATCACCGTGAACCTGGTGGACCTCGGCATCGAGCACTTGTGGGTCAAGGCGATCACGCCGTCACACGGCAAGATCCTCACCCGCATCGGCGCCAACCACGTCATCTACCCCGAGGCCGACGCCGGCGTCCGCGCCGCGCACCTGGTCTCCGGGCGCATGCTGGACTTCATCGAGTTCGACGACGACTTTGCGATCGTGAAGATGTATCCCCCGCGTGAAACTGTCGGTTTCACGCTGGACGAGTCCAAGGTCCGGTCCAAGTACGGCGTGACGATCGTGGGCGTGAAGTCCCCGGGCGAAGACTTCACCTACGCCCGCCCCGAGACCAAGGTATCCGCCCGCGACATGCTGATCGTGTCCGGCCACGTGGACCTGCTGGAGCGGTTCGCCGCCCGGCCGTAACACGCGGTCCGTCGTGCCCGACCCCGGCGCGGGCCGCCGTCGGGAGTTCTTGTACAGATACCGCGCTCTAAAGGGGCTCTAACCCGCGGTATCTGTACAAAACTCCATTCCTGGAGGGGTGGTGGGTGGGTGGGCCCACGCCCGCAGGGTTCCCTGGCCGAGCTCGCGAGGTAAGGGCTGGTGGGTGGGCCCACGCCCGCAGGGTCCCCTGGCCGAGCTTAGGGTGCGGGTGGGGACTAGCCGAGCTGTTTGGTGATCTCGGCGGCGCGGTCGGCCGCGGCGCGTGCCCCCGCGGCGATGATCGCCGGCATGCCGCGGTCATCGAACGTGGCGATGGCGCGCTCCGTGGTGCCATTGGGGCTGGTTACGGCTTTGCGCAGGGCGGAGGGTTCGGCACCGGGTTCCGCGAGCATGAGGCCGGCTCCGGCCACGGTTTCGCGTGCCAGCAGGAGCGCCAGCTCCTCGTCGAGACCGAGTTCGACGCCGGCGGCGGCCATGGCCTCGGCCAGGTAGAACGCGTAGGCCGGACCGGATCCGCTGATGGCGCCCAGTGCATCCACCTGCTCCTCGGGGATTTCGACGACGGTCCCCACCGCGCCGAGAATGTCTTTCGCCAGCTGGAGCTGCGCAGGCGAGCAGTTGGTGCCGGCGGAGACCGAGACCACGCCGCGGCCCAGCTTCGCCGGGGTGTTGGGCATCGTCCTGATCACGGGCTGGCCCGGCGGCAGGGCAGCTTCGAGCTGGGCGATGGAGACGGCCGCCGCAACGCTGATGACGATCGCATCGGGAGAAAGCGAGCCGCTGACTTCCCGGGCCAGCTCGGCGATGCCCACAGGCTTCACGCCGAGAATCACGACGCCGGCCCCCTTCGCCGCCTGCTTGTTGTTGTCGGGCTCTTCGCTGCCGGCGATGGCCGTGATGCCCGCGTGCCGTTCGGCCAGCTCCGCTGCCCGCTCCGCGCGGCGGACGGTGGCCACGATCTCCATGGGATCCGTGCCGCTGTCCAGCAGGCCACCCAGAATGGCCTCGTTCATTGATCCACAGCCAAGGAATGCGATTCGGTTGCTCATTGCTCCATCATTGCAGTTCATCGCGCCCGATGCAGACCCCGACCATTCACAGGAAGCTCACATGTTGGTCGAAGCATTCACACACCTTCGGCCACTAACTTAGGTAATACCTCATTGAGGGTGCGAGTGATGAAGCAAGCATGGGGATGCTTGTCAGGCACCGACGGTCTGCAGCGGTTTTTGCCCATTTTTCTGCAGTAGGCCGTCGGTGTCTTTGCTTTTAAGCCCCGTGAAGCCCCGTCCGGCGGCCGACGGATTCCCAGCCTGCATTCAGGTAAATCCCCCAGAACACCCATACTGGCCCGTTAGAGTCGTAAACGCCTCACAGGTGCGAGTGATGGAGCCGGTCCTTCGGGACTGGCGCGGCGTCGGTCGGTTGCAGGAGTGTTCCCCCCAGCTTCTTCTGCGTAACCGGCCGGCGCTTACTCGTTTAAGGCCCGCCAGCGAGGGGCCGCGGCGCGCCGGCCCTAGATGGCGGGCAGCGCGGCGACCTGCGGGACACCCACGTGCGGTGCAGGTTCAAGCGGGCCGTCGACGACCAGCTGGTCGAGCCGGCGGAGGATGAGGCCCTCGCGGAGCGCCCATGGGCAGATCTTGATCTTTTTGTACTCAAAGAGTTCCAGGGCCGCTTCAGCCACCAGCGCACCGGCAAGGAGCTGGTTGGCGCGGGCCTCGGAGACGCCCGGCAGGTGCAGCCGGTCTTCGGACTTCATGGCAGAGATCCGCTGTGCCCAGATGCCGAGGTCCGTGCGGTTCAGGTCGCGCTTCACGTACGGGCCGGCGGCGCTGGGGGCTGCCCCGGCGATCCGTGCCAGGGAGCGAAAGGTCTTCGAGGTGCCAGCCAGGACGTTCGCCCTGCCCACCTCGTTGAAGTTGCGGACCACCGGCCTGAGGGTGGCCCTGATATAGCGGCGCAGCTCCTTGACGCTTTTTGCGGAGGGCGGATCCTCGTGCAGCCAGTCCCGGGTCAGCCGGCTCGCGCCAAGGGGCACGGAGGTTGCCAGTTCCGGCAGCTCGTCCTGCCCCAGCGCCATTTCGAAGGAACCGCCGCCAATATCGAAGTTCAGGACGGGGCCGGCGCCCCAGCCATACCAACGGCGGACGGCGAAAAACGTCATGGACGCTTCCTCGCTGCCCGTGAGTTCCTGCAGCGTCACAGTGGTCTCGTGCTTCACCCGCGCCAGCACCGCGGGTCCGTTGGTGGCCTCGCGAATGGCTGACGTGCAGAAGGCCAGCAGGTCGTCGGCCTTGTGCCGCGCCGCGAACTCCCAGGCCTCGAGCACGAACTCCGTGAGCTCGTGCTGGCCCGCGTCGGTGATGTTCCCTTCCTCATCGAGGTACTGCACCAACGAGAGGGGGCGCTTGTGCGAGGCGAAAGGCACAGGTCGCGCGCCGGGGTGGGCATCCACCAGCAGGAGGTGGACAGTGTTGGAACCGATATCGAGGACGCCTAGCCGCATCCTGCCATTATTCCTCCCGCCGGCGCAGCGGACGCAACCTGTCGCTTACATTGCGGGCTTGAGTGTGCGGACCGCCGCGCGAGCTACTCGCCTTCGAGGCCCGCAGGGTCGGGGTCCACGTCATCGGCGCGCTTGAAGTCGCGCTTGATGTTGGCGATGCCCTCGGGGTTGATCTCGAAGCCGTACGCAGCACCCGGATTGATGACCATCCCCAGCTCATCGCCGATGTTGGCGATGATTGCCGCGCCCTGCGTGCCCAGCACGTTCGGGGCAGCCTCCAGGTACTGTGTGTCCACCCTGCTGGGGTGCGAAAACACTGCAAGGACAGGTTGGCCGTCCGCGTTGCCCAGCACCAGCGGCTCAACCTGGGAGTCCTCGCCCTCAAGCGCGTCGGAACTGATGATGTAGACCTCGTTGTTGAGGAAAGACAGGATGACGTCCACCGGATCGGCGTCCGGCTGGCCGCCCTGGGCCAGCTTCTCCTCAAGGTCGTTCAGCGGCGTGGTGTCTGCGGGTTCCGGCTGTTCAGTCATGCATCTACTCGACCACGTTGCAGGGCACGAAGCAATTCCCGCAGCCGTCCCCCCTACTTCTTCGCTGCCGCCTTTTTCGCCGGGGCCTTGCGCGTGGTGGTGCGCTTGACCGGGCCCTTGGCCCGCTTTTCGGCGAGGAGTTCGACGGCGCGTTCCCGGGTCAGTTCCTCCAGCGACGTGTCGCGGGGCACGGTGATGTTGGTGATGCCGTCGGTGATGTACGGACCGAAGCGGCCCTCCTTCACCACGATGTTCTTCTCCGACACCGGGTCCGGGCCGAACTCGGCGAGCGGTGGCACGGCCGCGCGGGCTCCGCGCTGCTTGGGCTGGGAGTAGATCTCCAGGGCCTGTTCCAGCGTGATAGTGAAGATTTCCTCTTCGGAGCCGATGGACCGGGAGTCCGTGCCCTTCTTCAGGTACGGGCCGAAGCGGCCGTTCTGCACCGTGATCACGTTGCCCTCGGTGTCCTCGCCGAGCACCCGGGGAAGGCTCATGAGCTGCATGGCCTCGTCCAGGGTGACAGAGTCGACAGTCATGGACTTGAACAGCGAACCCGTGCGCGGCTTGGCCTTGACGGGCTTCTTCGGCGGCTTGGGCTTGCCATTCTTGTAGTACTCCACGGGCTGGTTGGCCAGCTGTTCCTCGGTCATCTCCGGGATGATCTCGGTGACGTAGGCGCCGTACCGGCCGTTCTTGGCAACAACCGTGTGGCCGGTGTGGGGATCGGCACCCAGGACCCGTTCCTCAGGAGCGGCCGTTTCCATGAGCTCCACTGCCTTGGCGGCAGTGAGCTCATCCGGGGCGAGGTCTTCCGGCACGTTGGCCCGGGCGGATTCCACCACTTCGCCGGTCTTGGGATCCACCGTCGGCAGGGAGCTCTCCAGGTAGGGGCCGAACTTGCCGACGCGCAGCGTGATGCCGTCCGCGATGGGCACGGAGTTGATCTCCCGGGCGTCGATCTCGCCCAGGTTGTTCACGATGCTCAGCAGGCCGGGATCGGCGTCTTCGCCGTAGTAGAAGTGCTTGAGCCAGGCGGCACCCACAGCCTGGCCGTTGGCGATCTTGTCCAGGTCGCCCTCCATGTCGGCCGTGAACTCGTAGTCCACATAGTCCGTGAAGTGCTGTTCGAGGAGCCGCACCACGGAGAAGGCGATCCAGCTAGGCACCAGGGCAGAGCCTTGCTTCCGCACGTAGCCGCGGTCCTGGATGGTGGAGATCGTGGAGGCATAGGTGGACGGGCGTCCGATGCCCTTCTTTTCCAGCTCGGCGGTCAGGGAAGCTTCCGTGTAGCGCGGCGGCGGCGAGGTCTCGTGGCCGACGGCGATAATGTCGGAGGCGGTCAGCGCGTCACCCTTCGTGACGTTCGGCAGGCGGCGGGCCTCGTCGGAGTCGTCGTCGCCGCGACTTTCGTCCTTACCTTCCTCATAGGCGGCCAGGAAGCCGGGGAACGTGATGACCGTACCGGAGGCCGAGAACTCGGCGTCGCGGCCGTCCGAGGCTACAGCGCCCAGCCGGATGGTTGCGGTGGAGCCCTTGGCGTCGCCCATCTGGGAGGCGACGGTGCGCTTCCAGATCAGCTCATACAGGCGGAATTCGTCGCCGCTGAGCTGCTTGGCGACCTGTGCCGGGGTGCGGAAGGAGTCACCGGCGGGGCGGATGGCCTCGTGGGCCTCCTGCGCGTTTGCGGCCTTGCTGGTGTAGACGCGCGGCGACTGCGGCACGTATTCGGGGCCGTACAGCTCGGAAGCCTGGCGGCGCGCGGCCGTGACGGCCTCGTCGCTCAGCGCCGAGGAATCCGTACGCATATAGGTGATGTAGCCGTTCTCGTACAGCCGCTGGGCGACCTGCATGGTGCTCTTGGATGAGAACCGCAGCTTGCGGCCGGCCTCCTGCTGCAGCGTGGAGGTGGTGAAGGGCGCAGCGGGGCGGCGCGTGTACGGTTTGGTGTCCAGCGAGCGGACTCGGAAGTCGGCGTCCTGCAGGGCGGCGGCCAGCGAGGTGGCGAGTTCCTCGTTGAGGTGCGCAACATTGCGCGAGGTGAGTTCGCCGTCGTCGTTAAAGTCCCGGCCGGTGGCCACCTTGGCGCCGTCAACGGCGGCGAGCTTCGCTTTGAAGGAACCGGCGTCGGCACCGAACTGCCCGGTCAGGTCCCAGTAGGACGCGGCCTTGAATGCCATGCGTTCCCGTTCGCGGTCCACCACCATGCGGGTGACCACGGACTGCACGCGGCCGGCGGACAGTCCGCGCGCCACCTTGCGCCACAGCACCGGGGAGATCTCATAGCCGTAGAGGCGGTCCAGGATGCGGCGGGTTTCCTGCGCGTCAACCAGGGCGGCGTCGACGTCGCGGAGGTTGTCCATGGCACGGTGGATGGCTTCCTTGGTGATTTCGCCGAAGGTCATCCGGTACACGGGGACCTTGGGCTTCAGGACCTCCAGGAGGTGCCACGCGATGGCTTCGCCCTCGCGGTCCCCATCGGTTGCGAGATAGAGCGCGTCGGCGTCTTTGAGCTGGGCCTTGAGCTCGGCCACCTTTTTCTTCTTGTCCGGGGAGACCACGTAGTAGGGCTTGAAGTCGTTTTCGACGTCGACGGCGAACTTGCCCAGGGAGGTTTTCTTCAGGTCCGCGGGGAGCTCGGACGGCTGCGGCAGGTCGCGGATGTGACCAATGGAGGCCTCAACGATGAAGCCCTCGCCCAGATACTTGGCGATGGTCTTGCTCTTGGCCGGAGACTCCACGATCACGAGTTTCTTGCCGGTTTTGGCCTTGCTTGGCACAGTGCTCCTACAGAAAAAGGTTGCTCGGGCAGATCAGCCCATACTGGCCTAGTTCACCATATTTTGCAGAATTCTGCGCTGTCATGTGGAAAACGGTGGCCCCCGTCACGGCCGTGGCTGCCAGCCGCCCGGACGTGTCCCCGCGGGCCAGCACGCGCCCGTCCGCCGCGCCCGTCAGGTGCCGCCGTGGCCCCCGGAGGCCTCCGGCAGGGTACGGTCGTCCGGAATCATTGACCACATTGTGGCGATCCGCTCGGCGCCCGGCGGAATGCGGTTGGGATCCTCCAGCTCGTAGTCCCGGAGCAGCTCAAAGACCCTTTCCGTCAGTTCCTTGCGCTGCTCGGCCGTCAGATAGAGAAGGTTGTTGGCGAGCAGCACCGCCGACGCCGGCTCGGCGGACTCACCGCGTTGGCGCTGTTCGTCGCGGGTCCGGGCGTAAGCGCTGGCGCGGCGCCGGAATGCGTCCAGTTCGAGGTCGATCACCGCGAAGTCCGGACCGGCCACCGCCCCGCCGGAGTTGATCGCAAAGTCCGTGCCCGCCGCCTTCCACCGGCGTTCCCGCGCGTCGGCCGACGCCTCGGCCGGGACCACGATGCCCCACTTCTGCAGTGCCCGCAGGTGGTAGCTCATCGCGCTGGGGGTGAGCCCGGTCTGCTGGGCGAGTTCCGTGGCCGTGCGGCTGGACTGTGTGGAGTACAGCTCGGAAATGACTTCCAGGCGGGCGGCATGGGCCAGGGCCCGGATCGCCTTGGGGTCGGTGATTTCCACCTTCTTTCCCGGCCGGTTCCTGCGGCGCGGCGCGGCTTCCGGCTGCGGTCCCGGGGACAGCGCGTCAGTACTCACTTCATCAGTTTACGCAGCACCAAGGAGCTCTGAAAGAAATGCTTGATATCCCCCGATCCGAGGCCAGTCGGCTTGCCCGGAAATACTAAGCATGCTTTGCTTATATGCGTAAACAGACCTCCCGCAAGCAGTTCGCGGCGGGGCAGCCAGCGTTGGCAGCCCCGTGAGAAGCCCAAAGGATGACCATGATTACCCTCGACGAAGACACTTTGATGCCGGCAACCCGGCCCGCCGGAGAACTCACCGGCTCAAGCCTGGACGCGGGCACGGCCACCGACAGCTCCCTGCTGGCAGCAACGGGCACTCCGCGGCACTGCCGGCGGTCAATGAAGCGTCTGGATCAGGAATTCCCCCTGGAAATGGCCATTCGGGTGGACGGCCAGCGTCTGATCCGCTCCTTGAAGACGGTGGGCGCCGCCGACGCCGTGACCTACCGCTGCATGTGCGGCTTCACCATCGACGTCCCTGCTCCCGGGATGGGCCGTGCCCTGAATAACTGAAAGTGCCTGCGCGCTCCCAGCGCGAACGTACAGTTGCGGCCCTAGATCCACTGAGATTCGGGGCCGCAACTGTCCGTTCGCGCTGTGGGCCGGCGTCAGTCCGACTCAACAGGCAGCAGGAATCCGTCCCGGACCAGATTGGCCACTTCCGTGAGCAGACCAGACCGGAAGGTGTCGCCGTCGAACCCCTCCGTTCCGCCCAGCAGCGCCTCAAGGGCGCCGATAATCTGTCCGGCGGTCAGGTCGCCGTCGCACGCGGAGACAAAGCCCGCCAGTTCGGTGCTCAGCAGGTTGGTGCGGCGGAGGCCCGCTCCCTGGCGCAGCAGGATGACGCCGGGGTGTTCGGCACCGGGGCGCTGGTGCCGCTCCTCGGTGACGTCCTCGGCCACAAGAAGGTGGGCCGCGGTCACGTCGTGGGCCGCCAGCCAGTCGGCCCGTTCCACCGCTGCCGCCAGGTGGGGGCCGACCGGCTGTTCGATCGGGTAGGTGATCTCTTCGAACCGGCGGATCCGCCGTTCACCGGCCGGCCGGCGCAGGAAGACCATGCCGAAGCCGATGCCGCCGACATTCCGCGACGCGAAGTCCTCCAGGTACGCGGCGTAGGCCTCCTGATAGTGCCGGCGGTCCCGGGTTTCGGAGGCATCCTGCAGCCAGGTCTCGGCGTACTGCTCCGGCCCCACCTGTTCGCGCTGGATGAACCACGCGTCAGTGTCCGGACCGGCCCAGCTTTGCGGCCGCTCGTCCCACGCCGAACCCTCCGGGATTTCCCAGTTTCCCAGAAGCTGGGCTGTTCCGCCCGGGGCAAGCACGTCAGGCAGGGAGCGGATGAGCGACGCGACGATGTCGTCGCCCGGCAGGCCGCCGTCGCGGTAGGTGAACTGGTCGGCCGCGGCCTCCCCCGCTGTGCGCGGTGTGATAACGAAGGGCGGATTGGACACGACGAGGTCAAAAGCCTCGCTGGCAACAGGCTCGAGGAGCGATCCGACCCGCAGGCTCACCCGCTCTTCCGGCCGTTCCGGATCAATGGCCAGGGCTTCAGCATTGAGCAGGAGGTTGAAGCGAGTGAATGCGAGTGCGCGCTCCGAGATGTCAGTGGCGGTGACGTGGCCGCTGTGCTGCAGGAGATGGAAGGTCTGGATGCCGCAGCCGGTGCCAAGGTCCAGTGCTCTTTCGGCATCGCGGCGGATGGTGGTCTGGACAAGGGTGGTGGATGCCTGCCCGATGCCCAGAACGTGGTCGTGCCTGAGGACGCCGGGCCGCTGGTGCGCGGCGAGGTCGCTGGCCACCCAGATTTCGACGCCGCCGTTCCCGCCCGAGTCCCAGCCGTAGGGGCGCAGGTCCGATTCGGCAGCAGCCTCGGTCCCCGTGATTTTCGCCAGGCCAAGAGCCACCAGGCCTTCGGAGCGGGTCCGCGGCAGCGCGGCGTCGAGCACCCCCGCTTCCTGCGGAACGGCCAGTAGCCAGAAACGCACGACGGCGGCCAGCGCCGCGGTGCGTGGCTCGCCGGCGGCTGCTGCTTCAGTCGCGATCAGTGCCGGGATGAGCTGGTCCCGGTTCAGGGCCGCGTACGCCGAGTCCCCCAGCAGGTCCGCCACGCCCTCGAGGGTGTAGCCCACCGCGCGAAGGTCCGAGGCCAGGGCCTGCAGGAGGTCGGGCAGATCGCTGCGCGGTGCGTCGGGAATGTTGCCGGCGGTGAAGTGCGTTGGTTCGGTCACCGGCCAAGTCTATTTCCCGGCTATGCCTGCGGGCCGGTCATGCCCTTCCGGCCACTCCGGCCCTCAGGCCGAGGACCCGGCACGGCGTGTGGTCCGCCTTATCGTCGGCGCCTGATTATTGTCGGCGCCTAAAGCTACAGTTGGGCCATGCTCGGAACCCAGGCAGTGGCGGCCGATCCCGATTGGCTGCGGTACGCGGCGGCATTCGCCCCGCTGCTGGCCGCCGTCATTGCCGGCTGGATCGCCTGGCGTGCGCTCGCCCAGCGGCGCGAGGCGGACCGGCGTGACCAATGGTGGAAGCGGACCCAGTGGGCCATCGACCTTGCAATGGACCGCGACTTCAGCAGGGCCATCGTGGGCCTGGTCGCGCTGAAGCACCTTGCGGCCAGCGATCTGTGCAGCGACGAGGACTACGAGATGCTGGACAAGATCGGCGGCGCCAAGATCGATGCCCTGACCCTGTCCGAGGAGAGCGCCAGGCGCGAGGCCGTGAAACCCCCACCAACGGAACCGCAGCGGCCGGAACCGCAGCCCCCACATCACGAGACGGCGGTGCCGCCCGGCGCGGGACGGACCACGGTCATTCCCGTGACCCTGGAGTCACGGGGCGAGCGCGTGCTGGCGACCTCTGCCGGCATGGCCAAAGTGCTGGCTGAGGCAGACAGACTTGTCTCTTTTGTGGCCTCGCGGCGGAGCGGGAGAAGTGGAACGGAAACCGGCAGTACCTCGAACGGGTAAGTTTGAAGTCATGCCTGACCGTTCTCCTCTGTTTTCCCGTGCCGTGGGCGGGACGGCCGCGTCCGCCGTCATGGTTCTGGCAGTTACTGCCTGCTCCCCCGTGGTGTCGATCGAAAATGCCGATGTTCCGCAGTGGCGGGCCACCGCCCTGCCCTCCGACGGCCAGGCAGTGCTGGAAGACGCCGGCAAGATCCTCAACCGGGACCGGATCATCCAGGCGGCAGCCAGCGTCCCGGCAGGCGAGTACACGCTGACCATCACCTGCGACGGCGGCGGGAAGGCGTTCTTCGCGGTGACGCTCGCCGGCAAGGAACTGGCGGAAGCCGGAGCGGCCTGCAACGGCAGCCTCGAAGCCGCGACGATCACCGTACCGAAGGCCGCGCGAATGGAGATCAGCGCCTCCAGCGTGGACGCGCCGCTCCTGTACGCCTACCATCTGGTTCCAGCGCGCTAATCCGGGGCCCATTGACGGCGGGACCGCATGGACCCGCAGGTCCGGGACAGCCAGGGAGAATTTTTTCTCCCGGCGGATTACCATCTGTACCGGCGCCTCCGGCAGGCCTAAAGTCGGGGTATGCCCACGGTGCGGATCGCCTCCGCGCGTCGTTTTTTGGGGCGGGCGCAACGCACGGTTTGGCTGCGGGCGCCGGCAGCCGCCGTCGTGCTTTTCTTTGTGCTGGTTGCCGCCATCCTGGGCGGCTGTGAATACAGCTATGACGACGGCCGGGGCGAACTTCCAGATGCCCCTGCGGTGACGGATCCCGTGTTGCCCCGGGACCCGCTGGAGAACGTGCCGGTGTCGGGCGAGGAGCTCACCGAATGGGCGAAGGAAGTCATGCCTGACGCCGAGGGACAGGTTTTCAATACGAACTACGGCAGCGTTGAGAGGGGACACAGCAAGACGGAGTCCACCGGCCAGCTGCCGAGCGGCACGTACGCCCTCACCCTCGCCTGCCGGAGCGAGCGGCGGGTCTCATTCACAGTCCGCGACGCCGAGTTCGCCCTGGTTGACCTGAGCCTCCGTTGCGGCACATCCCGCGTCAATGTGGTGCACCTGTCCAAGGACTCCGTGCTTCGGGTGACGGTGGAGGTGCGATCGGACGCCAATTTCGCCTACCGGATCAGCCGGATCTGACGCAACGGCTTTGCAGCCGTCCCGGCAGTCCGTCGCAGCCGTCGCTCCAGCCCAGCCGTCCCTGCGAAGTTCAGGCGGCGCAGCCGTCCGGGCAGCGCAGCGTCTCGGGGTTGGCCGCGCACCCGGCGCAGTACAGGGTGAGCGTGCGGCAGCTCAGGTTCGAGCAGTTCTCGAACTTGCTCGTGGGCGTCTGGCACCGGACGCACTCGCCGATGGTCTTGGCATCTTCGCTGAACTCGAGGTGCATGCGCTTGTCGAAGACGTACAGGGAGCCCTCCCAGAGGCCCTGGTCCTTGAACTTTTCGCCGTAGCGCACAATGCCGCCGTCCAGCTGGTACACCTCTTTGAAGCCGCGGTTCACCATGAGGCTGGACAGCACCTCGCAACGAATGCCTCCGGTGCAGTACGTGACGACGGGCTGATCCTTGAGGTGGTCGTACTTGCCGGAGTCGAGCTCGGTGATGAAGTCGTGGGTGGTGGCGACGTCAGGGACAACGGCGTCCTTGAACTTGCCGATCTGTGCTTCAAAGGCGTTGCGGCCGTCAAAGAACACGATGTCCTGGCCGCTGGCCTTCCTCGAGTCGACGAGTTCGTGGAGTTCCTCGGGCAACAGATGCGTCCCGCCTCCCACGACGCCGTTATCGTCCACCTTCAGTTCGCCGGGCGCACCGAACGAGACGATCTCGTCGCGGACCTTGACGCTCAGGCGGGGGAAGTCCTCCGCACCGCCGCTGGACCACTTGACGTCAATGCCGTGGAAGCCCCTGTATTCACGGGTGGTTTTCACGTACTGCTTGACGGCCCCGATCTCGCCACCGACGGTGGCGTTGATGCCGTCCTTGGAGATAAGGATCCGTCCGGTCAGGCCGAGCTTTTCGCACAGGGCACGCTGCCAGAGCCGAACAGCGTCCGGGTCTGCGATGGGAGTAAAGCCGTAAAAAAGTACGATTCGGTTCAAAGCCACGTATTTAAGGGTACTTGGTGGCCGCCGGGGACCGGATTCAGACCCGGGAAGAGCCTCCTATCACAATTGCATAAGCAAGCGCCAAAGCCCTGTTGCTTATGACAGCGCTGGAATACTCTCGTCACATGACCCCAGAAGCCATGGTTGGAGACATCACTCACCTGCTTGAAGTTTGGGTAGCCGGTTGGGCAGGTTGCCGGGGCTATGAGACGCGCACCGAGGGACGGTTCCCCGCCGCCCTGCGTGCTGACACGACCGGGGACTGGGAATACTTCGCCTCTGATCCGACGGACGCCGAGTTCGCGGACCTGGCAGCAAAGACTGCCGAGGCCCCCAAGCGGGTCCTGACCATCCTGACCAATGATGTGGGACGCTACAAGCTCTTGGCTGAACAACACAACCTCAACGCCACGTCAGCATCCCAGACCATGATGGTGGTGGACATGGAAACCCAGGACTCCGAGGACCCCTGGCTCTCGGACGACGACCTGTCCCTGAAAACATGGGAGTCCGACGGTGTCCACTTTGCCGAAGTACGATCCGACGACACGCTGGCCGTGAGCGGCCGTGTAATGGTCATCAACGGCACCGCGGTGTTCGACAAGATTGTCACCGAACCCTCCTTCCAGCGCCGAGGCCTGGGCAGCTTCATCATGAAGGCGCTGGCGGCGCAGGCGTTTTCGCACGATGTGGAGGACGGCCTCCTGCTGGCCTCCCTGGACGGGCAAAAGCTGTATTCACATCTGGGCTGGTCCTCGGTGTGCCACGTCCTGATGCTCTCCGCCTCCGATGAGGGCTCCGACCTCTCCGTGGTCTGACCCTTCCCTGCATACGCCCCCTGCCTGATTCCGTCCCGGGGCAGCTGTTCCGGCCCGGGGCCAGCTGTTTCGTGTCGGCGATTTTTGCCCGGATGAAACAATGTTGGGGTGAACCCCCATGACTCGCTGATTCCGTTGCTGGGCCGTGGCCCGGACCCGGAGCAGCTTCGGCATGTGCGGACCATTCCGGCCCGCAACGCCGTGCACGAACCGTGGCCGGCCTGGGCACACCCGGACCTTGTCGCGGCCTACGGCAAACTCGGCATCCACCAGCCCTACCGGCATCAGATCCGGGCGGCGGACATTGCCCACGGCGGCGGGCACGTGGTGATTGCAACCGGGACGGCATCCGGGAAATCCCTGGCCTACCAACTGCCGGCGCTGGATGCGATTCACCGCTCCGAGCTACGCGTCCTGTCGGACCCCGGAAAAATCCACGACGACGGCGCGGTGACGCTCTACCTCTCCCCCACCAAGGCGCTGGCTGCTGATCAGCTCGCGGCAATCCGGTCCCTGAACCTGCCCACCGTCCGGGCTGAAACCTACGACGGCGACACCGACCAGGCCTCCCGCCGCTGGATCCGCGACCACGCGAACTTCATTCTGGCCAACCCCGACATGCTGCACTTCGGCATCCTGCCGAACCATGCCTGGTGGGCGGGGTTCTTCCGGCGCCTGCGCTACGTGATCGTGGACGAGGCGCACAGCTACCGTGGTGTCTTCGGCTCCCATGTGGCCAACCTGATGCGCCGGCTGCGGCGTATCTGCGCTTACTACGCGGCCGATGGCAGCTCCGCCGGACCGGTGTTCATCGCGGCGTCCGCCACCGCTTCCGAACCGGAGAAGTCCTTTGGCCGGCTCATTGGCGCCGCCGTCCAGGGAGTCTCCGAAGACTCCTCGCCGCACGGGTCCACGACGGTGGCGTTCTGGGAACCTGCGCTCAGTGAGGTGCGCGGCGAAAACGGGGCAAAGGAACGCAGGACGGCGGTGGCCGAGACCGCCGACCTTCTCGCGAACCTTGTCTCGTCACGGGTCCGGACCATCGCCTTCATCAAGTCCCGGCGCGGCGCCGAAACCATCTCTTCCATCACCAAGCGGCTCCTGGAAGAAGTTGACCCCAGCCTGCCGCAACGGGTGGCGGCCTACCGCTCCGGATACCTCCCGGAGGAACGCCGTGCCTTGGAAAGGGCGCTGCGGACCGGCCAGTTGCTGGGCATTTCCAGTACTTCGGCCCTCGAACTCGGCATCGACATCTCGGGGCTCGACGCGGTGCTGGTGGCCGGCTGGCCCGGCACCAGGGCGTCCCTTTTCCAGCAGATCGGCCGGGCGGGCCGCGCCGGACAGGACGCCATTGCCGCCTTCGTGGCCAGCGATGATCCCCTGGACACCTACCTGGTCAATCATCCGGAAGCCATCTTCGACGTGTCCGTTGAGGCGACTGTGTTTGATCCATCCAACCCCTATGTCCTGGGCCCGCACCTCTGTGCCGCGGCCGCTGAGCTTCCGCTCGGCGTGGCCGAGCTGCCGCTGTTCGGAGCCACAGCAGAGAAACTGCTCGGGCAGCTGGTGGCACAGGGGTACCTGCGGCGGCGCCCGGCCGGCTGGTTCTGGACCCACCCGCAAAGCGCGGCCGCCATGGTGAACCTGCGGGCCGACGGCGGCGGGCCGGTGAGCATCGTGGATGCCGACACGGGTTCGCTGCTGGGAACCATGGATTCGCCGCAGACGCACTACCAGGCCCACACGGGGGCCGTGTACGTCCATCAGGGCGCCAGCTACGTGGTGGAGGACCTGAACGAGGACGATCACTGCGTTGTGGTACGCCGGGCCAATCCCGACTACTACACGACTGCCCGGGACATCACGCAGATCGAGGTACTCGAGACCCAGCGGACGGAGCAGTGGGGCGATGTTGCCGTGCACTTCGGTGACGTCAAGGTCACAACGCAAGTGGTCTCCTTTCAGCGGAAGGCCATGATTTCCAATGAAGTCCTGGGTGAGGAACCCCTCGAGTTGGGAGCCCGGGACCTGTTTACGAAGGCCGTGTGGTTTGTGGTGGAGAACCGGTCACTCACGGGCGCCGGACTCATCGAAGCGCAGTTCCCCGGAGCCCTCCACGCGGCCGAGCACGCCGCCATCGGACTGCTGCCGCTGGTTGCCTCGAGCGACCGCTGGGACATCGGCGGGGTTTCGACCGCAATCCATGCCGACACCGGTGTACCGACGATTTTCGTGTACGACGGGCACCCGGGCGGCGCTGGCTTTGCCGAGCGGGGCTTCGAGAAAGCCAAGGTGTGGCTCTCGGCCACGCGAGACGCGATCGAGGCCTGCGAGTGCGAATCAGGTTGCCCTTCCTGCGTCCAGTCCCCGAAATGTGGCAACAAGAACAACCCGTTGGACAAGGACGCCGCCGTCACGCTGATCGATGTCCTGCTGAAGGACGCGCGGGACGCGTCAGCGCCACAGGATTCCAGGGCGGACGCGGCGGCGCCGAACGCGGTGTTGTAACGAACACGGTCTGGGTGACGAACACGGTCTGGGTGGCGAACGCCGCCTATGTTGACGCCGGGACCCGAGCTGGAACGGGGCCCAAGAGTAAGGGTCAAGTACCGTCTAAGCCCGGCGCGCATGTTTGGAGCCGCGCGAAGTTCAGGGCGGCGGTCCCGCCCTGGCACGGCCGGTGGCGATGCCCAGGAGCTGCCCAGCAGACAGCTCCGTGCTGACTTCGACAGACTGGTCGCCTCCCGCGGTGCAGCTGGTGAGCGTTGCCTTGTGGCGGGCAGCCACCGCCGCAGCCACGAGGCAGGGCTCCCCCGGTGAAACGCCGCGGAGCGCGTCAGCCGCGGCCAACGCGGCGAGGTCGGCCGCGGCGGCGGCCTTGGACGCCGCCGCGGACGCCTGCGCCAGCAGGAGGAGCAGTGACATGACCATGACCACCACCATGCCGAGCGCCGCGGCCAGCACCGTGCCTGATCCGCGTTCGGATCCGACTCCCGGCACCGGATTCCAGCGCTTGCCAAGGCGCTGTTTGTGCTGCTGGTTCACAGGGGCCGCCCGGCAGCAACGCCGTATCCAAGGTCGGCCCGCGCCGACCGCATCGCCTGCACCGGTCCAGGAGGCGGCGCCGATGTTGCCGTTTCGCTGCGCGCCTCGGCCCTGGCGGTCAACGTCCAGGGCACCATGCGGCCCAGGGGTCCCGCCGCCCGGTCCGACACTGTGACGCTCATCCATTCACTGCCGGGCACCACTGCCGACGACGCCGAAGGGCCAGCCAGCTTCCGCACAATACCGTCGACGGCGGCAGGGTCCTCACCCCTGGCAAGTGCCCTGGCACCGGCCCGGGCCGCATCCTCCAGCCGCAACTGGGTGATCCCCGCCGCAGACCCCGCGAGCAGCATCGCCAAAAGCAGCAGGACCGCCGGAAGAGCGACCGCAAACTCGGCGGTCACCGCGCCGCGGCTGTTCCCGTGGTCCGTCTTGGCACCGCGGGCCTTCCCCTGACCGCGGCTGCCGGCCTCATCTCCGGTTGGGCTCCTGTGCTGCCGGCAGGACATAAGTCCGGCCGCCTGAAGGGTCTGCGGAGCGGGTTTCACGGCAGGGCCAGCGCCGTACGGATCAGGTTGAGCAGGAAGCCACGGACTTCGTCGCTTCGCAGGATGAACACCAAGAGCCCGGCGAAGCCTACCGCCGCCAGCGTGGCGATGGCATACTCGGCAGTCGCCATGCCGGCTTCAGAGCCCATGAGACGCCTGCGTGGCCGTGGCTTCACCCGCGGCGCCATGCGGGCTCCCGGATAGATCTCCAGCACGTCGGCTTCTTCGGAGTCCGGGCGCAAGGCACGGGCGGCTTCACCCGTGGTGTGGTGGTTGAGGGACATAAATTTTTCCTTTCTGGAGTCCCGGCCAATTGCCGGTGCATTGAACTCTCCCGTCCGCCGCCCGGACCGGTAAGGCTTGACCTTCCCTAAGTGGAAAAGCGACCAGATCGGCCGCATGTGGAGGGAGAGTACCGGTGTATCCGCGGCGGCCCACGGGCAGTGTGCCCGTGTGGCAGCGTCAAAATACGAGGCAGCGGTAATGCATGGCAGCGCTACATACGTGGCAGCGCGAAAAGGCTTGTGGCGTCAGTTTTGACGCCGGGAAAGATGTGCCAACTCCGCCGGACATGCGGCTGGAAGCAATGTGCCAGTCCCGCTAGACATGCGGCGCAGGAGAATGCGGCACGATCGCACGCACCAACCGGGGTTGTAAGACCGATGGACCTCAGCTGCCCGAAGGAACCAGGGCGAGCAGCACTGGAACGACTCCCAGGCATATGAAGGCGGGCAGTGAACAAAGCCCCAGCGGAACCACCAGCTTGATCCCGAGGGAGGCCGCGCGTTTCTCCGCGGCCCGGAAGCGTTCCCGCCGCATTCTGGCGGCCTGGGCATAAAGGATGGACGACGACGGCGCACCAGTCAGCGCAGCGAAGCCCAAGGCGTCTCGCAGAGCGAGTATTTCCGGCGAGCACACGTCTGAACTCCGCCAAGCCGTCCCCCAGTCGGCGCCAATGGCCATGGCTCCCACGACAGGCCGCAGGGCGCGGCCATACTCGGGTGAGGCCGCAGCGGCCACCAGTTCCAAGGCTCGTCCGATACCCGCCCCTGCATGGAGCATGGCGGCAATCAGCTCAAGCATCATGGCGGTATCCCGCAATCCTGGGGACCGCCCTGCCCGATCTTGAGAATCGTCGTCCCCATCCGTAATACCGTTGCCCGCCGCCCGGCCGCGCTGGCGGAGGAGCCCTGATCTCCCGTGAGCGGTTCGACTAAAGGCGAGGCCTGCGGATGCAGCCAGCGCAAGGGAGATAAGGGCAGCAGCCAGAACTGATCCGCTCATTGGCCCAATCCCGTCATGCAGGGGCAGTCGGATTGGTGGATTTTCATGGCACGGCCTCGCCGGCCGCTGCCCGGACGAGCCTCGCGGACCAGATGCGGCCAGCAACGGTCAGCCCGATGCCCGCGACCAGGGCAGCCATCCCGAACGGCGTACCCAGCAACATAGCCAGCGGGTCCACGCCGAGGCAGACACCCAGTCCCAGTCCCAGCAGCGGGAGCCAGGTCAGCAGTGCGACCGTCGCTTTCGGTCCGGCGAGCGCCGTCTGCCGGGCTGCTTCAGCGTCGTCTTCAACCTCCAGCTGAGCCGCAAAGCGCGTCAGGACGTCAGCCAGCGGACAGCCGCTGGCGGCCGCTATCTCGAAGCAGGCTGCCAACTCAGCCCAGATCCGAGGCTCTCTGCTACCGGATCCATGACGCGAGGGCCAACATGCCGACCGCATAGCGTCCGCTACCGGAGCTCCCCGCAGGGCCGCTCCCCGGGCGGCTGACAGGACGGCCGCCGATCCGGGGCTGAGCCGTGGCCGGCGGGGGTCGTCATCTGCGGACCCCTGCTCCACGTAGAGCTGCCACAGTTCGTCCCACAGGCGCGAAGGAGACCGGCCACCCTTCAGCAGGGCAGCCAGCTGCTGAACCACAACGGTTAGGGACACGGAGGTCTCCTTGCGGCCCCGGGCGAGGCCAATACCGCCCCGCCCCGTTGTTGCAGGCCTGCCGCTGCGGCGGACACGGCCGCCGGTTGCGCCACCCGGGCCGAAGGCACTGCGTGCCCGCCGAAGTGGCCCACGCGCAGGGCTCAGGATCAGCCACGCGGCAAGCACCAGTACGCCAACAAAGACCGCGGTCATGCTGCTGCCCTGCGGGCTCCACGTTTTTCACTCATGATCCCCCGACCGTCGTGTCCCGTCGACACGGCGGGCGCGTCCGGCTGCGCCCGCTCCGGCCCGTCAGCCACTGTCGTACCCAGACCGGCACTGGGGGCGGGGTCGGAGTCGCTGGCGGGGACGGAGCCGCGTACGTGGCCGGCATCAGGGACAGTGCCTGCATCCAGGGCAAGGCACGGATCGAGGGCCAGGCGCTGGGCAAGGATCTCCCACGCCGGCCCGGGAACCGGCCCGCCGGCTGAAACGTCCACGGCAACGGCGACGTCGAGGCCACCCGGCCGCTCGGCCAGGACGCCGATGCACGCGACGTAACGTCCGTGCCTTGACCGGGCCACATGCACCACCACCTCAAGGGCGCTGGCAACCTGCAGCCGGACCGCATCCTGGCCAAGCCCAGCCAGGGCTCCGAGAGCGGTGAGCCGGGCCGGAACCGCACCTGCGGCGTTCGCGTGGATGGTGCCGCCGCCTCCGGTGTGGCCCGTGTTCATGGCCGTCAGGAGTTCGCGCACCTCGGCACCCCTGCACTCCCCCACAATCAGACGGTCCGGCCGCATCCTCAGGGCCTGGCGAACGAGTTCCCCAAGGTCCACGGCGCCGCCTCCCTCGAGGTTGCCGTGCCGCGACTCCAGCGAGACGACGTGAGGGTGCACCGGATTAAGCTCCGAGGCGTCCTCGATCAGGACCAGCCGCTCCCCCGGATGGCAGAGCCCCAGCAGGGTAGACAGGAGGGTCGTCTTTCCGGAGCCGGTGGCTCCGCTGACCAGGAAGCTCAGCCGCTGCTCCACCATGCGTTCCAGAACGCGTTGAACCAGCGGCCCAAACATGCCCCCGTCCCGGAGCTCGTCCATGCTGAAGACCTGTTCCCGCCGGATCCTGATGCTGAGCAGCGTGCCAGCCGCCGAGATGGGCGGCAGGACGGCATGGACCCGGTAGCCGCCCTCGAGCCGCACATCCACGCACGGCGATCCGTCGTCCAGCCGCCTGCCGCCCGATGCCACAAGCCTGGCGGCAAGGGCCCTGAGCTGCGCCTCCCCTGCGAAGGTCACGGATGTCCGTTCGATGCCGCGGCCCCTGTCCAGCCACACGGAGTCCGGGGCGTTCACGAAGATGTCCGTGACCGACGGGTCCCGGACCAGATGCTGCAACGGCCCCAGGCCGTTGAGCTCAGCGCTGATGCGCTCAGCGGCGGCGAGGGAACCGGCTGTGCCCAGCAGCTTCCCGGTGGCCTGCACCGCGGCCGCCACCCGCGACGGGGTCACCGGCCCGGCGTCGGCCATGACCGACTCGCGGACGGTCTCAAGAAGCCCCGCATCCAGGACCCGGGCCGCACGCCGGCGCCCGGCAGTCTCCGCGAGCGCGGCGCGGGAGGTGGGTGCACCGGGTGCGGCGCGGCCGCCGGTATCGGCACCGGCCGGGGGCACTCCCAGATGCGCACTCACCGGAGGTCCCCGGCCTGCAGGTCGCCGGCGAGGAGGCCCAGCACCGACGAGGCGAAACGCCGGACAGTCTTCCGCCTGCCCTGGTCGAGCAGGCGGCCCAGCTCGGTGGCCGAGGCCGTCCCCCGCACTTCGGGCATGACTCCGTGCAGGGGGAGCCCCACGGATTCGGCGACCAGCGCGGCGTCAAGAGCAACCCCGGCCTTCCCCCTGATGACCAGGGCCGATTCGACCGGCGGAAGCTCCTGCATCAGCCGGGCGGCGGCGACTGCAGCCTTCAGCTGGGCCGGTACGACGACGAGGAGGCGGTCGCAATCCCAGGCGAACGTGCGCAGCGGCTCGGCGTTGCGGCCGATATCGACAATCACCACCTCGTAGCCCCGCCGCGCGGCGTCGAGGACGTTTCCCACGGTGACCGGGTCCACGAGCGGCGGCCGTTCCCTGCTTCCGGGCCAGGACAGAAATGAGAACCCGCCGGCGACGGGTAAGGCGTCCGCGAGCTGCTGCGGGTCAATGCTGCCACTCGCATCGGCCAGGTCTGGCCAGCGGAGACCCGGGGATTCCTCCGCTGCGAGGGCCAGTTCGAGTCCGCCGCCCCACGGATCGGCGTCGACGAGCAGGACCCGGGCACCGAGTTCAGCTGCTGCCTGGGCGAGCCACGCCGCCGCGGTGGTGGCGCCTGCCCCTCCGCAGCCCCCGGTAATGCCGAGCACCAGGCCTCCGGCCTCCGGTGAACGTGACCGGTTGAGGTACTCGGCCAGCCACGCGGCGGCGTCGGGAAGTACGGCGACGCGTTGCGCACCCAACGCGGCGCCCAGATGCCAGAGAGTGTCCCCTTCCCCGCTCAGCCCGACGAGGACGGCAGGGGCACGGCGCCGGGGCGGCAGTTCACGGACGTCGCTGCCAACCAGGACGTCAGCGGCGGAATCCCAGAATGGCGCGGCCTGCGCAACGTCGTCCACCACCCGGAGCCGCCCTCCGGCGGCTGCAACAATCCGTTCCACTTCACCCCGCAGGAATTCAAAGCCCGTGACCAGCAGGACGTCACCACCGTCAGCGGGAAGCCAGGTTCCGGGTTCAGAGCCGGTCAGTGACCCCACCTGCGCCGGCCTGGGCTGGGCCGCTGGCCGCCGGCTGCTCCGAGGCGCCGGTGAGGGTCCATCCGGGAAGCCGCCCGTCGGCTCTGCCCAAAGACCGTCTGCACCAGACGCCGCAGCACCGGGCAGCCTGCCTTCGGGCGGCGCAGCATCCGGCAGCGCGGTGTCCGGGTCTGATGGGAGTCGCCGGTTCCGGGCGTGGTGCCTGCTCATGCAGCAACTGTGCCCAATGGACCGGCCGCCCGTTAGAGACGAATGAGTGTATGTGGAAAACCTGCCCCCGCCTCGCGCCGGGAAAGCCCAGCTCGTGGAGGACAAGAGGCAGCGGACATGCGGCAGAGGACAGAAGCGGCGGGACCTTGCGGACAATCCGGTGGCGCACCAGACCTCGGCCACGACGCCAGACAGCCCCGCGGCAGGGCAGAATTGGACATATGTATCTGTTGCTCGCCGCCCACCCCGACGGCGCAGCCATACAGGAACTCACGGCGGAGGGCCTCCTCCACCCCGCCAATCCGGAACCACGGATCGTCAGCCTGACCCCGCCGCGAGCCCATCAGGAAGCCCCGCCACCTACGGCGCCCCGGACCGCGCCCCAAACCGCACCCACCAGCGGCACCAGCCTGGCCGGCGTCGTCCGCGAACTCGAGAAGCGGCGCCCACGCTGGATCTGGCACCGCACCCAGGACTGGTACCCGTCTCTGCTGGCGGCGGGCGTGGACGTGGAACGCTGCTACGACCTCTCCCTGTGCGGCGCTATCCTGGCCCATTCCGAGTTCACGGCGCACACCCCGTACGCCAAAAACGCCGAGAAACTCACCCAGGACGACGAGCTGCAGCCGCCCCGGCTGCTCCAGCCGCCCCCTCCGCCTGCGGACCAGGGCGCCCTTTTCGATGACCCGGGCGCGGCAACCGAACCGAGGCAGTCCCTGGCCGAACTGCGCGCCGAATACGCTGCCCAGCAGGAGGCCCTCGCGCTTGCCGCGCTGGCAGTCGCCGCAGGAGCAGCCGCGGCAGGAGACGAAAACCGGCGGCAACGGCTCCAGCTCCTCCTCGCCGCAGAATCGGCCAGCGCCCTGGTCGCGGCCGAGATGCAGCATGCCGGCGTGCCTTGGCGGGAGGAACTGCACGAGCACATCCTGGCCGAGCACCTGGGCCCGCGGCCGCCGCTTGGCCACCGCCCCGCCAAACTCGAGGCCCTGAACACCGAACTCCGGGACCTGCTGAATGCACCGTCACTGAATCCGGATTCGCCGCAGGAGCTGATGCGCGCCCTGCACCGCAACGGCATCGAGGTGAAGTCCACCCGGCAATGGGAGCTGAAGGGATCCAGCCATCCGGCCATCGCGCCCCTGCTGGCCTACAAGAAACTGTCACGGCTGCACACCGCCAACGGCTGGGCGTGGCTGGACGCCTGGGTGCGGCACGGTCGGTTTCGGCCAGAATACGTGGTGGGCGGAGTGGTGTCGGGCCGCTGGGCGTCCCGCGGCGGCGGGGCACTGCAGATCCCCCGCCAGGTCCGCGGCGCGGTGCACGCGGACCCGGGACACAAGCTCATCGTGGCCGACGCGTCCCAGCTGGAACCCCGCGTTCTCGCCGCCCTGGCGCAGGATTCGAGCATGGCCGAGGCCGCACGGGACCAGGATCTCTACGCGGGGATCGCCGCCAAGGGGTTCGGCGGCGACCGGAGCAAGGCAAAAATGGCCCTGCTGGGGGCCATGTACGGGGCCACCTCGGGCGAGGCAGGCCGCCTGATGCCGCAGCTGGCCAGGACCTACCCGCGGGCCGTGGGCTTCGTCGAGCGCGCCGCGCGCGACGGCGAAGCCGGCAGGACCGTCACCTCGCGCCTTGGGCGCAGCAGCCCGCCGCCGTCGGAACGCTGGTTCCTCAGCCAGCGCTCCACCTCGGCGGAGGAACAGCGCCGCGCGGACTCAATCGCCCGTTCCCGGGGACGATTCACGCGCAATTTTGTGGTCCAGGGTTCAGCCGCGGACTGGGCCGCCTGCTGGCTGGCTGAATTGCGACGGCGGCTGCGCACCATGCGTGCCGACGGTTCAGCCACCGGTGAACTCGTGTTCTTCCTGCACGACGAGGTGATGGTCCACGCCCCCGACTCTGCTGTGGACGCCTGCATCCGTGCCATCGAGGAAGCCGCCAACGCTGCGAAGGAGCTGCTCTTCGGCCCCATTCCGGTCGAATTCCCGGTGAGCGTCGCCGTCGTCGATTCCTACGACAACGCAAAGTAGCGGCTGGCCCGGAGAAGCCGGCCGAACCCAAACGGGACACTTCGGCACTCGACGCGACTGCCGGGCACCGCGGAGCCGGACAGTAGCCTCTTCCCAGGGGAAACAAAAGTCACATCAGCCACAGAAAGAATAATTGGTTGTACTGAGTAATGTACCGACGGGTAGTTCGCATCGTGTGGCGTGGGCCACTAAGCTCTATGGTGGCCGGGCAGTGGCAATAAGTTGGCCCGGCAGTGCGACGAAGCATCAGCAGGGGGTCCCACGCCAATGGCGGGCAAGTTTGAAGTTCACCAGGACAGCGATCAGTCTTACAAATTCCGTCTCATCGATGGGGACGGAAACATCGTGGCAGAGTCGCCGCGGTTCAAGAGCGTTTCGGGAGTAGTGGCCGGCATCAACGCATTACGCGAAAACGCCGCCACCGGTCTGGTGGTGGATCTGCGGAAATCGCAGCACTGACACTGGCGGGATAGCCAGCGGAAACACCGCCCGCGGAACGGCCAAAGCCAGCAGTGCCGCCTACAGGTCCAGCGGGTGCAGCCTGGTCCTGTCCCAGGGGACGGCCCAGCCTAGCTGGTCGAACAGTTCGTTCAGGATCATGCCCGTGAAACCCCAGACCACCAGGCTGTTCACGTTGAACGCCGGGCTCTGGAACGTCTGGTTCAGGCGGGTCACGGCTGCCATGGTGCGGTTTTCGGGGTCCAGCAGGTCCCGGACCGGCACCCGGAAGACCTGCGCCGACTCGCCGTAATCCACCACCCGGACCGGCGACGGCGCGGCCCACCAGGCCAGGACGGGGGTCACCAGGAAGTTTCCGCGCGGAAGGGCCAGTTCCGGCAGGGCACCCAGCACTTCGACGCCTGAGGGGTCCACGCCGGTCTCTTCCTCCGCTTCCCGAAGCGCGGCCTCCACGGGAGTCTCACCCACGTGGATGCCGCCGCCGGGAAAGGCCACCTGTCCTGGATGGTCATCGAGGGTGTGGGCGCGTTCCAGGAGCAGGACGTCCAAGTCGGCAGCAGCGAGCGGCTTGCCGGAGGCTGCAGGCACATCGTCCAGGGCGCCGAAAAGGATCAGGACGGCCGCCTTGCGGGCAACGGACTCGTCAACGGTCAGCTTGCGCCAGTATGGATTCCGGGCAGGACCTGTTCCCGCCCGGATAGAGTCGACGAGGTCCACCAGGTCCTGGCGCGCCGTCACGGCGTCCTCCGCTGGGATTCCATCCGGATCTCGGCGGCGCGGTGAGTGTCGGCCAGCAGCCTCGCCAGAAGCTCCTCGCTCCCGGGCGCCAGTTCGTACTTCAGCAGCTTCGCGGCCTTGGCGGGGTTCGTCTCGCCCGAGCCAAAGCTGGGGCACCAGTTGGCCACGGCGCAGGCCCCGCAGGCCGGCTTGCGGGCATGGCACACCCGCCGGCCATGAAAGACCACCCGGTGGGACAGCATGGTCCAGTCCCTGGGCTCAAACAGTTCCGCCACGTCGGACTCGATCCGGACCGGGTCATCAGACTCCGTCCAGCCGAAGCGCCGCGCCAGTCGCCCGAAGTGGGTGTCCACCGTAATGCCCGGAATGCCGAACGCATTGCCCAGCACCACGTTCGCGGTTTTCCGTCCGACGCCAGGCAGCGTCACCAGATCTTCCAGCCGGCCGGGCACCACGCCGTCGTACTCGTCCACCACCCGGTTCGCCAGCGCGAGGAGGTTCCGCGTCTTGGCACGGAAAAACCCCGTCGGCTTGATGATGGCTTCAAGCTCCGCGGTGTCGGCTTCCGCCATGGCGCGGGCGTCCGGGTAACTGGAGAAGAGCAGCGGAGTGATCAGGTTGACCGTCACGTCCGTGGTCTGGGCGGAGAGCACCGTGGCCACGAGGAGCTCGAAGGGGTTCCGGAAGTCGAGCTCGGCGTGGGCGTACGGGTACTGCTCAGCGAGGGCCCGGTTGATCCTGCGCGCCCGGCGCTTCAACGCCAGCGCCGACTCGCCGGAACGGGCCGGCGCGCCAGCCACAGCCCCGTTTTCGGCGGGGAGGGTATCAGTGGGAACCCCGGCGGGCACGTCCGCGGGAACCTCCCCGGAAGCAGGTACCACCGGGATGCCCGGCGTGCCGCGCCGGCGCGAAGCGGAATCGGCCACGGCGGCCGGCTAGCCGCGCTCGATGTTGCTGAGGTCGCGCAGGACGCCCACCCGGCCGTCCGTGTGCTGCACCAGGAATTCGTCCCCGCGGTCCTCCAGTGCCAGAACCCATCCCCCGGGCTCGATACCGAACAGCGGTGCGCCGGTGCGCTCATCAACGGCAGTGCGGTGCTGGGCCACGGCGAACCAGAAGGCCTCGTGGACCTGCTCATGTTCGGACTCCTCCGGCCGGCTTGCCGGGTCGACCGTGGCACCGATCGGTTCCTGCGACCGCACCTGCTGCTGCACATCCACCCTCGGGTGGACGGCGGTGGCAGGCGTGGCCGAGGCAGCACGCGCAGCCTCTTCCGCAGCTGCACGCGCGGCAGCGTCGGACTTGCCTTCTGTGACGGCGGCTTCCGCTGCGGGCGCCTCCGTGGCCGCAGCTTCCCCTACAGGCGCTCCTGCGGCAGCCGCCGGGGCGGCCGTGGCTCCGTCCAACTGGGTCCGCTCGGCCTCCTCGGCGGCCCGCTGCGCGGCCGCTTCGGCTTTGGCGGACGGCACTGCGCCCGCCTGCGCGGCGGCGTCACCAGTCTGCGCAGAGGGCACGACGGCGGCCTGTCCCGTTTCCGGCGACGCTGCGGCGCTGCTCGCCGCGTTAGCGGCCGGCCACATCCCGGTCACGGGCGCTGGGCCGGCGGTTCCGGCACCAGCGGTTCCGCCACCAGCAGCAGCGCCGGCGGTGCCGGCGCCGGCAGCTGCGGCACCAGTAATTCCGGCACCACCAATTCCGGCGCCGGGGGTTCCGGTCTGGGCTGCGCCGTGCCCCGGCTGGCCGACCGCCGTCGCACCATGGGATACAGGACCCCGGGATTCAGGACCCATAGGCGCCGCGCTGGCGGCCACAGCGCTGCCGGCCGCAGCGCTACCTGAGACCGCACCCGCCGAAGCAGCGCCCTTAGTGGAAGCAGCACCGGGCATGGCCTGGGCAGCCTTCGGTTCCTTGGGCGCTTTAGGCTTGCGCACGGGAACGGCCGAGTCACGCGCCATGATGTGGGCCGGGACGTCGGGGCGGTCCAGGAAGTCGCCGGCGAAGAACGGGATGAACCGGGCCAGCACTGTGGCGGCCAGCAGCACGAGGGAGCCGATCAGGCCCACGAGCAGGCTGGGCGTGTAGGCGCCGGCAACGGACAGGAAGAAGAAGGCCACCGCAAACGAGGCCACCACAGAACCGAACTGGTCCACCGAAAGGGATCCGATGCGGACCTTCGTGTCGTGGGCGAGCCGGCGGGCCACAAACAACGCCGCAACAATGAGCGGCAGCACCACGCCGAGCCCCAGGAAGAACAGGCTTCCGAGGTTCCACAGGTTGTAGCGCACAGCGAACATCGGAATCAGCGATGCGATAAAGAGGACAAGAGTGGCCGCGAAGACGGTCAGGTCCCGAACGGTGAAAGGTCCAGCAACGGCCTCATTCCGCACGCCCTGCTGCTTCATGAAATTCGGCGCCGCAGTGTGCGCTTCCGGCCGCCCGGACGGTCCCGCCCCAAGCGGTGCCTGGCCTTGGCCCGGCTGGGTCGAGCCCTGCTGGGGCTGGCTTTGCTGATTCATTCTGTTCTCCTTAGCGTGGCGGTGCCCGGACGGGTGTCCGCTGCGTGGTTCCGCCCTACGGCCGGAGCCTGACCACAAGCGGCCTGGCTGCCTCCGGCCCCTGTCACGAGTCCATCTCAGCCTAGCCAAGTGGAGGGTGCTTCACTAGCTGACTGGCCGCGGTGCGGTGCGCTCACAGAAGCGGCACAGGTCTCCCAAAGAACCATTCACCGCTAAATGGGCACCGCTCACGGCTCCTAATGTGACGCGGCCCACGCGCAGTTGCATGACGCGCTAGTCTGGTCTCGGAACAGCTCTTTGCGGTTTATCCGTGACGGGCCGTTGCCCGACGCCGTGCAGCGCGGGGCAATGGCCGGGACCGGCGCGCCGCGCAGGAAAGATCGATGAATGATGAGGTTCACCATGTCCCAGGACACCCCCGGCTCGACGGCCACCGCTGCCACCCCCAGCCAGCAGGGCGATGCTCTTGAAAACCTGCTGCATGAGAACCGCAAGTTTGCCCCTTCCGAGGAGTTCGCTGCCAACGCCGTGGTGGGCGCCGAAGTCTACGCTGAGGCAGCAGCCGACCGGCCCGCATTCTGGGCCAAACAGGCCCGTGAACTCCTGACCTGGAACAAGGACTTCACCGAGGCCCTCGACTGGTCCAACCCGCCGTTCGCCAAGTGGTTCGTGGGCGGCGAGGTCAACGCCGCGTACAACGCCCTGGACCGGCACGTGGAGAACGGCCTTGGGGACCGGGTAGCAATCTACTTCGAGGGCGAGCCGGGCGATTCCCGCTCCTACACCTACGCGGAACTGACCGAGGAAGTGAAGAAGGCCGCGAACGCCTTCGAGTCCCTCGGCGTGGCCAAGGGCGACCGGGTGGCCGTCTACCTGCCGATGATCCCCGAAGCTGTCATCACGCTGCTGGCCTGTGCCCGGATCGGTGCGGTGCACTCGGTGGTGTTCGGCGGGTTCTCCGCCGACGCGCTCCGGTCCCGGATCGAGGACGCCGAGGCAAAGCTCGTGGTCACCGCGGACGGCACCTACCGGCGCGGCAAGCCCAGCGCCCTGAAAACCGCAGTCGACGCCGCCCTCGAGCAGGAGGGGCACACCGTCCGGAACGTCGTGGTGGTCAAGCGCAACGGCCAGGACGTCGACTGGCACGAGGGCCGGGACCACTGGTGGGAGGACACCGTCGGGGCAGCGTCGGCCGAGCACACCGCCGTCGGGCACGACTCCGAGCACCCGCTGTTCATCCTCTACACCTCCGGCACCACCGGCAAGCCCAAAGGCATCCTCCACACCACCGGCGGCTACCTCACCCAGACCGCCTACACCCACAAGACGGTCTTCGACCTGCACCCCGAAACGGACGTGTACTGGTGCACGGCCGACGTCGGATGGGTCACCGGCCACTCGTACGTCGCCTACGCGCCGCTCATCAACGGCGCCACCCAGGTCATGTACGAAGGCACCCCGGACTCCCCGCACCAGGGCCGCTGGTGGGAGATCGTGGAAAAGTACAAGGTCTCCATCCTCTACACCGCCCCCACCGCCATCCGCACGTTCATGAAGTGGGGCCGGGACATCCCGGACAAGTACGACCTCTCCTCCATCCGGGTCCTGGGCTCCGTGGGCGAACCCATCAACCCGGAGGCCTGGATGTGGTACCGCGACGTCATCGGGGGCAACAAGGCCCCCATCGTGGACACCTGGTGGCAGACCGAAACCGGTGCCCAGATGATCGCCCCGCTGCCCGGCGTGACCGCCACCAAGCCCGGCTCCGCCCAGGTGCCGCTGCCGGGCATCGCCGTGGACGTCGTGGACGAGAACGGCGCCTCGGTGCCCGACGGGCACGGCGGCTTCCTGGTGATCCGCGAACCCTGGCCGGCCATGCTGCGCGGCATCTGGGGCGACCCGGAACGGTTCAAGGACACCTATTGGTCCCGCTTCGAAACCATGTACTTCGCCGGCGACGGCGCCAAGAAGGACGAGGACGGCGACATCTGGCTCCTGGGCCGCGTGGACGACGTCATGAACGTCTCCGGGCACCGCCTCTCCACCACCGAAATCGAATCCGCGCTGGTGAGCCACCCCGCGGTGGCGGAGGCCGCCGTCGTGGGTGCCACCGACGAAACCACCGGGCAGGCGGTGGTGGCGTTTGTCATCCTCCGCGGCGACGCCGTTGACTCCGGCGACGAGACCGTCCAGGACCTCCGCAACCATGTCGGCAAGGAAATCGGCCCGATCGCCAAACCCAAGACCATCCTCGTGGTGCCCGAACTGCCCAAGACCCGCTCCGGCAAAATCATGCGCCGCCTCCTCAAGGACGTCGCCGAAGGACGCGACGTCGGAGACGCCACCACGCTCGCCGATAACACCGTCATGCAGCAGATCGCCGCCTCGCTGAAGAAGTAGCGGGGCCAAACAGGGCCCGTCCGGAGCGCCGGACGGGCCCTGCGTTTTGCTGTCCTACGGTGCCACGCCGCCGGAAAACCGCGTGTTGTTTTTCGATCTTTCCTGTTCCCTTTTGCGAGGTTATAGTCAGTAATATGTGACAGATGTCACATGACTCCATTCCCCGGGAGAGATCATGGCAACACATCCGGAAGCGTCCACCAGCGCCGGGCCAGCCCGGCGGACCTTCCTCAAAACTATTGGCGTGAGTGCCGCCGGCCTGGGCGGCGTGCCACTGCTGGCGGCGTGCACCGGAGGCAGCGGACCGTCCGCCGGAGGCTCGGAAGCCTCCGGCCTGTCGTTCGGCTCAGGCTCCTCCGACGAAGTTCCCAAGAATGCGTACCAGGCAGTCACCGATGCCTTCACCCAGAAGACGGGCAAGACGGTCCGCACCAACGTGGTGCCGCACAACGACTTCCAGAACAAGATCAACTCCTACCTGCAGGGCTCGCCGGACGACGCCTTTACCTGGTTCGCCGGCTACAGGATGCAGTTCTATGCCGGCAAGGGGCTCCTGGCGCCGGTTGATGACGTCTGGGGCAAGATTGGGGGCAATTTCTCCGACGCCCTGAAGAAGGCGTCCACCGGCCCGGACGGGAAGATGTACTTTGTCCCCAACTACAACTATCCGTGGGGTTTCTTCTATCGAAAGAGCGTGTGGGCAGACAAGGGTTACGAGGTGCCGGATACCTTCGATGCCCTCAAGACCCTGGCGGCCAAGATGAAGGCCGACGGCATCATCCCGATCGGTTTTGCGGACAAGGACGGCTGGCCCGCCATGGGCACGTTCGACTACATCAACATGCGCCTCAACGGTTACCAGTTCCACGTGGACCTGTGCGCCCACAAAGAGTCCTGGGACCAAAAGAAGGTGACCGACGTCTTCGACACCTGGTCCGCCCTGCTGCCTTTCCAGGATCCTGCGGCACTCGGCCAGACCTGGCAGGACGCCGCAAGGGCGCTTGCGGCCAAGAAGACAGGCATGTACCTGCTCGGCTCCTTCGTCACACAGCAGTTCACGGATCCCGCTGTGTTGAAGGACATCGATTTCTTCCCCTACCCGGAGATCGCCAGCGAGGGGCGGGATGCGGTGGAAGCCCCCATCGACGGTCTGCTGCTGTCCACCAAGGGCGGCGGGAACGCGGCCGCGCACCAGTTCATGGAGTTCATCGGCACACCCGAAGGCCAAGACATCTACGCCTCGGTGGACGCCTCCAACATCGCCACGGCCAAGGGCGCGGACACCTCGAAGTTCACGGCGCTCAGCAAGAAATTGGCCGACACCATCGCGCAGGCGAAGTCCATCAGCCAGTTCTTTGACCGTGACGCCCTGCCCGCCATGGCCAACAACGTCATGATCCCGGCCCTGCAGACCTTCCTCAAGGACGGCAAGATGGACGTCAAGAACCTTGAGGCGCAGGCCAAGTCACTGTACGCGGCCCAGTAGCAGTCCGGGGACTCCCATGAGCACAACAGCAAGAGACCTGGTCCCGCCGGAGTCCCGGGCGCCCTCCGGGGCACCGGCGAAGGGGGTCCGCAGCGGAAAAGTCCGCCGGCTCTCCAAACGCGACAAGGCGGTCCTGTCCCTGATGGTGGGCATTCCCACCCTGATCCAAGTGGCGTTTATCTGGCTGCCCACGGTGATGTCCGTCGGGCTGAGCTTCACGCGCTGGAACGGCCTCGCCCTGAGCGACATCAGGCCGGCGGGCGCGGACAACTACCAGTACATTTCCCAGGATTACCCGCCGTTCTGGCCGGCCATCCAGCACAACCTGCTGTGGCTGGCCTTCCTGGCCCTGGTGGCCACCCCGCTGGGCCTGCTGCTCGCGGTGCTGCTGGACCAGCAAATCCGCGGCAGCAGGATCTACCAGAGCATCTTCTTCGCTCCGGTGATGCTGTCGCTGGCACTGATCGGCATCATCTGGCAGCTGTTCTACCAGCGTGATAACGGCTTGCTGAACTTCCTGCTCGGAACCTCGGGGGCGCCTCAGGCCGTTGATTGGTTCGGGGACTCCTCGGTGAACATCTGGGCAGCCATGATCGCCGCCACGTGGCGGCACGCCGGCTACGTCATGCTGCTGTACCTGGCGGGCCTGAAGGGCGTGGATCCCACCCTGAAGGAGGCCGCGGCCATCGATGGGGCCAACGCGGCGCAGACCTTTTTCCGCGTGGTCTTCCCTGCCATGCGGCCCATCAACATCGTCATCGTCGTGATCACCGTCATCGAGTCATTGCGGGCGTTCGACGTCGTGTACGTCATCAACCGCGGCACCAACGGCCTGGAGCTCCTCAGCGCCCTGGTGATACAGAACCTCGTGGGCGAAGGCCAGGTGATCGGCGTCGGCTCCGCCCTTGCGGTAGTCCTGCTGGTCATCTCCCTCGTGCCCATCGTGTTCTACCTCAGCCGCACCTTCGGCAAGGAGAACAGGGCATGAGCGCCGCCGTCTCCCCCGGCAGGGCCATGACCGGGAAAACTGAACGCTCCGGCAGCAAGCCGAAGCGGCATTACGGCACGCATATCTTCCTGACGGCCATGGCGGTCATGTGGCTGATCCCCCTGATCTGGGCCGTGTTCACCGCCCTGCGGCCGATCGTCTCCACCAACGAGCACGGCTACTTCAGCCTGGCCGGCGACTTCAACTTCGACAACTTCAGTCAGGCCTGGTCCCAGGGCGGCTTTGCCAAATACCTCTGGAACTCGGTGATCATCTGCGTTCCGGCGGTACTGCTGGTGCTCTTTTTCGCTTCCATGATGGCGTTTGCCGTCAGCCGGGTGAGCTGGAAGTTCAACGTCACGCTGCTCATCATGTTCACGGCGGGGAACCTGCTGCCGCCCCAGGTGCTGGCGGCGCCGCTGTTCGAGATGGCCAAGCATTTCCAGGTGCCCTACTCCTTCAGCGATTCGGGCAACATGCTGAACACATACATCATCGTCATCGCCGTGAACATGGCGTTCCAGATGGGGTTCTGCACGTTCGTGCTGTCCAACTACATGAAGGCGCTCTCCGCGGACCTGACCGAGGCCGCCCTCGTGGACGGCGCCGGCATCTGGCGCCAGTACCGGGAAATCATCATGCCGCTGTGCCGGCCGGCCTTCGCGGCCCTTGCAACGCTGGAAGTCATCTTCATCTACAACGACTTCTTCTGGCCTCTGTTGTTCATTCAGAGCGGCGACCGGCTGCCCGTCACCACCGCGATCAACAACCTCCAGGGCGAGTTCCTGAACAACTACAACCTGCTGGCAGCCGGCGCCGTCATTACGGTAATTCCCACCCTGATTGTTTACCTGCTCCTGCAACGGCAGTTTGTTGCGGGCCTGACTCTTGGTTCCAGCAAGGGCTAGGCGATGATGGGCAGTACCAGGTTTCATCCACTGAAAGGATCCCGATGCTTCCCGCGGCCCGCCACCAGTCCATAGTGGACGCCGTCCGGCGCGAGCGGGTGGTCCGCGTGTCGGATCTGGCCCAGCAGCTGGGCGTGTCCCTGATGACGGTGCGCCGCGACATCGAGATGCTCGAGGAAAGCGGCCAGGTGGAACGGATCCACGGGGGTGCCAAGCTGCCCGGCGATGCCAGCACGCACGAGCCCGGATTCGAATTGAAATCCACCCAGCTGACCGCACAGAAACGCGCCATTGCCCTGGAGGCCGCCGCCCTGGTCCACGAGGGCATGGCCGTGGCTTTGAGCGCAGGCACCACCACCTGGGCGTTGGCCAAGGAACTTGCCAACGGTCCCCGGATCACCGCGGTGACCAACTCGGTGAAGATCGCCGACCTCTTCCACCATGCCTCCGCGTCGGGGTCCGGGCGCCACGCCTCCACAGTGATCCTCATCGGCGGCGAGCGCACGCCGTCGGACGCCCTGGTGGGCCCCATCGCGACGGCGGCGCTCCGCCAACTCCACCTGGACCTGCTGTTCCTCGGCGTACACGGCATGGACGCGGAGGCCGGCTACACCACGCCGAACCTCCTGGAGGCGGAAACCAACCGCGCCTTTATCGCCGCGTCCCGCAAGGTGGTGGTCCTGGCGGACCACACCAAGTGGGGCACCCAGGGAATCAGCACCATCGCCAAACTTGAGGAAGCCGACGAGGTGATCAGCGATTCCGGCCTATCCCCCGACGCCCAGCGGATCCTCCGGGACCGGGTGGGCCGGCTCCGGCTGGTTTAGGCCCGTACCGGCTTCAGGGGCAGCCGCAGGACTGCCTGATCAGGAGTCTCGTCGGAAAAACGCGGTGCTCTGCGGGGGCGCCGCGGTCCGCCCCGACGAGCGCCCGGACGGCTGCCTCGGCCATATCCCGCACCGGCTGCTCCACGGTGGTCAGCGTTGGCCAGGAGTATTCGGCGTCCTCTGAACCGTCGAACGAGGCCAGTGCGATATCCCCCGGGACGGACAGGCCGGCCTCGTGGAGCGCGCGGAGGATGCCGATGGCCTGCATGTCAGAGCTGGCGAAGATGGCGGTAGGCCGGTGCCCGGACGCCAGGAGCCGCTGCCCTGCGGCGTAGCCGCCAACACGGGTGAAGGCGCTGCGGGCAATGGGGCCTTCCGGCAGCCCGGCGTCCCTGAGTGCCCGCACCCAGCCCTCTTCGCGGGCGTCCGCTTCGTCGCCGGTGGTGGTGCCCATGGCCAGGCCGATGTTGGTGTGACCGTGCCCGATCAGATGCTCGACGGCGATGCGCGCGCCCTTTGCCAGGTCCACGCCCACCGTGGTGACCCCGGCCGAACTACCGCTGTGGCTCAGGAGCACGGACGGGATTTCCGCAGTCTCCAGATCGGTCAGGTCAGGCTCGAACAACACGCTGGCCAGAACCACGCCGTCCACCTGCCGGGCCGCGAGGTTCCGGATGTTCCGGCGCTCCTTGGCCAGGTTGCCGTCCGAGTTGGTCAGCACCAGGGCGTAGCCGAGGGCGGCCGCTGCGTCCTCCACGGCGTGGGCCAGCATGGAGAAGAACGGGTTGCTGTTGTCCGGAATGACCAGACCTATCGTTTCGCTGGACCCCAGCTTCAGGGCCCGCGCAGCCGCGTTGGGGCGGTAGCCCAGCTGCCGGATGGCTTCCTGGACCTTCGCCTCGGTGGCGGGGGCCACCTTCTTCGGCCCGCCGTTCACCACGTAGCTGACGACGGCGGTGCTCACCCCGGCGTACCGGGCAACGTCCTTGCGGGTCACCTGGGTCCGCGGGGCGGGCGCTGCCGGAATGGTCATAGTGTCCATGCTAGCTACAGCCCGCCCTAGAGGGTGGCCGGAGCATCGCCGAAGTCGCGGATGGGAAGGCGTTCGCCGTTCCGCACGGCGGATTCGTGGGCCACGATGCCGGGCAGGGTGAACCGCGCGGCCGTCCATGCGTTGACCGGCGGCAGCGACCCCGTATTCACGGCCGTGACAAAGTCGTCCACCAGGAACTGGTGGCTGCCTTCGTGGCCGTTGGGGGCACCCCGGAACTCCTCCGGCAGCCTGTCGCTGTCATGCACCGGGGCCAGCCCGGACACGAAGGCGTCCCGCAGTTCGGGGGCCACATTGGCGAGCGACGGATCGTCCAGCGCAACGCTGGGCCGGGACTCCACCTGCTCTGAGATGTCGTGAACGTTGGCCTTGTCCTGCCACACCGTCACCTTGGCCAGCTGCTCAAAGCTGGCCTCGGTGCCGAAGAACCGGAAACGGGACTCACGGATGTGGGAGGGGTATCCCACCCGGCGCATTTCATTGGTCCGCATGGCACCGCCGTCGTTCAGTTCGAAGAGGGCCGTGGCGTTGGAGAAGTCGTTCCCGAACATGCTGATGTCCTTGTCGAACACCCCGTCCTGGCGGTCGTCCTTCACGCCGACGCAGCTGACGCTCACGGCGTGCGCCGGCAGGGCACCGAGGACGCCGCCAATCGCGTGGGTCGGGTACAGCATGGGCGGGTAGCTGGCAGTCTCCTTCCAGCGCTCCCCGCCGCTGTACTGGTAAGCGTCGTAGAAGCCCAGGTCCATGTCGTGCACGTAGTCGCCTTCGGAGTAAAACACCCTCCCGAACCGGCCGGCCGCATGCTGCTGGCGCGCGTAGACAGTGGCCGGGTTGTAGTAACTCGTTTCACCCATCATGTAGACGTTGCGGGTGTCCCGGACGGCGTCGATGATCTTCGCGATCTCGTCCTCGGTGACGGCCATGGGCACGGCCGAGTAGACATGCTTTCCCGCCCGGAGCGCCCGTTCCACCAGCGGCCCGTGGGTCCACCGCTGCGTGAAGATGGCGACGGCGTCGACGTCGGACGCCAGCAGCTCATCGAAGGTGGCCATGGAACCGGCCAGGTCATATTGCCCAACTGCTTCGGCCGCACGGTCGGCCCGTTCATCTACCGCAAAGACTTCGCTGACCCCGGGGTGCAGATTGAAGAGGTGCGCGAACTGGCCACCGAACTGCCCCACGCCAACTACTCCGATCGAAAACGCCATTGTTCCTGCCTTTCTAGGCCTAGGCGGCACCGCTTTCCGGTGCGCACACATGTTTGCGTCACAGTCTTTCAGCCGAATCTACTCGAGTCAATAATTGCAACGTTGGAGAAAACTCGGCCAGCAATGGTGTGAAAATATTCCTTGCGGTCCCGGATCTACTCGTGTAGATTTGTGGCGATTGTTAGTTCCATCACACACCCAGGAAGGGTCGATGATGACCACCCTTACTAAAAACCCTGCAGCCAGGAGTGATCAGCGTCCGGCGCGGTCCGGCAGGATCCGCCCATGCGGCCTCCGGCGGTACGGCGACCTCAAGATCGCCCTCTTCTTCATCGCCCCGGCAATGATCGGCTTCGTCCTCTTCTACGTGGTGCCCACCCTCCGGGGGATTTACCTGAGCTTCACGGAGTACAACATCCTCGGCGACCCGGAGTGGGTGGGCCTGGACAACTACGCGGCGATTGCCAAGGATCCGCTGTTCTGGAATTCCCTGGCCGTCACAGGGCAGTACGTCCTCATGAACATCGCGCTCCAGACGACGCTGGCCCTCGGCCTGGCCCTCCTGATGGACCGGGTGGCCAAATCCACCCTGGTCCGGGGTGCCCTGCTCCTGCCCTACCTGATGTCGAACGTCATCGCGGCCCTGCTCTGGTTCTGGATGCTGGACTACCAGATCGGCATCGTGAACCAGTTCATCGAATGGGCGGGCCTCCCCCGCGTCGCATTCTTCGGCAGCGAGGAGTGGGCAATTCCCACCCAGGCCCTGATCAACACGTGGCGGCACATGGGCTACACCGCCCTGCTGATCTTCGCCGGCCTCCAGGCCGTCCCGCAGCACCTCTACGAAGTGGCCAAACTGGACGGCGCGTCACCGTTCCAGACCTTCCGTAAGATCACCATGCCGCTGCTTCGCCCGGTCCTGGTCCTGGTGCTCGTCGTCACCGTGATCGGTTCCTTCCAGGTCTTCGACACCGTGGCAGTAACCACGCAGGGCGGACCGGTCAACGCCACCCGCGTCATCCAGTACTACATCTACCAGCGCGCCTTCACCGAGTCGGACTTCGGCTACGGGTCCGCCATCGCCGTCATCCTCTTCCTCATCCTCGCCCTCGTTGCCTTCATTCAAATGAAGTTCCTCAAGGGCAACGAGTCGGACCTGGACTAAGGAGCCCCGCATGACCACCACCACCAGTCGCGCACCGCAACCGGCCGCCGCACGCCGCCCGGCAACCACCCGCCGTCGTCCTTTCAACGCCCGCCGCGCCGGCGCCTGGACCCTGCTGGCCCTCGCCATCGCCGTCTCCGTGCTCCCGTTCCTCTGGGTGTTCCGCACCGCGCTGTCCACCAACGGAGCACTGGCCACGCAATCGGCCAGCCTGCTTCCGGCAGACTTCACCGTTGGCGCCTTCATGCGGGTCTTCGGGCTGCAGAGCCCCGCCGACGCCGTCGCGGAGGGCGGTTCCGGTGCCGCCATCGACTTCTGGCTGTACCTGCGCAACTCGATCATCTTTTCCTCCATCACCACCGCCGGGGCCGTGTTCTTCAGCGCGATGGCTGCCTACGCCTTTGCCCGGCTGCGCTGGAAGGGCCGGAATGCTGTATTCAGCCTGTTCCTGGGCACCATGCTGGTCCCGCCGATCTTCACCGCCCTGCCCAACTTCCTCCTGATCAAGAACCTGGACCTGCTCAACACGATGCTCGGGATGGTTCTGCCGTACGTCTTTATGACTCCGTTCGCCATCTTCTTCCTCCGGCAGTTCTTCCTGAACATGTCCCGTGAAGTCGAGGAGGCAGCCATGCTCGACGGCGCCAAGCACCTCCGCATCTTCTTCCAGATCGTTCTGCCCAACGCCGCAGCCCCCATCGCCACGCTGGCGCTGCTGACCTTCATCGGCCAGTGGAACGAATACTTCTGGCCCCTGCTGGTCGGATCCCAGGACGACGTACGCGTTCTCCAAGTGGGGCTCGGCGTCTTCAAATCGCAGTCCCCGCAGGGGGCACCGGACTGGTCCGGCCTCATGGCCGCCACCCTGGTCTCGGCGCTGCCTGTCCTGATCCTCTTCGCCGCCTTCGGCAAGAAGATCGTCAACTCCATCGGATTCTCCGGAATCAAGTAAGCACCCGCCTCCTCCTCTTCACCCCAATCCCGAACGGAAAGAAAACAATGAAGAAATCCCTCGGCACCGTCGCCGTCGCCGCAGCCATGGCCCTCTCCCTCTCCGCGTGCGGCGGCTCAGGATCCTCTGCAGAATCGGCCAAGGGCGAGATCAGCTACTGGCTCTGGGACGCCAACCAGCTTCCCGCGTACCAGCAGTGCGCCGACGACTTCACCAAGGCCAACCCCGACATCAAGGTCAAGATCACCCAGCGCGGTTGGGACGACTACTGGAGCACGCTCACCAACGGGTTTGTCGGCGGCACGGCCCCCGACGTCTTCACCAACCACCTCGGGCGCTACGGCGAACTCGCCGAAAACAAGCAGCTGCTGCCCATTGACGACGCAGTCAAGAAGGACAACGTGGACCTGTCCGCCTACAACGAGGGCCTGGCGGACCTGTGGGTGGGCCAGGACGGCAAGCGCTACGGCCTGCCGAAGGACTGGGACACCATCGGGCTCTTCTACAACAAGGCGATGCTCACAAAAGCCGGCATCTCCGAGGACCAGATGAAGAACCTGACCTGGAACCCGCAGGACGGCGGAACGTACGAGAAAGTCATCGCCCACCTGACCGTCGACAAGAGCGGCAAGCGCGGGGATGAAGCCGGCTTCGACAAGAACAACGTGGCCGTCTACGGCCTCGGACTCAACGGCGGCGGCGACTCCTCAGGCCAAACGGAGTGGAGCTACTTTGCCAACACCACCGGCTGGTCCCATACCGACAAGAACCCGTGGGGCACGCACTACAACTACGACGACCCCAAGTTCCAGTCTTCCATCGACTGGTTCGCCGGACTGGTCAAGAAGGGCTACATGCCCAAGCTAGAGTCCACCGTCGGCGCAAGCATGGCCGACACGTTCGCTGCCGGCAAGTCGGCCATCAACGCCCACGGCTCATGGATGGTCGGCCAGTACACGGGCTACAAGGGCATCAAGGTGGGCATCGCTCCGACCCCGACGGGCCCGGAGAGCAAGCGCGCGTCGATGTTCAACGGCCTGGCCGACTCGATCTGGGCCGGAACCAAGAAGAAGGACGCATCCATCAAGTGGGTGGAATACCTCGCCTCGGCACCGTGCCAGGACGTCGTTGCCTCCAAGGCCGTAGTCTTCCCAGCACTCAAGGGCTCCTCTGACAAGGCTGCTGCAGCGTTCAAGGCCAAGGGCGTTGACGTCACCGCCTTCACCGAGCACGTGAAGAACAAAACCACCTTCCTGTACCCCATCACTGACAACACCGCCAAGGTCAAGGGCATCATGGAACCTGCCATGGACGCCGTGGTGTCCGGCAAGCAGCCCGCCAGTTCGCTGACCGAAGCAAACAACCAGGTCAACGCCCTCTTCAAGTAGGGCCGGAACTGGGCGAAAATCAAAGTCCAGGCATCCACACAGCACCACACCTGCGGGGCCGGAACCGCACACACCGCGCCGGCCCCGCAGCACCCCACATACCTATCTGCTCATCGCGAAAGAGACCTACCTATGGATCCCCTGCACCTCCGTTCCGCCGGCACCAGCCTGGTGATCAGCTTCGACAGCGGGGAGGCCGAGGTCGTCCACTGGGGTGCCGACCTTGGCAGCGAACTCCCTGACCTGTCCATCCTCACGGAGGCCATCCCCAACTCCGCCGTCGACACCACCGTCCCGGCGGGACTGCTCCCCCAGGCGTCCTCCAGCTGGCGCGGGCGGCCGGGCCTGCGCGGGCACCGGATTGCCGACGGCGTCTCCGGACTCGACTTCTCCGTTCGCCTGCGCGCCGTGGGCACCACAGTCAACGGCCGCTCCGCCGCCCTCGTCCAGCAGGATGCCGACGCCGGCATCACCGTGGAATCCACCCTCACCCTCCACGACGGCGGCCTGCTGGAACTGCAGCACACCGTCACGAACACCGGAACCACGGCTTTCCAGCTCGATGAACTGGCCGCCGTCCTCCCGGTGGCTCCGGACGCCGTCGAAATTCTCGACCTGACCGGGCGCTGGTGCCGGGAACGGCACCCGCAGCGCCGCCCCATCCAGCAGGGCACCTGGGTGCGGACCGGCCGGCACGGCCGCACCGGGCACGACTCCTCGCTGCTGTTCGCGGCCGGCACCGCCGGCTTCGGAAACCGCCACGGCCGGGTCTGGGCCACGCACCTGGCCTGGAGCGGCAACCACGAACAGTTCGCGGACACCCTCGCCGACGGGCGCACCATGATCGGCGGCTCCGAACTGCTGGGCCCTGCCGAGGTCATCCTCCAGCCCGGCGGAAGCTACGCCACCCCCAAGCTCTTCGCCGCCTACTCGGGCCGCGGCCTGGATGGCATCAGCGAGGCGTTCTACAGCTGGTTCCGCTCCCGCCCGCACCACGTGCTCCCGGCCGCGGGCGGCGGGAAGCCGCGCCCCGTGGTGCTCAACACGTGGGAGGCCGTCTACTTCGACCACAACCTGGACACCCTGATCGAACTCGCGGACTCGGCCGCAGACCTCGGCGTGGAGCGCTTCGTCCTCGACGACGGCTGGTTCCGCGGCCGCCGCGACGACACAGCCGGTCTAGGCGACTGGTTCGTGGACGAGACGCTATGGCCGGACGGGCTGACGCCGCTCATCGAAGCAGTCACGTCCCGGGGCATGGAGTTCGGCCTGTGGGTGGAACCCGAGATGATCAACCTCAATTCGGACGTGGCACGGGCGCACCCGGACTGGATCGTAGGACCCGCCACAGCCTCGCACAAGGACGGCGGACGCCTGCCGCTGTCCTGGCGGAACCAGCACATCATCGACCTGGTGAACCCGGAGGCATGGCAGTACATCTTTGACCGGATCGACGCCCTGCTGCGCGAAAATAACATCAGCTACCTGAAGTGGGACCAGAACCGGGACCTCACCGAACACGGGCACGCCGGGCGCTCCTCCGTTCACGAGCAGACCCTCGCCGCCTACCGCCTGTTCGATGAGCTTCGGAAGGCCCATCCCGGCGTCGAAATTGAAAGCTGCTCCTCGGGCGGGGCGCGCGTGGACCTCGGCATCCTCGACCGCACGGACCGCATCTGGGGTTCAGACTGCAACGACGCCCTGGAGCGGCAGACCATCCAACGTTGGACCGGCGTCGTGGTTCCGCCCGAACTGGTGGGCGGGCACGTCGGCCCCACCACGTCCCACACCACCGCCCGCACCCATGACCTGTCCTTCCGTGCCATCACGGCGCTGTTCGGCCACTTCGGAATGGAATGGGACGTACGCGAGGTGCAGAGCGAGCAACGCGAGGAGCTCAAGCGCTTCATCGAGCTGTACAAGGAGCACCGCGGGCTGATCCACAGCGGCCGGATGGTCCGGGCCGATGTGCCTGACGAGTCGCTGATGCTCCACGGTGTGGTGGCCGGTTCCGCTGCTGGTTCCGGTTCCGTTGCTGCGGGCACGACGGCGGCGCTGTTCGCCCTGGTGAGCACACGCACCTCGTTCGCCGAGCAGCTGGGGCGGGTCGCCCTGCCCGGGCTCGAGGCGGATTGCCGCTACCGGGTGGAGGCCATTTTCCCGGCCCCGGGGGACGCCGATTACGGCCACACCTTCACCCAGGTCCAGCCGCCGGCATGGCTGGCCTCCGGCGCGGAGGCCAGCGGCCGCTTCCTGGCCGAGGTGGGAGTCCCGATGCCCAGCCTCAACCCGGAGCACGCGCTGGTGCTGAAGGTCACGGCCCTCTGAGCGCCCTCTAACCCGGGCGGCTCTGAGCTGCGCCGCCCGCGGGTGCTGCCCGCCCGCCGTCGTTCTCCGTCCCGCACTATCGCGTCCCGCACCGCCGGCCCTCCAGCCGGCGGTGCGGGACGCCGCATTTTCCGTAACGAAAGCCTCGCCCTCGGAGCCCGGCAACCCGACGCGATAGATTTGCAGACATGACTGAAGCCCCCTCCGCCACCGAAGCCGGCCGCGGCACCATCCTTGTCCTCAACGGCCCCAACCTGAACCTCCTCGGCACCCGCGAACCGGAGAAGTACGGCACGTCGACCCTGGCCGACGTCGAACAGCTCGCCAAGGACGCCGGCGCCGCCCATGGTCTCGACGTCGAATGCTTCCAGTCCAACCATGAAGGCGCGCTGGTGGACGCCATCCACGCCGCCCGGGGCAAGGCAATCGGCATCGTGCTGAATGCGGGCGCGTACACCCACACCTCGGTCGCGATCCGGGACGCCATCTCGGCGGTGCAGGTGCCCGCGGTGGAGGTCCACATCACCAATGTTCATGCCCGCGAGGCGTTCCGCCACCACTCCTACCTCTCGGACATCAGCAAGGCCGTGATTGCCGGTGCCGGGATCATGGGCTACCGGTTCGCCGTGGAGTACCTCGCCGACCTGAATGCCGGCAAGGCCTGACCATGCCGGCGGCGGCCCTCGGCACCGCAGAGTGGTACCGGCACTTCGGCACGGTTGATGCCCCCGGTTCCTCGCCCTGCTACTCCGACTGGTCGCTGCATATCGCCGACGATGCCGGGCTGATCGCCCGGATCGACCGCTGGCCGTACAACAAGCGCCAGCCCCTGCTGATGCTCGCCGCCGCCCGTTTCCTCGGCGCCAAGGTCTCCCGTATCCGGAGTTCCGCACGTTCCTGGACGAGCACTGGACCGAGGTCTCGCGCACCGTCATGTCCCGCGCCACCCAGACAAACGAGGTGGGCCGCTGCGCCACCCTGCTTCCGTCGCTCGCTGCCATCGCGGCTGCCGAGGGCAGGCCGCTCGCGCTGATCGAGGTGGGCGCCTCGGCGGGACTCGCACTGTTCCCGGACCGCTACAGCTACGAGTTCGACGACGGCGCGACAGTCACGCGGCTGGATCCCGGCGCGTCCGGCGAACTGCCGGCCGGTTCCGGCCTACCGCCAGCCCGTTCCAGCCTTCGGCCGGAGCCTCCCGTCCTGCGCTGCCGGACAGCAGGCCCGGTTCCCCTGCCGGACAGCTTGCCTTCTGTGGTGTGGCGGGCCGGGATCGACCTCAATCCCTTGGACGCACGGAATCCCGACGACGTCGCCTGGCTTGAGGCGCTGATCTGGCCGGAGCAGGAGTTCCGCCGTGAGCGGCTGCGCCGGGCCATTGCCGTTGCGCGCCGAGATCCGCCTCTACTTGTAGCCGGCGACCTCAACGAACAGCTGCTGTCGCTGGCCGGCCAGGCCCCTCCCGGCGCCGCGCTGGTGGTGTTCCACAGTGCCGTCATGGGTTATGTCAGCGCTGACGGGCGCGCCAGGTTCCGGGCCATCATGCAGAGCCTGGCGCGGGACCGGGGTTGTCACTGGCTGTCCAACGAGGGCGAGACCGTGATCATCCAGGAGGACGGCTCGGCGGTTGTCCCGGAGATGGATTCCGGCCGGCTCCGCGGCAACTTCCTGCTGCTGCACAACGGCCAGCCGGTGGCCATCACCGGCCCGCACGGCCAGAGCCTGGACTGGCTGTAACCGGCTGATCCTTTCGCTGGATGCCTATTGCCGGATGCCGCTACTGCTGGATGCCGCTACTGCTGGATGCACTGTCCCGACGACACCGGGCTGGACAGGCTCGGCGCCTCTGCGGCCACCGGCCGGAGGTCGATCATCGGAATCGCGAAGCCCAAGGCTGCGTTGGATGTTGTCTTCGCGAAGATAACGCCTGCCACCTCTCCGTTGGTGGTGAGCAGGGGCCCGCCGGAGTTGCCGGGCTGGACGTCGCCGGCAAGCTTGTACACCTCGTCCGGAACAGGGTTGTTGCCATAGATGTCCGGCACCAGCACCGTGGAAATGCCCTGCACAGTGGCCGGCTTGGACTGGTAGGGGCCGCCGTGCGGGTAGCCGGCAAACGCGGCGGCGGTTCCCGCGGGCAAGTCAGAGCTCAGCGGCAGCGCCGCGGTGGGCAGTCCGTCCACGGCCAGGACTGCGAGGTCGCGCTTGCTGTCGAAGTACACCACGCTGCCGGGCATGGCACCGCCGCCGGGGACCTCCACGACAGGCTGCGACACCCCCGCAACGACGTGCGCGTTGGTCACTACGCGTCCGGATGACACCACGAAGCCTGTTCCGGTCTGGTTCTGCCCGCACTGGAATGCGGTTCCCGCGATCTTCAGGACCGAACCGGCGGCCCTGTTCAAGGCCGGTGTGTCCGTGTTGGCGTTCGGAACCGGAACCTGCTGCTGGTCCTGGCCGATGCCCTCAATGAGCGTGGGGATGCCGTCGCCCATGACCGCCGAGCGCAGCTGCGCCATGGCGGTTTTGACCGGGTTGGGCGTCAGTCCGTCTATGAAACGGATCACCTTTGACTCGGCCAGCTGCTGCGATACGAAAGGCACGCCGAGTGCGCTGATGCTGAAGGCCAGCATGGACATGACCAGAGCGGACACCACCACGTTCAGGGCACCGCCGATGATTCTGTCCATAGCCCGGAGCGGCCGCATGCGGACGGCACTCCGGATGCTGCGCCCGATCATGGTGCCGAGCGCGTTGCCGAGAACCACCAGCAGGACGGCGGTGCCGATAATGGCGGTCAGGCGCCACCCGCTGTCCTCCACGAAGTCGCTGACCAGCGGAACGGAGAGGAAAGCGGCCACGGCGCCGGCCGCGAAGCCGGCAAGGCCGCCGATGGTCACCAGGAAGCCGTTGCGCAGGCCGTAGATAAGATAGGACAGAAGCGTGAGTATCAACGCAAGGTCCAGAACGGTCAGGCCAAACACCGGGTCTCCTCATAAGCAGCTAGGCCCCGATTCTACTGGCGAAGTCTGACAGTATGCCGTGGATACGGGGAGCCGCCGCTGGTCTCGCGGCGTCTTTTAGGGCGTTTCAGCTGCCAAGTACGTCACAGACCGTTGAAAATTCTGAAACAATGGCACAAGCGCCCCAGACGACACTTTTACTCAGGAGAATTCATGGACATCGAGGTATTGCGACGCGCACCCCTTTTCGCCACGCTGGACGACGACGCGTTCCGCCTGCTGACGGACGAACTGACCGAGGTCGACCTGTCCCGCGGCGCATCCGTCTTCCGCGAGGGCGACCAGGGTGACCAGCTCTACTTCATCGTCGCCGGCAAGGTGAAGCTCGGCCGCACCTCCCCCGACGGCCGCGAATCCCTGCTGGCCATCCTCGGCCCCGGTGAGCTCTTCGGCGAGATGGCCCTGTTCGACCCGAGCCCGCGCACCGCCACGGCCACCGCCGTCTCGGAAACCCGCCTGGCCGGCCTCAAGAACGAGAGCCTGAACTCCCTGCTGCGGACCCGTCCCGAGGTGTCGGCACAGCTGCTGCAGGCGCTGGCCCGCCGCCTCCGCCGCACCAACGACTCCCTCTCCGACCTGGTCTTCTCCGACGTTCCCGGCCGCGTGGCCAAGGCCCTCCTGGACCTCGCCGACCGCTTCGGCCGTCCCGCCACCGACGGCGTCCTCGTGGCACACGAGCTCACCCAGGAAGAGCTGGCCCAGCTCGTTGGCGCATCCCGCGAAACCGTCAACAAGGCACTGGCCGAGTTCGTCCAGCGCGGCTGGCTGCGCCTCGAGGCCCGCGCCGTCGTGATCTTGGACATGCAGCGCCTCCGCCAGCGCTCGCGCTAGGTCACGATGCCCAAAGGCCGCCTCCACGTGGGGCGGCCTTTTGCTTTTAACTCACCACCGGCTGATAACGGCCCTTCGGCATCGCCTCGTCGAAACCAACTGAAAGTCCGCTGGTTGAGCCTGTCGAAACCAAACGAAAGCCCGCTGGTCGAGCCTGTCCAAACCAACTGAAAGCCCGCTGGTTGAGCCTGTCCAAACCAACTGAAAGCCCGCTGGTTGAGCCTGTCGAAACCAACTCGCCAAGCCCTCGATCTCGACAAGGACTGAGGAAGCGTTGGGAAAAACCCGACAAGAACTGAGGAAGCGTTGGTCCCTGCGACCGCAGGGGCCCTTTCGATTGTGTCTAAGTGACGGCGAAGGCCCGCCGCCCGGCGGACGGAACCAAAGCGAACCAGCAGATCTCGACAAGCTCGCCAACGGGAAGGCTTAGCGCTCGCGCTGGGGCTCCCCGGCCACGGTTTTGGCCGCCTCGACTTCGAGCATCAGAGTCCCGTTTTCGTCGACGAGCTTGGGTTGGTACACGTGCGGGGTGCGCTTGTAGCTGAGGTAGGCGATGCAGCCGTTGGCCTTGGCCATCTTCTCCAGCATGATCTCGGAGCCGGGAACCATGAGCTGGCCGAGGGTGAGGCCGACCGTGTTCTCCTGGCCCACCTCGTCACCCAGCACGGTCGTGTCGCGCTCGGCGATCGCCTTGGTGGCGCACACCCACCGGCCCCAGACGCCTTTGCTCTCCAGGATGGACGGCTGCTGGTTCATGGGGACCGTGGCGGCAAAATACCGGGTGTTGAAGCGCCGGTGCGCGAAGTCCGGGCTCAGCCAGTTCACGAGCGGCTTGAGCAGGTCGGTGCGCAGGGACAGGCCCCGCTTGGCCAGCTCCTCTGTGAACGACTTTTCCTGCGACGCAACCGCTTCGCGGGCCTTCATCCACTCCACCGTGGACGTGGCCTCCACGGTGGAGGACAGGTCCGGGCCCGCCAGCAGCACGCCGGTCTCCTCGAACAGCTCACGGACTGCACCCACCACGTGGCGGCGGGCCAGGCCGACGTCGTCCGTTCCCATTTGCTCGGCCCAGTGCTGGGGCGAGGGCCCCAGCCAGCCGACGGCATCGTCATCGGAGGCGTCCAAGGAGCCGCCCGGGAAGGCGAGGACGCCCAGCGGGGACGAGCCGGGACGGTACCCGAGCCAGGTTTCCAGGCCGGTGGGCGAATCCCGGAGGAGTACCACGGAGGACGCGAAACGGGGTTTGCGCGGAGTCCGTTCGCCGTGTTCGAGCCAGCTTTGTGCCGCCCCTTCAAGATCGGGAGGAAGAACAAAGAGCCGGCGTGCTAGCTGGGGCAAAGGAACCTACTGCTCCTTAACTGAATTCGGCGATCAGTTCGACTTCCACCGGAGAGTCGAGCGGCAGGACTGAAACGCCGACGGCGGAACGGGCGTGCTGGCCCGCGTCACCGAAGACCCGGCCCAGGAGCTCGGAGGCGCCGTTGATGACGCCGGGCTGGCCGGTGAAGGACGGGTCGGAGGAGACGAAGCCCACAACCTTGACGATGCGCGTGATGCGGTCGAGGTCGCCGATGACGCTCTTCACGGCGGCCAGGGCGTTCACGGCGCAGACGGCGGCGTATGCCTTGGCGTCTTCCGGGGACACAGTCGGTTCGTCCGAGGTGCCCTCGGTGCCGGCGGACACCTTGCCAGTAGCTTCGAGTTTGCCGTTAATAAACGGCAGCTGTCCGGAGGTGTAGACGTGGTTGCCGGAGACGACCGCCGGTACGTAGGCGGCGACGGGGGCGGCAACTTCCGGGAGGGTCAGTCCGAGCTCGGAAAGACGCTGTTCGACGGCGGACGACGGCGTCAGATCAGCACTGGAGGCGGTTTCCTGGGGGGTGGTCATGCTAGTGCTTCTCCCTCTTGAGGTAGGCGACAAGGCCGTTGCCGTCGGGTCCGGGGACTACCTGGACAAGCTCCCAGCCGTCGTCTCCCCACTGGTCCAGAATCTGCTTCGTGGCGTGGATGATGAGCGGAATCGTGGCGTACTCCCATTTGGTCATGAAATAAAGCCTAATCGTTGCCGGTAAACTGGAGAACATGGCGACTCGTAAGAACCCCATATTCGACACGGCCACCACCCTCGGAAAGATTTTTGGCTTCCTTGGCGTGAGCGCTATTTGTGGTGTCCTCGTGGCCGGCCTGCTGGTTCCCGCAGCCGCCGTCTCGGGCAGCACAGCCAGCGGCTCGATCGAATTCTTTGACACCCTGCCCGCTGAACTCCAGGTGGACCCGCCCAGCCAGTCCACCAAGGTCCTGGCCGCCGACGGGAGCGTGATCGCCAACCTGTATGCGGAAAACCGCACCCGCGTTCCGCTAGAACAGATCTCCCCGTACATGAAGGACGCGGTGATCGCCATTGAGGACAGCCGGTTCTACGAGCACGGCGGTGTGGACACCACCGGCATCCTCCGCGCCTTGGTCAGCACGGCCCGGGGCAACAAACAGGGTGCCTCCACCATCACTCAGCAGTACGTCAACAACGTCCTCAACGCCAACCTTGAAGCCGAAGGCAACTCCGACGAGATCAAGCTCAACGGCGTTAACAAGGGCGTCGGCGACAAGCTCCGCGAAATGAAGCTCGCGATCGCCCTGGAGAAGAAATTCACCAAGGAGCAGATCCTTGAGGGCTACCTGAACATCGTCTTTTTCAATCGCGACGCGTACGGTATTGAGGCCGCCTCCAAGTTCTTCTTCAGCACCACCGCGAAGAACCTCACGCTCCCACAGGCCGCGCTGCTTGCCGGCCTCGTAAACAGCCCTTCGGCCTTTGACCCGATCAGCAATCCGGATAACGCCAAGAAGCGCAGGGACCTGGTGCTGAGTGCAATGCTCACGCACGGCAAGATCACCAAGGCCCAGTACACCGCCGCCGTCGCCACCCCTGTCACGCCGAAGGTGACCCCGGCACGGCAGGGCTGCGCCTACTCGCCCACCGCCCCGTACTTCTGCGATTACGTCCTGCACCTCCTGCTGAACAACCCTGCCTACGGCGCGGACGCCACCGAACGCGAGAAGAAGGTGTTCCGCGGCGGCCTGACCATCAAGACCACCCTGGACCCGAAGGCGCAGAAGGCCGCACAGGACCAGGTGAACACCGCTGCCGGCTCGAACCCGGACAAGTGGGGCGCCGCGCTGGTTTCCGTTGAACCGGGCACGGGCAAGATCACGAACATGGCCCAGAACACCTCGTGGTTTGCCGGCAAGGGCAAGTTCGATTCCCAGATCAACTTCAGCGTGGACCAGTACGACGACCAGGGCAACGACCTGAACGGCCTGGGCGGTGCGCAGCCCGGCTCCACGATGAAACCGTTCACGTTTGCCGAGTGGCTGAACGAAGGCAAGCCGATGAACACCATCGTCAACGCCGCCCAGCGCCGGTACCAGCAGGATTTCCCGTGGCAGAACACCTGCCCCACCCCCACGGTGGGCTGGTATGACAGCACGAACGGCACCGATGACCTGCAGAACGCCGAGGAGGGCTATTACCGGCCCATGACCGTGCTGGATGGCCTGAAGAACTCCATCAACACGGCCACGTTCGCCTCGGCGTCGCAGGTTGACCTGTGCGGCATCCAGAAGGTTGTGGACGCCGTCGGGCTGCACGGCGGCCTCCCGACAAGGGACAAGGAAACCAACGCGGTGGTCGATGCGAACCCGAGCATCACCATGACCACCCTTGGCAACCTGCTGGGCTCCACGCAGACCGCGCCGCTGACCATGGCCACCGCCTTTGCCACGTTCGCAAATGACGGCAAGTACTGCGCGCCGATCGCCATCACGTCGGTGACTGACCAGACCGGCGCGCAGCTGCCGGCGCAGTCTCCCGCCTGCCGGGACGCCCTCAAGCCCGAGGTGGCGCGCGGCGTGAACTATGCCCTGCAGCAGGTCCTCAATGAAGGCTCCGGCTCGCTGATCGAGCCGCGAATCTCCACCCGGACCAACTTCCCCATTGCGGCCAAGACTGGAACGTCGAACAACAACGGCTCCACCTGGGTTGTCGGCCACACCATGGGCCTCGCGACGGCTGCCTGGTTCGGTGACGCGCTCGGCTCCCAGGGCCGGGCCGGCCAGAACGTGACGGTCAACGGCAGGTTCTACACGGGCATCGACGGCTACATGATCGCCGGCCCGATGTTCTCCAACTTCATGTCGCAAATCGCGCCGGGCTACGGCACGGACCCCTTCCCGGAACCGCCGTCGAACCTGCTTTACGGCACGCCGCAGTACCAGCCACCCGCCCCCGAGAACCCGTTCCCGGGCGGGACCACCGGCGGAAACACCGACACCGGCAACAGCGGCGGAAACACCGGGGGCAACAGTGACAACAGCAGTAATGACAAAGGAAACGGCAACAGCAACAAGGGCAACGGCTGACCGTGACTGACCTTTCACAGGTGGCTAGCCGCGTCCGGAGCATCGGGCGCGGCTTTGCCGTCACCGCTGGCGCCGGGACCGCTGCCGCCCTCGCCGCTACGGCCTACGGATTGTGGGAAAAAAACCAGTTTGTCCTCCGCGAGGAGACCGTCCCGGTCCTTCCTGCGGGAAGGCCCCCGTTCCGGATCCTGCATCTGAGCGACATCCATTTCGTGCCCGGCCAGAAGGCCAAGGCAGAGTGGTTGCAGTCGCTGGCGGCGCTCAGGCCCGACCTTGTGGTGAACACGGGTGACAACCTCAGCCACCCCAAGGCCGTGGACCCGCTGCTCAACGCGCTGGCACCGCTCATGGAGTTCCCGGGCGTGTTTGTTCCGGGCTCCAATGACTACTATGCGCCCAAGCTGAAGAACCCCGCCGCATACCTCATGGGCCCCTCGAAGGCCGCGCCGGACCGGGAGGAACTTGACTGGCCCCGCCTGCGGGCCGGCTTCGGCATGGGCGGCTGGATCGACCTGACCAACCGGCACCAGTCCATCGTCCTTAGCGGCATGCGGTTCGACTTCTCGGGCGTGGATGATCCGCACCTCAACCGCGAACGCTACGCCGGGTGGCCGCGCGGCACCCGAGGCCAGAACGCCAAGGACCACCTGCGGGTCGCCGTCATCCATGCCCCCTACCAGCGGGTCCTGGACCACTTCACCGAGGACGGCGCGGACCTGCTCCTGGCCGGCCACACGCACGGGGGCCAGTTGTGCATCCCGGGGTACGGCGCCGTCGTCGCGAACTGCGACATACCCACCTGGCGGGCCAAGGGCCTCAACGACTGGAGCAGCAACGGGCGTACGACGCCGGTCAACGTCTCGGGCGGGATCGGCACCTCGCGCTTTGCGCCGGTCCGTATCGCCTGCAAGCCCGAGGCCGTCCTGCTGACGCTCACCCCTCGCGCCTGATTGCCTGCGCCATCATTCGTCCGGGAGAGCCGCTGCTCCTCCGGTGACCGACGGCCTGTTAAGGGTGCAGCCCATGGCATAGGGTAGTTGCTACGGGAGACTACACACAGTTGATTTCACGCAGCTGATTTCACGCAGTTGAGTTCAAGAAGCGGGCATGGCCAAGCAGAGTTCATTTTTTCGATCCGTCAGCCGTCTCTATCCGCACGTGAAGCCGGTCCTGCCGCGCCTGTTTATGGGCCTGCTGTCGGCGCTCCTGGCCAGCGTGGTTGCCCTTGCCATCCCGCAGGTGCTGCGCGTGCTCATCAATGATTCCCTCCGGCCCGGGGCCACCGCAGACGCCGTGTGGGGCTCAGCCGGCCTCATCCTGGCCTTGGGCGTCGCCGAAGCGGTGCTGGTTGCCCTGCGCCGCACGTTCGTGATCAACCCGGCCACCACCGTGGAGACCCGGATGAGGGTCTCGCTCTACGGCCACCTGCAGGACCTCCCCGTCTCCTTCCATGATCGCTGGGGCTCTGGCCAACTGCTCTCCCGCGCCATGACGGACCTCAACTTCATCCGACGCTGGATGGCATTCGGGGCCATCATGCTGGTGGTGACCACCCTGACGGTGGTGATCGGCGTCGTCGTCATGTTCACCATGAGCTGGCAGCTGGCCCTGATCTTCGTGGCCGCCGCGGGACCCGTGATGGTCTACGGGTTCCGGTTCCGGACCCGCTTCAGCAAGGTCACCCGCCGCAGCCAGGACCAGGCCGGTGACCTCGCCACCACGGTTGAAGAATCCGTCCACGGCATCCGCGTGCTGAAGGCCTTCGGCCGCAGCCGCGAAGCACTGGAAACCTTCAACGGCCAGGCCGAGGAACTGCGCCAGACGGAGATTGCCAAGGCCCGGCACCAGGCCGTATTCAGCATGGTCGTGACGCTCCTGCCCGAGCTGGCGCTGGGCGCGGGTCTGGTAACTGGAATCATGCTCGCAGCCAGTGGCCAGCTCAGCATCGGCTCCCTCGTGGCCTTCTTCGCCACCGCCGCCGTCATCGCCGCGCCCGTCGAGTTCTCGGGCATGCTGCTGGCCATGGCCTTGACGGCGAAAACTGCCCTGGACCGGCACTTCGAGGTCATGGATTCCCAAAACACGATCACCGGCGCGGCCGAGCCCCGCCGCCTGGCCGACGTTAGAGGCGCGCTGAGCTTCAACAACGTGGCGTTCGCGTTCGACGACGCCCCGGACAAACCGGTCCTGAAGGACATCCGGCTGGATATCCGTCCGGGCGAGACCATGGCGCTGGTGGGCATCACCGGCAGCGGCAAAAGTGCCCTGCTGCAGCTGGTGCCCCGGCTCTATGACGTCACGGCGGGTTCCATTGAACTCGACGGCGTGGACCTGCGGGACTTCAGCGTCGAGGAACTCCGCACCCTGGTGGCTGTTGCCTTCGAGGACACCACCCTGTTCTCCAGCTCGGTGCGCGACAATGTGCTGCTCGGCGTCCGGTCCGAAGACACCGGCACCCGCGAAAAGATCCTGGCCGAGGCACTGGACACCGCCCAGGCACACTTCGCCTACTCGCTGCCTGAGGGGCTGGACACCCTCATCGGCGAGGAAGGCCTCAGCCTGTCCGGCGGCCAGCGCCAGCGCCTCGCCCTGGCGCGGGCCATCGCAGCCGCGCCCGCCGTGCTGGTCCTGGACGATCCCCTCTCCGCCCTGGACGTGAACACCGAGGAGCTCGTGGAAAACCGCCTGCGGGAGGTGCTGGCAGGCACCACGACGCTCATCGTCGCCCACCGCCCGTCCACCGTGGCGCTGGCCGACAGGGTGGCGCTGCTGGAGGACGGCCGCATCTCCGCCGTCGGAACCCACACCGAACTGCTGGCCGGCAACAGCCATTACCGTCACGTGATCGCGAGCCTGGAGACGGAGCCCCGTGACCTGGACTCCGAGCTGTCGGCCCTCGACGACGCCGAGGAGGTCAGCCGGTGAGCAACACAGCCTTCGGTACCGCCAATGAGGACAACGCCAACCTGAGCAAGAGCGACAGCAAGGCAGTACGGCGCCGGTCGCTCGCCTTGCTGGGATCGCTGATCCGGCCGGTGCAGTTGCGTTTCTGGCTCACGATCGCCATGGTGGTCCTGGCACAGACGGCCCGGGTGGCCGGCCCGGCGCTGATCGCCTTCGGCATCGACCATGCGTTGCCCGCCCTCCGCGCGGGCAACAGCCTCCCGCTGGTGCTGGCCGGCGTCGCCTACCTGATCACGGCGCTGGCGGCAGCCGGACTCACCGCCCTGTACGTAACGTCGACGGCGAGGCTCAGCCAGGCCATGCTGCTGGACCTGCGGCTGTGGGTTTTCCGCCACACCCAGCGGCTCAGCCTCGAGTTCCACGAGAAGTACACCTCGGGGCGGATCATCGCGCGGCAGACCTCGGACCTGGAGGCCCTGCGTGAACTCCTGGACTCGGGGGTCAGCTCGCTCGCCTCCGGCCTGCTGTTCATGCTGTTCACCGCCGTCACCGTCTTTGCCCTCGACTGGCGCAGCGGACTGGTAGTGCTGGCCGCGGCCGTCCCCATGTTTTTCCTGGCCCGCTGGTACCAGAAGCACTCGCAGAAAGCGTTCCGCCAGTCCCGGGTGGTCTCGGCCCGGCTTATCGTGCACTTCATCGAGACCATGACCGGCATCCGCGCGGTCAAGGCCTTCCGTAAGGAACGCGAAAACGCCGGCCGCTACGGCGAACTCGCCGAGGACTACCGGCGGGCGACTGTCCGCTCCATCAACCTGAACGGCGTCTTCCAGCCCGGCCTGGTGCTGATCGGCAACGTCTGCGTGGCCGCCGTGCTGCTGTTCGGCGGCTTCCGGGTGCTGACCGGTGACCTGGCCGTGGGCGTGCTGCTGGCCCTCATGCTCTCCACTAAGCGCTTCTTCCAGCCCGTGGACCAGATGGCCATGTTCTACAACTCCTTCCAAAGCGCGCAGGCCGCGCTGGAGAAGGTCTCGGGCCTGCTCGAGGAGGTGCCCACGGTGCGCCCGCCGCGGAACGCGGTGGAACTCCACGACGCCCGCGGCGCCGTCGAATTCCGTGACGTTGAGTTCCGCTACAGCACCGGGCCGCTCATCATCCCCACGCTGAACCTCACCATTCCGGCGGGCCAGACCGTGGCGCTGGTGGGCCAGACCGGTGCGGGCAAGTCCACGCTTGCCAAGCTGATTGCCCGCTTCTATGACGTGTCCGCCGGTTCTGTGACGCTCGACGGCGTGGACGTCCGGCAGCTGGCCACCGCGGACCTGCGGCGGAACATTGTGATGGTGACGCAGGAGGCCTTCCTGTTCAGCGGCTCGGTGGCGGACAACATCGCCCTGGGCCGGCCGGAGGCACCGCGTGAGGAGATCGAGGCCGCCGCAAAGGCCGTGGGTGCGCACGAGTTCATCATGGAGCTCCCCGAGGGATACGACACCGACGTCAACAAGCGCGGCGGCCGGGTCTCCGCGGGCCAGCGCCAGCTGATCAGCTTTGCGCGCGCGTTCCTTGCCCGGCCGGCGGTCCTGATCCTGGACGAGGCCACGTCCTCGCTGGACATTCCCTCCGAACGGCTCGTGCAGAGCGGCCTGGCCAGGCTCCTGCGAGGAATGGACGGCACCGGCCGCGGCCGCGCAACTCAGGGAGCGCCGACCGCCGACGGAACGTCCCGCGGAACCGCGCGCACGGCGCTGATCATCGCGCACCGGCTATCGACCGTGGAGACGGCTGACAGGGTGCTCGTGGTCCATGACGGACAGGTGGTGGAGGACGGAACGCCGGACGAACTGATCGGTGGCAAGGGCCGCTTCGCCCGCCTGCACAGCGCCTGGAAGGACTCGCTGGTCTGAGCCACAGCGGCTCTTCCGGACCCCGATTTCACATGTTGGCCCAGTATCGGATATTCTTGTTCAGTTGCTTTCACCGCAGCGGATCGGGATGTAGCGCAGCTTGGTAGCGCGCTTCGTTCGGGACGAAGAGGTCGCAGGTTCAAATCCTGTCATCCCGACCAAAAGGAAAGAGGGTCTCCCCAGGGAGACCCTCTTTCTGTTTCTTCGGCCTCCCCAACTAGGTGGGCCCACACCTGCAGGGTTCCCTGGCCGAGCTTGCGAGGCTAGGGTGCGGGTGGGGAGTTGCCGCCGAGGCTCTGATGGTTAATGTTCTGGGTCGCCTGCCCGTCACCCAGCAGGGGGACCCTCGGCCGGCGGGATCCGTCGTCCGTCAGGTAGGCGCCCCGGCTGTCGTAGCTTTGGGCCTGGTTCAGGTAGCGGTGGCGGAGGCGCAGGCCGACGGCGAAAAGCACCAGCGACTCCAGCAGCGCCGCAATGCCGATCAGCCCCCAGACGAAAGTCCCGGCGTCGGCCGTTCCCTTGAACACCTCAACCACAGCGGCTCCGGCGGCGGCTGCCACAATCAGTGACGTGCCGGCGATGGTCCAGAGGAAAAAGGCCCGCTGTAGGCCGTCGGCTACTCTCCGTGTCATGGTCCCCACTCCTCCTCAGCTACGGCTGCTGTTTCTGGAAAGAAAAACGGCCCCGGAACATGATGTGCGCATGTTCCGGGACCGTTTTCCTCATGGAAGCTGTTTACATGGGATCAGGCCAGTTGCCAATGGTGGTCTCTGACACCATGGGATCAGGCCAGTTGCCGATAGTGGTCTTGTTCACGTCCTTGACGCGCATCGGATCCGGCCAGTTGCCAATGGCAACCGAGGTGCCCGCGTTGTCCGCCATCGAGCCTGCAGACAGAACGGCGGGAGCCGCAGCAGAAAATGCAAGGGCCCCTGCCAAAATGGCGGCGGCTGCTATCTTCTTTAACATGTGAGAGTTCCTCAATACGAGTCGGATTTGCTACCAAGTCAGCACAGTCCTTGTTGACATACATTGTAAAATGTTGTCCACAGAGGGTGTCAAGCATTCTGTACAAAGGCTGTCCGGAATAGGAGGAACTCAGTGGGCAACGGATTCGGGGAGAAGCTCCGCGCTGAGCGGCTGGAGCGCGGACTGACCCAGGCCGAACTGGGCAGGGATCTGTACTCCCCCAGCTACATTTCCCTGCTGGAGACAGGCCGGCGGGAACCCACAGCCGACGTCATCGAAGAGCTCGCCCGCAGGCTGGAGCTCGCGCCCAAGGCGCTCGAAGCGTGGAGCCAGCCCATCTCGGTCAGCGACGCCGAGTACGTGCTGGCCGGCCTCTATGCCCGGCAGGCATGGGACTTGCGCGACTACGGCCTCGCGGCCGAACACGCCGCGAACGCTGCCCGGATCGCCCTCGACGGCAAGAACACCAGCGCCTGGTGGAACATGACCTACATGCAGGCCGAATGCCTCATGAAGCAGGGCCAGCTCAAGGAATGCCAGAAGATCATGGAGCACCTCTCCGAGCACCCCATGGCCACGGAATCGGCCGGTCTGGGTGTCCGGGCGCGCCAGATGCTCGCCGCCCTGTGCCACGGGCAGGGCCAGCTGGGCACCGCCGTCGAACACGCCGAGAAGGCCGTGGAGCTGTGCGCGCAGCTACCCAAAGGCTCAACACTGATCATTGGGGCGCTCCGCGCGCTGATAGGGGCGCTGGCCGAGAGTGGCCGGCTCGACGAGGCGTGGAAGTACTGCCAGGACATGAATGAGCAGATGGACGAGCATTCGATGTCCCAGCTCGCGGGCGAGGTGGCATGGGTGATCGGCAATGTCGCGTTCATGCGGCACGACTACCCGGAGGGCATCAAGCACCACGAGCGGGCGGCTAAGCTGCTCTCCCCCGCCAACGACATCGAGCTGTGGGCCCGCTTTAACAAGGCGTCGGCCGCCGTCCGCCTCTCCTCCGGAATCGTTGAGCCGGAGACCCTGTCCGCCATTGAGCGCGCCGAACTCGCGCTGTCCATCGTCGGCGGGAACAAGACGGACCAACTGGAAGTCGCCTTCATCCGCGCCCGCTGGCTCTATCTCACGGGCGACATCGTGGCTGCAGTCCAGAAGCTCCGCGACATCCACGCCGAACGCATGGATCTGGCCAAGCACACGGCCGGCGAGGTTTCGCTGCTTCTCGGCAAATCGCTAAAGGCTGCGGGCGAAGGGGATGAGGCGCTGGTGCATCTGCAGGAGGCGCAGAAGGAATTCAGTGCCGCCGGCGCGCAGGACCGGGTCCAGCAGGCCCTCGATGCCGTGCTGGAGATCCGGCTCGCCCAGCGCCGTGCGGCAGCAGCCGAAGCCAGCTAGCAGCCACTACGCAAAACAGGAGGCACCCCTTGGGACCAGTCCCGGGGCGCCTCCTGTCTTTTTGGAAGCCTGGAGCGCCTAGCTGAACGTGCGGCCGGTCAGCTTCTCGTAGGCCTCGATGTAGCGGGCCCGGGTACGGTCCACGATGTCCGCGGGCAGGGCCGGCGGCGGCGTGTCGGAGGCCTTGTCCCAGCCGGATTCGGCGGACGTCAGCCAGTCCCGGACAAACTGCTTGTCGTAGGAGGGCTGCGCCTTGCCGGGCTCGTACGTGGCGGCGTCCCAGAACCGGGACGAGTCCGGCGTCAGGACCTCGTCGCCCAGGGTGATGGCCCCGTTCACGACGTCATAACCGAACTCCACCTTGGTGTCGGCCAGGATGATGCCGCGTTCACGGGCGATCCCCTCGGCCTTGGTGTAGATGCCCAGCGTCAGTTCGCTCAGGCGCGCGGCGATGTCGTCGCCCACGATGGACACGACGGCGTCGTAGGTAATGTTTTCGTCGTGCTCCCCCACCTCGGCCTTGGCCGACGGGGTGAAGATGGCCTGCTCTAGGCGGGAGCCGTCCACCAGGCCTTCCGGCAGCGGGATCTCGCAGACGGTGCCGGACTGCCGGTACTCCACGAGGCCGGAGCCGGTGAGGTAGCCGCGGGCGATGCATTCCACCGGGAACATTTCCAGCTTCTTGCAGATCATGGCCCGGCCCTCGACCGCTGCCGGCACGCCGTCCTCCACCGTGGAGGCCAGGACGTGGTGTTCCACATCCAGCTGGTCGAACCACCAGAGGCTCAGCTGGGTCAGGACCCGTCCCTTGTCCGGGATTTCGCTGCTGAGCACGTGGTCGTAGGCACTGATGCGGTCACTGGCCACCACCAGCACGCATTCCTGCCCGAACTGCTCGTTGATGGACTCGCTAGCCGGGACGTACAGGTCGCGGACCTTGCCGGAGTAGACATGCTTCCAGCCGGGCAGCTCCGCGTGGGCGGTGTCCAGGCCGCGGGTGTTTTCCTGTTCAGCCACTGTCAAGCCTTTTCTTCCGAAGCGGAGCCGGCCTGGGCAGCCGACGGGGCGGTGACGGCGGACGACACCTTGATTTCACCGCGTGCGGCCTTGCCTGCGATGTCCGTGCGGAACTGGGCGCCTTCCAGCTGAACCAGCTCCACGCCGTCGTACGCCCTTTCCCGGGCCTCCACGAGGTCGGATCCGAGCGCCACCACGGCCAGCACGCGGCCGCCGGCGGAGACCACCTTGCCCTCGCCGTCGAGCGTGGTTCCGGCGTGGATCACGTGGACACCCTCCAGCTCGTCAACCTTCTTGAGGCCGCGGATGCGGTCACCCGTCCGGGGGGTGTCGGGGTAATTTTCGGAGGCGACGACGACGGCGACTGCTGTGTCCTTGGACCAGCGCAGCTCTTCTGCCTGGTCCAGTTCGCCCTTGGCGGCTGAGAGGAGCAGGGAACCGAGGGGCGTCTTGAGCCGTGCGAGCACAGCCTGGGTTTCGGGGTCGCCGAAGCGGACGTTGAATTCGATGACCCGCGTGCCGCGCGTGGTCAGCGCCAGGCCGACGAACAGCACGCCGACGAACGGGGTGCCGCGGCGGGCCATCTCGTCCACGGTGGGCTGGGCGATGCGGTCAATGACCTCCTGGACAAGGCCTTCAGGAGCCCAGTCGAGCGGGGTGTAGGCACCCATGCCGCCGGTGTTGGGGCCTTCGTCGTTGTCGTAGATGCGCTTGAAGTCCTGCGCCGGGGACAGTGCCACCGTGTTGCGGCCGTCGCACAAGACGAACACGGAGACCTCCGGGCCGTCCAGGAACTCCTCGATGACCACGGTTCCGCCGGCGTCGAAGCAGCTCTGGGCGTGCGCCAGGGCGTCGTCCCGGTTGTTGGTGACCACCACGCCCTTGCCTGCGGCCAGGCCGTCGTCCTTGACGACGTAGGGTGCGCCGAAAGTGTCGAGCGCTGCGGCTGCCTCGTCGGCATTGGCAGCCACCAGCGCCATCGCCGTGGGAACGCCGGCTTCGGCCATGATCTGCTTCGCGAAAGCCTTGGAGGCCTCGAGTTGGGCGGCGTCTTTGCTGGGCCCGAACACCGGGATGCCGGCGTCGCGCACGGCATCGGACACACCGGCCGCAAGGGGGGCTTCGGGACCAACCACCACCAGGTCGACGTCGAGCCGGGTGGCGAGCGCCGCCACCGCGTCCGGATCGTTCCCGTTGATCGCGTGCGTGGGGACGAGCTTGCTGATGCCGGCGTTGCCCGGAGCCGCGTGGACTTCGGAAACGTTGGGGTCGGCAAGGAGGGAGCGGACAATGGCGTGTTCGCGGCCGCCGGGGCCAATGACGAGTACCTTCACAGTCTCCAAGGGTACTTTGTGCACCGTGCTGGCTCCTAAGCTGCAACCGGGACGCACTTGTGACCGGGTCTCCCAGTGTGGCCTGCCCTCGCCTGTGACCTGCCCTCAGCTGTGACCGGCGGCAATCCGGGCGGCCCGCCGCTACGAACCAATGTCATGAAGAAGCTCATGAGGTGGTTGAGGGGACCAGCCGCGTTGGCGGCCCTTGCAGGGGTGGCCGCCGCCGCCGTCGTACTTTCCGTTGCGGAACTGGCGGGGGCGTTCTTTACCGCCCGCGCCACTCCCCTGTTTGCCCTGGGTTCGACGTTCATCGACTTCACGCCGCCACGGCTGAAGGACTTCGCGATTGCGACGTTCGGCACCAATGACAAAGCCGCGCTCTTCGCCGGGATGGGCCTGACAATTTTCGTGCTGGCGTGCGTGCTGGGCGTGGTGGCGTACCGGAGATGGGTGCTGGGCGCGGCCGGCGTGCTGTTCATGGGCGCGGTGATCGTGGCCAGCGTGGTGACCCGCGCGGGCGTCAGGCCGCTGGACGCCGTGCCCTCGCTCCTCGGAACCGTGGCCGGGCTGGTCGTGCTGCGGTTGCTGGTCTCGCGGCTGTGGCGGCTGCAGGTCTTTCCGGATGCTCCCGCCGATGTGGCGGCCAAGGCGCCGGAGCGCCCGGCCACCTCCCGGCGGGCCTTCTTCGCGGCCACCGGCCTCACGGCGGCCGCCGCGGGCATCGCGGCCACCGGGGGCCGGCTGCTCAGCGCGGCGCGCAGCAATGTGGCCCAGGCGAGGGAGTCCCTCCGGCTGCCGGCGCCGGGCCGGCCCGCAACCGCCGTGCCCGCCGGAGTACAGTCGGCCACGCCGGGCGTGACGCCGTGGCTGACGCCCGGCAAGGACTTCTACCGGATTGACACCGCCCTCAGCGTCCCGGAGATCAAGGCGGAGGAGTGGGAACTGCGCGTGCACGGGCTGGTGGAGGAGGAGGTCCGGCTCACCTTCCAGGACCTCCTCGACGCCGACCTGATCGAGTCCCACGTGACCCTCACCTGCGTCTCCAATCCGGTGGGCGGCAACCTCGCCGGCAACGCCAAGTGGCTGGGGCTCCCCATCCGCGAGGTGCTCAAGCGGGCCAGGCCCACCGCCGGCGCGGACATGGTGCTCTCCACCTCCATCGACGGGTTCAGCGCCTCCACGCCTCTGGAGGTCCTGCAGGACGGCCGCGACGCCATGCTCGCCATCGGCATGAACGGCGAGCCACTGCCGCTGGAACATGGCTATCCCGTGCGCATGGTGGTGCCGGGACTCTACGGGTTCGTGTCCGCCACGAAGTGGGTGGTGGACCTGGAGGTGACCCGCTTCGCCGACAGCAAGGCCTACTGGACCCAGCGCGGCTGGTCGGAGCGCGGCCCCATCAAGACGATGGCCCGGGTGGAGGTGCCCAAATCCTTCGCCGTGGTGCCGGCCGGGAAGGTAGCCATCGGAGGCACCGCGTGGGCGCAGACCAGGGGCATCACCAAGGTGGAGGTGCAAATCGACGGCGGCGACTGGGCCGCAGCCGTTCTCTCGGACGAGGCCTCCGTTGATACATGGCGGCAGTGGTCCTTCGCCTGGGACGCTCAGCCCGGCTCGCACTACATCAAGGTGCGCGCCACGGACGGGACCGGCGAGGTGCAGACGGAGAAGCGCGCCGATCCCGTGCCCGACGGCGCCTCCGGCTGGCAGTCGGTCATGGTCACCGTTGAGTAGGCGGTCCTGTCACTGGGCGTCTTGCCGTTGTAAAAGCCGGCCGGCCGCCCCTGACGGCTCCCGGAGAATGCCGCTGCCGCACCATAGACTGGGCCCATGGCCCTAACTTCGCACGCCACGTTCACTGTGGATTCCGCCGTCGAACTCGCAGTGGTTGAACGAAGCGGATTCGTGGAGTCGCGCCATATCGGGGCGGCGGTGGTGCTCGCCGCGGACGGCCACGTGGTCACGCAGCTGGGCGACATCTCCACCCCCATCCTGGCCCGGTCCACGCTCAAGCCCCTGCAGGCGCTGGCGGCCATGCAGTCCGGTGTTCCTCTGCGTGGCGCCCAGGTGGCCCTCGCCTGCGCCAGCCACACCGGATCGCTCGACCACATGGACGTCGTGGAAGGCATGCTCAAGGCCGCGGGTGTTAAGGAGGACCAGCTGCAGTGCCCCGCCGCCTGGCCACAGGACGAGACGGCACGCACCTGGCTGACCAGGTCTGAGCGGGGCAAGTCCCGGCTGGCGTTCAACTGCTCGGGGAAGCATGCGGCTTTCCTGTGGGCCTGCACGGAAAACGGCTGGGACACGCACAGCTACCTGGAGCCCAACCACCCGCTGCAGCAGCGCATCCGCACCGTGATCGAGGAGTACTCCGGCGAGCAGATCGCACACCTGGGCATCGACGGCTGCGGCGCTCCGGTGGCCGCCATCTCGCTGACCGGCCTGGCCCGCGCCTACTCCCTGCTCGCCAAAGCCCCCTCCGACAAATCCGCCAACGCCCGCGCCGCCACCATCGCCACCTCCATGCTGGACTACCCCTGGGCGGTCCAGGGCAGGGGCGAGGCCAACACGGTCGTGATGGAGGAGCTGGACGTCATCGCCAAGATCGGCGCCGAGGGCATCCTGGTCATGGCCACCTCCCAGGGGGTCTCCGTGGCCCTCAAGATGCTCGACGGCAACCTGCGGGCCACCTCGCTGGTGGGCCTGACGCTGCTGGCGGCCTGCGGAGCCGTCGACATCCCGGGTGTGTCCAGCGTGCTCGAGAAGGTGGTGGAGCCGGTCCTCGGCGGTGGCCGTCCCGTGGGCAAGATCCGCCTGGGCCACGCTGTCTCGGCCCTGCTGGACTAACGTACTTTTGGCTTTTCAAGGAGGCACCGGTGGCAGTTGCGCGCCGCAGAATTGACCCGGCCAGCGGCAAAGCGGCCCTGATCGAATGGGCGGCAGGTGCCGTCCCGCCGTCGGACGCTGCTCCGGCGGTTCCGGCCGCTCCGGCCGTCCCCCGTTCGGTGATCGCGACGGCGGTCCGGTACTCGCTCGAGGAGGTCACCGCCCGCGCGCCCGGGAATTCGGTGGAGGTGCGGGTGCCTCCGTTCGGCGTCACCCAGTGCGTGGAGGGTCCGCGGCACACGCGCGGCACTCCCCCGAACGTCATCGAGTGCGACGCCGCCACCTGGCTTGCGATGGTGACCGGACGGCTGAGCTGGGCGGACGCCGTGGGCGCCGGACGCGTGGCCGCCTCCGGCCTGCGCGCGGACCTGTCAGCCCTGCTCCCGCTCTGAGCACTGCCAGCTTAAAGAGGCAGGATCCCGCCCCGGACTGAACTGCTCAGCCGGGACGGGATCCTGCCCTCATTCCTTTGGAGTTTTTGTACAGATATCGCGACTTCAAGGGCCTTCAGCGGACGATATCTGTACAAAAACTCCGTGCGCTATTCGTGGTTGATGGCTGCCGACGGCCTGCTCATCTGGAACTCCGGCATCTCACCGGGGTTCGGGCCGCCGCGGAACTTGGGCGAAGCCTGCCCGCCCCCGCTGATCCGTTCGAGTTCCTGCTCCTGGAAGTCCTCCTCCACGCCGAGCATGACCGCCGAATCATGGTTGGTGATCTCGCCGCGGAATGCCCGGACCATGACGCTGCGGTCAAACTGGCCCTCCCACTTGGAGACCACAAAAGTTGCCACGCAGTTGCCCAGCAGGTTGACCACCACGCGCATGGAGTCCATGAGCCGGTCGGCGCCAAGGAGCAGGGCGACGCCGGCCACCGGGAAGATTCCCAGCGCAGCTGCCGTGGCGGACAGTGCCAGGAAGGACGAGCCGGGAACGCCGGCCATGCCCTTGGAGGTCAGCAGCAGCACTCCGAGGGCGGCCAACTGCTGGCCGAGGTCCAGGTGGTGGCCGAAGGCCTGGGCGAGGAACAGCAGGGAGATGGACAGGTAGATCGCGGCTCCGTCCAGGTTGAAGGAGTAGCCCGTGGGCACCACCAGGCCGGTGGTGGCCCGGGAGCATCCGGCATTCGTCAGCTTGGTCATGATGCGAGGCATTACGGCCTCGGTGGACGCGGTGCCGAGGGCCAGCAGGAATTCCTCGCGGGTGTACTTGAGGAACTGCCACAGCGGAACCCGGGCGAAGCTCCAGGCCACGACGAACAGGAGCCCAATGAACACCACAGCCGCGCCATAGCAGGCGGCAATCAGCATGGCGTAGGTGCCGAGGGTGTCCAGCCCGTACTGGCCGATGATGAAGGCCATCGCCCCGAAAGCACCGATCGGCGCAACCTTCATGATCCAGGACATGATCTTGAAAACGAGTTCCAGGACCGTCTCCATGAGGCTGACAACCGGGAGGCACCGCTCGCGGCCGATGACGACGATCGCGGCGCCGAAGAACACGGAGAAGAAGAGGACCTGCAGCAGGCTGTTGTTGGCGAAGGCGCCGATGACGCTGGTGGGGATGACGTCCAGGATAAAGGCCGCTGCGTCCTTCGGCACGGCGTGGCCGGTCTTGGCGTCCACGGCTTCCTGGGACAGCGTGCTCGGGTCAATGTTCAGCCCGGCACCGGGCTGGACGATGTTGCCTACGATCAGGCCGAAGACCAGCGCGAAAAGCGTGGCCGCGGTGAAGTAGAGAAGGGCTTTGACTCCGACCCTTCCGACCGCCTTGACGTCGCCAACGGCCGAAATTCCCGTGACGATCACGAGAAAGATCAGCGGCGCAATGATCATCTTGATGAGCCTGGATGAAGCCGTCACCGAGCGGCCTCAGTTGAGCGCCTAGGTCCGGCGGCCAGAAATGCCCTATAAGAACACCCGCCACGACGGCGATCAGAATTTGGAAGAAGAGCGACCTATACAAGGGCTTCTTCTTCGACGGCACCGAACTCGCCTTCAGCGCCGCGGAATCTGGGATCTTCATTGATCTGTACCTATCAATTTGGGAACAGCCCCGGATCGGGGTCTGCTTCCAACGTAACCCCAGTCACACTATTCCGCAAGAGGAAATTCAGTTTTCACGATGCGGAACTCTGGGGCCGGTCACGATTGAGTTTTTTGTCCACTTATTGGGAGTTACAGCCCCCTCCAGCGGCCATTATCTGTCCAAAAACTCCTACTGCTGCCAGCCCTGCTTGCGCAGCGCCTGCCGCACCCGCGAAACGACCCAGTCCCGCCCATGGCCCATGTCGACGCTGTTGACTTTGACCTGCCGCCAGCCCGCGTCCGTCACGCGCTGGTCGCAGCAGGCGTCCAGCGCCTGTTGCTCGGGGGTCGGGTGATGGAGCCCCTGATACTCCATGCACGTCCGGAACCTCACGCACCCCAGGTCCGTCCAGACCGGCCTGTTGAGGACGTCATCCACACGGCAGTTCGGCGTGAACTCCGGAAGGCCGGCGTCGTCCAGCAGCAGGCGGAGCTTGCTTTCCGGCGGCGAGTCGGGCCTGAACTCCGCCCACGGCGGCAGCGGAACGCCGTGGACTTCCGCCGCGGTGACCAGGCTGGCGAAGATGTCCGCATCAAGTGCGGTGTGCGTCGGAAGGAAAGGAAGGCAGCTCGGGAGGAGAGAGCGTTAGCCGCGGCCTATGAAGGGCATTCCGGCGGCCGTGATGACCACTGAGCCCACGCTGGCCGACGCCGGCATCCCCGCCATCATCAGCACGGCCCGCGCAGCGTCCTCCACCGGGAACATCGGTTCCACCCTGCGGCTTCCGTCGGCCTGGAGCGCCCCCGTGCCGACCCCGATGGTGTCCATGATTTCCGTGGCCGTGTTGCCGATGTCGATCTGCCCGCAGGTGACGCCGAACTCCCTGCCATCCAGCTCAATACTCTTGGTCAGGCCCGTCATGGCGTGCTTGGTGACGGCATATGCCACGGTCCGCGGCCGGGGTGAGTGCGCGGAGATCGAGCCGTTGTTGATGATCCGCCCGCCCTGCGGCGACTGCGCCTTCATCGCCCGGACGGCCGCCCCAGCGCACAGCACCGAACCGGTCAGGTTCACGGCGACGGTGGCCTCCCAGTCCGCCAGGCTGATCTCGTCTACCGACGCCGCCGGGCCAAAGACGCCGGCGTTGTTGAACAGGACGTCCACCCGGCCCCAGCGCTGGAGGACGGCGGCGAAAAGGCGCTCGACGTCGTCGGGCACCGTGACATCGCACGGCACCGCAAGCGCCTCCGGATGGCCGTCGGCCGTTTCCAGGAGCTGCGGCTCACGGCGGCCCGCCAGGGCCACCCGGTAACCGTCCGCCAGCATCTGCCGGGCAACCGCCCGTCCGATGCCGGAACCGGCGCCGGTGACGACGGCGACCCGTCCCGGAGTGGGTGGAACGGTCATGCTGCTTCTCCTGAGTAGTTGGAAACCCTAGGCGCTGGCGGGAAGGTCATTCACCGCCAGCGGCCAGCCTATGACGGTCTTGGGCCGCGGCGTGGCGTACGTCCGCACCTTGGACGTGGAGAGCCGCATCCGGACCAAGGACTCCGCGATGGTCACTGCGGCCGCAACGCCGTCGACCACCGGCACTCCGGCGCGCTGCCGGATCTGTTCGTCCAAACCCGCCATGCCGCCGCAGCCGAGCACGATCACCTCGGCTTTGTCCTCCCGGACGGCGAGCAGCGCCTGGCTGATGATGGCCTCGACCGCCCGCTCCGGCTCCTCCTCCAGTTCCAGTACGGCCATGCCGCTGGCCCGCACGGAAGCGCAGCGGGCGTCGAGGCCGGCCAGCTTCAGCCGGTCCTCGATGAGCGGCACGGCACGGTCCAGTGTGGTGACCACGGAGTATTTGTGGCCCAGGAACATGGCCGTGCTGGCCGCCGCCTCGGTGATGTCGACGACGGGCACGTCCAGCAGCTCCTGCAGCCCCTCCCTGCCGTGCTCGCCGTACCCTGCCTGGATGACGGCGTCGAAGGGTTCGGGGTAGTTGACCACCCTGTCCATCACGGCGATCGCGGCCAGGTAGCTTTCAAAGTTGCCCTCGCAGGAGTCGGCTCCGAAGCGCGGCGTGATCCCGACGATCTCCGTGCCGGGCGCAGCGATGCTGCGTGCCTGCTCGGCGATGGAGTCGGTCATGGACTGGGTGGTGTTGACGTTCGCAACGAGTATGCGCATGGTGTCCTCCTCGATGGGTTTTGCCCAACTGACTCGCAGTTGTTGTCGTTTTGGGCGCTCAAAACGACATTAAGTGCGAGTCAGTTGGGTGGGATGGCTGCTTAGTGGGTGCTGGCGACGGCGATGGCCTCGCCGTCGGCGTCCTCGAAGCGTTGCTTGCGGTCGGCGATCACGTAGTAGCACAGTGCGCCGACGCCGGCACCGAAGAACCAGGCAAACGGCGCCGCCGCCGCAAAGACAGGGAGGAAAGCGACAAGGATGGCCAGGACGGCCGCCGGCACCAGCGCGATGATGGCCCTCGGATTGACGCCCCGCTTGTAGAAGTAGGCTCCGGCGGGGTCCTCGCTGTACAGCTCGGGGACGTTGACCCTTCCGCGGCGGAGCAGCCAGTAGTCGGCCATGACGACGCCGAACAGCGGCCCAAGGAGGGCGCCGAGTCCGCCAAGGAAGTAGACGATGACGAGGGGGTTGTTGTAGAGGTTCCACGGCAGGATGACCAGTCCGATGGTGCCGCTCACCCAGGCCGCCCGGCGAAAGTTGAGACGCTTGGGAAAGAGGTTGGTGAGGGCATAAACGGGGGCCACGAAGTTCGCCATGAGGTTGACCGCAATGGTCAGGATGAGGATCGCGAGGCAGGCCAGCACCAGGAACAGGGTGTTGGGAATGCTTTGGACGATCTGCGATGGCGTTTCGATGATGGTTCCGTTGATCTTGTACTGTCCGCCGGCCAGAACCACCACGATGGCACCGAACAGGAGCATGTTGATCGGGATGCCCCAGAAGTTGCCGCGGACGATGGACTTCTTGGACACGGCGGAGCGGGTGAAGTCGCAGAAGTTCAGGACGAAAGTTCCGTAGATGGACACCCAGAGGGCGCCGCCGGCGAACATGGTCCGCCACATCTCGCCGCCTTCGAGGCCCCGGATGCCGGTCCACTGGATCGAGCCGTGCGCCTCGACGAAGACCCAGACAGCCAGCAGGATCATCGTCAGCAGGATGACCGGACCGGCGAAGGCCTCGTACTTACGGATCATCTCCATGCCGAAGCTGACGATCACGAGCTGCACAATCCACAGCCCAACAAAGGAGATCCAGCCCAGCGTGGACAGGCCGAGGATGGAATTGGTGTCCAGGTCCTGAAGGGACGGGACCATGGCCACCAGCATCACCCGGAGCACCACCGAGGCAAGGAACGTCTGGATCCCGAACCACGCAACCGCCACCGCGCCGCGCAGCAGGCTAGCGAGCTGGGCACCGCGGATGCCGAAACTGATGCGGCTCATGACGGGAAACGGAACGCCCGTTTTCTGCCCCATGAAACCAGAGAAGCTGAGCAGTACGAAGAGGAAGACCGCGCCGATGGCCAGGGCCATCAGGATCTGCCAGCCCCCGAGGCCGAGGGAAAAGAGTCCGACGGCGAACGCGTAATTGCCGAGGCTGTGCACGTCGTTCGCCCAGAGGGTGAAGATGCTGTACGCCGTCCAGCGGCGCCCTTGCCGCTTGGTCGGTGCGAGGTCGGTGTTGTAGAGGGCCGGGCTGATGTCGCGGCCGGCGGCGGCGCTGGCCGTCTCGCACAGGGCGTCGACGCCGGAGGCGGGATGGACCGGCTGGCCCGACAACGGCGTCGGCCCGTCCGTTTCGACGCCGACTGAAGGGGTCGTCTGCATCTGGTTCTCCAGTTTCTGGGATTTTCGCGGTGGTGAGCCCTCGATCGGTCGATCGTGGATCGTCCGATTATCGCTGTTATTCCACATTGCGAAATAAACTTGTTGAATAGTGAAATCATCGTATGACCCACATCACTATCCGGTCAAGGTGCGCGCCAGCCCGGGGCGGTCACAATTCGCCCGTTGGCTCAACGACGAGCCAGCGCCACCAAGAGTGATATCGGCGTTTGACCTGAGTCCGACGCTCCGGATAATCTCGAAGAGCAAGAATGTTTTCTCATAATACGAAAACATGGGCCCAAACATTCAAAGATGAAACGAGGCTGCCGTGGCTGCAGGAGAAGATACCTCCCATATCCTCAGCGGGTTGACTAACCAGCTGCCTGATCGTGATCCGGAAGAGACCGCCGAGTGGGTTGAGTCCCTGGATGCGCTGATCAGGGAACAGGGCACGGAGCGTGCCCAATACATCATGCGCAGTCTCCTGCAGCGTGCCGGCGCGCAGAGCGTCGGGGTTCCGATGGTGACCACCACGGATTATGTGAACACGATCCCGGTGGACCAGGAAGCAGAGTTCCCGGGCAACGAGGAGTACGAGCGCCGGTACCGGGCGTACATGCGCTGGAACGCCGCGGTGATGGTGCACCGGGCGCAGCGGCCCGAGATCGGGGTGGGCGGACACATCTCCACCTACGCCGGCGCCGCGACCCTGTACGAGGTCGGGTTCAACCACTTCTTCCGCGGCAAGGACCACCCGGGCGGCGGGGACCAGGTGTTCTTCCAGGGCCACGCGTCCCCGGGCATGTACGCCCGCGCGTTCATGGAAGGCCGCCTCAGTGAGGAGGACCTGGACGGGTTCCGGCAGGAAAAGTCCAAGGAAGGCCACGCGCTCTCCTCCTACCCGCACCCGCGGCTGATGCCGCACTTCTGGGAATTCCCGACCGTCTCGATGGGCATCGGCCCGATGAACGCGATCTACCAGGCCCAGTCCAACCGGTACCTGCACAACCGGGGCCTGAAGGACACCGCCGACCAGCAGGTCTGGGCGTTCCTGGGCGACGGCGAAATGGACGAGCCCGAGTCCCGCGGCCTGCTCCAGCTCGCCGCGAACGAGAACCTGGACAACCTGAACTTCGTGATCAACTGCAACCTCCAGCGCCTGGACGGGCCGGTGCGCGGCAACGGCAAGATCATGCAGGAACTCGAGGCGTTCTTCCGCGGCGCGGGCTGGAACGTGATCAAGGTCGTCTGGGGCCGGGAATGGGATGACCTGCTCACCCGCGACGCCGACGGGTCGCTGGTGAAGATCATGAACGAAACCCCGGACGGGGACTACCAGACCTACAAGGCCGAATCCGGCGGGTTCGTCCGCGAACACTTCTTCGGCAAGGACCCCCACACCAAGGACCTCGTCGCCGACCTGACCGACGACGAGATCTGGAACCTCAAGCGCGGCGGGCACGACTACCGCAAGGTCTACGCCGCGTACAAGGCAGCGACCGAATTCAAGGGCAAACCCACCGTGATCCTGGCCAAAACGGTCAAGGGCTACGGACTGGGCCCGCACTTCGAAGGCCGCAACGCCACCCACCAGATGAAAAAACTCACCCTCGATGACCTGAAGGAATTCAGGGATTACCTGCGGATCCCAATTTCCGACGCCCAACTCGAAGACGATCCGTACCGTCCTCCGTACTACCACCCCGGCGCGGACGCTCCCGAGATTGCCTACCTCCTGGAGCGGCGAAAGGCACTGGGAGGTTCCGTCCCGGAGCGCCGCCCCAATCATGCGGCCGTTGAACTGCCCGAAGCCAAGACGTTTGAAGTCGCCAAGCGGGGCACCGGCAAGCAGCAGGCCGCCACCACCATGGCATTCGTCCGCCTGCTCAAGGACCTGCTCCGCGACAAGAAGTTCGGGCACCGGATAGTACCCATCGTGCCGGACGAATCACGGACCTTCGGCATGGACGCCTTCTTCCCGACCGCGAAGATCTACAACCCTGGCGGCCAGAACTACCTCTCCGTGGACCGGGACCTGGTCCTGGCCTACAAGGAATCCGCCCAGGGCCAGCTGATCCACCCCGGCATCAACGAAGCCGGCGCCGTGGCAGCCTTCACCGCCGCCGGCACCGCCTACGCCACCCACGGCGTTCCCCTGGTCCCGGTCTACGTGTTCTACTCCATGTTCGGCTTCCAGCGCACCGGCGACGCCTTCTGGGCCGCCGCCGACCAGATGACCCGCGGCTTCATCATCGGCGCCACTGCAGGACGGACCACCCTCACCGGCGAAGGACTCCAGCACGCCGACGGGCACTCCCCGCTGCTGGCCTCCACCAACCCCGCCGTGGTCACGTACGACCCCGCCTACGGCTACGAAATGGGCCACATCGTCCGGGACGGCCTCGAACGCATGTACGGACCCGATTCCAACGGAAACAACACGGACCGGAACCTCATGTACTACCTCACGGTCTACAACGAGCCCATCACCCAGCCCAGCGAACCCGAGAACCTCGACGTCAACGGTGTGCTGAAAGGCATTTACCGCGTGTCGGCGTCAGGCGTTGACGGACCGAAGAGCCAGATCCTCGCCTCCGGCGTCTCCGTCCCCTGGGCACTCGAAGCCCAGCGGATCCTCGCCGAAGACTGGGGCGTCTCCGCCGACGTCTGGTCCGTCACCTCCTGGAACGAACTGCGCCGCGACGGCCTCGCCGCCGAGGAAGAAGCCTTCCTCAACCCCGGCAAGGACGCCCGCCAGCCGTTCGTCAGCAAACAGCTCGAAGGTGCCCAGGGCCCCGTCGTAGCCGTCTCGGACTACATGAAGGCCGTCCCGGACCAGATCCGGCAGTTCGTCCCGAACGAGTTCGCCACCCTGGGCGCCGACGGCTTCGGCTTCTCCGACACCCGCGCCGCCGCCCGCCGCTTCTTCAAGAACGACACCCACTCCATCGTCGTCAAAACCCTCCAGCTGCTCGCGGCGAGGGGCGAGGTGCAGGAGGGCGCGCCGTCGTACGCGATGGACCGCTACAAACTCCTGGACGTCACCGCGGGAACAACAGGAGGAGCCGGCGGCGACTCCTGACCATCCACCCGTTGGTTGACCCTGTCGACACCGCCCGCTGGTTGAGCTTGGGCCCACGCCCGCAGGGTTCCCTGGCCGAGCTTGCGAGGCTAGGGTGCGGGTGGGGAGCGAAACCAGGGTTTCGACAAGCTCAACCAGCGGAGCTGGCACCACACAAAACGACGGCGGCCCTCACCTGATGGTAGGGGCCGCCGTCGGGCTTCTTTGGATTAGGTCAGGGACGCCTGCGGTCGACGACGAAGCCTGTTGCTGCGCTCTCCCGGACTGCCGTTATTCCGGCAGTGACGGCCTTGATATTGGAAAAGCTGGGCGAAACCGCAACCACGGTTCCGTCGTCGGCCGTCAGCCTGAACCGGTACTGCCCAGCGCCTGCTGTCTCGATTACGAATGTGCCTGCCATAGATGCTCCTTCCGACAACTGCACCGTTGCAGCCGCCATTACGACCCCCAATTGCCAACACGACATATCCGAGGTTAGCCGCCATTCACTGGACTAACCACCCCTACTACCGGGTAGTCTTGCGGCCCTAAGGTGGTGACCATGGCTTCCTTCGTTTCATCCACCACCGGTGTGTTGCTGGCGGCGGGTGCCGGCACCCGCTTGGGCCGCGGCCCGAAAGCCCTGCTTCCGTTCCGTTGCCGCACCCTCGTGGAGGTCCTGGCGGACGTGCTGCTCGACGGCGGCTGCCGGGAAGTTGTGGTGGTGCTCGGCGCGGGAGCCGGGGACGTCCGCGGGCGGACTGACCTGGCCCGGCACACCGTGGTAGAGAACCCGGCGTGGGCCGGAGGGATGGGCAGTTCGTTCCGGGTGGGGCTGGACAGTGCACGCCAGGAAGACCACGTACTGGTGGCGCTCGTGGACCAGCCGGGGCTGACGGCGGAGACTGTCGCCCGGCTCCTGCGGGCGCACCGGCCAGGCCGGGTGACGGCCGCCGCTTACGCCGATACGTCCGGGGAGCTCCGGCGCGGCCACCCACTGCTGCTCGACGCAACGCTGCGAGCGGAAGCCGCGGCGGCATCGGAAGGCGACGCCGGTGCCCGGCTTTTCCTGCAGACGCACCCGGAGCTGATCGACCTGGTGGACTGCACCGACCAGTCAGGCGGCGAGGACATCGACACACCTGACCAGCTGCACCTGCTGGGCTAGCTCGGCTCCGCTGCAGGAAGTTACTGAACCATCCCCGCCGCGAGAAGTTCCTGCAGTCCCTGTTTGAAGCGGGCTCTTCCGCCATGGGCAGGGTGCCTGATTTTCGGCACGTCCAGACCGCTGCGGCGGAAGCCTTGGTATGCAACGTTCCCCACGGCCACCACGGTTTCGATGGGAAAGATCCTAGTGAGGGCCTGCCAGAATGGGGCGCCCAGCGCCGCCTCCGCGGGTGTTGGCGTGCGGTTGGACAGCGGCTGTCCCGGCACATGCGTATGCCAGGGGCAGGCACTCCACAGCAAAGGAAGGAAGTCGAGCTCGGCCAGCACCTCCCACATCACCGTGGCCGTGGGCTCGGCGGCGACGCCGGCAGCCTCCGGCGGCAGCACGTACCCTTTCCCTGCCCCGAACAGCCCGAAGGAATTGGCCGAGCCCTGAAACATGGTGCGGTTGGTGAAGGGAACACCCGTGAGCCGCATGCCCCGGAAGCCCGGCGCCTCCCCCACCAGGAGCACCTTCGGTGCCCGCTCCAGCACGTCCCCGAGATACGCCGCCAGGTTCTGGCGGCGCAGGGCGTTAGCCGGAACCGAATGGTCGAAGAAGTTGTTGCAGCCCGGCGGAGTCTCCGTGGCGGCGAGCCGGTCAACGAAGTCTTCGATCGACGATGACCTCATGCACCCGCCTCCCCTCACCCGATTTACAGCAGGGCGGGGTCAGATATCGCCCCCTGGAAGCCGTAAGTGACGCCGCGTTGCTGTTACCAGCGGGGGTGGACAGCCTCGCGGAAGTAGTGGTCGTAGATCCAGTGCACGCCTTCGTCGAACTCCGGGCTGAGCACCGTGGCCGCGGCGGCCGCGTTGGCCCGGGCCTGCTCCACGGAACGGGCCCCGGGAATGACCGACGTGACGCCGTCTTGGGCGGCGACCCATGCGATGGCCGCCTGCGCGGTTCCCGAGCCCTCCGGTACCAGCTGTTCGAACTCGGCCACCGCCTTGATCCCCAGCTCGTAGTCCACTCCGGAGAAGGTTTCGCCGACGTCGAAGGCGTCGCCTGCGCGGTTGTAGTTGCGGTGGTCGTCCGCGGCGAAGACGGTTTCCTTGGTGTACTTCCCGGACAGCAGGCCGGAGGCGAGCGGAACCCGGGCGATGATGCCCACGCCGGCGGCCTTCGCAGCGGGGAGCACCTCCTCCAGCGGCTTGAGCCGGAAGGCGTTCAGGATGATCTGCACGGAGGCGGTGCCGTCGTGGCGCAGGGCTTCGAGTGCTTCATCGGTCCGCTCCACGCTGACGCCGTAGTTACGAATGGCACCCTCGGCCACGAGGGTGTCCAGGGCGTCGTACACCTCGGCCCGGCTGTACACAGCGGTGGGCGGGCAGTGCAGCTGGACCAGATCCAGGGCATCGGTCCGCAGGTTGCGGCGCGAACGGTCCACCCACTCGCGGAAGTTGGCGAGGTTGTAGTTCTCCGGGCGCTGCTCCAGCCGGCGGCCCATCTTCGTGGCCACCGTGATGCCCGTGCCCGGGTTGTCGGCGAGGAACGCCCCGATGGCCTGTTCGCTGCGGCCGTCCCCGTAGACGTCCGCCGTGTCGAAGAACGTCACGCCAGCCTCAGCAGACGCCGCGAGGATGGCCTGCGCCTGTGCCGGGTCAACGTTGCCCCAGTCCGCGCCGAGCTGCCAGGTTCCCAGTCCAACAACTGAAACGTTCCGTCCGGTCTTGCCTAAGATGCGCTGTTCCATCCCCCGACTATATGTTGCCGAGCCCACGCGGGCTCACTTGGCGCGCCCCGGCGCAGTTCATGGGGCGCAAAGTGACTCCGCGTTGCCTGGACCAGCGGGAACGCGGTCTGCGGCAACGCTGCCGGCCACGGGAATGTGCGCCGCAGGAACGAGTCCCGCCTCCTTCAGCCCGAGGTAGATCCTGTCCCGGGCGATCGGCAGCTCGGCGAACCGCACGCCGGTGGCATTCCGGATGGCGTTGGCCAGCGCGGGCGCCACGGGGTTGAACGGGCTTTCGCTCATGGACTTGGCCCCCAGCGGTCCCAGTGCATCGTTGGTGTCGGCGAAGTACACCTCGCTGCGCGGCACGTCGGCGAAGGACGGGATGTGGTACTGCCGGAGGATGTCCGTGGTGACCCGGCCGGCGTCGTCCACGCAGACCTCCTCGTAAAGGGCGGCACCCAGCGCCTGGGCAATCCCGCCCTCGATCTGGCCCCGGCACTGCCGCGGATTCACCACGACTCCGGCGTCGGCCGCCTGCACGCTCTGCAGGATCCGCAGCTCGCCGGTCCCGGTGTTCACGGCCACGCGGAAACCGTGGACGTTGAAGGCCACCGAACGCGGCGTTCCGCCCCAGCGGCCCTCGGCCTCAAGTTCGACGCCGGCCTGCCGGGCGGCGTCGAACAGTTCAGTAAGCGGCACCCTGTTTCCTTCGCAGACGACGGCGTCGCCGTCGAGCACGCATCCGGACGACTGGATCTGGCGGACGCCGGCGGCGAACGCCCGGATCCTCACGGCCAGTTCCTCGGCCGCGGCGAGCGTGGCTTTGCCGGCCACCACGGTGCCAGCCGAGCCGAACGCGCCGGTGTCGTGCTCGATCAGGTCCGTGTCGGACTGCCGGACCGCGACCCGAGAGGCCACGGTGGACAGCGCCGTCGCCGCGAGCTGTGCGTGCACCGTGGTGGTGCCGTTGCCGAATTCGGCGGTTCCGACGTCGGCGGCGTACGTTCCGTCGGCCAGGAGCCGGAGCTTCGAGTGGGCGAAGTGACCTCGCGGCGGCACGGTGTCGATCATGGACAGCGCCGCGCCCTCCCCCGTAACCCAGCCCGGCCCCAGGTCATCGAGGCCGGCAGCCCGGTAGCGTTCGCGGCCGCGTTCCAAGGCGTCCTGCACCAGGCGCGTGCACTGGTCCAGCCCGTAGCTGCCGTAGTGGACGTCCTCCTCCGGTTCGGAATGGGTGGACAGCATGTCGTCGCCCTCGCGGACCATGTTGCGGCGGCGGAACTCCAGCGGGTCCATGCCGATGCCGGCGGCCAGTTCATCGATAGCCGATTCGATGGCGAAGATCATCTGGCTGAGCCCGTAACCGCGGAACGCTCCGGAGGGCAGGGTGTTGGTGTAGACGGCGAGCGCGTCGACCTTCTTGTTGGCGCACTTGTAGACGGCAAGGGATTCGCCGCAGCCGTGGAACATGACTCCGGGGGCGTGGTTGCCGTAGGCGCCCGTGTTGGTGAGGACGTCCAGCTGCAGGGCCGTGAGCCTGCCGTCGCTGCTGGCGCCCGCCTTGAGCTTGATGGTGAACGGATGCCGCGTGGTGCTGGCGGTGAACTGCTCGGTCCGGGTGAACTCCAGCTGGACGGGGCGCCGCAGTTTCAGGGCTGCGAGGGCGGCGATGTCCTCAGTCAGGACCTCCTGCTTTCCGCCGAAGCCGCCGCCCACCCGGCCCGCCACCACGTGGACCTGGTCCTCCGGCAGCCCGAACACGCGGCAGAGCGTGCGGCGCACCAGGAACGGAACCTGGCTGGACGTGCGCACCTGCAGCCGTCCGTCGTCGTCCACCGAGGCGATGGAGGCGTGTGTTTCCAGCGCCACGTGCTGGACGCGCTGGGTCCGGTAGGTCTGCTCGTGGATGAAGTCCGCCGCCGCGAAGCCGTCACTGACGCTGCCAAGTTCGGTGTGCAGCCCGGCCACAATGTTCCGCTCGGGTTGGGCGATCCGCGCCGTGCCGGAATCCTTGTCCCCGTGCAGGGCGGGGGCACCGGGCCGGATGGCATCCTGCGGGGTGAACACCGCGGGCAGTTCCTCGTACTCAACGCGGACCGCGCGGACGCCCGCTTCCGCCGCACCCACCGACTCGGCGACGACGGCGGCCACCCGCTGGCCGCGGAACCTCACCGCCGTGTCCAGCAGCCGGGTGTCGTCGGGGTCGTCTGTGTAGAGCTCGTGCTGGGCGCTGGAATACAGCTGGGTGGGGGCGTCCTCGGCGGTGAGGACGGCCACCACTCCCGGCACCTCCATCGCGGCCGCGGTGTCGATGGACAGGACCCGGGCGTGTGCGTGCGGCGAGCGCACGAGCTTCAGGTGCAGCAGGCCGGGCAGTGCCTCGGCCGGGACATCCAGCGTGTAGCGGGCCTGGCCCGTGACCACCGCGCGGCCGGCGGGGGCCGGAACGTCGTCACCCAGCCGGCCGGGCTCCGGGGCAGGCTGCCCCTCGCCCGCGATCCCCGAACCGGGGCCTTCCGGGGCCGGGTGGCCTTCGTGGCCGCAGACGGCGTCCGCGATGGCGCGGTAACCGGTGCAGCGGCACAGGTTGCCCTTCAGGCTGCGCGGCAGGTTTTCTTTCTGGGCGCCGTCGAAGGTGGCCGCCGTCATCACCATGCCCGCCGTGCAGAAGCCGCACTGGAAGCCCTGGCGGTCCAGGAACTGCTGCTGCACCGGGTGCAGGTCCGCTCCCGGGCTCGTGGCTGCGAGGCCTTCGATGGTGGTGACGGCATGGCCTTCGGCGCGCACGGCCGGGTAGATGCAGCTGTGCACCGGGGTGCCGTCCACGTGCACGGTGCAGGCACCGCAGTCGCCGCCGTCGCAGCCCTTCTTCACGCCGAAGTTACCCTGCTCGCGGAGGAACGTGCGCAGGCACTGGCCTGGCCGGGGCTCCGCCTGCACCGGCGCGCCGTTGATTTCCATGGCCATGCTCAGGCCCCTCTCTTCGTCTGCCGGGTTGGCTGCGTCTGCCGGGCAGGCTGCTGTGTCATTTGCGGTGGCCAGAAGTCGCCGGACACTGCTGCCGGCGCTCCTGCCGGCATGCCGAGTTCGGCCCGAATTTCCTCTGCCAGGCGGTGCGTCATGTCGCGGCGCCACGCGGGCAGCCCGTGGATGTCGTCGTGGTAGAGGCCCTCCGGGATGGCGGCCTCGAGTTCCTCCGCCAGCTCCGGCGCGTCCGGCAGGGAGCCGAACCGCAGCTGCACGGGCCGCTTTGTGGCGGCGGTGACGGTGAGCGTGAACCGGCCGCCGCCGTCGAGCCTTCCGATCAGCAGCACCCCCGACCTGCCGAGGTTGCTCAGCGAGAGCCGGCGGAACGCCACCCGGGAGGACAGGGCCGACGCCGGGAGGCTGACGCTGCGGAGCAGCTCGGCGGGTGCCAGGACGTTTTGCCCGTCCCCGGTGATGAAGTCAGCCACCGGCAGCTCCCGCCGGGAGCCTCCCGGACCGAGGACCGTGGCCGTGCCGTCCAGTCCGGCGCACAGCGAAATCATGGGGCCGGCGGGCAGGGACGTGCACAAATTGCCGCCCACGGTGGACATGTTCCAGACCTTGAAGGACGCCACGAAGGAGTCGCAGCAGGGCCGGACCAGGTCTAGGCCAGGCCAGTCCCTCGTGCCCTCTTCTGCCAGCTTCTCCGGGAGCGCGTACAGTTCGGCGACGGTGCAGGTGGCGGCCAGCTCGATGCCGTTCGCGGTCTCGGTGACGGCTTGCCAGCCGGCCGAGCCGAGGTCCAGCAGGCGCCGCAGCGGCTCGGGACCGAAGGCCGTGCTGCCATAGGAAAAGAGGACGGTGCCGCCCGCGAGCCAGGCGTCGCCCTCCCGCCAGTCGGCGGGGTCGGTGGTGCGGACCACCGCCTCGATGGTGTTCATGTCCATGCGGTCTCCTGGGATGCCTGTTCTGTATTTGATGCCGGTGCTCTCCTGGCTGCCGGTTCTGCCTGGGGTGCTTGTTCCGGGCCGGCGCTCGCGCCGGCGGGCATCGAATGGATAGGGCCGGTGCCGTCCCGCAGCGGGGCGCAGGCGGCGGAACCGGTGCGGACCGCGATCAGCTCGGCGGTAATGGAGACCGCCACTTCCGCCGGTGTGACGGCACCAAGATCCAGTCCGATGGGCGAATGCAGCCGGGCCAGCCGCTCCGGAGCCACGCCGGCCTCGAGCAGTCCGTCGATGCGGTGCCGGTGGCTGCGGCGCGAGCCCATGGCGCCGACGAAGGCAACGTCCAGCCCGAGTGCTTCCTGCAGCAGCGGGATGTCGAACTTGGGGTCGTGGGTCAGGACGCAGATGACAGTGCGGGAGTCGATGCGCCCTGCCGCGGCTTCGGCGGCGAGATAGCGGTGCGGCCAGTCGGTGGCCACCTCGTCTGCCGTGGCGAAGCGCTCCTGCGCCGAGAACGCCGGCCGGGCATCGCACAGCGTGACGCGGTAGCCGAGCAGCTTGGCAGCCGGCACCAGGGCGGCGCCAAAGTCGTTGGCACCGAACACCAGCAGCCGCGCCTGTGGCAGGCGGCTCTCCACGAGCAGGGTCACCGGCTCGGGCGACGTCACCCCAGCCTCCGTACCGTGGGCGCCCCGGACAACGCCGCCACAGCCCTGCGGGGGCGCCAGCCGGACCAGTCCCGTCCGGCCGCCGCGCAGCAGCGGGTCGAGCTGGGCCGCGGCCGCGAGGAGTGCGTCCTGTCTGGCCCCAGCGTCCAGGCTCAGAGCGTCCAGGCCCAGCAGCGCTGCGAGCTCCGCCGATTCCGCTGTCTGGAAGCTCCCCGGATCAGGAACGACGACGACGGCGGGCGGCTGGGCGACCGCAACACCCATGTTCCCAGCAGCCCCCAATGTACTGCCAGACAGGGTTCTGCCAACCAGCGTTCTGCCGGTGACGGACCTGCCGGTCCCACTGTCGATGCGCCGGATCAGTGCCAGCGGCCGTTCGGGGTCCCCGCCGGCGAGCTCCCGGAGGACCCCGAGCCCGGCGGCACTGCCGTCCAGGGGCTGAATGTGGACCTCCAGCTCACCACCACAGGTGAGCCCGACGGCGAATGCGTCCTCGCTGCTGAAGCCGAACGCCTCAAGGCGGGTGCCGCCGTCGGCCATCACTTCCAGCGCCGAGGCAACCACGGCGCCCTCAACACAGCCGCCGGAGAGGCTGCCGAGGATCTCGCCCGACTCGGACACCAGCATGGAGGTCCCGGGCGGGCGCGGCACGGAGCCGCTGGCGGTGATGATGGTGGCGACGGCGCACCGTTCCCCGGAGGCCGCCGGGCGCCAGCCGGCCAGAGAAGGCATCAGATCCAGCATGGCAGCACTCCCTCTTCCCGTGCGATGGTGCCCATATTCTCGTTCCTATCCTTGGTAGTGGAAAGCGTACGACGCCGGTCCTGCCCGGCGACGCGCAAATGGTCCGGGGATGCGCGGATTCCGTATCGTCCGGCCATTTGCGCGTCGCGGGGCATTTTCCGCGTCCCTAAGCCCGGTCCCTAAGCTCCGAGCAGGGCGCTGACCGGACCCCGCGCGAAGTAGACCACGAAGCCCACGGTCACCACCCACATCAGGGGATGGATCTTCTTCGCCTTGCCGGAGGCTGCACCGATGACGGCCCAGCTCACGAAGCCCACGCCGATCCCGTTGGCAATCGAGTAGCTCAGCGGCATGGTGACGATCGTCAGGAAGGCCGGCAGCGCCACCGCGAACTTGGTGAACTTGATCTCGCGGATCTGCGCCATCATCATCGCGCCCACCACCACCAGGGCGGCGGCTGCCACCTCAAGCGGCACCACGCTGGTGAGCGGGGTGAGGAACATCGATCCCAGGAACAGCGCGCCGGTGACCACCGACGCAAGTCCCGTGCGCGCCCCCTCGCCGATTCCCGCAGCGGAGTCGATGTACACGGTGTTGGAGGAACCTGACGTGGCGCCGCCTACCACCGCGCCGACGCCTTCGACGATGAAGGCGGACTTGAGCCGGGGGAACGTGCCGTTCTTGTGCGCCACGCCCGCGCTTTTCGCGAGCCCGGTCATGGTCCCCATGGCGTCGAAGAAGTTGGTGAACACGAGCGTGAACACCAGCATGGTGGCAGCGAGTCCGCCGATTCGGCCGAAGGCGCCGAACAGGTCGAACTGCCCCACGAGGCCGAGGTCCGGCGCGGAGACCAGGTGGCCCGACAGCACCGGCGTGTTCAGGTGCCAGCCGCCGGGGTTGGCTTCGCTGGCGGGGCCGATGTGCAGGAACGCCTCGACGACGGCGGCGAGCGCCGTGGTGGCCACGATGCCGATGAGCAGGCCGCCCTGGACCTTCCGTGCCACCAGGATGCCCATCACCAGCAGGCCCACGATGAACACCATGGTGGGGATGGAGGTGATGGAGCCGTTGTCGCCGAGCTGAACCGGCGGGCCGCCGGTGGTGGCCTTGACGAAGCCAGAGTCCACGAAGCCGATGAAGGCGATGAACAGGCCGATGCCCACCGTGATGGCGGCCTTCAGCTCCTTGGGCACGGCCCGGAAAATCGCGGTCCGTGCGCCGGTGACGCCAAAAAGGACGATCAGGATGCCGTTGATGACCACCAGGCCCATGGCCTCAGCCCAGGTGACCTCCTGGATCACCGCCACGGCGAGGAAGGAGTTGATGCCCAGTCCCGCGGCCAGGCCGAACGGCAGGTTGGCGATCAGGCCGAACGCGATGGTCATTACGCCGGCCGTCAGCCCGGTGACTGCACCAACCTGCGCCGCCGAAAGCCAGCCGCCGGCGACGTCCGTGGGGGCGTTGTCCGCGCTGAATCCGCCGAGGATCAGCGGATTCAGGATGACGATGTAGGCCATCGTGAAGAAGGTGACCAGTCCGCCCCGCACCTCGCGGGCCACGGTGGAACCGCGCCGGGTGATGTGGAAGAAGCGGTCAAGGAACGAGTTCGACGCCGGGGGCCTGGGGCTGTTGCTCCGCTGGGCTTTGCCGGGTGCCGGGTTCTCTTCGGGTGCCGCTGTCTGCCCTGCGCCCGGAAGCGCAGCCTGCTGTTCAGCGGTATTGTCCAGGATTGTCATGTCAGCCACCGGGCCCTAGTAGTCAATCCTGGAGTCGAGCGTGTTCCAGGTGTTGAACGGTTCCAGGATGGCCGGGGCTTCGGGATGGCCCAGCTCGAGCTTGGAGACCGGCATCAGGGCGTGGCGGTCCTCGTTGTCGAAGTACTCGTAGAAGACGGCGTCGTCGAAGCCCACGGAGGCGGCGTCGTGCCGGTCCGCAGCGAAGACCACGCGGTCGATGCGGGCCCACAGCGCCGAAGCGAGGCACATGGGGCATGGCTCGCAGCTGCTGTAGAGGGTGGCTCCGCGGAGGTCGAAAGTGCCAAGCCCGCTGCACGCGCGGCGGATGGCCGTGACCTCGGCGTGGGCGGTGGGATCGTTGTCGGCGGTGACCCGGTTGACGCCGTCGAACGCCTGACCGTCGGCGGTGACGATCACGGCGCCGAACGGGCCGCCGCTGTTCAGGACGTTGGCGGTCGCCAACCGGATGGACCTGGCCAGGAATGCCTCGGCTGTGACGGTGGTACTCATGATGCGACTCCCTTTGCTGTGGAAGCCGGTACCCCGCGGGCGGAACGGAAAGGACCAGATGCGACGGTTACCAGGCTTCAGCATGTGCTTTTGAAGGTTAAGTTGCGCCTGGTAGATAGCTTCCCGGAGTCCGGGTGCCCGCCTTTGGCAACTTGAGATTAGCACCGGAATGTGGTCCGCGCCATAGTTTTCTGGAAACTTAATTTCGCAATGTGAAATGCGTGTTTCCGGCGGCTCACGGCTGGCTGTCACGGCCGATCACTTCCCGCGCTGTCGCAAAGCGCGCCCATTGACCGCTCTCCCACACCCGCCCTACGCTGGTGCCGACTCGCCGCCGTCGGGCAGCGCGTCCCCTGGATCAGCAGACAGGACCACTGAGCTGGAAAGTATCAGCACACTCAGACAAGGACCCCTCATGACCCAGCTCTTTGACCTTCCGCCGACGCACCCGGCCGCCGAATCCCGGCTTTGGATCCGGAACCCGCTGGCGGCCTTCACCGCCAACAGCCTCGACGCCTCGGGCGGCCTGGTGGTGAGCGGCGGCAGGATTGTGGAGGTACTTGGCGCCGGACAGACGCCGTCGGTTCCCTGCCAGCAGACCTTCGACGCCGGCAACCACGTCCTGCTGCCCGGCCTGATCAATACCCATCACCACTTCTACCAAACGCTTACCCGTGCCTGGGGTCCGGTGGCCAACGCTCCCCTGTTCCCCTGGCTGCAGAACCTCTACCCGGTCTGGGCCAGGCTGACCCCGCGGGATCTTGAACTCGCAGCCACCGTGGCCCTCGCCGAACTGCTGCTTTCCGGCTGCACCACCGCCGCCGACCACCACTACCTCTTCCCCGCCGGGATGGAGGATGCAGTCGACGTCGAAATCGGCGTCGTCCGGCGCCTCGGCATGCGGGGTACGCTGACCCGGGGCTCCATGACACTGGGAGAGGACGACGGCGGGCTGGCCGCCGCAGTCGACAGTGCAGGCGCCGGAGGCGGTGCTGGCCGACAGCGAACGGCTGATCCGCGAATACCACGAGCGCGGGGACGGTGCCGTGATCCAGATTGCGCTGGCGCCCTGCTCGCCGTTTTCCGTCACCAAGGAGATCATGGCCGAGAGCGCCGCGCTGGCAGAGCGGCATGACGTCCGGCTGCACACCCATCTCGCCGAAACCCTCGACGAGGAGCAGTTCTGCCTCGAGATGTTCGGGCTGCGCACCGTGGACTACCTGGACAGTGTGGGCTGGCTGACCGACAGGACATGGCTGGGCCACGGCATCCATTTCAGCGACGCTGAAATCGCCCGGCTGGGAGCGGCCGGAACCGCCGTCGCCCACTGCCCGACGTCGAACATGCGCCTCGCGTCCGGCACCGCCCGGGTGCTTGAACTGGAGGAAGCGGGGGTGCCCGTGGGGCTGGGAGTGGACGGATCGGCGTCGAACGATGCCTCCAACATGATTCTCGAGGCGCGGCAGGCGCTGTACCTGCAGCGCCTGCGCTACGGCGCACACGTTCCAGTGGAGCGCGCGCTCGGCTGGGCCACACGCGGATCGGCGGCGGTTCTGGGGCGGCCGGACCTCGGCCAGTTGGCGCCCGGCATGCAGGCGGACCTGGCCCTGTTCCGGCTGGACGACCTGCGGTTCTCCGGCAGCCACGATCCCCTCGCCGCCCTGCTGCTGTGCGCCGCCGACCGCGCGGACCGCATGATGGTGGGCGGCGAGTGGCGGGTGATTGACGGGCAGATTCCGGGCCTGGACGTGGCCGGCTTGATCGCGAAGCATTCGGCGGCGGCGCGGCGGCTCGTGAACGGCTGACGCCCCGCCGTTTCGACGGTTCCCTGCGCACACGACGCTGCGAAACGTCGAGTGGGCAGGGAACCATCGAAATGGCGGCCAGGCACTGCTAGCGTGGCGCCATGACTCCGTCGAAGACGCCGGCCGAAATCCTGGACATCGCCGGCACAGAGGTCCGCATCTCGAGCCCGGACAAGGTGGTGTTCCCTGAACCCGGGCTGACGAAGCTCGACCTGGTGCGCTATTACCTGGCCGTCGCCGGTGGCGCGCTGCGCGGTGCAGGCGGCCGGCCGATGGTGCTCAAGCGCTTCCCGAAGGGCATCGACGCGGAGGCGTTCTTCCAGAAGCGCGTGCCCGACAACCATCCCGATTTCATCGACACGACGACGCTGCACTACGCGTCGGGGACGTCGGCGGAGGAGGCGGTCATCCGGGATGCCGCGGGCCTGGCGTGGGTGGTGAATCTTGGCTGCCTCGACCTCAACCCGCATCCGGTGCGCGCCGAGGACCTCGAACACCCGGACGAGCTGCGGGTGGACCTGGATCCGATGCCGGGGGTCGACTGGTCGCAGATCGTCGACGTCGCGTATGTCGCGCGGGAGGTGCTCGACGACGCCGGGCTCGTGGGGTGGCCGAAGACGAGCGGGTCCCGGGGTCTCCACATTCTGGTGCGTATCGCGCCGGAGTGGTCTTACCGCGATGTGCGGCTCGCTGCTGAGACTCTCGCCCGGGAGGTCGAAAACCGCGCCCCCGGCCTCGCCACCGCGCGGTGGTGGAAGGAGGAGCGCGGTGAGAGTGTGTTCGTCGACTTCAACCAGAACGCGAAGGACCGCACCGTGGCATCGGCGTACTCAATCCGGCCGCTGCCTGACGCCCGGGTCTCTACGCCGCTCACCTGGGACGAGGTCCGCTCCGCCAGGCCGGAACAGTTCACGGTGCTCACAGTGCCGGAGCGCTTCGCCGGGGTGGGCGACCCACACACCGGCATCGACGACGCCGTCGGCAGGCTCGATGGGCTTCTCGCCTTGGCCGCCGAGCTCGGCCCCGCCGAGAAGGCGCCGCGCGCTGGCAACGGCTCCGGCCGCCGGCAGTCGGTGATGCCGCTCATAGAGGTGGCCCGCACCAAAACCAAACCGGAGGCACTCGCCGCGCTCGACGAGTGGAAGTCCCGGCATGCCGACGTGGTGCCGTCGCTGCATCCGGCCGATGTGTTGGTCGACGGAATGCGCGGGTCAAGCTCGCTCTGGTACAGGGTGCGGGTGAACCTGCAGCATGTCCCCGAGGAGGAGCGTCCCCAGCAGGAGGAGCTCATGGCCGACTACGACCCGTGGGCCGGCAAGGAGTGGCCGGACCGTCCCGGATCCTGACAGTCCTTGCGACACGGAAATTACCGGAGGCTGCGGCTATGGCCGCCTGCCGAAGACCGGAAGCGCCCGGAGCCACCGCGACAGGCCGCCGGAGCGCCGGTCGCAGTCGGCCGGAATGTAGAAGTCGGGATCCGTGGCGCCGAACGGCAGGTACAGCTCCTGGCCGGGTGCCGGAAATTCCGCGACGTTGTTCTGATCCTGCGAGTCCATCTGTTCCTCCTCGTTTCTTGCCTTGCCCGCTTTACTTTTTCGTAGTGCGGAAATTAGTTTTTGATATGTGAAATCTTAGGGACACGTTCGGGGGTGTGTCAAGACCCCCGGCCATGGCGTTCCGCACCAGTCTGGTCACAATCGGTTTTTTGAACTTGTGATGTACACCACCGGCATGCTGCGCTACGCTTTAATTCAATTCGTGGCGCACGTCACGTAACCTGGGAGCAGCAGGCAGGGTCGTAATGAGCTGGCATCAACTGATGTCGGCTCATTTTTTGTTTGGGTCGACGCCACACGAAATGCGTGGGAAACACGCACTTAATTTCTATGTGGGACTTTCGTTCCACATACGGGAAGTTGGGAACAGACCATGAGCAACAAGATCGTCCTCGGCCACAACCAGTACGGTAAGGCCGAAGTCCGCGTCGTCAAGATCACCCGCGACACCGACCGCCATGAGATCGAGGATCTGAACGTCACCTCGCAGCTCCGCGGTGACTTCGAAGCCGCCCACCTCGAGGGCGACAACGCCCACGTGGTGGCCACCGACACCCAGAAGAACACCATCTACGCCTTCGCCCGCGAAGGGGTCGGCTCCCCCGAGGCGTTCCTGCTGCGCCTCGGCGAGCACTTCACCTCCAGCTTCGACTGGGTCACCGGCGGCCGCTGGGAAGCCGAGTCCTACGCCTGGGAACGCATCCAGGCGCACGGCAGCGCGCACGACCACTCCTTCGTCCGCAAGGGCCAGGAAGTCCGCACCGCCGTCCTTGTCCGGGACGGGGCTGCCACCCACCTGATCTCGGGACTCAAGGACCTGACCGTCCTGAAGTCCACGCAGTCCGGCTTCGTCGGGTACCCGAAGGACAAGTACACCACCCTGCCGGAGACCACTGACCGCATCCTGGCCACCGACGTCTCGGCCCGTTGGCGCTTCAAGGCCGGCACCGATTTCAGCTCGCTGGACTTCAACAAGAGCTACGAGGACGTCAAGAGCCTCCTGCTTGAGGGCTTCACCGAGAAGTACTCCCACGCCCTGCAGCAGACCCTGTTCGACATGGGCGCCAAGGTCCTGGAAGCCCACAGCGAGATCGAGGAAATCAAGTTCTCGATGCCCAACAAGCACCACTTCCTCGTGGACCTCTCGCCGTTCGGCCTGGACAACCCCAACGAGGTCTTCTTCGCAGCCGACCGCCCGTACGGACTCATCGAGGCCACCGTCCTGCGTGACGACGCCGAAGCAGCCGACGCCGCCTGGTCAGGCATCGCCGGCTTCTGCTAAACCCGCAGCCAGCGGGCCCGCGGACACCACGCTCCGCGGGCCGGCCGGCCAGCACCAGCATTACCCAAGGGTCCCGAGTTTTTGTACAGATATCGCGATTAGACACCCCCACCAACGGCCCCGGCCCACACCACAAGACCCAAATTGTTAGCCAGACATTGTTAGCCAGACGAAGGCGTCTGCCATGAACCAAGAAAGTCTGCCATGAACATCATCAAGAAAAGCCGCCCAACAGCAACCCGCCCGGAAGATCAGCGCCTCTCCATCGGCAGCACTTTCGCCTACGGATTCCAGCACGTCCTCACCATGTACGGCGGCATCATTGCCCCGCCCCTCATCATCGGCGCCGCGGCCGGCATGTCGTCCCAGGACATCGGCCTGCTGATCGCAGCCTGCCTCTTTGTCGGCGGCCTGGCCACCATCCTCCAGACGGTCGGCATCCGGTTCTTCGGGTCCCAGCTGCCGCTCGTCCAGGGCGTCTCCTTCGCCGGCGTCTCCACGATGGTGGCGATTGTCCACGGCGGCGGCGGAATCCAGGCGGTCTTCGGTTCGGTGATCGCAGCGTCGCTAATCGGGCTGCTCATCACTCCCCTGTTCTCCAAGATCATCAAGTTCTTCCCGCCGGTCGTCACAGGTACGGTCATCACCACCATCGGCCTCACGCTGATGCCGGTGGCCGCCAACTGGGCCATGGGCGGCAACAAGGCCGCCCCCAACTACGGCAGCATGGCCAACATCGGCCTGGCCGCCGCCACCATGGCGATCGTCCTGCTGCTGAGCAAGGTGGGCAACGCCGCCATCTCCCGGCTGTCCATCCTGCTCGCCATGGTTCTCGGGACCCTGATCGCCCTAGCTTTCGGCATGGCTGACTTCTCCAAGGTGGGCACGGGCGAGATCGTCGCGTTCCCCACCCCGTTCGCCTTCGGGCCGCCAACGTTCGAGATTGCCGCCATCATCTCCATGCTGATCGTCATCCTGGTGACGCTCACCGAGACCTCCGCGGACATCATCGCCGTGGGCGAGATCGTGGGCACCAAGGTCGATTCCAAGCGGATCGGCGACGGGCTGCGGGCCGACATGCTCTCCAGCGCCATCTCCCCGCTGTTCAACTCCTTCACCCAGAGCGCCTTTGCGCAGAACGTGGGCCTGGTAGCCATCACCGGCGTCAAGAGCCGGTTCGTCGTCAGCGCCGGCGGCCTCATCCTGGTCATTCTCGGCCTGCTTCCGGTCCTTGGCCGGGTGGTCGCGGCGGTGCCGACGCCCGTCCTGGGCGGGGCCGGCGTCGTACTCTTTGGAACTGTTGCCGCCAGCGGCATCCGGACGCTCTCCAAGGTGGAGTACCGCAACAACATGAACCTGATCATCGTGGCAGCGTCCATCGGCTTCGGCATGATCCCGATCGCGGCACCCGCGTTCTACGACCAGTTCCCGTCCTGGTTCAGCACCATCTTCCACTCCGGCATCAGCTCCGCAGCGATCATGGCCATCCTGCTGAACCTGCTCTTCAACCACTTCAAGGCAGGCAACTCGGACAACCAGTCCGTCTTCGTCGCTGGCACCGGGCGGGTCGTCAAGGAGGAGGACCTGCACTGCCTGTCCGACGGCGACCGTTTCGAAGGCGGGAAACTGATCGACTGCGACGGCAAGGAAGTCCCCATCCAGACGTCATCCAGCTCCGAGCACTAGAAATCGTTTAAGCGCGAACGGACAGTTGAGGCCCCCAGGACCGTGGGGCCTCAACTGTCCGTTCGCGCTGCACAGAAGGACGACGGAGGGGATCAGTTTTGGTTGAGCTCGTCCGAGATGGCCTGGGCTGCTTCGCGGAGGAGCGGCACGGCGCGGTCGGCGAAGGACTGGTCCACGCGGGAGACCGGCCCGGAGACGGAGATGGCGGTGGGCGTGGGCGCGTTGGGCACGGCCATAGCGAAGCAGCGCACACCGAGCTCCTGCTCCTCCTCGTCGATCGAGTAGCCGCGTTCCCGGATACGGTTCAGGTCCGCGATCAGGGAATCGAAGTCGCCGATGCTCTTAGCAGTGGGCGTAGGCATGCCGGTGCGGGTCACGATACCGCGCACCACCTCGTCGTCCAGCTGCGCCAGGATCGCCTTGCCGACGCCGGTGTCGTGCGTATGCGCGCGGCGGCCCACCTCCGTGAACATGCGCATCGAGTGCAGCGACGGCACCTGGGCCACGTAGATCACCATGTCCGAGTCCAGCACGGCCATGTTGGACGTCTCCCCCAACCGGTCCACGAGGGACTTCAGCTGCGGCCGCGCCAGGGCACCGAGCTGCTTGTTGGCGCCTTCGCCGAGCCGGATCAGCCGCGGGCCGAGGGCGTAGCGGCGGTTGGGCAGCTGGCGGATGTACCCCAGTGCTACGAGCGTACGCAGCAGCCGGTGGATCGTGGGCAGGGGCAGGTCCGTGGAGGAAGAGAGCTCGCTGAGCGTGACGTCGCCGCCGGCGTCGGTGATGAGTTCCAAAAGTTCAAAGACGCGCTCTACGGACTGCACGCCTCCGGTGGCCTTCTCAGCCATGTAACACTCTCCTGTTGCCTCGAATACGACAACTCTTATCCGCATCGTGAAAAAAGTTGCTTAGACAGCCAAAGATACAGCAAGACGCGGAGCGGCGTCGATGGAAGCATGAAGGGCTTGTATTTCCATAAAGTAGATAATAATATCCATAATACGAAAACATTCAGGAGAACAGCCCGCCCCAGCGGTGGGCCTGATCAGGAGGACATTCAATGGCGAACCCGAGCCCCGGAAACTCAATCACCCTGCGCGTGGAGGCACCCTCAAGCTTCACGGCCACCAGCGAGCTCGCGGCAGCCGTCGGCGCGGCCGGGGCGGCGATCACCGCACTGGACGTGACCGAGTCCCACCACGAGACGCTGGTTGTCGACGTCACCTGCAACACCACGGACCAGGACCACGCGGACCGCGTGAAGGATGCGCTCAACGCGCTCGACGGCGTCACCGTGCGCAACGTTTCGGACCGCACCTTCCTGATGCACCTGGGCGGCAAGCTCGAGGTGGTGCCGAAGGTGGCGCTCCGCAACCGCGACGATCTCTCCCGCGCCTACACCCCTGGAGTCGCCAGGGTCTGCCTTGCCATCGCGGAAAACCCCGACGCCGCCCGGAACCTGACGGTCAAACGAAACACGATCGCCGTGGTCACCGACGGCTCGGCCGTCCTGGGCCTCGGCAACATCGGCCCGGCAGCCGCGCTTCCGGTCATGGAGGGCAAGGCCGCGCTCTTCAAGCAGTTCGCCAACGTTGACGCCTGGCCCGTTTGCCTGGATACCCAGGACACCGAGGAGATCATCAAAATCGTCAAGGCCCTCGCCCCCGTCTACGGCGGCGTGAACCTCGAGGACATCGCGGCGCCGCGCTGCTTCGAAATCGAAAACCGGCTCCGCGATGAACTGGACATCCCGGTCTTCCACGACGACCAGCACGGCACCGCCATCGTCACGCTGGCCGCCCTGGTCAACGCCCTCCGGGTCGTGGGCAAGACGCTCGCGGACGTCCGCATCGTGGTCTCCGGCGTCGGCGCCGCCGGCTCGGCGATCATCCAGCTCCTCAAGGCCCAGGGCGCGCAGCACATCATCGCCGCCGGCCGCTCCGGCGCCATCCACTCGGGTGAGAAGTACGACGACGAGCACCGCACCTGGATCGCGGCCAACACCAACGAAGAGGGTTTCTCCGGCACGCTGCACGAGGCCCTCAAGGGTGCCGACGTCTTCATCGGCGTGAGCGCCCCGCACGTGATCGGCGAGGAGCAGGTTGCCTCGATGGCGGACAAAGCCATCGTTTTCGCCATGGCCAACCCGACGCCGGAAATCGACCCGACAGTGGCATCCAGGCACGCCGCCGTCGTCGCCACCGGCCGCAGCGACTTCCCGAACCAGATCAACAACGTCCTGGCCTTCCCGGGCTTCTTCCGCGGGCTGCTGGACGCCGGGGCATCAGACATCACACCGGAAATGCTGGTGGCCGCCGCCGAGGCGATCGCCAACCGGGTTCATGACGACGAGCTCAACGCCAGCTACATCATCCCCAGCGTCTTCGACCCCCATGTGGCCGCTGACGTCGCGGCAGCAGTCGCCGCCGCGGCCCACGCCGCAGCGGGTACTGGCATCGCGACGGCAACAGCGGAAGACTCAACAGAAGCAGCAGCGCCCGCGGACGCAGCTCTCGCCAACGCCTGAATCAGCCCTGGAAAGGACCCACAATGGCTATCACAGTCACAGACCCCCGGCCGATCGAGCGTGCGGAGGAGATTCTCACCCCGAAGGCCCTCGCGTTCGTGGAGGAGCTCCACAAGCGCTTCGCCGGCCGGCGCGGCGAGCTGCTCACGGCCCGGAAAACCAAGCGTGAGCAGGTGGCCCGGTCCGGCAGCCTGGATTTCCTGCCGGAAACCAAGAACGTGCGCGACGGCGACTGGAAGGTTGCGCCGGCACCGGCGGCCCTGCAGGACCGCCGGGTCGAGATGACCGGCCCGGCTTCGCCGGCCAAGATGGCCATCAACGCTCTTAACTCCGGCGCGAAGGTGTGGCTCGCAGACCTTGAGGACGCCAGCACCCCCACGTGGGGCAACGTCATCGATGCCATCCTCAACCTCCGCGATGCCGCTACCGGAACGCTGGCCTATACCTCCCCAGAGGGCAAAGAGTACCGGCTCCGCACCGACGCCCCGCTGGCCGTCGTGGTCGCCCGCCCCCGCGGCTGGCACATGGAGGAGCGGCACCTGCTGCTCGACGGCGAACCCGCCGTCGGCGCGCTGGTGGACTTCGGCCTGCACTTCTTCCACATCGCCAAGCAGCTGGTGCTCAACGGCCAGGGCCCGTACTACTACCTGCCGAAGATGGAGAGCCACCTCGAGGCCCGGCTGTGGAACGACGTGTTCGTCTTCGCCCAGGACTTCCTCGGCCTCGGCCAAGGCACCATCCGCGCCACCGTCCTGATCGAAACGATCCCGGCTGCGTTCGAGATGGACGAGATTCTCTACGAGCTGCGGGACCACGCTTCCGGGCTGAACGCCGGCCGTTGGGACTACCTGTTCAGCATCATCAAGTACTTCCGCGACGCCGGTGCCAGCTTCGTGCTGCCGGACCGCGCCACCGTGGCCATGACGGCGCCGTTCATGCGGGCCTACACGGAGCTGCTGGTGAAGACCTGCCACCACCGCGGCGCCTTCGCGATGGGCGGCATGGCTGCGGTCATCCCCAACCGGCGCGAACCCGAGGTCACCGCGCAGGCCTTTGCGAAGGTCCGCGCAGACAAGACCCGCGAGGCGAACGACGGCTTCGACGGCTCCTGGGTGGCCCACCCGGACCTCGTGCCCGTCTGCCAGGAGGTGTTCGACTCCGTGCTCGGGGACCGGCCCAACCAGCTCGACAAGCAGCGGCCGGAGGTCTCGGTCACGGCCGGCCAGCTGCTGGACATTGCCTCCGCCGAGGGCCAGGTCACCGAAGCCGGCCTCCGCCTGAACCTTTACGTCGCCGTGGCCTACACCGCCGTCTGGATCTCCGGCAACGGCGCGGTGGCCATCCACAACCTGATGGAGGACGCCGCTACGGCGGAAATCTCCCGTTCGCAGGTCTGGCAGCAGATCCGCAACGAGGTGGTCCTCGCGGACACGGGCAACAAGGTCACCCGCGAGCTGGTCGCCCGGATCCTCGCCGAGGAAACCGAAAAGCTGCGCGGCGAGGTGGGCGAGGAAGCGTTCGTCCGCTACTACCAGCCAGCGAGCGCCCTGATCGGCGACATCTGCCTCTCCGAGGACTACACGGACTTCCTCACCACCCCCGCCTACGAACTGGTGGGCTGAGCAATGGCGGTACCCGAAACATCGCTGACCGCAGCCGACCTCGCCCGGATCGACGGGCAGCTGGCGGACACCGACCGGCTGCTGGAGCAGAACTACCCGGGCGACGACGGCTCGCGCCAGCCGGTCCACACCGTGTACGTCCCCGCGGACCGGTTCACGCCGTCGCTCGCCGCCGACTGGGGAACCCAGGCGCTGGCGACGGCGGCCGCCCACGGCGGGCTGGCCCGGCTGGGTGCGCTCCTGGGCCAGGACGCCGACCTCGCGGAGGCCGTCGCCTCCCGGGTGGAGACGAAACTGGGCGGCGAGCCGATCGAGGACCTCCGGCTCGACTTCGAGGACGGGTTCGGGGACCGGGGCGACGACGCCGAGGACGCCGCCGCCGTTGCTGCGGCGTCCGCCGTGGCTGCCGCAGTCTCGGCCGGCTCCGCGCCGCCGTTCATCGGAATCCGGTTCAAGTGCTTCGAGGCCCCCACTCGCGCCCGCGGGCTGCGCACCCTCGACCTGTTCGTCTCCCGCCTGGCCGCGGCGGGCGAACTGCCCAAGGGCCTTGTCCTGACGTTGCCCAAGGTCACCACCGTGGCGCAGGTGCAGGCCATGGATTACGCGGTCTCCCGGCTCGAGGAGATCCACTCCCTCCCCGCCGGCCGGCTCCGGTTCGAGGTGCAGGTGGAGACGCCGCAGCTCATCCTCGGCCCGGAGGGAACGTCCCCGGTGGCACAGCTGCCGCATGCCGTTCCCGGCCGGATCAGCGGCCTGCACTACGGCACTTACGACTACTCCGCTTCCCTGCAGATCTCCGCCGAGTACCAGTCGATGGAACACCCGGTGGCCGACTTCGCCAAGGAGGTCATGCAGCTGGCCGTGGCCGGCACCGGCATCCGGCTGTCCGACGGATCCACCAACATCATTCCCGTGGGCGACAACGTGGAAAACGCCTGGCAGCTGCACGGCCGCCTGGTGCGCCGTTCCCTGGAGCGCGGCTTCTACCAGGGCTGGGACCTGCACCCGGCCCAGCTGCCCAGCCGCTTCGCGGCAACGTACGCCTTCTACCGCCAGGGCCTGCCGGCCGCGGCCGGCAGGCTGCGGAACTACGTGGAGCAGACGGAAGGCGGCGTCATGGACGAGCCGGCCACGGCGCGCGCCCTCGCCGCGTTCGTGCTGCGCGGCGTCCAGTGCGGCGCGGTCGGTGCCGACGAGGTGCTGGCGCTGGCCGGCGTCGGAATCCCCCAACTCACCGGACTGGCCCACCCACGGCTGGCCCAGACCACTTCAAAGTAAGGATCCAAAGATGGGCAAGTACTACTCCCCTGAAGGCGGGCTGCCGCCCCAGACGCACCTCACCACCGAGCGCGCGATCGTCAAAGAGGCCTACACCGTCATCCCCAAGGGCGTGCTGACCGACATTGTCACCAGCAACCTGCCGGGCTTCACGAACACCCGTTCCTGGATCATCGCCCGCCCGATCTCGGGGTTCGCCACCACGTTCTCGCAGCTGATCGTCGAGATCGGTCCCGGCGGCGGCGCCCCCAAGGCCGAATTCGAGGCCGGCGTCGAAGGCGTCGTCTTCGTCACCAAGGGACGGGTCAATCTGACGCTCGACGGCGAGCTGCACCAGCTTGAGGAGGGTGGCTACGCCTACCTCGCAGCAGGTTCAACCTGGGGCCTGGAGAACGTCTCAGATGACACTGTGTCCTTCCACTGGATCCGCAAGGCCTACGAACGGCTCGAGGGTTACGAGGCCAAGTCCTTCGTGACGAGCGATGCTGAGGTTGATCCGAGCGAAATGCCGGACGTCGACGGCGTCTGGAAGACCACCCGCTTCGCGGACCCCAACGACCTGGCCCACGACATGCACGTGAACATCGTGACCTTCCAGCCGGGCGGCGTAATCCCGTTCCCGGAGACCCATGTCATGGAGCACGGCCTTTATGTCCTCCAGGGCAAGGCCATGTACCTGCTCAACAACGACTGGGTGGAGGTGGAAGCCGGCGACTTCATGTGGCTGCGCGCCTTCTGCCCGCAGGCCTGCTACGCCGGCGGCCCGGGCGAATTCCGCTACCTGCTCTACAAGGACGTCAACCGCCAGATCCGCCTGACGTAGTCTTACCCGCCGCGGACCTCCTGCCGCCGAAATCGCCGGAAGCCACCGAGCTTCCGGCGATTTCGCGCGTTTCCGGCGACTCCGGCTTTCCGCCCCCCTTGCATCACAACTGCACGCACGGAAGCATGAAGGCATGCTGACGATTGGAACGACTGTCCTCGGCGTCAACGACGTCGCCCGCGCCACCGCCTTCTGGTGCGACGCCCTCGGCTATATCCCCCGGGAGGACGGCGACGAAACGTGGGTGGTGCTCGTCCCGCAAAAAGGCGACGGCGCCCGGCTCGCCCTCATGCTCAGCGAGACTCCGGTGCAGTCCCATCCGCGCCTTCACCTGGACCTCTACGCCGATGACCAGGCAGCCGAGGTGGAACGACTCGTCAAGCTCGGGGCAACACGGGTGGACTGGGACTCTTATCCGGATGACCCGGACTTCATCGTGCTGGAGGACCCCGACGGTAACCGCTTCTGCGTCGTGGATGCGGCAGCCTGACCCCAAAAAGGGACCCACGGAAGGACGCACCATGGAATTCTCGCCCCGCACCGCCATCGTCACCGGCAGCGACTCCGGGATCGGCCGCGCCACCGCAGTGGCACTGGCCCAGGCCGGACTGGACATAGGCGTCACCTGGCACTCTGACAGGGACGGCGCCGAGCGGACGGCAGAGGAGGTCCGGGCCGCGGGCCGGACCGCGCTGGTCCGGCAGCTCGACACCACCGACCTCCTGACGTGCGCCGGTGTCATCGACGGCCTCGCGGAGGACCTGGGCGGCGTGGACGTGTTCGTCAACAACTCCGGCACGGGCGACGGCACCAAGTTCCTCGAGCTCAACTATGAGACCTGGGCGAAGACCCTGGACACCAACCTCAACGGCGCCTTCCTCTGCATCCAGGCGGCAGCCCGCCGGATGGTCGACGCCGGGAGGGGCGGCCGCATCATCGCCGTCACGAGCGTCCATGAGACGCAACCGCGGGTGGGCTCGTCGGCCTACGACGCGTCCAAGCACGGGCTCGGCGGACTGATCAAAACCATTGCGCTTGAGCTGGCCAGCCACGGCATCACGGCCAACTCCGTGGCCCCCGGCGAAATCGCGACGCCGATGACGGGCCAGACCGATGAAGACCCCCGCACCAAGGACCGGCCCGGCGTTCCCCTCGGGCGGCCCGGCGATGCGTGGGAGGTGGCCGCGGTCATCGCGTTCCTTGCCTCTCCGGCGTCGAGCTATGTCACCGGGGCGTCGTGGGCGGTCGACGGCGGGATGCTCCAGATGGGCGCGCAGGCCGGCTCACACATCACCGGCCACGAGTGGCGTGAGGGCTGAGCGGGCGCGCTCGGCTATGAGCTCAAACGGAAAGCGACTGGCGGGTGAGTCGCCCGCCAGCCGCCGTCCCGGACCTCGCTGCTAAAGCCCGGTGTCTGTAAATCCCGTCAGGGCTTAAGGACCACCTTGATGCAGCCGTCCTCTTTCTTCTGGAACTTTTCATAGAGGTCCGGAGCCTCAGCCAGCCCAGCGGTGTGGGTGACCAGATCCATCACGGCCAGCGGATCGGCGTCGTCCTCCACCAGCGGAAGCAGCTCATCCGTCCACCGGCGGACGTTGCACTGTCCCATCCGTACCTGGATCTGTTTGTCGAACATGGTGAGCAGCGGCATGGGACTGGCCGTGCCGCCGTAGACACCGCTCAGGGAAAGCGTGCCGCCGCGGCGGACCGCGTTAATGGCCGTGTGCAGCACCGCAAGGCGGTCGACGCCGGCGGTTTCCATGGCCTTCTGCGCCACCTTGTCGGGGAGGAGGCCCAGTGCCTGGTGGGCGAAGCCCGCCACCGGCGAGCCGTGCGCCTCCATGCCGACGGCGTCCACCACGGCGTCCGGTCCCCTCCCACCGGTCATCTCGCGCAGCTCGTCTGCAATGCCCTTGGAATAGTCCAGCACCTCGACGCCGTGGCGCGCGGCCATCTCGCGGCGTTCCGGAACCGGATCAATGCCGATCACCCGCTGGCCGAAGTAGGTGCCGATCCGGGAGGAAAACTGCCCCACCGGGCCGAGCCCGAAGACCGCCAGCGTCCCGCCGGCCGGAGCATCGGCGTATTTCACCGCCTGCCAGGCAGTGGGAAGAATGTCCGAGAGGAACAGGTAACGCTCGTCCGGCAACTCCTGTCCCACTTTGACGGGGCCGTAGTCGGCGAACGGCACCCGCAGGTACTCCGCCTGGCCGCCGGGAACGGAGCCGTACAGCTCCGAGTATCCGAATATCGCACATCCCGAATTCTTTGCCCGGACCTGGCTGGTTTCGCACTGCGACTGCAGGCCCTGCGAGCACATGTAACAGTGGCCGCAGGAAATGTTGAAGGGAATGACCACGCGGTCGCCCTTGGCCAGGTTGGTGACGGCGCTCCCCACCTCTTCCACGATGCCCATGGGTTCGTGACCCAGCACATCGTCCTTGTGCATGTAGGGGCCCAGCACCTCGTACAAGTGAAGGTCCGAGCCGCAGATCGCCGACGACGTGATCCTTACGATCGCATCCGTGGGCTCCTGGATAACGGGATCCGGTACTTCCTTCACGCTCACCGAGCGCTTGCCCTGCCAAGTCAGTGCCTTCAATGGAGTGCCTTCCTGTAGCTGCACGTCGCGTTCTTTCGACCGTAGCCGGATCCGGCTCCGATGTGAAGGTCAGTATGCTTATCAATTTTTTGGGGATTCAAAGGCAGAAGGTAAGCATCCTTGCTTTTCTCTTGTTTCGGCCAAGGATCGCTCCTAGCGTAGGAACTGTTCCCGCCCCCCAAGGAAAGGCGCCCGTCATGTCGCTCTACCAGCCCGAACCCGTGGAAATCTCCACGCGAATGCGCCCCGGTGAGTGGACGGAGGCCAGCCTCGAGGAGCTGGTCACCACCTACCAGGCGAAAATCCTCGCCATGGGCGCGACGATTTCCGAGGTGGTCACCGAGGTGGTCCGAAACGACGACGGCTCCGTGGCGGTTGCAGTGTCCTGGAACAAGGGGGCCTACGCCGACGAGCCCAAGGGCGGCGGGTTCACAAACACCGAGTCCACCAACACCGGTTCCAGTGTGGACACGGCCGAGGCCTGACTGCGCACGGACGCTTCAAGCCCTGAAACCCTAGCCGGCCAGCAACTTTCCAATCGCGCTGCGGCCCAGGTTGTCCAGCAGTTCCCTCGGGTCGGCGTAGACCTCGACGGCGCCCGCCTCGCGGAGTTCCGCCTCGCTGGTGCCGCCGCAGGTGAGCGCGACGGTGGGGATGCCGAGCCTGCTGGCCGCCATGACATCCCACACAGCGTCCCCCACATACACGGCTCCGGAGGCCTCAATCCCCACAGCCTCCAGCGCCGCCACCAGGATGTCCGGCTCAGGTTTGCTGTTTTCGGCGTCGTTGGAGCTCGTCGCTGCGTGGATGAAGTCATCCGCCGACAGGGCCGCACGCAGCGCCCCGAGATCCTGCTCCCGCGCAGACGAGGCCAGGGCCACCGCCAGTCCGTTCTCACTGCACTTGGCCAGCAGGTCCCGGGCCCCGTCGAAGGCGCGGAGCGACGGCCAGTACGTGCCGAAGATCCCCGAATGCGCAGACAGAACATCCTCGTCCACGTCCTTGTTCCGGGAGTCCGGTAGCAGGTGGTCCACCAGTCGGGCGCCACCCATTCCCACGCAGCGGTGGATCCGGGCCATGGGCACATCGAAACCTGACTGGCGGAACGCCTGCCACCACGCGAGCGTGTGGATATAGGCGGAGTCGATCAGCGTGCCGTCAACGTCGAACAGGACACCCTTCTCCCTCCGCTGCCCTGGTGACAACTGATTCTCCGCCTCTTTCCCCTCTGACACTCCAGGACCTCAGCGCTCGGCCAGCAAGGGGGATGGCACCCGGTGCGGTGCAGTCCTCGGGGACCCGTAACCGACAGCAACCGTGGACTTCAGCGACTGCCTTGCCGGTTTGCCATGACGCTTCTGGACGGGGCGCTTCACAGCATCCTTGCAGCAGTCGCGGATTAGGCCCGTACCGGCAATCTCCCTGGCTTGGGCAACCCCGGCAACTGCTGCGCGCTTCGTCGGGAAGGTGACGGACACCGCCATCAGCGCCCCTGTTCCGTCCAGCAGCCGGATCCTGTAACCGCCGTCGGGAGCGTCCACCAACTCGAAATATCCAGCCATTTGGCCCTCCTCCTTCTTCACCCTTCGGTGAGGTGTTAGTAAGTATACTTACTTAGGCGCCGAAGGTGAGAGGTGTCACCCAATTTTGAGCGGAACCGCGTTGCCCGTCACCCGGTACCGGCCTTCGACGGCAGCGGCTTATCGCTGCGGTGGGACCGGCTTTGATTCAGTTCCAGGGCACTGGTCACCAGTGCGAAATGGCTGAATGCCTGAGGCGTGTTTCCGAGGTGCCGCGCACTTTGGACGCCCCATTCCTCACTCAGCAGGCCGACGTCGTTACGCAGGGACAGCAACCGCTCGAACAATTCCGTGGCCTCCCTGCGCCGGCCGGCTCCGAGCAGCGCCTCCACGAGCCAGAAGGAACAGGCGAGGAACACCCCCTCGCCCCCCGGCAGTCCGTCGTCGCTCTCCTGGGGCCGGTACCGGAGCACGAACCCGTCCTCCGTCAGTTCACGCTGGATGGCGTCGATGGTGCCGAGCACCCGGGGATCATCGGGCGGGAGGAAACCCACGCGGGGAATGAGGAGCAGGCTGGCATCGAGTTCTGGCCGGCCATAGCTCTGCGTAAAGGTGTTCCGGCCGGGGTCGAAACCGTTCGCCATGACCTCGGCGTGGATGGTGTCGCGGAGCGCCTCCCAGCGGTCCGCCGGACCGGGAAGCCCAGAATCCCTGACCCCTTTGACCATCCGGTCCGCCGCCACCCATGCCATCACCTTGGAATGGGTGAAATGGCGGCGCGGACCGCGCATCTCCCACAGCCCGTTGTCCGGCTGGTCCCAGGCGCCTTCGAGGTATTCCATCAACGCCACCTGAACGTCCCAGGCTTCGTCCGTGTGCTTCAGCAGCGAGTTGCGGGTCAGGGCAAGGCAGTCCAGCACTTCGCCCCATACATCAAGCTGCAGCTGGCCGGCGGCAGCGTTGCCTATCCTGACCGGTGCCGAATTCTCATAGCCGGACAGCCAGGGCAGTTCCAGCTCCGGCAACCTGCGTTCACCGTGGATTCCGTACATGATCTGCAGGTCGGCCGGGTCGCCTGCCACGGCGCGCAGCAGCCAGTCGCGCCAGGCCGCCGCCTCGGAGGTGTAGCCTGCGGCCAGCAGTGCCTGCAGCGTCAGGGTGGCATCGCGGAGCCAGCAGAAGCGGTAGTCCCAGTTCCGCGGCCCGCCCAACTGTTCCGGCAGTGACGTGGTCACGGCCGCAACGATCCCTCCAGTGGGCGCGTAGGTAAGGGCCTTGAGGGTAATCAGCGAGCGCTGCACGGCGTCCTTGTACGGCCCGGTTACGTTGCACTTATCCGTCCATTCCCGCCAGAACCGTTCGGTGGAGTCCAGGACTTCGTCGGCGTCCACGGACCGGGGCCGGCGGAACTGGCTCGGCGCCCACGTCAGCACGAACGGCACCCGTTCGCCGGCCTTCACGATGAAGTCGCTGACGGTGCGCATGCGTTCGCCGCGCAGCGGGGCAGTGGTCACCAGGTAGGCAGAATCAGGACCGGCGATGGCGTGGAGACCGTGGCTGTCCCGGCGCACCCACGGCATGATGTGGCCGTAGTCGAAGCGCAGGGCCAGTTCGCCTCTCATCCGGACATGTCCGTGCAGCCCCACCACAATGCGCACGATGTCCGCCACCTCGTCGCGGGGCGGCATGAAGTCGATAACCCGGACGGCGCCCTCGTCGGTTTCCCACTCGGTTTCCAGGATGAGGGTGTGCCGACGGTAGCGGCGCCGCGTGCAGCCGCCCCCGGCTGCCGGGGCGAGGAGCCAGCGGCCGGCTTCGGGAGTGTCCAGGAGCGCATTGAAGCAGGCCGGCGAATCGAACCGCGGCAGGCACAGCCAGTCAATCGAACCTTCGGTGCTGACCAGGGCCGCGGTGTGCAGATCTCCGACCACCGCATAATCCTCGATGCGTACCATGCCCTTACAGTGCCACAGCAGGCCCCGCGGCACGAGGGGCGGCCGGGTGTAGCCTGAAGTTAGGCGGAGCGGCCGCCCGAAGCCTTGCCTCGTTATCCCGGTGCTGCCGGGTTAAAGGGCGGAAGTGGAGCCTTGCGTGAATACTCGCCTGAATGAAGTTAACGTGGTGGGGCACGTCCAGGACATGTTGCTGGACACGCAGGACGTCCAGGATTTCCTTGACGAGTTGGCACGGTTCTCTGCGGAGAGCATGTCGGGGCCACGCGGCCCGATCTATTGCGGCATCACCCTCCTGCGGCACCGTTCGGCGGCCACCGTGGCAAGCAGCAGCGAGCACGCCCAGGCGGTTGACGAGATCCAGTACCAGTTTCGCGACGGCCCCTGCCTCCGCTCCTGCCGGGAGGGTGTCCTGGTCCACGTTCCGGACTTCGCACTCGATTCGGAGTTTCCGGATTACAACGTCACCGTGCTGAAGAACGGCATCCGTTCGGTTTTGGCGGTCCCCTTCGAGCTGCCCGGCGCCGACGCGCGGGCGGGACTCAACCTGTACTCCGGGAAGCCGAATGTCTTTGACGCAGCTGCCGTGGAGAGCGCCGTCAGCTACGTACGGCAGGCCTCCAAAGGCCTCCGTCTCGCGGTCCTCCTGGCCCAGCGCACCGACAACGCCGCCAATCTGAGGAAGGCGATCGAGTCGCGGACCATCATTGATACGGCCGTCGGGATCATCATCGCGCAGAACCGCTGCAGCCAAGAGGACGCCATCAACCTCATCAAGTCGGCGTCCAGCACGCGCAACCTGAAGCTGCGCGACGTCGCTGCTGCCATCGTGGAGTCTGCCGGCGGCGGCCCCGTAGCCACCCACTTCGAGTGACGTCCCACGGGTGAACATCCACATCGGAACGTCCGGCTGGAGCTACGACCACTGGGAAAATGTGCTGTACCCGCCGGGGCTTCCAACCCGTGACCGGCTGCAGCACTACGTTGCACGGTTCAGCACAGTGGAGCTTAACGCCAGCTTCTACCGCTGGCCGCGGGACACCACGTTCGCCGGCTGGCGGACCAGGCTGCCGGCCGGTTTTGCCCTGTCCGTCAAAGCCCCGCGCGGCCTCACGCACGGCAAGAAGCTGTACGGTCCCGAAGTCTGGATCGAACGGATCTCGCGGTGCTGGCACGAACTCGGCGACAAGCGCGCCGTGCTGCTGGTCCAGCTTCCGCCCGGCATGGCGAGGGATGACGCCCGTCTGGGCTATTTCCTCGGTGCCATGCCCGAGTGGATCCGGGTGGCCGTGGAATTCCGCCATCCGAGCTGGGAGCAGCCGGAGGTGTACGGGCTGCTGGAACGGCACGGGGCCGCGTACACCGTCATGAGCGGCGCCAGCCTGCCCTGCAACCTGCAGGCGACCGCCCCGTTCGTCTACGTCAGGCTGCACGGGCCCGACCACCAGCACCTGTACGGCGGCTCCTACTCGGACGAGGAGCTGGGCTGGTGGGCGGACAGGATCCGGGAGTGGCGCAGCTCCGGACGGGAAGTCTTCGCGTATTTCAACAACGACGGCGGGGGCAACGCCGTGCGTAACGCCGCCACCCTGCGCGGCATGCTGGGAGACGGCAGCGAGTAACAGAGCGCAGGCGGGCAGCCCATGGGCGCCTGCCCTGTGGCAGAGTGAAGGCATGGACATGGCGTCACAGGAATCACCGTTGTCAGGGGCGAGTCTGTCAGGGACGCGCGCCTTCCGCCTGGCCCACCGGCTCTCGGATGCGATCAATACGACGCGCCTGAAGGCCGCCCGCCGCTGGAAGTTCGAGCCCAAGACCATCGCCTACCAGGGTTACGGCTCCACGGAGTGGGTCCGGGTCCTGGGCAGGGTGGTGCTGGCCAGCAAGCCCGTGCCCGGAAGCCGCGCGGACCATGCCGCCCGGAACGGCACGGAGAATGTGCGGGGCTGGCGTGCCTTCACCAGCGTTCCCATTCCCGGCTCCGAGGTGGAGATCGAGATCGGCGGAACAGTCACAAAGGTCAAGGCAGACCGCGGCGGGCTGGTGGACATCGATATTCCCGTGTCCCTGGCCCCGGGCTGGCACACCGCCGTACTTCACTCAGCGGGCACCGAACCCACGGAAGCCAGCATCTTTGTCATTGGCCCGGACACAAAGTTCGGCATTGTCTCCGACATTGACGACACCGTCATGGTGACGGCACTGCCCCGGCCGTTCCTGGCGCTCTGGAACACCTTTGTGCTGAGCGAGCGGGCCAGGATGGCTACCCCGGGGATGGCGGTGCTGCTGGACCGGCTCAATGTGGAGCATCCCGACGCGCCGGTCATCTACCTCTCAACGGGCCCTTGGAACGCTGCGCCCACCCTCGCAAGGTTCCTGACCCGGAACATGTATCCGGCCGGCCCGCTGCTGCTGACGGACTGGGGGCTGACCCAGGACCGCTGGTTCCGCAGCGGCCAGGAGCACAAGCGCCGCAACCTCGAGCGGCTGGCGGCGGAGTTCCCGCACATGCGCTGGCTGCTGATTGGCGACAACGGGCAGCATGACGAGCAGATCTACTCGCAGTTCACACAGCACAACGCGGATAAGGTGGCGGCCATCGCCATCCGGCAGCTGTCCGTGAGCGAGGCAGTCTTCGCCGGCGGCCACTCCGAAGACGGGGACCACAGCGCCTCGACGGTGCCGTGGATCTACTCCCCTGACGGGGCGGGCATGGCCCGCCAGCTCAGGGAGCTCGAACTGCTCTAGAGCGCGAACTGCTTAGGCGACCGGCCCGCCGTCGGACGTTCCGCCGTCGGACATCCCTGCGTCTGTCAGCATTCCCTCAGTCACGGCTCCGTCCGGCCCTGCAGCCGCAGCCGCGACGGCGGCATCCGCGGACGCGGCCAGCTTCCGTTCCTCCTGGAGTTCCTGGAACCAGTAGAAGGAGGCCTTCGGCGTGCGCACCTGCGTCTCGAAATCCACGTGCACCAGGCCGAACGGCTGCTTGTAGCCGCCCGACCATTCGAAGTTGTCCATGAAGGACCAGACGTAATAGCCGCGCAGGTCGATCGCCTCGGCCTCGCCGCCGGGGGCCGTGGCACGGAGGGCGGTGCCGAGGTGGTCCGAGAGGTAGCGGAGCCGCCGCTCGTCGGGGATGAAGGTCTTATTGGTGGACTTGTCGAGGACCCTGATGTCCTCGAAGCTCGCCCCGCCCTCCGTGATGATCACGGGCGGAAGGTTCGGGTACCGTTCGGCCATCTCCTTGAGCGCCACGGCCATGTATTCCGGTTTCACGGGCCAGCCGTAGGCAGTGGTTTCGGTGTCCGGCCACGGTTCGATGTGCAGCGGGGCACCGGGCGTGGCGTCCTTGAGGTCATCCCCCATCGCCTCCGCCATCGCCGCCGGAACGGGGCTGTCTCCCCCGCCCGCCGCCACCCGGGTAGGCATGTAGTAGTTCATGCCGTAGAAATCCAGCGGCTGGGAGATGACGGCCATGTCCTCGTCCGGATGGTCGAAGGACGAGAAGAACTTCGCCGCCCGGACCAGGTCCGGATATTTTCCGGTGAGCACCGGGTCAGAGTAAAGCCGGTTCTGTGCCACATCCATGGCTCCGGCACTGATCCAGTCGAGGGGGTTACCCGAGTTGGGCACCACTGGCGAGTACACGTTGGTCATGCCGATTTCGCCGGGCACCTTGGCGGCCCGCAGGGCCTGAAGGGCGAGGCCGTGGCCCAGCAACTGGTGGTGCACGGTGGGCAGGCCGTTGGCGAGGTCGGCCTTTCCCGGGGAGTGCAGGCCCAAGGCATAGCCATTGGTGGTCACGGTGGCGGGTTCGTTGATGGTGACCCAGCGCGCCACCCGGTCCCCGTACGCGGCCGCGGCGATGGCCGCGAACTCGCCCAGCCGGTAGGCGGTGTCGCGGTTGAGCCAGCCGCCGTCCTCATCAAGAGCCAGCGGCGTGTCCCAGTGGTAGAGCGTCACCATCGGCGAAATTCCGTTGGCCAGCAGCTCATCCAGCAGCCGGTCATAGAAGTCCAGGCCGGCCCGGTTCACCGCTCCGCGGCCGTCCGGCTGGATCCGCGGCCATGCCAGCGAGAACCGGTAGGAATCGATGCCCAGTTCCTTCATCAGGGCCACGTCCTGCGGCATGCGGTGGTAGTGGTCGCATGCCACGGCGGGGCTGTGGTCGTCCACGATCGTCCCTGGCTTGGCGGCAAAGACGTCCCAGCCGGCGGGTCCGCGGCCGTCCTCGTCTAGAGCCCCTTCAATCTGGAACGCGGCTGTAGCCACCCCCAGGGTGAATCCCGTTGGAACCATGGCGGCCAATTCTTTGGCGGAAGGATGCATCGCTGGACCTCTGTGACGTTGTGAAAGGCCCGTAGGCCGAAACTTCAGATTGCCGGAGTCTACCGCTCAGGGCGCCGCGCTGCCCGGATTTATCACGGAAATCACGTTGCCGGCCGGGTCCTTGAACCATGCGATATCCGGGCCCATCCCCCGGGCTATTCCTTTTTCATCCGTGGGGAGGCCGGGATCGTCGTAGATCTTGGTCTGGACGCCAGCCGCGTTGAGCTCGTCAACCGCCGCTTCGACGTCGTCAACCACCAGGTTCAGGACGGTGAAGGTGGCTGGCTCATGGTTGTCCTTGGGGTAGACAAAAATCCTGTGGCCCTCGGGCATGGACAGCTCCAGCGTGCCCATCGCGCCGTCGGACACGGCCATTCCCAGCGTCTGCCCGTAGAACTCCCGGGCGCGTGCGACGTCGTCAACGCTGAAGCTGGAAAACGAACCCTTGGGCGCAAACATGGCCTTCTCCTTCGACGGCTCCGGTCCTTCCACAGCTCAAGACGACTGCGGTACCTCTGGACTGCGGTACCTCCCAGAATGGCACAGGCCGGGGCCGCTGACGAGGGGCCGATCGGGTTCCTGGCAACGCCCCGCCTCCGGCCGCGGCATGGTCTTGACCGCCGCTGGTAGGGTCTGCGGCATGGATGAAAAATTGGGGAAGTTCATCGATGATTTCGCGCAGCTGGTGCAGATCGCCCAGTCCGGGCAGCACCGCGTAAGGGCCGGAGGGCAGCTGCTGACAACAATCACCGAACATCTGGCGGTGCCGGCCGAATCACTCGCTGTGGTGGTGGAGGAGGTTCCGGCGCACCGGTTCGTGGACGCAGACATCCTGATGGCCGAGCTCGCCGCCGAGGACGCAGAGTTCCGGCTGGTGGGCATCGGTGGCGGTGACCAGCGCCACCATCAGTCCCTGAGTGACATGTTGCAGCAGTCGCAGTTTTTCCCACAGTTTCCGTTGTCGCAGCCCGATTACATCAACCTGGCTGTGGGGCCGGAGGAACAGCGGCAGGCCGTGGCTCTGGGCCTGTGGCTGTTCAGGCATGCGGGCAGCCCTGTTGCTGTCTTGCAGCGGGACGCGGCGCCGCGGTACGGGCGGCAGACGGCATGCCTCGAGGTTCTGGCTGCCGACGCGAAGAACGCCGCGGACTTCCTGGCCGAGTTCCGCCGACGCATGCAGCGCGGCAGCGTCCTGAAGGGCCAGGTCATTTCCCTGGTCATGGGAGAGTACGGGCCCAGCACCGGAGGCGTGACGTTCCACGCCCGGCCGGAACTCACGGCCTCCGACGTCATCCTGCCCCAGGGGCTGCTCCGGAAAGTGACCGACCATGCCCTCGGCATCGCCGCGCACCGGGAGTCGCTGAAAGAGTACGGCCAGCACCTGAAGCGGGGCATCCTGCTGTACGGCCGCCCGGGGACCGGCAAGACCCACACGGTGCGGTACCTGCTGAGCCAGAGTGCCGGCATCACCGCGATCCTGCTGTCCGGAGGATCCCTGGCCAGGATTTCCGAGGCGGCCGCCATGGCGCGGGCCCTCCAGCCTTCGATCGTTGTGCTTGAGGACTGCGACCTGATCGCCGAGGACCGGAGCTTCGGGCACGGGCCGCAGCCGCTGCTGTTCGAGGTGCTGGACGCCATGGACGGCCTGGACCACGACGCCGACGTCGCGTTCGTCCTCACCACCAACCGCGTGGACATGCTCGAACGCGCCCTTGCCCAGCGCCCCGGCCGCGTGGACCTCGCGGTGGATATTCCGCTGCCGGGCGCGGATGAGCGCGTCGGGCTGATGACGCTGTATGCGCGCGGCATTCCGTTCAGCCCGGATGCTGTCCGGGACGCCGCCGCCCGCACCGAAGGAACAACGGCCTCGTTCGCACGCGAACTCGTCCGCCGGGCCGTCGTACGGGCCGCACTGAACGCCGCACCCGTGTCGGACAGTCACCTGCTCGGGGCGGTGGAAGAACTGATGGCCGACGGCGAAACCCTCACCAGGAGCCTGCTGGGCAGCGGCCCCGCCGGCGGCGGCGGGGACGGACAGGGCGGCTTCGGCGGTCCCGGCCTCCCCGGGCCCGTACTTGGCGGGCCGGGTTTTCCCCGGCCCGGCTTCTTCCCCGGGCCTGACTTTGGCAGCGTTGGTTTCGCCGGGCCGGGTTAGTCCGCCAGCGGGGTTAGTCCACTCACGGGTCAGTCCACCACCGGTGGCGGGCCGAAGAGGAATTCGTTGGCATGGGACACGGCCTTGCGGAAGGCATCATTCCGCAGGGCCACCAGGTTCGCGGAGCTGGCCTCACCAGGGTCAAGGAACTGTGTATGGCCAGGGCGAAGCACCCAAATGTCCCCGGCTGGCGGGAGGTAGAACACCCCGAACGTACGGTGCTGGCGGTCGTCGTCCGACCAGATGGGCACCACGGCCAGGGCGGCACCGGTTGTGGGATTGATCCACTGTGCTCGGGGAAGCGGCTCCTCATGGGCCTCGGGGTCGAGGAACGGCGCCGTGCCCTTGCCCCAGCGCTCCTCGAAGCGCTCATGGAACGCCGGAATCAGATGCGAGTCGTAGCGGCGCCAATCGCTCATGGTTGTGGTTCTCCTCTGACGTTCAAGTCGGATTCAGGCCCAGGGTCCGCTCTCCCACCGGACGGGGGTGACGCGCAGCGGCGGTTCACGGTGCCGAATTACGTGGACTGGAATGCTTTGTGGCTGGCTGGCTGATGGTTCGGGAGCCCCGGCACGAAGGACCTCGCGATCGTAGGCGGCCCGGCGCTTCGGGTCCCGAAGCACGGAGAAGGCCCGCATGACGAGTTGCAGTTCGGCTGGTACCGCTTCACCGCTGGCAACATCGGGATGGTGGCGGCGCATCAGCGCGCGGTAGGCGCGGGCGACTTCCTGCTGCGACGCGCGGTGCGGAATCTGCAGCACCGCATAGTAATCCGGTGCGGGTCTGGTCATCACTGAAGCCTGTTGCAATTGCAGGGGTTGTTGCTGGTTGCCGCTGGCAGGGGCGGCCTTAGACGACGGCCGCCCCTGCCAGCGCGGAGGCCCCGGCTACGTCTCGATCTGATGCAGCTGGCCCTTGCTTTCGATCTCGATCTTCCGCGGCTTGGCCTGCTCGGCAACGGGGATCCGCAGCGTCAGCACACCCTGGTCGTAGTTGGCCTTGATCTTGTCCGCGTCCAGCGTGTCCCCGAGAATGACCTGGCGGCTGAAGACGCCGCGCGGCCGCTCGGAAACCACCAGCTCAACGTTTGGCTGGGTGGCATCCCGGCGCTCCGCCCGGACAGTGAGGACGTTCCTCTCAACGTTCAGATCCACGGCGTCCGGCGAAATCCCGGGCAGGTCAAAGGCCACCACAAACTCCCCGTCTTCCTGCCACGCATCCATCGGCATGGCCGCCGGACGGGCTGCTGTTCCGAAGACCTGCTGGGTGAGTCGGTCCAGCTCACGGAACGGGTCAGTACGGATTAGCATCATTTCCCACTCCCTTCAGCATGTAGGTTTTATGGCTATCCACCACCATTTATCTATGGTGCCGGATATAGATTTTTTATAGCACCGGTGACAAACTGGGGCAAGGGGGAAAATCAAGAAAAATCTGGACGGGGAATCACATGGCCAACCGGGACAGCACCGGGCGCGGGCTGTACGCCATTTCAGTGGTGGCGGAGCTCGTGGGAACGGGCCAGCAAAACATCCGGCTCTATGAGCGCCGCGGCCTGCTGACCCCGGAAAGGACCGACGGCGGCACCCGCCAGTACAGCGAATCTGACCTGGCGGTCCTGCGCCGCATCGCTGAGCTCCTGGACGAAGGGCTCAACCTGGCGGGCGTGGCAAAGGTGCTGGAACTGGAAATGGACAACGCCCGGCTGCGCCGTCAGCTGCAACTAGCCCGGGCCCGGAGCGCCCGCCCGGACGGCGGCGATTGATCCCTGCCGGCTACAGCCGGCCGCCGGCGAGCAGGAAGGAATCCTCGAGCAGTTCGGCGAGCTGGTCGCCGTCGACCCTTGAAAGCCGGACAAGGACCAACTGCGGCGAACGCTCATGGTGCGGCGTCCAGAAATACGTCTCCGGATCCGTGCCTGCGAGAGCCTCGCGCTCCCCAGTCTTGACCGTGAGCACGTCCGATTCCCAGATGCGGGCCATCAGGGTTTTAGCGAACCAGGCTGGCTGGTTCCAACTGGCGCGTTCGGTCACGCCCGGCAGTGCAAGGCAGATCCTGCGAACATCGGCTTCGGTGGCCATGCTTTCAGTCGGGGGTGTCGGCTTTGGAAAGCTCGCCCGTGACTTTCTCGCCCGGCACCCGGGCGGTGCGCCAGGTGTCGATGGCTATCACGGCGCCGAGCACCACCAGCGAGAGCGCCACAGAAGCCACGGCGTCGCTCACCCAGTGATAGCCAAGGTACAGCCGGCTGACGGACGCCAAGATTACTCCGATGATGGCGCAGACGAAACCGACCACCGTCGTCTTGGGTTTCCGGTGGCGGGAAAAGACCAGGAACGCCGTTATCAGCAGGAAGTCCGAGGCCCCCAGAACGTGGCCCGAGGGAAAAGAAAAGGTGTGGTCTGCACCGAACAGCATCTGGTCCACGGGAGGGCGGTCCCTGCCGACCGACCTGCCGATGAGCTGCGCCAGTCCCACGCCGGTGAGCATTGCCGCCGCCAGCAAAATCGGCCGCCACGCATGCTTCGCCAGGATGCCCCATGCCACTGTGACAACAAGGACGATAATGGGCAGCGCCACGGGCCCGAAGATGACAGCCAGGACAATCATCACCACGGTCAGCACCTGCGAGCGGGTCGTCAGGAGCCACCTCCATGCCCCGTCATCGGCGCTGGCCAGCCCGTCACGATCCAGAACACCTGCGAGCGTTACGAAGAAGACGGCTGCCCCCACAACTGCTAGGACGATCGCCGTCACGTAGAGCGCTTTCCGCGCGCTGGGTTCCATGTAGCGTTCTTCAACCACAAACTTGTCGTGGAAGACGCGCCACCAGCCCTGGTTGCCCCTTGATTCTTCTGCCACCTGAAAGACCGCCTGTGCGCTCGGGAACGGATCCTGAATTGAAGGTTATCCCTGTTCCGCACCCGCCGGGCAGAAACCCGGAGCCCCTTACGGATGTCCTTCCCCGCTGTTACGGTAAAACTTCCAGCCCCACGAGGTCTCAGGAGACGACATGAGCACTGAAGGAACCGGCCAGGAAGACCAGAACAGAGGAACTTCACCGCAGACCCAAGGGGATGGCGTCCCGGACTCCGGCGCCGGCGTCGCGGTGGGCGCAGGCGAGCCGAACACGTTCGAACCGGAAGAGGGCACGGACAGCACTCGGACCGGAACGCCAGGCAACGACCAGATTGCCACCGCGGAGGACACCCCGGACGTCGAGGAAACACCGGTGGACACCACCGAACCCAGCTGACCTGGCTGCGGGGCCGCTTGCACTGCTGCCGGCCCGGCTGAAAGGCCCGGACACGCTTCCCGGCAAGACCGATCGACCCGTTCCGGTAGCCCTGTCCTGAATGACAGGCGCGGTGGATAATTAGTCACACATTGAAGTGGCAACGGGGCGACGGAGGCTGCCGTGAGGATCATCGGATTGCTTGTGGTCATCTGGCTCATCATCGGCGTATTCGCTGCGTTTCAGCGGGGCTACTTCGGCGGCTCCCCGGACTCGTGCACGGAGGCCGGAACCGTGGCGATCACCATCGCCGCCGGACCGCTCAACTACATGGGCGCCAACCCCAAGCTGACCTGCGAAGTGCCCCAGCCTTCCAAGTAGCAGCAGCCTTCCAGGTAGCAGCGGCCCGCCGCTTCGCCGGACGGCGTGTTACCGTTCACTCGCGATTCACGCGCGCGTCCTCGCCTGTCCAAGCTGCCTCGTTAGGTTCGGGACCATGGACATCACGCGCAGAACACTCATCACCAGCAGCCTCGGTGCCGGCCTCGTCATCGCGTTGCCCGGCAGCGCCGTCGCCGATCCCCGGAACGCAGAAGCGAGCCTCCCCACAGATCCCTTCACCCTCGGCATCGCGTCCGGCGACCCTTGGCCCGACGGTTTCGTGCTCTGGACCCGGCTCGCGCTCAACCCGCTCGCAGAAGACGGGCTGGGCGGCATGCCCTCCCGCGTTGTCGCCGTGGCGTGGGAGGTTGCCGAGGACCCTGCCATGCGGAACGTGGTCCAGCGCGGCGTGGAGCAGGCCCTGCCGGAAAGCGCCCACTCGGTCCATGCGGAACTGCGCGGCCTGGAGCCTGGGCGCGAGTACTTCTACCGGTTCCGCGCCGGCCGCCACATCAGTCCTGTCGGCCGCACACTGACCAGCCCCGCCTGGTACGAAACGCCGGCGGCCCTGGCCATGTCCTTCGCCAGCTGCGCCCAGTACGAGCACGGATTTTTCACGGCCTACCCCGCCTCGCCGAGGACCAGCCGGATCTGGTGCTGCACCTCGGCGACTACCAGTACGAGTACAAGAACGGCTCCTAGCGTGACCGGCGGCGGGAACGTCCGCGACCACGAGGGCCCGGAGACGGTGACGCTGGAGAACTACCGCCAGCGCCACGCCCAGTACAAGGCCGACGCCGACCTCCAGGCTGCGCATGCCGCGGCGCCGTGGCTGGTGGTCTGGGATGACCACGAGGTGGATAACAACTGGGCGGACGAGGTCCCGGAGAACGCGGACCCGGCCCAGCTGAACGACACTGCGGCCAACTTCAGGAAGCGCCGGGCCGCCGCGTTCCAGGCGTACTACGAGAACATGCCGCTCCGCGCACCGTCCATGCCCGCCGGGGCAGACATGAAGATCTACCGCACGGTTCAGTGGGGCCTGCTCGCCAACTTCCACATGATGGACACCCGCCAGTATCGCGACGACCAGCTGGCGGGGGACGGCTGGCGGAAGAACGTCCAGGAGCGCCTGGCGGAGAACCGCACCATCACCGGGGCCGATCAGGAGCAGTGGCTGTTGGACGGTTTCCGGAAGTCCAAGACACGCTGGGACCTCCTGGGCCAGCAGGTGTTCTTCGCCGAGCGGGACCGCAACCAGGCCGCCGATATCGACGACGTGTCCATGGACGGCTGGGACGGCTACGCATCCTCCCGCCGCCGCATCACCCAGGGCTGGGTGGACGCCAAGGTGCGCAACGCCGTCGTCCTCACCGGCGACGTCCACCGCAGCTGGGCCAACAACGTAAAGGTGGAATACAAGGATCCGGACGCGCCGGTGGTGGGCTCTGAGCTGGTGTGCACGTCCGTCACTTCCACAGGCAACGGCACGGGCTCCATCACGGACCCCACCATGGCATGGAACGAGCACCTGAAGTTCTTCAACGACCAGCGCGGCTACGTTCGGACCACCATCACGAAGGATTCCCTGACGGCAGATTTCCGGGTGCTAGACTACGTCAACACTCCGGGTGCGGCGGTCAGCACCAAGGCGTCCTTCCGGATCGACGACGGCGTGCCCGGCCTCCAGCGCCGCGTCTAGCCTCATCGCCCAAGAAAAGCGCGAACGGACACTCAAGCCCGCGCCCACCTAAGCCGCAGGGGCCGCAAGTGTCCGTTCGCGCTCAGTGGTTACCAGTCGTGGACCGTTCCGTCGACGAGACGGTTGTAGGGCAGGTAGGCCTGCTGGTACGGATACAGATCCATGCAAAGACACCCTGCAGGGCCAGTCACTTGATGAGTCACGTCCACGCGGCTGAACGGCCAGCACCACTCTGCCAGCCAGTCCCAGACCAGCCGCCACCATCCTCACGGACACTTAGGGCCCCGGCCACCCACGCCGCAGGGGCCTCAAGTGTCCGTTGGCGCTCAGTCCTCTGTGGGCGTCGTGCGGGTCGAGTGGTAGTTCCGCCAGCTGTGCTCGGGCGCGTAGCCAAGGAGCCGTTTGGCCTTGTCGATGGACAGCAGGGTCTCATGCTCGCCCAGCTCCTTCGTCACCCTAACTCGCGGGAACACCTCCGCCGCCAGGCTGGCACTGGAGCGACTCATGACGGTGTCCTCGTTGGCGATGATGAAGGCCTCGAACCCCGGCGTCCGGTATTCCAGCGCGCGCGCCACTGCCTGCGCACCGTCGCGCGCGTCGATATAACCCCAGAGGTTCCACTTGCGCAGGGCGGCGTCCGAGTCAAAGGACGGAAACTCCTCATAGTCCTCAGGATCCATGACATTGGAGAACCGGAAGCCGACGATGCTCAGCTCCGGATCCCAGCGCGTCATCTGGATCGCCATCTGCTCCTCGAGGTGCTTCACCAGCGAGTAGGTGCTCTCCGGCCGGGCCGGATACTCCTCGTCCACCGGGATGTACGGAGGGTCGACGTCGAACGGCAGTCCCAGCACCGTCTCACTTGAGGCGTACACAATTTTCTTGATGCCGGCCCTCCGGGCCGCCTGGAACACGTTGTAGGTGGACAGCATGTTGTTTTCGAACGTGGCGGCGTCGGGCACCAGGCCAGGAGCCGGGATGGCGCCCAGATGGACTATCGCGTCGAAGCCCTGGTGCCGGTCATCCAGGCCCATGATGACGTCAACAACCTGCCCGTAATTACGCAGGTCCACGGCGGCGAACTGTGGACTCCGGCTGCCCGTCCGGTCCAGGTTGAGGACCGAATGCCCGTCCGCCACAAGCCTGCGGACCACATTCTGTCCGAGCTTTCCACTGCCTCCCGTTACGGCTATTCTCACTGCGGCCTCCTCCTGTTTGTTGCTGGCTCTGCCCTGGCCAGCCATGCTGCGTTAGCCGCAGCGGCTCCGCCGCCCGGCACCTTTCCCCAGCCTAGGGCCCGCGGCTGTAACCGCTGTCATGGCTCGTGAAGAACTGGTGTATATTTTCTCGGTACGGTTTAGCAGAAGGCCGTTGGATTGTTGTTCGATCCGGCACCTTGCTCGCTGTTGTCCGCCCCGGCCATGGGGCTCCTGCGCTGCGCCCGCTGGTTCGTCATGACCCGAACGAAACGGTACTGAAAGATCGTGGCCAGCGAGTCGACCGCAAAACCTGAAACCTCAATCACGGAGCACCTGAATGAGCTTGTGCTCACCAGCTCCGACGTAGGTGAATTCCTCCACGAGCTTGCCCGGATCTCTGCACGCAGCCTCTCCGTACCCGGCGACGAAGTCCTCTGCGGCGTGACCCTGTTGCGGCACCGCAAGGCAGCTACCGTGGCAAGCAGCAGCCCCGAGGCGCAGGCCATGGACGAGATCCAGTACGCTTTCGGCGACGGTCCCTGCATGACGGCCTCGCGCGAGCAGGTCACCATCCACATCACGGATCTTAAAGACCACGACCGCTGGAAAAGCTATGCCGAGACGGTCCTGGGGCAGGGCGTTCGCTCCATCCTCGCCGTTCCGTTCGTGCTCGAGGGCGAGACCCGGGCCGCCCTGAACCTGTATTCACACCGGCCGGGCCGTTTCGAGGGGCGGGTCCTGGAACTGGCGCAGGACTTCGTCAGCCAGACCTCAATGGCCCTGCGGCTGGCCGTGCGCTTCGCCCACTACAGCGACGCTGCGGCCAATCTCAAGGCCGCGCTGGAAACCCGAACCGTAATCGACGTCGCCGTCGGCGTGATCATGGCGCAGAACCGGTGCAGCCAGGAGGAAGCCTTTGAGCTGCTTAAGGCAGCGTCGAGTACCCGCAACATCAAGCTGCACAGCGTTGCGACATCGGTCGTTGACTCGCTCGGCCAGGGCCCGGCGAAGACCCACTACGAGGGCTGAGCTGCCGGCCTAGGGGCCACCGAAACTCTGGCCCTCGGGCTCCTCCCCCATGTCCCGTGAAGAGCCGCCAGTTCCAGCACCACCAGTTCCAGCACCGCGGGAGACGCGGACCTTCCGGGCTCCGGCAGCGGGCTCCTCGGGCAGCGGGACGCGCACTTCCAGAACGCCGTCGGTGTACGAGGCGCGGATGTCCTCCTGGTTCACCGGGGCGGGAAGGCTTACCGTTCGCGAAAACGTGCCGAAGCGGAATTCCGAGCGGTACCCTTCCTTGTCCTTGTGCTCCGATTTTTCTTCACGGCGGACTGTAATCTGCAGCTGACTGCCGGCGAGGGTGATGTCGACATCATTGTCAGGATCGATGCCCGGCGCTTCGGCCTTCACCACCAGGGAGCCGGCCTCCCGGTATTCCTCCACCCGGAGCCACGCCTCCAGATCCCCCTCCAGGAAACGGCGGAAGGGTTCCGGGAAATCCACGCCAGCCCGCCTGAATATGTTGGTCATCGCTGCTACCTCCTGTCAGCTTCCGGCCCCACTGCAGGATGCGGAAGCGGGAACGGGTCCCACCACCACAAAACTACGCCCTTGCGGAGCGCTTGTTAAGGCGCCCGTCGGGGCGCTTGCCAAGGGCTGCCCATGCAGCCTCCTGCCCCGCCAGCAGGAATCCTGAGAGTTTCCTTATGAAAATCCGGGAAGTTTCCGACTCAACCTCCGGGCCCCGCGCTAAAGCGGGCGTTTTCACCACCCTTACCCCCCCCAAATTCCGCGAGGAACCTTCTATCGAGGGGTGCGGGCACCGAGCTTTTCACAGGAGGCATGCTGCAGATTGGCGTCATGCAAGGGATCAGGCAGCCAACGGAGGAGCCCCAGTGAAGACGCTGTTACTGCTGTGTATTCCGGTGGTTACTTTCGCAGCACTCAACGTCTGGAACCAGGCGGTTGCGGAGCCCGCGCCTCTTCAGGGGCCCGGCATAGTGGTGGCGGAGCTCTCCCCATCAGCCAAAGCCGAATTCCTGGAGGGAAACGCGATCATTCACGGAGGTCCTGATGGACGGTAGCATTGCCACCCCTGGTGAGCCCAGTCGGCTAAACGTCCCCTCTGAACGTAGATGCCCCGGGGATGCAGCGGATGAGTTGGATGACTTCTGCAGCGAATCGCTAAGGTCGATCGACAGGACGGTGATGCGCGCGCAGGTCATCGAACTCATCCTGGACATCCTCGCCACCACGGATGTGCAATCAGAAGCCAGGCACCGGCTGCTGCAGCACCTGGCCTCGCATCCGGGGTCCCCCGAGCAGGCCTTGCTGTGCCACCTGAGCGAGAACGCCTGCCTGCCGCCGGCTGCGGGCGCCGACTCCCTGGCGGCGGGCGGCTTCCTCCCGGCGGGCGGAGACTACTTCGCAGCTGGGGCGGCAGACCGGCCGGCGCAAGGCAGCGAGGACTCGGGTGAAGGATCGAAGTCGAGGTGGCTCCCGGCCCCGCTCCGGAACCTGTTGCGGCGCGACTGATTTGGACCGGCAGCTGAAGGGAGCCGACGGCGGCCGGCCGTCGGCACTTTCAGCTCCGGTGGTGCTCGATCAGCCAGCCGGCCATCTGCTGCGCCCGCTTGGAAGCGAGGAAGTCGCCTTCAGTAGCAGAAATGATGGAGCCCTTCATCAGGATGTGCCAGGAGCGGGCGAATTCGTCAGGGCGTTCGAGTCCGGCCTCGTCGGCGAGCGCCTGGATGTGGCCGCGGATTCTGGCGAGATAGCCGATGCTGGCCTCGCCAAGCGGATGCTCCGGGCCCATCTCCAGAAGGACGTTGATGAAGGTGCACGCCTCGAAATCGTCGCGCTGGAACCAATCACCGAAGACGTCAAAGATGGCCAGCAGGCGCCCTTCGGGGGTGGTGCCCCTGCGCCTCGCCTCGGAGACAATCAGGTCCACGGTCCAAACCTGGTCGCGGAGTGCGAGGAAAGCCAGAACCAGCGCATCCTTGGAGGGGAAGTGGCGGTAGAACGTGGACTTGGCCACGCCGGACCGTTCGATCAGCTCATTGATTCCGACGTCGCGGACACCGCGGTGGGAGAAAAGCTCGTAGGCAGTGGCGAGGATCCGGTCCACTGGTTCACTATGGCCGGTACGCACCCCTGGAGGAAGCAAGGCATCCCCGGTTGCATCAGGAGCACTCATTAGAGAATCAGTGTACCTTGGTACTGGTAGAGACAGACCTGTCTGTCTTATTGTTTTAGGAACATGACGCTTCGTCTTGGGAACGGCGTCCCGGCAACAGCGCCGGACCACGGGCCGTTGGCGTCACTGCAATGGGGCAGGAACAGGAGGGTACCGATGGACGAAGATATCCGCGCGGTGGAAGAGGCCGCGGCTACGCTGGAATCCGCCGTAGTAGAGCACGACCCCGCAGCTGCAACCCTGCAATACGCAGTGGCGGCAGCCGTAACCCACGGCAAGCCGATCCGCGAAGTAGCGGCGGCCGCGCACATGACTGCGCTGGAGGTCCTGGATGCAGCCGATGCCGTGACATACCCACAGCAACCGTTGCAGCCCTGGATGCTCACCCCGTAGGTGCGTGCAAAGACCTCGCGGAAACTTGATTGGATCCCCGGGTAAACCTGCGGCAAGCCTGATCGGCCCGCGCCACCCTTAAGCATCAGCCCCTGGAGGAGCGATCTTTCCAGGGAAAGCATGCAACTAGGACCGCTAGGAAGCGGAGGGCGCCATGAACCGGTCAGCAACTCTCGAGGAAGTCATCCAAGTAGGCGGTGTCATCACCGACCGTGAGCCGCTGGACTTTTACCGGCTGGGGCTCGCTGGCTGCATCGACAGGCTCACAGTCCCCCTTCGCCGCCAGGGCACCTGCGTCCACTGGGAGACTCCCCATCACGGCGTTGAGATCTCGTCCGGCTGCGCGTCCCTGCTGTATCAGTCCGCGCAGGAGGCGCTGAGCAACACGTTCAAGCATGCGCATGCCACCGATGTCACTGTCCGGCTTGCCGCTGTGTTCCACGGCATCCGCCTCATGGTCGCGGACAACGGCACCGGCTTCGAATCGGTTCCGCCGGCAGCGGAACAAGTCAACGGCCACGGACTCAGGACCATCTCGCAGGCGGTCGAGGAAGCGGGCGGGACGGTGGACATCACCTCCGCTCCGGGCACCGGCACGGCCATTACCATCACCATTCCGCTCGACTGAACCTCAGCGCATCGCAACACACCTGCGTCCCGGGCCTCGCTTAGGATGCTGTGCATGACCCTTCCGAAAGTTGAGCCCTGCGCCGTCCGGGCATTCGAATCCGTGGAAATCCAGCACCCCGTCGCCGGACTGCGCAGCCGGATGAGCGCCGGAAGGCGGATTCTCCTCGGCGTGGCTGGTTCCCCGGGGTCCGGCAAATCCACCTTCTCGGCCTGCCTGGCCGACGCCCTCGGCCCGGATTTCGCCCTTGTGGTGCCCATGGACGGTTTTCACCTGGGCAACGCCATCATTGACGGCACTCCGCTGCGGCAGCGCAAGGGCGCACCGGACACGTTCGACGTCGGCGGTTACCTTTCGCTCCTGCAGCGGCTTTCGCGCCGGGACGAGGACGTCGTGTATGCACCCGACTTCCGGCGGACGATCGATGAGCCCGTGGCCGCTTCGCTGGCCATCCCCGCCGCCGTCCCCGTCATCATCACCGAGGGCAACTACCTGCTCGGCGACGATGCGCGCTGGCAGCAGGTGCGGGCGCAGCTGGACGAGGTGTGGTTCATCGACACACCGCGTGAACTGCGCCTTGGCCGCTTGGTTGAACGGCACATGCTCTATGGCATGGACCGCGCTGCGGCCGAGGCCTGGGCCAACGGGCCGGACGCGGCCAACGCGCGGCTGATCGAAGCCACGCGTTCCCGCGCGGACAGGATCATCCCCTGGCTTTAGCTACCTGTCCTCGGCGTCCCACAGCCCGGATTCGTCCGCGGCCTCTTCCGGCTTGTGTTCGCTTTCCGGCGCTCCACTGCCCACGTAGCTGGCCGGTACTGTTCCGCCAGGCTGTGTCATCTGTTCCTCACGGATGTTGCGTGCCGTGCCCGCCTCGGGATGGGGCTGCTCCTGTTCGACGGCGTCCGGGTCGCCCGGCCCCCGAAGGTCGCTGGGCTCTTCCGGATTGCGCTTGCTGTCGGTCATGCCACTGCCTCTCACTGGGAAATGCCGGTCGCGTCCCAGTCTAGGAGGAAGCGTCTTGACGCCAGTAGATTACGCCCCCGCCGGCACCCATCCCAGCACCGGGGCCACATGGCGGGCGATGTTTCCCAGCAGCTTGGCGTTGTACTCCACGCCAAGCTGGTTGGGGACGGTGAGCAGGAGCGTGTCCGCGGCCTGCACCGCGGCGTCGGCGGCCAGTTCCTGGGCTATGACGTCCGGCTCCCCGATATAGCTCTTGCCGAAGCGGGCAAGGGTACCGTCGAGGGCGCCCACCTGGTCCTTGCCTTCGCGGAGGGCGCTCAAACCGAAGTACTGCCGGTCCTCGTCATCGGCCAGCGGCACGACGCTGCGGCTGACCGAAACCCGCGGCTCATGGCCATGCCCGGCCGCCGCCCACGCCCCACGGAACATCGCGATCTGCTCGGCCTGGAGCTCATGGAACGGCACCCCCGTATCCTCGGTCAGCAGGGTGGAGCTCATCAGGTTCATCCCCTGCTCGGCCGCCCAAACCGCGGTCTTCCGGGTCCCGGCGCCCCACCAGATCCGCTCGGGCAGCCCCTCGGACCGGGGCTGGACCGGCAGCAGCCCGGTGGCTCCCCCGGCGTATCTCGGGTCGGCCTCCACCACGCCGGCGCCGGCGATGGCCCGCCGGAACTCCTCGGCATGCCGGCGCGCCATGTCGGCCTCCGTCTCGCCGTTCCGCGGCACATAGCCGAACGCCGCCGCCCCGTTACGTGCGGGCTCTGGTGAACCGCGGCTGATGCCGAGCTGGAGCCGGCCGCCGCTGATGAGGTCCGTGGCCGCAGCCTCCTCCGCCATGTACAGCGGGTTCTCGTAACGCATGTCGATGACCCCGGTGCCGAGCTCAATGCGGCTGGTGCGGGCTGCGGCCGCCGCGAGCAGCGGGAACGGTGACGCCTGCTGGCGAGCGAAATGGTGCACGCGGAAAAACGCGCCATCAATGCCAAGCTCCTCGGCGGCCACGGCCAGCTCGATCCCCTGCAGCAGCGCATCTCGCGCAGTCCTTGTGCGGGAACCCTGCACCGGTCCCCAGTGGCCGAAGGACAGGAAGCCAATTCGTTTCATGCCGTTCTCAACATCCCGGTCTCCGCTGCCATTCCTGCAGGCTACGCCCTGTCACAGACCCTGCGCACCGGCCCGCGATCCGGATAGGTTGGTAACACCGCTTGAGGACGTCCGTTCTCGCGAGACCGAAGGGAATGTAGACATGGCTTTCATCACCGTTGGACAGGAAAACAGCACCGACATTGAGCTCTACTACGAAGACCACGGGACCGGACAGGCTGTTGTCCTCATCCACGGCTATCCCCTGGACGGGTCCTCCTGGGAGAAGCAGACCGCCGCCCTGCTCGACGCCGGTTACCGCATCATCACGTACGACCGCCGCGGCTTCGGCAAGTCCAGCAAGCCCACCACCGGCTACGATTACGACACCTTCGCGGGCGACCTCAACACCGTCCTCACCACCCTGGACCTCAACGACGCGGTGCTGGTGGGCTTCTCGATGGGAACAGGCGAGGTGGCCCGGTACCTCTCCACGTTCGGGTCTGCCCGCGTGTCCAAGGCTGCTTTCCTGGGATCGCTTGAGCCCTACCTCCTGCAGACCGACGACAACCCCACCGGAGTCCCGCAGTCAGTGTTCGACGGCCTGACCGAGGCGGTCACGGCGGACCGCTATGCCTTCTTCACCGAGTTCTTGAAGAACTTCTACAACAGCGACACATTCCTGGGCACGCCCCGCCTCAGTGAGGAGTCCGTCAGGGCAAGCTGGAATCTTGCCGCCAACGCGGGCGCCTTCGCCTCGGTGGCAGCCCAGCCCACCTGGCTCACCGACTTCCGCGCCGACATCCCGAAGATCGACGTCCCCGCCCTGATCGTGCACGGCACGGCGGACAACATCCTGCCGATTGACGCCACCGGGCGGGAGTTCAACAAAGCCCTGCCAGAGGCCGACTACGTGGAGATCGACGGCGCCCCGCACGGCCTGCTCTGGACCCACGGAGCAGAGGTCAACGAGGCCCTGCTCGCCTTCCTGCGCAAGTAGCACGCCGCAAAGGGAGGGCAGCCGACGCCGAAAGGATCCGCCGTCGACTGCCCTTCATTGCGGTAACAACCGCTCTAGGTTGACAGTTTCGGTAAATCAGTGTTGACACGCACTTCCGGAGGTACACTCGGAATACCGGATCCGGACACTTCCCTTGAGGGGGACCCGGCTCCAAGCCCACCCGACAATTCCCGGTGGACGATCATAAAGTGGCAGAAGTGGTTGATAGGTCTCCACGCGCCCCGTGATCTGCTATTCCTGCCCGAACAAAAATGAATGTGCATCCCTAGGCAGGAGCAAAAACTATGACCATCACCTCGCCAACGCGGCAGCGCCGCCCATTGGCAGCCAGACTCGCTTTGGTTTCAGCCGCATCCTTCAGCCTCATTGTGGGTTCCGTGGCGGTCGCGGGACCGGCGTCAGCTGCGGGCTACGGCCAGAACGACAAAAAAGTTGAGTGCTGGGTCAAGGCCAAGGACGTAAAGGAGAGAGCGGACTACGGCAACTACTCGAGGAGCTCGAGGAACTCGGCCGACGTGAAGTTCGAGTTCAAAGTCTGGTGTGACAAGAAGACTGACGTTAAGTTTGAGCACTGGATCTTCCAAAAGAAACACGGCAAGTGGGTAAAGATCGAGGAAAAGAACGGCCATATTTACAACGTTAAGGACAAAGTCACAAAGCACACCAAGGCTAACGTCAAGGACACTGGCCGCAAGGGTGGCCACGAATACGTGCTCCATGTCGTCAAAATCAAGTACGACGACAAGGAGGGGCGGCACTCCTACAGGGTAACCAAGACCGACCACGCATACGGAACGGTCGATTTCGGCTCCTACCACTAGCCTTTCAGGCTGACCCGGTTCACTAACTAAACAGAGGCCGACGGCGGTTGCGAACAACCGCCGTCGGCCTCTGTTTTGTGTGGCTCAGGTTTTGCCGGAGATCACAGAGAACCGGTGGTGAACGTCCAGCCAGCCGACTTCAGCGGGTTGCCCGCGAGGTCGCGGACCGCCGCGGTTCCTCCGGTCACGGTGACCGTGTATTTGGTCCGCCCGGCCAGGGTCGCCGAGGGGTTCAGGATCCACTGGTTCGTGGTGCCGTTGCGGGAAACGGTGGCCGTCACCGTGGCGCCGGTGGCGGCGTTCTTCAGCGTGACGGTGCCGGTACCGGCACCCTGGATGGCTTCACTGAAGGTCACCGCGATGTTGTTGGCGCGCCGCACCAGCGTGGCGCCCGGGCGCGGCGTCATGGCCGTGATGACCGGGGACGGGCCGGTGGTGAACGTCCAGCCGGTGGTGGCCAGCGGGGTGCCTGCGGTGTCGAAGATGGCGGCGGCTCCGCCGGTGATCGTCACCGCGTACTTGGCGTCGTTAGCGAGGTTGGCCGCCGGATCCAGGGTGGCGGTGCGGGTGGTGGAGTCGTACGTGACGGCGGCCGGCAGCACAGTCCCGGCAGCGTTCTTCAGGAGGAAGCTGTTGCCGGTTACGCCCTGGACAGCCGTGCTGAAGGTGGCCGTGATGTTGCTTCCGGCGGCAATGGCGGTGCCGTTCGCGCCCGGCGTGCGTGCCGTGACCGTTGGGGCTGCTGCGGTGGTGAAGGACCAGCTGCCCGTCACGAAGGGCGTGCCTGCGGCGTCGCGGACGGCCGAGGATCCGCCGGTCAGCGTCGCCGTGTACTTCTGCGACGCATTGAGTAGGCCCTCCGGGTTCAATATTGCGGTACGCGTGGCGGCGTCGTAACTGACGGCCGCGGGCACCGTTGCGCCGGCGGCGTTCCGCAGGACGAACGTAGAGTTGCCCACGCCCTGGACCGCGGTGCCGAAGGTGGCGGTGACGTTGGCTCCCACGGCGGCGCCGGAAGAATTGGCCGCTGGGCTTAGTGCTGTCGCGGCTGGTGCGGTGAGGACCGCAACTGCCGGGTCGGAGAACAACAGCCGGTTCGGCGTCCCGGTGGTAGCGCCCGAGACCGCGCTGGAGGTGGCGGCAGAAAGCAGCTTCGACGCCACGTCCGCCGGCACCAGCCCCGGCGACCGGGACAGCATCACCGCCGCGGCGCCAGCCACATGCGGCGAGGCCATCGAGGTGCCACTCATCAGGGCCGTCGCCGTGGTTGAGGCATGGGAAGCGGACTTGATGCCCACGCCCGGCGCGTACAGGTCGACGCAGCTGCCGTAGTTGGAGAACGGTGCCTGCTTGTCCGCGGAGTCGCTCGCGGCAACGGTCAGCGCGCCGGCAACGCGGGCCGGGGAGCTGTTGCACGCATCGGCGGCGGAGTTTCCGGCGGCGACCACTGCGGTGACGCCGTCGTTGATGATGCCCTGCACCGCGGCGTCCACCATGGCGCTGGCGGTGCTGCCGAGGCTCAGGTTGGCCACCGCCGGGGTACCGGCCTGATGGTTGGAGACGACCCACTCCAGCCCGGCAATCACGTCCGAGTTGAAGCCCGAACCGGTGCAGTCCAGCACGCGGACGGGGACCACCGTGGCCGCCTTGGCCACGCCGTAGGTCTTTCCCGCGATGGTGCCGGCAACGTGCGTGCCATGGCCGTTGCAATCCCCCGTGCCCAGTCCGTCGGAAATCGCCGACCACCCCGAGGCAACGCGGCCGCCGAACTCCGCGTGCGCAGACAGCACGCCGGAGTCAACCACGTACGCGCTCACGCCGGCACCTGAAGACGCCGAAATGTAGGTCCCGGACAGCGGTAGGGCGCGCTGGTCAATGCGATCCAGGCCCCACGTAGCGGACTGCTGGGTGTCGGCAGCCGTTACCGGGGCATCGGGTTCGACGGCGGCCACGCCGGCCGACCGCAACAGGCCCGCCGCCTGCCCGGGCGTCGCCGTCACCACTGCGCCCCGGATCGCCTTGGCGAACGTGCGTCCGACGGCGATGTTCCTCGAGCGCAGGTTCCGCACGGCCGAGGAAACGTCGGTCCCGGCGGAGTAGCGCACGATGTAGCGGGCAGCCGGTGCTCCCGCCCCGGTTTCCGAAGCGGCAGCACCGGCTGACACTCCGGCGATGGGGGCGGCCAAGGCCGTCAGCAGCAGCGAGGCCAGGGCAGGACGGAGAACAGACGAAGCGCGAATTTTGGGTTCCTTCGAACGAACTGAGGGCCAGCGGGGAAAGCCAAAGGAAGGCTGATTCCAGTGTATTTTCCGCGGCCGGCCGCAGCCCCGTTGCTGGCCCGAAGCTTCGGCGAAGCTTCGAAAGCTGCGCGAAAACCGGCTAAATCCTGCGCTTGCCTGTACTCCTGAGCTTGCCTGACCTCCTGCCCGGCACCTGCCTCAGGTCCCCGCCACCCGCCTCAGGTACCAGCCGGGAACGCCGGGCGGTACATGGGCGGGAACGAACCCAGGGGTGTGGGGTCCGTTTTGGGCGGGTCGGAGAGGATGGGGTCGTTGTTCCGCAGATCGCCCACCGAAAACTGCACCATCATGTCGTGATCCTCGTGCACCAGGTTGTGGCAGTGCATCATGTACCGGCCGCCGGGGGAATCCGGTCCGGTGTCGAACTGCATGAGCAGCGTGATGGACTCGTTCTCACCAGCGTAGAACACATCCTTCGGCCCGGTCTCCCAGGCGAACGGCTTGCCGCCGTTGGTGTTCCGGGCAATGATCTTCGCGTCAACGAGGTGGATGTGCACCGGATGGAACCAGCCGCCTGACTCGTTGATGATGGTCCACTGCTCCACGGAATTCCGCCGCGGGATGGCGAAGCACCTGGTGAAACCCGACTTTTCCACGTCCTCCCATGTCTCCTCGTTGATGGTCCATTCCCCTCCCTGACGCTTCACGCGCAGCACCCGCTTTGCGACCGCCATCTCAGGTTTGAGAGCCATGGTGGCGATGCTGCCGCGGGCGCTTCCCGGCGTTCCGCCGTCGTCCAGTGTCACCGGGACGGAACTGATGCTTCCCGCCGAGGAACCGGAGCCGGCCACCACCTGGAACCGCATGACCTTGTTGGTGTTGGGCAAGTCCAGGTTGTTTTTGTTGCTCAGGTTTCGCAGGTCCACGGTCTGGCCCACCCTGTACCGGCGGAAGTCGATGAGCACTTCGTAGCGCTCCGCAGTCCCCTGGCGCCAGGAGGAGACAGCCTGCACCCTGGGGACCATCCCACCGTCGGTGCCCACCACATGGAATGGCTCCCCGTTGGAGAGGGCCAGCCGGTAGGAGCGGGTGATCGAGGCGACGAGCACGCGGAAGCGGTAGATCCGCGGTTTGACCTTCATGAGCGGCCACGGCACGCCGTTCACCATGATGATGTCACCCCACAGCCCGTCGTGATCATTGTCGTTGTAGCCCAGCGAGCCGTCGGCGTTGAACAGCGCGTCGGAGATGATTAGCGGCACGTCGAATTCGCCTTGGGGCAACTGTGCCCGTTCAAATCTGTCCTGCAACGGGTACATGGCCGCAAGCCCCGAATAGACGCCCTGCGCGGTGACCAGGTGGTGGTGGTCGTGGTACCAGAGGGTCCGTGCGTTCTGCCAGTTCGGATAATGGTAGTTCTTGAACTTTCCGGGTGCAGTGGAATCGTTGGCGTAGCCGTCGTACTGCGGCAGCGATGCTGAGCCGTGCAGGTGGGTGACGGTCTTGAAGGTGCCGCGGTGGAGCAGAGCCGTGGACGGAAGCGCGTTTCGGATCCGCACCTCGGTCCGGGTTCCCTGCGCCACCCGGATGGTGGGCCCGGGAAATATTCCGTTGTATCCGGCCACCGGCGTGGAGAGGCCCGGGACGAACCGGGCCTGGCCCAGCTTCTGGGTGAGGGCGTAGCGGGCAAACGGCCGGGCCGGGTCACCGCCGTCGAAACCCGTCTGGTAGGGCACCAGCTCCGGCGGACGGCGGAACCGTGCCGTGTACGGCACTGGCATGTTCGCCCGGGCCAGCTGGCTCCGGGTAATAAGTGACGTGCTTTGCGTCGGCTCGTCGCCGTTCGCCGCCACTCCGGTCAAGGACGCTGCCCCCACCACGCCCAGTTTCAGAACTTCCCTGCGAGACGTCATTGTCTCCTCCAGATGTCGCGATGATTTGGATTGAAAAAGGCAGACCTGCGGCCGGAACCGCAGGTCTGCTGAATCCCCAGGGACGCGGAACCCCGAACTTTCCGGGCCGCTGGCCTTCCGGCACCGCGCCCACGATCAAGTTCAGGTTTCCGCTCCCCTGCCGCAACGGGAGTGGAACACCGCAATTGTTGGGCCGGCTGCTTCTGGAAACCTTGGAAAAGTTGCCCCGCCTGCGATGTTCCCACCCAAATGGGGTGTCGACGGGTGTGCGGTCGGTTCTAGATCCAGTTGTTGTGCTTGAACGTGGCGTACAGGACCAGCCCCATACCGATCATCAGGCCCAGCGCCATGGGATAGCCGAAGATCCAGTCCAGTTCAGGCATCGTATGGAAGTTCATTCCATAGATGGTGCCGATGAGCGTGGGAGCGAAGAGGATGGCCGCCCAGGAAGAGATCCTCTTGACCTGCTCGCTCTGCGCGAAGCTGGACTCCGTGAGGCGGCGCATCTCGTCGTTCTGGCGCTGGGCAACGAGGGTCGCATTGACCGCGAGCGCGTTCTGTAGCAGTGCCCGGAAGGACGCGATCCGGTCGTTGAGCCGCAGGACGTGGTCCAGCACATCGCGGAGGTGGTCCTGGAGCTCGGCGCCGGGGTGGTGGTCCGGCGTTCCGGTGACCAGTGCCTGCAGGATTCCCGCCAGCGGCCCGGTGGCGCGCTGCACCGTGATGACCTGGCGGGACAGTTCGTAGATACGGCGGGACACCTCCGGGTCCGCGCCGAACAGTTCGTCCTCGATCTCGTCGATGTCATTTTCCAGGCCTGCCGCAACCGGCTCGTACTCATCGACCACCTGGTCCAGGATGGCGTACAGCACGGCGTCGGGACCCAGGGCAAGGAATTCGGGCTGCGATTCCATGCGGCGGCGCACCCGCGCCAGATCCGGTGACTCTGCACGGCGGACCGTAACCACGAAGTCCGGTCCGGCAAAAACATGGATCTCGCCGAACTCCACCTTTTCGACGTCGTCGAGATACCGCGCCGGGCGCAGGACCAGAAAGAGCGTTTCACCGTAATGCTCAAGCTTGGCGCGCTGGTGCCCGGTCAGCGCGTCTTCAACCGCAAGCGGGCTCAGGTCGAACTCATCCGCCACCGATCGCAGCTCATGGGGGTCGGGACGGTAAAGCCCGATCCAGGCCATGCCCTCGCGCTGCCGCAGCAGGAAGTATGTTTCCTCCAGCCCTTCGGGATCCGCCGTCCGGTGCCCTTTCACGTACACTGCGTTGTCGATGATGGCCACAGCGGCGCCTCCTCAGCTGGAACGGCATCCCATGGCAGTGACGTTATCCCTTGCGGAACGCCGTGCCAATAAGGGGACGTGCCCGCGCGGCAAGGGGCCGCCGGCTCAGGTGCTGGCGGCCCTGGTGCTGGGGTTCAGAGTGGCCAGGTCAGATTCGGGCGTGGAGGCCGCGGCTGACCGGCCGCCCGAACGATGCCGCGCCGAGGAACTCAACGGCCACGAACGGCTCGGAACCGACCACCCATTCATCGTGTCCCGGAGGAATCGCATAGGTGTCATTGGCGTGTATGGAGGAGCGGGCACCTTCAGGTGTCTCCACCTCCATGACGCCGGAGAGGCAGAACCCAAGGTGGTTGTGCTGGCAGAAGGGCGTCTGTTCGGTGGGCTTGGTGCATTCGGACCAGCGCCAGCCGGGGGCGAGGATCAGCCGGGCAACGGAGAAGTCGTTGACGCTGACCAAGTCCACCTCGGCTTTGTCCGGGCACCTCTTCTTGTCCGGTTCATCGAAGGATTTGACGGCAAGGGCTGTAATGAAATTGGCAGTCATAAACGGTACCTGCAGATTTGGTTGAGACCTGAAATTTGAAAGGCGGTTTCTGGAGAAACGCCACGTTAACGAGGTGCGGGCTGCTGCCGAACGTGACAGTACAGCAGCCGCATCTTTGATGCGGCTTCCCCTCGCCGCACGCGCACGCAACAGATCAAATGTTGACGTAGCTCAACCGTAGACCTCTGCAGGCCGAAGTCAATGGTCCCGGTGTGAGTGGCCAAGCCGGCGCTTTGCCACTGAACACGGTTACCGGCCGTAGAGCTTCACGAAGTTCCGCAGGATCTTCATGGGTTCGGTGGCGGTGAAGGTCCGGGCTTCCGCCATCAGCTCCTCGGCGGATTCGGGCGGGAAGTATCCGGCGTGGCGGTAGATGTCGATCCTGGTCACCAGGCCTTCGGCGTCGAGTTCGGGGTGGAACTGCGTGGCGTACAGGTTCTGCTTGATCCGGAACATGTGGACGGGGCAGGCGGCGGAGCTCGCCAGCAGCACTGCGTGCGCGGGCAGCACCGTGCACCCTTCCTTGTGGCCCGTGAAGGCGGTGAACTGCGCCGGAAGGCCGGCCAGCAGCGGATCCTGAAGGCCCTCCGGGCTCAGGCTTATGGTCACGCCGCCCAGCTGCTCGCCGTAGGTCCGATCGATCACGGCGCCCTGGTGCAGGCCAAGGGTACCGACGCCGTAGCAGGCGCCCAGGAACGGGAAGTCCTCCGCCACGATCCGGTCCAGCAGCCCGGACAGTTCGCGCTCCACGCGGTGCTGTGCTTCGGTCTTCTTCTCGGGAGGGTCGCTCGAGGTGAACGGGCTGCCGCCCACGATGACGCCGGAATAGTCGTCCAGGTCCAGCTCCGGCAGGGCCGCGCGCTCCATCCGGATCCGCGTCAGCTGGTGCGGTTCCAGCTCGCAATAGCGCAGGTACGACTCGTATTCGTCCTCCGCGGCGACGTCCTCGGCCCGCGAGGCGAGCAGCAGAAACGGCTTCACGTGCTTACTTCAGCAGGGCGACGTCGGACACGAGGGTGATGTGGTCCAGCATCGCCGCCGCGGCGGCCTCCGAGTCCTGGACCCGGATGGCGTCCGCGATTTTGCGGTGGGATGCCAGTGACTGCTCCGGCCGGCCGGGCTGTCCCAGCGATTCGAGCCGTGTTTCGAGGATCATCTCCGCAATGAAACTCATGAGCTGGGCTAGCACGCCGGAGTGCGCGGCGGCGGTGATGGCCTGGTGGAACAGCTCATCGCCATGGGCCCCTTTCGCGCCCGAGGCCACCTCTTCCGCCATGACGTCCAGGGCTTTGTCGATCGCCCGCATGTCCTCGTCGGTGCGGCGCCCGGCAGCAAGCTCGGCCAGCTTGACCTCGAGCGTGCTGCGGGCTTCGACAATTTCGGGAAGGCGGCTGCGGTGCTCGCGCAGACCCTTGAGCACGGAGGGAACGTTGGGCCGGTAGACAAGCACCGCGCCGGTGCCGTGCTGGACATCAATCACGCCCAGGACTTCAAGGGCAACCAGCGCCTGGGCCAACGTGGCCCGGGAAACGCCCAGCCGCTCGGCCAGGTCCCGCTCGGCGGGGAGCGTGTCACCGGGCCCCAGCTGCGCGGACTCGATGAAGTCCATCAGCTGCTCCACGAGCTGTTCGTAGAGTCGGGGCCGCGCGACGCGGGAAATTTGTTGCGTTGCTGTCTTCCTTGGCATGCGCATCCTTCCGGCGGTGTTCTTGCCCCAGCTTAGCGGAGGAGTATTGACAAAGTCATCTAGTGTCTAGGAGGCTAGGCCAGTGAGCTTGTTAGCCACGTCACATCAACTCTCTCATCCCGGAGGAACAACGATGTCCGCTCCAGTCCTGTCCATCATCATCCTGGCGGTGATGTTCCTGCTGGCCACGGTCCTGCCCCTCAACATGGGCGCCTTGGCTTTCGTAGGCGCCTTCCTGCTCGGCTCGGTGGTCCTGGGAATGTCCACCAGCGATATTCTTGCCAACTTTCCCGGAGGCCTGTTCCTGACGATCGTCGGGGTCACCTACCTCTTCGCGATTGCCCAGAACAACGGAACCATCGACCTGCTGGTCCGCGGCGCAGTCAGGCTGGTGGGCAGCAAGGTGGCGCTCATCCCCTGGGTCATGTTCGCCATCACCGCCGTCATCACCGCCGTCGGAGCCCTGTCTCCCGCCGCCGTCGCGATCATCGCGCCGATCGCGCTCAGCTTCGCCGCGAAGCACAAGATCAACCCGCTCATGATGGGCATGATGGTGATCCACGGGGCGCAGGCCGGCGGTTTCTCCCCGATCGCCGTCTACGGCGTCACGGTCAACGGCATCATTGCGAAGACGGATCTGGAAGCCAGCCCGATGGCGATCTTCCTGGCCAGCTTCATCTTCAACCTCGCCATAGCCGTCGTGTTGTTCATCGTCCTGGGCGGCAGCAAACTGCTCTTCACCAAGACCGGCCGGCTCGTGGAGCAGGCCGCCGAGTCCCGGATGGCCGTCAGCGTCGGCACCCGCGCGGCCGGTGTCACCCTTCGGGGCTCCGGCTCTGACATCTCCCCCTCCGGAGTGGCCCGCAAGGGAACCTCCGGTTCCGCCTCAGCCGCTTCCACCGCCGCCGATACCAGCGGCGCCCGTGCCACCATTCCGCAGCTGGTCACCATCGCCGGCCTCATCGCCCTCGCCGTCATCTCGCTGGGCTTCAAGGTCGACGTCGGCTTCGTCTCCATCACCATCGCCATGATCCTGGCCCTCGTCTCGCCCGCCGCCCAGAAGGGCGCCATCAACAAGATCAGCTGGTCCACCGTCCTGCTCATCTGCGGCATGCTCACCTTCGTGGGCGTCCTCGAGGAGGCCGGCACCATCAAGTTCGTCTCCGACGGCGTCGCCCACCTCGGGATGCCGCTGCTCGCAGCCCTGCTGATCTGCTACATCGGCGCTATTGTCTCGGCCTTCGCCTCCTCCACCGCCATCCTGGCCGCACTCATCCCCCTGGCCGTTCCCTTCCTGTCCACCGGCGAAATCGGCGCCGTCGGCGTGATCGCCGCCCTGGCCGTCGCCGCCACCATCGTGGACGTCTCACCGTTCTCCACCAACGGAGCCCTGGTACTCGCCAACGCCCCCGAGGACGTGGACAAGGACAAGTTCTACAAGCAGATCCTGGCCTACAGCGGCATCGTCGTCGTTGCCGGCCCCGCCATCGCCTGGCTGGTCATGGTCCTCCCCGGCTGGATGTAGCCACCCCGGAACAGGCCCACCAGCCCCTCCAAGCAAGAGAAGGAACACCCAGCATGAGCCATGAATCCACACCCCAGCCCGAAGGCCCCCTCGCCGGCTACCTAGTGGTGGACCTCAGCCGCGCCCTGGCCGGACCGCACGCCGGCATGATGCTCGCGGACCTCGGCGCACGGGTCATCAAAGTCGAAAACCCCGGCACAGGAGACGACACCCGCGGCTGGGGTCCGCCGTTCGTCGGCCCCGAAGACGATCCCCAGGCCACCTACTTCCTCTCCTGCAACCGCAACAAGGAATCCATCGCCCTGGACCTCAAAAGCGACGACGGGCGGACGGTACTGCGCGAACTGCTCGAACGCGCCGACGTCGTCATCGAAAACTTCCGCCCCGGCGTGCTGGACCGGCTCGGCTTCTCCGCCGCGGAGATGCACGCACTGAACCCTGCCCTGGTGGTCCTGTCCATCACCGGTTTCGGCCACGACGGCCCGGAATCCCGCCGCAGCGGCTACGACCAGATCCTGCAGGGTGAGGCCGGGCTGATGTCCCTGACCGGCTCCGGCCCCGACGATCCGCAGCGGGTGGGCGTGCCCATCGCGGACCTCCTCTCCGGCATGTACGGGGCGTTCGGCACCCTCGCGGCACTGCTGCAGCGCGAACGAACGGGCCAGGGGCAGATCGTCCGTACCTCGCTGCTCGCCGCACTCATCGGTGTGCACGCGTTCCAGGGCACCCGCGCCACCGTCGCGGGCGAGGTGCCCAAGGCCCAGGGCAACCACCATCCGTCCATCGCCCCTTACGGCCTGTTCCACTGCCGGCAGGGCCGCGTGCAGATCAGCGTGGGCAGCGAGAAACTGTGGCGCACGTTCGCGGCGGCGTTCGGCATCGACGCGGATCGGCCGGAATTCGCCTCCAACGCCGAGCGCGTCCGGAACCGGGAAAAAGTCATCGAGGAAGTGGAACGCGCCTTCGCCGACCACGAGGCCGAACCGCTGCTCGCCAAGCTCAACGACGCCGGGATTCCCGCCGGCAAGGTCCGGACCCTGGACGAGGTCTACGAGTGGGAGCAGGTCCACTCCCAGGGCCTGGTGATCGACGTCGACCACAAGATCCTTGGCAACGTCACCCTCCCGGGCCCGCCGCTGCGCTTCTTTGCCGCCGCGGACACCGCCGAGACCACCATCAAAACCCACACCGCGCCGCCGCTGCTGGACCAGGACGGCGAGCAGATCCGGCAATGGCTCGGCCTCGTCCCGGCCGACGCCGCCGCTGCCGGGGAGGGCCGCTGAGCATGGGGACAGGTCAGAAGGTCCGTCACCTGGACGCCACCCAACTCATCGCCGCCGTGCTTGACCCCGGCTCCTACCACTCCTGGGACTCGCCCGTGGTGGACCCCGATCCCACCCCGGAATACCGCCAGGAACTGGCCGCGGCCCGGGATAAGACCGGCGTCGACGAATCCGTCCTCACCGGTGAAGGCCTCATCCGCGGCCGCCGGGTCGCCGTCATCGTCAGCGAATTCCGCTTCCTCGCCGGCTCCATTGGCCTCGCCGCAGCGGAACGGATCGTGAACGCCGTCGAACGCGCCACCCGGGAAGGGCTTCCGCTCCTGGCGGGACCGGCGTCGGGCGGCACCCGCATGCAGGAGGGAACCATCGCGTTCCTGTCCATGGTGAAGATCAGCGCGGCCGTCCGGGCGCACCGGCAGGCGGGCCTGCCCTACCTCGTCTACCTCCGGCACCCCACCACCGGCGGCGTCATGGCCTCCTGGGGCTCCCTCGGGCACATCACGGTGGCCGAACCCGGCTCCCTCCTCGGGTTCCTGGGGCCGCGGGTCTACGAGGCCCTCTACGGTTCACCCTTCCCGGAGAACGTCCAGGTGGCCGAGAATCTCTTCGACAAGGGGCTCGTGGACGCCGTGGTCCCGCCATGGCAGCTGTCCGACGTCGTCGACCGCGCCCTGAGCATCCTGGTCGCCGGGCCCCACGCGCAGGTCCGCTCGCCGCGGACCCTGTCCGTAAAACCGTCCGACGCCGGCGCCTGGGAATCGATCGAGATCTCCCGGAACCCCCGCCGCCCGGACCTGCGCCAACTGCTCGCCTACGGCGCCCGCGATGTGCTTCCACTCAACGGCACCGGCCAGGGCGAAAAGGACCCCGGGCTGCTGCTGGCACTGGCCCGCTTCGGGCAGAAATCCTGCGTGGTGATCGGGCACACCCGGCCCCGGCCCTCCCAGCAGACCGCCATGGGCCCGGCATCGCTGCGAGAAGCCCGCCGCGGCATGCGGCTGGCCGAAGAACTTGGCCTGCCGCTGGTGACCGTGATCGACACCGGCGGCGCTGCCCTGTCCAAAGAAGCGGAAGAAGGAGGGCTCGCCGGCGAAATCGCGCGTTCCCTTCATGACCTCATCGGCCTGAACTCCCCCACCGTGTCCGTCCTGATGGGCCAGGGCACCGGCGGTGGCGCGCTGGCGCTGTTCCCGGCCGACCGCACCATCGCGGCCCAGCACGCCTGGCTGTCCCCGCTGCCGCCCGAAGGCGCAAGCGCCATCGTGCACCGCACCACCGACTTTGCCCCGGCCATGTCCGAGGCACAGGGCGTCAACGTCGCCTCACTCCACGCCCACGGCATGGTGGAGCACATCGTGGACGAACGGCCCGACGCCGCCCACGAGGGCAGGGCGTTCTGCCAGCGCCTGGGGCAGGCCATCGAGTACGAACTTGCCGCCCTCTCCGCCGCCGGGGTGCCCGAACTCCTCCTGCAGCGGCTCGAAAAGTACCGCAACCTCGGCGGCCTCGTCCCGCTCCCCCTCTAGTCGCCCTCCCTCGCTAGCGGGACAGCTTCTGGGTGTCGGGTTCCGGATCGCCGATGTGGCCGGGTGCATTGGCCGCCAGGACACGCTGGACGAAGGCGCAGTACTCTTCCATGTAATGGCGCAGGAATGCCGCGGTGGATTCATCCTTGACCTCGCCGTCGCTGCCGAACACGTCCGGGTTGAACTTCACGTAGGCCTCGGGGGCATTGAGCTGGGGGGCGTCGAGGAAGCTCAGCACGGCGCGCATGGAGGACTGCATCACCGCCGTGCCGATGCTCCCGGGCGAGGCGCCGATGATGCCGGTGGGCTTACGGGCGAACGAGTTGGTACCCCAGGGACGGGATCCCCAGTCGATGGCGTTCTTCAGCGCCCCCGGAATGGAGCGGTTGTATTCCGGGGAGACAAAGAGGATGCCGTCGGAGCCTTCGATGGCTTCCTTGAGGGCACGGCCTTCGGGCGGGAAATCGGCGTCGTAGTCGTAGCTGTACAGCGGCAGGTCCTTGATGTGGATCTCGGTGAACTCGAGGTCCTCGGGGGCGAGCTTGATGAGGGCCTTCGAGAGTGTCCGGTTAATGGAACCGCTGGCCAGGCTTCCTACGAAATAGCCGATCTTGTGCGTTGCCATACTGGTGTTCCTTCCCTACAGCCGGCATGAGCCGTCTGGGCCGACGGTGCAAAGAGGCAGTGCTGCGGCTGGCAGCCGCGGGGGCATTTCGGGGTGCAAACTCCAACAGTTCAGCACAGAACAGCATCCCCGGCCAGAGCGCGTGGCCGGTTCTTGACAGCCGGACCGGTGCGGTAGCTAGATGAACGTTAAGCGATAGCCCACAGCACACAACCGCAACAGAGGAGCGGCAGTCATGAGCGAGATCCCGGAGTCGCTGCAGCGCATCCACAGCGAGGCCCCCGCCGAAGGGGATGAAACGGCAGACCCCACCGACATCCGCATGCATTCGCAGGATCCGGCGGAAGGTGCTGACGACGTCGCGGAACCTGCGCCCAAGGCTGCGGAGACATCCTGACCGAAGTCCCCGCCCGCCGTCGGGCAGTCCGCGGCGACTGAGAGAATAGCCGCATGGAAGTCGCCCTGGGGTTGCTGGCGCTCGCCGCCGTGGTCTGCGCGGTCAGCGCGCTGGGCCGCAAGCTTGACGTGTCGGTCCCGCTGCTTTTGGTGCTCGCCGGGGTGGCCGGCTCCTTCCTCCCGTTCGTGCCCCGCGTCGACCTGAACCCTGAACTCGTCCTCGTGGGGCTGTTGCCGCCCCTCCTTTACGCCGCCGCCCTGCGGACCTCGCTGTTCGACTTCCGCTCCAACCGGCGGGCCATCGGGCTGCTCTCGGTGGGCTACGTCATCTTTGGCACCATCGTCGTTGGCCTGGTGGTCTGGTGGCTGTTCCCGGAGATACCGCTCGCCGCGGCCATAGCGCTTGCCGCCGTGGTGGCGCCGCCGGATGCGGTGGCCGCCACTGCTATTGCACGCAAGGTAGGGATGCCACGCAGAATTGTCAGCATTTTGGAAGGCGAATCGCTGGTCAATGATGCCACCGCCCTGGTGTGCCTTCGCGCCGCCATAGCAGCCATCTCCGGAACGGTTTCTGTAGTGGAGCTCGGCGCGGAATTCCTGCTGGCAGCCGGCGGCGGGCTGGTGGTGGGCCTCGCCGCTGCCTACGTCCTCACCCAGCTGCGCCGGAGGATCCGCAACGTTGCCATCAATACCTCGACGTCGCTGATGGCACCCTTTGTGGCGTACCTGCCGGCGGAGGCGATCCACGCATCTGGCGTCCTGGCCGTGGTGGTGACTGGCCTGATCATGGGCACCAAGGCCCCGTCCATGCCCAACGGGGCCGCCCGGCAGAGCCAGCGGAGCAACTGGGAGACGGTGCAGTTCCTGCTGGAAAACTCGGTGTTCCTCCTCATCGGCCTGCAGGTGCGGACCATCATCGAGGGCGTCCAGGACGACTCCCTGGGCACTGCCAGAATCTGGGCGGGCTGCGCGGTGATCCTGCTGGCCGTGCTGCTGCTGCGGCCGGTCTGGGTTTTTCCGGCGACCTACCTGCCGAGGCTTATCCCGGCCGTGGCCCGGAAGGACCCCTCGCCGCCCTGGCAGTACCCCGCCATCATCTCGTGGGCCGGCATGCGCGGGGTGGTGACGCTCGCCGCTGCCCTCACACTGCCCGAGGACCTGGAGCACCGGACCGTACTGATCCTCGCGGCGATGGTGGTGGTGGCCGGCACGCTGGCGCTGCAGGGGTTCACGCTGCCTGCCTTGGTGCGGCTGCTCCGCGTGCAGGGACCCGATGCAGGCGAGGACGCGCTGGCCCAGGCCTCGCTGACGCAGCAGGCCACGGCGGCCGGAGTGGAGCGGCTGTACGAACTGCGGACCGACGATGACCCGCCCGAGGTGGTGGCCATGCTCAAGCGGCGGACGCTGGAGCGCGGGCTGGCAGCGTGGGAACGTCTGGGCAGGCCGACGGCGGAAGCCGCCACTCCCAGCCAGCGCTACGCACAGCTGCGGCTGGCCATGCTGGAGGCCGAGCGGGCGAAGGTCCTTGAGCTCAGGAGCGGCGGAAACTACCCCCACGAGGTGCTGAGCAACGTCCTGGAACGGCTCGACGTCGAAGAGTCGATGCTTGACGCCGTCATCGAGGAGGCTGACGTTGCCGGCTCCCGCGCCGTCGCCCGACCGGGAGGCGACTGCGAGCACCTCGAGGCCGCACCCGATCCTGAGGTTCCCCGCGATGCACTCTGTGACGCGTGTGTCCGCGAAGGTACCGTCACGGTCCACCTGCGAATGTGCTTGGAGTGCGGGAACGTGGCCTGCTGTGATTCCTCGCCCGCCACCCACGCCTCCCGGCATGCCAAGGCCACCGGCCACCCGGTCATGCGCAGCATCGAACCGGGTGAGGACTGGCGGTGGTGCTACGTGGACGATCTCCTGGGGTAGCCCGGCGGGGACAATGTTGCCGAACGGATCTAACAGCCCCGTAACTCGCCGTTAATCCCGGGGCGGGAGACTGGAGACCTTGGATCCGCACGACTGGCCTTGAGTCTTGGGGGCAGCCACTCGACGAGGAGTTCGCTAGGCATGAACCATTCCGACGACGGCACATCAGAAACCTTCAGCTCGCCGGTACGCGGCGGGGAACGGCCCGATCTCAGAAGCATGCACATCCGCGAAGACGTGGCGCAGGCAGGCCGCTGCGGCAATGTCCACCTGGCCACCGGCCGGATCTGCATTCTGCCCCAACGCCACCACGGCTCCTGCGACTTCGTGGGCCCGGAGGATGCCAACGGCGTGACGCGCTAAGGCGCGTACCAGAAGCGTATGGGAGCTTGCGTGGCGCCGTGTGAGAACATGAACGGCGCCGATCCCGGCCTCGCAGTAACGCTCTAGGTGCCTTTTGCCGTGGCTGTGGCCGGTACAGATACGCCCGCAATGTCCGACGCCGGGGTGAGAATCCAGCGTTCCCCGTCCTGTTCGTAACTGATCACCATCGACTCGGGGACGGTGCTTGCCGCGTCCACGGCGAGCAGCAGTGCCGCCTGCATGCGGCTGGCATGGCCGAACCGTGCGTTCGCGCTGCCTTCGAGGTCGCTGTTGTCGACGAGAATGTAGGCCTTGCCTCCGGCCACCGCTTTGATCGAGTATCCGCGCTCCTCGTGGACCGATCCGCGCGAAGAGGCAATCTCCGTGACCCTGTCGGCCCGCACCAGGCTATGGCTAATCGTGCGGATCCACACGTCGCCCATGGCGACTCCTTTGCTGCCGTGCCGGCGAAAATTGCCTCTACATGCAAACGGTAGCCCGTGACAGCCCGGATGTAAGCCCCCCAAAACGGCGCATACCGCCGTCGGGCCTAGCCCACCAGCAGGTTTTCCCCAAGCTCCGGGAGAGTTTTCCCAAAGCTCTTTAGGAGATAGTGAACCGCATCAGGGCTTATCCCTGATCGATCAGAGGCTCGCCCAGCCCAGGCGTTCGGGCGTTGTCCTCGACCGTAGGTTCTTAGGGGGACAGATGTTCCAAACCTTTTGGCGGTTCCGAGGGGCGATAGCCCCACATATTTGGGCGTTGGCGGGAGGCGCGCTGCTGGTGGTGTTCGTCGCCGCCATGGAAGTGGCCCTGCCGTGGCCCATGAAGATCATTGTCGATGACGTGCTGCAGCCGACGGGCAGCTCCCAACTGCACACGATGCCCGCCTTCCTGGGCCTGGTCGGCTTGAGCCAGCTCCAGTTGCTGCTGCTCGCTGCGTCGGCGCTGCTCGCCATGACGGTGCTGAACGCCGGAGCGGATTACCTCGGCACGCGCCTGCTGAATGGCGTGGGTGAGAAGGCCATGGCCACCATCCGGGCCGAAGTCTTCACCCACCTGCAGCGGTTGTCATTGGCCTTCCATGACAAGCAGCGGCTGGGGGACCTGGTTACCCGCACCACCACCGATGTGGACTATGTCAGATCCCTCATGGTGTCGATGCTGTCCGTATTGCTGCCCAATGTCTTCATCCTGGGGTTCGTCATCACCATCTGCCTGCTGATCGACCCGACCTTTGCACTGATCGGCCTGGCAGTCGCTCCGCTGCTGTTCATCACGGTGCTGTTCTACCGGCGCCGAATCAAGGGCGCTTCGAAGGAGGCGCGCAGCAGGGACTCCGACATCGCTGCGGCGATGTCGGAGACGTTCGCCTCGGTGCGGGTGATGCAGACCTACACGAGCGAGGCGCGCCACGAGAAGGACTTCCGCACCCGGAACGACGGACGGCGGGACGCCGGCCTGAGAGTCATTCGGCTGCAGTCCATGTTTTCGCCGCTGGTGGACGTCATCGCCACAATGGGCACAGTGCTGGTCCTCTGGATCGGTGCCCAACGGGTGCTGGAGGGGTCCCTGACGCTGGGCCTGCTGCTCGTCTTTATCGCCTACCTCAAGGCCATGTATTCCCCCATGAAGTCCCTGGCCAAGCTGACCACGGTAATCAGCCGCGGCCAGGCCAGCGCCGAACGAATCCAGGAGATCCTGGATACCGCGCCGGCCATCTCCGACCGGCCGGGTGCAAAGCCTGCCCCGCGGCTGGCCGGTGCGGTGGAGCTTCGCGGGGTGAGCTTCGGCTACCACGGGGACCGGCACGTCTTGCACGGAATTGACCTCAAGGCCGAAGCTGGCAGCGTTGTGGCGATCACGGGCCCCACGGGAGCCGGAAAATCGTCCGTCGTCAGCTTGATTCCGCGGCTCTACGATGCCTCGGAGGGCGAAGTCCTCCTCGACGGCCTCGACGTGCGGGACCTGGAGGTCGCAACTGTGCGCAGGCAGATATCGATGGTGCTGCAGGAATCCATCCTGTTCCGCGGGACCATTTACGACAACATCGCCTACGGCTCGGAGGGCGTAAGCCGGGAGCAGGTCATGGCCGCGGCCGAAGCGGCTCACGTGGACGAGTTCGTCCGCAGCCTGCCCTTGGGCTACGACACCCTGGTGGCAGAGCGGGGTGTCACCCTCTCGGGCGGACAACGCCAGCGCATCGCCATTGCCCGCGCGCTGGTCCGGGACACCCCCATCGTCATCCTCGACGAACCAACGTCCGGCCTTGACGCGATCTCGGAGCAATACGTCATGCGCGGCCTCGACCGCCTCATGGCAGGACGCACGGTGATCGTCATCGCCCACAGGCTTTCAACGCTCAAACGGGGCCGACCGGATCTACGTGCTGGACCAGGGGCGGATCGTCGAAAGCGGCAGGCACGGGGAACTCGCAGCCGCCGGCGGCCTCTACAGCCGGCTGGACAGTCTGCAGCAGGCCAAGGACATCCCGGCTCTCACCCTGGTGCCGGCGGAGAGCAACATCCTGGAGACGGAGACGAGCGCATGAGCAAGACGAAGCCCCCCACGTACGGTGCACTGCCCTGGCGGATCGGAAAGAAGGGCGCCCCTGAAGTGCTCCTGATCCACAGGCCGGCCCACGGTGACTGGTCCATCCCCAAAGGCAAGGCGGATCCGGGGGAAACCGGCCGCGAATGCGCGGAACGCGAGGTGCGCGAGGAAACAGGGCTGCACTGCCGCCTGGGCGCGGAACTGCCCAGCATCCGCTACGAGGACAGTAAGCACAGAATTAAGACCATCCGTTACTGGGCTGCGGCGGCGGAGTCAGGCCGCTTCACCGCCAATGAGGAGGTCGACGCCGTCAGGTGGCTTTCGCTGCCGGCAGCCTTGCGCACGGTGACCGAGCCGCGGGACAGGCCCGCCATCATTGCCCTGGGCAGCCGGCTTCAGCTTGAGCTGGGCGTCCGTTCCGTTCCGGAGCGGGAAAAAATGCTGCTGCTGGTCCGCGGGGCCGAAATGACGAAACGGGACGAATGGGACCCGGCAGCAGGCAGCCGGCCGCTGGCGCCGGCCGGCGAGCAGGCCGCCAGGTCGCTGGCCTCGCTGGGGGCCATGTTTGAAATCGAACGCATAATCGTCGCACCTTCGGACCGCTGCGTCGAAACCGTCGCCGAACTTGCGCGCCAGGAAGCGCTAGAAGTGGAGCGTTCAGACCACCTGACCGGCGGCGGGCTGGCGGCAACGCTGGACCTCGTGGCCGAGGCCCGTGGGACAGGAATGGTCATGTGCACGCACGAGGATGTCATGGCAAATGTTCTGGACCACCTCATCCATCACGACCGGACGGTCCTGACCAAGCGCTTTCGTGTCCCGGAAGGGATCGGCCTGGGTGGTGACCGGCGACCGCACCCGTTACCGCTCCGCCTACTACCTGCCGCTGTCCCCGGCAGACCTCAGCACCGCCTTGGACCTCAGCCCCGCTGGGGATCTTCGCGCCGCTGTCTAGCGCCCTGTGCCGGCATTGCGGCGGGCGTACTCTCAGACAGTGGACATTGTGGAGTTCCTGTCCGCGCGCATCGCCGAAGACGAGGCCGTGGCGCGCAAGCTGATCGGCGACCGCACGACGTCGGAATCGGGCAAGTGGTACGAACGCCGCCTGCTCCTGGAGTGCGAAGCCAAGCGGCGCCTGATCGGCATCGTCGAGGCGGCCAGGCAGACCGCCCTGGCCACGCTCGTGAGCGATCCCTTCGGCGACGAGACCGAGTGGATTCCGCAGGCCCTGGAATGGACCACCCTGTCGCTCAATGCGCTGGCAGTCCCCTATAGTGACCATCCCGACTTCAACCGGGACTGGCTGAGGTCCCCCTAGCCAGGACAGTGCTGCCCATGGCGCGGTTCAGGTGCTGCCCAGGATGCGGCGGGCGTCGGCTTGGGCGTCCATCTCCTGCTGGGAAACGACTGATCCGCTGATGTACCCGGCGCGGGACCTCATGGCCCGGAGTTCCGCCACGGTGTAGGGGATCCGGCGCCTGTGCGCCATGGCGTGGCAGTTGGGGCACAGCGGGACAAGGTCCCCCACAGGATCCAGCTCGTAGCCCGGCCCCAGCTGGGCAGCCGGCACCAAATGATGGACATGGATGAAGCCTGCGCCCTCCGGGCCGTACGCGGCCTCAAACGAAAACCCGCAAACGGCACATGAGGTTCCGTGGTGCGCCAGGCAGATGCGCCGCGCGTGCGGGTTGCGTTCGTACCGGTTCACGCACACCCGGGTCAGGGCATCCTGCGGCAGGGTGCCGGGCACCGGAAGGACCGGATCGATCTCATCGGCCGGCCGGCACTCAGCCCAAAGCTCGCGGATGGCGCGTGCCTGCTCCTCCGGAACCGGTTGGCACGCGCCCGTCGCGGCAGCAGCCCAGTCCGTCAGCGGAGCACGGGCGGCCAGGATGTCCACCGGAATCTGGTCTCCAAGCGGCAGCAGCACATCAAAGTCCACGTCAACGCAGGTTGTGGCGCCAGCAAGATACGGTACGGAGGCGACAACGCCGTGGCCAATGAGCCCGCCGCCTGTCTTTCCATGCAAAACGAGCCACGCGTCCGCTCCCGGCACCGGCTGGGCTCCGGTTCCGGTGGGCCACACCCGCCGGTGCACGCCGGCAGCGCCCAGCTCATCCACGACCCGCGAATAGCCCGGCCAGGTATCACCTACACCCGGGTTCCAGCCCAGCAGAACAGCCACCATTCCCTTATCGTGCCACCTGATGTGGCTTTAGGAGGAGCGGTTGCGCAGGCGCCGCCACCACGGCGGTTTGGCTTCCGCGGCAGGTTCCGGTGCGGCCGCGGCCGCCGCCGCCCGCCGCTCGCGCCACCGCTGCACCTCGGCGTCGGCGTCACGTGTTTTCGTGACCACGGGCGGCCCTCCCTGCAGCTGCCGGCGGGCGTCGACGACGCGGGCATTGAAGTCCTCAACCTTGTCACGCACCTGCTTTTCCGTGTACTGGTCGTCCAACGTGGCGTCCAGCTCCGCGTCCTCGGTGCGCAGCAGGATCGCCTTTGGTCCCAGGCCGCTCAGGTGCTCGCGCTGGATGAGGCCCTTGACCCACCAGTCGGGGTCGTAGCCTTCGCCCAGCCCGGGGATCGGTTTGCCGGAGTATTCCAGGTTGTCGAATTTTCCCTGCGCCATCGCGTCCCGGATCAGATAATCGGCCCGGGCCGCATCGCTGACCTTCCGACGCTTTTCCCGCAGTTCCGCCTCCGCGGCGGACAGCTCCGCGTCCTCCGCCGCTGTCCCGCCGGAGGACCGGAGGGCGCGGAGTTCGGCCGCGCGCTCCACCTTCCGCCTGAAGTCGCCGCCTGCTGCTGAACCCGTCACCTTTTCACCGCCCCTGCCGCCGGACATTGTCCCGTTTCCAGTATTCCGGCGCGTGCCGGACTCTTCAACGGAGCGTTGCGTCAAGGGAAGCGTTTCTGGGCAGACAGCTGTAGGCAGGTACGGGCCAGAACGACGACGGCGGGGCCTCCCGCCGTCGTCCGCGGGCAGTGTCCGCTTGGACCCGGCTCACATGGGATCGGGCCAGTTGCCGATATTCGCACGCGCCGGAACGGGGGCGACCTCGTCGCTTTGCGGCCGCGCGCCGGCACCGCTTGGGGCGGCGGCAGCCGGCCCTTGCACGGGCGAGGCCGGAATTGTCGCAGTTGTGCGGGGACCGGCCGTTGCGGCCGGCCCGGATGGTTGGTCGGGGACCGCCTTCACAGGGGCCGTGTTCACAGCCGCCGTGATGACGGGAAGTTCAGACCTCGGAATCTTCATGGGGCCCTCGCAGGTGGGGCGGCAACTTTAGGCCGGATGGTGTACTCAACCGTGATTGCCGGCCGTCAGCCGAGGCTTTCCGGGCCCTTTGGCTAACTGATCCGGCGATCACTGACGTGCCGAGTCAGCCGGGGAGGACCGGCCGGTCCGACAACAACCGTGGCGGCCGTCCCAGCCCAGGGTGTGCCAGCAATTGCTTGTGCCGGCACACTTTCCACCACCCAATACTTCAACCCTATGGGCTGACACGTGGAACGGCATCTGTAGCAGGTACTCGAATTTGCGCGGCGGCCGCTACTTGGGCACTCGCGGGCCTTCGGCCATCCGCCGTCGTCTGGCGTAAGCCGTCTGGCGTAAGTCGTCTGGCGTAATGTGCGAAATACTTGCCGGCTGCCGGCTGTTGCGCCGGGCATGACAACAATCGGAATCATCGGTGCAGGACACATTGGAAGCCAGGTCGCACGGAAGGCTGCCGCGCTCGGCTATGACGTGGTCATCAGCAATTCGCGGGGGCCGGAGACGCTGGCCGCGCTTGTTGCGGAGCTGGGACCGCGGGCAAAGGCAGCCACGACGGCGGAGGCTGCAGCAGCGGGCGACTTCGCCGTCGTCACCGTTCCGCTCAAGAGCTACCGGGACATCCCCGTGGAGCCGCTGGCCGGAAAGATCGTGATCGATACCAACAACTACTACTGGGAGCGGGACGGCCACTTCCCGGCGCTGGACAACGGGCAAGCCACCACGTCCGGCCTGCTGCAGGAACACCTTCCGGAGTCCAAGGTGGCCAAGGGCTTCAACCACATTATGGCCAAGCAGATCACCTCGGACGGCACCCCGCCGGGCACAGCGAACCGCCGCGCGCTAGCCACGGCCAGTGACTATCCTGAGGCAAGCGAGCTGGTCACGAGGCTCTACGACGAGTTCGGCTTCGACACCGTGACCATCGGGCCCCTGTCCGACAGCTGGCGCGTCGAGCGCGACCGTCCGGCCTACGTGGTCCGGCAGAACGCGGCCGAGCTCACCGAGAACTTGGCGAAGGCTTCGCGGACCATCTGAGACCGGGCCCTAACGAGTGGACCCGGCTGCCCCTAAGGCCGGGTCCGCCAGCTCGGCCGGCCAGACCACCCGGACCCGTTCGAAAACAATCTCGTCGGCGTCCGTCCATTCCAGGCCACGGCGGGAAGGTCCGTGCCACTCATGCGAGGGCCTCCTTCAGCCAGCGGTCCAAAACAGGGGCCGGCGCCGCGCCTGCCTGGCGCGCCACGATATTTCCATCCACGAGCACCATCAGTGTCGGGACCGCCTGGATGGCGAAGCGTGCGGCCAGGCGGGGTGCCTTGTCCACATCAACTTTTACGAGCTTCACTTCGCCCGCCCGCTCATGCGCGAGCTGGTCAAGGACCGGGCTCACCATGCGGCAGGGTCCGCACCACACCGCCCAGAAGTCCACCAGCACGGGCACGCGGGACTGTTCGGCGATGGCGGTGAAGTCGTCGTCGCCCGCCTCCACCACCCAGGGCAGATCGCGGCGGCATGTTCCGCAGCGCGGCCGGCCCTCAGCAGCTGCGGGCACGCGGTTGGCCTGCCCGCAGTGGGGGCATTTGATGATCGCCTTGTTCATGCCGTCCTTCTCCTCCGTTGCCCAATTCCCACGGCCTTTGCGCCTAATGAAAATTGTGCCAAAGGAAAGAGGACGACGGCTGGTGCGTCCCGCCGTCGTCCTCCCGCCCCAGCACGGCGCTGCAGCTTCCGGCTGTACTGACCTGATCAAAATGGCCGTGTCGGGTCGGCCTGGCCGGGCGGCAGGAGGTCGATGATGGGCAGGTGCCCGTCCGTGCGGATGCTGTCTCCGCCGCCGTTGTGGTGGTGGTACCCGGAGGAGAAATGCCGGATCACGTGCACCGATTCCACGGCGTTGGCCGTCTTGAGCGTGCCGATGATGAAGTCGCGCTCCTCGTCGGTCCCGTCGGCGATTTTGTGCGTGATCTGGAACGTGAAGAGCGAGAGTCCCACGCTTTTGTCGTACGTTCCGGCACCCACCCAGTCGACGGCGAACCCGCCGGGGAGCATCCAGCCGTCCGGGCATTTCCAGAACCGCACATGGTGCCGCTTGCGCGGGTTGCCGTCGATTTCCCGCTGGAACGCCATGTCCTGCTTGTTGCCGAAGACGTACAGGGCACTGACCGGCGACTGCGGATAGCTCCGGCCCAGAAGCGTCGCGGTGAGGGTGCGCCAGGCGCTGGCCGGGGTGACGGGGTCGGCCTCGATCCACCCTGCCCTGAGCATCGCGGTGCGGAGCTCGTCCGCCGGGCCGATGACCGCGAGGTTGACCGGATCGCCCAGCACGCCGTCGCCGGTGCGGGTACGCCCGATGAAGTAATTCGGCAGGTACAGGCTGCTGAGGATCTTGTGGACGCGGGGCAGGAAGGCGTAGGCCGCAATCAGCCAGACGGGGAGGAATACCCACACCTGCTCCGGTCCCCTGGCCAGCCGGGCGAGCAGGAAGAAGTAGACGGCCCAGCCCACGGCGCCCGTGATGGCCACGTACAGCAGTCGCTGGAGGACGGCGACGACGGTGGCCCAGCGGGTGCCCCAGCGCGCCTTCCGGCTGTCCGGCCGGGAGTGCTCAGGCTCCTGAGGCGCTTCGGTGTCTTTGGAAACAGCCACCTACTTGGGCAGGTGCTCCAGCAGGTGCCCCGTGACCGCGCCGTACGCTACGTGCGGCACGATGTCGCTGACCCAATCCGCGGCACTCCAGGTCCGCGGATCAGTCACGCCCAGGGCGGTCATGGGAACGTTCGAGACGAGCAGGGCGGCCACGGAGGCCACTGCCACCGACCGGACTGGCCCGGTGCGCACCCCCAGCGACCCGGCCGCCCCCAGCACAGCGCCGAGGCCCATGCCGGTGGCGATCCCGAGCAGGGGGCCAAGGGCCTCCACCCGGTTCCCGCGCTGGGCCCCGGTTCCCGGGATCGTCACACCCGCCTGTTCCGCCAGCCGCTCCACTGAGTCGGAGGGCGTCGTGCTCGCCGCCCGGCCCCGCCACACCATATCCAGGTAGCTGACGGCATTCAGCGCCGTGGTTCCCGCCGCGCCCGCGAGCGCTCCGTTCACAAGTCCTTTAAACAGGGACATCCTCAACTCTCCTTCTGGCCGTGTGCTGGGCACTCCTATGCTGAAACTACGTGAATCCCCCTGATCGCGGCAACGCCAGCGGCTGCGGTCAGAGAGGGAAGGCCGCTGATTCGGGAAAGCCCCGCGAGGGCGCGGGCGTCGCTCACGCCGGCCACGCGGCAGGCAGGGCGCTTCACGTTGTCCGGAGCGGCGCAGCTGTGAAAACATGCCTCATGCGCGCCATGCAGAATTCCAGCCGATTGCAAGATGTCCGGTACGACCTCAGGGGTCCGGTGCAGCACGCGGCGAAGAAGATGGAGGCGGAAGGCCACAGCATTCTGCGCATGAACCTCGGGGATCCGGCGCCGTTCGGCCTGCATGCGCCGGAGTCCATCGTGGTGGACATGATCCACCACCTGCGCGAGGCCCAGGGCTACAGCGACTCCAAGGGCATCTTCTCCGCCCGCACAGCAATTTCGCAGTACTACCAGACCAAGGGCCTGATGGAGATCGGCGTCGAGGACATCTTCATCGGCAACGGGGTCAGCGAGCTCATTTCCATGACGCTCCAGGCCTTCCTGGAAGACGGCGACGAGGTCCTCATCCCGTCACCGGACTATCCGCTGTGGACGGCCGCTACCGTGCTCTGCGGCGGCAGCGCCGTGCACTACGCGTGCGATGAGGAGAACAACTGGTGGCCGGACATGGCCGACGTCGAGGCGAAGATCACCGACCGCACGCGTGCCATCGTGCTCATCAACCCCAATAACCCGACCGGGGCCGTCTATCCCCGTCACATCCTGGAGGGATTCGCCGACGTGGCCCGGCGCCATGACCTGGTGCTGTTCTCCGACGAGATCTACGAGAAGATCACCTTCGAGGACAACGTCCACATCCATACGGCCTCCGTGGCCCGGGATATTCCGGTGCTGACCTTCTCCGGCCTGTCCAAGGCGTACCGGATGCCCGGTTACCGGGCCGGCTGGGTGGCGGTTTGCGGGCCCCGCTGGGCCACCGCCGCCTACCGGGAGTCGCTGGAGCTGCTCGCCTCCCTTCGGCTCTGCCCCAACGTTCCCGCGCAGCACGCCATTCAGACGTCGCTGGGCGGCTACCAGAGCATAACGGACCTGATCCGGCCCGGCGGCCGGCTGCGGGAGCAGCGTGACCTTGCCTGCCGGCTGCTCAACGAGATCCCGGGAGTGAGCTGCGTTCCGGCGGCCGGTGCGATGTACCTGTTTCCGAAGCTGGATCCGGAGCTGTACCCGTTCGTGGACGACGAGCAGTTCGTCCTCGACCTGCTGCAGGACCAGAAAATCCTGGTCTCGCACGGGACGGCGTTCCACTGGCACGCCACGGACCACTTCAGGTTCGTCATCCTGCCCGCAGTGGACGACATCCGCGAGGCCGTACGGCGCATCGCCACCTTCCTGTCCTCGTACCGGGCCAAAGCGGGGCCGCGCCCGCGCCATGTCCGGCAACGCCCATCATGGTACGGACGAACTGAGCGCCTAACACTGCCGCCACAGCGGCCAAGGAAAGCGGACGACTGTCCTCGTGGACGGCTTGGGAGGCAACCAGTAAGGTTGCTTACTAAATGCCCTGGTGCTGCGCGCGCGGCTATCGAGGAGAGACAGGACCCACGCATTGTCTGACGAACCACTGGCTGACAAGCCGTTGACGCACAGACTCCTGACAGGCAGCCCGTCGACCGATAAACAGGGAACGCCTCAGACGGGCGTGCACGGCGAACTCCGCCAGGACACAACCGTCGGCGGCACGGACCTCACCCGCTGGCAAAGCCGCTTCGGCCGCCTTTTGGTCGGGGCCGTCCAGCGGACCAGCCAAATCCTGGGTCCGCACGGCGCCCTGGTCCTGACGCTGATGGTGGGAGCGGTCATCGCCGCAGTCCTCACAGCAGCCTTTGCCGAGGTGTATGAGTCGGTGGTCCAGGCCGCCGGGGTGGCCGGCCTGGACCATCCGGTGCTGGCGGCCGGCAAGAGCGTGCGCTCCCCCGGCCTGGATGTCGCCATCACGGCCTTCACCGACGTAGGCGGAACCATCGGCATGCCCATCCTGGCCTTGGCGGTCATGGGCGCCCTGGCCTACCGGCGGCGGTCGTGGACCCCCGTCATACTCATTGTCACAGCAGGCCTGGGCTCCCTGCTGATGACCATCGCGGGCAAGCGGCTGATCGGCCGGACCCGGCCTGATCTCAGCGACGCCGTGCCGCCTTACGAACACTCGGCCTCGTTCCCCAGCGGCCATTCCCTGAATGCGGGGGTGCTCGCGGGAATCGTCGTCTACCTGATCATCCTGCGGCTGAAGACGGCCCGCAGCCGCGTTCTCGCCGGCGCGGGCGCCGCGGTTTTCGCCGCGGCCATGGGTTTGAGCAGGGTGTACCTCGGCCACCACTGGCTCACCGACGTCCTCGCCGCGTGGGCACTCGGCGCAGCGTGGCTAGCCCTGGTAATCACCGCCCACCGGCTCTACCTGACAGTGCGGAAGCGGCGGGCACGCGGCGAGGTCCCGGCGGGAACGGCCCCCGGGGCAAGCGCTCCTAAGGCGGGCCGCGCCTAAGCACGCCAAATCACAGGCGGACTACGACGGTGGAGGCCCCCGCCGTCGTCGTCCTGCCTTTGCGGCAGGCAACGTTTAGCCGATCGGTTCAGCCATCTGTTCCACGACATACTGGACGTCGACGGAGTTTCCGGCCACCGGATCAGACATCTCCACCTTCCAGCTGCGGGCGAACTGGTCCACGCCGCTGGTCATGGCCACGGTGCCGGAGATGAGGACGGTTCCGGGTGTATTCAGGCCGCGTTCTGTAAGGACGTCCAGCCAGTAGTCCGGCGTCAGCAGGGCCTCGAGGGAGCTGTCCTGGATGAGGGTATCGGGGGCGTCACCCTCCCCCACCCAGGCCTTGAGCGTGATCTGGTCCAGGTGGCCCCGCACGTCATCCAGCCGCCACGCCTTGCGCCCCAGCACATCCGGGCTGGCGTTCTTGCTCCAGGCCACGCCATGCACCTCCAGCGCGCGGTCCGTATGGTCGCAGGCGACGGTGAGCAGCACCCCTTCCTCGGTGAGGACCATGGCCCATTCGGCCTCTCCGGAAGTCCGCCCATGCTGGACCCGGACTTCCGATACCTGCTGGGCCAGATAGGGGGACACTGGATACAGGGCTGGAGTCGTGGTGGGCCCCGGAACACCGAGTTCAGCGAGCTCAGCAATGTGGGCCTGGACCTCATCCTGCTCACGCCCTGCGTAGCCGGCATTCAGGAGGTGCTTGACCTCCACGTCCTGCGTGCGGCCATCGGGTAGTTCAAAGCTCAGAGTCGTCATCGTGGATCCATCCTTTGCATGTGCTGCCGCGGAAATTTACAGATCGGAAACCGGAAACGGTCGCCAATGTACAACCAGTATGCGTAATGTATACATTTAACGCCAGCGTGACAGGCGTCACCATAAGAACCTCGTGGAGGACAACACCATGGCTAACGTCCCAGTTCCGGCTTCCGGCGGCGCGCCGCATCCGCACCCGGCGCCGCACCCGACGATTCACCCCAAGGGCCTGTTCAAGGCCTTTGCCGCCAGCCTCACCGGCACCGCGCTTGAGTGGTACGACTTTGCTGTCTACTCGGCGGCAGCCGCCGTCGTATTTCCTGTCGTCTTTTTCCCGGCGTCCGATCCGCTGACCGGGACCATCCTCGCCTTCTCCACCTACGCCGTGGGCTACGTTTCACGCCCGGTCGGCGGCATCATCTTCGGCCGGCTTGGAGACCGCATCGGCCGCAAGAAAGTCCTGGTCATCACGCTGATGATCATCGGCGTGGCCACGGTGCTGATCGGCGTGCTGCCCGGATACGACAGCATCGGAATCACCGCCGGGGTCATCCTGGTCCTGCTGCGGTTCGCGCAGGGCGTGGGCGTGGGCGGCGAATGGGGCGGCGCCGTCCTGCTCTCCAGTGAATACGGCGACCCGCACCGCCGCGGATTCTGGGCTTCCGCCGCGCAGGTGGGACCGCCCGCCGGCAACCTGCTGGCAAACGGCGCGCTCGCCGTCCTGACCGTCGCCCTCACCGAGGAGCAATTCCTGAGCTTCGGCTGGCGCATCGCATTCCTGGTCTCCGCAGTGCTGGTTGGCTTCGGCCTCTGGATCCGTCTGCGCCTTGAGGATACCCCGATCTTCAAGGCCATCGAGGCCCACGGCGAGCAGCCTAACGCCCCCGTCCGTGAAGTCTTCAGCAAGGAGCTCCGCCCGCTCATCGCCGCCATTCTCTGCCGCGTGGGCCCGGACGTGCTGTATGCCTTGTTCACGGTCTTCACGCTCACCTACGGCATCCAAGTCCTCGGCTACGAGCGCAACCAGGTACTGACCGCCGTCCTGGTCGGCTCCGCCTTCCAGCTGTTCATGATCCCGATGGCCGGCGCCGTCTCCGACCGCTTCAACCGCCGCCTGGTCTACGGCGTCGGAGCCGTGGTGGGCGCAGTCTGGACGTTCATCTTCTTCGGCGTCCTGGGCGGGAACAACCAGCCGATGCTGATCATCGGCATCGTCCTCGGCCTCATGGCCCACTCCTTCATGTACGGCCCGCAGGCCGCCTTCATTGTGGAGCAGTTCTCCCCCCGGCTCCGGTCCACGGGCAGCTCGCTGGCGTACACCTTCGCCGGCGTCATTGGCGGCGCCATCGCGCCCCTGCTGTTCACCCTGCTGCTCGCCGAGTTCGGAACCTGGATTCCGGTGGCCATCTACGTGGCGGTGGCAGCAGCCGTGACTCTGGTGGGGCTGGCACTCGGCCGGGACAACGACACCATCGAGGACCTGGACTACCGGCTGCTTCTGGAAGGCTCCGCTTCAGCGCGCCAGCAGTCCGGCGTCGGCGATTCCCTCTAGCGGTTCCGAGTTTTGTACAGATATTGGGCGCTAAAGGGCTCCTAAGTCCCATTATCTGTACAAAAAAACTCCATCAGGTGCGGAGCAGGATGTCGCGGGTGACGGCCAGGTGGTGGTCGATGGCCTCCTGCGCCTTCGCAGCGTCTCCGGATACCAGGGCATCGAGGATGTCCTGGTGTTCGGAGCACACCTGCTGGCGCCGGCCTCCCGTCCGGAACAGGGCGGAAACCCCGACGACGATCTGCCGGACGTGGAGCTTGCTGTAGGTCCGGGAGATGAGCTCGTTGCCGGCGGCGTCGATGAGCTGCTGGTGGAAGAGCGTATCCAGCCGGATGAACTCCTGCGCGGCCTCGGCGCCGGGGTTTTCGGGCAGCCTGGCCTGCTGGTCGAGGGTATCCCGCATCTTGCCTGCCGGCACGCTCCGGTGTTCGATCACCAGGCGGGCGGCGTGGCTTTCCAGCACGCCGCGCAGCTCCATCAGTTCCGAAATTTCGCGGCCCGTCACCGGAGGAACATAGGCCCCGCGCTGCGGGATCAGCTCCACCAGCCCGTCGGAGACCAGCAGGAGTAGGGCCTCCCGGACCGGGGTGCGCGAGACACCGATTTGGGCGGCCAACTCCTGCTCGTTGAGGAAGCGCCCCTGCATCTCCGGGTCGGTCAGGATGTTCTCGCGCAGGTACTCATACGCCTTCTCCCGGCCGGACGCCGCTGTCCCCGAACTTTTTCGCATACATCAGGTATACAACAGAGAGAGCAAATTCATGCGTTTAGCAGTCGCCCAGATCGTCAGCAGCGCCGACCTCATGGCCAATCTGGGGCTGGTCCGAGATTGCGCTACCCAAGCCAAAGCGGCCGGCGCCGAACTGGTGGTGTTCCCCGAGGCGGCCATGTGCGCCTTCGGTAATCCGCTGGCGGATATCGCCGAACCGCTGGACGGGCCGTGGGCCACCGCCGTACGCGCCGTTGCCAGGGATCTGGACATCGCCGTCGTCGCCGGCATGTTCACGCCTGGGGAGGGCGGACGGGTGCGGAACACCCTGCTGGTGACCGGCCCTGGCATCGACACGGCCTACGACAAGATCCACCTCTTCGACGCGTTCGGCTTTGCCGAGTCCGATTCGGTGGATGCGGGATCATCGCCGGTGACCTTCGAACTCAACGGCACCGCCATCGGCCTGGCCACCTGCTACGACGTGCGCTTCCCGGCGCTGTTCACGGCCAACGCGAGGGCCGGCGCCGCCATCAACATCGTCTGCGCGTCCTGGGGTGCCGGGGAAGGAAAGGCCGAGCAGTGGGACCTGCTGGTCCGCGCCCGGGCCGTGGACAGCACCACGTTTGTGATTGCCTGCGGGCAGGGCGATCCGGCCACCCTCGGGCTTCCATCCGCCGGCGCTGCGCCCACCGGGATCGGCCGCAGCACGGTGATTTCCCCGCTGGGTTCTCCCTTGGTGACGCTGGGCGGCGAACCCGAACTGGCCGTGGTGGACATAGACCCGGCCATCATCCCGGACGTCCGCGGAAAGCTGCCCGTGCTGGCCAACGCCCGGAGTTTCTAGATCTGCCGGACAGTTTTCTGGGAAGTACGACGGCGGGGCGGGGCCACCTTGGTGGCCATCCCCCGCCTTTCGCTTTGACTAATTCCCTGCCGGCACGCGGTAGGAGCTTTCCGGAATATCCGTGATGAACATGTGCCCGGGCGCGTGGCTGATCGCGAACGCCGGCCTGGATGCCATCACCGCGCTCTGCGGTGTGACTCCGCAGGCCCAGAAAACCGGCACTTCCCCCGGCCGAATGTCCACCGGATCCCCGAAATCGGGCCGGAAAATATCGGTGATGCCCAGGTCCTCCGGCGACCCGACATGGATCGGCGCGCCGTGGACCTTGGGCACCTCCGCAGTCACGCTGATGGCGGTTTCCACCAGTTCGGCCGGCATCGGGCGCATCGAGACGACCATGGGGCCGTGGATCCGTCCTGCCGGGGCGCACTCGACGCTGGTGCGGTACATGGGCACGTTGCGCCCCATTTCGGTGTGGCGCAACGGGATGCCCGCGCTGGCCAAGGCGGCTTCGAAGGTGAAGCTGCAGCCGATCAGCACGCCCACCATGTCCTCCCGCCAGAGCGGGGTGGCGTCGGGGACCTCGGCGGAAAGGACGCCGTCCTCCCAAACCCGGTAGGCGGGGATGTCGGTCCGGATGTCCGAACCCGCGGCGAGGGAGCTCTCGTACTTCCCGGCCGGAATGACGTCGATGACAGGGCAGGCCCGGGGGTTGAGCCGGCAGAATTCGAGGAACTCCTCGGCGTAGTCCGCCGTCACCGCGATGAGGTTCGCTTGCGTGTAGCCGTCGCTCCAGCCGGAGGTCGGGGTGACCAGGCCGTTGCGGAACTGCCGGCGGGCCTCGGCCGGCGCCACGAGTGCGTTCGCCTGGTTCATCGGGTGCCGCTCTCCACAAGGTCGGTGGACCCCTGCAGGTATTCCTCGTCCTCGGCGACATTGGAGTCCCGGCCGATGGCCAACCCCACGAGTGTCAGCAGGCAAGCGACACTGAGGTAGATGGCTACCGGGACCCAGCTGTGGAAGGTGCTCTGCAGCAGGGTGAACATGAACGGTGCGATGGCGCCGCCGATAATGCCTGCGAAGGTGTAGGCCAGCGAACTGCCGGTGGAGCGCAGCCGCGGCGTGAACTGCTCGACGACGAACGCGGCCTGCGGGCCGTACATGAAGGAATGGCAGAGCAGACCGAGCACGGTTCCCACCACGAGCATCACCGGGGAGCGGCCGTCGAGGACGATGAAGAACAGGTAGGCCCAGACAGCGGCAGCCACTGCCGCGATGCCGTAGACAAGGCGCCGGTTGATCCGGTCAGAGATGGCGCCCGCGAGCGGCATAGTGAACAGCTGCAGGCCGGAACCGACCAGCACCGCCACGAGCACCTGGCCGCGGTCGAAGCCCAGTTCCTGGATGCCGTACGTCAGGGTAAAGACCGTGCACAAAGCGTAGGTGACATCCGGGCCGATGCGGCTGAGCATCGCAGCAAGGAGCGGACGGCGCTGCGTGCTGAGGACTTCCCTGATCGGGGCCTTGGGCTTGTCGCCCCGGGCTTCCATGGCCTTGAAGATGGGGGTGTCCTCGAGCTTGAGGCGGATCCACAGCCCGAACGCCACCAGCAGGGCCGAGATCAGGAACGCAATGCGCCAGCCGTAGTCCAGGAAGGCCTGTTCGGACAGGGTGAGCGTGAGGACGGCGAGCGCACCGTTGGCCATCAGGTTGCCGGCGGGCGGACCGATCTGCGCCGCCGAGGCCCAGAAGCCGCGGCGGTTGGGGTCACCGAATTCACTGGACAGCAGGACCGCGCCGCCCCACTCGCCGCCCACGCCGACGCCCTGCGCGAACCGCAGGAAAACGAGGATGGCCGGGGCCATGATGCCGATGTTGCCATAGGTAGGCAGCAGGCCGATGAGGAAGGTGGCGACGCCGATCAGCATCAGCGTGATGACCAGGATCTTCTTGCGGCCGATCTCGTCGCCGAGCCGGCCGAAAATGATGCCGCCGACGGGCCGGGAAATGTAGCCCACCGCGTAGGTCGAGAACGCCAGCAGGGTGCCCGTCACGGGGTCCGCGGCCGGGAAGAAGATCAGCGGGAAAACGATGGCGGCCGCGGCGGAGTAGACCGCGAAGTCGTAGAACTCCAGTGCAGTCCCGGTGAGGCTGGCGGCGAACGCTTTGTACATGTCCTTACGCCCGACAGCGGGCCTGGGACCCCGGGAGGCCATTGCGGATTGATTGGCCATTTGTTCCTCCATGGAGAGTGTGGATGCCATCCGCTGTGCTACGGATGCGCTGGTGGGCCAGCCCGCCCGGGCCTGCGACGTTGACAGGCGCGGGCACTAGAGGCTGGTTGACGGCTTCCCCCGGACAGCCGCCGAAAGCGGAGCGTTCTGTTGGATTGTGGAAATGTAGAACAATCCAAACTTGTTGAACAATGTACGCGACCTGGATCACACCGTCAAGGGGCAGGAAGGGCTGCACCACTCATGCGCGAACGGACACCTGCGGCCCTTGTTAAAGCGCGAACGGACACTTGAGGCCCCTGGGAAGTGTTTCCCTGGGGCCTCAAGTGTTCGTTCGCGCTGTATGAGCCCAGTGGGACGCGTCAGCTAGGACGCGTGGACAGCGGTCTGGTGCTCTTCGGACCTGGCGAGGTAGGAGAGGAGGCGCTCGGCTGCGAGGTCATTATCCCCGGCTTCGAGGGCCCTGCAGATCTGGTCATTGTCCGCGAGGTAGTCCTGGTAGAAACCGCCGTCAATGGAGGCCTTGTGGAAGAACAGCCGCATCTCGGCCAGCACCTGCGACATGATGACATTCAGGCGTTCACTGCCGGCCAATGCCACCAGTGCACCATGGAAATGCGCGTTCGCGCTGCCCAGCCCCTCGCTGTCGCCGGCCTCGGCGGCGCGCTTCCCTTCCTCCACGGCCGCGCGGACGGCGGCGATGCTTTCGGCACTTCCGCCACCGCGGACCGCGCTGACTTCAATGGCGCGCCGGACGGCGTAAACGTCATGGATGTCGCTGACCTCGAGGCTGGCAACAAAGACCCCACGGTTGGGCTGGCGGACCACCAGGCGCTCGCTGGCGAGCTCGGCAAACGCCTCCCGCACGGTGTTGCGTGAGACCCCGAGCTCCTCGGAGAGTGCTTCTTCCTTCAGCTTCGTCCCGGGAAGAAGCGCACCTTCCGCAATTTGGAGCCGCAGCTCACTCGCAACGCGGGTGGCCACCGCGGGCACGGCGACGCGCAGCCGGGATACGCCTGGACTCGGATTGACTGTGGCCATACACCGAATTTACACGAACCAACCACAAAGGGATTGTTGAATTGTTGAACATTTTCGCCGAAGGGTGCATCCTTGTGTAAGGACGAGTTGAGATGAGGGTCACAATGCACGCAATTGATTTGAACAGTGACGTCGGTGAATCCTTCGGGCGATGGAGCCTGGGAGACGATGCAGCAATGATGGCCTCGGTGTCGAGCGCCAACGTCGCCTGCGGATTCCACGCCGGGGACCCCAGCGTCATCCGGGCAACCTGCGAGGCCGCGGCCACGGCCGGCGTGGTGGTCGGCGCCCACGTGGGCTACCGCGATCTGGCCGGATTCGGCCGCCGCTACATGGAGGTCGACCCGCGCGAATTGGCCGACGACGTCGTCTACCAGATTGGCGCGCTGCAAGCATTGGCAGCGACGGCCGGCACCCGGGTCTGCTACGTGAAGCCGCATGGCGGCCTGTACAACGCGATCGTCCACAACACCGCGCAGGCAGGCGCCGTGGTGGACGCAGTGAAGGCGGTGGATCCCGATCTGCCCATCCTTGGCCTGCCCGGATCCGAGGTGCTGCGGCTCGCGGAGGCAGCGGGGCTCCGCGCCGTCTCCGAGGCGTTCGCGGACCGTGCCTACAACCCCGACGGCACGCTGACCTCCCGCTCCCTGCCGGGTTCCGTCCTGGAGGACCCGGAGGCGGTTGCCGCCCGCGTCCTGCGGATGACCACCGGGGAGGCCATCACCGCGATCGATGGCTCGGACCTGTTGATCAATGCGGAATCGGTGTGCGTCCACGGGGATTCACCTGGCGCGGTGGCCATGGCCGTGGCCGTGAAGCGCGCGCTCGACGCCGCCGGCATCAACATCAAGGCGTTCGCCTAGCATGAAACGACGGATTCAGGACCCGATGGCAAACACTGTTGACATGCCCTTATCAGGCCAGCCCGTACGGGACTCGCCACCAAACACTCCGCCTTCGAGTGCCGCCCGCCCCGGCAGGGTCCGCGCGGTGCGGCCGGTGGGAACGCGCACCATCCTCGCCGAGGTTTCCGGAACGCAGGATGTCCTGGCCCTGCAGGCCGCGCTCCTTGAGGCTCCGTTTCCGGGCCAGCAGGATGTCCTGGCCGCCGCCGAGACCGTCATGGTCAGGGCCGAATCCCCCGCGGCCGCACGGCGCATCGGGCAGGCCCTCCTGGAGCTGGACCTCACGGCACCGGCGGAGCAGGCCGGCGGTCTGGTGGTCATTGACACCGTGTACGACGGCGAGGATCTCGCCGAGGTGGGGAAGCTGACTGGCCTCGGTGCCGACGGCGTGATTGCAGCCCACACGGACCAGGTCTGGACCGTTGCCTTCGCGGGCTTCGCACCGGGCTTTGGGTACATGGTGGGCCAGAACCAGGCGCTGGAGGTTCCGCGCCGCAGTTCCCCGCGCACGGCGGTCCCGGCGGGATCGGTGGCGCTGGCCGGCAACTACTCGGCCGTCTACCCGCGCAAGTCGCCGGGAGGCTGGCAGCTTATCGGACGCACCGGAGCCAAAATGTGGGACCTCGACCGCCCCGAACCCGCCCTGGCCAGCCCCGGGCACCGGGTCCAGTTCCGCGCCGTCCGCGACGTGGTCCAGCTGGCAACGGAAGGATCAGGCGCAGCTGAAGCGGACAGCCAACAGACAGACAGCCTGCAGAAAGTCCCGCAAACCACCTCCGGGCTTCGTGTCCTGTCGCCCGGGATCCACAGCCTAATCCAGGACCTTGGCCGGCAGGGGCATTCAGCCCTTGGCGTCTCCGCCGCTGGTGCGCTGGACCGGGCCTCGCTCCGCAGGGCTAACCGCCTCGTCGGGAACGCTCCGTCGGCCGCCGCCATCGAGACCGTCTCTGGCGGACTCAGGCTCCAGGCCATCGGGGACCAGGTCCTGGCCGTTGCGGGGGCGCCGTCGGCACTCACTGTCGTGACGCCGTCGGCCTCCCCCAGCGAAACGGAAACCGGCGGCCCCCAGGACGGCGAAGCACAAAACACTGCAGGGGCGCGCCAGCGCACCGTCCCGGTGGCCGCGCCGTTCGCCCTCCTCGACGGCGAAATCCTCACCATCGGTGCCCCCGACGCCGGCTTCCGCAGCTATGTAGCTGTCCGTGGCGGCATCGATGCCCCGCCAGTGCTGGGCAGCCGCTCCACGGACACTATGTCCGGGATAGGACCGAAGCCGCTGGCGGCCGGCCAGCTGCTGCCATCCGGCGGCGCGGCCGAGTCCGGCGTCGTGGGCAGCCCGGAAATTCAGCCCGACTATCCGAGCGGCGGGGTCACCGTGCTGGACATCGTCCCGGGCCCGCGCGCGGACTGGTTCGACCGGGCCGCCCTGGATTCACTGTGCGCGCAGGACTGGACGGTCAAGCCTGAGTCCAACCGCGTGGGCATGAGGCTGCAGGGAACACCCCTGGAGCGGAGCCGCGCCGGTGAGCTTCCCAGCGAAGGAACGGTGGCCGGCGCCATCCAGATGCCGCCCGAAGGCCTGCCCGTGCTCTTCCTCGCCGACCATCCCATCACCGGCGGGTACCCGGTGATCGGCGTGGTGGTGGACCACCAGCTCGACCTGGCCGCCCAGGTCCCGATCGGCGGCAGCATCCGCTTCCGCATCGCCCCCGAAACTGCAGCCCCCGCCGGCACCTCCGAAGAAACTCCAGAGAGAAGAGCGAGTAACTGATGCACAAGGTCCTCATTGCCAACCGCGGTGAAATCGCAGTCCGCATCGCCCGAGCCTGCGACGACGCACAGCTGGCCTCCGTGGCTGTGTATGCAGACATCGACGCGGACGCCATGCACGTCGCCGCAGCGGACGAGGCGTTCAGCCTTGGCGGCAACTCCCCGGCGGACACCTACCTGAACATCGAGAAGCTCCTCGGCGCCGCAGCCGCGTCCGGGGCGGATGCTGTCCATCCCGGGTACGGCTTCCTGTCCGAGAACGCGGATTTTGCCCAGGCAGTACTGGATGCCGGACTCGCGTGGATCGGGCCGTCACCGGCGGCGATCCGCCAGCTCGGCAACAAGATCACGGCGCGCGAGATCGCCGTCCGCGCGGGTGCGCCGCTCGTGGCGGGCAGCGATGGTCCGGTGGAATCCGCCGCCGAGGCCCGCGCCTTCGCGGCGGAGCATGGGCTCCCCATTGCCATCAAGGCCGCGTTCGGCGGCGGCGGGCGCGGCCTGAAGGTGGTCCGGAACATGGAGGAGGTGGAGGAGGCCTTCGACTCCGCTGTTCGCGAGGCGGTGGCCGCATTCGGCCGCGGCGAATGCTTCGTGGAGCGCTACTTGGACCGGCCGCGCCACGTCGAAGCGCAGGTGCTGGCCGATACGCACGGCAACGTCATCGTCGTCGGAACCCGGGACTGTTCCCTCCAGCGCCGCCACCAGAAGCTGGTGGAGGAGGCCCCGGCGCCGTTCCTCAACGATGGGCAGCGGGCCCAGATTTACGACGCCGCCAGGGCAGTTTGCCGGGAAGCCGGCTACTCCGGTGCCGGCACGGTGGAGTTCCTGGTCGCCGCCGACGGCACCGTCGCCTTCCTCGAGGTGAACACGCGGCTGCAGGTGGAACACCCCATCACCGAGGAAACCACCGGGATCGACCTGGTCCAGGAACAATTCCGGATCGCCGCCGGTCAGCGCTTGCGCATCACCGAGGACCCCGCCCCGCGGGGCCACGCGTTTGAATTCAGGATCAACGCCGAAGACGTGGGGCGCGGCTTCCTGCCCTCCCCCGGCACCATCACCGAGTTCACGGCACCCACCGGCCCCGGCATCCGGCTGGACACCGGAGTCCGCTCCGGCTCCTTCGTGGCACCGCAGTTCGACTCCCTGCTGGCCAAGCTGATCGTCACCGGAGCGGACCGCCAGCAGGCCCTGCGGCGTGCCCGCCGCGCCCTTGCCGAGATCAGCATCGGCGGAGTGGCCACGGTCCTGCCGTTCCACCGCGCGGTGGTGGAGGCGCAGGACTTCACTTCGGAAACCGGCCTGGACGTCCACACCCGGTGGATCGAGACGGACTTCGCCGACCAGATCCCGGCCGATCCTGATTTCAGTCCCACCGGTCCCGAAGGCCGCCGGCGCACCATCACCGTGGACCTGGACGGCCGCCGGCTCGCCGTCGGGCTCCCCGCTGACCTGCTGGATGGCTGGGCCCGCTCAGGCCAGGCACTTCCCGGCGGACTGGGGTCCGCCGTTGGCCCGTCCGACGGTGAATCCCCCGACGGCGGGTCCGGCGCCTCCCACCCCGCAGAACTCCGCGCCGCCATGAGCGGCACCGTGGTGAAGTGGCTCGTGGAACCTGGTGCCGACGTGACCGCCGGCGATCCGGTGGTGGTCCTGGAGGCGATGAAGATGGAGACCAGCGTTCCCGCCCACCGCGGCGGCGTCCTGTCCGGCGTCGCGGCCGGGGCCGGCGAAGTGGTTACCGCCGGTTCGGTCCTGGCGCTCATCGGCTAACCCGGCCGCCAGCACCACCTTTGCGCGAACGGACACTTGGGGCCTTTGGGAAGCGCTTCCTAAGGGCCTCAAGTGTCCGTTCGCGCTGGAGGGGTGTGTGGCAAACCTCACCCGCCATTTGGGGCCGAATCGTTTGAAAAGCCTTCCCGCGCCTGTGCATCATGGAATGGAACCACGAAGGAATGCGCTTTTCTGCAAGTGGTTCAGAAGTTCAAACACAACAAAATCCTGGTGGACGCAATGAGGCCAAACCGGTGAGCTCGTCGAGCTGCCTAAGGCCTCCGAGCGTTCCTGGGCTGCCCTGTTCCGCGGCATCGCATTGGCGCCATGCCCAGACACGAAAGCACTGAAAATGACCTTTGAGACCGCCGAATCAATGACGATCAAGATCTGGGACCGTTCTGCAGTGAACCACACACTGGAGACGCTGGTGCACGATTTTTCGAGCCGGGCCAACGCAAAGAAGAGTGACGTTGCGGTCACCCTCAGCGGCCCGAACACCTTTACGCTCAGCCTGAACACCGCTGCCCTCTAGGCAGCACATAGCAGGCAGCACAAACCGAAGAGGACGACGGCGGGAACTTCCCGCCGTCGTCCTCTTCGGTTTGGCGCGAATAGCCGGAGCAGCGCGTTAGGACTGCTCGGCCAGGAGGGCATCGATCTGTCCTGCGGCCTCCTTCATGCCGTCCTCCATGCCCATCTCGATCATGTTGTTCATCTGTTCTTCGGACTCGAAGACAGACTGGACCGTCATCCGGGTGCGGCCGCCGATGTCCTCCAGCGTGACGGTGGCGTGCGTGGTTCCCATGGCCTCCACCGGCGCGCCGTCGTCATCCGCGAACCCGTCGTCAAACTCAAGGCGGTGCGGCGCCTGTATGTCGGTAATGCGCCACCAGCCGCCGGCCTTCTCACCTTCCGGGCCGGTCATGTAGTAGGAGGCCTCTCCCCCGGGGGTGAATTCGTACTGGCTAAACGTCGCCGGCCAGGTGGGCGGGCCCCACCAGCGCTCAAGCTGCCGCGGGTCTTCCCAGATCTGCCAGACGCGCTTCACGTCGGCGTCGAACTCTGCCACGAGGATGAAGCTGAGCGCCTCGGGATTCTTGGTGGAACTGATAACCGTCATTGCCGGACCCTTCCTATTTTTCAGCGAGGATATCTGCGATCCGGGCGACGCGCTGCCGCCAGATCGCCTCGTATTCGTCAAGCAGCCTGCGGGCTTTCTCCAGGCCGTCGTGGTTGCCCCGCACGATCTGCTCCCTTCCGCGCTTTTCCTTGGTGACCAGGGAGGCGCGCTCCAACACCGCCACGTGCTTTTGTACGGCGGCAAAGCTCATGGCGTAGAGGGCCGCCAGGCCGGTCACCGAATACTCGCCCACCGTCACCCGGCGCATGATGTCCCGCCGGGTGGTGTCCGCGAACGCCTGGAAGAGGCGGTCGAGCTCGGCATCGCTAAGCTGATCTACAACCATTTGGTTGTAGGATATGACTGCGGCGGACGTGTGTCAATGGCCTGAAAACGCCGGAGTCCCACTCATGCGGCACCCACCCCGGCGCCCGTTTCCGATGGCATGCTCCCGTCATCCTCGTACTCCACTGCACCGGCCAGGTCACGGCCGGCGACGTACCCGAACGCCAAAGCCGGGCCGAGGTTGATGCCGCCGGCCGGATAGTGCCCGCCCATCACGCTGGCTTGGTCATTGCCGGCGACGTACAGCCCCGGGATGGGCCGGCCGCCGTCGTCCAGGGCGCGGGAGCGGCCGTCCACATCCAGCCCGGCGAACGTGCCAAAGCTGCCGGGCACCACGCGGACGGCGTAGAACGGGCCCTTCTCGATGGGGCCGAGCGACGGGTTCGGTTTCACCGTGACGTCACCGCCGTAGCGGTTGAACGGCGTGGAGCCCCGGCCGAAGTCCGGGTCCGTGCCGGCCGCGGCATTGCGGTTGAACCGCTCCACTGTCTCCTTCAGCCCGGCGGGATCGATGCCGCACAGGGCCGCGAGCTCCTCGAGCGTGCGGCCCTTCTTCAGGTAACCGGAGCGCAGGTAGGGGAAGAGCGGCACGGGCAGCGGCTTGGCCATGCCCAGCGGGAAGCGGCGCACAAAACGGGAATCGGCGATCTGCCAGGCCTCCGCTTGCTCCCCCGACGGCGTGGCCTCCAGCATTGCCGCCACGTAGTCGTAATACCCGTTGGCCTCGTTGACGAACCGCTTCCCGCTGCGCAGGACGCCGATGCTGCCGGGCTTGGCACGGTCCATGATGTGCGGGAACGTGCCGGTCCGCCCGCTTCGGTACGGCACCAGCGACACTGGGCACCACGCCGCGGCGGACTTCACGTCGGTCCGGAAGCGGGCACCCACCGACTGGCCCAGGCTGATGCCATCGCCGCTGGCCTCGGCGGGCGCCAGGGTCCAGTGTTCACGCCCGGTGGGGGTGGGCGGGAACAGTTCTTTCCGGCGCTGCACGTCGTTCGGGAAGCCTCCGGCGGCCAGGACCACCCCGCGTGAGGCGTTGATCCGCAGCTCCCCTTCAGGGATTCCGACGACGGCACCCGTCACCTTGCCTGCCCTGTCGGTCAGCAGGCGCCGGGCCGGGGTGGAGACGCGGATGTCCACGCCGAAGCGGTCCGCTGACTGCAGCAGCCGGCCGGTCAGGGCCGTGCCGTTGACGAGCTGCATGTTGCGCCGGTGCGTCAGCAGATCCAGGATGTGCTGGCCAAAGCGCCAGCCTGCATGGAGAATCCCGCGCGGATTGCCTCGGGACGCGGACAGGAACCTGCCCAGGTCCTGCCCCGCCATGATGCCCATTCCCAGGAATGAGGTTTCATACAACTGGTGCCGCAGCTTGGCGCGCACCTCGGGACGGATCCGCCGGGCGTTCAGGGGCTTGGGACCCACGGAGCGGTGTCCAGTCCCGGCGCCGGGAAGCCCGCCATAAACGTCATTGATTTTGGCGCCGGGCACGAACTGCAACGACGTTTTCTGTTGAAAGAAGCCCACCATATGCGGTACGGCCTCCAGGAACGCGTCCACCCTGTCGGCCTGGTAGTCGGTCCCCAGGACACCGCGCAGGTAGGTGCGGAAGGTTTCCTTGTCCTCGCTGGCGCCGGCGGCCCTCGCCAGCGGATTGCCCGGCGCCCAGGCCCAGCCGCCCGACCAGGCCGTGGCGCCGCCGCACACGTCCGCCTTTTCCACCACCACAACCTTCAGGCCGTGGTACGCGGCCGTCACGGCGGCGGCCAGGCCGCCCGCGCCGGAGCCCACCACCAGAACGTCGCAGTCCAGGGTGGAATGTCCATCTCCGGCGGCAGGCGGTCCGTCTCCGGCCGCGGAAGGGGTTGTTGCATCAGTTGGGAAAGTCATCTCTGGCTCCAGTGCTTCTTTCAGTGTCCGAATTCGTCCGAGTCCAGCCGCGGCGGCGCACCCGTCTCCAGGGCATCGATGCCGGCCATTTCCCCCTCGGTGAGGGCAAAGCCAAAGACGTCGAGGTTTTCGCGCTGCCGCCGGTCATCGGCGGACTTGGGGATTGCCACCCGGCCGGACTGGACCTGCCAGCGGAGCACCACCTGCGCCGGGGTCTTGCCGTATTCCTCGGCCGGACTGGTGACGGCAGGGGCTGAGAGGAAGCCGCCGTTGCGGCCCAGCGGGCTGTAGGCAGCCGTAACGATGCCCTGCTCACGGTGGAACGCCAGCTGGTCCAACTGCTGGTGTTCGGGATCGATCTGCACCTGGTTGACCGGGACTTCCAGGCCTGCCGCCTGCAGCTCCCGCAGATGGGCCGGCTTGAAGTTGGAAACGCCCCAGCACCTGATCAGCCCCTCCTCGGCCAGCCGGGTGAGCCCCGCCGCAGCTTCCACAAACCGGCCCTGGGCAGGATTCGGCCAGTGGATCAGGAAGAGGTCCAGATACTCGGTGCCCAGCCGCCGGGCAGCTGTGCCGAAGGCCTCGCGCACGCCCGTGCCGCCGTGCCACTGCTTGTTGAATTTGGTGGTGAGGAACAGGTCCCCGCGGGCAATGCCGCTGCGGCGGATCCCCTCCCCCACGGCCTCCTCGTTGTCGTAATTTTCGGCCGTATCGATGTGCCGGTAGCCGTGGTTGATGGCGCGGGCCACGGCGTCGGAGGCCTCTTCGCCGGTCATGGGCCAGGTGCCGAGCCCGATGAGTGGAATCACGACGCCGGGCGCCAGTTCCGCCGTCGTGCCCGGTTCTGCTGCGGTTCCGGTTGCTTCTGCGGCTGTTCCGGTCATGCTGTTACCGCCTTCTCGATTGCCGACTTCTCGGTTGTCTTTTTGGATGTCGTAGCCAGCACAGCCACGGCGGCCTCCTTGAGCTTCCGCGCCCAGCCCAGCTCGCCCAGCCGGGCCACCGTGCTGTCCGACGGCACCTCGACGCTCACCGGAACGTCGGCCGGAAAAGCGTTCACCAGTGCGGCGAGGTCGAAGCCGCCCTCGCCCGGAACACCGCGTTCCGAGCGCGACTCCGCCACCAGCGCCGCGCGGCTGGCCGGACGCTGCACCGGCCCGTCGCACAGCTGCAGCAGCGGCACCAGGTCCCGGTTCGCCTCGAGGTCCCGCCACTGCGGGGACCCGGGGACCGCGCCGAAGCGGTTCAGGTGGAGCGCATCCACCACGACGTTGCAGCCAGACGTGAGGGCCAGGGCCACCGCGGCGGGAATGGAGTTCACCGCCTGGTAGGAGATGGGCTCGAGAGTTGGGACGATGCCGTAACTCCGGCCATCCTCCGTCATGCGCTCCAGGGTGTCGGCGAGGCGTGCGGTGTCGGGGTCGGACGCGGCCACGGTCAGGGAGTCCGCACCGAGTGCCTGCCCGGCCTCCATCATGGCCAGCCATGCGTTGCGCTGGTCTGTACCGTCCAGCAGCAGGAACTCGATGTCGCGGACCGTGACCCCGGTGTCGGCCATCCGGGCCAGCGTCTCCCTCAGCATCGGCGATCCCGGCTGCACGTCATAGGGCTGCTCGGTGGGAGTGACCGGACGGACACGCGCGCCGATAAAGTCGAAGCCAGCCTCCGCGGCGACGGCCACCAACTGGGGCGGGGCGGTGTTGAGGAGGGAGAGCTGGGCCAGGCCCAGCTGTCGGCGCGGTGCGCTCATGATGCTGCTCCGTTCATGCTGAGTTCGAAGGGACCCGCTGCGGGTTCGGTTACTGGAGCCGCGGGCTCGGCGGCCAGGGCAGCGGCGATACGCTGCGCGGCGTCGTAGCCGCTCTTCACCGCGTTGGAGGCGATGGCGGGGGTCAGGCCAACCACCGTTCCGGCGAACGCCACCGGCACGCCGGCCACTCGGGCCAGGTCTGCCTCACGGTCCTCCGCGGGGACGGAACCGTCCAGCGGCAGCACAGAACGGGACACCAGCAGGCTTCCCGGCGCGTCCAGCCATTCCGAACCGGACCCGTCCCGGGGCGTGCCGGCTATCCGGATGCGGCCGCCGTCGTATCCCTCGATGGTGGCACCCAGCCGGATCCGGACCCGCGGATTCTGTTCGAGCCGGGGCACGGCCAGGATTTTCGCCCGCCGCCCGGATTCCGGAGCGAGAACGTCCTGCGGCCCCACCAGCAGGACCGCTGTGCCGCGGTCCGCGAGGGTGTCCGCCAGGCTCATGGCCACCGAGTCGGCACCCCAGATGGTCACGGCCTCCGGGACCTCGCCGCCGTCGAGTACCTCGGGGTGGCCAGCGAGCCAGTCCCGCACGTCCGTCACGCCGGGCTGGTCGGCGCCGGGGAAGCCTGCCCCGGGCCGGGTCCCGCCGGTAGCCAGCACGACGGCGTCGGCCCCGGTTTCGCGGACCAGCCCGGCCAGATCGGTAACGTCGACGCGCCTGCGCTGTCGCAGTTCTACCCCCAGCCTTTCGTTCTCGGCCGCGGACCAGTCGGTGAACCGGTGGAAATCCGGCGTCGACTTCATCCGTTCCGCAAGGGCGAACTGCCCGCCGTGCCGGGCGCCGTCGTCGAGCACGGTCACCTGCGCACCTGCCAAGGCAAGTTCCCGGGCGGCAGTGAGGCCGGCGGGGCCGGACCCCACGACGGCCACCCGGGAGCCCGGGCGCACTCCCGGCGTGGGAAGTGGGACCCGCGAGCGCCCGACGGCCGGGTTGACCGTGCACGTGACCTGCCCCTGGCCGAGGGTGTCGATGCAGACGTTGCAGGCGATGCAGGGACGGTAAGCCTCTCCGCGGAGGACGCCGCCCACAAAGGCGGGATCGGCGTGGATGGCGCGGGCCAGGCTGACGAAATCGCAGACGCCGTCGCCGAGGACCTCCTCGATGACGGCCGGCGAGTTCAGCCGTCCGGCCATGCCCAGCGGAAGCCCGAACTGCCGGTACGCCGCGGCGTAGTCGCGGAGCAGGCCGGGCTTCCACTCGCCGGGCTGCACGATCCATTCGCCGGCGTCGTAGCTGCCGGCGGACAGATCGAGGAAGTCCAGCTGGTCCAGGTTCGCTTTTGCCATGATGGCCACCTGGTTTTCGGCGCTGATGCCCTCCGCCGGGCCCTCGACGACGGACACCCGCACCCCGACTAGTGCGTCCGGCGCAGCCTCGCGGACGGCGTCGATGACCAGGTTCAGAAAGTGCTCCGGCGCGGCGAACTCGTCCGTGCGGTGGTTGGAGATGGGGGACATGAACTGGTGGATCAGGTAGCCGTGGGCGCCGTGGATGTTGATCACGTCAAAGCCCGCGGCCACGGCCCGGCGTGCCGCCGCAGCGTAGGACCCCACGAGGTCGTGGCATTCCACCGCCGTCAGCTCCCGCGGAATCTCCCCGCCGGCCACCGCGCACGGGACCGGCGACGGCGCCACGTTCTTGTGCCCGGACACCGCAGTTTGGGCGGTGCGGCCGCCGTGGTTAAGTTCGACGGCGGCCAGCGCACCTTCGGCGTGCAGGGCGTCGGTGAGCCTGCGCAGCCCGGGAATCATGGCGTCGGTGTGCAGGCCCAGCTGGTGCGTGCGGCCCTTGCCGTCGGCGCGCACGTACGTGGCTTCGGTGGTGACCAGGCCGAGGCCAGCCCTCGCCCGGGTGACGAGATAGTCGATGTACTGCTCGGTGATGTGCCCGTCCACGGTGCCGTAGTTGCGCTCCATCGGGGCGGAGGCGAGCCGGTTGCGGAGGGTCCGCGGAGTGCGGCCGTTCCGGCCCAGGGTGAGCGGGCGGGCGGCGTGGCGGGTGTTGTGATCCGTCATGGCCTAGCCTGCCGCTTCCGCCGGAACACAAGTGACGACGTCGGCCGGCACCACGACACCGGATGGAACCTCGACGTCAGCGAAGCGGACGGGGCGGCCGGTGTTTGAGGATTCGTAGACCGCCAGCAGGATCCGGAGGGATTTCAGGGCATCCTTTCCGGTGATGGCGGGCTCGGTGCCGGCGTCCAGTGAGCGCACGAAATCGCGGACCTGGCTGGTGTGGTGCGGAATCAGCTGGCTGTTGATGGCGGAAAGGTCAATGTTGGGTTCCACGCCCTCAGGATGGACGGGCTCCACGGTGATCTTCTCCCCCACGGCCCACAGGTCCAGCCGGCCGTCGCTGCCCTCAGGGAACTCCGTCAGCGATGCCGAAGCTCCCGTTTCGCCGGTGATCCGGAGCTGGATGCCCAGGTTGGGGGACACCGCCGTCGACGCCTCCAGCGTTGCCATCGCGCCGGAGGTGAAGGTGATGACCGCCGTGGCGGAGTCCTCCACCTCGATGTAGTCGCCATGCCGGTAGGTGTTGACCTTCCCGTAGACCTCCGCCACGTCGCCGAGGTACCACTGCAGCAGGTCGATCTGGTGGATGGCCTGCGTCATCAGCACGCCGCCGCCGTCGTTCTCCCAGGTCCCGCGCCAGGCGTCGCGGGAATAGTAGTCCGGCGCGCGGTGCAGCATCACGGAACACTGGGCCATGAGCGGACGGCCCAGCGTTCCGTCGTCGATGGCGGAGCGGATCTTCTGGGCGGCCGGCCAGAAGCGGCGCTGGAACAGTGCCCCGAACTGCACGCCGGCCTCCTCGCACGCGGCCACCATCCGCTCAGCCGCGTCGAGTCGGGTGGCGATCGGCTTTTCGCACAGCACATGCACCCCGGCTGCCGCAGCCTGGAGCACCACCTCCTCGTGGGTCGGGTGGGGTGTGCAGACCGACACGATGTCCACGCCCAGCGCCAGGATCTCGTCCACGGTGTTCACGGCATTCGGCACCTCCCAGGCCCGGGCGGTGGCGCGTGCCCGGTCCAGATCGATGTCGCACACGCCGACCACCTGGACGTTGTCCAGGGCGGCGAACGCCTCGAGGTGGTTGCGGGAGATGGCGCCGCAGCCCACGATTCCGGCTCGGTAGGTGCGGGGGGCGGTTGCTGACGGGGTCATGGTTTCAACTTTCTGGTGAGTGGTGGACGGGGCCGGGCCGGGGTATCGGGGCAGGGGCTAGGCGTCGGCGGGCACGGAACTGCGGACCGGCCTCTGGGGCCGCGGCAGGCCGAGTTCCTCGAGCGGGATCTTGTGGGTTTCGCGGGCCGTGGCAATGGCGATCGCGGAGACGGCCAGGCAGGCCACCGTGAAGCCTGCCACCGGGATCCAGCCGCCGGGTCCCGGCTGGGCCAGGAGCGTGGCGATGGCGGGGGCGAAGCCGGTGAGGATCAGGCCCACCTGGCTGCCGATGGCCATCCCGGAGTAGCGGACCGGTGCCGGGAACATCTCGGGAAAGAAGACCGTCCACACGCCGTTCCAGCAGGAGTAGAAGACGGACATGTTCAGGAATCCGAAGACGAAGATCAGGGCGATGTTGTGCTCGCTGATGGCCCAGAAGTAGCCGAACGAGGTGATGGCGCAGCCGAGGGAGCCCACCAGGAGCACCCTCTTGCGGCCGAACCGGTCCGAGATGATTCCGGCGAGCGGGATGGTGAACATGGACAGGCCGATGGTGACGGCGTTGACCGTGAGCATGAGGGTCCGGTCCAGGCCGATGCCCTTGCCGGTGGCGTAGGCCAGGGCGTACACGGTGAAGGTGGTCTGCATGACGGAGAACAGCATCACGAGGGCCACGCGCAGGACGTCGCGCCACTGGGTTTTCAGCACCACGGCCGCCGGGATGCCCTTTGGCTTCTTCGTTTCCACGGCTTCTTCGAACACGGGCGGCTCCTCAAGCCGGGTGCGGATCCAGTAGGCCACCAGCAGCACCACGGCGGACAACCAGAACGGGACGCGCCAGCCCCAGCCAAGCAGCTGCTCCTCAGGGAGGGCGGCGAGCGGGATGAACACCACCGTGGAGAGCACCATGCCGGACGCGTAGCCGGTCATCACGAAGCTGGTGAAGAAGCCACGTCGTCCTTCCGGGGAGTGCTCCATGGTCAGGGTGGAGGCGCCCGCGGCCTCGGCGCCGGCGGAGAATCCCTGGGCCAGCCGGCCCGCCAGCAGGAGTGCCGTGGCCCAGTAGCCCACCTGGTCATAGGTGGGCAGGAAGCCGATGCCGATGGAGGCCACGCCCATGATCACCAGCGTGATCATCAGGGCCTGCTTGCGGCCGATCTTGTCCCCGAAGTGGCTCATGATGACGCCGCCCAGCGGCCGCGCCAGATAGCCGACGCCGAACGTGGCCATCGCGCCGAGCAGGGCAACCACCGGGTCTCCGCCGGGGAAGAAGATCTTCGGGAACACCAGCGCTGCCGCCGTGCCATAGATGAAGAAGTCGTAGTACTCCAGCGTGGATCCAAGGAAGGAAGCCAGTGCGGCCTTCCGTGGGGTCTTCGCCGCGAGGTTTTCCGCGCGCTCAATGACGGCGGGCTCCGCGGCGGTGGTTGGGGGCTGGACGTGTCCCATAGGTTCTCCTCATTGAGTTTCCAGGGCGGCCGCCACCTGCTGGCGGGGGCCGAAGTGTTGAGCGTGCACCGTGTTCGGGTGCCAGTGGCTCTGGGGGAAAACACTAGGAGCAGCGAAAAGCGATGCGACGGATTTTCCCGTTCAACGGGACGTCGACAAGGTGACGATTTTGTGTGCGTGAGGGGTTAAGCCCGAGGTCAGGAGCGCTGGAGCCAGGGCCGCGTGCCGTACGGACGGCGCTCTGCGCCCATAGTCCGGGACAGGCCGCGCCCTGCGGCCACCAGGACCGGAAGGACCACCTTGGGGTCCTCGTCCGCCGTCGGAATCACGACGGCGATCGCTCCGATCACGCTGTTGCCCTCGCCAAAGACGGGGACGGAGTAGGCCGTGTTCTCCGGCACCAGGACACCCACCATGCGGACGTAGCCGCGTTCCCTGATCAGGGCGAGCTGCTCGCGCAGGCGCGCCGGGTCTGTTTCCGTCGCGGCCGTCGTTTTCTCCAACTGCCCGGCCAGGAACCGTTCCTGCACGTCACGCGGCATGTGCGCCATCATGGCCATGCCGGACGACGTGTTGTGGATCAGGAGCCGGCCGGCCACGGCGGCCAGATTGGTGGCGGTGCCGTGCCGGTCCAACTGCTCCAGGTACAGCACGGTGCCGGAGTCGACGTCGGGAATGGAGAGCGAGACCTGCTCCCGGACAGCCGCGTGGACACCTTCAAGGAACGGAAGGCCCCGGCGTCGGAATTCCTCGAGCGGATTGCTGCGGGACGCCAGCTCCCACATCTTCATGCCAACGCCGTAGTCACCGGCCTCGCTGCGGTTCAGCAGCCCGCTGTCCACCAGGTCGTTGGCCAGCCGGTGGGCGGTGCTGCTGGACATGCCCGTGGCGCGGACCAGTTCTGTCAACGACATCCGCGGGCGGCCCTTCGAAAAGGCATCGAGGATCTTCACCACGCGCTGGATGACGGATTCGCCGGAGGGCGAGTTGGCCATCAGGCCCTCCGCAGCCCGGATGCGTCCCCGTAGGAGTCAAGACCGATCTGCCGCGCAGCCTCCTGCAGGCGGGGCACCACGGACTTTTCAATGTCCTCGGCAGGGGAACGGTGGGTCTGCAGGGAAACATTGACGGCTGCCACCACGTCATGGCCGCGCCACACCGGCACCGCGACGCCGCGCAGCCCCTCTTCCAGCTCCTGCGACACCATGGCCCACCCCCTGGACCTGGCACGTTCAACTTCCGCCCGCAGCTGCTCCAGGCTTGCGATCGAGTGTTCCGTCAGCTTCTGCAGCCGGACGGTTTCAAAGTAGGCCTGCAGGCCCTCCTCCGTCAGGGCCCCCAGCAGCACACGCCCCATGGACGTGGCCCAGGCCGGGAACCTGGTGCCCACGGTGATGGTCACGCTGAGCAGCCGTGGCGAGGGCACACAGGCCACATACACGACGTCGGCGCCGTCGAGAACGCAGAGGGAGGTGGTCTCATTCAGCTCTGCAGCGAGGGCCTTCAGATGCCGGTCCGCGATGGCCGGAAGCTCGAGATTGGCCAGGAAGGACCGCCCGATCTCCAGCGAGCGGGAGGTCAGCTCGAAGTGCGCCCCGTCCGTCCGGAGGTAGCCGAGGTCAGCCAACGTGAGGAGGAACCGCCGGGCGGAAGCCCTGGTCGTTTCGGCCGCCGCGGCCACCTGGGACACCGTCAGCCGGGGAGTGTTCGGTGTGAAGGCCCGGAGCACATCGAACGCCTTTTCCACCGATTTCACAAAGTAGGCCGGCTGTTCGTCCATGAGCTCCCTGCACCTCCCGGCAACCTCCAGCGGAGACCGCTAAGACGTATGGAAGCTGCGCGCTGTTCCTGACCTACCAAGAATACGGTCCACCGCCCGGCGAGGCGCAGGAAAACAAAAACGGATTGTGAGTCACTTCACTCTGCGCTATGCTTTTCTCTAGTCGCATATCGCACTGTTGTTCGCGATACGCACAAATCCAAAAATCCGGACCCCGTCTTTCAGTGCGGAAGGACCCCTGTAATGACCGATCTCGCCCCCAATGTCACCGCTGAGGCGAAGCAGTACCGGCTCAAGCGCGCCAAGAAGGCCGCCCTGGCCGCCTTCCTTGGCGGTGCGCTGGAATACTACGACTTCTTCATCTACGCCACCGCGGCGTCCCTCGTCTTCTCCAAGATCTTCTTCCCCGCGGGGGACCCCACAGTCGCCCTGATCGCCTCGTTTGCCACGTTCGGCGTTGCCTACGTGGCCCGCCCCTTCGGTGCCGTCGTCTTCGGCCACCTGGGTGACAAGATCGGCCGCAAGAACACCCTCGTCCTGACCCTCGTGCTGATGGGATCGGCCACGTTCCTGATCGGCGCACTGCCTGACTTCAACACCGTCGGCTACTGGGCACCTGCCCTGCTGGTGCTCCTGCGCCTCATGCAGGGACTCTCCGCCGGCGCCGAAACCGCCGGCGCCTCGGCCCTGTCCACCGAGGAGGCTCCGGAAGGCCGCCGCGGCTTCTTCGCCAGCTTTGCAATGAGCGGGATCTCCGCCGGCATCGTCCTGGCCTCCCTCGCCTTCCTTCCCGTGGCCGCCATGAGCGAGGCCGAGCGCCTCGCCTGGGGCTGGCGCATTCCGTTCTGGCTCTCCCTCGTGGTGCTGGTCGTCGCCTACCTGGTGCGGCGCTCCCTCGAGGAGCCGGAGGTCTTCGAGGAAAAGCACGACCACGGTGAACTGGTCAAGCTTCCGTTCGCCAAGATGTTCAAGACGCACCCGGCGCAGTTCTTCCAGGTGGCACTGATGTCCTTCGAAACCGTCACCAACACGTTTATGCAGTCCTTCGGCCTCGCCTATGCCGTGTCCGTCGGCGTCCCGACGTCGACCATGCTGTGGGTGAGCATCCTGGGCAACGTCATCGCCATGTTCAGCCAGCCGCTGATGGCCAGGCTCTCGGACCGCTTCGGACGGCGCCCGGTGTTCATTACCGGCGTGCTGGGATCCGGGCTGATGATCTTCGTCTACTTCTCCGTCATCTCCACCGGCAACATCCCGATGATCTTCCTTACCAGCACACTTATCACCGCCGGCACCTACGCGATGTCCAACGCCATCTACCCGGCGTGGTTCTCCGAACTGTTCAACGTCAAGGTCCGCTACTCCGGCATGGCCATCGGCCTGCAGGTCGGCATCCTCTGCGCCGGCTTCACTCCCCTGCTGGGCACCGCCCTGGTCGGCGCCGACAAGGCCAACTGGGGCCCCGCCGCGTGGATCGTCGCGGCGTCGTCCCTGCTGGCTGTGGCCGGCGCATACTGGGCCCGCGAAACCCACAAGACCCCGCTGCGGGAACTGGGCAACCCGGTCCGGTAACCAATAAATCCAGCGCGAACAAGCAGATAATGCCCTCAATCTACCGATTTGAGGGCATTATCTGCCGTTTCGGGACCTTCAGTTCTGGAGGCATAGGAGGAACTGCATGGAGCTTCGGCAAATCGAGGCTTTCCTTGCCGTGGCCGAGGAACTGCACTTCGGCCGCGCAGCGCACCGCCTCCGCATGGCCCAGTCGCCTCTGAGCCAGACCATCCGGAAGCTCGAGAAGGAGCTCGGCTCCGATCTGTTTGAACGCAATACCCGCTCGGTGGCCCTGACGACGGCGGGAGTCGCCTTTCTTCCCCATGCCCGCCGGATCATCGACGAACTCGATCTCGCCCGCCGGTCCGCCGTCACCGAACCCGGCACGTTCTACGGCCGGCTCAGCATCGGCTTTTCCGGGGCGCTGAACCACCGGACCCTGCCCCCGCTGACCCGGACCCTCCGCAACCGCTACCCGTCCCTGGACCTCACCCTCACCGGCGGCCTGCTGACCCAGGACGCCCTGCAGCAGCTCCGGAACGGTTCCCTGGACCTGGCCTTCGTCGGGCTGCCGCTGGATGCGGGCGCGCTGGCCACCCGCTCTATCGCCCTCGAACAGCTGGGCGCCACCGTGCCGGTGGACCATCCGCTGGCTGAGCGGCCGGCCATCGGGCTCGCCGAGCTGTCCGACGACGGGTTCGTCACCATGCGTGCCGCGCAGGGATCCACGCTCCGCGAGGGCATCTTTGCGGCCTGCGCGGCCGCGGGGTTCCGGCCCAGGGTGGCGCAGGAGGTCACCGATCCGTACACCGCACTGTCGCTGGTGGCCGGCGGAGTCGGGGTGAGCCTGATGCCCGCCTCCGTCGCCAGCATCATGCCCGGCGGGACCGTGTTCATCCCGCTGACCGGCACCGCGCCGCTGCTGGAGTCGGGCCTCGCCTGGAACCCGGCCGGCATCTCGCCCGCCCTGGCACTGGCCCTGGCCGTCGCCGAGGAAGTCCTCCCCACGCCAGCGCGCTGAGGCACCCAGCTGACTGAGGCACTCAAGCCGGCCTCCCGCCGTCGTACATTATGTGTTTTCTACACATACTCATTGACCAGATAAGTGTTGGACGCGGCACAATCCCGGTGGCCACGATGGAGTGGAACATCCACCTGCTCAACGATGAGGACACACCCATGGGAACATTCGCTGTCACCTACGCCTACTCCGCCAACACGTCTGCCGGCCGGGACGAACACCGCCCCCGCCACGTCGAGTTCCTGCAGGAGCAGTTCGACAAGGGCAGGCTGGTGAAGAGCGGTCCGTTCGGGCCCGAGGAGGATCCGGGCGCACTGCTGATCGTCGAGGCGGAGTCGAAGGCTGACGTCGAGGCACTGATGGACCAGGACCCGTTCTATCTCAACGGCCTCGTGAAGCAGCGCCGCATCCGGCAGTGGAACGTCGTTTTCGGCGCCGACGCCGGCACCGCACGGAACTAGGAGCGCATCATGCTGATCGCGCGCACCGTCACCAAGGAGACCATCCGCTACGAGGACGTTCCGGAACCGGCCCTCGAGCCGGGTCATGCCCTGGTCCGGGTCCACAACGTCACCCTGTGCGGCACGGACCTGCACATCTGGGAGGACGACTACCCGGCCGGGCTGCCCGTCATCCAGGGCCATGAATTTGCCGGCATCGTGGAGGCCATTGGAAACAACGACGCCGGCATCCGCACCGGTGACCGCGTTGCCGTCAGCCCGATGATCTACTGCGGACAGTGCCGGCCGTGCCGGCTGGGCCGGTTCAACGTCTGCGAGAACATCGGCTGCATCGGCTGCTATTCGGACGGCGCGCTCGTGGAGCTGATCAGCGTGCCGGTGGGAAAACTGTGCCCCGTGCCGGACGGCCTGGAACTGGATCTTGCGGCCATGGCCGAGCCCGCGTCCATCGCCATGCAGTCGGTGAACCGGGGCCGGCCTTCACCGGGGGAAACGGCCCTGGTGCTGGGCAGCGGTCCGATCGGGCTGCTCGCCACGCTGTACCTGACGGACCTCGGCGTGCGGGTTGTCTGCGCCGACACGGAGCAGGACCGACTGAAGCTGGCTTCTGCGTTCGGAGCCATTGAGACGCTGCTGGTGGATCCCCGTGCGGACTTCCCCAGCGGGGACCAGGCTGTCCGGCTGGCTGCGCTGACGGATTCTTCCGGGCCGGAGCTGGTCATCGAGGCCACGGGTGTTCCGTCCTCGCTGGAGACGGCTGTCCGTCTCGTGGCGAGTGCCGGACGGATCGTCCAGGTGGGCATTTCGGCGCGGACCGCATCCGTCCCCATGAACGCCATGCCTTTCAAGGAGATCGACCTGCTGGGCAGCCGGAACAGCCTGAACCTCATCCCGGCGGGACTGGAGCTGCTGGCCCGGCACCGGGACCAGGCCCGCGCCCTGATGACGCACCGCTTCGCCTTCGAAAATCTGCAGCAGGCCTTTGAACTGATGCGCAGCCGAGACGAGCCGGTGGGGAAGATTGTGGTGGACATGCCGGCCGCGCAGTCCGCCGCGGCGGCAACTGCCGTCCGCGCGGGGGCGACGGCGTGAGCGGCGTTGGGGCAAGCCGGCTGCTCACCCCTGTCGGAAAAATCTCGGGCACCTACGACGTTGTGGTGGCAGGCAGCGGCGCGGCGGGCCTGGTCGCGGCGATCCGGGCGTCCGACGCGGGGCTGAGGGTGCTGGTGGCCGAGAAAGCACCGCTGCTCGGCGGCACCACGGCAGCCGGCGGCGGCGTGATGTGGGCACCGAACAACCATCTGGCCCGACAGGCCGGCTTCCGGGACAGCCATGAGGACGGGGTCGCGTACCTCACCGAGGCCGCCGGACACGTGCTGACCCCCGCGGAAGTGGAGTGGTACGTCCGGACGGCGCCGCGCGCCGTCGCCTATCTCGACGGAGAAACCCGGCTCTCCCTGACACCGATCGCCCGCCCGGATTACCACATGGAATGGCCGGGGGCGGCCGACGGCGGGCGCGGCCTGGACAACGGCGCCTTCGACCCGTCGGGGTACCCGGGCCTCGCGGAGGCGATCCGGCCGTCGTCGTACTTTCCGCTGCTGACCATGACCGAGCGCGACCGGCTCAACGGCCGGGCGGCGGATCCGGAGCTGCTGGCACGGCGTGCCGCCACGGGCGTGCGGACCATGGGTGGCGCCCTGGTGGGGTCGCTGCTGGCGAGCGCGCTGGACCGTGGCGTGGAGATTGCGGTTTCCGCGCCGGTCGAGGACCTGGCCCGCGATGGGGACAAATGGAACGTGACCCTCGGCGGCGCCGCAGCCGGCAAAACAATGTCCGCGGCCGCCGTCGTGCTCGCTTCGGGCGGTTTCGAATGGAACCCGAGGCTCCGCCGTGCGTTCCTGCCGTTTCCGGTGACGCCCATCAGCGCGCCGTCCAACGAGGGCGACGGGCTGGAGCTCGGGCTGAAGGCCGGCGCCGCCGTGGCGGACATGACCGCCATCTGGGGAGTCCCGGTGATTTCCGAGGCCGCCCACGAGTACGACGGCGTGCGGTCCGGCCGGATGGGGAACGTGGAGATGACCCTGCCTGGATCGATCACTGTGAACGCGGCCGGGAAGCGCTTCGTCAATGAGGCGCTGAACTACCACGATGCCAGCCGCGTGTTCGCCTCCGTTGACCCTCTGACCGGCCGCCAGCAGAACAACCCAGCTTGGTTGGTGTTCGACGCGGCGTACCTGTCGAAGTACCCGGTGGCCGGCTCGGCCGCAGGTTCCCCGGCTGACTGGATGTCGGCCGCGGATTCACTGGAGGAACTGGCCTGCAAGGTCGGGGTGGACCCGGCCGGACTGGCCGCCACGGTGGCCAGGTTCAACGCCGACGCCTCAAAGGGAGTGGACACTGAGTTCCACCGCGGAGCGACGCCCCAGGACCGCTTCCTCGGCGACGCCGCCAACACGCCCAGCCCCTGCCTGGCGCCTTTGACGACTGCGCCGTTTTACGCGGTCCGGATTTCCGCCGGCGTGCTGGGAACCTCCGGCGGACTGGACACCGACTTCAACGGCCGGGTCCTTGACCGGCACCGGCAGCCCATCCCGGGTCTCTACGCGGCAGGCAACGTCTCCGCGGGCGTTTTCCGCAATAACTACCCGGGCGGCGGGGCGACCCTGGGCTCGGCCATCACCCGGGCCTTCGCAGTAGGCGAGCACCTCGCCGCAAACCTCTAACCGCGCCACACACCACCTCGCCAGCATGGAGTTTTTGTCCATTTGTCGCGACTTCAAGGGCGTTTAGCGACCAGTATCTGTACAAAAACTCGAAGTGAAGGAGGACGACGGCGGGACCACCCGCCGTCGTCCTTCTTGCGTTTAGCTGCGTTCCCGCTGCGGCTGCTTATGACTCCAGGTAGCTACGAACGCTGCTTCGCAGAATGTCTGCGTGTTCGTAGATCTCGTCCAAGGAGCTGATTGGGATACGCGTCTCAGTCCTGCTCTCGTCGAACACACCCAGATACTTCTGGACGCGGTTGAAGTGCAATCTGGCGATCGGCTTCCTGTTGTTGTCATCGAGCAGAACCGCAAAGTAGGACTTCGCGTCGCGCTGCACGACCCGCGCAGGCTTCACGTCACCACAGACGATCGCCCGGACAATATGGAAGCCTTCCAGCTCTTCGAGAGTTGTCTCGATCCCGGTCTCGATCAGGTCGTTCTCGGCCGATTCTTCGCTGGTGACAGTAGCCGCGATCTCAGGGTCACTTGCCATCGGGAAGTTCGGTGCCCCTAGGGCCGTCTTCAACCGCTCGTTGACCTGGTCGTTGAGGAACTGCTTGGTGGCCTTCGTTACCAGACCAGTGAATTGCTCCCTGACCTTCTGGGTGTATGGGCCCTCATAGACTTTCGCCGTCAGGAATTTGATCCAGTCATCCTCAGGCTGCTTGAACTCCGATGCGATAACTCGCTTTATTGCCCCGATGTACTTCAGCTCACCGGCTGCACTGATGATCGAGTCAAGGTCAAAGACGTCCTTGGACAGCTTCATCAACTCGGGGATGAGGGTCTCGTCAACCTCGTTGAGGTCGAGGACGAGGAATGGCTTAGCGTCCATGCGGTTTGGTGCGTCCAGATCGGTGAAGAACTGATAAACCTCGCCGTTGGTCAGTATCGCGATCCGGGCATTAGTCACCGCGAAGTAGCGATAAAGCTGCGAGGCGTGCTCAATCCGCAACGCCTCTTTGGATTTCTTGCACTCGATAAGGATCTGCACCGTGCCACCATGCATGATGGCATAGTCGATCTTCTCTCCCTTTTTCACACCGACGTCAGCCGTAAACTCCGGCACAACTTCCAAAGGATTGAAGACGTCGTAGCCAAGAATCGTCGAGATGAAGGGCATCACGAACGCGTTCTTCGTTGCCTCCTCCGTCTCGATCTGTGACCTCTGCTGTCGCACTTTTGCTGCCAGCGCGGTCAGTCGTTCAGCAAACTCCATTGTCCCCTCCAGGTCCACTTTCATCGGTCCAGCGAAATGCACACGGCGTGCGTAAAAACTATGTGGTCTTGCGACGGGCAGCAAGATACTTTCGGGGCCCGATGAATACAGTCTTGTAATCGGCTAATTGCCTGAACCGGAGGCTGCCGCGATGGCTATCAAGACGAAGACGAGTATCGACAGAACGCCTGCGATCGTGTCAATCCAGCCGAGAACCTTGCCCAAGGTTGCCGAGTGGTGCAAAGCTTCCGCTTTCCGGGCATTGGAAATTGCCAGTGGACCAAACACGATGCCGAGGAAAAAGAATCCGATGACGCCGAAGATCACGGACTTTTCCTTGAATTTGCTGCCGCGGAAAAACTCACGGGAGTTGTTCTGCTGCACATTCGGATAGTTCGGATACTGGTACGGCTGGTTGCTGGAGTAAGACATAGGAGCCTTTCGCGACGAGGGCGGTTCTGGTTTACGGGGGTCGTCACCCACAGCTTTGCATTGCTGGCCGTCGATTTCCCCTGTTGAAAAATACCCTGCGGGAACCGCCCAGAAAGGCATTGCACACAATCCTGCGGAAATCCTCCACATAATCTGTGATGACATTGAGGTTTGGGTCCAATATCTGGACAAGAGCTCCAGCCGGAGGAGAACGGGAGGGACCACCCGGCGGCACGTACGAGGGAGTTTTCGTCCACATATCGCGACTTCCGGGGCGTTTTACGGCCATTATCTGTACAAAAACGCCATATGGAAGCCGGTGACCGTCACTTGGCGAGCTGGGCCGCTCCGAAGGAAACACTGAACTGGACGCACCACAGATCCAGCGACTTGTACCTGGCCAGGTCAAGCTCGTCGGGGATCACGTACACCTGGTTGCCCTGGTTTCCCTTGATCATGCCCAAGTCAAAGTGTTCGGCGGAACCGGCCGTGAACCAGCCGGCTGTTCCCTCCACTACATCCGCGGCGCTGAGCCAGACGTGCACATCCGGACCGTTGGAAGTGTCGAGATTCTCCAGAGTCAGAACGCGTTTCCCGCCGGTCTGCTGAATGATTCTGACGGTTCCTGTGGTGGCGTGCTCGTGACTGATGAGCGAGCCTTCGGCAAGTTGGACCGGATCCACAGGCGCCGTGGTTGGTGTCCCGGAGGGCGGATTCGCGGTGGCGGAAGGGGCCGGCTGAGGTTGCTCCGCCGACGCCACAACTGTGGGCAGCTGCTCATCCACCCGCACGTCCACAAACAGAAGCCACGGCTTAAACAGGGCCAGACCTAGCACCAGCACGGCGGCGCCCACAACGGCGACGATCAACCAGCGGCGCTTGCGAGTGCGGGCCTCCATGCTGCAAATCTACACCCGACGTCGGAGGCGAGTTTTTGTCCACTTGTCGCGACTTAAAGGGCGTTTAGCGGCCATTATCTGTACAAAAACTCGGAACCAAAACGTGCGGTCAGCCGACCCGGGGCAGGGAAATCGCCGATGGACGCTTGGCCGGGTGGGACTGCAGCCAGGCCGGAATCCGCTCTGCCGGCAGCGGCTTGCTCCACAGGTAACCCTGCGCGAGGCGCACACCCAGCCGGCGGAGTTCGCTCAGCTGCACGGCGGTTTCCACGCCTTCGGCCACCACATCAAGCCGCAGGCTCTCGGCCATGCCAAGGACCAGTTCGATGATCGTGGCCCCGTGCGGATCGGTCCCCAGCTCCTCGACAAAGGTGCGGTCGATCTTGAGGGTGCGGGCCGAGAGCCACTTGAGGTAGCTGAGCGACGAGTAGCCGGTGCCGAAGTCGTCGATAGAAAGGCCCACCCCAAGGCGGGCCAGCCGCTGCAGGGTTTCCTTGGGCAGGTCCGGCTGGTCCATGAGCACCGTCTCGGTGATTTCCAGCTGGACGGCCCCCGGGTCAATACCGGTGTCGCGGATGGCCGCCTCCACGACGTCGGGAAAATCGCCGGCCACAAGCTGGCGGCCGGAGATGTTCACTGCCGCCGTGAAGTTCTCCGCCCCCGGAACCTGGGTGCGCCACTGCTGCACCTGGCGCAGCGCTTCGCGGAGCACCCAGGTGCCGATCGGCAGGATAAGGCCCGTTTCCTCGGCAATGGGGATGAAGGCGTCGGGCATGATCGGGCCGTGCTCACGGTGGTGCCAGCGCAGCAGCGCCTCGAAGCCGACGGCGCCCTCAGTAGAAACGTCAATGATCGGCTGGTAGTTCAGAGACAGCTCATTGCGCTCCAAGGCAAGCCGCAGATCCGACTCCAGGTCCAGGCGTCCCGTGGCCCTGCCGGTCATGCGCACGTCGTAAATGGCTGACGAATCCCCGCCGGCGGATTTGGCCCGGTACATGGCGGCGTCCGCTCCCTGCAGCATGGATTCTGCGGTGTCCTCAGCTTCGGCAAGGGCGATGCCGACGCTGACATTGAGGTAAATCTGCCGGCCGTCCACATCGAAAGGTTGCCTCGTCGCCTCTTTAATCCGTTCGGCCAGGCCCTGGGCTCCGCACATCTGGAGGTTCTCGCAGATCACCACGAATTCGTCACCTCCGAACCGGCCCACGGTGTCGCCGTCCCTGACGGCGGCCTTCAGCCGTTCACCCAGCAGCACCAGAATTGTGTCCCCGGCGCCGTGGCCGATGCCGTCATTGATCAGTTTAAAACGGTCGACGTCGACGAACATCACCACGGGCTGAGCCGCCCGGTCCAGGAAATCCTGAAGGACTTCGGTAACCATGTACCTGTTAGGCAGGCCGGTCAGGGCATCATGGCGCGCCTGCCACTCCAGGATCTGTTCAGCGTCCTTCCGGTCGGTGATGTCCAGGACAGTGTCCAAGAACCGTACGGGCTTGCCGTCCGCATTGTTCATGGTGCGGATCCGTGAGTGCAGCCAGCGCTGTTCGCCGCTGGGCCTGAGGATCCTGTATTCGAAGTCCGCGAAGCCGAGCCCGCCGTCCAGGCTCTTCCAGACTTGGCGAACGCGGTCCCTGTCCTCGGGATGCGTCAGCGCCAGGATGGACTCCCGGTCCTTCCGGTCCTCCGCGGACAGCCCCAGAATCCGGCCGAATTCCTCCGAGTGCCATGTCTCCCCCGTCACAACCGTGTGCTCGACGCTTCCAACGTGCGCCATCTCCTGGGCGGCCAATAGCCGCTCGCGCTCCGCCTCAGCCGCGGCTTTCAGGCGCTGGATCTCCGTGATGTCCCTGGCAATGGCAGATGCCCCCACCTGGGCGCCGTCCTGGTCGTAGACGGGAGACACTGTCAGTTCGACGTCGATGACCGACCCGTCCTTGCACTGCCACCGCGCCTCCACACCGGTGACGAACGCCCCGTTCCCTGAACGGGTGGGGACCTCGGTTCCGAAAAACGCGCCGTCGTCGGCGGTCAGCAGCCGGTGGCTTTGTCCCACAGCTTCCCAGGAGCTCCAGCCGAGCATCCTTGCAGCTCCGGCATTCCAGCTGGTGATCTTCCCGGTGAGGTCCGCCCCGATAATGGCATCGCCGGAGGACTCGACCATCGCTGAGAGCCGGCGCAGGATGGCCTCCGTGTGCTTCCGGTCGGTGATGTCTTTCGAGATCGCCACCACGGCCACGGGCACCGTGTGCCGGCCCCGGATACGGCTGACTGTCGCGTGGACCGGAAACTCCCGGCCTGTGCTGTGACGCGCCCACAGTTCGCCGGCCCAGTCCCCGCCGCCGGCCACCCTGTTCGCTATTTCCCGGTCGGTGGCGCCCCCGCCCCGTGCGTCAGCATCGCCCACGATTCCCAGGTCCGTGATCTTCGCTCCCAGAACCTTGTCCGGGCTGAACCCGTACAGGCGCTCCGATGCGCGGTTCCAGTACGTAATTCGCCAGTCGCCGTCCATGCCGATGACCGATTGGCCGATCTCGTCCAGCAGCAGCGATTGCATCACTAAATCGTCGCGATGTTCCCCAGCCATAACCCCTCCGACAGGTGCTCCCCCGATGGCAGCGCGCAAAGCGCTCGGACCCGTTCTGCTTAGGGAACCGTGCAGGAAGTAAATCAGCAGGCCGGGTTTCCTGCAAGTATCGTTATGTGGCGGCTTCTGCCTCCGCAAGCCTGATCATCCGAAGTTCGTCCCGCACCGCACGGGAAGGCCAGTGGTCACCGGTCAATTCCCTGAGCCGGGCAGGACCGGCGCCCGGGAAAAGCTTGTCCATCAGCCCTGCCGCGTGCAGCAGTCCAATCAGCGCGGCGGTTCTGGCGTCCGCCGGCGACGATCCGTTGAGTATGCCTTCAATCCTCGCCAGAAGTGCCGCTTCCGGAGCATGGTCCTTCTCCGGGTAGCGCGTGGTCCTGAAGACGCCAAGATGCTTTTCGCCCACATGAGCTACGACGCCGAGCGCCGCCATGCCCTCATAAACACGGTGCAGTTCGGCGCGGCTTTCCAGCATGGCAACCCAACGCCGCGGGCTGTGCGGCCGTGACTTGTCGTGGATCAGCTCCCACTGGTGCTGGAAGTCGGATTGCGGAGGGGCCCCGGTGGCCCTCACGTATTTCCCCTGCAGCTGAATTGCGCCCAGCAGGTCCAGCTCGGCCAGGATTGCCCCGGAGAGGGCGGCTTTGAGTACGCTGGGCGGCACTTCCGGCTCGCCGTCCTCGTCATTCGTCGCCAGAAGAAGGAACGCCTGCGGCAGGTTCAGCTCCCCGGCGCCGGGATTTTCGGTGGTCATATCTTCATGGTGACGCGGTCCCGCCACCGCCGCAATGGACGATCGGACCGAGGATTCACGGCGGGAATCCGATAGTACTTTCCGCAAACAGAATTGCAGAGTACATTGGATGCAATCTATCTTGCAGAGTGATCTGCGCCACGGAAGTCAGGCTAAAGATCACGTTCAGAGAAAGAGCTTGCACTTGAACCCCAGCACGGCCGGCGTGGAAGCCAGCACAGGGACAGGCGCCGCCGCTTCACATGCGTGGCTTGGCGACGCGCTTCCCGATGTTCCGCTTTCCAAGGCCCAGAGCCGGGTAGTCGACGTGATTGCGCGCAACCCGCAGCTCTCCTCGTATTCGGACATCGCCGAAATCGCGCAGCGGGCGGACGTCAACAATTCGACTGTGGTCCGCGCGGCCCAGCACCTGGGCTACCGCGGCTGGCCGGATCTCCAGCGGGAACTGCGGTCCCGTTACCTGGTCCTGATCTCCACGGAGGACACCCTGACCGAGCACGGGGAACACCGCAGTCCCCTGCATGACGCGCTCAACCACGACATCGAAAACCTGCGCCTGACCCTGGACTCCAACACGGCCGACGAAGCCGAGGCAGCCATAGCAGCAATGGCCGCGGCCAAGTCCATCACCGTCGTCGGTCTGGGCTCCTTCGCCGGCCCCGCCAGCGTGATGGCGCATCTGGGCTCGACCATGGGGTACCCCATCACGCTGGAGAACCGCGGGGCGGTCCACCTCGCCTCCAGCGTCAACGCCCTTGGGCCGGGCGACGTCCTGGTGGTCATCAACATGTGGCGCTCCATGCGGCAGATCATTGTCACCGCCGAAGCCGCGAAACAGGCGGGGGCCAAGGTCATCGCCATCAGTGACATGCGCCGCGGCCGGCTGGCAGCAGCCGCCGACCACCTCCTGGTGGTGGCGTCGGAAGGCATCTCCTTCTTCCAATCGGTCACCGCGGCAAATTCGCTGGTCTACGGCCTGCTCGCGGGCATGGAGGCCGCTCACCCCGAGCGCAGCCGCGCGGCCATCCGCCGCACACAACAGCTGTGGAAAGACCTCGACATCTATCTCGACTGACCTGGCCCCGGTCCTGCAGTCCCGGAACGCCACTCATCTGCTTCAAGGAGCACCTTCATGAACACCAGCACCGACCGCCGCATCGCCGTCATCGGCCTCGGCTCCATGGGCGGGGCGATGGCAGCCACGCTTCACAAGGCCGGCTGGAAGGTCACCGGCTTCGACCCCTCCGAGGCAGCACGGACCGCCGCGTCCGACGCCGGCATCGCCACCACCGGCAGCCTGGAAGATCTCGTTGGCACCCCCTACGCGGTGCTCTCGCTGCCCGCGGCCAGCGTCGTGGAGTCCACCGTTCCCCAGCTCCTGGCATCACAGGGAACCGTAGCAATCATTGACACCACCACCTCCGAACCGGCAACGAGCAAGCAGATGGCCGAACTCGCCGAAGCGCAAGGCGCAGCGTTCGTCGATGCCCCGGTCTCCGGCGGCCGCGACGGCGCATCAACCGGAACCCTGAGCGCCTTTGTCGGAGCAACGGACGCGGCCCTTGCCGCCGCCGAACCCGTTCTGCAGGCACTCACCGGCGGCAAGTACAACCACATCGGCGGACCCGGCAGCGGCAACGTCGTCAAGCTCCTCAACAACGTCCTGGCGGCGGCCAACCTGGTCTCGGTCGGCGAGGCCCTGGGTGTCGCCAACGCCTACGGCATCGATCCGGCCAAGGCGGCAGCAAGCATCAGCGAAGCCTCCGGCGGCAGCAAGGTCTCCGCGAACATGTACCCCGACTGGGTGCTCTCCGGAACCCACGATTCCGGTTTTTCGCTGGGGCTCATGGCACGCGACGCCGCCCTCGCCGTCGACGTCGCTGCCCAGATCGGCGAAAACCCGGCGCTGCTGGCCGCCGTCGCCAGCCAATGGCAGGAAGCCCTGGCCGCCCTCGGGCCGCGCGCGGATTTCACCGAGATCGCGCGGACCGTTGCCCCGGCCATCACCCCCGCCGGAGCGCCCGGCAATACAGACGACGCCACCGCCGTCGCCTGACGGCCTCCCTTAATAAGACAACCAGAGGACCACCACGTTGAGCACCACCACACCACCCACCTCCTCGTCAGCGGCCACCGCCAGGACCGTCTTGGACGAAGCGTTCCCCGCCGGCCTGGGGGCATTCCTTGACGGCAGGACCGTCCCCGGCAGCGGCGAGAACGTCACCCTCACCGCAGCCGCCACCGGCGAACCGTTCGCCACCTACGCCGACCCCGGCACCGAGGGCGCCAACGCCATCCTGGAGAGCTCAGTCGCCGGGGCGAAAACCTGGGGCGAAATGAACGGGTTCGAACGGGCCGCCATCCTTCGCAACGTCAGCCGCACCGTTGAAGCGCACGCGGAGGAGCTGGCCATCCTCGAGTCAGCCACCACCGGGAAGCCCATCCGCGACGCCCGGGTGGAGGCCGCCAAGGTCGCCGAGATGTTCGGCTATTACGCGGGCTGGGCAGACAAGCTGACCGGCCAGACCATTCCCGTTCCCGGCCCCTGGCACACTTACACCGAACGTGTGCCCTGGGGCGTCGTCGTCGCCATCACCCCGTGGAACGCGCCGCTGTTCACCGCCGGCTGGAACTCCGCCGCGCCGCTGGCCGCGGGCAACGCCGTGATCATCAAGCCCAGCGAATTCACGCCGGCCTCCTCCATCCGCCTCGCCCAGTTGGCGCACGAGGCCGGCCTGCCGGCAGGTGTGTTCAACGTTGCGGCGGGGCTGGGCCAGACCGTGGGTGCCGCGCTTACCAGCGACCGGCGCGTCGGCAAGGTCAGCTTCATCGGCTCCGTCCCCACCGGGCGCCGGGTGGCCGTCGCCGCCGCACAGGCCGGCATTCCCGCCCTGCTGGAACTCGGCGGCAAGAGCGCCAACATCGTTTTCGCGGACGCCGATCTGGAACGGGCTGCCGACGGCGCCATCGCTGCGATCTTCTCCGGCGCCGGGCAGTCATGCGTGGCCGGATCGCGACTCCTGGTGGAGCGCAGCGTGCACGCCCAGTTCGTGGAACTGGTCGCCGCCCGCGCCGCGAGGCTGCGGGTCGGTGACCCGCTAAGCGCGGACACCGAGGTGGGCCCCATCATCACGGCCCAGCAGTTTGCCACCGTCACCTCGCTGATCGAGGCTGGAATGAACGACGGCGGACGCAGGATCACGGGCGGAGCGCTTCCTGACGCTCTGGCCCGGTCACCGCTGGCCGGTGGCCACTGGGTGATGCCCACCCTGCTCGACGGCGTGACGCCGCAGAACAGGCTGGAAACCACGGAGGTCTTCGGGCCCGTCGTCGGGGCCGATGCCTTCGACACGGAGGCCGAGGCGATTGCCCGGGCCAACAACACGAACTTCGGCCTGGCCGGCGCGGTGTGGACGTCCGACGTCTCACGGGCCCACCACGTGGCACGCCAGGTGAAGGCCGGCACGTTCTGGATCAACTCCTACAAGACCATCCACGTGGCTGTTCCGTTCGGCGGGTTCGGGGACTCCGGCCACGGCCGGTCCTCCGGCCCGGGCGTCCTGGATGAGTACACGCAAACCAAGGCCATCTGGGTGCCGACCCGTGCAGCGGGCGCCCCCTTCCCGTCGCTTTCCTACTAGGGCAGGCATTGTTCATGGAACTGACAGAAACGTCCACCCTGCGCACGGCCCTTGCGGAGAGGGTCAGCAGGTGGAAACCGCGGGTGCAGGAAATGGCGCACCAGATCCACGCATTCAAGGAGGTGTCCTTCGAGGAGGTCCGCTCGGCCGAAGCGGTTGCAGACCTGCTGGCCGAGGGCGGCTTCGAGGTGGAACGCGGCACGGGCGGCCTTCCCACGGCCTTCACCGCCACCGCCGGCAGCGGCGACCTGACGGTTGCGCTGTGCGTGGAATACGACGCACTCCCGGACATCGGACACGCGTGCGGGCACAACCTGATCGCCGGCACCTCCGTGGGTGCCGCCCTGGCTCTGCAGCCCTTCGTGGATGAATTAGGCATCACCCTGAAGGCCATCGGGACGCCGGCGGAGGAACACGGCGGCGGCAAGGCCCTGCTGCTGGAACGCGGCGCGTTCGACGGCGTCAGTCTCGCCCTGATGGTCCATCCGGTCCAGGGCGGGGTGACCTACAACCCCGCGGGCACCAGCGCCCAGGCCGTCGGCCGGTACCGGGCGACGTTCACCGGACAGGCAGCCCACGCGGCGGCAGCCCCGCACCAGGGCGTGAACGCCGCGGACGCCGCCGTGCTGAGCCAGGTGGCCGTCGGCCTGCTGCGCCAGCAAATCCCCGGCGACCACCGGATCGCAATGTATATCGCAGAGGCCGGTCACGTCACCAATATCATTCCGGAACGGGCAGTGGTGGAGTTTGAATGCAGGGCCTTCACCCTGAGGGAATACGAGGCACTGCTGGAGCGTGTCCGCCGCTGCTTCGAGGGGGCCGCCCTGGCCACCGGCACCACGCTGGCCATCGAGGATACGGAGCCGCTCTACGAACCGCTGATCCAGGACGACGCCCTGGCGGCGCACTGGACCGAAGCCATGGTGGTGTTTGGCAAGGACACCTCCCCCTCGGCCGGCATCAGCGGCGGCTCCACGGACATGGGCAACATCTCCCAGGTCATCCCCAGCCTGCATCCCTGGCTCAGCATTCCCGGTGCCGACGTGCCCATCCACTCGCACAGCTTCGCCGCACTTGCAGACTCCCCCGCGGCCTACGCCGTGATGTCCGAGGCCGCCATCGCGCTGGCCTGGACGGTCGCCGCCGCGGCCACCACCCCCACCGAAAGGGCACGCCTGATCGAAGCTGCTTACCGCGGTCAGACGGTCACACAGGAAGGCACATCATGAGCACCAGCACAACACCCGTGCGGACAGACAGGGCCGGTATCCGGCTGACGCTTCCCATCGCCGCACTGGCCTTTGTCATTGCCCTGGCGGTCCAGCTGATCGGCCAGGCCAAGATCGACGTCGGCATCGGCGCCATCGTCATCTTCCCCATGGTCTGGGGCCTCATCCTCGGGCTGCTGGTCTCGGTCCAAAAGTTCAAGCCCCTGGGCCTGGACCTGCAGCGGGTCGCCGCCGCGCTGGTCGGTGTTGCCGTGCTGCTCCTGGTGGCCAGGCTGGCGTTCAACATCGGGCCCAGCCTTCCCACCCTGCTCAAGGCAGGGCCGGCGCTGCTGCTGCAGGAAGTGGGCCACCTGCTGGGCACCATTGCCCTGGCCCTCCCGCTGGCCGTGCTGCTCCGGATGGGCAAGGCGACGGTCGGTGCCACGTTCTCCCTTGACCGGGAACCGTCCTTCGCCATGGTCTCCGAAAAGTACGGCCCCGACTCCGACCAGTACCGCGGCGTCCTGGCCATGTACGTTTTCGGAACCCTGTTCGGCGCCGTGTACATCACGCTGCTGACCTCCCTTGTGTCCAACTGGAAGATCTTCGACCCCCTTGCCCTGGCCATGGGCGCAGGCGTGGGGTCCGGGTCCATGATGGCAGCATCCTCCGCCAGCATCATCGCCGCCTACCCCGGCGACCAGGAGGCCATCCTCGGCATGGCGGCCATCTCCAACCTGATCACCACCATCCTCGGCGTCTACGTCGGCATCTACCTCGCCTTACCGCTGGCGGACCGTTTCTACCGGGTCCTCACCCGCAGGCAGACCAGGGAAGAGGCCGCGGTCACGGCCGGCGCCCCGCCACAGCATGCGGACACCCAGCGCAGCGCTGCCGCCACGCACCGCGTTGCTGATACGGAGCTCGGCGGCGCAGACACAGCACGGGAAGCAGCCCAGGCCGAGGAAAACCGGCGGTTCCGGGAGCGTGTGGCCGAATCGTCAGCGGCCATGCACCTGCCGCTGTGGCTCTCCCTCTCGGTCCTGACCGTCCTCGGCATCGGCACCGCTTCGGTGGCGGCCAAGGGATTCAGCCTGACCATCGTCGCCGGGTACGCAATCATGCTCGCCCTCGTTCTGGTCAGCATTGCCCTGGCCAAGCTCACCAAGAAGATCTCGGCAATCGTCTACATCACCACCATCGGCGCCTACATCTCCAGCCCGTGGTTCTTCGGCGCGCCAGCACTCGCCGGGCCCATCAAGTCGGTCGACTTCCTGTCCATCGCCACGGTCATGCTGACCCTCGCCGGCCTGTCCTTGGGCAAGGACATTCCGTTGCTGAAAAACATCGGCTGGAAGATCATCCCGGTGGGCCTGGTGGCCGTCACCGCATCGTTCCTGCTGTCCACGGTGATAGCGGAGTTCGCCCTCGGTCTGTGGCACTAAGGGCTTTGGCACTAACGCCCTAACGCACTAAAGCAAGCGGACGACGGCGGGCCCTCCCGCCGTCGTCCGCTTCCTTTGTTTTTGGCTCTTGTCAGCGCAACCGGTACGTGAGTATGGTTCGGCCAGCCGGACTTTCGGCCGCGCCGGATGTTTGGCAGTGCCGGAGGTTTGGCGGTACAGCGCGGCACCCCAAACGGCGCCGCCGTCAGGGGCCATGGCGCGTACAATCATGGCCCCGTAAATCCAGGCGCCCGCTCGCCGCGTTGGCACGCCACGGGCGACGCAGGACGCCACGCTTCCGATAAAGGGAGAACTTGATGTTAGGCACCACAAGCCGCCTCGCCGCCGTCGCTCTCGCCGCCGGCCTAATGGGCATCGCCGCCCCCGCCCACGCAGCCCCCGCGACGCTCGTTAGCGCGGGACCAGGAATCCTCGTCGCCGACGGCGCCGCCGTCGATGTTCCGGTGACCTTTGTCTGCGACACTGATCCCACCCTGCTCATCGCGGTACCCGTCATCCAGCTCACCCAAAGAGTCAGCGACGGACGGATAGCCGGCGGCATTGGAAACGAACAGCTCAGCTGCACCAGGCAGGCCCAGACCGTCACCCTCCGGGTGGTTCCCAACGTGATGGCGTTCAACGAAGGCACGGCCGCGGCCACCATCGTTCTGCAAAGCTGCAACGCGCAGTTTCAGTGCTCCGTAGAGATCATCAACACCGAGGTGAAACTCGCCAAGGGCACGGCCACCGGGATCCTGCCCCAGAGGTAGGGCTAGGAAAGTTCCAGCCTGCGGACGATGCCGTCCACCAGCGATGCCGGATCGGCGAGGATATCCACGGGAATGTGCGCCTCATCGGTTCCCAGCGGCTCCAACGTCGCAAGCTGCGAAGCCAGGAGGCTGCTGGGCATGTATTCGTGCGCCCGGCCGGTGATCCGGCCCGAAATGGTGGCGGCCCCGCCGGAAAGGTGGATGAACAGCAGGTCAGGTGTGTAGCTGCGCAGCAGGTCCCGGTAGCTCCGCTTGAGGGCCGAGCAGGCAATGATGCGCGTGCCTGCTCCGTCGCTGGGCGTTGCCAGGGCGGCGCCGATCTCGGCGAGCCACGGTGCCCTGTCCTCGTCGTTTAGCTGTGTGCCGCTTGCCATCTTGGCCTTGTTGGCCGGCGGATGACAGTCATCCCCGTCGAAGAAGGGCCCGCCCAGGCGCTCGCCCAGCAGCGCGCCGACGGTCGACTTTCCGCAGCCGGAAATGCCCATGACAACCAGGGGTTGGCAGGTTCGTAATCATTGTTGTTCTTTCCGTTGGTGGCTCTAGCCGGTGAAGTTGAGGAGGACTTTGCCGGATTGGGCGGAGTTGCGGGCGGTCTCGAAGGCTTCGAGGGCGTCGGTGACGGGGTAGTCGTGGGTGATGACCGGGTCAATGCTCAGGGTGCCGTCGGCGAGGGCGGTGATGACCTCGTCGATTTCGTCGTTGAACCGGAACGAGCCGCGCAGGTCCAGTTCGCGGGTGATGGCCAGGGAGATCAGGACCGGCTGCGGGCCGGTGGGCAGCAGCCCGACCAGGACCACGGTCCCGCCCCGGGCAGCGCCCTGGATCGCGGAGGCCAGCCCGTGGTGGTTCCCGGAGGACTCGATCACGACGTCGGCCTGCACCGTGGCGATCGCGTCGGCGTCGGCGGCGTTGAGGACCTCGTCCGCGCCCACCTGTGCGGCGATCTCCAAAGGTTTGGCGTGCATGTCCACCGCCACGATCCGGGCAGCGCCGGCGCGTTTGAGGACCGCGACCGCCAAAGCCCCGATCGGGCCGGACCCGATCACGAGCGCGGTTTTGCCGGCCACGTCCCCGGCCCTTGCCACCGCGTGCCACGCCACGGACGCCGGTTCGATCAAAGCGGCGGTGCGCAGGTCCAGATCCTCGGGCAGGGCCCGGAGCATCCGGACCGGCAGGGTCACGTACCGGCTGAACGCCCCGTCCGTGTGCGGATACCTCGCCGCGGAACCCAGGTACGTGCACCCCGGCGACAGGTTCGGCCTCTCCGCCGGGTACCTGGGCGCGTCCGGGCCCGTGCCGGCTCCGGGGGTGGCCGGGTGCACCGCCACCGGGGTCCCCGCGGCCGGTCCGGTCCCGTCCGCGGCGGCCTTGACGACGCGCCCGGAAATCTCATGGCCCAGCACCAGCGGCGCCTTCAGGATCGACTCCCCCGCCGCGCCGTGCAGCCAGTAATGCAGGTCCGATCCGCAAATCCCCCCGAACAGCACCTCCACGACCGCCTCATCCGGCGCCGGGGCCTTCAGCGGGACCTCGTCGATCCGCAGGTCGCCCTTCGCGTGCGCGACCACCGCCGGACCGGAGACCGGCAGGATTTGTTCTGTGTGTGTCATCAGACCACCACCGTCATTCCGCCGTCGATAAAGATCGTCTGCCCGTTCACAAAATCAGACCCACTGGAGGCCAGCCACACCGCCGGGCCGGCCAAATCCTGCACCGTGCCCCACCGGGCCGCCGGGGTCCGGCCCAGGATCCAGGCATTGAACTGCTCATCATCCACCAGGTTCTGCGTCATCTCGGTATGGATATACCCCGGCGCGATGCCGTTGATCTGCAGACCCGATCCCGCCCACTCCGCGGTCATCGCCCGGGTCAGGTTCCGCAAACCGCCCTTCGCCGCCACGTACGGGGCGATCGTGGGCCGGGCCAGGTCCGTCTGCACCGAACAGATGTTGATGATCTTCCCGTGACCGCGCGGAATCATGTGCCGGGCCGCCTCCCTCCCGACCAGAAACGCGCTGGTCAGGTCCGTGGAGATCACCCGCTCCCAGTCCTTCACGTCCAGCTCCAGCATCGGCACCCGGTGCTGGATCCCGGCATTGTTCACCAGAATCTCCAGCGGGCCCACGTGCTCCTCGACCCACGCCACACCGGCCGCGGCCGCAGCGTCGTCCGTGACATCAAACGCCACACTGTGCACCCGGCCCGGCGCGTACTCCGCGGCCATCACCGCCTCCGCCGCCTTCAACCGCTCCGGATTCACCCCGTTCAACACCACCGTCGCGCCGGCATCGGCCAAAGCCCGCGCCAACGCGTTACCGATCCCCCGGCTCGAACCAGTCACCAGGGCAACCCGCCCAGTCAAATCAAAAAGTGAAGTCATGAAGAGCAGCTCCTTCGCCGCGGTCTGCGCAGTGCGCAAGATGGTGGTTCAGCATATTGGCGCGAACGGACACCTGAGGCCCGTGCGGCCGGGGCCTCAAGTGTCCGTTCGCGCTGTTCGTTTGAAGGGGCCAGTTCCTTAGAACGGGCCGCGCTGCACGAGGTTGCCAGGGGTTTGTCCCGAGGCCAGGGCTTCGAGCTGCTGCCGCAGGAGCTTCAGAATCCGGGGCTGGAAGGCGGACGCGTTGCCGCCGACGTGGGGCGTGATGAGGGCGTTGGGCGTGGACCACAGCGGGTGGTCCTGCGGAAGCGGTTCCGGATCGACGACGTCGAGGGCGCACTGCAGGCGGCCGGACAGGACTTCCTTGGTCAGGGCTGAGGTGTCCACCACCGGGCCGCGGCCCACGTTCACCACGAGGGCGCCGTCGGGCAGGGCAGCGAGGACTTCCTCGCCGATCAGGTGGTGGGTGTGGTCGTTCAGCGGCAGCACCGTAACCAGGATGTCGTGCGTTGCGGCGAGCGCGGCCAGGTCCGCCGAGGCGTGGACCTCGCCGTGCTCGTCGGTCCGCGCTGTGCTTCCTACCCGGGTGACCGTGACCTCGAAGGGCGCCAGGCGGCGGGCAATTTCGTGCCCGATCCCGCCGACGCCCACCAGGAGCACGCGGCGGTCGGCGAGGGACTGGCGCCGCTCCGGCCGCCAGAGGCCGTACTGCTGGTCACGGACGGCCTGGTCGATGCCGCGCAGTTTGGCGAGGATCAAACCCACCGCCAGTTCCGCCGTCGCGGCCGCATGCACGCCGGAGGCGTTGGCGACGCCGGCCGCCGGACCGGCGGCCTCGATGACGCCGTCGTATCCGGTGGACTGTGTCTGGACGAACTTCAGGTCGTCCACCCGGGCGAGCGATCCCAGAACCGCGCCGGCGTTGATGTAGGGGAGGATGACGCCGTCGATCTCTCCCAGCGCCGCGTCCTCGGGTTCCGACTCCATGTCCCAGACGACACCCTTCAGCCCTGCGGGAAGGGGTGAGAGATCGGCGAGCAGTTGCCGGTCGGGGAAGCTGACGGTGCGTACTGGTTGCATCGGAAACCTATCGATTCTGGAGAGCGGGTGGTGAATTGGGTGGGGCCGCTCTGGCTAGCCCCACCCTTGGCAACTTTAGGCCTGGCGCCGGTCGAACGTCAGCCCGCCAGGGACCTGGAAGGTTGGCATGAGTTCCAGCATGCCCACGTTCACGTGGCGGGGTGTTTCAATGGCGTAGTCCATGGCGTTGACGATGTCGTCGGTGGTCAGGGATTCGTAGCCCTCGTAGTACGTCTTCCAGGCCTCTTCCATGGCCTCGGGCGTGCCGCCCATATTGCGTCCGAAGATCTCCGTCTCGACGCGTCCGGGACAGATCTCGGTGACGCGGATACGCTTGCCCACGGTGTCGTTGCGCAGCTGGCGGGAGATCTGGTGCACGGCGGCCTTGGTGGCGTGGTAGACCGTGTGGCCGTAGAAGTTGTACAGGCCGGCGATGGAGCTGATGTTGATGACGTGGCCGCGGTCGCGTTCCACCATGCCCGGCAGGACCAGCCGGGTGAGCTGGAGCAGGCCGCGGAGGTTGACGTCAATGAGTTCGTCGATGTCGCTCTCCGAGGAGTCCAGGATGTTGCCCGGTCGGGACACGCCGGCGCAGTTCACCAGGACGTCAATTTCGAGATCTCCGACGGCGGCGGCCAGGGCCGCGGTGTCGGTCAGGTCGACGATGTGGGGAATGGCGCCGGTCTTGTCGGCCAGGTCGTTCAGGCGTTCCTCGTTGCGGGCCACGGCGTGCACGGTGAGTCCGCGCTTAGTGAGGCGCTCGGCGATCGCGGCACCCATCCCTGTTGAGGCGCCGGTGACGAGGGCGGTTGAGTAGTCTGAAAACGGCATCTAAGTCTCCTGTTATTGCAGTGGTATGTGTTAGGCGTCGCGCAGCGGCAGGTGCGCGCGGTCCTTGACGGTGCTGACGGCCGCCAGCGTGCCCAGCGCGGTGATGACTGCGTAGAAGGCGGGCATGTAAACGTTGCCGGTGGATGAGATCAGCCAGGTCATCAGCAGCGGTGCAGTTCCGCCGAAGAGTGCCGAGGAGATGTTGTAGCCCAGGCCGTAGGCCGAGTACCGGACGCGGGTGGGGAACAGTTCCACGATCAGGATGTGGATCACCGCGGTGTGGCCGGCGAAGACGACGGCCATGATGGAGGCGCCCAGGATGGCCAGGGCCATGTCGCCGGTGGCGATGAGTGCGTAGGAGGGGATGCCGAGGACCGCCATGGCGATTGCCGAGCCGGCGATGACCTTCTTGCGTCCGATGCGGTCGGAGAGGGCGCCCATGAAGGGAATGGCGATGCAGATGACCACGAGGCTGCAGGCGGTGACCAGCAGGGCTTCGGCGATGGTGAAGTTTAGCTGCTTGCCCTTGAGGAACGTCGGCATGTAAGAGAAGAGGACGTAGTAGCCGGAGCCGTTCATCAGCGGGATGAACAGAGCCAGCAGCATGGCGCGGCGGTGTTCGGCGGAAGCGAAGGCTTCCTTCAGCGGGTTCTTGGACAGCCCGCCTTCTTCCTTCAGCTTCACGAAGTTGGGGGTGTCGCTGATCGCCTTGCGGATGTACCAGCCGATGACGCCCATCGGGATGGCCACCAGGAACGGGATGCGCCATGCGAACGAGCCGAAGCCGCCGCCGTCGATCGCTGCCTGTGTGAGCCACGGCGACATGGAGAAGGCGACCAGAGTGCCGGTGAGCAGGGCAGCGAAGGAAGCGATCTGGGCGTAGGAGGTGATGATGCCGCGCTTGCCTTCCGGGGCGTGTTCGGCGAGGAAGGTCATGGCGCCGGCAGCCTCGCCGCCGACGGAGAAGCCCTGGAGCAGGCGAAGCAACACAAGCAACACGGGGGCCGCTATGCCGATGGCCGAGTAGGCGGGCAGGAGCCCAATGCCGGCGGTGGCGACGCTGATCAGCAGGATGACGAAGACCAGGAGCTTTTGGCGTCCGATCTTGTCGCCCAGGATGCCGCAGACGACAGCACCGAGGGGGCGGACAAAGAAGGATACGGCGTAGCCGGCGAAGACGAACAGCAGTGCGTTGTCCGGGTTGCCGGGAGCCAGGAACACGAGCGCAAGCGTTCCGGCCATGAAGGCGAAAATGCCGTTGTCGTAAAGCTCAACAAAAATCCCGACACACCCGGCGGTCACTACTTTCCGGGCCTGCCTCGCATCGAGGCGGTCATGCTGCGGAGCACCCGCACGTGTTGATGTAGACATTTTCATTCCTAACTTGGACTTAGTTCGAGGGGAGGTCATCGGTGATCCTTAGCTGCCGGCTGCCGGTACGAGTTCCGGCCATCCGGGCTCTTTTCCGATGCCAAGGAGGGCGAAGATTGCGTTGACTCGGGAACGGAGGTTTTCCAGTTCCCTTATTGCGGCCCGATGCTTTGCTGTGGCTTCGGGGACGGTGGTCTTGCGGAAGGTGATGGTGTGCCCGGGGCGGGCCTGGGCAAGAGTGTCGAGCGAGCGGCTGGTGACCACTGCCAGAACGGGGTAACCAGCGGTGACGCCGCGTCCCCGGTGCAGCACCAGCAGCTCTTCCCGGGAGGGAACCTCGATGGCGCCGACCGGGACGCCGCGGGACAGCACTTCTGCTGTGGACTGGCGTTCGGGAAGCGCCCCGCCGAGGCGCAGTCCGATGTGGTTGCTCCGGGCGCTGACGGTGTATTCGGTGTTGAACAGCAGCTCTGCCGTCTCGCCGAATTCGTCAACGTCCGGACCGTCAGTGACGTCGATGACCGCCCTGCTGCTGAACCCGGGCCTGGTCAGCCCCAGCCGGAACAGCGGAAGGTCAAAGTATGGCTGCCGGATGGGACCGACGCTCCTGCAGGTCTTCAGCTCCGTGCCCTCGGAAAGCCGGAGTCCGAACCCGATGACCGTATCCGGGGCACAGCTTCCCAGCAGTTCCGGTGCCTCCACCGAACCGTGGACGGCAAGGTAGGAGCGGAGCCCGCCGGTGATGCGGCGCACCGCCACGGTTTCCCCGGCACGTACGGACACCGGTTCCCACTGCGGGCATTCGCGCCCGCCGACGGTGAGCGTCAGCGGTGCGCCGGTGACGGCGATGAGGAGGTCGGTGGTGGCCTGCATGCGGAAGTCCAAGGCGGTTATTTCCAGCAATGGGGCGTTGTCTGCGTTGGCGGCGAGGATGTTAGCCGCCCGTGCCGAGAACTGGTCGAGTGCCCCGTTGACGGGCAGCCCGAACCGGGGTCCGCGGAAGCGGCCCAGGTCCGTGACCACCGAGTTTCCGGGCTGCTGGATGATCAGTGACCCGCTCATTGTGCTGCCTCCAGTTTCCTGCCCGCGTAGTCCGCGAACTCTTCCGGCTGGATCTGGCGGAACGTCAGGAGGTCGCCGGGCAGGTAGGGAACCAGCGGCTCGCTGGCGGCGTCAAGGACCGTCAGCGGGGTCTGCCCGATGACGCACCAACCACCGGGCGCCACCGCCGGGGCGATGACGGCCTGCCGGCCGGCGACGGCCACGGCACCTGCCGGAACGGACAGCCGGGGGTCCTTCAGCCGCGGAACGGGAACCGGAAAATCGGGGCCGTCCATCATGGGTGAGCCGGCAGGGGCGCCGAGGCACCGGATGACGTAGGACTTGGCCGTGTGGAGCGAAATGATCTCCTCCACGGAGAGCTGCTGGTGCTCGGCGACGCGCTCAAGGTCCGGGCCGTATTCGCCGCCGTAGACCACCGGAACGCTGAATTCGCGAGCCGTGCGGGCGGGTGCACCGACGTGCTCCAGCTGGCGCAGGCCTAGGAGGACGAAGGCCCGGACCTGGCGCGCGGAGGTGACCCCGGGGTCAAATTCCACGAGCAGAGAATCGTACGTCGGCACTGCGCCGTGTACGCCGTCGGCCCCTGCAGTCTCAAGCCACTGCGCCAGGGAATGGACGGTGCTCCAGTTGGCCTCCGTGTCAGCGGAGGAGGCGACGACCCGCAGGGCCGAATCCCCGCACTCGAAGATTTCCACCGGAGTTGAATTTGGGGTGCCAGCCATTTCAGGCGACCTTTTCTTTAGCGGCCAGTACCTGCGCCAGCGGTGCGATGGTCACGCCGGCGTTCTCCAGTTCGGCGCGGACCTGGCGGGCCAGCTGCACCGCGCCGGGCGTGTCCCCGTGCAGGAGGACCGTGTCGGCCACAATCGGCAGGTCCGTGCCGGCGACGGTCTCGATGAGCCCCTCGCAGACCATCCGGACGGTGCGTTCGACGATGACGGCAGGATCGTGGATCACGGCGCCGGGGCGGCCGCGGGGAACCAGGGTGCCGTCGGCTTCATAGGCGCGGTCGGCGATGCCGACGATGCCCACCGGGAGCTGCCGATCGGCAGCGGCGGAGGCCAGTTCGCCGTCCTGAGCCAGGACGATGAGGCCGGGGTTCAGTCGGGCGGCGGCATCGGCCACGGCCGCTGCGTAGTCGGCGCGGGTGGCAACGAGGTTGCCCAGGCGGCCGTGCGGTGCAATGTGGGCGACGGTGGTGCCGTGGTAGGCGGCGAAGGCGCTCAGCGCGCCGAACTGGTACAGGACGTCGTTGCGGACCTCGTCCGCCGTCAGGTCCATGGCGCGCCGGCCGAAGCCCCGCAAGTCAGGGAAGCTCGGGTGCGCCCCGATGCTGACGCCGCGGCGGACACATTCAGCGACCGTGGCGTGCATGATGTCCGGGTCACCGGCGTGGAAGCCGCAGGCGATGTTGGCACTGGAAACCACCTCAAGCAAGGCCGCGTCGTCGCCCATCGAGTAGGCGCCGAAGCCTTCTCCAAGATCTGCGACGAGATCAACTGTGGGTCCCATTATCTGCCTTCCTGGGTGGTTAGCTGCGGCCCTGCCCGCCGGGGCAAAGGGATCAGCTGCGCTGGTGATGAGGTGTGTCCGAACTGGCCCTGTGAGGGGGGTTCCGTTCCGGTGCTGCCGGGCTACCGGCTTCTGGAAAAAAGTCTGACACCGGGATTTGGCTCACACAAAGACGTAATCGGTGTCACGGGATAGGTGCCGGTTATGACCACCGCCGCAGTGGAGTCCATGACCGTCTCCTTCCCACTAAGGAGGGTTCGGCCCTTGCCGGCCGCCCTCGTTGCATTGAACATATGGAGCGTTTATTTCGGGAATGTAAAACAGGTCGCCTATTTCAATAAAATCCATTTCTATGCAAAATGCATCTGACCCCATCGGGAAATTGCATCTCACCCGAGGGGATAGAATGTACCCCTAATGAAATAGCGTTCTGGGTTCAACCTAGTGTCAGCGATGTGGATCACACAAAGACCTATTGCGTGTCCCTCCATAGCATCCCGTTATGACCTTGCGGGTTCAGGACGCCGCAAAGAGAGAGGGCGGCCGTGGATACCAGGAAGCTGGCGTACTTCGTACAGATCGTGGACTCGGGGAGCATCACCAAGGCCGCGGCTGCGCTGCACGTGGCCCAGCCGGCCCTGAGCCAGCAGGTTTCGGCGCTCGAGACTGAACTGAAGCAGCGCCTGCTGATCCGCAGCAAGCAAGGCGTGCAGCCCACAGCTGCCGGGCACACGCTATACCGCCACGCCCAGTCCATCCTGCGGCTCGTCGCGCAGGCCCGGGTGGACGTTGCCAAGTCAGGGGCGGCGCCGTCCGGCCGAGTGTCCATTGCCATTGCGCCCTACAGCATGGCATCGAGCCTCACCCCGCAGATCATCAGCGAAGTGGCCCGCCGGTACCCGGACATCGTCCTGCACGTCACGGAAATCTACGGCGGCGTACTGAGCGAGGCGATCAAGAACGGCCGGCTGGACATGGCGCTCATCTACGAGCCCGGTCCTATCCGCGGTGTCCTTTTCACAACGATGATCGTCGAGGACCTGCACTTGGTGGTCAACGCCGCCAAGCCGGATGTTAACGCGGAGAACGGCGAGATCACGCTGGAGGAAGTGGCCCGGCTGGGGCTCTTCCTTCCCGAGAAGATCCACACGCTCCGACAGGCGGTAGAGGCAGGCTTTGACAGCAAGGGGCTCAAACTTCAGCTGGTGGGTGAAGTGGAATCAGTGCCCTCGCTGGCCCGGCTGCTGCGTGCCGACCTTGGGGCCACGATCCTGCCCAAGTCGGCTGCAGACGCGCTGTTCCACGAGGAAGACTTCCACGTCCTGCGGATCGTGGACCCTGCCCTGCAGTGCAAGATCGCGCTGTGCACACCCGATCACGACCCCCTCTCGGAGGCGGCATCGGCCGTGCTCCTGGTGCTGAAGGAAATGCTCCAGGAAATGCTCAACGATAAGTACGGCCGCTCATAGGTTTGGCTTATTAGGGCACTCATCATTTGTCTTAGTAACCACGTCCCCGGGATTCTAATATTGGTGGCAAGCCAAGAAATTGCGGCGAATCATATTCCGCAAACAAATCAACGGGGAGCCAGCCATGAAAAAGATCAGCACCGCCAGGAGAACTTCAGACCCAAGCCTGGGGCTTATGGCCAAAACCGGGTCGCACTGCCCGACCAACGGGTTCTGGCGGCCAGAGGACCGGTCCGCAGCGCCCATCTTCGTTTTCGAGGGCAGCATCATGCCGGTCAGCGGAGGCGGGTCGACGGTCTGGTACTTGGAGGACGCCGTCTTCGGCGCCCCGGCCTACCCCGTCCCCCACCGCGTCTAGCCGGCCCTCCCCTGCCTCCCAACTGGGTACCAGCACAGGGCGTTCTCAAGGCTGGGAACGCCCTGAGCTGCTACCCAGTTTCCACTCCCCCACGGGATGCAACCCCGTACGACGGCGGTGCTGCCGCGGCTCGCGCTTCCTGCTCGCCACTGCGCCCAACTAGGTAGCATTTCAGGGCGTTCTCAAGGCTGGGAACGCCCTCAACTGCGACCCACTTTCACTTCTCAGGTGGATCTAAGAAACTTTGGATTCATCCCGCATCTGGTGCCCGGTCGGCCCTTAAATGTCGTAGCCTCTTGGCAGACTGAGTCCATGGAAGGCATCCGGAATTCGGCACTGACAGCGGGGGCGCCGCGCGGCGGTGTTCTGCAGGCTGCTGCGGTTCCTGACGCCCTTCTTGCAGACGCCGTTTTTCCTGTTGACGCGTTCCCCGAGGATGTGTTCGCGAACGACGGGCTTCCGTTTGACGATGACCTCGATGCCCCGTATCCGGCATCTCTTGGACGAAAGCTTTTTCGACGGCGGTACTTTTCACGGCGGCGCTTTTGAAGACGGCGTTCCCGCCAGCGCCGCTACTGTCCGTCACGTTGCGGCCGGTGCCTCTGCAACAACCCCGGGGTGGTTTCTCCCTGCAGTTGACCTCACCGCTGACAATGCCGCGCTGATCGACCAGGTACGGGTCTACGAGAATTTCAAGTGCTGGGCCGCCGGGCAGCAGGCGAGGCTTGCTGTGGCCTTCGAGGCCCGGCTCCGGCAGGAATCCACCGATCGGCCGCCACTGGCTGCGGAGGACCTGGGCAAGGACCGCGGCAAAGACCGGGACCTGGGCGCGGCTGAGCAGATCGCGCTGGCCCGCGGCGAGTCCCCGAACCGCGGGCACCGGCTCCTCGGCACAGCCAAAGCCTTGGTGCAGATGCCTCACGCCCAGGCCGCCCTGGACACCGGGCAGCTCAATGAAGAGCGCGTCATGCTCGTCGTGAAAGAGACTGCCTGCTTGAGTGTCGAGGACCGGACTGCCGTCGACGAGGAACTCGCCGCCGACACCGGAACCTTCACCGGCGCCGGGACACGCGCCGTTATCGCCGCGGTCCGGGCGGCCGCGATCCGCAGGGATCCCCGTTCCGTGGCCCAGCGGGCCAGCCATGCCGCGTCGGAGCGGAGGGTCAGCCTGCGCCCGGCCCCGGACTGCATGACGTACCTGACGGCGCTGCTGCCCGTCCACCAGGGCGTCGCCGTGTACGCGGCACTGACCCGGAACGCCGACACCCTCCACGCCGCCGGAGATCCGCGCTCCCGTGACCAGCTCACGGCCGACACCCTGGTCGAGCGGACCACCGGCACCCCCGGCGGCATCACCGGGATCGAGCTCAACCTCGTCATGACCGACCGGACCCTCCTTCAAGGCGATAGCGAACCCGCCCGGATACCCGGCTACGGCATCGTCCCCGCCGACTGGGCACGCGATCTCGTCACGCAGGGACAAGGTTCCGCCCAGTTCCAGCATCCGGGCCGGCCGGATCGCGGCCAGCCCGGCGAGGTCGATTCAACCGCCATGACGGAGCTGAAGACCTGGATCCGGCGCCTCTATACCACCCCCGGGACCGGCGACCTGGTGGCGATGGACTCGCGAAGACGGCTCTTCCCGGCACCGCTGCGCCGCTTCATCCAAATCCGGGACGACACCTGCCGCACCCCCTACTGCGACGCCCCAATCCGCCATCACGACCACATCATCCCCTGGCACGACGGCGGAACCACCAGCCTGGCCAACGGCGCGGGACTGTGCGAAGCCTGCAACCACACCAAAGAACTGCCCGGCTGGAAGGCAAAGCCCAGACCAGGTCCAAGGCACACCATCGAACTGACAACGCCCACCGGCCACACCTACCGCTCCACGGCACCGCCGCTACCCGGATCTAGATGGCCCGGAACCGGGGTGTGCGAAACACATCAGCCCGAACGTGTCGGCCCAGCGCCGTAAATAGGCGAGGCTGGACGGCAATTCCGCGGCCCCGGGGAGCACAGACAGTAGAGCGAAGCGTGGGAGGCAGAGGGCGGCAGCCTAGGTACGCCTCAGGCGGGACAGAAGGCTGTCCCGCCTGAGGCGACGACGCTACGCGAACACGCGACTACGCGTGCTCCACCAGCAGACCCTTGGCCTTCAGCACCTCGGTGAGGTTGCACAGCTCGATGGTGGTTCCGCCGGCCTTGTAGAGGCCGATGAGCTCGCGCTCGGCGTCGTCACGTTCTTGGGAGAGGCGGATGACTTCCTCGATCTCGTCCTTCCGGACAACGACAACACCGTCGGCATCGCCGCGCAGGACGTCGCCGGGGTAGATGATCTCGTCACCGAAAACCACAGGGTGGTTGATGGGGCCGATGGTTTCCTTGACGGTGCCCTTGATCGAGACACTGCCGGAGAAGACGGGCAGTCCCAGCTCGATGAGGTCCTGGGTGTCGCGGACACCGGAGTCCGTCACCAGGCCCGCGAGGCCCTTGGCCTTCATGGCGTTGCCGAGGACGTCGCCGAACGTACCGGCTTCCTCATACTCCCCCGCCGCGGCCAGGATAACGTCGCCGGCCTCGGCGTAATGGATGGCCACCTGCAACATGAGGTTATCCCGCGGAGCACAGCGGACGGTGGTGGCGGGGCCGCAGAAGGACATGCTGCGGTCGATCGGCTTGATCCTGGAGCTCAGCGCTCCTTTGCGGCCCTGTGCCTCGTGGATCGTGGCCGAGGAGAACTGCGCCAGGCGGCGGACGGCGGCGGCGTCGGGTCGTTCGATGTTGGTCTTTACGTGGATCACGGAATTTTCCTTCATTTGGTGGGGGTTAGCTGAGGGCCCGTTTGGTGGGGGTTAGCTGAGGGCCCGGACAGCTTTGTCGATGGCTGCGATGGACTCTTCGATGACGTCGAGGCTGGTGGCGTAGGAGATGCGGAAGTACGGGCCCAGGCCGTAGGCCGAGCCCTGGATGACGGCGACGGAGGCTGCCTCGAGAAGGTAGAGCGTGAAGTCCTCGTCGTTGGCGATGACTTTCCCCTCCGGGGTGGTCTTGCCGATGGCGCCGCCGCAGTTGACGTACGCGTAGAAGGCGCCTTCCGGCGTCGCGCATGAAAGGCCGTCGACGGCGTTCAGCGCGGCTACCGCCGCATCGCGCCGGCCGCGGTAGACCTCGACGCTCTCCCGCAAGAAGGCCTGGTCGCCGGTGAGCGCTGCGGCGCTGGCGGCCTGGCTCACGGAGGACGGGCAGGAGGAGATCTGCGACTGGAGCTTGTTTATCGCCGCGATCAGCGGCGCCGGCCCGGCGGCGTAACCCAGCCGCCAGCCGGTCATGGCGTAGGCCTTCGAAACGCCGTTGACGGCAAGGATGCGGTCCTTGAGTTCCGGAGCAACCTCCACCAGGCTCTGGATCCGGCCGGAGCCGAAGTAGATCTGGTCGTAGATCTCGTCCGTCAGGACACAAACCTGCGGGAAGTTCGCGAGGACATCCGCCAGGGCCCGCAGTTCCGACGGGGAGTACACAGCACCTGTGGGGTTCGACGGGGTGTTGAGGATGACCCACTTGGTCCGCTCGTTGAGTGCCCCGGCCAAGGCTTCGGGCGTGAGCTTAAAGCCAGACTCCTCGCTGCAGGTGACAACCACCGGGGTGCCCTCGTTCGCGAGCACCATGTCCGGGTAGGAAACCCAGTACGGTGCGGGAACCACAACCTCGTCGCCCGCGTCCAGGGAAGCCATGAATGCCGTGAAGATCACCTGCTTGGCGCCACCGCCGATGGTGATCTCAGCCGGGGTGTAGTGGATGCCGGTGCGCAGTTCGATGGTCTCCAGGATCGCCTTCTGCAGTGCTGGCGTGCCGGTGACCGAGGTGTACTTCGTCTCGCCCTTGCTGATCGCCTCAACCGCCGCCGCCTTGATGTGCTCAGGGGTATCGAAGTCCGGCTCACCGACCGTCAGGTCCAGGATCCGGCGCCCTTCTGCCTTCAGCTCACGCACGCGGGCCGCTGCGGCCACGCTGGCAGATTGCTTGATGCGGGACACTCGCGATGCAGGTTCAAATTCAGACATGGTCTCTTCCTAGGGAGTCAGGAGGGAGCGATACTCGTTCCTTCGACACTAGGGAATCCAGGGCGGTCTGGATAAGACCTAATCTGCGTGGACGGATAAGCGTCCCTTATGGACCGCCGTCGTTCTTTGCCAAGGCACCCAACCCAAACTTTTTGGTTATGGCTCCACGCACTATAGGTATTTCCGCCCCTCCGTCCGTGCTGCCTAGCCTTCTAGGTAAGTCGTGAATCCGAACCGAGGAGTGCTGTTGGCTATTCTGCACCGCGAGGACCGCCGGGAAGGCTGCTACCGCTACCGCGGGACCGCGAAACCCGACAAGGCCGCTATCCAGGCGGAAAAGACGCGCAAGCTGCTCCGGGACAGCCGGCAGCGGATTTCCTTCAATGCCACCAGCATGCGCGCCCTCTCCGTCCGGCTGAACCAGCAGATCGCCCAGGCGCTCTGCGACGGCATGAAGGTAACCCGCCTCGCCGAAGCCGCGGAACTCTCCCGCTGGGCGGTCCGCACCGTGGGCCTGTCGTCCGACGACCTTCTCCCGTCCGGGATGCCGGCGGAGCAGCATCTTGCCGCGATCGGCCAGCTCAAGTCGGAACTGGTTGAACTTGAAGAGTCCAAAATTGCCCTGGAAGGCCGCCGCCTGAACCTCCTGGCAGCAGCACGACGGTGGGGACTTCTGGATGACTACGAGCTGGCCGCCCTCAGCGGGCTGCAACGAGAGACCATCCGGAAGATGACCTGGGGCGTCCAGCCCCAATCCGGCGCTATCCCGGCGTAAATCTGCACCCGGCGTCGTGCGCGTCAGGCCCATGACTGAGGAGGAACGGGGGAAGATCCTCCATGAGTCCCGTCCGTCCAAGGGCTGCCTGAAGGGATGATGCTCCACCAGGGGCACCGGCCATGGATGTCAGAACTGGTCCAGCAGGCGGACCACCGACGCAGGGAGAGGTTGGAAAACCGGGGCCGGTAGCGGGTGTAGGGGTCAAGCCGTCCGGAGGCGCACGCCGTCGCGGTTGCCGTACATCTGGCGTCCCTGCCCGGCGGAACTGATGACCCACACCAGGCCGGAGTCCGGTGTCTTGGAATCGACGCGGCCGGTGTAGGAGTGCCCGGCGGGAAGCGTGACTTCAACCGTGGTCCCTATCTTGATGGCTTCCCAGTCCTCCGCGGGCTGCCACACGTCGTCGCCGATTTCCGGCTGAACGTGCCGGCGGCCGCGCCGCCGCGACGTGGCCTTGACCGGTGTCATGCGGCGCCCTCCAGGATTTTGACCAGTGGCTGCACGGAGACGTAGCCGCCCTTGAAGAAAAGGAGGGGATCGACGCCGGAACGGGCACTCAGGGCGTGGACCGCGGCCACCACGATGGTATGGTCGCCGCCGTCGTACTCCTGGCGCAGCTCGCAGTCCACCCAGGCCAGGGCGCCCTCGAGGACAGGGTTGCCGAGGGGCGACGGCGAGTGGTCCACGCCGGCGAACTTGTCCGCGCCGGACCGCGCGAACTGGGCCGCGAGGTGCTGGTGGTCGGCCGGAAGGATGTTGACGGTGAAGCGGCCCGCCTGGCGCAGCAGCGGCCAGGTGCTGGAGGTCCGCGCCGGGCTGAAGGTCACCAGTGCCGGTTCCAGCGAGAGGGATGCGAAGGACTGGCAGGTGAACCCGGCGGGGCCGTTCTCGGTGGCCGCAGTGATCACGGTCAGGCCCGTTGCGAAGTGGCCCAGCACGTCGCGGAGCCGGCGCGGGCTGAGGTCTGAGAGTTCCGTCATGGCGAGTCCTTTCGAGGCGTGTAGACCCAATCAAGCACCTTGCTGCCCGCTTCCCAACCCCGGCTGCAACGTACTGACGCGCACTGAAACGCAGTTTCACCGGCCGAAGCGGGGCGTAACAAAACCAGCCAACTTCCAGGCCCCCGTGTCTTGAACCGCAATGTGATGACCGAGTTCTACACGTACAGGACACCGGGCCTGGGCTTGCCTAGGCTACCGGTACGTGGTGTGCCCGAGAGGACAGGGAGCGGTCTGCAAAACCGTTGAAGCGGGTTCGAATCCCGCCATCACGTCCGATAAGTGGACGCCTGCCGCTCCGGGGTAATGTGTCCGCTGGTTCAGCGCCAGTCGTCGATCACGTAGGAGTCGGCATGGCTGTAACCGGGCTCGTTGGGCCGGTGCATGGTCACACCCTGCACCCCGGTACGGAAACCGCGAGCGATCATTCGCTGATAGGCATCCGGGCGGCCGAGGTTCATCCCGGCGTCGAGCTGGCCCAGTCCGCGCTCGGTTGCCAACTGCTCGCAGGCATCGAGCAGACGTTCGAATCTGTCACCAGCATGCGGGCCGGGGCGTACGGCACCGAACTTGATGAAGCACACGTCCGTGCCCGCCTCCGATCCCGGTCCGCAGTGACACACAGCCAGCCCATCGAGCCCTGATTCGCCCGGTAGCAGCACGGTGTCGCCGAGTCCCTGTGCATGCACGGCCATGATCTCGCGTCCGAGATCCAGACCCTCGTACACAGCGTCCGTCAGCGCGCGGCAGGCACCAAGGTAGTCTTGCTGGTCCGCGGCGGACAACTCGGCATACATCGTCCGGCCGGGCACCGCGCCACGGGGCTTCACCTGCTTGCGCATGACGGCGGTCAGGAATCGGGGCCAGAAGCCGTAGCGGCGGTAAAGTTCGAGATGTTTTGGACTGTGCGAGAAGGTGAACAGGCCAAGGTGGTTGTTCCCCCATGTCTCGAAGCACCCCATGACCGGCTCCATCAGGCTTTGACCAACGCCGCGGTCCCACAGGTCCGGACGCACGGTCAACGGTCCGAAGAACCCGACGCTGCCCCAGTTCGCCGCAAAGATCGATCCCACAAGGTCGCCGTCCACCGTAGCGGCGAAGGCGGCATGAGCATCAGCGGCAAAGCGAGTACGGACATAGTCTGCGGTCCCGAACAGGTCGGGGACTCCGAGGAACGTCCCGAACGCCACCCTGAGAATCTCGTCAGCGCGGTCGAGGTCCGCCTCGCGCAGTGGGCGGACCGACACCGGGCCGCTGGTACTCTTTCGCCTGGTTTGCTCTGCGGTCATGAGCTTGTCCCTCCACGACGTCGTCTTGCTGCCGCACCCAGCGCAAACCCAGACGGGGCGTATCCGACAGCGCTGGAGATAGGTCCCGTGGAGTATGGAAATCGCTGGGCGCGTTGCTTGTGTGATCTGGATTATGGCCCGCGTTGGCCATGCCGTCCAGTGTGTGCGTCAACGCGCCGGACCTTACCGTTTTTTCTACAGGTGAAGGAGGATGACGACGACTGCGATTCTACTGCTACGTCTGTTGGAGGGAACGGGGCGCCGGGCGGAGGTAGTCGGTCAGGAAACCGGCGAGGACGCCTCCCAGGATTACGGCGAGCGCCGGCAGGAGCGTTATGGGCCCCACGCTTTCCCGGAGATCGATGCCCAGGAAGGGCGTGACGACGACGGCCAGCACGTACGCTATGGACACCGCCGCGGCGATGGTGGTGACGGCCGCTCCCCGTGACCGCCGCCTTCCCTTTGGGAACTGCTTGGCGTAGTCCTGTGCAGCCCCGAACTCGTCCTTTGCCGGCGTTCCGGCGGCCGCTTCATGGGCCCGCACCTCCTCCAGCGTTTCGGCAATCTCGCGCTCGGAAATGCCACGGATCCGAAGGTTGAAGGCCAGGTCGCGCTCGTACGTCATGGGGTTTCCTGTCTGCTTGTCCGAATCCTGCTGAGTGCGTCATCCATCTGCTGCCAGGCGTCCGCCGCGCGGACCAGGTCCGCACGGCCTTCGCCGGTGATGGCGAACTGCTTGCGGCCCGGACCCGCCGAGTCGTGCTGCCAGACATGGCTAACCAGTCCCTGCTCCTCCAGTCGCCGCAACAGCGGATACAGCGTCCCGCCCTTGGTCCTCGGGAACCCTCCAGCGCGGAGGACTTCGATCATGGCGTAGCCGTGCATCTCAGCGCTCATTAGGAGCGCGAGCACTGCATGCGGGAGGGCAGCCCGAGTCAGCTCCTGCTGCCAGTCGATTCCGCCCATAGGCAGATAGTTACACTACTTAGATTGGATGGCAATCCTTGTTGTCGGATGGACCGTTGAACCGACGGAATAATCGAATTTGCGGTAAAAAGCCCCATGAATCTCCGCAAATAGTGGAATATGGTGCTATGCCGAAAATCCGCATCTCCGAAGCAGCGCGCTTTCTGGGCGTCAGCGACGACACCGTCCGCCGCTGGACCGAGAACGGGACCCTGACCCCGATCAAGGACGCCTCTGGCCGGCTGGCCGTCGAGGGAATTGAACTCGCCCACCTTGCGCGCGACCAGGCGCAGCTGCCCGAGGACCCCACCCGTGTAGGCAGCTCTGCCCGCAACCGGTTCGTTGGCCTGGTCACCGGCATCACCGCGGACAAGGTCATGGCCCAAGTGGAACTGCAGTGCGGCCCCTTCCGCGTCGTCTCCCTCATGAGCAGCGAAGCCGTCCGTGAACTCGGCCTGGAACTCGGGTCCGTGGCCACCGCCGTGGTCAAAGCCACCACCGTCATCATCGAAACACCCCAGGGAAAGAGCATCATTTGAACGTCACCCGCGTGCGCATCGGCGCCCTGCTGGCCACCGGCGTCCTTGCAGCCGGGCTGGCCGGCTGCGCCGCTTCCAATACGGCGAGCGGCACAACCCAAAACGGCAGTTCGACGGCGGCCGGTACCGGCGCCGTGACTGTTTACGCCGCCGCGTCGCTGAAGACGACGTTCACCAAGATCGCCTCCGAGTTCGAGGCCGCAAACCCGGGCACCAAGGTCATACTGAACTTCGCCGGGTCCTCGGACCTGATCACGCAGATTACCCAGGGCGCCCCGGCCGACGTGGTCGCCTCCGCCGACACCAAGAACATGGCCAAGCTCTCCGACGCCAAGCTCATCGATGGAGCGGCAAGCAACTTCGCCACAAACGTCTTGGAGATTGCCGTGCCGCCAGCCAATCCGGCGTCGATCAGTTCCTTTGCGGACCTGGCGAAGCCGGGCGTCAAGGTGGTTGTCTGCGCACCGCAGGTTCCCTGCGGCTCCGCCACCGAGACGGTGAAGAAGGCCGCCGGAACCACACTGAAACCTGTCAGCGAGGAATCCTCCGTGACCGATGTGCTCGGCAAGGTCACCTCCGGGGAAGCCGACGCCGGGCTGGTCTATGTCACCGACGTCAGGAGCGCAGGCAACAAGGTCAAGGGCATCCCATTCAACGAGTCGGACAAGGCAGCGAACACCTACCCGATCGCCACCGTGGGCAGCAGCAAAAACAAGGAATTGGCCAAGGCCTTCATCGCCATGGTCACCGGCACCGAAGGCAGGAAGGTCCTCAGTGACGCCGGTTTCGGCACCCCGTAGCAAGGCTTTGACAGCCCGCAAGACAAGCCGGCGGGATACCGGCTACACCGGTGTCCCGCCCTGGGTATTCGCCCTCGCGGCAGCAGGGGCGCTGTTTGTCCTGCTGCCGCTGGCCGCCATGGTGGCCAAGGTCAACTGGGGCCAGTTCATCCCGCTCATCACCGCGGAGTCATCCCTCAGCGCGCTGGGCCTGAGCCTGAGAACGTCGGCAACCAGCACCGTGCTGTGCATAGTACTCGGCGTGCCCTTGGCTCTCGTCCTGGCCCGTGCCAGGTTCCCGGGCCAGCGCCTGCTGCGGGCCTTCGTGCTGCTTCCCCTGGTCCTGCCGCCGGTCGTCGGCGGCATCGCCTTGCTGTACACGTTTGGCCGCCAGGGCTTGCTCGGGCGGAGTCTGGAGTTGGCGGGGATCCAGATCGCCTTCTCCACCACCGCCGTCGTTCTCGCCCAGACGTTCGTGGCGCTGCCGTTCCTGGTGGTCAGCCTTGAGGGCGCCCTGCGCACCGCGGGCACTAAGTACGAGGCGGTCGCGGCGACCCTTGGCGCCCGTCCCACCACGGTGTTGCGCCGCGTCAGCATCCCGTTGGTACTGCCCGGGCTCGCCTCCGGTGCCGTGTTGTCCTTCGCGCGCTGCCTGGGTGAGTTCGGCGCCACCCTGACCTTCGCCGGCAGCCTGCAGGGCGTTACCCGAACCCTGCCGCTGGAGATCTACCTGCAGCGGGAAACCGACGCCGACGCCGCCGTCGCCCTTTCCCTGGTGCTGGTGGCCGTGGCGGTCGCCGTCGTCGGGCTTTCCTACCGGCGCCCCCGGGCGCTGCTGTCAGAGGCAGGAACAAAATGACGTTCACGCTCAACGCCGCGCTGCACGCCCGGAACTTAGACGTCTCCCTCACGCTCGGCCCTGACGAAACCGTAGCCGTGCTGGGGCCAAATGGAGCCGGCAAGTCCACACTGCTGGGGATTATCGCCGGGCTCCTCCGCCCGGACAGCGGGCACGCCGTCCTCGGACAGAAGACACTTTTCGACCTCAACGGCGGGAACGGCCACTTCCTGCCGCCGCACACCCGGGGAACAGCGTTGCTCGCACAGGAACCGCTGCTGTTTCCGCACATGAGCGTGTTGGACAATGTCGCCTTCGGACCCCGGGCGGCCGGCGCGAACCGGGCTAGCGCGCTGCAGACGGCACGGCACTGGCTGGCCGAAGTGGAAGCCGCGGAGTTCGCGGACCGGCGGCCCGGCCAGCTTTCGGGCGGCCAGGCGCAGCGCGTCGCCATCGCCCGCGCCCTGGCCACAGACCCCGAACTGCTGCTTCTCGACGAACCCATGGCGGCCCTCGACATCCATGCCGCCCCCATGCTGCGCAGGCTGCTCAAGCGTGTCCTCGCCAACCGCCGGGCCATCATCATCACGCACGATGTCCTGGACGCGCTCATGCTCGCCGACCGGGCCATCGTCGTCGAAGGCGGACGGATCACCGAGGAAGGGCCCACCCGCGCGGTCCTGGAGAAACCGCGCAGCAAGTTCGCCGCGGGTTTGGCGGGCATGAATCTTCTCCCCGGCACCATCACCCACCGCGGGCTGACTTCCGACGGCGGGCTGAACATCACTGCCCACCCCGAGGACGGCGCCGTCCCCGGCCAGGCCGGCGTCGCCGTCTTTTCGCCGACGGCGGTCTCGGTCTTCCTGAGCGCCGAACACGGCAGCCCGCGGAACTCGTTCGCCGTCACCATCACGGACCTTGAACCCCACGGCGACCAGATCCGCGTCCACGCCGGCGGCCTGTCCGCGGACATCACCCCGGCAGCCTCGGCGGACCTGGGACTCACGCCGGGGATGACCGTCTACTTTGTCATCAAGGCCACCGCCGTCGCCGTTTATCCGGCGTAGGTTTGAGCGGAAGGCAGCGCGGACTGCCCGATCGTCGACCCGTGGGGCTCCCAGTCCATTCGGTACGTGCGCCGGGCCGTGTCGGCGAAGAGGAATTGTCGTTCGGCTCTGGTCATGTCCTGCGTGATCTCATCGAAGGTGCTGTAGAGCGTCGGGAAGTCCGAGTAGAGTCCGTCAACGGGGAAGTTGGACCCGAACATCGTCCGCTCAGGGCCGAATATTTCGATGGTGTCCAGAACGATGGGGCGTATGGACTCCACCGTCCAGTGATGATCGTTTGTTCCGAGCGCGGAAATCTTGGTTGTCACGTTGGGTTCTGCCGCTAGCCGCCGCATGCCTTGTCGCCATTCGGAGAGCGCGTCCCTGTCGCGGCCGATTGGCATGCCCGCATGGTCGAGGATGATTTGGGTATCAGGGTGATCTGCGGCGAGAACGGCGGCATCAGACAGTTGCGGCGGGAAGACCTGAAGGTCGAAGGACAGTCCCAGCGGTGCCAGGTGTGAAAAGCCCTTGAGCCACTGGGGATCGGTAATGATGTCAGGCCGGGGTGTGTGCGTGAAGACCGGATCCGGGTGCCAGTTCAGGATGTCGCGCACTCCGCGGACAGTGAACAGCGGGACCAGCCGTTCCAGGTGAGCCAGTACATCGTCGGCAAGGAGGTTTGCCTTGATCACCTGAACGGTTGGCAGACCGTTCCTGTCGTGAATGCTTTGGACCCAGCCGGCCTCCCAAACCGGGTCCGCGGCACCATTTTCGATATGGACGGACCCTGCAAGGTTAAAGTTCTTGGCGTCGGACAGGTAGTCATCCAGTGAGTAGTCGCGCCGCAGGGGCCGGTCGTCGCCGTGGTAGCGGAATGGTTCGGCTGGCCCTTGCAGCCACGGATAGGACCGGGAGTAGTCACACAGGTGGTGATGGGCGTCGATGATTTCAATGTCGTGCATGGGGCACGTCCTCCTGTTCGAAGATGTCCTCCGCGCGGCCCACGCCCTGCAACTGGGGGAGGACAAGTCCGCCGGTCAGCCCGAGGCCTCCAAGTACATGTATCTGCCGTCCTTGGAGGCCGCCGGGGACCTGACGTGTTCTCCGCTCCATCAGCTGCGGTCTGCTTTCGCAGGCGTCATCAGGCTGTTGCTGCTTTCTTGGGCGCCGTCCTTTTTTTCATTAGCGGCCATCCCTTGCTGCCCTGGTCCAGTGCAACGGCGATGACAACAACTAGGCCCGTGACGATCTGTTCGTAGAAACTGGGGACGTTGAGCAGGACGAGGCCGTTGGTTAGCGCACCCAGGATCAGCGCTCCGACAAGGGTTCCTGCAATGCGCCCCTCCCCGCCCATGAGGTTTGCTCCACCGATCACGGCCGAAGCGATAGCGGTGAGCAGGTAGGGGCTGCCGGCGTCTGTCTGCGCGGCGTTAATGCGGGCGACGATCACGAGGCCGCCGATGGCCGCCAGAACGCCGGACAGGGCGTAGACGGCAATCTTTACCCGGTCGACGCGGACGCCCGAAAGCCAGGCTGTTTCCTCGCTGCCGCCGGTGGCGATGACGTTCTGCCCGAAGACGGTCCGGCGAAGGAGCAGCCAGCACAGCACCGCAAGAACGGCCACCAGGATCACGGCCACCGGCACTCCACCGACGTAGCTGTTGAGCATGAACACGAAGTCCTTCGGCACGTTGTATACCGGGCGGCCGTTGGTGACGACATAGGCGCAGCCCTGGTAGATGCTCATGGTGCCGAGGGTGGCGATGAAGGGCGGCAGTTTGAGCTTCGTGATCAGGACACCGTTGAGGGCGCCGCAGACGAGGCCCAGCAAGATGCCCGCGAGCAGGGCAAGGAGCGGCGAGGTCCCGGCATTCACCATCAGGGTCGCCGAGACAATCCCGACGAAACTGGCAATGGACCCGACTGCCAGGTCGATGCCGCCGGTGATGATCACGAAGGTGATGCCCAGGCCGATGATGGCGTTGACGCTGGCGGACACGGCGATGTCCCGGAGGTTGCCCGCGGTGAGGAAGTTTCCGTTCAGCGCGCCGAAGATCAGGAAGATCACGACGGCGGCGATGTAGATTCCCAGGGCCTGCAGGTTCACTGCCGGTCGGGGCCGCCGCGGCTCTTTGACGGTGGCGTCCGCATTGTTCAGAGGCTTCTTGCCGGGGCCCTGTTGACTCGCGTCGTCTTTGGGCATGGTGTGCTGGCTCATGTTGTTCTTTCTGCGATTCCCATGGCTCCGGCCACGAGGCTGTGTTCATTGATGTCATCGCCGGTGTGTTCGGAGACAAAGGTCCCCTGCCGCATGACCTTGACTCTGTCGCTCAGGGAGATGATTTCCGGAAGATCCGAAGAGACGACGATGACGGCGCTTCCAGCCTTGGCCAGCGCGTCGATCAGTTCATAGATTTCGACCTTGCCTCCGACGTCCACGCCTTTGGTCGGCTCGTCAAACAGGAAGACCTTGGTGTTCCGCCAAGTCCATTTGGCAATGACGATTTTCTGCTGGTTACCGCCCGAGAACTGGCGGGCATTGAGCCGGACATTATTCGGGCGTAACGACATGCGGGACGCCGCTTCCTCTGCGGCAGCTATCTGCTTGCGGCGGCTCAGCAGCGGACCGAAGCCGTTGAACTGCCGATCAGCGGTGAGGGCGACGTTCGCGTAGGCCGGGACCTGCAGAACAAGCCCCTGGTGCTTGCGCTCCTCCGGGATGAAAGCGATACCGGCATTTCGGCTGTCCCGCGGGGAGCGGATGCGGCGCTTTCGACCGTCGATGCTGATCGTGCCGCTGCTTCCCTTGTCGGCGCGGATGATCGCCCGCAGGAACTCGGTGCGCCCGGAACCGACGAGCCCGGCGATGCCCAGCACCTCGCCCGCCCGGACCTGCAGTGACAGCGGACCAACACCTTTGGGATGGGCAACGTCCGTGGCCTCGAAAACTACTGGTGCGTCCGGCGGCACAGGATGCTGCCTCTTGAACTCCAGGAGCTGCCTGCCCACCATGTTCCGGACAATGTCGTGCTCACTCGTCTGGCTGATGGCACTGGTGAAGTTCACCCTGCCGTCGCGCAGGACGACCACCTTGTCGGAAACAGTCATGACCTCCGGCATTTTGTGCGAAACGTAGATGATTCCCACGCCGCGGGAGTGGGAAATTTCGCGGACCCGGTTCAGCACACCTTCAACGTTGTGTTCCAGCATGCTGGTCGTGGGTTCATCGAGGGCCACGATCTTGGCACCGAACGCCAAGGATCTGGCAATGGTCAGGGCGTGGCGCTCGGACTGAGCCCACCGACCGGGGCCTTGGCATCGAGCGGAAAACCCATCCGGGCAACATCGGCCAGAGCCTGGTCAATGTCCTGCCGGGCCGCCTTCCGCTGCGCCGGCGTCCGTCCCAGCAAAAGGTTCTGTTCCACCGTCAACTGCGGAACGATCGCAGGCTCCTGATGGGCGATCCGTACCCCGTCGGCAAGGGCCTGCCGGGGAGAAAAGTGCTCTCTTCGAACCCCGTCAATAATCACAGAGCCCTGGTCCGGCAGCAGGGACCCGCCCAGGATGGCAAGCAGGGTGCTCTTGCCCGCCCCGTTCTCCCCCGCGAGTGTACAGATTTCTCCCCGCTCCAAGGTGAAGCTGACGTCTGCCAGGGCGCGCACGCCCGGGAACGACTTGGCGATGTTTTTGAGTTCCAACAACGGTGCAGTCATGAAAGTTACCGTTCCCTGGTTACGGCATGCCGGTTGGGTACTTGGACACGTTTTTTGAATCAATGATGAAGGCCGGAACGTCCACCCAACCGGGAACTTTCTTGCCCGCCAGCAGCCAAAGCGCCGTGTCCACTCCGCTGGCACCTTCAGTCGTCGGCTGCTCACTGACCGTGGCCGTCATGTTCCCGGCCTGAATTTCCTTCTTCGCCTGCGGAATTCCGTCCGTTCCCACCAGGAGCACTTTGCCCGTCAGGTTCTTCGCCGCAATGGCCGCGGCCACACCAAGGGCCATGCCATCGTTCTGGGAGTAGAAGGCCTTGATGTCAGGGTTGGCTGTAAGCATGGCGGATGCGATTTCCTGGGCGCGGGTCTGGTCCCACTTTGCCGTCTGGGATGCAACCAAGTTCAGGTTGGAATGCTTCGCCAGCCCCGCCTTGAATCCCTCGCCCCGGTTCAGGGCGTTTGAGGATCCCGGATCGCCTTCGATCATGGCAACCTTGCCACCGTCGGGAAGCTTCTTGGCGATGTAATCCGCTGCCGTCTGGCCAATCGTCTGCGCGTCCGGGCCCACATAGACGGTTCCCGGAACAGTGCCCTTTGCATCATTCAGGATAATAACGGGCACATTCTTGGCCAGCGCGTCAGTGAAAACGGTATCCAGGCCCGTTGCCGAAATCGGCGAAGCAAGAAGGGCCTTGCAACCCTGGTTCGCCGCACTCTTGGCCTTATCCAGCTGCTCGGTGATCGAAGACTCGTCAGTGACGTCGAACGTCTGATACGGGACACCCAGCTTCTTTGCCTCGGCTTCGAAACCATCGCGTTCATAGCCCCAGAACTCGTTGGAGAGCGTCCGGGTGATGTAGCAAAGCTTCGTGTCCTTGGAACCGCTGGGCTGGCCAAGGCTGCTGGTGAGGTCCTTGATCGCGGTTTTGCCTGCGCCGTCCACCAGAGAAGCGAGTCCTGCCGTCGTTCCTGACGCACCGGAGCCGCTGCCGCCGCCATCTGGAGTAGCACTGCAGGCCGCGAGCAACGCCACAGCTGCGGTAGCTGCGGCCATCTGCGTGGCCCTCTTGGAAATTTTGTTCATGATCTGTATTCCTTTCATCATTGGAAGGCCTGCACCAGGCGGGATTCAAGCTCTTTTTGGCCTACGCCTCGCCAAGGAGAAGATCGGTGCCAAACCTCTACGGTTTCCCGGAATGGCTGGGTTTCCGACGCTCATGGTCGAAGGCGCTATCGGCCGGCGCGCAGGAGGCGATCGCCTGTCTCAGGCCCCTGACCCGGACCCGATAGGCCTAAAGTACGTTTCGACGTCTAGCGTCGACGACGTTCTCAGCCATGGATTATCTCCGACGCTCGCGGGTACGTAGCCGCGGCTTTAGCCAGGGGAACTCCGATGACGTCCTCAATGTGCCTGACGTCAGCGGATGTGAGGAAAGATTCAGAGCGGCCACAGACCAGCCGTCCGGCCTCGTTGGCAGCCCGGAGGCATACCGGGAACGGGTGGTCGTTGGCCATGGCCAAGACCATCATGGCCAGGAAGCTGTCTCCCGCCCCGACGGAGTTCACAACGCGGGTCGGCTCAACTTCCTCCTTGACCAGATCGTTGCCGTTCAGGGCCACCACCCCGCCGTCGCCCAGTGTCAGAACCGGGGTCCGAGCGCCGGCCTCACGCAGAGCTGTAAGCAGCAAGCGTTCGCCGGTGGTTGGCGGGACGTCCAGTATGTGGCAAGCCTCGCTGCGGTTCATGACCACAACGTCGGCGAGACGAAGTAGTGCCCTCGCCTCGGCATTCACCGGAGAGAGGTTCAGCACCACGGTTGCCCCGCGTTCACGGAAGCGGGTCGCGGCCTGTCGCACGGCCGGAAGCGGGACCTCCAGGTTCAGAACCACAAACGCTGGCGGCTCATGGCTATCGAGGTAGGCGTCCACATCATCCGCCGAAAAATTCCCGTTGGCTCCCGGGACAACGACGGTGTCGTACTCGCCCTCAGGATTGACCCTTACATGCCCGACACCGGTGTGGATGGCATCATCACGAATGAGGCCTTCTGTAGTGACGCCCCGAGTGCTGAGTGCCCCGGCGATGAAGTTGCCGAGATCGTCAGAACCGATACGTCCCACGAGCGTTACCGTCGGATCCAGCGACGCGATGCTCATTGCGGCATTGAGGCTCTTACCGCCGGCGGCCATTTCGAACTTGGACCCGGTCGCGTAGCTCGCCGCGCTCCCGTCTGCGCCAACGTAGGCAATGAGGTCCGCATTTAGGGACCCGACGACGCAGATACTCGTTGACCGCATCTAGACACCAACGACTTTCGACCAAACGACAGCCGATGAGTGAAGTGCGTCCCCGTTCGGAAGATCCGGGTGGTCCCGAACCAGTTCGCGGGCCTTGTCGATGATGGTCCCCATCCTCTCAATGTTCATTTCGCATTCGGAGACCGGGTTCTCCCGCACAGGATCGGTATCGAAATAGTACGTTCCCTGGTATCCCTCGCGGATCAGGTAGTACACGAGTTCCACTGTTTCCGCGAGGTGGATCGACGCTACCACGAGGCCGTCGTCGGCCACACCGTGCGAATCATTGAGCTGCAGCCCGTACAGTTTCTGGTCCCGCAAGCACATGGCCGCGGACTGGGCCGGATTTTCCCGGGCCATCAGCAGGTGTCCGAAGTCAAGGGTGACTCCGAGGTTCGGGCGGTCACAGTCTTTGATGAGGTTCATGACTGCGCCGGTGGTGTTGAGGATAGTGCGTCCACGCGGCTCCGCCGGCTTGTACTCGATAGAAATGCGCATGTCCTGGTCGACATCGGCGACCGTCTGCAGGCTTTCGACCATCCAGTCCCAGGACTTCATGTAGTCCATTTCCAACGGGTATTCGTAGCCGTCATGGGCTGGCCACAGAAGTACATGGTCGGCGCCGAATTCCCGGCACAGGCTAATGGCTTCCTTCACCATTCCTACGGCTGCCTCCCGAAGGGCGGGATCGGGGTTGGTGAATCCTCCGTTGGCAAATTGAGGCGCCGGCCAGCGGAGCTGGATGCCGCGGACGTCAAGATCGGCTTTCTCCAGGGCCGCCTTTATTTCGTCGACCGAGTGCTGGCCGAAGTGCTCCGGGTAGTTCAGTTCAAGCGTCGTCAGTCCCTTGACGGTGCCCGCGATGGCGATCAGGTCGATCACGGAGTCTTCACCGCTGGGGTATTTCTTGCCCTTCCCCAAGGCAAAGGAATTAAGTCGGGTGGAGTATTTGATTTCGGTCATCTTGTTTCGCTTTCGATCGTGAAGGCCACTCGGTCCAGCGGACCGCGATCGAAATTCCTGACGGAACTTCGGCTCTGAAGTTGGGCTGATGTTGGAAGCTTACGAGCTGCAGGCACCTAGAGCACGGAAAATTTCACGCCTGAATATTCATTCAGCGAGCGAGGGCGCGGCAGTCGAGTTCCCCTCCGTTTCCCTCACGCAAAAGACGGCGGAGGTAGCGACAAGCAGCGCTGGTAGGGGGTATATTCGGGTCTGCATATTTATTCAAAACCGGCGCGAAGGCTACGAAATATGACGCAACTCACAGGGTCCACTTCCTTCCTGTCGACCAGCACCGAACAGTTGCGGCTGTTCACGAAGATCGCTGTGCTGTACCACGAGGAGGGCATGTCCCAAGCGGAAATCTCTCAGCGTCTGAACCTGTCCCAAGCCCGCGTTTCGCGCTATCTCAAGAACGCCGTTGAGCTGGGTATCGTGCGGACCTCGATAGTGCAGCCGGCAGGTATCTACGTTGGGCTGGAGAAGGCTCTGGAAGAGAAGTATCAACTTCGTGAAGTTGTGGTGGTTGACGTCATGGACGGCGCCTCACTGGGGATGCGTTTGGGGTCATCAGCGGCAACCTATCTGGAGACCACCATCGACGCCGACGACTATGTGGGCATCTCCTCATGGAGCACGACCCTCCTGCATACGGTTGAAGCCATGCGTTCTCGGCCGAGAAAAATCGCCAAGGAGGTGATCCAGCTCATCGGCGGCGTGGGCAGTCCACAGGCGCAGATTCAGGCCACGCGCTTGGTCTCGCACTTGGCAGAACTGACGTCGGCCAAGCCCTACTACATGGGATGCCCGGGACTGGTGGCGAACCAACAGATCCGGGAGGCGTTCGTAGCAGATCCTGCCGTGAAGGCGTCCATTGCGGCCTGGGACCGCCTCACCACCTTGCTGGTGGGTATCGGCACATTCCCGGCGTCCCCCCTGTGGCAAGCCAGCGGGAACGCCCTGAGCAGAGCGGAAGAAAGGGAACTAGCCGGAGCCGGAGCCGTCGGAGAGATATGTTTGCGCTTCTTCGACAGCAACGGCATGCCCATGAAACCAGCCATCGAGGAAAGAATGATCTCCATTGACGCCGAAGCCATGATGCGCATACCCCGCCGCATCGGCGTCGCCGGCGGCATGCGCAAACTGGATGCCATTCGAGGCGCCATCGACGGAGGCTGGATCAACGTCTTGATAACGGATGCAGATGTGGCACGACAGCTACTGGAGCCGCCGCAATTGTAGACCTCGTCGTCTCCCGTTCAGTCGTCGTCCGGTTAGCTGACCACGACGGACGCCCGCTTGGACAGCGCCAGGACCAGGGTTCCGGGCCGCAGTCCGGGGAGTTCGTCCGCCGTGTGCATGGCTGCGGGAACGAGGGTTGCAACGCCGTGGCCTGCTGCCGCGAATCCAAGGATGGTCCCGGGAATGCTGCAGGACGCCGTACTTGGCCACTGCCCCTGGGCGCCCACGGGGCGGGCAGCCTCTAAGGCCGCCCGCCCCGATAGGAGATGGTCCGGGAAGGATCAGTTCTTGACCACGTCCAGCTCGACGACGGCCCAGGACAGGGCAGGCAGGCTCAGCCGGAGTTCGGAGCCGCTTGCCTTCGCCCCTTCGAGCGGCTTGAGGCCAACCCGGTCGGGGCTTCCCTGGGCGTTGATCGTGAAGCGGTCCCCGCCCTCCGGGATTTCCAAGACCTCCGCCCGGAGCACCTGGCGGGCATCGAAACCGCGCAGGGCCACCTCGACGTCGGCCGCCTCCTCCAGCCCGCGATTCGCGAAGAACAGCGCTACGCGCCCGGTTTCCTCGTTCCACGTCGCGCTGACGTCCACGAGGTCGGTGTCGCCGAACCGCGCGTTCCCGTACTTGTCCGAGTCGACGGAAAGGCGCAGGATCTGGCCCTTCGCCAGTTCGGCCATCCGGGCGAAGGGGTGGAAGATGGTCTGGCGCCAGGCCGGTCCGTTCTCCTCACTGAAGATCGGCGCGATCACGTTGACCAGCTGCGCCTGGTTGGCGATCTTCACCCGGTCGCCGTGGCGGAGCAGCGAGTTGAGCAGGGTTCCGACGACGACGGCGTCCGTCACGTTGTACTTGTCCTCGATGACCCGGGGGTGCTCGCGCCAGCCGGCCTTGGTCACGTTGTGCGGCTGGTCCTCGGTGTCGAGGCCGCGCTGGTACCAGACGTTCCATTCGTCGAAGGACAGGTTGATGTGCTTCTTGTGCTTGCCCTTCGCGCGGACGGCGTCGGCCGTGGCGATCACGGACTCGATGAAGTAGTCGGTGTCGACGGCGCTGGCGAGGAAGCTGCCGACGTCGCCGTCGTGCTCCTGGTAGTAGGCGTGCAGCGAGACGTAATCCACTTCCTCGTAGGCCTGGGTTAGCACTGTCTGCTCCCAGGCCCCGAAGGTAGGCATTCCGGAGTTGGAGCTGCCGCAGGCCACCAGTTCGATGTCCGGGTCCACGAACCGCATTGCCTTCGCCGCTTCCTGGGCCAGCCGGCCGTATTCCTCGGCGGTCTTGTGGCCGATCTGCCACGGCCCGTCCATCTCGTTGCCGAGGCACCACAGCTTGATGTTGAACGGGTCCTTGTGCCCGTTCTTGGCGCGCAGGTCGGACAGGTAGGTACCGCCGGGGTGGTTGGCGTACTCCACGATCTCGCGGGCCGCGTCCACTCCCCTGGTGCCCAGATTGATGGCCTCCATGATTTCGGTGCCGGCCTGCCGGGACCAGTCCACGAACTCGTGCAGGCCGAAGGCGTTGGTCTCGAGAGTGTGCCAGGCGCCGTCGAGCCGCCGCGGGCGGTTTTCCCGGGGACCGATGCCGTCCTCCCAGTTGTAGCCGGAGACGAAGTTGCCGCCGGGGTAGCGGATGACGGTGGCGCCGAGTTCCTTGACGAGCTTGAGTACGTCCTGCCGGAAGCCGTTCTCGTCGGCCTCCGGGTGGCCGGGCTCATAGATGCCGGTGTACACACAGCGGCCCATGTGCTCAACGAAGGAGCCGAAAAGGCGGCGGGGTACTTCCCCGACGGTGAAGTCGCGGTCGAGTGTGATCCTTGCGCGGGACATGTGGGGTATCTCCTTGGTTGTGGAACAGGTTCATTGAGAAGCGATGCAAAGCGAAGGTGCTTAGGTCAGGTGCCGGCGAGTCCCGTCGTCGCAACGCCCTTGATGATCTGGCGCTGGAAGAACAGGAAAACCAGGATGAGCGGCAGTGCCGCGAGCAGCGCGGATGCCATGTTCTGCGCGTACTGGATGCCGTAGGCGCTCTTGATGGTCTGCAGCCCCACCGGGAGGGTCAGGATGGAGCCGTCGTTGGTGGAGATGAAGGGCCAGAGGAAGTTGTTCCAGGCGCTGATGAAAACGAAAATTGCGACGGCGGCCAGGATGGGGCGCGAAAGCGGCAGGATGATCTGGGTGAAGATCCGCATTCGGCTGGCGCCATCCATCACCGCGGCCTCCTCGAGCTCACGCGGGATCTGGTCGAAGAACTTCTTGAGCACGAACACCATGGCGGGGTGGATGACCTGCGGCAGGATGATGGCCCAGGACGTGTCGATCATGTGCAGCGCCACCATTTGGTAGAACAGCGGGATGATCAGCACCGGCGGCGGGATGATGATGGAGGCGATGATCACCGTCATCAGCACCTTCTTGCCACGGAAGTCGATGCGGGACAGGGCGTAGGCCACCAGTGCGGAGATGGCCAGCGTGATCACCGTGATGGCCGCGGAGGTGTAGAGGGAGTTCCACGTCCACAGCGGGATGTTGCCGTCCTGGAACACCTTGACGAACGCGTCGGCGGTAAAGCCAGACGGCGGGATCCAGCTTATTTTCGGCGCTGCGGCGTCCCCTTCGCTCTTGAAAGCGGTGGCCGTCGCCCAGGCGAACGGGACTAGCCACAGGACGGCCAGGATCGCCGCGACTGCAAGGACGGCGGCCTTGCCGGCCGTCATCTTCTTGCGGGGCTGCCGGAGCTTTGCGGCTGAAGTGCTGCTACGGGCCGGGCTGGTAAGGGTCTGGGTTGCCATGGTTATGCACTCCTGCGGCGAGTGATGAAGAACTGCATGACCGAGACGGCCACGATCAGCCCGAAGAAGATGTAGGAGATGGCTGCGGAGTAGCCCAGCCGGTAGCCGGTGAAGCCGGTTTCGAAGATGTACTCCACCACGGGCCGGGTGGAACCGGAGGGGCCGCCGGCCGTCATCTGGTAGACCTGATCGAAGATTTTGAGCGAGGCCAGGATCTGCAGGAGCACGATCATCACCGTGGTGGGCGTCAGCTGCGGCAGGGTGATGGAGAAGAACTGCCGCCAGGCGCCGGCGCCGTCCAGTGATGCGGCCTCGTAGTGCTGGGCGGGGATGTTCTGCATGGCGGCCAGGTACAGCAGGAAGTTGAAGCCCACGGTCCACCAGAGCGTGGCGATGACGATGGCCCACATGGCGACGTTCGGGTCGTTCAGCCAGCCCACCTTGGGCAACCCGATCTTCGCGAGCGCGTCGTTGATCAGGCCCAGCTGCGGGTTATACATCCAGGAGAAGAAGAGCGAGACGACGGTGGACGCGAGCAGGTACGGGGCGAAGTAGGAGAGCCGCCACAGCCACTGCGCCGGCAGCCCAACATTGACGAGTCCGGCCATGACCAGGGCAACGAGCACCAGCGGAACCGTGCTGATCACCGTGAAGTAGAGCGTATTGCCGAGCGAATGCCACATGTCGGCGTCGGCCAGGGCTTCGGCGTAGTTGGCCAGGCCGATCAGGCTGTCGTTCGCCCCGGTGAGGGACTTGCCGGTGAGGCTCATGTACAGCCCATACAGCAGCGGCCAGACGAGGAAGACCAGGAAGAACGCCAGGAACGGGGCGGCAAAGCCCCAGCCGTTAAGGTTGTCCCGGGTCCGGCGGGGACTGGACTGGGCCGTGCTGGAGGGGCTCTTTCCGGGCTGGTTATTGCGGGACGGGTTTCTGCGGGGCTGGCCGGGCAGGGACGGCGCCTGCTCAGCACTTTCGGATGTTGCTAAGGAACTCATTGGGACTCCTTTGTCGCTCGGTGGCCTCAGACCGGGTTGGGCCGGGAAAGAAGGGTGTTGGTGCGGCGGACAAAGGCGTCCCAGCCGTCGGCTGCCTTGTCACGGCCGAGGAGTACGTTCTGCACGTTTTCGGCGAAGTAGGTCTGCCAGTCCGAACCCGAGCCGCTGAACCAGGCCTCGGGGTCGTAGGCGATGATGTCCGCGGCGTTGGCGTAGTGGATCTGCGGCGTGAGGTCCCGGTACGCCTGCGACTGCACAATCGGCTGGTAGGCCGGGATGTGGCCGGCCTCGGCCCAGGACAGCGACCCTTTGAGGATGTCGCTGACGAACTTGTACACGTCGCGCCGCTTCTCGTCGTCGACATTCAATTGCCGCGGCAGGACGAAGGAATGCGAGTCCGCGTACGACGCCGGCGTCCCGTAGAGCGTGGGAATGGTGGCGGCATCGACGGGCAGGTCCGCCTTCTTGAAGGTGGGGAGTTCCCAGACGCCGCTGAACAGCATCCCCGAACCTCCGCGGGCAAATTCCGCGATGCCTGTGCCGATGTCCCCACTCTTTGCGGCGACGGTGTCATCGAACAACGAGGCCATGAATTCCAGGGATTCGACGGCGGCATCCCGGTCGACCTTCATCGGCTGGCCCGGCGTGAGCTCCATGTCCGCCCCGTGCTGCTTGTAGAGCGTGTAGAAGAGGCGCCACATCTGCGACCCGCTGCCCAGGTAGCCGAAGGACAAGCCGTGCGCCTGCGTCACCTTCTGCATCTCGCGGGCCATGGCGAGGAAGTCCTGCGGGGAGCCCACTTCCTGCAGCTGGCCGTTGGCGCCAAGCATTCCCGCCGTGCCGGCGATGTCGGTGTTGTAGAACATGACGAAAGGGTGGGAATCCAGGGCGATGGAGAACACCTGGCCGCCGTGCTGGCTCTTGTCCCAGATCCTTGGCGCGAAGCTCTCGGCCGTCACGCCATACTCCGCCAGCAGGGACATGTCCCACGGGTCGATGAGTCCGCCCGGCGCGTAGCCGGGGACCCGGCTGGCGTGCATGATGGCCAGTTCCGGCGGCCTGCCGCCCGCCGACGCCATGGCCAGCTTGGTGTAGTACGGCGGCCCCCACGCCAGGACGGTCGGATGGACTTTGAAGCCAGGGTTGGCCCCGTTCGCCGCGCTGATCATGGCCTGCATCTTGATGCCGTCACCGCCGGACAGCAGATGCCAGAACGCAATGTCCCGAGCAGACGCTGCCGAGGCGGTTCCGCCGCAGCCCGTGAGGCCGGCAGCGGCAAACACACTGCCCAGGGCCGCTGTTCCTGCCAGTAGCTGCCGCCGGGACACCTGTTTGCCGGACATCTGTTTCCCGGCGAAAAAATCAAACTGCTTCACCCGTCACTCCTTTGGATGGGTCCGCTGAAAGTAATCCTTGTGGCACTGCGCCAGCCGCTCCGGTTCCCTCCAGCGCGGATCCGGTAATGGCTGGCCTTGTGACGCAAACCTCACATTACATCGTTGTAAAACCTGGCACAAGGGAAAATTGTTAGCGCCAACAACATCATCTGATGGTCTCGTTTAGACGCGGGTGCTGTCCCGCTCCACGATGCTGTAGTCGACGGTGACCACCCGCTGTTCGCTGGTACGGTCGGCCATCCGCTCGGTGAGGAGGCGCAGGGCCTCGGTGGCCACCCGGCGCTTGTCAAAGGACACGGTGGTGAGTGACGGCACGGCATATTGTCCGTCGGCGATGTCGTCGAAGCCTGCCACGGCCACGTCCTCCGGCACCTTGATTCCGCGCTTCCACAGCACACTGAGCGCGCCGATGGCCATGGAGTCGGTGAAGCAGAACAGCGCATCGGGGAGCGGGTGCGAGTCCAGGTAGGAGGCGAGCGCACCGGCAGCAGTCTGGGGCGTCCACTTCTCGCAGGGGATCAGCAGTGAGTCGTCACGGCCAATGCCGAGTTCCTTAAGCGCGGCCTGGTAGCCGCGGGTCCGCAGAACTGCCGCTGCCGAGTGCCGGCCTTCGGCAGTTCCCAGCGCGGCGATGCGGCGCCGGCCAGTACGGGCGAGGGTGAGGGTCATGTCGCGGGCGGCGGCAACGCTGTCCACCCACACCCGGTCGGCCAGCTGCTGGGACACCTCCCCCAGCAGGACCACCGGGGGCAGGGAGACGCCCACTTTGACGGCGCTCTCGTCCAGCACCACGGGGTTGAGGATCAGGCCGTCGATGAGGTTGGACCGCGCCCTGGACATTAGTTCGTACTCGCGCCGGGGATCGGAGCCGGTTTCCTCGATCTGGATGCTCCAGCCCTGTTCGTGGGCGACCTCCACCACGTGGTGCGCGATCTCGGCCGAGTACGGGGTGGCCAGGTCCGGAAGTGCCAGGGCAATGACGCCCGACCTGCCGTTGCGCAGGCCCCGGGCGGAGAGGTTGGGCACGTAGTCGAGTTCGAGGATGGCCTGCTCCACCTTGAGCCGGGTGGATCCGCTGACCGGCACCACGCCGTTCATCACGTTCGAGACAGTCTTGGGTGAAACCCCGGCACGGCGCGCGACGTCCTTGACCGTTGCGCGCACTGCTCCCCTTTCAAAGATGGATGTGAACGATGTTACAGCCCGCTACCCCGCCTGACCGGCGCCGGCGGCCAGTCCGGCCGCCTTCCTGCGGCGGCCCTTCACCAGAATCCAAACGGCGGCGGCGGCGAAGGCTGCCGCCACCCCGCCGGCCACGGCGGGCAGGGCACTGGAGGAGCCGTCGTCTGGTTGCGCCGCCGTTTCCCGGGCCGGAGTTGCGGCCGGTGCTGCCGCCGTCGGCGCCTCGGACGCAGCCGGCGTTGCCGCCGTCGAACCTCGCGACGCCGCTGCCAGGGCCGCCGCGGAGTACCGGACCACCGCACCGTCACCCGGCGGTGAAACCGGGGGGCTGATCACGATGACAGAACCGTCGGGGGCCACCGCCAGGTGACCGGGGCCGCCGTCGGTAGGGATGGAGCCGCCCACGTCCTTGGCTTGAGGACGGATCACGGACAGCTTCTGGGTCAGAAGGCTCGTCACGTACAGCGAGCCGTCCGGTGCGAGGGCTACGTCCTGCGGCCCGCCCTCAACATAGATCCGCTCAGCCACGGTGTGGGCACCGGGTTTGATGACGGCGAGGTCATTGGACTTGATGTTGGCCACATAGACGGTTCCGTCAGCTCGGGCTGCGATCCCGTGCGGCTGCTCTGAGGTTCCGGTGTCGGAGAGCAGCTCGATGGTCTTTGAGACCGCGCCCGCGCCCGCCGGTATCACCGAAACCGTGCCGGCGGTCTGGTTGGCCACGAACGCGGTTCCGTCCTTCGCCACCGCAATTTCCGCCGGGCCAGCTCCGACTTTAATAGTCCGATCCACCGCGGTTCCGTTGGGCGCAATGACGGAGACGGTGTTCTCGGCGGAGTTGGCGACGTAGACCGTTCCGTCCGGTCCGGCGGCGAGCGGATGGAGTCCGGCGGACACCGGAATGGTCCGTGCCGTGCCTGCATCTCCGGCCGGAATAACGCCGATGGCGCCGTGGCCCGCGCCGTCCGCCGTGGCCACATACAGGGTGCCGTCCGGGCCGAGCGCGAGACCTGTGGTGCTGTGTCCTCCGGTGCTGATGGTGCGCGACGGCTTGGTGGCCCCGGAGGGAACCACGAAGACGCCTCCGCCCTGGCCATAATTGCTGAGGTAAGCCGTGCCGTCCGCAGCAATGGCCACCCGCACCGGCGTGCCGTAGATGGAGATTGCCCCGTCAGGTGCTGCCCCTGCCGGCGCAGAACCCAGGCACAGGAACGCGCCCAGCACTGCAGTGAATGTCGCCCAGCGGCACTTCATGAAATTATTCCCCCACAGATTTCCCAATAGTGTGTCGGTGCGAGACCAACCGAAAGAAGCCTACTAGTTACCGGGACAGACTCATTGACCGCTGCCCGCGGACTCCGAATAGTGGGGGCATGGCCAAACTGATTTCCGATGCAGAATTCTCTTCCGCCGACGGCGTCAGGGAGTGGCGCGTGCTCTTCTGGGGCGCGAAAACCCTCTACGAAACTGGCGACTTCGCCACCGGCGCCAAGTTCGTTGCCGCGATCGCGGAGGCTGCCGAAGCGCTCGGCCACGCCCCGCTGGTGGACCTCAGGCCGGACACCGTGACCGTCCAGGTCATCACGCCCGGTGTTGGGCTCAGCGACCGCGACCTGGAGCTTGCCCGAAGCATCTCCGGCGTTGCTGCACGGCTTGGGCTGAAGGCGGACCCTACGTCCGTGCAGCACGTCCAGCTCGCGTTCGACGCCGAGGACCGGCCAGCCGTCATGGAGTTCTGGCGTGCGGCGCTGGGCTACGTCGCCGTCGGGGACGAGGACCTGATCGAACCCAACCTCATCGGCCCGCCCGCGTGGTTCCAGGATAAAGAGTTCGTTCCGCCGCGGAACCGGATCCACATGGACGTTTCGGTTCCGCATGACCAGGCGCAGGCGCGCATCGACGCGGTCCTGGCCGCCGGCGGCCGCATCCTGGGCGACCGCTACGCACCCGCGTGGGTGTCCCTTATCGATCCCGAGGGGAACGTGGTGGACATTTGCACCTGGCAGGGACGGGACTGATCTTTCGTCATTCCCCCCAACGGGACGGACGACGGCGGGAGGTTTCCGCCGTCGTCGTCCTATGCAGCGCACGGCGGCGATGCAGCTACGAGGCTGCCCGGTCCAAGTGGGCGCTCTTGACCTCCGGGGGCGTTGCGCCCTGAAGGACCCAGCGGTTGCCGTCCGGATCGCTGAGGAATGCGAACAGCACGCCGCCCATGTCCTGGACCTCGCTGATGCCAGCGCCCCGGTCCAGCAGCTGGGCGCGCACCGCGTCAATGTCGGGTACGACGAGCTGCAGCCCTTCCAGGCTCCCCGGCGCCATGCTGGTCATTCCCGTTCCGATGACGATCGAGGCAGCGGAACCGGGTGGCGTCAGCTGCACCACCCTCATTCCGGGGATGTGTTCCACGTCGTGGTCCAGGACGAAGCCCAGCTTCTCCACGTAGAACAACTTCGCCGCGTCCACATCAGCGACCGGCACTTGCACAACTTCAAGGCGCATCTCCATGCGCCCCACCCTACCGCCGCCCGACCAGGGATACGCATATTTTCGCTAGCGTACGGACGACGGCGGAAGGTTCCGCCGTCGTCCGTTCTTTCCAAGGTGCCCTTACCGGCTCAGCTGGCGGACGGGCGCGCCGGCGGCTTCGACTCGGAGCGACGCCTCGAGAGCTTGAGTCCACGCTTTCGGGCCAGAACAGCCCGCTTTGGGACGTGGCTCTTATGGCTATCGCGCTCCTTCATGCGCAGCGCCTTCCTCTGCTGCCGCCAGGCCCGACGCTCATCCCGGTTGATCCTCGAGAGCAGCAGCACCGGAACAGCGAGCCAAAGCAGCGCCACCGCAAACACCAACAAGATTGACACCAGCGGTTCCATGAACAAAGTCTATTGAGCCCGACTCAAGATGATAAGTATCCTTATCAAGTCGTTATGAAGTGGCCGAGTTCAGGTGCGTGCTTCAGGCCCCCATGCCCCGGACCTCAGCCCGCCAGGACCTGCCAAATTCCGAACTCCCCCACAGAGAACATGCGCGGGCTGTCGTCGGAGTTGCTGAGCATGGCGGTGGACAGGACGAGGGCCCAGCCGCGGGCGCGCGTCCAGGTGTCAGCGTCCACTGCGGAGCCAAAGATACCGATGAAGCGCTGGCGGGCGCCGGCGTCGAACATCAACCAGCCCACGGCGAGATCGACGGCCGGATCCCCGGCCCCCACATCGCCGAAATCGATCACACCGGCCAGCGACCCGTCTCCGACCAGCAAAATGTTGGCCGGATGCAGGTCCCCGTGGAGCATCATCGCGGGGCCGTCCCAGACGGGAGCCGCGCGTGCCTGCGCCCACAGCGCCCTCAACTCTGCCGACCGAGGGTAGCGTTCCCGGTCCCCGAGCCGTTCCTGCACCACGGCGTCACGGTCCATCAGTGGCACCCCGCGGACCGGATTCACGGGGACACCCGTGTCGGCGGGCACGTGAAGGGACATGAGAAAGGCAGCCAGTCCGTCAACGGCCCGCCTGCGGGCCGCCGATGCGGCGTCCACAGCGGCGGTGCCGGAGACCCACCGGACGATGCTCCACGGCCAGGGAAAGTCCGACGTCGGATGGCCCGCATGGACGGGCACCGGAACCGGAACCGGGGACCGGCGGGCGATGCCGGGAAGGTACTGCTGCTCGTGCACGATCAGCGGTACTGCCTCGTCCCGCCGGGGCAGCCGGACGGCCAGATCGTCACCGAGCCGGAAGGTCGCGTTGTCCCAGCCGTTGGCCAGCCGCACCAGGGGGCGGCCGGCAAGGTCCGGCCGCTGGTCCCGTATGAGGGCGTGGACGACGGCGGCACTCACCTCCACCGTGGCCGGCGGCATTCGCGCCATTCACAGACCCGCCTTTCAGTGCCGCGATGGCATCGTCTCAACCAAGCAGTCATGACGCTGCCCTGTCAACAAACGATGTTCAGTAGACAGTACCCTCCAGCAGTTCAGTCTCGCGGAGTCACCATGTTGATGCGACGGTGCGTGCGATGACCCAGCCGTCTCCGTGGGGCTCGAACCAGGAGCTCAGCGTCAGGCGCCAGGTGCCCCTCGCTCCCCAGATGGTGGCGTCGGTGAGCGTGCGGGCGGTCAGCCCGGGCACGGTCCCCTCCGGGTTGAAGGTGGCCTCGACTGTTTCCATCCGGTGGTACCGCATCTGCCCGGTTTCGATGTCGTCCAACCATTCCGACTTGGATTGCACGTATCCGGTCATGTGGGTCAGGGTGAACTCCTCCGCGAGGATGCTGTCCAGCTCTGCCACGTCGCCGTTCACCATAGCCTCGCACATGGCTTCGTGGAGCGCGTTCACTGCCTCGGCGGTCACGGCAGTTTCCGTCGCCGCGCCTGAGAGGTGAGTTCGTGCGCGCCGTAGCTGTTGTCCTCGGGATTGACCGTCACACCTGGCGCGACGATCTTGTCGATGCCGTCCAGCACGTCGGCGGACAGGGTGAGGCCCGCCGCCGGGAGGTAGGACTCGAGCTGCTCCATGGTGCGGGGTCCGACGATGGCGGAAGTGACGCCGGGGTGGTTGATCACGAACGCGATCGCCAGCTCGATGAGGCTCATTCCTGCCTGTTCGGCGAGCTGGGCGAGTTCCTCGACGATGTCGAGCTTGCGCTGGTTGGCCGGGCTGGTCATGTCGAACCGGGCGCTCGGGCGGGCACTCGAGGTGGGTGCGGATGCTGCGTCCTTCCGCCAGCGTCCTGAAAGCCAGCCGCCAGCGAGCGGGCTGTAGGTGAGGGTGCCCATCCCGTGGCGCTGCACCGTGGGGAGGACGTCCTCCTCGATGCCGCGTACCAGGATCGAGTACGGCGGCTGCTCGGTGACGAACCGCTCCAGATTGCGTTCCCGGGACGCCCACTGGGCTTCCACGATCTGCGATCCGGAGTACGACGAGGAACCGATGTAGCGGACCTTGCCCTGACGGACGAGGTCGGTGAGCGCGCCCAGAGTCTCCTCCACGTCGGTGTCGGGGCTGGGCCGGTGAACCTGATAGAGGTCGATGTAGTCGGTGTTCAGCCGGCGGAGCGAGTTTTCCACCTCGCGAATGATCCAGCGGCGGGATCCGCCGCGGTGGTTGGGGTCCTCGCTCATGGGCATGAAGAACTTCGTGGCGAGGAATACGTCGTCGCGCCGGCCTTCCAGCGCCTGCCCGACGATCTCCTCAGACAGGCCGCCCGAGTAGACGTCGGCGGTGTCGATGAAGTTGATCCCGGCGTCGAGGGCGCGGTGGATAACCCGGGTGTTGTCGGCGCGGTCGTCGTTGCCCCACGGGCCGAACATCATCGCGCCGAGGCACAGGGGGCTGACCTGCACGCCGGTGCGGCCAAGCGGGCGGTATTCCATAGCGGCTCCTTCTTCTTCTTTGTTTCAGGCTTCGGGGATGACCATCGCGAAACGTTCCTCGCGGGCTTCGTCCGGGTCCGGTCCGTTGCGCACCCCGGCGTCGAGCGCGTCGATCGATGCGAGCTCGGCGGCGCTGAGCTCGAAGTCGAAAACGTCGAAGTTCTCGGCGATGCGTGCCGGGTTGGTTGATTTCGGGATCGCTGAACGGCCCTGCTGCAGGTGCCAGCGCAGCATGACCTGGGCGGCGCTCCTGCCGTGCGTTTGCCCGATGGCGGCGATCGTAGGGTCTTCCATCACGTTCCGGCGGCCTTCGCCCCAGCCGGGGTAGAACGTGATGCCGCCGATGGGTGACCATGCCTGGGTGAGGATGCCGTTTTCGGCGTCGGCTGCCTGGACGTCCGGCTGGGTGAAGAAGGGGTGCAGCTCGACCTGGTTCACCGCCGGGACGATGTCGGTAGCGGCGAGCAGTTGCTCGAGGTGGTGCGGCATGAAGTTGCTGACGCCGATCGCCCGGACGCGCGCGTCGGCGAGCAGGGTTTCAAGCGCCTTGTACGCGGCGATGGTCTTGTCGAACCGGTCGGGTGCGGGCTGATGCAGGATGAGCAGGTCGAGGGATTCGACGCCAAGCTTGGCCACCGCCTTCTCCCAGGCGTGCAGGGTTTCGTCGTAGCCGTAGTCGCTCACCCAGACCTTGGTCTCGATGAACACGTCCGCCCGATCGACGCCGGAACGGCGGATGCCTTCGCCGACCTCCCGCTCGTTGCCGTACGCGGCGGCGGTGTCGATATGCCGGTAGCCGGCCGCCAGCGCGGCCTCGACCGCCGTCGTGGTCTGCTCCGGTGGGCTTTGGAAGACGCCCAGACCGAGTGCGGGCATCGTGATGCCGTTGTTGAGTGTAAGTTCCATGTTCATGCCTTTCAACGTATTCAGATGGGCGGGGTTAAGGGAGGGCACATCAGTACCCCTCTTGGGAATGAGCGGTTCAACGGGCGTACTCGGCTTGGGGTGCGGACACGGCCGTCCGTGGTGTTCTGGCCCGCCTCCCGGACAAATCTGCGGGCAGGATGAGGGCAGAGGTGACGGCCAGGCTGAGGAGCAGCAGGACGCTGCCCGTCGTGAGCGCGAGGCTGACCTGCGCTGCCAGGTGCGCTGTAGCAGGACCGCCGGCGGGGACGGTGGCTGCTGCCGCGACCGCGATGCCGAGCCCGAGGCAGGTGCCGACCTGGTGGAAGGTGTTCACCAGACCGGAGGCCGCACCGGCGTCGGAGGCGGGCGCACCGATGATGCCGAACGAGGTCAGGGGTGCGAAGGCGAGACCCTGGCCTGCGCCGATGAGGACCATCGGCAATGCGACGCCTGTCCAGTAGCCGGAGTCGACGCCGGCCCGGCTGAGCCAGAACATTCCGGCAAGGGTGATCAGGATCCCGGCCAAGAGGGGAATTGAGCCGGACATCCGGCGGGCGAGCCGGGGAATGCTCATCGCGACGGCGAAGTTCACGGCGGTCATGGGCAGGAACCCAAAACCGGCCTGTAGCGGGTCGAAGCCGAGAACTTCCTGCAGGTACTGCGTGGTGAAGAAGAAGAACCCGATCATCGCGCCCAGGTACAGGAAACGCGCCACGTAGGCACCGGTACGGCGTCGGCTCCTGAACAGGCGCAGGGGCATGATGGGCTGGGCGGCCTTGCGTTCGATCAGCACGAACGCGATGAGAAGTACGACGCCGGCGCTCACGGGCGTGGCAGTTATCGGCGAGTTCCAGCCCGCGTCAGTGGTGTTGATGATCCCGAACACGAGCGCTCCGACACCGAGGGTCGCACTGAGCGCCCCGAACACGTCGAAGCGGCCGCGTGCTCGCCCCGTTTCGGGGAGGAACCGTGGAGCGAGTGCAATCATCGCGGCTCCGATGGGCGCGTTGACGAAGAATCCGGCGCGCCAGGAGATCCAGTGGGCCAGCGCACCGCCGATGACCAGGCCAAGGCTGGCACCGATCCCGGCGGTCGCACCATACAAAGCGACGGCCCGGGTGCGCTCACGGCCTTCCGGGAAGCTCGCGGTGAGCAGGGACAGCAAGGCCGATGCGACGATCGCCGCACCGATATACCCTGAACCGCTGCAGCTCGGCCTGCAGGCTCGGCAGCGCGGTGAAGATCACCGAATTGTCCAGGAGAATCATGAAGTAGCTGACGAGGATGATCGCCAGAATCGCGGCCGGGTGGGCAGCAGTCGCGGGTTCAGGTTTCATGCTTTCAATGCAACCGTGATTTCTCAGGGGCCGGGAGTTCCTGTTGTTCCGGGTAATGCCAGTGCCTCCCTCGAGCATCAGCCGCCGCGTAGCGTTGATGCCATGACACACAGCGACGACGTGCGGAAATTCCTGACCTCCCGGCGGGCCAGGATCACGCCCGAGGAAGCCGGGTTACCGGTCTACGGCGGGAACCGGCGCGTGGCCGGGCTGCGCCGCGAGGAAGTCGCCATGCTCGCCGGGATGAGCATCGATTACTACATCCGCCTGGAGCGCGGAAACCTCTCCGGCGCCTCGGACAGCGTCATCGAGGCACTCGCCCGGGCCCTGAAGCTCGACGACGCCGAAACAGCTCACCTTTTCGACCTCGCCCGTGCTGCCACCGCCTCCCCCCGCGTGCGGCGCAAGCGCAGCCCGCAGACAGTACGGCCGAGCGTGCAGCGCGTCATCGACGCGATAACTATCGCCCCGGCCTGGGTCCGCAACGACCGCGGGGATGTCCTGGCCGCCAATGACCTCGGCCGGGCGCTGTACCTGGACCTGATGGCCGAGCAGGTTACCCCGCCGAACAGCGCACGGTTCACCTTCCTGAACCCGAAGGCGCGGGAGTTCTTTGCCGACTGGGAGCGCGCCGCGGACGACATCGTCGCGGTCCTGCGCTCCACCGCGGGGAAAAACCCCTTCGACAAGGACCTCACGGATCTGATCGGCCTGAGCTACGAAGCGCTCGAGCTCCCCGCTGATCCCGGGCTGCGGATCAACGTGTACACGGCCGAGCCGGGGACCCCGGCCGAGGATGCACTGAAAGTCCTCGCGAGCTGGGCTGTAACCCAACGGGCAACGGCAGAAATCCCCGTTGAGGAGAAGAAGTAACCGGCCGTCCTTCAGCCCCGCACCCCGCCGACTTGTTAGCCACGTCACATTGGTCTATCGTAATCGGGGGCCACAGCGTGGTGGCCCTTTCTAAATTGGGGAGAAAATTAGTGAACGAGAAGCTGCGGGTGCTGGTCAGCGTTGACCTCGACGGTGCCAAGGCCCAGGTCAAGACCCAGGGTCACGTGACTGTCCAAAGCATTCAGGGCCTGTACAGCGTGATGAAGCGCGCCGACGCGCTGGTTCCGGGGCTGGCACTGGAGCTGGATATGACCCTGGCCGAGGTGGAACCCCAGGCGATGGAAGAGCTCCACGGCTGCGCCCGATCCCATCACCTTCCGCTGCAGGTCGATCCGCTCCAGCGCGACTACCGGTTCAGCATCCTCGCGCCGAAAATCACAGCGCCGAAGCTGACCGTTTTGCCGGTCGCCGCACCTGTACTGGCCGCCGCCTGACCTAAATCCCGGCGGCCCAGTCGTCGTCGTAAGCGCGGCCGCGGAAGTGGGCACGGAGGTACTCCCCCACAACCGCGGCGCCGAGATCCCCGGTGTCTGGTGCGACCACCCGGCCGTCGATCCGGCGGGCCAGCCGCCGAACGAACCTTTCAAGGCCCGGGTCGTCACCGAGCCGGAAAAACGTGGCCTGCGTGCCCGCACGCCCAAGCCGGTCCAGCTCGGCGACCGTAACCCGGATGGTCTCCGGGTCCGGCGGCCAGCAGAACCACGACTCACCGTCGCCCAGCAAATGGGCAGTGGGCTCGCCGTCGGTCACCACGAGGAGAACGGGCTGCATCGACGGGTGCTGGCGGAAGAAACGGCCGGCCAGCAGCAGACCATGGTGCAGGTTGGTTCCCTGCTCCTGAAACGCCGGCAGGGCCGTGAGCTCGCCGATGTCCATCGACTGCGCGTAACGGCCGAACGTGATGAGCTGCAACCGGTCCCCGCGGAACCGGGTGGAGACCAGGTGGTGCAGGGCGAGCGCCGTGCGTTTCATGGGCACCCACCGCCCCTCGGCCGCCATAGAGAAGGAAACGTCGGCGAGCAGGACGACCGCGGCCTGGGTACGCGCCTCCGTCTCCGACACCTCGATGTCCCCCACCGCCAGACGCAGTCCGCGGCCCGGATCACCGCCGTCGGCCATGGTGCGCCGTATGGCATTGGTTATGGTGCGGGTGACGTCCCACGGCTCGGCATCGCCGAACTCCCACTGGCGGCTGGAGCCGGTCTGTTCACCGGCGGCCCCGGCGACGCGCGTATCCCGGCCCCCCTGCCGGCCGGACAGCTGTTTGGCGGTGTCCCGCAGCAGCGACTTCCCGAGCCGCCGCATGGCCTGGGGCGACAGCCGGAGGTCGCCGTCGGCCCCGCGGCGCAGGTAGCCGCCGTCCTGCATCGCCCGCTCGATCTCCGCGAGGGTGCGGGCCGTCACGGCGGCGTTCTGACCGAGCTGGCGGGCGAGGGCATCCAGATCCAGGTCGTCGAGGGTGGACCCGTTGTAATGCTGGGAGAGCTGTTCCGACAGCTCGTCGAGCTCGGCAATGTCCTGCAGCACGCCGGTGCCGTCACCCAGTCCGAGTCCTTCCTGGCCCCCGAAGCGTTCGGAACCGCTCCAGTCCTCGCCGGGGCGCAGAGCCCGCAGGCTGCCGTCGAGCTGGTTGAGCTGGGCCATGAGTTCGGCCGAGCCGAACGCTTGGGCGGACAGCCGCATCAGCTCATCGCGCTGCTCGGGGGACATCGACTGCAGGAGTCGCTGGGCTGCGGCCGCGCGCTTGGCGAGGGCGTCCACCAGCTCCTCGACGGACTGCGGATTCTCCGGAAAGTACTGGCCGTGCTTGGCCATGAACGCCCGGAAGTCCGCGTCGGTGTCCTCGCCGCGGCGGTGCTTGCCGAGCAACTCGTTGAGGTCGCGCAGCATCTCGCTCACGGCTTCGCGGTCATCATCCGTGGCGTTCTCGAGCGCCTGCTTCATGCCGGCGAACCGCTGGTCAAGGACTTCGCGGCCCAGCAGGTCCTTGATCCTTTCGTAGGCTTCCCGGGCGCTGCTCGACTGCCAGTCATAGGAAGCCAGTTCGTTGACCGCCGCGGCCGTGGACTGGGGCAGGTTCTCCAGCTGCATCTCCCGGAAGGCGCGGTCGTTGTTGTCCATCATGGCGTCGCGGGCGAGCTGCTTGCGCTCCTCCAGCACCGCGGTGTCCAGCAGCTTCCTGACCTCGCTGAGGGTGCCGTCCAGCTTATGGCGGCCCAGCAGTTCACTCCGCCGCTGCTGGACGCGCCGGGCCAGGTTGTCGAGCCCGTCGCGGTTCCGGCCGCCGCGCCGCAGGAACTCCTGCAGGGCATGCCGGGGCGAGTAGCCTTCCATCACGTCCTCGGCGATCGCTTCCAGTGCCTCGGCCAGGTCCACGGGCGGGGCAAGCGGATCCGGACCTCCGGCGTACCGGCCGTACCTGGACCGGTTGTGCAGGGTCATGATGCCTCCTGTACCAAGCAGAAACTGTACTTAGCCGTAGACCGTTGCCTCGTCGTCGGACTCCTTGGAGATCCGCCGGGCGAGGTACAGGCCTTCCAGCGCAAGTTCGACGGCGGCAGCGCGCTGTCCGTCGTTTTTCGCGCCCAGGCGCTCACTGATTTTGTCGTAGAGACTTGATCCGTTTCCGGATCCATTGAGGGACGGAAGATTCTGCAGGAACTCCCGGGCTGTGACCTGGTCCCCGGTGGTCACGGTGGTGTGACCGTCGAGCGCGGCCACGAGCGGCCCCATCTCGATGCCCTTGAAATGCGCCCGCACGGCTTCGGCCGTGGCTGTGCGCAGCAAGTGGTCGAGGATGCCCTGTTCACGCCCTTCCTCGCCCGACTCAAACTCGATTTTCCCCGTGAGGACTTCCACGGCGGTCTCGAGGTCGATGATCCGCGCAACAGCATGGTCCTCCCCGCGCACGCTGGCCCGGCGCAGGGCCGCCGCCGCGACGGTTTCAGCGCCCGCGATGCCGAAGCGGGCGGAAACCCCGGACGTCTGGTTGATGGCCGGGGACTGCCGCAGCGCCCGGGTGTAGCGGGCCAGGATCTCGAGGATGACAGGCGGGACGTCAGCCACCAGCTTCCCCTCCTGGCGGATGACGGAGACCTCGTCGTCCAGCTCGATCGGGTAGTGGGTGCGGATCTCGGCGCCGAAGCGGTCCTTCAGGGGCGTGATGATCCGGCCGCGGTTGGTGTAGTCCTCGGGGTTGGCGGATGCGACGACCAGCACGTCCAGCGGAAGCCGCAGCACGTAGCCGCGGATCTGGATGTCGCGTTCCTCCATCACGTTGAGCATCGACACCTGGATCCGCTCGGCGAGGTCAGGCAGCTCATTGATGGCGATGATCCCGCGGTTGGAGCGCGGGACCAGGCCGTAGTGGATGGTTTCGGGGTCCCCCAGCCGGCGGCCTTCGGCGACCCGCATCGGGTCGACGTCGCCGATGAGGTCGGCGACGGAGGTGTCCGGCGTCGCGAGCTTTTCGACGTACCGTTCCGAGCGGTGGCGCCAGGCCACCCGCATCCGGTCGCCTTCGGTGAGTGCACGGGCGCGGGACTGCTCGGTGATCGGTTCGTACGGGTGCTCGTTGAGTTCCGAGTCCTCGATCACCGGCGACCACTCGTCCAGCAGCCCGGCCAGGGTACGGAGCAGCCGGGTCTTGCCCTGCCCGCGTTCGCCGAGCAGGACGACGTCGTGGCCGGCAATCAGGGCACGCTCGAGTTGGGGAAGGACTGTCCGGCTGAACCCGAACAGCCCCGGCCACGGATCGCGGCCCGCCGCGAGCGCGGCGATCAGGTTGTCGCGGATTTCGTGGCGCAGGTCCTTATGGACGTGGCCGGATGCACGCAGTTCGCCAACAGTGAAGATATCTGGACGATCACTCACCCCTCTACGGTAGTCCTTGACTGTGCGGGGAATCGAGTGATTTCCTCCGATTCCTGCGGCACACCCCCTGCCCCGCTTACGCTTGATGCTGATGACTGCAGAAACACCGTCGGCACCATCCGCACAGCCGCCGAGACCGGAGAGCACGCTCCTCCTTCTGGTGCGCCATGGGGAGACGCCCACCACGGGCAAGGTGCTGCCAGGGCGGGCGCCGGGACTGCATCTGTCCGACCGGGGCCGGGCCCAGGCTGAACTGGTGGCGGAACGGCTCGCGGGCCTTAAGGTCGACGCCGTCTACTCCTCGCCGCTGGAGCGCACCCGCGAGACGGCCGAGCCCACGGCAGCCGGCACAGGACTTGAGGTGCGCGAGGAGGCCGGCCTGATCGAGTGCGACTTCGGCGAGTGGACCGGCGCTGCCCTCGCAGAACTGGCCGGCCTGCCGGAGTGGCAGACCGTGCAGCACAACCCGTCCGACTTCCGCTTCCCGAGCGGCGAGAGTTTCATGGAGATGCAGGCGCGGATCGTCGGGTCGCTCGAGGTGCTGGGCACGGCGCACGCCGGGGGCGTCGTCGTCTGCTTTTCCCACGCCGACCCGATCAAGGCGGCAGTGGCCCACGCCCTGGGCACGGATCTTGACCACTTTCAGCGGATTGTCATCAGCCCGGGGTCGGTCTCGGCCATCTCCTATTCGGACGGTCAGGCGCCTGCCGTGCTCATGGTGAATTCGACGTCGGAACCGCTGAGCGGGCTGAGGGTGTGACATGGCTGTGTGTGGACGCGAGCAGACGCTTCTGACCGAGGGCCAGGTCGAGCTGATCGGACGCATCCCGCGCAGCAGCAACGAGACGTTCCTGGTCGAGGTCTCCCGCGGGGACGACTCCGCCTATGCGGTGTACAAGCCGGAGGCCGGCGAGCGCCCGCTGTCGGATTTCGAGCCGGGACTGTACCGGCGGGAGCGGGCGGCGTACCTGCTCAGCGAGTCCCTGGGCTGGGGATTCGTGCCGACGACCGTGATCCGCGAGGAGGCACCGTTGGGAGTCGGGTCGCTGCAGTGGTTCATCGACTGTGACTTCGGTGAGCATTACTTCACCCTCTATGCCGACGTCCCGGAAACGCACCGCGATCTGGCGCGGATCGCCCTGTTCGATTACATCGCCAACAACACCGACCGCAAAAGCGGGCACGTGCTGCGCGGCGACGACGGTCGGGTGTGGGGCATCGACCACGGCCTGTGCTTCTCCGCAACCTTCAAACTGCGCACCGTGATCTGGGACTTCGCGGGTGACCCCATCCCCGAAGCCCTGCTCGAGGACATCGCTCCGCTCGCCGATTCCGTGTCCGCCGACGTGGCGGAGCTCCTCGACGGCTCGGAGGTCACCGCCCTGCAGCGCCGCGTGCGGCGCCTGCTTCACGAACCGGTACTGCCAGTCGACCGCACGGGCATGCGGTACCCGTGGCCGCTCGTTTAGGGGAGTTTCCTCAGACCCGCTCAGCGCGAACGGACACTTGTGGCCCCTGCCATTCAGGGTCACAAGTGTCCGTTCGCGCTATGCCTGGATCTAGGCGTAGGGGTCTGCGATGCCGATGTACTGCGTGGTGGTGTATTCGGCGATGCCTTCGGAGCCGCCTTCGCGGCCGAGGCCGGACTGCTTGACGCCGCCGAAGGGTGCCGCTGCGTTGGAGATGACGCCGGCGTTGAAGCCGACCATGCCGAACTCAATCTGCTCGGACACCCGGAGGAGGCGGTTGAAGTCCCCGCTGTAGAGGTAAGCGGCAAGGCCGTACTCCGTGGAGTTGGCCATGGCAATGGCCTGTTCCTCGGTGCTGAACGTGGTGATCGGGGAGACCGGACCGAAGATCTCGGTGCGCAGGATCTCGGCGTCGTTTGATACACCAGCCAACACCGTGGGCTGGTAGAAGTATCCGGGGCCATCCACGGGCGCGCCGCCGGTGACCACCGTTGCACCGGCGGTCACGGCGCCCTCCACCAGGGCGTGCACATCCTTGCGCGCGCCGCCGTCGATCAGCGGGCCGACTGTCACGCCATTCTCGGTGCCGCGGCCGGGGCGAAGTGCTTTCATCGCCTCGGCGAACTTGGCCGTGAACTCCGCCGCCACGGACTCGTGCACGAGGAACCGGTTGGCGGCGGTGCAGGCCTCGCCCATGTTCCGCATTTTCGCCGCCATAGCGCCCTGCACTGCTTTGTCCAGGTCGGCGTCCTCGAACACGACGAACGGCGCGTTGCCGCCGAGCTCCATGGACGTGCGCAGCACGTTCTGGGACGCCTCGGCGATCAACTGCTTGCCCACCGGCGTCGAGCCCGTGAAGGAAATTTTCCGCAGCCGGGCATCCTTCAGCAGGGGCCCGGAGATGGATGAAGCCGACGACGACGAGACGACGTTCAGCACACCGGCCGGCAGGCCCGCTTCCATCATCACCAGCGTCCCGAAGCCGCTGCAGAAACCAACGCCGCCCATGTGGATCGCCGCCCGCGACATCTCCTCCCACGAATTCGCCGTCGCCAACGGCTGCAACGTGATGGTGACGCCGCTCATGAAGGGCGACGAGGAGGTCGAAGACCTCGCGCACAAATTCGACACCGCCGTGGAGAACAACCCCGGCGTCCCCCGCCCGGACCTCATGGTGCTCCGTCACACCCACGTCCACCCCGCAGACGAACCCGAGGGATGGCGGCGTCCGGCCGAGGGCATCCAGAAGTTCTACCGGACCTTTGATGCCTGGTTCGGCAACAAGACCACCCCGAAGAACGGATTCCTCGAGCCCAGCCCCGCTGAGAGATTCGCCGACCGCCCGGAGTTCACGCCCGAGTCCCTCCACCAGACGGCCATGATCGGTACGCCCGAGGAAGTGATCGAGCGGCTCCGCCACTACGAGGCGCTCGGCGTCACCGAGTTCAGCCTCTGGTCCGATAACAGCCTGACCCACGAGGAGAAGAAGCGCTCACTTGAGCTTTTCATCGAGCACGTGGTGCCGGCCTTTCAGGAGCAGCCCGTAGCCGCGGCACGCTGATGCCAACTGGCGCCTGAGCCTCTCTTAGCACGAACGGACACTTGTGGCCCCCGCGGGGGGCAACAAGTGTCCGTTCGTGGCCAAGGTCCCTTAAACCGCAGCTATCCCCGGTGGAGCAGACGCCTCCTCTCCTCCGGGTCCAAGGCAGCAGCGCATGCGGCTGCGGCCAGGCCGAACGAGCCGTCCAGGACTGCCTTGTCCGCACCTGTTGAGGCGCCAAACGCGGCAAATTCTGCGGTGTGATGTGCGCTGCCCCTTACGTCGTAGCCGACCATCGGATGGATGCTTGGGACGACCTGCGAAACGTTCCCCATGTCTGTAGAGGCCACCGGCTCCGCGGTGAATACAACGCACCTCCCCCTTGACGTCATGGCTGCCCGGTAGGCCTCCGAGAGGAATGCGTCCTGACGCAGTTCGGCGTAGTCGTTACCGTGCGGCGCGATCTGTAGCGTGCTGCCGCTCGCATGGGCACCCGCTTCAAGGGAGCGCCGTACCTTGTCCTGGATGCGGCTGAGGCTCTCGATGCTGGGGGCCCGCATTTCGATGGTCGCCCGAGCCCGGTCCGGGATGACGTTCACTGCGCTGCCGCCCTCCGTGACGATCAGCGAAACGATCGAACCAGGGGACAGCTGTTGCCGGGCCAAGGCGATGGCCGTTTGTGCAACCACCAGCGCATCCAGGGCGTTGACGCCCTCCGAAGGAGCAGCGGCGGCATGGGAGGGACGCCCCTCAAACAAGACATTCCACATGCACATGGCCAACGATGAACCACCAACCACATCCGTTGCCGCAGCGTGAGCCATCATGGCCAGGGACACGTCCTCGAAGAACCCTTCGTCGATGAGGTCTACTTTGCCGCCCGTGGTCTCTTCGGCCGGCGTCCCAAGCACTTTGACAGTTATGCCCAAGTCGTCGGCCACCGCCGCCAGAGCCAGCGCTGCCCCAACGGCGCTGGCCGCGTTCACATTGTGCCCGCAGGCATGGCCGATAGCGGGCAGTGCGTCGTATTCAATGCACAGTGCCACCACAAGGTCGCCGGTTCCGAAGCGCGCACTGAATGCCGTGGGTTGCCCGGGCTGAACCTCATCGAAGCTGAACCCGGCCTTCCGCAGCACCCGCCGCACCCGTTTGACGGCACGGAATTCCTGCCCGCCCAGCTCAGGGTCTGCATGGATGGCGTGGCTCAAATCCAGGACGTCCGGCTCCCACCGTTCCACCGCGGCAGCAAGTGCGGCCTGGATGTCGCCTTGGGACACGTGTTCGACGGCGCTTCCTCGCATCCCGCTGTTCCGCCCAGTCGTCACGCCCCCACCTCCATTGTCTGCCGCTTCGGGTAGCGGGCACCCGCAGCGGCAGCGACCAGGGCTGCGGCGGCCAGGACGCCCCAGATGAAGAAGATCCCGGCTTCAGTAATGTGCCCGGATTCCACAGACGCCGAAGACATCAGCTTCACCACGGCCGCCCCTACCGCGATACCTACGGACAGGGCCAACTCGTTGAGCCCGGCCGCCGTCGACGTTTCCTCCACCGGTACGCCCTCAACGGACAGCGCGCGCGTTCCCGCTTGGTACATGCCCAAGCTCAGGTTGAACATGGCGAAGCCCGCGGAGTAGCCCGCAAGCGAGCCGTGGGCAACCACCATCACCAGGAAGCCGGCCGCCAACAGGACGCCGGCGAAAACCAGGATGGCGCGTTCGCCGAACTTCCTCATTGCCCTGGCGGTCAGCAGCGAGGAGAACAGGGAGAGAACCGAGGCCAGAGCGAGGACAATGGCGATCATCAGGGGGCTCAGGGCGAAGCCATAACCGGTCTTGTCCGGGTTGGCATGCAGGAAGATGCCATTGGTGCCGAAGTAGCTGATGGAGGCGAAGCCGAAGAAGAAGGTAGCCAGCGAGACGGTGCGGATCCGCGGGTTGACGAGCATCCGCAGATCCATGAACCTCCGGCCTTCGGTTGCGCTGGAATCGCGTTTGGCCCAGTACGCCAGCAGGGCAAGCCCTACCACTCCGGCCACCAGGGTCCGGGCGTCGAGCCAACCCCACTCGGGTGCCATGGAGAGCGCCACAACAAAACCAATCAGCCCGAGCGAGCACGCCAGGAGCGGCGCCAGGGCGATGCCCTCACGAGTCGGGATCCCCGCGTCGGGCAGCACAAACGAACAGGCGACGGCGGCCACTGCGAACGGGACAGCCACCCAGAAGCCGAGCGTCGGGTCGGTGACGCCGACTATTCCGGCAAGAAGCCCGCCTGCTCCCACCATGATCATCAGCATGCCGATCATGACGCTCACGCCCGTGCGGGTGTGAGCAGGGCTGCTCACCCGCAGAATTCCCATCATCAGCGGGATGAAGCCCACCACGGACGTGAGCATGACGACACCCAGCGTTACCGTCCACAGCGACGGCCAGAGGGCCATTAGAAGCGCGCCGACCGCGACAACGCCGGTGGACCATCGCAACACCAGACGGTATCCGTAGCTGTCGCCCAGCCGGGAAATGATCGGGGTAAGGACCGCAAAGCTGACGTTGGAGATGAGGAAGATGCCGTTGATGGTGGGTCGTCAATCTCGAAGACCGGCCCGAGCGCCGGCAGGATGGGATTCAGGTACCCCTGTGTGACCCCGCTAAGCGACTCAATCAATGCCATTGCCATGATCATGCCCGCGATCGTCCTGTGTGTTGTGCCCACGGTAGCCGGAGGGGCCGTCTTACTTTCCATGTGATTCCTTGTGGTTGTGCTTGCTGTCTCGGCGGGATTCGCCAGGGGTGATGCAAGTCACCACGTTAGGACGGTCGTTTACACTTGCCGTGGAAATGTTCGAAATCGCGCTGAAGGAGGGAATATTGAACGAATCAGCCATGATCTCGGAGCTGGACCTTGAGATCGTAAATGCCCTCCAGATCAACCCGCGGGCCGAATGGAGTCGGGTTGCCGACGCCTTGGGTCTGTCGGGTCCAACGGTTGCCCGTCGCCGGAACGCCCTCAGCGACCAGGGCCAGGCGTGGATCACGCCTGCTCCCGGCCAGCGCTACCTCAGTGCAGGCTGGTCCGCGTTCATCCACCTCTCCTCAACGCCCAGCGACAGTGCGGCACTCATCGAACGCCTGTGCGCGGAACCCGCGTTCGGCACCGTCTCCTTGGTCACCGGTTCGCACGACCTCTTCGTGGACTGCTTCGCGTCCAGCCACGACGAACTGATGGACATCGTCACGGGCTCCTTTCCGGGGCTGCCCGGCGTGACGCACCGCGAGGCCGTTTTCGTCACCAAGCTGTATCGGCAAGCCTCGGAATGGCGCAGCGGGACTCTCGAACCCGCACGCGCCCGGCTCGTGTCCGCGGAACCCCTGCGCGAGCAGCCGGCCTACGCACCGGACCGGATTGACGCAGCATTGCTGGAAGAACTCACCAAGGATGGCCGCGCCAGCTGGGCAGAACTGGGCGCCGCTTGCGGCGTCTCGGCCCAAACAGCTCGGCGGCGGGTGGAACGGTTCCTCGCGACGGGTTACATAGCGCTTCGGTGCGATACGTCCACTTCCGCCCAGCAGGGCCTCCGGGAAGTCACGCTGGTCCTGAACGTCCCGGCCCAATTTGTTGACGACGTCGGACGCTACTTCGCCGGTTTGGACAACTGCCGGTTGAGTGCCCAAGTCCTCGGCGCCCAGAACCTGCTGGTCACCCTATGGGTCCGCGACTACCTGAAAGTCCAGGCCTACGAACGCGAACTGGCCGAGCGGGCTCCTGGCAGCACTGTCATCTCCCGCCAAGCGGTAGTCCGGACGTATAAGCGGCTGGGCCACGTCCTGGACGAATCAGGATGCAGCCGCAGCGTGGTGCCACTGTCGCTCTGGAGGAAAGGTTCCTAAACGGGGTCTACAACGTTCGTCGGGGTCCTGACCAGGAACTGTAGTGCTCGGCCAGCTTCGCCAGTCCGTCATCCAGCGAGACGGCGGGCGTCCAGTTGAGGAGTTCACGGGTCTCGCGCTGGTCGAACCAGTGGGCGGTGGAGAGCTGCTCAGCAAGGAACCTGGTCATCGGCGGCTCCTCTTTCCGCCCGGACCAGGTCCAGATCTTCTCCACCACCGCTCCCGCCGCCCGTGCCACTCCACCCGGCACACTCCACGACGGCGCGGGGACGCCCCCCGCGGCGCAGATCCCTGCCAGCAGCTCGCCGACCGGGCGGGGCTCGCCGTTGCTCACAACCAGGGCCCTGCCATGGACGTGTTCCATGCGGTGCAGCGCGGCGACGATGGCCGAGGCGGCGTTGTCCACGTAGGTGGTATCAATCAGGGCCGCACCGGCGTCGAGCAGCGGCAGGCGGCTGCGGCAGGCACGTGCCAGGACCCGTTCCACCAGTTGCGTGTCGCCGGGGCCCCAGACGATGTGCGGGCGCACGGCCGCGACCCGGAATTCCGGAGCGTCCGCTGCCAGCGCCAGCAGTTCGGCCTCGGCCTTAGTGCGGGAGTAGTCGCCGTGCGCATGCTCAGGGTCAGCCGGCTCCGCACCCAGCCCGGCGATGGCGGTGCCGGAGTTGGCCACGGACGGGGAGGAGACGAACACCAGGTCCCGCACGCCGGCCGCACGGGCGGCGTGGAGCAGGCGGCGCGTGCCTGCAACGTTCACCTCGTCGAACTCCGCGGCATGGCCCGTAAAAGACACTTTCGCGGCCAGGTGGATGACGCCCTCGGCGCCGACGACGGCGCGACAGACGGCGTCATCGTCCGTGACGGACCCGCAGAAGTCCGCAGCGCCGTCGACCCCTGATGGACGGCGCTGGAACGTAGCCACGGCATGGCCCTGGCGAACCAGTAGCCGAGCCACTTCCCGCCCGAGCAGCCCGCTTGCGCCGGTGACGAGGACCCTCACGGCTGGCCCGGACGGCCGCCAGCCAGCACCCGTGAAGCCCAGCGGGACAGGCGTGTCCTGTCGATCTTGGCGTTGTGCCGGATGTCGGTGGGCTGTGCGGGGACTTTGAGCACAGCGGAGACACTGACGCCTGCCGCAAGAGCCGCCCCGCGGACACGCCCGGCAAACTGCGGCGCAGCAGGGCCCGCTTTGCGGGCGGGAGGCACGGTCTCGACGACGGCGACGACGGCCTGCGTCCCGGACGGACCGACCCCGACGACGGCGGCCAGTCCGACGTCGTCCAGGCGTTCGATGGCCTGTTCGGCGCCCACGGGCGTCACCACAGCACCGGGCGCCGTCACGACGTGCGCGAGACGCCCTTCCACCCAGAGCCGGCCAGCAGCGTCGAAGTGCCCGACGTCGCCGGTGCGGTGCCATCCGGGCAGGCTGGTGCTCTCCCGCTGGAGCAGCCAAAGCCTGTCGTAAGCTTCCTTGACGTGCGGGGAACTGACGAGGATCTCGCCGGTCACCCCGGCTTCCGTCACGAAATCCGTCCCGGGTGCGGTGCCATCCGCGGCCAGTGGGACGACGGCCACGCGGGCGCCATGCACAGGCCTCCCCACGCACACGCCATTGCCCGCTCCCGCAACGGTTCCGGCGGCAGCGTCGGCATCGGCGGCCTGAATTTGTTCGAGGCTGATGTCGGTGACCGGCAGCGCCTCGGTCATGCCGTACGGCGTATGCAGCGAGGCCCGGGGCACCAGCCGCTGCACCTCCGCCAGGAGCGGTTCGGGGATGGGCGCGCCGGCAGACAGAAGCAACTCGACACCTTCCAGGGCTTTACGCCCTGCCCCACTCAGGCCATCCCGGGTAGCAAGAACGTTGCGCAACGCCGCCGGGGAGGCAAAGACCACCGTGGCGTCTATGGCCGCGGCGGCGTCCGCCAGCGCCCGGGCCGTCAAGGTTCGGGGCGCAGTGACGTCCATGGCCGGCGTCACCGAAACCGCTCCAAGCGCGGGCCCCAGCAGGGCGAACGGGGCGAAGCCCGCCACCAGCCGGGCACCGGAACGGATCCCGAAAGTCTCGGCCACGGTATCCCGCATCGCGGCCAGCTGCCGGTGCGTGTAGAGCACGCCCTTGGCGGGACCGGTGGAGCCGGATGTAAAGAGTACGGCGGCGTCGGCATCCGGATCCGGAGCCTCTACCGGCGGTTCCGACCTCAGGCTCGCTCCGCGCCGGGCGAGGGTGGCGAGGGAGGTTTCGACGCCGAGGAGGCGGCGGCGGGCGGCCGGCAGGTCCTGCACACTGATGCGCCGTCCCGGCCAGCCGAGTACCGCGGCAGCCGCCAGCGCCCTGTCGATTCCGATGAGGAAATCCGGGGTGGCGCCCTTCACGGCACGGCTCAGGCCCCTGGTTCCCAGCCCGGCGTCGGCCACGACCACCACGGCCCCCAGCCGCAGGCACGCATAGAGGGCTACTGTCAGGTCCACCCCCGGCGGAACCATCAGGCTCACCCGGCAGCCGTGCCGTACGCCGGCTTCCTGCAGGCCCGCCGCGAGGGCGGCGATGCTCTGTTCAAGCTCCCGCCAGCTGAGCGTTCGGGCGACGTTGCCGTCCGCGGCCATTTCCGCGACGGCGGTATCCCCGCTGGCGGCTCCTGCCGCCTGCTCGGTGAGGAGCCCCCAAAGGGGCGGGACGCCGTCGGTCGGGGCGTTTGTCTGTTGAGGGTCGGGTCCGCTGTCCCGGTCAAGTTCGGCAAGCCACTCGAAGACAGGAGTGGCGATGTCCCGGTCTTCCGCGACCAGGTGGCCGGCACCCTCGAAGCGGTGCACTTTCGCGTGCGGCAGCCGGCCAATTAGGTCTTTGAGGTACCGGTCCGAAAAGATCGGGTCCCGCGGTCCCCAGAGCATCAGGGCCGGAACCCTCAGCCCGCGCAGCCCCTCGGCGACGCCGCTGAGCGCCGGGTAGCTGGGATGGGACGCGTCGGCGGGAATGTCCGCCACGAAGTTCCCCACGCCGGCGCGGCGGCCGGCGCCGCGGTAGGGGGCCATGAAGGCGTTGCGGACATCAGTGGAAAGCGGCGGGTGGGCCAGCGAATGCGTCACCCGCAGGAAGGTGTCCGACGTCGTGGTGCCCCACCGGTGCACGGCCGGGTGCAGGGCAAGCCGCAGCGCCGGCGGGATGCCGGAGCCGGAGGGCTGGTGGACGGCGGTGTTGGTCAGCACCACCCCGGCGAGCTGCTGCGGATGTGCCAGCGCCCAGCCCAAACTGATCACGCCGCCCCAGTCGTGGCCCACGGTGACCACCGGCCCGTCTAGATTCAGCGCGTCAGTAAGATCGCCAAGGTCGTTGATCCGGTCCGCCAGGCGCCGGAAGGTGCCGGTGCGCTCCGAATAGCCCATGTCCAGCTGGTCCACCGCCACCACGCGCCACGGATGAGCGGGGTCGGATCCGGCGGCCATCAGCGTCCGCCATAGGTAGGACCACGTCGGATTCCCGTGGACGCACAGCAAGGTGGCGGACGGACTCAGCCCACGCCGGGACAGCTGCGCACCATTGTCGAGCAGATGCCAGCGGTGCACGGTCCCCGCGTCATCGGCGGCGGAGGTGGACACCACATCGATTTCCCGCGACCATTCGGGGTCGAGGCCGGGCCAGTCGGCGGTTACCAAACGATTTCCATCATGGCGGTGTTCAGACCGGAACCGACGCCCATGCACAGCACGCGGTTCCCGGTTTCGAGGGTTTGCGCCTCGGCGGCGAGGGTCATGGGGAGGGAGGCCGGTCCCACGTTTCCCCAGTGCGGGAACGTGATGGGCACCCTGTCCGGGTCCAGGTCGATGGCGTCGATGATGGCCTTCGTATAGGCATTGCTCACCTGGTGCGTGACGTAACGGTCCATCGAGCCCCAGTCCCACTCCGGCTGGGCCTCATGCCAGGCATCGACCACGAGCTGGAGGCCGCCGTCGAGCAGGCCCTTGGTGTCGGTGGCCATGCCGTCGATGCCGCCCACGCACAGTTCATGGTGCTCGGTCCCGGCCCGCATCACGCCGCCGACGATCCGGTGCGCGCCGGGGTGCTGGTCCGCCGGGCCGAGCACCGCTGCAGCGGCTCCGGAGCCCAGCGTGAGGGTGGCGAACTCGCGGTTGAAGTCCTCGCGGGTCGTCTCGGGCCGCTGCAGCCGGGCCAAAGTGGCCTCCTGCGTGGCCTGGGCATCTTCACCGTTGACGATCATCGCGTACTTAATCTGGCCGGAGTCAATCATGTTGGCTGCCAGGGCCATGCCGTTGACGAATCCGAGGCAGGCGTTGGCCAGGTCGAAGTTCATGGCCGACGACGGCAGGCTTAGTCCGTGGTGGATCTTCACCGCGACAGATGGTTCGAGGTTGCGCCGGGTGACCGAGGTGTTGATCAGCAGGCCGATTTCGGATGCCCCGACGCCGGCCTCGGCCAGGGCCTTCGCTCCCGCTTCGACCGCCGCATCATCGAACGATGTCCCGGCGGCCCACCAGCGGCGGTGCGTGATGCCGGCAACGCGCTCCAGCAGCCGCGGGGGGAACTTCAGCCGCTGCAGGGTCGAAGCCAGCCTCCGGTCGAAATCCATGGAACTCACGATCCTCGGAGCCTCGACACTGCTCACCGAAAGCAGCGCGGTGTTGCTGTGCCGGAAGGTTGCATTCCCTGCCAATTCAAGCCCCTGTTCGTTTCCGTCCTGCATTCATGCGGTGACCGTACCCATAAGCGCATAAGTGCAAGCCCAAGAGCTTAACTATGCTGGTGCAAACCCGGATCCTCCACATTTGGCGCCCGTGGGCTTTACTTACGGCAGACCGACGACGCGGGACGTCCCGCCGTCGTCCGCTTACGGGCCGTATCCGTGCCCGTCAGCTGTCAGTACACTGGGACGCATGACCGAGCAGGAACCCGCCCCGGTCCAGGACGCCGAGGCGCCGACTCTGACCGATCCCGACGCCGTCGATACCTCCTTGCGCAGTCCGGCACAGCGGTCCCGCACCTTCGCCGGAATTCTGGTGAATACCGCGCTTGCCAACATCACCACCAGCTACCTCTGGTTCGCACTGACGTTCTGGGTGTACCTCGAGACCCGCAACGTGATCGCCACCGGGGTGGTCGGCGGCGCGTACATGCTGTTGATCGCCCTTTCCAGCATCAGCTTCGGCACCTTCGTGGACCGCTACCGCAAGCTGGCTGTGATGCGCTTCGCCGCCGGCTTCACCCTGGTGATGTTCGTGCTATCCGGGGTTATGTTCCTGCTGACGCCCGCCGCACGGATCCTGGACCTGGCCCAACCCTGGTTCTGGATCTTCATGCTGATCATCCTGGTCGGTGCGGTCGTGGAAAACATGCGGAACATCGCGCTGTCCACCACGGTCACCATCCTCATCGAGCCGGACCGGAGGGCCAACGCCAACGGGCTGGTCGGCATGGTGCAGGGACTGATGTTCATCGTCACCTCCCTGCTCTCCGGGCTGTCCGTCGGGCTGCTGGGCATGGGGTGGACGATCGTCGTCGCCTTGGTCCTCACTGCGTTGGCGTTCGCGCACCTGCTCACCCTGCGCATGCCGGAGGAAGTGCGCGCGGCCGCGACGGATGCGCAAGGTGGATTCGATCTGCGCGGCTCACTCGCTGCCGTGCTTGCCATAGCCGGACTGTTCGCGCTCATCCTGTTTTCCACGTTCAACAACTTCATCGGCGGCGTCTACATGGCGCTGATGGATCCGTACGGGCTGGAGATGTTCTCCGTGGAGATGTGGGGGGCCGTCTTTGCTCTCGGCTCCACCGGGTTCATCGTGGGCGGCGCACTGATCGGCAAGTTCGGGCTCGGCGCCAACCCGCTGCGCACCCTGCTCATCGCCGTGGCTGTGATGGGCCTCCTCGGTGCGGTGTTCACGCTGCGGGAGTGGGCCTGGCTGTACGTCGCGGGCATCTGGCTGTACCTGGTCCTGATACCGTTCGTGGAAGCTGCCGAGCAGACTGTTATCCAGCAGGTGGTGCCGCTGCCCCGCCAGGGCCGGGTGTTCGGATTCGCCATGGCATTCGAGTCCGCTGCGGCGCCGGTCACCGCATTCCTCATTGCCCCGATCGCCCAGTTCTGGATCATCCCGTACGCGCGGTCCGCCGAGGGCGCCGCCCGGTTGGCCCCGCTCCTGGGCGAGGGCACGTCCCGCGGCATCGCGCTGGTGTTCCTGGTGGCTGGAATCATCATGATCGCGGCCGCTTTGGCGGCCTTTCTGACGCCGGTCTACCGCCGGGTTTCGGCATCATATTCGCGGGCGGCCGCAGACGCCCCGGGGACTGCGGCACCCTCTGCATGAGTAAACGGCGTTTTTACCGCGGGCTGCCGTCTCCGGTCCCGCCCGCTTTCTGAATCGAGGGGGCGGTCCGGCTGATGACGACGATCCGGACGGTCACGCCCGCCAAGACCAGGACGACGCCCAGCGCAATCAGGATCCAGGTAGGAACTGCGGCGGCGTCGATGCTGCGGTAGCAGTCCGCCGCTGCTTTGGCGCCGCGGTGGAGCGCGTCGAATGCTTCAGCGGCACCACTGTCCGGTAAAAGCGGGCTGCCACACAGCGGGCCGGCCTTCTGCAGTCCGAAGACGATCCCGGCAAGGAGCACAGCGAATCCGGCTCCGATCAGCCAGAGCCAGACCTGCCATGCGGCGGAAATCCGCCGGACCGTTGTACCTCGCACGTCACTCCCTAGAAAACGGCGGTACCGAAATCATAAGGGGAATTGTGGGGAGTCCTACCAGCCTTGGTTTCCGGTAACAGCAGAATTGTCGTGAGAGCGGACGACGACGGGACGTCCCGCCGTCGTTCGCTTATGCGCAGCGTGCTTGCGGCGCTTCAACGATGGTCATCTGGCCGGTTTCGGGGACTCCGGGAAATTGCACGTGCAGGGGCTCAGCAGCTGCAACCGGCGGCTCCTGCTGGGAGCGCATCCGCAGAAGTGCTACGGCGGAAATGAGGAACCAGGCGACATTCGTGACTACGGACGGCCATGCTTCGTGGAATGCACCGTTGACAATGAAGGCACACGAACCGAGGAGATTCGCGGTCTGGAAGCCCTTGCCGGCCTTCAGCCAACCCATGGACACGGCCAGGTACGCACTGAGAATCGCAACAGCGCCTGCCCAACCGGAGATTTCCCACAGCAGTTCCATGATGTCCTTTCAGGGTTGATGCCCGGCTGCCATTCACTGAGCGGAGTGGAGATGACGGGCGATATGTTTTTGTTTTGTAAGAGGCGCCATTGCCGACGGGCTCGGCATCGCTGGAACAGCGTGTGTGCTCAGCCGTCCGGGCGGGACGTCCTTCGCTGGACGGGCCGGCCTGTCTCTTTTGCCCTTACCTTTAACAGCAATTATGAGGACGAAGGGCCTTTAGATCAATTGCATTCTGCTGAAGACATGGTTTAGAACTACTTAACATGGATATCGATCCGCGCCGGCTGCGAGTTCTCCTTGCGGTTGCCCGCACGGGCGGGGTGCTCGCTGCCGCTGACGAACTGGGGATTTCGCCCTCGGCCGTGTCCCAGCAGCTCAATAAGTTAGAGGACGAGACGGGGCACGCCTTGGTGGTGCGCACACCCAAAGGCTCGGTTTTGACACCCGCCGGCCTGGCCGTAGCCGAAGCCGGCGAGGAGATCGAGCGCGCCCTCAGCGTCGCCCGCGCCCGGATGGAAGGCGGGGCAAACATCGCGGGGGTGGTGCGAGTGGGCGGATTCACCAGCTTTGTCCGCACGGTGGTGATCCCGCGCCTGCCCGAGTGGCGCATCCAGTACCCGCAATTACAGATCCGGATGATTGAGGACGACTTCCCCGCCTTGATGCGGCTGCTCCGGCAACGCGCGCTCGACGCCGTCGTGATCGAGCTCGATTCGACGACGACGGCCGGGCAACGTTCACTGGGCGCCGGAATGATCGAGGAGCCCCTCCTGGACGAGCCCTGGAAACTGGTGGTTCCCGCGGGTGCGCTGCTTACCACCGAGAACATCGACCTTGGCCGCCTGCCATTTCCCTGGCTGGGCGTCGAGTCCTCAGCCGCCAACGCTTCGGTCCTCGGCCGGCTCCGCGAGTCAACGGGTGCCCAGTTGGAGACTGTGCATCAGTACCAGGACACACTGACCGCTCTCGCGCTGGTCGCTGCGGGCGAGGGCGTTGCCATCGTGCCCACGTTGGCGTTGACCGGCCTCGTCCAGGACGGGGTGGACGTCCTGGACGTCCCCGGACTGGGCACGAGACGCATCGTTCTGCGGCGGTTCGACCGGCGACGGTCAGCCAGCCTGCCTGTGGACACAGTGGCCCGCCTTCTGCGGGAATCGGCTGCAGCCTTCGACACGCGGTCGACGTCGTGAGCTGGTCTCGCCCTGGTCTCTGATTGTCCAGAGTTCTCCGGACAATTAGGCGAGGTATGGCTATTTCCGGCAACCTGATCCGGGCATAGGCTGATAAGCACCACAGTAGATGCGGAGTCGGGCCCGATGAGAGCGAGGGTTACGAGGATGATCCTTACCGGCAGCGCCCACGGGCGACCCTCTGGCAGTCATGTCATTACTGCCAGCCGCTTATCTACGCAGAGTGGCCGGGACGCAGAACTAGCGTTTCCATCCGCGAACAAACAAAGGAGACTCTCATGTTGCTTTGGATAGCCATCATTATCGCGGTTCTCTGGCTTCTCGGCCTGCTCGGCAACATTGGCGGCGGGTTGATTCACCTGCTTTTGGTTATAGCTGTGGTGGTCCTGATCTTCCACTTCCTCCGCGGCAGGTCCTCCCGCGTGTAGCTTGCCTCTGCGCCCCTTGGCTACCAGGTGAGCTTCTGCGCCTTGACAACGTAGTGGCCGTCGCGCTCGGTGAACGTGACGAGGTACCCGCGCTTGGCGCCGTTGACCCTCATCTGGCAGTCCGTGTGGGTGCCTACCTTAAGATCTGGGAAGTTCTTGCACTCCACCCCTGCGATCTTGATGCCGGGGATCTTGGGCTGGGCGCGTGCCATGATCCGGGCCGCCAGGAGTTTGCCGCTGGTCGCTGCCGTGAATTTCAGGGCTGCGGGCGTGGCTACGGGTGCTGCGGGTGCTGCGGTCGCGGTAACTGTTGGCCCCGGAGAGGGAGCTGACGCGGCGCAGCCGGCCATCGCCAGCGCCCCAAGCAGCGCCGCTGCCGACAGAGTAGTGCGCCTGATATTCATTGCCGTCCTTTCGATCCGGAGCTCCTGCCGGCCGCTACAACTCTGCAGCGTATTCCTTGAGGAAAGGTTGGCGCGGGGGGACCTCATGAGAATGGCGGCCCCCTGAGGAGCCGCCACTCGTCGTGATGAGCCGGAGACCCGACTTGTGCCTCAGCCCGGACGTCGAGTTGGATTTTGGCCAACTCGAGTGCGTCTCAGAAAGGAACAGGTTTACGAGACACCGCACGGCCTGCTGGCGCGAATCGATCAATGCCCCGGAATCCCGCGGCAGCCTTTTCGCACCGGGACTATCCGGCCCGGGCGGGGTGTAGCCGCTAGCCGTCGAGCGGCAAATGCGGGTATTCCGGCGCACGCTGTTGGAACTGCAGCACGTCCATGTTGCGAATGACTCCGTCGCGGATTTCGATCGCCCGCCGGATGGTCTCGTTCTCCGTCCACGCATCAGGGCCTGAGACCACGGTTTCCAGGAAGGGCAGCAGCGCCTCGCTGATTTCCCAGCTGGAGGAATTCCAGAGGTAGGAAGGGCTGTGGTCCACCGCGTAGTAGTCGATGTGGTCGCCGACCGTGAACATGGGTTCGGCGAAGGTGGTGTTTTTCGCCCAGCTGAAGCCCATGCCCTCGTCGCAGGAGACGTCCACGATCAGGCTGCCAGGACGGAACGCGTCAAGGTCCTCGGTGCGCAGGTAGGTCAGCGGCGCATTGGGGTTCTGCAGGGTGCAGTTGACCACGATATCGCTCTCAGCGAGGAACGGCGCCAGCGGCACACGACCGCGCTCGGTGATGACCTCGCTGAGGAACGGGGCCCGATCATCGTGGTCGAACTGCGCGATCCGCACCGAATGGATGGGCGAGCCCACGGCTGCAACACCGCGGTTGGTCAGCACCTGGACGTCATGGATGCCGTGGGCATTCAGTGCCGTGACGGCGCCACGCGCGGTGGCTCCGAAGCCGATAACGACGGCGCTTAGCCGGCGGCCGTAATCGCCCGTAGAGCCGGACAGCGCCAACGAGTGCAGCACGGAGCAGTACCCGGCCAGCTCGTTGTTCTTGTGGAACACGTGCAGGCCGAAGCCGCCGTCGCTGGCCCAGTGATTCATCGCCTCGAAGGCGATCAGCGTGAGCTTTTTGTCGATCGCCAGCTGGGTGATCGCCCGGTCCTGGACACAGTGCGGCCACCCCCAGAGGACTTGGCCGTCACGGAGCTCGGCAAGGTCTTCAGGCTGGGGTTTTGGCAGGAGCACGACGTCGGCATCTGCCACCAGTTGCGCGCGCGGGGCGATGCGCCCCACGCGCGATGCCAGATGGGCGTCCGAGACGCCGAATCGTTCGCCGTAGCCTTCCTCGAAGATAAGCTGCTGGCGCAGTTCCGGGGCGATTCGGTCCAAATGGAGCGGGTGGATGGGGAGGCGCCGCTCGTCGGGCTTCCGGGTGCTGGCCAGGACTCCAAGGGTGAGGTGTTTCGGTGAATTTGTCACTTCTTCTTGGAGCTCGCGGACTTGGTGGCGGTCACCTTGTCGAGGGAGCTGGCCGACGCCGAAGCGGCCTTCTTGTCAGCGCGCTTTTCCTTAAGGGATTTGTCGGACTTCTTGGATGCTGCTTGACGGGGGGACTTGTCAGCCATAATCGCTCCTGTAGGGGAACCGAAGGGGTTCCTGACTTCTGACGATACAGGGAGGGACCTAACTGGATGTCGGGGAGAGCTGGTGCCCCGGCAGCGGCGAGGTTCCGGGCGGCCTGGAGCGGCTGCTGAGCGGCCCGGGAAGATGGGGGAGGTGCTGACTAGTGCTCCAGCAGGACCCTTGGCCCCATCAGACACTTGTGCCCCGACATGCCAGGGCCACAAGTGTCCCTTCGTGCTCAAAGCCCCTCAAACCTCAGCCGCCGGCGCCGCGAACTGCGCCTCGTACAGGCGCGCATACGCCCCGCCCGAAGAAAGCAAAGAAGTGTGGGTGCCCTGCTCCACGATCTGCCCGGCCTCCATCACCAGGATGAGGTCGGCGTCGCGGATCGTGGAGAGGCGGTGCGCGATCACGAAGCTCGTCCGGTCGCTCCGAAGCGCGCTCATCGCCTTCTGCACCAGCAGCTCAGTGCGGGTATCCACCGAGCTCGTCGCCTCGTCCAGGATCAGCACCGACGGCCGGGACAGGAATGCCCGGGCAATCGTCAGTAGCTGCTTCTCCCCCGCCGAGACGTTGGAGCCCTCGTCCTCGAGCACCGTGTCGTACCCCTCCGGCAGCGCACGCACGAACCGGTCCACGTACGTCGCCTGCGCCGCCTCCATGATCTCCTCCTCCGACGCCGAGGGCCGGCCGTACGCGATGTTGTCCCGGATGGTCCCGCCGAACAGCCACGTATCCTGCAGCACCATCCCCATCCGCGAGCGCAGCTCCCGCCGCGGGACGGAGGTGACGTCCACGCCGTCGAGCGTTATCCGGCCCGCATCCAGCTCGTAGAACCGCATCATCAGGTTCACCAGGGTGGTCTTGCCGGCCCCCGTGGGTCCGACGATCGCCACCGTCTGCCCCGGTTCCGCCACCAGGCTGAGGTCCGTGATCAGCGGTTTGTCGGATGAGTAGGAGAACGAGACGTTCTCGAACACCAGCCGGCCCCGCCCGCCGTCGGGAGCAGAACCAGCAGCCTCAGGGGACTGCTCCTCCTCATCCAGCAGCTCGAACACCCGCTCCGCCGACGCCACCCCGGACTGCAGCAGGTTGGCCATCGAGCCCAGCTGGGCCAGCGGCTGCGTGAACTGCCGCGAGTACTGGATGAACGCCTGCACGTCGCCCAGCTGCATGGCCCCGGACGCCACCTGAAGCGCGCCCACCACGGCGACCCCCACGTACACCAGGTTCCCGATAAACGTCAGCGCCGGCATGATCAGGCCGGAAATGAACTGCGCCCCGAAGCTCGCATCGAACAGCTCGGCGTTCTTCTGCCGGAACCGTTCCTCCACCTCCCGCTGCCGGCCGAACACCTTCACCAGCGCGTGCCCCGTGTAGGTCTCCTCGATCTGCCCGTTCAACTCCCCCGTGTGCTTCCATTGCGCCACGAACAGCTTCTGCGAACGCTTGGCGATCAGCGCCGTCGTCACCAGCGTCAGCGGCACCGTCACCAGCGCAATCAGCGCCAGCACCGGCGAGAGCAGGAACATCATCACCAGCACGCCCGCCACTGTCAGCAGCGACGTGACCGCCTGGGAGATGGACTGCTGCAGGCTCTGGGAGATGTTGTCCACGTCGTTCGTCACCCGGCTGAGCAGCTCGCCGCGCTGGATGGAGTCGAAGTACCGCAGCGGCAGCCGGTGGATCTTGGCCTCGATCCGCTCCCGCAGCCGGTACACGGTCCGCTGCACCACGCCGTTCAGCACATACGCCTGGATCCAGCCGAACGCCGACGCCAGCACATACAGCGCCAGCGCCCACAGCAGCACGTTCGCCAGCGCCGCGAAGTCGATCCCCTTGCCCGGCGTCAGCGTCATCGCCCCGATCATGTCCGCCTGCGCGTTCTGCCCGGACGCCCGCAGCCCGGCGATCACCTCTTCCTTGCTCGCCCCGGCCGGCAGGTTCTTGGACACGACGCCGGCGAAGATCAGGTTGGTGCCCTCGCCCAGCAGCCGCGGCCCGGTCACCGAGAACGCCACGCTTACGACGGCGAGCGCCAGTACCAGCGCCAGCCACGCCCGCTCGGGGCGCAGCTCCCCCAGCAGCCGCCGGGCCGACGGCCCGAAGTTCAGCGCCTTCTCCGCCGGGACGTTCATCCCGGCAAACGGTCCGCCGCGTCCCGGTCCGCCCGTGGGCCGGGGAATGCGTACGACGGCGGACTGCTGGGTTCCGGGGGCAGCGCCGGTTCCGGTCTGCTCGGCTCGCTGGGCCCGGCTCGACGTGCTCATGCCGCCTCCTCCGCCGCCAGCTGCGAGGACACGATTTCGCGGTATGTCTCCGAACTCTCCAGCAACTCACTGTGCGTTCCGCGCCCGACGATCCTGCCGCCGTCGAGCACCAAAATCTGGTCCGCGTCCACGATGCTGGAGACCCGCTGGGCGATGATCACCAGCGTGGCGCCAGCGGTGTCCCGGTGCAGCGCCCGCCGGAGCCGGGCGTCCGTGGCGGTGTCCAGCGAGGAAAACGAGTCGTCAAAGATGTACAGCTCGGGCCGCTTTATCAGCGCCCGGGCGATCGCCAGCCGCTGCCGCTGCCCGCCGGACACGTTCGTGCCGCCCTGTGAGACGGGTGCGTCCAGGCCGCCCTCCATCTCCCGCACAAAGTCCTCGGCCTGGGCGGTGGCCAGCGCGTGCCACAGCTCCTCCTCGGTGGCATCCGGCTTGCCGTACAGCAGGTTGCTCCGCACGGTTCCGGAAAACAGGTACGGCCGCTGCGGCACCAGTCCGATGTGCCCCCACAGCAGGTCAGGGTGCAGCTCCCGCACGTCCACACCGCCCATCATCACCGACCCTGAAGTGGCGTCGAACAGCCGCGGCATGAGGTTCACCAGCGTGGTTTTCCCCGACCCAGTGCTGCCGATCACCGCCGTCGTCCGCCCCGCCGGGGCCGTGAAGCTGATGCCGCTGAGGACCGGCCGCTCGGCACCCGGGTAGGCGAATCCGACGTCGCGCATTTCCAGCTCACCGCGGGCGGTGGCCCGGGAAGTATCAGCCGCGAAAACCACCGGGTTCACCGGTGGGCGCACGGACGACTCCGTCTCCAGCACCTCCCCGATCCGGTCCGCCGAGACCGCAGCGCGCGGGATCATCACGGCCATGAAGGTGGCCATCATGACGGACATCAGGATCTGCAGCAGGTAGCTGAGGAACGCCACCAGCGTGCCCACCCGCATGGAGCCGTCCTCAATCCGGAAGGATCCGAACCAGATCACCGCCACGCTGGAGACGTTGAGCACCAGCATCACCACGGGAAAGGCGAGCGCCATCAGCCGCCCGGCACGCAGCGCCGTGTCCGTCACGTCCGCGTTGGCGCCCGCGAAGCGCTCGGTCTCCAGGTCCTCGCGCACAAACGCCCGCACCACCCTGATGCCCGCCAGCTGCTCGCGGAGCACCCTGTTGACGGCGTCGATCCGCAGCTGCATCAGGCGGAACAGCGGCACCATCCGGCTAATGATCACCCCAACGCCTAAGAGCAGCGCCGGCACGCTCACCGCGATCAGCCAGGACAGCTGGGCATCCTGACGGACGGCCATCACCACGCCGCCGATGCTGAGCATGGGCGCGGCCACCATCAGAGTGGCAGACATCAGCACCAGCTGCTGGACCTGCTGGACGTCGTTGGTGGACCTGGTGATGAGGCTTGCCGGGCCAAACCGGGTGACCTCCTGCTCGGAGAACCCGCCCACCCGGGTGAAGATCGCCCCGCGCAGGTCGCGCCCCATCCCCATCGCCGCCTTGGCTCCGAAGTACACCGCCGTCACCGCGCACGCAATCTGCAGCAGGGTGATGAACAGCATGAGGCTGCCAACGCGCAGGATGTAGCCGGTGTCCCCCGTGGCCACGCCCAGGTCGATGATGTCCGCGTTCAGGGTGGGGAGATAAAGGGAGGCAATGGACTGCGCCAACTGAAAAACGACGACGGCGATCAGCAGCCGCCGTTGCGGCTGCAGGTACCGGACAAGAAGCTTCCAGAGCATCCAGGTCCACCTCGCAGCAGGTCCTCGAAGTGATGGAAAGGCCAGTGTACGTCCCGCGGCTCGGGGCAGCCTGTAAGCTGAGGCCGTCGCCGGATTTCCGGAAACGCGGCAATTGAACACCGCAAATTGAAGAATGGGGACTTCATTGGGCGATCAGCAGTTGGACTTTCGCGAGCCCGGAAACATTGGGCCGGTAAACATACCGCAGGCTGTCCGGCTCGCGGCCGCCTGCTGGGTGGCCAGCGCCGTGGTGGCCGGCATGATGCCCGTCATCCTGGAGGTGGCCGGAATCGACTTCGGCCAGTCGATCCCGGACTGGGCGGTGCCCTATCTCGTGGCGTTCGCCGTCCCGCTGACCGCCCTGCAGGTATTGGCGGCCCAGCATTTGCTGCACGGCGCGCGCTGGGCCCGCAGTCTCCTGACCATCGCCGCCGCCCTGTCGGCACTCGGCGCACCCGTCGACCTCAACGCTTTGATCCTTGCCGGCCTGGTGCTGACGCTGTCGGGTGCCACGCTCATGTGGCTGCCTGCGGCCAACCAGTTCTTCCTGCTGCGCCGGAACGTGCCGGCCTATTCGGTACCTGCCGTTGCTGGTCCGGACCCCGCCCTCGAAGGAGAACTTCTGTGAGTGACACGCTCCTGTTGCCTCCCGTGGCTAATGCTCTGGCGGCCCATGGCGTGGCCCACGAGGTCCTCGAGTGCTCGCCGGAGCTGGCGGACACAGCGGAGTTCTGCGCCCACTACGGCTTCAGCCTGGAGCAGGCGGCCAACACCATCCTGGTTGGCTCCAAGAAGATTGACCCGCCACGGTATGCGGTGTGCGTGGTCCTGGGCACCACCCGGCTGGACGTGAACCGATCCGTCCGCGCCCTTCTCGACGTCAAGCGCGCCTCCTTCGCCGACGCCGAGACCACCACCGCGCTGACCGGCATGCTGGTGGGCGGCGTCACCGTGCCCGGCATTGAGGGACTGCCAGTGTACGTGGACCGGTCCGTGATGGACGTGCCCCGGGTTGTCATGGGCGGCGGCAACAGATCCAGCAAGATCGTCCTCGACCCCGCCGAGCTCCTCAAGTTGCCGGGAGTCGAGGTGGTGGACGGGCTCGCCACACCGCGGGAACCTGCCGAGGTGCCGGGCGACTGAAGCGGTTCGGCAGGGCCACTTTCCTGAATTGGCTCTGGTGCGCGCCCCGGCAGGCTGCCTACCGTGGTTGGGAACTCCACGTGAGTTCCAACCGAAGTTGAATTTCCACAGAAGGACCAGCATGGCCGCCAACGTGAACGATTATCCCTTTTCGCAGGTCGACGTCTTTGCCCCCGGGCCCAAGGCCGGCAACCCGGTCGCCGTCGTCCATGACGCCGACGGCCTGTCAGACGAGCAGATGCAAAGTTTCGCCAACTGGACCAACCTCTCGGAAACCACGTTCCTGCTGAAGCCGACGCAACCGGAGGCGGACTACCGGCTCCGGATCTTCACGCCGGCGTCCGAGCTTCCCTTCGCCGGCCACCCGACGCTCGGCTCCGCGCACGCGTGGCTGGAGAACGGCGGCCAGCCGCAGCACCCAGGAGAACTCGTACAGGAATGCGAGGTGGGGCTCGTCAAGATCAGCCAAACGGCCGACGAACAGTTCTTCGAGGCCCCGCCGCTGCGCCGTTCCGGTCCGGTGGAAGCTGAGGTGCTGGAGCAGGCCATCGCCAGCCTGGGCATCACGCCCGAGCAGGTCCTGGACAGCAACTGGGTGGACAACGGCCCGGGCTGGATCGGCATCCGGCTGGCCTCGGCCCGGCAGGTGTTGGACCTGACGCCGGACTTCGTCACCATGGCCAAGCTGAACGTGGGCGTCATCGGTGCTTACGGGGACGGCGGCCCGGCGGATTTCGAGGTGCGCGGCTTCGTTCCCGGCCTCGCAGTCCCCGAAGACCCGGTTACCGGCAGCCTGAACGCAGGCCTTGCCCAGTGGCTGATCGGCTCAGGAGTGGCGGAGGGCAACTACACCGTCAGCCAGGGCACGGTCCTGGGCCGCGGCGGCCTGGTCACCATCACCACAGAGGGCGACAGCATATGGGTCGGCGGCACCAGCCGCACGGTCATCCGGGGCAGCGTCTCCCTGTAGTCCCACCCTCGGTTCGACGAAACATGCCAGGGACGGGCCGGTGCCCCATTGCGCCTGCCCGTCCGAGTCCATTGTGTTTCTTGGCTGATCTTCATGTGGGTCTTTTGCGGGGCCGCGGCGCTTCTGCACGGCCCCTGGGAAATACTGTCCCTCGGCAGGCTCAAGCCTGGCGCAACATTCCGGCAGGATCGCCGCAAGTTCCGGCAGGTGCCGCCGTCGGCCGATCAGGGCTGTGGGCCGGCTGGGAACTGGGCAACAAGTGATCTGCGCCTCAAAGCCGAAACACTGGCCGACCCCCAGCCGTTGGACAGGGAGACGGAAGGAGGCCACATGCTCATTGTTCTGACAGGAATCGACGGTTCGGGAAAAACGACGGCGGCCCGTTCCCTGGTTGCGGCGGCCCGCGCGAAGGGCAGCAAGGCACTTCTGCTGAGCAACTATGCAGGCCGGCGGCGCATGTCCCTACTCAGCGCCAGGCTCGGCATCCACCTGCCTGCCCGGCTGGCCGACGCGGCGGAAACCACCATGCGCGTATTCAATGTGCTGGTGTCCACTGGCCGGGCAACCCGCTTCGAGGGGCTGGTTGTTATGGACCGCCACCTCCACTGCCAGCTGGCATTGCGCGAGGCAAGGGGCCAGCGCCGCGGACGCTTTCTCCCCTGGCTGCTCCGCACTCTTCCGGCCCCGGACCTGGTCCTTCACCTGGACGTGAATCCCGCAGAGGCGCACCAGCGGATCCTGGTGCGCGGCACGGACGAGGAGTCCGTGGCCGATCTGACCGCCCTGCGGAACGCCTACCGTGCACTTCCCGAGTACGCGGACATGGTGGAGATCTACGCCGGCGGGCCGCCGGCGCGCGTGCTCACCAGGCTGCTCGACGCGGTCGATTCACAACGGCAACTCAAGGTTTAGTCAAGAATTTCCGAAACAGCCGAATACGCCTTCCCTGAAGCCCATCCGGCTGTACATTAGTGCCAGCTCTCCCCTTTCCCCCCAAATCGGAGCGCTGGAAGCCTCCGCGCTGGAGTCGTTTGATTCGCGCGGAGGCTTCCCCTTTTTCACTGCGTAACCACGCTCCGGGCACTACCTGCTCTGGCCACGCTCCGCCGTCGACGATATAGTAAGCATGCTGATGACTTCGGATACCGGACCATCATCTGTTCACTTCGACGAAGGAGACACTATGAGCACGAGGGTTGAGAAGCGCATTCTGGTGAACGTGCCGGTCAGCACGGCATACAACCAGTGGACCCAGTTCGAAGACTTCCCGCACTTCATGGGCGGCGTCAAAAAAGTGACCCAACTCAGCGACGACCGCCTCGAATGGGTTGCCGAGATCGCCGGCGTGAAGCGCAAGTGGGAGGCGCGGATCCTCGAACAGAAGCCGGACCAGAAGGTTGCCTGGGCGGCCACTGAGGGTGCCACCAACGCAGGCTCGGTGGAGTTTGAAGACGTGGGCGGCGGCCAGACCTCCATCAAGCTGTTCATCGACTACGAACCCGAAGGGATCGTGGAGAAGATCGGCGACAAGCTCCACGTCGTGGAGCACCAGGCCGAGGCCGACCTAAAGAAGTTCAAGGCATTCATCGAGGACGAAGGCTACGCCAGCGGCGCCTGGCGGGGCGCGGTCAACGAAGGCGGCTCGGTGGGCACCCCGGGCGTTGAGCACGCTGCCGGATCGCTCGGCGACAGCGGCAAGGCCGGCGTCTCCGGCAAGATGGCGGCAGCTGCCGGAGTAGCCGCCGCAGCAGGCGCGGCGGCGGCAGTTGCAGCGGGCGGCAAGGACAAGGACGCAGACACTGTGTATGTCGTCGACGAGACCGTCACCCCGGTGGTCCCCGAGTACACCGAAACCACCGTTGTTACCGACACGACCGATACCCCCGGCTTCGCCGGCGGAACTGCGGCGGACACCGTTACCGGCGGAGCTGTCGCCGGTGGAACTGCGGCAGGCACCGGCTCGGCACTGACGGACGAGAGCATCGCCCATCCCTTCGACCAGACCAACGGCTTGATCGATGACGAAGGCGACTCGGACGAGACGGCTGCAAGCGACACTCGAAGCGCGGCAAACCGGGCCGAATGGGAAGAAGGCGGCCCGGGCACGGTTCCGCCCCTGGGCGGCACCAGCGGCCAGCACTAACGCCGGCCTCCACTGAGAACGCAAGTGCCGCCGTCGGGGTTATTGGTTAGATAGCGGCACGCCCAACTTGTAACTGAACAGCAATCACGGCGGCATCGGAATGGTGTCGCCGTGATTGCTGTTTCGTGTAGTTTCGGGCGGGGCTGTCAGAGGGCCGAGTCCGGTGCGCCGGCTGACTTGTTGCGGGTTTCCATCAGGTGCAGCTGCAGTTTCGCTTCTGCTTCCCGGCGCCGTTTGGCCCGCTCGCGCATCTGCCGTGTTGCCTCGGAGCCCTCGGAGTGGATAAATCCGGCCGTTCGATTGCGGGGAGCGCCACTGCCGGAGGGTGCCGCCGCCATAAGTTCTTCGCTCATGCCCCATGGTCACATGGGCGTGACCTTGCGGGAAGAGCCGTAACCGGATCGGAACCTGGCGGCATTCATAAGGGCCGGCGGCGTTTGGGAAGGCGCCCCGGGCTCGTAAGGATCGCTCTCCGGGGCTCTTGCCGTCGGCCCCACCTTTATTTTACGAGCCCGGAGCCCCATGAAACAGGGGTTTTTCGGTTTCTGGTCACCGAAATGCCCGCCAACCACTTAGAAGCGCCAGGCGACCCGGCAAATCTGCACCGGCGTGCTTCCCGACATCTTCGGCGCCCTGGCCAACCCGGCACGGCGCACCATCCTCGACGAGCTCCGGAACGGGCCGCGGACAGCGGGCGACCTCACGAACCTGCTCGAGCAGAGCCGCTCCGCTGCGTCGGAACACCTGGCCGTGCTCCGCGAGACCGGACTCGTCCGGGAAGAGCGGCACGGAAGGCACCGGGTATATCACCTTGAGGCCACCGGCCTGGCCGAGGTGGGCGGCTGGCTGAAGCATTACGAGCACTACTGGAACCGGCGCCTCGATACGCTAGGCAACCTACTGGACGAGGAGAACCCATCATGACCGACAATACGATCCGCCTCACACGCCACTTCCCGCACTCACCCGAGGCATTATGGAAGGCGCTCACGACGCCGGACCTGCTCTCCCGCTGGTGGGCACCCGGGGACATCGCCCCCACCGTCGGCCACCGTTTCACCCTGGACATGGGCGCCTGGGGCCAGCAGCAGTGCGAAGTCCTCAGCGTCGATCCCGGCACCTCGATCAGCTTTCTGTTTGCCGAAGGCGGCTTGGACACAACCATCACTTGGACGCTTGAAACTGTCGAAGACGGCACAGTCCTGCACCTTGAGCACGCGGGCTTCAAGCTCGATACGCCGATGGGCCAGCAGGCCTTCCAGGGCATGGGCAACGGCTGGCCCGGAGTGCTGTCCCGGATTGATGGCGTCCTCGTCGACGCCGCGCGGGCGTAACGCTCCAGGTCGAAACACAGACCTCAAACAGCAGGAAGGGCCGGCACCTCGGGTGCCGGCCCTTCCTGCGCTTCCATGCGGCTGCAGAACTGCCATCGCCGGCGTTGGCCATTCACGCTGACCGCTCCCCTTGACTACCCGGCCACCCCTTCCCTACACTTTTCATAAAGCAGAATCTAAATTCCACGAAGCGGAAACGGTATGAATGCCGAGAAGCAGGGAAGATAGATCAAAGCCCCTCCCCGGAAGGACCTACGATGACGTACACAGTGAACTGCTCCATCCTCCTGACGGAGCTGCCCCTGCTCGAGCGCCCCGCAGCCGCGAAGGCGGCCGGTTTTGACGGCGTCGAGTTCTGGTGGCCCTTCGAGAACTCAGTCCCTTCCGACGCCGAGACCACGGCTTTCGAGCGCGCCATCACCGACGCCGGCGTCCAGCTCTCCGGCCTGAACTTCAACGCCGGCAACATGCCCGGCGGTGACCGCGGCCTGGTGTCGTGGAAGGGACGCTGCTCCGAGTTCAAGGACAACATCGACGTCGTCGCCGGCATCGGCGAGCGCCTCGGCTGCACGGCTTTCAACGCTCTCTACGGCAACCGCCAGGAGGAATTCAGCCCTGAGGAGCAGGACGAACTGGCGGCCAAGAACCTGGCCGCTGCTGCCGAGGGCGTGGCCCGCATCGGCGGCACCGTCCTCCTCGAACCCGTCAGCGGAGCCCCGCGCTACCCGCTCCTGAAGGCCCAGGACGCGCTCGACGTGATCGCCAGGGTCAAGGCAGAATCCGGCGCCCAGAACATCAAACTGCTCGCGGACTTCTATCACCTGGCCGTCAACGGGGACGACGTCGCCGCCGTCATCGAAAACCACGCCAAGGACTTCGGCCACATCCAGATTGCCGACAACCCCGGCCGCGGGGCTCCCGGAACCGGCGAGCTTCCCCTCGGCGAGTGGATCGCCCGCAGCCGCGAACTCGGCTACGACGGCTACATCGGCCTCGAGTACAAGGAACCGCAGGAAACCGCCTTCAGCTGGGCCATCCGCGAACACGCCGCCCAGTAGCCGGAACCGCTGATCGAGCTTGTCGTGATCCTGGTTTCGACAAGCTCAACCACCGGAGGTTCGGGCTCAACCACCGTGGTTTCGGCAAGCTCAACCACCTGGGTTTCAAGCTCTACCACCGCACCACCCAAAGACTTCAGAAAGAGAACCATCATGAGCAACGTTGCAGTCATCGGACTCGGAATCATGGGCCTGCCCATGGCCATCAACCTCGTCAAGGCCGGCCACACCGTCACCGGCTTCAACCGTAGCCAGGACAAGATCGACAAGCTCGTCTCCGAAGGGGGCCAGGGCGCCTCCAGCATCGCGGACGCCGTCAAGGACGCCGAGGTCGTCATCACCATGGTGCCGGACTCCCCCGACGTCGAAGGCGTCGTCAGCGGCCCGGACGGCGTGTTCGCCAATGCGAAGCAGGGCGCCCTCTGGATCGACGCGTCGAGCATCCGCCCGGACGTCGCCAAGCGCCTGTCCGATGACGCCGTCGCGGCCGGTATCCGCCCGCTCGACGCTCCGGTTTCCGGCGGCGAACAGGGTGCCATCGACGCCGTCCTGTCCATCATGGTCGGCGGCGACAAGGCAGACTTCGAGGCAGCCCAGGACGTCCTGAACGCCGTCGGCAAAACCATCGTCCACGTCGGCCCCTCCGGCTCCGGCCAGACCGTCAAGGCTGCGAACCAGCTGATCGTCGCCGTCAACATCGAGGTCCTCGGTGAAGCCATCGCGTTCCTTGAGGCCTACGGCGTGGACACCGACGCCGCCCTCAAGGTCCTCGGCGGCGGCCTGGCCGGTTCCAAGGTCCTCGACCAGAAGGGCCAGAAGATGCTGGACCGCAACTTCGACCCCGGCTTCCGCCTCGCCCTCCACCACAAGGACCTAGGCATTGTCACCTCCGCCGCCCGCGAAGCCAACGTCTCCATCCCGCTCGGCGCCGTCGTCGCCCAGCTCGTCGCCGCCACCGTCAACCAGGGCGACGGCGGCCTCGACCACTCGGGACTCTTCAAGCAGGTCCTCCAGCTCAGCGGCCGGGAGTAAGCACTTCCGCTGATCGAGCTTGTCGAGATCAAGGGTTTCGACAAGCTCGGTTTCGACAAGCTCAACCAGCGGCTCGGTTTCGACAAGCTCAACCAGCGGCTCGGCTTCGACAAGCTCAACCACCGACTTTTATGGGCCCGGCCACCGGGCCTTCCTTCAGCACACCCAAAACACGGACTTTTTAGGAGCACACCATGACCAAGATGCGCACCGTAGACGCTGCCGTCGCAATCCTGGAAAAGGAGGGCGCCACCGAGGCGTTCGGCCTGCCAGGCGCGGCGATCAACCCGTTCTACTCCGCAATGCGGGCCCACGGCGGTATCCGCCACACCCTGGCCCGCCACGTTGAAGGCGCCAGCCACATGGCTGACGGCTACTCCCGCGCAGCAGACGGCAACATCGGCATCTGCATCGGCACCTCCGGCCCAGCCGGCACCGACATGATCACCGGCCTGTACGCCGCGTGGGCCGATTCCATCCCGATGCTCTGCATCACCGGCCAGGCACCCGTTGCCAAGCTGCACAAGGAAGACTTCCAGGCCGTGGACATCGAGTCCATCGCCAAGCCCGTCACCAAGATGGCCATGACCATCCTGGAGCCCGGCCAGGTTCCCGGCGCCTTCCAGAAGGCCTTCCAGCTGATGCGCTCCGGCCGCCCCGGCCCGGTCCTGCTGGACCTGCCGATCGACGTGCAGATGACCGAGATCGAATTCGACATCGACACCTACGAACCGCTGCCCGTCGAAAAGCCCAAAGCCTCCCGCAAGCAGCTGGAGAAGGCCCTGGACATGCTGACCGCAGGCGAGCGCCCGCTGATCGTGGCCGGCGGCGGCATCATCAACGCCGGCGCCTCCGCGCAGCTTGTGGAACTGGCCGAGCTGCTGAACGTTCCCGTCATCCCCACCCTGATGGGCTGGGGCGCGATCCCGGACGACCATGAGCTGATGGCCGGCATGGTGGGCCTGCAGACCTCGCACCGCTACGGCAACGAGAACTACCTGCGCAGCGACTTCGTGATCGGCATCGGCAACCGCTGGGCCAACCGCCACACCGGCGGCCTGGACACTTACACGGCCGGCCGCAAGTTCGTGCACATCGACATCGAGCCCACCCAGATCGGCCGCGTCTTCTCCCCGGACTTCGGCATCGCCTCCGACGCCGGCGCCGCCCTCGACGGGCTGCTGGAACTGGCCCGCGAACGCCAGGCCGCCAAGACCCTGCCGGACTACACCGCTTGGGTTGCCGAGTGTGCCGAGCGCAAGGCCACCCTGCACCGCAAGACCCACTTCGACAACGTGCCAATCAAGCCGCAGCGCGTGTACGAGGAGATGAACAAGGCGTTCGGCAAGGACACAACGTACGTGTCCACCATCGGCCTGTCCCAGATCGCCGGCGCCCAGATGCTGCACGTGTTCGGCCCGCGCAAGTGGATCAACGCCGGCCAGGCAGGCCCGCTGGGCTGGACCGCCCCGGCCGCCCTCGGCGTCGTGCGCGGCAAGCCGGATGAGACCGTTGTTGCCCTGTCCGGTGACTACGACTTCCAGTTCATGATCGAGGAACTGGCCGTGGGAGCACAGTTCAACCTGCCGTACATCCACGTGGTGGTGAACAACTCCTACCTGGGCCTGATCCGCCAGTCCCAGCGCGGCTTCAAGATGGAACAGAACGTGTCCTTGGCGTTCGAGAACATCAACTCCCCCGAAACCAACGGCTACGGCGTTGACCACATCAAGGTGGCCGAGGGCCTGGGCTGCAAGGCCATCCGCGTGACCAGCCCGGAGGACATGCCGGCTGCGTTCGACAAGGCCAAGGCACTGATGGGCGAGTTCCAGGTTCCCGTGGTGGTTGAAGTGATCCTGGAAAAGATCACCAACATCTCCATGGGCCTCGAGATCAACGCCGTGAACGAGTTCGAGGAGCTGGCCGCCACCGCAGCCGACGCCCCCACCGCCATCCTGGCCCTGCAGGACTAATCCCCTGCGGGACCAATAGCCAGGCCGCACCGAAAAGTACCGAAGATAGGCAAGCAATGCGCATCGTGATCGCGCCGGACAAGTTCAAGGGTTCACTCTCCGCCCCGGACGTCGCCCGGCACCTGGAAACAGGGCTCCGGAACGGCTCCGCCACAGCGGGCCGTCCCGGCACCCCTGAGGAACTGGGCACCCTCGAGGTACTGCGGATTCCCGTGGCCGACGGCGGCGAGGGCACCCTCGACGCCGCCGTCGGCTCCGGCTTCACCCGCCGCAGCGCCGTGGTCAGCGGCCCCACCGGGCAGCCGCTGTCGGCGGAGTTCGCGGTCCGCGGCCGGGAAGCCGTAATCGAAATGGCCGCGGCTTCCGGCCTCGCTGTCCTCCCCGATTACGACGGCGGGCGGCCGGGTTCCGAAACCGCCCGCACCGCCAGCAGCGTGGGAACCGGTGAGCTGATCCGCGCGGCGCTCGATGCCGGCTGCCGGCAGATCATCCTGGGCGTCGGCGGCAGCGCCAACACCGACGGCGGCGCTGGCGTGCTGCAGGGACTCGGCGCCCGGCTGCTCGACGCCGGAGGCAACGAACTGCCCCTCGGCGGCGCCGCCCTGGCGGACCTGGCGGCCATCGACTTCTCCGGCTTCGACACCCGGCTGGAGGGGTCCCGCTTTATCCTGGCGAGCGACGTGGACAACCCGCTGCTCGGGCCGGAGGGGGCGGCGGCCATCTTCGGGCCGCAGAAGGGCGCCACCGCCGCCGACGTCGGCGAGCTGGACGCCGCCCTCGCCAACTTCGTCAAGGTCCTCGCCTCAGAGATCGGTCCGCGGGCGGTCAAAGCTGCCGGCGCACCGGGCGCCGGAGCGGCCGGCGGCGTCGGCTACGCCGCCATCGCGGCACTGGCGGCATCGCGCCGCCCGGGCATCGACGTCGTGCTTGAATTCACCCGGCTGGCGGAACGGCTGGCCGGCGCGGACCTGGTGATTACCGGCGAAGGCAGCCTCGACGAACAGAGCCTGCTCGGCAAGACGCCCATGGGCGTTGCCCGGGCAGCTGCCGAAGCCGGCGTGCCGGTGCTCGCCGTCTGCGGCCGCACCACCCTTTCGCCGGAACAGCAGCAGAGTTCAGGTTTCCGGCAGGTCTACCCTCTGACGGCGCTGGAAAGCAATGTAGAGATATGTATAGCTGAAGCAGGCCGATTGCTTGAAGAATTGGGTCAGCACATCGGCGTGCACCTGACCGACAGTGCTTACACGAAGGAGCCCCTGAATGTCTGAAGAACGCTTTGACCTGGTCATCCGGGGCCGGCGCATCCTCACCACCGCCGGAATCTCCGCCCGTGAAGTGGGCGTCCGCGGCGGCAAGATCGTCGCACTGGAACCGCTCGGCAATGGCCTCCAGGGCGCCGAGGTCATCGAACTCGCCGACGACGAAACCCTGATCCCCGGCCTGGTGGACACCCACGTCCACGTCAACGAGCCCGGCCGCACCGAGTGGGAGGGCTTCGCCTCCGCCACCCGCGCCGCTGCCGCCGGCGGCGTCACCACCATCATCGACATGCCGCTTAACTCCATCCCGCCCACCACCAACGTGGACGGCCTCAAGCTCAAGCGCGAGGTGGCCGAGGACCAGGCCTTCGTGGACGTCGGATTCTGGGGCGGCGCGATCCCCGGGAACAAGGCCGACCTGCGCCCGCTGCACGACGAGGGCGTCTTCGGCTTCAAGTGCTTCCTGCTGCATTCCGGTGTGGACGAGTTTCCGCACCTGGAAGCGGACGAGATGGAGGAGGACATGCGCGAGCTGAAGTCCTTCGACTCCCTCATGATCGTCCATGCCGAGGACTCGCACGCGATCGACCACGCGCCCCACCCCGGCGGCGCACACTACTCCACGTTCCTCGCCTCCCGGCCCCGCGGCGCCGAGAACAAGGCCATCGCCGAGGTGATCGAGCGCGCCCGCTGGACCGGCGCCCGCGCCCATATCCTGCACCTCTCGTCGTCGGACGCACTGCCCATGATCGCTTCGGCAAAGCGCGACGGCGTGCACCTCACCGTGGAGACCTGCCCGCACTACCTCACGCTCATGGCCGAGGAAATCCCCGACGGCGCCACCGCGTACAAGTGCTGCCCGCCCATCCGCGAGGCCTCCAACCGCGAGCTCCTCTGGCAGGGCCTGCAGGACGGCACCATCGACTGCATCGTTTCGGACCACTCGCCGTCGACGCTTGACCTGAAGGATCTGGAAAACGGTGACTTCGCCGTGGCCTGGGGCGGCGTCTCGTCGCTGCAGCTGGGCCTGTCCCTGATCTGGACCGAGGCCAGGCACCGCGGCATCCCGCTGGAGCAGGTGGTGTCGTGGATGGCCGAGAAGCCGGCCTCCCTGGCCCGCCTCTCCAACAAGGGCCAGCTGGCCCTGGGGTACGACGCCGACTTCTCCGTCTTCGCCCAGGACGAGGCCTTCGTGGTGGACGTGTCCAAGCTCAAGCACAAGAACCCCATCACCCCGTACGACGGCAAGGCGCTCTCCGGCGTAGTCCGCCGCACGTACCTGCGCGGCAACGTGGTTGACGGCCAGACCCCCGGCGGCAAGCTGATCCGCCGCGGCGGCATCTGAGGACCGCGCGGTGGCTGTGCATGCCCATTCACCGCGCGGCTCTTCGGCGCCGTGGGGCGCCGGCCCTGGAACTGCCAGTGCCCGCGGGACCGCCAAGGCCCGCGGCCTGGCCGTCTGGGTAGCTCCGCCCGAAGGCCAGGACATCGACCCCGAAGTCCTGGCCCGGGCCGCCGAGCTGCTGCTGGCGCGGGCCCTTCGATTTGCTCCGGAGGCGGAAGTCCACTGGCCCGCCGCCCGAGCTGCAACTTCCGCCGCCGGGACGCACCCAGGCACGCCCCCAGGGGAGGGGGAACCCAATGGTGCGCCCGACGGCGGAACTCCCGTGCCGCCGTCGTCCTCCCTGGAGGATTCCCTGCAACCGGACTCCTCGGAACTGGAGTCCGCCGAAACGGACGACGGCGGCGCACCCCACCTCGCGCCGTCGGCCGGGCACGTCAGCCGGGTGGCCGTGGACCTTTCCCGGTCCGAAGTGCTGCTGGACGGCGTGCGGGTGCCGCTGACCGGCGTCGAGTTCAAGCTGCTGCGCTACTTGGTGGAACACTGTTCACGGACCGTTGACCGGGAGGAGCTGCGGCTGTTCCTGGAGTCGTTCGACAGCCCCGGCGCCGCAACCCGTTCCATCGACGTCTATGTGGGCCGGGTCCGGCGGAAGTTGCGCGGCGGCCGGCACGCGATCGCCACGGTCCGCGGCGGCGGCTACCGCTTCATCTGCGGGCCTGCAGCCACCGTGCGCGGCCCGGCGGAATACAGTATCTAGGGCTGCTGTTATCCATATCAGTCCGATCAGTCATTGTGCTTGACCAGATTTTTCGCTCAAACCCAGATCCATCAGAAGGAATGCCATGAGCCCCAAACTGACCACCAAGCTCCAGCCCGGAACCCAGGCGCCGGACTTTACCCTGCGGGACGCTGAAGGCAAGCAGACCACGCTGGCCGACTACCGCGGCAAGAACGTCATTGTGTACTTCTACCCGGAAGCGGCCACCCCCGGCTGCACCACGGAGGCCTGCGACTTCCGCGACAACCTGGCCTCCTTCCAGGGCTCCGGCTACGCGGTGCTGGGCATCTCCCCCGACGCGCCGGAGAAGCTGGCGAACTTCACGGGCGACTTCGGGCTCACCTTCCCGCTCCTGGCTGACGAGGACCACGCGGTTGCCCTGGCCTACGGCGCCTGGGGCGAGAAGCTCATCGACGGCGAAGTCCAGGAGGGCATCGTCCGCTCCACCGTGGTCCTGGATCCCGAAGGCAAGGTCACGCTGGCCCAGTACCAGGTCAAGGCACAGGGCCACGTCCAGGCCCTCCGCGAACAGCTCGGCGTCTAACCCCCGACGCTTCCTCACCTTTCGGCGCCTAAACACAAACGCTTCCTCACCTTTCGTCGCTTAAACCGAGACGCTCCTGCATGAACTGCAGGAGCGTTTCGTTTCAAGCGGCAGGACCTGAGGAAGCGTTTCCTACTTCAGGACGACGGTCCGATTGCCGTTCAGGATGATGCGGCCTTCGCAGTGCCAGCGGACGGCGTTGCTGAGCGCCTTGCACTCGGTGTCCCGGCCGGCGGCGACCAGATCCTCGGGGCCGAAGGTGTGGTCCACCTCCACCACCTGCTGCGCGATGATCGGGCCCTCATCGAGCTCGGCGTTCACGTAGTGCGCGGTGGCGCCCACGGTTTTCACGCCGCGGGCGTAGGCCTGGTGGTACGGCTTGGCCCCCTTGAACGACGGCAGGAACGAGTGGTGGATGTTGATCGCCCTGCCATCCAGCTTCCGTGCCAGGTCGTCGCTGAGGACCTGCATGTACCGGGCCAGCACCACCAGCTCAACATCGAGCTCGTCCACGATGTCCAGCAGCCGTGCCTCCGCCTGCGGCTTGGTGGCCGCCGTGACGGGGACGTGGAAGAACGGGATGCCGTGCCACTCCACGAGTGTCTGATGGTCCGTATGGTTGGAAACCACGCCCACAACGTCGATGGGAAGCTCCCCCACCCGGGCCCGGAAAAGCAGGTCGTTGAGGCAGTGGCCGAACTTCGAGACCATGATCAGGACCTTGCGGCGGGACCCGTTCCGTTCCAGCCGCCACTTCATGTCGTACTTCTCGGCCACCGGGGTGAATCCGGCGCGGAGCTGCTCCAGCGTAGCTTCGTTGCCGTCCGAGGCGAAGTGCACACGCATGAAGAAGTGGCCTTCGGCCCGGTCGCCGAACTGCTTGTTGTCGATGATGTCGCACTCGTGTTCCAGCAGGAAGCCGGAGACGGCGTGCACGATGCCCGGGCCTTCGGGGCAGTCCAGGGTCAGCACGTGCTCGACGGCGCTGTTCGCCTGCCCGGAGGTGCGGTTCTCAGTCTGAATAGCAGTCATGGTTTCAGCACTCAATTACATTCACGGCGAGGCCTCCTCGAGAGGTTTCCTTGTACTTGGTTTTCATGTCGGCGCCGGTTTCGCGCATGGTCTTGATGGCCTTGTCCAACGACACCTTGTGGCTGCCGTCCCCGTGCAGGGCAAGGCGGGCGGCGTTGATGGCCTTGACGCTGGCGATGGCGTTGCGCTCGATGCAGGGGATCTGCACCAGCCCGCCCACGGGGTCGCAGGTCAGCCCGAGGTTGTGTTCGATCCCCACCTCGGCGGCGTTTTCCACCTGTTCGGGCGTGCCGCCCAGCACCTCGCAGAGCCCGGCGGCCGCCATGGAGCAGGCGGAGCCCACTTCGCCCTGGCAGCCCACCTCAGCACCGGAGATGGAGGCGTTGATCTTGAACAGAATCCCGACGGCGGCCGCCGCCAGCAGGAAGCGGACCACACCGTCGTCGTCCGCTCCGGGAACAAACTTCATGTAGTAGTGCAGGACTGCCGGCACGATTCCGGCCGCCCCGTTGGTGGGGGCGGTGACGATGCGGCCGCCGGCCGCATTCTCCTCGTTGACGGCCAGCGCGTAGAGGTTCACCCACTCCATGGCGCGGAGCGGATCGGTGACGCCGGTGTCCGCCGTCAGGGTCTGGAACAACGACGGCGCCCGCCGCGGAACGTTGAGCCCGCCGGGAAGGATGCCTTCCGCGGCGCAGCCGTTGTCCACGCATTCGCGCATGACGGCCCACAGCTTCAGCAGCTCCTCGCGGAGCTCCGCCTCGCTGCGCCACACCAGTTCATTGGCGAGCATCACGTCCGAGATCGACATGTTTTCGCGGCTGCAGATCTCCAGGAGCTCGTTGGCCGTGGTGAAGGGGTACGGCAGCGGGGTTTCGTCCGCCACCACCTTGGCGTTGGCGTCGGCGTCGCCGTCAACGACGAAGCCGCCGCCGATGGAGTAGAAGCTCCGTTCGCTCAGCACCGTGCCCGCGTGGTCCAGGGCGCGGAAGGTCATGCCGTTGGGGTGGGCCGGCAGCGACTTGCGCCGGTGCAGCACCACGTCCTCGTCCCAGTTGAAGTCCACCCGGTGGTCCCCGCCGATCCGCAGTTCGGCGTCCAGGGCGGCGGCTGCCACCTGGTCATCGGCGGTGGAGGTGTCCACGGTTTCCGGGTCAAGGCCCTGCAGGCCCAGCACCACGGCCTTGTCGGAGCCGTGGCCCCGGCCCGTGGCACCGAGGGACCCGAAGAGCTCCGCCTGGACCCGGGTGGTGGAGCTTAGCAGCCCGCCACCCTTGAGCCCGTCGGCGAACTGCTTCGCCGCCCGCATCGGGCCGACCGTGTGTGACGACGACGGCCCGATGCCAACAGAAAACAGGTCCAGCGCGCTGAGCGCCATTAGGGCACCTCGGGGGAAGCGAACTCCCTCATGGAATCCAGGAGCCAGCGGCCCAGGTAGTCCGCGAACGAGGCGCGGGGGAACAGCCGGAAGCTCTCCTCCCCGGTCTTGAACAGGACCACCGGGATGTTGCCGACCTCGGTGTTCAGGGCGGTGCCGGGCTTGAGGGTGCGCGGGTGCAGGTCCAGGGCGCAGCCCTTCTCCAGCACTGCACGGGCCCGCGGGCCGGACAGCTCAAAAGTGGTGCGGTTGGCGGACAGGTCCACCACCTGCCCGGCGGCGTCGCCCAGGGCCGACTTCAGGGAACCGATCAGGTCCCCGCCCAGTGAGTCGTGGGCGTCTTCCGGCGCCACGACCAGGAACTCCTGCGGGCCGAGCCACAGGGCGCTTACCCGGTCCGTGCCGCGGACTTCGCCGCACCGCGTCGGCAGGCCGCCGGTGACGGAACCGATCCTGGTGCCGGCCTCGGAGCCGAGGTCAACCCGGACGCCGGCCATGGTCTGGAACGGGCCCTCTTTGAGGGTGACTGTTCCCTGCACGGACCCGGTGTCGAATGCTTCGGCCAGGTGTGAAGCTGGGCTGCGGCGGATTTCCCGGAGTCCATTGATGCCTGTGAAAGCTGCGGTGTTAGCCATCTTTGCGGGTCCCTTCGGGGTCAAACAGTACGGTTTCTGCGACAACAACGTCCACGAGCTGGTCGCCTGCAGCAGCCACGAGGGTTTCGCCGATCCGGTTGCGGCCGTTCTTGATCAGGGCCAGGCCGAACGACCTGCCCAGTGCTGCGCTGTGGTAGCTGGAGGTTACGAAGCCTTCCATGGGAACCGGGCCGTAGGCGGGGTTGGTGGAGCGGCCCTTTTCCACGAGCTGGGTTCCTTCCGGCAACCGCAGCGAGCCGTCCACCGGCAGGACGCTGACCAGGTGCTTGCGGTCATCGCGGTGCTGGTCGATGCGGGAGTAGGAACGCTTGCCGATGAAGTCCTTGGCCTTGGAGACGATCCATTCCATGCCGGCATCCTGCGGGGTGACGGTGCCGTCGGTGTCCTGCCCGACGATCGGGTAGCCCTTCTCGGCGCGCAGCACGTGCATGGTCTCGGTGCCGTAGGGGGTGATGTTGAATTCGGCGCCGGCCGCTGCCACGGATTCCCAGGTGTTCAGCCCGTACCAGGACGGCACGTTGATTTCGTAGGCCAGTTCACCGGAGAACGAGATCCGGCAGATGCGGGCCTTCACGCCGGACGCGAGGGTGGTTTCGCGGAAGGTCATGAACGGGAACGCCTCGGCGTCCAGGCCGCCGTTGGCGGCCAGTTCCGGGGCAACCTTGGCGATGACGTCGCGGGACTTGGGCCCGACGACGGCGATCGTGCTCCACTGTTCGGTCACCGAGGTGCAGTGCACGTCGAGTTCCGGCCATTCGGTCTGCAGCCATTCCTCCAGCCAGTCCAGCACCTTGGCGGCGCCGCCGGTGGTGGTGGTCATGAAGTAAGTTTCCTCGTCCAGGCGCAGGGTCACGCCGTCGTCGAAGATCATGCCGTCCGAGAGGCACATGACGCCGTAGCGGGCGGAACCCGGGGCCAGCTTCTTGAACGCGTTGGTGTAGATCCGGTTCAGGAACTCGCCGGCGTCCTTGCCACGGATCTCGATCTTGCCGAGGGTGGTGGCGTCCATGAAGCCCACGGAGTCGCGGACGGCTGCGCACTCGCGGAGCACCGCTTCGTCCATGTCCTCGCCGTTCTGCGGGTAGTACCAGGGCCGCTTCCACTGCCCGACGTCCTCGAACAGTGCGCCCTGGGCGACGTGCCACGGGTGGATCGAGGTGACGCGGGCGGGGTCGAACAGCTCGCCGCGCTGGCGTCCGGCCAGTGCTGCGAAGGCCACCGGCGTGAACGGTGCACGGTAGGTGGTGGTGCCGATGTCGCCGATGCCACGGGAGGCCTCGCCGGCCTGGCGGAGTGCCGCGGCGATGACGCCGATGGCGTTCACGCCGGACGTCTTGCCCTGGTCGTTGGCGGTGCTGATGGAGGTGTAGCGCTTGATGTGCTCGACGGACCGCATGCCGGCGCCGGTGGAGCGCAGGACGTCGGCCACGGACTGGTCACGCTGGAAGTCGACGAAGTGGTGGTGCCAGTCATCGGGGGTTCCGGTCTGGCCGGGGACCAGCCACAGCTGGCGGGTCGGGGCGGATGCCTTCGGCTCCGAAAAGACCAGAGGTTCCACGCCTGCGTCAGAATTTTCAGGCTCGAAGCCTGCAGCGATGGCTGCCGAAACGCCGGCCGAGATGCCCTCGGCCAGGCAGTCAGCGAGTTCGAAGCTGCCGCGGCCGGAGCCGATGGTCTGCTGGTTCGGAACCACGGTGGCCGGCACGAAGGCCGCGAGCTCCTCGTCCCAGCGCAGCTTGCCCTGGCGCTGGGAGTGGAGGTGCACCAGCGGGCTCCAGCCGCCGGACACTGCCAGCAGGTCGGCGGCGATTTCTTCGATGCCCGAGGTGAGTTCGCCGTCGTCGTTAATGCTGCGGACGGTGACGCTGTTCAGCCGGCCGTCTGCATCAGCAGCGGTGTTGGCGACCGCGCTGCCGATCAGCACCCGGGTGCCGGCTTCGACGGCGGCGGAAGCCACCGGAGTGAGGCTGGAACGGGCGTCGACGACGGCCGCGACCTTGACGCCGGCGGCACGCAGGTCCGAAGCCAGGGCGTAGGCGCTGTCGTTGGTGGTGCTGATGACCACGCGCTGCCCTGCGGCCACGGCGTAGCGGTTCAGGTAGCTGCGGACCGCCGAGGCGAGCATGATGCCCGGGCGGTCGTTGTTTTCGAACACCAGCGGACGCTCGTGGGCGCCGGGGGCCAGGACAACCTGGCTGGCACGGATGTGCCAAATACGCTGGCGGGAGACACCGGCGGCGGCCGGGCTGGAGAGGTGGTCGGTGCGGTTCTGGACCGCGATGACGTAGTTGGCGTCGTAGGCGCCGAATGCGGTGGTGCGGTTCAGCACGGTGCTTTCGGCGCCGGAAACCAGCTCAGCTTCGACGTCGGCAACCCATTCCAGGGCGGGCTTGCCCTCGATGGTTTCCGCCAGTTCGGGGGCGGTGGACCCGGACAGCAGCGACCCGCCGAGTTCGGGCTGGTCGTCCATGAGGATGACGCGGGCGCCGCTGCGGACGGCTTCGCGGGCAGCGGCCAGGCCGGCGGGGCCGCCGCCGATGACCAGGACGTCGGCGTGGACGTACTTCTTGTCGTACTCGGCGCGGTCATCGGCCGGGTCCAGCTTGCCCAGGCCGTTCAGGAAGCCGGCCTTCAGGCCGTCCACCAGGGAAACGGTGGTGGCGGGGAGCATGGACTCGGCAACGTCGCCGGGGAAGCGGGCCTCGATCCGGACCAGGGCGTTGGGCTCTTCCACGCCGGCTGCCAGGATGCCGCGGGCGCGGTCCTCGTAGAGGGAGTTGCCGGCGGCGACGCGGCCGTTGGCCAGCAGCGCGGAGGCCAGGGTGTCGCCCGGGTGTCCGGTGAATTCCTCGCCGTCCACGGTGAAGCGCCAGGAGATGCTGCGGTCGATGCGGCCGCCGGTGCTGAGGCGCGCGTTCTGGGAGGTCACTTGGTCGCTCCTTCCGGGGCGGTGCTGGGGCTGAGGGGGGTGGTGCTGGCGGCGCCGGTGCTTGCGGTGCCGGTGTCAGCTGCCGGGGGGAAGGGCGCGGCGGGCCGCGGCACCCCCATCGGGTAGACGGCCTGGATGTCGTACGTGACCGTGTCGCGGAGCATGTTGAACCACTGCCGGCAGCCGGTGCTGTGCAGCCAGCGCTCGGCAAAGGTGCCCTTGGTGTTGTCGCGGTAGAACAGGTACTCGGCCCATTCGCGATCGGTGAGGTCGTTGGGGTTCTCGGGGTACGGCACGTGGGCCTGGCCGCCGTAGTGGAACTCGGTCTCGTCGCGCGAGCCGCAATTGGGGCAGGAGATGAGCAGCATGTGCGTCTTCTTTCTTGTGGACGGCGGCTAGTGGGCGACGGCGGCAGCGCCGTGTTCGTCGATCAGGGCACCGGTTTCGAAGCGCTCCAAGGCAAAGGGCTTGTTGAGCTTGTGCGGTGCGCCGGTGGCGATGGTGTGCGCGAAGGTCAGGCCGGCAGCCGGCGTGCCCTTGAAGCCGCCGGTTCCCCAGCCGCAGTTGACGAACATGTTGTCCACCGGGGTGGTGCCCACGATCGGCGAGGCATCCAGCGTGGTGTCCACGATGCCGCCCCAGGTCCGGAGCACGTGTGCCCGGGCAAAGATCGGGAACAGCTCGACGGCGGCCGCCATCTGGTGCTCGATCACGTGGAAGGAGCCGCGCTGGCCGTAGCCGTTGTAGGAGTCGACGCCGGCGCCCATGACCAGTTCGCCCTTGTGTGCCTGGGAGACGTACACGTGGACGTGGTTGGACATGACGACCGTGGGGTGGACTGGTTCGTGGAGTTCGGACACCAGTGCCTGCAGCGGGTGGGACTGGATGGGGAGCCGGAAGCCGGCCATTTCCGCCAGGACCGAGCTGTGCCCGGCGGCGCAGAGGCCCACCTTCTCGGTGTTTATCGTGCCGCGGTTGGTCTTGACGCCCACTACGCGGTTGCCATCTTTGACGAAGCCGGTGACTTCGCAGTTCTGGATGATGTCCACACCCAGTTCGTCGCACTTGCGGGCGAAGGCCCAGGCGACGTGGTCGTGCTTGGCAATGCCGGCACGGGGCTGGTAGGTGGCGCCCATGACCGGGTAGCGGATGTTGTCATTGATGTTCAGGATGGGGCAGAGTTCCTTGACCTGCTGCGGGTCCAGCCATTCAGCGTCCACGCCGTTGAGCTTGTTGGCGCCCACGCGTCGCATGCTTTCGCGCACGTCCCCCAGGGTGTGGGCCAGGTTCATCACGCCGCGCTGGCTGAAGAGGAAGTCGTACTCCAGCTCTTCGGGCAGGATTTCCCAGAGCTTGAGGGCGTGCTCGTAGATGGCGGCGCTCTCGTCCCAGAGGTAGTTGGAACGGATGATGGTGGTGTTGCGGGCCATGTTGCCGCCGGCCAGCCAGCCCTTCTCCAGAACGGCGATGTTGGTCATGCCGTGGTTCTTGGCCAGGAAGTACGCGGTTGCCAGGCCGTGCCCGCCGCCGCCGACGATCACGGCGTCATACGAGGACTTGGGCTCCGGGTTGTGCCACAGAAAATCCGGGTGCTCGGGGAGCTGTTGGGTGCTCACTGGGCTGCTCCAATCATGTCTGCTTCGAACGCGGCAATCTGGGTGCCGTCGCTGAGGTGGGGGTAGAGGGGGAACTGCCCGGCGAGCGCGGTGACGCGTGCGCGGAGTTCGACGGCGGTGCCGTCGTCGAGCGTGCCGCTGCCGGCCGCTGCGATGAGCGCCGTCGCGATGATGTCCGCTACTTCTGTGAATGCCGTGGCACCGAAGCCTCGGGTGGCCAGGGCGGGGGTGCCGATCCGCAGGCCGGAGGAAACCATCGGCGGGCGGGGGTCGAACGGAACGGCGTTGCGGTTAACCGTGATGCCGATCTTGTGCAGCGCGTCCTCTGCCTGCTGGCCGTCCAGTTCGGAGTTCCGCAGGTCAACGAGGACCAGGTGCACATCGGTGCCGCCATTGACCACCGTAATGCCGGCGGCTTCGAGATCAGGCTGCAGGAAGCGTTCGGCCAGCAGCTTGGCGCCCTCCAGGACGCGCTCCTGGCGCTCCTTGAATCCGGGCGTTGCTGCCAACTTGAAGGCCACGGCCTTTGCGGCGATGACGTGCTCCAGCGGGCCGCCCTGCTGGCCCGGGAAGACTGCGCTGTTGATCTTCTTGGCGTACTGCTCCTTGGCGAGGATAACGCCGCCGCGGGGTCCGCCCAGGGTCTTGTGCGTGGTAGTGGTGACGACGTCGGCGTACGGCACCGGGTTGGGGTGGAGGCCGGCGGCGACGAGGCCGGCGAAGTGGGCCATGTCCACCATCAGGTAGGCACCCACGAGGTCGGCGATCCGGCGGAACTCGGCGAAGTCGAGCTGGCGGGAGTAAGCGGACCAGCCGGCCACGATGAGCTTGGGCTTGTGCTCCAGGGCCAGGGCCTCGACCTCGGCCATGTCCACCCGGAGGTCGGATTCGCGCACGTGGTACGGAACCACGTTGTAGAGCTTGCCCGAGAAGTTGAGCTTCATGCCGTGGGTGAGGTGGCCGCCATGGGCCAGGGAAAGACCGAGGATGGTGTCCCCAGGGTTCAGTAGCGCGAACATGGCGGCGGCGTTGGCCTGCGCGCCGGAGTGCGGCTGGACGTTGGCGAACTCGGCGCCGAACAGTGCCTTCACGCGGTCAATGGCCAGCTGCTCGACGACGTCGACGTGCTCGCAGCCGCCGTAGTAGCGCTTGCCCGGGTAGCCCTCGGCGTACTTGTTGGTGAGGACCGAACCCTGCGCCTCCATGACGGCCGAAGGAGCGAAGTTCTCCGAGGCGATCATTTCCAGCGTGGACTGCTGGCGGTCCAGCTCGCGGGCGACGGCTTGCTGGATCTCGGGATCGACTACGGAAAGTCGGTCGTTCAACTGCTCAACCACGAATGCTCCTTATGAAATACCACTTTGCTTATGACTGATATATCAGTGTGAGGTCAATGGTATGATTGGGCTCACAACAGAGTCAATAGCAGGAAGCAAAATGACAGTTCGCTTCCGCTTGGAGCCCATGAACGGAGTCCCGCTGTGAATGCTCTTCCCGCCATGCCACCCGCCGAGGACGAGGCGCTGTCCCAAGCCGAGTCTGCGTACCGGCAGCTGCGCGACAAGCTGATCATGCTGGACATCCGGCCGGGCGAGCCCATCAATGACGGCCAGCTGGCGGCAGAACTCGGCTTTGGGCGTACACCCGTGCGTGAGGCCATCAAGCGGCTGGAGGTGGACCACCTGGTGGTCTCCTACCCCCGCCGGGGAACATTCGCCACCAGCGTGGACTTCACAGAGCTGGCCGACGTCTCGGAGATCCGGGAGCTGCTTGAACCGCTCGCAGCGCGCCGGGCTGCCAAGCGGGCGAACACCGCCATGCGCGAGGAACTTTTGGACGTCGCGAAGGCCATCTCGGAGCTGGCGCCCACCCCCGCCCAGTCGCGCGAGCTCATGCGCTACGACCTGACGGTGCACCGCCTGATCTACCGCGCGGCGGCCAACCCGCACCTCGAGGACACCCTGATCCGTTATGACAACCTGGCCACGCGCATCTGGTGCCTGGTCCTGGACAAGGTCCCCTCGGTGAGCGGCCACATCAGCGAGCACGTAGACCTGCTCAAGGCCGTGGCCGAGGGGGACGCGGACAAGGCAGGCGAGCTCGCACTGCACCACGTCACGAGCTTCGAGGAGACCATCCGCAAGGTGCTGTAGGCAGCAGGACATGCGGGAGCGTTTGGGGAACGAGGAATCCCCCGGGGCTTTCCCGGGGGATTCCTTGGTTCATCGATGACAGCTTCGCTGTCTCGTGGACCGGTTTCTAGTGGCCGCCGCCTCCGATCACGCCCTTTTCGACGGCCTTCGTCACCGCGTCGGCTTCGGTCTGGGTCAGGGTGCCGTCCTTGACGGCCGCGTCCAGCTTGGTCTTCAAGGCTGCCGCGCGCTCCGCCTGGCCTGCGGCGCGGATTTCCGTCAGTGCCGCGGTGACCTTGGATTCGTCGACGCCGAGGGCCGTCGCCAGGGACTTGGCCATTGCGGCGTCCTGGGCGGTGCGGTCAGGCTTGGTGCCCTCGGTCGGCGCCGTCGTCGGCTTGTTGGCCTCGCGGAACGCCCGGACCGCCGCGGTTACCTTCGCTTCGTCAAGACCCAGCTTGGTGGCAAGGTCCGCCGCGATCTGGCCGCGGTCACCACCCTTGTGGCCCCGGAAGCCGTCAGTCGATGCGCTGCTGTCCGTAGAGGTGCTCGACGTTGCGCTGGGGCTCGGAATGGTGGCCGCTGAGGCCATTCCCGTAACCCCCAGACCGGCGCCCAGTGCCAGCGCACCGGCGGTGATGCCGAGGGTGATTCTCTTGGTTCGTGACATGGTGTCTCCTTGATCGGCCGTGCGATACGGCTTTGAACGGAAGGGCATCTGTCCTAGCCCCTCACTCAAAGATCCGGCAGCAGCTTAGGGCGCCGCTGTTCGGAAACTGTCAGGAGGCTGTGAACCCTGAAATCTGCGAAACCGACTCTTGGTACGACTGACGGAATTTTCAACCAGCGCATAGGGTTGCGGGCCCTCAGAGGCATGGTTCGCCGTCGTCCCCTTTACCAGAACCGAGCGGGCCTGTTTTTCATCTCGTCCGCACCGCTTTGGAGTAACGGCCCGAACTGCTTCAACATAAAAGACGGCCACAGCTCCGGCATCCCCTCGATCGCGGCATCAACTACCGAGGAGTAATGTGAAGGCCATGGACGAGTCGCCTCAGGACGGTGAACATACACCGGAACTGTTCCGCAACGTGGACGGAGAAACACTCCGGCGCCAGGTGCTGGAGATCATCAGCGATGTCCTGGCAGACTCAGATCCACAGAAGGCCTGGGCCAGGGAGCAACTGCTCCACCTGCTGGCGGCCCACATGGACGACCCCGAACAGGCGCTGCTGCACCACCTGATCAGCACCAGGAACGTCCCCGATTCCTCACATGAGGATGCATCGGAGGATTCTTCCGGGGACACCCCGGCCGCACCGGGAAAGAGGATGCTGCTGACGGCCTTCCAGCCCATAAGGCAACTGCCGGGCGGTGAAGTGATCGGGGTTGAGGCACTGGCACGGTTCGTCAGCCACGAAGGGACCAGCGCAGACGTCTGGTTCCGGGGAGCTGCGGCCATGGGACTGGGGCCGGACCTGGAAATCGCAGCCCTGCACCTCGCTCTTTCCGCGGCAGGAGAAATTTCGCCACACCTTTTTGTGTCCGTCAACCTCAGCCCGACCGCCTGCGCCGATCCCCGCGTTCAGGCACTGATGCTGGGAGGGACCGTCAACCCGGACAGGATGGTCATCGAAATCATGGGTGACATAACGGATCGGGACCTGACTGCCCTCACCGCGGTCCTGAGCCCGCTGCGCCAACGCGGTGTGCGTCTGGCCGTGGACGGCTCCGGACCGGCGGCCACCTCGGCGAAGCAGATCCTCCATCTGCTCCCCGACATCATCAAAGTCGACCGCGACTTCCTCGCCGGTGCCGTCGCTTCAGGACGCCAGCCAGCCCCATTCCCCTTCGTTTTCGCACTGGCCGAGCAGACCGGCGCCACGCTGTCCGCGGAAGGAATCGAGAGCCCGGAGGAACTCGCCGCCGTTGTGGAATTGGGAATCGCCAGAGGCCAGGGCTACCTGCTCGGCAGGCCCTCGGTGGATCCCCGGGACTGGGCAGCGTGGACCGGCGAAGCGGATCCGGCGGAGGACCGCGGATAAAACAGTGCGGCCGGGCCGAGGATATCTTCGAGCCCCGGCACAGCAGCAGGCCGGTGTTCGGAGGAAGGCATCACTTTTCCTGCCAGCTGGTTGGGCGCACCGAAACTCACCTAAATACGGCTCGTTTCGGCACGCCCGCCCTGCAGCCGGGCCGGACTTAGATGATCGCTGCGCGCAGTTCCTTGGCGGCCAGCTCCGGGTCAGCGGCGCTGTAGATGGCACCGCCGGCGACGGCCACATCGGCGCCCGCCCGCTGGACGGCTTCGATCGTGGAGAGGTTCACGCCACCGGCGACCGAGAACGGGACGCGGGCTTCCTCACCGGCGCTCAGCAGCACGTTCAGGTTGTAGCCGGGCTGGGCCTGCTCGTCCAGGCCGGCGTGCATCTCGACGAACTTGGCGCCCAGGGCGCGGACTTCCTTGGCGCGGGTCACCTTGTCCTTGATGCCGATCAGGTCCACAACGACGCCCTTGCCGTGGGCCTTGGCTGCCTTGACGGCACCGGCGATGGTGGAGTCGTCGGCGGCGCCCAGCACGGTGATCAGGTCGGCGCCGGCCTTGAAGGCGATGTCGGCTTCGAGTTCGCCGGCGTCCATCGTCTTGAGGTCCGCGAAAACGATCTTGTCCGGGTGGGCGTTCTTGATGGCGGTAATGGCGGAAAGCCCTTCGCTCTTCACCAGGGGCGTGCCGAGCTCGATGATGTCCACGTGCTCGGCGACCTTGCTGGCAAGTTCGAGGGCGGCTTCGGTGGTGAGGAGGTCGATTGCGACTTGCAGTTTCATGTGTTTTTTCCTTGATTTGAGAGGGTTTTTGGTGAATTGGTGGCGTTAGGGGCTAGCTGGGTTCGGAGCCGCGGGCTACTCGAGGTTTGCGTGGCGCAGCCAGAGGTCTTCCGCAGCTGCGGCATCCTCATCCCAGAGGCTTTGGAACACTGCCTCGGTGGTGATGAACAGCACCTGCTCGAACAGGCTCCCTGAGTACTGGCGCGAGACGGCTGACCCGTGATCTGTCTTCTGGACTCCCGGAATTACGACGACGGCGGACGCCGACTCCGCGAGCGGGGAACCGGGGTTCGTGGTGTAGACGGCCACCCGCGCGCCCTGGCCGGCGGCGGTCTGGGCTGCCTTCACGACGCTTGACGTCGTGCCGGAGCCGGAGGCGGCGAGCAGCACATCTCCTGTGCGGATGGCGGGTGCGGTGGTCTCGCCCACCACATGCACTGTCAGCCCCAGGTGCATGAGCCTCATGGCAGCCATCTTCAGGACGAGGCCGCTGCGGCCGGCGCCTGTGACGAAGATCCGTTCTGCGTCCTTGATTTCCGACGCCAGGGCGGCAACCTGCTCCGGATCCACCCGGGCGGCGGTCCGCTGGATCTCATCCAGGACCAGGAGCTGGTTCCTGGTGACCGATGCTGCCGGAACTGCGGTGGACGTTCCTGCCGGCGCGGCGGGAACGGTGTCGGTGATGACACTCAAGGGTTACCTCCTTCGGGACGATGTTGCCTTTCCATCTTCGGACGCTAAACGGGTGGGCGCCACGGCATGATCGGACGGTTCGACCCACCCAAAGGGATAGGCATCGCCACGGATTCCAATACAATGGACGGGTGTCCGCTATCACCGAAGCCCCCGCCCCTCTCCCCGCGCCCGAGACCGCCGGAGATCTGTTGCCCGTGCTTGAGGCGATCGCCCGGCTGTCCGCCGCTCCCCTGTCCCAGATTGCCCAGCGCTTGCACCAGGCCACCCTCCCCTACCTGCGGAGCAGCGCCCTGGTGATCTTTACCGAAGACTGCACGGGCCGGCCGCAGAAGAAGTCCGGCGACGAGGCCATCATCAGCCAGGTGTCCATCGCCGAACTGGACGCCATCCGGGCGACACTTTCAGGGAGCGAAACGTGGCATGGCGGGACACTGATCGGCGGGCGGGAGCGCCCTGTCCTTGCCCTCCCCTCGCCCACAAATGCGCTTCTGGTTCTGGTCGATCCCCAGCCGGTGGCGGGCGAAGCCGGTGCGGGACTTTCCGGGCAGGAAGTTCCGGTGCCATGGCTGGTCCGCTACCTGTGGACCCTCGCGGCCGAGCGTATCCGCGAAAAGGTGGCGGATGCGCCGCCGTCGTACCTCATCGAATCCCGGGCGGCGTCCGCCGAACGGGTCAGGGTGACGGCGGAGTTGGTGGACCGGCATTCGACGACGCTGGAGACCCTGCTCGCCGCGCTGCGCTCCCCCTCCCTGGCTGACGAGGTGGCACGGAAGTCCGCCACGGACGTCGCCGCCAAGGCCCTGGTGGAACTGCGGACGCTAAACGACCGCACCACCGAACTCGTCGAAGAACCTGTTGCCACGGCGTTCCAGCGCCTCCGTGAGGATCTTCGCCCGCTCATGCACTTCAGCGGCATCGACGTCCAGTTCATCGAGCCGCCGGTCAATGGCAGGGCACTTCCCGGGGAAGTTGCGCATGCTGCCCGCGCCATCGTCAGGGGCCTCGTGCTCGCAATGGTTGAACAGCCGGACGTGCGGCGCATCCGCACCCAGTGGGATTGCGACGGCGAGAACCTCCTCATCAACGTCCGCGATGACGGCCTGGGGAGTCTTTCCGCCGAGGCCCCCAGCATCGCCCGCCTGGCGCAACGGGTGGAAGTCCTGGACGGCCGGATGACGATTGACCTGATGCAGGGGTGGGGTGCCGACGTCGCCGTCACCCTTCCGCTGGACCCGCCCGGGCGCAAGCTGCCCGACGTCGCCGCCTGGAACCTGGGCGACCGCGAACTCGAGGTCCTGCAGCTGCTCGCGGCCGGGCAGCGGAACCGGGCGATCGCGGCCAAGCTGCACGTCAGCGAGAACACCGTGAAGTTCCACCTCCGCAACATCTACCGCAAGCTCGGCGCCACGTCGCGCACCGAGGCGATCGCCTTGGCGCATAGCAACGGCCTGCGCTAAGGAAACTGGCGGCATGGCGATCGAAGTTCGTCCGGCAACGCAGTTTGAAGACGTGAAAGCGGTGTTGGGGCCCAAGCGGCCCGATGCGACCGTGTGCTGGTGCCTGAGCTACCGCATCCCGTCAAAGCAGAACGTTGAGCTGCACGGCACTGCCCGCGGGGAGCTGGTTCAGGAACTGCTCACGCAGGATCCGCCACCTGGGGTGCTGGCGTACGACGGCGGCGAGGTAGTTGGGTGGGCGGGCGTCCATCCGCGCGCCGACACCAGCTTCGCCCGCAACCGCCGGATCCCCCACGTGGACGATCTGGACGTGTGGTCGGTGTGGTGCATCCGGGTCCGGCCGGGGTACCGGGGAAGGGGAATCTCCCATCGGCTGCTGCAGGGCGCCGTCGACTATGCGCGCTCCTACGGCGCGCCCGCCATCGAGGGTTATCCGGTGGACAACGAGGGCAAGAAGGTGGACCTCACCATGGCCTACGTGGGCACCCGCAAACTCTTCGAGGAGGCCGGTTTCGCCAAGGCCGCCGACACCGGCTCCGTCCTCAACGGCTTCCCGCGGATACTCATGCGGCTTGAGCTGCGCTGATTGAGCCGCCCGACGCCGTGACCGGGCTTAACGCGATGTCGGCCCCGTCACACTTCCCGGCATAGGATCAGGACATGGCTTCGAACAATGTCCTTGAATCCGACGCCGAGGGCGAGGGCGGCCAGCAGGGCGGCGTCCAGTCCGTCGACAGGGCGCTCGCTGTGCTGGAGATACTCGCCCGCGACGGCCATGCAGGCGTGAGCGAAATCGCCGAGGAAATGGGCATCCACAAGTCCACAGTTTCCAGGCTGCTCGGTTCGCTCGTAGTCAGGGAGATGGTCCATCAGAACAGCGAACGGGGCAAGTATCAGCTGGGCTTTGGCATCCTTCGCCTGGCCAGTTCCATTCCCGGCCGGCTGAGCCTGGTCCGCGAGGCGCGCCCGGTACTCGAAAACCTGGCCGAGGAATTCAAAGAAACCGTCAACCTCGCCGTTCTCCGCTCCAATTACGCCGTCAACGTGGACCAGGCCATGGGGCCATCAACCCTGGCCACCTACGACTGGGTGGGAAGCCTGACTCCCCTGCACGCGACGTCGAGCGGGAAGGTCCTGCTGGCAGCGCTGACAGCAGATGAACGGGAGCGCATCCTGAAAGAGACAGGGCTGCCGGCCCGGACACCGCGGACCATCACCAGGCGCGACAAACTCGAAAAGCAGCTGATCGACGTCGCCCACGACGGCTATGCAGTGGTCCTCGAGGAGTTCGAAATAGGGCTGAACTCCATGGCGGTGCCGGTCTACAACCACCTGGGAACGGTGATCGGCGCGGTCAGCATCTCCGGCCCGGCTTTCCGCTTCGACCCGGAGAAGACACCCGGCCTCATCGAGGGCCTGGGCCAGGCTGGCCTGCGGATCAGCGCCAACATGGGTTACACGCGGCGCTAGTCTGGCTCCTGCACCATGTCACTCGGGCCGGTGTTGGCGCCGCAGAGGGCCACGCAGACCTTCTCCTTCGATGAAGCTTTATGCGTCGCACTGCCCATCGGCCCCTGATGCGTCGAGGTATCTGGAAACTGCTTTGTGCGCAACGGGACTCACCATAGGCAACAGACTCCGCATCATAGGCCCGCTGTCAAGAGGGGGCGGCAGCCAGAGAAATGTTCTTGACAACGCGTGTGAGCTGGCGCACTCTGTTGCTGAAGGCGAAGTGTGTTGATTAGTGCGGAACCAGATGGCAGACGCTCCGGCGAGCTGCCAATCCGCATTCACGAGGTCAGGATCGTCGACGGCGACCGTCATGACCATCGACTCCGAGGACGAGCCGAACCTGACGCCGGGCGTAAGCGCCTGCGGCCACGGCTGAGCCGTCCCACATATTCAGTTAAGGAAACCCCTCATGACAATCAATAGTGACGTCACTATCGATGAAAGCAGTGAAGACGACCGGGCCTCGGGGGTGGAACCGGCGTTGGAACGAGAACCTGAAACTCCCCAGGAAGACCTGCAAATCCTTCAGGCCCTGCGGGAAACCGAATCAGAACACGAAAGAAGCGCGGCGCAGCAGCCAGCTGTTCCGGAAGGGAGGCATCGACAAGGTAGTTTTCGGCGTCGCCGGACTGCTCACGGTGGCCTTTGTAATCTGGGGCTTTGCCGGCAAGGACAACCTGGCCTCCACGTCCCAAGTGGTCCTTGACTGGGTCATGAAGAACACGGGCTGGCTGTTCGTTGCCCTCTCCTCCCTGTTCGTCGTCTATGTGCTATGGCTGGCGCTCAGCCGCTTCGGCAACATTCCGCTGGGGAAAGACGCGGAAAAGCCCGAGTACTCCATGGTCTCGTGGGTCTCGATGATGTTCGCGGCAGGCATGGGCATCGGCCTTATGTTCTACGGCGTGGCCGAGCCGCTCTACCACTACATTTCCCCGCCGCCGGGCACCGTTGACGGCCAGACTCCCGCGGCCGTCCAGACGGCCATGGCAACATCGATCTTCCACTGGACCCTGCACCCGTGGGCCATGTACGCGGTGGTAGGCGTTGCCATGGCCTACGGAAGCTACCGCCTCGGCCGCAAGCAGCTCATTTCCACGGTCTTCACGTCGCTGTTCGGCATCCGCAGGGTGGAAGGCCCCCTCGGCAAGGTCATCAACATGCTGGCCATCTTCGCCACACTCTTCGGAACCGCCGCATCGCTCGGACTCGGTGCTCTGCAGATCGGCAGCGGCATGGCGTCCAACGGCTGGATCAGCGGCCAGCTGGCCACGCCCGTACTCGTGGTGATCGTTGCCGTGCTTACAGCCTGCTTCGTGGCCTCGGCGGTCTCCGGCATCAGCCGCGGCATCCAGTGGCTATCCAACATCAACATGGTACTGGCCGCAGTCCTGGCCATCATCGTGTTCGTGGCCGGGCCAACGCTCTTCATCCTGAACCTGATCCCGGCGGCCGTCGGCGACTATGCACGGGACCTGGCCGAGATGGCCTCCCGGACTGAGGCCGTCGGCGATGACGCCCTGCGCACGTGGATGTCCGGCTGGACCATCTTCTACTGGGCCTGGTGGGTCTCCTGGACGCCCTTCGTTGGCCTGTTCATCGCCCGCATCAGCCGCGGCCGCACCATCCGCCAGTTCGTCACCGGTGTCCTGCTGGTCCCCAGCATCGTCAGCGTAATCTGGTTCGGCATCTTCGGCGGGGCCGCCATCAACATCCAGGCCACCGCAGACGCCACCCCGGACACCGGCGATGGCCTGGCCAAGATCGTCGACGGGACTCCGACGATTTCCTTCGACGGCGCCCTGTTCGACCTGCTGCACCACCTGCCCCTGCCCAACGCCATTGCCGGCGCGGTCGCCGTCCTGGCGATGGTCCTGGTGGCCATCTTCTTCGTCACCGGCGCCGATGCGGCCTCCATCGTGATGGGATCGCTCAGCTCCGACGGTGCTGAAGAACCACGCCGCGGAGTCGTAATCTTCTGGGGTGCCCTCACAGGTGCCGTGGCCGCAGTAATGCTCCTTGCCGGCGGCGACAAGCCTGCCGAGGCGCTTGCCGGACTGCAACGGATCACCATCGTGTCAGCCCTGCCCTTCGTGCTAGTGATGTTCCTGATGTGCTTTGCCCTAACGAGGGACCTGCGCCGGGACCCGCTGTCGCTGCGCGCGCGGCTGGTGACCTCCGTCGTCGAGCGCTCCATCCGCAGTGGGGTCGAACAGCACGGCGGCGTCCAGTTCGACCTGGTCACCAAGCACGAATGCGATGAACGGTGCGCCAAGAGTGAGCTTGATCCGGGCGGGGACAAGCACCACTAAGTACGACGCGGCCGGCTCCCGAAACCACCGGGAGCCGGCCGCTCTAACGCTGGGCCTCCTATACAAACGCACTCGCGGCCCACACTAGGAAAGGCATCTCATGTGGCATCGGCGCCCACAAAGACACCCGTTGAAATCGAATCGGATGAAGAACGCTCCGTTGATGACTGCGACTATCAGGACTGTTTTTTCTGTTCCGGCCCCGAGACCGACTGACTGCTGGCTCGCTGCTCGCACAGCCCGAACGCGATATCTGCGGCCCGGGCGGTCGCCGATCTGGACCCCTCAGTACCAGCGTTTCCTCTTCCGGCTTCCTGGCCGGCCATATAGCCCACCAGGAAGGCTGTCACCGGTGCTGCAGCATGAATTACTGAATCCGCAGATTTCCTCGCCACATCCAGCAGCAGCTCTTGATCGACGTCGAGATCAGGGATCTGCAACGCCCTCGCTAACTGCTCGCACCACTCGCCCAGGATCTGCATTTCATCGCTAACGGCCATGACTTCTCCTTATACAGAACACTTCCACTGGAAGCTGATGCACCGACCCTACAAGGCTATGACGACGTAAGTCACCGGGCTTTCCTAAACTGCGCCGTCATGGAACACGTCCGCCTTTGCCGTTTGGACCGGGTACGTTGACGTCAGCAATTCCGCCGCATACGATCGCTTATATATCAGTCATATGGCTCGCAAATATCAATATTATATCAGCCGCCCATGGGCCGCTGCGCCGAAGCCTCAAAGACGTCCGGCGGCCACCGCACGCTCCCCGCGTGGACAGCGTTGATGCCCTCCGCAGGATGACGGGTCAATTATGACCGCCGAAGTACACCCGAAAGGAACACTAACTCATGGTTCATAAAGTCAAGGCTGTTGTTGTCAGGGCGAAGGACGCTCCGGTGTCGGTGGAGACGATCCTGGTGCCGGATCCGGGGCCGGGGGAGGCGCTGGTGGATGTCCTGACGTGCGGGGTGTGCCACACGGACCTGCATTACAAGCTGGGCGGGATTGGTGATGAGTTCCCGTATCTGCTGGGTCATGAGGCCACCGGTGTTGTTTCCGCGGTGGGTGAGGGCGTCACGGAGGTCGCCCCGGGTGACCGGGTGATCCTGAACTGGCGTGCGGTGTGCGGGCAGTGCCGGGCGTGTGCGAAGGGCCAGCCGCAGTACTGCTTCAATACCGCGAACGCGGTGCAGAAGATGACCCTGGAGGACGGCACCGAACTGTCCCCCGCGTTGGGGATCGGGGCGTTCGCGGAGAAGACCCTGGTCGCTGCCGGGCAGTGCACCAAGGTCGATGAGGACGCCGACCCGGCCGCGGTCGGGCTGCTTGGCTGCGGTGTGATGGCCGGCATCGGCGCCGCGATCAACACCGGTGAGGTCAAGCGCGGCGAGTCGGTGGCCGTGATCGGCTGCGGCGGCGTGGGCATCGCCGCGATCGCCGGCGCCAGGCTCGCCGGGGCCACCACGATCATCGCCGTGGACATCGACGAGAACAAGATCGAGATGGCCAAGACCCTCGGCGCGACCCACGGCGTGAACTCCCGCACGTCCGACCCGGTCGAGGCGATCCGGGCCCTCACGGGCGGGAACGGCGCCGATGTGGTGATCGAGGCCGTCGGCCGGCCCGAAACCTACAAGCAGGCGTTCTACGCCCGCGACCTCGCCGGGCGTGTGGTCCTGGTCGGGGTGCCGACCCCGGAAATGGTCCTTGAGCTGCCGTTGCTGGATGTCTTTGGCAGGGGCGGGTCGCTGAAGTCCTCCTGGTACGGGGACTGCCTGCCCTCCCGCGACTTCCCCATGCTCGTGGCCCACTACAAGGCCGGCAACCTGGACCTGGACGCGTTCGTTTCCGAACGGATCACCATCGACCAGGTCGAGGAGGCCTTCGACAAGATGCACGAAGGCAAGGTCCTGCGCTCAGTTGTGGAAATCCAGCCCGCAGGAGCCTCCGCGGCGGCTGCTGCCGAGCCGGCGGTGGCCTCGGCATGAGCGTCACCATCGAAAACCTCGTCACCTCGGGCACGTTCTCGCTCGACGGCGGCACCTGGGATGTGGACAACAACGTCTGGATCGTGGGCAACGACACCGAGTGCGTGATCATTGATTCCCCGCACGACGCCGCCGCGATCATCAGCGCCGTCCGCGGCCGGAAGGTCAAGGCGATCCTGCTCACGCACGCGCACAACGACCACATCGGCGCCGCCCGCGACGTCGCCGACGCGGTCGGGGCCCCGATCCACCTGAACCCCGAGGACCAGGTCCTCTGGGAACAGGTCTACCCCGGCACCACCCCCGACCAGACCATCACGGACGGGGACGAGTTCCAGATCGGCGGGGCGGTGCTGCGGGCCATCCACACCCCCGGCCACTCACCCGGCTCCACCAGCTTCCACCTCGCAGCAGAGAACACCGTGTTCACCGGAGACACCCTGTTCAACGGCGGACCCGGCGCCACCGGCCGGTCCTACAGCGACTACCCCACCATCCTGACCTCCATCCGCGAACGGCTCCTCACCCTCCCGCCGGAAACAACCGTCCGGACCGGACACGGCGACAACACCACCATCGCCGCCGAACGCGAAACCCTCGCCAAAGTAGCCCAGTAAGGCGCTGCCAAAGTCGAACGGCCCCCGTCCTGGAGACGGGGGCCGTTCGTGTACCCATTAACAGAGCTAACAGACCAAAAGGAATGGGCCGTGACCCCAATCAAGCGTGTGGCTTTCCTGTCGCTGCACACCTCCCCCATGGAACAGCCCGGTTCCGGGGACGCCGGCGGCATGAACGTCTACATCCGCGGCCTCGCCTCGGCCCTGGCCGAATCCGGCATCGAAGTGGACATCTTCACCCGCTCCACGTCGGCCGGCCAGCCCGCCGTCGAACATCCCAGTCCGGGAGTTCATGTCCACAACGTCACCGCCGGGCCGCCGCGCAGGCTGTCCAAAGAGTAACTGCCGGACCTACTGCACAGCATGGTGGCCGAGATCCAGCGGATCTCCGGGCGGCAGCCGCACGGCCGGTACGGCGTCATCCACTCCCACTACTGGTTGTCCGGCCTGGTCGGGCTGGAGCTCTCCTGGCTGTGGGACGTTCCTTTGGTTCACACAATGCACACCATGGCCAAGGTTAAGAATTTGGTGCTGCAGTCCGGTGAGGAGCCCGAGCCGCGGCGCCGCGAGGAAGGCGAACACCGCATTGTCGACGGCGCCACGCGCCTGATTGCCAACACCGGTGCCGAGGCTGCCGAGCTGGTTTCGCATTACGGCGCCGACGCCGAACAGATCGATGTCGCTCCCCCGGGCGTTGACCTTTCGGTCTTCACGCCCGCGTTCCGCAGCCGGTCCCGCGCCGACCAAGGCATTGCACCGGGCACCTTCCACCTGCTGTTCGCCGGCCGGATCCAGCGGCTCAAGGGGCCGCAGGTCCTGATCAGGGCTGCCGCCCTGCTCCGCCGGCGACGCCCCGACATCGACCTCAAACTGACCGTTCTCGGCGCGCTGAGCGGCGCCCGGGACTTCGACCTGGACGCGATTGTCACCGCCGAAGGAATGGACGACGCCGTCACTCACCATCCGCCGGTCGGCGCACCGGAACTGGCCTCCTGGTACCGCTCGGCCGACGTCGTCGTCATGCCCTCCTACAGCGAATCGTTCGGGCTTGTGGCCTTGGAGGCGCAGGCCTGCGGCACCCCCGTGGTCGCCACACGGGTGGGTGGCCTGTCCCGCGCCGTCATTGACGGCCGCACCGGGCTTTTTGGTGGACGGCCACCACGCCGCCGGCTGGGCCGACGCCCTTGAAGTCCTCCACGACGACCCTGCCACCCGCCACAACATGGGCGCCGCCGCCGCCCTCCGCGCGGCAAACTCCGGCTGGCAACGAACCGCCGCCGTCACCCTCGACAGTTACCACTCCGCCGCGGCACAGCGCCTCAGCCGCCTCGCAGTCATGGCCGGGTAGCTTCCGCATCCCTTAAACAGCGATGCTCCCCCACAAGTGAGGGAGCATCGCGTGAAAACCTGCAGGACCTGAGGAAGGGTCCGGAGGTTTAGCGGTCGAGGTCGCCGCGGATGAAGGCCTCGACCTTGTCGCGGGCGAGGTCGTCGTTGAACTGCTCCGGCGGGGACTTCATGAAGTAGCTCGAGGCCGACAGCAGCGGGCCGCCGATGCCCCGGTCCAGGCCGATCTTCGCCGCACGGATCGCGTCGATGATCACACCGGCGGAGTTCGGCGAGTCCCAGACCTCCAGCTTGTACTCCAGCGACACCGGGGCGTCGCCGAAGTTGCGGCCCTCCAGGCGGACGAAGGCCCACTTGCGGTCATCGAGCCACTGCACGTAGTCGGACGGGCCGATGTGGACATCCTTCGCAGCCAGCTCGGCCTCGACGTTGGAGGTCACCGCCTGGGTCTTGGAGATCTTCTTGGACTCGAGCCGGTCCCGCTCCAGCATGTTCTTGAAGTCCATGTTGCCGCCCACGTTCAGCTGGTACGTGCGGTCCAGCGTCACACCGCGGTCCTCGAACAGCTTGGCCATGACGCGGTGCGTGATGGTGGCACCGATCTGGCTCTTGATGTCATCACCCACGATCGGCACACCCGCGGCGGTGAACTTCTCAGCCCACTCCTTGGTGCCCGCGAGGAACACCGGCAGGGCGTTCACGAACGCCACGCCGGCGTCGATGGCGCCCTGGGCGTAGAACTCCGCGGCTTCCTGGGACCCGACCGGCAGGTAGCAGACCATGACGTCAGCCCGGGGCGTCCTTGAGCGCCTGGACCACGTCGACCGGCTCGGCCGGGGACTGCTCGATGGTCTCCAGGTAATACCGGCCCAACCCATCCAGGGTGTGCCCACGCTGGACCGTCACGCCGGTGGGCGGAACGTCTGCGAGCTTGATGGTGTTGTTTTCGCTGGCCAGGATCGCATCGGCCAGGTCGACGCCGACCTTCTTGCCGTCCACATCGAACGCGGCCACGAACTGCACATCGTTGACGTGGTACTTGCCGAACTCCAGGTGCATCAGACCCGGAATCGTGGCCTGAGGGTCGGCATCCCGGTAGTAATGGACACCCTGGACCAGCGAAGCGGCACAGTTACCCACGCCAACGATAGCTACACGAATCGGATTTGAAGACACGGAACTCCTTTGGAGGAAAAGCTGTTGCCGGGAGCGGCCGAGGATGGCGGAGCTGGAAGGCAGGGAACTTAGCGATCTCGGACCATTCGAAGCACCGCCCCCGGCAGTCCCGATCTCATCCGAATACGCTGCCCTCTATCTTCCCCTGCACGCCGGGCTGGGCGCCATGCCATGATCGGGCGGTTGCACCTACCCAAACGGGTGGGTGCAGGTGCGGGCCACCCACAGCTGCGGCACCAAAGTCATCTTCTTGACAATGCACTGTGAGCTAACGCACGCTGTTGCATAGGCCGAAGCCTGTTGATTACTGCGGAACACGAGAGGATCCCACGTGCTTGCGCACCTCCTGACGAACAAGGTGCTTTCTGCACACGCCCTGCCCGCCGATGAGTCCATTCCCGGCAGGCGCGCATGCGGGGTCAATCTTCGTCAGCACGGGCGTCCAGCGCCTGGATGCCCGCCAATATTCAGTAAGGAACCTGTATGACGATCATAGGTGATGTCACTACCGATCAAAGCAGCAAAGATAGACAGTACTCCCGCCGGCTCACGACGTCCGACATCAATGTCGTGGACCAGCGGATGCTTAAGAAGGCCCTCGGTGGCACCATCGTGGGCAACACCATGGAGTGGTACGACGTCGGCGTATTCGGCTATCTGATCACCACCATGGGACCGGTGTTCCTGCCGGAAGCGGACAGGACCGTCCAGACCCTGTTCCTGCTCGGTACCTTTGCGGCAACTTTCGTTGCCCGCCCGATCGGCGGCGTCGTGTTCGGCTGGCTCGGGGACAAGGTAGGGCGCCAGAAGGTACTCGCCGCGACCCTTATGCTGATGGCGGCCAGCACCTTCGCCGTGGGCCTCCTGCCCGGCTACGCGCAGATTGGCATCTGGGCGGCCGCGCTGCTGGTTCTCCTGAAGCTCGTTCAGGGCTTCTCCACCGGCGGCGAGTATGCCGGCGCCACCACGTTTGTGTGTGAATATGCCCCTGACAAGCGGCGCGGCTTCTTCGCCAGTTTCCTGGACATGGGCTCCTACATAGGCTTTGCCCTGGGCGCTGCCACGGTCTCCGTCCTGCAGGTCACCCTCGGCGAGGCCGCCATGGAGGAATGGGGCTGGAGGCTGCCATTCCTGGTGGCCGGGCCGCTGGGCCTGATCGCCATCTACTTCCGGAACAAGATCGAGGAATCCCCCCAGTTCCAGGCAACCCTTGGCGCGCAGGAGGCATTTGCCAGCGAAGCCGCCGCAAGCGATAAGGCTGTTGCCAGCGGTCCGGTGGGCATCATGAGAACCTACTGGCGCCCGATCGTGCTGGCCATGATCCTCGCCGGCGCTGCCAACACCGTCGGTTATGCCCTGACGTCGTACATGCCGACATACCTGACCGAATCCAAAGGCTACGACCCCGTCCACGGCACGCTGCTGACCATCCCGGTCCTGGTGGTGATGGCACTGTGCATCCCGCTCACCGGCAAGCTTTCGGACCGCATCGGCCGGCGTCCGGTGCTGTGGATCGGTGCCGGAAGCACCGTCCTTTTTGCCGTCCCCGCGTTCATGCTCATCGGAATCGGCGACGTCTGGTCCACACTGGCGGGCCTGTCCCTGGTCGCCTTCCCCGTCACGTTCTACGTGGCCAACCTCGCGTCAGCACTTCCGGCGCTGTTCCCCACCTCAAGCCGCTACAGCAGCATGGGCATCGCCTACAACTTCTCTGTGGCGATCTTCGGCGGAACCACCCCATTCCTGGTCCAGGGCCTGATCGCGGCCACCGGCGACGACATGGCCCCGGCCTACTACCTGATGGCGACGTCGGTTGTCGGTGCGATCGCCATCTATTTCCTTCGTGAATCCGCCGGCCGCCCGCTGCCGGGCTCCATGCCGAGCGTGGATACGGAAGCCGAGGCGCAGGAGCTCATCGCCTCACAGGACGCCAATCCATTGTGGCGCTAGCCGCGCTTTCCACACAGCAAAGTGCCCCCGTCGTAGTGAACGACGGGGGCACTTCCTTTGAAGCCAGCCTCTTTAGACCAGCGCCAATAGTGGCGCATCCTCCCAGTCCCGCACCAACTCAAGCGCTCCCAGCACGAGGCCGAATACCTCGTCGGGGTCGAGGCGGCGGAGTTCTTCTGCGAGGCAGTCGCGGAGGCTGCGCCGCGGGAGGGAGATGCGCTGTGCGGGCTGGCCGGGCTGGGTGAGTTCGGCGATGGAGAGGCCGGGGCGGAAGAGCTGGACGTCACCGCTGGTCCGGGTGAGCCGGACCCGGCGGATGCCGGTGCCGGCGGGGTCCGCGACGATCGTGACGGGGGCGTCCAGGGACAGGGTCAGCCACGCCGCGAGCAGGATGGTGCTGGGCGAGTCCGAGGCGCCTTCGACCGCGACGGCGGTCACGGGCGAGGTGTCGGCCTGGTCCAGGACGGCGGCGAGCTGGATGCGCCAGTTCGTCAGCCGGGTCCAGGCGAGGTCGGTGTCGCCGGCCTTATAGGTGTTCCGGATGTTTTCCAGCGCGACCTGGGGTTCGGCCTCGTTCGCCGAATCGGTGATCCGGCGGTGCGCAATCCGCCCGATCGAGGTTTCGGACGCGTTCTTCGGTGCCCCGTGCGGCCACCATGCCACGATCGGGGCGTCGGGCAGCAGCAGCGCCGCGACAAGGGACTCGCTCTCCTCGGCGAGTTCCCCGAAGCCGCGCAGCACGATGACCTCCGAGGCGCCGGCGTCCCCGCCGACCCGGATCTGCGCGTCGAGCCGGTTCGGCGCGGACGAGCCGGCGTCGGCGAGCACGATGATCCGGCAGGGGTGTTCCCGGCTGGCCTCGTTCGCGGCCTCGATCGCTTCTTCCTCGAGCCCGGATTTGGTGACCACCACCAGGGTCAGGACCCGGCCGAGCGCGATCACCCCGCCCTGCTCACGCAGGGACTGGATCTTCTTGGAAACGTTCGAGGTGGTGGTGTTGGGCAGGTCTACGATCATGGCCTTCTCCAGGTGCGTCCGTCGCGGGCTAGCAGCTCATCGGCCGAGGCCGGGCCCCAGCTGCCGGGCGCGTACGGCTCGGGCTGTTCACCCAGCCCGGCCCAGTACTCTTCGAAGGGGTCCAGGATCTTCCAGGACAGCTCCACTTCCTCGTGCCGCGGGAACAGCGGCGGCTCACCCAGGAGCACGTCCAGGATCAGCCGTTCGTAGGCTTCGGGGCTGGACTCGGTGAACGAGTGCCCGTAACCGAAGTCCATGGTCACGTCCCGGACTTCCATCTGGGTGCCGGGGACCTTGGACCCGAACCGGATCGTCGCGCCCTCGTCGGGCTGGACCCGGATCACCACCGCGTTCTGCCCGAAATCATCATCGCCGTGGTCACGGAACAGCAGGTTCGGTGCCCGCTTGAACACCACCGCGATCTCCGTCACCCGCCGGCCCAGCCGTTTCCCGGCGCGCAGGTAGAACGGCACCCCGTTCCAGCGCCTCGTGTTGATGTCCACCCGGATCGCGGCATAGGTTTCGGTGGTGGAGTCGGCCGGGATGCCCTCCTCCTCCAGGTACCCCTGCACCTGCTCCCCGCCCTGCCACCCGCCGGCGAACTGGCCGCGGGCCGAATGCGTGGACAGGTCCTCCGGGAGCCGCACGGCAGCGAGGACCTTTTCCTTCTCCGCCCGCAGGTCATCGGCGTTGAACGAGATCGGCTCCTCCATCGCCGTCAAAGCCAGCAGCTGCAGCAGATGGTTCTGGATCACGTCCCGGGCCGCGCCCACCCCGTCGTAATACCCGGCACGGCCGCCGGTGCCGATGTCCTCGGCCATGGCGATCTGCACATGGTCCACGTAGTTCGCGTTCCACAGCGGCTCGAACAACTGGTTCGCGAACCGCAGCGCCAGGATGTTCTGCACCGTCTCCTTACCCAGATAATGATCGATCCGGAACACCGCGTCCTGCGGGAACACCGACTCCACAATGTCGTTCAGCTGCCGCGCGGACTCGAGGTCATGCCCGAACGGCTTCTCGATCACCACCCGCCGCCACTTCTCACCCTCGGCCTGCGCCAAACCGTGTTTGGACAGCTGCCGGCAGACCTGCTCGAACGCCTTCGGCGGGATCGAGAGGTAGAACGCGTGGTTCCCGCGGGTGCCGCGGTTCCCGTCGAGTTCCCTGATCGTCTCGCCGAGCCGCTCAAAGGCCGCATCGTCATCGAACGCGCCCTGCACGAAGCGGATGCCCTCGGAGAGCTGGTTCCAGACCGCCTCATCAAACGGCGTCCTGGCGTACGCCTTCACGGCGTCCTTCACCTCGGCGGCGAAATCCTCGTTGTCCCAGTCCCGCCGGCCGAAACCCACCAACGCGAAACTCGGCGGCAACAGGCCACGGTTGGCAAGGTCATACACGGCAGGCATGAGCTTCTTACGGGCCAGATCCCCCGTGACTCCGAAGAGCACAAGCGAGGACGGCCCGGCAATCCGGTTCAGCCGCCGGTCCCGCGGATCCCGCAAAGGATTCCCGGACCGGCCCGCTGACCTTCTGCCGTTCAAAGTATCTGGCATGGTTAATTCAGTGCCTTAGCTCTCAGTGGCGGACGCGCGCGCAGTTGCGGATGCGGCAAGGCGCAGTTGGCCACAGGGTATTTGCTCTAAGGCTGTCATCTGCCCTGGTAGCGCTCCACCACCAAACCGGGCGGCGCCACCCATCCTTTAGGATGGGCGCGCTTCACGACCGAGAGGCAACGTCCCGCCGTCGTCGTCGCCAGGTAACAACAAGCGCTAGGCTGCGAACAGTGCCGTCCGCACGGCCTTCTCAAAGCCGTCGACGTGAACGCGGGCCAGTTCCGCGGCCTGGGCCTCGTCCCCTTTGATCACTGCTTCAAGCAGGTCGACGTGCTCATGCACGTGCCGGGAAAGATTTGGCAGCCGGTCCAGCACCATGCACCAGATGCGCGTCGCGAGATTGTCGTAGCGGATCAGGACGTCTTCCAGGTGCGGGTTCGCTGCTGCAGCATAAATTCCCTGGTGCACCCTGGCGTCTAGCCGCAACGTCTCCACCACAGATGCGCTGTCCACGTCGAAGGACTCCACTTCCTCCACGATGAGGCGGAGACGCTCCCGCGCTGCGGCGGTGGCCACCCGGGCGGCACGGGCGGCAGCAAGGGGCTCCAGCTGGGCCCTGATTTCCGAAATGAACGCTAGGTCCGTGACCTCCACACGTGTTGCGAAAGTACCGCGCCTTGGATAAGTCACAACGAGCCGGTCCACTTCAAGCCGTTTTAGCGCTTCCCTGATCGGAGTGCGCCCGACGCCGAGCTCCTTTGCAAGCCCCTCGTCGTACAGCGGATCGCCAGGCCGGATCTCCAGGGTCAGCAGGCTGTCGCGGATCCGTTCATAGGCCACATCGGCCAGGGACCTCGAACCTCCGGCCTCCGTCACCGCCAAAGCTTCAAACGCCACCGCTCCGCCTCTCCTGTGGGCCAACATCTGACTATTGACCTCATTCGCTCACCAGTATACGCTTTCCATCACTGCTGATATATCAATAAGGTTATCAACTATATATCTAAAGGATTTCGATATGACCGTTGTGGACACACCCACAGAAACCCGGCCGGCTCCGCAGACCGCAGCCTCCGGAGAAACCAAAACCGGCAAGTTCGTACTCACACTGTCGTGTGTCGAACGTGCCGGCATCGTGCAGGCAGTAACCACGTTCCTTTTCGAACGCGGATTCAACATCGAAGAGCACCAGCAGTTCGACGACGGCCTCCGCCAGACCCTGCACCTGCGCACGGCCTTCTCGGGTGCGACGGAACACGATCTGCAGACTCTCGAAGAGGAGTTCCGCCCCATCGCGGAACGCTTTGACATGAAGTTCAACGTCCACGACGAGACCAAGCACCGCATTCTGGTCATGGTGTCGAAGTTCGGGCACTGCCTGAACGACCTGATTTTCCGCTGGCGTGGCGGCAGCCTTGGCGGGGACCTGGCGCTGGTGGTTTCCAACCACGAAACGCACCGGGCAATGGCCGAGGCTGCCGGCCTTCCGTTCATTTACATCCCCGTGACCCCGGAAACCAAGCAGGACGCCGAGCGGCGTCTGCTGGAGCTCGTGGACGAGTACGACATCGACCTCGTGGTCCTGGCCCGGTATATGCAGGTGCTTTCCGATGACCTGTGCCGGTCCCTCGAGGGCAGGGCCATCAACATCCACCACTCGTTCCTGCCGGGGTTCAAGGGCGCACGCCCCTACCACCAGGCCTACGACCGCGGCGTCAAGCTTGTGGGCGCAACGGCCCACTACGTCACCGCCGACCTTGATGAGGGCCCGATCATCGAGCAGGAAGTCATCCGGGTCGACCACACATATGGACCGGGCACCCTCTCCACCATCGGACAGGACGCCGAAGCCCTCGCCCTGTCCCGCGCTGTGCGCTGGCACTGCCAACACCGGGTACTGCTGGACCAGACCAGCACAATCGTCTTCCGCTAAAGCAGCCACGTACAGGCCGCGAAAGCCCACTACCTAAATCAGCAGGAGAACCACATGGCATCAACGCCTCGAATCGTCATCATCGGAGCTGGCATTGTCGGCACGAACCTGGCCGACGAACTGGTCGCCCGGGGATGGAACAACATCACAGTGCTGGACCAGGGCCCGCTGAACATGCCCGGAGGATCCACCTCCCACGCTCCAGGCCTGGTCTTCCAGACCAATCCGTCCAAGACCATGGCATCATTTGCCAAGTACACGGTGGAAAAGCTGCTGTCCCTGACAGAGGACGGCGTCAGCTGCTTCAACCAGGTGGGCGGCCTGGAAGTCGCCACCACCGAAACCCGGCTCGCCGACCTTAAGCGCAAGCTGGGCTACGCAGCCTCCTGGGGAATCGAAGGACGGATCCTCTCCTCCGCCGAGTGCAAGGAGCTCTACCCGCTCCTCGACGACGAGAACATCCTGGGCGGCCTCCACGTGCCGAGCGATGGCCTGGCAAGCGCCGCGCGTGCCGTGCAGCTGCTGATCAAGCGCACTGAAGCCGCGGGCGTGAAGTACCGCGGCTCCACCACCGTGACGGGGATCGAGCAGTCCGGGCGACGCGTTACCGGCGTCGAGACCTCCGAGGGCGTCATTCCGGCCGACATTGTCATCTCGTGCGCCGGCTTCTGGGGCGCGAAGATCGGTGCCATGATCGGCATGGCGGTTCCCCTGCTTCCTCTGGCCCACCAGTACGTCAAGACCACCGCGGTACCCCAGTTGAGCGGCCGCAATGAGCTGCCGAACGGAGCCACGCTGCCGATCCTTCGCCACCAGGACCAGGACCTCTACTACCGCGAGCACGGCGAACGCTACGGCATCGGCTCCTATGCCCACCGCCCCATGCCCGTCGACCTCGACACTCTGGGAACCTATGCCCCCGAGACCGTCAGCGAACACAACATGCCTTCCCGGCTGGACTTCACCCTGGAGGACTTCCTGCCGGCCTGGGAGGCCTCGAAGCAGCTTCTTCCCGGACTGGCAGAATGCGAAATCGAGGATGGCTTCAACGGCATCTTCTCTTTCACCCCGGATGGCGGACCGCTCCTTGGCGAGTCCAAGGAACTCGACGGTTTCTATGTCGCAGAAGCCGTCTGGGTAACGCACTCCGCGGGCGTTGCCAAGGCGATGGCAGAACTTCTGACCACCGGCAAGTCCGAAACCGACCTGGGCGAGTGTGACATCACCCGCTTCGAGGACGTCCAGCTCACCCCCGAGTACGTCAGCGAGACCTCGCAGCAGAACTTTGTGGAGATTTACGATGTCCTCCACCCGCTCCAGCCCAAGCTATCGCCCCGCAATCTGCGCGTGAGCCCGTTCCACGCCCGGCACAAGGAACTGGGGGCCACCTTCCTGGAGTCCGGCGGGTGGGAGCGGCCGTACTGGTTCGAATCAAACGCTGCCCTTCTCAAAGAGATGCCGGCGGAATGGCTGCCGCCGGCCCGGGACGCATGGTCCAACATGTTCAGCTCCCCCATTGCCGCCGCCGAAGCGTGGAAAACCCGCACGGCTGTCGCCATGTATGACATGACGCCACTGAAGCGGCTGGAAGTGTCCGGTCCCGGAGCCTTGAAACTGCTTCAGGAGCTGACGACGGCGGACCTGGACAAGAAGCCCGGGGCGGTCACCTACACCCTCCTGCTCGACCACTCCGGCGGCGTGCGAAGCGACATCACCGTGGCCCGCCTGAGCGAGGACACCTTCCAGCTCGGAGCCAACGGCAACATCGACACCGCCTACTTCACGCGTGCTGCCCGGCACCAGACGCAAAGCGGGTCCGCTTCTGACTGGGTCCAGGTGCGCGACACCACGGGCGGCACCTGCTGCATCGGCCTCTGGGGTCCCCTGGCCCGCGATCTGGTCAGCAAGGTCAGCGAGGATGATTTCTCCAACGACGGCCTGAAGTATTTCCGGGCAAAGAGCGTCGTCATCGGCGGGGTCCCGGTCACGGCCATGCGGCTGTCCTACGTTGGCGAACTTGGCTGGGAGCTGTACACCAGCGCGGACAACGGACAGCGGCTGTGGGATGCGCTGTGGCAGGCAGGACAGCCCTTCGGAGTCATCGCGGCCGGACGGGCGGCGTTCAGCTCCCTGCGCCTCGAAAAGGGCTACCGCTCCTGGGGATGCGGACATGACCACGGAGCACGACCCCTTCGAAGCAGGCCTCGGATTCGCCGTCAAGATGGCCAAGGAGAGCTTCATCGGCAAGGGCGCACTCGAAGGCCGGACCGAGGAGGGCTCCGCCCGCCGGCTGCGGTGCCTGACGATCGACGACGGCCGGTCCATTGTCCTGGGCAAGGAGCCCGTGTTCTACAAGGAACAGGCAGTCGGGTACGTGACCAGCGCCGCTTACGCGTACACCGTGGCCAAGCCAATTGCCTACACCTACCTCCCGGCCGCCGTTTCGGTGGGCGATTCCGTCGAGATCGAGTACTTCGGGCGGCGTATCACGGCCACTGTTTCGGAAGAGCCGTTGTACGACCCGAAAATGACCAGGCTCCGCGGCTAAGCACCGCAGGGCCCTTCGGGGCCACGCAGCCCGGCCCATCCTCGCAACGGGAGCCGGGCTGCGTGCAGCCCCCTTTCCGCTCCAGCCTCTACCAGCCCAGGAATGAACAAATGATCGGTTCAGAAACAATTAATGACTACCTCGGCAGGCTTGCCTCGCGGAAGCCCACCCCTGGTGGCGGCGCGGCCGCGGCGCTCCACGCGGCGCAAGGTGCGGCCCTGGTGGCGATGGTGGCACGGTTCAGCACCGGCGGCAAATATGAGCAGCACGCAGAGACAACGTCCAGAATCATTGCGGCCGCCGACCGGCTCATCGGCGAGACACTGGGGCTGGCCGACGCCGACGAAGCCGCCTTCAAAGCTGTGATTGCCTCTTACAAGCTGCCCGCCGCAAGCGACCCTGAGCGGAAGGCGCGTGCAGCGGCCATCAATGACGCACTTGGCCAGGCCGCCCAGCCGCCGGCCCGCCTGATCAGGCTGTCAGGAGCCGTCGTGGAGCTCGCGGCCGAACTTCTGGATATTGCGAACCCGAATGTCATCAGCGACATTGCCGCAGCAGCGGACGCCGCCAGGGCAGCGGCGACCACAGCCCGCGTCAACATCGACATCAACGTAGTAGCCATCAAGGACGCCCCGGCGCGCGCCGCACTGGCAGAACAAACCGACGGCCTTGAAGAAAAAGTCATTCTGGCGGCTGACTCGCTTTCACGCCAGGTACGGGAAAGGATCCACCGATGACTGCAACCCTGCTCTCCGGCAAGCCTCTTGCCAAACTGATCCAGCAGAAGGCCCAGACCGAAGCCAAGGCCCTGTCCGAAGAGGGCTCATACCCCACCCTCGCCGTCGTGGTTGCGACCGAGGACAGCTCCACGCACTGGTACGTGCGCTCCATAGAGCGCGCCGCGGAAAACGCCGGCATCGGCTGCAGGGTCATCGACGTCGGTCATGACGCGACCGAACAGGTGCTCATCTCCGTGCTGAAGGACCTCAGCGCAGAGCCTTCCGTCAATGGCATCATTCTGCAGACTCCCCTGCCTCCCGGCGTCAAAACCCAGGAACTGGTCCAGTACATCGCCCCGGAAAAGGACATCGACGGCGCTAACCCGTTGAGCCTGGGACTTCTCGCCGTAGGGGAACGCGCCTTCGCCCCGGCCACGGCACGCGCCGTCGTTGAAATGCTGGACCACTTCGAGATCCCGGTGGCGGGCCGCAACGTGGTGGTGGTTGGCCGTTCCACCGTGGTCGGCAAGCCGCTGTCCCTGCTGCTGTTGGGAAAGGACGCCACCACCACCGTCTGCCACTCGAAGTCCGGCCCCCTCGGGAAGTACACCAAGGATGCCGACATCGTGGTTGTTGCCGCGGGCCGCACCGGGTTGCTCTCCGGGACGGATGTTTCGGAGCATTCAGTGGTCATCGATGTGGGAACCAACGTGCTTTCCGACGGCTCGCTCGCCGGCGACGTCGACGAAGCCAGTGTCCGGCCGGTCGCTGCCGCGTTGACGCCTGTCCCCGGCGGTGTCGGCTCAGTTACCACGGCACTGCTGCTTCTCCACACCTCCGAGGCTGCGCGCGAACAGTCACGTGCAGCCCGGACGCCGGTCCTCACGCCATGACCGAGGCAGTCATGGCGCGCAGCACCGCGCCTCAGCCCACCAGCACCAAGGTCGTGGCGGACTGGAACGCGCTCATGCCAGGCGATTTCGTCACCGTGCTGGAGTCGTACACGGTTCCCCACAGCGGCTGGATCGACGACGTGACCGAGGATGGCCGCATCGTTTGGCTGCTTCTGGCCTTCGGGGGCGGCCGTCGCATGTTCTTCCGCGAGGACGGCGACATCATCACGGTCGAAGTTCCCTAGTCAACGCACGCCCTCATTGCCCGGCAAAAGGATTTAAGGAAGAGCCAATGGCGTCTAAAGCCCCACGCGAGAACATCGACGAGTCAAAGCTGACCGTCAGCAAGCCCAAAACCAAGGCCGTGGGCATCCCCGCGGTGGCCAACGCCCTGAAAATCTCGCTGGAGCAGATGGGTCCCCTGCGCAGCGTCCAGACGCTGATGGCCGTCAACCAGATCGACGGGTTTGACTGCATGGGCTGCGCCTGGCCGGAACATGAGAAGCGCAATGCGGCCGAATTCTGCGAGAACGGTGCGAAGGCGGTGGCGGAGGAAGCTACCCGCCGCCGTGTCAGCCCGGAGTTTTTCGCCACGCATTCCGTCGCCGAGCTGAAGACACGCGATGACTACTGGCTGGGGCAGCAGGGAAGGCTGACCCACCCGATGGTCCTGGATGAGGGCGCAACCCACTACAGGCCCATCGACTGGGACGACGCCCTGGAGCTCATCGCCCAGGAACTCAGGGACATGGACCACCCCGACCAGAGCGTTTTCTACACTTCCGGACGGACTTCCAACGAGGCGGCGTTCGTGTACCAGCTGCTCGTCCGCGGCGTGGGCACGAACAACCTCCCGGACTGTTCAAACATGTGCCACGAGTCCTCCGGGTCCGCACTGGTGGAGACCATAGGCATTGGCAAGGGTTCTGTCAGCCTGAAGGACCTGGAGACGGCATCCCTCATCTTCGTGGCGGGCCAGAACCCGGGCACGAACCACCCGCGCATGCTCAGTGCCCTGGAGAAGGCAAAGAAAAACGGCGCCGCAATCGTATCCGTCAATCCGCTCCCCGAGGCCGGGCTCCTGCACTTCGAGAACCCGCAGACCGTCGTGGGAACGCTGGTGGGCACGCAGCTGACTGATGACTTCCTGCAGATCAGGGCCGGCGGCGACCAGGCACTCTTCCAAGGCCTCGGGAAATACCTGCTGGACGCAGAACGTGCCGGCAGGAACACCCCTGGCCTGTCCACGGTTTTTGACCATGACTTCATCAGCAACCATACGGTGGGCCTCGAGTCATACCTTTCGCAGCTGGAACAGGTGCAGTGGGACGACATAGTCGAGGCGACCGGCCTGACCATGGAACAGATCAACGCCACCGGTGAACGGCTCCTGGCGTCAGGCTCCACCATCGTCTGCTGGGCCATGGGCCTGACGCAGCACAAGCACTCAGTCCCCACCCTGCGCGACGTCGTCAATGTCCTGCTGCTGCAGGGCAACATCGGCAAGCCCGGAGCGGGAGTCTGTCCGGTTCGCGGACACTCCAATGTCCAGGGCGACCGGACCATGGGCATCTTCGAACGGATGCCCGAGAGCTTCCACGACCGGCTGGACCAGGAATTCCAGTTCCATTCGCCGCGGGCGCACGGCTACGACACCGTCGCCGCAATCCGGGCAATGCGTGACGGCAAGGTCAGGCTGTTCATGGGCATGGGCGGGAACTTCGTGCGGGCGGCTCCGGACTCGGATGCCACCGAGAAGGCCCTTGCCAATACCCGGCTGACCGTGCAGATCTCGACGAAACTGAATCATTCGCACCTGTCGACAGGAAAGCGCGCCCTGATCCTCCCAACGCTGGGCCGCACCGAGAGGGACACCCAGCGGTCCGGTGACCAGAGGGTCACCGTGGAGGATTCCATGAGCGCAGTTCATGCGTCCCGTGGCCGGCTCAAGCCCGCCAGCGAGCACCTGATGTCCGAGGTGGCCATCGTCTGCAACCTCGCGCACAGGGTGTTCACGGACGCCAATGGCCAGCCCCGTCCCAACACGCCGGTGGCGGACTGGCTCTCGCTCCGGGACGACTATTCCCTGGTCAGGAAGCACATCGAGGCCGCCATCGATGGCTTTGAGAATTTCGAGGAGAGAATCCAGCACCCCGGCGGCTTCGTTCTGCCCCACCCGCCACGGGACAACAGGGAATTCAAGACCCTGTCGGGCAAGGCGCACTTCACGTCCAATGCCCTGGAGTACCTTCGGGTTCCCCCCGGCCGGCTGATCCTGCAGACCCTGCGTTCCCACGACCAGTACAACACCACGATCTACGGAAAGGACGACCGGTACCGTGGAATCCACGGCGGCCGGCGCGTGGTGCTGGTCAGCGAGGCGGACATCGCCGAGCTGGGCTATGCCGACGGCGACATGGTGGACCTGGTTTCAGAGTTCCGGGGCACAGAACGCAGGGCGGAGAACTTCCGGATCGTGGGCTACTCGACGCCGAAGGGGTGCGCAGCCGCGTACTACCCGGAAACCAACGTCCTGGTGCCGCTGGACTCCGTGGCCGACACCAGTGGAACCCCAACGTCCAAGTCCGTCGTCGTCCGGCTGGAACCGGCAGGAGTTAAGGCAGGGGAAAATAAGATGCTTGCAACCCTTCCGCACTGATATATCTTTACGATATATTTGGAATATCAGCGTGACCGCCGACAGTGCGGGCCCAGCCCGCCAAGGGCATAGAGCTGTTTCGTTTCCCGTAAACGGTGTTTCGGAGGCCTGAAATACCTGGGGAGGTAAGCGCCGGAGCACCGCTTTCGGGAAACGAAACAGCAGCGGCAGGCATGTCTTTTAGGACGTCGCGCCAGGCGGGACGACAGCCCGGCAACCATCCAACGAGGGGACGACCAGTGGTAGCTCTAGCCCTTCAAACCGTCAACAGGTCCGGCGGGGATGGCGGGCGGGCCGCTCACGGGGAGCACACTTGGGCGGAAGCACGCCGTCTGGCTTTCGACTGCGCCAGCCCCCTTGGACCGGAGCGTATCCCGCTTGGGGAGGCGAACGGCAGAACCTTGGCGGCCGACGTCGTCGCGCTGCAGGAGATGCCCCACTACGCTTCATCCGCCATGGACGGCTGGACGGTTAGCGGTGACGGCCCCTGGACATTGACGGAACCGGGAAAGCCCCTCCGCAACGGAGAGGCCAGCCCTGTCGTCACAGGTGGGGTCATACAGCCAGGTTCCCAGGCGGTGCTCCGTGTTGAGAGCGGACGGCTTGCAACGGACGCGGGCGGCCGGGCCATATTGCTGGTGGGAGACGGGGCCTCCCCGGGCGAACCCCGCCCGGGCCAGCACATCCGCAGGTCGGGCGAGGAAGCGGCAGCCGGCGAGGTGCTGATCCCTGCCGGGACGGCGTTGAACCCTGCGCATATCGCCCTGGCCGCCGTCGCCGGCTTCGACCAGTTGACAGTGCGCGGCAAGCCACTGGTCAAGATGCTGGTCACCGGCTCTGAGGTGGTCACGGCCAGAATCCCGGCACCGGGACAGGTCAGGGACGCCTTCGGGCCACAGCTCAGCACAGTCATCCAAATGCTTGGGGGTGTCCCGGGGCCACTGGTCCGGATCGGGGACTCCTACGAGGAATGGCTCACGGCACTGGGTGCCGCCGAAGCGCCGATGGGACAGTGGCCCGACGTCGTGGTGACCACCGGTGGTACAGGGCGCTCGGGCGCTGACCATTTCCGGAATGCCGTGGTAGCGCTCGGCGGGCGACTCCTTATCGACGGCATCGCCATGCGGCCCGGCCACCCTGCCGCCCTGGGCAAACTGCCCAACGGGCGGTTCGTCCTCGGGCTTCCCGGCAACCCGCTCGCCGCCCTCATGGCGCTCTTCACCGTTGGCGGTCCGCTGCTGGCCGCCCTCGGCCACCAGCCGATGCCCGGCATCAGCCGGGTGCCGTGCGGCACCACCATCGACGCCCACCGTGCGTCCACCCGGCTCATGCCTTTCCGCTGGGTCAAGGACCTGGCGACTCCCGCCCACTACACCGGCCCCGGGATGATGCGCGGACTGGCCACCGCCGACGGCGTCATGGTGGTTCCGTCCCGCGGCGTTCAGTTGGGTGAGCCGGTTCCGGCATTTGCGCTCCCCTGGCGCCCGGAGCTTCGGCCGCCGCTTCCCGGCAAATTGATCTGGGAGGATTAGGCAATGGCACGCATGACCCAGCGACGGAAGGTCCACCGCTACCTGCTGGACGGCTCCGAAGCCGCCATGGAATATCCTGTGCGGCTGCGCGAAGACGTGCTGGCGGCGGAGGAACCGCTGGAAATCCGCTTCGGAAACCTGTCCTTTGCCGTGACCATGCGGACCCCCGGCGATGACTTTGACCTCGTTGCGGGTTTTCTCGTCTCGGAAGGCATCATCGCCAGCCAGGCGGATCTCGTTTCGCTGCGCTTCTGCGCCGGCGAGGACGAAACCGGCAGGCAGACGTTCAATGTGGTCGAAGCGCAGTTCCGTCCCGGCCTGGCACTGCCGGACACCGGCAGGCACGTTTACACGTCAAGCTCCTGCGGCATCTGCGGCAGCACATCCATCGAGGCCGTCCGCAAGACCCTCACCTACGACGTGCACGGGGACCAGCTGCGCGTGCCGATCGACGTCATAGCGCGTCTGCCCGAACAACTGCGCGAAGCCCAGGCGCTTTTCGACAAGACCGGCGGCGTCCACGCAGCAGGGCTGTTCAAGATCGGTGACCGGGGCGAAGCGGAGCTGCTTTGCCTCCGCGAGGACGTGGGCCGGCACAATGCCGTGGACAAGGTGATCGGTTGGGCGCTGCGCGAAGGGCTTCTGCCGTTGCGCGGAACCGTCCTGCAGGTCTCGGGCAGGGCGTCATTCGAGCTCGTGCAAAAGGCTGCCCTCGCCGGCATCCCGGTTCTGGCCGCGGTCAGCGCACCCTCAAGCCTGGCAGCGGACCTCGCCGCCGACACCGGTGTAACCCTTGTGGGCTTCAGCCGGGGCAAGAGCCTCAACGCGTATGTGGGCCAGGAAAGGCTGGTACCCCCACCAGCGGCTCCTGCGCTAACGAGCCCCAAAATCGGCTGACATTCCAGATAGCTTCAGGAACCCCGCCACGGCACAGTGACCCGTTCACAGCCGCGGCGGGGTTCCATGTTTCCGGGATTCCCTGCGTCCGGGGAATAAGCGCTGTGTTCAGGAAGATGACGCCCGTGTGTCCGACGCAGTCTAGGATCAGACGTGTGAAGCAGGCGGGATGGTGCAAAGCCTGGCGGCTGGTCACGGCGACAACATGGGAGCACCTCTGATGGCTGCGAGAGACGAACCAGGGAACGACAGGGATGCGGACGCCAAAGGCGGAGGCGGCGTTCAGTCCGTAGACCGCGCCCTCCAGATCTTGGAAATCATCGCCAGGGACGGACACGCAGGCGTCAGTGACATCGCCGACGAAATGGGAGTTCACAAGTCCACCGTTTCGCGGCTGCTCGGCTCGCTGGTGTCCAGGGAGATAGTGCGGCAGAACAATGACCGCGGCAAGTATCAGCTGGGATTCGGCATCCTTCGCCTGGCGAGCTCCATTCCCGGCCGGCTGAGCCTGGTCCACGAGGCGCGTCCCACCCTGGAGAGCCTCGCGGAGCAATACAAGGAAACCGTCAACCTCGCCGTCCTGCGTTCCAGCTACGCGGTGAACGTCGACCAGGCCATGGGCCCGTCAACGCTGGCAACATCCGACTGGGTGGGCAGCCTCACGCCCCTCCACGCCACCTCCAGCGGCAAAGTACTGCTGGCAGCCCTGCCGGTTGAAGAACGGTCCCGCATTCTCCAGGAGGTGGGCCTTCCGGCCCGCACCCCGCGGACCATCACGGACAGGGATGCCTTGGAGAACCAGCTCCTCGACGTTTCCCGCGACGGTTACGCCGTTGTTCATGAGGAATTCGAAATCGGCCTAAACGCAGTTGCCGTGCCCGTTTACAACCACTTCGGGACGGTCATCGGGGCCGTCAGCATCTCGGGGCCTGCCTTCCGCTTCAACCCCGAAAATACGCCCGGCTTGATCCAGGGCCTCCGGGACGCTGGCCTGAGCATCAGCGGAAAGATGGGCTACACACACCGATGACCCCGGACCGAGGGTCCGGGGTCATCGAAACCGCCGCTGGTTGAGCCTGTCGAAACCAAGCCGCTGGTTCCTGTCGAAACCAAGCCGCTGGTTGAGCCTGCCGAAACCTTGATTTCGACAGGCTCAATCAGCGAACCCTCAGGCTCAATCAGCGGTTCTAGGTCGCCGGGGTCGGTGCGGCTTCTTTGCGTTCGAGGGTCTCAGCCCGTTCCTCCAGCGGCGGGGTGCTGTCGGTGATGCCCAGCAGCGCCTCACCGGACAGCTCGACGTCGCCAACCTTTTCGTGGATCCAGTCGTGGAAAGCGCCGATGTGGTGCTCGGACGGGACGAGCACGCCGCCCTTGGAGTAGACCTTGGAGGCCATGCCCGGCTGGCAGCGTTCGCACGCGTCGAAGTCCTGCATGTTCACCCGGTGGAACAGTTCCACCGATGCGGTGACGTCCTTGCCGGACTCCACGACGGAGGGCAGGTACAGCCAGTCGCATTCGACGATCGTGTCGGCTGCGCCGGGGAGTCGCTGTCCAGCAGGGCCCGCACAGCCAGCGCCGCCCGCTCCAGGGCACCCGTCCAGTGCTCCACCCGGCGGTGCCTGTCCACCGCAGCATCGAACCACGCGGCACAGTCCCCCACCGCCACAATGCCCGGAACACTGGTGCGCCCCGTCGCATCACACAGCACACCGCCGTCGACCTCCACCCCGGAACCGGTGAGCCATTCAACGTTCGGTTCCGCGCCGATCCCTACCACCACAGCGTCCGCAGCCACGAACGTCCCATCGCCCAGCCGAAGGCCGGTCACGTTTCCTTCACCTGCGTAGAAGTCCTCAATAACGGCCGATGAGATGAGCCGGACGCCTTTGGCGGCGTGCAGGCCGGCCACCACCGACCCCATCTCCATGCCCAACTGGGCTGCAAAGGGCACCGGCTTGGTGTCAACGAGGGTGACGTCCATGCCGCGTGAAGCGGCGGAAGAGGCGACCTCGGCACCGACGAAGCCCGCACCGATAACGGCCATCTTGCTTCCCGGCACGAGTTCCGGCGCCAGGCTTTGCGCGTCGGCGAGGGTGCGCAAGGAGAAGACGTTGCTCAAGCCGGCCAGGGCCGGCAACTGGCGGGCCCGCGCGCCGGTGGCGATGACGATGCCATCGGCCTGGACAACTTGGCCGTCAGCCAGACCGATGGTTTTTGTAGCCGCGTCCAAGGAGACCGCACGTGCCCCCAGCAGCCATTCGGCGTCGAGGTCGTCAGTTTCGGTCGGCCGTGATTGATCCCAGCAGGAAGTCCTTGGAGAGCGGCGGCCTGTCATACGGACGGTGCTCTTCATCGCCGATGATGACGAGCCGTCCGGTGAAGCCTTGGGCGCGGGCTGCCCGCGCGGCGGAAAGACCGGCCAGGGAAGCTCCCACGATCGCAAGCGTCTCCATATTCACACCCTCTTTCAATTGCTATTGGCGCAACAACAATCGCTATCTGCAACAGAGTGATCCAAGCCACGGCGACTGTCAAGAGGTCGGTGTCTCATTAACGCGGGCACGCGTAATTGGACCGTCAACCCTTGACAAAACAGTGTGAGCGAAAGCACGCTGTTGCATATTACGACGGCAGTTGATCCATTCGGAACAAGATGCCAAAGCCCATCTACCTCCCCACGAGAAGAGGCACCCATGCACAAGGCATGCCCGCTCAGCGAACTGGCACCAGGGGAAGCCCTGCGCCTGAACACCGCACCGCCCATCGCTGTCTTCCACACCGAGGAAGGCGAACTCTTCGCCATTGATGACACCTGCACCCACCAGGACGCCTCGCTGACCGACGGCTGGGTGGAAGGCTGTGAGGTCGAATGCCCGCTGCACGCCTCGAAGTTCAATCTCCGTACCGGGCAGGTTGATGCACCGCCGGCCAAACTTCCCGTCCGCACCCACGAAGTCACCGTTGTGGACGGCGACATCATGGTCATCGAGTCCGAGGCGGCGCCCAATCTTCCCCCTGGGCTGACAGTGAACGGCCACATCTAAGCCGATCCGCTCTGCTACACCCTCGCCTCCGCCCGTAACTGTTGACACGCGTCCCTCCGCAGCAGGGACAGGGTCACCGAAGCCCCTCAACCTCCACTGCTGCTACCCCTTAGGAGAAAATCTTGTCCACAGTCCTTGAAGGCGCGCCCGCGGCCGGTGCCAGCGCCAAAGCCCGTAGCGCCGAGTTTGTCCTCACCCTCGCCTGCCCCGAACGGCCGGGCATCGTCCGCGCCATCACCACGTTTTTGGCCGACCGCGGTTTCGACATCGTGGAGCACCAGCAGTTCGACGACCACGTCAGCGGCAAGCTCTACCTGCGGACCGCGTTCACCGCAACCGGTGATCGAGCCAGTCGAGATCCAGGTTTCGACAACCTCAACCAGCGGGACGGCCTCACCCAGCAGACCGCCGAAAGCCTCAGCTCCGAGTTCGCCGCCATCGCCGGCGAATTCGGCATGGACTTCAGCATCCACGACGGCCGCCCGCAGCGGTTGCTGGTCATGGTCTCGAAGTTCGGCCACTGCCTGAACGACCTCATCTTCCGGTGGCGGGCGGGAAGCTTGGGTGCGGAGATCGCCGTCGTGGTTTCCAACCACGAGGACCTGCGGCCCATGGCCGAGGCGGCCGGACTGCCCTTCATCCACCTGCCGGTTACGGCCGGCACCAAGCCCGAGGCCGAGGCCCGCCTGCTGGAGCTGGTGGCCGAATACGACGCCGACCTTGTGGTGCTGGCCCGCTACATGCAGGTGCTGTCCAATGACCTCTGCGGCAAGCTGCGCGGACGGGCCATCAACATCCACCACTCGTTCCTGCCCGGCTTCAAAGGTGCGAAGCCTTACCACCAGGCCTACGACCGCGGGGTAAAAATGGTCGGTGCGACGGCGCATTATGTCACCGCGGACCTTGATGAGGGCCCCATCATCGAACAGGAGGTCCTCCGGGTGGACCACGCCCTCGACCCGGACGCGCTGGTGACAGTGGGCCGGGATGCGGAGACCCAGGCGCTCTCCCGCGCGGTGAAGTGGCACTGCCAGCACCGCGTCCTGCTCAACAAGACCCGCACCGTCGTATTCCGCTAACTTTCCCGCTAACGCGAAACCAGGAGAACCACACACCATGAGCGCAACACCTCGCGTCGTCATCATCGGCGCCGGCATCGTCGGCACCAACCTCGCGGACGAGCTGGCCAGCCGCGGCTGGGACAAGATCACCGTCGTCGAACAGGGTCCGCTGGAACTGGCCGGCGGCTCCACCTCGCACGCCCCCGGCCTCGTGTTCCAGACCAACCCGTCCAAGACCATGACGGAATTCGCGAGCTACACGGTCAACAAGCTGCTCTCCCTCACCGACGGCGGGGTGTCTTGCTTCAACCAGCTCGGCGGGCTGGAACTGGCCACCACGGAAGACCGGCTCGAGGACCTCAAGCGGAAGCTCGGGTATGCCACCTCCTGGGGCGTGGAGGGCCGGATCATCGACGCCGACGAGTGCGAGAAGCACTACCCGCTGCTGAACAGCGGGACCCTGGCCGACGGGCGGCGCATCCTGGGCGGCCTGCACGTGCCCAGTGACGGCCTGGCCTCGGCGGCGCGGGCGGTGCAGCTGCTCATCAGCCGCACCCGCGAGGCCGGCGTGACCTACCTCGGCTCCACTACGGTCACCGGCATCTCGCAGTCGGGCGGCAAGGTCACCGGCGTCGAGACGCCCTCCGGCGTGATCCCGGCCGACATCGTGGTGTCCTGCGCCGGCTTCTGGGGCCGTGAAATCGGAAAGCTCATCGGGCTCAAGGTGCCGCTGCTGCCGCTGGCCCACCAGTACGTCAAGACCACGCCGCTGAAGGAACTGCGCGGCCTCAACGAACTGCCCAACGGCGCCCGCCTGCCCATCCTGCGCTACCAGGACCGCGACCTGTACTTCCGCGAGCACGGCGACCGGATCGGCATCGGCAGCTACGCCCACCGGCCCATGCCGGTGGACATGGAGCAGCTGCCGCGAATCGGCGCCGAAGAGATGTCCGAACACCGGATGCCCTCCCGCCTGGACTTCACCCTGGCAGACTTCGCGCCGTCGTGGGAGGACTGCCAGGACCTGCTGCCGGGCCTGCACGCCACACAGATCCAGGACGGCTTCAACGGCATCTTCTCCTTCACCCCGGACGGCGGCCCGCTCATGGGCGAGGCGCCGGAGCTTGACGGCTTCTTCGTCGCCGAGGCTGTCTGGGTGACCCACTCGGCCGGCGTCGCCAAGGCCATGGCCGAGCTCCTCATCGAAGGCCAGCCCGAGACCGACCTGCACGGCTGCGAGCTCTCCCGCTTCGAGAAGGTGCAGACCAGCGACGAGTACGTCAGTGAGACCTCGCAGCAGAACTTCGTGGAGATCTACGACGTCATGCACCCGCTGCAGCCCAAGGAATCCCCGCGGGACGTGCGCGTCAGCCCGTTCAACATCCGGCAGAAGGAACTCGGCGCGTTCTTCCTCGAGGCTTCCGCCTGGGAGCGCCCGCACTGGTTCGAGGCCAACCGCGCCCTGCTGGACGAACTGCCGGCCGAGTGGCAGACCCCGGAGCGGGACGATTGGTCCGCCATGTTCTCCTCCCCCATCTCCGCGGCCGAAGCGTGGAAGACGCGTACCGCCGTCGCGCTGTACGACATGACGCCACTGAAGCGGCTGGCCGTCAACGGCCCGGGCGCCCAGGCGCTGCTGCACCGGCTGAGCACCGGCAACATCGCCAAGAAGCCGGGGGCGGTGACCTACTGCCTGCTGCTGGCGGACGACGGCGGCATCCGCAGCGACGTGACCGTCGCCCGGCTCGGTGAGGAGGACTTCCAGCTGGGTGTAAACGGCAATGTGGACTTCGACTACCTGCGCGTGGAGGCCCGGAAGCAGTCGGCCGCGGATCCGGCGAAGTGGGTGCACGTCACCGACATCACCGGCAGCACCTGCTGCATCGGCCTGTGGGGCCCGCTGGCGCGCGAAGTCATCGGCAAGGTCAGCACCGACGACCTCACCAATGACGGCCTGAAGTACTTCCGCACCAAGGAGATTTCGGTGGGCGGCATACCCGTCACAGCCATGCGCCTGTCCTACGTGGGCGAGCTCGGCTGGGAGCTGTACACCACCGCCGAATACGGCCTGAAGCTCTGGGACCTGCTCTTCGAGGCGGGCCGCGAGCACGGCATCATCGCCGCCGGCCGCGGCGCCTTCAACAGCATGCGCCTGGAGAAGGGCTACCGCCTCTGGGGCACGGACGTGACCACCGAGCACCACCCGTACCAGTCCGGCCTCGGCTTCTCGGTGGCGAAGGACAAGGAAGGCTACGTGGGGGCCCAGGCCCTGGTGGCACTCAAGGAACAGCCCGCCGAGAAGGTGCTGCGCTGCCTGACGGTCGACGACGGCACGTCCATCGTGCTGGGCAAGGAACCCGTGTTCGTGGGCGGGGTAGCCTCCGGTTACGTCACCAGCGCCGCGTACGGCTACTCGATCCGCAAGCCGATCGCCTACGCCTGGCTGCCCGCCGCAGTTTCCGAGGGCGACGCCGTGGAGATCGAGTACTTCGGCCGCCGCGTCCCCGCCACGGTCAGCGCCGAGCCGCTGTTCGACCCCGGCATGGAGCGCCTCCGCGGCTGAGGCCCGGCAGGGCTCGCCGTCCTGACCCCCTTCGCGCCCAGAACGACGGCGACACACCGGTGAATCCGGAGTGTCGCCGTCGTTCTTGGTTATGAAGAGGTCAGGAGGGCTGCGGGAAACTGTCGGGAATTGAACTCTGTCCAGCGGTAGCGCGGGGGCGTACCGTGTGAGCGTGAATGAGTTGTCGTTGCCGCGGCGTTGGGCCCCGGCAGTGAGCGCGAGCCCAGTCTCAGAACAGGTTGCCGTCGCCCAAGAGCTCCTCTACGGCCGACAGTCGACTGGGCCCGGCGCAGCCCCTTCCACACGGGCGTCCTCGGTCACTCAGCCCATCCCCCGCTTACTGATGTGACGCTTGGGTGCTGGACGGGCGCTTCCAGTCACGACATAGCCGGAGGAAGTCAGGCGCGTTCGGTGCCACGCTTCTGGTCGGTGCGGGGCTGGTGGCGGCCGGACCCACCTCTATCGCGGGCACCGGGGACTGGGCTGAAATGACAGGCGCCGAGCGCCGGATTCCGGGGCGGCCATTTGGCGCTCAACCGGGGAACGGCCCGAAGGACCAGTGGCAGAGAGAGCCTTCCTGACCCGCCTGAAATTTGAGCCCTCATTTCCGGCGGCAGATGCGCGAATCCCTCATCCAGTGACAACCCAATTCGAACGCCGATAGTTGATATTCGGTCAAGCCGTGAAGGACTGGCAGCAGAGAAGAACCGCGCGGCACGAGCCAGTTGCGCGGGGTTCTTCTCGGTGGTTTCGAACACGTACGTGACGGAGTGCTGAGACCGACGACGGAGCTGGGTGCCGGCTGGCATGGGGGACACCAGCGGCCGTCCGCCGCCGGCCGGTTCCAATTTTACGCCGGGTATCCGGCGAAAAATGGTTGGTCCAGAGGTGCCGGAGCAGGGCCAGGCGTATGCAGGGGTCCAGGTCCTGCTGGGCGAGGATCCCGCCAATCAGCTGCGTGAGCTGATGAATGCCCTGTGGACAGTTGCACCTCTGTAGGGTTTTCCACCCTACGTCCCCACCGTGGCTGTTTGTGAACGCCAATAATGACCTTCGTCAACCAAAAGCCGGCAGGGGTCGCCTGTTCGCTCTTCCTGGTGGCCCGGGCGTTGGATCTGCCATGTCACGTGCGCCGACCGCTAGGACAAACCTGTGATCCGCGGTTGGTTCCAGGCCGGTTCGCGGCCGGGAGTGTTGCGGCTGAGCAGGTCCAGCAGTTCGCCTTGGTCCAAACCACTGGCTTCACTGACCTCAGCAAGGGTCGCGTCCCCGGTGCGCAGCAGCGCCGCCGAGGATTCCCGCAATGTTCGGTGGGCCACGTCCAGGGCGGTCTGGGTGGCCGCCATGACCGCCGCGAGTGCCCGCAACCTTTGGAGTTCTGGGTTCATGTCTCATGCACCGCCTTCCATCTTGAACCGCGCCCGGACCGGAAACCCCCACTACTGTCCGTCCGGAGATGCGCCCGGCGGGGCTCGAACCCCACGACCCGAGGATCAAAAAGTCCCCTGCTCTTCCGGCTGAGCTACGGGTGCGCCCTGCCCTGCACGCATGTGATCTTCCCGGAAATCGCTCACAACCCTCAAAGAATCTATATCGACTGCTATAGATTTATTAGCACTGGCGAAGGGTGTCCGCAAGGGTTTTTCTGGCGCGAGAATTGACGCGAAAGCTCTTGCAGGGGGCAATGGACAGTGCTATTAAATCTATGTCAGCGGATACAGATCCGATCGAAGATGATCAAGGAGGTATGGGATGTTGATGTTCGATCCTTTCCGTCAGCTCGACCGCCTCGCCGAACAGGTGCTGGGCACCGTGGCCCATCCTGCAGCCATGCCGATGGATGCATGGCGGGAAGGGAATGACTATGTCTTTGCCCTGGATCTGCCGGGCGTGGACCTTGATTCCATGGACTTGGGCGTGGACAAAAACGTTCTGACGGTCCGCGCCGAACGGAAGGACACGGCCGGAAAAGACGTCGAGATGGTGGCCTCCGAGCGGCCCCGGGGTGTCTTCAGCCGCCAACTCGTTCTCGGGGATGCCATGGAGACCGATAAAATCACGGCAAACTACGACGCGGGCGTCCTGACCCTACGAATCCCCGTGGCTGCCCAAGCAAAGCCGCGGAAAATCGAAATAGAGACCAAGGGAGGCCAGCAGCACCAAATCAACGCGGCCTAACAGACCGGGACGGGCTCCCCCGTTACACGCTAACGCTGCCTCTTCAGGCGGCTGGCACCAGAAGGAAACGCCACCGCGCTTGTAGCGCACATGCAGCAGCAGCGCACGGGCCGTCCCAGCGGCGGTCCCCGGCCGCCCGCGGCGCCGGGGACCGTTCGCCACTCGAGGTCGACGGTCAGTTATATCCTTCGCGCATCGTCGGGGCGCGGGCGCCGCACCCCCAGACCGCGCAAGAAGCAAATGCCGCCGGGACGGCAACGCGCAATGCCGTCGAATCCCGCATCGGCCATCCCGGCCAACGCCTTGGCGTCCGGCATGAGCGCTCTGGGCTCCCGCAGTCCTGTCAACAAGCCGGCGCCGGGTCAGACGCGCCGTCGCCTTCACTTCGTTTTTATCCACCCGGCGGGTCTCGCTCCCTGGGACAAGCTCAGCCCCTCAACGCAGCAATGGCTCATCGACAATCCAGGATCCGCATTCATTTCCGGGCCAGCCCTCGCCGCCCCCGGTCGAAACTACCGAAGTGCGAAACGGTTAGCCTGCTGTGGCCATCTCGAGCGCCTCGCCGGCCGCGGCAGCCGCTACCCCGCCGGCGTGCGGTTCGAAGCGCACAAACATGGCCTTGAAGCCGGGGGTGTTCGACACCCGGGCCACGTTTTCCTTGTGGACCAGAGCGTTTGCCTCCGGGAAGTACGCCGCGGCGCAGCCCTTGGCCGTGGGGTAGGCCACCAGCCGGAACTTCTCGGCTCGGCGGTCCGTGCCCTGGAAGGTGCTCACCACGTCCACGAGGTCGCGGTCCTGGAAGCCCTGCTCCGTGAGGTCCTCCGGGTGCACCAGGATCACGCGGCGGCCGCCGGAGATGCCGCGGTAACGGTCGTCCAGGCCGTAGAAGGTGGTGTTGTACTGGTCGTGGCTGCGGATGGTCTGCAGCACCAGATGTCCGGCCGGCGGCGTGAGGTACTCCAGCGGGCTGACCGTGAAGCGGCCGCGGCCGATGTCCGTCGCGAAGGAGCGGGTGTCGCGCGGCGGGTTGGGCAGCACAAAGCCGTTCTTCGTCCGGACGCGCGCGTTGAAGTCCTCGAACCCTGGCAGCACCCGGGAGATGTGGTCGCGGACCACGTCATAGTCCTCGGCCATGACCTTCCAGTCGACCGGGTGGTCCGGGCCGAACGTTGCCTCGGCCATCCTGGCCACGATGACGGGTTCGGCCAGCAGGTGCTCGGATACCGGCAGCAGCCTGCCCTGGGTGGAGTGGACCACGGACATGGAGTCCTCCACGGACAGGAACTGGGCGCCCTTGGGGTGCTTGTCGTCCTTGTCCGTGCGGCCCAGGGTGGGAAGGATGAGCGAGGTGCGGCCGTGCACCACATGCGACCGGTTGGGCTTGGTGGAGATGTGCACGGTCAGGCCGATCCGCTGCATCCCGGCTTCCAGGGTCTCGGTGTCCGAGCACGCCAGCGAGAAGTTTCCGCCCATGGACACGAACACGTCCACCTCGTCGCGCTCGAAGGCCTCCATGGACTCCACGGCGTCGTGGCCGTGGTGCCGCGGTGACTCGATGCCGAACTCCTTGTCGAGCGCGTCGAGCAGCCATTCCTTCGGCTTCTCCCAGATGCCCATGGTCCGGTCGCCCTGGACATTGGAATGTCCGCGCACCGGGCACGCGCCGGCACCGGGCTTGCCGAAGTTGCCCTGCAGCAGCAGGACGTTGACCATTTCCTTGATGGTGTCCACCGAGTGCGGCTGCTGGGTCACGCCCAGCGCCCAGCAGAAGATGCTGGCCTTGGACGCCACCACCATCCCGGCCACGTCCTCGATCTGCTTCCGGCTCAGGCCGGTGGCCCGTTCCGTCTCTTCCCAGTCCAGGTCCCGGCGCGCTTCCCGGTACGCGTCGAAGCCGTCAGTCTGCGCCGCAATGAAGGAATGGTCGACGACGGTCCCCGGGTTTTGCTCCTCGGCCCGCAGCAGCAGGTGGCCCAGCGCCTGGAACAGGGCGAGGTCCCCGCCCACCTTGATCTGCAGGTATTCGTCGGCCAGCGGCGTGCCGCCGCCCACTACGCCGGAGATGGTCTGGGGGTCCTTGAAGTTGAAGAGGCCGGCCTCGGGCAACGGGTTCACCGCCACCACCTTGCCGCCCTTGTCCTTGCACTCCTTGAGCGCGGACAGCATGCGGGGATGGTTGGTGCCGGGGTTCTGCCCCACCACGAAGATGAGCTCCGAGTCGTGGATGTCCTCCAGCGAGACGGTGCCCTTGCCGATGCCGATGGTCGGATTCAGCGCGGAACCCGAGGACTCGTGGCACATGTTGGAGCAGTCCGGCAGGTTGTTGGTGCCCAGGGACCGGGCGAACAGCTGGTACATGAACGCCGTCTCGTTGGCCGTGCGGCCCGAGGTGTAGAAGACGCAGCGGTCAGGGGTGCTGGCGCGGATGTGCTCGCCGATCAGCTCGAAGGCATCCGCCCAGGAGATCGGCGAGTAGTGCGTCTCCCCCTCCCGGATAACCACCGGTTCGCTCAGCCGGCCCTGGTTTCCCAGCCAGTACTCGGTCTTCTCCGCCAGTTCGGCGATGGAATGCTTCGCCCAGAACGCCGCCCCCACGGTCCGCAGGGTGTTCTCCTCGGCCACGGCCTTGGCGCCGTTCTCGCAGAACTCGGCTGCCTTGCGCTTCTTGTCAGACTCCGGCCACGCACAACCGGGGCAGTCGAAACCGCCGCGCTGGTTGAGCCGCAGCAGTGACTGCGCCGTACGGGTCACGCCGGCCTGCGCCACGGCGCGTTCCAGCGCCACCATCACGGCCTTGACGCCGGCGGCTTCGGTCTTCGGCTTGTGGACTTCGAGCTCGTCCTCGTTGATGTCCGCGACGGGGGCGGGCTGCTTCCCGAACTTCATTGTTCCAACTTCCTAACCGGCTGCTTTCGTGCCTGTTGTGATCGCCACGAAGGCGCGCCAGGGATTCCTGGCGCGCCTTATGTGTGGCGATCTTGTCTTTATTCTTACTGTGTCACCCGTTACTGGGCTACTTTGGCGAGGGTTTCGCGTTCGGCGGCGATGGTGGTGTTGTCGCCGTGTCCGGTCCGGACGGTTGTTTCCGGCGGGAGGGTGAGGAGCCGTTCGCGGATGGAGGTCAGGATGGTGGGGTAGTCGCTGTAGGACCGGCCGGTGGCGCCTGGTCCGCCGTTGAACAGGGTGTCTCCGGTGAACACGGTGTTCTCTGCTGCGAGGTGGAAGCAGGTGGAGCCGGGTGAGTGGCCGGGGGTGTGGATGGCCCGCAGCACCGCACCGCCGATCTGGAACTCGTCCCCGTCCGCGATGGTCTGGTCGGGGGTGGTGCCGGGGTAGACCTGTTCCCAGAGGACCTGGTCCTCGGGGTTCAGGTGGATCGGGGCCCCGACCGCATCGGCGACCTCGCGGGCGGCGCCGATGTGGTCGTTGTGCGCGTGCGTGAGCAGGATCGCCTTCACCGTCCGGCCCCGGACGGCGCTGATGATCGCGGCGGCGTCGTGCGGGGAATCAATGATCACGCACTCGGTGTCGTTGCCCACGATCCAGACGTTGTTGTCCACATCCCAGGTGCCGCCGTCGAGCGAGAACGTGCCCGAGGTGACGAGGTTTTCGATGGTGACGCTCATGCCGAGGCCACCGCCGGCTCGGCAGCAGCCGCCGCGGAGGCTCCTGCGGGCTGGATCTCCACAACTGAGCGCAGGACCTTGCCTTCGTGCATCTTGTCGAAGGCCTCCTCGACCTGGTCGATGGTGATCCGTTCGGAAACGAACGCGTCCAGGTCCAGGTTGCCGGCCTTGTAGTGGGCCACGAGCATGGGGAAGTCGCGGGAGGGCAGGCAGTCCCCGTACCAGGAGGACTTCAGCGACCCGCCCCTGCCAAAGACATCCAGCAACGGCAGCTCAAGGACCATTTCCGGGGTCGGCACCCCGACCAGGACCACACGCCCGGCGAGGTCGCGGGCGTAGAACGCCTGCTTGTAGGTTTCGGGCCGGCCGACGGCCTCGATCACCACATCGGCGCCGTTCCCGCCCGTGAGTGCCCGGATCGCCTCGACCGGGTCGGACGTGCGGGAGTTCACGCCGTGGGTCGCGCCGAGGGTCTTGGCCATCTCGATCTTGTTCTCGTCGATGTCCACGGCGATGATCGTGGTGGCCCCGGCGAGCCTGGCCCCGGCGATCGCGGCGATGCCCACGCCGCCGCAGCCGATCACGGCCACCGACTCGCCGCGCTTGACCTCACCGGTGTTGATCGCGGCGCCGATGCCGGCCATCACACCGCAGCCAAGCAGCCCGACCGCGGCCGGGTCGGCGTCCTCATCGACCTTGGTGCACTGCCCGGCAGCGACCAGGGTCTTCTCCGCGAACGCCCCGATCCCCAACGCGGGGGACAGTTCGGTGCCGTCCTCCAGGGTCATCTTCTGCACCGCGTTCGCGGTATTGAAGCAGTACTGCGGCTGGCCCTTCGCACACGCCCGGCACTGCCCGCACACCGCACGCCAGTTCAGGATCACCCGGTCACCCGGGGCGACCTCCGTGACGCCCTCACCCACCGCGGAAACAACACCGGTGGCCTCATGACCCAGCAGATACGGGAACTCATCACCAATCCCGCCCAGCTTGTAATGCAGGTCCGTGTGGCACACCCCGCACGTCAGGACATCCACCAGCGCCTCCCCCGGCCCCGGATCCGGCACCAGGATCGTCTCCACCGACACCGGAGCGCCCTTCGCCCTGACAACAACAGCCTTGACTTTATGAACCATGAGTTAGTGTTCCTTTTCAAGAGTCCGGGGACTCATCGGCGACAGCACCTCTGCCAATCTAGCTGACTCGTTGCGGTTCAAGATCATCTTCCATGGGATCGAGGCCGATCTCCGCACCTCCGTCTGCCCTAACCGGCAGCGGCTGACCAGCCGCACCCGACGACGGGTGGGCCCCCACGGGAGCCGCATGCTCGGCCAGGACGCCGGTCTGGTGCCTGATCTTCAGTCGGTAGAGCAGGGCCCCTCCCACGGTTACAGTGCCGACGAAGAGGACTCCGCCCCACTGCAGGTACCACTCGAACGGCGGCACTGAGTTGTAGATTTCCGGCCGCGGCCAGACCAGGTTCAGCGTCATGGCGCCGCCCCACAAGACCGCGAGGATGTTCACGGGCAGGCCCCATTTGCCGAGGCTGAATCCCGCTTCTGACCCGTCGTCCGGCAACGGCCACTTCTTGACAAAACGCCGCCGCAACATGGGAACCGTGACCAGAAGGTAGGACAGGTAGATCAGGACGATGCTGATGCTGGAGAGGATGGTGAAGATCGCCGGCTGCATGACATTGACGACCAGCGGAATGATGGCCAGGATGCCGATGACGATGGCTGCGACCGCAGGCGTCTTGCGGACCGGGTCCACCTTGCTGAGCTGGCGGCTGAACGGCAGGTTGTTGTCCCGGGCCATGGCAAACATCATGCGGATGGCGGCGGCGTGGACGGCCAGTGTGCACACCACCACGGCGACGACGATGCACGCCAGGAAGGCCTTCCCGAAGGGGCCGCCGAGGACGGAGAGCACGACGTACTGGAGGCCGCCGTCGGGCGCCCCCACCTTAGGGTCGGATAGGTCGGGGGCTGCCAGGATGCCGAAGAGCAGGATCAGGCCGCCGAGCAGGAAGGACGCCGTAACAGCCCGCAGGATGGCCTTGGGCGCGGTGCGCTTCGGATCCTTCGTTTCCTCCCCCAGCGAGCTGGCGGTGTCGAAGCCGTACATCACGTAGCCGGAGGCCATCGCGCCGATGAGGAAGACGCCGAAGAAGCCCAGGTCGTGGCCCTCACCAAAACCGGCGGTGTCAAAGAAGACCTCGGGGCCCCGGACGACGTGCCAGCCCAGGGCGAGGATGAGCAGCACGGCTGCGGCCAGTTCCACGAAGACGCCGATGCTGTTGATGCGGGTCATCAGCTTCACGCCGAAGGCGTTGATGAGCGTGGAGATGGTGATCATGATGGTGGCCAACAGAACGCCGTTGATGGCAAAGTCCAGGGGCCCGGTGCCGTCGCCAACCAGCTGGAAGCCGGACCAGAGCTGCGGCAGGGTGAGCTGCAGGGCCAGGGCCACTGACCCGAGGGCCACGATGGAGGACAGCAACAGCAGCCACCCGGCGAGCCACGCCGAGGTCCCGGAGGCCAGCCTCTTGGCCCAGTTGTAGACCGAGCCGGCCACGGGGTAGCGGCCTGCCAGTTCGGCAAAGCACAGCGCCACCATCAGCTGGCCGACGAAAACGATGGGCCAGGACCACGCATAGGCCGGGCCAGCCATGGAAAAACCAAAGTAGAACAGTTGAAAAACACCGGTGAGGATGGAGATGTAGCTGACGCCTGCGGCGAAGCTGGCGAACTTACCGATACTCCGGTCCAGGGTCTGGGCATAGCCGAACTCGTCCATGCCGCTTGAATCAGTACTCTTGCTGGGTTCCAACATCTGAACTCCTAAGTCAGAAAAGCACGATGGTGATGACCCGCGGCCGCCTTTGGACGCGGGTAACACTACACGCAGATGACACTGCACGCAGCTGTAAATCAACGGCCGGGCACCGCGCTGCAGCGCCCGGCCGTCTCCCCCAAAGGTGATGCCTAGCCGGCCGCGCCCGCCGCCGTTTCCCCGGGAGCTCCCCCGGGAGCGGAGCCGAACCATCCGCTCGGGGCGGGAGCGATGTTCTGCCAGATGTGCTTGGCCTCGCGGTACTCGGCCAGGCCCGCCTGGCCGAGCTCACGGCCGATCCCCGACTTCCCGAAACCGCCCCACTCCGCCTGGGGGACGTAGGGGTGGTAGTCGTTGATCCACACCGTTCCGTGCCGGAGGGCGCCGGCGACGCGCTGCGCCTTCGACGCGTCCGACGTCCACACCGCGCCGGCCAGGCCGTACTCGGTATCGTTTGCGATCGCGACGGCCTCGGCTTCGCTGCGGAACGTCTCGACGGTCAGCACCGGCCCGAACGATTCCTCCCGCAGCACACTCATGCCCGAACGGCAGTTGCCGAGCACGGTGGGCGGGTAGAAGAAGCCGTCCGCAAGCGGCTCCTCGTCGGGGATGAAGCCACCGCACAACAGCTCTGCGCCCTCCGCGATCCCGGCCTGGACGTAGGCGTGGACCTGCTCGCGGTGCTTGGCGGAGATAAGCGGCCCCGTCTCTGCGTCGGCGTCGAACGGTCCGCCCATCCGGATCTTTTCCGCCCGCTCGACCACCTCGGCCACAAAACGCTCGGCGATCGTCTCCTCGACGACGAGCCGCGCCCCTGCCGAGCAGACCTGCCCGGAGTGCAGGAACACTGCAGTCAGGGCGTTGTCGACGGCAGCGTCCCAGTCCGCGTCCGCGAAGACGACGTTCGGGTTCTTCCCGCCGAGCTCGAACGCGACGCGCTTCACGGTTTCGGCGGCGGCCGCCATGATCGTCTGCCCCGTGGCAAGGCTTCCGGTCAGGGAGACGAGGTCCACACGAGGGTCCGAGCTAAGCGGGCCGCCCACCCTTGACCCGGCTCCGGTGACGAGATTCGCGACGCCGGCCGGGACACCGGCCTCCGCGAGGGTCTCCATGAGCAGAATCGAGGTCGACGGCGTAAGCTCGCTGGGCTTGAGCACGAACGAGTTCCCGGCGACGAGCGCCGGCGCGACCTTCCACGCCGCCTGGAGGAGCGGGTAGTTCCACGGCGCAATGAGGGCACAGACCCCGAGCGGCTCGTACACAACACGGCTGATGGCATCCGCCCGGCCGGTGTCGATGACACGGCCGGCGTCGAGTCCGGCGACCTTGCCGTAGTACCGGAAGCACGCGGCGATATCGTCCATGTCGTACTCGGCCTCCACGAGCCGCTTGCCCGTGTCCAGCGCCTCGGCCAGCGCATAGGCGGCCTTGTCCCGCTCTAGCAGGTCCGCGACGCGGAGCATGACAGCGCCGCGCTCGATGTCCGTGAGCCGGCGCCACGGGCCGTCGTCGAACGCGGCCCGTGCGCTGGCGATCGCCCGCTCCGCGTCCTCCACCGTCGACGAGGCGACTACCGCCACCTCGCGCCCGTCCGCCGGGCAGCGCACAGTGGTGGTCCGGCCGTCGGACGACTCTTGCCAGGCGCCGTCGACGTACAGGCCCCGGGCGAGCTTCAGTTCGGTATCAATCGTCATGCTGATCCCCTAGCCCTTCGCCGCCGCGGCGACTGCTACCGGCGCGGCTCCGCCGCGTTCCAGCGGGCTCACGCCGTGCCGGTAGAACTCGGCGTGCTGGGGCGCGAGCGGCGCCTTGCCGGCGATCAGGTCGGCAGCCTTCTCGGCCAGCATCATCACCGGGGCGTAGATGTTGCCGTTGGTCACGTAGGGCATGGCCGACGCGTCCACCACGCGGAGGCCGCGGGTGCCGTGCACGCTCATGTCCAGCGGGTTCACCACGGCCATGGGATCGGAGTCCGGACCCATCTTCGCGGTACAGGACGGGTGCAGCGCCGTCTCGGCGTCACGGGCAACCCAGTCCAGGATCTCCGCGTCGGTCTGCACAGCCCGGCCGGGAGAAAGTTCGCCGCCGTTGAAGGGACCCATGGCCGACTGGCCGAGGATGTCGCGGGCCACACGGATCGCCTCGACCCACTCGCGGCGATCCTGGTCGGTGGAGAGGTAGTTGAACAGCATCGACGGATGAACCGTGGGATCGGTCGACTTGATCTTCAGGCTGCCGCGGGCGTCGGAGTACATGGGGCCGATGTGCACCTGGTAGCCGTGCTTGGCGTCCGCCTTCTGGCCGTCGTAGCGGACGGCAACGGGGAGGAAGTGGAACATCAGGTTGGGGTAGGCCACGTCCTCGTTGGAGCGGACAAACCCGCCGCCCTCGAAGTGGTTGGTGGCAGCCGGACCCTTCCGGCCCAGCAGCCACTGCATCCCGATCAGCGGGTAGCGCCAGAGGTCCAGGGCCGGCTGCATGGAAACCGGCTGGGTGCAGGCGTGCTGGATGTAGACCTCGAGGTGGTCCTGGAGGTTTTCGCCGACGCCGGGCAGGTTCACCACGGAGTTGATGCCCAGCGAGTTCAGGTGGGCAGCATCGCCGACTCCGGAGAGCTGCAGCAGCTGCGGGGTGTTGATGGCGCCGCCGGCCAGGATCACTTCACCGGCGCTCACCTGGTGGGTCTTGCCGTTGCGCCGGTAGGTGACGCCGGTGGCCACGTTGCCCTTGAAGTTGACCTTGGTGACGAGTGCACGGGTAAGGACGGTCAGGTTCTTCCGGCCGAGTTCGGGCCGCAGGTAGGCGCGGGACGCGGAGAGCCGCTGGCCCTTGTGGACGTTCCGGTCGAACGCGGCGAAGCCCTCCTGGCGGTAGCCGTTGACGTCGTCGGTCAGCGGGTAGCCGGCTTCCTGGGCGGCGGCGAAGAAGGCCTGGAACAGCGGATTGGTGGCGGGGCCGCGCTCCAGCACCAGCGGGCCGGAGTGTCCGCGCAGTTCATCGTCGGGATCGGCGGCAAGCGCGTTTTCCATCCGGTTGAAGTACGGGAGGCAGTGCGCGAAGTCCCACGTTTCCATGCCGGCGTCGGCGCCCCAGCGCTCGTAGTCGAGCGGGTTTCCGCGTTGGAAGATCATGCCGTTGATGGAGCTGGAGCCGCCCAGGACCTTGCCGCGGGCGTGTGCCACCCGCCGGCCGCCCATGTGGGGCTCGGGATCGGACTCGTAGCGCCAGTCATAGAGCGGGTTGCCGCTGGGGAAGGTCAGCGCGGCGGGCATCTGGATGAAAAGGTCCCAGGGGTAGTCGCTCCGTCCGGCTTCAAGAACCAGGACGCTGCTCTGGCCTCCGTCGCTCAGGCGGTTGGCGAGCACGGAACCCGCGCTTCCGCCACCGACAATGACGTAGTCGTAGTTAATCTGTGTCATGCAAATTCTCCTTCTACCTGGTGCAGATCACCCGCCGGGGCGGGTTGTCCTTCATCCGGAAGCTGGCAATACACCGTGCCCCGGAGAACGTTGTGGATTCCTGAGTTGTTGCTAGATGCAGTACGGGATCGCCGTTAGCCCGGCGTGTGGTTTGACGAGACGGCCAGGGAGTTTCGCCGCGTGGATTCTTCCCTGAGCCGGAAACCGGAGGTCGCCGATGAAACGCCTTTATTTCCGCGGGGCCCGGTTTGTGTGGTGTAGGTCATACACATGCAGAGTAGTCCAGCTTGAACAACTGTTCAAGGTTAAAACTGGACATCTGTTCAAAAAATTTTGGGCATGGGCCGCCCAGGCGGAGTGTGCGTGTTTGGCTAGGGCTCCGCTAGCCGGCGAAGGCGATCTGCTCGGTGCGGGCGAGGCTCCTCCGGATGGAGGCCTCGTCTACGCCAAGGAGCGCCGTCAGCCACATGCCGTTTTGCACGACGACGATGTCAGCCGCCCGCTCCCTGCATTCATCGCTGGTGAGCTCCGGTTTGGCATTCCCTATCAGCTTCGCGAGCCCATCGAGATACCGCTCAAACGCAGCCGCGTTGATCAGCGCAAAGTCTTCATGGGCTTGCGCGAGCGCCCAAAGATGGAGGCGCAGGGACAGATATTGCGTGGTCAGGAGTTCCGGGCCGGCAACGCGCCGGAGGGCCGTACGGAGCTGCTCGTCCGGGGGCGACGCGGGGTCGGCAGCGACGAGCATGAGGTCGTGCTCGTCGATCCGGCGCAAGGCCGCACGGATCAAGCTCGACTTGTCCTCGTAGTAATAATTGACGAGGCCGAGTGCGACCCCGGCTTCGCGGGCCACAGCGCGCATATTCACACCTGAGATGCCGTGGCGTGACAGCAGACCCAGCGCCGCTTCGAGAATGCGCGCCTGCCTGTCAACCTGTTCGCCGGAGTTCACGGTGCTTGTATCCACTTGGCCAGAATATGGCGAAACCCGTCATGGTGCATCCGTCAGGGGCGTGGGGCGGCCTTGAATGTGACGCGGGCGTCCAGGCCCGGGGCGCCTGGTCGGGCTTCGAGGTACGCCGCCGCACCGCTGGCCTCTGCGAGCTGCTGGACGATGGCCAGGCCCAGGCCGCTGCCCTCCGACGTCGACTGGCCACGCCAAAAGCGGTTGAAGGCCTTCTGCCGGTCTTCCTCGGAAAGCCCGGGGCCGTCGTCGAGCACGTGAAGCTCGTAGCCTCCCGAAGTACCGCCGGGGCGGACCACGAGGCGGATCTCCGAGCCCGGCGGCGCCACGGCCAGCGCGTTGTCGATGAGGTTGTCGATGATCTGTTCCGCCGCGCCGGGCATGGCCACCACCCTGGCCTCAGGAACCGCGTCCAGGACCGTCCGCACCCCGCTTTCCTCGGCCAGCGCTTCCCACTGCTCCACGCGGTTCCGGGCGATCTCGCTGAGGTCCACATCCTCCCGGTCCACATTGCGGCTGTCCGCCCGGCTCAGGAGGAGCAGGCCGTCAATGATGAGCTGGAGCCGGTACGTCTCCTCCAGCGAGTCTGCCACCATGACGCGCGCACCGTCCGGATCATTACCGACGGCATCCACGGCGTTCTCCAGCCGCAGCCGCAGCCCCGTCAGCGGGGTGCGCAACTGGTGGGACGCGTCGCTGGCGAACCCCCGCTGCTGCTGCAGCAGGTGCTCCAGCCGGTCCGCCATCTGGTTGAAGGACCGGGCCAAGGTGCGCAGCTCCGGCGGCCCCTGTTCCTCCTCAGTGCGGGTGGCGAGGTTGCCTTCCGCGAGCAGTTCGGTGGCCTTCTCCAGCCGTTTGATCCGCCTGGTCACGGCCCCGGCCATCAGGTAGGCCAGCAGTCCGGCGAGCAGCACGGTGGTGCCGGCAACCGCCCACATAACCCTCAGCTGGCCGGAGACGCGGTCGTCCACCACGGACGCCGGGTAGGTCAGGCGCACTGCACCGGTGATGTTCTCGCCGCTGAGGACGGGAACCGTCACGTACAGCAGGTCGAATCCCAGCGTGTCCGAGTGCCGCTGGCCGGAGGTGATCTGGCCGGCGAGCGCGGCGGAAATTTCGGGGCGCGAATGGTAGGGGGCCCCGGTAGCCGACTGGTCGTCGTCGGACGTTGCCACGGCTGTACCGGAACGGTCCACCACCACCACGCGGGCCCCGCTGGCGTGGCCGTAATCGCGGACGGCAGCGGCCACGGTCCCGGGTTCCGAAGCGCCCGTTTCGAGCAGCTGCCGTGCCCGCCCGCTGAGCAAAAAGGCGTCGCGTTCAAGTGAGGTGGCCAGCCGGTCGCGTTCCACCCGGACGAGGTAGCTGCCCAGCGGTATGTCCTGCACCAGCACCACCAGAAGCGTGATGGCCATGAACACGGAAATCAGCCGCCATCTCATCCGGGCACGTCCAGCCTGAACCCTACGCCGCGCACCGCCTCGATCCAGCGGGGGTCGCCGAGCTTCTTGCGGATGGCTGCCACGTGCGCGTCCAGGGTCTTGGTGGTTCCGTACCAGGTGCCGTCCCACACGGCGCGCAGAATGTCGCTGCGCTGGCACACGGCGCCGGGGTCCTCCGCGAGGTAGTAGAGGAGCTCGAACTCCTTGGCGGTGAGATGGATTTCGGTCCCGTCCACCTGGACGCGGCGGGAACGCTGGTCGATGCTCAGGGTGCCGATGACGCGTGCGCCATCAACCGGCGGGGCGGTCTCGGACTGCGGGTCGGCCGTGCGCCGGGCCACCGCCCGGATCCGCGCGACGAGCTCCCGCATTCCGAACGGCTTCACCAAGTAGTCGTCTGCCCCCAGCTCCAGGGCCAGCACCCGGTCGATCTCCTCGTCGCGGGCACTGACAACGATGATCGGCGTCATGGTCAGGGACCGGATGGACCGGCAGACGTCCGTGCCGTCCATGTCCGGCAGCCCCAGGTCAAGGAGCACGAAATCAGGGCTGGAGGAGCGGACCTCGGCGAGCGCCCCTGCCCCGTCGGCGACGTGCCGGGCCTGGAAGCCGGCCCTGGTCAGGCCCTCCAGCACGCCGGCGGCCACCGATTCGTCGTCTTCAACCACCAGGATCTGCATATCCGATTATCTTCCGGCCGGAACGGCGCCGCGGCGGATAGCCACGGCCAGGACAGGCTACTTCTTCGAGCTTTGACAATTCTTGGCCCCTCGAGGCCCCCAGCCACCCCCCTCCATCGGACGCCAGCACCCCCTCCATCCCCCAACCCCTCCTCAGATCCTGCAGGAAAAACGTAGACCCTTCCGCAGATCCTGCAGGAAAAGCCCAAACCCTTCCGCACCGATTGCGGAAGCGTTGGCCAAAAGCCTGCAAAAGGTGAGGAGGCGTCCGGGCAGACACGGCGCCCGTGCGCACTCAGCCCCTGCTGTAGTCTCTTGACACCGGCGCACCTGCTCGGCTTCACTATTACGTATGCTGAAATAACAGTTCCATGATGCGGAACTCGGCGATCCCTCGACGAGGGGTTGGCGATCGCCGGGAGAGGACCCGGATCTCCGCATAGCCGTCACCATGGATGCCAGCATCTGCTTGAGGATCACAACGTGAAGCTTGCCGAATTCAACGCCGCGGACAGGGACGCCGCCAGCGCAGTCCTGCGCCCCTGCATCGACGTCCCCCGCTGGGTGGACCAGATCGCCGCTGCGCGCCCCTTCGCCTCCCGCCGGGAGCTCCTCGACGGAGCCCGGGCCGCCGCCGCGCCGTTCACACCGGACGAGGTGGAAGGCGCAATGGCCCACCACCCGAGGATCGGCGAACGCCCCGCCGCGCAAACCACGGAGGCAGCCATGTCCCGGTCCGAGCAGGCAGGCGTGGACCCGGCGGACAACGACGTGGCCGACGCCCTGGCGCGCGGCAACCGTGCCTACGAGGAAAAGTTTGGCCGGGTCTTCCTGATCCGGGCCGCCGGACGCACCGCCCCGGAAATCCTGGCAGCGCTGAACGAGCGCCTGGCCAATACCCCGACGCAGGAAGACACCATTGTCGCCCAGCAGCTGCGGGAAATCGCCCTGCTGCGCCTGGAAGGAGTGATCAGCGAATGAGCGTTTCCCACGTAACAACCCACGTCCTGGACACCGGCGCCGGACGCCCGGCGGCGGGTATCGTCGTCGTGCTTTACGCGAACGACGGCGGCAGCTGGACCCAGCTGGGCACCGGCACCACCGATGCGGACGGCCGCGCGAAGGACCTGGGACCGGAAGTCCTGGCCCCTGGCAACTACCGGCTCAACTTCGCCACCGGCGACTACTACGCCCGGCAGGGCGGCACCACGTTCTTCCCGGAGGTGGACCTGGTATTCGAGGTCACCGGCACCGAGCACTACCATGTGCCGCTGCTGCTGAGCCCGTTCGCCTACTCCACCTACCGCGGCAGCTGAAAGGAGACAGCATGCGGTTGATGCGCATTGGCCCGGCCGGCAACGAGGTACCTGTGGTCATCGACGACGACGGCCAGGGCTATGACCTGCGGCCGGTCACCCAGGACATCGACGGGGACTTCCTGGAGGCCTGGGCCGGTCAGCTCACGGACCTGGACCTGACAGGCCTCCCCCGGGTGACCCTCGACGGCAAACGGGTCGGCGCGCCCATCGCCAGGCCCGGCGCCGTGATCGGCGTGGGGCTGAACTACGCCGCGCACGCCGCCGAATCCGGCTTGCCCGTGCCGGAGCGCCCCATCATCTTCTTCAAGCATCCCAACACCGTGGTTGGTCCGGACGACGACGTCGTCATCCCGCCCGGAGCGCAGCGGGTGGACTGGGAGGTGGAGCTGGGCGTGGTCATCGGCCGGCGTGCCAGCTACCTGGCATCCGACGCTGAGGCGGCCGGCTGCATCGCCGGCTACGTCCTGTCCAATGACGTCTCCGAGCGCGAGTACCAGCTGGAGCACTCCGGGCCACAGTGGTCGCTAGGTAAATCCTGCCCCACCTTCAACCCGGTGGGGCCCTGGCTGGTGCCCGCCGCGGGAGTGGATGCGGACGGCATCCGCCTCGCTTCCTGGGTCAATGACGAGGTCCGGCAGGACAGCTCGACGGCGGACATGGTGTTCGGGCCGGCAGAACTGGTACGCCGGCTCTCTCAGTACATGGTGCTCGAACCCGGCGACCTCATCACCACCGGCACCCCGGAGGGCGTGGCACTGTCCGGTCGCTTCCCGTACCTGTTAGCCGGCGACGTCATGCGGATGTCCGGCGGGGACCTTCTGGGTGAGCAGCGGCAGCGGCTGGTCCCGGCGGGGCCAAAAGCCTGAGCAGGCTGAACCCGCCGGGGCAGGCCCGTGGCCGGGATGACAGTAGGCTAGGTGGCATGTCTTCCGACCAGCCCACCCCTGAACGGCGCGAAGTTCCTGAACGGCGCGAGATCTCCGTCCGGCGCGCCCCCAAGTATGTTCCCTTCCTGATCCTGGGCGGGCTGGTGGGCTTCGCCGCGGCGGCGGTTATTGCGTATGCCCTGCCCGGCGATGCCAGCTACGACCGCGGCGCCGTTTACGGCTTCTTCATGGTGCCGTGCGCCGCGGCCGGTGTGATTCTCGGCGCAATTTCCGCCCTGGTGCTGGACCGCACCAGCGTGCGCCGCGCCCGCCGCGGCGTCGTCGAAGCCGTGCCGGAAGCGGAGCTTTCTGCCGAAGGCACGCACCAAGCCACGGCACCGGCCACGCACCCAGCCGCAGAACCGGGCACGGCACCGGGCGGGGCCGAGCCGGGCCCCGCACCGGAGCGGACCACGGACGACGGCGAGCCCGGCCCGCGGTCATAATCCGGCGGCCGGAATTTCCCTACCTCATGACGTGAGATAATCAACCAGTGGCACGCGGCGATGGAAAACTTTCTCATGATCTTCTCCCTGGCGAAAAGGGCCCACAGGACGCTTGCGGCGTCTTCGGGGTCTGGGCACCAGGTGAAGAAGTAGCAAAACTTACCTACTACGGGCTGTATGCGTTGCAGCACCGCGGTCAGGAGTCGGCTGGCATAGCAACCAGCGACGGCAAGCGGATCAACGTCTATAAGGACATGGGCCTCGTATCCCAGGTCTTCGACGAGACCACGCTTAATACCCTGACTGGGCACCTGGCCGTCGGCCACTGCCGCTACTCCACTACCGGAGCCAGCCACTGGGCCAACGCCCAGCCCACCCTTGGTGCCACCAGCACCGGCACGGTGGCCTTGGCGCACAACGGCAACCTGACCAATACCGCCGAGCTCAACGCCATGATCCTGGAACGCAACGGCGGCCAGCTCAGCGGCGAAATGAAGCAGGGCAACACCTCGGACACCGCCCTGGTGACGGCACTGCTGGAGGGTGAAGAGGGCAAGTCCCTCGAACAGACCGCCATCGAGCTGCTCCCCAAGATCAAGGGCGGCTTCTGCTTCGTCTTCATGGACGAGGGCACCCTGTACGCCGCGCGGGACACCTACGGCATTCGCCCCCTTTGCCTGGGCCGGCTGGAACGCGGCTGGGTGGTGGCGTCTGAGCAGTCCGCCCTGGCCACCGTGGGCGCCAGCTTCATCCGCGAAATCGAACCCGGCGAATTTATCGCCATCGATGAGCAGGGTGTGCGGTCCCAGCGCTTTGCGGAGCCGACGCCGGCCGGTTGCGTTTTCGAATATGTCTACCTCGCGCGCCCCGACGCCGCGATTGCCGGGCGGTCCGTGTACGAATCCCGCGTGGAGATGGGCCGCCAGCTGGCCCGCGAGAACACGCAGGAAGCGGACATCGTCATCCCGGTCCCGGAATCCGGCACCCCCGCAGCCGTGGGCTATGCCGAAGAATCCGGCATCCCGTTCGCGCACGGCTTCGTCAAGAACTCATACGTGGGCCGCACGTTCATCCAGCCCTCCCAGACGCTGCGCCAGCTGGGCATCCGGCTGAAGCTCAACGCGCTGGAGTCCGTGATCCGCGGCAAACGCGTAGTGGTGGTGGATGATTCGATCGTCCGCGGCAACACGCAGCGCGCCATTGTCCGGATGCTCCGCGAAGCCGGCGCTGCCGCCGTGCACGTCAAGATTTCCTCCCCGCCGGTCCAGTGGCCGTGCTTCTACGGCATCGACTTCGCCTCCCGGGCAGAGCTGATCGCCAACGGCGCCACGATCGAAGAGATCTCCCAGGCTATTGGTGCCGACTCGCTGGCCTACATTTCCGAAGACGGCATGATCGGTGCCACCCAGCAGCCCCGCGAACGGCTTTGCACGGCATGCTTCACGGGCAAGTACCCCATCGAGCTGCCGGGCTCGGACAAACTGGGCAAGAACCTGTTGGAGCGCACGGATCTGGGCGGCCTGCCGGCCACCTCGGCCGGCGGCGCTCCGGCTGCCTCCGGTGACGCCGCCGCGGAAGCCTCCATCGAACCGGCCCCCGCCACACCGGGCAATCCGGACAGCATCCCCGTCACCGAGGACCCTGCCGAGAAGCCGGGCGCCACCGGCTGTGATCCGGGGCCGGATGCCGAGTTCGAGAACCTGCTCACCGACGCCGATCGCGTCCCCGATCTCCACCACGACGCTGCGACCGTCGGCGCTGACAAGAAAGAGTCCTGATGACTTCCGCTTCCTCCACTGCTGACATGAATGCTGCCCAGAACAACACCGGCATCACCTACGCGGCCGCCGGTGTGGATGTCGAGGCTGGCGACCGCGCCGTCGAGCTCATGAAGGACGCCGTCAAGGCGACCCACAACGCATCGGTGATTGGCGGCGTCGGAGGTTTCGCAGGCCTGTACGACGTCTCGAAGCTGCTGACCTACAAGAAACCCCTGCTCGCCACGTCCACGGACGGCGTCGGCACCAAGGTGGCCATCGCCCAGGCAATGGACATCCACGACACCATCGGCTACGACCTCGTGGGCATGGTGGTAGACGACATCGTGGTGGTGGGCGCCGAGCCGCTGTACATGACCGACTACATCGCCTGCGGCAAGGTGGTTCCGGAGCGCATCGCGGACATCGTCCGCGGCATCGCAGCCGCCTGCTCGGTTGCCGGCACCGCCCTGGTTGGCGGCGAAACCGCCGAGCACCCCGGCCTGCTGGGTGAGCACGAGTACGACGTCGCCGGTGCCGCCACCGGCGTTGTTGAGGCAGACGCCCTGCTGGGGCCGAACCGCGTCCGCGAAGGCGACGTGGTGATCGGCATGGCTTCCTCGGGCCTGCACTCCAACGGCTACTCCCTGGTCCGCCGCGTCATCAACCACGCCGGCTGGGCCCTGGACCGCCAGGTCTCCGAACTTGGCCGCACCCTGGGCGAGGAACTGCTGGAACCCACCCGCGTCTACGCCGCGGACTGCCTGGACCTGGCGCGGGCCTTCCCCGTCACCGCGGACAAGGCCGTGCACGGCTTCAGCCACGTCACCGGCGGCGGGCTCGCCGCCAACCTGGCGCGTGTGCTGCCGCAGGGCCTCGTGGCCACCGTTGACCGCTCCACCTGGGAGCTGCCCGCCATCTTCAAGCTTGTCTCGGAGCTGGGCCGCGTCCCGCTGCCCGACCTGGAGCGCACGCTGAACCTCGGTGTCGGCATGGTGGCCGTGGTCTCCGCCGAAGCCGCAGACGCCGCCGTGGCCCGCCTGAACGAGCGCGGCCTGCCGTCCTGGATCATGGGCGCCATCAGCGCCGATTCCGACGCCGTGGTCAAGACCGGCCCGGACTACGTCCAGGGCGCCAAGGGCGTGGACGGCGGCGCCGTCCAGCTGGTCAACTCCTACGCGTAACTAATATATCGAGGGCTCCCCCACTGCCGGTTTATTCACAACGGCGGTTGGGGAGCCCTCGACGTTTAAGCCGCCGCCTGGGCCACGCCGGCAGGGTTCCCTGGCCGAGCTTGCGAGGCGAGGGGGCCGGTGGGGACTAGACCTCCAGGACGCTGAACACGCCGCCCTGCGGGTCCTTCAGGGTGGCAATGGTGCCCCCGTCGTCGTCGAACTCCGGCTCCACCAGCACCTCGGCTCCGGCCGCCACGGCCGACAGCACCGCTTCCTTGACGCTGGAGACGCCGAAGTAGACCTGCCAGCCACGGCTGCCGGGTTCGCCGTCCTCGTCCTCGTCCTCTTGCGGGGCAGGGGCAATGCCTGCCACCTCGGTGCCGTTCACCAGCAGCGTGGTGTACGTGCCGCCGTCGTCCTGCGGGTATTCCGTCACCTCATGACCGAACAGGTGCTGGAAAAACCCGACGGCGGCCTGCGGCTCGGGCGTGAGCAGTTCGGCCCAGGCGAATGCGCCGGGCTCGTTGTGCCGCCCGCTGCCGGGGTGGGTTCCGGCTTGCCAGATACCGGTGGCACCGCCGCCTGGCGGCTCCACAAACACCATGGTTCCGGTGTCTCCGATGCCCTCTGGTCCGAACTGCACCACACCGCCCGCATGGTCGGCTTCCTCCGCGGTGGACCGGGCGTCGTCCGTGGCAAAGTAGATGTTCCACCGCGCGGGCCGCTGTGTGTCACCCTGCTGCGGCTGCGGTGCCACCGTCGCCACGACGTCGTCGTCCAGGAACGCCTTCGCGTAGCTACGGCCGTCCGGAGTGGGCAGGTCCTCGTAGCGCCACCCGAACACGGCGGCGTAGAAGGCCTTGGCGGCAGCCACGTCCGGTGTCTGGACGTCCGCCCAGCAGAGCTCTCCGAGGCTGTACCCGCTGCGCTGAACCATGCGTCCGAACCTTCCGTTGGCTGAATTCTTTCCAGCCTAGTTCCTGAGGGGCACGGTTCCTACGGCCGCGTTCCTGAGGGGCGGGTTACCGAGGGAGCATGCGCGGCAACGCCAAAGGCCCGTTGGGCACGCGAAATACTGGTGTGCCCAACGGGTCTGATAACTGTGGTGTACGACGTCGGCTCGCAGCCAACTGCCTTAAGGCAGTTCAGCGGGAACGACTAACCGATACGACGGCTGTCTACCTCGTCGTCGTCTTCATCCAAATCGTCCGCGTACTTATCCACGTAGGCTGAATAGTCCGGCTCGACCGGTTCATTCGCGAAATGGCTCGTGGCACGACTCCCCGGACCCGTGAGCTCTCGCTGTAGGGCCGAATAATCAGTGTTCGGGGAGTAGTACTTGATGTCCCGAGCCTGCTTGGTAGCTTTTGCCTTTTGACGGCCGCGCCCCATGGCGTGACCCCCTTTTGTACTTGGACCGGAGGTGGTCACCTTTGGCGATCGGTGAGGCCCCGGAATGTTTGGTCAATTTGTCGTATCCCTAGATTACATGCTTTCGGCGGCATCTGCTTGCCACGGGGGCCTCCAGAGACCGCCGCGGTCCGCTTCTCCGCGGCAATCCGGGGCTCGCAGGGATTTTTTGTTCGATAGAGTCTCCTGAACGACTGAATTAAGCGGGCATGGGAATCCGGCAATCGGCCGCCCGGGCCACCACACCGTGGAAACGCATATTGCCGGATACTCACCGCCGAGCGAACGCCAGGAAGGGGTGCCGCCCCCATATGAATGACACCGATCCCAGCCACGACCGGGAACGCGGGCCGGCCCGCGCCGTCGCTGTGCAACCCGGGCCGGAAGAGCCAAAATCAGCCGCACCGAAACAAGCGCAACCCAATGCGGTCCAGCCCAGAAGCCTCGCCGGATCGTTCCGGTCCCGGCTCGCGCAGCCCGACATCCGGCAAATCCTGCTCAAGTCCGGCTTTGTCGCTGCGCTGCTCGTGGTGGGCGGCCTGCTCGTGTGGCTCCTGACGTCACTCCTCGCCGGCGCCACCATGCAGGCGGCCAACGGGCCCGGCGCGGCAGCGGCGGATCCTTCCCCCGCTCCGGCTGCCGCGTCGCCCCGGCCCAGCCTGCCCCTGGCCAGCGTGAGCCCGCTGGATTTCCGGGTGGGCGACTGCTTCAAGGACTTCGACCCCGAAGCGTCCAAGTCCACCGTGGTTGCGTGCGCCACCGACCATTCCGCCCAACTGATAGCGATCACCCATTACGCCGACGGCGACGCATACCCCGGCCGTGACGCCATGAAGACCAGGGCCAGGGAAACGTGCCAGGCCGCGCCACTGACGGAGAAATCCAACGCCTACAACCTGAACTACCGCCTCGCGTATCCGAGCACGGCCAGCTGGGCCAAGGGTGACCGCCGCGTGGACTGCTACGTCACCGCGTCCGGGAACATCATCAAGGCAAGCCTTCTCCCCTAGCTCCCAAGGGAACCAAGGGAGCGGGCCAACCCAATGCTAGTCCCGGCGGCGGACCGTGAGCCCGCTGCCCAGGGGAGCACCGCCGTCGGGCCCCGACAGTGCCTCCAGGCCCTCGACGGTGAGTTCCCCGAGATCGGCGGCGGTGTCCACCAGGACGGTGTCGCCGTCGGAGATTTCACCGGCCAGGATGGCCTTGGCCAGCCGGTCGCCGATTTCGCGCTGCACGAGGCGGCGCAGCGGCCGGGCGCCGTAGGCCGGGTCGAAGCCCGACATTGCCAGCCAGGAGCGGGCCCCTTCGGTGACCTCGAGCGACAGCCGCCGCTCCTGCAGGCGCTTGGTCAGCTCGGCCACCTGCAGCTCGACGATCCGGGCGAGCTCCTCGACGGACAGCGGATCGAACAGCACCACCTCGTCCAACCGGTTCAGGAACTCCGGCTTGAAGGAAGCGTTCACCGTGGCCATCACCGCGTTGCGCTTGGCGTTCGCATCCAGCGTCGGGTCCACGAGGAATTGGCTGCCCAGGTTTGATGTGAGCACCAGGATCACGTTGCGGAAGTCCACGGTGCGGCCCTGGCCGTCGGTGAGGCGGCCATCGTCGAGCACCTGCAGCAGGATGTCAAACACCTCGGGGTGGGCCTTCTCCACCTCGTCCAGCAGCACCACGGAGTACGGCCGGCGGCGGACGGCCTCGGTGAGCTGGCCACCCTCCTCGTAGCCGACGTAGCCGGGAGGCGCACCGACGAGGCGCGCGACGGAGTGCTTCTCGCTGTACTCGGACATGTCGATCCGCACCATGGCGCGTTCGTCGTCGAAAAGGAAGTCCGCGAGAGCCTTGGCGAGTTCGGTTTTGCCCACGCCTGTGGGGCCGAGGAACAGGAAAGAACCGGTGGGCCGGTTGGGGTCGCTGATGCCGGCCCGTGCGCGGCGCACCGCGTCGGACACGGCAGTAACGGCCTTGGACTGACCGATCAGCCGCCTGCCGAGTTCCTCCTCCATGTGCAGCAGCTTCTGGCTTTCGCCCTGGAGCATGCGGCCGGCCGGAATGCCGGTCCACGCCGCGATGACCTCGGCGATGTCGTTGGCGGTGACGTCCTCCGCCACCATCAGGGCAGACTTGTCGGCGACGGCGGCCTCAGCCTCTGCGGCGTCATTCAGTTCGCGTTCCAGTGCCGGAATTTCGCCGTAAAGGACCCGGGACGCTGTCTCCAGGTCACCTTCGCGCTGCGCCTTGTCCGCCGTGGACCGCAGCTCGTCCAGCTTTGCCTTCAGGTCGCCAACGCGGTTCAGGCCGGCCTTCTCGGCCTCCCAGCGGGCGTTCAGGCCGGCCAGCTGCTCCTTCTTGTCCGCCATGTCCGCCCGCAAGGCAGCGAGGCGCTCCACCGAGGCTGCGTCCGTCTCGTTGGCGAGGGCCAGCTCCTCCATGGTGAGCCTGTCCACCTGACGGCGCAGCTGGTCGATCTCCTCCGGGGCGGAGTCGATCTCCATGCGCAGCCGGGAGGCGGCCTCGTCGACGAGGTCGATCGCCTTGTCCGGCAGTTGCCGGCCGGAAATGTAGCGGTTCGAGAGCGTCGCGGCAGCCACCAGCGCGGAGTCGGCGATGGCAACCTTGTGGTGGGCCTCGTACCGCTCCTTCAGGCCTCGCAGGATGCCGATCGTGTCGTCCACGCTGGGCTCCCCGACGTACACCTGCTGGAAGCGCCGCTCCAGGGCGGGGTCCTTCTCGATGTTCTCGCGGTACTCGTCGAGGGTGGTGGCGCCGATCAGCCGCAGCTCGCCCCGGGCCAGCATGGGTTTGAGCATGTTGCCGGCGTCCATGGCGCTTTCGCCGCTGGCCCCAGCTCCCACCACAGTGTGCAGCTCATCGATGAACGTGACAATCCGGCCGTCGGAGTTCTTGATCTCCTCAAGGACGGCCTTGAGGCGCTCCTCAAACTCGCCGCGGTACTTGGCGCCGGCCACCATGGCGGCCAGGTCAAGGGCGATCAGGGTCTTCCCGCGAAGGCTCTCCGGCACGTCGCCCGCGACGATGCGCTGGGCGAGGCCCTCGACGACGGCCGTCTTGCCGACGCCCGGCTCACCGATGATCACGGGGTTGTTCTTGGTTCTGCGGCTGAGCACCTGGATGATGCGGCGGATTTCTGCATCCCGCCCAATAACGGGGTCCAGCTTGCCGGAGCGGGCGGTCGCGGTGAGGTCGGTGCCGAACTTTTCCAGGGCCTGGAAGGTGTTCTCGGGATCGGGCGAGTTGACCTTGCGGTCACCGCGGACACCCGGCAGGGCCGCTGCCAGCGCCTCATGCGACGCGCCGGCGTCGCGCAACAGCCTGCCCACGCCGTCGCTTCCCGCTGAGAGCCCCAGCAGCAGGTGCTCGGTGGAGACGAAGGAGTCGCCCAGCTTGTCAGCCTCGTTCTGGGCGTTCTGGATAGCCTGCAGGGAAGGCCGGGACAGCTGGGCCTGCTGGACCGAGCTTCCGGACGTGGCGGGCAGTGCCTTGATCGCGGTACTGGCCTGGACGCTGACAGTATCCGGGTCCGCCCCAGTGGCGCGGAGGAGGGCGACGGCGACGCCCTCCCGCTGATCCATCAGCGCCTTGAGCAGGTGGGCGGGTTCCACCTGCGGGTTCCCGGCCGTGGAGGCGTTCATGGCGGCAGCCGAAAGAGCCTCCTGGCTCTTGGTGGTGAATTTGGCGTCCAAAGAGAGCTCCTTTCGAAGAGGTTTATCTAGGTTGAGTGTACTACGCTCAACTTTGCTTTTGACGTCTTCACAGCCAAGGTTTTCCCAGAGCGAAATACCCTCTGGCGGGCCTGCGAATTTTCCGTGAACGGTGGCCCTTGGACTGTATCGCCAGCGGCCGAATCCCCCTAGGATCGACCTGTGGCTGCGAGGGTCAGCCCTGGAGACGGCCGCCGCAAAGAGCATCAGTCCACAATCCCAAAGATCACTACCCCAGAAGACAGGACCGGCAATGAAGAAGTTTGTAGTTCTTTACAACGCACCGCAGTCGGCACAATCCCAGATGGCGGAGAGTTCCCCCGAGGCCGCGCAGGAGGGCATGAAGGCCTGGATGGAGTGGGCGTCCCGGGCCGGCAGCGGCATCGTGGACATGGGCCAGCCCCTCGGTGCCGGCAAGGAGGTCAGCCAGTCGGGCACCTCGGACACGAACGCGAGCGTGGGCGGATACGGCATCCTGCAGGCCGAGGACATGGACGGCGCCCTGGCCCTCCTCGACGGACACCCGCACCTCATGATGCCCGGCGCGAGCATCCAGGTATACGAGACCCTCGATCTGCCCGGGATGTAACTGCTAGGAGCCCCGAACCCCCGAGACGCTAGTGATCCAGGCGAGATTGCGGACCACGGAGGCGTGGTCATTGTAGTAACCGGTGTACTTCGAGGGGTTCGGGGCCGGCAGGAAGTCCGATGTGGAGAGGACACCTGCAAGTTTGCCGTTCACGATGAGCGGCCCGCCCGAGTCGCCACTGAGCGTATGGCCGCTCTCCGACCGCGTCCGGACGGACGGACCGCCGTAGTTGTCCACGCCCTGCCACACCACCGAGACGTCGGCCGCTTTGAGGTAGTAGGACATGGCGCCGGAACCCTCGGACTGATCGCCCCAACCATAAACCCTCGCGGGTATTCCGGTGGCAGGAAAAGAACTGGACAGGCCCACGTAGGAGCCGTAGTGCGGCGTGGACAGCTTCAGCAATAAGACGTCCCCGGCTGGAGCGGCGTAGCGCCCGGCAACCGAACGGACGGCTCCTCCGGTTCCGAGGTAGCTGGTGCCCAGGCGGACCGACCTCAGGCTCGTGGAGTTGCAGTGCTTGGCCGTAATGACCCAGCTCGCAGCGATCTGGCTGCCGGTACACCCCATGTTGGTACCTGCGGAGTCGAAGGAAACTTGCGCCGCGAAGGGGGCGGCTGAAGCTGTGGTGGTGCTGCCACCGGCGATGTCCCTGCTCAACGTGCCGTCACCGTCGGGGGCCGGCACTTCTTTGACCGGCACCTCCCGGGCTGTGGTGGCCTGCGCCGGCGGGCCGCAGAGGATGGGAGCCAGCAGGGCCGCGCTGGCCGTGGCCGTGGCGGCAGCCAGAATTTTGGCGATCTTCAACGTGAGGCTCCTTAGCGTCCGGTGCGAGAGGTCCGCCTGCGAGCGTACGTGACGTGACAAAATTTGTCATATCCTTTACTCGCATGGTCACTGTCGTCCGGGGCGGTGCCGGCGCATGCGCCGGGGCATGGTTTCGGGGCACTTCGGGCATTACCCTGAGGGCCTAACAGTAATTACTGTTCGCCAGCCTGCGGCGGCATCAGGCGCAGTTCCGCGGTGTGAGGGATCATGACTGGACTGTCGAAACAGCGGAGATGGTCCGGGGTTGCTCCGGCCGTACTTTCGATGGCGCTGCTGCTCACCGCATGCCAGCAGGGTCCGCCCCCGCCGCCGACAGGGCCCGCCTCCGCCAGAGTGCCAGCCGCCGTCCACTTCACGGCCCAAGGCGACATCGGGCTGGGCGCGGGAGCCAGGAACGTGCTTGACACGATCGGCGGCCTCCGTCCTGAGCTGAACCTGGCCCTCGGGGACTTCCCCTACGAGGCAGGGCGCGAGCAGGATTTCTGTGACATGGTCACCGGCAAGCTGGGCGGGGACTTTCCCTACCAGGTGGTCACCGGAAACCACGAGAGCGACGGCCATGACGGCGACATCGCAAACATCGTCAACTGCCTGCCCAACAAGCTGCCGGGGCTCCAGGGCGAGTACGGAATCCAGTGGTACGCCGATTACCCGGAACGGAACCCGCTGGTGCGTTTCATCATGGTGTCCCCGGGGATCAAATTCCATGACGGAAACAACCTGGACTATTCGCGGGGCAGTGAGCGGTGGCGCTGGACAGCAGCCGCCTTGGACGGTGCGAGGTCCAAGAACATCCCCTGGACCGTGGTGGGCATGCACACTCCTTGTCTCAGTGTGGGCAAGTATGATTGCCAGGCCGGAGGTGACTTCACGAACATGCTCATCGACAAGAAGGCAGACCTGGTCCTAAGCGCCCACGACCACGTCTATCAACGGAGCCACCAACTGGGGCTGGGCGAGGGCTGCCCGGCACTGGTGCCGGACACATTCTCCCAAGGCTGCCTCGCCGATTCGGCCACCATGGTCCGCGGCGCCGGAACGGTCTTCGCCACAGTCGGAACCGGCGGCAAAGGGCTCTACGAGGTCAACGACCAGGATTCGGAATCCCGCTACTTTGCCACCTGGTCCGGGAGCAACCACGACGCCGCCCTCGGCACGCTGGACGTGACGGCAACCGCTGACCGGCTCGCAGCAAAGTTTGTCCCGGCGGAGGGTTACACCTTTACGGACAACTTCGGCATAGACCGGAAATAGGCGGGCAGTTACGACCCTCTAGGCGCGTTTCCAGATAGCGATCCAGTCCAGGTGGAGGTGCCCTGCCGTCCCGGGTTTGGGACACACATTGAACATGCAGGATTCCGTTTGGAGTATGTAATGCATGGGGGTGTTCGGCACTCGGGAGGTGCCTGCTCCGAGCGAGTGGCCGTCAAGGAAGAACTCGACCTTTCCCGGCGTCCACTCCATAGTGGCGACGTGCCAGGAGGTAAACGAAGCATTGGCATAGAAGACATCTGTGTCGCGCGGGTCCTTGCCCATCTTGTGCACTGCTCCGTAAAACGAGGATGTAGCCAGGTCGCTTTCCGGGAAGTCAATTTCTCCGTCCCGGGGCCACATCTTGCTGTCCGGCCACAGGAGCCAGGCTGTCTTGAAGCCTTTCAGGGGATCTGCCTTGAACCGGACGGAGTACCTGCCGTAGAGGAGGCTGTTGGCGCGGGGAGGGTTGGTGGTGGCATTCGGAATCTTGGGAGTAGGCGCGGCCCCCATTGAGATGCCGTTCTCCGTGTGCAGGTACCAGTCCAGCATCCCGTTCTTCACACTGAGGACCTTGGATGGATAGTAGCGTGAAGGCTGGCCGGTCTGGCCTGCGGAATCGGGCCACCCGTCCTTATAGCCGGCACTCCACTTATCAATGTAGGCCGGGCCGGGAAATGCGCCAATCGGAACGTCGCCGCCTTCAAAGTCCTCCACGAAGACCTGCTTCCAGCCGGGCAAATCGCCTACAGGCAACTTGTGCACCGCCGGGTCGACGGCAGGCACCGGCTGCCCCGGGGTGGGCCGCCGTGCCGCCGATGGTGCCGCCGTGGACGGCGCAGTTGCAGTTGGTTCAGCTGCCGCCCGTGCCACTGCAGACGGTGCCGCTGCAGTTGGAGCCGCTGCAGTTGGTGCCGCCGCAGAGGCCTTGGCGGGAGAGGGCGTAGCCGGCGACTGTGACTTGGCAGACGGCCCGACCGCTGAGGGTTGCGTCTCGGGCAGTCGGTCCAACGGCAGCCGCTGCGCTTCCTTGGCCACGGGAGCGCATGCGGTGAGCATCACCACCGCGGCGAGCGCGGCGAACCGCCATACGCGGTGTTTTTGCTGGTTACCGTGCGCTGGGGTGGAGGCCATAGGGAAACTATGGCATTAGGGCCTTGGGGATTCCAAGGAATCCCTGACCCCCAAAACTGGGGCTGTTTCAAGGAATCCCAAGCTTTTTACAGGCTGCTCAGCCGAACATGATCCGAGGGGGAGTGCAAGCAAGTTGCCAGGACCGCAGCAGCAGGCGCTTCGATTTCCCGTAACCAGCCGGGAAGGCTGCTCGGGAGGGGCATAGGCATACGACCCCAATGAGTGGTGAGGCTAGTGACCATCCCCATACAAGTTTCGACTGTTCATGCACCAAGTCCGGCGCCGGTTCCTCTGGCCTCCATCAGCGTGGTGATTCCCACCCTGAACGAAGCCATGAACCTCCCGTGGGTTTTGCGCCGCATGCCCTCCTACGTGGACGAAGTGGTGATCGTCGACGGCCGTTCACTGGACAGCACGGTTGACGTCGCCCGTGCCCTGCGCCTCGACGTGGTGGTGGTCTCGGAACCCCACGCCGGCAAGGGTTTCGCCGTCCGGGCCGGGCTCGCTGCGGCCTCCGGAGACATCATTGTCATGCTGGATGCGGACGGGAGCATGGATCCGCAGGAAATAGGCTGGTTCGTCACCCCGCTGCAGCATGAATTCGACTTCGTCAAGGGCTCCCGGTACGTCACCGGTGGCGGGTCCGAGGACATCACGCTGCTCCGCAGCGCCGGCAACCGGGCCCTGACGCGCCTGGCCAACGTGGTGCTTCATAGCAACTATTCCGACCTCTGCTACGGCTACATCGCCATGCGGCGGGAGTGCCTGCAGATCCTCGAACTGGCGTCGGAAGGGTTCGAAATCGAGACGGAGCTGATCGTCCGCGCGTCCAGGGCTGGCCTGCGGATCGCCGAGGTGCCCAGCACCGAACTCAACCGGATCTCCGGCAATTCCAACCTGCATACATTCCGTGACGGGTGGCGCGTACTGAGGACCCTGGCCCGTGAATGCGTGGGCTGGGAAGCACCCACGGCCGGCGCCCGGCCGGAGTCGCTCAGACGTGTGAAATACAGGTATCCCAGCATGTCCCTCCCCCACATTCCGACGGATCCGGCAACCGTCCTTGGCCTGATAGCAGGTGATTAACGTGAACCACGCTGAAGGGCTTCCGGCCGTTTCGGTGGTGATCTGCTCCTACACGGAAGACCGATGGGACCGTCTGATGGCCGCCGTCGAATCCGTCCGCGCCCAAACGGTGCCGCCCCAGCAGACCATCGTGGTGGTCGACTACAACGTTGACCTGTACAAGCGGCTCATCTTTTCGGTCGATGATGTCGTGCTCCTGGAGAACACCGGCCCCAAAGGCCTCTCCGGTGCACGGAACACGGGGGCCGCGGCGGCAACGGCCGGCGTCGTTGCCTTCCTCGATGACGATGCAGTGGCGGCCCCGGACTGGCTGGAGCGACTGACGGCTCTCTACGACGACCCCGATGTGCTGGCCGTGGGCGGACGTGTCGTACCGGAATGGGAAACAAGCCGGCCGGCCTATTTCGGTGAGGAGCTGGACTGGATCGTCGGCTGCACGCACCGCGGAATGCCCAAAGTGGCGGCCGAGGTCCGCAACGTCATCGGCGCCAATATGTCCTTCCGTTCCCAGGTTATCCAGGTGGTGGGTGGTTTCAACACGTCGCTGGGCCGGCAGAACTCGCTGCCTTTGGGCTGCGAGGAGACGGAAATCTGTATCCGCGCTGCCATAGGTTCGCCGGGCGGCCGCGTGGTGTACGAACCGGCGGCCGTGGTGAACCATTACGTCCCTGCGCAGCGGGGCACGCTGAACTACATGCTGCGGCGCGGCTGGTCTGAGGGAATATCAAAAGCCCTGGTCAGCAAGATCGTCGGCCACAAGCGCGCCCTGGGGCCCGAACGCCGGTACGTCCGCAGCGTGTTGCCCCGTGCCGTGGCCGCGGGCATCCTGGGCAGGATCCGGGGAACGGACCCAGCCGGTCTGCGCCGGGCACTGGCCACCTTGGCCGTGCTGGCCGTAACTACTTGCGGGTACATCCGGGGACGCCGACTGCCCCTTGATCCCACGGGCGGGGGCCTCGAGCCGCACGAGTCCCACGCCAGCTGGAGGGAAGTCAAATGATCCGGATGTACCCGCAGGGCAACTTTGCCCGAATCATCGAGACCGCTGGAGGGCCGGAAGCATGAGTCAGTCCGAAAAAGACGTCCTGAGGGACTCGATCCCGTCCACCGGGGTGAGTTTCGATGTCCACGGCCTCGTGGGCATCGAAGTGGCCCCCGGCACGCCTGGCGAAGCGCAGCTGCGGGACATGCTCGCACCGTTCCTGGGACCGTCCCGGGCACCGCTCCGCCTGCATGTCAGCGCGGAAACGGCGGACGTGGGGGAACAGTCGCACGCCGAGGATGCCTACCGGTTCACGCCGGAGTCTCTCTACATCCCGGCGGACCGCGTCCAGGTCCAGGAAACCCGGGACGGTTACTCGATCCAGGGCCGTGGCGAGCTGCTGACCGCCGTCATCCCCCTGCTGGACCGGCTCTGCATCAGGCAGAACGCCGCCATGATCCACGCGGCGGTGGTGGACTTCCGCGGCTCGGGGGTCCTGCTTCCAGCCTGGGGCGGAGTCGGCAAGACCAGCACGGTCGCGAAGCTTACGGCCATGCCCGGTGTGCGGTTCATGGCGGACGACTGGGCGTTCCTGGATGCCGACAGCATGCTCATGGGCTATGCGAAACCGATGTTCCTGAAGCCGCACCACCGCAGGATCTACCCCGAGGTGTTCAGCGGCGCCCGTAAGCCGTTGGCTCCTGGCTGGTTGACGAACACGGTGGCCCACCTTGCGACGGCTGTCCATCCGGTGATCGTCCGCTATCCGAAGACCGCCGCCTTCACCCGCCGCTGGTCCCCGGAGCACCGGATGGTCCATCCGGAGCTGGTTTTCGGACAGGACGGCATCTCATCGGCGGCGCTCACCCGGCTGGCCATCTTCCTGGAGCGCTACGACGGTTCCGAGGCGCGGCTGGAGACACGGAGCCGCGAGTGGATGACCTCCCGCATCGTCGGGAACTTCCACTCCGAGCTTCCGGTGGTGTCACGGCGGCTGATCGAGGCCCTTGGCGCGACGGGCCTGGTTCCGCTGGAGGAATTTTTCAGCCAGAAGGCAGCCGTGGTACGCCGTGCCCTTGAGGACGTGCCGTGCTCCCTGCTCAGGATTCCCGCTTCCTGGTCCGCCGACCGGACGTCGGATTATGTGGCCGGCCTGATCAGCTCCAAACTGGAGGAGTGACTTGGGTGCCCATGTGAGCGAGCTCGAAGTGTCCGTGGTGGTTCCCGCGCGGAATGCGGCGCGGTGGCTGGGCGAATGCCTGGAGTCCATCCGCGCCGAAAAGCCGCGGGAGATTATCGTGGTGGACGGCTGCTCTACGGACAACACGATGGAGATCGCACGGTCCATGGGCGCCCGCGTCATCTCGGACGAGGGCCGCGGGTTGCCGGCAGCGCGGATGCTGGGTGTCGAGAACGCCTGTTCCGACCTCGTAGCACTGATCGACGCCGACGTCGTCCTTCCGCCGGGCGCCTTGGGCGGTCTCCTGGACGAGTTCAAGGCCTGCGGCTACGACGGGCTCCAGTTCGGCCTGGTCAGCGAGGCGGACGGGCCCGGATACTGGGGTGCGGCCTTGGCCTGGCACCACATGCACAGCCGGGTCCGCTCCTGGTTCGGCGTGTGCGCCACCCTCATGCGAAGGAAGGTCCTGCTGTCCGTGGCGTTCGATGAGACCTTCCGCTCCGGCGAGGACATCGAGCTCAGGATCAGGCTCGAAGAGGCGGGCTACCGCCTTGGCGTTTCCAGCATCACGGCGGTGCGGCACCGGTTCATGGACACATTCGACGCCGCCCGGGACCAGTGGCTCCAGGACGGCGCCGGGCTGGCCCGCACGGTCCGCAAGCACCCAGGCCGCGCCGGCTGGCTTGTGGTGCTGCCGCTGCTGGCCGCCATCCGCGGCGCCGGCTTGTCGCTGCTGCATGCGCCCCGGTTCCTTGCGTACTGGGCCTGCTTCCTCGTGTACAACTACAGGTCGATGTTCGGCGAGCTCCTGCGGCCGCCCGGCACCGGCCTGTCCGTGGGCGGGAACGCCGCCTGGCTGACCGCCGCCCGGGTGGCCCCGATGGCCACCGGTTTCCTCTTCTGGGCGTTGGCGGCGATCATGTTGCCGCCCGCGCAGCTCGGCATGGGTTCTGCGGTGGTGGCCGCGGCCCTCCTGACCGTGCATCTCGGGATGCTGGGGGTCGGGCCGGCCACGCTTACGCTGCTTCCCGAACAGTCCGACGGCGGCCGCCGGCTGATTGCCAGCAGCCTCCTCACCGTCGGGGTTTCCACAGTCGTGTTGTCCGGTGCAGTGGCGGCGGTGACCTACGGGCTGGGGTCTGGCGTGGGCTTGGCCTGGACCGATCCCGTCATAACCGGGATGTTCGCCGCGACGGCACTGTTCGCCGCGGTCGCGTATCAGCTGGACCACGTGGGCGTAGCGCAGGAACGCGCTGACCGCGCACTGGTCAGGAGCCTGACCCAAAGCCTGGTGCAACTGGCTGTGCTGGCCTTTGCCATGGCCGCCGGCATCCGGGAAGTGGCAGTGGTGGTGGGGGCGGTGGGCGCCGGCGCCCTGGCCAGTGCGGTCCTCGGGCTGCGCCAGCTCAACCGTGCCGGGGTGTCACCGGACTGGAAGCACGGGCTCCGGGTCGGCCCGGCCCTGCGGCTGCTGAAGCCGGGCCTGCCGAACCATGCACTGATGCTCGCAGACCGCGCCCCCCGCTATCTCCTTCCACTGATCGTGGCCGCTACCCTCGGCCCGGCCGCAACCGCGTCCTGGTACATGGCGTGGATGATGGCTTCCGCGGTCTTCTTCTTTCCTCAGTCTTCCGGGTTCTCCCTGCAGACCGCGCTGGCCGGAGGCAGGTCAAGGCCTGGGCTGGTGTCCTCCGCACTCAAGGCCAGCCTCGCCCTCACTTCCGTCGCCGGGGCGATGTTGCTCATAGCTGGCCCCTACCTTCTCGGTTTCCTTGGCGCGGAGTACGCGGCCACCGCCATCCTGCTTCCTGTCCTGGTGCCGGCGTTGCTGCTGGGCTGCGTGACTCAGGTTTACTTCGGGCTATGCCGGGCGCAAGGCCGCCTCGCCGAGGCCACAGCCGTAGCTGTCTTCGCTGCCGTCCTTGTCGTGGGGACAGCCTCGCTTGGCGCCCGCGAATTCGGCCTCCTCGGCGTCGCAGCGCTCTGGTCCGCCGCCCAGGCGTCAGCGGCTTTGATTGCCATCTGGCGTCTCAGGAAGCTGACTCCCGCAACGCTTCCAGCGGCTGGGCCGAACACACCGGCAGCGAGTGGTGCACGAGGTTTCTGACCGGCGGCATGACCTTGGCTTGATCCCAACCGTCCCGCACCAGGGCATGTTCCAGCCCGCCGCCGGTGGATGCGGCGGGTCCTGCTGTGGTCAGCGTCGGGTTCGCCCTCGCAGGCATGATGGATCTGAGGTCGGCAGCAACGCCGCGCCTCGATTCGGGACCAACTGGTCATCCCCCAGGACGGCTGTTCACGCAAGACAGCTGTTCGCGGCACCCCTCAAGCATTCCGCCCCGCCCAGCGGCGGTTGGACAACAGGGTACGGCTCAGTCACCGTTCGGACGCCAGTACCGCAGCCCGCCGCTGGTGGTGCCGTCATGGGCGACGTCGACCACGGCGTATGGGAACGCCCGACGGTCCGACTGGTCAGGTCCGCGACCGCGGACGTCCGAACCCCATGTGCCGGTGTTGACATACCGGGTGGGGCTCGCCTCGAGCGCCGACTCGAGCGCCCGGTGGGTGTGGCCCGAGACGTACCAGGCCACCCCGGAACCGTGCGCTTCGAGCGTACGTGCAACCCGGCCCGCTGCCGCGGGAGCCTCCTCGCCGGTGACTCTGCGGCCGGCGGCCGCGAGCACCATGCGGGTCGCGGCGACCGGGAGCGCCGACACCGTCCGGAACCGGGACAGGCGCGCCAGGTCCCGAACGGCCACCCCGTCAAGTGCGAGCCGCTGTGACTCGGCCTGCAACAGCTCGTCGTAGGCGGGCTCCCGGACGCGGCGTTCCGCCCGCTCGGACGCCAGGCAGGCCCGGGCCACGGCCCCGGCACGGCTCAGGCGTGAACTTGATGGAAGGGCGTTCCAGGCGGCGAGCGGTGGCAGGTCCAGCTCGTCGGTGCCGTTAACTGCCGCGCGGAGCACCTCGGGTATCCGATGCAGCGCGTGGTGATGGTGCCCGTGCTCAGCCACGAGCACGTGGGGCACGTGCAGGAACCACGGGTATACCCGGACGCGCGTCGGTTCGGCGGGTGACAGCAGCCCCGAGAGGCGGGCGGCAACCGAGGGCCGGGCCAGCTCCACGTCGTGGTTGCCGCACACGAAGTGCAGCTGCACACCGCGCGCCGCACACGCCTTCAGCGCCGCGAACGTCTCTGGGTGGCGGGCGAGGATGGACTCGAGCCGGGCCAGGCTCTCGACCTCCGCGAACCCGGCCAGCTCGAATGTGTCACCGACGAAGGCGACGTGCTGCTGCGGACCGGAGGCTGCGAGCACCCCGCGGCGCAGGAACTCGGGCAGCACTCTGCCGGGGCACCGCGGGTCGTCGTCCGATACGCCCAGGTGGATGTCGCTGAGGAGCCACCACCGCGCGGGACCGCTCACGCGAGCAGTCCCAGCACGCGTGGAAGGAAGAGGAACAGGTACATCATCCACATGGCGGCCACGGCCCAACGGCTCACCCTTCGGCTGAGGAGCCCATTGCGTGTGGGCTGCCCGGTATCTGGGACTGTGCGTCGGACCTCGAGCGCCACGAGCGTCATGAGCAGGGCTGCAGCCGCGATCAGTCCCGCGAGTTCGATTATCATGTTGTTGCCTCCTGCCGGGCGCGTGCCATGCACGCTAGGACGGTGATGACGCCCATCGAGACGACGCACGCCTGCCACGACCACACAGCGAGGTAGAACATCGCCGTGGACACTGCCGTGAGCGCGGCGAGGCCGAGCGCCAGGACGAGCAGCGCGCCCAGCGCGAGGTCGGTCACCTGTGTGAGTCGGGCCAGTGCATGCCCGGGGAGCAGGACGAGGACGGCTATCGCGGCGATCGTCTGCAGCGGTGTCGGCAGCCCGACGAGCGTAATTAGCGACAGCGCGACGGCCGAGAGACCGAGCGCCACGGTGAACCGGCTGATGCTTCCGATGCTCATGGCGTCACCCGGTACACGCGTGCGTCAACGTTGCTGAACACAAGTTCCACGCCGTTTTGCGCGCCCAGCCACTTCTCCAGCTCGGAGAAGCCGCCGGCGCCACGGACGCCTTGCAGCACAAGGCTCGCCTCCGACGAGCGCGTGATCAGCAAGACGGCACCGGCTGCGCTGCGCCGGGCGTAGTCGTAGACGAGTGGGCCGCACCTCGCCGTCGACAAGTCGGACCGGCACAGGTCGTCGATCGTCCGGGACCGGTGATCGAGGTAGGCCTCGCTCCGCCACGGGGTCGGGTGGGCAGCCGAGATGATCGCCGAGCCGGGGGGCGCGAGACGCTGCATGGCGGCGACGGCGTCGATCTCATCATGAGTGAACACGTCATACCGGGCGTTTCCGAACCGGCCCGTCACGGTCAACACGGACAGCAGGACGCAGGTGAGCGCAAGGCCCCCCGCGGCAAGGTAGGAGCGGCGTTTGCTGCCGTCGGCGGGAAGTTTGCTGCCGACCTTGGAAAGTTTGCTCCCGACCGTAGCAAGTTTGCTGCCGTCCGTGGAAAGTTTGCTGCCGTCCGTGGGAAGCAGGACCGAGCACGCCTGCAGGGCGATGAAGGGCAGCGCGAACAGCGAGACGCGGATGAGCATCTCCCCGCCGTACACCTGGGCGGGGAAGAGCAGCAGTGGGGTGACGGCCAGGAGTACCACCCGGATGTCGAGACGCCCTCTGCGCCAGTCGCGCCAGGCGCCGGCGGCGGCGAGCGCCCACAGCACAAGGGTGAGAACGGCCCGGACCTGCACCACAAGCACGTGCCCGTCGGTCCCGCGCACGCGGTCGAGGACGTTCGCCTCGGTCGCGGCCTCCAGTCCAGCGTCGGCCAGGGGTGGGTGCCCGAGGAGGTATGCACTCGCGGGGTAGGCGAGCCAGAGCGTCAGCACGACTATGGTGATCAGGGGCAGCCTGCTGGGCCACACACGTCCGCTCAGGGTGAGAGCGGTGACGCCGATGAGCAGCATGAAAGGCGTCAGCTGATGGCTCGCGACGATGACCGTGATGAGCAAGAGGGTTATCACGAGGGCGCCCACCCGGTACCCCGGCCGGGGTTCGGCGGGCGACCGGCCTCGCCACCACGCCGCCAGGTCCGCGCGCCGGAAGCCGCGGAACTGGGGGGCCCGCGCGGCCAACGGACCGAGGAGCAGCGCGATCACGACGAGGTGCAGGAAGAAGCCGAAGGCCTGGGGAGACAGGTAGTCCTGGTCCTGCCAGTTGCCGAGGCAGAAGAGCCAGAGCGCGAGCCACCGCCGTCGCGGATCGCGCGTCAGATAGCCCGTTAGCACGGCCAGGGCAGCGAGCCACAGACCCATGTTGAGCACCGGTGCCCACAGGGCAAGGGCCACGGGGTCGAGACCGGTCGCCCGGAGCACCGTGGACAAGAGGGCGAAGAAACCCGGCCAGTTGAAGTACCCGTCGATGTCCGGGTCGATCCCCTGGGTGTGCGCAAGGGCGTCGGCGATGCCGAGATGACGGAACGCGATCTCACCCCGCGGTACGTCGGTCACGAAAGCTGCGGTCCCGAAGAGCATCAGCACGAGCACGACGACGAGCCAAATCATGACCGGGCGGCGCGCCGGGCCGGCGGCATCCCCCCGCAGCGCCACGACGAAGGCGACGTTCAGAATCAGGACCCCCGCCCAGAACGGGTAGGGCAGCACGGCGACGAGCCCGAGGTCGTTGTCCACGGGCGCGGTCACCGTGGAGGCAGCCCCCACGGCAAGCGCCAGGGAGACGACGCCTGCCAGTGCGCACCACGCCTCACGGGACTTCCAGCGTTCCTTGGTACGGGTGGTCGCTTCGAGTGTGCCAGTCATCGTATGTCCTTCCTGGTGTGCCGGAGCACGGCGAGCAGCCGGAGGCCGACCGCCGCGGCCCCAATGGAGAGCACCACCAGCCACGCAAGGGCCATGGCGCTGGCGCCTCTGTCGGCGGCCGACAGCGCTGAGACGCAAAGGGCTATTCCCAGCGTCGTGCCGACCACGATCGCCTCCGCGTAGCGACCGCTGGCCCGGCACACGGCGTTATAGGCCTGCAAAACCGCATACGGCACCAGGCCGGCGGCCAACCACCGCAGAGCGCCCGCGGACGACTCGGCGTACCGCTCTCCGAGCAGGCTGAGCAGCGGGTGAGCGAAGACGACGAGGACGGCGGCAGCCAGACCTCCTACAGCGAGCGACAAGCGGAGGCTCGCCCACGTCGTCGATTTAAGGCGGTCCGCGTCGCGGACGCTCTCGGAGAACTGCACGATGCCCATCAGCATCGGAGCGGAGTAGGCTGCCCAGGCCATCATCCATGCGGGATACCAGTAGGCAGCGGCCTCCGGCGCCACCATGTGCGCGAGCAGGAGCGGCAGCAGCAGCCCGGGGGCGCGCTCGGTGAGGGTGAGGAGCTGGTGCGGAATGCCCAGCGCCAGCAGCGGACGGCCGCGCGCCGGGCGCAAGGACGGTCGCGGCCGGTAGCCGACCAGTCTTCGCAACTGGACCGCACCGACGACGCACGCCACGGTGGTTCCGAGGGTCCAGCAGGCCATCAGCACGTCGGCGGAGGCGCCGTGCGCCAGCCAGGCCACGAGCGCTGCAGCCACGAGTGAGACCCCGCCGCCCAAGGCGTACCTCAAGGTCGCGCTGGCACCGCGTCCCAACGCCACGAGCGCCTGGTCCAGAACGATTACCAGGGTGCCGGTGACGGCAGCCACGAGGAACGTGAGCCAGAAGAGAACCGATGTCGTGGCTGTGTCCGGCATCACGGCCGACTGCAGCACGAGGTAACCGAGGGCCAGCCCGGTGCCGGCTACCCCCACGATGGCGAACGCCGCGTCCAGCACCCGCCCGGGCGGCTCCCCTCGCCCCACCGCGACGATCACGGCCGACCCGGCGCCAAGCACCGCGAGCTGCGTGCAGATCATCACTGCTGAGACCGCGGCCGTGGTGAGCCCGACCTCACGGTCGGACGTCGCGCGCGCGGCCACGATCCAGAAGGCGAAGCCCGCACCCGTCTGGGCGGCCTTCCCCGCGACGAGGCCGAGCGAGCTGCGCAGGGCTGAGTGCCGGACAGCGGAGCCGTCCGGCACAGCGGTCCCCGCTTTAGCCCTCACGACGTCAGGCCTCTCGCCAGTCCCACATAATTGCACCAGCAGAAGGCAGCGTAGTAGCGCAACCACCGGGGCTGGCCCTTGGCGAGGCTCAAGGCGCTGCCCCGGACTGCCGCGGCGGCGGGCAGCAGCGCCAACCTCGCACCGCGCCAGCCGTGCTTGCGAATCATCCGCCCCAGTCCCGTTCCGTCCATGAGGAACTGGTCTAGCGCGAAATCAAAGTCGTCTGCGGCGAAACGATGTTCGACGACGACCCGGCGCGAGACCGCCGTACGCATTCCTGACTGGCGCATCCGCCAGCGCAGCTCGATGTCCTCCCCCGATTTGAACGAGTCGTCGAAACCCACGTGCAGCATCAGGTCCCGGTCGACGACAGTCGCCACGAGCCCGAACCAGTTGCGGCTGCGGCCGGTGCGGTGGTGATGTGCCAGCGCCTGCCCCCAGTAGCCTGGTCCACCGACACTCTCCAGACCGGCCTGAAGGGCGTCATAGCCGCCTTCGACAAGCTCCGTGAGCAGGTCGGCGACCCCCGTGGGCCCGAACACGACGTCGGTGTCGACGAGCAGGACCCAACGGGTGCTGCTGTTCCGCACACCGAGCGTTCGAGCCCAGGGCAAGCCGCGGCCCTCGTCACTCAGGACCCGGGCACCGGCCTCGTGGGCGAGGGCGACGGTGCGGTCGGTGGAGCATCCGTCCACCACAATGATTTCGGCAACACCGGATTGGCGCAGGGCCTCCAGACAGCGCGGGAGCATGCGCTCCGCGTTGCGGGCCGGAACGACGGCGGTGAGATCGGCAGTGCTGTGATCCACTGCGTCCTCCTCAGGCTTGCTCGTCGAGGACCGACGGCAGCAGCTCCTCGAGATGCCGCACAATGTCGTCGGATGCCTCGTCCGCCGAGTACGCGGCGGGCACCTGCAGCAGATGGCAGGGCCGTCCGTCGAGCGCCTTGCTCAACACGAGCCCCTTCGCCGCGAAGTGCTCGCGCCACGGGACGACGGACGTGGCTGCCAGGCCGGTTACGACCTGTTGCGAGAAGCCCGCCATCTCGATGTGGAAGTTGCCGAGCATGCGGTCGACCATCCAGTCGCTCGTCCGCTCGACGATCCGGGACCGGGCGCCCTCGAAGCGCTCGACGTAGATGGCGGCCGCGAGCGGGGCCGAGGTGGTCACTTGCCGGCCCGGGAACGCGGTCGCCGGCTTGACCATGCGGTGCTCCGGCGACCATCGCCGGGAGAAGTCCGCGAGGCGCGGATAACGGATGACGTACGGGTGCACCACCGTGGTCAGACGGCCGACGCTCTTCGAGAGCCGTGACGGGATAAGGGGTTTCCGGACACCTTCGAACAGGTGCGGGTAGATGGTCCGGTGGTGTGGCTTGATGAACATGGGCTTCGCGTATCCGAGCAGCGTGGCGTCCTCGGCGAGGAAGGCCCAGTCGTCGCCCATGAACGACCACCCCTCGCGCCGCATCAGCTTGGCGACGGTGCTCGTCTTACCGGTTCCTCCGGCGGCGGGAAGCGCGATCGCGTGACCCCGGTACGCCATCGTTGCCGCGTGGATCATGCCGGCTCCTCGACCAACCATGGCGGCATCGAGAACTGGGACCACAGAAGTCAACAACTCGCCCGGCCCATGAATGCGCCACTGCTCTCCGTCCCTCACAACCTGGACCCGATCGTCTTGAAAACGCACGCTGCTCTCTGTGTACGCGAGCTCGTGCTCAAGCAGACCCGCATCCGGCATCGGCTCCGGCCGGTCATTGACGACGATGTCGGCCGGCCGTTCGGTGTCGCTGGCGAAACACGCCAACATGCTCTGGAGCTGGGCCGCTGCCGGGGCCTTTGCGTCGACGCGGATCGTGACGCGGCCGTGGATGTCGAAGTGCAGTTCCTTGCTCTGCAAGGTGCGCATGATCGTCCCCTGTCTGGGTGGTGTCGGGCGGGTGGTGTCGGGCGGATTGGTGTTGCTGGTGCGGGCGGTGCCGGCCGTGCCGGCACCGTCTCCTGCTACCCCAGCGTGAGCACCAGCTTGGGTGCCGCAGTGCTGCTGACCTCCTTTGAATTGAGGTCCAGGCCGTCGCTGCTGCTGGAGTTCAGGCCAAGAGAGAGCTGTTGCCCGAGTTCACCGGCCACGGCGGTGGCTGTCAGCGGAATGTTGTAGTTGGTGTTGGTCGTTGTCGGGCCGAGTGTTCCTATGCTGGTGGTGCCGAGCGCCGGCTTGTTGCCGTTCGTGATCCCGGTTTCGCTCCAGGTGTCATTGGCGACGACTCTCACGTTCTGCGTCCCCGTCGACCCACTTCCCGCGCTGCGCAGCTGCAGCGTCGCACTCTGCAGCGTCCTGCCCGCATACGGGGTTAGGTCGAACTTCAAATACGTGGCCTCCACCGGGCTGTTGTCCACGCCCAGCAGGGTGCTCGTGCCGAAGTTCGTCGTCGGCGACGCGCTGGTCACATAGCTGTCAGCGCTTGCCGTGAGGGTGACGGTCTGCGGCGTCGTGCCGCCGCCCGCGGCAGCCGTGGTGAACTGCCAGGTCTTGTCGGCCGCCATCGCGTTACCGGCAGCGTCCTTCACCCCGGTGGAGCCGCTCTTGATGGTCGCCGTGTACGTCGTATTCGCCGCCAGATCTGCAGTGGGGTTCAACGTCGCCACCCCGCCGCTGTACGTCACAGCGGCCCCCACCGTCGCCGTACCCGATGTCAATGTGAACGTGGACGACGTGACCGTCGATGAAGTCATCGCCTCGGAGAACGTTCCCGTTACATTGGCCGTCGTGGCCACACCAGCCGCACCGGCAGCCGGGGACGTAGCCGTCACCGTCGGAGCCGTGGTGTCAGCACCGCCACCGCCGCCGCCGCCGGTGGGGTCGTAGTAGTGCCAGTACCGGCTAGTGGCGTTCACATCGGCGAGCAGCAGCAGCCCGCTGTTGGCCGTGCCCGATGCATTACTGTTGAGGTTCTGCTTCGTCGACGTTACGTTGTGGACATACTGGTCGTCGTCCACGATACGGGCCGTCTTCGTGGTGGTGAAGTTGATAGTGTCCAGCGACGTGGACTTTTCGTAAACCGCACCGCCCGAGCTGGTGCAGACACCGGCGTTCGTGGTGCCACTCGGCTTCGGATAGGTAGCGAAGGTACGCAGCTTCTGCGCAAACTCGTCGATCATGACGATCACCCGGTTCGGGCACTCCGACACGGTCGCAATCGTGTGCGCCGACCATGTTGATGTCGTGTTACTCAGAACCAACAGCTGGATCAGCGGCAGGGACGCCGATGTGTTCGAGGTCTTAGTTGCGGCGAAGACCCGGCCACCCGATGAGTCCAGCCACTTCAGGTTCATATGGTCGTCTCCTGTGCGCAGCCCCTTCACCGCCGCCACAGGAGTGGACCAGGTGGTGTTGGACGCCCCATCGACGTGGAAGCTCCAGTACATGCCGTCGTTAGCGTCACCGAGCTGCCGGCTCCACATCACACCCATCTTGCCGTTGCCGGCTCCGCCGAACGCGATCACAGCCGACGTGTCGTCCACAGACACGTTGCTCAACGACGCAGGATGCGCGAACGGCGTCCCCCACGTTGCGCCATCCGTGCCAGTGACGTTCAGAAAGATCCGGTTCCCCTGCTGCCAGGTGGCCCACACCCGCCCAGTCGAGTCCTTATCGATGGACATCGTCTCAACCTTGTTGTTGTGGATTCTTGAAGAGCCCAGCAGCGAGTACGTCTTCGTGCTCGAGTTGTAGCTGTAACGCCGCATCGTCGACGGGAAGTTCGGCTCAAACGGCAGGCCGTCATTGACGAACCGATAGCTCGCCACAAACAACGTCGTCCCGTCCCACAACACGTCATGATGAGTGTTCGCCTGCGTCTCCGTCGCCACACCCGTATTGACCCACGAGTTGGTGGTGGCATTGAACCGGAAGATGTGGAAATCCGAGCTGGCAGTGTCCCACAGGTTCCCCCACCAGATCCCGTCGTTGAACCACAACGCATTCGTCTGCCGCTTTGTACCCGTGGGCGTCCCGGTCCCCGTATGCGAGAAATCCTGTACCCCCACATCAGCTGCAGCGGCCGTAACCGGCACCACCAGAGCAGTGAGCGCAAGCAGAAGCGCTGTCAGCAGCGCATGGAGCCACAGGCTCCGCGACCCGCGACGAAGACCAGCCGAGCGACCACGTCCCCGCCTTACGCCGAGCCAGGAAGTCCTGCCACCTCTGCCACGCCTGCCCACGTGAAAGAATGCATAGCCCAGCAATGTTGCTTCCCGGAGTTGAACGTCGGCCTGTATAGGGATGCTCACTAGCCTCACCACTCATCGAAGTTGTTTGCCTATGCCAGTTCCGAGCAACCTTCCGGGCTGAATCGGAGACATCGAAGCGCCTGCTGCTGCGGTCCTGGCAACTTGCGTGCACTCCCCCTCGGAACATGGTCGGCTCGCCAACTTGTAAAAAGCTTGGGAATTCTTGAGCTAGCCCCAGTTATAGGGGGCTAAGATCCCTGGGAACCGGCAAGTCTCAATGCCACACTTCCCCATGGCCAGCGCGCATTCAGCAGCCTGTAGGGCACCGGACTAGACTCTCCCCCATGGCCGTCTACCTCGATCCGCCGCTTTGGCCTGCCCATGAAACACTGTTTTCGCATCTGATTTCGGACACCTCCCTGGCGGAACTGCATGCCTTCGCCGCTGCGGCGGGCATCCCGGAACGGGCATTCGACGGCGACCACTACGACGTGCCGCAGCGCCGCTATGACGATCTGGTGGCCGCCGGCGCCATTCCGGTGGAGGCGCGGGTCCTCGTCCGGAAACTCATCGCCAGCGGGCTCCGGATCCCGGCCCGCAGCCGGACGAAGTCCCTGAAGACTCCCTTGCTCAACCGCTGGAGCATGGTGATGCCGGGCCATGACGCCCTGTTCCTGGACCTGCTGGACCGCTGGAGCGAGAGCCACCGCAGGTACCACGGCTGCACCCACCTGCTCGCCGTGCTGGAAGCCTTGGACCTGCTCACCGCACCCGCCCGGCCGCCGCGCACGGTGCTGCTGGCGGCCTGGTTCCACGACGCCGTCTACCGGGGAGTGGCGGGCCAGGACGAGGAGCAATCCGCCCAGCTCGCCGAACTCAGGCTCAGCCAGGCCGGACTGCCGGCGGCCGACGTCGAAGAGGTGGCGCGGCTGGTCCGGCTCACCTCGGATCACCGGCCGGAGGCCGGGGACGACGACGGCGCCCTCCTCTGCGACGCGGACCTGTCAGTTCTCGGCGGCGAACCGGAGCCCTACGCCCGGTACGTGGCGGCCGTCCGGGAAGACTATGCGCACATCGGCGACGCCGACTTTGCGGCCGGCAGGGCCGCCGTCGTCCGCCAGCTGCTGGCACTGGACCCGCTCTTCCACACCGAGCGGGCCCGCAGCCTGTGGCTGGAGGCCGCCCGGCGGAACCTGCAGGGCGAACTGGCCTGAACGGTGCTCGGCCTGACCGACGCCGGCCGGACGCCGCGTGGGGTCAGCGGTAGGCCGTAATGAACGGCCTGTCGGTGGGCACGATCTGCTTGCCCAGTGGCATGAGGGAAACCGGGATCAGCTTCAGGTTGGCGATGGCCAGTGGGATGCCGATTATGGTGACGGCCATGGCGAACGCCGTGACCACGTGCCCGATGGCGATCCAGATGCCGGCCACCAACAGCCAGATCACGTTGCCGAGGAGCGAGAACACGCCGTTTCCGCCCGGCTTATCCACCACCATCCGCCCGAAGGGCCACAGGGTGTAGGACGCGATCCGGAAGGAGGCGATGCCCCAGGGGATGGTCACGATGAGCAGGCAGCAGATGATGCCGGCGGCCAAGTAGCCCAGCGCCAGCCAGAAGCCGCCGAAAACCAGCCAGATGATGTTCAGGATTGTCTTCATCCGTCCATTCTGCCGGGCCGGAGGGCTGAAGCACCCCGGGACCTGCCCTGAATTAACCCTTAACCTTCAGCCTGCGAAGTTTCGCCTTTGGACACCTTCACCCTTGTGCTGAGGCGCGGGACCCCGGCGGCCGCGACCAGCAGCGCGAGGAGCCCCAGGCCCAGCGGGAGTGAGGCGGCGGTGGCGACGGCTCCCACCAGGAGCGGGCCGCCGGCGTCGCCGAGTTCGCGTCCCAGCTCGACCGAGCCCATGGTCCGCCCCATCCGGTCCTTCGGCGTGCTGTCAGCCAAATGCGCAAAGCCCAGCGGCGTGGCCGCGCCGACGCCGGCCCCAATGACCGCCGCGGCGATAAAGATGGTGGCCGGGCCCGGCGCGGCGGCCACCAGGGCGACCCCGGCAGCGGTGAGCAACAGTCCGGTGCGCATTCCGCCGGCGTCGCCGATGCGGTGCATGTCGCGCATCGCTCCGATCCGCGGCTGGACCAGCAGGGAGGCGACGGCCAGCACACTGACGGCGGCAGTGCCGGCCACCGGATCAAGGCCGTGCTGCACCGCCAGGGCCGGAAGGAAACCGATAGCCGCCCCCATGGCCGCCATCGATGCCGCCAGCACCAGGGTGGGCACCAGAAACCTGCGCTCCGCAACCTGCCGGGCGAGGTCCAGCACGGTGTACCGCTGGCGCGGGAGCGGCGGCAGGTGCGGCACGGCGAGGAGGACCCACACGGCGGTGGCAGCGGCAAGCGCGGACAGAGCCCCGAACAGCAGCGCAAAGCCGCCGGCGGCAATCAGCCCGGCGCCTAGCAGCGGGCCGATCACATAACCGAGGCTCTTCCAGGACCCATACCGGCCGAAGAACGTCCCGGCGTTCTTCCCGGCCGAGAGGCGGGCCACCATCGCCGAGGACGCCGGCGAGAACGCCGAGGCGGCGGCACCCTGGCCCAGGCGGGCAACGCCCAGCAGCAACGGATCCGCGGCCCACAGGCCGATCAGGGACAGTGCGGCGAAGCCGATGAGTCCGCCGACGATGACCGGCTTGGCGCCGATCCGGTCGCTCAACGCGCCAAAAACGGGCTTGAGGAACACCTCGGAGATGTCGTAGACGGCCAGCAGGATTCCCAGGTTCAGCAGGGTCAGGCCGATATTGCCGCTCTGGGCGCCCATGCCGGCGGCAATGCTGTGGGCGCCGAACGCGGTCACGAATCCGGCAGCGTAGAGGGGTACCGCGGGCTGCCGGGCGGGCGTGGGATGAGTCACGGGGTCCGCCGGAGTCACGGGCTCGCCGGAGTCACGGGGCGGTCAGCCTTTGGCTGCCGTCACGAAGGCCCTGATCTTGGCCAGGTCCTTCACTCCCCTGCTTTGTTCGACGCCGGACGAGACGTCCACGCCCCACGCGCCGGCATCACGGGCGGCCTGGGATACGTTGGCGGGATCGAGGCCGCCGGCTAGGAGCCACTGCCGTCCCGCCAGGCCTTTGGCGCGCACGGAACCGTAGTCCCAGGCCTCGCCGGAACCGGGAACTGCGGCGTCGATAAGCAGCAGTTCCTCGCCCCAGTTGGTAAACGCGTCTGGTGCGGCACCCATGGTGACGGCGCGGATGATCTTCATGCCGGCGTCGTGCGCTGTTTTTACGTCGTCCGGCGTGCGCTCACCGTGAAGCTGGATCCAGCCAAGCCCGGCGGCGCGGGCGATGGCCACCGCGTCGGCGGCCGGTTCGGAACGGAAGACGCCGACGGCGGCCACACCGTCGGGCACGGCCTTCACGAGCTGGGTGACCTGCGCGGGCGACACCACGCGGGGGCTGGCCGTCAGGACAAAGCCGACGGCGTCCGCTCCGGCTTCCACGGCTTCCCGGACTGATTCAGGCGTGCTCAGGCCGCAGACTTTGACGAACATTCACCGGCTCCTCGTTGTTGAAAGCGTCGCCCACGACCGCAGCGATCCGTCGCCGACTTTACGCGGGGAAGGAGGGTGCGGGCAACGCGCGGATAGGCTGGGCTGATGCAGATCATCCGCTTCGCCGACCTCAAACCCCAGCCCTGGCGCAACGGCGGCGGTGTCACCCGCGAGCTGGCCAGCCATCGCGGGGGCGCTTCGTCTGATGTCGCTGCGTCTGGGGCCACGTCATCGGACGACGGCGCGTGGGACTGGCGGGTCAGCATTGCCGACGTCACCAGTGCCGGGGAGTATTCCCCCTTTCCCGGGATGGAACGCGTGCTGACCGTGGTCGAGGGCGAACTGCTGTTGCTGGCCGTGGACGGGACCGAGCACCCGCTCGAAAGGTACCGGCCCTTCAGGTTCGCCGGCGGCGCGGACTCCTCCTCGGCCCTGCCCACGGGGGATGTCCGCAACCTCAACGTCATCGCCCGGGAGGGCGCTTTCAAGGCGTACACCTCCATCGTGGAGCTGTCCAAGAAGCGGGCCCATCCCGTGTTCGAAGGCCAGCTGGGCATCCTGCTGCAGGGCCAGGCGGCGGTTACCGCAGGTGCCGATGCACGTGAGCCGGCCGGTGAGGTTACTGAACCTGTTCCGCTCAGCCGCTACGACGCAGTGGTGGGTTCGGACAGCCAGACGCCGGAGATCCTGGGCCGCGGGTTCCTGGCCGTGGTGTCCATCGACCCGGTGACCGACTAGCAGCTCTGGTCCGCAGCCGGTACCGGAACCTAGACTCGGTGCCATGACCAAGTCAAAATTCAGCGACCTCCTGCTGCTGCAGATCGGCAACGAATTCGCGGCCTCGCAGCAGTACATTGCCGTGGCCGTCTGGTTCACCAACCAGGACCTCCCCCAACTGGCCAGGTACTTCTACCGGCAGTCGGTGGAGGAACGCAACCACGCCATGATGATGGTGCAGTACATGGTGGACCGCGGCGTTTCCGTCAGCATCCCCGGCGTGCCCGCCGTCCGCAATGACTTCGCCTCCGTCACGGACCCGCTGGCACTCGCGCTGCAGCAGGAGAAGGAAGTCACCCGCAGCATCGAAAGCCTCTTCCGCGCAGCCCGAGCCGAGGACGACGCCCTCGGCGAGCAGTTCATGCTCTGGTTCCTCAAGGAGCAGGTGGAGGAAGTCGCCTCGATGACCACCCTCCTGAACATCGCCGAACGGGCGGACAACACCTTCGACATCGAGAACTTCGTCGCCCGGGAAACCATCGGCGACGGCGGACGCGATACAGCAGCACCGGAGGCAGCCGGCGGCACCCTCTGACCGGAGCGTTCTTTGGCGGCGGCCCGCCTCTGACCCGAGGAGCTGAGGCTGGCGGTGAGCTTTAGCACCAGCGGTGGCCGCCGCCGTCGGGCGTTGCTAGGGTGAAACCCAAGGTCCCCCTTTCCCGGGCCTCCGGACGACGGTTCAGTACCCGGTGCGCGACAAGACTGGCCAAAGGATCTGTCATGTCGTGGTTCATCCTCATTTTTTCCGGCGCCCTTGAGGCGGTGTGGGCGGCAGCGCTGCACCGGGCGTCCCAGTCCTCCGGCCGGCGCCGGCTCGCGGCCGGAGCCCTTTTCCTCGTCGCGGTCGTCGCCAGCACCGCAGGCCTCGGCATCGCCATGCGGTCCATTCCCACCGGCACCGCCTACGCGGTATGGGTCGGCGTGGGTGTGGTGCTGACGTCGGCTTATGCGATCGTCGCCAAAGTTGAACGGCCGACGGCGGCGCGGCTCCTGCTGCTCGCCGGAATCGCAGCGTGCGTGGTCGGCCTGAAGGCGGTGGCATGATGCCCGCGAAGCCTTCCACAGCGTGGATCATCCTGCTCGCCTCGGCCGTCCTGGAAGCTGTCTGGGCTACGGCACTGGGCCTGTCTGACGGCCTGACCCGGCCACTGCCTACCGTCATATTCGTAGTGGCCGCCGCGCTCAGCATGCAGGGCCTGGGTATGGCGGTGAAGCACATCCCGCTCGGCACTGCCTACGCCGTCTGGGTGGGGATCGGAGCGGCGCTGACGGTCGGCTGGGCCATGGCCACCGGCGTCGAACCCTTCAGCCTGCTCAAGGTGCTGTTCATCGCAGGCATTGTGGGATGCGCGGCCGGGCTCAAGATGCTGCCGGCGGGGCGGGCCCGTCCGCGCGGGGCTGATTCGGCTCCCTAGACTGGGTCTCCTCTTTAGACTGGGCCCATGGACACGCTCATGCACTCACTTCGGGACATCACCATCCGCCGGATCTCGGTCAGCGAGATGGACAACAACGTGTATCTGCTGACGGCAAAGGAGTCCGGAGCGCAGCTGCTGATTGACGCCGCTGACGACCTGCCGGCCATCCAGGGCCTGCTGGCGGATGCCACGGCGGACACCTCAGGCGAGCCCAGGCTGGCGCTCATCGCCACCACGCACCAGCACTGGGACCACGTGCGCGCACTGCCGGCCCTCGTCGAGGCCACCGGAGCCAAGACCGCTGCCGGCACCGACGACGCCCCGGAACTTCCTGTGAAGGTGGACGTGCTGCTGGACCACGGCGACGTCGGGAACTTCGACGGGTTCGACGTCACGGCCGTCCACCTGCGCGGCCACACCCCCGGCTCCGTGGCGCTGGTTTACCAGGATCCGGAGGGACCGGCGCACATCTTCTCCGGTGACTCCCTGTTCCCCGGCGGCGTGGGCAACACCCAGAAGGACCCCGAGCGGTTCAACCAGCTGCTCACGGACGTCACCGAGCGGATCTTCGGCGTCTATCCGGACGACACCGTGGTGCACCCGGGCCACGGCAAGCCCACGACGCTCGGCGCCGAGCGGCCGCACCTTCAGGAGTGGCGCGCCCGCGGCTGGTGAATCCGGGGTAACAAAAAAGCCGGTGGTTGAGCTTGTCGAAACCCGGGTTTCGAAAAGCTCAACCACCGGCTAGCCTTCACGGCGCTTAGTACCTAGCGGCCGCGGCGCTCGTTCGACGCAGGGGCCGACGCGCGGCGCGGGGCCTTCCGGGCCGGACGTCCGTCACCGGAGCGGCCGCTGCCGCCCGAAGAGGAACCGCCCGAGTACGAGCCGCCCGAGGTGCCGCCAGTGGTTGAGGACCAAACCGGACCGTTGCCGCCGGCCTTGCTGCCAGCCGCTGCCCGCTGGCCGGTAGCGGGACGTCCGCTCCGCTGGCCGCCGGTGGCCGGGCGGCCGGTGCCGCCGCGGGGGGCATCGCTGCGGGTGAACCGGGATTCGGAACGTCCGTCCGAACCGCGGCCAGCCGATGAACGGCCACCAGCCGCAGGAACGTCGTTGCGGTGCGTGGACACCGTGCCACGGCCACGTGCGTTGCGGCGGGCTGCAGCCGCCGCAGTGGCGCGGTCCTCGTTCTGCTCGACTACGCGGTCTGCAGCGTCGCGGGCAGCGGCGCGGCCCTCGTAGGCAGCGGCGCGGCGTTCGGCGCGGGGGAGGTCCGTGCGCGGGGCCTCAGCGGAAACCCGCCCGCGGCCGCCGCGACCGCCCCGGCCGCCGGCCGTGGGTGATGCCTGGCGGCGTGCGCGCTTCCGCTCCGCGTTGGCGCCGGTGGAGGTGCCGCCGCCCTGGTTGGCTTTGGCGGCCAGCAGCGCGGCGCGGGTGCGCGGATCGATCTTGTCAGCCATTTCGCCCACCAGTTCTGCAACCAGCGGGGAGTTGGCACTGACGCGCTCGAAGTTGACCTCAACGCCGGCAGCCTTCATCAGCTTCTTGACGTCAGACTGCTGCTCCGGGAGGGTCAACGTGACCACGGTGCCGTCGGAACCGGCGCGTGCCGTACGGCCGGAGCGGTGCAGGTAGGCCTTGTGCTCCGTGGGCGGGTCAACGTGGATAACCAGTTCGACGTCGTCCACGTGGACGCCGCGGGCGGCGACGTCGGTGGCCACCAGGACGCGGACGTCACCGGAGGAGAACTCGGCAAGGTTGCGGTCGCGGGCGTTCTGCGACAGGTTGCCGTGCAGGTCGACGGCGGGAATCCCGGCGTCGGTCAGGGTCTTGGCCAGCTTACGGGCGTGGTGCTTGGTCCGCATGAAGAGCACGCGGCGGCCGGCGCCGGAGGCGAGCTCGACGATCAGCTGCTTCTTGACCGTCTGGTCGTTGACCACCAGCACGTGGTGCTCCATCGTGGTCACTGCGGCCTGGGGGTCGTCCACGGAGTGGGTCAGCGGGTTGGACAGGTAGCGCTGGACGATCTTGTCCACGCCGTTGTCCAGGGTGGCGGAGAACAGCAGGCGCTGGCCCTGGCTGGGGGTCATGTCCATCAGCTTCTTCACCACGGGCAGGAAGCCGAGGTCAGCCATGTGGTCGGCCTCGTCCAGAACGGTGATTTCCACTGCCTCGAGGGTCAGGATGCGCTGGCGGATGAGGTCCTCCAGCCGGCCCGGGCAGGCGATGACGATGTCGACGCCGGCGCGCAGGGCCTTTTCCTGGCGTGCCTGGGAGATACCGCCGTAGATCACGGTGGTGTTCAGGCCCATGGCCTTGGCCAGCGGCTCGATGGTGGCGTTGATCTGAGTGGCGAGCTCACGGGTCGGCGCGAGGACCAGGCCCATGGGGCGCCCGGGCTTGCGGAAGTGCTTGGCTTCCCGCTCAGCGAGTCGTGCTACAAGCGGGATGGCAAACGCGATGGTCTTACCGGAGCCTGTGCGGCCTCGGCCCAGGACGTCGCGGCCGGCCAGGGTATCCGGCAGGGTCTTGACCTGGATGGGGAAGGGGGATTCGATGCCCTGGGCAGTCAGGGTTTCGGAGAGTGCCTTGGGCGTGCCGAGGGCAGCAAAAGTAGTCATATGCGTTTATCAGGGTCTTTCAGGCGGTATCCAGCGGATATCGGCCCCCGACGCCGGTTGGCGCAGGGGGTCGCCGAAGAAAAGTCAGGTGGTCAACCGGGCTGCTGCCAGTTTCAGACAGCGGCCGCCGGGACCATTAGCGTTCATCGACGCAGGATGTGCCTCTCACATGAAAAAAGCCCACCAGAAGCGGGCATCACTGCACATCAAGTCCCACCAGTCTACCATCCGCGCCGTCCGGACCCGTTCCGGCCCGCTTCCGCCCCCTTGCCGGCTCCTTTTGCGGCCTCGACCGGTAGCGCTGGCCGTGCATTTGTCCCCTCGCGGCACCGCCCAGTGATGCGTGACGCAGCTCACTGACAACAATGGACGACATTTGGGACTGGCATGCTGGACATATGTCGAAGACTATTGCGGCGTTTCGCACTCAGTGCGAATTTCCTGCCGGCCGGGCTGATTACCGGCTGGACTGCGGGAATGCGCTTTTCCGGCGGGCCGCTCCGCCCGGCGCGCGGACGTCGCGCCCGTCCGCCGCCGGGCGGCGCGGGCGGCGGGCGCACGCTTTGCCGCGTTCCGCCGCTCATAGTCTTAACACCATCCCAACTGTTAGTTCCGTCACATCTGCGGCGGACCGACGCGGCCGGCACGGCAACTTCCTGTTCGTGCCGGCACCTGTGACAAGGAAGAAGACTTGATGTCTGAACGCACCACCAGCATTTCCGTTCAACCGTCCACAGAGGGTGCTGAATCCGGCCAAAGCAGGGAACCGCACCTGGCCCGCGGACTTGGCAACCGCCACATCCAGCTCCTGGCCATCGGCGGCGCCATCGGCACCGGCCTGTTCATGGGCTCCGGCAAGACCATCTCCCTCGCCGGCCCGTCCGTCATCTTCGTGTACATGATCATCGGCTTCATGCTGTTCTTCGTCATGCGGGCCATGGGCGAGATCCTGCTCTCCAACCTGAACTACAAGTCCTTCAGCGACTTCGCCGGCGACATCCTTGGCCCCTGGGCAGGCTTCTTCACCGGGTGGTCCTACTGGTTCTTCTGGGTAGTGACGGGCGTGGCCGATATCGTAGCCATCGCCGGTTACGTGGACAAGCTGGCCCCGGGCACTCCCCTCTGGATCCCGGCACTGATCACTCCCGTGGTCCTCATCCTGCTGAACCTTCCCACCGTCAAGGCCTTCGGCGAGGCGGAGTTCTGGTTCGCCATCATCAAGGTGGTGGCAATCCTCGCCCTGATCGCCACAGGTGTGGTCATGATCGCCACCAACTTCACCTCGCCGAGCGGCGCGGTGGCTAACCTGGCGAACATGTGGAACGACGGCGGCATGTTCCCGCACGGCCTGTTCGGCTTCATCCTCGGCTTCCAGATCGCCATCTTCGCTTTCGCCGGCATCGAACTAGTGGGCACCGCAGCCGCCGAAACCAAGAACCCGGAAAAGAACCTCCCCCGGGCCATCAACTCGATCCCGATCCGTGTCCTGCTCTTCTACGTGGGCGCCCTTGTGGTCATCATGGCCGTCAACCCGTGGCGGAGCATCGACGCCGCCAGCAGCCCGTTCATCGGCATGTTCACCCTCGCCGGCCTGGGCATCGCCGCCGTCGTGATCAACCTGGTGGTCCTCACCTCGGCCGCCTCCAGTGCCAACTCCGGCATTTACTCCACCTCGCGCATGGTCTACGGCCTCGCGCAGGACGGCAACGCCCCGAAGGCCTTCGGCAAGCTCAGCGTCCGCAAGGTTCCGCAGAATGCACTCCTGTTCTCGTGCATCTTCCTGCTGGCCGGCCTGGTCCTGCTGTACGCGGGCGACTCCGTGATCGGCGCCTTCACCATCGTCACCTCCGTGGCTTCGGTGCTGACCATGTTCGTCTGGTCGATGATCCTCATCAGCTACATCGTGTTCCGCCGCCGCCGGCCGGAACTCCACGAGGCGTCCGCCTTCAAGATGCCGGGTTCGGCCTTCATGCCCTACGTGGTCCTGGCCTTCTTCGCGTTCATGCTCGTGGCCCTGGCCCAGGCCGAGGACACCCGCCTGGCGCTGGTGGTTGCCCCGGTGTGGTTCCTGCTGCTGGGCGCTGCCTGGCACTTCAACCGCCAGACGCCCCTGCAGCAGGCCCGGATCGCGGAGTGGAAGGCCGAGGGTGCCAGCGTTCCCGCCCCTGCGGCCGGCTCCGGCACGGCCTAGATCCTTCATGCGGCTTGACCCCGCGGGCTGAGCCCGCATCCCGAAAAACCGCGCCGCGGCCACCCCGGTGGTCCGCGGCGCGGTTTTTCTTTTCTTTGCCCTGTTCTTCTTTGGCCAGGTCCAGCTCCGGTAAGCGGTGAGGAAGGTGTTAAGCGGAAATTACACAGGGCGCCGGGCGCTGTAACACGTGCGGCGAAGGATGGACCCATGCCGGGCTGATGGCAGCGGCCGCAGCGTCCCTCCGCCGAAAGGATCCGACCGTGATCTTGAAGAACATCTTCCTTCAGGGCATCTTCCCGTTCGACGGTGCAGGGCTCGAAAAAGCCGTGCCCATCCACAGCCAGCTCTCCCATTTCGTCCCGGACGGCGTGATCAACCAGACGCTGTATTTCCGTGGCGGCAACTCCTCCCCCGAACTGATCACGGTGGTTCTGATGCGGGACGGCGTGCCCATGCGGTACTTCCCGATTGCTGCCAAAGGGGACGTCCACGTCCCGCTGCGCGTCGTGGAGGACATCGACGGCGGCTCGCTGATCGAGCTGAGATTGCTGGCGGACACGGGGGTCAGCGGCTCCGTCGTCATCGACATGGGCATGGTGGAGCACTGATGACCGCCCTCGCCAGCCGCTCCGCGCGGAGCACGCCGGGTGATACCCGCCGCCGGCTTGTGGTGATCGGCAACGGGATGGCCGGCGCCCGGGCCGTCGAGGAAATCCTGGCCCGCGGCGGCGCCGTCCAGCACAGAATCACCATGTTCGGCGACGAGCCCTATGGCAATTACAACCGGATCATGCTCAGCCATGTCCTCTCCGGCGAGGAGGACACCGGAAACATCTTCCTCAATTCACTGGCCTGGTATCGGGAAAACGACATCACGCTGCACAGCGGCGTCCGGGTGGAGAGGATCGACCGTTTCGCCAAGCTGGTGTTCTCCGACGACGGCCGGGCCACTCCGTACGATGTGCTGATCATCGCCACCGGCAGCCGCTCGCACCTGCCGCCGATGGACGGCATGTACACGCCGGGCGGGCGGCTGCTGCCCGGGATCTTCGCCTTCCGCACCATCGATGACACCACGGGCATGGTGTCATACGCCCAACAGGACCACCACCACCGCGCCGTGGTGATCGGTGGCGGACTGCTGGGGCTGGAGGCCGCGCGCGGCCTCCAAAGCCACGGCATCGACGTCGAGGTGGTCCACTCCGGCGGGCATCTGATGAACGCACAGATGGGCCCCGACGGCGGTGCGGTCCTGCGCCGCAGTGTGGAGGCGCTCGGCATAAGGGTCCGCACGGGCAGCCGGACCACCGCCATCCTTGGCGGCGGCAAGGTGCGCGGTGTCCAATTGCGGAACGAGCCGGACATCGAATGCGACATGGTGGTAGTGGCGGCCGGAATCCGCCCCAATGTGGAGGTGGCCGTGACCAGCGGCCTGCCGGTGGAGCGGGCCATCGTGGTGGACGACCATATGCGTGTCCCGGACGAGGACGAGATCTACGCCGTCGGTGAGTGCGTCCAGCACCGCGGCGAAGTGTACGGTCTGGTGGCGCCGCTGTGGGAGCAAGCCGCTGTGCTGGCCGACCACGTCACCGGAGCAGATCCTTCCTCCGTCTACCTGGGATCCCGCACCGCCACGAAACTCAAGGTGGCCGGCGTCGACGTCGCATCCATGGGGCTGCAGGCCCCGGAACGGGACACCGACGAGCACGTGGTGTTTTCCGAGCCGAGCAGGGGCGTATTCAAGTCCATCGTGATCCGCGACAGCAAGATCGTGGGCGCAACGCTGCTCGGGGACAGCCGTAAAGTGGCCTACCTGACGCAGGCGTTCGATCGCGGGCTGCCGCTACCGGAGGAGCGGGTCTCGCTGCTGTTCGATCTCGGCGGACCGGGCGAGGAAGCCGGCGTGGCCGAGCTCGACGGCGATGCCCAGGTCTGCAACTGCAACGGCGTCAGCAAGCAGGCGATCGCGGACACCGTTAAGGGCGGCTGCACCACGCTGTCCGGCGTCATGGACGCCACTCGGGCCGGCAAGGGATGCGGCTCCTGCAAGCTGCTGGTCCGGCAGGTGGTGGAATGGGCCGCCGACGGCGCCGTGGAGGAGGATCCGGCAGCGGCCTACTACGTTCCCGGCGTGCCGCTGGAGAAGGTTGCGCTGATGACGGCGATCCGGGAGCAGGGCCTGCGGTCCGTGTCTGCCGTGTTCGCGGCGCTGGCTCCGGACGGTGCCGAGGACGCCAAATCGAAGATGGGGCTGGCATCACTGCTGAAGATGATGTGGGCCGGTGAATACATCGACGAGCGCGATGCGCGGTTCGTCAACGACCGTGTCCACGCCAACATCCAGCGCGACGGCACCTTCTCGGTGGTGCCGCAGATGAAGGGCGGGGTGACCTCCCCGGAGCAGCTCCGCCGTATCGCCGACGTCGCCGATAAATACAACATCCCCATGGTGAAACTGACGGGCGGCCAGCGGATCGACCTGCTTGGTGTTCCCAAGGAGGACCTGCCGAAAGTCTGGGCAGACCTGGACATGCCGTCCGGCTACGCGTACGGCAAGAGCTTCCGGACCGTCAAGACCTGCGTGGGGCAGGATTTCTGCCGCTTCGGCACGGGTGATTCAACGAAGCTGGGCATCGAGATCGAGTCGCGGTTCCAGGGCATCGAGTCACCGGCGAAACTTAAGCTTGCTGTGTCCGGCTGCCCGCGGAACTGCGCCGAATCGCTGGTCAAGGATGTGGGGGTGGTGGCGGTCGACGGCGGGCGCTGGGAAATCTACGTCGGCGGCGCCGCGGGTGCCCACATCCGGCAGGGGGACCTGCTGGCAACCGTGGACGATCCCGAGACCGTGAAGCTGCTGGCCGGACGGTTCATGCAGTACTACCGGGAACGCGCCAACTGGCTCGAACGCACGTATTCCTTCGTGCCGCGGGTAGGGATCGAGCACCTCCGTGCGGTCATCGTGGACGACGCCGAAGGGATAGCCGCCCGGCTCGACGAGGCAATGCAGCGGTCCGTCGACAGCTACGCCGACCCCTGGGCCGAGCGCAACGATCCCCTCACCCACGGCCAGTTCCGTACCTCACTCCCGCTCGAGGTCCTCCCCAAGGTGCCGGTCCGATGAGCGCCGGACTAACCGGCGACGGGCTGCACGTCCTCGGCCCCGTGGACCAGATCCCGGTGGGTGAGGGGCGCGCGTACGGCGTGGCCGGCGAACAGATCGCGGTGTTCCGCCTCCGGGACGGTTCCCTCCGCGCGGTGTCCGCCGTCTGCCCGCACCAGGGCGGCCCCATCGCCGACGGCACCATCGACCGGGCCGTGGTGATGTGCCCGCTGCACCAGCACGCGTTTGAGCTGGAGACAGGCTGCTCCACCTCCGGGGCCGGCTCGCTGCGCAGCTATCACGTGTTCGCGGACGGCGAGCAGAACATCGTCCTCCAACTCCTTTGACGGGCAATGGGAGCCGCGCCCTAGTTGCGTGGCGCGTTCTGTGGCAGGGTAGCCCCCATGGAATACGCTGCCGAACCGCGCGTTGACGCCTATATCTCGGCACTCCCCGAATGGCAGCAGGCCGTGTGCCGGGAGGTCCGCGAGCTAGTCCACGCCGCCGATCCGGAGGTGGCGGAAACCATCAAACGCACCCGCCAGCCCTACTTTGAACTCCAGGGCAACGTCTGTGCCCTCCTGGCCGCCAAGGACCACGTCAACGTTTTCCTCTACGACGGCGGGCTTACGCCGGATCCGGAGCACCTCATCACGGGCGGGCATGAAAACAAGACCGGCCGCACCGTGGCCTTCTACGAAGGCGAGGCCATCAACGGCCCGGCCCTGACGGAGATGTTCAGGTCCATCATCGCCAACAACCGGGCTGGCGGATGGCGCCGAATTAAGAACGGACAGAAACCATGACCGCCCGTCACCCTGCCCCCGAAGGGCACGTCGGCCCTGAAGACCCCGATGCCGCAGCGCACCATTGGGACGAAATGTACCGGAGCCGGCCACGAGTGTGGAGCGGCCGGCCCAACCCGCAACTGGTGGCCGAAGCGGCCGGGCTGGAGCCCGGCACTGCCCTGGACCTTGGCTGCGGTGAGGGTGCCGATGCCCTCTGGCTCGCGGAGCAGGGCTGGACGGTGACCGCGGTGGACGTCTCCGCCGTCGCACTGGAACGCGCCTCCCAGCATGCGGCGGCCTCCGCCGCCGGACAACGCATCACGTGGCTGCAGCGCGACCTTGGGGCGTGGGCGCCCGAGGAGCAGTTCGATCTTGTGTCCGCGCAGTTCCTGCACTCCACCGAGGCGCCATGGCAGCGGCCGCACCAGGTGGCTGCGGATGCGGTGCGGCCGGGCGGAATTTTGCTGATCGTCGGCCACCATCCCGACGGCCTGCCGCCCTGGCGGAGTGCTTCGAATGGGGACAGCCAAGACCAGGGCAGCCACGCTGAGGAGCACAGCCACTCGCACGGGGGCGACGGCCACGGGGGTTCGGAGATGTTCTTCACGGCGGAACAGGCCGCGGCCGAGCTCGGCATCGCGCCGCCCGGCTGGCGACTGGATGTTGCGGCCAGCCGGGAGCGGGAGGCCACGGGCCCGGACGGCCAGTCAGCCGTCCTCGCCGACGCCGTTCTGCGCGCCACCCGCCTGCAGCCGCCACCCACCTAGTCCCGAGTTTTTGTACAGTTATCGTCCTCTAACCACCCATTGACCCTCGATATCTGTACAAAAACTCGCCGCGGGGACCAGGACGGACGCCCATCGAGAGGAGCGCAGGGATGGCCGAGTTGGTCGCCGAGATGACAATGTCCCTGGACGGCTTTATCGCCCTCCCCGACGACTCCGTCAACGGCCTATTCGACTGGTACGGCAACGGCCCGGTGGAAGTTCCCACGGCCAGGCCGGACATGACCTGGCACGTGACTGAAGCCAGCGCCATGCACCTGCGGCGCACCATGTCCACAGCCGGCGCCATGCTGGTGGGCCGCCGGATCTTCGACCTGACGGACGGCTGGGGCGGCCGGCATCCCATCGACTGCCCCATCGTTGTGCTCAGCCATTCGGTCCCGGACGGCTGGCCACGCGACGGCATCCCGTACACCTTTGTCACCACGGGGTTTGCGGATGCAGTCAGGACCGCCACCGCGCTGGCCGGGGACAAGGACGTGTCCCTGGCCGGGCCGGACATCATCCGGCAGGCGATCGACGCCGGGCTCGTGGAGGAGATCCGGGTGAACCTGGCGCGGTGGATCCTCGGCAGCGGCATCAGGTTTTTCGACGACCTCGCGGCGGCCCCGGTAAAGCTGGAGCAGACCGCGGCGGTCCAGGGCGACGCCGTGACCCACCTGTACTACAAGGTCCTCCCCCGCATCTGACCCTTCCATTGGAGTTTTTGTATACGTATCGCGACTTCGAGGCGGTTTAAGTCGCGATATCTGTACAAGGACTCCGGCTCGTTGCGCCTCAGTGGGCCACGCGGGGCGCTATGGCGACCGCGACGGCGGCGATCACCGCGGTCAGCACGAAGACGCCGGCGAACGAGGCCGCCGTCGTCGTAGACGCCGTGAACACAATTCCCGTGGCGGCGAGCGCGAGGGCACCGCCCAGGGAGTCGGAAATAGACATTGCGGAACTGTTGAAGCCTTCCGTGTCCGGCGTGGAAAGTGCCAGTGTCATCACGCTCAGCCTTGGATACGCGAGTCCCATGCCGCCGCCGGCAAGGACCCAGCCGGCAATCGCGACGGCGGCCGGCCAGCCAAACGCGGTCGTCACCAGCGCCAGGGCAATCGCCAGCAGCACCATCACCGAACCGAACCGCACGGCGGCCGGGCTGCCCAGCCGCCCGCCCAGACGGCTCTGGACGCCCGACGCCGCGGCCCAGGCGAGGGCTCCGCCGGTCAGGGTAAGGCCGGCGAACGTTGGCGAGAAGGCGTAGCGCTCCACGAGCAGGTACGGCAGGTACACCTCGGCACCGAAGAATCCGGCCGCAACCAGTCCGCGGATCAGGATCACACTGGGCAGGCCCCGGCGGGCGGTCAGGGTTCCGCGCGGCACCAGCGGCCTGACGGCCAGCAATGCAATCACGACGGCGGCCCCCGCCACGAGCGGTCCGGCCACCGGAAGCCGGGAGGATAGGTTCAGGCCCAGCACCGCAAGCGCTGCCAGGGCAGCCCAGGCCAGCCGCCCCAGCGCCCAGGGCACCTGCCCGCCCGCCGCATCTGCACCGTTCCCGTTCGCGTTGCCATTCCCGTTCGCGTTGCCCGAGCGGACGCCGCGCAGCGCGGGAAGGAGCATCGCCAAGGCAGGGAGTACCAGCACGACGACTCCGAGGAACACCCAGTGCCAGCTCGCCAGCTGGGCAACAAGCCCGGCGGCGAACGGCCCCACGAGAGACGGGATGACCCAGGCGGCGGAGAAGGCGGCGAAGATCTTGGGGTGCAGGACGGCCGGATAGACCCTGGCCACCACGACGTACAGGGCCACGGTCATGGCGCCGCCGCCCAGCCCCTGCACCAGCCGGCCTGCGACCACCGCCCACATGGTGCCGGCCGTGCCCGCGACGAGCAGGCCCAGTGCGAAGACCGCCACGGAGGCGAGCAGCGGGCCGACGGGCCCGCGCCTGTCGGACCAGTTCCCGGCGCCCACCATGCCGATCACGCCGGTGGCCAGCGGGCCCGCGAAGGCGAGCGCGTACAGGCCGGCCCCGCCCAGCTCCCGGCTCACCACGGGCATGATGGTGGTGACGGCGAGGGACTCGAACGCGGCGAGGAACACCAGGGCGCAGGCCCCCACCGTCACCAGCACGTAGGGCCGCTGCAGGATCCCCACACCGACCGGGGCGGAAACGGCAGATCCGTGCATGGTCAGCCCACCAGCTCGGGGGCGCCGGTGGTCACGGCGACAACGTCACCGCTGGCCGTCGAATCGGGGTTGAGCATCCAGCCCACCCGCTTGACCGTCCTCAGCATGACCACGCTCTCCACCAGCTCGATGCCCGGGATGCGCTGCTGAAGTGCCAGCTCCGCGGTCATGACGTCAGCGAGCGACTGCAGCCACATGATGATGACGAAGTTGGTGCGCCCGGTGGTGGAGGCGCTCAGCCGCACGTTCCGGAAGCTGCGGAGCTCCTCGGCCGCCGCTTCATGCTGGCCGGGCGGGACGTTGGCGAACCAGTGGCAGGTGACCGGGAAGCCCGAATACCTCTGCGCAATCTCGCAGCGGAAGGAGAGGACGCCGCTGGCAAGCACCCTGTTCAGCTGGCGCTGCACTGTGGCCGGATGCCGGCCCAACGCCCTGGCGATTTCCGCCGCCGTCGCCCGGCCGTCCGTCGACAGGAACGGCAGGATCGCCAGGTGGCTGGCGGGCAGCGGCTCCCCCACCGCCGCCGAGGGTGCCGACGCTGCGGCTTCGGGACCGGCTAGTGCCCGGAGCGCCTGGAGCTGGCTGCGGTTAAGGACGTTGATGCGCCAGGCGTAGGCCCCGGTATGCAGCCGGGTGGCCAGTGAGGTCTTGTATTTGACCAGCCCCTCGATGCCGTGCAGCTTCGACGCCACAGCGGTGAAGTGCTGCAGGGAGCCGGTGATGACCGTCAGCATCAGGTCCCGGTTGCTCGCTGCCTCCTCCACGGTGACGATCTCGGGCACAGCCGCCAGTGCCCGGGTGACCTCCGCCCGACGGTGGAGCTCGCACTCGACGTCAACGAAGGCGAGGCACATCTTCTGCGGGTCCCCCATCGGATGAGCCGTGACCCAGGCGGCACCGGCGGCGGTGAGGCGCTCCCACCGCGCGGCCAGGGTGGTGGCGTGCACGCCCAGGACCTCCGCGGCCTCGGCCCAGCTCAGCCGCGGTGCGATCTGCAGGGCGTTGATCAGCGCGAGGTCCTCCTCCGTGACGTCCAGCGTTCTTCCCTTCAGTAGGGTCATGCACGAATCCTGCATATTGCCGGGGCTTTTGCATCTTTCCAGCACTTCAGCCGAATGTGAAGCAGGCCACTCCAGGATAGACCCACAGCACCGGACCACCAACGAGGAGAACACGTGCCGATTGCCGCAGACGCCCGCCACATGCAGGAAGACCTTGCCCGGTTCCGCCACAGCCTGCACCGGGAACCCGAAATCGGACTGCAGCTGCCGCGGACCCAGGAAAAGGTACTGAAGGCCCTGGAGGGCCTGCCGTACGAAATCACCCTCGGCAAGGAGACGACGTCGGTCACTGCAGTTCTGCGCGGCGGGGCCATCCGTTCCGACGGATCTTCAGGCACCGCGCCGGCCGTGCTGCTCCGGGCGGACATGGACGGTCTTCCCGTGCAAGAGAAGACCGGCGTCGGATACACCTCCACCGTCGACGGCGCCATGCACGCCTGCGGCCATGACCTCCACACCTCCATGCTCACCGGCGCGGCCACCCTCCTTGCCGAGCGGCGGCACCGGCTGGCGGGCGACGTCGTCCTGATGTTCCAGCCGGGCGAGGAAGGCTTCGACGGCGCGAGCTACATGATCCGCGAAGGCGTCCTGGACGCGCCCGGCCGGCGGGTGGACGCGGCCTACGGCATGCACGTTTTCTCCTCCCTCGAGCCGCACGGAACGTTCTGCACCAAGCCCGGCGTGATGCTCAGCGCCTCGGACGGCCTGGTGGTCACCGTGCTCGGCGCGGGCGGCCACGGCTCCGCCCCGCATTCGGCCAAGGATCCGGTGACTGCCGCAGCCGAGATGGTGACGGCGCTGCAGGTGATGGTCACACGCCAGTTCAACATGTTCGATCCCGTGGTCCTCTCCGTCGGCGTCCTCCACGCGGGCACCAAGCGCAACGTCATCCCGGAAACGGCCCGCATCGAGGCCACCATCCGGACGTTCTCCGAGGAGAACCGGCAGCGGATGATGGATGCCGTCCCGCGGTTGCTCAAGGGCATCGCAGCGGCACACAGCCTCGACGTCAACGTGGACTACCAGCAGGAATACCCCCTCACCATCACCGACCAGGACGAGACGCACACCGCCGAAAACGTCATCACCGAACTGTTCGGCGACTCGAGGCTCTCGCGGTGGGCCACGCCGCTTAGCGGCTCCGAGGATTTCTCCCGGGTCCTGGCCGAGGTGCCCGGCACGTTTGTCGGGCTGAGCGCCGTCCCCCAGGACGCGGACCACGCCACTTCCCCGTTCAACCACTCGCCGTACGCAACGTTCGACGACGGCGTGCTGGCTGACGGTGCCGCGCTCTACGCGGAACTCGCCATCAACCGCCTGGATGCCCTGGCCGCCGCCAGCGCCCGGGTCCCCGCCTCCGTTCCGGCTCTCTAGCCGCCCACTCCAGGGAGACAACCATGACCGCCATCATCAACGCCCAGCGCGAGGGCCGGATCACGACCCGCAAGACCATCATCGGCACCGGCATCGGAAACGCCGTCGAATGGTACGACTGGGCCATCTACGCCACTTTCACCCCCTTCATCGCCAGCCAGCTATTCAGCAAGTCCGACCCCGCTTCAGCCGTGCTGTCCACGCTGGCGATCTTCGCCGTCGGGTTCGTTGCCCGTCCGTTCGGCGGTTTCCTGTTCGGCTGGATCGGTGACCGGGTGGGCCGCAAGGCGTCCATGACGCTCGCCGTCGGCCTGGCGTCGCTGGGCAGCCTCATGATCGGCATCGCCCCCACGTTCGCCAGCGTCGGTGCCTTCGCGTCGTTGATGCTGCTGGTGGCCCGGCTGGTCCAGGGCCTGGCCCACGGCGGCGAGCTGCCGTCGTCGCAGACCTATCTTTCTGAAATGGCACCCAGGGAACACCGCGGCTTCTGGGCCACTCTGATCTACACCTCCGGCACGGTGGGGATCCTGTTCGGAACGCTGCTGGGCGCCGTCCTGAACATGGCACTGACCACGGAGGTCATGAACGCCTGGGGCTGGCGCATCCCGTTCCTGATCGGGGCCGCGATGGGCCTGTACGCACTGATCATGCGGTCGAAGCTCCACGAGACGGACGTGTTCGAAGGCGAAACCACAAAGGAGAAGCGCGCCCCGCTCTGGCCGCAGATTGTCCGGTACCGCAAGCAGGCGCTGCAGGTGATCGGCCTGACCGTGGGCCTCACGGTGATCTACTACATCTGGGGCGTGGTGGCACCCAGCTACGCCACCACCGCGCTGAAGATAGACCGTGGCGAGGCACTCTGGGCCGGCGTCATCGGCAACATCGTGTTCATTGCCGCGCTGCCGTTCTGGGGCAAGCTCTCGGACCGGATCGGCCGCAAGAAGGTGCTGTGGGCCGGCGCAATCGGCTCCGCCGTGATGCACTTCCCGATGACGTGGCTGCTGAAGGATTCCGCCTGGCAGCTGGCCGTGAGCATGTCCGTAATGCTGATCTTCATCGCCGCGAGCGCCGCCATCGTTCCGGCCGTGTACGCCGAGCTGTTTCCCACGAGCATCCGCACCGTGGGCGTGGGCGTGCCGTACTCGATCTGCGTGGCAGTGTTCGGCGGGACGGCGCCCTACCTGCAGCAGTGGCTGGGCACCACCGTCCACATGCCGGACCTGTTCAACGTCTACGCGGTGGTGCTGCTGGCCATCAGCGTGGCGTTCATCTTCACCATCCCCGAGACCAGAGGCAAGGACCTGACTCACTAACCCACCCAACTAGGTAGCAGCAGAGGGCGTTCTGAGCGATCAGACCGCCCTCTGCTGCTACCTACATGGGTCCACTAGCCTCCGATGAACCTGTCGCGTCCCGCCCGGTGGCCGAACACCGCGGCCAGCGTACCCACGGCCAGGAACAGGAGCCCCGCCGCAGCGAAGGACCCGGTGCCCTGGTGCAGCTGACCCACCAGCAGCGTGCCGGTGGAGCCGAGCCCGTAGCCCACCCCCTGCATCATGCCGGAGAGGTGGGCTGCGGTGTGCCCGTCGCGGGTCCGGAGCATGATCATCGTCAGGGCAACGGCGGTGAGGCTTCCCTGGCCCAGTCCCAGCAGGCCCGTCCACACCCAAATCAGCTCAAGCGGGCCGAAGATGCTGAGGGCAAAGCCGCCGCCAGTCATGAGCGCCACCACGGTGTTGATCACCCGTTGGTCGCGAAACCGGGCGGCGAGCGCCGGAGCGAACAGCGAGCCCAGCATCTGCAGCACGATGGACACGGACACAATCAGCCCGGCCGTTCCGCCGTCCACGCCGCGCTCGCGCAGGATCGGCGCGAGCCAGGCGAAGACGCTGAATGACATCATCGCCTGCAGCACCATGAAGATCGTGACCTGCCAGGCCACCGCCGAGCGCCACACGTTCACGCCGTCCCGCACCGCTTTGTGCTGCCCGTGCCGCTGCCGTACGGCCACCGGCAGGAAGAGCAGAAGTACGACGGCGGCCGGTACCGCCCAGAACCACAGCGCCGACGTCCACTGGCCGGTAGCGCTGAAAACGGGGTAGGTGAAGCCGGCGCCCAGGGCGGCGGAGGCACAGATGGCCGTGGTGTAGAGCCCGCCCATCAGGCCGAGCCGGTGCGGAAAGTCCCGCTTCACCAGCCCGGGCAGCAGGACGTTGCACAGTGCAATCCCGGCACCGCACGCGGCCGTCCCGGCAAACAGCACCGGCAGGTGCCCGGCGCCCGCGATCTCGGCCGGCCGCAGGAGCAGACCGGCCGTCAGGACGGCCATGGCGCCCAGCAGGACCCGTTCGGCGCCGAACCGGCGCGCCAGGACCGGAGCCAGCGGCGCGAAAACGCCTAGCAGAGTGACGGGCACCGTAGTCAGCACCACCACCGCCCAGCCGGGCAGGCCGGCGTCGGCGGCTACCTCCGGGAGAACCGCCGAAAAACTGGAGAACACTGTCCTCAGGTTCAGCCCGATCAGCACCAGGCACAGGCCCAGGTACGCCAAGGCCCGGCGGCCAGTTACATGCGTGGGTTCGGCAGCGGGAACGTCGTCGGCTTCTGCGTCCACGAGCGTGTGGTCGTTAACGGCTGGGCGCTGCGGCGGGCTACTGTGTCTGCGTGAATTCCGGGCATCGATCACCCGCCCATTCTTGCAGTCGCGCTGTGCTGACCGGTCCATGGTAGGGAGGCGGTCAACTGCGGTTGCCGCTGATCGAGCTGCACGTCCCTGAGGTGCTCGCCAGGAGCCGTGCCAGGCCGCGGCGCCCGGGTCACCGCGCCCAGAGCGGCCACAGGCGCTCGGCTCGGCGGCGGACCTGGGAGTAAGGCACCTCCGCGCTTTTGGCCTGATCGAAGATGCTCAGCCCCAGCATTGACGTGGCAAGCGCACGGACCGTGTGGAACCGGTTTTCGAAGAGGCTTCGTTCGCTGATCCAGGACACCGCGTCGGCTTCCGGCTTCCACCGTTCCGTGTACGTTTCGGCCGCCTGCGACAACCGGTCCGGCGAACTGCCGGTGTCCCGGATGCACTGATCCAGGACCATGGCTGATTCCATGGCCCCGTTCACTCCCTGTCCGATCGGCGGGTAAGGCGCGGCTGCGTCCCCGATCAGGACTGCTTTCCCGCCATGGAACTGGGAACAGTTCAGGCTGCGTCCGATGTGGTAGCACGTCCGGTTGGCGAAGGCCAATACCTGTACGTCGCCGGCGAAATCAAGAACCCGGGGGCACCGCGTCTGCAGAAATCTGCGTGCCTCCTCCGTTCCAGAGAATCGGATCTTCTCCTTGGTTCCGATGGCACAGAACCATCGGGCCGAGTCCTGCCCGGCATCGCCCCTTATGGCGCCGGCCACGCAGAAGGGCCGGGTCGAAAGTCCGTGGAGATAGTTCTTGTCCAGCCGGTCACCGACGTTATCGAGCTCAATCATCGTGCAGTAGTTGGGAAAGGACCTGGAAGTGACCGTAAACCCGGGAAATCGGGCCTGCAGCGCCGACCGGACCGTGGATCCGGCCCCGTCGGCACCAACAAGCAGGTCGAAAGTCCTGACGTTCGATTCCCCGGATCGGTGCCGGGATTTCAGTGAACCTGCGACTGGGTCGACACCTTCCACGTTGGTTTCGAACTCCATTGCCACCCGGTCTTTATATTGGCCCAGGACCGACATGAGCGCCCGGAGGATGTCGCCCCGCGATCCGGTCCACCCGGGCAATGTCCACTCCTCCGTTCCGCGACCCGGGATCTTGAGCCCCTTAAAACGGAATATGCGGCGGTCGAACTCGGCCACGGCCTCGATGTGGCGGAGTGCCTTTAGCCCATGCCCCGAGATGTCGATGGTGTAGGACCTGTCCGGATTGAACCGCGGTGCAATATCTGGAGGCACGTCGCGCTCGATGACAGTGGCGGACAGCCCGCGCCGGGCAAGGGAAATTGCGAGTACCAGCCCTGCCGGTCCCGCCCCGAGGATGGCTATGGTGCTCGGGGAACTCGCGGGTCCGGAGAGGAATGCAGATGGTTCCATGGCGTTTCCTGAAGCTGCGTTGTTATGCATTCATCCGCCGTCAGGGCGGGAAAACGTCCCTAGGGACGGGCTGCGGCTCATGCGCGTTTCGCTTGGGCGGCAGGCGGAATAGCAACACTGTACGCCGCCCTGCTGCACGGCGTAACTGGCTTAGCCTGCCGAAAGCCGCCGGTATTCTGGAAGGGATGAGCGAATCTCCCGAATCCCCGCAGCCGCCGGCAAATCCGAACCAGCCCCGGCCGGTCACGCCGGGAAGCCAGGCATCCTATGGAACCTACGGTGGACGGCCGGTCAGCTTCGTTCGCCGCGGAACCCGGCTGCAGGGGCGGCGCCAGGCAGCCTGGGAGGAGCACTCCGGCCGCTGGGCCATCGACGTGCCGCGCCATATTGCCAACACCTCGGTCCACCCCGACTACACGTTTGATGCCGAAGCCGAATTCGGGCGCAAGGCTCCGCTGATCGTGGAGATCGGCTCAGGTTTGGGCGATGCCGTCTGCCATGCCGCGGAGGAAAACCCGGGCACGGACTTCCTCGCCGTGGAGGTCTATACCCCCGGCCTGGCCAACACCATGATCAAGATCAACAGCCGTGGCTTGACCAACGTGCGGGTCGTGGAGGCGAACGCTCCCGAGGTCCTGGCCACCATGCTCCCGGCCGGCTCGGTCAGTGAGCTGTGGGTCTTCTTCCCCGACCCCTGGCACAAGTCCCGGCACCATAAGCGCCGCCTGATCCAGCCCGAATTCGCCGAGCTCGCCGCGAAGGCGCTGAAGCCGGGCGGCCTCTGGCGCATCGCCACAGACTGGTCCAACTACGCCGTGCATGTCCGCGACGTCCTCGCCGGGTCGGAGGCGTTCGAAAACCTTCACAACGGCGAGCGCAGCGGTCCCGAGAGTCCCCTCACCCACGTGTGGCAGACCGGCGTCGAGTCGCTGGTGGGCGGCGCGCCGGTCAAGGAGGGACGGGCGCCCGTGAGTACGGAACATACGGGGCCTAACGAGGGCATCGACGAAAGAGGCGGCTGGGCCCCCCGGTTCGAGGGCCGTATACTCACCAGCTTCGAGAGCAAGGCGCACGAAGCCGGCCGGATGATTTTCGACCTCTGCTACCGGCGGGTTTAACCCCGTCCGGGGCATCTGTTCCCCGGCGCCACACCGTGGCACGATAAGCGTGTGGCGGAGTGCCACAGCAGCTCCCGGCGCGGAGGAACGATCATCAAACGAGAACTGAGAAGCGCAGCCGGCAGGGCCGAGGACGTCACGAACTCGAAGCCCCTCGAAATGCTGGCACGCGGTGGATTTGCCGTTAGCGGTGTGCTCCACATTCTGGTGGGGCTCATTGCCTTCGGGCTCGCCCGGGGTCGTGGCGGCCGCGCGGATGTGAGCGGCGCCGTTGCCGAACTTGCCAGCCAGCCGGCCGGGCCACTGCTTCTGTGGTGCAGCTTTGCCGCATGTGTGGCGCTGGCCCTGTGGCAGGCCGGTGATGCGATTTTCGATTTCGAGCGGTTGCCCACTAAGCACAAGGCCGGCAAGAAACTGCAGGCCGCAGCACAGGCTGTCGTGTACGCCGGACTGGCATTCACGCTGGCCGCCTTCGCGCGCGGCGCCGGCAAGGACAACCGGGAATCAACCAGCGACCTCACCGTCAACCTCATAAAGGCGCCGGGCGGTGTCCTGCTCCTGGTGCTGATCGGTGCGGGGGTGACGGTCGTTGGGATCATCTACGCGGTCCGCGGGTTCCAGAAGTCGTTTGAGAAGCACATCAATCTGCCGTCTTCGCCGGACGGGCGCAAGGCCATCACCGCCCTTGGGATGGTGGGCTATGTGGCCAAGGGCGTTGCCCTGTTTGTGACGGGCCTGCTGGTGGTCATCGCCACGGTCACCGTCCATCCCGAGCAGTCGACAGGTCTCGATGGCGGGCTCCGCGCTCTGCGGGAGCAGCCCTACGGTGTGTACGTGCTGGCCGCGGTGGGCGCCGGACTGATCTGCTACGGGGTCTTCATGGTGGTGCGGGCGCGGCTCGCCAGGATGTGAGTCGTCGGGATGGCGCAGGCGTCGGGTCCGTCAGGTGCCCGGCACGGCAATGACGGCAATGGTCTGCTGCCGGTCGTTCCGCAATTCGACGCTGGCGATGCTCGTGTACTGCAGCGGCGTAGCGCTGGTGACCCGGACCCTTCCGCTCGGTGTCGCCATCCACGCGCAGGCCCGGTCCGCAACCCCGGCGCGGTCCTTCACCCACAGTGAAAGCCGGCCGTTCTGGGGCAGGCTCCGCGCGTCGACGGCCAGTTCGGTACCCCAGGTTTTCTTGACCATTCCCACCGTGACCTGCAAGCCGGTATCGGCCTTGACCGAGTAGCTGGCATCGGGCTTGTCTGCGGGATCAAAGAAAGGCGCCGCCGCAAATCCCAGGGCGAGGCAGGCCGCGGCCACCACACCCACAAGGGCCGTCAGCCGCCGTCGGGAATTACGACGGCGGGCCGCCAGTTGGTCCAGTATCGGCTGGGGGACGGGGGCCGGGGGAGGTAACGCGGCATTGGAGCCAGGCCGGATTGCCGCCGGGACGGCGAGCGCCACGGCGTCCGGGACCGGCACGGCATCCAGCAGTCCCGGCAGGGATTCCAGGTCCGACAGTTCGCTGCGGCAGGTGCCGCACTGCTTGAGGTGGTCCTCGAAGCGCAGCCTCTCTGCGTCTTCGAGCCCTCCCAGCAGGTATGCCCCCAGCAGCTCATGGACTTCCTTGCCGTTCACCGTTCCACACCCATTTCATCGAGTATTGTCCGCAGGGCCTTCACCGCGTAAAAGGCCCTGGATTTCACCGTTCCGCTCGGAATGTTCAACTGGACCGCGGCCTCGCCCACCGTGAACCGCCGGTAGTGGAGTGCCACCAGGACATCACGGTGCTCCGCGCTCAGCCGGAGCAGCGCCTCCTCCATCAGTACCTTGTTCAGCAGGTCGTCAACCCGCCCCGTCGCTTCCTCCGGATCCGCGACGTCACGGTCCTCGGCTTCCACCGGCCGGCGCTGGGCTTTCCGGTAGTTGTCGATCATGATGTTCCGGGCAGTCCGGAAAAGGTAACTGCGCATGCTGCCCGTAACCGTGGGCGCCTGCTGCCAGACGCGAAGCACTGTTTCCTGGACTATGTCGTCGGCCAGGTGTGGGTCGCGGGAGGCACTGAGCACAAACCGGCGGAGCGCCGTTCCGTGCTCGCGGTAGATTGCTGCAACCAAATCCTCATCCAGCGGCACGTTCGGCCTCCCTGCAATGACCTATGAAGCCGTTCCGAACGGGCCGGCCTTCCTGGCAAATACGACGTCGGCAGTCAGCGATAAGTTCAATTCCGGCCAGCGTCAGATCCTTTGAACCATTCTTCACCTTTGTGCGTCATTCCAGATAGCGCCGGTCTCTCAGTCTGCCGGCCCGAGCCAAGGAGCAGCACATGAAGAAGCAACTGAGCGTTGGCCTCGCAGTTATGGCCCTTGCCGCCTCACTGACGGCCTGTGGCGGCGGATCCGGCACAACGACCACCACGTCGGCGGCCGCCCCGGCCACCGAGTCGCCAGCGGCCACCGCCAGCGCGACGGCCACGGCATCCGCCGGCGACAGCGCCACGGTGGACCTCAAGACGGCGTCGTCCAGCAAGGGTGACATCGTGGTGGACGGCAAGGGCATGAGCGTCTACTACTTCACGAAGGACGTCAAGGACTCCGGCAAGAGCAACTGCACAGGCGACTGCCTCGTGAAGTGGCCTCCGGTGTTTGCTGCCACGGACACCCCCAAGGTCGAGGGTGTGACGGGCACGGTTGGCACTATTGATACGCCCGACGGCAAGAAGCAGGTGACGGTCAATGGCATGCCTGTCTACCTGTGGGAGAAGGACAAGGCCCCCGGCGACATCACCGGCCAGGGCGTTGGCAACGTTTGGTACCTCGTGGCACCAGACGGGACGATGATGAAGTAGGCCTGCAGGTTTGGGGCCGGCACCTCTCCGGAGGTGCCGGCACTACCATCGGAGCATGGCGGATCCACACAATTTGAAATCAGCGGCAAGAACCTGGAAGTCCATGGTGGACAGCAACCAGGCACTGCTGCTGCGGAAGTCAGGACACGACGTCCATTGGTGGGCGGAGCGGGGACACTCCGCCGGGGTGAAGAGCGACGCCGAGCTGCGCGAATGGATGCGAACCGAGCACGGAATCACCGGCTACGCCCAATACGCCGTGTCCTGGGAGATGTTCGGCTATCCCGAGTTCATGCTGCGGGACGCCGACGAACTCCTTGATGGCCAGTACAGTGACCATCCGAACCTGCGGCCCATTGCCAACACCCTCCTGGCGTGGGCCGCAGCCCATCCGGGCGTGGAGATCCAGATGCGCAAAGGCTACGTATCGCTGCACAGCAGCCGCCGGAAGTTCGCGCAGGTGACCCGGGCCAACCACACATCAGTGGATGTTACCCTCCGCCTTGAGGCGCCAATTGGGGAGCGCCTCAAGGCGGTCAAGGTCCGTGAGGGCGATTTCTTCGACCGCAAGGTCCGGCTCACGTCGGAGGAAGAAGTGGACCAGGAATTCCTGGACACCCTCGAGACGGCACTCGAGCAGAACAGCTGAGGCCACCTTCCCGCTGATCGAGCCCAACAACCGCTGATCGAGCCCAATAACCGCTGATCGAGCCTGTCGAGATCACGGCACCTCCGCTGATCGAGCCTGTCGAGATCACGGCACCTCCGCTGATCGAGCCTGTCGAGATCACAGCACCTCCGCTGATCGAGCCTGTCGAGATCGCGGCTCGACCAGAACGCAATTCGGTTTCGACAACTTCAACCAGCGGGCTTCGGACGTCCAACCGACAGGGCTGGCAGCGCTGCATAGTCACCGCGAATTAGGGCCTCCCGCTTCGCACGGCTCCATCCCTGGACCTGCTTTTCTCGCGCGTAGGCCTCATCGATTCGGTCGTATTCTTCTGCCCAAACCAGGAGCACCGGCCGCCGACGACGCGTATACGCCGCACCATCACCGGATTGGTGCTGCGCAAGTCGGCGTTCGAGGTCGAAGGTGCTCCCGACATAGTAGGAACCGTCTGAGCACCCGAGCATGTACGTGTAAGGCATTCATGGATCATCGATGTGGAGGCTAGGCGATTGCGAGGTACCCGTCCTCGTATGTGGATAACGATGGCCGGTGATCGGTTTCGGCAAGCTCAACCAGCGAAGCTCGATTTCGATCAAAGCCCCGCCGCTGATCGAGCCTGTCGAGATCAACGCAACTCCGCTGACAGTCCCCCGGTTTCGGCAAGCTCAACCAGCGGTTCCGGCTCCGCCTGGTTTCGACAAGCTCAACCAGCGGTACGGCACCCCCCGGTTTCGACAAGCTCAACCAGCGGTACGGCACTTCCCGGTTTCGACAAGCTCAACCAGCGGTACGGCACACCCGGTTTCGACAAGCTCAACCAGCGGTACGGCACCCCCGGTTTCGGCAAGCTCACCAGCGGGGTCTCGGCAAGCTCAACCAGCGGGGTTTCGACGGCTCAGCCCGTGACGCTGAGGCTTACCAGGGTGGCGCCGTCGCCTTCCGCCAGCAGTCCGACGGCGGTGCTGGACTCCGCGGGGAAGATCTGGTCGGTGAGGGTCACCAGGCCGTCCTGGGCGAAGACCTCCACAGAGCAGCGGTCTAGGAAGATCGTCAGCCGCAGCTTGCCGCTGCCGTCCAGGGAAACGGACACGCGCTCCACGGACGGGAAGTCGGCATGGAACCCGACGTTCCCGGAGGCCGTCCGGTCCAGGCTGAGCACGCCCGACAGGGAATCGCCGGAAACGGAGGAGTAGGCCAGCACTGTCCGCTCCTGCACGCCGTCCGCCTCGCCGGCGCGCAGCACCAGCCCGACCTTGCCTGCGGAACCCGGTTGGAACTCGGCGTCGATCCGCAGCACATCCCCGGCGGCCTCCACGGGCAGCCACCGCACCCCGTCCGGAAGCGGCGCCGGACCCGCAGCGAACAGCTCCGTCCCGGAAGCCGCGAACGGATCCACCGCAGCCTGGACCAGCACAGGGCGCCCGGCGCGGGTCTCCAGCCGGACCTCGCGGACCAGCGACATGGCGCTGCGCCAGCCCTGCGACGGGGTGCTGGCGGCGTATTGCCAGTTGTTCATCCAGCCGATCATGAGGCGCCGGCCGCCGGGAACGTTGCTGAACGAGACGGCGGCGTAGTAGTCCCGCCCCCAGTCGAGCCAGCCGTAGCCGGGCATCCGGCTGTCGTCGGTTTGCATGCCCTCGGTGACGGTGGTTTCGGAACGGAACGTCACGCCGTCGAACGATCCCAGGAAGTACTGGCCCGCCGAGCCGCCGGCGATCCCGCCCGGGCTCAGGTTCACCACGAGGACCCACCGGGTGTTCCCGGGATCGCCGTCCACGGGCAGTTCGAACAGGTCCGGGCATTCCCAGACCCCGCCCGTCGCGTTGGCAGGACCGAAGGTACTCAGATGCTCCCACGACTTGAGGTCGGCAGATTTGTAGAGCACCACCTCATGCCGGACGGCCTCGACGGCGGCCATCACCCAGTAGCTGCCGGCGTCGCCGTCGTACCAGAAGACCTTGGGGTCGCGGAAGTCCGCGGACGCCCGGTCAAGCACCGGGTTCCCCGCGTACTTGGTCCAGGTGGCGCCGTCGTCAGTGCTGTACGCGAGGGACTGCGCCTGCCGGCCAGCAAGAGGCGACGCCGGGGAGTAGGCGCTGGTGTAGACCGCCACCAGCGGCGCCACTCCCCCGACGCCGAAACCGCTCGTGTTCAGGGTGTCCACCACGGCTGACCCGGAGAAGATGGCCTCCTGCTCATCGCACGGGATCGCGATGGGCTGCTCGTCCCAGTTCAGCAGGTCCGCCGAGGTGGCGTGGCCCCAGGACATGTTGCCCCAGACGTCGCCGAGCGGGTTGTGCTGGTAGAAGAGGTGGTACACCCCGTTGGAGTACACCAGCCCGTTGGGATCGTTAAGCCAGTTGCGCTCGGCGGCGTAGTGCCATTTGGGCCGGTAACGGCAGTCGAGCGCGGGCGTTGCATTCAGGGAAGTCATGGTTCGCTTTCGAACTAGGAAGGGGGCTGGATCAGCCTTTGACACCGCTGGAGGCGATGCTGTTGATGAAGGAGCGCTGGAACGCGATGAAGAGGACCACCACGGGAACCGTGATCAGCGAGGCGTAGGCCATGACCTCACCCCAGGAGACGTTCAGCTGGAAGAAGTACTGGATGCCGATCATCACCGGGCGAAGCTCCTCGGACTGGACCACCATGAGCGGCCACAGGTAGGAGTTCCAGGCGGGCAGGAAGGTCAGGATGGCCACGGTGGCAGTGGCGGGACCGGCGAGCGGCATGACCACCTGGCGGTAGATCTTGAACCAGCCGGCGCCGTCGATCCGGGCTGCTTCGTCCAGTTCCTTGGGGATGGACTCAAAGTACTGGTGGTACAGGTAGATGGAGAACGCGTTGGCGATGAACGGGATGATCTGCACCTGGTACGTGTCCAGCCAGCCCTTCGAGATCTCCAGGCTGAAACCGTTGAGTTCGAAGTACGGCAACTGGTTCACCCACCACACCAGCGGCAGCGCCAGCGTCTGGAACGGCACGATGAGGGTTGCCAGGATCGCGGTGAACACCACGCGCTTGCCGCGGACCTGCATGCGGGACAGCGCGAAGGCGCACAGGCTGTTGATGAAGATTCCCAGCACCACTGTCACGGCGGAGACACCGACCGAGTTGATAAGGAAGCGGGCGGCCGGGACCCTGTCAAAGACAGCGGTGTAGTTGTCCAGCGAGATGTTGCCGATGGGCAGGAACGCCGCCACAGAGGACATGTCACCGAAGATCTGCTGGTCCGGCTTGAGCGAGGACACAAGCATGAACACGATGGGGAAGGCGGCGACGGCGGCGAACAGGATGCGTACGGCCATGGCGCCTATCGAATTGAGGCGGAGCACGTTTTTCACGTCAGTCCTTCTCTCGGGTCAGGTAACGCTGGACCGCGGAGATCAGCAGTACCAGGACGAAGAATACGAGCGAGATGGCGGAAGCGTAGGAGGTCTCCTGCTGCTTGAAGCCGGAGCGGACCGCCTCATAGATGATGGTGGTCGTCGAGTCGAGCGGGCCGCCCTGCGTCATGACGCTCACCTGGTCGAAGAGGCCGAGGGCCTGGATGGTGATGGTCACCAGGACCAGGCTGCGGGTGTGCTTCAGGCCCGGCCACGTCACGTACCGGAACTGGTGCCAGCGGCTGGCCCCGTCCAGCTGGGCGGCCTCGTACAGCTCGCCGGAAATGCTCTGCAGTCCGGCGAGCCAGATGATCATGTGGAAGCCCGCAGCCTGCCAGATGGACAGCGCGATGATGGCCGGCATGGCGGTGGCGGGGTCGTTCAGCCAGTCCGCGCCCTGGATGAGGCCGAAGCTGAACGTGGACAGCAGCTCGTTGATCAGGCCGTCCTTGCGGTACATGAACAGCCACAGCAGGGACACCACCACCATGGACGTGACCACCGGAAGGAAGTAGATGGTGCGGAAGAAATTCACGCCGCGGAACTTCTTGTTGATCAGCAGCGCCATGGCCAAAGCGAGGGCCGACTGTACGGGCACCACCACGACGGCAAAGTAGCTGACGTTCAGGAGCGCGCGCCAGAACGTGGGGTCGGTGAAGAGCCGGGCAAAGTTGTCCATTCCGACGAACTCCACCGGCCGCGGGGAGATGAGGCGGGCGTTCGTGAAGGCCAGGCCGAAGCCGAGGATCGCCGGCAGGAAGACGAAGGCGAGCAGGAGGACCGCGGCCGGCGCGATCATGCCCCAGCCGCTGAGCTGTTCGCGCAGGCGGCCCGGACGCTTGCGGCGGACCGTCGTGGTGGGGGTTCCGCCCGTTGCCGGAGCGGCGGGGCGGCGGGAGGGAAGCTGGGTGGTTGTCATGGGAGTCTCCGTTGACAGTCAGTGCCGGGTGGAGGACGACGGCGGCAGGTGCCGCCCGCCGTCGTCCTCCCTTCCGGCGGCTGGCTAGTTCTTGTAGCCGCCGTTGGACTTGATGTTGGCGTCAATCGCCTTGACCGCCTTGTCCAGGACGGTCTTGGGGTCTGCCCCGGCCAGGATGTCCTGGACGGCCTTGCCGTACTCCGTCGCGATGAACGGGTACGCAGGCGTTTCGGGGCGCATGACGGCCTGCTGGCGGGAGAGTTCCATGAACACCCGGTTCTCGCCGCCCTCGGCGAAGGCAGGGATCAGGGCCGCGGCTTCATCGGTGGCCGGAATGGTTCCGGTGGCCTTGGCCACGGCGGCGATGTTTTCCGGCTTCAGCGAGTAGGAGAGGTAGTCCATCGCGGCCTCGGAGTTCTTGCAACCGCTGGTCACGCCCCACTGCCATGAGGCGCCGCCGATCTTCGGTCCGTTGCCGAGGTCCACGGACGGCATGACCGCCAGATCCTTGCCGAGCGCCTTGCGCGCCTTGTCCGCGGCCCACGAGCCGGTGTAGACGAGGCCGCTCTTGTTGTTCAGGAAGTCCTGGGTGGAGTCCTTGCCGCTCTTCTTGGCCATGAAGCCCTGGTCGGCGAGTCCGCGGAACCACGCGGCCCACTCGACGGCCTTGTCGCCGTTGAGGGCACCGTCGGCCGACTGGAATCCGTCGCGGTTGACGAGGTCCCCGCCGAAGGACTGCAGCAGCGGCGAGTACGCGTAAGGCAGCCACTCGCCGGTGCCTGCAGTCCCCATGTCCAGGGGGTACTGCCACTTGCCGAGAGCCTTGAGTTTGGTCAGCGCGTCCTGGAATTCCTCCTTGGTCCACGGCTTCTCTACCGTGGCCGCGCGGACGCCGGCTGCCTTGAGGTCCGAGGCGCGGGCAAGCATCGCGAGGGCGACGTCGTAGTAGCCCACCGCGTACGTTTCACCCTCCCACTTGGCGACGGTGCTGGGGAGGTTCTTGGACAGATCGGCCGAGAGCTTCAGCGGGGTCAGGTACTTGGCCCAGGCCCAGTTGGGCACGTTGGGCCCGTCGATGTCCACGATGCACGGGAGCTTTCCGGCAGCGGCGGCCGAGACCACGGAGTCGTTGTACGAGTCCTGCGGGAATGCCTGCACCTTGACCTGGGCCTTGGCGGCGCCACTCTTGTTGTACTTGTCAACGATGGATTTGATGGCCGCGAGCTCGTCTGGGTTTCCCGCGTTGTGGGTCCACATGGTGATCTCGTTGCCGTCCTCGGACGTGGCGGACGCGCTGCCCTTGCCGCAGGCAGCGAGACCGCCCATCAGTGCCGCCGCGGCTATGCTGGTGGCCAGGATCCGTGTGAATCGCTTGTTCATGAAGGTCCAGTCTTTCTGCTGATTTTGCGCGTGGATGATTGGCCCGGGTCCGGAAGGGGCGCGGCCGCTGCAACGGCTGCGTCCCTTTTCAGGCGAACACCGGGTGGTGGTTGGTTTTCGAAAAATGCCGTCAGGTCCTGGGCGGTCCTACGGATCCCCGCTCGATCAGGGGACAGGCGAGCCGCACCTGTTCCGGCGGCGCCCCCGGGTTCTCAATGTCGTCAAGAACGCGGTTGACCGCCCATCGCCCCATGTCGTAGTGCGGCAGGGCCACCGTGGTCAGTCCCGGCCACAGCGAGTCCGCAATGAGCTCCAGATTGTCGATGCCGACGATCGAAATGTCCTCCGGAACGGTCAGCCCCAGGGCTGTGGCCGCCTGGTACGCGCCCATGGCCACCCGGTCGCTGAAGCAGAACAGGGCCGTTGGCCTGTCCTGCTGGCTCAGGAGACCCAGAGCCGCCCTCCGGCCGCCGGAGGTTTCCGGCTCGCCGATAACGAGGTAACTCGGATCGTGCTGGATGCCGTGGCGGCGCAGGGCGTTGTGGAATCCTTCCAGCCGGCCGTGTGTTGCGGGAATGTCGTCCACGTTGTTGATCATTCCGATCCGCTTGTGGCCGGCCCTGATGAGGGCTTCGACGGCGGTTTCGGCGGCGTTGACCTCGTCCGGAACGATGGAGGAGACCGCGGGGTCCCCGGTGACGGCGTCCAACAGCACGGTGGGAATCCCCGCCAGCGCAGGCGGCAGTTCCACTCCCTGGTGGTACAGCCGGGCGTACACCACGCCGTCCACCTGGTGCTGCTGAAGCATGGTGATTTCACGGTGCTCGAGCTCGCTGTCCAGGCCCGAGTTCACCACCATGACCACGTAGCCGCGCTCGTAGGCCGCGTCCTGGGCTCCGCGGATCATTGCCCCGGCGAATGGCGTGGTGGTGATCTCGTCACTGACCAGGCCCAAGATCTGGGAGCGCTGGTTGCGCAGCCCGCTGGCGAGCCGGTTGGGAGCGTAGCCAAGGTTCCTGGCCACGTCCCGGACGTGCTGCTGGGTTTCTGCTTTGACCCGGGAGCTGGTGGCGTCGTTGAGGGCGTGGGAAACAGTGGTTACTGAGACTCCTGCGGCCTTGGCCACTTCACGTATCCCTACTCGCGTCGTCATCGACTTCCTTTGCAAAACGTTTTGGTTCGGTGTTCATGAGAGTACACAAAACGTTTTGCATGTGTCAAGCGTCACGGTGACACGCTTGCCGGCGTGCGGGTTTCGGCGGGCCCATCACCGTAGCCAAGCGCCGGGCCCCGAGGGCTGGTTGAGCCTGGACTCGACAGGCTCAACCAGCAACCCGCTTTGCGCTACGCCTCTACGAGGTCCTCGTCCAGCTCCGCAAACTCCACGGCGGCCACGATTTCCCTGGTGTCCGGGTTGAGCATGAAGGCCTCGTCGTCGTCCTCGATCATCAGGAAGTCGCCGTGGTCGGTGCTGAAGTGCCAGGCCAGCACCGGCTCACCGTTGTGGTTGTAGTTCGGGTCGCCCATGGTGATTTTCTGCAGCTCGTACCCGGCGATGTCGCACAGCTCGCGGATGATGACCTCGAATTCCGGGGCGTTCTCCAGGGCCGCTTCCTCGGCCTCGGCGCGCCGCTCTTCGAGGTCCGGCAGCGCCGCCACGCGCTTGGCGATGTGAGCGGTGAGCTCGTCGTCTGCCAGGACCAGCAGGCCTTCCTGACCGCGCAGCCACGCGGCGTTGAGGGCTACGATGTCCTCCGTTTCGAGGAGCGATTCGAATTCGGCGTCGAGGTCCTCCATGGCCTGTACGCGTTCCGGGAGGTCGCCGTCCTGCTCGGCGTCGGCCTCGCCGTCCAGGTAGATGTCGGCTTCCTCCTCGGACAGGGCGTCGAATGCCTCCGCGGTGCGGTCAAAGAGGTCGACATGCCCCGCGGCGCCCATACCTTCGAGGCCCTCGCGGATGTAGGCGTCAAGCTCCTCACGGTCCGGGGCGGTGAAGACATACTGCGCGAAGCCGCCGCCGAGGGATTGCGTCAGGTAGAAGTCCACGAAGTAGCTGCGCAGGGCGTTGGGCGCGATCTCCCCCGGGCCGAGGAGCTCCTGGTACATGGCGTTCACCACGGCAACGTTGGAATCAACGACCTCTGCATCACTGGCACTGCCGCCGCCTGCGGCGCCTTCGACGGTCAGGACAACGGGGTATTCGCTGGATGTCATGGGAAATCCTCACTGCAAAAAGCCGGTGGTGCTCAGGACTCTCTCAACGTACGCGCCACCGGCGCCCGCAGGTTTAGGGCGAAGTGAACGTCAGGCGAAGTTTGCGCCGCATCGCCGGAGGGACACCGACAGGACAAAAACAGAAGCGCCCGACGGCGGGCGGCCGCAAATTTGAGGGCCCCTCCAGCCCGACTAAGATGGATCAGATAACCTGCAGATTTTCGACCTGCCGAAAGTAGCGCGCACCCATGCCTTCCCAACCGGACGACAGTGCGGCACTGGCAATCCAGACTCCCGCGATCAACGACCGCTCGCTCGCGGCCGGGCTCGCCTATGCCATGGGCGGCCGTGTCTCCGGGATCTCGTTCGACTCCGCCACCGGCCTGATGCTCGGCAAGGTCCGCGGCGGCTCCGAGGTGCCTTACTCCACCACCGCCAAGCTGGTCCGGAAGGGCGGCGGCTGGAGCTGCACGGTGGGCGTCTGCAGCTGCCCGGTCCGCAAGGACTGCAAGCACGTGGCCGCGCTGCTGTTCGCAGCCGAAGACAACCCGGCCGTGAGGGTGCAGCTCCTATCCCCCGCCGACGTCTCGCGGGTGTCGCGGGAAAAGTCCGTGCCGGCGCTCTCGGACTGGGAGCAGGCACTCAGCCCCCTGATCTCGCAGGCCGGCCCCGCCCAGCAAATTGGTGGCACTCCCCTGGCCCTGCAGTTCGAGGTGGAGGAACCGGCCCCGCACTTCTCCTACACCGGCCGCCGGGATCCGCTCCGCAGCGTCCGCCAGCTCAAGGCCCGCCCGGTGATCATGGGTGCGAAGGGCAAATGGATCCGTGGCGACGTCTCGTGGAACACGCTGAGCTACCTGAACTTCAAGCGCGAGTGCAACCAGGCCCATGTGGAGTGGCTGCAGGCCTTCCTCGCCGCGCACACCGGCGGCGCGAACCGGCCTTACTCGTCGTCGTCCCTCTGGCTGGGACTGAACACCTTCGCCGGCAAGAACCTGTGGGGCCTGCTGGAGGAAGCACGGCAGATCGGCGTGGCGCTGGTGCACAACCGCGGCCAGGAACCGGTGAAGGTGGCGGCGGCACCCGCCGCGGTCGGGCTTAACCTGGGCCGCTACGGAAGCGACGGGCAGGAAGGCGGCCTGGAGCTCGCGTCCACCATCACCGTCGACGGCACCGAGGTTGATCCGGCGTCGGTGGGCACCATCGGACGCCCGGCGCACGGCATTTTCCTCACCTCCAGCGGGGACGCGCTCCCGGGGGTCGCCGCGGACGAGATCATCACCCTCGCCCCGCTCGAGAGCGGACTGAGCGAGGAGCTGCTGGCCTTCGTCACGGCGGGCAGCACGCTGCACATCCCGGCCCGGGATGAAGGACGCTTCCTCACCGGCTTCTACCCCAAGCTCAAGCAGACCGCGCGCGTGACGGCGGCGGACGAGTCCGTAGAGCTGCCAGAGCTCGCCCTCCCGACTCTCTCGCTGCTGGCCAATTACGGCGCCGACCACCGTGTGCGCCTGCACTGGGAATGGCACTACAAGTCGGGCACCATCGTCACGGCACAGCCGCTCTGGCGCCATCCCGGCGACCACGGCTACCGTGACGATCCGGCGGAAGCCCGGATCCTGGAGGCAGTGGGGCAGCCGTGGGACGTGGTGCCCAAGCTGGGTGAGTCGGCCACCGGCGGCTGGGGCACGCCGCGCCTCGCAGCCGCTGCGGAGCTGAGCGGGCTGGACACGCTCGCCTTCACGGAGGAGGTGCTCCCCCGGCTGCGGAACACGCCCGGCGTCGATGTGGACATCTCGGGCGACATCGCGGACTACCGGGAGGCCGAAGAGGCGCCGGTGGTGGCGATTTCCACCAAGGCAACCGACCAGCGCGACTGGTTCGACCTTGGCATCGTAATCACCCTCGAGGGCCAGCCGGTGTCCTTCGCGGCCCTTTTCTCCGCCCTCGCTGCGGGGCAGACACGCATGCTCCTGCCCAGCGGCGCCTACTTCTCCCTCGACCTTCCCGAGCTGCACCAGCTGCGGGCCCTGATCGACGAGGCCCGCGCGCTGCAGGACAACTCGGGCGACAAGGACGCTCCTCTGCAGATCAGCCGCTTCCAGGCCGGCCTGTGGGATGAACTTGCCCAGCTGGGGATCGTGGACGAGCAGGCGTCCGCCTGGCGCACAGCCGTGGGCGGGCTGCTGGAGGGCGGCGTCCAGGGCCTGCCGCTGCCGGCCACGCTCAACGCCGAGCTGCGCCCGTACCAGCTGGAGGGCTACAACTGGCTGAGCTTCCTGTACCGCCACAGCCTCGGCGGTGTGCTCGCCGACGACATGGGCCTGGGAAAGACCGTGCAGGCACTGGCCCTGATGTGCGCTGCCAAGGAACACGCCGCGTCTGCCGCGGACGTTAAGGAAGAGGCCACAACAGCCGACGACGGCGGCACGCCCTTTTTGGTGGTGGCGCCCACCAGCGTCGTGGGCAACTGGGAGGCCGAGGCAGCCCGCTTCGCGCCCGGCCTCACGGTCCGCGCCGTCGGCGAGACATTTGCCAAAAGCGGTGCCGACCCCGCCGAGGCCTTGGCCGGGGCGGACATCGTCATCACGTCCTACGCGCTGTTCCGGATCGACTACGAGTCCTACGCGGGACGTCATTGGGCCGGGCTGGTGCTGGACGAGGCGCAGTTCGTCAAGAACCACCAGTCCAAGGCCTACCAGTGCGCCCGCAAGCTTCCGGCGGCGTTCAAGCTGGCCATCACCGGCACGCCGTTGGAAAACAACCTCATGGAGTTCTGGGCCCTGACCTCCATCGTGGCGCCGGGGCTGTTCGCGAGCCCTTCGAGGTTCGCCGAGTACTACCAGAAGCCGGTGGAGAAGAACGGTGACAAGGGGCAGCTGGACAAGCTCCGCCGCCGGGTCCGTCCGCTCATGATGCGCCGGACCAAGGAGCAGGTCATCAAGGATTTGCCGCCCAAGCAGGAGCAGATCCTTGAGGTGGTGCTCAACCCGCGGCACCAGAAGGTTTATCAGACACACCTGCAGCGCGAGCGGCAGAAGATCCTGGGCCTCATCGAGGACGTGAACAAGAACCGCTTCACCATCTTCCAGTCGCTGACGCTGCTGCGCCAGCTCAGCCTGGACGCCTCACTGGTGGACGAGTCGCTGTCCGGTGTGCGGTCAAGCAAGCTGGACGTGCTGTTCGAGCAGCTGGAGGACCTCGTGGCCGAAGGCCACCGGGCCCTGATTTTCAGCCAATTCACCGGCTTCCTGGGCAAGGTCCGCGAGCGCCTCCGCGAGGAGAACATCGAGTTCTGCTATCTCGACGGCGGCACCCGGAACCGTACCGACGTCGTCAATGAGTTCAAGAACGGCACGGCGCCCGTGTTCCTGATCAGCCTCAAGGCCGGCGGGTTCGGCCTCAACCTGACCGAGGCCGACTACGTATTCCTGCTCGATCCGTGGTGGAATCCCGCGTCAGAGGCGCAGGCGGTGGACCGCACGCACCGCATTGGCCAGGCCAGGAACGTCATGGTCTACCGGCTGGTGGCCAAGGACACCATCGAGGAAAAGGTCATGGCGCTCAAGGCCAAGAAGTCCCAGCTTTTCGCGGACGTAATGGAGGGCGATGCGCTCTCCGGCGGCGCGCTCACCGCGGACGACCTGGCGGGGCTCTTCAACGACTGACGGATACTACGGGGCATGTTCCCGGCTGACGCCCGCATGGCCGTCCGTCGAGGGACATGGCCGCGGCCGGGGCGGGGCGCGACCCGAATGAAGTCCGCTTACTGAACCACCGCCCAAGCGCCTTGCCCTTGCCCTTCCACCAACTGTCCTCGTCCGTGTCGGTGCGCCACCGGTAGATCAGGACCACCAGCACAAACATCCCGGCGGTGACGTTCGGCCAGACGCCGGAGGCCGCGTCGAGCAGTGCCTTGAGCGCGGTGGCCAGGATCGCCGCCGGGGCCAGGGTGCGGAAGACAGTGTTGGCCAGATACCGCCGGTGGGAGCGCGGTACTGAGAGCAGACGGACCATGTCGGAACAGGCGCACACCACCACCACGGCCTGTCCCAGCGTGAGCAGGATGGACCCGGGCAGGGACCCGGCGAACTGGACCGCTGACCCCAGCCCGGAACTCATGGCCTGCACCCTTCCATGCCGTCTCCTCCGTCGCTTGCGCTGTTCCTTGCACTGCTTTCCTGTACCCGTGTGTGTCAGACCATTCAATGACGCCCGTCCACCATGAGTCACGGGGGTCGGCTACGCGTCTTTGCCGCCAGCATCACTCGCCTCTACGCAGCGGTACGCAGTTCGGCGGCCGGTCGTTGACTGGCCGCCGAACTGCGCACTCCATTCAGATGTGAATTAGGGCCCGTCAGGCCGGGGCCAGCTCTTCGGCCCGCGGCAGCGGATCCAGGTGGCTGATGCCCGTGGGCGTGATCTGCAGGACCCGGGCCGTGGCGATGTCATAGAACAGGCCCGTCACATGGACGTCACCGCTCCGGACGGTGTCCTGCAGGCTGGCGTGCTGCTGCAGCCGCTCGAGCTGGACAGCAACGTTGACCATGGCCAGCTGGTCCACCGCGCCGTACCCGGCTTTCTCAGCTGCAACCTGGACGGGGTGACCGGCATGGAACGACTCGAGGCTCGGCCGTCCGTGGTCCAGCCAGGACTGGACGGGGCAACGTTCCTCCTTCCCGTCCGGACTCGGGTCCGAGGCCTTCTGGCCGGAGGCAGGTCCGGCGAGCAGGGCGGTCATGGCGCCGCAGCCGGAGTGGCCGCAGACCACCACTGAGGTCACCGACAGCTCGTCGAGGGCGAACTTCAGGGATGCCTCAACAGACGGTTCGAGGCGGTCGCTCCCCACCACGTTGCCCACGTTCCGGACCGTGAACAGGTCCCCCGGGCCGCTGCTGGTGATCAGGTTGGGCACCAGCCGGGAATCGGCGCAGGTGATGAAAAGCGTGTCGGGGTCCTGGAAGGTGGACAGTTCCTGGACGTGCGGACGCAGCAGGTGGGCGTGGCGGCGGTGGTAGCTGTCCACGCCGTTGAGCACCGAGCGCACCGGGGCCGGGACGTGTCCGGCTGCCCCTGCGGGCAGCGGCGCAGCGTCCCGCTGCCAGCTCCGCCAGGGCGCGAAGCCGCCGCGCAGTGCCGAGCGCGACGAGCCGCGTGCGGGAGTTCCCGCCAAGGCGGCGTGGAGCGTGGCGGTGCCGGTTTCCTCGATCTCGACACTGCCGCCGTTGTTCACGTGCCGCACACGCCAGGCCTCCAGGGTGTCATGCACCGGGTGGTCGAGGTAGTCCACGTCGAGCTCCACCGTGACATGCGCCGCCGGCGGCACCGCGGCCAGCACCTTGCTCAGGCGGGGAAGCGACAGGAACGTGCAGGAGCCGTCGATGACCACGCGCCAGCGGCCTTCGGCTGTTCCGCCGAGGGGCTCCGCGTGGATGCTGGCCCGGACCACACGCCACAGGACCAGCAGCACTGCCAGCGCGAGCCCGATCAGCACCCCGGCCAGGAGGTTGACGAACACCACCGTGAGCAGCGTGGCGGCATAAACGGCCAGGTCGCCCGTGACGCGTGCCGTCTGGAAATCGGCCACCTTCACGAGGCGGATGCCGATCATGATGAGCAGCCCGGCAAGCACGGCCTGGGGCACCAGCTGAATGACTCCCGCCAGCAGCAGGGAAAAGACCAGGACCCAGATGCCGTGGAGGACGGCGGACTTGCGGGTGCGCGCCGCGGCCTCGACATTTGTGGCACTGCGGACGATCACGCCGGTGACGGGCAGGCCGCCCAGCATGCCTGACGTCACGTTGGCAGCGCCCTGGCCGAGCAGTTCACGGTTGAAATTTGTACGCTCGCCGTGGTGCATCTTGTCGACGGCGACGGCGGACAGCAGCGACTCCACGCTCGCCACCAGGGCGATTGTGACGACGCCGACCGCTATGGCGGTCCACTCCCCCTGCGGCAGGTGCGGAAGTGAGAGGGCGTCCAGCAACGAACCATCAAAGGTGATTCGGTCGACGTCGGAATTGAACGGGAGGGACAGCAGGGTCGCGGCCACCACGGCCACCAGCGGGCCGGGGACGCGGCGGACGGCTGCCGGCATGTGCTTCCAGCCGGCCAGCAGCGCGATCACCACAGCCCCCAGGAACGCGGCTTGCGGATCGAGGGCGGCCAGGCTGTCCGGCAGTGCCACAATGTTGTGCAGCGCCGCTTCGCCGGCTTCGCTGCCAAGCATCACATGCAGCTGCTGCAGGACGATGATGATGCCGATCCCGGCAAGCATCGCGTGCACCACCACCGGCGCGATGGCAAGCGCCACACGCCCCACCTTGGCCATGCCAAGCAGCACCTGGAGGATGCCGGCGGCCACAGTGATGGCGCAGGTGACGGGCCAGCCGAACTGCTCGATGAGGCCTGCGACGATGACGGTCAGGCCCGCTGCCGGGCCGCTGACCTGCAGCGGCGAGCCGCCCAGGCTGCCGGCGACGATGCCTCCCACTGCGGCCGCGATCAGTCCCGCCATGACCGGCGCGCCCGACGCCGCGGCGATGCCGAGGGACAGCGGAACGGCAACGAGAAACACCACGAGGGACGCCGGCAGGTCCCAGCGGAGGCCCGATGTCAGGCGTGCCAGGACTGGTATCCGGCTCCTGCCGGGATGGATGGGTCGTGGATCCGTGGCGGCTGGCGAGGGCATATAAGTCCTTAGCTCGTTCGAAGGGTCCTTATCCACGCTATTGACGCCCCAATGCCGCCCGCAAGGATACGGCCCGTGAGAAGAAACACGAGGTCAGACCGGACATAATGCGAAAACTAGTGCACTAATCCATTCGTTTGCATAAAGGAAACGCTGCTTCGAATGAGGCAGTTCCCCACGCCGCAAGGGGTCCCCCACCGGGCAGGAAAACCGGCGCCGTTCAAGTCACGTTGAGGCCGGACATGCCCGACGGCGGATCAGCCGGCAAAGATTTAACGTGCCGGAAATCTTTGAAGCACCGCTTAAACGGCAGAGGATCCATCCGGGGGATGGATCCTCTGCCTAAAGCCGGGTTGTCGGCTGACGGTTTAGCGCTTGACGGCGTCCAGCTTCAGCATCTTGGCGATGACACTGTCGAGCTCTGAGTCGTCGAAGATCTTCTTCCAGTCGTCCTTGATGATGGTGTCCTTGCCGTACTGGATGGCGATTTCGCAGGCCTCGGAGAACGGGTTGGAGCCGCGCAGGGCGTTGGTGAGGGCGATCTGCACGTGGCCGAACAGCATGGCCTTGGCTGCTTCCTCAGGCACGCCGGCGGTGTGGACGGTCTCGTGCAGGGCTTCGTTGAGCAGGGTGCCGATCATGCAGGCCACGGTCTCCACGAGGGTGGGCTCGAGGATGGCGAGCTGCTTCACGGTGACCCAGTGGACGTCGATCACGGGGGCGTAGATGACGCGGATGGTGGCCTCGGCGGCAGCCTTGGTGTCCTCGGTGGCGTCCTCGTCGATCGCGGCGACGACGTTCTGCGGGGCGCCCTCGCCGCCGAAGGTATCGGCCCATTCTTCCTTGGTGGTGCGCTCCAGGAACACGGACGGGTGGCAGGGGTGGGCCACGGCCTGGACGACGTCCTCGCGCTGGGCGAGCAGGCCGGCGTAGGCGGCGGCCGGGTCCAGGGTGAGCAGGATGGCGCCGGACTTCATCTGCGGGACGACGCCTTCGGACACGACGCCCAGGACGGTGTCCGGAACGGCGAGGATCACGACGTCGGCGCCCTTGACGGCCTCGTCGGTGGCGGTGATTTCACGGCCTTCGGCGCGGACGCGGTCCTGGCCGCCGGGTGAGTTCTCGGAGTAGAACACGGTGTGGCTGGACTTCTGGAGGTTGCGGGAAACGCGCATCCCCATCTTGCCTCCGGCTCCGATAACGGCGACGGTCAACTGTTCTGCAGACATTTCATTTGCTCCTTAGGAAATCGAGGCTTTGCTGGGTCCACTGGTTTTCGAGGCGGATGGTTTCGTCCTCGGAGTCCTGCCACGGCAGCCAGTGTTCGACGATCTGGTTGATGTTTCTTTCTTTGGGCTGAAGCTTCAGGGCCATGTAGTCGTAGTCCAGAAGGCCTTCGCCGAGCGGCGCGCCGGAGTATGTGAACCCGACCCACCCCTCCTTGCGGCTGAACGCAAAGTCTTTGATGTGCATGTTCAGGACGTGGGGTGCGACGGCGTCAATCACCTCACGCGGCGACTCCAGGGCCGCCACGGTGTTGGCCGGGTCGCTGCACACGCCCAGGTACAGGCTTCCGACGCGCTCCACGACCTCCAGGATCCGGGACGTGGGTACCTGTTCGTAGGTCTCCAGCGCGATCCGCACCCCGGCTGCCTTGAACTCGGGCAGGATCTCGGTGAAGATTTCCACCGCCTCGTCCGCCGTCGGGGTGTGGCCCGGGACGTTGAACATGGTCCGCAGCAGCGGCGCACCCAGGATCTTGGCGATGTGCAGGAACCGGCGCAGGTGCTCGGGCCGGATGCCCTTGGTGCCGAGCTCCAGGCTGATCCCGAACGAGTCGGAGGTGGCCCGCACGGCCCGCAGTTCGTCGTCGGTCATGGTTTCCAGCGGTGCGTAGTCGCAGATCTGGAACAGGTCCACACCCAGCGCCGCGGTCCGCCCGAGCGCCTCGTGGATGCTCAGCGGACGCGAAACCCGGTCCGAAAGCTGCCAGAAAAACGCGTAGCTACTCAGTCCGATCCTTGAACCATGGCCTCCAGTGGCGTTCATGCCCGGCCCCCCACGGTTTGCAGCAGTGCCGGTTCCAGCAGACCCGGTTCCGTGAGTCCAAGGCGCTCTGCGGCCTCGTCCAGGATGTCCCTGACGGCTGCCGGATTGTGGGCGAAGCGGCCCAGGAACAGTCCGGCGACGGCGGGACCGAGCTGGCTGATGAGGCCGGGGCCGGCGCTGCCGCCGTAGATCACCCGGCTGTCCTCCTGGCCCGCGCGACTGCGCAGGTGGTCGTCCAGCCCGGTGATGACTTCGCTGATGAACTTAGGCGAGGCCGGTTCGGCTGCACCGATGGCCCACTGCGGCTCGTAGGCCACGATGGTGCGCCCGGTGCTGCCGAGGCTTCCGGCCCGGTTCAGGACGCCGTCGATTTCGCGGGTGCAGTGCTTGATGGCGTCCGCCGGGGTGCCGCGGTCGGGTTCGCCCACGCACAGCACCGGGGTGAGGCCGTTGCGGTAGGCCGCGGCGGTCTTCAGCCCGATCACGTCGTCGTCCTCGCCGAAGATGCGGCGCCGTTCGGCGTGGCCCACCTCGGCGTAACGGCCGCCGGTTTCGGCCACCATCTTGCCGCTGACCTCGCCGGTGAAGGCGCCTTCGTCCTCCCAGAAAATGTCCTGGGCGCCGGCCGCCGCCCCGGCGGCGGACAGGATCCGCGCGCACTCGGGCAGGACCGGGTGGGCCGGCAGGGCAAACAGTTCAATGTCGCCGCTGCGGACGGCCGGGTGGGCCGAGGCGATGTCAGCCACGTCCCGGCACCAGCCCAGGGTGCGTTCGTAGCCGAAGTACATCTTCAGGCTGACGCCGATGATCGCCCGCTGCCGGACTGAACCGGCGGCGGAGGGGTTAGCAGGAAGTGACACCTTCATAGTCCTTAATCAGGGTGACCTTCTCGGCGGATGCCGAGGACTCATCAAAGGTGTACGTCAGCCATTCCTTGGCGAGCCGGCGGGCGAGCTCCAGGCCCACGACGCGCTGGCCGAAGGTGAGGACCTGGGCGTTGTTGCTCAGGATGGAGCGCTCAACGGAGAAGCTGTCGTGCGCGGTGACGGCGCGGATGCCGGGGACCTTGTTCGCGGCGATGGCGACGCCCAGGCCCGTGCCGCAGACCAGCAGGGCGCGGTCGGCCTTGCCGGCGGCGATGAGTTCGGCGGCGGCGATGGCCACGGACGGGTACGGGGTGTGGCTCGTGGCGTCCACTCCGACGTCCTGCACGGACTCGACCAGTTCGCTGGCTTCCAGGTCCGCCTTCAGGGCTTCCTTGTACTCGAATCCGGCGTCGTCGGAACCGACGATCAGGCGCAGTTTGGCGCTCATGCGTTCTCCTTAGTGGTGGTTGCTGCAGCTTTCGCCTCAGCGAAGGTGTTGTGGATGGCGCGGACGATCAGCGCCATGGATACGGCGCCGGCATCGGGTGTGCCGAGGCTCTTCTCGGCGTGCGGGCGTGCCCTGCCCATGAGGGGCAGCAGGTTGGCGGTTTCCTCGGCGGCCTGCTGGGCCACGGTGGCTGCCGCGCCCCAAGCGTCGGTGAGGGACTGCCCGGAGCCGACGGCGGCGGACAGGGCGTCGCGGAACGGAACCAGCACGTCCACAAGGGTCTTGTCGCCCACCTTTGCCTTGCCGAAGCCCATGATCGAGGCGGCGGCCTCGGCCACTCCGGCAGCTACAGCGCCGCCGTCGGGCGTGTTGCTGTCCCCGATCGCGTCCCCGACTGCCCGCAGGGCCATGCCCCAGAGCGCACCGGAGGTGCCGCCGGCCCGGTCGGCCCAAGCGTCGGCGGCCAGATGCAGCGTGCTGGCCGCACCGGCACCGCGGTCGACGGCGTCCGTTGCGGCCTCGACCGCGGCCCGGACACCGCGCTCCATGCCGATGCCGTGGTCGCCGTCGCCGGCGATCGCATCGATGCGGCCCAGTTCCTCGACGTTGGCGTCAACGACGTCCTTCGCGGCGGCGAGGGCGGCCAGGACACGCACTGCAGCTGCACGCGACTCGTCCGTGGCTTCCGGGATCACCACGTCTTCTGCCGCTTCCGCGGACAGTTCGCCGGCGCTGAGGGCAGCAGTGTCGAGGGCAGCGGCCGTGACGGCACCGCGGCGGAAGGAAGGCGCGTCAGCGGGTGCGTTCCAGAGGGTTTCCAGTTCCTCGTCGAGCCAGAAGAGGGTCAGCGAGGTGCCGGCCATGTCGAAGCTCGTGACCAGCTCGCCGACCTGCGGGTCAACGGCTTCCAGACCGGCCTCGGCCAGGAGCTGGGCGACGCGGCGGTAAACCACGAACAGTTCCTCGTACTTCACGCTGCCCAGGCCGTTGAGGATAGGCACCACCCTGGCGCCTGGCGCCAGGAGCCCGTCCGGGACCTCGGTGAGGAGCTTGGTGACAAGCAGTGCGGCGAGTTCGTCCGCCGTCGGGATGTCCGTTTCAGCGATGCCGGGCTCACCGTGAATGCCCATACCCACGGCCATCCGGCCCTCCGGGACGGTGAACAGCGGGTTCTCGGCCCCGGGAAGGGTACAGCCGGTGAACGCGACGCCGAAGGACCGGGTGCGGTCGTTGGCACGCTCGGCGATTTCCACCGTGGCGTCCATGCTGTAGCCGGCCTCGGCTGCGGCGGCCGCGACCTTGAAGACCGTCAGGTCCCCTGCGATGCCGCGCCGCTTCGCGCGCTCCTCCAGCGGGGCGGAAGAAACGTCGTCCGTGACGGCGATGCTGCGGCAGTCGATGCCCTCACGGCGGAGGCGCTCCTGTGCCTGGGTGAAGTGCAGGACATCGCCGGCGTAGTTGCCGTAGCCCAGCAGGACGCCGGCACCGTTGTTGGCGACCTTGGCCACGCTGTAGACCTGCTGCGCCGAAGGGGATGCGAAGAGGTTACCCATCGCGGCACCGTGGGCCAGGCCCTGGCCGACCAGCCCGGCGAACGCCGGATAGTGCCCGGAACCGCCGCCGATCACCAGCGCCACCGTGTCCGCTGTGCTCTTCGTGCTGCGGGCCACGCCGCCGGAAACGCGCCGCACCCACAGGCCGTGGGAGGCAACAAAGCCCTCGATCATCTCATCAGCGAACGCTGCGGGTTCATTGAACAGGCGGGTCATTGCGGTTTCTCCTGAGGTGGCTGTTGGCCGGTGGTTGGGCGCTGGGTTCCCTAACCGAGCTTGCGAGGTTAGGGAACCGTTGGGGACGAAATCGGTCTGGTGTGGTTGCGCCCTCCTTGGCGGAGGGCGCAACCGGCTTTGGGCGGCAGCTGGCTTGCTAGGGCTCGGAGTGGTGTCCGGCGCCGGCGGGATCCAACGCCTCGGCGGGCACGCCCTCGCTGATTTTGCCCGAGCGGCTCAGGGCCACCATGAGGATGCAGGACAGGAGCATGAAGCCGCCGACGACGAACATCGGCACCGTGTAGTTTCCGGTCAGGTCCTTGAGCCAGCCGGTGACGTAGCCGGCGCTGAAGCCTGCCAGGTTGCCGACCGTATTGATCAGGGCGATGCCGGCAGCGGCGGCTGCGCCGGTGAGGAACTGCGTGGGAACAGTCCAGAAGTTGGGCAGTGCCGCGAAGATGGACATGGCCGTGACGGTGATGACGGCGATGGTGGCTGCCGGGGAACCTGCGAACAGGGCCAGCGGGATGCTCAGTCCGCCGATGAGGGCCGGAACGGCGATGTGCCAGGTCTTGACGCCGCGCTTGGTGGCGTCCTTGGACCAGAAGTACAGTGCAAAGGCGGCCGGCAGGTACGGGATCGCGGTGATCAGGCCCTTCTGGAAGACATCGAACTTGGTGCCGTAGATGCCTTCAAAGCCCGCGATGATGGTGGGCAGGAAGAAGCCGAGGGCGTACAGGCCGTAGATGAAGCCAAAGTAGATTGCGGAGAGCATCCAGACGCGGCCGTTGCCGAAGACGGTGCGGACGCTGACGTGCTTGTTGCTGGCAGCGGTTTCCTTCTTTTCCTTCTCCAGCGCACCGGTCAGCCAGGTCTTCTCTTCGGCGGTGAGCCACTTGGCCTTCGCCGGGGAGTCTGCCAGGTAGAACCAGGCAATGATGCCGATGATGATCGCGGGGACGGCAACGCCGAAGAACATGACGCGCCAGCCGGCGAGGCCGAAGAGGCCGTGCTGCTGGATGAGGAGGCCGGCCAGCGGGGCACCGATGACGGTGGTCAGCGGCTGGGCCAGGTAGAAGAGTGCGAGGATCTTGCTGCGGTGCCGGGCCGGAACCCAGAGGCTCAGGAAGAGGATGGCGCCCGGAAAGAAGCCGGCCTCGGCCACGCCGAGGATGAAGCGCAGGATGTACAGCTGCTCAACGTTGCCGACCCAGGTGAACAGGAGCGAGACGATGCCCCAGCTGACCATGATGCGGGCCAGCCAGCGCCGGGCGCCGAACTTATGCAGGGCCAGGTTGCTGGGCACCTCGAGCAGGATATAGCCGATAAAGAAGACGCCGGAAGCGAAGCCGAACTGCGCCGCGCCGAGGGCGAGGTCCGTGTTCATGCCGTTGGGGCCGGCAAAGGAGATGGCCGTGCGGTCCAGGTAGTTGATGAAGAACATCAAAGCGACGAACGGCACCAGCCGGATCGCCACTTTCCTGATTGCAGATCTTTCGACCACCGATTGTGTGGTGTCCACATTGACTCCTAGATATTGGTATCCCCGGCCGCATCCTGCTCTGGATGCTTAGGGGTTGTCTCATGCCCTACGCCGGCAGGAGACCGGCATTGGCTACGCGTTGTGAGATCAACCATACGATTGGCAAGGCAAATTGGTCAACCGGTTGACGAATTTCTTCGGCGTTCGCTGTTTAGCCCCCGAAGTTGGTCAGCCGGTTGCTACCCTTTGAAGATGTCCGCAAACTCCGCAGCCGCCATGGCCAAGATCAGCGCCGCCCTTGGCCCCATGGAACAGGGGTCGGTGGTGTCCGAGGTCGCGGAGCGCCTGCTTGCCTACTTCACCAGCGGAGACATAGCGGCCGGCACCAGGCTTCCTGCCGAACGGACGCTTGCCGCATCCCTCGGCGTTGGCCGGTCCGCAGTCCGCGAAGCGTTGGCAGCCCTGGAGATCCTGGGCATCGTGATCGTGCGGCCGGGCTCCGGCACGTATCTGCGGGACGGCGTCTCGGAGCTGCTGCCCCGGACCCTGAGCTGGGGCCTCATGCTGGGCGCCCCCCGCACCCGCGAGCTGGTGGAGCTCAGGAGCGGGCTCGAGGTGCAGGCCGCGCAGCTGGCGGCTGAACGCATCGACGATGCGGCGCTGGACCGCATGCGCGCCAACCTGCAGACGATGGAAGACAACCTCGAGGACCTGGCCGCCTTCGTCGAGGCGGACGCCGCGTTCCACCGGGAGATCGCTGTCAGTTCGGGCAACCAGGTGCTCCGCGAGCTGCTGCAAAGCATCCGCTCGCTGCTGCGCATTTGGGTGGACCGGGCACTGACCGACGAAGGCCATGCGGCCGCGGCGCTGAAGGAACACCGCGAAATCTTCATCGCCCTCGAAGCCCATGACCCCGCTGCCGTCACCGCGACCATGCGTTCACACATGCAGACTGCTACCCGGCGGCTGCTCGCGGGGTTCGACGCCGCCCAGTAGAGCGCCTGATGCTGCCCAACTGTGGGGGTGCGTCCCTAGGAAATCTCGAAGGCCGCGACGCGAGTCTGTCTCCATGGTCAATGCCCAGAGCGAGCCGGCGGGCTCCCACGTCAGCGAGGCCCTGATGATGCTCGACATGGAGCAACGGGACGTCCTGCTGGCCCTGCATTACGGGCGGCTTACGGTCGCCGAGGTGGCAACGCAGTTCGGCATTTCCCCCGCCCTGGTTAGCCGCCGCGCCCTCGCAGCCCTGAGGACCCTCCGCCGGTTGCTTGACCAGGGCGCACAGGCCCCGTAACTCTTCGATCCCGGTCCGCTGCCTGCACGGGCTGAAGAAACAGTTTTTCTAACTCGTATTGCATGGAAAAGATCGCTTTATCTTATGTGATTCCCGGCTCATACTTTTGGAGTCGGCCCCCAGAAGAGAACGAGACTGCCATGACCAGCACCGCAACTGCTTTCCGTACGAATCCAGCCAAAGATGTCGAAGTAGATGACGTCTGCGACGACGCCGCCTACTGCTTTTACTGCGACGGGCCGGAGACCGACTGATGGCCGCGCAGTCCCGGCCCCCGCACTCGGGGCAGCGCATATGAAACCCTGGCGTCTCCGCGAGTTCCATCCCGAGGACCTGGACCAGCTGGTAGAGGTCTGGCAGGAGTCCCGGAATACGGGCAAGCCTGCGGTCTACAGCCTGTCCGAGGTCCTTTCCGCCTGCACGGACCAGCAGGCCGTCGTCGCCGTCGCCGGGGAACGGCTGATCGGGGCCGCCGCTGCCACCATCGAAGCGGACCGCGCCTGGGTGATCATGCTCGCCCAGGCCGCGGACTGGCGTGACCAGGGTCTGGGCAGCGCACTTCTTACCGGTCTGGAGTCACGGCTCATGGCCCGCGGAGTGCTGAGGATATCCGCGCTGGTGCGCTCAACCGAGTCGCCCGTCAAGGCCTTCTCAAACAGCAAATACGGTGTCGAGGACGGCCTCCTGTACTTTGAACGCGTGGTCCCGGTCCAGCGCCAGGAGATAGGACCATTGAGCCAGCTGGGCGGCCGCGTTCTGCCCCGCGGGCTGTGGGAGTCGATGGCCGGCATGCACAAGGAGAAGGAACTCATTGAGCAGCGGCTGATCCTCCCCCTTGCGAGGACCGATCTCGCCGCCTCACTCGGCGTCGTTCCGCCGCGTGCCGTCATGCTGTTCGGCCCGCCGGGGACCGGGAAGACCACCTTTGCGAAGGCAGTGGCTTCACGGCTGGAATGGCCGTTCGTCGAGGTCTCCCCCTCCCGCCTCGCCTCGGACCCGAGGGGCCTGGCCGCAGCGCTGCGACAGACCTTCCAGGACATCTCGCACCTCGACCATGCAGTTGTCTTCATCGATGAGGTCGAGGAGATCGCGGCCCAGCGTGGCGGAAAGCCGCCGTCACCTCTTCAGGGCGTCACGAATGAACTGCTGAAGATCATTCCCGCCTTCCGTGAGCAGGAAGGCCGGATCCTCATCTGCGCTACCAATTTCATCCGGGCTTTGGACACTGCCTTCCTGCGGCACGGACGGTTCGACTACGTGATTCCGATCGGACTGCCCGATCCCGCCGCCCGGGAAGCCATCTGGACCAAGTACATCCCGGAAGCCGCGGCCCGGCACGTGGATGTTCCCGCCCTGGCCCGTCAAACGGAACGCTTTTCCCCCGCAGACATCGAATTCGCCGCACGGAAGGCCTCGCAACGCGCGTTGGAGTGTGCTGTACGCGATTCACCGGATGGCACCGGACAACCTGCTGAGGGCTCGCTGACCACGGAGAGCTACCTCAAGGCTGTCAGTCAGACCAAGGCCACAGTGACCGAAGCCATGGTCAACGAATTCAGGGAGGACATCGAGCGGCTCGCCCGCACCTAGACCTATATTTCCCGTCCTTGACATGCGGGCCGGCCGGGCCTAGAACGTGGCATAACAGGCAGCAGCCTCTGCGATCCAAGCCTTCATCCCACAGCAGGAATATCTACAACAGGAGGTCAAGATGCCAGGTTTAATCCGCAAGAGTTTCGACTCCCCAGAAGAAACCCGGCCGTTTGAGGGCGGCAAGGGCCAGCTCCAACTAGTGAACCTGGAGGGCGGCAGCGTTGGCAGGGCCACGTTCGAGCCGGGCTGGCGGTGGTCGGAGCACGTGAAACCGATAGCGCAAACGGACAGTTGCCAGGCTGCCCACATGGGATACTTCATCTCCGGCCGGATGAAGGTCGTCATGGACGACGGCGAGGAGATGGAGTACGGGCCGGGCGATTTCGCCATCATGCCGCCCGGACATGATGCCTGGACCGTTGGCGATGAAGCCTGCGTGGTGATCGACTGGCAGGGGTTTACTGACTACGCGAAGAGGTGAGCAGCACAGTTTGGTGAGGCGGCGCCGCGCAACCCGCGTTTGGGTGAGGCGGCGCCGCGCGTGACATCATACGGAGCATGGCCCAGAAAATAGCGTTCCAGGGTGAGCCCGGCGCCAACTCAGACATCGCCTGCAAGCAAATGTTTCCGGAGCTGGAGAGCGTTCCGTGCGCCAGCTTCGAGGACGCCTTCGAGCTGGTGTCCAGCGGCGAGACGGATCTGGCGATGATCCCGATCGAGAACTCCATCGCCGGCCGGGTGGCGGACATCCACCTGTTACTGCCGCACTCGGGCCTGCAGATCGTGGGAGAGTTCTTCCTGCCCATCCACTTCGACCTGCTCGGCATCCCGGGCAGCACCATCGAGGGGGCCATCGAGGTTCACAGCCACATCCACGCCCTGGGCCAGTGCCGGAAGCTGATCCGCGAGGCCGGGCTCAAACCTGTGATCGCCGGCGATACCGCCGGGTCAGCCCGCGAGGTGCGCGAGTGGAACGATCCCACCAAGCTGTCCCTCGCGCCGCCGCTCGCTGCCGAGCTCTACGGCCTTGAAGTTCTGGCCTCAGCGGTCGAGGACGACCCCTCCAACACCACCCGCTTTGTGGTCCTGGCCCGGGAGACGGAACTGCCGGCCCGGGAAGCGTTGCCCGGACCGGCAGTCACCAGCTTCGTGTTCCGTGTCCGGAACGTTCCGTCTGCGCTCTACAAGGCACTGGGCGGCTTCGCGACGAACGGCGTGAACATGACCCGGCTTGAAAGCTACATGGTGGGCAACGAGTTTGCCGCGACCATGTTCATGGCAGATGTCGAAGGCCACCCCGGGGACCTGCCGCTCAGCCTGGCTTTGGAGGAACTCGACTTCTTCACCACCGAGGTGTGGATCCTTGGTGTCTACCCGGCCGCCGAACACAGAACACAGCGGGTGGCCAGCAACTAACCCGCAGTTTTGCCCTGCGGCCTGTTCCGGACCTTGAGGACCTCGCGGACCAGGAGCCCCGCCAGCAGGGCCCAGAACGCTGCCCCAATGCCCATGAAGCTCAGCCCCGATGCGGCCACGAGGAAGGTCACCACGGCGCCCGTCCGCTCGCCCGGCTCTGCCAGCGCCGAGGCGGCAGACCCGGCGAGTGTGCCCAGCAGGGCGAGTCCGGCGACGGCTTCCAGCACCCCCGGAGGAGCCGCAACCACGAGGGCGGCGAGCCCGGCGGAGAAGGCTCCCAGGAGCAGGTAGGCCAGACCCGACACGAAGCCTGCCACCCAACGCCGGCCGCGGTCTGCGCCTGCTTCCTCCCCGGCTGCCAGCGCGGCGCTGAGCGCGGCAAGGTTGACGGCGTGGCCGCCGAACGGCGCGGCCAGCAGCGTGCCGGCACCGGTGACGAGCATGGAGGCCCGCCACGGCGCCTGGTAACCGAAGGAACCTAGCACTGCCACCCCAGGCACATTCTGGGACGCCATGGTGACGATGTAAAGCGGCAGGGCGATGCCAGCCACCGTGCCCAGGGACCAGGACGGTGTGGTCCACTCCATCGCCGGCAGCAGGCCCGCCGCCGGCACGGCCCGTCCTTCAACAACCAACTGGACCACAATGCCGGCGAGCGCAACGGCCAGCGCGCCGGGAACCGACCAGCGGGGCGCCAACCGTGACAGCACCAGCCAGCAGAGCAACACCGGTACCACCAGCAGCGGAGCGCTCTGCAGGCCCTCCACCGGGGCAAGGCACAACGGCAGCAGAACCCCGGCCAGCATGGCTTGCGCCAGGGGTGTCGGGATGCTGCTGATCAACCGCCCCAAAGGGCGAACGAGCCCGGTCACAGCGATCAGAACCCCGGTCACCAGAAAGGCGCCGACGGCGGCCGGCCATCCGCCGTCGGGAACTCCCGCGACGGCCAGCAGGGCGGCCCCCGGCGTTGACCAGGCCAGGGTCACCGGGACCCGGCTCCGCCAGGCCAGGAGCACGACGCCGGCGCCCACCACCAGGCAGAGGGCCAGGAGGCCGCTCGACGCCTGCTGCGGGTTCGCCCCCACGGCACGGAGGCCGGAAAGGACCACGGCGAAGGTCGAGGTGAAGCCGACAAGCGCCGTCACGATGCCCGCCATGACAGGCCTGACCAGCCCCTCGGAAACCGGGGCAGCGGGGTCGCGGGCTATACGGGGTGAGGACAACGGCATGTGCAAGTACGTTACCGGAGACTGGCCTGCCAGCACCTTGTCATCGTGTCCCAGGCGATGCAGACTTTGGTGGACCACCTTTCCTGACTGCCAGGCCGAAGGAGTCCGCCGTGAACCCACTGCATGCGCTAGTTGATGCCATTGAACACTTCGACAGGATGGACGGGGTGGCGTCCGCCATCTCCAAGGCCGTTGGGAAAGCCGTACAGCCGCGGCTGGTCCGCAACACCCTCAGCGGCACGTCACTGGGCCATCCGCTGCATCCCGTCCTTACCGACTTCCCCATCGGGGCCTGGACCATGGCAACCGTCCTGGACAGCGTGGGAGGGCCCGCCTCCGAGCCGGCCGCCGACATCCTGGTTGCCGTGGGAATAGCAACAGCCGTTCCAACCGCAGCCGCCGGCCTCAACGACTGGTCCGACACGCAGGGAAAGTCACGGCGGGTGGGGCTGGTCCACGCGGTGGCCAACGGATCGGCGCTTTGCCTGTTCTCGTCCTCGGCCGTGGCCCGTGCCGCCGGCAGCCGGCCCCTCGGAAAGGCTCTTGGGCTGGCCGGCTTCGGCGTCCTGATGTTCGGCGGCTTCCTCGGCGGCCACCTCAGCTTCAGCAACGCGGTCAACGTCAACAAGACAGCAGGCAGGACGGGCCCCAGGGACTGGAAGCGCGTTCTGGCGGAGTCCGAACTGGCGGACGGGGAGCACCGGAAAGTGGACGCGGGCAAAGTCTCGGTTCTGCTGTACCGCTCCGAGTCACGGATCCTGGCCCTGGACAGCGTGTGCAGCCACATGGGAGGTCCGCTCGAGGAGGGAGAGATCACCGACGGCTGCATTGCCTGCCCCTGGCACGGCAGCACGTTCCGGCTTGAGGACGGCCACATAGTCCGCGGGCCGGCAACCACGCCCCAGCCAAGCTATGAAGCCAGGGTGAACGAGGGCCAGATTGAGGTCCGCCGGCGCGGATAGCAGCCGCTGTGCGGAGCGCGCAGTTTCCCTCTAGCTTCCGCACCCGGCTGCTGATAGATTGCCCACCTCAGACCGGCAGGAGTCCTGGGGAGGGCACCGTGGGAATACCCGATCCGCATGCGCTGCACATGGCGTGGGCCGCGCGCTTCAATGCCAGGGACGTTGACGGAATGCTTGAGTTCTTCGAGCCGGATGCGGTGTTTGTTCCCCAGCCGGGCGTGCCCACAACCGGCGAGGACAGCGTCAACGCGATGATGGGATTCCTGCAGGCGGGACTGCCCATCAGGATGACCACCCGCCAAGTCTACGTCCTCGGCGATATTGCCCTCGCCATCGCCGAATGGGCCATAAAGGGCACTGCGGCCGACGGCAGCGATGTGGACCTCCAAGGCAGGACGGCCGACGTCCTGCGCAAAGGACGCGAGGGTTGGAAGTTCGCCATCGACAACCCCTTCGGCACTGCCTGAACTGCGGCCTGAACCCGTCCCGCGCTGCAAAAACCCGGCCAGCCAAAAAAATCCAGGCCGCCTGTCGATTTCTGCAAGACCCGTTCGACGGGATAGTAGACGGACGCACACGGCGTCCACGTCAAGGCAAGGAGAAAACCATGAAGTACATGTTCATCATGCGCGCCACGGACGAAGCCATCGAAGCGTCGAAGCAGGTTCCGTTCGAGGAGATCCTCAACCAGATGGGCGCCTACAACGAACAGCTCATCAAGGCTGGCGTCATGCTCGCCGGCGAGGGCCTGACCGACCTGTCCGAAGGCTCGGCCTTCGTGGTCAACTTCGATGAGGAACCGCCGGTGGTGACGGATGGCCCATACGGCGAAACGCATGAGCTGTTCAACGGCTTTTGGATTGTCCAGGTGGCCTCCACGGAAGAGGCGAAGGAGTGGGCCAGCCGCTGCCCGCTTGGTCCAGGATCGAAGCTTGAGGTCCGCCGGATAGCTGAAGCCGACGACTTCGCTGACTTCGCGGACAACGAGTACATCCAGAAGGAAGCGGTGTGGCGCCAGGAGCTGAACCAGCCCTGAGCAGGCAGGCGGACAACGGCGGGATCCGGCGGAGGCCCAGCAGGAATGGAGGAGGCGGTGAGCGAAGAGGCGGCGAACCAACAGGCGGGGGCCGCGGTGCGGCGCCGGATTGATGCCCTGTGGCGCATCGAAGGCGCCCACATCGTCGCGGCCCTCGCCCGTGCCACCCGGGACGTCGGTTTCGCCGAGGACCTGGCCCAGGAAGCCCTGGCCGAGGCCCTGGTCCAATGGCCGGAATCCGGAACTCCTGATAATCCTGCCGCCTGGCTCACCGCCGTGGCCAAGCGCAAGGCCATCGACGTGTGGCGACGGTCCGAGCGGCTGGAGGAGCGGTACCGGGCCATTGCCCGGGACCTGGAAGACGACGACGGCGTGGCCTGGGTTCCGCTGGAGGACGACGTGCTCAGGCTCGTGTTCACCGCGTGCCACCCCGTCCTCTCCCGGGAGGCCCAGATGGCCCTGACGCTGCGGGTGGTGGGCGGCCTCACCACCGAGGAGATTGCACGGCTGTTCCTGGTTCCCGTCGCCACCGTGCAGCAGCGCATAGTGCGGGCGAAGAAAACGCTCGCGGCGGCCCGGGTGCCCTTCGAAGTTCCCGAGCCCAACGAGTGGGGCGCCCGGCTGGGAGCTGTCCTCGGCGTCGTCTATCTGATGTTCACGGAAGGGTACGCGGCCACCACGGGAGATGCATGGATCAGGCCCGACCTGGCGCGCGAGGCCCTGCGGATCGGGCGCATGCTGGCCGGGCTGGTCCCCCGCGAACCCGAGGCCCACGGGCTGGTGGCCCTGATGGAGTTCCAGGCGTCCCGCTTCGCCGCCCGCACCACACCCGACGGGTCTCCGGTCCTGCTGGCGGACCAGGACCGGACCCGGTGGGACCGGGCGCAGATCGGCCGGGGCCGTGCCGCCCTGCGCCGCTGCGACGCGCTGGGACGGGGCCGCGGCAATTACGCGCTGCAGGCCGCCATTGCCGAATGCCACTCGATGGCACCCAGCGTCGATGACACTGACTGGCAGCGGATCGTGCTGCTCTATGAGGCTCTGGGCAGAATCGCTCCCAGCCCCGTGGTGGAACTGAACAGGGCAGTCGCGGTATCCATGGCCACCGGACCGGCGGCCGCGCTGGCCATCGTGGACGGCCTCGCCTCCGCAGGGGCCCTGCGCGGAACGCACCTGCTGCCCAGTGTCCGCGGGGAACTGCTGGCCCGGCTCGGGAGGGCCGGGGAGGCGCGCTCCGAGTTCATGACGGCGGCCGGACTGGCCAGGAACCAGCGCACGCGGGAGCTTCTGGAGGAGCGCGCCGCCGGCATATTGCCGGCACCCGGCACCTGACCGGCACCGGTCAACCACCTGGCACCCGGGCACCGGCACCCACCCGGCTCAGTCCGGTTCAGCCGCTGAAGGTGACGTCCCTGGTCTCTTCCACGGCGGCGGTCCGGCCCGGCCCTTGGTGGTATTTCCAGTAGAGGTTCGTGAAGGCAATGACCTGGTCCGGCGGTGGGGCACCCCATTCGGTCAGGTCCTCGGTAGTGTGGGCGTCGCTGACCAGCGTAACGTCGTAGCCGCGGACGAACGCCCCGTGGATTGTGGACCTGATGCATTCGTCCGTCTGAGCTCCGGCGACCACCAGCCGGCCCACCGCCGCGGCAGCCAGCACCTGCTCCAGATCGGTGTCATCAAAGGCGTCGCTGAATGACTTGTGCACCACCGGTTCCTGCTCGCCGCGCCGCCCCAGCTCGGGCACATACTCCCAGGCCTCGCTCCCCTTCTCCAGCCGGTCATCGGAATGCTGGACCCAGACGACCGGAACCCCGGCTTCGCGTGCCCTGTCCACCAGTGCTGCGATGTTGGCCACCACGGCGTCCCGCTGGTGCGCTTCGGCCACCACCCCCTGCTGCACATCAAGCACCATCAGGGCGGTGTTGGGCCGGTCCGGCAGCGTGGTCATGAGCGTCTCGGCATGGTCATAATGAGCTCCTTGATGGTGGGTCCCAGCGTAGGAGCCGCCGCCGCCGTTGGGAACACCCGGGAAGTTGGGAATACCCCCGGCATGATTACCCACCCATTGCAGGCGGAGCGGGCGGGCGGAAGAATAGCCCTAGCGTGCTTTCTCGGCAGATCGGACCAAAAGCATGACCCGCATCCTGCTCATCGGCCCGCCCGGCTCAGGCAAGGGCACCCAGGCGCACCGGCTCAGCGGACAACTGCACATCCCGGAGATCTCCACCGGCGACATGTTCCGCAGCCATCTGGCCAACGGTTCACCCTTGGGCCGGGAAATCAAGGAATTCCTCGACGCCGGCAACCTCGTCCCGGATAATCTCACCACCGCCATGCTGCGGGACCGGCTGCAGGAACGGGACGCGAGGAACGGCTTCCTCCTGGACGGCTACCCGCGCACCGTGAGCCAGATGGACGACCTCGACGGCATCCTGGACGCCACCGGGACCAAGCTCGATGCCGTGGTGGAAATTACCGCCGACGACGATGAGATCGTCCGGCGGCTACTGCTCCGCGCCGAGGCCGAAGGGAGGGGCGACGATACTGAAGACGTCATCCGCCACCGGCTGGAGCTGTACCGGCGGGAAACGGAACCGGTCATCGCGCGCTACGGCCGGCGCAGCCTGCTGGTGAGCGTCGACGGCACGGCGGACATTGACGGGGTCACCGTGAGCGCACTGCAGGGCATCGAAGCCGTCAGGGCGCAGCCCTGAACACCCTGGACACAGCCCTGAACAGCGGGCGGCTCACCCGGCCTTCCACACATACCTCCGCTCGGGGCGTCCGACGCCATACTTGAGCGTCACGTCCACCAGCCCCTCGTCGTTGAGGTACTCCAGGTAGCGGCGCGCGCTGACGCGCGACGTCCCCACCTGCACAGCCAGTTCTGCGGCCGACACGTCGCCGCCACCGGAGCGCAGCGCCTTCTCCACTACCTGGAGCGTCTCTGCGCTGCAGCCCTTCGGCAGCGGCCGGTCCGCGCGTTCCAGCCCAAACACGCGGTTGACGTCCGACTGCTCCGCCACATCTTTGGACGAATCGAGGCTCTGGTAGGTGGTGCGGTAGTGCTCCAGCCGCTCCTGCAGGTCGGTCTGGGAAAACGGCTTGATCAGGTAGTGCACTATGCCGCCGCGGAGCGCCTTCCGCACCGTCTCCACCTCGCGCGCGGCGCTGATCACCAGCACGTCCAGCTCGGGCGCCACTTCGCGCAGTTGGTGCATCAGGTCCAGGCCGTTGACGTCGGGCAGGTGGATGTCCAGCAGCACCAGGTCCGGTTGCAGCCGTTCGGTCTCCAGCACCGCCTGCGCGCCCGTGTTCGCCACTCCGACGACGGCAAACCCCGTCGTGCGCTGGATAAAGCCGGCGTGGACTTTGGCCACCATGAAGTCGTCGTCGACGATAAGTACCTTGATCAAGGCCGCTCCTCCCTAAGCATCGGCAGTTTTGCGCATCAGCAGTGCCGTAAACACCGCACCGTGGTCGTTCCGCACGGCGAGCCGGCCGCCGCGCCGCTGGCAGACCACCCTGGCGAGCGCAAGGCCGTAGCCGCGGCCGCCGTCGGGCGAATTCTTGGTACTGAACCCCTGCCGGAAAATGTCGTCCATGACCTCCACCGGGACCCCCGGTCCCGAGTCCTGTACGTCAACCCGCACGCCGCCGTCGTTCTCTCCGATCAGTACCTCGACCTTCGCTTCGGCGGTGTTGGTGACCGCATCGAGTGCGTTGTCCACCAGGTTGCCCACCACGGTGGTCAGGTCGCGGGACAGTTCCTCATCCACCTTGCCCAGCCGGGATTCCTCGGCGAGCTGCAGGGACACCCCGCGCTCCGCGGCGAGGCTCGATTTGGCAATCAGCAGTGCGGCGAGGGCGGGGTCCTCGATCCTGCTGGTCACGTCGTCGTTCAGGCGGGTCCGGTTCGACGTAGTGCCATTGACGAACTGGACGACGGCGTCATACTCGCCGATCTGGATCAGGCCGGAGATCGTGTGCAGCTGGTTGGCGAACTCGTGTGCCTGCGCCCGGAGGGTGTCGGTGGCCGTCCGCGTCGTGCCCAGCTCGCGTTCCAGCGAAGCCAGCTCCGTCCGGTCGCGGAGGGTGGTGACGGAGCCAATCACGCGTCCGTGCGAGCGCATCGGCATCCGGTTCAAGACCACCAGCTTTTCCCCCACCAAGACCAGCCGGTCCGGGCCGGGCTGGTCCTGGGTGAGGACCTCGCGCAGCGCCGACGGCACCTCTAGAGCGGCCAGATTCTTCCCGACGCAGTCGTTCGGCAGACCCAGCAGGCTCCGCGCACTGTCGTTGACCACCGTGATCCGCTGCTGGGGGTCCAGCGCCACCACGCCTTCCTTGAGCCCGTGCAGCATCGCCTCCCGGTTCTCCACGAGGCCGGTGATCTCGTCCGGCTCCATACCCAGCGTCTGGCGTTTGACGCGGCGGGCCAGCAGGAGCGAGCCTGCCACGCCCAGGACGCTCGCCACTCCCAGGTAGGTCAGCAGGTTCGGGACGGCATCGCCCAGCCGCTCGAGCACCGAGGGGTAGCTCCTACCGACGACGGCGATCCCTACCATCTTGCCGGCGTCGTCCAGCACCGGCACGTGGGCCACCACGGCCTCCTCTGCCCCGGTTCCGACCACCCCGGTCCATGCCCGCCCGGACATCACCGCACTGTCGCCGAGTTCCAGCTGGTGGCCCACCAGAGACGGATCCGACGACGTCACCATCGTCCGGTCGGACCGGGCCAGCGCAACCTGGGAGGACCCCGAAATCGTGCGCACCGCTTCGGACACCGAGGGAAGCACCGATCCGCTTTGCGGCTGGGCATCCGGCAGGAGGCTTCGCACCGCGGGGGTAGCCGCCAGCGTCTCCGCAGCAGAAAGAGCCCGTCGGCCCTCGACCCGTTCAAAAGCTGCCGCCGACTGGGCCAGCGAAATCGCCACCACGGCCACCAGCACGGCCAGCACAATCAGGAGCTGCAGCCGAAGATACTGCCCCGCAAGGGACATTCCTCGCCGTCGAGTCATGTGCTGCTGTTCTTCCTGTGGGTTCGCGGGTGGGGGGTGAACTATACGGGACACGCTACCGGACTTTGGGCGCTGTGTTCCGCGGAGTCCGCAGCGCCTGGACCCTGTACGGGACGCCTCATGGGCAACTTGGTTGGGGGCCGGAAACGTGAACGAAATGAACTTAACTTTCTCTGCTTACACAAGCGTGAGCCCCGTCACGTTCGGCCCTAGCATCGGAAGCACCCGATCAAACGGATCAAAAACGAGAAGAGGAACAACATGCGCGGAATGAGCGCACTGCGCGTGGCCGCAGTAGCCGCAGGCATCGCCCTGATGGCGTCCGGCTGCGGAGCAACCGGCAAGACTGCCGCCGGCCCCTCCACGAGCGGAGCAAGCACCGCACCCCTTGCCGGGCTTCGCATCATGGTGCCGAACACGCCCGGCGGCGGCTACGACACCACGGCGCGCGCCGCGGCGAAGGTTCTCGAGGACGAGAAGCTTGCCACCAACCCCGAGGTCTTCAACCTGGCCGGCGCCGGCGGCACCGTTGGCCTGGCACGCATCGTCAACGAAAAGGGCAACGGCGACCTCGCCATGCTCATGGGCCTTGGCGTCGTCGGCGCAAGCTACACCAACAAGTCCCAGTCGAAGCTGACCGACACCACCCCGCTGGCCCGGCTCATCGAAGAGCCCGGCGCCATCATGGTCTCCAAGGACTCGCCGTACAAGACCATCGACGATCTGGTGACGGCGTGGAAGAAGGACCCGTCCAAGGTCAGCGTCGGCGGCGGTTCCTCAGCCGGCGGCCCGGACCACCTCCTGCCGATGCAGCTCGCCGGTGCCGTCGGCATCGATGCCAAGAAGGTTAACTTCGTTTCCTACGACGGCGGCGGCGATCTGCTTCCGGCCATTATCGGCAACAAGCTGGGCTTCGCGGCTTCCGGCGCCGGTGAATACATCCAGCAGATCAAGGCAGGCGATATCCGGGTCCTGGCAACCAGTGGCGAGAACCGGCTTGAGGGAGTGGACGCCCCCACGCTCAAGGAATCCAACATCGACCTGGTCTTCACCAACTGGCGCGGCATCGTGGCCCCTCCCGGCATCAGCGACGCCGACCGCGACGCCCTGATCGCCACCCTGGAGAAGATGCATGAATCAGCATCCTGGAAGGAGACGCTGAAGACGCGGGGCTGGACCGACGCCTTCGTCACGGGTGACGAATTCAAGTCCTTCCTCACCGACCAGGACAAGCGCGTTGCCGACGTTCTGACGAAGCTCGGCCTGGCGTGACCTCCTTGGCCTCCCGCCTCAAGGGCCGCTCCGAGCTGGGTGTCGCAGCCCTGCTCGGGGCGGTCGGCGTCCTGGTCCTCATTGACGCAGCGCGCCTGGTTGTGCCGTATTCCCAGTCGGATCCGGTAGGCCCCAAGGCCCTGCCGATGATCGTGGGAGGACTCCTGCTCATCTGCGCCGTATTGCTGGCAGTGAACGTTCTCCGGGGCGGAAGCGGTGAGGCCGAGGCCGGCGAGGACGTCGACCTGACCCACCCGAGCGACTGGAAGACCGTCCTACCTCTGGCTGGCGCCTTCATCGCCAACATCCTGCTGATCGACTGGGCCGGCTGGGTCATCTCCGGAACGGTGCTCTTCTGGGGCAGCGTTTGGGCGCTCGGAAGCCGCCATTACGTCCGCGACGGACTGATCTCCCTGGCTCTGGCGCTCCTGACCTTCTACGGCTTCTACCTCGGCTTGGGCATCGCCCTTCCCGCCGGGCTCCTTGAAGGGATTCTCTAGATGGACGTCCTGTCCTCACTCATGGACGGGTTCGCGACCGCGCTGACCCCCATGAACCTCCTGTACGCCCTGATCGGCGTCATCCTGGGCACCGCCGTCGGCGTCCTGCCCGGCATCGGCCCGGCGATGACCGTGGCACTGCTGCTCCCGGTGGCCACCGTCCTTGAACCGACCAGCGCGTTCATTATGTTTGCCGGCATCTACTACGGCGGCATGTTCGGCGGTTCCACCACCTCGATCCTGCTTAACACCCCCGGCGAGTCGTCCTCGGTGATCACCGCCATCGAGGGCAACCTGATGGCAAAGGCCGGCAAGGCTGCCCAGGCATTGGCGACGGCGGCCATCGGCTCGTTCGTCGCCGGCGCCATCGGCACCGCGCTCCTTGTGGTCTTCGCCCCGATCGTCGTGCAGTTCGCCGTGAGCCTTGGCGCCCCAAGCTACTTCGCCATCATGGTCCTGGCCCTGCTCGCCGTCACCGCCGTCCTGGGCTCGTCCAAGCTGCGCGGCTTCGCGTCCCTTGGACTCGGTCTGGCAATCGGCCTCGTCGGCCTCGACTTCGTATCCGGCCAGGCCCGCCTCACCTTCGGCTTGCCGCTGCTCTCCGACGGCCTCGACGTCGTCGTGATCGCCGTGGCGATCTTCGCCGTCGGTGAAGCCCTGTGGGTGGCGGCGCACCTGCGCCGCACCCCGCTGCAGATCATCCCGGTCGGCAGGCCGTGGATGGGCAAGGAGGACTGGAAGCGGTCCTGGAAGCCGTGGCTGCGCGGCACTGCCCTCGGTTTCCCCTTCGGCGCGCTGCCCGCCGGCGGCGCCGAGATCCCCACCTTCCTCTCCTATGTGACCGAGAAGCGGCTCTCCAAGCACCCCGAGGAGTTCGGCAAGGGCGCCATCGAAGGCGTCGCCGGGCCCGAGGCAGCCAACAATGCGGCCGCAGCCGGCACCCTGACCCCGATGCTGGCCCTTGGCCTGCCGACCAACGCCACCGCCGCCGTCATGCTGGCCGCCTTCACCCAGTTCGGCATCCAGCCGGGGCCGCTCCTGTTCCAAAACGAGGGTCCGCTGGTATGGGCGCTGATCGCCAGTTTGTTCATCGGCAACTTCCTGCTGCTGCTGGTCAACCTCCCCCTGGCCCCGGTCTGGGCGAAGCTGCTCCGGCTGCCGCGCCCCTACTTGTACGCCGGCATCCTCTTCTTCGCCACGCTGGGCGCCTACTCGGTGAACCTGCAGGCGTTCGACCTCATGCTCCTGCTGGTCCTGGGCGCGCTTGGCTTCATGATGCGCCGCTACGGGCTGCCTGTCCTGCCGCTCATCCTCGGCGTGATCCTGGGACCTCGCCTCGAAAAGCAGCTCCGCCAGGCGCTGCAGCTGAGCGCCGGCGACGTGTCCGGCCTGTGGAACGAACCGATCGCCGTCGTGGTCTACATCATCGTGGCACTGGTACTCCTCTGGCCGCTGGCGGCACGGCTCTGGCGCGCCCGGCGTCCCCGGACGGGCGGGCTCGTCGTTGCCGGCGGACCTGCTGTTGAGGGACCTGCTGTTGACGGACCCGCCGCCGGACCCGCTGCCGCACCCTCCGTCGAGGCGCCTGCTGCTGAGGCACCCGCTGATCGGGGGCCTGATGCAGGCCGCCGCCGCGCGGACGCCACCCATGCCAACCACGGACAGGAGAAATCGTGAGCATCATTGTCGGCTATATCCCCACGGCCGAGGGCACCGCAGCCCTGGATCGGGCCATCACTGAGGCCCAGAAGAACCAGAGCCGTCTGGTCATCATCAACTCCTCCCGGGGAGACGCCATCGTTGACAAGCGCTACGCCCAGGCTGAGGACATTTCCGCATTGACGGAGCGGCTGGACCGGGAAGGGATTGAGCATCTGGTCCTGCAGCCGGTGCGCGGCAACGATGCGGCCAACGAGGTGCTGGAGGCGGCGGAGAAGTACCGGGCTGAACTTATTGTGATCGGCCTCCGGCGCCGCACTCCCGTAGGCAAGCTGATCATGGGCAGTGCTGCGCAGCAGATCCTGCTGGAGGCATCCTGTCCGGTGCTGGCCGTCAAGGCCAGCTAGTCCCGCAACCAGGCACCACTCGACTAGCCTCAAGAGGTAGGGGCCCGCTCCGGCGGGTTCCTGCCTCTTTGGTCTTAAGGCAGAAGGACAGCATGCAGCAGCTCGCGATTCTCGATGACTACCAGCGCGTGGCCCACAGCTTCGCCGACTGGAGCTCCCTCGAACAGCGTGGCGTCGATGTCACCGTGTTCAACCAGCACCTCGCCACCGAAGCGGAGGTTGTGGAAACGCTGCAGGACGCCAGCATCATCATTGCCATGCGGGAGCGAACGGCCTTTCCCGGCCGGATCCTCGAACAGCTGCCCCGGCTGAAACTGCTGGTCACCACCGGTGCCGCCAACGCCTCGATCGATGTGGAGGCAGCTGCACGGCTGGGGATCACCGTCTGCGGAACGGACGGCTCCCCCACGGCTGCGCCCGAACTGGCATGGGCGCTGCTGCTGGCGTTTGCCAGGGACCTGACACAGGAGGAAGCCGCCCTGCGTGAGGGGCGCTGGCAGACCGGCGTCGGCTTCGAACTGGCCGGCAAGACCCTCGGGATTGTAGGGCTGGGGAAAATCGGGAAGCGGATCGCCAGCTACGGCCTGGCCTTCGGGATGGAGGTACTGGCCTGGAGCCAGAACCTGACCGAAGAGGCCGCCGCGGCGGCAGGCGCCCGGAAGGTCGGCAAAGACGAGTTGTTCCGGTGGTCCGACGTCGTGTCCCTGCATCTGCGGCTGTCGGCGCGTTCGGCGGGAACAGTCGGTGAACGTGAACTGCGGCTGCTCGGCCCGGACGGCGTGCTGGTGAATACTGCCCGCGGTCCCCTGGTGGAGCAGCAGGCGCTGGTCACCGCACTGCATGAGGGATGGATCCGCGGAGCGGCGCTCGACGTGTTCGATCAGGAACCGCTGCCGGCCGGCCATCCCCTCCTTGGCGCGCCACGGACCCTGCTGGCTCCGCACCTGGGATATGTGACCGACGCCAGCTACCGGGCCTTCTTCGGCGGCGCCCTCGAGGACGTCACCGCATGGCTGGACGGCTCCCCGATCCGGGTGCTGACGCCGTAGGAAGAAGCTGACTCGGAGACAACGAAAAGTGGGTAGCACTTCAGGGCGTTCCCAGCCCTGAGAACGCCCTGAAGTGCTACCTAGTTGGACGGTTGCCCGCACCTTCAAGCGCACCGTCACGCCCGACGGCAACCGGAACCGTCGAGCGTGACGGTGCCGGCGTCGCCGTCGACCGTCACCTGCTGTCCGCTGGCCACGCGCTGGGTGGCCACGCCCGTTCCCAGGACGGCGGGGATGCCGTACTCCCGGGCGACGATCGAGCTGTGGCTCAGTGGGCCGCCAACGTCCGTGACCACGCCGGCCGCCATCGCAAACAGCGGTGTCCAGGCGGGGGTGGTCATGCGCGCCACCAGCACCTCGCCCGGCTGCATGCTGGCAAAGTCGTCGGGGCCGTGCAGCAGCCGGGCCGGTGCGCTCACGTGTCCAGAGCTGGCGCCGACGCCGGTAATGACGTCCCCCGCCAGTTGCTGGGTACGTGCGGGCATCATGCTGCCAAACGCACGCTCCATCCAGCGGCTTTCGGGCAGCAGTTGCGGGGCCGAGGCTTTCCGCTGCCCCCGCCACAGCATCTTGCGCTGCTCAACGGCTTCTGCCCGCACGGGCCGGTCCGTGCCGGTGATGGCCGCGCCCGGCGCGGCCAGACCGAACTCGATGGCGTTGCGGAGCTCGTCGAAGCGTAGCCAGAAGATGTCGGACGGAGTGGCGATGACGCCCGAGGCCGTCAGCCGCTCCCCTAGTTCCAGCAGCATCCGGCGCATCAGCGGCCAGGCCAGTCCGACGTCGGCCAGTGCGTCCTCACGGACGGGCGCCGCTTTCTGCGCCCAACGCAGCAACCTGCGGAAGACGGCGCGGCGGCGCGGCCCCAGCCTGGTGCTGATCAGCTGGCTCTGCTCCTCCCGCCGGTCGGCAGACCGCTGCTGGCGCTCATACGGATCCTTCCCCTGCCCCCGCACGAAGTACCTCAGGGTCTCGAGCAGGGCGGAGGGGTCATCCGCCGGCACAGGGTTGACGAAGTCAAGGTTGTAGACGGCGTGCCCGTAACGGTCCAGGTGCCGCTGGAGGCGGGAACGCCACTCGTCCCACTGGCCCTGATCCACGCCCGCGCCTCCGCCGGGCCCTGAGGGAGGCGTGCCGCTGCGGAGAGCTGCGGCGATGCCGGCCGCTGATCCCTCCGTGATGGCCGAGGCAAGCTGCGGCCTTTCGCGCGTCCACACCGCCAGGTCATACAGGGATTTCTCCGCGCGGATGGGCTCGCTGTCGTAGCCGAGGAGGAAGACCTCCGCGGACGGGTCGCCGGCCTGCCGGACGAGCTTGTCGTAGTAGCTCCGGAACATGATCTCGCTGGTTGCGGCGATGGGGATGATCGACTGCACCGCGGTGTAATACGCCGCGCCCGCGTCCAGCAGCGCGGAAATGCCCTCCAGCAGTTCAGGGGCAGGACGGTCCGCCGGCTGTTTGGCCGCCCAGAACTTCACGAGTCCGCGGTACGTCGGGTGCGAGTGGTCGCGCCAGCCCTTAATCCCCATGTGGGCCTTGCCCTGCGCCAGCGCCCGCATCGCCGTCAGCGACCTGCCCATGACCCGCCGCATTCCGGCGCTGTTGTAGTAGTAGTACGCGTAGCCGTTGACGGTGGGCAGCGAGACGTCCCCGGGCCGGACCACGCTCTTGCCGAATGCCTCGTTCAGCAGGGCGTTCAGCGACCGCACCACGGCGCCGTCGATGAGGTCGGCGAACAGGGGCGACAACGGGTCGGGCAGCTGCTCGACGATGCTGGCCCGGAAGTACATCCCGTTCGGATAGGGCAGCGGCCACTCCGTCGGAGCATCGGCCGAGGGCTCGGGCAGCGCGGTGATGGGACGGGCCTGCAGGATGAAGAAGTCCCCTGCCGCCTGCGCCCACTCGATGTCATGGGGCACCCCGAAGTGCTGCGCAACGGCCGTTCCCTGCCGGGCCAGCGCGGCCGCCGCGTCGTCCCCGAGCACGGGCGCCCTGCGTTTACCTTCGGGCACCGGCTGCTCCTTGGTGCCCGTTCCGTCGTAGACCGTCATGACGTCTTTGTCCGCCGTCCGGCGCTGCCCTACCCGGCCCGTCGCGGCATCCACTATGACGTCGTCCGTGCTGACGGTCCCGCTGACCACGGATTCACCCAGCCCCCAGGCGGCGCTGATCACTACCTCGTCGCGGCGGCCGGTGGCGGGGTTGGCGGTGAACAGCACGCCGGCGGCCTCGGCGTCGACCATCTCCTGGATTACCACCGCGAGGCGCACCGTGGACGAATCAAAGCCGTTTCTTGCGCGGTACGCCATGGCGCGGGCATTCCACAGCGACGCCCAGCAGTTGATGACGGCGGCGGCGACGGCGTCTGGCCCGGCGACGTTCAGGTACGTGTCCTGCTGGCCGGCGAAGCTGGCCGAGGCGAGGTCCTCCGCTGTGGCCGAGGAACGCACCGCCACCCGCGCGGCGTGGTCGCCGCTGGACTCTCCACCGGCCACTTCTCCTAGGGCCGCCGCCTGGTGGCTCAGCCGGCCGTAGGCTGCGCGGAGTTCGGCGCCAATCTCCTCGGGCATCGCGCTCTCGGCGAACAGGGAGCGGATCTGCCGCGCGGCGGCCTCGTAGTCGTCGTTCGAAGCGCCGGCGGGAAGGGCGGCGAGCTCGAGGATGCGGCCGGCGATCCCATTGGCGTTGACGAAGTCCTGATAGGCCAGCGTGGTGAGTACGAAACCAGGCGGCACCGGAAAACCGGCCCGGGCCAGGTCGCCGAGGTTGGCACCCTTGCCGCCTACCTCGTCCAAATCACTGCGTCCCAGCTGGTCAAAGTCCTTGATGTAGGTCATGACCCCGCGTCCCTTCTGTCCGGGAGCCGGGACCGCGGCATTGCGGCTGGTGACCCCATTCCGGCGCTGCACCCTATCTTTGGCACTGCCCGCGATTCTGGCAATGGGGGAAGGCCAGCGGGAATGGCTACAAAGGGGAGCTGGCTAGGCGTCGCCCCGCGGCCGCCACACCACTACAGCCTGCGAACGGGGCCGGGGCCGCTGGCCGCGCGCCAGGCTCACCACGTCCCCGGCGGTGCCGGCGGCGAAAATCCGGGATTCCAGCGGCGCACGACGGCGGGACAGTTCCTCGGTCAGCTCGGTCACCCGGTGCTGCAGGGCAGCAACCTGGTTTTCGAGCTCCAGGATGCGTTTGATCCCCTCGAGCGATACGCCCTCATGGGATAGCCGCTGCACCTCACGGAGCCGGTTCACGTCCCGCTGGGAGTAGCGGCGGGACTTGCCCGGCGCCCTGCTGGGCGAGACGATGCCCAGCCGGTCGTACTGGCGGAGCGTCTGCGGGTGCATCTCGGCGAGCTCGGCGGCCACCGAGATGACGAAGATCGGCTGATCGAAGTTGATGTCCAAGGCCGGCACCCGTCGCTAAAGCCGGGCCTTGGCTGCCAGGCCCTGGCGGACGTCCGCGCCGGTGGTGGCGGCCGCAAATGCTTTCACGGCCTCCTCGGCTTCCTTGCTCAGGTTTTGCGGTACGGCGACGTCGATGGTCACCAGCAGGTCACCTGTAGCCTTCGACGTCTTTACGCCGCGGCCCTTCACCCGGAGCGTGCGCCCCGACGGAGTGCCGGCGGGAACGCGGACCCGGACGTGTTCGCCGTCGATCGTGGGAACCTCGATGTCGGCGCCCAAAGCAGCTTCCGGGAACGAGACGGGCACATGGATCCGGAGGTTGTCGCCGTCGCGCGTGTAGAAGTCATGGCTCTTGACGTTGACGGTGACCAGCAGGTCGCCGTTGCCCGCCGGGCCGTACTGGCCCTTGCCGCGGACGCGCACCTTCTGGCCGTCCTTGATGCCCGCGGGCACCCGGACGTCGATCACCTCGCCGTCCGGTTCACGCAGCCCGATGGTGGTTCCGCGGATGGACCCGGCGAAGGAGATGCTGGTGCTGGCCGTCCGGTCGGCGCCCTTCTGGGGGGCGCGCTGGTAGCCCGCCGGGCCGCCACCGAAACCGCCGCCGAACAGGTCGGCGAACTCGGGCGGGACGCCGCCAGCGGGGCTGAACCCGCCGGACTGGCGGCCACCGCCGCCGGTGAACAGGCCGCCGAAGAGGTCCTCGAAGCCGCCGTTCGCGGTGCTGCCCGCGCCGTGCGGGGCAAAGCGCGCGCCGCCGCCCATGGCCCGGATGGCGTCATACTGCTGCCGCTCATCAGGATCCGACAGAACGGAGTACGCCTCGGAGATGTCCTTGAACTTCTTCTCCGCAGCAGTATCCCCGGAGTTCGTATCAGGGTGGTATTGCCGCGCGAGCTTCCGGTAAGCCTTCTTGATGTCAGCGTCGGAAGCGTCCTTGGCAATACCAAGGATCTTATAGAAGTCCTTGTCCACCCAGTCCTGGCTAGCCAATGGCGTTTCCTTTCAAAAGTTACGGGTCGGTGGTTGAGCTTGTCGAAACCCGGTTTCGACAAGCTCAACCACCGAAGTAAATCTACGCCGGTACAGCCACAATCACCTGCGCAGCCCGGAGGACCCGCTCACCTGACTTGTAGCCGGAGCGGAGCACCTGGCTGACGGTGTCAACCTCGATGTCATCGCCGGGCTGCTGGATGAGGGCCTCGTGGATGGTCGGATCGAACTCCACGCCGGTCTCATCGATGCGGGTCAGGCCGTACGTCTTCAGCGCGTTCTCCAGCTTGGTGGCGATCGCGGCGAACGGGCCGTCCGCGAGGTCGCCGTGCTGGCGGGCGGCGTCGACGTCGTCCAGTACCGGCAGCAAGGAGTTCAGCACGCCGATGACGGCCATCTCCCCTGCCACGGCGCGGTCGCGTTCAACGCGCTTGCGGTAGTTGACGTACTCAGCCTGCAGGCGGAGCAGGTCGTTCTTCAGCTCCGCCGCCTCGGCGCCGGTGGTTGAGCCTGCCGAAACTCCCTGCGCCACGGACTCCTCGGCGGGAACCTCGACCTGGTTGAGGATTTCCTCAGCCTGGGCGAGGGCGTCGCCGTCGGAATCCGCAGAAGCGCCGGCTTCCGGCGGAGAGGACTGTCCGCCCTCCGGGTGCCGGGCTTCCCCGGTCACCGGGTCCACCTTGCGGTGGTCCCGGATGATCGGCTCGTCGCGGTTGCTGCCCTGGTCTCGGGAAGAGTTGTGCTCTTCTTCGTTACCGTGATGCGGCATGGTTACTTCTTCTCTTCTTCGTCGACGATCTCGGCGTCCACGATGTCCTCGTCAGCTCCCTTGCCGCCGGCGGGGGCGCCTTCGGCACCTGCAGCGCCGGTGGCGCCGTCCGGGGAACCGGCCTGGGCGTAGATGGCCTCGCCGAGCTTGGTCTGGGAAGCCTGCAGCTTCTCAAACGCGGTCTTGACGGCGGCGTCGTCGGTGCCTTCGAGGGCCTTCTTGAGGGCGTCGACGTCAGCCTGGACCTCGGTCTTGACCTCTTCAGGCAGCTTGTCGGCGTTGTCGGCGATCAGCTTGTCCACGGAGTAGGCGAGCTGCTCGGCGGTGTTCCGGGTGTCGGTGGCTTCGCGGCGGGCCTTATCGTCGGCTGCGTGCTCCTCGGCGTCCTTGACCATGCGGTCGATGTCTTCCTTGGAGAGCGCGGTGCCGCCGGTGATGGTCATGGACTGTTCCTTGCCGGTGCCCTTGTCCTTCGCCGAAACGTGCACGATGCCGTTGGCATCGATGTCGAAGGTGACCTCGACCTGCGGGACGCCGCGCGGAGCCGGTGCGATGCCGGTCAGCTCGAACGTGCCCAGCGGCTTGTTGTCACGGGTGAACTCACGCTCGCCCTGGAAGACCTGGATGGCCACGGACGGCTGGTTGTCGTCCGCCGTGGTGAAGGTCTCGGACCGCTTGGTGGGGATAGCCGTGTTGCGCTCGATCAGGTGCGTCATGACACCGCCCTTGGTTTCGATGCCCAGGGACAGCGGGGTGACGTCGATCAGGAGAACGTCCTTGCGCTCACCCTTCAGCACGCCGGCCTGCAGGGCCGCGCCAACGGCCACAACCTCGTCCGGGTTGACGCCCTTGTTGGGCTCCTTGCCGCCGGCCAGTTCCTTCACGAGCTCGGAGACAGCGGGCATACGGGTGGAGCCGCCGACAAGCACGATGTGGTCGATGTCGGAAAGCTTGATGCCGGCTTCCTTGATGACGTCGTGGAACGGCTTCTTGGTGCGCTCGAGCAGGTCCTTGGTCAGGTCCTGGAACTTGGCGCGGGTCAGCTGCTCGTCCAGGTGGACCGGGCCGTCCGGGGTGACGGAGAGGTACTGGAGCGAGACGTTGGTGCTGGTGGAGGAGGAGAGTTCCTTCTTGGCCTGCTCGGCAGCTTCGCGGAGGCGCTGCAGGGCAATCTTGTCCTTGGACAGGTCAATGCCCTTGACCTTGAGCTGGTTCAGCAGGTACTCGACGACGCGGTTGTCCCAGTCGTCGCCGCCGAGGCGGTTGTCACCGGCCGTGGCGCGCACCTGGATGGTGGAGAAGTCGTCCTCGTCCTTGCCGACTTCCAGCAGGGAGACGTCGAAGGTACCGCCACCGAGGTCGAAGACCAGGATGAGCTCGTCTTCCTTGCCCTTGTCCAGGCCGTAGGCCAGGGCGGCCGCGGTGGGCTCGTTGACGATGCGGAGGACGTTCAGGCCGGCGATTTCGCCGGCTTCCTTGGTGGCCTGGCGCTCGGCGTCGTTGAAGTAGGCCGGAACGGTGATCACCGCGTCGGTGACCTTTTCACCGAGGTAGGACTCGGCGTCGTTCTTCAGCTTCATGAGGACACGGGCGGAGATTTCCTGCGCGGTGTACTTCTTGTCATCGATGGCCACGGACCAGTCGGTGCCCATGTGGCGCTTGACGGAGGCGATGGTGCGGTCAATGTTGTTGACGGCCTGGCGCTTGGCGATTTCACCGACCAGGACCTCGCCGGACTTGGAGAATGCAACGACCGACGGCGTGGTGCGGCCACCCTCAGCGTTGGCAATAACGGTGGGCTCGCCACCTTCGAGAACGGAGACGACGGAGTTGGTTGTTCCGAGGTCGATACCTACTGCACGTGACATGTGTTGCTTCCTTCTTTCCGTGGAAACTTGGGGTTCGCTCACTCCTTGAGCGATCTGCACTCAACTTTACCCAGCACGGAATTTAAGTCAATCCAGACTTGAGTCAGGTGCGCTCAACTTTGCTCCAGCCCGAAGCCCTCTGGATGCAGGAAACCCCCGGTACGCGGCGGAATTCCGCGGAGCACCGGGGGTTTGATGAGCTGAGGCAGCCTGATTTCGCCCAGCGTGAACGTGCGCCTAGCCCCCCGAGGAGGCGCCGCCGTCGTCCTCCTTCAGTTCTTCAGCGCCGCCTTCGGGGGCTGTTCCGGCAGCACCGTAGTCGCCCTCCGGGTACTCGCCCTCCTCATCCCCGGGCAGCTCCTGGCCGACGGCTCCGGCCCGGCCGTAGTCGCCTTTTGGATATTCGCCTTCGTCCCGCTCAACGGACGGCTCAACCACCCCTGCGTCGCCGTAATCACCCACCGGATAGTCACCCTGGGGCTCGGTGGCTGCCTCATCCCCCGCCATTCCGGCATCGCCGTAGTCACCCTCAACGTACTGTCCGCTGTCCCCCTCGAGCGCCGGATTTTTGGAACCGGTGTGGGCCTTTCCTGCGGCGCCGGACTCACTGTTTTCGGTCATCGGTTGATCACTCCTTCGAAAGGACTGGGCGCGCCTGGTCCGGGCGCAGTGGCAGTCTACTCAGCCGGCGCGGGCCGCAACAGGGGCCGGAGCAGCAACGCCCTCGCTGGAGACGGCCGCCCAGTTCATGGACGCGATGATCGCGGCCACGGTCCAGGCCAGCCAAGAGGCCTCCGCCACGCCCTAGGCTGCGGGCTCCAGCCACCTACCCGAAATGCGGAGAAGGAGTAGCGTTTCCCTATGAGCATGCAGCCGGAAGATGTCTACACTCACGGCCACCACGAGTCCGTGGTCCGGGCCCATGCCTCGCGAACAGCGGAAAATTCGGCCGCGTTCGTCATCCCGCACCTCACCCAGGGCGTATCAGCGCTCGACGTCGGGTGCGGGCCCGGCAGCATCACGTGTGACTTCGCGCTTCTGGTGGCGCCCGGGACAGTGACAGGACTGGACCGCTCCCCCGACGTGATCACCCACGCCCGCGAGCTGGCAGCCGACCGCGGCGTGGAGAATGTGGAGTTCGTGGCGGGCAACATCTACGACCTTGACTTCGAGGACGACACCTTCGATGTGGTCCACGCCCACCAGGTCCTGCAGCACCTGACCGATCCGGTGGAGGCGCTCCGGGAAATGCGGCGGGTGGCAAAGCCCGGCGGCATCGTGGCTGTCCGCGACGCGGATTTCCACGGCATGAGCTGGTATCCCGCCATTCCCGAGCTCGACGAGTGGATGGAGCTCTACCAGCGAATCGCGCGCCGGAACGGTGCCGAGCCCGATGCCGGCCGCCGGCTCGTCTCATGGGCCCAGGCCGCCGGCTTCACGGACGTTGCGCCCACCAGCAGCAACTGGCTCTACGCCACCGGACAGCAGCGCCGCTGGCAGGCACGGGTGTGGGGCGAACGGGTACTGCATTCGGCATTCGCGGAGCAGGCCCTCGAGTACGGCTTCGCACAGGAGGCCGACCTCACGCGCATCTCAGCCGGATGGCACCGCTGGGGCTCCACCGACGACGGCTGGTTCCTCATTCCCAACGGAGAGATCATCGCCCGGGCCTAAGCAGCCCGGGCAAACGCGCCCTCGCCGCGCAAGGCGGGCACCGTCGTCGTCCTTGCACCAAGGCGTCATCCTTTAGCCAATAGTGGCCATCCGCCCAAGCGGCCACTTTTGGTAAATCGCTGCGCGGCACAGCCCGCCCCGCAGACCGACTAAACTTGATGGGTGCAATTCTCCCTTTGGCTGGCCCTCGCGGGCGCCGGCACCCTCATCAGCTTCACTCCGGGCGCAGGCGCCATCAACACCATGAGCAACTCGCTGACCGCCGGGTTCAAGCGCTCCACCTGGGGCATCCTCGGGCAGCAGGCCGCCCTGATTCTGCACGTCATCGTTGTGGCCCTGGGCGTCGGCGTCCTGGTTGCCGGTTCCCCCGTGGCCTTCAATGCCATCCGCTACGCCGGGGCCGCGTACCTTGTGTACCTCGGCATCAGGCAGTTCCTGCGGAAACCGGACCTGGACCAGGAGAAGGTCGCGGCACTCCGGAACGAGCCCGCCTGGTCCATGTTCCGCCGGGGCCTGTGGGTCAACCTGCTCAACCCCAAGGCCATCGTGTTCTTCCTGGCCTTCATGCCGCAGTTCATCCGGCCCGCCAGCCCCCTCCTGCCCCAGTACGCCGTGCTTGCGGCAACCGTGGTCCTCATTGACGTCCTCGTCATGTGGTTCTTCTTCGCAGCGGCGGCAAAATCCTTCCAGCGCTTTACCCACAATGCCCACGGCCAAACCGTGCTCAACAGGATTTTCGGCATCCTGTTCGTCGCGGTGGGTGTGTTGCTGGCGCTCATCCATTAAGCCCCGCCCGGCTCCAGGGCCATTTTTGTGACAGTAAGACCGGCAAACTTTACGCGCCTTGTCGATAATAAGGTCACTTACTAGCCAAGTGGGGCTGGCATCCTCCATGCTTAGCCCATGAACTCAACGACGAGCCCATACCGCGTCATCGCCGTCTGCACGGGCAACATCTGCCGTTCGCCCATGGCCGAGCTGATGCTGAGCGCCGCCTTCGCTGAAGCCGGGCTGGGCGACCTCGTGATCGTCGATTCCGCAGGCACCACGGCCTACGAGGCCGGACGCCCCATCGACCCGCGGGCGGCACGGAAACTCACCACCCACAACCTCTTGTCGGACCGGCATGTTGCACGGGAATGGCGCTCCGAATGGTACACCGAGCGGCACCTGATACTGGCGCTGGACGTGGACCACTACGGTTGGCTCCGGGCCTCCGCCCCCGATGACCAGACGCTGTCCCGGATCCGCATGCTCCGCAGCTTCGACCCCGCCCTGTCGGACGGCGATCCCCTGGAACAGGGCATCGAGGACCCCTGGTACGGCGGCCACGCGGACTTCGAGGCCGTGTGGGACCAGGTCCAGGCGGCCGTCCCGGGCATCGTCCGCTACGTGCAGGACGCAATCGCGCAGGATGCGAACGCGAATGCCGGCAACGAGGCGGCCCCGGTCCGGATAGAAGAGCATCGGGCACGCAACGGCAAGCGTCACAGCCACCCGGCTGGCAGCAGCCCGCTTCACAACGTCCAGGTTCAGGACAGCCAGCAGGTACGCTCTATTTCATGACCCCCGCACCTGTGATCATCGCCATTGACGGGCGGTCGGGCGCAGGTAAAACCACATTGGCCATCGAGCTCGCGGCCACGCTGCGGAACCACCACAAGGTCTCGATGTTCCACCTGGAGGACATCTATCCCGGCTGGGACGGCCTGTCGGCCGGCATCGAACGCTACGTCACCACGGTGCTGGCGCCCCTGAGCCGCGGGGAAGCGGCCACGTGGGTCAGCTGGGACTGGAAAAACCATTGCGACGGTGACCCGCGGGTCACCCTTCCCGCCGAGATCGTGATCGTCGAGGGCGTTGGGGCCGCCGCGGCCGCGGCCAGGCCGCTTCTGGACGCCGTCATCTGGGCGGACTCCCCTGACGGCGAGCGCCGCACCCGCGCGCTGGCACGTGACGGCGAGACGTACGAGCCGTTCTGGGACCAGTGGGCCGGCCAGGAGGCGGAGCTCCTGGCCGCGGACGACATCCCACAGCATGCCCATGTCCGGGTCCTCAACCGCGCGGACGGCACCGCCCCCGCGGACGCCCTGCAGGCACTGACCTACCTCCCAGCACTCACCACGGCGTTGGTTCCCGAGCTCTCCTCGCGGCGCGGCCTGCGCCTGCTGTCCGAACGCATCGAGGCCAGCCCCGATCCCGCCGTACTCTTCCGGGCGCTGTACGGCACGTCCGCCAATGCGGTCTGGCTGGACTCCTCCCTGCGTCCGGCCGGCGCGGACGGTCCCGGCAGGGAAACTCATGCGGCGGAGCGAAGCCGCTTCAGTATTTTGGCGGACGACGGCGGCACCTTCGGCCAGTCGGTCCTGCACAGTTCCGGCGTCACCCGGGTTACTGCCGGGTGCGCCACGGCCAGCGTGTCCGGCCAGTTCTTCCGCTGGCTGGAGACGGTCTGGGGACGGAAGGCGGTGCGCTGCCCCGAGGATTACCCGTGCGAGTTTGCGCTGGGCTGGCTGGGCTACCTCGGCTATGAGCTGAAGCGTGAAACCGGCGGACGGGACGTCCGCTCGGACACACCTGATGCGGGGCTGATCTTTGCCGGCCGGGGCGTGGTCCTGGACCACACGGACAACACGGTGTGGCTCCTTGCCCTCGACGCGCCGGACGCCACGGAGTGGCTTGCCCAAGCCCGTGATGCGGTGACCGCCGCACCGGAAGCCGGCGGCGGCAACGGCGTCGTACTTCCGGCGGCAACTGCCGCAATGCCAGCCGATGCCACTCCGCCGGCATTTGCCGGACGCGACAGTGAGGCGAGCTACAAGCGCAAGATCGCCGAAGCCCAGCACCAGATTGCCGAGGGTAACTCCTACGAGATCTGCCTCACCACCACCCTCTCTGCGGAGGCGCCGGCGCTCGAGCCGTGGGCGGCGTATCTTGCCCTGCGCCGGCGGAACCCGGCACCGTTCGCAAGCTACCTGCGGTTTGGCGGGCTCACGGTGGCCAGCACCTCGCCGGAGCGCTTCCTGCGAATAGCGTCCGACGGCGGCATGCGCGCCGAGCCGATCAAGGGCACCCGCCGCCGGGCTGCTGACCCGGACACCGACGCCGCCCTCCGCCACGATCTGGCCACGTCCCTCAAGGACCGGGCGGAGAACATCATGATCGTGGATCTGCTCCGGAACGATCTCAGCCATTTTGCCGAGCCGGGCTCGGTCACCGTCAGCCGGCTGTGCGAGATCGAAAGCTACGCCACGGTGCACCAACTGGTGAGCACCATCGACGCCGTTCTCCTGCCGGGATCGCCGCGGGCCGAGGCGGTGGCTGCCTGCTTCCCGGCCGGCTCGATGACCGGGGCGCCGAAAATCAGCACCATGGCCATTCTTGACCGGCTGGAGGAGGGACCGCGCGGCGTCTATTCCGGCGCGATCGGGTACTTCTCGCTGAACGGTGCCACCGATCTGGCCGTGGCCATCCGCACCCTGGTGGTGCAGGACGGCGGCCAAGGCGAAAACGTCCGGCTCAGTCTCGGTGTTGGCGGCGCCATCACCGCCGATTCCGTGCCGCAGGACGAGTACGAGGAGATCCGCACCAAGGCCTACGGCGTACTGTCCACCCTGGGTTCCACCTTCCCGGATTGACCAGACCTATTGGACGGTGGCCGTGAGGCGGGCGACGTTGTCCACGTACCTTGCCGCGAGAGGCCGGCGCATCCAGTCCCCGAGCCGGAGCTCGTGTGAGATGTCGCGATAGGTGTCCTCCACCGCGCGCATGCTGTTGACGGCGTCTGCACCCAGCAGCATCACCGAAACCTCCAGGTTGAGCGAGAAGGACCGCATGTCCATGTTGCTGGAGCCCAGGACCGCCACTTCGTCATCGATGGTGAAGTGCTTGGCATGGAGCACGAACGGCGCCTTGTAAAGGTAGATCCGCACGCCGGCCCGCAGCAAGGCCTCATAGTAGGACTGCTGGGCGTGGTGGACCAGGAACTGGTCGCCCTTCTCGGAGACGAACAGTTCCACGTCCACCCCGCGCTGGGCCGCGGTGGTGATGGCGTAGAGCAGGGAATCGTCCGGCACGAAGTAGGGGCTGCAGACGGAAATCCGGTGCTGCGCCGAGTAGATCAGCGTGTTGAAGAGCCGGAGGTTGTTCTCGGTGGTGAAGCCGGGGCCGCTGGGAACCACCTGGGCCGACACGCCGCCCGGCGAGGGCTCGGCAGTCAGCTGCAGCTGGTCCTCGAGTGACTCGTCGGTCTCGCTGAGCCAGTCGGTGGCAAAGACAACATTGAGCGTAGGAACGATCGGACCCCGCAGGCAGGCCATCAGCTCGATCCATTCCCGGCCGGCCTTGCGGTGCTTGGGGTTGTTGTAGGAGGGCTCGATCAGGTTCTGCGACCCCGTGAACGCGACTTCGCCGTCGATCACCATGATCTTGCGGTGGTTGCGCAGGTCCGGCCGGCGCCACTGGCCGTGGATGGGCAGCAGCGGCAGCATCCGTCGCCACTGGATGCGGCTCGCCTTGAGGCGTTTCAGCAGTTTGTTGTACCCCTTCACGCGCAGGGTTCCGATGTGGTCGAACAGCACGCGGACCTGGACGCCGCGGTCCGCCGCCTCTTCGAGGGCCGTGAGGAGGTCGTCCGTGACATGGTCCGTGCTCATGATGTAGAACTCGGCGTTGACGAAGCGCTTGGCTTTCCGCACCGCCTCGGTCATGGCCCGGATGGAGTCCGGGTAGCCGGGTATCAGCTCCACATGGTTGCCGTCCACCAGCGGGATCGATCCGAGCCGGCGGTTGAGTTCGGCCGCGGACCGGACCCATTCGGGGCCGGAATACTCACTGGCGACGTCGGAAAGCACCGCGCTGCCGGCACGGACCCGCTCGTTGACCGCCTGCTGCTGCTCGGTGCGGCGGCGAGACAGCTTGAAGTTGCCGAAGAGCAGGAAGAGGATCAGTCCCAGTGCCGGCACGAAGAAGATGCCAAGCAGCCAGGCCATGGCGGTGGTGGGCCGCCGGTTGCCCGGGATAATGCCGACGGCCAGGACCCTGATGACAAGATCCACGCCGCTAAGCAGCAGGATCAGCCAGGCCGGCAGTGAGTCCGCCAGCGGAAACGGCCACAACACAGTTGAAACCCCCGTTATTTCTTACCATCGCAGCCATTCCGTATGGAGCGGTGAAGCCAGCCTATCGGGCACCGGCCGCACTAAGCTTGAGGCATGACGTCTCGTACCTCCCACACAGTGCTGGTTTTCCTGGATCCGGACTATGAGAACGGCCGGATTGCCGACCCCGAAAAGCCGCAGCTGATGGCCACGGATTTGGGCGCCACCCGCGGTGACGGGGTGTTTGAGTCCATGCTCGCCGTCGCCGGGCACACGCGGAAGATTCAGGCCCACCTGGACCGGCTGGCCCGCTCGGCGCAGGCACTGGACCTTGAGATTCCGGGGCCGGACGACTGGCGCCGTGCAGTCGGGACGGGCGTCGCGGCGTTCCGCTCCGACAACCCGGCACCCTCCCCGGAGCTGGACGAGGCCGTGGTCAAGCTTATTGTCACCCGCGGCGTCGAGGGCGCCGCCGCCCCCACCTGCTGGGTTCAGGTCTCCCCCGTGGCCGTGGCCGGACGGCGCCAGCGCGAGACCGGCATCGACGTGATCCTCCTTGACCGCGGCTATGACAGCGACGCTGCCGAGCGCGCCCCGTGGCTGCTGCTCGGCGCCAAGACCCTGTCCTACGCGGTGAACATGGCCGCGCTGCGCCATGCCCACAAGCAAGGGGCGGATGACGTCATCTTTACGTCCTCGGACGGCCGCGTACTGGAGGGCCCCACGTCCACCGTGCTGCTGGCGAACGTGGAGAAGAACGAGGCCGGAACAACAGTCAAGCGCCTCGTAACACCGCAGCTGGACAGCGGCATTCTCCCCGGAACGTCGCAGGGCGCCCTCTTCGCCGCCGCCAAGGCCGCCGGCTGGGAACTGGGCTACGGCCCGCTGAAGCCACAGGACCTGGCCGATGCCGACGCCGTCTGGCTGATTTCCAGCATCCGCCTCCTGGCCCCGGTCAATCACATCGACGGCCGCGAAATCGGCACGCCGGCACTCCGCAAGCAGCTGACAGCCGAGCTGAACGAACTGTTCGCCGGAATCGAGTAACCCGGACGTCCCGCATAACGAAAAGGCACCGTTCGAAAAAATGTGGGACAAGCCGGTGCCCTGCGTTGTAGTCTTCTTCCACGGCCACTTGCCCACGCCCCGCGGCGGTGATGGCACATGGCTTGGTTCCGGGCTCAGCCGGAATGAGTACGTATAAAGGAATAGCCGATGTCTTGGGATGACAACTCCCTGCACGCATTGACAAACTCACTACCCACGGGCTGGGGGGCCCAGGCAGCGCTGCCGGGGGACATGGGGGAAATTACTGTGCGCTGGCAAGCCCACCAGATCATTACCGAACTGCTCGCCGAAACAGATCAGGCCAGCGAATGGCCGCGAACCCAGTTGCGCGCCCTGTTCGAAGCCCATCCGGATAATCCCGAACACGTGCTGCTTGAGCACCTCACCGCCACCACGGAGCTGGCCAACGCCGAAAACGGCGCCATCCCGGTGAGCGTCTCCTCCCAGGACCTGGCCGCGCCCGAGCCCGTGCCCTTCACCCGGCGCAGCAGGAACCGGATTGAAGCCATCCTTGCCGACAAGATGCTGATGACCGCGTTCCAGCCGATCCGCCGGCTTCCGGAGGGGCACGTGATCGGTGTCGAGGCCCTGACCCGGTTCGTCACCGACGACGGTGCCAGCGCGGACCACTGGTTCAATGAGGCCGAATCCGTGGGGCTGGGCACCGAGCTTGAACTCGCGGCGCTGCACCGGGCCCTTGCTGCGGCGCAGGCCGTGCCCGATCACATGTTCATCGCCCTGAACCTGACTCCGGCAACGTGCGCGGACCCAAGGATCCCGGGGCTGCTGGAACATTCCCAGCTGGCCATGGACCGGATCGTCATCGACCTGAATGGCCCCGTCCCCCTTGAGCAGTACGCGTCGCTAACTTCCGCCATCGCTCCGCTGCGGGGCCGTGGGCTGCGGATCGCCGTGAATGGTGCCGAGGTCGGCTTCACGTCGATGGACCAGGTCCTGGAACTGCACCCGGACATCATCAAGCTGGACCGGAGCTTCATCGCGGGCATCGAGGACTCCCCGGGACAGCGCCTGAGGGCCGCCGCCATGGGTGAACTCGCCCGGCACATTGACGCCGTCATTGGCGCCCAGGGCGTCGAGACTCCCGAGGAACTCGAGGCCGTGACCGAACTTGGCATGACGGCTGCGCAGGGCTACCTGCTGGGCCGGCCCTCCGTCCACCCGCTGGACTGGAATGCCTGGATCCGTTCGGAGAGCGAGACGGCCGCCAGCGGCCCGGCCTCCTGACGGGTTTCACTTCCTCACGGGTTTCCCGAAGGCGAGCTGGCAGTTTTTGGCGCTAGTCCTCCGCAAGGTCGGCGGCCAGGCGGATGTGGTTGTCCGCCAGCCACACCGGGTTGAAGGCCTTGCTCTGGTAGTTGCTGCCGGTGTCCGGGGCGATCGCCACCACCACTGACCCGTGCGGAGCCGCCCTGGCCACCCGAACCGCTGCCGCCACCGTCAGTCCCGACGACGGCCCGAGGGACAGGCCTTCGTCGTTGAGCAGCCGGTGCAGCATGGTGTACACCTCGTCATTCGGAATCCGCAGGAACCGGTCCAGCAGTCCGCGGTCGAAGACCTTCGGCCAGTCGGGCTTGGGCCAGGAGTTGCCCACCCCGTCCACCAGGATCTGGCCTGGATGCCCGCCGCTGTAGACCGAACCGTACGGGTCCGCGCCGATCACCTCCACATGCCCGCCGGACTTCTCCTTGAGGTACCGTCCGTTCCCGGTGATGGTGCCGCCGGTGCCCACGCCTGCGACGAAGTGCGTCACCCGGCCGGCCGTCTGCTCCCAGATTTCCGGCGCCGTCCCCTCGTAGTGCGCCCGTGGGTTGGCCGGGTTGTCGAACTGCAGCGGACGCCACGCGCCGGTAATTTCGGCCGTGATCCGGCCCGCGACCGCCCGCGCATTTTCCGGTGAATCCGAGGGCGCACTCCAGTCCGTAAACACCACCCGCGCCCCGTACCTGTTGAGGGCCTCCAGCTTTTCGGAGGAGATGGAATCACCGGTGACCACCACCACCGGATGGCCGGTCAGCGCCCCGATCAGGGCGAGCCCGATGCCGGTGTTTCCGGAGGTGCTTTCCACGATGGTCCCGCCGGGCTGCAGCTCGCCGCTCCGTTCGGCCGCGCGGACCATGCTCAGCGCGGTCCGGTCCTTGATGGAACCGCCAGGGTTCTCCGATTCAAGCTTGACGAAGACGGTGCTCCCCAGCCCGCGGCTCAGCACGTTCAAGGGCACCAGCGGAGTGTTCCCCACCCGCGCCAGCACGGCGTCAGCGTCCACGCCCGCATCCACGATCGGCGCCACGTGCCTTGGCTGGCGGCCGCTTCCCGTCACCGTGGTCATGATTCTCCTCCCCCATCGCCCCGACCGCCGCCATTGGGCCCCCCGTCATTCGGACCGTCGTCATTCGGACCGTCTGGGTCAGGTGTCCGTAATTCGGGCAGTCGTGCCAGCAGGTCCGCGAGCGCAGCACGAGCACTGTCAACCAGCACCGCTGCCGGCAGCTGCCCGGCCAGCAGCCCCGACAGCCGTGCCACGACGACGCCGGTGCCTGCTCCGGGCTCCCGGATTGCCGCATCCCGCAGATCCGTGTCCTGTGCCTCCGCTAAAAGGTAGGAGGCCGTCAGCGCCTCGATGGTGAGGAGTTTGGCTGCGGCCTCCACCGAGCGCTGCAGCTGCTGGAGGGCAAGGGGGGCCAGCGTGGAGTGGTCCTCCACGTCCGCGGACAGGGTGGGTGCACCCAACGTGGCAGGTGCCGCCAGGAACTTCAGCTCGGCCAGCAGGCCGGCGGCCGAGTACCAGAGCAGCCCCGGCAGGTCCTCGGACGCGAGCGGCGTGCCGGCCCGGGCCGCCTCGAGGTTGAGCTGCCGGATCAGGCGCTGCGGCGGATAGAGCTTGGCGATCCTCCGCTCGCTGCTGATTCCGACGTGGGCCAGTCCCAGCCGCAGTGCCTCGAACGCCATGGCCAGCTGCATGGGCTGGAAGTTTCCGCCGGACACCATCCGGCCCGAGGCCACATCCGTCAGGGGGTTGTCGCCCCGGCCGTTGAGTTCCACCTCGAGCGCCTCGGCCAGGGCTGTCACTTGGGCCCGGAACGCACCGTGCGTCTGCGGCGCGGCGCGGAAGGACAGCGCATCCTGGACAGACACCTGCCGCCGAGGGTCCTCCAGCCAGCCGCCCCGCACCAGGCGCCGGACATTGGCCGCGGAGATGCGCTGGCCGTCCACGGCCTTGGCCGACTGCACGGCCGGCGAAAACGGGCTGAGGTTCCCGCCGCCGTCGTACCTTGCTGTGGCCTCAAGCGAGAGCGCCAGCGCGGTGTCCGCCAAATCGGCGAGCCACTGGATGCGGCGGAGTTCCAGCGCGCCGGCCCCGATCGAATAGGAGTTGGCGCTGACCAGCGCCAGGGCCTCGCCCGGCGCCAGGACCAGCGGTTCCAGCCCGGCGGCGGCGAGCGCCTCCGCGCCGTCCTGCAGGCCGCCGTCGGGAGCAAGCGACTGGCCCTCCCCGATGGCGACGGCGGCAACCGCCGCCAGCTGGGTGAGGTCCGACGAGCCGACGGACCCGTCGGACGGAACAGCCGGCACCACACCCCTGTTGAGCAGTTCGGCATAAAAGCGGGCAGTTTCCGGGCGCACCCCCGAGCCGCCCCGCGTGAATCCGATGAGCCTGGCCAGGATCAGGGCCCGGACTTCATCCCGGTCAAGCAGCGCGCCGACGCCGCTGTGGTGGTAGCGCACCACCTGCAGCTGGAAGTCGAGGATGGATTCCTGCTCCACGGCGGTGTCCCGGCCGGAGCCGAGCAGGGTGTTCAGGCCGTAGACCCGGTGGCCGGAATCGATGGCCGCCTGCACCACCTCGCGGGACAGGCCCACGAGCTCGAGGGCGTCGGCGCTGAGGACCACCTCCACTGCGGGATCGGCCGCCGCGGCAGCCACGTCGTCGGCACGGATGTGGGCCGTCCCGATCAGGAACGTGCCGCGCCCGACCCCCGGCATCAGTCCGTCGTGTCCCCCGGTCCCTGCCATTGCACCAGCCCCGGCCATGGCGTTAGAAGTCCAGCAGGTTCCGGCGGAAGCCGCCATCGCCGTAGCTCGTCCGCAGCAGCCCCCGCCTGCGGAGCACCGGCGCCAGCCTGTCCAGCACCCCGTGAATGGTCGCCGGGTCGACGAAGCCGGAGAAGAGGAACCCGTCTCCGCCCACTGCAGCTCCGGTTTCCTCGAAGTAGTCGGCGATCTCCTCGGCCGTGCCGATGATGCTGTCGCCGGCCCCGCCGCTCCGTGCCTGCAGGATCTGCCGCAGCGTGGAACCCGGCGGCGCGGCCTTGGAGAAGTGCTCCAAGGTGCCCTGGTTGCTGTTGGTGCTTAGCTGCGGGAGCGGCGCGTCCAGGTCGAACTGCTTGAAGTCGATGACGGACAGGTAGGAGATTGAGTTGAGCTGGCTGTCGATGTCCCGCTGGGTCAGCTCCCGGCGCGCGGCCCGCAGCTCCTCCGCTTCGGCCCTGGAACCGGTGACGGTGGGTTTGAGGACGAACAGCACCTTGACGTCGTCGGGGTTCCGGCCGGCCGCGGCGGCCTCGGCGCGGATGGAGTCCCGGTACGCCTTCATGCCGTCGGCGCCGCGGGCTAGGGCGATCGCAACATCCGCGTTCGCACCGGCGAAAGCCTTGCCCCGCGGGGACGCCCCCGCCTGCACCAGCACCGGCTCCTCCGGCAGCGGGGCCGTGTTCAGCGGTCCCCGGACCCTGAAGAACTCCCCCACGTGGTGGATCGGCCGGACCTTGGTGTGGTCCGCGAAGATCCCTGCCCGGGTGTCCTCCAGGATGGCGTCCGGTTCCCAGCTGCGCCAGAGCTTGCGCACGACGTCCACGAACTCCTCGGCCTTCTCGTAGCGGAGGTCGTGCTCAATCTGCTGGTCCAGTCCGTAGTTCTGTGCGGCAAGATCGCTGCCGGAGGTCACCACGTTCCAGCCCAGCTGCCCGTTGGAGAAGTGCTGCAGCGTGGCCAGCAGCCGGGCCGCGGTGAACGGCGGGTAGAAGGAGGCGCTGATGGTGGGCACAATGCCCATGTGCTCCGTGGCGGCGAGCAGGTACGGCACCAGTGCCAGCGGATCGTGCTTCGGTGCAAAGGATGCCTGCGCCAGCGAGACCTCCGCGCTGCCGCCGTAGGTGTCGGGGACGGTGAGGGAGTCCTCGATGATGAACAGGTCCAGTCCCGCCCGCTCAAACTCACGGACCGCATGCTGGTAGGGGGCGGGCTTCCTCCAGTCATAGCCGATTCCGTAGCCGGGTGTCCCCCAGCCCTGGACCCCGAAGCCGTGGCCCACAAACCATCCAAAGTGCAGCATGGGAGTCACTGTATTCGGGGTCGAATCATTCACTGCGGCCTGGTTTCATCCGGCGTTACGGCGGTTCATCTTCCGTCATTATCCTCCCGGCCACCTGCTTTGTAACCGCAACGCGGGGTCACTCACGGCCGCTTCCGCAGCCCCGATTGGGCCGCAAGTGACCCTCCCCACCCGTTGCTGTTTGATGCGTTACGGAAGATGACGACGGCGGCGGTGCGCGCCGCCGTCGTCAGTGTTACGTTTTTGGGGAGTAATGAGTACCGGCACTAAGCCCTGACTGGCCGGTCGGCAACCCTCCTTCCACGGCGGGGTGCCTCAGGTGAATACTCGGCATATCGACCACTTCGAGCTGCAAGCGTGAGAAAAGGAGATCCGTCGTGTCAGACGCCCCCGCCGTTGCAACGCTGCCATCCCAGCAGGATAAACCCGAGGAAAAGCTGTTTTACCGCCTGATAACGGGCCCGGACGACCGTGCGTTCTGTGAGCGCATCTCGGCCGCCCTCGCCGAGGGGTACGTGCTGCACGGCAGCCCTGCCGCCACCTTCAACGGCACCGCCGTCATCGTGGCCCAGGCCCTGATCCTGCCCGCCGCCATCGCCACCGCTGACGCCGCCGTGGCCACCGCCGTGGACCGGCTGGACTCCGACGAGGACCTCGCCGAAGAAGCTTACGAGGGCCACGCATGAGCTACGCCGGAGACCTCACCCCGCAGGACGCCTGGGCCAAGCTCGAAGAGGGCGCCATCCTGGTGGATGTCCGCACCGAGGGCGAATGGGCGCACATCGGCGTTCCGGACACAAAGGCGACGGACAACGATCCCCTGTTCATTCAGTGGACCTTCCCCGGCGGCATTCCCAACCCCGACTTCGTCGAGCAGCTGAAGCAGCAGGCGCCGGAGGACACCGGCGTGGAGCTGATTTTCCTGTGCCGCTCCGGCCAGCGCTCCATCGCGGCGGCAATAGCCGCCACCCAGGCGGGTTTCACCGCCTACAACGTGCTCGAAGGCTTCGAGGGCGAACCCGACCGCTACGGTGAGCGCACCGTGAACGGCTGGAAGAACCGCGGCCTGCCGACCAACCTGGGAAAGAACTAAGTTGACCTTTAATCACGACGCCGCCGGCTGGAGCCCCGACACCCAGGCCGTCCGCGGCGGGCTTGACCGCACCAATTTCCAAGAGACCACCGAGCCCGTCTTCCTGAACTCCGGGTTTGTCTACGAGTCCGCCGCAGCCGCGGAGCGCGCCTTCACCGGCGAGGACGAACGCTTCGTCTACTCGCGCTACGGCAACCCGTCGGTGGCCACCTTCCAGGAACGGCTCCGCCTCCTCGAAGGCACTGAGGCGTGCTTTGCGACGGCGTCCGGAATGTCCGCCGTGTTCACCGCCCTGGGCGCCCTGCTCGGGGCCGGGGACCGGGTGGTCGCCAGTCGTTCCTTGTTCGGCTCCTGCTTCGTGATCCTCAACGAAATCCTGCCGCGCTGGGGTGTGGAGACGGTGTTCGTGGACGGTCCGGACCTCGAGCAGTGGCGCGCGGCCCTCTCTGTGCCCACCACGGCCGTCTTCTTCGAATCCCCGTCCAATCCCATGCAGGAAATCGTGGACATCGCGGCGGTCAGCGAACTCGCCCACGCCGCCGGCGCCAAGGTTGTGGCGGACAACGTCTTCGCCACCCCGCTGCTGCAGCGCTGCGGAGACCTCGGCGCGGACGTGGTGGTCTACTCCGGCACCAAGCACATCGACGGCCAGGGCCGGGTGATGGGCGGAGCCATCCTGGGCACCAAGGAATTCATCGACGGCCCGGTCAAGCAGCTCATGCGCCACACTGGTCCGGCGCTCTCCTCATTCAATGCCTGGGTCCTCACCAAGGGCCTGGAGACCATGGCGCTGCGCGTGAACCACTCGTCCGCCACGGCGCTGCGCCTGGCCGGATGGCTGGAGGCCCAGCCCGCCGTCAACTGGGTGAAGTACCCCCTGCTCAAGTCGCACCCGCAGTTCGAACTGGCGGCCAAGCAGATGAAGGCCGGCGGCACCGTCCTCACGCTGGAGCTTGCGACGACGGCCGGCCAGTCGGGCAAGGAAGCCGCCTTCGCCCTGCTGGACGCCCTGAAGATCATCGACATCTCCAACAATTTGGGCGACGCCAAGTCGCTGATCACCCATCCCGCCACCACGACGCACCGGGCCATGGGGCCGGAAGGACGCGCCGCGATCGGGCTGACCGATGGAGTGGTGCGGCTGTCCGTAGGCCTGGAGGATGCGGATGACCTCGTCGCGGACCTGGAGCAGGCGCTCAAGCAGATCTGAGCCGCAGGCGGCAGGATGTGGATATGCCAATTGACGTTAAAGCGGTGCGCAGCCAGACCCGCGGGGTCCTGAACGTCGCCCATTTCAATAACGCGGGAAGTTCCCTCATGTCCCGCCCTGTGGCGGACACGGTGACGGGCCATTTACGCCGTGAAGAGGAAATCGGCGGCTATGAAGCGGCCGAGGAGGCTGCTGATCGACTGGAAAATGTCTACTCCTCGGTGGCCCGGCTGATCGGAGCGCAGCCGAATGAGGTAGCCCTGGCAGAGAACGGCAGCCGGGCCTGGGCGGCGGCGGTGTACAGCTTTCCCTTTCTTCCCCGGATGCGGCTGCTGATCGGCCGCACCGAATACGGAGGCAATGTCATCGCGCTGCGCCAGCTTGCGCAGCGCAACTACCTTCAGATTGTGGTTCTCGACGACGACCCCCACGGGCAGGTTGACGTGGAGCATCTGCAGGCCGAGCTGGAGCGTGGAAACGTCGCCATGGTCGCCCTGACTCATGTGCCGATGGCCAATGGCCTGGTCAATCCGGCGGCCGAGATCGGCAGGCGCTGCCGTGCCGCCGGGGTGCCGTTTGTGCTCGACGCATGCCAGTCGGTGGGCCAGATGCCCTTGGACGTGCAGGCATTGGGCTGCGACGTGCTGGCGGGCACGGGACGCAAATTTCTGCGCGGGCCCCGGGGCACCGCGTTCCTCTACGTGCGCGCATCCGTCCTGGAACGGCTTGAACCGGCCATGCTGGACGGGCATTCCGCCGTTCCGGCCGGCACTGAAGGCTTTGAAGTCCGCGGCGATGCCCGGCGCTTCGAAAGCTGGGAGAGCAGTGCCGCGGGAAGGCTGGGTTTGGGCCGGGCAGTCGACTACGCCCTGGCCCTGGGGCTGGACGCTGTGCAGGATCGGGTGGCAGGGCTCGCGGAGCAGCTGCGGAGGGAGCTGGCGGCGGTTCCGGGAGTGGCTGTCCATGACCGCGGGATCACCCGCTGCGGCATCGTGACGTTTTCGGTTGCCGGACGCGAGCCCGGCAGCATAAGGTCCCGGCTGGCGGATCACCGGATCAACGTCTCGGTGGCCCCCGGGCCCTTTACAGACGCCCACGCCGTCCTCTCCCAGACAGCGCAAGGTCCGGACATGGTGGTGCGCGCCTCCGTTCACTACTACAACACCGAGGCCGAGATCCGGCGGCTGGTCGGTCTCCTTCGGTGAACGTCCTGCGATATGGCGGGTGTACGCCTGGCAGGCAGCCCATCTCGGCAGTCGAGCTAATTGGCTTCCGCCAGGGTCATCGCGAAGCGCTTCTGCCCATCGGTCCACTGCCCTGCCACGGAGAACCCGGCCGCTTCCAGCTCGCTGGCCACGCCTTCGAGGCGGAACTTGGCGGAAATTTCGGTGCGCAGTTCCTCGCCTTCGTGGAACCGGACATCCATGCCCACGCCCGGCAGACGCACCAGCATCGGTCTGGTGGCGCGGAGCCGCATTTCGATCCACTCTTCCTGGGGCATCCACACCGCCACATGTTCGAAGGCCATCACGTCAAAGTCGGCGCCCAGCTGCGTATTGAGAACCCGGAGCACGTTCCGGTTGAAGTCGGCAGTGACCCCCTCGGCGTCGTCGTATGCGGGAACAAGGACGCTTGGCGACTTCACCAGATCCGTGCCAAGAAGCAGCGAGCCACCGTCGCTGCCGAGCAGCTCACGGACGGCGGAGAGGAAACGGGCCCTGGCCGCCGGCTCGAAATTGCCGATCGTGCCGCCTAGGAACGCCACCATCCGGCGTCCCGCCCGCGGTAGCACATGCAGCTGGGTTTCGAAATCTGCAGCCACAGCCTCCAGCTCAAGGCCGGGAAAGTCTGGCGCCAGTTCGTTACGCGCGTCCAGCAGTGCGCTGTCGCTGACGTCCACGGCAACGTAACGGCGAAGGGATCCCGCCTCGCCCAATGCATTCAGCAGCAGCGGGGTCTTCCTGGAGGATCCGGACCCTAGCTCAATAAGCGTCTGAGCCGGGCAGGCGGCAGCCATCTCTCCGGCAAAAAGTTCAAGCACCTCACGTTCAGCCCGGGTCGGGTAGTACTCCGGCAGGCCCGTGATGCGCTCAAAAAGTTCGCTGCCCAGCTTGTCGTAGAACCACTTGGGCGGCAGTGTTTTGGGCGACCCGCCGAGCCCCGCAAGCACGTCCCTGTGCAGGCTTCGCTCCAAGTGGTCCGGGGGCAAATGATGAATGATGTCGGAGCGATCTGCAGAGAGGCTCAAGGGGCTACCTGTTCCTTCGTGAGGTTGGACATCGGACGTACGGCGACGCGGCTGGCGGTGGCGGTCAGAAGGCAGTTATCCGGTACTTCCTGCCAGCCGGGATCGTCGTCGATTGGTTCACTTGCCACCACCACACTTCCGGGGCCGGACCGCCAGAAGAGGGTGTCCCCGGCGGCCGTGGCCGCAATGGCCGTCCCGTCGGTGAGCAGAAAGTTCAACCGGCCAGGGGTCACGGCGGAGACATCCTGGACCACCCGCACCAGAGCATCGCCGGCAGAGTCCCCGGCGGCGAGCCGTTCCAGGACGAGGGCCCAGAGCAGCGCAGAGTCGGCCTGGGCTTCAAGTGCCAGCAGACGTGACGCCGGAAGTGAGGCAGCCAGCGCCTCCACTGCATGCGGCCAGCCCTCCACACGTCCGTTGTGGCTAAAGAGCCATGGCCCGTGCGCATAGGGTGCGGCAGCTGACTCCTCTGGCGACATCCCCGGGGTCGCTGACCGTACGGCCGCCAGCACGGCCCCGCTGGAGGTAACCCGGGCGACGTCGGCGAAGGTCCTGTCGGCCCACATCGGCATGGAACGGCGGTAGCGTGCAGGTACCGGATCCCCGGGCGCGTACCACCCGACGCCGAAACCATCGGCGTTGACAGTCCCGTACCGCTGGCGCCGTGGCGCCCAGGACTGTGTCAGGAGTCCGTTGCCGGGGGTGAGCAGCAGCTCCGCCAGCGGCATCGCCAGTCCGAGGTAAGCCAGGTGACGGCACATGGGCTAGCGCTCCTCCGCCAGGGTTGCATCGCGCGCCGTGCGGAAACCGGCAAAGATCTGGCGCCGGATCGGGTAGTCCCAATTCCGGAACGTCCCCCGGCAGGCGGCAGGATCCACCGCCCAGGAGCCGCCCCGGAGAACCTTGTAGTCGGAGCCGAAAAACACTTCGCTGTATTCCGGATAGGGGAACGCGGTGAAGCCCGGATGCGGCCGGAAGTCGCTGGCGACCCATTCCCAGACATCGCCGATGAGCTGGCGCACCCCCAGCGGCGAGGCACCTGCCGGAAAGGAGCCGGCCGGAGCCGGGCGGAGGGCCGCTCCGCCAAGGTTCGCGTGATGCGGTGCAGGGTCTTCATCACCCCACGGGTAGCGCCGGGAGCGGCCGGACGCGGGATCATGGCGCGCCGCCTTTTCCCATTCAGCTTCGGTTGGAAGCCGGCGCCCGGCCCAGCGGGCATAGGCGTCCGCTTCGAACCAGCACACATGCTGCACCGGCTCATCGTCGGGTACGGGTTCAACGACGCCAAACCGCGTCCTGGCCCACCCGCCGCCATCGCGTTCCCAGTACTTGGGAGCCACCAGTCCGGCTTCCCTGCAATGGTCCCAGCCTTTCCCGGTCCACCAGCGGGGGTCCCGGTAGCCGCCGTCGTCGATGAAACACCGGTAGGCGCCGTTGGTCACCGGAACCGTGTCAATCCAGAAGCCGGGGACGTCCACGGTATGGGCCGGGCGTTCGTTGTCCAGCGCCCACGGCTCCACCGAGGTCCCCATGGTGAACGGGCCAGCAGGAACCAGCACTTCCTTCGGCAGCGCATTCAGGTCCCTGGGCAGGACGCTGGCCGCCAACGGTTTTCCGTGCAGGACCGGCGTTCCGATCCTCAGCTGGTGCGTGGCCAGCATCGTTTCGTCGTGCTGCTGCTCGTGCTGGATGATCATTCCGAAGGCAAAGCCGCGCTCCACCAGCGGTGAGCCTTCCAAAGGGGTACGTTCCAGGATATCGAGCGCCTTGTCGCGCACCTCGGCGATGTACTTTCGGGACTCCTCCGGCGAGAGCAAGGGCAGCGAAGTCCGGCGGCTGCGCGGATGCTGGAAGGCGTCGTACATCTGGTCGATGTCGCACCGCAACGGCTCCATTTTGCCCACGTCGCGGACCAGCCAGAGTTCCTCCTGGCTGCCAACATGAGCCAGGTCCCAGACCAGTGGTGACATCAGTGGCGAGTGCTGCTTCAGCAGATCTTCCTCGTCGCATTCGGTCAGCGCATGCGTGCGCTTCCTGGCCCTTTCCAGACCGTTGGCGATGAAGGTCCTGAGTGCTTCGGAGTCGGCCGGGGTCCCGGGAAGGTCAGTACGCATGATCGGCATCCTCTTCGTGCTCCGGCCGGGCAAACCAACTGCCGGTTCTCTGCCAAAGGTCCAGCCGTTCGTCCGCCGGGCACCGGCCCCGCGCCGCATAGCGCTCCACAAAGTCTTCGGTCCGGGCCCGCGTGGCTGCGTCCGCTCCCAACCGCGGCAGAGCCGTCAGCGCGGCTTCAGCGCAGCCCAGTGCGGCCGCGGCAAGCACCGGGTTCGTCAGCCCGTCACGCGCAGCGGTCCTGATCGGGTCGGGCACGGACGCGGCCGGGGCGCAGGCGTCTGCGGCCAGATCGGCGGCCAGTTCATCATCCATGAGCGCAGTGACCATCGCCGTGACCGGCTCCCAGTCATGCCCCGCCTGCGCATCGATCACCCTGATTTCCATGAATCCGCGCGGCCTGACAGGCGGGAAAAGAGTGGTCAGGTGGTAATTCAGGTCGCTCAGGGTCGCAGGCCTGGGGCCCATCCCGCGCAGCCAGTCCCGCATGGTCAGCCCCTGCGGCGAGTCCCAGCAGGCTTCCGCTGAAGGGATGCACAGGACCAGTGCGTCGAGCGCGTACCGAGCCCAGGCCAGGCGGGGATCCTCAGAACGAGCATCCTTCGAACGCGGGACGGCGGCGGTCCGGGTGGGGTCAATGGTCAGCCAGGTGCGCTGCCGGCTGCTGAGCCATCCGCTGGGCAGGCCGTGAACGAAAGGCGAATTAGCGAACATGGCGACGAGGACCGGCAGAAGATTGTGCAATCGCGCCCAGCGCTCCACTGCGCCGTTGGTTGCAGGACCGTCGAATCCGGCTTCCAGGGAGATCTGGAGTGATGCCGTGGAACACATCATTGTTCGTCCAGCGGGGCCGCAGCCGGCGAAGTGCCTCTCCATGGACGCATACCGCGGATGTTCCAGGGACCGTACAGCCGGCCGGTCCGGGTCCAGGGCCACCTGGCCGAAGCAGAGGCCTGCGTCCTCAAGCCGGGTCTCCACAGCCGCAAGGTCTGCCCTGGTTGCCTCCACGAGAGCGGGAAGACCGGGCGCGCACGCGGAGCTCACCTCCAGTTGGCCGCCCGGCTCAAAGGTGATCACGCCGTCGCCGGGCAACTGCCCCGCGGATGCCGCCATCGCCCCTCTGACCCGTGCAACCGTAACCGGGATCTGTGGATTTAGGACGTCGTAGACCAGTCGCTCCACCTCCACCCCGGCGGCACCCGGCGGCCCCGTCTTAAAGCACACGGAGGCCACGTACATCTCGGCCTCGGACTCGGAAAGCGGGCGGAGGTCACGCCCGGCCTGCGCTGCGGAGTTCACGCGACACTCCCTTCCGACGGCGGTTGTCTTCAGGCGGCAAGCTAAACAGCACCTTTTCGGCCTTGTCAACGGCCCGGCCCGTAGCGATCAGTTCTATGACGCCGGAATCCGAAATGTCATGTGCGGCGAAAAACTTTACTTAGGTAAGCCTTAACTAATATCCTCTTCGGGTGACCACGCAGCTTGATTTCGCGCGGGTGCCCTTCGCCGCCGATCTGGCGGGTCACGGGGACAGGCCCGCCATTCTCACCGACAATTTCACTCTCACCTACCGGGACTTGGCACGCAGGGTTGATGCCCTCGCCCTCCGGTTGGGCAGCCAGCGGCGCCTTGTGGCACTGGCTGCGGCGAACGACGTCGACTCTCTGGTCGCGTATCTCGCTGCCCTGGTCGGCGGCCACCCGCTGATCCTGCTGCCGGAGGACAAGCCGGCGGCGCTCGAGTCCCTGGTGGCCGCTTACGACCCCGACGTCGTGCTGCGCTCTGCCAACGGAGAGACGGTGTTTGAGGAGCGCAGGCCCGGAACCAAGCACGAACTCCATCCGGACCTCGCGCTGCTGCTCAGCACGTCCGGTTCCACGGGTTCGCCCAAGCTGGTGCGCCTGTCCTCCGCCAATCTGCAGGCCAACGCGGAGTCGATTGCCGAGTACCTGGACATCGGCCCTGCTGACCGTGCCGCAACCACCCTGCCGATGTCCTACTGCTACGGGCTGTCCGTGATCAACAGCCACCTGCTGCGGGGCGCCAGCCTGGTGCTCACCGACCTGTCCGTCGTTGACCCGTGCTTCTGGGACCTTTTCCGTGCCGGCGGGGCGACGTCGTTCGCGGCGGTGCCGTACACCTTCGAACTGCTGGAACGGGTGGGCTTTGCCGGCATGGACCTCCCCGGCCTGCGCTATGTCACGCAGGCGGGTGGCCGGCTCGCCCCCGAACGTGTGCAGAGCTACGCCGAGCTCGGCCGCCGGAAGGGCTGGGAGCTGTTCGTGATGTACGGCCAGACAGAAGCCACAGCCCGGATGGCCTACCTTCCGCCCGCGCTGGCCGCCGAACACCCCGGCGCCATTGGCATCCCGGTGCCGGGCGGCGCCTTCCGCATCGAGCCGGTGCCGGGCCTCGAGCACGGCGAACTCGTCTACACCGGGCCCAACGTCATGCTCGGCTACGCGGAGACACCGGAAGATCTCGGCGCCGGCCGCACAGTCCACGAACTCCGCACCGGCGATCTGGCCAGGAAACACCCGGCCGGCGTCTATGAAGTCGTGGGGCGGCGCAGCCGGTTCGTCAAGATCGTTGGCCTCCGGGTTGACCTCGGCCAGGTGGAGCGCATCCTGGCCGACCTCGGCGTTGAAGCGGCGAGCGCAGGCACCGACCAGGGACTCGTGGTCGCCGTCGAGGGCAGCCACGACACCCAGCTGCTGGCCAAGGTCCTCGCCCAGGGCATCGGACTGCCCCGTGCGGCCCTGGAGCTGCACGCCGTCGAGCATCTCCCCCGCCTGGCCACCGGGAAAGTGGACTATCCGGCGGTCCTTGCGCTCTCAACCCCGGCGCCCGCAGAATCCGCGCCGTCAGGAGCCGGGCCGGACCGGCCGGGACCGGAAACCGTTCGGCGGATCTTCCGCGACACCCTGGAGCGCACCGACATCGGCGACGGCGACACGTTCGTCTCGCTCGGCGGCGACTCGCTGTCCTATGTGGCCACGTCCGTCCGCCTGGAGCAGTTGCTGGGCCATCTCCCGTCGGATTGGCACGTGCGGCCGATCTGCGACCTGGAGCAGCACCCGGGGACAAAGCCTGCCGGAAAGATGCGGCGGTTCTTTGCTCCGATCGAGACCAGCATCGTGCTGAGGGTCGTGGCCATTGTGCTCATCGTCAGCACCCACGTGGGGCTGATGAAATGGCCGGGGATGGCCCACGTGCTTATGGCGGTGGCCGGCTACAACTTCGCCCGGTTCCAGCTCAGCGGGGAACGGCTTCCCCGGCTCAGGCGCCAGCTCACCAGCGTCGCCAGGGTGGCGCTGCCCAGCATGGCGTTCATCGGAGTGGCCTACCTGATCACCGACCGGTATACGCCGGCCAATGTCCTGCTCCTGAACTCCGTGGTCGGCCCTGAAGCTGTGACCACGCAGTGGCACTTCTGGTTCATCGAGGTGCTGGTCTACATCCTTCTGGGCCTGACGGCCCTATTGGCCATACCCTGGGCGGACCGCACCGAGCGGCGGTTCCCGCTGCTCTTTCCGCTTGCCCTTACCGGCCTCGCGCTGCTCTCGCGCTACGACATTGTGGATCCCGGCATTCCCCACCCGTCGCCGACCCTGTGGCTGTTCGTCCTGGGCTGGGCCATTGCCCGGACCCGGACGGTGATACAGCGGTGTGCGGTGTCAGTCCTCGCGATCCTCACGGTCCCCGGGTGCTTCTTCGGGGATTCGAATCGTGAGCTGACGCTTGTTGCCGGAATCCTGCTGCTCACCTGGCTGCCCACCCTCCCCGTGCCCAGAGGGCTGCAGCGCCTGACGGTGCTTCTGGCCAGCGCTTCCCTCTACGCGTACCTGGTGCACTGGCTGGTCTATCCGCTACTGGCCGCAACCAGCCCGGCCCTTGCTGTGGCGGCGTCCCTGGCGGCCGGGATTGCTTACTGGGCGCTGTGCACACGCGTCATGGGGCTGTTGAGCCGGAGCAGCTTGGGCACGCTCCGCCGCCGGCTCAACATGCCCAAGACCCACAACGCCTGAATCTGACCGCCTAAGCTCAAACCGCCTGGGCTCACACGGCCTGAAGCTCGCGCGAGGCCACGGCGGAGACAAGCATGGAGCCAGCGGCCATGACGGGGTCGATGACCGGAAGTCCCAGTCTGCGCCGGAGGACGTCCGCCATGCCGATGCTCGTCAGGCCCGTACTGGCCTCCAGGATCACGTCCGCTCCGGCGTCCACCAGCATGTGGGCGGCTGCGAGCGCGTCGAAGATGCCGGTGGGAAGCAGGAAGCCGTCGGGCGTCTCCACGCTTTCGGGCCCGTCGATCAGGAGCATGCGGTCACCCAGGGCGTCTGAAATGGGACCGGGCACCGAGTGTTTGAGGCCAAGCACTCCCACCCGGCCACCGAACGAGAGGGCTGCCGCGGCCGCTGCGGAGCCAGCACCGATCACCGGGATATCCAGCAGGGCCCGCACCTCCGGCAATCCGGGGTCGGCAGCGCAGCTGATGACCAGCGCGTCGACGTCCGGCGCCATGTCCCGCGCGAGTTCCACCACCTTGGGCACCGCACGCTGCAACGACTCGGCGTCATAAACCCCGGAGGGCTGGTCCGGAACGCACCGCGTTGTCACGTCGAAGCCGAAGGTCTCCCGGAGCAGCTTTCCGTGCGAGTTAAGCAGGCGCCGGTCGGTGGTGGTCAAAGCCCTGATGATTCCTACGCGCATGGTCCGTTCCTTCCCCTGGCGGGTCTTGTGCTTCCACCCTAGCCACCCGACATTTCAGGCGGTTTACCGGAAAATGACCACCGGAAACATCCCCGCCCCACCAGCGCGAGGGGCTTAACTGTCCGTTCGCGCTTGGTATGCGCGGGGTTAGAGTGTGGGGTCAGAGTTGGCGGACGCGCAGCAGTTCCGGAGCGGGCTCGGCGTCGGGGCCGACGTACCCGTCGGTTCCCTTATGGGTGGCGCGCACGGCGTGCGCAACGACGGCACCCAGCCCGCCGTCGTCGGGCTCTGCCTTGTCCAGAACCACCTGCCGGACATTGCGCTGCTCAGCAGCGCCGGTGCCGCGCGCGAAGATCTCCTCGACGCCCCGCCGGGCCAGCTCCAGCTCACCGTTCTCGGCCAGCACCGGCTCCAGGAAGTCGATCAGCGAATGCACCACATCCCCGGCGGGCACTGGCCGGAAACTGCCGAAATCCAGCAGTTCGCCGCGCAGGCCGAAGTTGCTGGCCTGCCATGCTGCCATGCGCAGCAGCACCGTTGGCACGGGCGCGGGCTCCACACCCTCACGCCATTCCCGGCATGCCGATTCCACGAGCGCACGGACCAGGACGGCGATCAGCGCTGCGTCCTCGGCGCGGAGGCAGACGTCCGCCACCCGCACCTCCACGGTGGGATGGTTCCGGGACAGGCGTGCGTCGAAGTAGATCATGCCCTCGTCCAGCACCACGCCGCTGTCCAGCAGCCGGGTCACCACGCGCCGGTAGGAGGACAGGCTGCCGTAGATGGCAGACGGGCCCGACGACGGCCAGCGGTTCCACGCCTGCGTCCGGTAGCTCTCGAACCCGGTTTCCACGCCGTTCCAGAACGGGGAGTTGGCGCTGAGCGCGATCAGGACGGCCAGCTTGTCCCTGATCCTGTCCAGCACGGCCACGCCCTCGTCCGGAGATTCGATGTAGGTGTGGACGTGGAAGCCGCAGGTGAGCTGCTCCTGGGCGGTCAGGCCGAACCGTTCCAGCATCCTGGCGTAGCGCGGATCCGGCGTGGTGTGGCTGGACAGGGCCAGCGGCGAGGTGGCCAGGGCGGCAATCCGTGCACCGTGGCCCTGTGCGGCTTCGTCGGCCAGGTCACGGCCGGCGCGGATCTGGCGCAGCAGTTCCGCATGGTCCAGGCACGGACGGGTCTGCGTCTCGATCTGCTCAAGCTTGAGTTCGGCGCTCAGGCCCATTTCGTCGTCGTCGCACTTGGTTTCGGCCTTTTTCTTCAGCAGCCGGGGCCTGCCCGGAGCGTCGTCGGCGGCGAGTTTGCGGCCGGCCAGAAGCGCATCGGCGAGCGCCAGCGGCTCCCCGCTGACCGGATCAACGATCAGGAGCTCTTCCTCCACGCCAAAAGTCCGCATGCCTACATTGTGCGCCAGACCAGCGTAATCGTCCCCGACATGACGAAGCGCGAACGGACACTTGTGGCCCCAAACCGGCGGGTCAACAGGGGCTTAAGTGTCCGCTCGCGCTTAGTTAACGTCAGTCCTGAAAGTACTCGATCTTGGCGCCGATGGTGTTGAGCCGCTCCGCGAGGTCCTCGTAGCCGCGCTCGATGACGTAGATGTTGCGCAGCTCGGAAACTCCGCGGGCCGCCAGCATCGCCAGCAGGAGGCAGGCAGCGGGACGCAGCGCGGGCGGGCAGCCCACTTCCGCGGCACGCCAGCGCGTGGGGCCGTTGACGTAGATGCGGTGCGGGTCCAGCAACTGGATCCGGGCGCCCAGCTTGTTCAGCTCCGTCAAGTAGATCGCGCGGTTCTCGTACACCCAGTCGTGGATCATGGTCTGGCCCTCGGCATTGCCCGCGATCACCGCGAAGAACGGAAGGTTATCGATGTTCAGCCCGGGGAACGGCATCGGGTGGATCTTGTCCTCCGGCGCGCGCAGCTCCGAGGGCTTCGTGGTCACGTCCACCAGCCGGGTGCGCCCGTTGCGGGCCGTGTACTCGCCGGAGACCTCCAGCTGCTGGCCCATCTGTTCCAGGGTGGCCAGCTCTATCTCCATGAATTCGATGGGCACCCTGCGGATGGTCACCTCTGAGTTGGTGACAATGCCGGCGGTGATGAGGCTCATCGCCTCGATGGGGTCCTCCGAGGGGAAGTACTCGATGTCGACGTCGATGGTCGGTTTGCCGGTGATCTTTAGCGTGGTGGTTCCAACGCCGTCGATCTCCACGCCCAGCCGCTGCAGGTAGAAGCAGAGGTCCTGGACCATGTAGTTGGGGCTGGCGTTGCGGATGACCGTGGTGCCGCAGCGGTGGGCCGCGGCCATGATGGCGTTCTCCGTAACGGTGTCGCCGCGCTCGGTCAGCACGAAGGACCTGTCCAGTTCGTCGGTGGGAGGTGCCTGCACGCTGTAGAAGCCTGAACTGGCCTCCACGGACAGACCGAACTGCCGAAGTGCCTGCATGTGCGGCTCCACGGTGCGGATGCCCAGGTCGCAGCCCCCGGCGTAGGGCAGCCGGTATTCATCGGTCACATCAAGCAGCGGACCCAGCAGCATGATGACGCTGCGGGTCCGGCGCGCAGCCTCGGCGTCCATGGACGCCAGGTCAAGGTCCGCAGGCCGGCGGAGGCGGAGATCGTTGTCGTTGAGCCAGGTGCATTCGACGCCGATGCTGCTCAGAACCTCGACGATGCGGTTGACCTCCTCGATCCGGGCCAGCCGGCGCAGCGTCGTGGTGCCACGGTTGATGAGGCTGGCGCATAGAAGAGCGACCCCGGCGTTCTTGCTGGTGTTGACGTCAACGGAGCCCGAAAGCGTCCTGCCGCCCTCTACGCGGAGGTGGGTCATCTGCGATTTGCCGAGCTGGACGAAGCTGCGGCCGAAGATAGCCTCCAGGCGCTGGATCATTTTCAGGCTCATGTTCTGCTTGCCCTGTTCCATGCGGGCCACGGCACTTTGGCTGGTGCCGAGTTCCGCGGCCAACTGGCCCTGGGTCCACCCCTTCTGGCCGCGGGCGTCGCGGAGCAGAAGACCAACATGTTCAACAGTCTGTTGTGTCATGGGAAAAATATATCAGATATGAGTTATTCCGTCGCATCTGTCACCTACAGGAGGGGCGCCCAGCCCGTAATATACCCGTTATACGCATAAGCATTCAATAACGGGCGACAGTAGTGTGACAGAACCTGTGACGGCCTCCGCAGCCTCAGTCAAGGACCGTGCACTGGCCTTGACCGGCCGCGCATCCGGGAGCAAGCTAGCGGTACCTGTTGCGGCCACAAGGGAATGGGAGGCCGCCGTGTCCATTTTCAGCTCCGCCGTGCTGGGCAGGAAGTACCCTCTTGGGCGTCCGGCTTCAGCGCTGCTGTCCTTCGTGGTGGCTACAGCCGTGGGCTTCATTCCGGGACCAAGGCTGGACGACGGCGCGCCCCCGGCACCCGAATCAACCGTCACCCAGGCGTCGCCCAAGGCTTCTGCCACTTCCAGCAGCGCCGCGCAGGCGCAGCCGCCCGCGTCCCCGCAATCCCCGCGGCCGGTGGCCCGTCAGCCCGTACAGCCGCCAGAGTCCGGCAGGGTCCCATTGGGCAACGATGCTTCGTGGCCGCAGTGCAGCGGCGGCCTGCCCGACGACCCTGCGTTCGCGATTATCGGAGTCAACAACGGGCGCGCCAACACTACCAACCCCTGCCTCCACCAGCAGCTTGACTGGGGGGAGGACGCAGCTGGCGGGACCGGCCAGCCCCGCCTTGCGCTCTATGTGAACACCGCGAATCCCGGGCTGCGCGGCTCCTGGTGGCCGGTGAACAACGAGTACGGCGGCAAGGCAGTGGCCAACCCGTACGGCACCTGCCAGGGCAAGGAGGACGCGGCGTGCGCCTACATGTACGGGTACGCAAAAGCCTTCGACGACGCATACCTTCGCACCATCTCCGACCCTGAGACGTACCTCTGGTGGCTGGATGTCGAGACGGGCAACAGTTGGTCAGGCGACAGGACGGCCAACCGGGCGGACCTAGAAGGCATGACCGACTTTTTCCACAGCATAGGGGCCAGGGTGGGCATCTACTCCGCGGCGCGGCAGTGGGGACAGATCGTCGGCGAGATCGGTTCAGCCAGCAGCCTCTACTCCCTGCCAAGCTGGCTTGCCGGGGCGCACACTGCCGCCGATGCCAGGAGCATGTGCTCCGCGGCGCCCCTCACCGCAGGCGGCAAAGTGGTCCTCACCCAGTTTGTGGCCGGAGGCTTCGACTACAACCACTCCTGCGTCTGACGCACACCGCGAACATTTAGACTCGGCCCATGGATCACACCTGCAGCGTCCGCAAGGCCGCCCCCGAAGACGCCGAGGCCCTGGCCCGACTCCACTTGGAATGCTGGCGCGAAACCTACACGCACCTGCTTTCAGCGGGCTTCATGGCCAGGCAAGGCGTGGAAGAGCGGCTGACCATGTGGCGGCACCTTCTGAACGGCCCATACGCGGCCCGTCAGTTCGTAGCGGACGACGCCGGGAAGCTGGTGGGGTTTGCCGGCTCGCTTCCGACCGAGGAAGGGCTGAGGGAGCAGACCGAGCTCTGGGGCATCTACCTCCTGGCCTCCCACCATGGCAGGGGGCTCGGCCGGGCGCTGCTCGAGGCTGCGATCGGGAGCGAGGCGGCTGCGCTGTGGGTCGCCGAGGACAACCCCCGCGCCCAGGCCTTCTATCAGCGCAACGGCTTCGTCTTCACCGGCGCCAGGGACACGATCGAAGACTGGGAAGGGCTGGCCGAGATCCGGATGGCGCGGCCGGCAGGGTTGGCACACCCGGCGGGTTAGGAGCCCTGCAGCCACACCATGTTCCACGTGCCGGCCCACAGCGCGGCAGCCACGGCGCCGGCAGCGACCAGCACTCCGCCGAGCACCACCCAGACGTCCAGCACACTGTAGGTGGACACGCGCGCCCAGGTCCGGCTGGCGCCGCCGAACCCGCGGGCCTCCATCGTCACGGCAAGCCGGGTGGCGCGGCGGATGGCCTGGACCAGGAGGCCGAAGCTCTGCCCCAGGGTGGCCCGCATCCGTTGCCACGGGTTGCCGCGCGATCCGACGCCTCGGGCGCGCCTGGCCATGCCGATGGTCTGCCATTCCTCGGCCATCAGGCCGACCAGCCTCATCGCGGCCAGGGTCCCGAGCACGAAGCGGTGGGGCAGCCGCGCCTTTTGCGCCAGGGCGTCCGCCAGGTCGGTGGGATCGGTGCAGCTCATCAGCAGCACCGCAGGCAGGGCAATGGCCAGGCCCCGCAGCAGAAAACCCAGCCCCAGCTGAAGGGAACCTTCGCTCATGGACCAGAGGCCGACGTCGAGCAGTATTCTCCCGCTGTCCGGCGACAGGATGGAGGTGCTCCAGCCGCCGACGGCGGCCGCGAGGATCAGGGGCCAGCCGCGCTGCCACAGCAGCGAGAAAGTCAGGCCGGCCAAGGGGAAGACCAGCAGCTCACACACCAGAGCAACCGACGCCGACATCCAGTCGATGGACAGCGCCAGGACGAGGGTGATGAGGAAGACCGCCGCAAATTTGGCCAGCGGATTGGCGCGCGTCAGTACCGCCCGGTTTCCGACAAGTATCAGCGCTTCCCTCATGTCACCGTCTGTTCTGACGTTGGTTCAGCGGGTCTGGGCTCGGGCCGGCCGCCGGGGCCCAACCGCAGCTCGGTGCCGCCGAGCACATGGGTGAACTCCTCGTCATGGGTTACGGACACCACGGCTGTGCCGGCGTCAAGCAGTTCGGAAAGGAATGAGGCAAGCTCCGCCCAGGTGTTGGCGTCCTGGCCGAAGGTCGGCTCGTCCAGCACCAGCACCTGGGGGTGCGCCGCCAGGACGGTGGCCACGGACAGCCTGCGTTTCTCCCCGCCGGAGAGGGTGTAAGGGTTGGCGTCCACGAGATGCGTGAGGCGCAGCCGCTCCAGCAGCTCATCGACTCGCTCTTCGCCGTGGCCCAGATGGCGGGGGCCGAACTGCAGCTCGTCCAGGACGCGGCCGGTGACGAACTGGTGCTCGGGCTCCTGGAACACCGTACCGATCCGGGCGATCAGCTGCTCCGCCCTCCACTTGTAGGGGTCAATTCCGGCTCCGCCGCTCAACTCAACAGTCGCGGACACCTTGCCGGCCACCGGCGGGAGCAGCCCGGCGAGAGTCAGCGCAAACGTGGATTTGCCCGCGCCGTTGGGACCTGTGACGGTGAGCGCTTCGCCTGCCCGGACCTGTGCCGTTACGTCCCGCAGCACCGGTTCCGGAGGCACCGAACGGAAGCCGCGGCGGCGTGGACGTTCCCGCGACACGGCGAGCTTTTCGGCCGCCAGCAGCAGCTGGCCGGTGTTATGTCCGGAGGAGGTCGGAACGCTGGCACTTGAACGGCGCCGGGTTTCGGGAACGTAGCCGGGGACCCAGACGCCGGCGGCGGTGAGCATCCCGCGGGCCTGTTCGAGTACCTCGTCCGGGGTCCCGTCGATCAGCACCGCTCCGTCCGCGGCGGACCCCGGCTGCAGGACCACGATCCGGTCCACCAGGTCTTTCCAGGCCGCGACCCGGTGCTCCACCACCACCAGGGTGGCCCCGGTCTTGTCGAGGCAGCGACCCACGGCGTCGCGGACTTCCAGGACGCCGGCGGGGTCGAGGTTCGCTGTCGGCTCGTCCAGCAGGATGAGTCCCGGCCGCATCGCCAGGATGCCGGCAAGCGCGAGGCGCTGCTTCTGGCCGCCGGACAGGGACGACGTCGGGTGGTTCAGCGGAAGGTGCGCCAGCCCGACGTCCTCCAGCGCTTCATGCACGCGGCGCCAGATCTCGTCGCGGGGCACGGACAGGTTCTCGGCACCGAAGGCGACGTCGTCACCGAGGCGCGACAGCACAACCTGGGTTTCCGGGTCCTGCTGCATGAGCCCGGCGCGGCCGCGCCGGGAACGGGGCGGCGCGCCGTCGATGAGCAGCTCTCCGCTCTCGTCCGCGTCGTCACGGCCGGGAGTCCCGGCGTCGTCCGCGGAACTCCCCGCAGCGGAACTACCGCCCGCGTCGCTGTCCCCCAGCACACCCGCCAGGGCGTGAAGCAGCGTGGACTTGCCGGCTCCGGAAGGGCCCAACAGCAGGACCCGCTCGCCGGGGCGGATGTCCAGGTCGAGGGCATGGACCGCGGGTTTGGTGCGGCCGGCGTGGCGCCAGCCCCAGCCGCGGGCGGTGACCGCGGCGGGGCGGACACCTCCGTCGTGTTGTCCGGGCATTAGGAGAAGACGGGCTCCGTGGCTGCCTTGCGGGACGCGAAGGAGCTCAGCACACCTGTCCTGGCCAGGCCGCGCGTGGCGATCCAGGACAGCGCGCCGGCAATGACCGCGCCGGAAATGGCGCAGAACACGATGTACGCGAGCTTGTCGCCTGCTGCGTAGGCGATGTTCCAGCCCCAGGGGGCGAAGGAGTCGTTGAGCCCGCAGAACAGTCCGGCACCGGCCCCCGCAAGCAGCGAGGCGGGCAGGTTGAACTTCCGGTACGCGAAGGCGGCGAACACGAGCTCCGCCCCCAGGCCCTGCAGAACGCCGGAAATGAGCACCGTGGTGCCGTACTGCGAGCCCATGAGCAGCTCGCCGGTAGCAGCCACACCCTCGCAGAACAGGGCCGCGCCGGGCTTGCGGATGATGAGCATCCCCAGGACCGCCGGAATCATCCAGCCGCCGGCGTAGAGGCCGGTCAGGGGCGCGGGTAGATGGCGTTGATGGGGGTGGAGATGAGGTTGGCGCCCTGGGACCAGGCCCAGAAGATGACGCCGCCGGCAACGGCGATGAGCGCCGCCACGACGATGTCCGCCACGCGCCAGCTGTAGCTGGTCTTCTTGATTGCTGCAGTTGTCATGATGGTCCTCCTGAGGAACAGGAGGGGAAAGCGTTCCCCCGGCTGCCGATGGCTGAGCCACCTGCTGCCGGGCACTCTGAGAACTCGACTCCCTTGCGCCGGTACTAGCCGGATCAGGTTCGAGGGTCTGCGGCGGTCCGCACTCTCAGCGCCCATCCGCGGTTGCGCTGGCAGTTGCCTTTGCATCCCGACGGCGGCGCTCCCCTGTCGTGATAAATCTGCCCTTGTGGGCTGATCCAGTTTACACCTCGCCCCGCCCGGAAACCGGGGGCCGCTGTCACAATGCGGAAGTTTTCATGCGGCGTCAGGACAGCGGCCCGAGTAGATTGAGGCCATGACGCAACAGGACTCCGGCAGCGCTCCCGTGCCCGCCTTTGACCCCGACTCCTCCGAGGAACAGCCGGCGGGAGCCTTGGACGCCCTGATTGGGCAGATCGAAGGGGAGATCGCTGAACTGCAGTTTCCGAGGTTCAGCAAGGACGATGCCCTGGCGCTGGGCCTGGAACTGGTGGAACGGGGCAAGGAGGACAACCTGCCCATCGCCATCGACATCACCAAGGGGGAGCAGGTGCTCTTCCATGTGGCGCTTGAGGGTGCCACCCCGGACAACGAAGGCTGGGTGCGGGCCAAGCAGCGGACTGCTGAGCGCTACGAGGAACCGTCGTTGCTGGTGGGCCTGCGCGGCAGGGTCGGCGGCGGACGGATCGAGGACAACGCCTGGTTCGACCAGTCCACCTACGCTGCCCACGGCGGAGCCTTCCCCGTTTATGTGCGGGATGTGGGTGTGGTGGCTGTGGTCACCGTGTCCGGGCTGCCGCAGAAGGCGGACCACGACCTCGTGGTGCAGGCGTTGCGGGAGATCCACCGGTCCATACGGCTAGGCTAAGGACAGACCAGTGTTCATCACGCGAGGAGTTCCGCAATGAGTTTCTTCATCAAACTGCTTGGCACAGGCATCAGCCTGCTGGCAGGGTTCGCCGGCACCAAGGCCGTCGACACCATCTGGGAAAAAATCACGGGCCGGAAGCCCCCCAAGGGTGACAAGGACGACGTGCCCACCACGCTGCGCACGGCCCTCACGTTCGCCCTCGTCTCCGCCTCCGTAAGCGCGGTCATCCAGGTGCTGGCCAACCGCGGCACCCAGCGGGCCATCACCCGCTTCGCCAAGACCCAGGACATCGTCTAGGCCTCCCTGCTGGTCGCGCCTGTCGAGACCAACCACCCCTGCAGTCCCCCCACACGGGGTGGGTTGCCCGCAGCCCCTTCCGGGCCGAGACCGGGTTTCCCCAAGCACGGCAGGCCATACTGCTTCCGTTCTGAACCTGGCAGTGCTGATGACCTCGGCCGGGCTCACAACAGCCGGACCCGGCGCCGCAACCTGCGGTGCCGGGTCCGTTCGCATTCTGCCCCGGCGGCCCACCTCATGTCGCTTGGAGGCCATGAGCATGGCTTGGCGTGAGCAGCGCGAGTCCCCCCACGCCGCCGTAAAAAGCCTTGCATGCCAAGGTTTTTCCAACCTGGAGCCCGAACGTTTTTCCAACCCCCACGACTTTTAGTGGATGCCATCAGCGTCTTTACGAGGAGACAAAAATGGTACCCACACCACCTTTCCTGTCAGCCCAACGCCTGACCCTCCGACATCGCGGCCCGAGCCCTGCGTCCCGTCGCCGCGGCATTGCTGCCGCAACAGCCGTCCTGCTTGCGGCGACAGGAGCAGGAGCCTCCTTGGCGGCAACCCTGGTAACCCAGACGAACCCGAACAAGCTGACCGCCGTCGGACCCGTCAACACCGAGTACGGCTTTCCGTCCTGGTACGAGGACAGCAACAAAACGCGCGTCGAGCTGTGCCTGGACGCGGAGAACCCGCTCTGCGGTTTCCTGCCCGGGGACATCCCGGACGAGACTGCACCCATTTCATTCCCGGGAAACTTCCCGGAAGAGGCGTTCTACATGCTCGCCGGCTCCGAGCTGGCCCTTCCCGGCGGCGGAAGGGCCGTCCTGGTCCTGGGCCTGGAGGCGGCCTTCGCCAACACGGTCACCGAAGGCGACCAGGTGGTCTTCGGCCGCCAGCGCATCGTCGTCAAAGGCGCCCCCGCCAACACCACCCTGACCTTCCAGCACCCCTACGGCACCATCACCATCGACACCGACGGCACGGGGGCCGGCAAGCTCGTCGAAGACATCTCGCCCGCAGCGGGCAACTTCACCACCGCCCTGAAGAGCAACATCGGCCCCTTCCTGAAATGGGACCCCGCCACCGCACCGGCAGCCCCCGAAGGTTACCTCGGAGATCCGGGTCAAGACCACACCGTCACCGGAAGCCCCACCGGCTACAACAAGTTCTCCGTCAACGGCGGCGGCCTCACCCTCGAAACCGACCAGTTCACCGTGCAGGGCAAAATCTCCACCAACCAGGGCGTCAACGGCGACAGCGCCGTCCTGAACGGCAACATGATCGACGTGTTCGCCAGCAGTGGCAACGACGCCCAGCTCCAGATCGACGGGCAGGCCGGGGCCTTCGAAACCACCCCCATGCTCAGCGACCCGGACACCGGCCGCTACTACGCCCGGATCCAGTTCACCGGAACCGCACCGGCCACCGTGAAGATCACCAACATCGGCGACAAGCCCGCCAGCAGCAGCCAGATCAGCGTCACCAAACCCAGCGGCATCAGCATCACCAAGGCCATCTACGACGGAACGAACCTGACCGTCGGAGCCCTCTCCACTGTCGGCTACCCGCTGACCGTCACCGGCGTGGGCACGCTGGATGAGCCGGCAGCCGGAACCCCATCCGAAAAATCCTGGCCAGTGAAGGCCCCACCGGCAACCGTCACGGTGAAAACCGCAGCCGGCGGCACCGCCACCCTGCCGGTGACCGTTTCCGGCGGCGCGGCAACCCCGGTCGGACTGGACCCGGTCACCCCCGCCCCGGACCCCGGACCCGTCGTCGACACCGGCAGCGGCTCCGTCCCCGGCGAAACACAGCCCGCGACGGCGGTAGCCACCGCCGCCTCAACCGCCATCACCCGCGGCGGAACCGCCCAGCTGGACGGCAGCGCCTCCACCGGCGCCGCCACCTACAAATGGACCCAAGTCAGCGGACCCACCGTCACCTTCTCCAGCGACACCGCCGCCAAGCCCACTGTTACCGTCCCGTACTACGCCAAGACCACGGACACGGCACCCCTCACGGCCAAGTCCAACGACCCGATCCAGCTCCAGCTGATCGTCACGGACAAGAACGGCATCGGCAGCGCCCCGGCAACAGTAAGCCTCACAGTCCAGACGGACACGGTCGCCGTCGCCGGCTCCCGCCACCGGCTCGGCACCGAGCTGCGGATTACCGGCACGTCGACACTGGCCGGCAACACCGCCGTCTTGGTCCCGGCCACCACGGTGGTCATCTACGACACCACCCCCGGCCGGGCCGTCACCAAGATCGGCACCGCACAGGTCGACACCCTCGGCGCCTGGTCCTACCGGGCCAAGCCCGGACCGAACCGGCAGATCACCAGTGTGCTGGTCCAGTCCAGCCGCGGCGGCACCGCAACCGGAGTGCTCGCCACCCGGTAGATCCAGCGATCCGCCACTACGGGTCAGGCCCCGTCTGCACAGCAGACGGGGCCTGACCCTTTTAAGGATGTTGTTCAGTCCTCGACACACTCGAGCAGGTCGCCGGGCTGGCAGCCGAGACATCTCAGGCTCAGCCAGCGGTGCGGTTGCCGCCGTCGGACTCTGATTCACGGGCGGCCTTGGCGGCCTTCACCACCACGGCCTCCAGCTCGTCGGTGCTGAGCAGCTCCCTGTGGAGGTGCTTGGTGCGGTAGCCGGCGCGGCCCACCATGTGGGCGGATACCGGCACAGTGAGCAGCTGGAAGATCCAGGCCACGAGCAGCACCGGCCACACCCACCATGTACGCAGTTGCAGCCCCACCGCGGCGAGCAGGAGGAACAGCCCGAGCACCTGGGGCTTGGTGGCGGCGTGCATGCGGCTCATCAGGTCGGGAAAGCGCAGCAGGCCTATGGCGGCGGCGAGGGACATCAGGGCGCCTACCACCATGAACACTGCCGAAACTGCATCGATTACCGTGTCCACGGCATTCTGTTCAGGACTCACTGGGCTGCTCCCGCCTGTCGGCCACGAAGCGGGCCACCGTCACCGAGCCGATAAACCCGATGACGGACACAGCCGCCACCAGCATCAGGTTGTTCAGGTGCCGGTTCACTGCCATGTCGATGCACAGCGCCGCGCCGAGGATAGCCAGCAGCACGTCCGCCGCGAGGACCCGGTCCAGGAGAGACGGGCCGCGGGCGATGCGGATGATCGCGCCCGCGGCGGCGAGGGCCAGCGCCACAGCCGTGACGGCGAGGACAAGCTCCATCATGCGCCATCCTCCTGCTTCAGGGCGGCAAGCTCTTCCTTCGTTCCCATGATCCGGATGAGCTCCGCCTCGGTGTCGCGGACTTCCTTGCGCAGTTTGAGGACGTCCTCACCGTTCCGTACGTTCAGTCCGTGGATGTAGAGCGTGGAGGTGGACCTGTCCACCTCCACCACCAGTGACCCCGGAATCAGGGAGATCACGTGGCCGGTCGCCGTCACCATCAGGTCCGAATGGCTGCGCAACGGAACCGCGACGACGGCGTTGGTCACCTTGGGTCCCTGGGCCACCGCCAGGTAAAACACCTGGCAGCTGGCGGCCACCACCCGGCCGAGGAACACCACCGCGAACGGAACGGCCCTCAGCACGCTGAAGCGTCCGCTCAGCTCCACCGGCGGCAGGTAGAACAGGCGCGCCACCGCAACCGCCAGCAGGGCGCCGAAGAGCAGGTTCCCGGGCCTGAAGTCCTGCCAAAGTGCTCCCCAGACGATGACCAGCCAGATCAGCAGCGGCAGTTCCTGCCGCAGGGACACCCTTCGCCGGCTCACTTTCCGCCTCCGCTCAGCGCCGCAGCCGGCACGGTCGTGCCGTCACCGAGCACCGCCTGGATGTAGGCAGACCTGTCCAGCATGGCTGTGGCGGACTGGTCCGCCACGCGGAAGAGCGGCCCGGCGAAGACGGTGAGCGCCACACCCAGCACCACGAGGCCCAGCGTGGACCCCACCATGGTCCGCGGCAGCAGGCGCACCGCCGTCGCGCCGCCCACCGGGCCGGGCACCGCCAGCAGCACCGGGTCTGGGTGCTCCGCGTCCTCGGCCTTGCGCCAGAACGCGCGGTTCCACACCCTGGCGACGGCCAGGAGGGTCAGGAGGCTCGTCAGCACGCCGCCGATCACCAGGGCGTAGGCCAGCGGGGTTCCCAGGCCGATGCCGGCCTGCATCAGGCCGAGCTTGCCCAGGAAGCCCGAGAACGGCGGGATGCCGGCCAGGTTCATGGCGGGAACGAAGAACAGGAGGGCCAGCAGCGGGGACAGTTTGGCCAGCCCGGCCAGCCGGTCCACCGAGGAGCTGCCGCCGCGGCGCTCAATCAGCCCGGTGACCAGGAAAAGGCTGGTCTGGATGGTGATGTGGTGCGCCACGTAGAACACGGCCGCCGCCAGGCCGGCCACGGAGGACATGGCCAGGCCGAACACCATGTAGCCGATGTGGCTGACCAGGGTGAAGGACAGCAGACGCTTGATGTCGCTCTGGGCCAGGGCACCCAGGATGCCGACCACCATGGTCAGCAGCGCCACCACCATCAGGGGCGTGTTGAGGCTGTCCCCGGGGAACAGCAGGGTTTCCGTGCGGACCATGGCGTACACGCCCACCTTGGTCAGCAGGCCGGCGAACACGGCCGTCACCGGGGCCGGCGCGGTGGGGTACGAGTCCGGCAGCCAAAAGGACAGGGGGAACACGGCGGCCTTGATACCGAAAGCCACCAGCAGCATGACGTGCAGGAGCGTCTTGGTTCCCTGGTCCAGCTCCGAGAGCTTGATGGCCAGGTCCGCCATGTTGATGGTGCCCGTTGCGCCGTAGACCATTGCGATGGCAATCAGGAACAGCACCGACGACACCACCGAGACCACCACGTACGTGACGCCTGCCCGGATGCGCGGGCCCGTGCCGCCGAGGGTCATCAGCACATAGCTGGCCGTCAGCAGGATCTCGAAGCCGACATACAGGTTGAACAGGTCCCCGGAGAGGAACGCGTTGGAGACGCCGGCCACGAGGATCAGGTACGTGGGGTGGAAGATCGAGACCGGGGCGTCCTGGTCGCCGTCGGCCATGCCCTGCCCGGTGGCATACACGAGGACGGCAAGGCTCACCGCGGAGGACACCACGAGCATGAGCGAAGAGAACTGGTCCACCACCAGGACAATCCCCCACGGCGGCACCCAGCCGCCGATGTTCACCGCTGCAGTGCCGCCGTTCCAGACGGACGCCAGCAGCAGGCACTCCAGCAGCAGGGTGAGCGAGAGCAGGGCAATGCTCACCGCGCGCTGCGCGCGGGAATGCCGGATCAGTACGAACGTCAGCGCCGCCCCCAGGATGGGAAGTACGACGGCGAGCGGGGCAAGGCTTGCGAGGTTCACTTCGCCCCTCCATCCGTGTCCGTGCCTTTTTCTGTGTTTACGTCTGTGTCTGTGACAGGGGCGATCTTGCCGGATCCCGGCTTCTCCTCCAGGGCGGCATGCTCCGCCAGAAGGGTCCGGCCGCCCGCCTCGACAGTCGCCGTCGACTCCGCCGCAGTGGAACTGTCCGATCCCCGCATGGGCAACGGGAACTCGGAGGTTTCCACGGGGATGACGGCGTCGTCCTCCGCGTCGAAGCTGGGGGTTTCGGCCACGCGGCGGTCCTCGATGTCGTCCTGGATGTCGTCCTGCCGGGCAAGCAGCCAGGTCCGGTAGATGATGCCAAGCATGAAGGCCGTGACAGCGAAGGAAATAACGATGGACGTCAGAATAAGTGCCTGCGGCAGGGGGTCGTTGTAGGACGCGGGGTCCGTATCCTTGCTGAAGAAGGGAGCCCGGCCGGCGTAGCCCCCGGTGGCAAGGATCAGCAGGTTGGTGGCGTTGGCCAGCAGCATCAGCCCCAGCAGCACGCGCGTGAGGCTGCGTTCCAGGATCAGGTAGATGCCGCAGGCGTAGAGGGCGCCCATGACGGTCAGCAGGGTCAGGTTAACGGTCATGACGTGCCGCCTTGGGTTGATCCGGCCGGAATGCCGGCGGGCACCTGATCGCTGCCCTCGATGCCCTCCTGCTCGCCGTCCTCCTGCGCGTCCAGCTGCAGGGGACGTTCTTCAAAATGTTCGTCGATCTCGGCGCCAAGGCTGCGGAGCACATCCAGCACCAGACCCACAACGACGATGTACACGCCGGTGTCGAAAATCGTGGACGTGACGAACTTGATGTCGCCAAAGACCGGCAGCCAGAACTCAATAATGGCGCTCTGGAACACCTGGCCGCCCAGCAGCACTGGCGCGGCGCCGGACAACGCGGCGGTGGCCAGGCCGATCCCGAGCAGGGTGCCGGCGCTGATGGGGGTGGCCTCGTGCAGTTCGAAGCGGCCGCCCGCCAGGTAGCGCAGTGTGAGGGCCAGCCCGGCCATGAGTCCGCCTGCGAAGCCCCCGCCGGGGAGGTTGTGCCCGGCCAGCAACAGGTAGAGCGAGAAAATGATCATTGAGTGGAAGACCAGGCGAGTGACCACTTCGAAGATGATGGAGCGGCGTTCCGGTGCCAGCGTGCGCCCGGCAACGAGCCACGGGTCCCGCGCGGCGGCCGCAAACTTGCGGGTCAGCGCCAGGGCGGCACCGTCCCGCGATGATTTGTCCACGCCGTGGCGGCGGCCGACGGTCCCCTCAGCCACGGCGGACGCTGTGCGCAGCCGGTCCCCGCGGCCCCGGACGAAGATGAGGCTCGCCACGCCGGTCGCGGCCAGCGCCAGCACGGAGATCTCACCGAAGGTGTCCCACGCGCGGATGTCCACCAGGGTGACGTTGACGATGTTGAGCCCGCCGCCGCCCTCGTAGGCCAGCTTGGGGAACTCGAGGGAGACGGGCGTGGCGATCCGGGCACCCATGGCGTGGATGGCGGCGAAGACCATAGTGGCGCCGAAGGACAGGCCGATGATCACGCGGACCACCCGGTACTTGCCCCCGGTGCGGTCGCGCAGCTCCGCCGGGAGGCTGCGCATGGCCAGCACGAACGCCACAAGGATGATCGTTTCCACGAGCATCTGCGTCAGGGCCAGGTCCGGGGCGCCCTGCAGCGCGAACATCAGGGCGATGCCGTAGCCGGTGACGGAAACCATGAGCACGGCAAGGAACCGCTTGTTGGCCCGGACAGCGGCGAGCGCCCCGATCAAGATCCCCGCGCCTGCCACCAGTTGCAGGGGCGAGTTGGGGTCGACGAAATACAGCCCTTCGGGAAGCGGCTTGTTCGCAGCGATCAGGGCGGACAGGGGCAGGACAAAGGCGACGCTGAGGATCACAGCCAAGTAGAAATACAGCGAACCGCGCTGCGTGCGTCCGGTGATCCACACGGCGACGTCGTCCAGGGCACCAATGGTCAGCTGGTAGCCGCGGTCGGCGTCGAACCAGGGCGGAATGGCGCTCTGGATCCGGTCCACCAGCCCCCGCCCGTAGAACATGGCCGCGCCGGCGGCGAACGTGATGGCAGTCAGTCCCAAGGCTGGGGTCAGTCCGTGCCACAGCGCCAGGTGCCCGGCGGCACCGGCCGCGCTGCCGGCGTCGGACGTTCCTTCCGTGAGCTGCGATCCCTCGGTAAAGAGGGCCGCGTACGGCTGAATCCAAGCGTCCACAGGCGCCGGCCACAGGCCGTACACGATGGTGAGGACGCTCAGGGCGGCCGGGGCTGCCAGGAAGGAGGGGCGAATGGCCTCGAACGGGGTGCGGGCGACGCCCGGCTTCACCGCAAAGGCACCCCACATGAAGCGCGCGCTGTAGGCGAAGGTCAACACGGAGCCGAGCACCATGCCCGTCAGGACCACTGCGCCCCAGGGGCCGTGACCGGGCGCTGCAGTGAAGTGCACGAACGCCTCGAGTACCGATTCCTTAGCGACGAAGCCGCCCAGCAGCGGGATGCCGGCCATGGAGGCGGCGCCGATGCCGGCAACGATGCCGAGGGCACGGGAGGAGAGGAAAACGCCCGAGAGCTTGCGGATGTCGCGCGTGCCGGACTGGTGGTCGATGATGCCAACTACGAGGAAGAGCGTCGCCTTGAAGAGCCCGTGCGCGAGCAGCATGGCGAGGCCGGCGAGGGCGGCGTCAGGTTTTCCGAGTCCCACCACCATGGTGATGAACCCGAGCTGGCTTACGGTGCCGTAGGCCAGGATGAGCTTGATGTCCGTCTGTCGCAGGGCCCGGTAGCCGCCCACCAGCATGGTGGCCAGGCCGAGCCCGAGGACGATCGGCAGCCAGTAGGCAGTGTCGGTGAAGCCCGGGGCGAGGCGCGCCACGATGTACACGCCGGCCTTTACCATGGCGGCGGCGTGCAGGTACGCGCTCACGGGAGTTGGCGCTGCCATGGCGCCCGGAAGCCAGAAGTGGAACGGGACAAGCGCGGATTTGGTCACCGCACCGACCAGGATGAGGACGACGGCGGCGGCCACGGCTCCCGCTGCCGGACCGGAAACCAGCCCTGGTGCCTGTTCGAGAATGGCGGAGATCCGGTACGTGCCGGCGCTGGCACCGAGCATAATCAGGCCAACGAGCATGGCCAGGCCGCCGGCGGTGGTGACCACGAGGGCCTGCAGCGCCGAGCGGCGGGCCGCGAGCCGTGTCCGTGCATAACCGATCAGGAGGTAAGACAGGACCGTGGTGAGTTCCCAGAAAATGAACATCATGAGCAGGTCATCCGCGGTGACCAGGCCGAACATGGCCCCGGCGAACGCCAGCAGCTGGGCGCCGAACCCGCCCAGGTAGCTGTCTTTGTCCTTGAAATATCGTGCGCAGTAGACCAGCACCAGGGCGCCCACACCGAGGACCAGCAGCGACATGACCCACGCCAGGGCGTCCATGCGGAAGGCGAATTCGATGCCGAGGCTTGGAATCCACGGGACGGTTTCAGCGGGTGCGCCGGTTTCTGTGTAGGCGTTGGCGCCATAGACCGCGGCATGCTGGAACAACAGCCACACAAACGAACCGGCCGGCACCGCGGCCAGCGCATAAAACGAGTTGCGGCCGAACCTCCGGAAGACGAACGGCGCCACAGCGGCCACCGCGAAGTGCACGGCAAGGACTGGGATCACTGGTATCTCCGCAAAGTCAGAATTCGGTTATCAAAAGTTGGAGCTGGCGGTCATTCGTTGGGTTCGGTTCCGCCAGTTTATCAACGGGGCACTGACAGTTTTTCCCGCGGAGCCGGGCCCAGGGTAAGTTTCGCCAGTTCGCAGGAGGGTTGCTGGGTCCCCGTTCGCCACGGGCGGATAGCATCGGCCTATGAACTCCGCAGCCGCATCCGAGGCAACGCAGCCGTCGTCGGAACTTGAAGCAGGGCCGCAGGCGTCCAGCAAGGGCCGCGTTCTGGCCTGGGCAGCCTGGGACTGGGGGTCCGCGGCGTTCAACGCGGTCATGACGACGTTCGTCTTCACCGTCTACCTCACGTCCCAGGCATTCGGCGGTGAAGACCGTGCCTCGGCCGTGCTGGGTGGAGCCCTGGCCATTGCGGGCGCGGCCATTGCCCTGCTCGCGCCCGTCACGGGTCAGCGGTCCGATACCGGGGGCCGCCGCAAGCTCTGGCTGGGAGTTAACACGGGCGCCGTCGCAATCCTGACAGCACTGTGCTTCTTCGTCTTTCCGCGGCCCGAATTCCTCCTGCTCGGGGTGTCCCTGATCGCCCTGGCCAACGTGTTCTTCGAGTTCGCGGGCGTGAACTACAACGCCATGCTGGCGCAGATTTCGACGCCCCGGAACATCGGCAAGGTCAGCGGGTTCGGCTGGGGCATGGGCTACCTGGGCGGCATCGTGGCCCTGCTCATCGTGCTCCAACTCTTCGTGCAGCCGCGCTTCGAGTGGTTCGGCGCCTCCACGCAGGACAGCCTCAACATCCGGCTGGTGGCCGTGTTCTCAGCGCTGTGGTTCGTCATCTTCGCGCTGCCGGTCATGTTCGCGGTCCCGGAGCTGCCCAAGCCGAAGCGGGCCGCAACCCTCGGCTTCCTGGCCTCGTACGGGCTGCTGGCGCGCAGGGTCAAGGCGATCTACCGGACCAGCCCGCACACCATCTTCTTCCTGCTGGCCAGCGCCATCTTCCGGGACGGGCTGGCGGCGGTCTTCACCTTCGGCGGGATCATCGCGGCCGGCACCTTCGGCTTCGAACTGCCGCAGGTCATCTTCTTCGCCATTTTCGGCAACGTCGTGGCGGCCGTAGGCGCGGTCATCGGCGGTTTCCTGGACGACAGGGTGGGGCCCAAGGCCGTGATCATCGCCTCCCTCACCGGGCTGCTGGTCGCCGGAACGGTCATCCTGGTGCTGGGCAATGACAACCACATGCTCTTCGGGATGCCATGGTCAGGGGCCACGACGTTCTGGGTTTTCGGCCTGTTCCTCTGCCTGTTTGTTGGGCCGGCGCAGTCCTCGTCCCGTGCATATCTGGCCCGGCTGGCCCCGCAGGGCGAATCCGGTGAGCTCTTCGGCCTGTACGCGACCACCGGCCGCGCCGTCAGCTTCCTCGCCCCGGCCCTGTTCACGCTGTGCATCACCGTTGCCACTCCCTTGGTGGCTGAGGGGGACGCGCAGCGCTGGGGCATTTTGGGCATCATGGTGGTGCTGCTCGCCGGACTGCTGGTCCTCCTGCCGGTCAAGGCCCCGAGCGACGCCGAGATCGCCGTCGTCCCCCAGTCCTAGCCTGCCCCCGGGCAGCGAGCGCGCACGGACATTTAGGCATTCCGCAGGGCGCACAGTTTCAGCCGAAATCACGAGTTCGCAGACTAGGCTGATGTTATGAACGTGGAAGAGACGGATCTCCCGGGTTTGGGCCGGCGCAAGGACTTCATGACGGCATCCGGCCGGCGTATTGGGGTGGTGGAACTCCGCGAGGGCCAGACCGAACTGTTCGTCTCCACCTGGGATGACCCGGACACCTGCCAGGCCTCGATACCGCTGACCGGCGATGAGGCGGCAACGCTGGGGAATCTGCTCGGCGGCCAGCACCTCGCGATGAAGCTGACGGAGGCGCACAGGGAAGTTCCGGGGATCACCACGAGGCAGTTCTCCATCGCCGCGGATTCCCCGTTCCAGAACCAGCCCATGGGCAAGGCCTGCATCCGCACCCGGTGCGGTGTTTCGATTGTGGCGATCATGCGTGAAGGTGAGGTGGTTCCCTCACCAGGTCCCGACGTCCTCCTTCACCCCGGCGACCTGCTGGTCGCTGTCGGCACGCAAGAAGGCCTGGACGCTGCGGCCGACATCCTGCGCAACGGCTAACGGTCATGGACCGCGTGGCCCTGACGCTCATCGAACTGGGGGCAGTCGTGTTCTGCCTGGGCCTGCTGGCGAGGCTGGCCGGGCGGATCGGGATGTCCCCAATCCCGCTGTATCTTGTGGGTGGGCTGTGCTTCGGCGCGGGCGGGCTGGTGGAGCTGAGCGGCATGAAGGAGTTCTCCCACCTGGCGGGCGAGATCGGTGTGATCCTGCTGCTGCTTATGCTCGGTCTGGAATATACGGCGACGGAACTGGTGACGGGTCTGCGCAGATCGTGGAAGGCCGGAATCCTCGACTTTGTCCTGAATTTCGTCCCCGGGGCTGCCTTGGCTGCCCTGCTCGGCTGGGGAGTTGTCGGCGCCATGGTTATGGGTGGCGTTACGTATATATCGTCATCGGGCATTGCGGCCAAGGTCATCACGGACCTTGGCCGTATCGGTAACAGGGAAACCCCGGTAGTGCTCTCGATCCTGGTTTTCGAGGACCTGGCGATGGCTGTCTACCTGCCGATCCTCACCGCCACGCTCGCTGGGGTCAGCTTCCTCGGCGGCCTGCAGACCGTGGGCGTCTCGCTGGCTGTTGTCACCGTGGTGCTGCTGGTCGCCCTGCGGCACGGACACCACGTCTCCAAGGCCGTGCACAGCGAGAATTCCGAGGTCTTCCTGCTCAACCTGCTCGGCGCAGCCCTGCTCGTGTCCGGCCTGGCGGCAGCACTGCAGGTGTCCGCCGCGGTGGGCGCCTTCATGCTCGGCATCGCCATCTCCGGCGCCACGGCCCACAGCGCAACGCGGATCCTCGAGCCGCTGCGTGACCTCTTCGCCGCCATCTTCTTCGTGGCGTTCGGGCTCAACACCGACCCCGCCTCCATCCCGCCGGTGCTGGCGTGGGCGCTTGTCCTTGCGGTTCTCACCGCCGCCACCAAGATCATCACCGGAGCCTGGGCCGCGAAGCGCGCAGGCATCGCACGTCCGGGTCGCTTCCGCGCCGGAGCCGCGCTGATCGCCCGCGGCGAGTTCTCCATTGTCATCGCCGGCCTCGCCGTGACCTCCGGGGTGGTCCAGGCCGAGCTCGCCGCCCTGGCCACGGCCTACGTCCTAATCATGGCGGTCATCGGCCCGTTGGCTGCCCGCTACATCGAGCCACTCGTCAAGAAGTTCTCCCGCCCGGCGCGGCCGGAGCCGGTCCCGGCCTGAGATCCTGCGCAGGCGGACGGAAAACCGCGCTAGATGTCAGTGCGGTGGAAGTTCAGGTGGCTGCGGCTTGCGGTGGGCCCGCGCTGGCCCTGGTAGCGGTTGCCGTACTCGCCGGAACCGTAGGGGTACTCGGCAGCGGACGTCAGCCGGAAGAAGCAGAGCTGGCCGATTTTCATGCCGGGCCAGAGCTTGATGGGCAGCGTGGCCATGTTGGACAGCTCCAGCGTGACGTGTCCGGAAAAGCCGGGGTCGATGAAGCCGGCCGTGGAGTGGGTCAGCAGGCCGAGGCGGCCCAGCGAGGACTTGCCCTCGAGGCGCGCGGCGATGTCGTCCGGCAGCGTAACGGTCTCGTACGTGGAGCCGAGCACGAATTCGCCTGGGTGCAGGATGAACGCTTCACCCTCCTCCACCTCCACCAGCCGGGTCAGGTCGGGCTGATCCTCGGCGGGGTCGATGTGGGCGTATTTGTGGTTGTCGAAGAGGCGGAAAAAGCGGTCGATCCGGACGTCCACCGAGGACGGCTGGACCATCGCGGCATCGTACGGATCGAGGACGATCCGTTCGGAATCAATTTCGGCACGAATGTCGCGGTCAGAGATCAGCACACCCTCAAAAATACCATTGCCTCCGCTCTGCCCTGCCGCTGTGCTGCGTGAACAATCAGGCCGACGGTCTCACATCACACGGCCAGAAATAGAGCCGGGGATATTTTGAACAGGTCTCCAGGCAAATCCGAGCGGGGTCTCAGTCCGCCGTCGTCCGTCCTTCGATAACGTGGGGCAGCTTCTCAAGCTGCCGCACCGCCGCCCTGAGCCGGCCCCGATATGCCGGGCGGACAAAGCTCCAGAAACTCTTGGACGGTGCCTCCAGCGCGAACCGCACCCGGGTTCCGGCGCTCTCGGTGCTGAGGTAGAAACCGCCGCGCAGGAGGGACGGACCAGCCACCACCTGGAACTGGATTTCCGCGCCGGGCCGCGCCTGGGTGATCTCGTAATCGCGCGCCACCGGACGGCCTCGGGGACTGTCCATGGTCACCTGGTACCTGGCCCCCACGCTACCGGCGCTGCCCGAGCTGAGCCCCACGCTCCGGATGTCGGTCTGCCATCTCGGTAGATTCGCGCCGTCCAGGAGGAATGAGTAGACCGTCATGGCGTCGCGCGCAACGAGGACCTCGTGTTCTGCACCTGCCATGGGGATCCTTTTCCGACGTCGGGCCTGCCTTGCGTAGCCCGTTCCCCTGTACTGCAGCTAACGAGATTCAGGATAGTCACCTGCGCCGGTGCGCGGCCGCGCACCGCCCGGGCCTTTACCGAACAGTTACGGGAGCCTTCCCGGCCCGGTTTACCGACGCGATGACTCGGGATCCAGATGGCCGGCGTCGCCACACAACTGCGCTAAGCTAGGTTCTGCCCCGGGCAGTTTCCGGTGCGACTGCGGCTGTAGCTCAATGGTAGAGCGCTAGCTTCCCAAGCTTGATACGCGGGTTCGATTCCCGTCAGCCGCTCCACACCACCCTCATTGCGCGGCCCCCGGCGTCACACCGCCCGGCGCACCACCCGCAGCAGTCCCCGCCGGTTCCGCAGGTCCACCTTCAGCGTCAGCTCACCTTTGCGGGCAAGCACGACGGCGACAGTCGCGGCCGCGAGCGCCGGCACCCCTCCCGCCACCAGCAACCCGGCGTGCGGATCCACATGCTCGGCGATGAACCCGATCATGGGTCCGCCGAGGGCCTGGCCGCCGATCAGCACCATGATGTACAGGCTCATCACGCGGCCGCGGATGCTCATGTTGGAGCTGGTCTGCACCAGCTGGTTGGACGCGGTGAGGAACATCAGGCACCAGAACCCGGACAACACCAGGGCGGCGCCGAACAGCGGCAAGGTTGGGACGGCGGCGGAAAAGCACAGCATCAGCCCGTACATGCCGGCCGCCAGGACCACCGACCGCAGCCGGAGCTGCCGCCGCCGGGTAGAGGCGACCGCCCCGGTCAGCGCCCCGAGTGCCACGAGCGCATTCAGCATCCCGTAGCCGCCCGCGCCGATTCCGTACACGCGGTCCGCGAACGCGGCGAGCAGCACCGGCAGGCTCATGGCGAACACGGAGATGAAGCCCACCATAAGCCACGGCCAATAGATGGTGGGCTTGCTCAGCGCGTACCGCAGCCCCTCGCGCAGCATGCCCTTGGACCTGGGCGCCGGCGGGCTGACGAACAACTCGTCGCGGCGCAGCAGCAGGAGCATGGCCACGGTGGAGCAGCAGGCCGCGGCGTTGGCAGCGAAGGCCCAGCCGGCGCCGACGGCGGTCAGTAGCACCCCGGCGGTCGCCGGACCGATGAGGCCGCCCAGCTGGAACGTCGTCGAGTTCACGCTGATGGCGTTGCGCAGATACCGGGGCCCGACAAGCTCATGGACGAACACCTGCCTGGCCGGCTGGTCCAGCACGGTGACCAGGCCAAGTACCAGCGCGATGACGTAAACGTGAAAGACCTCGATCCTCCCGCTGAGCGCCAGGGCGGCAAGCGCAGCGGCGAGGACAGCCGCGGCCGACTGGCACAAAATGAGGATTTTGCGCTTGGAGAACCGGTCCGCGACCATTCCGCCCCACGGTCCCAGCAGAAGTGATGGCAGGAACTGCAGCGCCACTGTGAAGCCGACGGCGGTGACTGAGCCGGAAAGCTGGAGCACCAGCCAGTCCTGGGTGATCCGCTGCATCCAGATGGCGATGACGGCAATGAAGTGGCCCGTGGCGAAGAGCCGGAAGTTGGGAACCCGCAGCGAGATGAAGGTGTGCCGCCACGGAAGGCGTTCACTGACGACGGCGACGGGCTGGGTGACGGTGGCCAGTGGCGGCGGTGGGGGTGTCACAGGGGTTCCTCAGGTGAGCGGGCCGGCGGGGACGTCCTCAACGCTATGGCGCGCACCTTCAATTGTGGAAGACTATTGCTCCTATAACTATCATTGCCGAACGTAATGATGGCCCGGTGGAAGGAAGTCGCATGTTCGAACCGGCCCAGCTCAGATCCTTCGTGGCCGTTGCCGAAACGCTGAGCTTCACCAAGGCAGCAGAACGCTTGGGCCTGGCTCAGCCGACGGTCAGCCAGCACGTGCGCAAGCTTGAGGTCGCGGCGAAGCGAACGCTCATCAGCCGTGACACGAGGGACGTCAGGCTGACGGACAACGGCGATGCCATGGCCGGCTTCGCACGGAGCATTCTTGCGGCCCACGACGCCGCGGCCCGCTATTTTTCAGGCTCGGCCATGCGCGGGCGCCTGCGCTTCGGTACCGCCGACGACCTCGCCATCACCGGCCTGCCACGCATCCTGCGCGAGTTCCGGCAGATCTACCCGCAGATCAACCTCGAGCTCACGGTCGGCCAGAGCGACCAGCTGTACAAGCGCCTGAATTCCGGTCAGCTCGACCTCGTCTTCGTGAAGTGGGTGGCCGGCGCCAAGGACGGCACGGTGGTCCAGCACGACACCTTTTCCTGGGTGGGCCTCGAACAGACTGCGCTGGAACCCGGCCATCCGGTGCCGCTGATCGCCTATCCCGCGCCCAGCCTGAGCCGCAAGCTTGCCATCGACGCGCTCGAGTCCGTGGGCCGGACCTGGCGCATCACATGCACCACCAGGCAGATCAGCGGCGTGCTGGCGGCAGTCCGCGCCGGCATCGGGGTGGCCGTGATGCCGTCCTCGCTGGTTCCCGAGGACCTGAAAATCATCACCCGCCGCTTCGAGCTGCCGCCTGTGGGGGATGTGGATTTCACGCTGATCAGGAACCCACTGGCAAACGCCGAGGTGATCGACGCCCTGACCCAGGCCATCATGGGAAGAACCCTCAAGAAGCCTGTCTGAGCCGGCCGGGACCGGGGTAAGGCAGCAAAATGATTGATAACGGTTCGCAGCTGGCCTATGCTGTGACTGTTGCGGTCATGCAGCGGCCGCAAAATATGCACAGGTTTCGATAACGAACATGCTTGGTAATGACGCCCGTGTGTTCGGGATAGGTACGCCGTGACCACAGCCGCAAACCCCCGCTATACCCGCCACTCCATGACCGTGGACGCCGAATACGTCGGCCAGCCCAACTGCGAAAAATGCGGAACAGACGAGTTCATCTACCTTGAGTCCTTCGTGCCGCCCAAGCACCGCCAGGACGGCACCGTCCGGAAACTGGGCGAAGTCGCGTATACCTGCACGCGCTGCGAGGACTTTTCCGCACACAGCGTTCCGGCGTCGTGGGCTCCACCTGGCTGGTATCTGGGCTAAGCAGCATCCGGAAACAGAACGGGCGGGCACCTTGTGGGTGCCCGCCCGTTCTATTGCCCAATAAGTCTCGCTGGATCAGCGAGCCCCCTAGATCAGCGAGTCGGAGAGGTGGTTGGGCGTGCCGAACCGGTGCGCCGTGATGCTGACGGCCTGCTCGTGCAGGAACGGCAGCATTTCAATACGGCCGGCCTCGGTCACCTCGTGGGCGTAGATGGCCAGGTCCGGACGGCCGCCGGTCGCTTCGGCCAGGTCAGCTGCGGAGCCGCCGATCAGGCGGATGCGTCCGCCGGACAGCTTGTCCGCCGCGGCGAGACGCCCCGCGGATGCCAGCCACTCGGCGTCGTTCTCCACCGTCACGGGGATGTCCAGCCCGGTGAGCACGGAACGCAGCTGGGCGGGAAGTTCGACGCCGGAGGAGACGGTGAGCGGGGCAGCGGCTAGTACGCCGGCGGCTACTGTCCGGACGAGCGCCCGGAGGGATCCGCCGTCGGACAGCCGGACGGTGACCGGCAGAGCACGGTAGCGGAAAATGTTCCGCTCGGCGCTCAGGCCCGAGACATCCTTGGCGGTGCCGAATTCGTCCGCCCAGGCGAGGGCGTCGGAGCCGAGCGACCGCTGCAGGGCCTCCAGGCCGGCAGCGCCGAGTTCGCCCTTCACTGCGTCCACAAGCCGCTGCACCCTGCGGTTGGCGATGCCCGCCGAAGCGCCCTGGGTGCTCTCGGTGCTGGTCCAGCCGCCAAGACCGGCGAGGTAGTTGGGGCCGCCCGCCTTGGTGCCGGCGCCAACCGCCGACTTCTTCCAGCCGCCGAACGGCTGGCGCTGCACGATGGCACCGGTGATGCCGCGGTTGATGTAGAGGTTGCCTGCCTGGATGGTGTCCAGCCACAGCCCCAGCTCGTCGGTGTTGAGGGAGTGCAGGCCGGCGGTGAGGCCGTACTCGATCTGGTTCTGGATGGCGATGGCCTCTTCCAGGGTGTCCGCGGTCATGACACCGAGGACGGGACCAAAGAACTCGGTCAGGTGGAAGTAGGATCCGCGCTTGACGCCGTAACGCACGCCCGGGCTCCAGAGCCGGCCCGTCTCGTCCAACTTGCGGGGCTCAACGGCCCAGTTCTCACCGGCGCCGAGGGTGGTCAGCGCGTTGAGGAGCTTGCCGTTGGCGGGCTCGATGATCGGGCCCATCTGGCTGGTGGGGTCTTCCGGGTAACCGACCTTCAGCGACGTGACGGCGTCGATCAGCTGGTTGTGGAAGCGCTTGGACTTGGCCACGGAGCCCACCAGGATCACCAGCGAGGCGGCGGAGCACTTCTGTCCGGCGTGGCCGAAGGCCGAGTAGGCAACGTCCTTCGCGGCGAGGTCCAGGTCTGCGCTGGGGGTGACGATGATGGCATTCTTGCCGCTGGTCTCCGCGAGCAGTGGCAAATCCTTGCGGAAGGAGCGGAACAGCTCGGCGGTTTCGTAGCCGCCGGTCAGGATAACGCGGTCCACGGCGGGGTGCGAGATCAGCTGCTGGCCGAGCTCGCGTTCGCCCAGCTGCACCATGGTGAGCACGTCGCGAGGCACGCCGGCCTCCCAGAGTGCCTCGATCATCACGGCGCCGCTGCGGCGGGCCTGCTTGGCGGGCTTGATCAGGACGGCGGAGCCCGCGGCGAGTGCCGCGAGCGTGGAACCGGCGGGGATGGCCACCGGGAAGTTCCACGGCGGGGTGACCACGGTGAGCTTCGCCGGAACGAAGGTGGCGCCGTCGACCTGGTCCAGCTTGCGGGCAGACTCGGCGTAGTAGTGGGCGAAGTCAACGGCCTCGCTGACTTCGGGGTCGCCCTGGTCGATGGTCTTGCCGGTCTCGCTGGCCATAACCTCAAGCAGGTCAGCGCGGCGGGCCTCGAGGACGTCACCGGCGCGGTGCAGGATTTCGGCACGCTCCGCGCCGGACAGCGCACCCCAGGCCTTGCCCTTCTCGACAGCCGTTGCAATAACGGAGTTGAGGGTGTCCGCGTCGGCGATGGTGGCAGCGTCAACGGAGGCGTTGCCCAGGGTCGACGTCGGGACGCGGTCCAGGATGGCCCGGCCCCAGTCGCGGTTCGCGGGCAGGGACGGGTCCGTGTCCGGGGTGTTCTGGAAGCCGGTGCGGGGCATCGGCTCTGCCGGGAGGCTGCGGTTCTGCAGGCGGTTGGGCGGCGGGACCTCGTCGTCGAGCTCTTCCAGGGAGGACAGGAAGCGCTGCTTTTCGCGCTCGAACAGTTCCTCGTTTTCGCTGAGTTCGAAGACGGCGGACATGAAGTTTTCCTGGCTGGCGCCCTCTTCGAGGCGGCGGATCAGGTAGGCGATGGCGACGTCGAATTCGGCCGGATGCACCACCGGTGTGTAGAGCAGCAGGGAGCCGACGTCCTTCTTGACAGCCTCGGCCTGGCCCTGCGCCATGCCGAGCAGCATCTCGAATTCGACGCCGGACTCGACGCCGCGCTGCTTGGCCAGCAGCCAGGCGAAGGCGATGTCGAACAGGTTGTGGCCGGCCACGCCGATGCGGATGTTGCCGATCCGGTCAGGGTGCAGCGCGTAGTTGATGACGCGCTTGTAGTTGATGTCGGAGTCGAGCTTGGTGCCCCACGTGGCCAGCGGCCAGTCGTGCAGCGAGGACTCCACCTGCTCCATGGGAAGGTTGGCGCCCTTGACCACGCGGACCTTGATGGCGGCGCCGCCGTCAGCACGACGGGCGGCTGCCCATTCCTGCAGCCGGACCATGGCGGCGAGCGCGTCCGGGAGGTAGGCCTGGAGCACGATGCCGGCTTCCAGGTTCTTGAACTCGGGCTTATCCAGGATCCGGGTGAAGACCGCGATGGTCATGTCCAGGTCCTTGTACTCCTCCATGTCCAGGTTGATGAACTTGGCCTTCGGGAAGGAGGCGGCGCGGGCGAACAACGGGGTGAGCTTCTCGACGACGTGCTCCACGGCCTCATCGAAGGCCCAGGCCGAGTGCGGGGCCACGGTGGAGGACACCTTGATGGAAACGTAGTCCACATCCGGGCGGGCCAGCAGCGTGTGGGTTCCCTCGAGCCTGCGGGAGGCCTCGTGCTCGCCCAACACAGCTTCACCGAGCAGGTTCACGTTGAGCTTGATGCCGTCCTTGCGGATCTTGGCGATGGCCGGGCCCAGCTTGGAGTCGGTGGCGTCAACGATGAGATGGCCCACCATCTCGCGGAGGACCTTGCGGGCCACGGGAATGACGACCTGCGGCAGAACCGGGGCCATGATGCCGCCCATCTGGACAGCGCTGCGCATGTACCAGGGCAGGAAGGCGGGAACCTTCGGGGCGAGGGCTGCGAGGTTGCGGGCAGCGACGTGCAGGTCCTCGGGACGGACCACGCCGTCCACGAAGCCCACGGTGAAGTCCAGCCCGTTCGGGTCCTTGAGGACGCCGGCGAGCTGCTCGGCGGAGGCATCCACGGGAACCTTGCTGGCTTCGGTCAGCCAGCGGCGCACGAGGGCGATTGCGTCGGTGGCGAGGGCCGTCGCTTCGGCGACGTCGGACCCTGCCGAGGGGGTGGCGACGGCGCCGGCTACAGCGGCGTCCTTGCCTGCCTGCACGCGGTGATCCGTTGCGGTGTTGGTCATGGCTTTCCTCGTTCTTTCAGTGCGATGTGATCGTCTTATTTATCAGTATGAGCCTCACGTCTATTAAGATAAAGCGATCCTTCCTAAGCAGTACACGTTAGAAATACCGATCGTTCTTAAAGTCCGCCAGGGGCCCGATAACGACGCCCCTCGGGGCCGCGACCAGAGGGGTGAGGAAGCGTCGCAGACATCCCTGCAGGACCTGAGGAAGCGACGCGGAAACCCAAACGCTTCCTCAGCTTTCGTCGCTAAAAGATGAACCCTCCATCAGCTTTCGTCGCTAAAAGATGAACCCTCCCGCACCAGAGGTGCGGGAGGGTTCATCGGTAACGCGTCAGAAGAGAATGGGCTACACCTGCGTGTGCATTTCCACTGCCTCGTCGTGCCGCGGGCTGTTCGGGTTCATCAGCGAGTGCCGTTTGCCGTAGCCGAAGTAAATCACCAGGCCGATTACGAGCCAGATACCGAAGCGCAGCCAGGTCTCCCAGTGCAGCTGGAACATGAGGAAGGCGGAGGCCAGGACGCCGAATGCGGGGACCACCGGCATCAGCGGCAGGCGGAAGGTTCGGGGCGCCTCCGGCTTGGTGTAGCGGAAGATGATCACGGAAACGCACACCACCACGAACGCGGCGAGGATGCCGATGTTGGTGAGGTCGGCGACGGCCTTGATGGGGAACACGCCGGCCAGCAGCGCCGAGGCAATGCCACCGATCCAGGTCACGCGCTGCGGCGTACCGTGCCGGTCCGTCTTCGAGAACCAGCCGGGGAGAAGGCCGTCGCGGCTCATGGAGAACCACACGCGGGTGACACCGAGGAGGAACGTGAGCATCACGGTGAGGATGGACAGCACCGCGAAAACGGAGATGATGGTGGCGATGACGGGAAGGCCCACGCCCTGGAACGCTGACGCAAAGCCAGCGGCGGGATCGATGTCCCTGTAGTTCTGCATGCCTGTGAGCACGAGGGTGGCGGCAACGTAGAGCAGCATGGCGATGATGAGGGACAGGATGATCGCCTTGGGCATGTGCTTCTTGCCATCGGTCGCCTCTTCGGCCGCGGTACTCATGGCGTCGTACCCAAACACCGCGAAGAACACCGTGGCCGAGCCGGCCAGGACGGGTCCAAACCCGCTGGGCATGAACGGGTTGAAGTTTTGGGTATTGATGTAGAAGACGCCCAACCCGATGATGAACAGGATCAGGACAACCTTGATGGCAACGGCAATCAGTTCGAACCGGCCGAAAGTCTTGGTGCCGCGCGAGAGGATCCAGGTAACCAGCAGGCAGACAAGGATGGCGGGAAGGTTGATAATGCCCCCCTTGCCCTCGTCCGGCGTCGACGTCATCCAAACCGGCATATGAATCCCGATGCCGGACAGGAAGGCGTCGAAGTAGCCCGAAATGCCAATGGCTACCACGGCCACGATGGCGATGTACTCCAGCAGCAGGTCCCAGCCGATGAACCAGCCAATGATTTCGCCCAGGGCCACGTAGCCGTAGGTGTACGCCGAGCCGGCGCGCGGGATCATGCCGGCGAACTCCGCATAGGAGAGCGCAGCGGCAGCCGAGGCTAGGCCTGCGATCAGGAAGGAAAACAACACCGCAGGCCCGACGCCGGGCGTGTCGGCACTACCGTGCGCCACAAGTCCGGCCAGCGAGAAGATGCCGACGCCGATGATGCCGCCGACGCCGATCGCGGTCAACTGCCACAGTCCGAGGGACTTAAACAGTCCGCTGTGCTTGTTCTCTACTTCGATGTCGTCAATGGGCTTCCGCCTCAAGATTGACTGCGATGGATCTGTTGTACTCATCGGGACTCCTGCGTAGGTGCGGCCCCACCATTTCGCCCTGTGATGGGGATAACTCAATCTGTTTAGTATGCAAGCAGTATTGCATTAGATAAAGTGCATACTTCTAACCAGTATTCGTTAGTCCAACTATTCATTTCTGCAACCCGAGGAACAACCCATGCTTGACGTCCGCCGGTTGAGGCTGCTCCGCGAGCTGAAGATCCGGGGCACGCTCGCCGAGGTGGCAGCAGCCCTGCAGTACAGTCCATCCTCAGTCTCCCAACAATTGGCCCTGCTTGAGAAGGAAGTGGGCGTGGAACTGTTGAGAAAAACAGGTCGCCGCGTGCAGCTGACCCCGCAGGCTGAGGTTCTGGTGGCGCATACAGCGCACTTGCTGGAAACCTTGGAGCAGGCCGAGGCTGACCTGGCCGCGTCCCTGACCACTGTCTCGGGCACCGTGCGGATCGCCGTCTTCCAGTCCGCGGCACTGGCGCTCATGCCGGACGCGCTGACCCGCCTCGCCGCGACCTATCCCGAGGTCCGGATCGAAATGACACAGCGCGAGCCCGAGACGGCGCTGCATGAGACATGGGCCCGTGACTTCGACCTGGTCATCGCCGAGCAGTACCCCGGCCACGCCGCGCCCCGCTACCCGGAGTTGGACCGCGTGCGCCTCACGAGTGACGCCATCCGACTCGCGGTCCCGCCGGCCGCCGAGGGCAGGCCGAAAGTGGACTCGCTCGCGGACACGGCAGAGATGCCCTGGGTGATGGAACCGCGCGGCGCGGCCTCACGCCACTGGGCAGAGCAGGCCTGCCGGAGCGCAGGCTTCGAGCCCGACGTGCGCTTTGAAACAGCCGATCTCCAGGCCCAGATCCGCCTGATCGAGTCGGGGAACGCCGTCGCTCTGATGCCGGACCTGGTGTGGACCGGCCGGGGCACAACGGCCCAACTGCTGGACCTTCCCGGCAAGCCCAGGCGGACGGTCTTCACATCCGTGCGGCGTTCCGGCGCGCAGCGGCCCGCCATCCTCGCCGCCCGCGAAATCCTTGCCTCCACTGCCGCCTCCATTGCGGCCGCCCAGGAAATCGACACCGGAGCGGACGCCTCCGGCGCCCCCACAACGGCCACGACAACGGCGACGGCATCCGAAGGAACGGCAGCCGAGGGCACAGAAGGAACCGCACGAGGCGGAAAAGCGGTGTAACGGATGTTCCCTGGCTCACAGCCAAGCGTTGACCCCGGCGTTAGACTGTTGACGTTATGAATCGCACAATGTTTAAGTCCAAGATCCACCGGGCCACCGTCACGCACGCGGACCTGCACTACGTGGGTTCCGTCACCGTTGACCTGGACCTGCTCGATGCTGCCGACATCCTGCCCGGTGAGCTCGTGGCCATCGTGGACGTCACCAACGGCGCCCGTCTCGAGACCTACACCATCGCCGGCGAGCGCGGTTCCGGCGTCATCGGGATCAACGGCCCCGCAGCCCACCTGGTGCAGGAGAACGACACCGTCATTCTGATCACGTACGCGCAGATGACCACCGACGAAGCCAAGGCCTACCAACCCAAGGTTGTCCACGTGGACAAGGACAACCGCATCATCCAGTTGGGCAACGACCCCGCCGAAGGCCTCACCCCGGGTCTGCTGCGGCCCCCGTTCGCACTCAACAACGCCGCGCTGAGCTAGCACCGGCGCCTTCGGGTACCGGGTAAGACAACACAACAGCGAGATCCCTGCCACAACGTGAACCGCGGCTGAATAAATCTGATTAGGCTGGGATGGTGGATGCTGCCCCCTGCCTCAGCCTGCCCTTGGCGGCAACCCCGTGCTAGGCGTCCTCGCAGGCTTTTTCGTGGTCTGGTCCATCATTCTGGTGGGCATGTTCGTGGGCAGGCGCGACATCCTCGGCGAGAACGCGCGCCAGGTCCTCAGCGGGCTGACCTTCTTCGTTGCCAGCCCCGCGCTGCTCTTCGAGACGCTGAGCCGGGCGAGCCTGCGCGACGTGTTCGCCGCGCCGCTGCTCGTGGCTGCAGTCGGCGCCGCCACCACAGCCGCACTGTTCTTTGTCATCGTCAGGTTCCTGCTCAAACGCACCGTGCCGGAATCACTGATGTCGTCCATGAGCGCCTCACTGGCCAACTCCGCCAACCTGGGCATCCCCATTGCCGTGTACGTCCTCGGCGATGCCAGCCATGTCGCTCCCCTGCTGATCTTCCAGCTGGCGTTTTTCACGCCGATGTTCCTCATGGCCCTCGATGCCACCACCAGCTCGCACCGGACCACGCCGCCCCGGTTCATCATGCTGGTCCTGAAGAACCCCATGATTGTGGGTTCGGCCCTTGGGCTGCTGGTCGCCGGAACGGGCTGGCAGCTCCCGCCGCTGCTTCTGGAGCCCATCCACCTGATCGGCGGCGCCGCAATTCCGGCCATGCTGATGGCCTTCGGCATGAGCCTGAACGGCTCCAAGCCGCTGCAGGCGGCCGCCGGCCGGAGAACCGATGCCCTGCTGGCCAGCGGCTTCAAGCTGTTCGTGCACCCGGCCATCGCCTACCTCTTCGCGCGGTTCGCCCTCGGACTGGACGGGCCGGCGCTGTTCGCTGTGGTGGTCACGTCCGCCCTGCCCACCGCGCAGAATGTGTTCGTTGCCGCCAGCAGGTACAAGGCCGGGCTCACGGTCGCGAAGGACACCGTCCTGGTCACCACGATCGTGGCCGTGCCTGCGATGATCGGTGTGGCCCTGCTTCTGGCATAACTGCCGCCCCATCCCCGACCGCTCCGCGGCTGCCGCCCCGACTTGGAGGAACCTTGAACACCACCCTGGACACCGTGATCATCGGAGGCGGAGCCATGGGTTCCGCTGCAGCCTGGGCGCTGGCCGCCCGGGGGCGCGACGTGACCCTGCTCGAGCAGTTCACGCCCGGCCACCTTAAAGGTGCATCGCACGGCGCCACCCGGAACCTGAGCCTTGCCTACGCTGAACCCGAGTACGTGGCCATGCTCGCGGAAACGCTGAGGCTCTGGAGTGAGCTCGAGGACGAGACCGGCGAACGGCTGCTGGTGCGCACCGGCGTCGTGAACCACGGCCCCGACCCGCGCCTCGGCGAGATCCACGCAGCTCTGAACAGCGCCGGCCTCCGGGCGGACTTCGTTCCGCTGGCTGAAGCCGGCGAGCGCTGGCGCGGCATTCGCTTTGACCAGCAGGTTCTCCACATGCCCGACGGCGGCCAGCTCAACCCGGAGGCCGCCCTTCCGGCGTTCCAGCGGCTCGCGGCACGGAACGGCGCGGCCGTCCGGCACGGCGTGAAGGTTGTGGGGCTGGAAATACTCGACGACGGCGTCCGGCTGACCGTGGACGACGGGGGCCGGACGGAGGTGCTCACCGCCCGGCAGGCGGTGGTCACCGCGGGCGGCTGGACCTCCAAGCTGCTGGCAGGATCGATCGCCACGCCGCGCCTGACCGTCACGCAGGAGCAGCCGGCACATTTCGGCATCACCGACGACGGCGCCGCCTGGCCCGGGTTCAACCACTTCCCCGGCGAGGGCGGGGATTACGCCGGCTGGTACTCCCCCGTGTACGGCATGCTGACCCCCGGAGAGGGCGTCAAGGCGGGCTGGCACGGTGTGGGGCCCGTGGTGGACCCGGACCGGAGATCCTACCTGCCCGAACCGCGCCAGCGCGCAGCGCTGCAGCAGTACGCGAGGGACTGGCTGCCCGGCGTGGACGCCGACGCCATGACCGACATCAGCTGCACCTACACCACCGCCCCGGACCACAACTTCGTGCTGGACCGGATCGGGCCCGTGGTCATCGGGGCGGGCTTCGCCGGCCACGGCTTCAAGTTCACTCCGGTGGTGGGCCGGATCCTCGCGGACCTTGCCACCGGAGAGGGCCCCGCGCCGGAGATCTTCGCTGCCTCCCGGGCTTAGACGCTAGCTTCCGGATAACTCCCGCCCCGGCTAACCGCGCTGGTGCCGGTCCAGGAGCCGGGCGCAGCGGATGAACCCAAGGTGCGAGTACGCCTGCGGATGGTTCCCCAGATGAGTCTCGGTGCCCGGATCGTACTCCTCCGGGAGCAGCCCGGTGGGTCCGAACAGATTCACCAGCTGGTCGAAGAGGTCCCAGGCGTCGGCGATCCGGCCTACCGCCACGTACGCCTCGATCAGCCAGGTGGTGCAGATGTGGAAGCCGCCCTCCAGGCCCGGCAGACCGTCGTCGTACTTGTACCGGAAGACCGTGGGTCCCACCCGCAGTTCCCGCTCCACGGCCGTGACGGTGTCCAGGAACCGCTGGTCGTTGACGTCGAGCAGGCCGGACAGCCCGATGTGCAGCACCGCGGCGTCGAGGTCGGGGCTGTCGTAGGCGACGGTGTAGGACGCGGCGCTATGGTCCCATCCCTCGCGGAGCACCTCGTCCCGGATGGTGGCGGCCGTGTCAGCCCAGGCCGGCTGGGGGCTTCGGCCGTGGCGGGCAGCGGTGCGGAGGGCCCGGTCCAGGGTAACCCAGCACATCACTTTGGTGTAAATGTGGTGCCGCGGCGCGCGGCGCGCCTCCCAGATGCCGTGGTCCGCCTCATGCCACCGAGCCAGCACGGCGCTGGCCATCTGGACCAGCAGCTCCCAGTGCCCGTCCGCCAGAGATCCCCGGGACTCACTCAGCCCGTGGATCAGCTCCGCAATCGGGCCAAACACATCCAGCTGGACCTGGTGGTCCGCGGCGTTGCCGATCCGCACGGGACGCGATCCCGCATATCCGGGGAGGCTCTCGATGATGGCCTCCGTTGACAGCGGCGCGCCCGTCACGGAATACAGCGGATGCAGCCACTCCGGCCCCGGGGCGTTCGCCAGGATGCCGGTCAGCCACCTGAGGAATCCGTCCGCCTCCACTGTTGACCCCAGGTCCACCAGGGCGTTGACAGTCATGGAACCGTCACGCAGCCAGCAGTAGCGGTAATCCCAGTTGCGGGTGCCGCCGATGCCCTCCGGAAGGGACGTGGTGGGAGCCGCGAGCACGGCGCCGGTGGGCTCATGGACCAGTGCGCGCAGCACGAGGGCCGAACGCCGAACTAGGGACGGTTTGACGGACGGCAGCGTCAGGCCCTTCACCCAGCGGTTGGAATGATGCGCGACGGCGGCCCTGCGGTCCGCTTCGTCCGTCCCGTCCGGGTGCTGGGGTTCCGTATCGCCGCACCGGAGGTTGAGGACAACCGGTCCGTGCCGCAGGTTAACCTCGGCGGTGGCTGTTGCGTGCCGCCCGTCCGAGGTGATGGCGAAGCTAACGTCCGGCGCCAGCAGAATGATGGGGTCGGAGGTGCCGACGACGTGAAGCTCGCCGCCGCGGGCCTCCATGCTGAACGGCGCATTGGCGTAGTCCGGCCGGGGCGCGAAAACGATCCGGGCCGCCCCGGTTCCGGACAGCACCCGGACCAGGCTGGTGATGCCGTCCGGGGCCGGTTCAAGATAGTCCGTCACGGTGACGTCCGCCCACCGCGTTTCCACGATCATGGTGCTGTCCACGTACCGCTGCCCCAGCACCCGCGACGCCTTGACCGGTTCCACGGAGAAGTGACCGGCGGCGTCGCCGCCCAGGATATGGGCAAAGAGGGAGCCAGAATCCGGCAAGGGGTGGCTCATCCAGCAGATCTTTGCCTCGGGCGTCACCAGCGCGGTGGAGGAGCCGTTCCCGATCATGGAGTGCCTCTCCAGGCCCACGGCGTCCTCGCCGAAAAGCCAGGCACGGCGCAGTTCGAAGAGGATTCCGAGCACGCGCGCGAAGGACTCCGGATCCTTCAGCCGGTGTTGGGCCGACGCGGGCAGGTCCCCCACCCACAGGCCCATGTCCGGGCCGCGGAGCGTGGTCATGGCCAGTTCGTCGCTCATGGCATCGCCCGCGTACAGCGCGGCGCTCACACCCAGCCGCGCGCGCAGGTGGTCCAGGGCATCGGCCTTGGAGGGCTGCACCACGGACAGGTCCAGGACGGAGCCGTCCACAATGAAGAACAGTCCGAGGGCCCGGGCAACCTCCTCCGCCTTCGTGGCAGACTTGGCCACGACGTCCGGGGCGGCGGACCTGGTGTGGACAGAGACCGCGACGGGCTTCCGTTCGATGCTGATTCCCTTGTAGGCACCCACCGCTTCGAGCAGCGCCTGGTTTGCCTGCTGCAGCACCGACTCGGTGGCCAGGGACAGTCCGTGGGCGAATCCCATGTCGAACTCCGCGCCGTGCGAGCCCACCAGGTGGACCTCTGCGGGAAGCCTGGAAACCGCAGCCAGGTCGCGCAGGGACCGTCCGGAGATGACGGCGGCATGCGTGTTTGGCAGGGCCGCCAAGGCCCGGAGGGCGATGGCCGCGCCGCCGAGGGGCAGTGTTTCCGTGGAGATGCCTTCGGCGGCACACAGGGTTCCGCCGTAATTGCAGGCGACGAGCAGTCCCGGCGTCCGCGCCAAGATCTTCAGTTCGCCGAGCAGTTGGGGTGTCAGTCCGTCGTCGCCCGCCTCGGACTGGACGAAGGCCCGCAGCAGGCCCAGCGGAAGGGATTTGGTCAGCAGTGCGGAATCGGCCACCGTCTGGTTAAGCGGAGTGGGCATGCGCGGCAATCCTTCGGATCATCCCCAAGCGGTCTTGGACACTTAAAGTGTCCGCCGCGGCCGTTTCCCCTGAATATCCCGGTTATTGCGTTCGTGTAACTTCGTGGCCTCCGGTCCTGTCAAGCATCAGCAGGTGGGCGAATCGACCTGCGGGTTTAGTCAAGGGCAGCCCCGGACAGGGCCGGCAAATGTTTCGTTGCCGCAGAGCTCAGACGCTCACCAGTCCGGCCGCCTCCGCCAGGAGCTCCACCGAGCGCAGCCGCTCTGCGGTGCCGGTGCTCTGGTGCGCCACGATGAGCTCGTCGGCATCGGCGTGCCGGGCGAAGCCCTCCAGGTAGTCCAGCACGACGTCCGCGGTGCCCACAGCCGAGTACTTCATCATCTGCGAGACGTGCTGTCCCTGCGGCGAGTCCAGGATCATGTCCGCTTCGTCGTCGGTGAATTGCCGCCCGCCACCGAAGAACAGCGAGACGCGGGCCCGCATCGTGGCGCGCAGCATCTCCTGGGCGTCCGAGGCAGCATCGGCGGCCACCACGTTGACGCCCGCGATGACGTGGGGGGCGGACAGCTGCTCCGACGGCTTGAACTCCCGGCGGTACACGGCGACGGCGTCCTGCAGCGCATTCGGGGCGAAGTGGGAGGCGAAGGCGTACGGCAGCCCCAGCTGGGCCGCCAGCCGTGCTCCGAAGAGGGAGGAGCCCAAAATGTACAGGGGCACGTTGGTTCCCCTGCCCGGTGTTGCCTCCACCCCCTGCACGCGGGTGGGCCCTGTCAGGTAGCCCTGCAGTTCCAGGACGTCCTGCGGGAAGGTATCGGCCGAGTGCGGGTCACGGCGCAGTGCCCGCATGGTGTTCTGGTCGCTGCCGGGCGCACGTCCCAGGCCCAGGTCGATCCGCCCGGGGTGCAGGGTCTCCAGGGTGCCGAACTGCTCGGCGATGGTGAGTGGAGAATGGTTGGGCAGCATCACACCGCCTGCCCCGAGCCTGATGCTCTCGGTGTGCGCGGCGACGTGGGCGATCAGCACGGATGTGGCCGACGACGCGATGGAAGACATGTTGTGGTGCTCGGCGTACCAGACGCGCTGGTACCCGAGCTTTTCGGCCAGCTGTGCCATGGCGACGCTCCCGGCAAAGCTCTCCGCCGCCGTCTGGCCCTTGCCGATGGTTGCCAGGTCGAGGATGGAGAGGGGAACAGTCACGGCAGGACGGCCTTTCGTAGGGGGTTGCGCAGCTGCCGGCCCAGCGGTGGTCCGGCACATTGGGAACAACGACGACGGCACCCGGGTTATTTCTGTCTGGCCCGGTGACGCTGTCCACATATCCCGTCCATGCGCCTGCCGCTATGCTGGCGGCATGGCCAACAAGTCCACTGCAGATAAAGTAGCCACCATCCAAAAGGGCTATGCCCTGGAGGGTGCCACCATCGAGCTGGGTGCCGCCATCGTCGACGGCGAACTGCACAAGGACGCTCCGGTCCGGCTGCCGCTGTCCATGATGAACCGGCACGGGCTCGTGGCTGGCGCCACCGGCACGGGCAAGACCGTCACTCTGCACATGATGGCGGAACAGCTCTCGACCGCCGGGGTGCCCGTGTTCCTGGCGGATATCAAGGGCGACCTTTCCGGGCTAGCCACGGCGGCCGCCGGGAGCGACAAGCTGGCGAAGCGGACCGAGAGCATCGGGCAGGCATGGTCGGGGAAGACGTTTCCGGTGGAGTTCCTGGCCCTCGGCGGGGACGGCGACGGCATCCCGGTCCGCGCCACGATCACGTCGTTCGGGCCCATCCTGCTCTCCCGCGTACTGGAGCTCAATGACACCCAGGAATCCAGCCTCCAGCTCGTGTTCCATTTTGCGGACAAGAACAACCTCGAGCTGGTGGATCTGAAGGACCTGCGCGCCGTCATCCAGTTCCTTACCGCCGACGAGGGCAAGGAAGCGCTCAAGGAACTGGGCGGCCTGTCCAAAGCCACTGCCGGCGTCATCCTGCGCGAGCTGGTGGCTCTCGAGGCGCAGGGCATGGAGCGTTTTTTCGGCGAGCCGGAGTTCGACACCGCCGAGCTGCTCCGCACGGCGCCTGACGGGCGCGGCGTCATCAGCTGCCTGGAGCTGCCCACCCTGCAGACCAAGCCGATGGTTTTCTCCACCTTCCTGATGTGGCTTCTCGCGGATCTGTTCGAGGACCTGCCCGAAGCCGGTGACCTCGACAAACCCAAGCTCGTGTTTTTCCTCGACGAGGCGCACCTGCTCTTCAATGACGCCTCGAAGGCCTTCCTGGAAGCCATCACCACCACGGTCCGCCTGATCCGCTCCAAGGGAGTGGGCATTTTCTTCGTCACGCAGACTCCGAAGGATGTCCCTGCGGATGTCCTCGGGCAGCTGGCCAACCGCGTCCAGCACGCGCTCAGGGCTTTCACGCCGGAGGATGCGAAGGCGCTCAAGGCCACCGTCTCAACGTTCCCTGTGAGCGACTATGACCTCGAGGAGACCCTGACGTCCGCGGGCATCGGCGAGGCTGTCATCACGGTCATGAACGAGAGGGGCGCGCCGACGCCGGTTGCCCTGACCCGGCTCCGGGCACCGGAGTCCGTCATGGGCCCCAGCACCGGCGAACTGGTCCGGAGCAGCGTGGCGGGGTCGGCGCTGCTCGCGAAGTATGGCACCGCGGTGGACAACGTCTCCGCCTACGAGAAGCTGACCGGCAAGGCCGGAGCGCCCACCGGCGCCGCGGCAGCCGGGCAGCCGCCGGCGCCCTCGCCCGAGGTGTTCGTCCCCGGCAGTCCCGACCCAACGGCGGTCGACGACGAAGCCCGCCGCATCGAGGAGGAGATCCTTGGCCGTCCCAGCAGCAGGCAGCCTGGCAGCGGTGGCGCCGGCAGCGGGCCAGTTTCCCTGCCCCCGGCCAGACGCCAGGCTCCCCAGTCCGGCGGCATGATGGGGGACATCACCGGCGCCCTAGGCGGGGCCCTTGGCAGCGGCCTGAAAAGCATGGCCCGGTCCATGGGAACGCAGCTGGGCCGGGAACTCCTGCGGGGCGTTTTCGGCACCTCGTCCCGGCGGCGCCGCTAGCGGAAAAGCAGCGCCGACAGCGGCGGGTTAGACCCGCCGTCGGGCGTTTCCGCGTGCCCGCCGAGCGTCACGGGGACCGCCGCTACTCCATAGTTGGCTGACCTTGCAGGTAACGTGGGGTGAGTGCAAATGAGTCAAGCGTTGGTGAAGACGGCGGCCGGATGGCTGTTGGGCCTCATGCTTGCCATCGTTGGCGCCATCGTTTCGGTCAACCTGGTCAACTCCTCCGTGGCCAGTCCGCAGCAGCCGGTGCGCGAATACCTGGAGGCCCTGCAGCACGGCGAAGGCGAGCGGGCGCTGGGCCTGCTCCGTGCGTCGGTGCCCGACGCCGACCCCGCCATGCTTGACGGCACGGCGCTGCAGACGTCGGCCGCGCGGATCACGAACGTGAAGCTCGGCGCCGCAGTAGGGCGCGGCGGCAACCGGGTGATGGTGCCGATGGACTACACCATCGACGGCAGCCAGCTGCACACCGAGTTCCTGCTGGAGAGCACCGGCACGGAATGGCTGTTCTTCCACAAGTGGTCCTTTGTGCCGTCCACGCTGCCCACCGTTAGCGTGACGGTGGTGAACTCCAGTGAGGCAACGTTTAACGGCGTGCCGGTGAACATGCCCGGCGGCCACAACAGCTTTGCGGTGTTCTATCCGGGCGAGTACGAGGCGTCCCTCAACGGCCAATACTTCGCCGCACCGCCCACGCGGGCCACGGTCTCCGGACGGGAGGCTCCCGCCGCACCGCTGAACCTGCTCACGCATGCCACGGACGAGCTGAACCAGGCGGTGTCCGCACGGGTCAAGGAATTCCTCGACAAGTGCGCGGCCGAAGCCGGCCAGCAGCAGCGGCTCCAGCCCGACTGCCCGTTCTACCACGTCACCAACAACCGCGTTGTGCTCGGGACCATCAAGTGGAGCATCACCGAGTACCCGAAGATCACCATCGAGCCCTTTGACGGCAAGTGGGTGGTGGCGCCGCTGGACGGCAAGGCAAAGCTCACTGCCGAGCAGATCGACCTGTTCAGCGGGGCCGTCTCGCCCCTGGACGTGCAGCACGATTTCAGCTTCACGACGCGTCTGGACATCAACGGCGACACCATCAAGGTCACGCCGCTCCTCACCTTCTAGGGCCCGCCAGCTCGCTGAACCGGGCTGGTCCAGCTGCGGCCAGCGCAACGAACCCCTCGCCAAGACCTCCCGAACCTGGGCGATCATCGCTTGGGGGCGTGAACGACGTCGTAAAAGAAGCGAAGCACCGGCAGCCCCCGAACAAGGGCTGCGTTGTCCCGCCGCCGGTCCTTCTTGAACTGCCGCGGTTCGGGGTGGAAGGCGATTCCGTCGAGTTCCACTATGAGGCCCGCTGGCGGCGCTGCCGGGCTGGCCCAGCTTAGAACCCGCTCACAAAACGGCAGTGGCCCGGTTCTGCGCCGCGAGGGCGGTAAACCGGGCCACTTCAGTCAGCGCTGCGAGGGCCTTAGTCCATGCCGCGCAGGTCCAGCACCAGGTCGGTGTCGCCGTCGGCCTGCAGCACCACCGGGATGCCCCAATCCTGCTGGTAGAGGTGGCACGCGGCGTGGTCCGGGATCTCGCCGTCCTCGGTTTCCGGGCCGTCACAGGCCGCGGCGCGGGCCGTAATGTGCAGCACGCCCTCCGGAACGTCGGAGGCCAGTTCCAGCGTGCGGAGCAGGCCCACGGAGGTCCCGCCGCCGGACACGAGCAGCTCCGGCGGGGTGGAGGAGATCTTCAGCTGGGTGGGGTCGCCCCAACGGTCATCGAGCTTCTGGCCGGTGGGCGCCGTGAAGCGGACTGTGAGCTCCATCAGGCCGGGCGCCACAGGGCTCTTGGGGCGGTGCGTTTGTGAGGCGCCCTCGTCCACCTGCTGCGCTTCCTTGGGGATGGGTACGTACACGAGCTGGTGCTTGTTCGCTTCGACCACCACCAGCAGCGGTTCGGAGCCCGCCACCTGGGTGTGGTCGACGATCACGTCGGACGGTTCGGCCAAGCCCCGCGCCAGTGTGGACACGGTGCCGGCGGCCGGATCGTAGCGGCGCACCGCACCGTTGTAGGTGTCTGCAATGGCCACGGACCCGTCCGGGAGAACCGTGACGCCCAGCGGGTGCTGCAGGCGCGCCTCGGACGCCCCGCCGTCGCGGAAGCCGAAGTCGAAGAGGCCCTTGCCCACGGCGGATTCGACGGTGACCGTTCCGTCGGCACTGATGGCCAGCTTGCGCAGGGCGGAGGTCTCGGAGTCGGCCACCCAGATGTTTCCGTCGGCGTCCTCGGCCAGCCCTGACGGCTGCGCGAACCAGGCCTCGTGGGCGGGCCCGTCCAGCAGGCCTTCCAGTCCGTTGCCGGCGACGATCGAGACATCCCCCGTCAGCGGCTCGTAGCTGAAGATCTGGTGCACACCGGCCATGGCGATCACCACGGCGTTCAGCTTGCTTGACCAGATGACGTCCCAGGGCGAGCTGAGGGCAACGTCCAGGGGGTGGTCTCCCAAGCGCCCGGTGAAGCCAGCAGCGTCCTCGTCCACGCGGGCGGGCCCGGTCTCGAGGAGCCGCTGCACGCCGCTTCCAACGAGCGTGGTGACGGTTCCGTCGGCGAGCGACAGTCCCCGCAGGCGGTGGTTGACGGAGTCGGCAATTACGACGTCGTAGCCCGTCTTCGCTGCCACATCTTCCGGCAGCAGGACAAGACCCTGCGGTTCGTTGAACCGGGCGGTGCCGGCGGCGCCGTCGGCGTGGCCCTTGTCCCCGGAACCATACGTGCTCAGCACGGTGTGGAAGTCAGTGCCGAGCTCCAGAACGCGGTGATGGCCGGTATCGGTGACCAGCCAGGTGCCGGCGCCGGCGGCAGCACCGGCGCCGTGCGCGGACCCCCGGCCGGATGGAAGATAGAGGGCCTTGCCCGGGAACCGAAGGGTTCCAGACGTGGGCTCCGGAGCCACGTAGGGGCCGTTGCCGCGGTGCAGGGTGCCGCGGGCCTCGTGCTCGGCGATCAACTCGGGAATGAGCACGCCCAGGCCGTCGGCGTGGCCTTCGCCCGACAGGTGCGCCACGATGTAACCCTCCGGGTCAATGACCACCAGTGTGGGCCAGGCCCGGGCCGTGTAGGCCTTCCACGTTTCCAGCTCGGGGTCGTCCAGGACCGGGTGGTGGATCTCGTAGCGCTCCACGGCGGCGGCCAGCGCCACAGGATCGGCCTCGTGCTCGAACTTCGGGGAGTGCACGCCCACGGTGACCAGGACGTCGGAGTACTTTTCCTCCAGCGGCCGGAGTTCGTCCAGCACGTGCAGGCAGTTGATGCAGCAGAAGGTCCAAAAGTCCAGGAGCACGATCTTGCCGCGCAGGGCTTCCAGGTCCAGAGACTTGCCGCCGGTGTTCAGCCAGTTGCGGCCCACCAGTTCGGAGGCGCGGACCCGGAGGTGGGTGCGTACGGTTTCGCTCATCAGCGTCCTTCCAGCTTTGAGTTGCGTTCGGCCAGCTTGGCGTCGCGTTCAGCCAATTTGGCAAACATATCGTTGTAAGCGGTGAGATCGGCGTCGTTATTCCTGTCCGCCGCCCGGTCGGTGCGCCGGGTTTCGCGTTCATCTGATCGGGACCACATGATGGCGACGCCGATCGCCACCAGCAGTGTGGGAATTTCGCCGATGCCCCAGGCCACGGCGCCGCCCATTTGCTGGTCCAGGAGGGCCGAACCTCCCCAGCTGCGGCCGAGGTTGCCGAAGTAGTCGGCGGCCAGCAGGTTCGTGCCGCCCATGATGGCCACGCCAAAGAAGGCATGGAAGCCCATGGTGGCCAGCAGGAGCAGGAGCCGCAGGGGGTACGGCGCGCGGCGCGGCAGCGGGTCGGTGCCGATCATGCTGAGCACGAAGATGTAGCCCGTCAGCGCAAAGTGCAGGTTCATCAGCTCGTGGCCCACGTGCTCCCGCATCGCCAGGCTGAAGGCGTCCGAGTAGTAGAACAACACAATGGAGCCGGCGAAGTTGGCGGCGGCGAACAGCGGGTGGGTGACCACCTGCGAGAACTTCGAGTGCACGAACAGCAGGAGCCATTCCCGGAGGCCGCGGGATCCGTCGTTCCTTGCCGGAAGGGCCCGGAGCGCAAGCGTCACGGGGGCGCCGAGCACCAGGAAGATCGGGGCCACCATGGTGAGGGCCATGTGGTCCACCATGTGCGCGGAGAACAGTACGCGGCCGTATACCGACGGCGGTCCCGACGTGATGTAGGTCAGCACCAGCAGGCCGATGATCCAGTTTGCGGTGCGGAACCAGGACCACTTGTCCCCCCGTGCGCGGACCTTGGCCACGCCCAGGACGTAGGACAGCAGACCGAAGACCGCCACGGCAATCCAGAGCCAGTCCAGGCGCCACTCGGTGAGCCAGCGTTGGGGCGTCAGTCCAGGGGGCAGCTCGTAGCCGGAGAGGATGAATGCGGGCGAGGCGTCCGGGGCATAGGAAGTAGGTTCTGGTGGCGCCGAACGGCCCAGTGCGACGGCGATGCCTGACGTGGCACCCATGATCAGGAGTTCGATGAGAATCAGCTGCCAGAGCACGCGCCGTGCGGACAGGGCCGCCCCCGCCCGGGCCAGCTGCGGGATGACCCACTTCCGGTGCATGAAGCCGATTCCGCCCAGTACCAGTGTGGCAGCCGACTTCGCGAGGATCAGCTGGCCGTAGGCCGAGCCGAAGAGGTCACCCCAGCTGGTCACCCGGATGCTGGCGTTGACGACGCCCGATGCGAAGACCAGCGCAAATGCGAAACCTGCGAGCGAGGAGAAACGGCGGAGGACCGGTTCGGTGATGTCCTGGCCTCCGTGCGGGGACACCTGGCCGCTACGGGCCTGGTTGCGCGGGGCGAGGATGCCGGAGAGCAGGGCCAGCATGATGATGCCGCCCACCCAGACGCTGACCCCCACCAAGTGCAGGCCCAGCGAGTTGATGGCACCCTCGTGGTCGTTGGAGCTGGCGGAGTGGCCAATCAGGGCAGTGGGAATCAGGCCGATCAGCGCCAGCAGCAACGTAAACGCCAGGCCGGTCAGCGATCGCACCCCGAAGAGGGCCGTTGTCACTACGGCGGCGATGATTGTCACGGCCAGCCAGGCGCGCCCAGTTTCGATGTCAGTCATGAAGTACACGAGGGCGCGGGTGAATTCGGCATCCCCCGAGATGCCCTGCCCCGCCACGTCGGAGTATGTCAGCACCAGCACGGCGATAGCGGACAGCGTCCACGTCACGCCCGCCGCAGCCGCGATGGCAAGGGCACGGGTAAAGGCCGGGTGCTCGGGTGCTTCATTGTCTTTCGACCGCGCACCACCGAGCTTGTGCGGCAGGATACCAGCGGCAAAGATGAGCCCGCCGATTACTCCGGCCAGGGAAACGTTGTGGATGGCCTTGCTGACAGGCAGCCCCCAACGTACCAGCGCGCCGGGGTCTGAAACTTCACGGGCGGCTGCCGCGCCGGAGAACAGCAGCGCGGCCACGAGCCCCAGGAAGAGGGCCCCGAGTCCGGCCAGCTGCCAGGCCCGCTGAATGCCGAAGGCACTGTCAGTGCCCCGGGTGCCCGAATCGGGCGCGGGTTGCGGAGTAAGGGGTTTTGCTGCTGAAGGCACCTATCCATTGTCCGCTACCGTCGCCACGGCGGCGAATCGGAGGTTCGGCGAAGCGAGGGTTAAAGCAAGAGGAGCGGCAACCCCGAGGGTTGCCGCTCCTCTTGTAGCTGCGAAAGGACTACTTCTTGGAGACAGCGGCCTTCAGCTTGGAGCCAGCGGTCAGCTTGACGCTGTGGCCGGCTGCAATCTGGATGGTCTCGCCGGTCTGCGGGTTGCGGCCAGTGCGGGCTGCGCGGTCGGTGCGCTCAACTGCGAGCCAGCCCGGGATGGTGATCTTCTCGCCGGCGGCGACAGAAGATTCGAAAACCTCGAACAGTGCATCGAGCACGGAGTTGACGGCTGCCTGGCTGGTGCCGGCCTTGCCTGCTACCTCTGCAACAAGTTCACTACGGTTCTTAGCCATGTATGTCCTCCTGGACGCTCTTGATTCTGGAGCCTGCATGCGGCGTGCGTGCAAGCCACTGTTCGAAAACTTACCAGCTTGCACCCATGAGGGGGATAAATTCCGCGTGTTTCCGCGACTTTTTGACCTAAATCACCGCTATTTCAAGGATTTCCAGCCGAATGCGGCCTCCGGACCGGACCCTCCTGCAGGTTTAGGCGTCTCCCCGCCGGATCCTCGTTCAGATTCCGCTGCCCCAGTCGGCACACTTCCTCACATCCCGTCGCTTCAACCCGGGCGCTTCCGCACCCTTGGCGGGGAACTGCGGAAGCGTTGGGGAGGTCCGTTGGTTGAGCCTGTCGAAACCCGGCGCCTGGGGCGGGATCGCCTGGCGGGTTAAATGCGGGAGAGCCCCAACCATGACTGGTTGGGGCTCTCGACCGTTTTTCTAATGGTTGTCCGGCGGTGACCTACTCTCCCACACCCTCCCGGGTGCAGTACCATCGGCGCTGTGGGTCTTAGCTTCCGGGTTCGGAATGGGACCGGGCGTTTCCCCCACGCTATGACCGCCGTAACCCTGTGTCCCGTTCCCCGGTGTGTGCCGGGGTGGGAAAACTTGTGGTTACACACGTTGCTGCAGGTTGTTGCAGCTGTGATGTTGTTATTGAGTTGTTGGTTTCCTGGACCGTGAAACCCGGTGGCGGGTTTGTTGGTTGGGAACCACATAGTGGACGCAAGCAGTCTTGTTTCTTTTTACTCTCCCCATGGTGTGAACGTCTTTTGAATCCGTTCACGAAGAAGAGTGTGTGGTGTAAGTTATCGGCCTATTAGTACCGGTCAGCTTCACGAGTCGTTAGTCCTCGCTTCCACATCCGGCCTATCAACCCAGTGGTCTGGCTGGGGGCCTCTCACACACAAGGTGTATGGAAATCTCATCTCGAAGCGAGCTTCCCGCTTAGATGCTTTCAGCGGTTATCCCATCCGAACGTAGCTAATCAGCGGTGCACTTGGCAGTACAACTGACACACCAGAGGTTCGTCCGTCCCGGTCCTCTCGTACTAAGGACAGCCCTTCTCAAATTTCCTGCGCGCGCAGCGGATAGGGACCGAACTGTCTCACGACGTTCTAAACCCAGCTCGCGTACCGCTTTAATGGGCGAACAGCCCAACCCTTGGGACCTACTCCAGCCCCAGGATGCGACGAGCCGACATCGAGGTGCCAAACCATGCCGTCGATATGGACTCTTGGGCAAGATCAGCCTGTTATCCCCGAGGTACCTTTTATCCGTTGAGCGACGGCCATTCCACAATGTACCGCCGGATCACTAGTCCCGACTTTCGTCCCTGCTCGAGATGTCTCTCTCACAGTCAAGCTCCCTTGTGCACTTACACTCGACACCTGATTGCCAACCAGGCTGAGGGAACCTTTGGGCGCCTCCGTTACTTTTTAGGAGGCAACCGCCCCAGTTAAACTACCCATCAGGCACTGTCCCTGACCCGGATTACGGGCCGAAGTTAGATGTCCAAAGTGACCAGAGTGGTATTTCAACGATGACTCCACCCGAACTGGCGTCCGGGCTTCAACGTCTCCCACCTATCCTACACAAGCCACTCCGAACACCAATACCAAACTATAGTAAAGGTCTCGGGGTCTTTCCGTCCTGCTGCGCGTAACGAGCATCTTTACTCGTACTGCAATTTCGCCGAGTTTATGGTTGAGACAGCGGGGAAGTCGTTACTCCATTCGTGCAGGTCGGAACTTACCCGACAAGGAATTTCGCTACCTTAGGATGGTTATAGTTACCACCGCCGTTTACTGGGGCTTAAATTCTCAGCTTCGCCTTGCGGCTAACCGGTCCTCTTAACCTTCCAGCACCGGGCAGGAGTCAGTCCGTATACATCGTCTTGCGACTTCGCACGGACCTGTGTTTTTAGTAAACAGTCGCTTCCCCCTGGTCTCTGCGGCCCCGATCCCCTCCCACCAGCAAGTGGTGTTCAAGGTTGGGGCCCCCCTTCTCCCGAAGTTACGGGGGCATTTTGCCGAGTTCCTTAACCATAATTCTCTCGATCGCCTTAGTATTCTCTACCTGATCACCTGTGTCGGTTTGGGGTACGGGCGGCTAAAACCTCGCGCCGATGCTTTTCTAGGCAGCATAGGATCACCGAATCCCCCCTTTACGGGAGTCCCGTCAGATCTCAGGCACATGAACAGCGGATTTGCCTACCGTTCGCCCTACATCCTTGGACCGGGACAACCATCGCCCGGCTCGGCTACCTTCCTGCGTCACACCTGTTAATACGCTTGCCTCCCAGGATCAGGTCCCGCGCTCCACCAAAACCCTTCCATCCAAAGGACGGTCGGGCAGGTCTCGGGCGGTTAGTATCCCCTGTTCAACATGGGCGGTTTTTCGCCGGTACGGGAATATCAACCCGTTGTCCATCGACTACGCCTGTCGGCCTCGCCTTAGGTCCCGACTTACCCAGGGCAGATTAGCTTGACCCTGGAACCCTTGATCATCCGGCGGACGGGTTTCTCACCCGTCTTTCGCTACTCATGCCTGCATTCTCACTCGTGTAGGCTCCACCGCTGGTTTACACCGCGACTTCACCGCCCACACGACGCTCCCCTACCCATCCACACTCCTGAACCACGAAGGCTTGGAAAATATGTGAATGCCACAACTTCGGCGGTGTACTTGAGCCCCGCTACATTGTCGGCGCGGAATCACTTGACCAGTGAGCTATTACGCACTCTTTTAAGGATGGCTGCTTCTAAGCCAACCTCCTGGTTGTCTTCGCAACTCCACATCCTTTCCCACTTAGCACACGCTTAGGGGCCTTAGTTGGTGGTCTGGGCTGTTTCCCTCTCGACTATGAAGCTTATCCCCCACAGTCTCACTGCTGCGCTCTCACTTACCGGCATTCGGAGTTTGGCTGACGTCAGTAACCTTGTAGGGCCCATTAGCCATCCAGTAGCTCTACCTCCGGTAAGAAACACGCAACGCTGCACCTAAATGCATTTCGGGGAGAACCAGCTATCACGAAGTTTGATTGGCCTTTCACCCCTACCCACAGCTCATCCCCTCCATTTTCAACTGAAGTGGGTTCGGTCCTCCACGACGTCTTACCGTCGCTTCAACCTGGCCATGGGTAGATCACTTCGCTTCGGGTCTAGATCACGCCACTGCAACGCCCTGTTCAGACTCGCTTTCGCTACGGCTTCCCCACACGGGTTAACCTCGCGACGTAACACTAACTCGCAGGCTCATTCTTCAAAAGGCACGCCGTCACCAGAATCAGACTGGCTCCGACGGATTGTAAGCACACGGTTTCAGGTACTGTTTCACTCCCCTCCCGGGGTACTTTTCACCTTTCCCTCACGGTACTGGTCCGCTATCGGTCATTAGGGAGTATTTAGGCTTATCAGGTGGTCCTGACAGATTCACACGGGATTTCTCGGGCCCCGTGCTACTTGGGATACTCATCAAAGGCGGTGCACAGCATTACGGTTACGGGGCTCACACCCTCTACGGCCGGCCTTTCAAGACCGTTCACCTATACCAGCACTCACACCTCCCCGGTCCGGCAGAACCAGGACAACAAGTCCCACAACCCCGCCCATGCAACGCCCGCCGGCTATCACACATGGGTCGGTTTAGCCTGATCCGCGTTCGCTCGCCACTACTAACGGAATCACTGTTGTTTTCTCTTCCTGCGGGTACTGAGATGTTTCACTTCCCCGCGTTCCCTCCACGCACCCTATGTGTTCAGATGCGGGTCACCAGATCACTCGCGCGTCTGGCGGGGTTTCCCCATTCGGACACCCTGGGATCACAGTCCGGTTATCGACTCCCCCAGGCTTATCGCAGATTCCTACGTCCTTCTTCGGCTCCTAATGCCAAGGCATCCACCGTGTGCTCTTAAAAACTTGACCACAAAAGATCAAGGAGTAATTTTCGAGAGAACCATGAAAACCACCCAGGCCCGCCACACCCCGAAAGGCGAGACCAGCCCGGACAGATCCAGGTTCATATTCTTGGAAATTGCTTCTTATAAAAGATGCTCGCGTCCACTATGTAGTTCTCAAACAACAACCCCGTACCACACACCCCACACACACCCCCAAAAAAAGGGCAAACCATGCGATCGGTGCAGCCAGGAAACCAGAAACAAACAAAACCCGGACACAAGGGAAAAAACCCCCGCCCCCGGCCCTGTTGCCTCAGGACCCAACAGTGTGCCAAACACTAAACCGCATCACCCCGCCCCGCACCGTTCCAGGACAGCCACCCCCGAAAGGGAACCCGTCCGTACTAGACACAGGACAAAACCACGCGGCCGCTATTCGTTGATATTCCACCCATGAGCACCCGCCGCAGAACGATCGCCTGCGCAGCGGGCCTTTACTCCTGACAAACCACACACCCCGCATACACGGAAAAAGCATGGGCCTGTAGGTGCTCCTTAGAAAGGAGGTGATCCAGCCGCACCTTCCGGTACGGCTACCTTGTTACGACTTAGTCCCAATCGCCAGTCCCACCTTCGACGGCTCCCTCCCACAAGGGGTTAGGCCACCGGCTTCGGGTGTTACCAACTTTCGTGACTTGACGGGCGGTGTGTACAAGGCCCGGGAACGTATTCACCGCAGCGTTGCTGATCTGCGATTACTAGCGACTCCGACTTCATGGGGTCGAGTTGCAGACCCCAATCCGAACTGAGACCGGCTTTTTGGGATTAGCTCCACCTCACAGTATCGCAACCCTTTGTACCGGCCATTGTAGCATGCGTGAAGCCCAAGACATAAGGGGCATGATGATTTGACGTCGTCCCCACCTTCCTCCGAGTTGACCCCGGCAGTCTCCCATGAGTCCCCACCACTACGTGCTGGCAACATGGAACGAGGGTTGCGCTCGTTGCGGGACTTAACCCAACATCTCACGACACGAGCTGACGACAACCATGCACCACCTGTGAACCGGCCCCAAAGGAGAAACCACATTTCTGCGGCGATCCGGTCCATGTCAAGCCTTGGTAAGGTTCTTCGCGTTGCATCGAATTAATCCGCATGCTCCGCCGCTTGTGCGGGCCCCCGTCAATTCCTTTGAGTTTTAGCCTTGCGGCCGTACTCCCCAGGCGGGGCACTTAATGCGTTAGCTACGGCGCGGAAAACGTGGAATGTCCCCCACACCTAGTGCCCAACGTTTACGGCATGGACTACCAGGGTATCTAATCCTGTTCGCTCCCCATGCTTTCGCTCCTCAGCGTCAGTTAATGCCCAGAGACCTGCCTTCGCCATCGGTGTTCCTCCTGATATCTGCGCATTTCACCGCTACACCAGGAATTCCAGTCTCCCCTACATCACTCTAGTCTGCCCGTACCCACCGCAGATCCGGAGTTGAGCCCCGGACTTTCACGGCAGACGCGACAAACCGCCTACGAGCTCTTTACGCCCAATAATTCCGGATAACGCTTGCGCCCTACGTATTACCGCGGCTGCTGGCACGTAGTTAGCCGGCGCTTCTTCTGCAGGTACCGTCACTTTCGCTTCTTCCCTACTGAAAGAGGTTTACAACCCGAAGGCCGTCATCCCTCACGCGGCGTCGCTGCATCAGGCTTTCGCCCATTGTGCAATATTCCCCACTGCTGCCTCCCGTAGGAGTCTGGGCCGTGTCTCAGTCCCAGTGTGGCCGGTCACCCTCTCAGGCCGGCTACCCGTCGTCGCCTTGGTGAGCCATTACCTCACCAACAAGCTGATAGGCCGCGAGTCCATCCAAAACCGCAAAAGCTTTCCACCCCCCACCATGCGATGAGGAGTCATATCCGGTATTAGACCCAGTTTCCCAGGCTTATCCCAGAGTCAAGGGCAGGTTACTCACGTGTTACTCACCCGTTCGCCACTAATCCCCGGTGCAAGCACCGGATCATCGTTCGACTTGCATGTGTTAAGCACGCCGCCAGCGTTCATCCTGAGCCAGGATCAAACTCTCCGTTGAAGTAAAACAGACACAACCAGGCACCACGGAAATAACGCGGAACCAGGCTGCACAAAATTTGAAACCAGCCAAAAACACCAGACCACACCACGGAGGTGGCAGGCCCGGCAAATTCAACCAATTTAATAAAAAATCGGTATCAACAAACTTGGCACACTATTGAGTTCTCAAACAACAGACACACCCGGCACCACCCAAACTTCCGTTCAGGATCGCTCCGGAGCAACTTTTCAAACTTACCCGGTTTCACTCCCCGATGCAAATCCGTGTTTCAGGATCCTCATCGGCAGGAAAACCAGCCCCACCACACTCCAGCGACCTAAAGAGTCACCAAATCATGGTCTAAATTTCGGGGATTTGGCCGCCCGCGGTGACCAGCTCTTCGCTGTCTCCCTCGCGGCGACTTAGAAAACAGTACACCCACCCCACCCCCAAAGCAACCCAGCCAAAAGAGGCACGAACCCGCGCCAAAACCCGCGAAATGGCGCGGTTTTTTGGGCACTGCAAGGCGGTCAACGAAGCCACCCAGGGTCCGGATCAGTTTTATGGACCGCGTCACAGTCGGGCACGTCGGCCTGGGCCGGCAGCTGTTGGCCCCGTGCACCGGGAACCCTCCCCAGCTCACCCGCGCGTCCAGGCTGCGGGCCCGCCGCCAGCCGGCACCTGGCCTCCGGAAACACAGCCTCCACCAACCACAGCCCCGCAAAAACGTCCGGGAACTTGCTGCGGTGAAGTTCCCACCGAAGAACCTCGGGTCACCGGCCGGGACAGCCCCGGCAGCGGCGCCCCGGCCCTGCCTCAGGTAGGCCGCGGGACGCGATGGGACGAAGGACCTCCAGGACAGGGCCCGCGGTGCCGCCGGCGCAGCTGCCGGCACCGCAGCCGGTTGTTGGCGCCGCGGCAGGCAGTCGCCGGACGGGCCCGGCACCTCCGGCGGGCGGCGGCTTTTAAACCGCTCAGGCCCCGACGTAGATGTCGGGGCCTGGGGCGGGATCGCCTGGCGGGTTAAATGCGGGAGAGCCCCAACCATGACTGGTTGGGGCTCTCGACCGTTTTTCTAATGGTTGTCCGGCGGTGACCTACTCTCCCACACCCTCCCGGGTGCAGTACCATCGGCGCTGTGGGTCTTAGCTTCCGGGTTCGGAATGGGACCGGGCGTTTCCCCCACGCTATGACCGCCGTAACCCTGTGTCCCGTTCCCCGGTGTGTGCCGGGGTGGGAAAACTTGTGGTTACACACGTTGCTGCAGGTTGTTGCAGCTGTGATGTTGTTATTGAGTTGTTGGTTTCCTGGACCGTGAAACCCGGTGGCGGGTTTGTTGGTTGGGAACCACATAGTGGACGCAAGCAGTCTTGTTTCTTTTTACTCTCCCCATGGTGTGAACGTCTTTTGAATCCGTTCACGAAGAAGAGTGTGTGGTGTAAGTTATCGGCCTATTAGTACCGGTCAGCTTCACGAGTCGTTAGTCCTCGCTTCCACATCCGGCCTATCAACCCAGTGGTCTGGCTGGGGGCCTCTCACACACAAGGTGTATGGAAATCTCATCTCGAAGCGAGCTTCCCGCTTAGATGCTTTCAGCGGTTATCCCATCCGAACGTAGCTAATCAGCGGTGCACTTGGCAGTACAACTGACACACCAGAGGTTCGTCCGTCCCGGTCCTCTCGTACTAAGGACAGCCCTTCTCAAATTTCCTGCGCGCGCAGCGGATAGGGACCGAACTGTCTCACGACGTTCTAAACCCAGCTCGCGTACCGCTTTAATGGGCGAACAGCCCAACCCTTGGGACCTACTCCAGCCCCAGGATGCGACGAGCCGACATCGAGGTGCCAAACCATGCCGTCGATATGGACTCTTGGGCAAGATCAGCCTGTTATCCCCGAGGTACCTTTTATCCGTTGAGCGACGGCCATTCCACAATGTACCGCCGGATCACTAGTCCCGACTTTCGTCCCTGCTCGAGATGTCTCTCTCACAGTCAAGCTCCCTTGTGCACTTACACTCGACACCTGATTGCCAACCAGGCTGAGGGAACCTTTGGGCGCCTCCGTTACTTTTTAGGAGGCAACCGCCCCAGTTAAACTACCCATCAGGCACTGTCCCTGACCCGGATTACGGGCCGAAGTTAGATGTCCAAAGTGACCAGAGTGGTATTTCAACGATGACTCCACCCGAACTGGCGTCCGGGCTTCAACGTCTCCCACCTATCCTACACAAGCCACTCCGAACACCAATACCAAACTATAGTAAAGGTCTCGGGGTCTTTCCGTCCTGCTGCGCGTAACGAGCATCTTTACTCGTACTGCAATTTCGCCGAGTTTATGGTTGAGACAGCGGGGAAGTCGTTACTCCATTCGTGCAGGTCGGAACTTACCCGACAAGGAATTTCGCTACCTTAGGATGGTTATAGTTACCACCGCCGTTTACTGGGGCTTAAATTCTCAGCTTCGCCTTGCGGCTAACCGGTCCTCTTAACCTTCCAGCACCGGGCAGGAGTCAGTCCGTATACATCGTCTTGCGACTTCGCACGGACCTGTGTTTTTAGTAAACAGTCGCTTCCCCCTGGTCTCTGCGGCCCCGATCCCCTCCCACCAGCAAGTGGTGTTCAAGGTTGGGGCCCCCCTTCTCCCGAAGTTACGGGGGCATTTTGCCGAGTTCCTTAACCATAATTCTCTCGATCGCCTTAGTATTCTCTACCTGATCACCTGTGTCGGTTTGGGGTACGGGCGGCTAAAACCTCGCGCCGATGCTTTTCTAGGCAGCATAGGATCACCGAATCCCCCCTTTACGGGAGTCCCGTCAGATCTCAGGCACATGAACAGCGGATTTGCCTACCGTTCGCCCTACATCCTTGGACCGGGACAACCATCGCCCGGCTCGGCTACCTTCCTGCGTCACACCTGTTAATACGCTTGCCTCCCAGGATCAGGTCCCGCGCTCCACCAAAACCCTTCCATCCAAAGGACGGTCGGGCAGGTCTCGGGCGGTTAGTATCCCCTGTTCAACATGGGCGGTTTTTCGCCGGTACGGGAATATCAACCCGTTGTCCATCGACTACGCCTGTCGGCCTCGCCTTAGGTCCCGACTTACCCAGGGCAGATTAGCTTGACCCTGGAACCCTTGATCATCCGGCGGACGGGTTTCTCACCCGTCTTTCGCTACTCATGCCTGCATTCTCACTCGTGTAGGCTCCACCGCTGGTTTACACCGCGACTTCACCGCCCACACGACGCTCCCCTACCCATCCACACTCCTGAACCACGAAGGCTTGGAAAATATGTGAATGCCACAACTTCGGCGGTGTACTTGAGCCCCGCTACATTGTCGGCGCGGAATCACTTGACCAGTGAGCTATTACGCACTCTTTTAAGGATGGCTGCTTCTAAGCCAACCTCCTGGTTGTCTTCGCAACTCCACATCCTTTCCCACTTAGCACACGCTTAGGGGCCTTAGTTGGTGGTCTGGGCTGTTTCCCTCTCGACTATGAAGCTTATCCCCCACAGTCTCACTGCTGCGCTCTCACTTACCGGCATTCGGAGTTTGGCTGACGTCAGTAACCTTGTAGGGCCCATTAGCCATCCAGTAGCTCTACCTCCGGTAAGAAACACGCAACGCTGCACCTAAATGCATTTCGGGGAGAACCAGCTATCACGAAGTTTGATTGGCCTTTCACCCCTACCCACAGCTCATCCCCTCCATTTTCAACTGAAGTGGGTTCGGTCCTCCACGACGTCTTACCGTCGCTTCAACCTGGCCATGGGTAGATCACTTCGCTTCGGGTCTAGATCACGCCACTGCAACGCCCTGTTCAGACTCGCTTTCGCTACGGCTTCCCCACACGGGTTAACCTCGCGACGTAACACTAACTCGCAGGCTCATTCTTCAAAAGGCACGCCGTCACCAGAATCAGACTGGCTCCGACGGATTGTAAGCACACGGTTTCAGGTACTGTTTCACTCCCCTCCCGGGGTACTTTTCACCTTTCCCTCACGGTACTGGTCCGCTATCGGTCATTAGGGAGTATTTAGGCTTATCAGGTGGTCCTGACAGATTCACACGGGATTTCTCGGGCCCCGTGCTACTTGGGATACTCATCAAAGGCGGTGCACAGCATTACGGTTACGGGGCTCACACCCTCTACGGCCGGCCTTTCAAGACCGTTCACCTATACCAGCACTCACACCTCCCCGGTCCGGCAGAACCAGGACAACAAGTCCCACAACCCCGCCCATGCAACGCCCGCCGGCTATCACACATGGGTCGGTTTAGCCTGATCCGCGTTCGCTCGCCACTACTAACGGAATCACTGTTGTTTTCTCTTCCTGCGGGTACTGAGATGTTTCACTTCCCCGCGTTCCCTCCACGCACCCTATGTGTTCAGATGCGGGTCACCAGATCACTCGCGCGTCTGGCGGGGTTTCCCCATTCGGACACCCTGGGATCACAGTCCGGTTATCGACTCCCCCAGGCTTATCGCAGATTCCTACGTCCTTCTTCGGCTCCTAATGCCAAGGCATCCACCGTGTGCTCTTAAAAACTTGACCACAAAAGATCAAGGAGTAATTTTCGAGAGAACCATGAAAACCACCCAGGCCCGCCACACCCCGAAAGGCGAGACCAGCCCGGACAGATCCAGGTTCATATTCTTGGAAATTGCTTCTTATAAAAGATGCTCGCGTCCACTATGTAGTTCTCAAACAACAACCCCGTACCACACACCCCACACACACCCCCCAAAAAAAGGGGGCAAACCATGCGATCGGTGCAGCCAGGAAACCAGAAACAAACAAAACCCGGACACAAGGGAAAAAACCCCGCCCCCGGCCCTGTTGCCTCAGGACCCAACAGTGTGCCAAACACTAAACCGCATCACCCCGCCCCGCACCGTTCCAGGACAGCCACCCCCGAAAGGGAACCCGTCCGTACTAGACACAGGACAAAACCACGCGGCCGCTATTCGTTGATATTCCACCCATGAGCACCCGCCGCAGAACGATCGCCTGCGCAGCGGGCCTTTACTCCTGACAAACCACACACCCCGCATACACGGAAAAAGCATGGGCCTGTAGGTGCTCCTTAGAAAGGAGGTGATCCAGCCGCACCTTCCGGTACGGCTACCTTGTTACGACTTAGTCCCAATCGCCAGTCCCACCTTCGACGGCTCCCTCCCACAAGGGGTTAGGCCACCGGCTTCGGGTGTTACCAACTTTCGTGACTTGACGGGCGGTGTGTACAAGGCCCGGGAACGTATTCACCGCAGCGTTGCTGATCTGCGATTACTAGCGACTCCGACTTCATGGGGTCGAGTTGCAGACCCCAATCCGAACTGAGACCGGCTTTTTGGGATTAGCTCCACCTCACAGTATCGCAACCCTTTGTACCGGCCATTGTAGCATGCGTGAAGCCCAAGACATAAGGGGCATGATGATTTGACGTCGTCCCCACCTTCCTCCGAGTTGACCCCGGCAGTCTCCCATGAGTCCCCACCACTACGTGCTGGCAACATGGAACGAGGGTTGCGCTCGTTGCGGGACTTAACCCAACATCTCACGACACGAGCTGACGACAACCATGCACCACCTGTGAACCGGCCCCAAAGGAGAAACCACATTTCTGCGGCGATCCGGTCCATGTCAAGCCTTGGTAAGGTTCTTCGCGTTGCATCGAATTAATCCGCATGCTCCGCCGCTTGTGCGGGCCCCCGTCAATTCCTTTGAGTTTTAGCCTTGCGGCCGTACTCCCCAGGCGGGGCACTTAATGCGTTAGCTACGGCGCGGAAAACGTGGAATGTCCCCCACACCTAGTGCCCAACGTTTACGGCATGGACTACCAGGGTATCTAATCCTGTTCGCTCCCCATGCTTTCGCTCCTCAGCGTCAGTTAATGCCCAGAGACCTGCCTTCGCCATCGGTGTTCCTCCTGATATCTGCGCATTTCACCGCTACACCAGGAATTCCAGTCTCCCCTACATCACTCTAGTCTGCCCGTACCCACCGCAGATCCGGAGTTGAGCCCCGGACTTTCACGGCAGACGCGACAAACCGCCTACGAGCTCTTTACGCCCAATAATTCCGGATAACGCTTGCGCCCTACGTATTACCGCGGCTGCTGGCACGTAGTTAGCCGGCGCTTCTTCTGCAGGTACCGTCACTTTCGCTTCTTCCCTACTGAAAGAGGTTTACAACCCGAAGGCCGTCATCCCTCACGCGGCGTCGCTGCATCAGGCTTTCGCCCATTGTGCAATATTCCCCACTGCTGCCTCCCGTAGGAGTCTGGGCCGTGTCTCAGTCCCAGTGTGGCCGGTCACCCTCTCAGGCCGGCTACCCGTCGTCGCCTTGGTGAGCCATTACCTCACCAACAAGCTGATAGGCCGCGAGTCCATCCAAAACCGCAAAAGCTTTCCACCCCCCACCATGCGATGAGGAGTCATATCCGGTATTAGACCCAGTTTCCCAGGCTTATCCCAGAGTCAAGGGCAGGTTACTCACGTGTTACTCACCCGTTCGCCACTAATCCCCGGTGCAAGCACCGGATCATCGTTCGACTTGCATGTGTTAAGCACGCCGCCAGCGTTCATCCTGAGCCAGGATCAAACTCTCCGTTGAAGTAAAACAGACACAACCAGGCACCACGGAAATAACGCGGAACCAGGCTGCACAAAATTTGAAACCAGCCAAAAACACCAGACCACACCACGGAGGTGGCAGGCCCGGCAAATTCAACCAATTTAATAAAAAATCGGTATCAACAAACTTGGCACACTATTGAGTTCTCAAACAACAGACACACCCGGCACCACCCAAACTCTCGTTCAGGATCGCTCCGGAGCAACTTTTCAAACTTACCCGGTTTCACTCCCCGATGCAAATCCGTGTTTCAGGATCCTCATCGGCAGGAAAACCAGCCCCACCACACTCCAGCGACCTAAAGAGTCACCAAATCATGGTCTAAATTTCGGGGATTTGGCCGCCCGCGGTGACCAGCTCTTCGCTGTCTCCCTCGCGGCGACTTAGAAAACAATACACCCACCCCACCCCCAAAGCAACCCAGCCAAAAGAGGCACGAACCCGCGCCAAAACCCGCGAAATGGCGCGGTTTTTGGGCACTGCAAGGCGGTCAACGAAGCCACCCAGGGTCCGGATCAGTTTTATGGACCGCGTCACAGTCGGGCACGTCGGCCTGGGCCGGCAGCTGTTGGCCCCGTGCACCGGGAACCCTCCCCAGCTCACCCGCGCGTCCAGGCTGCGGGCCCGCCGCCAGCCGGCACCTGGCCTCCGGAAACACAGCCTCCACCAACCACAGCCCCGCAAAAACGTCCGGGAACTTGCTGCGGTGAAGTTCCCACCGAAGAACCTCGGGTCACCGGCCGGGACAGCCCCGGCAGCGGCGCCCCGGCCCTGCCTCAGGTAGGCCGCGGGACGCGATGGGACGAAGGACCTCCAGGACAGGGCCCGCGGTGCCGCCGGCGCAGCTGCCGGCACCGCAGCCGGTTGTTGGCGCCGCGGCAGGCAGTCGCCGGACGGGCCCGGCACCTCCGGCGGGCGGCGGCTTTTAAACCGCTCAGGCCCCGACGTAGATGTCGGGGCCTGGGGCGGGATCGCCTGGCGGGTTAAATGCGGGAGAGCCCCAACCATGACTGGTTGGGGCTCTCGACCGTTTTTCTAATGGTTGTCCGGCGGTGACCTACTCTCCCACACCCTCCCGGGTGCAGTACCATCGGCGCTGTGGGTCTTAGCTTCCGGGTTCGGAATGGGACCGGGCGTTTCCCCCACGCTATGACCGCCGTAACCCTGTGTCCCGTTCCCCGGTGTGTGCCGGGGCGGGAAAACTTGTGGTTACACACGTTGCTGCAGGTTGTTGCAGCTGTGATGTTGTTATTGAGTTGTTGGTTTCCTGGACCGTGAAACCCGGTGGCGGGTTTGTTGGTTGGGAACCACATAGTGGACGCAAGCAGTCTTGTTTCTTTTTACTCTCCCCATGGTGTGAACGTCTTTTGAATCCGTTCACGAAGAAGAGTGTGTGGTGTAAGTTATCGGCCTATTAGTACCGGTCAGCTTCACGAGTCGTTAGTCCTCGCTTCCACATCCGGCCTATCAACCCAGTGGTCTGGCTGGGGGCCTCTCACACACAAGGTGTATGGAAATCTCATCTCGAAGCGAGCTTCCCGCTTAGATGCTTTCAGCGGTTATCCCATCCGAACGTAGCTAATCAGCGGTGCACTTGGCAGTACAACTGACACACCAGAGGTTCGTCCGTCCCGGTCCTCTCGTACTAAGGACAGCCCTTCTCAAATTTCCTGCGCGCGCAGCGGATAGGGACCGAACTGTCTCACGACGTTCTAAACCCAGCTCGCGTACCGCTTTAATGGGCGAACAGCCCAACCCTTGGGACCTACTCCAGCCCCAGGATGCGACGAGCCGACATCGAGGTGCCAAACCATGCCGTCGATATGGACTCTTGGGCAAGATCAGCCTGTTATCCCCGAGGTACCTTTTATCCGTTGAGCGACGGCCATTCCACAATGTACCGCCGGATCACTAGTCCCGACTTTCGTCCCTGCTCGAGATGTCTCTCTCACAGTCAAGCTCCCTTGTGCACTTACACTCGACACCTGATTGCCAACCAGGCTGAGGGAACCTTTGGGCGCCTCCGTTACTTTTTAGGAGGCAACCGCCCCAGTTAAACTACCCATCAGGCACTGTCCCTGACCCGGATTACGGGCCGAAGTTAGATGTCCAAAGTGACCAGAGTGGTATTTCAACGATGACTCCACCCGAACTGGCGTCCGGGCTTCAACGTCTCCCACCTATCCTACACAAGCCACTCCGAACACCAATACCAAACTATAGTAAAGGTCTCGGGGTCTTTCCGTCCTGCTGCGCGTAACGAGCATCTTTACTCGTACTGCAATTTCGCCGAGTTTATGGTTGAGACAGCGGGGAAGTCGTTACTCCATTCGTGCAGGTCGGAACTTACCCGACAAGGAATTTCGCTACCTTAGGATGGTTATAGTTACCACCGCCGTTTACTGGGGCTTAAATTCTCAGCTTCGCCTTGCGGCTAACCGGTCCTCTTAACCTTCCAGCACCGGGCAGGAGTCAGTCCGTATACATCGTCTTGCGACTTCGCACGGACCTGTGTTTTTAGTAAACAGTCGCTTCCCCCTGGTCTCTGCGGCCCCGATCCCCTCCCACCAGCAAGTGGTGTTCAAGGTTGGGGCCCCCCTTCTCCCGAAGTTACGGGGGCATTTTGCCGAGTTCCTTAACCATAATTCTCTCGATCGCCTTAGTATTCTCTACCTGATCACCTGTGTCGGTTTGGGGTACGGGCGGCTAAAACCTCGCGCCGATGCTTTTCTAGGCAGCATAGGATCACCGAATCCCCCCTTTACGGGAGTCCCGTCAGATCTCAGGCACATGAACAGCGGATTTGCCTACCGTTCGCCCTACATCCTTGGACCGGGACAACCATCGCCCGGCTCGGCTACCTTCCTGCGTCACACCTGTTAATACGCTTGCCTCCCAGGATCAGGTCCCGCGCTCCACCAAAACCCTTCCATCCAAAGGACGGTCGGGCAGGTCTCGGGCGGTTAGTATCCCCTGTTCAACATGGGCGGTTTTTCGCCGGTACGGGAATATCAACCCGTTGTCCATCGACTACGCCTGTCGGCCTCGCCTTAGGTCCCGACTTACCCAGGGCAGATTAGCTTGACCCTGGAACCCTTGATCATCCGGCGGACGGGTTTCTCACCCGTCTTTCGCTACTCATGCCTGCATTCTCACTCGTGTAGGCTCCACCGCTGGTTTACACCGCGACTTCACCG